>OY969085.1:1380000-2932357 GCA_963697535.1 uncultured Pseudomonadota bacterium | reverse complement strand
GCCACTGCCCGGTCCGGTCTCGCCGATGCCGCCTCGGCCGGCGCCGGCTTTGCCTCGTATCACCCTCGCGATTGGCAGCGGTTTTTGGCCGGGCTGTGCGGGCTCGGTGAGCTCCACGGCGTGGCGCAGCGCGGCCATCGCGCCTTGGGCGTTCATTAGACAATCGACGACCAAACCCACGGCCGTCGTTAATTTCTCCGACTCCGGCAAGTCGTCCCAAGTATCGGCCGTTTGCACGATATTATGTCCGAGGACGACAGCGTTAGGCGTCGTCGAAATGATCCCCATCGCACGGCCGAACTTCACAAACGGCGCGGCTTCCTCATTCATCAACTGCGCGAGGAGTCCTAACCCCTGCTGTTGCCGCACGAGAGCCAGTTCTTTGTAGACGCCGCTGATCGCGCTGCTGCCGCCGGCGAGTGCGCCGGTCAAACTGGCGGCGGCCGCCAGCAAATGTCCTATATTACCTTCGGTGCTGAGATTGCCATGCGCGGCGTACCAGTCGCGCTCGTCTAATTCCCTTTTCGCCGAATAGAGGCCGGCGCCAGAGCCTCCCGCGCCAAAAACAGCTCCCATGATGCCGTCGGTCCCCACGATAAGGGCGCCCATGGCCGCGAGGCCGACAGCATGTGCCCCTTTGTCCATGTATTTTGTGGCCGTATGCCGCTCGTAAGGGCTCTTCTCCACCACAAGCACGCCCGCCTCGTCATGATAGACCACAGTGCCGTTGAGCTTATTGGTGTCGCACCAACATTTGAAGTCGGTAAAAATATTGCCATTGCCGTCGACATAGGCGTAGGTGGGCTTGCCGCCCGCGTCATAACCCGTGCGCACGGAAAAGAGCACGGTATGTTCTTTGCCGAAGACGCTGCCGACACAGGTGATGAAATGAACCCCGACTTCCGGCGGACCGTTGGGATCGGCGAGCTTGCGCAGTTTGGGTACGACGTTTTGAACGATCGCGTTGTCGGTGTAAAAATTATTTTTAAGAAAAACCTCCGGCAAGCTATCCCAACGGCCCTCGAATTTTTTGAAAGCGGCAATATCGTCTTTGGTCAGACTCACGCCCTTGGGCGCGGCGGGCCGTTGCTGCAAAATTTTACCGACAAACAGATCGAGCGTATGGTCGCCTAAGGCTTGGGGAGCGATATCAGGACGTTCCTTCTCCATCATTTTGCCGATCGGACGAGCGATCACGTCCCAGGGATCGTTGGCGTTATTGATGGCTTCGACGGTTATCGCCGGATTTTCAAGGAGGCATTGAACATAAAGAGCCCGACTTCCGGCGTCGGTCGCCGGATTCCAGATGACAAGCGGGACATTGGTTCTCTGCAGAATGTCCGCAAAGCGGGCGACCGCCTCTTTGGAATTGGGGATTTTGAAATAGGCCGCGAGCACGCGCGCCATCGCCGTGGCAACGATTGCTTTGGCCCGATCGCCGCCGTTTTCGAGCAGTTCGGCGGTGATCGTCGGTTCATTGAAGACGCATTGCAGCGCGGTCCATTTTCTGTGGGTGAGGACACCGCCACAGAGGAAGATGGCGCCTTTCTCGCTGCGGAACAGGGCTTCGAGGCGTTGCCGCAACAGTGCCGCCTCGCGCGGCGCCGCTCCCGGGCTGTCGGCGTAATGTTCATGCACCAAAGCGACGGCGAGATTATGGGCCAATTCTGCCCTTAATTCCGGCGTCGCCTTGAAGTCTGAGACCAAAGTCGAATTGAGAATGGCGAGGACGATCGCCTTATGGGCTTGCGTCCTGTCGACATCGTTTAACGCCGCGAGCACCTGATTGCGCGCGGCGGCCAGCGTGCGCGGATCGTTGAGGCGCCGGTCGTCAAGCCGGACCCGCGACTTGGTGGTCATCAAGCTGCTGTCGCGTAATTGGTGGCTATCAAGGAGGTAAGCGAAGCGAAGGGCGTCGGTTGGATTTAGTTCAGCGAGCAGCAGCCCCGTATTGTGGAGGTCATTATGCATGGCGCGCAAAAAATCAAACGCGAAGGCGCGCGCTTCCGCATCCGCGTGGCGGCCTTTGTTTCCGGGGTTGATGGCGCGCTTTAGGAGCAGCCTGCCCACAAGAAGGCGTTCGCCCGCACCGGCTTTCGTTCCGTCTTCAACGAATTCGGCAAGCGCATCGATTTCATCGAAAGCACGATTGGAAAGGTGGGACAGAACGTGGTCGATAATGTGCTGCTGATCCTCCGTCGATTTCCCTTTCAGCGAAGCCATGATTTGCTGAGGTGAAGGATAAAGCTCGCCACCCAGTGCAAAGGCCGTGCGTTCATCCGGCGCTCGATGCGCGACGAAAACCTCGCGCTCCCGCGGGTTCATTTGACTTAAACTCGTCACCGCGGCGGCCGCGCAACGGGCCGCAAACTCTCTCTGTTGTTGATTGCCGCGATCGAGTTTGACGGCGCGGTTCAAGAACCTTTCGGCGACGAGCCGGCGCACGTCGTCGTCGGCGTTTGATGAATTTTGAACAAACTTGCCGAGCGCATCGATACCATCAAGCGCACGCTTGGAATGGCCGACAATATCGAAGAAATCATAGAGATCGTAGAGGTTGGAAAGAACGTGATCGACGAGAAGCCGCTGCTCGGCGGCCGGCTTGTTTTTTAGCAAGGCCACCAGCTCCTGAGGCGCCGGAAAAAGCTTGCCGCCCAGCGTGAGCTCCGTCCGCTGCTCCAGCGACAGTCGCGCCACAAACGTGTTGCGCTCTCGATCACCTGTTTTGTTTAAGATGATCGCGGCGCCCCTCGCGCAGCCGGCAGCGAATTGTTTCTGCAGCTGCCGATCGGGCGCGATGTTTAAACCAACATCAAGTCTCGTCTTGAACGTGTAGGCCGTCCTGATGGTCTCGGGGCGCGTTGCGTATTCGAGAAGGCGTTGCGCGACGTTTGCGCCTAGTCTCACGTCAGACTTGCGGCTAACCTCGTCGGCAAAATTGTTGATGTCATTGAGGTCCTGGCAACGGGTCAGAACGTAGTCGACCACGTAGCGTTGCAGTTCAGGGTCCGTTAATGGTTCAATTTCTTTTCCGTCGCCGGTCAGGACGTCGGCGAAATCACGAGCACTTTGACACTCGGCAAGCCGCTGATCGAGCCGCTTTTGCCATTCGGTTTTTGTCGTCGCCGGCTCCGGGGCGTGGTAAATTTGCGGTGGCGACGTGCCGAAAAGCGCCTGAGCCGTGGGCACGCCGCGAAGCGCGCTCACCGCCGATGATCCGACGACGCCTATGCCGCTAGAGGGCGGCGGCGGGCTCGCATTCGTGGGCCGATTCTTTTGGTCTACTCCGGTCTGTGGCGTGGCACGCTGCTGATGGCCCAAGCGGGGTCGGGAGGTGCTCTTCGCCGCTCCTTTTTTCGCCTCGGTGACCGGACGAAATGCGGAGGCGTCTTGGTGACTGCTATCCGACGCGGTCCGAGGCACTGCTTCACCAATTCCGGCCATCGCCAATCGCGGTTTTTTGGAACGGGCGGCGCCCATTCTTCAGCAGGAACGATACACCAGTCACCGATTTGTGCTGTAACATTTGTGACCTCGTATCTTAATCTCGTCTCGACGCCTTCGCCGTCGGGACGTCTTCGCCTCCCAGATCGTGATCTGCGCATATTTAAATCGCCCCGCGACGCCTTTAAATCGCCCCGCGATGCCGTCATGGCTAAAACTTGTTCCACAGTTGTCCGGTTTAGCTCGCGTCATGCGCGGGCATAGCCGTTCGAAGAACGGCGTCGCTTCCGCTCGCCTACGTCCCGCGCATCCACGTCTTTACGGAGATTCAAACAGCAAAGACGTGGATGGCCGCGACGAGCGCGGCCATGACGGCGGTTTTTGACGGGCGTGCCCGATTTTCGCATAGCCGTGGCTTAAAGCCGGCCCCGACGAATGCAGGCGGCGATTCAACAAGACCATGAATTGCTCGAGCGATCAGCGCGAATAATATTCCACCACCAGATGCGGCTCCATTTGCACCGCGTAGGGCACATCGGAGAGCAGCGGCACCCGGGTGAGTTTGGCGACCGTTTTTGAACCGTCAACTTCGATGTAATCCGGCACGTCGCGCTCGGCGAGCGCCTGTGCCTCCAGCACGAGATTGAGCTGCCGGGACTTTTCCTTGATCTCGACGACGTCGCCCACGTTCACGCGATAGCTCGGGATATTGACGCGTTTGCCGTTTACTTTGATGTGCCCATGATTGACGAATTGCCGGGCCGCGAACACGGTGGGCACGAATTTTGCGCGAAAGACAATGGCATCCAAGCGCCGCTCGAGCAGTCCGATGATGTTGGCGCCGCTGTCGCCCTTCATGCGGACGGCCTCTTGATAGGTGCTGCGGAATTGCTTCTCGGAAATATTGCCGTAATAGAAACGCAGCTTCTGTTTGGCCCGAAGCTGCACGCCGAAATCGGACAGTTTGCTCTTGCGGCGCTGGCCATGCTGGCCGGGGCCGTATTCGCGCCGGTTGACCGGGCTTTTCGGGCGGCCCCAGATGTTCTGGCCCATCCGGCGGTCGATCTTGTACTTCGATTCACTGCGCTTGGTCATCGCGTCCTCGTGTAGGGTTCATAGATGGTGAGGAACCGCGCCCTCCTTTGTCCTTGCGGCCGATCGTTCAAGATCGCTCCGGCAGACTGACAGGCCAAACCTCAAAAAGCGCAAGGCTTGACCACGGGTCGCGAAACGCCCTGACGGTTCTGCCGCCAAGGCGCGCGGTTTTTTAGGGGTGAATGAGGGCTCTGTCAAACGGGTGTGGGCGGCGATGTCAGTAGCACACGATTGGTCCACACGAGGGGCCGCCATCCTTCGAGGCGCGCTGACGCGCTCGCCTCAGGATGACGGGGAAAGGCTGCTTCCCTCGCTCCTCACAGGGGGAGGGCTTCTCACTTCGCTCCTCAGGGGAAAACCTTTCGCCGTCATCCTGAGGTGGCTTCGCGGAACGCGAAGCCCTCGAAGGATGATCGGCCCCCAACGAAAGAGACGTGAGGTCCACGGATGTCGGCTATACCCGACATCTGATCCCACAGCTTACGGGCAGCAATTTGTGATGGGCCTCGCGTTTTCGCGCGACCCATCATAGGCTTCCTCACCGCGTCGCCTGCTTGAATTTTCCACCGGCCATAAAATGCGCGCTCGCGGAAGCGAGCAGGCGCAAATAAGCGGCATCGACGAGGCTGGCGAGCGCTTTTAATTTCTCGCACGTGTCCAAAAGCCCGGCCATGAGCTTATCCATGGTATTGTGATCGAGCTTTTTGTGACTCTCGATCAAATCGGCCTTGGTGCGCGTCATGATCTGACCCGCGATACGGCAGTAGAGGCCGAGCTGCTTCATCGTCTCGTCCGAGGGGAGCCATTTTTTGTCTTCCGGCCATGGCTTCCAGTCGATCTTGGCGAGATCGCGAAGCGTGGCGCGCTTGGCCCGCGGGCGTTCGCGCTTGGCCACGAGTTCGAGGCCGCTGGCGTAAGCCTTTGTGACAGCGCTCTTTTTTGCGGACGGTTTCTTTTTTGGTGAGGGATTTCGACTATATTTGGCTTTAGCCTTGGCCATTGGGACCTCCTTTGGCTGGGGTTAGAGCCGGGCAGGTGGGCAAACACCTGTTCGGCTCGCCTATCACTACGGGTTGGGTTGTGGCAAGGGCTGCCGGCTGAAATTTCTGTGTCGCTGTTACGTGGATGGCGGGGGCTTTGGCGCGGATCAGTTCGAGCGCCGCACTCCATCGATCCCCATCTTGAACCGCTTTAGTATAACAATATCCTCTGTGACTTGTCTTTTTTGCTCGTCGGATAACCTAGTTTGAAGATTTTCAAGACTCACAATCAGCGAGTAAAGCGTGTTGCTTATGTTCTGCATGACGGGCATGGTTTCGGTTCTAAAGGGAATATGCGAGGTGCGACCAGACAAGTTTTCACAACTCTCAAGGATGGTTTGAAGCTCTTTTGCCTGAAATTCGCCGCCCGCCAAGGCTCTCCTGGCCATTTCGACGATCTCTCTTATGGACCTGGCCAACTTGGCTCGTCGTTGTCCCAGCCTAAGCTCTTGAAAATCAAGAAGCTCGCTTATTTGCCTGTTTAATCTTTCCACAGCCGCCACCGTTGCCGGATCGTTAGGATGCATCGCAAGCCCTTCATTTGCGGTGTTTGCTTTAGCGAGAGTTGCATTGATCACATCGAGATCATCTGCGGTGTGCGGTCTCCCTCTGGCCAATTTGAGGTTCATAATTGCACCGTCGAGCCCGTTTTGTGCTTGTTCGCGCGCCTCCGTTGTTACTGCCGCTCCGGCCGTAGCAGCAGTTTCTTCTCCCTCACGCCCCTTTGCATTTTTAATAAAGGTATTGAAGTCCTCGATGATGGTTTTGACTGCGCTACGCATTGTTTCGGACATGCTTTCAGGGGGCCAACGCCTCAACTCATTAATGATCTCCCTGCACCGTGCAATGTCGCGCGCCGATCGTTCACTGTCGTGCAACAACTGAACAGCTTCAATCAAAAGTTTACTGCGTTCGGAAGGCTCTCTCGACGTTGCACGGCTTGGGGCAGATTCGGGCCGCGCGGCGTCGGCTTGGGCGGGATTGCTCCCGGGCGGCCGTCCGGACCCGGGATCGGGGGGCGCGGTTAATGGTTTGCTCGTCAACCCTTGCACCGCTTTTGAATACGCGGTCTCAAACGCATTCTTGGCAATGTCGCGATTTCTTTTGTTTCTATCGGATCGATTTTGCTCGTAGGCTTCTTGAGTTTTTCGAGCTTGCCTGCCCAGCGCCGCGAGCGCCTCGTCGGAAGGCGGCTCTAATCTGGCGAAGGCTTGCGGCCCCGGAAACGCGTTCAAATCATCGGCAATAGCCGCATTGCGGTGTCCAATGTTGAACGGGTCATTGCCCAACTCGGCACCTTTTACCGCCTTGTCAAGGTTAGAAGAAGCGACCGAGGCTTCCAGGTAGGCTTTGATATATTCAGCCCGCAGTTGCGGATTTCAGATTCGCAATGATCCACGCTCGTTCATCCGCGCTTTGCATTCCGGGGAGCAAATCTTCAGTCAGATTTTGCAATCTTGTCACAGCATGTTCGGCAGTGTTCGCAAGCGCATGGATCTCTCGAAACTCGGGATGAAGTAATAGCAACGCCTCTTCAGCGGGTCCTGCATTGCTGGACGCTTCAGGCGGATTATCTTGAGCGGCTCGTCCGCCGCGCCTGCCGCCGCCCCCTCGGCCGCTACCGTCACCGCTGCCGCCACCGCCGCCGGAGGGAGGAGGCGGAGCGCCAGCATCTCCGCCGCCGACACCGACCGCACCGAGACCGCCGCCACCGCCGCCACTTCCTCCGTTTCCGGCGCCGCCACTCCCACCGCTGCCGCTTCGCGGCGGCGTGCCGGTGCGCGCGGCTCCCGCGTGAGCGGCAGCCCCGCCGGGCGAGCTGCCTCCGGCCGGTGTGGTTGTACCTCCCGGTCCACCCGCCGGCGGCGCACCAGGCGGCGGGTTGCCTGACGGCGGCTGTGGCGGTTGCGTGCCTTGGGAGAGCAGCGATGCCAGTTCGTCGATTGAAATTTCCTGCCCTGAGGAGACCCCAATTCTCTGCGGAGACAGCAGGTCCGACAACCCCTGCCATTCTCTGGGCATGCCCGGCTCGTTCTCCATCGTCCGGATAATTTCTCCAATTGCCCCAATCGTCATAACACGCGGCGGGGTTGGAGCTGCAATTTTGAACACG
Organism: uncultured Pseudomonadota bacterium; assembly: GCA_963697535.1. GTDB lineage: Bacteria > Pseudomonadota > Alphaproteobacteria > Rhizobiales > Xanthobacteraceae > Pseudolabrys. The sequence continues at coordinate 2,924,665 of OY969085.1, read as the reverse complement.
TGCACTAGTTGTGATGCCGCTTCCGGATTGACGCGGGGCAACAAGATCGCTGCAACATCGGCAGCTGTAAAGAGCTGACGCATAACAAAGTCGAGTTGCAATAAATCAATTTCCTGTGGCTGCAGGTCCGAGGTTACAGGAGGGTCATTTGCATCGCCGGTCGGGTTGGCGAACTGACCTTTTAATTCGGCGACTAGGATTGCCGCTTGGTCCGGCCCGAAGGCTTCGATGGCGGCGGGCTTGATAATGTACTCGAAAAAATACCCGGCCTGCGCCATCTTGCCGCTTGTCTGCGCCAAGCGCTCGCGCAAGGCTGTTTCAAATTTAAGCCGATTGGCCCGCTGCGCGACGAAGTTTCGGAGCCATTGAATAAGTCTCAGCGCTCTGCGCCAGGGAACAAGACGGCCACCACCTGGTGGGGCTGCGCGCGCGGGCGTTTCTGCGGGCGCGGGCGTCTCTTCCGGCTGATTTAGCTTGTCTATAATTTGCTTGAGGACATTTTTCGAATTTTCCAAATGGGGTCGAGCCGCATCTGCCGACACTGTCCCTTCACGGACGGCTTGCTCTAGTTGCCGGATCGCAAACATTAAATCGGCTTGTGCCTTTACCACCTTGGTCCACGCGTCACGCTGCGCCTCGCGTGAAGAATTTTGCCGATTTGCTACGAATGTGTCGGCAGCAGCTTCGGCCTTTTGTGCGAACTCCCCAAGTTTCGTGAAAAGCTCAGGATTAAGCGACCCGGTCGCCGTCGCCGCGCCCGCCGCCGGACGATTTCCTGGCTTTGCAGCCGTGTCATCGTCGTTACCGCCGCCGTGTCTTGCTTGCGGCTGTTGTTGTGGCTGCTGAAATTGTTGTTGTCCGTTCACCGGTTCGGTCCCACCGCCGGTCGGGGAGGAAGTCGATGCAGGATCGCCCGTCGTCGCGGGCGCAGGGTCTGCATGCCGTGCTGCGGCGGGCGGCGGGCCGGCGGGGCCGGCCGGCGGGGGCGCGCCGCCTCCGCCGGACGGGGGGCCGCCTACGGGCGGTGCGCCACCCGGAGGTCCGCCTGATGGCCCGCCGCCACGAGCACCGAGCAGATCCACCCATTTATCACGCGGCAAAGTTGCGTTACTGGAAATTCCAAGGATATCCAGCCGTTTTTTAACTTTGGCGACTGTCGTTTCGGACCCGATAAGGCCAATAATCTCCTCGACACTTACCGCTACTGGGCCAAACTCCGAGTTTAGGTAGGCCCGTAAGGCGTTGATCTCGAAAGGGCGGAGGATCGACTGCAGGGTCAGGCTGATGTCGTTGGCCTGCGCCTCGGTTAGGGTTCCTTGGACTCGCGGCGTTTCTTCAACCGTTGGTGATTTAGGCCGTGCCTGTTCCTCGGGCGGTCCGGGGCGGTCGGGGCGTGTTGTTTCGTCAGGTCCCGCCGGCAGTCGGTATGGGTTTCCTTCGGGCGGGGCCAGATTCGACCCGCCACCACTTGGATGTGGCGGAGGGGCTTGGGCCGCTTCGGTTAACCGCGGTTTTGCGGCTCTCAGATTGGCAATATCATTTGGGGTAAGGTGACCAGCCGACTCTATGAAATGCTCAACGATATCCTGCGGGCTTGCCTCGTCCCAGCCGCTGTGTATCGCATAAGCGTCAAGCGCGTTTCGTAGTAAATCTGCATTGAAATTTGCAGGTTCGCACTGTGTTAGGATTGTAAATCTGTGCTGGGCAAGTAATCGGCTATAGGCACCCGGGGCCGAAAGAGTAAGCTGTTGAGTATAGTTTGCTATTTTCTCGGCCATGGCGATGTCGCGCGCACTTGCATGACCGCCCGATAAGCGTTCGATAATTTTGTTCGCGAGATCGCAAATACGATCGAGCGTATTGCGGGCGAATTGACTAGGAGTTCGAACCAAGAATGCTCTTAAGTGACTTTACTTCGCGCGACAATGTTCGGATGGCAGCTGACGCTTCAGTGTGCAGCTGAGCAGCGGTCGCCTCCGAAGGCTCTTCGCCGGGACGAGCCGGATCGCCGGGACCGCGGGGACCATTAGGGCCATCGCCCGGACCCTCGCCGTCGCCGCCACCACCGGGAGGGCGGCCGTCACCGCCGTCACCGCCGCCGCCGGGGGGAGGAGGTGGGGCATCGCCGCCGCCGGGAGGATGGCCGCCGGGAGGGCTGCCTGAGGCGCCGCCACCTTCGCCTCCACCACTAGGCGGGGGAGAGGCCTCACCGTTGCCGGGCGAAGATGGAGGACCAGGGGGAGGAGCCGGTGGAGACGGAGGAGGAGCCGGAGGCGGTGACGCAAGCGGGCCAGGTGGTTCACTACCGCCACTGTGATCTCCGCCACCGGGACCGGCTCCTGCGCTGCCAGAGGGCGCGTCGCCGGCGGGGGGCGTTGGCGGCGTGCCGGGCTCAACGCGTCCGGTTGGCGGGTGAGAAGAGGATTTGGAATTTAGACGCTGCAGCTCCTCCAAACGGCCCAGGCGGAGGTATTGCAGGAAAATTTCTCGGGCTTGAGGGTTGGTCGCTACTCTGTTCGCGAACCAACGCATGATTTGGTCGACGTTAGAACTTCCGATTTCGCGCACAGCCTGTCTAACAAGAACAGAATGATTCGTTTGCAACGAATCCCAGAACGCGAACTCTTGCGGGCGAGACAGGGGCCTCGCTAAAGCATCGATAAAATTGAAGTAGTTTTCGCAAATATCTTTGAAAATAGCTAACTCGTTGCTTTTCAGCCCAGGTCTAATAAGCGTCGCGATGATGTCCTCGGCCTTGGGTTTTACTTGGCTTGCGGCCGTTGCCGGCCGATACGGATCGGTTCCAGGGTGATCGGAGGTGGCGCGGTTTTGGAGCTCGGTTATTGCGGCGGCAAGCTTGCCGGGATAGTGGTCGCCGACCCACTGTAGGAAGTTTTGCTCGGGTAAGCGCGCGCCGGAACTTGCTAGCGTTTCATTTGGCGGCGTGCCTGTGGTCGGAGGTGAATCCGAGAGATCACGATTAAAAATTTGCCAATATTTTTCGCTAAGGTTTCTATACTTTGGCTCGGCTGCACCAGATAATTCGTATTTTTCTATTACCCAGTCGACAAGGGCACTGGGATTAGCATCCTCCCCCATTTCCCTTCTCGCGGCTTCCAGCATTTCGAGGCCAACGGGATCCCGATTGAGGAGATCAAAGAAATTCTGCTCTGCCGAGTGAGATGCGGCGCCGGAAGTGACCGGCTGTTCTGCGGCTGGCGGGGATTCTCCCGCACCTGGTCCATGAGAACCATCGCCATCGCCGCCGTCGCCCGCGCCGCCGCCAGGCGGGGGCGGAGGTGGGCCCTCCCCGCCGCCGGGAGGCCGGCCATCGGAAGGCGGGCCGCCCGCGTTTGCTTGCTGCTGTTGTTGCTTCTGCTGCTCCTCCTGCGGTTTTTCCGTCTCTTGCTGCCGCTGTTGTTGCTCCCGCAGTGCTTCCTGCTGTTGCTGTTGCTGTTTCTCAAGCTGCTGCCGCCGTTCGCCCGCCGTCACGCCGTCAGAACCGCCATTGCCCTCGTCGCGCTCGTCCGGCGCCGGGGTATGCTCGGCCGCCTCAGCTTGCACGGGCGCGTGCTCAGCGGGGTGAGCCGTGGGTGGCGCGGGGTTGCCGGCATGGCCGGCAGACGTGTCGTTACTTGCGTTACCAGCAGCGGCGGCCGGGCTCCCTTCTGCTCTGGCGGCAAGCAGCTTCGCATGTGCTGCGGCCGCTCCGCCGGGCTGCCCGCGTACGGCAAGTGAATGCACATCTTCGGCAAACCGGCCCTCCGGCGTGAGGCCTCTACGCGCACATTCGGCCCTTACCGCCGCTAGTTCCGCCTGGATTTCCAAACCCCGCTCCGGCGTCACGCCCTGACGGCCGGCGAACTCCGTGAAGTCGGACGCCCATTGTTGGCGCAGACGCAGTACATAAAGTAATTCCGTATTAGAGAGACCTTTCAAACCGAGGCAGAAGTGTTCAAAAGAAAGGTCGCCGTACTCATGCGCGAGCTGGCCGCGTTCTATGTTGCGCTCAGAGAGCTGTCGATTGAGCGCCTCCCGGTCGGCAGAACTTAGGTCATTTTTTCGGAGTTGCGTCTCAATGGCGGTGGCCGCTATTCCCAAATCACGGATTTGCAGCCCGATCTTCGCAATGCGCGCAGATAACTGGGCAAGCCGCTGGCGGGTTTCGGGAGTAAGAGCCGGTCTTTCGGCAGCGGCAGTTGTGGCAGGATTGTGCGTCGTTTGCGTATGTTCAATCGTCGGCTCGGCGGCAGGGGCGGGTTCCGCCGCGGGACCGGTTTCCGCCGGCTGGGGGGTGGCCGCTTGGTCGCCGACAGCCGGCGGCCTGGTGCCGCCGGGCCGTGGGCTTGCCGGCGGCGCTGCCGGAGTTGACGAAGGCGCCCCGGCGGGCGAAGGCGCCGGCCCCGTCGCTGGTCCCGACATTGGCGAAGGCACCGGTCCCGTTACGGGCGAAGACGTGGGCCCTGGGGGTCCGGACCCTGGCTGAGGACCGGGTGAGGGTCCTCCCGGCGGCGTGGTCGACCCGGCGGTCATCCTGGGATTGACCGGCGATGTGCCGTGTGCCGGCGATGCGCCTGCGGGGCCAGCGCCATGAACCGGCGCGACATCCCCCACATTCAGCGCGCCGCCCGCCGCCGTATTCAGCGGAACGGCTTGCGCGTGTCCGGCTTGTGGGGAGCCGGTTTGCGCCTGTCCGCCGCCGGCGGCGACCCGCTGTTGCGCCGGTGCTGGCTGTGCACGACCTACCGGCTCGTGTCTCTCTCCCGCATTCTGCGCGTCCGTCGCACGATACTCCGCCGATGTTGGTGGCGGATCTGTTGCCGCTACGGCACCCGACGCGGTGTGGCCGATCATATTAGCTGGCCGTGCGCTTGTGGATGTATCTCGCGGGTCAACGAGATCTTCCCTCGTTACGGAACGTCCGGAAGCCAGCGCTTCGTTATATTGTCTTTCTAGTTCTTCAATAACTTCCGGATCGCCTCCTTTGCTTTTTAAGGTATCGATGGCCTCGCGTATGATATCTGAGAGCTTAAAATGCGCTTTTAGTTCATCGATAAGAAACGTTCCATTAATTCCATGGCGATCCGCGATACCAATGATCTCCAGCATTATCTCTATCAGCTCTGGCGGCTTCCCATGTGCTTTTGCCCAATGTGCCAGTTCCCGCTCAATGAGGACGGCATCATGGGGATCGAGCAACGCGTGTACGGCATCGACAAAGTCTTTGTTGAGACCGGTCCAATGAACATCGGTTTGCGCTGGCACGCGAGGCTGCGTGTGCGGCGGTTCTTCCACAAGGGGTTCCGGGCCCGCTTTCGGTGTAATGGAACGGCTTTTCTTGCCGGTCTTTCCCTTTATTAGCCTCGCCGTTGGCAAAGGAGCCCTTTCGGCGGTCTCGCTTTTTTTCGCCTTCGTAGGCGGCGAAGCTTTTTCGCCGGTCTTGCCTATTTTTTTTACCTGCATCTTTGGTAGCGGAGCAGGCTTTACATCTGGATCAATTTCTCGTTCGGGAAGAAACCCTTTTAAACTGTGCGCGAACTGAAAAACCGAGAAGACGAAATCCCATCTTTGCTTCGGGGTGAGATCTCTCCAATCGTCGTAAGCCTCAGCCCCTTGCACCACCGTCTGAACGCCGGAAAGCGCCATCTGACCTAATCCGGCAACGTGGCCGACTTGTGCGCCGACCGATACAGCGCGTTGGGCCCATTTCTTAGTCTGCAGGAGCTTGATGAAGGCATTTTGCGGGGGCAGCGATATAAGACGTATTCCTCGCTTCGCGAGCTTGTTGGCCATGGCTCTGCCGGCGGGAGACATGGCCCTCCAGGCTTTTGCGGCCCGATATAACTGCGCCTCTTCGCGGAGCTGCAAAAGATTGCGCGGCAGCGACCCGAGAACGGGGATCACACCAAGTACATTCGTGACGCCGCCGAGCCAAAGTCTGAGCGCTTCTTTGCTGGTGAGACTGCCGCCATGGGCCTTCAGCCAGGCTAATTCATCGAATTCTTCATAAGCCAAATAACCGCCGCTAGCGCCGCCCGCCGCGCCTATGATGAGAGCAGGTATGCCATCAGTGAAAATAATGCCCGCATACATAAGGACGGCGCCCCCGCCTTCTGCGACGGCGTGCGCGGTTTTTCTGTGACTGCGGGCTTCCGGCGTCTTCTCAACGACGAGATTTCCGGCATCGTCGCGATAGACCATTATGCCGGTCAGTTTATTGGTGGTGCGCCAATCGTCAAAAGCGGAGACATGGGTCTTGTTGGTACTGACAACGACGCCCCCTCTGCCGACGACCTTTTTTATGATGTCGTGATCGGTATACTGGTTGAGCATTGAGTTGAGATAGGCGTATATCGGATTGCCGTCCGCGTCGCGGCCGGTGCGGACCGAAAAGAGGACGGAACCGCCTCTACCGAATTCACTGCAGAAGCATCCTATGTGCTTAACGCCGATTTCCAGGGGACCGTTTGGGTCGGCCATGGCGCGAAGCGCGGCCAAGGTCTCCGCGACCGGTTTGCTTTTTTCGAAAAGATTATTTTCTTTGAAGACCTTCGGCAAGTTCGCGAGGACATTCGCCAAACCACCTCGCCGGGCAGACTCGTAATGGCTCCCAAATCTGCTGGTTCGAGGTTGACTCCTGACGGTGGGGCCGGAATCTCGTTCAACGCGAGTCCAATCAGGAGCTCTGCCGCATGACCCTCCAGAGGCTGAGGTGGAATATCGGAATCGAGTCTTACCCTTAAGCGCAGCGATGTGCTTTGCGACGAATTCCCAGGATCGTCGACGCTTTCTACCAATTGCCTATTTATTTCGTCATGCTCGTAGGACCATGTGTAGAAAAAGCGCCGGCTTGTGTGCCGTAACTTCCGGATTAAAGATCGCCTGCGCGAGCTGCGGGGTATTTTGCGAGCATATCGGTGAGCCGGGCTCGCCTCTTCGGATTGGGAAATTTTTTTGCCGATTATCATCGACGCGTATTCTCGATAAGCACATGCGCCATGGCTGCCGCGAGCGCGTGTTTTGCTATCGGCATGCCTGTTTTAAACAGGTCTCTGTGCATACCCTGCGTAAAAGGTGGCTTCTAATGCGGCCGCTTTTCGCTCGGGTACAGAACCGGCAAGGAGCCGACTCGCGCCTAGCTCAGTGGTCAATATGCCGTAGATATGGTTGCCGCTTTCGTGTCAGACCATTTTTCCGGCTCGTCGGGATCGTGCTCTTTGGCCAAAGCGAAACCGAGGCTGCGGGCGAGCTGCGGTGTTCTTCTTAGAACGTCTACCGGGGAGGTCGTGTCGCGAATGGCGGAAACCATCGCGGCGATCGTCTTCTTGTTCTTCTCCGTCGTGGCGATGCTATTCAGTGCGACGAGGATTTGATTGCGTGCATCCGACAATGTCTTGGGATCGTTGATGCTCGGATGATTGTCAACGAGCCCATCAGGTTTATCTATTGTATGTGGCGTGAGGTTAGTATCGGGTATTGGCTGGCCACCGACAGCAAGAACGAGACGAAGGCCATCGTCAACCGATAATGGAGCAGATCAATTGGGCCCGCACCCGGCGTATCGTTTTGCATTATGCGCGATGAAGTCCATCGCGAAGGCGCGCGCCTGCGGCCGGATGTCTTCGGACTCGATTGCGTGACGCATGAAGCTTTCGGCAACGAGCCAGACGCACGCGATCATCAACTTTTCGATTGTCTTGAACAAAATCGGCGAGCGACATCGCCATTTGGAAAAAGTTGTCGGCCGCATATTCCGCAATGACGTGATCGAGCAGATAATGCTGGTTGGCTTCCGATAGTTTGCCGAGTCCTCCGCTCAGCGCTGCGACAACTTCCTCGGACGTCGGATTATGATGGAGGGCCAGCCAACTTTTAACCTGGTCACGCTGATTGATCGGAGGCAGAGCTGACCGGCGCCGGCGTGACATGTCTTCGAAGCAACATACTTCACATCGAAAGTGGCGCTTTTTGTCCGGTTGATGTATTTATCGAAGTAGGCGGCATAGATTCCACGCAGCGTGTAATCTGTACGGCATTCGTTAGCCAGCGATTTCCGGAAACCTGCGGAGTCGAACCCGTTCGTGTCCTCCGCGATTGCCCAAATCCTGGCGATCTGATTTCTGATCCGATCACGTTCGTTTTCGCTTGGAAGTTTTGTAAGAATTTGCGCTTGCTTATGCTCCAGCCGCGCCCGCGCCATCAATGTATCTTTGGCGAGGTTGTCTTTGCCGGTGTCCGCTTTTTGCAGCGTCAAAATAACGGCATCAATGCGTTCGAAATGATTTCTGAGATAGCCGAAAATGGCTTGCTTGTCGGAATCCGATAACCCCTTGAAGGCCTCGAGCCTGCATAGTTCGCCTAACTTTTGAACCGCTTGCTCTTCGCTTTTGCCGTTGAGCGGCGGGAGCGTGCTCACGGCGGCGCCGGGTCCGATACCGGCCGCACCGGAGGCGGGCGCATTTCTAGGCGCGCTCGGATCCTTTATTGCCTTTGCTGTGGCAGGCTGCTGCTTGCCCAAGTGCTTGCCCAAGTCCGATTGAGGAGTGTTCTTGGCCGATCCTTTTCCATGCTTGGTGGTGGACGGCCTTGCATCCGCATCGCGATCGCCGAATGTATCCGACGCGTTCCGCGGGCCTGCTTCACCAACTCCAGCCATCACCTATTGCCTTCACGGATTTCTTGAAATGGGCAGCGCCAATCCTCACGACGTTCCATATCACCGCCCGCGTTTTTGTTGTGTAACCATTGTGACACAAGGACTTGCTGCTTTCGGGCATGTCACAACTTTTGATTGCGCCGATGAGGTTGTCGGGGATCCTAGTCACGTCGAGCGCCCAATGCACATAGTTTTATTCGATTTGATTAAGATGCCGCGCGCCATCGGGCAGCGACGCGATTCCGTATTTGCCGGGATTTGCCGGGCCGCGCTACTAAAATCCAAATCGTGCCAGCGCGTCCGCAAGCGCGGAGCCAGGCTTGCGACCCGAGGTGAACGATATTTTTGGTTCAGGATGTGTTTTGATGTTTGGATATTCGCGCAGCAATTCAGTCACCCGGCGCGCGATGGCGGGCGCCGGATCAAGCCAGTCGACCGGCCAGGGTGCGTTGACGCGGAAGCGTTCCAAGAGAAGCGGGTAATGCGTACAGGCCAGTACGACGGTGTCGGTGCGCCGGCCGTCTGCCTCGACAAAACAGGGCGCGATTTCGGCCTTGATTGCAGTGTCGTCCACTGGCGATCCCGCGAGCTCCGCCTCGGCAAAAGCCGCCAAGCGCGGCGACCCGGCCAAAACGAGGTCGCAGCCGGACGCGAATTGGCGAATGAGCGCGCGCGTATATTCCTGGCCAACGGTGGCTTGGGTGCCGAGCACCGCCACGCGTTTGCTCTTTGACTGGGCGCAGGCGGGCTTGATGGCGGGAACGGTGCCGACGAATGGGACCGCAAAGCGCGCGCGCAACTCGGCCAATGCGAGCGTCGAGGCGGTGTTACATGCGATCACCACCAGATCGGGCGCATAGGTCGCGATGGCATCGCCAATGACGATGGTGACGCGCGCGATCAGTTCACTCGCGGAAAGATTGCCGTAGGGAAAGCCGGCGTCGTCGGCGACATAAATGTAATTCGCGTCAGGCCGCGCTTGATGGATATGACGAAAAACGGTGAGGCCGCCCAGGCCCGAGTCAAAGACGAGGATAGCCGGCGCACCTGAAACAGATGTGGCATGGCGCTCATCAGCGTCGTTGGATGTGATATCGCGCACGGTTCACGTGCTTCCGAAAACGCGACTAAAGATCGTGTCGACGTGTTTTAAGTGGTAGCCGAGATCGAAATGCGCCTCGATGTCCTTATCGGTCATTTTTGCACGCACATCGGGATCGGCTTTCAGCAATGAGAGAAAATCGCCTTCTCCGTTCCACACCTTCATGGCGTTGCGTTGAACCAGCCGATAAGCATCCTCCCGCGCGACGCCCTTCTGCGTGAGCGCAATCAGCACCCGCTGCGAATGGATCAATCCGCCGAGGCGGTCGAGATTCTTGCGCATGTTGTTCGGGTACACGATAAGCCTGTCGATAATGCCGGCGAGCCGCGCCAGCGCGAAATCGAGAGTCACCGTCGCGTCCGGGCCGATCATACGCTCAACGGATGAATGTGAAATATCGCGCTCATGCCACAGCGCCACGTTTTCCATGGCGGGCAGAGCGTAAGCGCGCACCATGCGCGCCAGGCCGGTAATATTTTCCGACAGAACCGGGTTGCGCTTGTGGGGCATGGCCGATGAGCCCTTCTGTTTCTCGGAGAAGAACTCTTCGGCTTCCAGCACTTCGGTGCGCTGAAGGTGGCGGATTTCGGTGGCGAGCCGCTCTATCGACGAGGCGATCACGCCGAGTGTGACGAAAAACATCGCATGGCGGTCGCGCGGGATGACTTGCGTCGAGATCGGCTCGACGCGCAGACCCATGGCTTTGGCGACATGGGCCTCCACGCGCGGATCGACCTGGGCAAACGTGCCGACGGCGCCGGAAATCGCGCAAGTGGCGACCTCTTCGCGCGCCGCATGCAGGCGCCGTCGTCCGCGCGCAAATTCGGCATAGGCATAAGCGAGCTTGAGGCCGAACGTGGTGGGCTCGGCATGGATGCCGTGCGAGCGGCCAACCGTCGGCGTGAGCTTATGTTCGAAGGCGCGCCGCTTGAGCGCGGCGAGGAGCGCATCGATATCGGCAAGAAGGATATCGGCCGCGCGCACGAGTTGGACGTTCAAGCAGGTGTCGAGCACGTCGGACGATGTCATGCCGGAATGCAAGTAACGCGCATCCGGACCGATGATTTCAGCGACATGCGTCAGGAAGGCGATGACATCGTGTTTAACCTCCGCCTCGATGGCGTCGATGCGGGTAACATTGAATGTAGCGGCGTTGCCCTTGTCCCAAATCGTTCTCGCCGCTTCTTTCGGGATCACGCCAAGTTCGGCCATCGCATCGGCCGCATGCGCCTCGATCTCGAACCAGATGCGGAATCTCGTTTCCGGCGACCAGATCGCCGTCATTTCGGGGCGGGAATAGCGGGGGATCATTGATGGCTCTCCATACCTCCCCCTGAAAGGGGGAGGTCGCCGAGCGAAGCTCGGCGGGCGGTGGTCGATTGCAATGGCCCATGACCCCACCCCGCCGGCCTTCGCTTACGCTTCGGCAGGCGACCCTCCCCTTTCAGGGGAGGGATAAGAAAGAGAGTGCCGGGGTAGGGCGGGATCACGCCGCCTCTCCGCGCGCGAGCGCAGCCGCGTTGCGGATGGCATCGATATTGGCTTTGTAATTTCCACCTTTGAATACGGCCGAGCCGGCCACCAACACGTTGGCGCCCGCCTGCACCACGCGCGCGGTGTTTTCGGCGGTAACGCCACCATCCACTTCGATGTCGATGGGCCGCGCGCCGACCATGGCGCGCACGGCGCTGATCTTGTCGAGTTGGGTTTTGATGAAGCTTTGGCCGCCGAAGCCGGGATTGACAGACATCACCAGGACAAGATCGACCAAATCGATGAGGTTCTCAAGTGTTGACACCGGCGTGCCAGGATTGAGCGTCACGCCCACTTTCTTGCCGAGCGTGCGGATAGCTTGCAGCGAGCGATGCACATGCGGCCCCGCTTCCACATGCACGGTGATGATATCGGCGCCGGCCTTGGCGAAAGCTTCGAGATAAGGATCGCAGGGCGCGATCATCAGGTGCACGTCGAAGACCTTTTTGGTGAGGGGGCGCAGCGCTTTTACCACATCGGGACCGATGGAGATGTTCGGCACGAAATGGCCGTCCATCACATCGACATGGATCCAATCGGCGCCGGCGGCTTCGACCGCCCTAATTTCTTCGCCCAATTTGGCGTAGTCGGCCGCGAGGATGGAAGGCGCAATGATGAGGGGACGGGACATTGTCAAAGCACCTCCAATACGTCCGGGTAACACGATAAAGAGCATGGGGCAACGCGAGGTTTTTCGACTTCTCCCGCAAGATTGGGTCACGGTTTTGCTTACGGGTCCAATCTAGTGGTCCGATTCAAACATTCGCTACCCATTTCGGCGGGGATCTTTTGCGAATGTTTGAATTGAAAGACCATGAGCCAAATATAAGTTTCTAGTGGAGTTTTGGATTTGACATTCGCTTCGCGAGCTTGCGGCCAGGTGGGTAGCGAATGTCAAATCCACTCCACTAGGCCGACCGATGATGCAGGCGCTTGGCGAAGGGTTTCAAAAGGGCCGGCATCAGAAAGATTGGAAATTGCGCCAGCGCGAAATAAAGCCAGGCCTCGTCGGGCAGCGCGGCGCCGACCGCCGCCATGATGACGGCCAAATTGCGAAAAGCGGCGAGTAAAGCGATGACGAGGCCGCGGTTTGCGCCGGCCGGTAGGAAGGCGATCAGACTAAGTCCGGCCAAGGCGCAGGTCACCACGACAACGAGGGCAAGCAATCCAAGCGCCAAATATGGATCTTCCATAACGCGATGCGGCACGCCTTGCATGGCCGCCACCGCAAAGACGAACACGGCGATAACATTTAATCCGTCGATCGCTTCGCTTTGCCGTCCAATCCATTCTTGGCCGGCCACGCGGCGAATCAAATACGCAATGGCGCCTGAGCCGGCAAAAAAGAAGAATAGTTTGAAACCGAGCTCAACGGGTGCGAACGGCGAATTTCCGAGAAACAAATAGCTCAATGCCACCGTACTGATCGGCGAGATCGCGCTCGCGATGATCAGCGTTACGAGGGAGAGGGCCACGTCAAGACCAATCAGCGCTGCGAAGGCGGCCGAAGAGGTTATCGGCGCGCTCGCAGCATGCAAAATCATGATCGCATAGAGCGCCGGGGCTGTTTCGCGAATGCCTGATAAAGCATAGACGGTGCCAAACAAGAGCGGCGTCGCGACCATGACCCATAGGGCGGCGGCGATGGGAAGAGCGGGCGATTTCAGATGGCGACGGAAGGCGCTTGGCTCGCACCGCAGATAAGAAAAGAGGAGCAGGACGAAAACAGTCTCACCGAGATAGGGCTTGAGATCGGCGGCAAGCGAGGGGAGCGCCAGTCCGAGGAAGACGGATGCAGCCAGCGCGCTTGTGCCGTGCCGGCCGAGCCATCCCAATACAGCCGGCAAACTAGTCAGAATCGGCATGGAAAAGCCTCGGGCTGAGTTGCCTTAAGGTCATAGCGCTTGAGCCTTTTGCATTCCATATAATAAAGGCGCTTGGATAATAAACTTCGTACAAAAACGCTTGGCGTATGCGACGGAGACGAAAAGATAAAATGGCTCACACCGATGTGACCGTTCTCGGCGCAGGAATTGTCGGCACGTCGATTGCGCTCCAGCTTGCCAAACGTGGATTGGCGGTCGCCTTGATCGATCGCGCCGAGGTGGGCGAGCAAACCTCTTACGGCAATGCGGGGGTTATCGAAGGCAGTACGATTCTGCCGCTGGCTTTTCCTTCGCGTCTTTACACTTTGATGCGGGTGGCGTTCAACCAAGCGAGCGAAGCCAACTATCACCTCGCTTTCCTGCCGAAAGCCGTGCCATGGCTGATCGCCTATCGCGCGGCTTCGACGCCTCACCGTCTGGCGGAAACGGCGCGATTAAACCGGCCTTTGTTCGCGCGCGCTTTGGCCGAGCACGAGAGGTTGATGGAGGAGGCGGGGGCCACCCAATATTTGCGCAAGACGGGCTGGCTCCGGCTCTATCGCCGGCTTGATGCCCTCAAGACGCTCCAACTCGAGTTTAATCTTGCGCGCGAGTTCGGGCTTCCATTTGAAATTTTTGATTCGGATGGTGCGCGCTCACTTGAGCCGTCATTAAGGCCGGTTTTCGCCCATGGCGTTTTCTGGCCGAGAGCGGCGAGTTTAAGTAATCCGCTGGCCGTCACCCGCGCCTATGCGGCGCACTTTAAGGCGCTGGGCGGTATCATCCTTAATGGCGACGCGCGCACGCTGCATCGTGTTGCCAAAGGGTGGCGGGTTGAAACCCATGCAGGCGGCCTCGACGCACCCGAAGTTGTCGTCGCACTTGGTCCATGGGCGCCGGATTTGTTGGAACCATTGGGCTTGCGATTGCCGATGGCGGTTAAACGCGGCTATCATCGCCATTTCCGGGCGCACGGCGATGCCATGCTGTCGCGGCCGGTCGTCGACGTCGATAACGGCTATCTCATTACGCCCATGGAACAGGGCATTCGCCTGACGACTGGCATCGAATTCGCCGCGCGCGATGCAAAGCCGACGCCGGTACAATTCGATCGCTTAATGCCGAAAGCGCGGGCGCTTTTTCCGTTGGATGGTCGGGCCGACGACAAAACCTGGATGGGCGCGCGGCCGTCTTTTCCGGATTCACGACCCGTGATCGGGCGCGCCCCGCGATTGACCGGACTATGGCTCGCCATCGGCCACGCGCATTGGGGCTTGACTTTGGGTCCGGTTACCGGACGGCTGATTGCCGAGATGATGCTGGGCGATTTGCCCTTCTGCGATCCGGCGCCTTATCGGGCGGAACGGTTCGGTGCATAGCAAAGCCGGTGGCATCGTCTCCGGACGAGGAGTTCTCAAAAATGTTCCGAACGCATCCGGCGCGGACCAAAGTGGTGTGGGGCAAGAACGTAATAAGGCCAGAGGCAATTGGTTTAATGCATAAGTCGTATTTCACTCCGGACCGCCGCCTTTGAAACGCGAACCGGTCTTTAACATTCCCACGGTCGTCGTCGCATTGATTGCCTTCATGGCATTCGTGCACTTCATCCGCACATCGGTATTGACGCTCGCCGACGACAACGAAATGCTTTGGCTGTTTGCGTTTAATCCGCTGCGCTACGCGCTGGGTTTTTTTCCGCCGGAGGACGTGCCGGGCGGCTGGCCTGCGAACGCCTGGACTTTCGTGACTTATGCCTTGCTTCACGGCAGCTGGATGCACTTTGCCGTCAACGCGATTTGGTTTTTGCCGTTTGGTTCGGCGCTGGCGCGCCGTTTCGGGGCCGCGCGATTTTTGGCCTTCTTTGCGGTGACGGCCGCCGCCGGGGCGCTTGCCCATTTGTTTGCCTACGGCGCGCAGGACGCTCCGATGATCGGCGCCTCGGCCGCGATCTCCGGTATGATGGCCGGCGCCCTGCGCTTTGCGTTTCAGCGCGGCGGCCCATTGAATTTCTTCCGGACCGGCAGCGAGGCCGACTATCGCGTGCCCGCGCTGCCGCTTTCGCGCAGCTTACGCGAACCGAGGCTGCTCATATTCATTGTCGTTTGGTTTGGGATCAATCTATTATTTGGCTTGAATGCGCCCTCTCTGGGTGGCCTCGGACCAGGCGAGGTCGTGGCGTGGCAGGCGCATGTTGGCGGCTTTCTCGCCGGCCTATTGCTGTTCTCGTGGTTCGACCCGGCGTGACACGGCCGCGCGGGTCTCGCGCGGCTCGACACATCGATAGATTTTTGGAACCCGCGAGACGGAGCGGCGTTGGTCGTTCCAAGCTCGCGGAACCGTAGGACTTTGCTTCCGTGCCGCTTAATACGACGCTCTCGTAACTATGACGTGGAGACCGCCATGAACGTTCGTGCCATTTTGGCTGCCAAAGGCACCCGCATCTTCGATATCGAACCGACTGCCAATCTAAGCGAAGCGGTCAAGTTGCTCGACGTCCATCGGATCGGATCGCTTTTGGTTCGCGGCGCGGGTGGGCGCCTCGCCGGCATTTTGTCGGAACGGGACATCGTGCGTGCGTTATCGGAGCATGGTCGTGACGCACTCATTTTGCCGGTCGGCCAAGTCATGACCCGCAACGTCAACACCTGCATCGAAGACAACTCATGCGCGAGCATTATGGAACGGATGACGGCGGGGAAATTCCGGCACCTGCCGGTGTTACGCAACGGCGAGCTTGTCGGTGTGATCTCGATCGGCGACGTGGTGAAACAACGCGTCGACGAAATCGAACGCGAATCGGAAGCCATGCGCGAATACATTCGCAAAGCCTAGTCTAGCATGCGATCAACTCTTCTGAATTGTTTCTCCGGCGGATCGCCGGCGAGACGCGACAGCCTTTACTTAAACAGCCTTTACCTATACGTCGCCTCATCGTCGCCGTTCTCGGCTTGCGACAAAATCGCGATTGCCTCGGTGATGGCGCTCATGGATTTTTCTGTGGACTGCGCGCCGATGGCGATGGCTTCGCTGCCATGATGAAAATCGAACCAGCCGACGCCGCCGAGTTTGGGACTGATCAGCACATCCGGCGGATCGCCCGCGAGCCGCGCCCGCGTGATGCGGTCCTGCATTACGTTAAATCCCTCGATCATCACGGTCGGAATGCCGGGCCGGCCACGCCGGCCGAAAAATTTTCGGCGCATCGAGCGGTCGCGGCCAAAGATACCGCGAAAACCGTTTTTCTTGGCGGCGGCATGGGCCGCATCGTCCTGATCGTCGGAACCGTGGCTGGCGATGATGGTGCCGCGGCCGAACAAATCGGAATTGAGGTTTACCGCGATGACCAATCGCGCGCCCAGCGCGCGCGCGGCCGACACCGGCACGGGATTGACGAGGGCACCGTCGACCAGCCAGCGCCCGCCGATCATCACGGGCGGGAAAATGCCCGGCAACGCGTAAGACGCGCGCAGCGCGTCGACAAGCCGGCCCCGTGTCAGCCAAATTTCGTGGCCGGTATTGAACTCCGTGGCGATGGCGGCAAATCGGATCGGTAATTCGTCGATGCGGCTGTCTTTCAGCCCCACCTCGAGACGATCGGCAAGATGATTACCGCGAATAAGGCCGGATCCGGAAAAGCTGATGTCAAGATAGCCGAGCACGCTTCGCACGTTGAGACTTCGCGCCCACGATTCGAGATCGTCGAGTTGTTGCGCGGCATAGCAACCTCCGGCGACGGCGCCGATCGAGGTGCCGACGATGACGTCCGGTGCGATGCCATGCGCCGCGAGGGCGCGTATCACCCCGATATGGGCGAAGCCGCGCGCGGCGCCGCCGCCCAGCGCCAGGCCTATGATTGGCCGCTTAGGGATGGGGCGAGGTTGAACAATCAGTTCAGTGGCCCGATCACCGTTGCGCGTGCGTGCAAATAAACCGTCGAAGACCAATGTCGATCTCTTTATCCGTCCCGTGGGCAACGAATTGGGCAAACGCCAAACCATTGCCAGGCAAATCATAGAAGCTGCCGGCAAGACATGCCACCCAAACGTGGCGATTCAGGTTCGTCCGTATGGCAATGCAAGGGTCTAATGCCGGAACGAAACTGCGGGCGGCTCTTTCCGCGGTATCAACCGGCCTTTGGCGCGAACGGCTCAATACCACGCGTTAAAAACGTTAATTCGCTGCAGCCGCTTGTCATCGCAATCGTTACACGCACGGAAACGGGCGAGCCTTGCCTCTCATCCCGAAAAGCGCGTGACGATGGTACCGAGCGCCGGCCGGTCGCGCTCTTCAGGCGCTCGCCGCGCGGTGCCGATATGGACAAAACCGGCGACGCGCTCATCGGCCTCAATTCCCAGCCGATCGAGGACGGCGCGATCATAAGCATACCACTCGGTAATCCAGCTCGCCGCGTAGCCCATGGCATATGCCGCGACGACGAGGCTCATGGCGGCGGCGCCCGCCGACAGCTGTTGCTCCCATTCAGGGATTTTCTCATGCGGCGCCGCGCGGCTGACGACCGCGATGACCAATGGCGCACGCGATAGACGCTGGCGTTCGAACGCAATCTGATCGGCCGTGGCGTCGGGTTGTGTGGCGCAAAAAACGTTTGCGATTATTTCACCGGCTTTATCGCGCGCCGTGCCTTCAAAGACAATGAAACGCCATGGCGCAAGCTTGCCGTGATCGGGCACGCGCGAGGCGATCGTCAGCATCGTGTCGATCTCGGCCGCGCTCGGCGCGGGGCTCGTCAATTCGATCGGTTTGACGGAGCGGCGGGTTTTCAGAAGTTGCAGAGCGTCGATCATTTTCATTTCGTACCTTGAAACTTATACGTTGAGCAGAGATAAGTCTTGCCACACATCCTCATATTCGCCAGCCCACAAAAAGCGCCATCCGGGAGGAAGGCCGAGAAAGCGCAAAACGTCCGGACACCAATCCGCGAGATGCTCAACATGCAGGGGAATGAAGAAGTTTGGATCCTGAGTCAGCTCTTCACTTGCCCAGAGATACCAGCCCGTTGTGTCGGCCGAAGGCGGATGCCGCAGACCATTGATAGGTGTAATTTTGTTACGCACATTCCGGGCGATTCCAAGTTTCAGTTGCGGTGGAGCTTCCACAAAGGCAACGTTGTAGCGCGTACAAGTCGCTCGTTGCTCGCGCGCCACGTTATCGACATCCACGGTGAGCCCCTTACGTCAGAAATTGCGATACTTAATCATGGATTACGTCAAGGCTTGAAATCGCCGCGATTTGGACCGAAAAGTCAAATCATGCGCCGCGAAGCCGCCCTCGCCACCGTCTTATTTCGCCAATTCTGGCCGCTCATTGCCCTCACCGCCGCTTTGTTCGGGGTCTCGCCCGTCTTGGCGCAAGTGCCGGGGGAGAATGCGCTATTCTCGGGCGTGCCAACGACCGACAGTGGTTTGCTTGCGCCGGCGCCGAATGCGCTGAGCAATGTGTTTGCACCGGGCGGCGTTCTAGCGCCGCCCTCGCTGTCGACCACCCCGGATCTGTCAATTGCGACCGCTCACGTGTCGCCCCGGGCTGCGGTTCCGGGGACCGCCGGGCACACCGTGCTTACACTCGGCGCCCGTTTCGGCGAGGATGCAGCGCCGATCACCGGGGGCCTCGACTGGCGCGTCTTCTCCGCAAAACCTGACGCCAATGGTAAGTTCAAACTGATTAAGGAGGATAAATCAGCGGCGCCGATACTGAACCTGCCGCCGGGCTCTTACATTGTCCATGTTGGGTTTGGGCTGGCTACCGCAGTCAGGCCTATCACTTTACGGGCGCAGACCGCGCTCGAGACGTTCGACCTTCCGGCCGGCGGCTTGCGGATTGAAGGCCGCGTCGGCGACGCGCGCATTCCCGCCGGTCAGATCTCCTTTGAGGTCTACAAAGGCAGTCAGTTCGACGGCGGCAACGAGCGCCCGATCGTCGAGCATGTCACGAGCGGCAGTGTCGTTGTCGTGCCGGAAGGCACTTATTACATCGTGTCCAATTACGGCAACGCCAATTCGGTGGTGCGCTCCGACATTCGTGTGCAGGCCGGAAAAATGACGGATGTCACGGTCACCCATCGCGCCGCCGCCATTACACTTAAACTTGTGACGCAAGCCGGCGGCGAGGCTTTAGCCAATACCTCATGGTCGGTTATCACGCCGGGTGGCGATGTGATTAAGGAATCAATCGGCGCGTTCCCGCGCGTCATTCTGGCTGAGGGCGATTATCGTGCGATCGCGCGCAACGACGGTAAGATCTACGAACGGGAATTCAAAGTCGCCACCGGCGTGGACGGCGACGTCGAATTACTGGCGAAGTAATTGCGGAGGGGGTTTGCGCGCTCATTCTTCGTGCCGAGACGGCTTCCGGCGACAGTGGTGACGTCATTGACAGCGGAAATAGCGGCCATAGACGCTTTTGTAGGACTCGACCTAAACGCGACGGCGTTTTTGCTCGACGTCGATGGCACGTTGATCGACATTGGGCCGTCGCCCTTTAAGGTGCATATTTCTCATGAATTGCGCGAGTCCTTGGCGCGCCTTTATGGGTTAACGGGCGGTGCGGTGGCTTTGGTGAGCGGTCGTCCGATTGCCGATTTGGATCGTTTATTCGATCCGCTCAAATTGCCGGCAATAGGCGGCCATGGCGCCGAAGTCCGCCTCGCTACCGGCGTGGCCATGTCCCGCGTCACGGATTTGCCCGCCGAACTGCGGCACGCATTAACTGTCGCGGCGGCACCCAATTCCGGTATCGAATATGAAGATAAGGGCTACTCGGTGGCTCTTCATTACCGCCGGGCGCCGCAGCTTGCGGAATATTTGCGCAAGCATGTTGACATGGTTCGCGCGCAGTTTCCAGACGAGAACACGGAACTGCTGATCGGCAAAGCGATGTTTGAGGTCAAACGGCCCGGCGTCGACAAAGGAACGGCCGTTCGTGTTCTGATGATGCAAGCGCCTTTTGCCGGCCGCACCCCGGTTTTTCTCGGTGACGATGTTACCGATGAAGCCGTATTTGCTATTTTGCCGGAGCTGGGTGGAAAGGGCTTTGCTGTGGCCCGGCATTTTCCGCATCTCACCGGAATGTTTTCATCGCCGGAAGACGTGCGTCGCGCGTTGCACCGGCTCGCCATGGCGCGAATTCAATCATGACCGATTACGACCTCGACCTCGCCATCATCGGCAATGGGCGCACCGCCGCGCTCGTCGACCCGTCTTCTCGCATCAGCTGGTGGTGTCTGCCGCGCTATGACGGCGACCCCGTTTTTTGCCGGCTCCTCGCAGGCCATGAGGAGAAGGGTTTCACCGACGTGGTGCTTGAGGGCATGGTGGAAACCCGCTCGGACTATTTACGCAACACCGCGATTGTGGTCACGGAACTGATCGACGATAAAGGCGCCGTGGTGCGAGTTACCGATTTTGCGCCTCGGTTTCAAAATCTGGGCCGCACCCATCGCCCGCCTCAGCTGTTTCGGATCATCGAGCCGATCGGCGGCATGCCGCGCATCACCATCCGTTTTCGTCCGACGCACCGCTATGGAGAGCCGGTGACATCGCGTTCGTCGGGCAGCAATCACATCCGCTATTGGCGCGACGAAGTGCCGGTTCGGCTGACCACCGATGCGCCGCTTTCTTATATCGAGAACGAAGCCTCGTTTGTGCTGGCCCGCGCCGTCTACATGGTGTTCGGAATCGATGAGCCTTTCGAAGGCGCGCTTGAGAGTACCAGCCGCGATTTTTACGAGCGCACACGCGACTATTGGCTCGAATGGGCGCGGCGGCTTGCTTTCTCAATCGATTGGCAGGACGAAATTATCCGTGCCGGCATTACGCTCAAGCTTTGCAGCTACGAAGAAACCGGCGCCATTGTCGCCGCGCTCACCACGTCGATCCCCGAAGCGCCCCGATCAGGACGCAATTGGGACTACCGTTTTTGCTGGATGCGCGACGCATTTTTCGTGGTACGGGCGCTCAACCGCGTCGGTGCGACACGTACGATGGAAAATTTCATTTCGTATATCTTGAGTATTGTCACCGGTCGCGCGGACAATCTGCGTCCGCTCTATGGTGTGGTGCATACCGAACCGCTCGATGAACGCATAGCCGACGCGCTTGCGGGCTACGGCGGCGACGGACCGGTTCGAATTGGCAATGCCGCGGTCCATCAAAATCAGCACGACCTTTACGGCAGTATTATCATGGCGGCCACGCCCATGTTTTTCGATCGGCGGCTGCCGCGGCCCGGTGATACATCGCTCTTTCACGTGATCGAACCGCTCGGCGAGCAGGCGGCCAAATTCGCGCTCGAAGCAGACGCCGGTATCTGGGAATATCGCGGGCGACGGCGCGTGCACACGTATTCCGCCGCGATGTGCTGGGCCGGCTGCCAGCGTTTGCAAATGATAGCGAGGCATCTCAACCTCACCGATCGTGCGCGCTATTGGGGCGATCACGCCGATCGAATCGGCGAACAGGTGCTCAAACGCTCGTGGAGTCCAAAGCGCAAGGCGTTTTCCGCTGCTTTCGAAAGCGACGACCTCGACGCCAGTTCTTTATTGCTGGGCGAACTCGGGCTGCTGCCGCCCGACGATCCGCGTCTGGGGTCCACCGTCAAGGCGATCGAAGATGAACTTCGGCGCGGTTTTCACGTTATGCGGTATGCGGCTGCCGATGATTTTGGTTTACCAGAAACTGCTTTCTTGATTTGCCGTTTTTGGCTAATCGATGCAATCTGGGATATGGGGCGGCACGAAGAAGCGCGCGAGATGTTTATCGATGCGCTTCGGTTGCGAAATCGTTACGGGCTTTTGTCCGAAGATATAGACCCGGTCACGGGCAAATTATGGGGAAACTTCCCGCAAACCTATTCGATGTCCGGCTTGGTATTAACCGCGATCAAGCTTTCGCGTAATTGGGGAGATCGGTATTGGCGCGGCTCGTCGTAGTTTCGAACAGAGTTGGCGTTCCTGACAGTGGCGCGCGCGCCGGCGGACTTGAAGTGGCTATCCGGCCGGCACTCAAGAAATATGGCGGCGTGTGGTTCGGCTGGAGCGGCCGCGTTGCCGAACAACAAGCAGGTCCGCCGAAATCGATGATCCACGAAAATGTCGCCTATGTCACCGTGGATTTAAGCAGGGACGATTTCGAAGAATTCTACAATGGATTTGCCAACCGCGTGCTGTGGCCGATCCTGCATTACCGCCTCGATCTCGCGGAGTTCACCCGCCGCGATCTCGGCGGATATTTCCGCGTCAACAGGTACTTCGCCGACCATCTGGAGGCTTTGCTGCGGCCCGACGATATCGTTTGGGTGCATGACTATCATTTGATCCCGCTCGCCAAGGCGCTGCGCGATCGCGGGCGCGCCAACAAGATCGGATTTTTCATTCACGTGCCGTTTCCGCCGCCGGAAATCCTCACGGCTCTGCCCAATCATGATCAATTGATTCCGGCGCTCTGTCATTACGATTTGGTCGGGTTTCAAACGGATGTCGACGCCGCGAATTTCTCGCGCTACATCGCCAACGAATGCGGATTGCCGTGGGGAAGCGGCAATAGTTTCATGTTCGGCAATCGTGCCGTGCATATCGGCACGTTTCCGGTCGGCGTCGAGACGGAAGCCTTCGCGCGCCTTGCGCGTCGCGCCGTCGAGACCCGCTTTGTGCGCGAGGTGCTGGACAGTCTATCCGGGCGCGTCATGATTATCGGCGTCGATCGCCTTGATTACAGCAAAGGTCTACCCGAACGCATGAATGCGTTCGAGCGCTTTCTTGCCAATTTTCCGGATTGGCGCGGCAAGGTCACCTATCTTCAGATCACGCCGCGCAGCCGCTCGGGCATTCCCGAATATTCCGACATGGCCCGCGCGCTGGGCGAGGCGGTCGGCCGCATCAACGGCGCCTATGGCGAGGCCTCATGGACGCCGGTGCGTTACATCAATAAAGCTCATAGCCGCACCGCGCTTGCCGGCCTTTATCGCGCCGCGCGAGCCGGACTGGTGACGCCGCTGCGGGACGGGATGAATCTCGTGGCGAAGGAATATGTGGCCGCGCAGAATCCCGATGACCCAGGCGTGCTGATATTGTCGCGCTTTGCTGGCGCCGCGCATGAATGTACGGCGGCGCTTTTGGTCAATCCATACGATCCTGAGGGCGTCGCCATCGCCATCAATCGCGCGCTGGGAATGTCCCAGGAGGAGCGGCAGGACCGTTATCGGGACAATTTTCGAATCCTGACCCGCAATGATCTGGCCCACTGGGCGGAACGTTTTCTGTCGCATCTGAATTTGCCGGTGGTCCCTGCGGCGCCTACAGCCCCGGGCGGCGCCGATGTCCCGCCACGCGGCAGGAAGGCGGCAACAAGTATGCGCCGGCTCGGATAATCTTGTCAGCCTTGCCGGGCTGCTATTGTGCTTGCGAGTAACATTTTTGAGGAGAGTTATGAAACCAAAGAGATGTTTAACGGGAACGGCCATTGCTTTGTTTTTCGTAGGTTTGTCCGCGGTCTCGTGGAACGCTGCTTGGGCAGCCGATGTCCAGGAGGGCGAAAAAATCGCCAAGCGCTGGTGCGCCGGCTGTCATGTCGTTGCCGCGGATCAGACAAAAGGCAGTACAGAGGCGCCGCCTTTTTCGAGCATCGCCACAGATCCGCGCTTCGACGCTGCAAGGCTGGCGCTATTTTTGCTGAATCCGCATCCGGTGATGCCCAATATGTCGTTGACCCGCAATGAGGCGGCGAATTTGGCCGCTTACATTAAGTCGCAGCACCTGTAACGGCGGATGAGCGCTCGGACCAGTGGGCGCCGCACTGTCTTCCCCTCTCCCGCGGAGCGGGAGAGGGTGCCGAGCCGCGTCAGCGGCGAGGCGGGTGAGGGCGGCGGGATGCGCCGCGTCAGCGGCGAGGCGGGTGAGGGCGGCGGGATGCGCCGCGTCAGCGGCGAGGCGAGCTTCGCGCCCCCTTCACATCCGGCGGGACTGCTTCGTCAACCAGCGCTTTTAACGCCTCATCAAGCGGCATGACCTTCTGCCCCTCCTTGCCGAGACGGCGGATGGAGACGGTGCGCTCGGCCGCTTCCTTTTTGCCGACGACGAGCAGTGCCGGAATCTTGGCCAGCGAATGTTCGCGCACTTTGTAATTGATCGTCTCGTTGCGCAGGTCGGCCTCGACACGCAGGCCTTGACCGCGCGCGGCTTCGACGACCTCGCGCGCATAATCGTCAGCTTCGGAGGTGATAGTGGCGATGACGGCCTGCGTCGGCGAAAGCCATAGTGGCAAATGACCCGCATAGTGCTCGAGTAAAATGCCGGTAAAGCGTTCGAGCGAGCCGAACATCGCGCGATGCAGCATCACCGGCGTAACCTTGCTCGAATGCTCGTCGACATAGAAAGCGCCTAATCGGCCGGGCAGATTGAGGTCGACTTGCACCGTGCCGCATTGCCATTCGCGGCCGATCGTGTCGCGCAGCACATATTCGAGTTTCGGGCCGTAAAAAGCGCCTTCACCTTTGTTGAGGGTCCAGGGCCGGCCGGACGCTTTGAGCGCGGCCATCAGCGCGGCTTCGGCTTTGTCCCAAACGGCGTCGTCACCGATGCGTTTGTCAGGGCGGTCGGAAAATTTGATACGCACGTCGGAGAAGCCGAAGTCTTCGTAGATCGCGAGGATTAATTCATTCATCGCCAGAACTTCGGCGGCGATTTGTTCTTCCGTAACGAAGACGTGCGCGTCGTCCTGGGTGAAGGCGCGCACGCGCATAAGCCCGTGCAACGCGCCGGATGGCTCGAAGCGGTGAACCTTGCCGAATTCGGCGATCTTCAGCGGCAGATCGCGATACGACTTCAAGCCGTTCTTGAAGATTTGGACATGGCCCGGGCAATTCATCGGCTTGACCGCATAGACGCGCTCATCTTCGTCGCGCTGCTGCGTGAGGAAAATCATGTCCGAATAGGTCGGGATGTGACCTGTGGTTTCCCACAGTCCCTTGTCCATAAGTTGCGGCGAATTCACCTCGAGATAGCCGGCCTCCGTTTGCCGCCGGCGAATGTAATTTTCCAGCGCCTGAAACAGCGACCAGCCTTTTGCATGCCAGAACACCGAGCCCGGCGCTTCTTCCTGAAAGTGGAAGAGATCCATTTCGCGGCCTAAGCGGCGGTGGTCGCGCTTCTCAGCCTCTTCGAGTTGTTTGAGATATGCGTCGAGTTGCTCCTGTTTGGCAAAGGCCGTGCCGTAAATGCGGGTTAGCATGGGATTATTACTGTCGCCGCGCCAGTAGGCGCCGGCCACTTTCATCAGCTTAAAGGCGCTGCCGATCTTGCCCGTCGAGGTCATATGCGGGCCGCGGCAAAGATCGAACCAGTCGCCTTGCTTGTATATTTTGATTGGCTGATCCTCCGGAATGGCGTGGACCAGCTCGATCTTGAACATCTCGCCCATGCCGCGGAAGGTTTTCTCCGCCTGTTCGCGCGTCCACACTTCCTTGATGAAGGGTTTGTCGCGGGCGATGATTTCCTTCATCTTCTTTTCGATGATCGAAAAGTCATCCGGCGTGAACGGCTGGCTGCGGTAAAAGTCGTAAAAAAAGCCGTTCTCGATGACCGGGCCGATGGTGACCTGCGTGCCCGGCCACAATGATTGTACCGCTTCGGCGAGCACGTGCGCCGCGTCGTGGCGGATCAATTCGAGCGCGCGCGGATCCTCGCGCGAAATGAATTCGATTTTGGCGTCGCGCCGGATGGCTTCGCTCAGATCGGCCAGCGCACCGTCGAGTGCCATCGCCACCGATCGCTTGGCGAGCGAAGGGGAGATTTCCCTGGCGATGTCAAGGCCCGTCGTGCCGGCCGGATATTGGCGCGCAGCGCCGTCGGGAAAGGTGAGGGTGACGGATTGGCGGGAGGCTTTTTCTGCCGCCGCGCCTGCGCTGCCGATTGGGTCGGCCATGGGAATCTCCTTCGCTCACTCGCTGCCTACGAATGCAGGTAAGCGTGATGTCAGAATCGATATAGCAAATGATCCGGACGAAGCAATATCGTTTGTTCCACCTTACGGAGGCGGCGTTTCATTGGTCCCGCGCCAACGGCCATAACGCCAGGGGAGCCACCAGCGTGCGCCGACCGGCACGGATGCGGGCACAAAATCAAGACCATCGGTGCCCCAAGGGTGGCAGCGCATAATGCGCGCGAGCGTCATCCAGCCGCCGGCCCAAAGACCGAAATGGGCGACGGCCTCATCGGCATATTGCGAGCAACTCGGCAGATGCCGGCAGTGCGGCCCGAGAACCGGCGAGAGCGTAAGACGATAAAACATGAGCAGCACGCGGCCCGCGATTCGCGGCAGGTTTTTCAATGGCGCTGATCCTGGGTAAGCTTTGCGACGGCTGTTCACGAGAGTTCCCATACGCGACAAGGTTCCGCGCTGTTTGTGAGCAAAGTTCCCACAGTCGCGCCGCTCAAGATTTGCCACAATGAATCCCTTGAGCGGCCGTTTTCTTTAACTAAACACCGCATCTACGCTGAGAAATTAAAGGTGGCGTAAGGGGGGTTCTTAAGTCAGCCGCAACAATTGTGCTTGCGCAAATAAACACATAAGCAAAGCACTTAAAAACAAAAAGGCTTGATGAGAAATAAGGGGGAAATCAATGGGTCGTATCCTGTCATTTCTGCTGGCGTTTGTTTTGGTGCCGTCCGCCGTTTTATGGCCTGTGGCCGGGCGCGCAGTGGATCGCGGGCAGCCGATGCGCTTTTACTTTTATCGAGAACGATCTCCTGACGGCTGCTCCGATAAATGCAAATCGATAATCTCCGCATTCGGCGCCGTTACGGCCGATACACCGCACGAATTTGAACGCTTGACGCGCGGGCGCAATGTGGCTGGAGCGATGCTCGCGCTCGACTCCGATGGCGGTTCGGTCCACGGAGCGATTGCGCTTGGGCGTGAAATCCGTCGATTGGGACTTGATACAACGGTCGGCCATGTCGTCGGCGTTACGGAAATTGCCGGCGTGTCCTACGGGACGATATCGCCCGGTGCGGATTGCGAGTCCATGTGTGCCTTCGTGCTGCTCGCGGGCGTCCGCCGCATGGTACCGGATGAAGCGCGTGTGATGGTCCATCAAATCTGGCTTGGCGATCGCCGCGACGATCCAACCGCGGCTCATTATTCGGCCGAAGATTTGGTGTTGGTGCAGCAGGATATTGGCAGGCTGGCGCAATATACGATGGAGATGGGAGCCTCTATCGACGTGCTCGATTTGTCGTTGCGCATTCCGCCATGGGAGCCGATGCATCTGCTGTCGCGCGAGGAGTTGCAGCGGATGCGGGTGGCCACCGACGCGCCGGACCGCGCGACGGGGCTCAATTTTGCCGCGGCGCTGTCGCCGACGCCGCCGGCCATGCAGCTCGTTAGCGATGGGTCGCTTGCGAGCGAGATCAGCGAACAGGCCTGGGCCGTCATCGATCGATCCGGCGCCACGATACTGGCTCGCCGCCATCCTTTGACGATTGAAGGCGATGAGGTGGGCGATTTCGATCTGTTGTTTTCTTGCGGCTCGGAAAGCGGCAGCTACGACATCAGCTACATCGAGCGGCGCCACGCGCGGGAAAGCGCACCGCTGCCGGAAGCGCTCCGCGCCGTCATATTGCGGTCTGGCGGCCAGCAGCTGAGATTGAAGGTCGTGTCCTCGTTGCAGAAGGGGGAACCGCAAGAATTGCTCACTTATGCGAGCGGCGCGGTTCCGGCGGCGGTGATCGATCGATTGGCGGAAGGCCAGCGTTCTCTGACGATTCAAACCAAAAGCGCACAGTCAAAAACAAGCATTCGGATCGGCAATACCGGCGTGCAGCGCAGCCTGCCGCAGCTCGCCTCGCATTGCGCAACGCCCCGCAATGTCCATGCCCGATTGGATGCCGCAACGGCGAGCAGTGTCGCGTCGGCAAAATGATTCGCGCCCGTTTTGCTTAAGCGATAGGCTCTTTCGCAATTTTATCGAGAGCGGCAACGACGGCGTCGAAGGTCAGCATCGTAGAAGCGTGGCGGGCTTTGTAATCACGCACGGGTTCGAGGACTGCAAGATCGGCCCATTTGCCGCTCGGCGCGGGGCCATTTTCTTTCAACATCTTCCGCATCGTTTCGCGCAATACACGTAATTCGGCCGGTTTCGCGCCGATGACATGGCGCGCCATGATCGAGGACGAAGCCTGGCCGAGCGCGCAGGCCTTCACTTCGTGGGCGAAATCGGAAACCGCCCCGTTGGCCAAGTTCAGATCCACGGTTACTGTCGAGCCGCATAATTTCGAATGCGCGGTCGCGCTGGCATCGGGCGCGGGCAAACGGCCCAAACGTGGTATATTGCCTGCCAACGCCAGAATTTCGTTGTTGTAAACATTGCTAAGCATCGCGATTTTCACCAATTCTCGCACACATTCGGATTCTCGCGCCCATTGGATTGCCTCGCGCCCGTTAAACTAATATATAGGGAGCGGTCCGGCGGCGCGAGTTTTTGCCGGGCACATGATTATTAAACGATGGGAATGCGGCGTCCTGACGCTCCACATTGGCCTTTAAGAGCCAACGGGGTTGAGCGGCGCGGCCACCCCGGTGACACTCCCGGACCCTTTGCCACGATGGCGCGGGAACCGGTCGAACGGAGAGACCGTCATGGACGCAAAAAACACGAACGTAAAGCCGTGGCCCAAGCAGGGCTTGTCAGAGCATGTGCGGGCGGTGCCGCAACCCGCGGGTCCGCGCCCGTCGCGCGAGGAGGCCGAAGGCGCAATTCGCACGCTGATCGCCTATGCCGGCGACGACCCGAAGCGGGAAGGCGTTCTGGAAACGCCAAAGCGCGTGGTCGATGCTTACGACGAAATATTTCAAGGTTATCGCGAATGTCCGGCCGATGTGCTTGACCGCACGTTTAGCGAAACCGCCGGCTATGATGATTTCGTTCTGGTGAAGGACATCACATTCAACTCGCATTGTGAACATCACATGATGCCTTTTTTCGGCAGGGCGCATGTCGCTTATATGCCGGTCGATCGCGTCGTCGGGCTGTCAAAACTCGCGCGGCTCGTCGATGTCTATGCAACGCGTTTACAGACGCAGGAACATTTGACCTCGCAGGTCGCGACCGCGATTGATGAGATTCTCAGGCCACGCGGCGTTGCGGTGATGATCGAAGCCGAGCACATGTGCATGTCGATGCGCGGCGTAAGCAAACCCGGCGCGTTGACGGTGACGACGCATTTCACCGGGGCGTTTCGCGACGACCCGAAAGAACTGGTCCGCTTTATGACGATGTTGCGCGGCGGCGATCGATAAACAGAAATTGTTATGTGAAGAGCGGGGGAAATGTTTGTCCGCCTCGACGCACGACATCGAAGAAGGCCTGACCTTCGCACCGCAATTCGGCGCGGACGGACTGATAACGGCTGTGGTGACCGATAATCGCTCCGGCGAGGTGTTGATGGTTGCCCATATGAATGCCGCGGCGCTGGCCAAGACGATCGCGAGCGGCGAGGCCTGGTACTACAGCCGGTCGCGCAAGACTTTGTGGAAAAAAGGCGAAAGCTCCGGTCATATGCAACGCGTCGTCGAGTTGCGCGTCGATTGCGACCAGGATGCGCTCTGGCTCAAGGTCGAGCAGCAAGGCGCAGGCGCGTGCCACACCGGCCGGAAGTCGTGTTTTTATCGCGCGGTGCCGCTTGGCAAGAAGGGAACGCTTAAACTCGATTTTCGTGATGGCGATAAGGCCTTCGACCCGCTAAAGGTCTATAAATCGTCGTAGCGGGCGCTGTTAACGCAACGACCTGCCTAATTCTTTAGCCGTGCCAGCAGCGTTTGCGCGCGCGCCAAATGCGGGCGATCGTACATCTTGCCGTCGATGCCGACCGCGCCGGCGCCTGGCTGTTCGGCAAAGGCGGACACCACGGCCTTTGCTTTGGCGATTTCGGTTTCGCTCGGCGTGAACACAGCGTTGATGATCGCAACCTGCGCCGGATGAATGGCCAGGCGGCCGGTGAAACCATCGCGCCGCGCCGTTTCAGTGTCGCGGCGCAGGCCTTCGGTGTTTCGATAATCCACGTAGACGGTCTCGATCGCCGGCACTTTTGCCGCGGCCGCGCCATAAAGACACATGTTGCGTGCAAGACGATAGGGGCCCGTGAGTTCGCCGGTGGCATCGCGATTGGTCTCGGCGCCGAGTTCGGCCGCGAGATCTTCAGGCCCCCATGTCATTCCGATCAGTCTCCGGCTGGCATTGCCGAAAGTGCCGGCGAGAAAGAGTCCCGCGGCTGATTCCACCGACTGGGCCAGAACCTTGATCGAGCCTTCTGCAAGACCTGCAATGGCTTCGCGGGCGGTGAGCTTGGCGTCGAGATGGATGACGCTTTTTCCGCCTTCGGCTTTCGGCAAGATCACGGCATCGGGTTGGCCCGGCACGATGGCTTCAAGGTCGTCGTCGGTCATGCCGGTGTCGAGACCGTTGACGCGAATGAGCAAGCGCGGACGGTCTTTTTGTGCAGCGGCCTTTTTCAAAAAGGACAATGCGGCCGCACGCGCTTGCGGCTTGCGCTGGGGCGCGATGGAATCTTCAAGATCGATGATAACGGCATCGGCGCCGCTGGCCATCGCCTTGTCGAGCTTGGGCCCGCCATCGGCGGGTACGAAAAGAAGAGAGCGCATGAAATTTGCCGGTTACGCCGCGTTTAATACCGCTTTTTTGATCGATTGACGTCCGAAATTTCGCTGAGAATTTCGAACGGTTGTCGCACGGCGGCTTACTTCGGCCGCATCAGCATAAACGCGCTGCGATGGCATTCTGCCACCAGCGTGCCGTCCTGTTTGAAAGCCCGGTGATGAAATTCCACGATACCGGCGCCGGCACGCGATTTCGATTCGCGCTTCGAGACGACCGTCGTCGCGCAATGCACGGTATCGCCCTCGAACAGCGGATTGGGAAATTTCACATCGGTCATGCCGAGATTGGCAATCGTGGTGCCGACCGTCATGTCGGAAACCTGGATGCCGATCATCAGGCCGAGGGTGAACAGCGAATTCATCAGCGGCTGGCCCCATTCGGTCTCCTGTTCGCAGAAGTGCCGATCAATATGCAGCGGCTGCGGGTTCAGCGTCATGTTGGAGAACAACATGTTGTCCATTTGCGTCACGGTACGGGTGAGAGGATGTTCATAAACCTTCCCCACTTCCATGTCCTCGAAATAAAGGCCGCCGCGTCTATGCCGCTGAATTATTTCCGTCATCCCGCATCTCCTTGTGGAGGAATCGATTGACGAACCGCGCTGCTCTTGTCGCTGCGGCGTCGATTTCGGCCGACCGGATTTTCTCGAGGCGCGGCCCGCGCCTGATAAACCGGCTATTTCGCCTAGTGGAGTGGATTTGACATTCGCTACCCACCTGGCCGCAAGCTCGCGAAGCGAATGTCAAATCCAAAACTCCACTAGAAACTTATATTTGGCTCATGGTCTTTCAATTCAAACATTCGCAAAAGATCCCCGCCGAAATGGGTAGCGAATGTTTGAATCGGACCACTAGCGTATGATCGTTTCCGAGGCAACTCGATGGTGTTTGGCAAAATTTCGGGCAATACTCGGCCGGGCGATGTTCGGCCCAGACCGAATTCCTCCTCCGAGGGTTTTCATGAAGACGATTTTGATCCCGACCGAAGACCATGATGCCATGCCGGCCGTATTGGAAGCCGCCCGGCTGACCGCGCGCCTCTTCGACAGCTACATGGAAGGTTTCGTTGTGCGGCCCTCGCCGGGGACCTATGTGATGGTGGAGCCGGTCAGCAGTTTGGCGATCTCCGACGTCTTCAGCGAAGACAGTGTCCGCCACGCGCAAGCCCTGTTTGAGGACTTTATGCGAAAGCACGATGTCGCCCGCGCGCAGGCGGGCCCGGCGGTTTATTCCTATGGTTGGCCGCGTGCGGAAGCCGCCGATGACGCGTTTCTCGGGAGCTATGGCCGCGTGTTCGACCTCATCGTTCTTGGCCGTCCGGGGCCGGAGCCGAAAAATCCGCGCATGCCGCCTTTGGAGGCGGCGTTATTCGAGAGCGGCAAACCGGTGCTGATCGTGCCGAAGACATTAAAGCCGCCGCAAAGTATCGGACGCAACGTTTTGATCGCTTGGAACGGCAGCACCGAGCAGGCGCACGCCCATGCCTTTGCCATGCCCATTTTGCGGCAGGCGCAGAAAGTCACCGTTTTGACGATCGAAGGTGCTACGACACCGGGCCCATCGGGCGATTTGGCTACGCTCCATTTGGTTCGCAACAGCATCAAAGCAACCGCCTTGGCCGTGCCCTCCAACTCCCGAACGGCTGGAGAGGTTATTCTTGAACAAGCGGCTTCTCTGGGGTGTGATCTCTTGATCAAAGGCGCGTACACCCAGAGCCGCTTGCGCCAGATGATGTTCGGTGGGGCGACGCGTCACATTTTAGCCAATGCCTCTTTGCCCGTTTTGATGGCGCACTGATAACAGTGCGCTTGAGCGGCGATCCTAGGACTTTGCCATTGTCGAACGCACCCGGCCAGCAACCGACCTCTCCCGGTGCGGAGCACGGCGTCCGTGAGTCGAATCCGGCGTTCCTGACCGTGTTTCCCTCGATCATGCTGTCGATGTTTTTGGCAGTGGCGGATCAGACAATTGTCGCGACCGCTTTACCGGCGATCGCAGCGGCAACCGGCGATGTGAAACGTGCATCGTGGGTGGTGGTCGCATATTTGATTGGGACGACCGTCGCGGCGCCAATTTACGGCCGGTTGGGCGACGCCTTCGGACGCCGTCGCATGCTGTTCGCCGCTCTGACGGTGTTTATCGTCGCGTCAATTTTATGCGCGGCCGCGCCCACGATTTTGCTGCTGACCGGCGCGCGTTTATTGCAAGGGCTTGGCGGCGGCGGTCTGATGACTTTGTCGCAGGCGCTGATCGGCGAAACGATCGCGCCGCGAGAGCGGGCGCGCTACCAAGGCTATATCGCGGCCGTCGCCGTGAGCGCGAACACTTTTGGACCCGTGGCCGGTGGTATTCTGACCGAGCATTTTGGCTGGCAGGCGATCTTTCTCATCAATGTTCCCCTTGGGATCGGCGCGTTCATCCTCGCCGCGCGATTGCCCGTGAGCAAATCGGATCGCTCGAACTGGCAGGCCGATCGCGGCGGTTTGCTGTACTTTACCGTCTTTGTGGCAACGACATTGCTTGCCCTTGAACAAGTGCAACGCGCCGATATCGGCGATTTACCAATGGCGGTCGGCTTGTTGACAGCGGGACTCGTGGCACTCGTTCTGCTTGTTCGGCAAGAAAATCGAGTCGCGGCGCCACTCCTCCCATTCGGGCTGTTACGCATGCCGGCAATCTGGCGGAGCGATGCGATGGCGGCTTGCCATGGCGCTGCGCTGGTGTCGTTGATCACTTTCCTTCCGGTCTATCTCGAAGTCGTCCGTGGCACGTCCCCTTCGGCGACCGGCCTGTTGTTGCTACCGCTCACGGTCGGCATTGGGACCGGTTCACTGGTGACCGGGCGTCTCGTAAGCCTGACGGGCCGGACCATGGTTTTTCCCGTGACGGGCCTTGCATTACTTACCGCCAACATGGTGCTGCTCGCGCTTTGGGCCCCCTCTCTCGGCACGGCTGCTTTCGCATTCTTGTTGCTGTCGAACGGGCTTTTCATGGGCACGGTGATGGGCGTTGTGCAAGTGACGGTGCAAAGCACGGCCGGTACGTCGCGGCTGGGTCAGGCGGCGGCCTCCGTGCAGTTTTCACGTTCAATCGGCGCCGCCTTCGGCACGGCGCTTGTGGGCACAGTGTTATTTGCCTTTCTGACGATCAAGAACCCGGAAGCGGCCCGAATATTGGGCGTGATGGTTGAGCGCGGTTCGCATGCGGTATCGTCTCTGACCACAATTCAGCGCGCGGTGGTGCAAGCCGATATCACCGAGGCGTTCCGCGCCGCGTTCTTCTTAATCGCCGGTTTCACCGCCGCCGGATTCTTCTTGGCGCTCACCAATCCCATGCGACGGATTTAGCGACGCGCGATCGAGGGCCCATGCTCAGAATCCAAATTGCTCGCGTAAGATACGTTCGTCGAGATTATGTCCGGGGTCGAACAACAGGTTGATGGCGATGCCGTAATCCATGCTGATGTCGACTGCGTGTACCGAACGCACCTCGTCATGATCGGCAACAGCGGCCACAGGGCGCTTGTCGGCCTCCGTGATCTCAATGGTGACCTTGGCTTTGTCCGGCAGGAGTGCGCCGCGCCAGCGACGCGGCCGAAACGGACTGATCGGCGTGAGCGCCAGCAGGGGTGCGTTAATCGGAATGATGGGGCCCTGAACGGACAAATTATAGGCGGTGGAGCCGGCGGGTGTCGCGACCAGCACGCCATCGGCGATGAGTTCGGCAAGGCGCTCCTGCCGGTCGATGAGAATGCGCATATGTGCCGCTTGCGCGCTCTGCCGGAAAAGTGACACCTCGTTGATGGCGTGATGCTCGTGCACGCGGCCTTGCCCATCGACGGCGTGCATGAGCAGCGGATGGATGACCGTCATTTGCGCAGCCGCGATGCGTTCGCGCAGATCCGTTTCAGCAAACTCATTCATGAGGAAACCGACCGTGCCGCGGTGCATGCCGTAGATCGGCTTGCCGGATTTCATGAACTTGTGCAGAGTTTGCAGCATCAGGCCATCACCCCCCAAGGCGACGATAACGTCGGCATTGTGAGGATTCGTATTGCCGTATCGCTTTTCGAGTTGCGCATGGGCGGAGCGTGCCTCCGCTGTCTGACTGGCTATGAAGGCAATGTGCCGATGACGTGGGGCTGGCCGATTCATGGAGATTTAGACCCGATGGAGCGCGCGGTGCTCGTCTATACGACCTGGCCCTCGATTGTCGAGGCGGAACGGGCCGGCGCCGCCATCGTCGGCCGGCGGCTCGCAGCCTGCGTCAATATCTTGCCGGGGATGATTTCGCACTACTGGTGGGAGGGCAAGATCGAGCGGGCGGAAGAGACGGTCACGATATTCAAGACCCGGGCTTCCTTGGCCGAGGCGGTCAGGGCGGCGGTCAAGGACATGCATCGTTACACGACACCGTCAGTGATCGTGTTGCCGGTCGAAAGCGTTGATGCGGACTATTACGCCTGGATTTTAAGGGAAACTAGTGGCTAGTCTAGTGGTCCGATTCAAACATTCGCTACCCATTTCGGCGGGGATCTTTTGCGAATGTTTGAATCGAAAGACCATGAGCCAAATATAAGTTTCTAGCAGTTTGCTGAAAAACCTAAAAATTGAGGCATTGCTGTCCTTTTTGTCGATCGGCGGCCGGGTGTATTTGATGGTCGGCCGCTGCCTTTGCTGGATTGCGGGTTCTTTTGCGTCGTGCGCTTGTCGCTTCCCGGATACCGGATCGCCTACGCCGCCAATAGTTTGGGGATGCGGATTAAGTTGTAGGCGATGAGATTAAGCAGGAAGTCGGCCGCGACATTGGCGAGGCCGCGATGTTTGGTCTTGCGCATGGTGCCGTGCTGTTTGCCCCAACCGAAGATGCATTCGATCATCGCCCGGCGCGATTGCGACATGCCGTAGCCTTCGTGCCGCGTGGTGCGCGCGTCGATGGCGCTCTTGCGCCGCTTGCCGGTTGAAGTGAGGCTGTTGTTTTGCGTCACATGCGGCGTGACATTGATGGCGCGCAACTTCGCCACGTGATCGGCGGTGTCATAGGCCTTGTCTTCGCCCACCGTGATGCGGCGGCCGGCTTTCTTGGCTTTTTTGGCTTTGGCCTTGAGCATCGTCTCGGAAGCGCGCCGCTCGGCGGTGCCGGAGGCCGGCGTGACCAGGCCGGCCACCGCCAGACCGTGCCGGTTCTCCATGGTGGCGTGACCGAGAAAGCAGAGTTTCGCCTCGCGCCCCATTGCCTTGCGATAAAGACGGCTGTCGGGATCGGTGCGGCTCGCATGCGTGTCGTTCTTGCGCGTCTGACCATGAAAGTTGGCGCCACCGTCAGCATCGCCCGAGCCGTCCTTGGGACGAAAGCTCTTTTGTGAGGCCCATGCCTCGATCAGCGTGCCATCCACGGAAAAATGTTCATCCGACAATAGCGGCTTAACCTGCGGATGATGCAAAAGCTTGCTCATGAATTTGCCAAACACTTCGCCTTGCTGGAGCCGCTCCCGGTTCTTCGTAAACGTGGTTGCATCCCACACGCGATCATCCGGCGAAAGCCCCACAAACCAGCGGAACAAAAGATTGTAATCCAATTGCTCCATCAACTGACGTTCCGAGCGGATACCGTAGAACACCTGCAGGAGCAGCGCGCTCAACAATTGCTCCGGCGGAATCGAGGGACGCCCCTCGCGTGCGTAAAGCCCCGCAAAGCTGCGGTTCAAATCGCGCAACACATCGCGTACAAGCGCACGAATCTTCCGCAGCGGATGATGCTTCGGCACCCGCGCTTCCGGCGAGAGGTACGAAAACAACCCGCCCTGATCCACAAATGTCCCGCGCATGCCAGCCCCCACCATTTCCTGATCGGAAAACAGAATCAGAAAACATTTGCCAAAGCGAGGGGTTTTTCAGCAGACTGCTAGTGGAGTTTTGGATTTGACATTCGCTTCGCGAGCTTGCGGCCAGGTGGGTAGCGAATGTCAAATCCACTCCACTAGCTAACCGCTGTAAGACCCACAATGATCGGTCCCAGCACCGTCAAAACGACATTGGCGACGGCGTAGGGCACTGCGACGCCGAGCACTGGCGTTTGGCTTTCGGCGACCTCGCAGCATCCACTCACGGCGGCATCGACCGTCATGGCACCGGCTAGCGCGCCGCAAATAATAACCGGGTTCATCCCCAAGACTCGAAAAGCAAACAAGGTGCCTACGATGAGAGGTGTGAGGGTCACGACAAGTCCCACCATCAAGAGCAGAGGCCCGTGCGCCTGAATTGCAGCCCATGCAGCTTGTCCATTGACCAACCCGATTATCGCAACAAATCCGCCTAAGCCGAGATCGATTAAGGTCTGCTGCGCGGCCGGCGGTATTGTGCCAATAGCCCGCCGTCTTGAATGGAGCCATCCGCAAATTAGCCCTGCGACCAGCGCGCCGCCTGCGCCGCCCAGAGTCAAAGGGACGGGACCCAGGTCATATTTCAACAGGCCTAGCAGCAGCCCTGCGGCCAGGCCGGCCGCGACAAAGGCCATATCGATGCGGTCGGTAAAACGAAGCGCTTGTCCCACCTTCTCCGCTGTTCGACTCAAATTTGGAGTTGTGCCCACCAGAGACATGACGTCGCCGATATAAATTCGCGTATTGGGCGTCAGCGGCACGTCCTGGCCGTGCCGGACTAAGCCGCGCAGAAAAACGCCTCGTGCGGAATCGCCAACGCGGTCGGCGACGTCGGCAAGAGTCCTGCCGTGGAGATCGCGTGATGCCACAATCACATCAAGCATTTCGCCGGTGATTGGGCGCATAACATCCTCGCCTTCGATCTCAGGCCCGACGAGCTTTTCCGCCGCGATAATCGCGGCCGTCGGACCCGCCAGTAGAATTTCATCGGCGGCGCGGAGCGTGACGTCGGGATGCGGCTCTATGTTTGTGTGACCGCGAACGATCCGTTCGATCACCGCGCGCCGGCCGATTTCGCGCTCGACCTCGCCGACACTTCGGCCTGCGGCAGTGGACACCTGGTACGCGCGTGCCTGGAATTTTCGGTAAATAAGGCCGGTAGGCTTGGGTGCCGCGCCGCGCGAGAGAGAGGATTCAAGTTTTGCTGCTTCATGCTTGAGGTTGATGCCCATCAGCCACGGAGCGGCAAAGGGCACGAAAAGCAGAACAAGAATATAGCCGAAAATATAGGTGACGGCATAACCGGCCGCCAAATTTGCCTGCTCTTGCGCCAACAGGTTTTCGGGCAGGCTGAGTTGGGATAATGCGCCCGAAGCCGTGCCCAACATGGACGATTGAGTGAGGCTGCCGGCGGCGAGTCCGGCGGCCGTTCCAGGCCCTAGCCGGAATGCGTAAGCAAAAGCGATGACGATGGTAAGCCCGGTTGCACCAATGATCAGCGCCAGCGCAACCTGCGCGAAGGTGCGTAAACTGAGCGAGGCAAAAAATTCAGGACCGGACCTGTAGCCGATCGTGAAGACAAATAGTGCAAACAACACCGATTTGAGCAATGACGGAATGACAAATTGTCCCAATTGCCCAAGGAGCACGGCCACCAACAAGGTGCAGGCGGTGGCGCCAATGGAAAACCCATAAATCCGGACGCGGCCAAGCAATGTGCCGATTGCCATTGCCAAAAATAAAAAGACCTCCGGCGCGCTCTTAACGAGATCTTGCACCAATAGTTTCATGATTTGATCGTCGCAAAAAAGTTGAAGACCATGAGGCCGCAGAAGCCACCAGATGCAATTAATTTCCGCTGCGCTGATCGCTTAAACCTTCTCCGACGTTTTTTGGCGTTCTGCCGTCTTTTTCGATGCGTCGTACGCGTCCCGATAGCCTCGTGCGATCGTTCGAACACCCCGCGCGATGGCTTCGTAAGAGTCATCAGAAAGATTTGCCAGGGAAACCCGGAGCGACCAATTGGGGGCCTCGAACCCGCCGCCGTTCAACAAGACGGTCCCATGGTCCTCGGCCAAACGGAACGCCAGGTCGAGGGGGTGAATATTCTTTTTGAGGTAGTCGACAGCATGCTCGCCGATATTTTTTCGCGCCCAAAATTCAAAGTCGATCAAACCATAATAGGCGTCGTAATTTTGATTCGGATCGAGCGTGAGGCCGAGCTCATCGATCATCGTCCAAAAGCGCTTCTTCACGATGTCCATGCAAGCTTTTTGGTAGAGCTTTTCTGAGTCCATCATCTCGCTCAGTGAGAAAAGGCTCATCATCACTTGCTGCGGCAGCGACAGCCCTGACGTGTGATTGAGTGCGACATCGCGGCTGTCTGCAACAATTCTGTCGATAAATTTGATCTTTCGTGGCTCGAGCGTGAGGGCGCCGTAACGTTTGTCCAACGCCGCCAGATCCGATTTCGGAAGGTCGGCGATCATCTTGTCGAAGATGTTGTCTTCGTGGATGGCTATGACGCCAAGCCGCCATCCCGTGCAGCCGAAATATTTCGAATACGAATAGACGCCGATCGTATTGTGCGGCAACTCGCCAAGGAGCGAACGGAAGTCATTCACAAACGTTCCGTAAACGTCGTCGGTAAGCAACATCAGGTCGGGGCGTTTTGTTTTTACGAGGGTGGCGATTTTCGCGATCGTTTCCTTGCTCATCGCCATGCCCGTGGGATTTCCCGGATTGACGACAAAGAAGGCTTTGATGTTCGGATCTTCCAGTTTCTTAATTTCCGCGTCGGTGTATTGGAATTTGTTTTCCTGCGGCGCCGCGATTTGCACCATCTCAAGCGCGTAATCTTCGAGATGGGTCATTTCCACGTAAGGTGTGAAAATCGGCGTGCCAAGCGCGATCGTGTCGCCTGGATGCAGGAGGCGGTTGGCCTTCAGCGATTTGAAGATGTAACACATGGCGGCGGTGCCGCCCTCAACGGCATAAAGATCAAATTTGCCGGCGGGCCGGGGCTTTCCGCACATCGCCCACATGAGGTATTCATGCACGATGCGTTCGTTGTGAACGAGCATGCGGTCCGGCACGGGGTAATTATCGCCGATGATTGAATTGACCAACTCGTGGACAAAGGCATCGCGGTCGAATTCGAATGTGTTCACAGCAAACGCCACCGTGGCCGAGAGAAAAGATGCGCCTGGCGCGTCGGGATGCTGAGCAAGCCAAGAACTCAAAACGGACGGCAATCCCTTTGACCTCCGGCATTCCTCCGACACCCGCGGGATTGTCGAGTACACGCTTGCTCTCGCTCAAAGCGAATTGGCCGAGAAGAAAGAATGCTTCGCGAGGCTTGGTAGCAATCCAATTGGGATTGCCGCGGCCGGCGTTCAGAAAAGCGGCTTGTGTTCGTCTCGACGTCGATTTGGCGAGTTTGATGAGCTCGTCTTTGATTTCGAAGGGGCTTAGTGCTTCGAATTTTCTGAGCGTGAGAACATCGGTCATAGCGCACTCCCATTGAGGTCATTGAGGTCATTCACGCAAACAGTAAGACGATGACCAAGCCAAAGATCGTCAATACGGTATTTCCGACGGCGTAAGGCATGCCATAGCCAAGCGCCGGAATTTTGCTTTTCGCAGTTTCTTGGACCATGCCGAGCGCCGCCGTGGTCGTGCGTGCGCCCGCGCAGACGCCGAATAAAATGGCGGGGTGAAATTTGAACACGTAATAGCCGATATAGACCGCGAGGATGAGCGGTACGGAGGTCGCAACGATTCCCCAAAGGAACAGGCTAATTCCAACTTCCTTCAAGCCGGCGACGAAACCGGGACCTGCGGTGATTCCGACGACCGCAATAAACACGTTCAAGCCCAATGTGTTCATCAACCAAAGCGCTGGGTTGGGGATGCGGCCGAAAATCGGCCGAATGGTGCGCAGCCATCCGAGTACTAGGCCGGCGAGAAGAGCGCCGCCGGTCGTGGTGAGGCTTATTGGAATGCCACCGGCCTTCCAACTGAGCGCGCCGACCAAGCCGCCCACCACAATCCCGGCGCCCAGGAACGCAATGTCCGTCGTTTCCACAGGACGGTCGGGGTAACCAATGTTCTGGATTGCACGTTCGACATTGGGGCGTCCGCCGACGAGGGTCAGGATATCGCCACGCAGAATTTCGGTAGCAGGTAGAATTGGCAGCTCGACCATCGAACGGGTGATTTTGCGAAGATAGACGCCGCGCGCGAACGGTCGTTCGGACAGTTCTTGAATTGTTTTGCCGCTTATTTCCTTATTCGTTACAAGCACATCCACGACCTCGGCTTGCACGTCAAGAAGGTCCCGATCTTGGACCTCTTCCAGTTTGGTATTGATGTTATCGACCAGAATGTCGCGGCGACCAGAAATGGCGATAATATCACCAGGCTGGAGTACCGCATTTTCATCGGCCTCGATGATCGCCGTGCCTCGGCGCACGCGTTCAACAAAGACGCGCAGTCCGGGAAGAAGCGCCTTAACGGGTTTTCCGACCCATTCGTTTGACATCGGAATTTTATAGGCGCGCATTTCAAAGGTGCGATAGGCGGAAATCAATCCGGGTTCAGCCTCGGCGGCGCCACCGCCCATCATTTTTTCATATTCTTTGCAGGCGTCCTGTAAGTCGATACCGAGCAGTTTCGGCCCCAGCTGGGCAAGGATGATGGCGGAGCCGATGGTGCCGAATATATAGGTAACTGCGTAGCCGATCGGAATCTGATCGATGAAGGCCTTTGCTTGATCGGCCGGCAAATCCAAACGGCCAATTTGGTCTGTTGCCACCCCGATCGACGCGGAGATGGTTTGCGATCCGGCGTAGAGGCCTGCTGCATAACCAAGATCGAGTCCCGCGATCTTGGCCGAGACGTAGGGCACAATAAGACATAACGCCAGGACGATGAGTGAAAAGCCGATCTGCTTCGGTCCTTCCCGGCCGAGCCCGGCAACAAATTGCGGGCCTACCCCGTAACCGATGGCAAAAATAAAGAGGATAAAGAAAGTCGATTTCACGTTTGGCGAGATCGTTATACCCAGCTGCCCGATGAGGACAGCGGCAATCAAAGTCGCCGTTACATTTCCAAGATTAAATCCCATCACTTTTCGCGGGCCAACCAGAAACCCAACCGCAAGCGATAGGAAGATCGCGAGTTCGGGATAAGAACGCAGGGTCGTTACGAACCAATTTGCCACTGGAAACTCCTCAAAAGCGCAACGGACATGCCGCTGTCAGCGCCCGAGTCCGCGCAAAATAAAATGAATCTTCATCGAAACAGATATCGAAACAGATCAAGTCAAAGTTGTTCAACTCAAGCCCTGCTGATTTACGACTATCATTCGGTCTTTTTGTTCCGTGATACGCCTCGATTTTAAACGAAGTTCCAATTTTTGGTCGTGTGGTTAAATCGTGGGGCCACATCATCTATGTTCGTCAGTTCCAAAAACTTTCATGTCTTTGAAACGTTCATGTCTTTGTTTGAGTTTTGTCAAAACGCTCGTTGCGAATTCCTGTGCAATGTTACGCAACATAGAGCGTTGTTTTCGTCCGTTAATGCGGGAGACTGACATGCCGTCTTGCCGACTGTCTTGCCGACTGTCTTGCCGAGTAGGAATGTTTGTAATTCTAGTTCTTCTTCTAGCGTCGGCATCCGCGCTCGCGCAGAACACGGGACGGCCGCCGGCTGCATCCGGCTCAAACGACCAGGTCCTTAGGCCTGAAGAATTAGATGCGCTTGTTGCCCCGATTGCTTTGTATCCGGATCCGCTTCTTTCTGTGGTTTTGATGGCGTCGACCTATCCGCTTGAAGTCGTACAGGCGGAACGCTGGCTTAATGAAAATAAAAACCTCAAGGGAGATCAATTGAGGGAGGCAGTCGACAAGCAGCCTTGGGATGAAAGCGTGAAATCGTTGATTGCGACGCCGTCTGTTCTGGAAATGATGAGCGCGAAATTGGATTGGACGCAAAAGCTTGGCGATGCAGTTCTCGCGCAACAAGCGGAGGTTATGAATGCCGTTCAACGTTTGCGCTTAAAGGCCGAGGCCAATCACAAACTAGGTTCGGGGAGAGAGCAAAAGGTTACAAGGAGAGAAGAAGGGGGTAGGGAAGTCGTGGTCATCGAGCCCACAGAGCCTGACACCGTTTACGTGCCTTATTACGATCCCGCCGTCGTGTATGGCGAATGGCCTTATCCGGATTACCCACCCTACTATTTTGCGGAGCCGAGCTATATTGGTACCGGGGTCATCGCGACTGGTATCGCGTTCGGCAGTGCCTATGCCCTTGGCCGCTGGGCATCAAATCGATACTACTGGGGCGGCGGGTTTAATTGGAATAGACGTGACATCCATATAAACCACCCGAGAAACGCAAATACCATTGCCGGAAGCTGGCAGCATAGGCCGGAGCATCGCCAGGGCGTCCGATACAACAATGCCAAGGTGCAACAGAGATTTGGTAGCCGCAATGTTCGCGGTGGTGGCCAACCGGGCACGATCGGTCGCGGCAGCGAACAAGGTCGGCAACCCGGCGGGCAACGTGGCCCAACCCAAGCTGCGCGCCCGGCCAGTGGCGAACGCGCAAAGGCTCAGCAAAAACGTGCTCCCCAGCAGCAGCGCAGCGGTACGCGTGCGCAGCAGCAGAAACGCAGTTCAAACAAGCGATCCAACGCGGCACAAAGGCCTTCCTCAGGACCTAGGACAGGTCAGAGATCGACGCCTGGCCAGGGAGCAAGAACAGGTCATGCTGCCCGTCCCGTTCAACGAGGCACTGTCGGAATGGGTGGCGGTGCGCCGCGCGCTCATTCGGGCGCCGGCGGAGGATTTCGTGGTGGAGGCGGGGGTGGATTCCGCGGCGGAGGTGGCGGCGGCGGCCGTGGTGGCGGACGCCGTTCCGATATCGCGGTCAAACACGATATCGTTCTTCTTGGACATCTTGCCAATGGCATAGGATTCTACCGCTTCAGCTACAACGGTGGCGAACGCGCCTATGTCGGTGTTTTGGCTCAAGAAGTGCGGAAAGTTGAGCCGGACGCCGTCACGCGCGGTCCGGATGGCTATCTGCGAGTCTTCTACGGCAAGCTTGGTCTTAAATTCCAAACATATGATCA
This sequence comes from uncultured Pseudomonadota bacterium, assembly GCA_963697535.1. Taxonomy (GTDB): domain Bacteria; phylum Pseudomonadota; class Alphaproteobacteria; order Rhizobiales; family Xanthobacteraceae; genus Pseudolabrys. The sequence continues at coordinate 2,880,803 of OY969085.1, read as the reverse complement.
GTGGCTGGCGTCAGGCGCAAGAATTCCGACCGTTCGGCCTAACCCGCACTGAGCGCGCGAGGTCGTACGTATCGCGACGCTACGAGAAATTGGCCGATTGTCTCCAAGTCTGTAGCAACGTATAAAAGATCGCGAGCACGGTCGGTCCAATAAATAGTCCGAGAAATCCAAACGTAAGGAATCCCCCAAGCACGCCTAGGAATATCAGGAGGAGAGGCATGCTCACGCCGAACCCGACCAGGAAGGGACGAATGATGTTGTCGGCGAGCGAGACAAAAAGTCCCCATACAATCATGAAAACAGCCCACCATGTGGCCCCTATGCTGAAAAGCCACCATGCGGCCCCGCCCCAAATGACGACGAGCAAGATTCCGATTTGACTCAGCGCCACAAGAAGCGCCAGAAAAGCCAGTACGTCCGGATTGGGGACGCCGGCAAGAAATAGTCCAACACCCAACGCGATGGCTTGCACAAGCGCCGTACCAACGACGCCGTATGCGACGCCCCTTACCGATGCTGCTGCCGAGTACATTATCTTGCCTCCGAAAGGCCCGGCAAAGCGGCGCGCTATGCTTTCGAGAATTTCCCTGATTGCATCACCGCGCAGCCAAAACATTGTTGCCAGTGCGAGCGCGAGGATCAGCTGGAGCAGCGCTTGGGCAACCGCGCGGCCGAGATCAACTACCGTTTTGCGCAGCCATTGCGAATATGGACCGAGAATTTCTTGAATCTGTCCATGGACCAGCTTCGACCACAATATATCTATTCTCGTGCCGATTACAGGAAGTTTGCCGATCCAGTGAGGCAGTTCTGGCGCGCTGTTGAGAAAAGTCTGCCCGCGATTGAAAAGCTCTACCGATTGTGCGCCCAGGCGCGGGGCCATCATGATTGCCGGGACGACGATGAATGCCACCGTAATTGTGACTAAAATCGCCGCCGCGAGCGCGTTCGAAAAGCCCCTGCGCAAAAGCCAGTCATGCACAGGCCATGTCGAAATTACGATAATGCCACCGAATAAAATGGCGGTGACAAAAGGCCGCAATACTAACGCGACACCCGCCAGTAGCGCGAGAAAAAGAAACACGGCTATGATGCGCTCAATGAGCAATGCCGTTTCATGAATGTTTCGCTGGGGCGGTTGTTTCAACGGTGCGGAACTCCTGGGGAGTGTACGCCGATCCCAATTTTTCATTCAAAGCATAATTTGATGGCACTTTGGTTATCGATGTTGACTTGAGTCAAAGAAATTGTCCCCCAATTGACCGAGGCCGACCGATCAAATGCTACATGACCCGTTCCTCAACTATTTTGCATTGTTTTTGCTTTTTTTTGTCGTTGTGGTGTTGTTTTACGCCATCATCGCGATTCACGATGTCCCTTACATAATCGCAAAATCACGCAACCATCCGCATCAAGACGCAATTCATGCCGCCGGATGGGTCAGTTTATTTACTCTACATGCTCTGTGGCCGTTTCTTTGGATCTGGGCCATGACCTATCGCCCGGAACGCGGTTGGGGCTTTTCCAAGGATATTGCGGGATCGGATATCGCTCCGGAGCATCAACGCGAATTGGAGAAATTGGATAAACGCATCGTGGAACTTGAGGTCAGATTAAAGACAGGTGAGCGCATCGCCAAAAAGGAAATCGAAGCCAGTCACAAAATAGAAGACACGGATCCCAATCTCACAAAGGACGCCGTTTGATGGAACTCCTGCTCGTCCTCCTTTATCTTGCGTTTTGCTACGTCATCTTCAAGCTTTTCCGGATTCCGGTAAACCAATGGTCGATTGTAACGGCAGCCCTTGGCGGCATCGTCGGGCTTTCCTTGCTTCTTCTCGTGATGAATTACAACCATCCGTTTACCACAAACGCGCGGATTTATTTTCCGGTTACCCCTATATTGCCAACAGTAAGAGGGCGGGTCGTTGAGGTGCCGGTACGGCCAAACGTGCCGCTCAAGCTAGGCGATGAATTATTTCGGATCGACCCGGCGCCCTATCAATATGTCGTCGATCAGAAAAAGGCGGCGCTTGCGGAAGCCGAACAAAACGTCAAACAGATGAAAGCATCAGTCGATCAAGCGGTCGCCACATCACAGAGGGCTAACGCCCAACTGCGTCTCGCGCAGCAGAATTATGACCGGCAGGCCGAGCTCTTTGAAAAGAAGGTGATTGCCCAGGCGACCCTCGATACTTTCTCACGAAATCTGGACGCCTCACGAGAAACATTCACAGCTGCTAAAGCCGACGAGGAACGTGCGCGGCTTGCTTACACCTCTAATATTGACGGCGTTAATACTGCGGTCGCGCGATTGCGCGCCGAATTGGCTGATGCGCAGTATGACCTCGATAATACCGTAACAACGGCACCAAATGACGGATTTGTCACCCAAGTTGCGCTGCGTCCCGGCGTTTATGTGGTGCCGGTGCCCCTCCAGCCGGTCATGGTATTCGTGAATACAGGGAAGGATGATCGAGAATTGGGAGCGGCCTTTCAACAAAACGCGCTGCAACGGGTGAAAGAGGGCGATGAAGCAGAGGTCGCTTTCGATGCTGTGCCGGGGCGCGTATTCAGAGGAAAGGTAGGTTTCGTGCTTGGCGCCATTGCGGCCGGTCAGTTCCAGCCAAGCGGGAAACTCATCGATTTCGGCGCGTTGACGGAGGGCGGACGCGCGCTCGCCGTGATCGATATCGAAGATAAACTAACCGGCTATCAAATTCCACTCGGCGCGGCTGCTCAAGTCGCGATCTATACCAAGCACTGGGAACATCTCTCGCTGTTGCGAAAAATCTTGCTCAGAATGCGCAGCTGGGAAAATTACATCTTCCTCGAGGGACATTAGCTCGTCGTCCCTCGCGCGCCACGACTGCAAACCGACGCGGTGCGGCCTTGAAAACCGCACCGCGTCGGAATCGGGCGTAACCTTAGTAGCTCCCCGTGCCGTCAATCACGGCTTTGAGCTGGTGATACTCTTCGCAGTTCGCGCTGCCGCAGATGAGCTTGACCTTTTGCAGGTCATCCAGGGCCTTCAAACGGTTACCCTGCTCCATCTGCCACATGCCGTAATAAGACCACGTGCGGACGTGATTTGCATCGGCGGCGAGCGCTTTTTCATACCAAACCTTCGAATCCTCGTAATCACCCATCCTGCGATAGGAATAGCCAATGTAATTGGCGACATCGGGATGCTCGTCATGACCGAGCGCATGCATGGCGGCGATGCCGTCCTTGTAGTTGCCGGCGAGGATGAGCTGCCGCGCGGCACGATAATCGTGCAGGAATTTTTCCTGCGCAAGTGTCCGGTTTTGCTCTTCGATGGCTTTGTTTTCTTCCATTTTCTTTTTCTTCTTCACCTTTTTCTTGCCGCTGTCACTTTTCGGCGGCGGCGGGCTGTCGGTGCCCATCGCGAGAACCGGCTTGAGGCTGATGCCGGATATGAGGAGAGCGGCGGCAGTCAAAATGCCGGCGGTGCGAAGCGCTTGGGTCAAGGTCATCGTGGATAGCTCCTGTCAATGGGCATGGGACGCGAGTTACGATGGCGCGGAAGGGCCCGTGCGATAAAAACACCCGAGACGGCCCTCTAATCCATCGGGGACGAAGAATTTGTATGCGACAGTCTTGCCCTTTTGATGGCAAGCAAGCCGGATGCTGAGCCGGCCGCAAGATGGGTGACAACGGAAGAAAACCCAAAAGGTTAGGCATAAAATGGCCTCGATGGCAGCCCCCCGAATCGGATCCGTGCCACAAAAAACCGCCGTCATGCCCCGCTGGGGAGAGGTGAAAAAAGAGCGCGGCAACGCGTTGCATTTTAAACCGGACAGCCGTGGCACAAGGCCGGGCATGACGACTGAATGGCAACGCTTTGAATTCACTGCTTTCATTTGCGGCCGGATTCTAAGGACAATATCTTCGGCGGGATCGACAATCACTTCAATAAAAAGTAAGAGGGCTCGGACAGCTTTTCGCATCGCTGTGGACGGGGGATTATGACAGTGGTTAACGCCTCTCGCTATCTTACCGACGCCACAATTGATGCAGATCAATGCTGTTTGGTTGTGCTTGCCGTTTGAGGCAGCACGGCTAGATTTTAAAATCTTTCAGGAGAAGAAAATGAAGAAGTTAATGATGGCGCTAAGCGCGGTTGGCCTTTTCGTTATGGCCGCGGCCCCGGCGCAAGCGAATGTACGCTCGGGAGTGCTCACTTGCAGGGTCGCGCCAAGCGTCAGTTTCGTTTTGGGCTCACAAAAAGCACTGGACTGCCTGTTCACATCCTACCGCGGCCGCCACGAACATTATGTGGGATACATTAGCCGTTTCGGCGTTGATCTCGGATTTACGTCGGGTGGTCAAATGGTTTGGGCGGTCTATGCGCCGACATATCATTGGCGACACCGTGGTGCGCTTGCCGGCAGCTATGGCGGTGCGAGCGCTGAAGCAACCGTTGGCGTCGGTGCCGGCGCGAACGTGCTCGTTGGGGGTTCGGGGGACTCCGTTTCGCTGCAACCGTTGTCGGTCAGCACCCAGCAGGGCTTGAGCGCAGCAGCAACGATCAGCGGGATGGAGCTTAGACCGGCCGGCCGGAGAGCGCGCCGGCATTAGCAGCAGAGCTTACCCGCTAAATCTGACGCAAGGCCGCTCTTGTGAGGGCGGCCTTTTCTACAAGGGCTGCCATGGTGCTGGCACTAACTCGTACCCGGTCCTGGTTTTGGCCACATGACCGCAGGCGGGAAAGGGAAAGTGATAGGCTTCGACAAGCATTTTGTCGGTTGCGGCGCGGTCGAGCATGGCCTTGCGCGTGCGCGCGGCCAGCGGGCCATTCATGTCGTAGCTCGGCTGCCAGTCGGGATGGCGCACGAAGAGCCACGGCTCACGCGCGGTGTCGCTCAGAACGAGCAGCGATTCATTACCTGAATGGATCTCAAAGGCGGTATGACCCGGTGTGTGGCCAAAGGCAGGGATCGAAGTGATATTCGGCGCGACCTCGGTGCCCGGCCTAAAGCGCCGGACTTCTTTGGCGATGTCTTTGAAGATACGGCGCGCATTGAGAAAATAGTGATGGACCGCACCATTGGCTCGGCTCATATTGCCGTCGTCCATCCAAAACACCCATTCGGGCTCCGGCACGAGGATCTCCGCATTCGGAAAAACCTTGTTGCCGTCTTTGGTTTTGATGCCGTCGATGTGATCCGGATGGAAATGCGAGATGATGATTTTGTCAATTCTCTCCGGCTTCACACCCGCCACGGCAAGATTCGCATTCAGGAAACCGGCGCTATCGGCGACCTGCCCCGCCGTACCGGTATCAATCAGCGTGAGCCCTCTGCCGTCATTGACCAAGAGCGCAGTGAACGAAATTGGCAATATGCGGGGCGGCAAAAAAGCGGCGGCCAGCGCGGCGTCCACATCGGTAGCACCGGCGTTGCGCACAAAATCTTTGTCGATTGGCAAGAACCACGTGCCGTCGTAGAGCGCTGTGAGTTCTGTGGTGCCCAACTTGTAGCGATAGACGCCCGGACCTTGCCTGCCTGCCGCGGGCGCCGCGGCGGCGGCTTTTTTTGGTAAGACGGCGCCGGCGATGGCGAGCGCCGCGCTGCGGGTCACGAAGCGGCGGCGGGTGAACGCATCTATCATGGAATACCTTTCGTCACGGATTTGGCCGCGTTTGTGGTACCTTATCTTGCAAACCATCGGCACGTAATGCCACTGTAATTCTGAACTTTGGCCGATCTAAACTTAGCCGCTATGATTGCCGGGCGGGCATTGGAAGATAGATCCATGGGTGCAGCCCGATTATTCGCAATTATCGTCCGGTGCCGTTTGCCGTTGGCCGCTATGCTGGTGCTCGGCGGCTGCGCCGCAGACCTCGGCCCCAGCGAGACCGAATTGAAGGCGCGTTGGGATGCGCAGAACATCTATCCCGGCGACTACAAGGCTGACTTGCTGGCCTTTCTGCGGACCTATCTCAACGATCCAAGTCATGTACGCGATGCGGGAGTTAGTTCACCTCGACTGAAATCGGTTTCGTCCGGCCGCGGCTCGCGCTACGTGGCTTGCGTACGCTTTAATGCACGCGATAGTGAGGGCAAATATCAAGGGCCAAAAGAAGGCGCGGCAATTTATGCCTCGGGCAAACTCGAGCGATTTCTCGATCGGCCGCGGGACGTGCAGGACTCCTGCAAAGGGGTTTCTTACCTGCCGTTTCCGGAACTGCAAAAACTCATGCGTTGATGCGTGGTTTCCGCGCACCCTCAGCCGGATCGCGTTCGACGATCTGGCCTCTCCCTCAGCGAGAGGTGAAGAGAGTGCGCGGCGACCCGGATTGAACTAAACTGTTTTGAAGGCGCCCGTTTCGTGCGGTCAAATTAGGTACAAAAATACCTTTGCTGCATCCACCGGCGTCTCGCCCGGGGCAGCCATTCAACGACAGCAAAGCGAAGAAAGTCAGCCTAAAGGTCTCAGGGTCAAACGACCTTGAGGTTCTCCGCGGACGTCTTGCCACGGTTCTCGACGAGTTCGTACTGAACGGTCTGTCCTTCGTTCAAAGTACTTAATCCGGCGCGTTCGACCGCTGAAATATGCACGAAGACGTCCTTGCCGCCTTCTTGCGGTTCGATGAAGCCGTAGCCTTTCGTCGGATTGAACCACTTAACCTTGCCCTGAGGCATTGCTTGATCTCCAAAGTATTACGAACACGATAGTGTGGCACAGACTGCGACCCGCAAACAAGGTCTCTTATCGCGATGTGGTCCTGCATTAACCTATTTTTCCAATCGCGAAACCCGGCCGCGGGTGATTTCGGTGCCGGGTGAGGGGATTGAACCCCCGACCTTCGGTTTACAAAACCGCTGCTCTACCGCTGAGCTAACCCGGCTCTGCGCCAAGAGCTAGCAGCGTCGGCCGTCGGTCACAAGCTGTGGAGCGGCCTTCTGACATGAAAAAATCGGCCGCGCATGAAACGGACGGTTCTGCACCTGACGCGCGCGCCGACTGTTATTTGCGCGCGAGTTTTTGAGAGGCGACATAAAGCGCAAGCGCTGCGGCATTTGAGACGTTCAGGCTCTTAATCCTTCCCGGAAGATCGATGCGTACGAGATGATCACAGCCTGCCTTGGTTGAGGCGCGCAAGCCCTTGCCTTCCGCGCCAAGCACCAGTGCGAATGGGGCGCGCCAGGGCAGGGCGGCAAGGTCATCATCCCCGCTTGAATCGAGGCCCATGATCAGAAAACCGTTGTTCTTCAGCGCCGCGAGCCCGCGCGCGAGATTTTGGATGCTCACGAGCGGCACATGTTCGAGCGCTCCGGACGCCGCTTTGGCGAGCGCGCCGGTGGCATCCGGACTGTGACGTTGGGTGGTTACGATAGCCGTAACGGCGAAAGCCGCCGCCGAGCGAAAGATCGCGCCGACATTATGCGGATCGGTAATCTGATCGAGCACCAATACAACGCCCTTCGCCGGCAGGTCCTCGATGGCCGGCGAAGGCGTCGGGTCGGCTTCGATGTAAAGCCCCTGGTGCACGGCATCCGGCGCAAGCCGCTCGGCGATCGCCGAGGGCCGGACGATTTCGGGCGCAGGCGCGCGGCTGATGCCTTCCTCGGCCAATCGCCGTGCCGCATTTTCGGTGGCGAGAAATTTGCGGATGTGGCGATGTGGATTCTTCAGCGCGGCTGTCACCGTATGCCAGCCATACATAATAACTGGAGCTGCCGTCTCGGCGCGAAGACTTTCGCGGCGCGTCCGCTCGAAACGTTCGCGCCGTTCGATCTGCTCGCGCGTGGCGCCGGGTTTGGCCCGATGACGGGAGTGGCTGCCGGTAGACGATGTCATGACCTGCGCTTTCGACTGGTTTTTAAAAAGCGTTGTCCGGTGAAATTTTTGCGTGCGGCCCTGTGCCTTAACCGATCCGCGGTCAGCCGAACAGCCTTCATGACAAACAGATTTTATGTCAAAACAGCCTCCATTGACTTCGCGGGGGTGGCTGCCCATAACCCTGCCAATCCCCGCCCGATGCCGTTTGTCTTTCGCGATCAATACGGTGCGGCGGCTTTTGAGGGAGAGTGTCCCGAGCGGCAAAGGGGGCGGACTGTAAATCCGCTGGCTATGCCTTCGTAGGTTCGAGTCCTACCTCTCCCACCACTCACCCAAAATCAGAGAATTTTCCTGGCGGTGGGCCCGCAGGCAAATCGCTGGGAGCGGGAGATTATTGGGAGGGACTAGGGTCGGGCTTAGGCGGAACAAATCGACCTTGCCAACTAATCAAGCATCACCCGCAAAGGCTAAGCGAGCTGTCGTCTGTGTCAGAACGGTCGCGTAGTCGAGGCCTGTGGTATCCAAGGGGGTACCAAATAGTTCGGCAAACCCACGATGAATGACGACGCGCGAGCGCAGAGCTGGACGCCGATAAGCAAACGCGACTTTGTCGGGCGTATCCAAGCCTTTGCGGATGGCAACGGCGAGGGTTTCGAGCACTGCGGGCTTTGGTGAATTGATGTTTTGCGCCGCAAGTACAAGTTTTGCGACCTCAACAAACGAAGCCGCGATTAGATAAAGACTGCGATTTGCCAGCTTTAGGACCAAGTCACGCGCGCGCGGGCAACTTTTTTCACGGCCAGCGGCTACGCCGAGCGCAAGCTCAATCTCCTGAAACGGAAGTCCAGTGACCCACGCCCGAAGTCCGGCATTGAGCAGTCCGAATTCCTCAATTGTAATAGGCCCACCCGTCTTTCGTCCGCGGACGACTTGCTTGACGATATCCGCATCATCGCCGAGCAATGACAGATAGCTATCTTGATTAGATATAAAGAAGCGTGTGATCCAGTCGATCCAATCGACGACTGATGTCGGTATACTCGCCGGGTTTTCGGTAAAAATGGTCTGCACAGCTAGCAGCGGAGTGTTCGAAAGACCGGTTGAGGCGGCAATCGTGTCAATTTCCGGGCTGGCGACGTTGTTTGCTAGTACGGCCTTGAGCGCTTCAACCTTCTGTTCAAACAAAACCTCTTGTTGTGCGCGTCGCGCCTTGTAGGCTGCGAACGATCGCCGAACCATCACAGCGGCCTGTTCGACAGCGTCTTCGGCGGTCTCGCCCGCTCGGACGCGACTCGAAAAATATCGAACCGTTGCCTCTTCGATTTTTCCAGCCTGTATCCGATCGAGAACGGTTGTAAGGGGGTCCTCCATTGGAACGCATTGATCATTCGGGGGCAACAGCATGCGCAATTTCCCAACAGCCCCATGCTCCGCGTTGCCTGCAACCGTGATGCCGGCGACGGGATCGGGAATAAGAAGCACAACCCCGTTCGCCAGATGCCCAGCTCTGCCCGCTCGTCCAGCCGCATTCAAAATTTCGTGGGCCTGAAGCGAGCTTCGGCCTGACGCATCTTGCCTTTTATCTCCGGCCAAAATCGCGACTTGTGCCGGAAGATTCATGCCCTGCGCCAGAGTTGGAGTTCGCGACAATCACTGATGCGCCATCGTCACGCTTAAAGATAGATTCAGCTAGCCGCCGCTCCTGCGGAATCATGTCGCCATTGTGCGGGAGTGCGCATTTTCCAGGTTTCACCAAGGAGTAATCGGCGCCGCCCATCTCCGCCTGTACTGCCGTCCATAGAACCTCTTCCGAAGCGGTCAGAGCGCCCAGCGCATCTAGGCTATCGGAAATTTTCGTTGCGTTCGTCGGCGCGTAATCTGCTTGCTGAACGAAAACAATCGTCTTCAGTCCCGCTCGGGCAGCTTGGGTCGCCAACGCGTTCGCGACGCCGTTCGCATTTGGTGTTGCCAAGCCACGATTGGAACGAGCCAGCGTGACAGGTTCATCGGAGAGCGGTACGAGGTTTAGATCGGCAGCTGATTGCGGATTCCAATTCTGGTGCAGGCCAAACAGTCCGTATGGAATCATCTCACGAGAGATTGCGATGTTATTGAGATCTGCTCGCCGATAGACCACAATGCCACGTGCCTGTCTGCTCGGCTTCCATGGATTTTGGTACGCAGTGCATAGTCGTCCGGTGCTCTCCTGAATCCATTCAGCGAATTCTGTAGCGTTTGTAAGCATTGCAGAAAGCAAAAGAAGATCAGCATCCGGCGCGCGTTTGAGTGCATGTAGCAGGCACAACATCGCGTCAAGGCTACGTTTGCCTCCGCCTATCGGACTAAGCAAATGGCATTCATCGAATACGATCAGTCCGACCTCTTCTATTGCGTCTGGTGCATGGCTCAATAATGCGAGGCATCGCTCGGGAGTCATCACTTCGATTGTCTGAAGCTCTGGCCCAACGAGTAGCCCTGTTAGGTCCCCATCCGCGGAAACCTCTACGTGTATCCCGCCGAGGCTTGTCGGAAATGCCTCCTCCAATTCATCCCGCAACTGATCAACCAATGCGAGCGTTGGAACGAGGAACAGAGTTTTCTTTCCTCGTCCCAGAGTCGAGGCTACCTTCAATTCAGAAAGCGTCGTCTTGCCCGCGCCTGTCGGCAAGACGAGAACGGCTGAGTGTCCCGCGTCCAGAATCCCTTCTGCCAGAGCGGCGCGGTGATTGCGCCACAATACCGGCTTTGTCTTGGCACGATGCCGCACCCACCGATCCCAGAATTGCAGGTTGACCTCGGCGGGTGGCGAAATGCCAAGAAGACCAGCGGAAAACAAGTCGTCGGCAAGGTGACGCAGCAACCGTGCAAGGTGCCGCGGCCCCGCGAAAGTGGAGACAAGGTCTGCCCCTTCCAGCGCGAGGGGCACATCGTCGGTGGAGAGGTCGACAACTCGTTCAAAAGCCTGCCGGGGAGTGTGGAATCGCAGAAATTCCAATTGCGGGAATGGCTGTCCCAGCAGATGCGAGGCCAAGTGAACAATTCCGGACCAGCACAACCCATAGAGTGCGTCAGCGGCTGATGTAATCCAAAGGCCGTCCGTATTGACGCGTGTTCGACGCAGGCGCGTCGCTCTTTCCAGAATCGATTCGAAACGCTCCGTCGCGAGGTCGAACACGGATTTAATGACCGCACTGCGAAGTCGGTTTTCGATGCGGATTCCACCTAGAGGCCGTGCGGCTTCGCGCGCGTCTGCATTTTGTTCTGCAACCAAAAACAGTAACGGTGCGGCAATTGCCGGATGAATTACATCGGGCTCAAGAAGTTCCTGACCGACTTCGTACCCCGGTAGCAGGACACGGCTAAGTAGCTGATGCGCGGTCGCTGCGACGAATGCCGCAGCGCGTCGAGAGTCGCCGTCCGCGCCAGTGTCGACCCCACCTTCGTAGATATCGGCAATGCGCTTTAGCCGACGCAGAATATTAAGCTGGTCCGGATCGTCAGCAATTGCAACGCCTTTAAGCCGCAACACAACGAGGTCCGAATAAATGCGCGTGAGCTCTTGCGGCAGCATTATTGGGTCGACACCAGAGAGCGGGGGTGCCGCACGGATTAGCTCCGCGGTAGCTGCGTCAAACATCCGATGCCTCTATCTTGTCCCAGACGCGGGACGCAAAATCAGCGAACCAATTGCGGATGTGCGGCAACGGAAATGTGTCACCGAGACGGTCCGAAACGTCTGGTGTGATATCGGTGTAGTCCGCAAAAAGGGAGACGCATCGCGGAGTGTCGAAAGGCGTGGGTGTCACCGTGAGAGCTGCCTGGAAGGCGAGGGGGTGCACCTGAACTAGGCGTTCATACAATGCCATATGCTCTTCTTCGGATGTGAGGTTGAACCGTTCGACCAGGCTAGTCACAGCCTGCACCAGCTGGTTGTCGCGTCTGTGGTCCTTCCAGTCGCGAAATGAGTGGAGCACGTTGTCTCGAAACTCGTTTCGCGCGTGGTCGGTACATTTCTGCTCATGGATCACGACCCGCGTGATGTTACGCGTGACCGGATCAAACCCAATCTTGATCGTATCTAGACCTTGCTGCGTCGACTTGAGGTGCGGTGTAGATATGACCTCGTCAGGCGCGCCAGTGATCCGCGCCACGACCCAGGCGATTATCTCGAATAGCAGGCCGTCGCGGTGCCAGGTCAAAGGGCCGTCTGGCGTTTGCAGCTGTTGTCGAAGCTGTTCCTTAAGCGTGTCTGCCACGAAAGCAACGTTGACCTGCGTCCCAATGAGGACATTCTCGGCGTGTTTAGCGCGCCCGGTAAGTACCAGTGCGACCACGGTGGCGAGAGCATCTTCGTCCAGCACGGACCATTGCCGGCCGCCACATTCGGGAAGCGCGGGGAAGTTAGGTGCGGTTAGGGGCATTATGGCGTGATCGGGGGCACAGCGAGTGTTGGACGTGGCGGACTAGGCAATCGTATTGTGAGTAAACGACTACACGCATTGCTGGTCTAGCTTTGTTGGCCTATCCCTTGGCGATACCCCCATGAAACACATCGGCTTCCTTTCCTTCGGCCACTGGACCCCGTCGCCGCAGTCGCAAGTTCGCTCCGCCGCCGACGCGCTGACGCAGGCTATCGAGCTCGCCGTCGCGGCCGAGGAATTGGGCGCTAACGGCGCCTATGTCCGGGTGCATCACTTCGCCCGCCAGCTTGCCTCGCCGTTCCCGCTGCTGGCGGCGATCGGCGCGCGCACCAAGCGCATCGAGATCGGCACCGCGGTCATCGACATGCGCTACGAGAACCCGCTCTACATGGCGGAGGACGCAGGCTCCGCCGACCTTATTGCCGGCGGCCGCCTGCAGCTCGGCATCTCGCGCGGCTCGCCCGAGCAGGTGATCGACGGCTTCCGCTATTTCGGCTACGCGCCGGGCGAGGGCATGAGCGACGCCGACATGGCGCGGCGGCACACGGAAGTTTTCCTCGATGTGCTGAAGGGCGAAGGCTTCGCTAAGCCCAACCCACGGCCGATGTTTCCGAACCCGCCGGGCCTCCTGCGGCTCGAGCCGTATTCGGAAGGTTTGCGCGAGCGCATCTGGTGGGGAGCAGGCACCAACGCGACGGCGGAATGGGCGGCGAAGCTCGGCATGAATTTGCAGTCGTCGACGCTGAAGATCGACGAGAGCGGCAAGCCGTTCCACGTGCAGCAGGCGGAGCAGATCCGGCTCTACCGCGCGGCGTGGAAGGAAGCGGGGCACGCGCGCACGCCGCGCGTGTCGGTGTCGCGCTCGATCTTCGCGCTCGTCGACGACCGCGACCGCCTGTATTTCGGCCGCGGCGACGGAGAGGGCGACCAAGTCGGCATGTTGTCGGCAACCGAGCGCGCCATTTTCGGGAGGAGCTACGCCGCCGAGCCGGACAGACTGATCGAGCAACTGAAAGGCGACGACGCGATCGCCGAGGCGGACACGTTACTATTGACGGTGCCCAATCAGCTCGGCGTCGACTACAACGCGCATGTGATTGAAGCGATCCTTAAACACGTCGCGCCGGACTTGGGCTGGCGGTGACGCGTCTTTTCCGGAGACGCACATAGTATTCTCGCCGGCACTCGCGATATCGACGCTTTCTTTGACCGTGAGATCGCTTCCGACCCGCACCGGGCCGTTCCTGGCACGATTTAGAGGGATACCTCGATCTCTGCCGGCCCATACGAACGAGGGACGCCGACGAATTATGCGCGACGATTGACTGCGGGGTAACAACCGGACGCGCGGAGCCGGCCTATGAGCAAATGGCCCGCGCCTTGGCGGCGGTTTATTACGTGGCGACTATCAGACCCGAACGGTTCCATGTCGCTTTGAACTCATTAGGCCCCAAATCGGTTACTGGTGTCGTTGGTTTCTCAGAGCTCATTTCTTGAACATGCCTATTAACATCAGCGATTACGCCCTCATCGGCGATTGCGATACGGCTGCGCTTGTGAGCCGGGATGGTTGCATCGACTGGCTGTGTTGGCCGCGCTTCGACTCTGGAAGCGTGTCTGGCGGCGCTTCTCGGGGATGAGAGTAATGGGCGTTGGCGCATCGCGCCGCGCGATGAAGCGCGAATAACGCGCCGCTACCGTGACGAGACGGCGATTCTGGAAACGCGGTTCGAAACCGGCGATGGCGTTGTCACGCTGATCGATTTCATGCCGCTGCACAGCGCCGATACATCGGAGATTATCCGTATAGTGGTCGGTGAAAAGGGCCTTGTAGCGATGGAAATGGGGCTCAACCTGCGTTTTGACTACGGCAGATTAACGCCCTGGGCCACCAAGCGCGATAATGCGTCGATTGACTTCCTTTGCGGTCCGCATTCGGCCGGCTTGACGGCGAATGTCGATACGAATTCTGAGGATGGTCGTTGCAGTGCCGCTTTCAAGATGGCACAAGGCGAGCGCAAAGCCTTCGTGCTGCAATATCGTCGCTCGCATTTTCTTTGTCGGCAAGCGCCAGATCCCGAGCGCTCCCTGAAAGAGACGGAGCGCGCGTGGCGCGACTGGACGGCGATCTGTCCCTACAAGGGCCCCTATCGCGATGCGGTCCTACGTTCGCTTATCACGATTAAAACCATGACATCGAGCGAGACCGGCGGGATCATAGCCGCGCCGACGACCTCTTTGCCGGAAAAGATCGGAGGAAATCGCAATTTCGACTATCGCTTTTGCTGGCTGCGCGACGCCACGTTTACGTTGCTTGCGCTCCTCCACAGCGGTTATAGCCAAGAGGCCGGCAAATGGCGCGACTGGCTATTGCGGGCGGTTGCCGGGATGCCGACAAAAGTGCAGCCGCTCTACGGTGTGGCCGGCGAGCATCGATTGCCGGAATGGAAAATTGGCTGGCTTTGCGGTTTTCGCGATTCCAAACCGGTGCGAGCCGGTAACGCCGCCTACAGCCAGCTGCAAATCGACATCTACGGCGAGGTGCTTGACGCCTTGCATCAGTCACGTACGCAGGCCATTCCGCCGGAAGATTGGAGCTGGCGACTCCAGAAGGAACTGGTGAACAGTGTCGCGCGCGTCTGGCAGGAGCCGGACGCCGGCATCTGGGAGCTGCGTCATGCGCGAGAGCACTTCACGCACTCCCGGGTCATGGCCTGGGTTGCGCTCGATCGCGCGGTCAAAGCGGCGGAGACATATCAGCTTGATTGGCCGCTCGAGCGCTGGCGCGATTTGCGTACGCTGATCCATCGCGACGTTTGCGAGAACGGCTACGATGAAGACCTTGGCGGGTTCGTGCGGAGTTACGAAACGCGCGAGCCGGACAGCGCCAATCTACTAATTCCAATCGTCGGCTTCCTCCCGGCGAACGATTCACGTGTATTGAAAACCCTCGAGCTGATCGAGCGCAAGTTGATGCGCGACGGTTTTGTCATGCGCTACGACACGGCCAAGTCGGAAGACGGGTTTCCGGAAGGCGAGGGCGTTTTTCTCGCCTGCAGTTTTTGGTATGTCGACAACTTAGTCATGCAAGGTCGCGAGAAAGAAGCCCGCGATATGTTTGAAAGACTACTGAAGATCCGTAACGACGTCGGATTGTTATCAGAAGAATATGATCCGTACACCAAGCAATTGCTTGGTAATTTTCCGCAAGGACTTTCACATCTCACGTTGATCAATAGCGCGCACAATCTCACGCAAGATCACGGCCCGGCAAGAGCCCGTGCTGGCGTCGAGCCGCGATAATGTTCAGCGCCTAGATATTGTCTGGCTTGAAGAAAGTCATGTGACGTTAAGATTAGCATTACTGCCGGAGAAACACCTGCAAAGGACCTCAACGGTAATCATCGGGAGATCGCAGGAATCGATTTATGTGCGCATTGCGCGCGGTGTTGGCCTTGCGGTGGCCAAAAACCAAATTAAGCGGTTTTCAGCAACCGATGTTGAGCAACTGCTTTCAAGCGCAGTTAAGGCAGGGGTAGTTTCGGCGGCTGATTTGAAGGCCGGATTGCTGAAAATGTTTAATGGTGGCAATTGTATGTACGGGCTGGATCCCCGCTTCGCGGGGATTACCGGGTGCGCCGTGTTGTTTTGTGGATCCCGTTTTCGTCGGCCTTCGCTCAAAGCTTCGGCTCCCCCGGAATGAAAAGAAAGCGCCGGTGATTTGACGATGATCGTCTGCGTCTGCTCGCCGAAATTGCCTGTTCCGGAAAAGCGGAATCCGCCACGCCGGGAATCTTGCCGGCCGTTTATAGCGCGGCACCGACACCGCCCAAACAACGTAATAGTCGGCCACACGCTTTTCGACGCAGGTAACGAAGTTGCGCGAACGGTCACGGTCTCCGATCAGTTCGCCCGGTTGCCGAGACTGCATTGATTGAGATTCAATCCCGTTGCGGTATCGGGACGGTGGAAATAGCAAAACGCGCTTTTGTGCGTGACGCCGAGCGTCCTGTACGCGATGCAAAACTGCACCGCGATCGTGTGGTTGCCGCTCGTATACGTTTCGTAAAGAGCGATCGGCTTGCCCGTTTTGGGATCCGCCGGAGTGACGGCCAAGATCAATCCCGCCCCGACCGGGCCCGGATAAACGCTTTCGGACCCTGTCACCGGTTCGACGTTACGGCAAATATCCTTGCCGGCAAGGGAGGCCATGGCCGTTCCATTTTCAAGGGCCTCATTCGGAAAGACGCTCAACGTATAGCTGATATTGACGTCGGAGGCAGGCACTTTACCGACGTTTCGGTATTGCAGGCCGATATCGATCGGCTTTCCCTTTTCGACATTGGACACCAGACGCGCCGCGGTCGGGACCAGCCATGCACGAGTGCTCGCTTCGACTTCCTTCACCAGCGCATGCGTCGTCCAATAGAGAGCGAAAACAGCGGGAACCAACAGCAAAACGGTAACGATCAGTGATGCGCCAAATGCCTTTAACCAGGCGCCACGGTTTTGGCGGCTATACATCTGCTTGTAGAATTCCGCTTCTTGATGGTCGACGATTCCGTTCGGTATTCGGTCAGCCGGGTCTCTTTGATACATAATGTTGGTCCTGGTTCTTATGCGTAACGTTTCATTTGTCGCCCAATGTCTTACGGTAGTTCCGCCGCCCACGTCTCCGAGCCGGGCAATTGAGCGCTGGCGACCCCGGCTGGATTCGAACCAGCGACCCTCAGCTTAGAAGGCTGATGCTCTATCCGGCTGAGCTACGGGGTCGACGAGACATTCTGGTTTAGCCGCAGCCGCCGCGCATGGGAAGTGGCGCTTCGGGAAAAGGCGGATTATGCTCTGATGTCCTTCGTCGTGCTTGATAAAGCGAGTAAAGTAGGACGGGTTAGGCCGAAGGCCACAACCCGCCGTTTTTTTTTGACGCAATTGGCGGATTACGCTGCGCTAAATCCGCCCTAGGGCCTTGATAAAGATAGGAAAAATCGAGGCGGGAAAACACTTCTTCCTCATGAAACACTGCTTCCTCATGACATGAGCACGACCACCAAATACGCGCCCGTCTCCGCCGCGCGCGCGCGCGGGCTGCGCGCGGCGTTGGACCATGCCGGCGCGTCGCATTGGCGGGCGGTTGCCTTGCTTACGGCCTTTGCATTGGTCGCGTTTCTGCCGGGCTTCTTTCAAATTCCACCTGTCGATCGCGATGAGGCCCGCTTTGCGCAGGCCACCAAACAAATGCTGGAAAGCGGCGATTATGTCGACATCCGGTTTCAGAATAAGGCCCGTTACAAGAAACCGGTCGGTATTTATTGGCTGCAAGCCGCGGCGGTGAAAACAGGCACGGCGCTTGGTATTGCCAACGCCACGACCACGATCTGGCTTTACCGCCTGCCGTCTTTGTTCGGCGCGATCGGCGCGGTGCTGCTGACCTATTGGGCCGCGCTTGCATTTGTGAGCCGCCGGGCGGCGTTGGTCGCGGCGCTCTTGATGGCAAGTTCGATTTTGCTCGGTGTGGAGGCGCGGCTCGCCAAAACCGACGCCGTGCTGACGCTGACCTGCGTGAGCGCCATGGGCGCTCTGGCGCGCATCTATCTCGCCAGCCGGGACGCGCCTGACATCAAGATCGGCTGGCGGATGCCGGCGCTTCTTTGGACCGCCATGGCGGCCGGCGTGCTGATCAAGGGGCCATTGATTTTGATGGTCGCCGGCCTTGCGGCGATCACGTTATCCATTGTCGATCGCTCTGTGCGGTGGATGCGCGGCTTGCACCCGCTGGCCGGTTTTCTCTGGCTTGGTCTTCTTGTGTCACCTTGGTTTGTTGCGATCGTTTTGAAATCCGGCGACAGGTTTTTCGTCCAAGCGCTCGGTCACGACATGCTGGCCAAGGTTGCCGGCGGCCAGGAAGCGCACGGCGCGCCGCCGGGCTTTTACCTGGCCCTGTTTTGGGTGACCTTCTGGCCCGGCTCGGTGCTGGCGGGACTGGCCGCGCCGATGGCGTGGACAACGCGGCGCGAACCGGGCGTGCGATTTTTACTCGCCTGGGCCGTACCGTCCTGGATCGTTTTTGAACTTGTGGCGACCAAACTTCCGCATTATGTGCTGCCGCTTTATCCCGCTCTTGCCATTCTGATCGCCGGGATCGTCGATCTCGACGCACTTGCCAGGACGCGCTGGCTCATCCGCGGCACGGCTGGCTGGTTCATTTTGCCTGCCGTGATGGCGATCGCGGCGCTGGCGGCATTTATCTTCGTCGGTCGCGAGCCGGGCCTTATCGCTTGGCCTTTCGCGGCATCCGCGGGTATCTTTGGCTTATTCGCTTGGCGGCTCTATGAGGCCGATGGCGCCGAGCGCTCGCTCTTGCGGGCAATGATGGCTTCGCTCTTTCTTGCGATAGGCGTTTATGGGGCTATAGTCCCGTTGCTGCCGTCAGTTTTCCCGAGCGCCGTCATCGCGCAAGAGATACGCACGGCCGGCTGCAAACCGCCGCGTGTGGCCTCGATCCATGCGTATCAGGAACCGAGCCTCGTCTTTCTGCTCGGCACCGACACCCGCTTTACCGACGGCGCCGGCGCCGCCGATTTCCTGCGCGGAGGGCCATGCCGTTTCGCGGTGATCGATCCGCGCAACGAAGGCGCTTTTTCGCAACGCGCCGACGCTATCGGCTTGCGTTATCTGCTGATGCGGCGCATTGACGGGTTCAATATCAGCACCGGCAAAAAGGCTGTTTTGGCGGTGTTTCGTTCGGTAGGTTCATGACAGCGGACAAAGGTATCACCTCGGGGGGCGCTCATGCGCTCGTTACGGTTATCCGTCGCGCCGCCGGCAATCTCATCACAGCGCTTGCGCTTGTGACGCGGCCGGCGCGCGTTCACCCCCGCGCGCCATGGTTCGGGTCACGTCAAAAACTGGGCATCGCGGCGGCCGCATTTGTCGCCGTTTTTTTGGCCGGCATGATGTTGGTCGACGCGGCCACGCTCGAGGCCGTGTTGCGCCTGCCAAGATGGACGGTCTCGCTCTTTGCGGCGATTACGGATTTCGGCAAATCGGGCTGGTTTCTTTGGCCGCTCGGCATTCTGTTTTTGACTTTGGCCGCCTTGCCGGCGGCGCCCGCTCGTTTTTCGCAATGGGTGCTGGCAGCACTCATGGTACGAGTGGGTTTTCTGTTCTTGGCAATCGGCGTGCCGGGGCTCTTCGTCACCACGATCAAGCGCATGATCGGCCGGGCGCGTCCGCTGGCCACCGGGCATGTCGACCCGTTTGCATTCAGCCCCTTCATCTGGCGCGCCGCCTATGCGAGCTTGCCATCCGGCCACGCGGCGACGGCATTTTCGGTCTTGATTGCGTTGGGCACGCTATGGCCGCGCGGCCGCGCGGTGCTGGTCATTTATGCGCTATTGATCGCGGCCAGCCGCGTGATCGTGATGGCCCATTATCCAACCGACGTGCTGGCCGGCGCGCTCGTGGGTACGCTGGGCGCCTTGATGGTGCGGCGCTGGTTTGCCCTGCGGCGCTTGGGGTTTTCAATCGGGCCGGAGGGACGCCTATGCCTCTTTCCCGGACCTTCGGTGAAGCGGATCAAAGCCGTTGCCCGCGAGCTGCTGGCTGAATAAGAAACGATAAGAAACGCACGCCATCCACGCGACGACAACAGGCAACAGGAACTGCAATCCATGGCAACCGACGATCCCGCAATTTCCGTTGTGGTGCCGGTACGCAATGAAGCGGGCAACATCGCGCCGCTTGTTGCCGAAATTGCCGCCGCCCTCGAAGGGCAGGGGTCCTTCGAAGTTGTTTATGTGAATGATGGCTCGACCGACGGAACGGCGAACGAGCTCAAGCGCCTCGCCGCCGGCCACGCGTGGCTACGGTGCCTCACTCACCTCCAATCCTGCGGTCAATCGGCGGCGGTGCGTTCGGGCGCTGCCGCCGCCCGTGCGCCGATCGTGGTGACGCTCGACGGCGACGGCCAAAACGATCCGGCTTTCATTCCGGTGCTGGTGCGTGCAATCACGGAAGGCGCGCCGCGCACCGGTCTCATCGCGGGCCAGCGGATAAAGCGCAAAGCGTCCGGCTTCAAGAACATGCAGTCGCGCATTGCCAATGCCGTGCGCGGAACGATCTTGCGTGACGGCACGCGCGACACCGGCTGCGGGCTGAAAGCATTCCGTCGCGATGTCTTCTTGCGGCTGCCGTATTTCGATGGCTTGCATCGTTTTTTGCCGGCGTTGGTGCGGCGTGAAGGGTATGAAATCGGCTACGTGGACGTCGTTGACCGGCCGCGCACGCACGGCATCTCAAATTATGGCATGTGGGACCGGCTATGGATCGGCATTCTCGATCTTGCCGGTGTGTGGTGGCTGGTCCGCCGCAAGCGGCGTATCCCGCTGATCCTCGAGGAGCAAGACGAATGTTGATCGATCTCGCTTATGCCGTCGGCGGTTATTTACATGACGTATTTATCGCCCGGCTCGACTGGTGGGTGCTGCTTGGCTTTGTTGCGCAAGCTTTCTTCACCGGGCGTTTTGTCGTGCAATGGATCGCCTCCGAACGTGCCGGCAAAAGCGTCATCCCGGTGGCGTTCTGGTTCTTGTCCATCGGCGGTGGCCTGCTGCTGCTCGTCTACGCCGTCTACCGGCGCGACCCGGTGTTCATCGCCGGGCAGGCTTTTGGTGTGTTCGTCTATGTCCGCAATCTTTTTTTCGTGCTGCGCGAGCGAGGCGGCGTGGTGGCGTAGTCGGCGTTTATGACTATCGGCGCAAGTTGAAGTAAAGCCGGAGACTCTATTTGACGCCCGCCAAGGCGACAAAACCGCAATCGAGATCGGCGATCAGATCGTCGGGATCCTCAAGGCCGATATGAAAACGCAGCGTAGGGCCGCCCGGGGTCCAATTGGTCGCGGTACGATAGTTCGAGCAATCAAACTTTATGACAAGGCTTTCGAAGCCGCCCCAAGAATAACCGAGGCCGAAAAGCGTTAGTTTATTCATGAAGGCATATACGGCTTCGTCCGAACAAGGCTTCAGGACGATGCTGAACAGGCCGGATGCGCCGGTAAAGTCGCGCTTCCAAATCATGTGGCCCGGATGATCGTCAAGCGCGGGATGCAACACACGCAGAACCTCCGGGCGCTGCGCCAGCCAACGGGCCACTTTCAAACCGGATTGATAATGGCGCGCAAGCCGCACGCCCAATGTGCGCAACCCGCGCAAAGCCAGATACATGTCATCCGGGCCGAGGCACAATCCCATCAATGAAATAGTCTCTTTCAGCGCCGGCAAGGTCTCGGCATTGGCCGAGACACAGCCGACCATGACGTCGGAGTGTCCGCCGATATATTTGGTGCCGGCTTGGATCGACAAATCAACGCCTTTGCTGAAAGCCTTGAAATAAAGGGGCGTCGCCCAGGTGTTGTCCAACAACACCTTGGCGCCCTTGTCGTGGGCCGCTGTCGCAATGGCGGGGATGTCGGGTATTTCGAAGCTTTGCGAGCCCGGCGTCTCGGTGAACACCGCGTGCGTGTTCGGCTCAAACAGATCGGCGATGCCATCGCCGATGAGCGGGTCGAAATAGGTGATTTCAACGCCCATTCGCTTGAAAATACTGTCGCAAAAAATGCGTGTCGGCTGATATACGTTGTCGGCCACCAAAATGTGATCGCCGGCGCCGGCGACCGACATGAGGGCGACGGAGATCGCCGTCAGCCCTGACGGCAGCAGCGCGACACCGGCGCAGCCTTCTCCCTCGATGTCGCGCAACGCATTTTCCAGGGCTTCCGATGTCGGCGTGCCGCGGCGGCCATATTGATAACGTGCCCGATGCGCGACCTGATCCTCGGCGCAGCGATAGAGAAGAGTGGAGGCGTGATAGACCGGCGGGTTGATAAAGCCATGATAAGACTGTGAGTCACGGCCGGCATTGACCAGCTGCGTGTCGGGCTTTGGCGGTGCTGGGGAATTGGTTTTCATGATGGGCTACGGGTTAGGGGCGAGCTCGGGCCGTGGGCCTTCGGCGATTTGGCGGCATGGGCCGTGCGCGTCAAGCCTCTTGACCTTGCCACTTATTCAGATTGAAATAAACAAAGCTGAGGAAATCTCGGGTTTACACTCCATTTTGGTCTCCGGCT
The DNA here is from genome assembly GCA_963697535.1 of uncultured Pseudomonadota bacterium. Classification (GTDB taxonomy): domain Bacteria; phylum Pseudomonadota; class Alphaproteobacteria; order Rhizobiales; family Xanthobacteraceae; genus Pseudolabrys. Next base: position 2,858,447 of record OY969085.1, on the reverse strand, counting down.
CGGATTTAGAAGCTGCGACCGACGCCACATTTGATCTATAAAAGGGCAGGGGGATGAGGCCGCCTCCTGCTTGAGACTATTGAGGCTGCAACCTTATCGAAGGCCGCATCACAAGAGGACGTAAATGATGAAAAAGATCGCCGCATTGTTCGCTCTCGCCGTTGTTTTCGTTTCTCAGGGTGCGTCCGCGCAAACATTAAAGGCGGTCAAGGACCGCGGTATGCTCATTTGCGGCGCCAATGGCACGCTCGGCGGATTTGGCCTGCCCGATGCTCAAGGCAACTGGACCGGTTTCGACGTCGATTTTTGCCGCGCTGTTGCCGCCGCCATTTTCAACGACCCGAAAAAAGTAAAATTCGTGCCACTGAGCGCCAAGGACCGTTTTACCGCTTTGCAATCCGGCGAAGTCGATGTCCTGGCGCGGAACACCACATGGACCTCCTCGCGCGACACTTCGCTCGGTCTCAATTTCACGGGCGTCAATTACTATGACGGCCAGGGTTTCATGGTCCGCAAATCATTGAAGGTCAATTCAGCGCTCGAGTTGAACGGCGCTTCGGTCTGTGTGCAGCAAGGCACGACAACCGAACTTAATCTCGCCGATTATTTCCGGGCCCATAACATGCAGCTCAAGACCGTGACCTTCGCCACCGCCAATGAAGCGGTGAAAGCCTATGATTCCGGTCGCTGCGATGCCTACACCACCGACGCCTCGCAGCTTGCGGCCGAGCGGTTGCGCGTGGCCAATCCGGCCGATCACATCATTTTGCCCGAGATCATCTCGAAGGAACCGCTCGGCCCCGCCGTGCGCCATGGCGATGATCAATGGTTCGATATCGTGAAATGGGTTCTCTTTGCGATGATCAACGCCGAAGAGCTCAATATCAACTCAAAGAACGTCGACGAGACGATGAAATCCGCCAATCCGTCCGTCAGACGCTTTGTCGGCACCGAAGGCAATTACGGCGAGCAGCTCGGCCTGACAAAGGATTGGGCGGCGCGTATCATCAGGAGCGTCGGCAATTACGGCGAAAGCTTCGAGCGCAACCTCGGAAAGGATTCGCCGCTGAAGATCGAGCGTGGGCTCAATCGCCTGTGGACCCAGGGAGGTATCCAATACGCGCCTCCGATCCGCTGATCGACGCGGGGCCGTGCGGGGTGGGGAGCAACGTTCGCGGAAGGCGTGAGCGGCGCCGCCCGCGAATGCGACGAGGGATAGATGTCGATTGACCGGCAGGCCGATTCTGCTCCGGCGCGCGTGGCGCTTTATCGTGACCCTCGGGTCAGGAGTCTTGCCTACCAGGCCGCGCTTTGCGCGCTCATTGCGTTGCTTGTTTATGGCGCGGCGAGCAACGCGATCGAGCATTTGGCGCGTGCGCATATTGCCTCCGGCTTCGGTTTTTGGAACACGACTGCCGGCTTCGACATCGGCCAGACTTTGATCGCCTATTCGGCGCAGGCATCGACTTACGGGCGGGCTTTTTGGGTCGGCCTTTTGAACACGCTTTTGGTCGCGGGCCTTGGCATCGTTTTTGCGACTGTTCTCGGCTTTATCGTCGGCGTTTCCCGGCTGTCGGCCAATTGGCTGGTGGCGAAGACGGCCGGCGGTTATGTCGAGACCGTCCGCAACATCCCGCTGCTGCTGCAATTGTTGTTTTGGTATAATGCGATATTGAAGGCGCTGCCGGGCATCCGCGACAGTCTCACGTTTCCCGGCGGGATCTTTATCAATAATCGCGGGCTTTTTTTGCCCAAGCCGATTTTCCTTTACGGCTTTGACGCGGTGATCGCCGCTCTTGTCGTCGGTATCCTCGCCGCGATCGGCTTTTATTTATGGGCGCGCAAGCGCCAGGAGCGCACGGGCCGACAGGCGCCGATCTTTTGGGTCATGCTGGCGCTGGTCGTGGGACTACCCCTTCTCGTTCTGGTGCTCAAGGGATTTCCGCTCGGTTTCAGTTATCCGCAGGCCGGCCGCTTCAATATCGCCGGCGGCGTTGAAATTCTGCCGGAATTCGCCGCCTTGTTGTTCGGCCTTTCCATCTACACGGCGGCGTTCATCGCCGAGGTCGTGCGTGCCGGCATTCTCGCGGTGTCAAAAGGGCAAATCGAGGCGGCCTATTCGCTTGGATTGCGTCCGCGCCCGACTTTGCGGCTCATCGTGGTGCCGCAGGCCATGCAGGTGATCATTCCGCCGCTGACCAGCCAATATCTAAACCTCATCAAGAATTCGAGCCTGGCGGTGGCGATCGGCTATCCCGATTTGGTGCAAGTGTTTACCGGCACGGTTCTCAATCAAACCGGGCAGGCGGTCGAAGTCGTCGCCGTGACCATGCTTGTTTATCTGAGCATCAGTCTGGTGACGTCGCTATTGATGAACATCTACAATCGCCGCATGGCGCTAGTGGAGCGGATTTGACATTCGCCACCCAATTTTCGGCAAGCTCGCCGAATGTCAAATCCAAAGCTCCACTAGAAACTTATATTTGGCTCATGGTCTTTCGATTTAAACATTCGCAAAAGATCCCCGCCGAACCGGGGTGCGAATGTTAAAATCAGGCCACTAGTGGAACGATGAGGGCGTGGAACGATGAGGGCGTCATCATGACCATGGCCGAAGGCGAGCTGGCCGTCACCGAATTGCACTTTGTGCGCGGCGAAACGCTGCCGCCCAAACCGCCGCCGGCGGCCATGACGGGCGCGCTCGGCTGGGTGCGCGACAATCTTTTGTCCACGCCGTTCAACATCGCCTTAACGATTGCCATCGCGGCGCTTGCGTTGTGGGTGATCCCTGCCGTGGTCAACTTCCTGTTGATCGATGCGGTTTGGTCAGGCGCCGACCGCGACGCCTGCCGCGAAGTGGTGCAGCACCGGGTTATCGGCGCCTGCTGGCCCTTTGTCTGGGAGCGGCTGCCTTATTTCGTTTATGGCTCTTATCCGATCCCCGAGCGCTGGCGCGTGGACGCATTCTTCGCGATTTTGGCGCTGGGGATTGCTTGGCTGCTTTGGCTCAACGCGCCACGACGCGATCTCGGCGCCCTTTATTTCTTCGTCGTGTTGCCGATTGCCTCTTTTGTTTTACTGCACGGCTTTCCGGCGATCGGATTGCCTGTGGTCGACACCGTCTTATGGGGCGGGGTGTTGGTCACGATCGTGGTCGCTTCGGTCGGGATCGTCCTTTCATTGCCGTTCGGCATCGTGTTGGCACTCGGCCGGCGCTCGCGTATGGCGACGGTGAAATTGTTTTCCACGATCTTCATTGAATTCGTGCGCGGCGTGCCGTTGATCACCGTTTTGTTCATGGCGAGCGTCATGCTGCCGTTGTTTGTGCCGCAAAAGCTCGAACCGGACAAATTACTGCGCGCGCTGATCGGCATTGCGCTGTTTGCGTCCGCCTATATGGCGGAGGTCGTGCGCGCAGGGCTTCAGGCGATTCCGAAAGGACAATTCGAAGGCGCCATGGCGCTCGGTCTCGGCTACCGGCTAAGGATGCGGCTGATCATCTTGCCGCAAGCGCTCAAGGTGACCGTTCCCAATATCGTGAATACCTATATCGGCCTGTTCAAGGATACGACGCTGGTTTTCATCGTCGGCATTTTCGATCTGTTGCGGACGATCGAGGTGGCGCGCATCGATCCGAAATGGGCGACCCCCGTGACCTCAACCACCGGCTATGCGGTCGCCGCGATTTTTTATCTTGTTTTCTGCTACGGCATGTCCCGTTATTCACGGGCGATGGAAGCGCGCCTGGCCAAAGGCGAGCGAAGCTGAGGACACGCGCATGAATACCGCTGCGGCCACGCCGACGCTGGTCAAGCCGACCAAGCTCAATACGCCGGTGGCGGTCGATATTGTGCGCATGAACAAGTGGTTCGGCGACTTCCATGTGTTGCGCGACATCGACCTGCGCGTCATGGGTGGCGAGCGCATCGTCATCTGCGGTCCGTCGGGTTCGGGCAAATCGACCATGATCCGCTGCATCAACCGCTTGGAGGAGCATCAATCGGGCCGGATCGTTGTCGACGGCGTCGAACTCACCAACGACCTAAAGAAGATCGATGAAATCCGCCGCGAAGTCGGTATGGTGTTTCAGCATTTCAATTTGTTTCCGCATTTGACGGTCATGCAAAACTGCACGCTGGCGCCGATTTGGGTGCGTAAATTGGCAAAGAAGGACGCCGAGGCCATCGCGCGGCATTACCTCAACCGCGTGAAGATTCCCGAACAGGCCGACAAATATCCGGGGCAATTATCCGGCGGCCAGCAACAGCGCGTGGCGATTGCGCGCGCGCTGTGCATGAACCCGAAGATCATGCTCTTCGACGAACCAACCTCGGCGCTCGATCCGGAAATGGTCAAGGAAGTGCTCGATACGATGGTGGCGCTGGCGGAAGATGGCATGACCATGCTGGTCGTCACCCACGAAATGGGCTTTGCCCGTCAAGTCGCCAACCGCGTGGTGTTCATGGACGAGGGGCAAATCATCGAGACTAACGCGCCGGACGAGTTTTTCGCTCACCCGAAACACGAGCGCACCAAGCTGTTCTTGAGTCAGATTTTGCGGTGAGGCGTGGGGTTGGCAAAGGCGTGCGCGAGCACGCCGTGCCCACCGGAAACCAATGATCGGGCATCGGTAAAAACCGTTTTCTGATATCTGAATACTGATTTCTGATCCCTGGTGGGCACGGCGCATAGCGCGTTGAAGACGCGCGTAAACGCGCTTATGCGCGCCTTTCCCCGGTGCGCCCCGATGGGTGCGTGCAGCCAGTGGAGGAAGATTCCACCTCGATAGTAGCCGGTTTGATCGAGTAGCTGACAGGCGGTTCGCTAAGGAGCGGGCTGGAGCCCTGTGACAAAGTCCGCCTTGGGCGGGCGAGCAAGCCAGCGGGCTGTAACGCGAGTGAAGTCCGAGCAGGCCACGAAAGTAGCGATGCGGATGCCGATCCGGCTGGGTAACGGAGAAGGCAGCACCGAGCGGGGAAGGAAACCGAGCAGATGCACCCGTTTGGATCCGCCGGGGAGGCCGGGATTGGGAAGCAGTTGCGTGAGAGAGGGTATCGGCCCGATGCAGTGCGGCGCGTGATGATCCCCAAGCCCAATGGCGGCGAGCGACCGCTCGGTATCCCGACAATACGGGACCGCGTGGTGCAGACGGCCGTGAAGCTGGTGATTGAGCCGATCTTCGAAGCCGATCTGGAGCCGAATGCGTACGGCTATCGGCCGCAGCGCAGGCGACGCCATCAAGGCGGTGCATGCACGGCTGCGCGAAGGCCACACGGACGTGGTGGATGCCGATCTGACCAAGTACTTCGACACCATCCCGCATGATCAACTGATGCGGTCGGTTGCCCGCCGGATCGTCGACAAGCACATCCCGAGACTGATCAAGATGTGGCTGAGGGCGCCGGTCGGAGAGCCGGATGCGGGAAAACCGCACGTCCGGTTCGATGAGCGGGGAGCGGAAACGGAGCGATGGCACAATGCCCCAAGCAACCGCGCCTCTCCTCGACTCTACCCCTGCAAATTACCGCTGCCGAAAAAGCATATAGTCTCGGTGGGCACGCTTTGCTTTGCCCATCCTACGGGCTGAAAAATATTTCTAATATTCGGACGAGCGCTTCGTCCGCGTCAGCAAGAGTTGACGCAGCTCTTTTTCTTGTTTCACCACGAGCCTTACCGGCAGCACATAAGCGCGTGCCGCCAGCGCGGCGAGAAGCGGTTCGCCTCTCATGCGGGCATGGTCTTTTTCGGTGGTGAGGAGCACGAGGTCTCGCTTTTCCGCGTTTCGGATCAATGCGGTGGATTCCTTCGATGTGAAAAAATGATGATCGGGAAAAGCCCGGCATTCCTCGATCGCAAGGCCGAGAGCCCGGGCGGCCGCAAAGAATTTTTCGGGATCGCCGATGCCCGTAAAAGCGAGCATCCTGCGCTCTTTTAAATCTGACAATGCGCCGACATCCGGCATCAGCTCTCCAAAAAAGACGGAAAGGCCGCAGGCTCGCGCCGTCGCGATCGTCGCGCGTGCGCCATCCGCTTGACCGACCACGAGGAGAGCGTCGCTGTACCGAAGCTGCGCTTGCAACGGCGCACGCAGGGGCCCTGCAGGAAACACATCGCCATTGCCGATACCGCGGCGGCCATCGACGACAGCGAGAGTGAAATCTTTGACCAAGGAGGGATTTTGCAGACCGTCATCCATCACGACGACGCTTGCGCCCTGGGTCGTCGCGAGCTGCGCGCCTTTGAGGCGGTCGCGCGCGACGATGGTGGGAGCAACACGCGCCAGCAAAAGCGCTTCGTCGCCGACCTGCCGGGCTTTGTCGGTCTGCGCGTTCACACGATGCGGCCCGGCAAAATTTCCGCCGTAGCCACGGCTGAGGAAGAACGGCTGCTCGCCGCAGGCTTTCAACATTTTCGCCAAGGCGATTGCCGCCGGCGTTTTTCCGGCGCCGCCCAGCGTGAAGTTGCCGACGCAGACGACCGGCACGGAAAGACGCGTGCCCGGCCGCGACATCCGCCGGGCTGCGATCGCACCATACCCGTGTGCAAAGGGGGCCAATAGGCGTGACTGGATGGCCCCCCGCCGCCACCAGAAAGCCGGTTCACGCATGATCGGCCTGCTGGCGCAACTGCAACTGCATCAAATAGGGATTGATCGATTGCAACGTTTTCTCGAGCGCGCCCCCCAGGGCATTCACGGTTGTTTGGCCCGCTTTGGCCATGCCGGCGCGCATTTCAGGATCTCGCAGCAACTTGCCGAAGCTTTTGACGAGCCCCTCGCCGTCGCTCACCACTTCCGCTCCTTGTGCGCCGCCGAGCGCGGCATAGATCTCGGTAAAATTCGACACATGCGGTCCGTGCAGCACCGCCGCGCCGAGCTTGGCGGCTTCGATCGGGTTTTGTCCGCCGTGTTCGACGAGCGAACCGCCAATGAAGACCGCCGGCGTCACACGATAAATGAGACCCAACTCGCCGAGTGTATCGGCGATATAAATGTCGCTCGAACGCTTTGGCAGTTCACCGCGTGAGCGAAACCTCACGTTCAATCCGGCCGTCTTGGCAAGGTTAGCGATGCCGTTGCCGCGTTCGGGATGGCGCGGGGCAATGATCGTCAAGAGCCCGGGAAATTCGTCGCGCAAACGCGTGTGGGCGGCGATCATCAGCTCTTCCTCGCCGGGATGAGTGGAGGCCGCGGCGATCACCGGACGCCGGGCAAGCGCGAGTTGCAGCTCTTTCAGCTGGCGGGCATCGGCCGGTTGCGCCGGTACGTCAAGCTTGAGATTGCCGGTCGTTCGAACATCCGGCGCGCCAAGTTCACCCAGCCGCTCGGCATCCATAGGCGTGCGGGCGAGGCACAGGTCAAAGCGCCCCACGAGATTTGCAATTGTGCCCGAAAATCTTCGCCAGCGGCGGAACGAGTTCTCCGACATCCGGCCGTTGATTAGGATCATTGGCAGGCCGCGCCGGGACGTCTCAATGATGATGTTCGGCCACAGGTCGGATTCCACGAACAATACGAGATCGGGCTGCCAGTGGTCGAGAAAACGTCGAACGTAGCTCCGCAGATCGAGCGGGACAAATTGATGGATGGTACCTTTCGGCAGCCTTTGTTCGGCGACAACACTTGAGGTGACGGTACCGGAGGTTACCAGCACATTGAGCGCGCGCGCGTTGATTCGCTCGATCAACGGCAGCACACTCATAAGTTCGCCGACGCTTGCACCGTGGATCCAGATCAGCGGTCCGGGCGGACGCCGCAAATGCGTTTGCCCGCGCCGTTCGCGCAGGCGATGCCGATGCTCTTTGCCACGCTTGAGCCGGCGCGCGAGAAGGAAGGCGACGGCCGGCCGCGCTGCAGCCGAGATCAGGCGGTATAGACGCAGCGTTGCTGGAAGCCTGTCCTTCACGCCCCGCCTTCCTTGCGATCGGCGATGGCATAAGCGTGTTCCGTCAGCCGATTGAGTTCGCGCTCGAGGTTTTGCCGTGCGGCTTCCAAAGCGATATTGTCGGCCTCGCGCGGCACGCTCATGGGCTGGCTTGCTACCATGGCGATTCGGCTGAAGGGTAGATTGATGGCGGTCTTGTCCCAATTGTCGAGTTCGACGCGCCGGCTGGAGGCGATTGCCACGGCGTAGATCGGCCGTCCCGAAAGCTGCGCCAATTTGACCACGCCGAGGCCCGAGACACGCGCGACTTTCGGAACGTCGGCGGTCATCGCAACATTGAAACCTTCGTTCAATGCGTCCAACATTTTGGTGAAGGCGCTCACGCCGCCTTTACGATGAAATTCACCGTTGTGCGCGCCGGAGCCGCGAATAATTCCGATGCCGAGCTTTGCCGCCGCGCGTGCATTGATTTCACCGTCGCGATGCCGCGAAATCAGCACTTTGGTGCGATGGTTCGCGGCGTTTTTCTTGATAAAGGGCGTGAGAAAATGCTGCCCGTGCCACACGGCGATGATCGCCGGCGTTTGCACGGTCTCGTAGATCGTCGCCGGATCGATAATGGCGCGGCTGGTGTGCCATACGAGTTTTAGATAGCCGGCGCCAAGCGTGCCCAATGCGCCTTGCAAACGAGGCGATGCGACAATCCGTTTGAGCGATGGCATCGGCACCACCGCTCAAGATGCCAGGCGTGCGGCATCTGGATCAAGAAGACGATGCAGGTGGACGATGAAATAGCGCATATGCGCATTGTCGACGGTCTGCTGGGCCTTCGCTTTCCAAGCTGAATAGGCGCTCGCGTAATTTGGGTAAATGCCGACGACATCGATCGCGTCGAGATCCTTGAGTTGCGTGCCGCCGAGCTCGTTGAGTTCGCCGCCGAAGACGAGATGCAAGAGCTGATTGGGTTTTCCGGGTTCGGACATGTCTACGTCTTTGGCACTTTGTCGCTGAGCGGCTCAAAAAATTCCGAGCACTCTTGTCGGTCCAGCTGGGCTTGTTCGAATCGTGACAAGCTTATGCGAAATCGCCGGCCTGGCTACCCATCAGCGCCAACAGCGCGGCCTGGCGCGCCGGGCCGGCGGCGATCAAGGCTCCATGCCTGCAATAAAGGCGGTTATAGGTCAACTTCTGGCCGGAAAAATCGGTCAGCACGCCGCCGGCTACGTGCACCAAAAGATCGGCCGCCGCAAGGTCCCCGTCGTGGCTTCCGCCGGATGCGAAGGCAAGATCAAGCGTTCCTTGCGCCACGCGCGTAAGCCCTAAAGCCAATGAATGGACCTTGGCCTGGGGCAAAACGGAAGGCTCAAGCTTTTCCGGGCGCTATAACGCTTCGGACCGGCGAGGCGGACACCGATCAGGGTCGCGGCGTCGCCTTGCTCGCCTCGCGCACCATGGCCGCAAGTCTATGTCGCAGATCGGCGCAACTATTGGCCGGCAACGGTCAGGCCCTCGAGGCGAACGGTGGGCGCGTTGGTGCCATAACGGAATGCAAGATCATCGGCTGGCGTCAGCGTGCGAAAGACGTCGAATAAATGCCCGGCGATCGTGACCTCGCTCACCGGATAGCTGCGCTTTCCATTCTCGATCCAAAAACCGGATGCGCCACGGCTATAATCGCCGGTGAGCATATTGACACCCATGCCAATCAGATCGGTAACGTAGAAGCCGTCTTTGATATCGGCGATCAAGTCTTCGGGGCTCAGCTTTCCTGCCTCGAGATAAAGATTGCTTGCACCGGGCGAAGGGATAGACGAGACACCGCGTTGTGCATGGCCGGTTGTCTTCAAACCCAATTCGCGCGCGCTGGCGCAATCGAGAATCCACGAGGTCAGACGGCCATCGTCTATGAGCGCCAGTTTTTTGCCGGCGACGCCTTCGCCGTCGAAGGGGCGTGAGCGAAGCCCGCGCTTGCGCAATGGATCGTCGACGATGCTAACCCCGCCGGGAAACAGCCGCTCGCCCATTTTGTCTTTGAGGAAACTGGTTTTGCGCGCAACCGAAGCGCCGTTCGCGGCACTCGCAAGATGATTGACCAGCGTGCCGGCGATGCGTGCATCAAACACGACCGGCACTTTACACGTCGTCACCTTGCGCGGATCAAGCCGCGCGATGGCACGCTCGCCGGCCGCGCGGCCGATTTTTTCCGGGCTCTCGAGATCGGACGCATGGTGCACGCTGGAGTAATCATAATCGCGTTCCATGCCGGTGCCTTCACCGGCAATCGCGGTCATCGATACGCCGTGACTGGAGCCGAGATAGGCGCCGCAAAATCCGTGGCTCGTCACCAGCACCATGCCGCCGATGCCGGCCGAGGCGGACGCGCCGCCGGATTTGGTGACGCCTTTTACGGCTAATCCGGCCTGTTCGGCCGCGCGCGCCATGGTTTCAAGCTCGGCCATGGCTGGAAGGGCGCGATCGACAAGATCGAGATCTGGAAATTCCTGTGTCAATTCGCCTATGTCGGCGAGGCCCGCATAGCGATCCTCCGGCGCCGCCCGCGCCATAGCGACCGCGCGCTCGGCGAGCATTGTCGCATCGCTGGCAAGATCGTTGGTGGAAATGACGGCTTGGCGTTTGCCGATCAGCACGCGCAAGCCGAGATCATCGGCTTCTGCGCTTTCGGATTCTTCCACGGTGCCCTCGCGCACCTCGACACCGAACGACACCCCGCGCACGGCCACGGCATCGGCGGCATCGGCGCCGGCGGCGCGCGCGGCTTTTACCAGCCGTTCGGCACGGTCGAGAAGTTCAGTTTGATCGAACAGGGATTGCGTGGATGTGGGCATGACACTCATTCACATGGCGGCTACTTGGCGACTACTGGCGACTACTTGGCGGCCTCGGCGCTTCGATTCAAGCTTCGGGCGCCGGCCAATGGCGAACGGCATAGCAATATCTCGTCAATCATGCTTCGCAAGCATACGTCAAGCATGGGAGTCGAATGAGCCGCTACTACCTTCGGTTAACCCATTACGTTAAGTGCTTGCCGACACCTTTCCGCCAAATTCATCGCGCGACCGGGCACATAAGCGCGGCGTGGGAGAATTTTGAGGCGTCAAATGCGAAGTGGCGAAAGCCCCGCCGGGTCGGGCCGCGTTGAGCGGCTCGACCCGGGCACTCTACCGTTGCGTTTCGCGGCGCGCGATTCGGCGGCCGACGGGCAAGTGCGCGATGTTGAATTGCACCGTGAACGCGTTGTTCTGCGCCGCTCCTTGCGCGGCATGCAGATGGCGATCAGCATGCCGGTCTCGGCCTTCGCCGGGGTTGTGCTCGAAGTCATGTTATCCGACCGGGGGTGGACCGCGGAGGCCGCCGCCGCCGTCGTGCTCGCGCATAAGGATCCCACATTGGCATTGCCGCTGCTTGTTACGCCGCATGTCGATGACGCAGTGGCGGCATGGCGGCAGTGGAGCCGCACATTGGGGCTTCCGCTGTTGGTGGAGGGCGAAAACGGCTGGCGCGAGCCCTCTACGTGCACAGGCCGGGAGTTTGGTCACGTGCGGATCGCCCGCCCGCGCCCGCGCCGCCGCCGCCGAAGTCCGTTGAAACTCCGCCGGCCGTCGATGCCGTTGCGCCGCGCGTTCGTAAAACATCCGGTGGCAGCTCGCGTACACCGCGGCGAAGGCGACATCATCGCACGGGATTAGAAGTTTTCACGAAATTTGGTGAATGGCTGGCGGTCTATCGAGGTCAAATCGCTCTGACGAGGCGATTGCCGTTGCCATTGTGAAGTGGCCAAATTTGGTTTAAAGAGACGAGGGTCAGCCTGTCGGGGGCTTTTGCCGTTGTATCGTGTTCGCGTCAAATTTGCATATGTCTGTGCTGCGGCTTTGGCCGTGACGATGGCTGCTTGTTCAAATCAAGCGCAGCTGTTCGAAGACAGTAACGACGGCGGCTGGTTCGCAAAGCCTATCGGTGTTCTGAAGCCGGAGTGGACACGAACGGCACCTCCCGTCGCCATCGACCTAGGCCCCCGCGGTCCGGTTGCGCCCGAGGATCTCATCAATACCGATGGCAGTTGCGCGCCGAAAGCGGTGGAGGCCCCGACTGCTCCGGCGGCTGCCGCCGCAACCGGCGGCACAGCATCCACCGCAAATGCTCCGGCGGCAGCGCCCGGTCCCAATAACGGCGGCTCAACCGTGCCCCCGCCGCCTCTCGCTCCGTCCGGAGCCGGAAGCACGCCGGCGGCGCTGGGCGGCATTGCCCTCGGCATCAGCGAGTGCGAGGCGGTGCGCCGCGCCGGCGCTCCGAACAATGTGTCGATCGGCACCGGAGAAAAAAGCGAGCGCAGAGTCGTGCTGACTTATGTGGGCGGCTCTTGGCCGGGCATTTACACGTTCAGCGCGGGTCGGTTGAAAGTCGTCGATGCCGTGCCAGAGCCGGAAAAACCGAAGAAGCCACCGGTTAAAAAGACGCCCAAACGCGCCAAGACCGCCGCGCAGGTCACCCGCATGAGCGTGCAGTGAGTGTCCCTGCCACATGCCGTTCGTCTCCGCGAATGCGGGGACCCAGCTTTAAAAAAGAAGGACGTTTCGTTGTCCTGGATTCCCGCTTACGCGGGAATGAGCGGAGTGGCTAGTGGAGTGGATTTGACATTCGCTACCCACCTGGCCGCAAGCTCGCGAAGCGAATGTCAAATCCAAAACTCCACTAGAAACTTATATTTGGCTCATGGTCTTTCAATTCAAACATTCGCAAAAGATCCCCGCCGAAATGGGTAGCGAATGTTTGAATCGGACCACTAGACTTAAACGGATTGCCATCTGACGCCCGAACGCGCACTTTTCTTACGCCGTCTCCAGCGCCGAACTGGCGGCCAGCCAGTCTTCTTCCGCCTGCGCAATAGCCGTGACGACATTCGCCCGCGTTTTCGATAGCTCGGCCGCGCGCGCCGGATCGGTTGTGAACAACGCACCGTCACCGAGTGTGTTGTCGAGCTTCTGAAGTTGTCGCGTGAGCTGCGCGAGATTCAATTCGGCATCGGCGACACGTTTGCGTAAGGGCGCGGTCTCCACGCGCTTTTCGGCGGCGGCGCGGCGTGCCTCAGTTCGATTGATCTGTGGCGCGGTTTTGGGCGCTTCCTTCTCTGCGCCACCGGACAGAACGAGACGGCGATAGTCGTCGAGATCGCCGTCAAACGGCGCGACTCTGCCGCTTTGCACGAGCCAGAGCCGGTCGGCGCAAGCTTCCAGGAGATAGCGGTCGTGCGACACCAGCACGACGGCGCCGGGATAATCGTTGATCGCCTCGATCAGCGCAGCTCTGCTGTCGATGTCGAGATGGTTCGTCGGCTCGTCGAGAATGGTGAGGTGCGGCGCGTTGAACGTGGCAAGACCAAACAGCAGCCGTGCCTTCTCGCCGCCCGAAAGGCTTTTCACTTTCGTATTCGCCGCGTCGCCCGAAAAGCCGATGGCGCCGACGCGGGCGCGCACCTGCGCTTCGCTTGCATCAGGCATCAATTCGCGCACGTGATCGTAAGGGCTTTCCTCGGGGTTTAATTCGTCAAGCTGATGCTGGGCGAAATAAGCGATTTTCAAATTGGCCGCGCGCGTGACCTTGCCCTCCATGGGCGTCAAGCGATTGGCGAGCAGTTTGACCAGCGTCGATTTGCCGTTGCCGTTCGAACCCAGCAACGCGATGCGGTCATCATTGTCGATGCGCAGGTTAAGACCTGCGAGCACGACACGCTCGTCATAGCCGACGGCAACATCGTCGGTCGCGATAATCGGTGGCGAAAGGAGTTTTTCCGGCGCGGGAATATTGATTTCGCGCACCTCGTCGATGGTGAGCGCGGTGATCGGCTCGAGCTTTGCCAGCATTTTCAAGCGCGATTGCGCCTGCCGCGCCTTGCTCGCCTTGGCGCGGAAGCGGTCGACGAAAGCCTGCAAATGCTTGCGCTGCGCCTCCTGCTTCTTGATCATCTTCTGGTCGAGCACCATGCGCTCGCGGCGTTGGCGCTCGAAATCCGAATAGCCGCCGCGATAAAGCGTGAGCTTTTTTGCATCCAGCGCCAGGATTTGATTGACCGCATTGTCGAGCAAATCGCGGTCGTGGCTGATGACGATCAGCGTCGCCGGATAACGCGCGAGATGGTCCTGAAGCCACAGTGTGCCCTCGAGGTCGAGATAGTTCGTCGGCTCGTCGAGTAGCAACAAGTCGGGTTGCTCGAAGAGCGTAGCCGCGAGCGCCACGCGCATGCGCCAGCCGCCGGAGAATTCCGCGCACGGGCGCAATTGCTCTGCCGGCGGAAAAGCCCAGGCCCGACAAAATCGCGGCGGCGCGGGCAGGGGCCGAATGCGCGCCGATGTCGGCAAGGCGCGTTTGAATTTCGGCGATGCGATGCGGATCACTCGCGTTTTCCGCTTCCGCGAGCAGCGCGGTGCGCTCGCGGTCGGCTTTGAGCACGACATCGATAAGGCTTTCGGGACCGTCCGGCGCTTCTTGCGCGAGGCGGCCGATGCGCCAGCGCGGCGGCAGTTCAACCGCGCCTTGCTCGGCCGCAAGCTCGCCGGTGATCACGTTAAAGAGCGTCGACTTGCCGGTGCCGTTGCGGCCGACCAGACCGACGCGCGCGCCGGGCGTCACGCGCGCCGAGGCGTCTTCGATGAGCGTGCGGCCGGCAATGCGAACGGTGATGTCGTCGATGATGAGCATTTAATTTAGACCAGTTCACTCAAACGGAATTAGTACGAGCGTACCAATAGCACGGAGTGCTCCCCTCCCCCTTGTGGGGAGGGGTTGGGGGTGGGGGTCATTGTTGGATCGACGACTACCAATCACCACCCCCCTCCCTAACCCTCCCCCACAAGGGGGGAGGGGACTTGCCGAGACCGCTGCACGGCCTCGTCGCTAACTGACGGAATAGAGATTACCCCAGCGCCTCGGCCACCGCCTTGCCGCAAGTCGCCGTATCCGCCGGCCCTTTGAGATCGCGCGTGCGCAGCTTCGGCTCGGCCAGCACTTTCTCAATCGCGACGACGACGGCTTTCGCGGCCTCCGGCTCGCCGAGATGATCGAGCATCATTGCGCCCGACCAAATCTGCCCGATCGGATTGGCGATGCCTTGGCCGAAAATATCCGGCGCCGAACCGTGCACCGGCTCGAATACGGAGGGGAATTTCCGCTCCGGATTGATATTGCCCGACGGCGCAATGCCGATGGTGCCGGTGCAAGCGGGCCCCAAGTCGGAAAGAATATCGCCGAACAAATTCGACGCGACGACAACGTTGAACCAGTCCGGGTTCATCACGAAACGCGCGGTGAGAATATCGATGTGAAATTGATTCCACTTCACATCCGGATAGGCCTTCGCCATTTCCTTCACGCGTTCGTCCCAATAGGGCATGGTGATGGCAATGCCGTTCGACTTGGTGGCCGAGGTGAGATGCTTCTTCGGCGTTGAACGCGCCAGCTCAAAGGCGAATTTCAACACGCGGTCGACGCCAATGCGGCTCATCACCGTTTCCTGCACCACCACTTCGCGCTCGGTGCCGGGAAACATGCGCCCGCCGATGGCGGAATATTCGCCCTCGGTGTTCTCGCGCACCACCCAGAAATCGATGTCGCCGGGTTTACGGCCCGCGAGCGGCGAGGGCACGCCCGGCATCAGCCGCACCGGGCGCAGATTGATGTATTGGTCGAACTCGCGGCGGAAGAGGATCAGCGAGCCCCACAGCGAGACGTGATCGGGCACGCGGTCCGGCATGCCGACGGCGCCGAAATAAATGGCGTCGTGCTTGCCGATTTTCTCCTTCCAGTCCTCCGGCATCATGCGGCCGTGCTTCTCAAAGTAATCGCAGCTGGCGAAATCGAAATGGTCGAGCTCAAGCTTGAAGCCGAATGTCTTCGCCGCCGCTTCCAGCACGCGCACGCCCTCGGGCACGACTTCTTTGCCGATGCCGTCGCCGGGGATGACGGCAATGCGATGGACGCGGTTGGTGGCCATGGGACGGATTCCTTTGGGAGAGAGAGAGGTCGGCGAGTTCGGGAGAGATCGGTTAGGGGAGGCTGGTTGGACGCGCCTTTCCAAGCATTCTGCTGTGGGATGTGCAAGCGGGTCTCGGACTCATCCTGAAGGAGTCGCGTTCCGCGACGCGTCGCAAAGGAGGAGCCAAATTCGGCTTTTGGCTCCCGCCAAAGGCGCTACGAAGCAGCTTGAAAAGACCTATTAAGAGTGCTATTTAATGGATTATTAAGGAGTCCTTATATGGTACACCGAATCCTCGCGGTCACAACTGCCAGCATTTCCGAGTTGAAGAAAAACCCGAAGGGTACCGTTGCGGCAGGCGAAGGTTTCCCCGTGGCGATCCTGAACCGCAACGAACCCGCGTTTTATTGCGTGCCCGCCAAAGCCTACGAGGTCATGCTTGAACGGCTTGAAGACTTGGAACTGAATGCCATTGCCGATGCACGGCAGGGACAGACCGTCCGCAAGGTTTCGCTGGATGATCTATAGCCTCGCCTTTTTGGATGAGGCTTTGAAAGAATGGCGTAATCTCGACGATACGACGGGCGAGCAGTTCAAGGCCAAACTTGCCGAGCGCTTGCAGAATCCGAAAATCCCATCGGCGCGGCTGTACGGTGCCAAGGAGCGCTATAAGATTAAGCTACGCAATGCCGGCTATCGCCTTGTTTATCAAGTCAAGGATCGGGAACTGCTGGTTTTGGTCGTCGCTGTCGGCAAGCGTGAACGCAACGAAGTCTATAAAGCCGCCAAACGCCGCAAGACCGATTGATTCCAGCCCGTAGCGTAGGTTTTAGGCGCGGGACACGCGCCGCATCCCATTATGAGAGACTCGCGGCATGTTCAGCGGATGGATTATGCGCCTTTGGCGCTAACCTACGCTACGATTTACTTGCTCAACCAAATTTTGGCGGCCTCGGGAAACGCCTCGGCAAAACGTAGATTTTGGTTGTCAATGTAGTTTGCAGCAGACGCATACGTTTCTAGGTAATGGATGGTTTGGGTCGTGTAGTTGCCTGCCTCTCGGCACGCACGGAAGAGTGAGTTGACTTCATCAGCGATTACCACGAGCGTGCGTCTTTCGGCATCCGTCAGAACGTCCGCGCTGTCGATAAACGTCATGCAGAATGCTTTCAGATCGTCCACATCCGAGTTTCCAAAAACATCCTTCGGCCATTTCACTTGCGTGTCGATCCTCTGTTCTTCTTTTAGTAGTTCGTTCCAGCGGGTGCCCTTTGTGTCACGCAGGTCCACTGGCGCTCCGCCAAAGAGGGTGTCTCTTTCGCGTGCCAGTGCTTTTTTCTTCGCCTCCATGAGGTTTCTTATAACACTGAAGAATATATGAGCGAGATCGTGCGCGATGGCGCGGAGATAGATTGTCTTCGCAGTCGCGATCTCGGCTGGCGGAATGTCCAGACCTTGAAGCATAGCCGTTAGCTGAGCTGCTCGTTCCAGCTTCGATGAAAGGGCTTCCCCGCCCCATCTTCCGGCGAGAGCGGCCTGCGTAAATAATTGCTGGGCCGACACTGAGGCGATGCGCTTCAGCTTTGCGATGATCGCGTCAGCTTCGTTAACTCGCTCGCGTAACTTCGCTTCTAACCCAGGAATCTTCAGGTATTCCACGAAGGGCAGCTGGGTGAAGATGATGGGTAGGATTGCGGCTGCAACACAAACACCTGCCGCCGATACTTTGTTCTGATAAGCGAGATAGAGCCCCAGGACAAAAGCCCCTATGCTTAGGAACGCAACGGCATAGTTCTTAAGGTGACGCATGATTGCCCCCACGTCAGTAAATCAGCCCCCTCGAAGGAAGTTTGGGACAGCCTACAACCTACTGCTCAATCTCCGGCTCGACGAGCATCGCAAGATTACGCAGTGAATCCTGCCAGCCGAGATAGCATGCTTCCAGCGGAATGGCGTCGGGAATGCCTTCTTGCACGATATGCACCTCGGTGCCGACGCTGACTTTCCTAAGCGTCACCGTCACCTGCAATTCGCCCGGCAAATTGGGATCGTCGAATTTATCCGTGTAGCGCAAGCGCTCGCCGGGCATGAGCTCCCGATATTCTCCGCCGAACGAATGGCTCGCGCCCGTGGTGAAATTGCGGAACGACATTTTGAAAGTGCCGCCGACCTTCGCATCGAGATGATGCACGGTGCAGGTAAAGCCGTTGGGCGGCAGCCATTTCGCCAGTGCGTCCGCCTCGATGAAGGCGCGATAAATCTTTTGGGGCTTCGTCGTCAGCACGCGGTGCAAGCGAACGGTGTTGGGCATGGCTGTTTCTCCTGAGGTCGGCGTTACCACAACGCAATGATCGCACGATATATCTTTCGCCTCCACTTCTCCGCGTCATCGCCGGGTTTTGTCCCGGCCATCCACGACTTACTTGTTGAAGTGCCGTTAAATCGTGGTTGCCCGGCACAAGGCCGGGCATGACGTTGGTGAGTCATCGACATCAACCCAACCCAGCCTCTCCCTTGCCGGTTGCTAAGCCCCCCGGTATAAGCCCGCCGACGGCACACAAGCCAACAGAAACCGACAATCAATCCAATCAATCGCAGTGAAATAGAGGATGAACCCGATGGCGTTTGAGCGTACTTTTTCGATCCTGAAACCCGATGCCACCGAGCGCAACATCACCGGCGCCATCAATGCCATGATCGAACGGGCCGGCCTGCGTATTGTCGGGCAAAAGCGCGTGCGCATCACCCGTGCGCAAGCCGAGCAATTCTATGCCGTGCATAAGGAACGTCCCTTCTTCGGCGAACTCGTGGACTTTATGATTTCCGCCCCGGTGGTGGTGCAAGTCTTGGAAGGCGAGAATGCGATTGCCAAATATCGCGACGTGATGGGCGCGACCGATCCGTCGAAGGCGGATGCCGGCACCATTCGCAAAGTGCATGCGCGCTCGATCGGCGAGAACTCGGTGCACGGGTCGGACGCGCCTGACACCGCCGCGCGCGAAATCGCGCAGTTCTTTTCCGAGAACGAGATCGTCGGCTAAATTGATCCCACGACGCCTCGGCGCGTCATTCGGACAGGATATTTTGGGAGTCAATCCAATCGCTCATCTACTCAATGTCAATGCCTGGAACTTGTTGGCGGCCAGTGGCTGGAGTCACATGGGTGGGCCTGAGTTTTGGCTGGCGGTGGTCAGGATTGTCTGGATCAACATCCTGCTCTCGGGTGACAATGCGGTGGTGATCGCGATGGCGTGCCGCGGTTTGCCGCCGCGGCAACGATTCTGGGGCATGGTGTTCGGGGCGGGTGTCGCGGTTGGCCTGCGCATTGTCTTCACCGGGCTCGTCGCCTCGCTGATGCTGCTGCCGTATCTCAAGATTGCCGGCGGGGTGGCGCTTTTTTACATCGCCGCCAAACTGCTGGTGCCGGATGCCCCCGACCGGACCGAAACTGAGGCGGTCCAGCACCTTTGGCGCGCGGTGCGCATAGTCGCAGTCGCCGATATCATCATGAGTTTCGATAATGTGATCGCCATCGCCGCGGCGGCAGGCGGAAATACAGCCTTGCTGGTGCTGGGGCTTGCGATCAGTATTCCATTGATCGTTGCCGGTGCGGCTTTGATCACCTCGCTGCTTGACAGGCTCCCGGTCCTGCTCTGGGCCGGCGCGGCGTTGCTCGGCTGGATTGCCGGCGAAGTCATTGCCACGGATCCGGTGGTGGAAGCATTTTTCACGCAAGCTTATGGCGCGCGGGTCGCGCACGGCGTCGCATACGCCTTCGCCGTGGCGGGCGCGTTCTTGGTCGTGATTGTGGGCGGGATCTGGCGGCGCGCCAAACAGCCGGTCAAAAGCGATGTTTGAGAATAAGCCTCCGTTGCATCTTATGGCCGGCGCGTCATGGGGGCGCGGCCTTGCGCTGGGGCGAGCCAAGTTTATTGGGGCGCCATCAGGTATTCGCCGGGCGCCGATGCCTCACGGACGAGGCAACGATTGTCCTCCACCTGCACGCGGCCTTCCGCCACCCATTTCAGCGCACGCGGATAGAGTTCGTGCTCAATGGCCAGCACGCGCGCGGCCAGCGATTGCACATCGTCGTTGTCGGCAATTGCGAGCGCTCCTTGGGCGAGAATGGGTCCGGAATCCATTTCCGGCACGACAAAATGCACCGTGGCGCCATGCAGTTTCACACCCGCTTCCAGCGCACGTTTATGCGTATTGAGTCCTTTGAACGCCGGCAACAAAGCAGGATGGATGTTGAGCATGCGATTTTTCCATTGCTCGACGAACCATGGCGAGAGCAGTCGCATGAAGCCGGCAAGACAAACAAGATCGATGCGGCTTTTCTCGAGCCTGTTTTGCAGCGCCTGCTCGAAGGCCGCGCGATCCATGCCATCACTGTCATGGGCGATCGTTTCGGTTGTTATGCCCGCAGCGCGCGCGATTGCAAGTCCACCGGCCTGCGGATTGTTCGAGATAACCGACACGATCTGCGCCGGGTAATCGGCGGCCTTTGCCGCCTCAATCAGCGCCGCCATATTGGAGCCGCGGCCGGAAACGAGAATGGCGACGCGTTTTTTGTTCATGTCTCACTCGGTGAGATCGAGCGTGCCGTCGTAAACGAAACGGGCATCATTGCTCGCGCGTGTCACCGTGCCGATGGTCAAGGCTGTTTCGCCGGCGCGGGTGAAGGCCCCGCAAACATTGTCGGCATCCTCGGCGGCGGCGATGACGATCATGCCGATACCGCAATTAAATGTGCGCAGCATTTCCACCTCGGTCATTTCGCCCGTGTAGGCGAGCCATTTGAATACCGCGGGCACGGGAATGCGCGCCAAGTCTATATGCGCGCCGAGGTTTTTCGGCAGCGCGCGCGGAATATTGTCGACAAAACCGCCGCCGGTGATATGCGCAAGAGCCTTGATCGTCTTTGTCTCGCGCAGCACCTGCAGACATGATTTCACGTAAATGCGGGTTGGGGTGAGAAGAACCTCGCCCAGCGACTGGGCGGGCGCAAATTGCGCCGGTGACGACAAAGCAACGCCGCTTTTGGCGACGATCTTGCGCACCAGCGAATAGCCGTTGGAATGCACGCCCGATGAGGTCAGTCCGATGATAACGTCGCCTTCCACGATGTCGGGCCGCGGCAGCAATTGACCGCGTTCGACGGCGCCGACCGCGAATCCGGCGAGATCATAGTCCTCGCCTTGATAGACGCCTGGCATTTCCGCGGTCTCGCCGCCGATCAGCGCACAGCCTGCCTCACGGCAGCCAAGCGCAATGCCGGCGACAATGGTGGCGCCGATGTCGGGGTCGAGTTTTCCACAAGCATAATAGTCGAGAAAGAATAAGGGCTCAGCTCCTTGCACCACGAGGTCGTTCACCGACATTGCGACAAGGTCGAGACCGATGGTGTCGTGGCGCCCGGTTTCGATTGCAAGCTTGACCTTGGTGCCGACGCCATCATTGGCCGCGACGAGGATGGGGTCTTTGAAGCCGAGAGGCTTGAGATCGAACAGGCCGCCGAATCCGCCGATTTCGGCAGTTGCGCCCGGGCGCGCGGTGGCGCGCACCATCGGCTTGATCATTTCAACCAAGCGATTGCCCGCGTCGATATCGACGCCCGCCTGCGCGTAAGTCATCCCACGCTCGTTTGTCGCCATGTGGCCCCTCGTTCGCACAAATTAGCTGATCGTGATCGGCGTTTGAAAAATTTCTCGTCGGCGGACCATGAGAGCGCGGCGGTGCTATTGTGCGGCTCGTTTTTCAACCTGGGCGTCCTACGTCGAAATCGAACGTCGCGCAACGGTCCGCCCCCCATTATACTCTTGTCATCAAATTGGCGCTGACGAACGAAGCCGGCGGCGCACGAGGGCGACGGAACTGCTTTGAGTATTCCAAACCTGATCACTTTGGGCCGGATTTTGCTGGTGCCGATCGTCGTTTGGGCGATCACGTCCGGCGCTATGTGGCTCGCATTCGCTTTGTTTCTCGTCGCCGGTATGAGCGATGCGCTCGACGGCTTTCTCGCCAAGCGCTTCCAGATGACCACCGTTTTGGGGGCCTATCTCGATCCGCTCGCCGACAAGGCGCTGATCGTGTCGATTTATGTGACGCTCGGGGTCATTTTTTTGATCCCGCGCTGGCTGGTCATCCTCGTGGTCTCGCGGGACATCATGATTGTCGGTGCGGTGATGCTCTCTTGGCTGGTCGGCAGCCCCATTAAAGTGAAGCCGCTTCTGGTCTCCAAGCTTAATACGGCGGCGCAGATCGTGTTTGTCTGCGTTCTGCTCGGTTCGCTCACTTTCGGTATTGACGTGCCGGTGATCGATGACGTCCTTATGGGCTGCGTGGCGGCCTTGACCTTGCTTTCGATTGCTGCCTATGTTGCCGAATGGGTCCGGCACATGAATTCGGCAACGGCGGGGCTGTGAGCGCCCAATCCGCCCTCGCGCGGACCGCAGCCGTTCACCACAGGGAGCGGCGCGTTCAGCGGCAGTTGGTGTCGCAGCTTCTGGCGCCGTTCTTTGCTACTCCAGCGGCGAGACGACCGGTCTGAACGGCATGGAGAATTTGCTCGGACCGCGTCAGCTTGTCCTTGCGCTCGATCATCCTGTTAGTTTTGCGCGCGATGATTTTCTGGCCGGTCCACCCAATGCCGCGGCCTTGACACTCGTCGAGCGCTGGCCCGATTGGCCCAATCGGGTGATAGCGCTGCTCGGTCCGGAAGGCGCCGGCAAAAGTCATCTCGCCGCGATTTGGGCGGAAGTAGCCGGTGCGCGGCGCTTGTCCGCCCGCTATCTCGGCGATGCCGATCTGCCGGCGGCTTTCGCCACGGGGGCGCTGGTGCTGGAGGACCTGGAGCCGGCCGGCATAAACGAGCGCGCATTGTTTCATCTGCTCAACCTCGCGCGCGAGGAACACGCTTACGTATTGCTGACCGCGCGCCAGAGCCCGGCAAGCATTGCCGTCACTATTCGCGATCTTTCGTCGCGTCTGCGCAGCATCCCGACGGTGGCCCTGGCGGCGCCCGATGATGCCTTGTTGCGCGCGCTTATCGTCAAATTGGCAGCTGACCGGCAGATCGCGGTGGACAGGGCTTTGGTGAGCTATCTGGTCAATCGGATAGAGCGTTCTTTTGCAGCGGTGCGCCAAGCGGTGGTCCGGCTGGACGAGGAGGCCATCCGCCGGCAGCGCCCGATCACGCGGGCGCTCGCCGCCGAGCTGTTTCGCTGATTGTCGAGCGATTGCCGTTAGAAATCGCTGTGCGCGAAGGGGGCCGATGAGCAGGCCGGCTTGACGAAAAGGCGCGGCGGCGTGAACTGTCATTTAGTTACCATATCTCTTGGCTATCGTTCGATTTGGTGGGATTGTTTAACCATGGCAGATCGCGGAGAAAACATTGTCTCGGTCGACGAGATTTCGACCGCGGAGGCGGTGTCGGGCCACGACGCCTTGAAGTTTAGCCCCGCGCGCTTCATCAATCGCGAACTGTCCTGGCTGCATTTTAATCGGCGTGTGCTTGAAGAGGCGATGAATGAAAATGATCCGCTCCTCGAGCGGGTGCGTTTTCTGTCTATTTCGGCCAATAATCTCGATGAATTTTTCATGGTGCGTGCCGCCGGCCTGAAGGGCCAGGTGCGGCAAGGAATTCTGACCCGGAGCCCCGATGGACTTACGCCCTCCGAACAACTCGCTCGCATTGGCGAGGCCGTTTCACAGCTTGCGCATGACCAACAACAGCGCTGGCTGGAATTGCGTTCCGAACTCGCTGCGGCGGGCATTGCCCTCGTCGAGGGCGCGGACCTGAAAAAGGCTGAAGCCGCTTGGCTTGAGGAACATTTCATTACCCACGTTTTCCCTCTGCTGACGCCGCTCGCCATCGACCCCGCGCATCCGTTTCCCTTCATCCCCAATCTCGGCTTCTCCATCGCCCTGCAACTGGCCCGCGGCAGGGACGGCAAGGCGATGAATGCGCTCATCCGCATGCCGATGAAGATCGAGCGGTTTATCCAGCTTCCGGCGCGTAGCGAGCGGGACATCCGCTTGATCACCCTGGAAGAGTTGACAGCGCTGTTCATCGGCCGGCTGTTTCCCGGCTACGTCGTCAAGGGACAAGGCGCGTTTCGCGCTATTCGCGACTCGGAAGTGGAAATCGAGGAAGAAGCGGAAGATTTGGTGCGCTTGTTCGAGACCGCGCTCAAACAACGAAGGCGCGGCTCGGTGATCCGGCTTGAAGTGAACGCCACGATGCCTGCCGCATTGCGTAATTTCGTCCAACGCGCGCTCGCGGTCGCCGATGACGAAGTATTTTTGGTCGATGGTGTTTTGGCGCTGAACGATTTGTCTCAGCTTACCGGACTTGATCGGCCAGATCTCGAATTCGTGCCCTACAATCCGCGCTATCCCGAACGTATCCGGGACCATGGCGGCGATTGTTTTGCCGCGATCCGGCAGAAGGATCTGATCGTTCACCACCCCTATGAATCATTCGATGTGGTTGTGCAATTTCTTCAGCAGGCCGCGCGTGATCCGAACGTCGTGGCGATCAAGCAGACGCTCTACCGTACCAGCGCCGAGTTCTCCCATCATCAAGACACTGGTGCAGGCCGCCGAGGCCGGCAAATCGGTCACGGCGCTCGTCGAATTGAAAGCCCGTTTTGACGAGGAAGCCAATATTCGCTGGGCGCGCGACCTTGAACGCGCCGGCGCGCAAGTCGTTTATGGTTTCATTGAACTAAAAACCCACGCCAAACTCTCGCTGGTGGTTCGGCGCGAAGCCGGTGATCTGACCACTTACGTGCATGTTGGCACAGGCAACTATCATCCGGTCACCGCGCGTCTCTACACGGACTTGTCGTTCTTTACCGCCGATCCGGTGCTTGGGCGCGACGTTGCCCGTATTTTCAATTATATAACCGGCTATGCCGAGCCGGACGCACTCGAGCAAATGGCTGTCTCGCCCATCTCCTTGCGCGAGCGCGTACTCGACCATATCGCGCAAGAAATCGCGCATGCGAAGGGGGGGCGGTCCGCGGTGATTTGGATGAAAATGAATGCCTTGGTGGATCCGGGGATTATTGATGCGCTTTATGAGGCGTCAAGCGCCGGTGTTTCGATCGATTTGGTTGTCCGTGGCATTTGCTGCCTTCGTCCCGGCGTTCCCGGCTTGTCGGACAATATTCGGGTGAAATCGATTGTCGGCCGCTTCCTCGAACATGGCCGCATCTATTGTTTCGGCAATGGTCATCAACTGCCGCACCCGAAGGCCGCGGTTTATATTTCTTCCGCCGATATGATGCCGCGCAATCTTGACCGGCGGGTCGAAGTGTTGTGCCCGATCCTCAACCCCACGGTCCATGAACAAGTGCTTGGGCAGATTATGGTGGCCAACTTCACGGATAATCAGCAAAGCTGGAAGCTCTTGCCGGACGGCAGTTCCACGCGCATAAAGATCGCTCCGGGCGAAGAACCCTTCAACGCCCATAAATATTTTATGACCAATCCGAGTTTATCGGGACGTGGAAAGTCGCTCAAAGAATCATCGCCCCGCAGCCTCATTCGCCGCCTCGCCGAAGGCGGCTAGCGCATGATCCCGAAAAGTGGGAACCGGTTTTCGGAAAAAGATCATGCGCAAACAAAATGTTAGGAAGCCAAAGCGCGTCAACCTGAACGCAGTGCGGGCTGGCCGTTTGCGTCAATCCGCCAAGGGCCGGCTGGACCATGGGCCGCCGATTGCCGTCATCGATATCGGTTCGAATTCAATCCGCTTGATGGTTTACGAAGGACTTACCCGCGCGCCTACGCCGATTTGCAACGAAAAGGTTCTGGCCGGCCTTGGCCGCGAAGTGCAAACGACCGGTCTTTTGGCGCAAGACGCGATCGATAACGCTCTTGCGGCGCTGCGGCGTTTCCGTGCGTTGTGTGATATTTTACATGTGCATCGCATCCGGGCCGTCGCCACCGCCGCCTGCAGGGATGCGCGCAATGGACGCCAGTTTATTGCCCAAGCGGAGCGCATTTGCCGCGTGCCGATTGAAATTTTATCGGGCAAGCGCGAAGCCCATCTCACGGCGCTCGGGGTCGTCTCCGGGGTGTACAAGCCGGCCGGCATCGTCGGCGATCTCGGGGGCGGATCGCTCGAGTTGGTCGATGTGCACGGATTTCGTGTGCGGTCGGGGTTAACGCTGCCGCTCGGTGGGCTTGCCTTGCAGGATATCGCCGGCAGATCGCTCAAGAAGGCCGAAAAGTTTGTTCAGAAAGCCCTTCGAGATATCGACATGCTTCGTGCCGGTGAGGGCCATGCCTTTTATGCAGTCGGTGGTACCTGGCGCGCGCTGGCGCGCCTGCATATGTGGCAGACCGGCTATCCATTTCATGTGATGCATCATTATCGCATTCCCGCTCGCGAGGCATTGGAGTTCTCGCGTCTGGTGCATCGCGTCGATCCGGAGACGCTCTCGAAAATCGAAGTCGTTAACGCGGCGCGCCGGCCACTGCTTCCTTATGCGGCGATCGTTTTGGAAAATCTGTTGCGCAGGATCAAACCAAAGGATGTCGTCATTTCGGTGCTCGGCGTGCGCGAGGGTTTGCTTTATTCGTTGCTCAATGCCCGTGAGCGCGAACGCGATCCCTTGCTTTGCGCAGCCGCCGATCTCAATGTGCTGCGCTCGCGCTCGCCGCGTCACGGTGAAGAATTGATCGGCTGGACCGACCGCCTTATTGCGTCTTCAGGCCTGGACGAGCGTGCCGATGAACGCCGGTTGCGCCACGCGGCCTGTTTGCTTGGCGATATCGGCTGGCGCGCGCATCCTGATTATCGCGGCGAGCAGTCGATGAATATCGTGGCCAACGGCGCCTTTATCGCCGTCGATCATCCGGGTCGCGCTTATCTCGCCTTGTCGATCTATTTCCGCCATGCGGGCTTGAACGAAGAGGAGCTCTCGCCGCGACTGCGCGAGCTTGCCTCGACGCGCACGCTCGACCACGCCCGTGTGCTGGGGGCGGCCATGCGTCTTGCCTTTATTCTTACGGCGGGACAAGGCGGCGTGCTGCCGAAGACACCGCTCAGGGTCAAGCGTGGCAAGTTGATATTGACGTTGCCCGACACCTATAGTCGGCTGGCGAGCGATCGCCTATTGAATTGTTTACGGCAGCTCGCGCGGTTGATCGGGCGCGACGCGGCCATCGAGCGTTAGGAGCAAGAGCAAGATGCGTTTCGGTCGAACCGTTGCGTTACGTGCTCCCTCTCCATCCACCCTCGGGTTTAGCCGAGTTCGGCATTAGTTTTATCAATCGCGACAACCCGGTCTTTGTCGATGGCTAGCGCCAATTGTCCGTGTTTAAGCGCGAGCGCATGTTGCCCGAACAGTTCGCGCCGCCAGCCTTTGAGCGAAGGTACGTCCGCCTCGTCGTCGGCGGCGATGCGGTCCAATTCATCGGTGGTGGCGATGATCTTGGCGGCGACACCATGAGCCTCCGCTGTCATTCGTAACAATACTTTGAGAAGCTCCACCGTCGCGGTGCCATTGGCGGCGGAGCGGAATCGCTCCAAGCGCGGCAAGCTCTCGGGATCGCGATCGATGCCGCGCTTTACCGCCGCGATGATTTGTTCACCCCAGCGGGAGCGCTCGAAGCCTTTCGGCAGCGATCGTAATTGAGCGAGGCGTTCAATCGTGGCGGGCGCGCGCAGCGCAATGTCGCCGACCGCATCATCTTTGAGAACGCGCGAGCGCGGCACGTTGCGGCTTTGCGCCTCGCGTTCCCGCCAGGCGGCGATTTCAACCACTATCGCGAGCTCCTTGGGTTTGTGCGCGCGGATTTTGAGACGTTCCCATGCGCGCTCAGGGTCGGCGCGATAGGTTTCCGGCGAGGTGAGTACTTCCATTTCGGCCTCGACCCAATGCGAACGGTTTTGCTTGCGGAGGTCGGAATCGAGTTTATGATAAACGTTGCGCAAATGGGTTACGTCCGACAGCGCATAAGAGATCTGTGCGTCGGAAAGCGGCCGGCGTGTCCAATCGGTAAAGCGGTTTGATTTGTCGAGGGCGTCGCCGGTAATACGCTGCACGAGTTGGTCGTAAGAGATTGAATCGCCATAGCCCAGCACCATGGCCGCAACCTGAGTATCGAAAATAGGATGCGGGATCATCCGCGCCATATTCCAGATGATTTCGATGTCCTGCCGCGCGGCATGAAAGACCTTCATCACTTTTTCATTCGCCATCAATGCGAAAAAGGGCGTCAGATCGATCCCCGGGGCGAGCGCATCAATGACGAGGGCTTCGTCGGGCGAGGCCATCTGCGCCACGCACAAGAGCGGATAATAGGTCGTCTCGCGCAAAAATTCGGTATCGACCGTGATAAACCGATGCCGCGCCATTCGCGCGCAGGCGTGCGCGAGTTCCTGACTGCTGACGATCGGGGGCACCGCGGGAATAAGCGTAGCCCCGGCCGGGACTTTGCTGGCAATTCGGTTGATCATCTGCTCGGTCTTTCGATGCGTAAAATATTTTCTCTGTCTTGCTCTAGTTTTCTAGGGTGATTCTGTCGATATTAAAGCCGATTTGACGACGCTTTCGCGGTTGTTATTTCGGCGGCGCGACCGCAACCCTTGATACGAGAGATAAAGCAACTCTACGCGTGCTCCGGCATGCAAGCCAACTAAGGCGCTCTTGAGGCTCCCTGATACGCAAATGCCGTGTCAATAGCCTGCCTTGACAAAGCCCACCCCCCATGCGCTTTTCCCGCGCTTCACCCCTAAACTCAAGAATCATCGCTCGGACCGGCCGGATAGACCATGCATCGTTATCGCTCACACACCTGCGGCGCGCTTCGCGATAGCGATATCGGAAAACAGGTCCGTCTCTCGGGCTGGTGCCATCGCATCCGCGATCATGGCGGTGTCCTTTTCATCGATCTGCGCGACCATTACGGCCTCACGCAGGTGGTGGCCGACCCCGACAGCCATGCCTTCAAACTGGCTGAAAAACTGCGCTCGGAATGGGTCGTGCGCGTCGACGGCAAAGTGCGGCGCCGGCCCGAGGGGACGGAAAACCCTGACTTGCCGACCGGTCAAATCGAGATCTATCTCGACGAGATCGAGGTGCTCGGGCCGGCCGCCGAACTGCCAATGCCGGTTTTCGGCGATCAGGAATATCCGGAGGAGATCAGGCTTAAGTACCGCTTCCTCGATCTGCGCCGCGAGAAATTGCACGACAACATTATGCTGCGCGGGCGGGTGATCGATTCGATCCGCCGGCGTATGAAAGAGGCGGAGTTCTTTGAATTCCAGACGCCGATTCTGACCGCGTCATCGCCGGAAGGCGCGCGCGATTATCTCGTGCCGTCGCGGTTGCACCCGGGCAAGTTCTATGCGCTGCCGCAAGCGCCGCAGCAGTTCAAGCAGCTCATTATGGTCGCCGGTTTCGACCGTTATTTCCAGATCGCGCCGTGTTTCCGCGACGAGGATGCGCGCGCCGACCGATCGCCGGGCGAATTCTACCAGCTCGATTTGGAGATGAGCTTCGTCACGCAGCAAGACGTATTCGACGCGGTCGAGCCGGTGATGCGCGGCGTGTTCGAGGAATTTGCCAATGGGAAGGCTGTGACGCAGAAATTTCCGCTTATTCCTTATGCCGAGGCCATCGCCAAATTCGGCACGGACAAGCCGGATTTGCGTAATCCGATCGTCATGCAGGACGTGAGCGAAGCCTTCCGCGGCTCCGGCTTCAAGATATTCGCCACTATGCTCGCCAACGATTCTTCTGCGCGCGTGTGGGCCATTCCCGCCCCGAAAGGCGGCAACCGGGCTTTCTGCGATCGCATGAATGCCTGGGCGCAAGGCGAGGGACAGCCGGGTTTGGGCTATATTTTCTGGCGCAAAGTCCCGCTTCCCGATGAAGCTCAAAACAATCCATCTCATCCGCTGTACCAAATGGCGGAACAACAAACCGTGCATGATGAAGCGCGTCGTCTAATGTTAGAAGGCCAACCTACTAGTGCTTTCTGGTATTCTGTTGACGGCTATCTCACAGCTGAGAGTGGTGAGCATTACGAGGGAGCTGGTCCGCTTGCCAAAAATATTGGTCCCAAGCTGACTGAGGAAATTCGCTACCAGCTAAACTTGGGCGCAGGCGATTCAGTGTTCTTTGTCGCCGGCAATCCGAAGAATTTCATCAAATTCGCTGGCCTCGCGCGCAACAAGATTGGGGAAGAGCTTGGTCTTATCGCCAAGGATCGCTTTGAATTCTGCTGGATCGTCGACTTTCCGATGTATGAGTGGAACGAGGACGAAAAGAAAATCGATTTCTCGCACAATCCCTTTTCGATGCCGAACCTGCCGGTCGAGGAATTTCTCGCGCTCGATCCGAATGATCATGAGAAGCTCTTGAGCATTAAGGCGATCCAATACGACATCGTCTGCAACGGCACCGAACTGTCGTCCGGCGCGATCCGAAACCATCGCCCGGAAATCATGAAGAAGGCTTTCGCTATCGCCGGCTATCCGCAGGAGACGCTGGAGAACAAATTCGGCGGCATGTTGCACGCGCTTTCGCTCGGCGCGCCGCCGCATGGCGGCATCGCGCCCGGCATCGATCGCATCGTGATGTTGCTCGCGGGTGAAGAAAATCTGCGCGAAGTGGTGCTCTTCCCGATGAACCAACGCGCCGAGGATTTGATGATGGGCGCGCCCTCGGAGGTGACGGGAAAGCAACTGCGGGAGTTGCATATCAGGCTGGATGTGCCGAAGAAAAGCTGACCGCCGCAACTCCGGTTTTCATGCCCGCGAGGGCCTCCTTACGGGCAGCGTGCGCGCGGGCTTCCAACACGCGCAGGTCGTACTGCTCGGTGATGGTGCGACGCCCGACCTCTAAAACAAGACGCACATGTTTTTCGAGCGCCTCGCGATGCGGCTCTTCCGCTTGCCGCAGCAATTGCCCGAGGTCGTCAACGAGGTGAATCATAACGGCGGGCTTTCCGGCGCAATTCTGGCGGATTTGATTAAAGGAAGCATCGACAATACCCTCGAATGTCGAAACCGGCGCGCTAAGCCGCACGGTGCCGTCCTTATCCCGCCAAACCGATTTTTCGGTGCCGCGCTTCATAATTTTGGCAATCGAGGACGTCAGGCGATCGATCACGGCAAGAGCCGTAAACACGTCGTTGATGCCGGGTGACAGTCCGCGAAGGGCGATCTCGACGAGTTGTCGTATCGAATATTCGAGATCCTGTACGGCGGTGCGCTCGCGACCAAGCACGATGCTATCGCGAATGGCCCGGCGCAGCCGATCGGTTGCGTTCTCGGGTGGCGAAATAAGAGCCACCACACTGTC
This sequence comes from uncultured Pseudomonadota bacterium, assembly GCA_963697535.1. Lineage (GTDB taxonomy): Bacteria > Pseudomonadota > Alphaproteobacteria > Rhizobiales > Xanthobacteraceae > Pseudolabrys. The sequence continues at coordinate 2,827,248 of OY969085.1, read as the reverse complement.
GGAAATGCTGTGCTGCCCGGCCCGTAACGTCAGCACGACGGTGGCGTTAGTTTCGGCGGCCGACAGCGCGATCGTGTCGTAATCGATGACTTGCACAAAACCGTCCGACGCAAGCGTCACCTGTACGGTGTTCCCCTTCATCTCGAAAAGCGTGCCTTCATTTTCGTTCGACAGTAGACGTTTGATATTGAAGTCAAGTTCATCGCCGACATCGGCGATCACATTATCCGCGACAATCGAGCGGGCGAGGTGATGGAGGAAAAGCAAGAGCGTGATAACGGAAATCAACACAAGAAACGTGCCGCCGGTCACCGCAAGATTGGGCACCGAACCGCGTGCGCCATAAGCATCGCGAAGCACGAGGATCAGATAGACAACGGTGCCGACAAACAGCCCCAGCGCGAACTGCGTGCGGCGGTTTTGCATGAAATTGCGGATCAATCTCGGCCCGAGCTGCTGGGCGGCAAGCGTCAAGACGACCATCGTGATGGAGATGGCCAGCGTCGCCATGGTAATCATGGCGGTCATTAGGCTCGAGAGGAAGTCCGGCGCTTGTTTGCCGCTGCCGCTGAAAATAAACCAGACGCTTTGACCAATGCCGACGTCGATGGTCAACGCGGCATAGGCGAGCCCGCACGCCGCAAGAGTCATGAGGAGCGGCACCGGCCACAGACTCGCACGGATGATTTCCCAATACCTAAATAAACGCGTGATAATTGGCTCGCTCCAACTTTGCTCGGCCCGCCATTGCCGGGCCATCAGTTGAACAAAACTTCGGAGTCCGGCTTACTGTTCCGGCAAAGCTATTGACTCGATCGTGCAGGGATCGGCGGCGTGCCGCATTTTCAGTGTGGCGCGGCAAATTCTTCTTGATCATCCGGCTACTTGCCCTTATGTGGACGCAACGCCTTGGTGACGCGCGCACAACATAAGTGACGTAACGCCGGCATTTCACCTCCGCGAGCCGGCACGCCGGTCTCTCGGGTTCGATCTTCGATTGGGGAGAGCGGCATGTCTCAAAACGCCCTCTTGCGATCGGGGAAGGGCTTGGAGACTCCAGGCACCACCCGAAAAAAAGCACAGACGGTCCTTCGGGCGCCGTGCGCGGATTCGCAAGTCCGCAACGATCATTTCGTGGTGAGAAACGGCGTGCGCTGCGCGGGTGCGCATCTTATCGTCGATCTGTACGGGGCTAATCGCCTCGACGATCTTGATCACATTGAGCAGACGTTACGCGGCTGTGTCGCTGCCGCTGGCGCCACGCTCTTGCACATCCATCTGCATCATTTCGAGCCCAATGGCGGCGTCTCCGGCGTGGCGGTATTGGCGGAAAGCCATATTTCGATTCATTCCTGGCCTGAACATGGCTACGCGGCGCTTGATATTTTCATGTGCGGGAGCGCTAATCCTGACGCTTGCGTCCCAATGCTGCGCGAGGCTTTCAATCCGAAAAGAATTGCGGTGAGTGAACACCTGCGCGGCCAAGGCGCCGACTGAGCGCACCAATGGCGAAAAAGCGCCGGATCGCGGAGACGCTGTTCGACGAGCTCGGATTTCGCATGAGTTACGAGCTCGAACGCGTGCTTTGCGAAACAAAGACGTCGCATCAGCATCTGGTGCTGTTCGAGCACAAATTCTTCGGCAAGATGTTGATGATTGACGGGGCGGTTCAGATCACCAGCCGCGATGAATATGTTTATCAAGAAATGATGTCGCACGTCCCCCTATTCGCGCACGGCAGGGCCGAGGAAATACTCATCATCGGTGGCGGCGACTGCGGCATTGCCGAGGAGGTGCTCAAGCACAAAACGGTCAAGCGGCTCACGCAAGTCGAGATCGATGCGTCGGTGGTTGAATTCGCCAACAAGCACTATCCCGAATTCACAAGACCGGTCTTTGCCGATAAGCGCTTTGAGAGTGTGATCGATGACGGTGCGAAATATGTCGCCAAGACTGCGCGGCGTTTCGACGTCATCATTGTCGATTCAACCGATCCGCAAGGGCCGGGCGCGGTGCTCTTCACCAAAACCTTCTACGCCGCCTGCAAGCGCTGCTTGAACAGAGGCGGCGTGCTCGTGACGCAGAATGGCGTGCCGTTTTTTCAAGCGCATGAGCTGAAAACCAGTTTGCGCCATTTCCGAGCGCTGTTCGCCGACAGCGGTTGTTACATTGCCGCGATCCCGACCTATATCGGCGGACATATGGCCATGGGTTTTGCCACCGACGATAAAAAGTTACGTCGCGTGCCGGTAAAACAGATCGCCGCGCGTCATAAGAAGATGGGGTGCTTCAAGACACAGTATTGGACCCCGGAACTACATGTCGGCGCATTTGCCTTGCCGCGTTTCATCGCCGAATTGGCAAAGCAAAAATAGGCCCTCAAAATATTGACAGAAGCCGGCCAGCGCTTCAGACGCCGCATTGACACATGTGGGCGAGGGCGCGTGCGCCCGGCCGGCTCCGAATTTCAAGCACATTCCAATTTGTCGGCGGGTACATCGTGGCTATCCGCGATCGGTAGATTCTCGGTGATCCGAATGGTCGTTTCAAATGAATAGTCACACACTTCGCATCGCCAGAGATGGCGTACTCGGCCGTCGGTGAGACACTCCGACCATTCCGGCATGTACAGCTGCTCGCCGCATTGGCCGCATGTGATCGGCACGCGCTCGTAACCGGACCTATCCTTTTTGCTTTGCAAATCCATCGACATCCTCCTCTCTAGACGAGGCGCTGTTGCCGTCTTATCGTAGCGTCTTGCCGTTAATCTTAATTTGCTTGCCGAAATGATGAAGCAGCAAGGCTGACATAACCTATCCGGTAATCGCCAAATCGAGCGGCGACATCATACCGAAGAGGCACAAAATTTTTCCCAGCGCTTTTTCGCGAACGCACAAATTCAGGATTGGATTGTTTGACGGCGGCATTAGCCACGAAACAGCTCATTGGCGTTCGAGGAGACCAATGATGACTCAGACGCTCCTATCACCGCGCGTAAAAACCGCCCGAAATTCGGCACCGCCGCCTTTGTGGAAGGTGATCCTGCTGAACGATGATTTCACGCCGCGCGAATTTGTCGTTGTGGTGCTCAAGGCCGTGTTTCGTATGAATGGGAGCGCGGCCTACACCGTGATGATAACCGCGCATCAGAAAGGCGCCTGTGTCATCGCGGTTTACACACGCGATGTGGCGGAAACCAAAGCCAAGGAAGCAAGCGAATTGGGGAAGGCCAAAGGATATCCTTTGTATTTCACGACTGAAAAAGAAGAATAGACGGAGCGTCAGCTAACTGCTGTCGGCCGTAAGAAGGGCCGGAATTGTTTGGGCCAGGCCAACGGGGCTTTTGACGTCACCCAAATCGGTCGCGCCAGCTTGGTTGTACACTAGAAAAGGGTAGGGCGGTGGCCTCGTAAACGCCGCGCGCGATGGCGCGGGCGAGGACATTGGCGGCGAGCGCGCCAAGTTCACTCAGCGAGAAGACCGGATCGCGCATTTCCTTTCTTGCCGTTGCCGCGGCAAAGACGACATCGCCGTCGAGGGGCGTATGGACCGGATAAATCGCGCGCGAAACTCCGCTCTGCGCCATCACCGCGAGCCGTTTGCATTGTGCTTTGGATAGCTTGGCGTCAGTTACCACGACCGCGAGTGTGGTGTTTTCGCCCGGCTTGCCTTTGCTGCGGAAGGCGAGTGCGTCGGCGGGAAATTGTTCCGGCCAGCCTTTGTCGCCGAACTCGCCGTTCTGCTCGAACGGCGCGGCCCAGAAATGCGGACCATTGCCGATGGTCACACTGCCGGCGGCATTGGGTACAACGAGCGCACCGACCATTAGACCTTCCTTCGTCTGGGCCGAGGCCGAACCGAGTCCGCCTTTGAGATTGACGGTGGTGGCGCCAAGGCCGGCGCCGACGCTGCCAAGAATGACATCGCGGCTCGCATTCTTTGCCGCTTCGTAGCCAATCTCGCGATAGGGCGGATAGCGGCCCCAGTTTTTGTCGCCGCCGGAGAGAAGGTCGAACAGAATAGCGGCCGGCAGGATGGGCACGCGCGCCTCGCGCACGGCAAAGCCGCGCCGCTGCTCGCGCAAGTAAGCTTGCGCGCCCGAGGCGGCATCGAGCCCAAAAGCCGAGCCGCCGGACAAGACTATGGCATCGATCCCTTGTACGGTTTGTGCCGGATCCAGCAAAGCCGTTTCGCGCGTGCCCGGACCGCCGCCGCGCAAATCGACGCTGGCCGCCACAGGCTCTTCGAATAAGACAACGCTCACGCCGGAGCCAAGCTTTTCATCGCCGGCCTGGCCGATAAGGACGCCGGGAATGTCGGTTATCATGTTGCGCAAAGTAATGTCGTTCTCCTCGGCCTATCGCCCCATGGCGTGCCCATGGTCCAATTTTAAGCGCAGGGACGGGGCATTCGGACCCTTTTTGCATTGTATCACGTTAGGATCACGCCCCTATCACTTCGTGATCAGAATAGCGACGAATGACTTGCCAGCGCCATAATGAACGGCGCATCTAAGGCGCATGAACGGCCACGTGACTTTTCTGGCGGCCCTGTTCGCGGGGCTGGTTAGTTTTCTCTCCCCGTGCGTGCTCCCGCTGGTGCCGCCTTATCTGGTGTTCCTGGCGGGGACGTCGCTAGAGCGTTTCGCCGACCGCGAACCGGAGCCGCGCGTCAAGCGCGAAACGGTCATTGCCGCGGCCCTCTTCGTGCTCGGTTTTTCGACCGTTTTCGTGGCGCTGGGCGCGAGCGCCAGCGCCGTCGGGGCGCTCCTCCGTACCTATTCCGGACCGCTCGCGACCATCGCCGGTATTGTCATCATCGTCATGGGCCTACACTTTCTTGGGCTGACGCCGATTGCGTTTCTGCATCGGCAGAAGCGAATGGATCTGGCCAAGCCCGTGGGCCTGTGGGGCGCCTATGTGATGGGCTTGGCCTTTGCGTTTGGCTGGACGCCGTGCATCGGTCCGATCCTTGCGGCGATTTTGGCGGTGGCGGCCTCCGAACAGACGGTCGCGAAAGGGGCGGGGCTATTGGCCGTCTATTCCCTAGGTTTAGGTATTCCTTTCATCATTGCCGCGTTCGCCGTCGAACCTTTCGCGGCATTCCTCTCGCGGTTCAAAAAATATTTGCGCCGGGTCGAGCAAGTGATGGGTGGCTTGCTCGTGCTCACCGGTATCGCCTTTCTGACCGGAAGCATTAACGAGATCAGCGTGTGGCTGCTTGAGACTTTTCCAACTCTTGGGAAGATCGGGTGATATCCATCACGCAAAAGAAAAACCCGCCGATGGCGGCGGGCTTTTCACCGATGAGATAGGAAGGACTGTCACATCTTGCAGCCGGATTCGGGGCACTCGACATAAGTGATCTTGCCGTTGGGATCCTTCTTCCAAATGTACATCACATAATCGAGTTTCGTGATGTCGCCCTTCTTGTCGTAGGACATATCGCCGAGCACGGTCTTGAATGTCATGCCGGAATGCATTTTTGCGGCCACTTTCCGCGGATCGAGCGATTTGGCCGCGTCCGCTGCTTGCTTGACGATCTGCACAGCGGCATAGCTGTAAAGCGTGTAGGCTTCCGGCTCGAATTTTTTGGCGCGGAATTCCGCCACGACTTTCTTGGCATCGGGCCGATTGCGCGGATCGGGGCCGTAGGTCATCAGCGTGCCTTCGACGCCCGGACCGCCGACCGAGGCGAATTCATCCGACGTGATGCCGTCACCGCCCATCATCGGCGCCTTGACGCCCTGATCGCGCATTTGCCGCACGATCAAGCCGGCTTCGGTGTAAAGTCCGCCGAAATAGACGAGATCGGCACCCGATTGTTTGATCTTCGACACCAGTGCGGAAAAATCCTTCTCGCCGGTGTTGATGCCCTCGTAGAGCACTTCCTTGATGCCATTTTTGTTAATGGCTTTCTTTGTTTCATCGGCAAGCCCTTTGCCATAGGTCGTTTTATCGTGCACGACGGCGATCTTCTTGCCTTTGAAGTGCTTGGCGATATAGGCGCCCGCCACTTGGCCTTGTTGATCGTCGCGGCCGCAGACGCGGAAGATGTTCCACATCTTGCGCTCCGTGATCTGCGGATTGGTCGAGGCGGGCGTGATCTCCAAAATGCCGTTTTCCTGATAGACTTCCGAAGACGGCATCGTCACGCCGGAATTGTAGTGGCCGATGACAAACTTTACGCCGTCTCCGGCAAATTTGTTGGCGATCGAGACACCTTGCTTGGGATCCGAAACGTCGTCGCCGTATTCGAACGTAATTTTTTTGCCGAGAATGCCGCCAGTCGCGTTGATGTCCGCGGTGGCTTGATCGACTCCATTTTTGAATTGCGCGCCGGTTGCGGCATTGGGTCCGGTGATCGGACCGGCCATCCCGAATTTGACTTGAGCCGATACCGCTTCTGCCGTTACCAACGCGCAACTCAATGCGAGCCCAAATAGTGCAATCCGTTTCATTGTTTTTCCTCCACGTGAAACCGGCATTTCAAATCTAGCCTTGTGAATACTAAGTCAGTCCGCCCTGCGACGCCAGCGCATGGGGCCGTCGCGCACATTGATCCAGCGATACTGTGCGACCATCTGCGCCGCCCGGGCCACGCGAAAGCTGACCAAGCCGCCCCCCATGCAAATCGCACTGTCGATCAAATAATAATGTAACGAGAGGAGAGTGCCGTCAAATAGGCTGAAATGGATAAATCGCACGGCCGCGCCCAGAAACAATGCGTAGGCAAAGACTTGCCATCTGGGCCGCCAGGTTTGCGCTATGGCGCGTCCCGTGAGCCATGCCGCGCCGCCGCCGAGGACAACCGTGACCAGGAGGAAAACGCTCGCCGATGACTTTTCATAAAACAGGTCTCGAAGGGAAAGGTCGATCAATGCCGTCCTCCTTCCAAATAGGCCGCCCTGATTTCGGGCCGCTCCAACAACTCATGCCCGCTGCCGGACATCGTGACGAGGCCATTGACCATGACATAGCCGCGGTGGGCGAGTTTGAGCGCGTGATAGGCGTTTTGCTCGACGAGGAAAACGGTGAGGCCGCTTTCCTTGTTGAGAGTTTTGATCGCCTCGAAGATCTGCCGGACAATGAGCGGAGCGAGGCCGAGCGACGGCTCGTCGAGCAACAGCAGGCGAGGCCGCGCCATCAGCGCCCGGGCGATCGCCAGCATCTGCTGTTCGCCGCCCGACAAGGTGCCGCCGCGCTGCGCGAGGCGCTGCTTCAGGCGCGGAAAAAGCGTGAGTACGCGTTCGAGATCGCGGTCAAATTCGCTGTCCTCCGCGACCGTCGCACCCATCTGCAAATTTTCAAGCACCGTCATGCGCGGGAAGATGCGACGGCCCTCGGGGGCTTGTGCGAGCTTTAGCCGCGCGATCTGGTGGGTTGGCAATCGGGTAATGTCCTGCCCCGCAAAGACCACGCTGCCCTCGCGCGCGCGCGGACTGCCGCAGATCGTCATCATCAGCGTCGATTTGCCCGCACCATTGGCGCCAATCAGAGTGACGATCTCGCCGTCGTTGACGGCAAGATCGACGCCTTTGAGCGCTTGCACACGTCCATAGAACGTTTTCACGCCGCGGATAGTGAGCAGAGGCTCGCTCATAGCTCGGCCTCCGTTCTCCCTCCGCCTGAAAGGGGGAGGGTTGGGGAGGGGGTCCGAACCCTGCGTTTGTGTCCCGTGCCCTGTCACAGCCCGACCTCCGCTTCGATTTTATCGACATCCTCGTCGGCGACACCGAGATAGGCCGCGACGACCTTGGGATCGTTGCGCACGTCTTGCGGCGCGCCGTCGGCGATTTTGACCCCGTAGTCGAGAACGATCAAATGATCGGAAATTTCCATGACCACCGACATGTCGTGCTCGATCAACAAAATTGAGATGCCGTCACGGTCGCGAATCGAAAGCAGCAATTCGTTCAGCTCCGCGCTTTCGCGCGGGTTTAGTCCGGCGGCCGGCTCATCAAGGCACAGCAATATCGGATCGGCGCACATGGCGCGTGCGATCTCCAGCCGCCGCTGCGCGCCATAGGGCAAATCGCCGGCCGGGTCATCGGCGCGCGCCAGTAACCCGACGCGATCAAGCCAGGCGTGTGCTTTGTCGATGGCGGCTCGTTCTGCCATTCCATAAGAAGGAACGTTCAAAACACCGAATAGCGTAAAGCCTGAGGCCAGCATCAAGCGATTATGTTGGGCGACCATCAGGTTCTCCAAAACGGTCATGCCCGGGAAAAGGCGGATGTTTTGAAACGTGCGGCCGACGCGAGCCTGTCGCGCCACGAGGTAGTCCGGCATGCGCTCAAGAAGGAAAAGCGCGCCATCCGACTGCGCATACGATCGTTGCGCGCTGCCGGTGAGCGCGTCGAGATGGCTCCAGGCGGCGTCATCGCCGTGGCGAATAGCGAGGCGGCCTTCACTCGGCTTGTAGAAACCGGTGATGCAGTTGAACACCGTCGTCTTGCCCGCGCCGTTGGGGCCGATTAGTGCGGTGATGTCGCCTTCTTTCGCATTGAACGACAGATCGTCCACCGCCACGAGCCCGCCGAAACGCATCGTCAGATGTTCGATGCGAAGCAGGATATGATCGGCTCTCGCCATCAGCCGTGGCCTTCCTTGACCAAATCGGCCGAGACGCTTTTCTTTTCTTTCAGAAAGACGGAAGGCGTGCGCGTCGAGATTAAACCGCGCGGGCGCCAAATCATGATCGCCACCATGGCAAAACCAAACAACAGCATCCGGTATTGGGTCGGGTCGAAGGTTGGCCCAAATATTTGTTTGAGGAAATCGAGGTCACGCATGATTTCGGTGCCGCCGATCATGACGATCGCGGCGATGGCGACGCCGATCTGGCTTCCCATGCCGCCGAGAACGACGATTGACAGGATCGTCGCCGACTCCAAAAACGTAAATGACTCCGGCGAGATAAAACCTTGACGCGCGGCGAAAAACGAGCCGGCGAAACCGGCGAACATCGCGCCCATGGCAAAAGCGGTGAGTTTGGTATTGGTGGTATTGATGCCGAGTGAGCGGCAGGCAATCTCGTCCTCGCGCAGTGCTTCCCACGCGCGGCCGACGGGCAAGCGACGTAAACGAACCGTGACAAAGGCGGTGAGTAGCGCGAGCGCCAGGATGAGATAATAAAGGAAGATGGTGCGGTAGATCGGCGAGAATTCCAAGCCGAATACGGCCGCGAAGCCGTCGTCGTCGGCATTGAAGGCGATACCGAAGAAGCTCGGGCGCGGGATGCCGCCGATGCCGGCATAACCATTGGTCAGGCCGACCCAATTGATCAAAATGAGACGGATCATCTCGCCGAAAGCGAGCGTAACGATAGCCAGATAATCACCGCGCAACCGTAGCACCGGAAAACCGAGCAGAATGCCCCAGAACGAGGCAAGACAACCGGCAAGCGGCAGCAGGATCCAAAATGAGAAGCCGAAGGTCTTGGCCAGCAGCGCATAGGAATAAGCGCCGACCGCATAAAACGCGACATAGCCGAGGTCGAGTAGGCCTGCGAGGCCGACCACGATGTTCAGCCCCCAGCCGAGCATGACGTAAATCAAAATTTGGATGCCGAAATTATCGATCCATTTCAGCGCTCCCTGGAAACCGGTGGTGGCGATGACGATGACCGGATAAACAATGACGAATCCAATCGCGAATGGGACAAACCATTTTACAGCCAGAACGCGCCAGGCCGGCGGGGCGACGACGAGCCGTAACCCCTGCTGTTTCAATCGTGGTGCAATGCCGATTGAATAAAAAAAGTAACCAACGCCGACAAGCGCCACCAGGGCCACGAGAAGCGGCCAGCGCGTTGTGACGATCAGTTTATTGCCGATATCGACGGAGGTTTGAAAGCCGATCAAAGGCAGAAAGAGCCCGAAGGCGATGAGCGCCGCAAGGCCCGCATGGCGCAAGGCGCTGATCACATCGGCGTGCCGGTTCTTCACGGCGGCCATATCAGACTTTCTCGACATCCGGCCGGCCGAACAGGCCTTGCGGCAGGAAGATCAACGTGATGGCGAGTACCGAGAAGGCGGCGACGTCTTTATAGTCGATCGAGAAATAAGCCGACCACATGGTTTCGATCAGACCGATGAGTAGCCCGCCGATCACCGCGCCGGGCAGTGAGCCGATGCCACCGAGCACCGCCGCGGTAAAGGCTTTCACGCCGGGGACGAAGCCGTCGGAAAAGCTGACCACGCCGTAATACATCAAATACATGGTGCCGGCGACCGCGGCGAGCGCAGCCGCGATCACGAAGGTCATGGAAATGGTGCGGTCGACATTGACGCCGACCAGCGCCGCCATTTTTCGATCTTGTTCGCAGGCGCGCTGAGCGCGGCCGAGCCGTGTCTTGGCCACCAGATACCAAAAGCCGGCGAGGAGGACCGCCGTGACGCTCCAGACGATGATCTGTTTGAATGACAGCGTCACCGCATATCCATGCTCCTTGAACAGCACGAAATCGCCGCTCACCATGGGCGGGATCGATTTATTGCGCGGGCCTTGCGTGACTTGCACGAAATTCGACAAAAAAATCGACATGCCGATCGCCGAAATCAACGGCGCCAAGCGAAACGAGCCGCGCAACGGCCGGTACGCGACGCGCTCGATCGCCCAATTCACCAGCGACGTAAACAGCATCGCCACGATCAGCACGATCAAGAGCGCGAGCGCAATGGAGCCGATGCCAAGCCAGGTTGTCAGGATCAAAAAAGCGATGAGCGCGATAAAGGCCGAGACCATAAATACGTCGCCATGGGCGAAATTCACCATGCCGATAATGCCGAAGACCATGGTGTAACCGATGGCAATCAGGCCATAGATGGAGCCAAGCGTAACGCCATTGATGAACTGCTGGATGAAAACCGCCATTTTTGTTTCCTGCCCCTGTGCCGTGTCATTTTTTGCAAGTTTATCAAACAGGCCGGCGGAAAAAAAGCATTGTCATTCTCTATCTATGGCTGCTAGAGCGCGTTCCCTTTAGATTGAGTTGCTTTCATTTCCTAACATTTTGTTTGCGCATGATCTTTGTCCCGAAAACCGGTTCCCACTTTTCGGGATCATGCGCTAGTGGTCCGATTCAAACATTCGCTACCCATTTCGGCGGGGATCTTTTGCGAATGTTTGAATGGAAAGACCATGAGCCAAATATAAGTTTCCAGTGGAGTTTTGGATTTGACATTCGCTTCGCGAGCTTGCGGCCAGGTGGGTAGCGAATGTCAAATCCACTCCACTAGCGTTTCGTGTTTGCCACCTCCGCGACGATCTCGGCCGCTTCTTTGAAGGCATGGTTGGCGGCCGGCACGCCGCAATAAATCGCCTGCTGGAGGATGATCTCCTTGATGTCGTCCGGCGTGAAGCCGCCTTGCTCAAGCGCGGCGCGAATGTGGGCCCGGAATTCTTCCCATTTGTCGAGCGCGAGCAATGTGCCGATCACCAAGATGCGGCGCGTGCGCTCGTCGTAATGCGGGCGCGTCCAAACCTCGCCCCATGCCGCGCGGGTGATGAAATCCTGGAATTCGCTGTCGAACTCCGTCTTCTTGGCATTCGCGCGATCGACCCAGGCGTGGCCTAGCACTTTGCGGCGCTTCGCCATGCCGAGGGTGTGGCGTTCTTTTTCGTCCATCGCTTTTCTTGGAGCCTCTTGTCACCAGTGTTTGCTGTTTCGGGGCGCGGGGATGAGCAAGATAGCAAGCAACTGACGCAGCAAGGTAAAATAAAAATACAGCGAAATCCATTGCCCCCGGCTTTGAATATTTTGCCGATTTATGATACAAAGTAACACATGAACTCGGCGACCAAGGAACTCATTCGACAGCTTGAAAGCTGGCCAGAGGAAGACCGGCAAGAGCTTGCTGAATTAGTGCGCGAAATCGAGGCGCGCCGCACGGGTGTTTACGTGCTCAGCGATGAAGAGCGGGCGGCCATAGCCGACGCCCGGGGCAGCGCCTTTGTTTCGGAGAGCGAAGCAGTAGCGTTCTGGAAACGTTACGGCCTTCGATGAAAATCGTTTTCGTGCGCAAGCGCTGGCTGATATCGGTGAAATTTACAAATTTCTCAATGAACGTAGTCCAACCGGCGCGCGTAACGTGCTGCGTGCTCTTGCCGCAGCTATTGATGACATCGCTGTAAATCCGGCAGCCTCATCCAAAACATCGGAAACGAATGTTCGTGTCAAAATTCTAAAACGATATCGCTACAAGATTTTTTACAGTGTGAGTGAGGACGAGTTCGTGGAGATCATTCATGTGCGCCATGCGGCGCGGAGGCCGTGGGTGTAACGCGTAGCGCGCTGGGCGAATGAGCGTCGGCGTCATCCGCCGTTGTGCTTTCGAGCGGTGCGTTAGCCGCTCCGTTAACGCGCCCTATTGGCGCGGCTTGCGCGGCATGCAGCGTAATTTGCGCGGCAATGAGGATGGTGAGAGTGGCAATGAACTTGATGAATTTGATGCTCATAATCATTCATCGATCCTTCGTTTAATAATTTTCGCTATTATCCGATCACGTTGCTATTTTTCGAAACTCGATCACGGGATTTTTTTTCGTGCCGGTCCGCCAATCGCTCCAGTCCACTGTGCCAAATGTTACACACGCGGAAACCGATTTTCACCGTTACAGCGCCGCCTCGAGCCTGGCGTAAAGCGGATTGTCGCGAGAAAATACGTAGCCGAGCTCGGCAACCGTCACGGCTTGCGCGCCATGCTCGCGCAGAAAGCCGGTGAGCGCATAGACGCGCGCCGGCGGGCAGTGCAAGGTCAGCATGCCTGAAGAGGTCGGTCCGCCGAACGGCGTTTCGACGTTGAATCTTTCCTGTATGTCTTGCAGCAGTTTGGCATCACAAGCGGCAAAGCGCGCGCGCACCTCGCGAAAAGCCTGCGCGCGGGCTTGCGCCGCAATCCGGTCGAGGACGATGCGGGCAATCTCCCGCTCCCGCGCTTCCCATTTGGCCATGCGCGCGGCAACGAGATTGGCTTGCGAGCGTAGAATTATACCGTCCTCCACGATCTTCAGCCCGTTCGCGGCGAGCGTCGTGCCGGTTGTGGTGATGTCGACAATCAGTTCGGCGGTGCCGGCGGCCGGTGCGCCTTCGGTCGCGCCCGCGCTTTCGACAATGCGATAATCGATGACGCCGTGCGCGGCGAAGAACTCGCGCGTGAGATTGATGTATTTGGTCGCGACGCGCATTTTGCGGCCGTGATGATGACGAAAGGCGGTGGCGACATCGTCGATATCGGCCATCATCACCACGTCGATCCAAGCTTGTGGCACTGCCGCCACCACGTTGGCGTGACCAAAACCGAGCGCTTCGATCAGCACCACACGGGCATCCGCATCGGGGATCATCTCGCGCACGAGGTCTTCGCCCGTGACGCCGAAATGCACGTTGCCCGCGGCCAGTTGCGCGGTGATTTCGGCGGCCGACAAATAAGCCACCTCGACATTGTCCAGCTCCGCGACGGCGCCGCGATAGTCGCGCGCGCCGCGCGGCTTGCTCAGGCTCAGTCCCGCGCGCGCGAAAAAGCTTTCGGCGTTTTCCTGTAGCCGGCCTTTGGCGGGCACAGCGAGAACGAACGGCGCGCTCACGATGCGCCTCCAGTGACCGCCAGCCGTTCGATCCACACGGCAAAACCGACCGCCGGGATGGGCTCCGCGCTTCCCAAGCGCGTCAGCAGCCCATCATAGCGGCCGCCGGCGACGAGCGGATCGCCGGTGCGATTAGGGTCGGTCAATTCAAAAACAAAGCCGGTGTAATAGTCGAGACCGCGGCCGAACGCCGTTGAAAAGCGCAGGCGTTTCAAGTCGACGCTTTGCGCGGCGAGAAAGCCGGTGCGAGTTTCGAACAAGTCGAGAACCGGCGCAAGCTGCGCCGTCATTTGTCCTTCGTCGGCGAGGGCGCGCAATTTGCCGGCGGCGTCATCCAAATCGCCTTCGATGGTGAGAAAGCGCTCGATCAAAGCATGAACTTCACGCGGCAATCGGACGCTCGCGCCAAGAGCAGCCTGCTCGAGAAAACGATCGGCGATTTCGCCGACGGAGCGTCCGCCGACGGCATTGATGCCGGCAATCGACAGCAAATCCGTGACCAGCGCATGCGCGCCTTTGGGGTCGGAGCCTGCGAGGGCGGCGAGCACGCCTTGATATTCCGGCCGCGCATGATTGCCGTTGAGGGTGAGGCGGACGAGATCCTGCGCCAGATTGCTTTTGTGATTGAAATCTTTGATGAGCCGCCGCTTCCACGCCGGAGCCAGATCGAGCGCGGCGATAAGGCTTGCAAACAATGCGACATCGCCGGTTTGGATCGCGGGCGCGGCTAGGCCGTAATGCGCCGTTGCCTCCAAACCAAGCACGAGCATCTCGGCGTCGGCCGCCGCCGTGTCCGTGCGTCCGAAACTTTCGATGCCGGCTTGAAGGAATTCGGCCGGTTGATCGGCGCGGTGACGGAAGACGGGGCCGCAATAACAAAAGCCCGCCGGTTTGCCCGCACTGGGAGAGGCCAGATAATCGCGGGCGACGGGAATGGTGAGGTCGGGCCGCAGGCACAATTCCTCGCCATTGGGCGCGGTGGTGAGATACATGCGCTTGCGGATATCTTCGCCCGAAAGGTCGAGAAACGGCTCCGCCGGCTGCAAGATGGGGGGCACAACACGCGCATAGCCCGCGCGCTCATAGGCGGCGAGGAGCGCCTCCGCGCGCGCGGCCGGATCTTGAGCTTTTGCTGTGACTGTTGTGGTCATTGTTGCATAACGTGCCTTAATGCGCATGGGCACCCTGTAGCACGTAAGCTTTAACAATTCGATGCCGGCGAGCGGGCGATACTCGCGGTTAACCATGCCAATTTGCCGGTGTCGTTAACGGATTTTGACCCGAAAGTGGGCCGGCTCGATAGAGCATTGTTTGAGTTCCGGCGTGTAGGTGGTACAAAGGCGTTTCATTTTTAATGCGTGGGAATGAGACCAATCATGCGCCGTCACCTTCATATTCTCATCTTTTTTTTGGTCGAGCGCCGCGCCGGTGCTTGCGGTCGACCTGCCGACGCGCAAGCCCGGTTTGTGGGAGATTAGGACGGA
The DNA here is from genome assembly GCA_963697535.1 of uncultured Pseudomonadota bacterium. Lineage (GTDB taxonomy): Bacteria > Pseudomonadota > Alphaproteobacteria > Rhizobiales > Xanthobacteraceae > Pseudolabrys. The sequence continues at coordinate 2,812,175 of OY969085.1, read as the reverse complement.
GTTTCCTGGCTACGACATTCCGTCTTCCATATCCTATGAATGCACTGATGCCACGTCAGATAAACTGATGATGCTCGACACGGCCGAGGCTCTGGACCGCAGCTGCAAGTATCACGCCCGAAAAAAAGGTCGTGCGATCAAAGTTGATTCGGTCTGTACCGTTGAGGGAGAAACGATTAGACTCGCATTCGGTTTTCAGCGGCGACTTCAATAAAACCTACACCGTGGAGAACTATTCCATAGGTGGACCGCATGTGGTGGGCGTTTTTGGTGGTGAACAGCATATGACCATAGCGGCGAAATGGATCGGCGCCTGCAAAGCGGATCAGAAGCCGGGCGACATGATCTTCGACGACCGGACGGTGAACGTCTTCGATCTGCAAAAGACCGGACGGTGAACGGCGCCCCTAGACATTCGGACATATTTGTCCGATACTGAATGTTGGGGCGAGCATGAATAAGCGCGACCGCTTTATTGCCGCGTTACGGGAGGAGGCGCGCGCGAGAGGGCTGTCCTTCCGCATTGAATATCGGCGCGGAAAGGGCGGTCACGCCATGTTGTGGATCGGCGAACGCTTTACGACTTTGCCGTCGCGCGAAATCGACCCGCACACGGCGAGGAAGATCAGGAAGAATCTCGGGCTGGGAGAGGGAGAACGATGATGAAGGCTTATGCCTATCATGCGCTTTTCGAGCCGGGCGACCGCCGCGGCAATGTTGTCGTCACCTTTCCCGATGTACCGGAGGTCGTGACGCAGGGGCGCGGCGACATCGACGCTCGTGCTATGGCCGAAGAGGCTTTGGGTTTTGTGTTGCTGACATATGTGAGGCGCGGCCTGCCTTTGCCGAAGCCACGCGCGAAAGGCCGCAAGCTTGTCGAAATCGCGGTCGCGCCCGACGTGGCGGCGAAGCTTGCGGTGCTGGAATCTTTCGTTACCGCTGGCATTAGCAAAAGCGAATTGGCGCGTCGTCTTGGCAAGGACGAAAAGGAGGTGCGCCGTATTCTCGATCCCAAGCATCCGACCAAATTGCCGGCACTGACAGCCGCGCTGCGCGCACTCGGGAAACGATTGGTGGTCGGCGTGGCCGAGGCGGCGTGATGAGCAAGCAAGGGTGGGTTAGGCGCGGCTTTCGCGCCGTAACCCACCCTACGATGCTACGACGCCACTACGTTGCCTCACCAAACTCGCCAATCGCTTCGGCGTCTCCGGCCAATCGAGCGGAAAAATTCCCCGTTTTACATCACGGTGAAATGACGAATACGGCCAGTCGCGCACACAATTTGGCGGATTACGCGCGTTCCGCGCTAATCCGCCCTACAGCACTCATTCAATTTTATGGCGCGCGAGCAGGTCGCGCACGGCGTCGACGAGTTTGTCCTCGGCGACGGAGAATTGCGCCTCGGCTTGTTTCTTTAGGTAATCGTCGCGTTCTTTCGAAAGACCTGCGATCTCCGCGCCGACGATGAGGTCTTTGATCAAAATTTCGCCGCGCGCTTTCTCATCGCCGCCCTGAATGATAACGCAAGGGCTCGCGCGTTTGTCGGCATATTTGAGCTGATTGCCGATGTTCTTCGGATTGCCGAGATAAAGTTCGGCGCGGATATTCGCATTACGCAAGTCTGTGACGAAGCGCTGATAATCGGCGATGCGCTCTTTATCGAACACAGTGACGACAACAGGGCCGGCTTGCGGCCTTTCGCTGATTTGGCCGAGCGCGCTGAGCGCGGCTTGCAAACGCGAGACGCCGATGGAGAAACCCGTCGCCGGCACCGGCTCGCCGCGAAAGCGCGAGACTAATCCATCGTAACGCCCGCCGCCGCCGACCGAACCGAAGCGCACCGGGCGGCCTTGGTCATCTTTGATTTCGAAGGTGAGTTCAACTTCGTAAACCGGGCCCGTGTAATATTCGAGGCCGCGCACGACGGAGGGGTCGATGCGGATGCGCTTGACTCCCATAACCGGCTGCCTCGCAATACGAAATGATTTCACCGAGCTGTCCGGCCCCGTTATAGCCATTCGAACCAATGACGAAACTGTCCAGCAGCCCTCGCGCTAGAGCTAGATTATCGAATAGTGTGCCATCTTGGCCAACCTGCATGTCTGAAATCGGCCTTGATTTGGAAAACGTTTCGGCAATCATCCAGCGGCCTTCGTCGATGAACCCGAAGTAAACTTGCTCAAAAAAATCAATTTGGTCCGCGGTAAGACCTGCTCCTTTTGTGAAGTCGCCACTGTCATCTTTCCTGCCGGTTCCTAAAAGCTGCTTGACGCCGTCCCTGCCAAGTCTGTCTAGTTTGTCTATAGCTCTCAAAATCGTAAGTCGCTTTATTGCATCTTCTTCGTCAGTGAAGCAGAAGTTATCCAGGATTTGATCGAGTAGCAGGCGATTATTCACCTTCACGACATAACTGCCGCGCGGAATGCCCAGCGCTTCCATCGTGTCCGCCGCGAGCATGCACATCTCGGCGTCGGCGGCCATCGACGCAGCTGCCCACCGTATCGGCATCGAACTGCATGAATTGGCGGAAGCGCCCCGGTCCCGGCTTCTCGTTGCGAAACACCCAGCCGTAGCGATAAGAGCGATAGGGCAGGACGAAATTTTCCGTACCCACGCGCTCGGCCACATAGCGGGCGAGCGGCGCGGTCAGATCGTACCGCAAGCTTAGCCATTGTTCGTCGTCGTCCTGAAACGAGAACACGCCTTCGTTCGGCCGGTCTTGGTCGGGCAAAAATTTGCCGAGCGCGTCGGTATATTCAATCGCCGGCGTTTCAATGGGTTCGAAGCCGTAGCGCTCGAATACCACGCGGATTTTCTCCACCATGTGGCGCGTGGCGGCGATTTCGGCCGGTCCGCGGTCGGCAAGGCCACGCGGCAGGCGCGCCTTTAGTTTTTGGAGCTTTTTAAGTTTGTCGGGTTTGTCGGTCATTGGCCGTCTACATAGCAGACGGGCTTACTGCCGCAACGCCGGAAACGTCATGGCCGGGCACCGCTGTCCGTTTTCATTGGGTATCTCACTCACCCGTCATGCGCGGGCTTGTCCCGCGCATCGACGTCTTTACAATGTTTCAAACAGTAAAGACGTGGATGGCCGCGACAAGCGCGGCCATGACGCCCTTGGTGACAGGTCATGAAGCAAACAAAAACCGGTATTCCCAACGATCTCGAACCCTATTGGATGCCGTTTACGGCCAACCGCGCCTTCAAGGCGCGGCCGCGGCTGGTGACGGGTGCCAAGGACATGCACTACGTTAGGGCCGATGGGCGCAAGCTGCTCGACGGCTCCGCAGGCCTGTGGTGCACCAATGCCGGCCATAATCGTGATCCGATCGTCCAAGCCATTCAGCGCCAAGCCGCCGAACTCGACTACGCGCCGGCGTTCCAATTTAGTCATCCGCAAGCCTTTGAACTTGCCTCCCGCCTCGCCGCGCTCGCGCCCGGTGATCTCGATCATGTGTTCTTCTGCAATTCCGGCTCGGAAGCGGTCGACACTGCGCTCAAGATCGCGCTGGCTTATCACAATGTGCGGGGGCAGGGCGGCCGTGTGCGCCTCATCGGCCGCGAGCGCGGCTATCACGGCGTCGGCTTCGGCGGAGTTGCCGTGGGCGGCATTGTCTCCAATCGCAAACAATTCGGCACGCTACTTGTCGGCGTCGACCATCTTCCTCATACCTATAATCGCGAGCAACAGGCGTTCTCGACCGGCGAGCCGGAATGGGGCGCGCATTTGGCGGACGAATTGGAGCGGCTGGTTGCGCTTCACGACGCCTCAACGATCGCCGCTGTCATCGTCGAGCCGGTGGCCTGTTCGACCGGTGTGTTAGCCCCACCCAGGGGTTACTTACAAAAACTTCGCGCGATCTGCGACAAATACGGCATTCTTCTGGTCTTTGATGAAGTAATTACGGCGTACGGCCGCCTCGGCTTTGCCTTCGCCGCCGAGCGTTACGGCGTTTTGCCGGACATCATCACCTTCGCCAAGGGTGTCACCTCCGGCTCAGTGCCTATGGGCGGCGTGCTGGTGCGTAAAGCCATTTACGATGGCTTCATGAACGGCCCCGAACATCTCATCGAACTGTTCCATGGTTACACTTATTCGGCGCATCCGCTCGCTTGCGCGGCCGCTCTCGCCACGCTCGACCTTTATCGGGATGAAGCACTGTTCGAGAGCGCGCGCAAATTGGAGAAGCCCTTTGCGGAGGCGGCGATGCAACTCAAGGGCTTACCCAACGTCCTCGACATCCGCCCCGTCGGCCTGGCCGTCGGCGTCGATCTCGCCAGCAGTCCGGCCGGTCCGGGGAGACGCGGTCTGGCCGCGCTGGATGCAGGCTTTTTCGAGCATGATTTCATGTTTCGCGCCGTCGGCGACACGCTCGCGCTCAGTCCGCCTTTGATCGTGAGCGAAAGTCAGATCGGCGAGATGTTCGAAAAGCTTGGCAAAATTATCAAACAGATTGCTTGAACCGTCCGGTCGGCCGCGATATGGCCGCTGGAGTCCCGGCTCAGCGGCTGGTCGCGTGCGGGCTGATCGGTGGCAAAATGGCCCAGCCGACCGCCACGATGGTCTCGCCGCGCAGATAATGTAAGGCGAAGGACGGTTGGACGGTTGCCGCTTTTGCAAGTGTCCCCAATCGTTCGGGAACGATGTTTCGATCGCCGTAAGTCCACACCACGACCGCACCGCGCCGGCGCAGGTCGGCAAGATCGATCCAGGGTACGCGCTGAGGATCGCCATCGACCAGCACGCGCGGGCGACTCGGTGCGTAGTGGGAAACATTGCCACCGTCCCATAGCGTGGCGATGACATATTTAAGCGGCTTTCCGGTCAGTTTGCGATAGCGATCCGAGATCTCACGTCCCAAATCGGCGCCGGGGAAAAAAGCGGCGCGGTAGCGATGATCGAAACGCTCGAGCACGGTATAGTCGGCAACGAAAGCGAGTAGAAAAGAAACAGAAACGGCCGTGGCGAGGATCAGGATGGAGGCGAGTTTTCGATAGCTCAGCGTGCCGCGCGCTGTCAGCAGCAACCACAATCCCAAAAACAGCCAAAGCGGATAGCCCCACATCGGCACCGCGCCACGGCCGGAAACGGCCGAGGTCGCAAGCATGGCGAGGATTGGCCCGAAGGCGAGGCAGGTCACGATCCGCCTATCGTAAGCATCCGTCTGCGCACCAATGCGTGGTTCGGCGGCCGGGCGCGCGGTGAACAAAGGCGCGACGATCAGCAGGGAGGGAAGGAGAAAGAACAATTGGCTGGCGGCGAATCCGATTGGATGCCGAAGATGGTCGTACCAGCCGCCCGACAGCGCGGCCCGATGTTGCGCATAAGCCAGCGGGAGGAAGTCGTTGCGCAGAAGCCAAACGAGATGCGGCGCCATGATGATCAGCGCAACGGCAACGGCGAGATAGGGTCCCCGTGCTCTCAGATTTGCTCGTGCCTGGCGATCAAAGACCACAAATAAAATCATCGGTGCGGCGAGAACGACGACGAAATATTTCGCCCAAAACGAAATGCCGACCGCGCAGCCGAGCAATATCCAATCCATGACACGGCCACCGCGCAGCGCACGATGGAAGGAGAATCCTGCCAATGCCCAGAACGGCAGTTGAACGACATCGTGGTTAAATTTAACGGCGGTAAAATTGAAATAATGCAGCCCGTCGAGAAAAACGACGGCGACCAGGGCGCCAAGCGCGCCGATGAGCGGACGCGCCATCATAAATACGAACGCGAATGCCGCTACGACCGACATCTGCGCCAGCAGATAATAAGCAAAGTCGTGGCCTATCGTGCGGTAAGCGATTTCCACGAGCCACCAAGGCAGCGGCGGCAGCTTGTCGTAACCGAGCTGCCACTCTCGCCCGTACACGAGTGCTTCGATCAAGTCGAGCGGCAGATTGGCGCAAAGGAGTGTCGGAAGCACCGTCCAGACCGTCGCATGTAATAATGCAAAGGCCGCAAAAGCGCGTTCCGGAGCCGCGGTAATCCAATCGAGAAGCGGTATTTTTGATTTCAATTTTTTCAAATCCTGTGCGAGGAGGAACCTCGCGCGTTCATTACCACTCTCGCAAGCCTTTTCCACTAAAACCGGCTTTTTTCCGTTCGAAAACGATGTCATACGCATTCATCATGGGCGGCGGAGCCGCGTCGACTTGAGGGAGCCTTTTTTAATGACAACCATGCTGTCGCCCCTGATCAGTCATTTCAATGAACTTGCACCGAGCTATGATCTCCTGTTGTGCGATGTCTGGGGCGTGATCCACAATGGGGTTGCCGCTTTTCCCGACGCCTGCGACGCGTTGATGCGTATGCGCGCGCGTAACGGCATCGTGGTGCTTGTCACCAATTCCCCACGGCCGAGCGATGTCGTCGCCCGTCAGCTAAATAGGTTGGGTGTGCCACGGGAGACTTATGACGTTATCGTTTCGTCCGGCGATGTGACGCGCGGTGTCATCGAAAAAAGACGCGGCCAAAGTGTGTTTCATCTCGGTCCCAAGCGTGACGAGTCGATCTTTAGCGGTCTGAGCGTGAGTTTTGCGCCGCTGCAAACCGCCGATTACGTGGTCTGCTCGGGTTTGGAGAACGACGAAACCGAAACGCCCGACGACTATCGTTCGCGGCTTGAGCTGATGCTGAAGTCGAAGGCTTTTTATGGTCTGCGGCAACCCGGATGTGGTGGTCGAGCGCGGCGAGAAGCTCGTTTATTGCGCCGGCGCCGTCGCCGACCTCTACCTCGCTATGGGCGGCGATGTGCTGTATGCGGGCAAGCCTTACCGGCCGATCTACGACATGGCACTGGCCAAGGCGGAGGCCGCGATAGGCCGCGGCATCGCAAAGAATCGTATTTTGGCCCTTGGAGATTCGATGAGAACCGATCTTGCGGGCGCACGCAAGCTTGGTGTGGATTTCTTGTTCGTGACCTCCGGCATTCATGAGGAAGAACTCGGCGGGCATGAACAATTCGACGCAAAAGCGCTCAAAACCGTTTTTGCGACGGCTGATGATATGCCAAAAGCGATCATGCGGCATTTGATCTGGTAACCAATTCGCTTAGGTTCAAACCTCAAATCCGCTCGATGGATCGAACCGTGCCGCAGCACACATCCTTTTACGTCGCGCGTGGCTCAGCGTCTAAGCTCGACATCGGTCCGCTGCGTGGCGCGGTGGTGGCGATCGGCAATTTCGACGGCGTGCACCGTGGGCATCGCGCGGTAGTCGCGGTTGGCCTCATGCGAGCTCAGGCTCTTGGCTGCAAGGCGGCGGTCCTGAGTTTTAAGCCGCATCCGCGGCAGTTTTTTCGCCCCGAGGAGCCGCTGTTTGCGCTTTCGAGCGACGAGAACAAGCTGCGCCTTCTCGCCGCGACCGGGCTCGATGGCGCCGTGATCATGAATTTCGACGCTGCGCTCGCCGCGACCTCGGCGCAGGATTTCATCGAAAGTATTCTAGTGGGGCGGCTGGGCATTGCTGGCGCGGTTATCGGCTTCGACTTTCATTTCGGACATAGGCGCACTGGATCGCCGGACTATTTGAGAGAGCAGGGGGCACGGCTCGGTTTTGCCGTCGATGTCGTGCCGCCTTTGGAAGACGAGGGCCGGCCCATTTCATCCGGATCGGTGCGCAACGCACTGACGGAAGGCAAGGTGGTGGAAGCGGCCGAACTGCTCGGCGCCCCCTGGTTCGTTTCCGGTGAAGTGATCCACGGTGACAAGCGCGGGCGCGAATTCGGCTTCCCCACCGCCAATCTCAAGCTCGATCCGGCATGCGGCCTCAAGCACGGCATCTATGCAGTGCGTGTGAATGTCGGCGGCACGCTGCACGACGGCGTGGCGAGTTTCGGCCGCCGGCCAATGTTCGACGATGGCGCGCCACTGCTGGAGGTGTTTCTTTTCGACTTCGCGGGCGATCTCTACGGCCGGATGATGGATGTCGCGTTCATCGGCTGGATCCGCCATGAGCAGAAATTCAATTCCATCGAGACGCTCAAGCGCGCCATGGCCGCCGACGTTGTGCAGGCACGCGATGCCTTGGCTCGCTTCGGCGGCGCATTTCCAAAGCTGGGGGACATCTGACTTCTTATCCCTCCCCCGCAAAGCGGGGGAGGGTGGCGAGCCGCGAAAGCGGCGCGCGGGTGGGGGCGCCAATATTATCGAAAGATGACCCCGCCCCGGCTCGCGTTCCGCTCGCCGACCCTCCCCTTGCAGCGGAGGGATTAAGAAAGTCACGGTCTTTTCGCAGCCGAATCCGCCTGCTACTAAGCCCTTATGAGCAAACCCGAACGCGATTATTCCGAGACCTTGTTCCTGCCGCAGACGGATTTCCCGATGCGGGCCGGCCTGCCGCAGAAGGAGCCCGAGATCCTCAAGCGCTGGCAGGACTCGGACCTTTACAAGCAATTACGCGAGACCTCGAAAGGCCGCGACAAGTTCGTCCTGCACGACGGCCCGCCTTACGCCAATGGGCCGATCCATATCGGCACCGCGCTCAATAAGATCCTCAAGGACATGGTGACACGCAGTCAGCAAATGCTCGGCTACGATTCCAATTACGTGCCGGGCTGGGACTGCCATGGTCTGCCGATCGAATGGAAGATCGAGGAAGAAAATTATCGCTCGAAGGGTCAGCCCAAGCCGAACCTGAACGATCCGGCGGCCATGGTGGCGTTCCGCCAGGAGTGCCGCGCCTATGCCGCGCATTGGCTCAATGTGCAGCGCGAGGAGTTCAAGCGCCTCGGCGTCATCGGCGACTGGGCGCATCCCTATACGACAATGGACTTTTTCGCCGAGGCGCAGATCGCGCGCGAGTTGATGAAGTTCGCCGCCAATGGTTTGTTATATCGCGGCTCGAAGCCGGTGATGTGGAGCGTGGTGGAGAAGACCGCGCTCGCCGAAGCGGAGGTCGAGTACGAGGATTACACGAGCGATACGGTGTGGGTGAAGTTTCCGATCGCGACCGCCTCCTGGGGAGGCAATGTAACGTTTCACGATAGTCGCCCACTGCATCCTTCGCAGCTGGTTTCGGTCGTCATTTGGACAACCACGCCTTGGACGCTGCCGGGTAACAGAGCGATCAGCTTTTCGCCCAAGGTTTCCTACAGTGTCTATGAGGTGGTCGACGCTCCCGAAGGGAATTGGACGAAGAGAGGCGATAAATTTCTTTTGGCGGATTCATTGGCTGTCGAAGTCATGAAGCAGGCGCGAGTCACAAACTACAAAAAATTGGCGCCGATTAAGAATGAGGTCCTTGAGGACATAACCTGTGATCACCCTCTAAGGGGATTTGCAGGGGCATACAGTTTTCCTGTTCCGCTTCTCCCCGGCGAACACGTCACCGACGAGACCGGCACCGGCTTCGTGCACACAGCACCGGGTCACGGCCGCGAAGACTTCGACGTTTGGACCGCCAATCGCGCGAATCTTAGAAGTGCGCGACATCAACACCGCCATTCCCTACACCGTCGACGAAAACGGCGCATTCACCGAAGCCGCGCCCGGTTTCACGGGCAAACGCGTCATCAACGACAAAGGCGAGAAGGGCGACGCGAACGAAGCGGTCATCAACGCGCTGATCGTTGCGAACATGCTCATCGCGCGCTCGCGCCTCAAGCATCAATACCCGCATTCGTGGCGATCGAAGAAGCCGGTGATCTTCCGCAATACGCCGCAGTGGTTCATTGCGATGGACCGGCCGTTTGTCGTGGGCGGTGGTGCCTCTTCTTTACCCTCCCCCTTGTGGGGAGGGTCGACCGCCGAAGGCGGTCGGGGTGGGGGTCCTTCGATGTTCAACGCCGCCACCCCCAGCCCCACCCCCAACCCCTCCCCACAAGGGGGAGGGGAGCAGGCTGCGGCGAGCGGACAAACTCTTAGGCAACTCGCATTGCAGGCGATTAGCGTCACGCATTGGGTCCCCCCTCAGGGTGAGAACCGCATCACCGGCATGGTTGAAGGAAGGCCGGATTGGGTGATCTCGCGCCAGCGCGCTTGGGGCGTGCCGATTGCCGTCTTCGTCAAGGAAAGGCCGGATGGCTCGGTCGCTATTCTGCAAGATCCAGATGTCGAACTGCGCATCGTCGAGGCCTTCGAGCAAGAAGGCGCCGACGCTTGGTACAAGCAAGGCGCGCGCGAGCGCTTTCTCGGATCCAAATTTGCAAGCGAAGCCTGGCAAAAAGTCGACGACATTCTCGACGTCTGGTTCGACTCCGGCTCCACGTACGCTTTCGTGCTGGAAGACGCAGGTCATTTTCCGCAGCTCGCCGGCATCAAACGCAAGCGTGACGGCGGCCGCGACACTGTTATGTATCTCGAAGGCTCCGATCAGCATCGCGGCTGGTTCCAATCGTCGCTTCTTGAAAGTTGTGGCACGCGCGGCCGCGCACCCTTCGACGTCGTCGTCACGCACGGCTTTACGCTCGCCGAGGACGGCCGCAAGATGTCGAAGTCGCTCGGCAATACCATTGCGCCGCAGGACGTGATTAAACAATCGGGCGCCGATATCTTAAGGCTGTGGGTGGCCTCCTGCGATTATTGGGATGACCAGCGCATCGGCCCGGAAATTCTCAAGACCACCACCGACACCTATCGCAAGCTGCGCAACACCATTCGCTGGATGCTCGGTTCGCTCGCGCGTTTCCGCGAGGAGGAACGCGTCGGCTTCGTGCAAATGCGCGGTTTCGAATTGGAGCGACTGATGCTGCACCGGCTCGCCGAGCTGGACGCGCTGGTGCGGCAGGCTTATGCCGAGTTCGATTACAAGCGCGTCTTTGCCGCGCTGTCCGCTTTCATGACATCCGACCTATCAGCTTTTTATTTCGACATTCGCAAAGACGCGCTCTATTGCGATCCCTATTCGTCGCTAAAGCGCAAGGCGAGCCTCACCGTCATCGATCATCTGTTCCGCTGCACGGTGATTTGGCTTGCGCCGATGTTGTGCTTTACCGCCGAGGAAGCGTGGCTGTCATCCTACGGTGCGGAGGCCAAATCGGTGCATCTCGAAACCTTTCCGGAAGTGCCCGCCTCCTGGCGCGACGACAAGCTCGCGGAGAAGTGGCGCAAGGTGCGCAACCTTCGTCGCGTGGTGACGGGCGCGCTGGAGATCGAGCGCGCGCAAAAGCGCATCGGTTCTTCGCTCGAGGCGCATCCGATCATTCACGTGTCGAATGCGGAATTGGCCGAAGCGGTGCTCGACATCGATCTCGCCGAAGTTTGCATCACGTCCGCGGCGACATTGGTGGAAGACGAAGGCCCGACTGACGCGTTCCGCTTGCCCGACGTGGCGGGCGTTGCGGTCGTTCCCAATCTCGCCGAAGGCACGAAATGCGCGCGCTCGTGGAAAATCCTCACCACCATCGGCGCGGATCCGCAATTTCCCGACGTCTCTCCGCGCGACGCGCAGGCGTTGCGCGAATGGGAAACGATGCGCAAGGTGGCCGACTGATGGGCGCGGGATATGTCATGAGCCCCGTTACCCGGTTCGGCGCCGGGCTTGCCATCACGGCTTGCATCGTCGATCAGGCGAGCAAGATCTATCTTCTTTTCTTTTTTGATCTCGGCAAAAACGGCCCCGTGCGCTTTGGTCCTTTTTTCGATCTTGTGCTCACGCGCAATACCGGTATCAGCTATGGCCTGTTGCAGACCCAAAGCGAACTTGGTCATTGGCTCCTATTGGCGCTTAAGGCGCTCGCCATTGTCCTTCTATCGATTTGGCTTTGGCGCGCACAAAACCGGCTGACCGCCTTGTCGCTCGGGCTGATCATTGGCGGCGCGATCGGCAATATCATCGATCGGCTGACCTATGGCTGGGTGGCCGATTTCGTGTATTTTCACATAGCAGCCGCCAATTGGCGGTTTAATTGGTACGTTTTTAACCTCGCGGACGCGGCTATTGTTGCCGGGGTGCTGGGGCTATTGTATGAATCTATGGCGGGGGGCCAGGCCGCAAAAGCGCCGTGATCCGCGTTTAAATCCCGCTTCCGCTATTGCGGTACGAAAGCCAGGTTTTTTTCTCGCGCGCGAGTGTTCTCGAGCCAGAGATTGCAAGTGTTCTCGAGCCAGAGATTGGATGACGTCGATGCGCCCTAATTCGCTGGTAAAAATCTTTGCAACCGGGACTGCCCTCGGGGTGGCGCTATGTGCCCTCGTCCTGATGGCGGCAACACCGGCGCGAGCGGCCGACGATGATGACGAGGCGATCGATCAAAGGTTTATTCGCGGGGTGCTCGAAGGCCTTGGCCTCGAGCGGGACCAAAAACAGATCGACTATCACGAGCGTTCGCCGCTTGTTGTTCCGGCCACGCGTGATCTCCCGCCGCCCGAGCAGGGCGAAACCAATGTGAGCAGCAATCCCGCTTGGCCAAAGGACCCCGACGTGGCCCGCCGTAATGAAGAGCGACGATTGGCGCGCGAGCGCAATAAGGTCAGCGCTGCCGACCGCTACGAAGCCGACCGCCTGCCGCTGCGGCCGGATCAGCTGGCGCCGGGCGGCGATGTGCGCACCCCGCCAAGTGGGCGCGAGACCGTCACCACCCGCGACTCCGAATATGGTAGGCCGCTCACGCCATCCCAACTCGGCTACAAAGGGGGCATTTTCAGCACGCTGTTCGGTGCCAAGGATAAGGAAGAATCCGCTCAATTTACCGGCGAGCCGCAGCGCAGCGATTTGACGGAGCCTCCGGCCGGCTATCGCACTCCCTCGCCGGATCAACCTTATGGCGGGGGCAAGGCGGCGCCGCCGAAGCCGACCGACTATTTATTAACTCATGGTGTTACGCCGCATTAGGCGTGAGTAGAGCGCACCGCCCGGTCGTGCACGGTTCGGCGATTGGACACGGGGTACGCAAACGAGGGCAAAGGTCTAGACGTGTTTGGTCAACATAAGCATTTTTCCGCCGTTGCGGCATTCGTGTGCGTGCTGTTTGCATCTGCAACTGCATTTGCCGCTCATGCCTTTGCCGCCCAGTCGGCGGGCCCGGCTGTTGCCGATTACAAGTTGGCGAACGGGTTGGAACTCGTGGTTGTTCCTGATCACCGCGCGCCGGTCGTAACCCACATGATCTGGTACAAAGTCGGCGCGGCCGATGAAACGCCGGGCAAATCGGGGCTGGCGCACTTCCTCGAGCATTTGATGTTCAAAGGAACGGCGAAACATCCCGCCGGCGAATTTTCACAAGTCGTCGCGCGTATCGGCGGGGAGGAGAACGCCTTTACCACAAACGACTACACCGGATATTTCCAACGGGTGCCGCGCGAACGCTTGAAATCCATGATGGAGTTCGAAGCCGATCGCATGACAGGCTTGCAATTGAGCGATGCGGTGGTTTTGCCGGAGCGGCAGGTTATCCTGGAAGAGCAGAACCAGCGCGTTGGTAATAATCCGCGGGCGCGTCTAGCAGAGCAGATGGACGCGGCGCTGTTCCTCAACAGCCCTTACGGCAAGCCGGTCATCGGTTGGCGTCACGAAATGGAGCAATTGAGCCGCGACGACGCCATTGGTTTCTATCGGCACTTCTATGGTCCCAACAATGCTGTGGTGGTGATCGCGGGCGATGTGGAGCCTGACGCAGTGCGTCAATTGGCGGAGCTGACTTACGGCAAGGTGGGGCGCCGCAGTGTCATCGTGCCACGGGCGCGCCCACAGGAGCCGCGGCCGACGGCCGTGCGTTCACTCACGCTGAGCGATCCGCGCGTCGAACAACCCGTGATGCAGCGCGATTATCTGGTGCCCTCCTTTCATATGGCGAGACCCGGCCAGTCCGAGGCGTTGGAGGTACTCGCGCACATCCTCGGCGAAGGCTCAAACAGCAGGCTCTATACCGCGTTGGTCGTGGACCAGAAGATCGCCGTATCGGCGGGCGCCTGGTACAACTCGTCCGTTTTGGACATGGCTAAATTCACCGTGTTCGGCGCCCCGCGCGAGGGAGTGTCGCTGGCGCAATTGGAGAAGGCGGCTGATGCGGTGATCGCCGACATGGCGGCCGGCGGCGTGACGCCCGACGAACTCACCCGCGCCAAAACCCGGCTGATTGCCGATGCGGCTTATGCGCAGGACAATCAATTCTCGATGGCGCGTTGGTACGGCAGTGCCCTGACCACGGGCAGCACGGTCAAGGAAGTGCGGGATTGGCCGGATCGCATTCGCGCCATCACCCAAGCGCAAGTGCAGGACGCCGCGCGGCAATGGCTCCGCAAAGAACGCTCGGTCACCGGTTTTCTCATCAAGGATAACCACGCTCCGGTGGAGAAACGTTCATGAACAAGATTTTTGCTCCGCTTGCGCTTGCTTTTGCGATGTTTGCCTTCTTCTTTGCCGCGCCCGCTTCGGCCATGACGATCGAAAAGATCGTCAGCCCGTCGGGCATCGAAGCTTGGCTGGTCCGCGAGCAGGCGACGCCGCTGGTCGCGCTTAATTTCGCCTTCCGAGGCGGATCGAGCCAGGACGCTTCCGGCAAAAGCGGCACCGCCAATTTCGTATCCGATCTGCTCGACGAGGGCGCCGGGGATCTCGACAGCAAAGCCTATCACGAGCGGCTGGAAAGCATGGCCATCGATCTCGGGTTTGAGATCGGGCGCGACTATTTCCACGGATCATTGCGCACGCTCAATGAGCACCGCGATGAGGCCTTCGACCTGCTCGGGCTCGCGCTGGCAAAGCCGCGTTTCGATGCCGATGCGGTCGAGCGCGTGCGCGGGCAGGAATTGGCCGGACTGCGGCGCGACACCACCAATCCGAATGATCTCGCCAGCCGCCGCTGGTGGGAGACGGCTTTTCCCGGACACCCCTATGGGCAGGAGACCAAGGGCACGCTTGAATTGGTGCCGCGCATTTCGATTGCCGATTTGCGCGACTATGTGCGCCGAGTCTTTGCGCGCCGTGAACTCACCATTTCTATTGTCGGCGATGTCGATGCCAGAAGCGCCGGCGCATTGATCGATCGCGCTTTCGGGGCGCTGCCTGCCGACAATGAATTAAAGCCGGTGCCGCAGGTGGTAGCACAGGGCCTTGGCCGCCGCATTGTCGTCAATCTCGATGTGCCGCAGGCAGTCGTCAACTTCGGCGGCAACGGCATCGAGCGCAGCGATCCCGATTTCATGGCGGCGTACACCGTCAATCACATTCTAGGCGGCGGCACGTTCTCTTCGCGCCTCTATCGCGAGGTGCGCGAAAAGCGCGGTCTTGCCTATGGCGTCTCGGACAGTTTGGTTTGGTTCCGCAGCGCCGCCGTTGTGCTGGGTGGCACCGCCACGCGCGCCGATCGCACCGCCGATGCCTTGAGCATCATCGAGAGCGAGACCAAGCGCATGGCCGAGGAGGGGCCGACGGCGGAAGAATTCGCGGAAGCCAAATCTTATCTGAAAGGTGCTTACGCGCTTTCGCTCGACAGCTCGGCGAAAATCGCCGCCCAGCTCACGCAAATTCAGCTCGACAAGCTGGGCATCGACTATGTCGAGCGCCGCGGCGCGAAGATCGATGCGATCACCATCGCGGACGCCAAGCGCGTGGCCAAGCGTCTTTTCGGCGGCGGCATGCTGGTGACCGTCGCCGGCCGGCCCAAGGGGCTAACCTCCAGCGCCAAAGCAAATTAGCGGGTGTTACGTTTTGAGTGTTGATGCAAAGAATTTTTATGAGCAGATTTTCTTTTACTGAAAAAGATTTTCAAAGCTTAGAAAGCTTTCGGCTTCATTGGAGATTTACAGATCCGAAATATAATCTTTTACCAAAAAGCATACTCGAAACGATAAAGCCACTTTCCGTGCAAAAAGCACAGGCTATTCGGAAATATGTAAATGGCGTTGTTGTTTCAATTGGTGCGGCCCAGAATATTTATGCCAATCATGATAATCCTGGTCGGACCAATGAGGCACCGGCTGAATATGCCGCGCGTCGTATGGTGGGTTACGGCGCTGATGCGCCTAACCCACCCTACGGTTTGATCGAAACCGACATCCGTCCGCCGGCAGTCAGATCAATAGGCGCACACATCGACCAAGCGTCGGCGAAGCCCATGCGAGGTCTTGACCCACACTTTGCGCCAGCACGGCTCGTCATATGCGCCGGAGAACAAAGGCGCGAACACAAAGCTGTGACCAAAGAAGAAGTGGTCACGATTATAATGATCGGAGTACGGCTTCATGACCGGAGGTCCGATCTTTTTGACAGTCAATGCGTCAGCGGATGTAAGACCGGCGGCAGCAACGGCGCTGACGGCGGCGATCGCAAACACGGTCTTGCGAAACATGGTTGAGGCTCCTTCCATTTGGCCTTGCGCTTATACGGGAGGCCGGTTGAAGGAGCGAGGCTATTGAAATGAAACTGAATGGTTTCTGAGCATTGCGTAAAGCGTCCATTCACCGATCCGGCGGCAATTCGGCGGCCATTGAAGCGCTGACCATCGGCAAAACTGCACGGCATCGTATACGGCGCCCTGGCGCGATCGGCTGATTTTGGCTACTGATGACGTAAAGCCGGGAGACGCCGTGTCTTTGCACCAATCCATCGACAGTGCGCGCGAGAAGAACATTGGCCGCCACGGTATCGCCGACGATGTGTTCAACGCGGCGCTGGCCCGCACGGAAGCGGCGCTTGAGCGGCTACGTCGACATTATGCGCGATGGCATGTTGCCTCTGCTGCGATACCCCGAAAAGCAGGACGATCTTACCGGGATCAAAGCCGCCGCGGCCAAGCTCACGCAAAAAGCAACCGATATCGTCATTCTCGGCACCGGCGGGTCGTCGCTCGGCGGGCAGACGCTGGCGCAGCTCGCCGTCTACGCCGTGCCGGCGTGTGGCCGCGTTGCGCGCGCCGCCTCGCCTGCATTTCATCGACAATCTCGATCCCGTGTCGTTCGAAACCACGCTGGCGAGGCTGCCGCTCGCCACCACGCGCTTTGTGGCGATCTCGAAATCCGGCGGCACCGCCGAAACCTTGATGCAAACCATCGCCGCGCTTTCGGCGGTGAAACAGGCGGGCTTAGAGGCGCGCGACAAGTTCTTGGGCATCAGCGAACCGGCGAAAGCGGGCAAGCGCAACGGCTTGCGCGATCTGCTCAGCGCGCATCATGTGCCGATGCTCGATCACGACGCGAACGTCGGCGGGCGCTATTCGGCGCTCACCAATGTCGGCCTGTTGCCGGCGGCCGTGCTCGGGCTCGACATCGCCGCCATCCGTAAAGGCGCCGCCCGCGCGCTCGCGCCGGTGCTGGCGAAAAAATCGCCCGCCGACGTGCCCGCCGCGGTCGGCGCGGCGCTCGCCGTCGCGCTCGCCGAGAGCAAAAACAAAACCATCAGCGTGCTCATGGCCTATGCCGACCGGCTGGAGCGGTTCACGCGCTGGTACGCGCAGCTATGGGCCGAGAGCCTCGGCAAAGACGGCAAGGGCACCACGCCGATCGCGGCTCTGGGCCCCGTCGATCAGCACAGCCAGGTGCAGCTCTTCATCGCCGGCCCGCGCGATAAATTGTTCAATGTCGTGCTGGTGGCGAATGCCGGGCAGGGGCCGCGCATCGATGGCGAACTCGCGAAGCTCGCGGGCGAGCCGGATTTTGCCGGCAAAACCATTGGCGATCTGGTCAGCGCGGAGGGTCGTGCCACCGCCGACACGCTGGCGAAAAACGGCTGCCCCGTGCGCACTTTCATGCTTGAGCAATTAAACGAAGAAACGCTCGGCGAATTGCTGATGCACTTCATGTTGGAAACGATCATCGCCGCGCATTTGCTCGGCATCGATGCTTTCGATCAGCCGGCGGTGGAAGAAGGCAAAGTGCTGGCGAAGAAGTATTTGATTGGGATGTAGTTTTTGACGTAACGCGAAGGGCGGAGCCCCTGCGCTTGTGCGGATGAGGGCACTCGGGCCTGTAGTTTAAATAGCCAATTTCGAATTTCGCGGTAGGATTAATCAAAAGTGCGGGAAAATGTCGGAAATTTGTGCAGAGCAGCAAGCTTTAACTCGATGCGGAAAAAGCGAATACGGTAATAAGGCGTTCTAGAATCAGCCGTATATTATTGGGCTTGCAACAGTCTCATTTGTTCGCTATTTGTTCTTTCGTGTACTAAAGTATAGGGGCGCAAATGCGGTTCGATTTTCAGGACTTCACGGAGAGGGCAGTCTCACCGTTCCTTGAATTGGGCGCTTATGAAGCCCTGTGGGAAGAGCCGAAAGCGTCATTTAAAACATTGGCAGATCGGTTTGCCAAAAGAAGCGGCACACTTCCCTCGGATTTGGTCGAACGTAGCAAGGCTACTCGTTACGCGAATGAAGTTCATGCTCGTTTGATCGAAGCTGGTATCAAACATTATGGCGTTCGCGTTCATGGTGCAGGGGAGTATCCGCAGCGGCTTCGCGATGCAGATCATCCCGTCGAACTTCTTTACTTCCAAGGTTGGTGGGAGCTTATTAATTCACCGAAATTAGTGGCCGTTGTAGGCACCCGAAATCCTTCCGAGGATGGGGTTCGGAGGACTAACAAACTTGTCGCCGCACTTTTGGCAGACGATTTTACAATTGTATCTGGACTCGCGGCCGGCATTGATACTGCCGCTCATACGGCAGCTATTAATGCAGGGGGTAGGACTATCGCGGTGCTAGGGACGCCTCTTTCCAAAGTCTACCCAACTGCAAACGCCAAACTGCAAAAAGAGATAGGTGCACATCATCTTGTGATCACTCAAGTCCCCGTAAAGCGTTACTGGAATCAACCAAACCCAACAGCAAATCATTATTTTTTTCCAGAACGTAACATTACGATGTCAGCCCTTACCGATGCGACAATCATTGTCGAGGCGGGAGACACGTCCGGTACTTTGGTGCAAGCTCGGAATGCTTTAAAGCAAGGACGAAAGTTATTCATTCTAGAAAACAATTTCCAAAATCCGGATATAAAATGGCCTCACTCATACGAAGAACGCGGCGCTATCCGTGTCGCAGACTACGATGACATCCGCCGCCACCTTCTTTCCGGAAAGACTCACTAAAATTGATGAACTCACACGCGGGGACCATTCTTATCTTGATGATAAGGATGAATGCTACTTTTTTGGTGATTATACAGCCCGTAAAAGCTTCGCGCACAGTGCGACTAATAGTTTAATTTTAAATTTCAAAAAGCCTTTGAAGTACAAGAACACTTCGAGCTGGCAATACAAAACAAAAGCAATTGCTTCGATTGCTCAAGCATTTTCTCGAAATTTGAATACAGCACTTAGGTCGTTGACGCTAGTCCCCGTTCCGCCCTCAAAAATCAGGACAGACCCGGATTATGACGACAGGCTGTCGAGAATGCTTGAATTGTTACAAGCTCCCGTTGGAATTGATCTCGATGTTCGAGAGCTAATCCTTCAGACCCAAGGCATGCCTGCATCACACGATAGTAGCGCTCGTCTTCAGCCATCAGAGTGGGAAAAGGTATATAAAATTGATGAAAAACTCACTGCGCCGAATCCGAGTTGGCTAGGCATCGTTGATGATTTATTAGTTGCAGGGTCTCGTTTTCGAGCTATGTCGAATGTGTTAAAAGCGCGCTTTCCCAATGCTCGTATTACAGGGTTATTTGTGGCGCGGCGAGTGCCAGAGGCAATTGATTGGTCAGAATTTTTTGAAATGGACGACTAGCAAAAAAGCGTTTTCATCTCCCGGTTTCCACTTTCTGTAGGCTACCTGCTCCCTATCCTCCCATAAACTTCGATCCAAAACCGCGCCTTCGCCGGATCGCAGTCGCATTCGGCGAGGAAAGAGCGCAGCAGCGCCTCGGCTCCTGCTCCGTCCTCGTAACAATCGAGCAGAACCTTACAGGCCGTTTGCGGATCGGTGGGCAGGGGCGGCGGGCGTCGGGTCATCGCGAGTCCGCTTGCGCGGCTTCCGGATTTAACCCAACAGAAAATTCAGCACCGTTTCGGTATATTGTTTTGGTTGCTCCACATTGGAAATATGCGCGGCCTCGAGAGCGGCGAGTTTGGCGCCTTTTATCGTCTCCGCGATTGTCTCGCCGGCCGAAGGCGGGGTGGCGGCATCTTTGGCTCCGACGATAACGAGCGTCGGCGCCGTGATGCGTGCATTGCCGGCGCGCAAATCCATCGCCGCGATGGCTTCGCAACAGCCGATGTATCCCGGCACTTTCGTGGCGACGAACATTTCCTTCATGCGCGCGATTGTCTCCGGCGCACGCTGGCGAAAATCTTCGGTGAACCAGCGGACCATATTGGGCTCGACCAGCGCGTCCAATCCTTTCTCGCGCACGAACTTGATACGTTCATGCCAAAACGTTTTGTCGGCGTAATAGGATTGGGTATTGGAGAGGACGAGCTTGTCGACGCGGTTGGGCGCGTTGGCGCCTAGCCATTGTCCGACCATGCCGCCCATGGACAGGCCACACCAATTCGTTTTCTGGATGCCAAGCGCATCGAGCACAGCGAGTACGTCGCGTCCCAGACGTTCCATGGCATAGGGGCTCTGTGGCACGCCGGATTTGCCGTGGCCGCGCCGGTCGTAGCGGACCAGGCGAAAGTGCTTGGTGAATTCGCCCGCCTGGTCGTTCCACATGGTCAAATCGGTGCCGAGGGAATTCGACAGCATCAACACCGGCGCGCTTTCGCGGCCTTCGGCTTCGACATAGATCGGGCACCCGTCATCGACTTTGATCAGCGGCATGAGCGTCCTCTTGTGGATTGATTGAGCACGAAATGAATACCTAATCTGCGGTAAGCTCACTGCAAAGCTCTTTTCACGGGGGCTGCAACGGCTTAAGCCACCTATCCGAGGCCCGCCGGGGTTTTGGTGTATCGAGGTCGAGAGGGAGAGGGCGCCAATGGCGATGACGATGACGGGGGAGGTTCAGCTTCCGGCAAGCCGCGAAGTGGTGTGGGCAAAGCTCAACGACGCTGACGTCTTAAAGGCCTGCATTCCCGGCTGCGAGGCGCTCACCAAGAACTCCGACACCGAATTTCAAGCCGTGGCCACCACCAAGATCGGGCCGGTGAAGGCGCGCTTCAAGGGCAAGATCTTTCTCAGCGATATCGACCCCCCCAACGGTTACAAAATTTCCGGTGCGGGCGAAGGCGGTGTCGCCGGATTTGCCAAAGGCGGGGCTTTCGTCAATCTCGCGGAAAAGGATGGCGGCACGCTGCTCACCTACAATGTCGATGCGCAGATCGGCGGCAAGCTTGCCCAGCTGGGGCAAAGGCTGGTGAACGGTGCGGCCAAGAAGCTTGCGGACGATTTCTTTCAGAAATTTGCTGCCACGATCGCAGACGGCCGACCCTGAATGATTGGGCGCTTCGCTGCGCTGCCGGATATGAATGGAGCCTGTTTCGGCCGAAATCGGCCAGGAAAAATGTGTAACGCAGACGATTGTCGCGGATTCCGCAGCATTTTTCTGCGAATTGCTTGACCCGACGCCTTGTGGGGTGTTCTAGTGGAGTGGATTTGACATTCGCCACGCACTAGCCGCAAGCCTCGCAAGGCGAATGTCAAATCCAAAACTCCACTAGAAACTTATACTTGCTAGTGGTCCTTTGATTTTAACATTCGCATGAAAGGACCGCCGAACCGGGGTGCGAATGTTAAAATCGGACCACTAGTTTTGCGAGCCTAATGGGGGAGGAACATCATGCCGGCCGTGTCCGTGACTGTGAACGGGAAGGCTGTCTCCGGCGATGTTGAAGCGCGCACGCTTTTGGTGCAATTCCTGCGCGAGAATTTGCGTCTGACAGGCACGCATGTCGGCTGCGACACGTCGCAATGCGGCGCTTGCGTCGTCCATATCGACGGCATTGCCGCCAAATCCTGCACCACGCTTGCGCTTCAGTGCGAGGGAGCGACGATCACGACCATCGAAGGCCTCGCCGATCCAAACGGTCCGCTGCATCCGATGCAGGAAGCCTTCCGCGACAATCACGGGCTTCAGTGCGGCTATTGCACGCCGGGCATGATCATGGCCGCACTCGATATCGTTCGCCGCAAGGGCCACGAGCTCGACGACCACACGATCCGCGAGCAGCTTGACGGCAATATCTGCCGCTGCACCGGCTATCACAATATCGTCAAAGCCATCAAAGCAGGTGCCAGAGCTATGGCATAAGATGCCATGCGCCTTCGAGAGTCATTGACAATAAAAAACACGGGAAACGCTATGGGTGCAAAGGGGTCGGCGCGGCGGTTACCACCGCCGGCCAGCAGCCTAACGGGAAATGCTGATGTACAATTTTAGTTTCCATCGTCCGACCACGGTGCGCCAGGCGGCAGGGCTGCTTGCGCGCAATCCGGACGCCAAGTTGCTTGCGGGCGGGCATTCGCTATTGCCGGTGATGAAGCAAAGGCTGGCGAGTCCTTCCGCGCTTGTCGATCTTTCGCTGGTCGAGGGTATGAGCGGCGTTGAACTGAAGGGCCGCTCGGTTGTGATCGGCGCGATGACGCGGCATGCCGATGCCGCCAATTCGCCGGTGCTGAGGGAAGCATTGCCGGGGCTTGCCATGGTGCCGAACTCGATCGGCGATCCCCAGGTGCGCAATCGCGGCACGATCGGCGGTTCGATTGCCAATAACGATCCCAATGCCGATTACCCCGCCGCTTGCTTAGGGCTGGGCGCGACCATCGTCACCAATAAGCGGCGCATCGCGGCGGACGATTTCTTCACCGGCATGTTCTCGACCGCGCTGGAAGAGGGCGAGATCATTACCAAGGTGATGTTTCCGATCGCCAAAAAAGCGGCTTATGAGAAATTCAAACACCCGGCGTCCGGCTTTGCCCTGGTCGGCGTGTTCGTGAGTAAGCGCGGTTCCGATATTCGCGTCGCGGTCACCGGCGCGGGCGCGGAAGGCGTATTTCGTGTGAAGTCGTTCGAGGAAGCGTTGAAGAAGCGCTTCTCAGCCAAGTCGCTTGAGGGCATGAGCATTCCGGCGACCGGCATGAACAGCGATATTCACGCCGGCGCCGAATACCGCGCGCACCTCGTCGGCGTGCTCGCGCGCCGCGCGGTGGCGAAGGCGACGGCGTAGCGTTGCGGTACGCGCAGCCTCTATCCGTCATCCTGAGGTGCGCGGCGAAGCCGCGCCTCGAAGGATGGCGGGCACTGACTCAGCGGCCGTCATCCTTCGAGGCTCGCGCGCTGTGCGCGCTCGCACCTCAGGATGACGGATCGAGCGAAGCGAAGCCACCTCGGAATGTACAGCTACAGAATCTAAGTTAGTCAGATTTGTTAGAACATGGCGCCAAAACTGATAGCCAACGGACGATGAACGTTCGCCGTTAAACAATGCGATCTAAGGCTCATCAGATTATTAATCAGTCACAGTATCAAATTTTACGCCCTGACGCTCGTTAAGGCTAAAATATTGGTTTTCAATATGTTGAGGCTGCTTCCTTGTATATTGTGTGTACCCAATTGAATTGAAGGAAATCTCTCCTTCGTGACATTCAATAATCCAATTCCATTCTTGTGTTTTATTTATAAATTCTGCGTTTCGCGAAGTTCTTTCATCACCTCTGGTAATAGTAAAAATTACCAGACCATCTGTTGCATCAATATCAATTTTAAGGTCATAAACATTATCGAACACCAATGTGCAGGGTGATACCCAAAAAGAAAAGTATTTTGTATCAGGTGCCGGTTTTGCCCAGGCGTAAATGTAATCGATATCGAATATGATTTTATAATTTTCAGGATCAAAAGCTATCCCGTGAATTTTGCTGTCATGCCAGCCCATCGTTGCAAAATCTTCTGTTGTCCAAATTGACTTTGCTAATTTATAATCCTGGTCGTGCTCAATCATATATTCCCAACTTGGTTGCTCGAATAAATTGCGATCGATGATTTATATCACGCCGCGATCCGCTGCTGCCAGCAGATTGTGTAAATCGAGCGTTTCTTACGCCGCACTGATTTCGGGACTGAGAGACAGTTGGCTATGGTCCGTGACCGCTTGGGCCGTTTCGTTCAAATATTGATGCACATCTTGTATCGCGCCAGCCCCTTCGCCGACGGCGGACGCCACGCGCTTCATCGAGTCAAGCCGAACATCGCCGACGGCAAATACGCCCGGCACACTCGTCTCGAAGCTCATCGGTTCGCGGCGCAAGGGCCAAGTGCTCAAGTCGATATTATGGCCCGTAACAATAAATCCTTTGGCATCGCGCTGGACAACGCCGGCCAGCCAGTCCGTGTTGGGTGTCGCCCCGATCAACACGAACAAGAGTCTGGCCGGAACGTTTTCAACGATATCGCTCGCCCTGTTCCGGATCGAAAGATGTTCGAGCAATTCACCGCCGTCGCCGCCGGCAATTTCCGAACTCGAGCCTCACGTCAATGTTGGCGGTGTGCCTTATCTGCTGGACCAGGTAATCGGACATCCCCTTCTCAATCGACTTTGCCCGCACGACGAGCGTCACTTGCCGCGCGAAAGCGGCAAGATGCAGCGCGGCCTGGCCGGCCGAATTGCCGCCGCCGGCCACCGCTACATCGAGGTCGCGCACCAATTTCGATTCGCCGAATGTCGTATAAAAGATGCTCCTGCCGACGAAGCGCTCCAGGCTCGGAATATCGAGGCGCCGGTATTTCGCGCCCGTAGCGACGATCACCGCCGTTGTCGCGATTGCGCGGCCATCCGATAATGTCAGGATGTATTTGCCGTCTTGCGAATGCAGGCCGGTTACTTCGCGCGCGAAGACGAACTTTGAGCCAAAGAGCCAAGCCTGTTGGTAGGCTCGCTGTGTGAGTTCGGCGCCGCTAATTCCACGAGGAAAACCGAGATAATTTCGGATCAGCGAACTGGCGCCCGCCTGTCCGCCAATAACGTGACGCTCGATCACCAATGTCCGCAAACCTTCCGATCCGGAATAAACCGCCGCTGTAAGCCCGGCGGGTCCCGCGCCGACGACCGCAACCTCACACGAAAGTTCATTTGGACTCTCGCCGACTGCATCCATGATCTGCGCGTCGCTTGGGTCTGTGAGGACTGAGCCGTCATGCAAAAAAACGGCCGGCAAGCTTGTGATTTCGGCGCCGCGTTCCTCGATGAGACGATTTGCCGCCAGGGAGCCGGTTTGGTGAAAGCCAAAGGGAATGCCGTTGCGATTGAGCAGTTCGCGCACTTCATTTGAGCGCATAGACTGCTCGTCGCCCACGATACGGATAAGCTCCATTCCCGGCCGATGGATACGCGTCCATTCCGCCAGGAACTCGCTTATCAGCGGGTACAAATGAATTTCGGCCGGAGCCCAGGGCTTGTAGAGATAATTGTCGAGTTCACCCAAGGCGCAGGCCTGCAAGATCGTGGGAGACGCGTCGCGGTCGCCCCAGGCGACCAAGAGCGCACGTTTTGCCGTTGGCACATTGGATCGGGCACGCCCGAGAAAATCCCGGCCGGTCATTTCGGGCATCCACTGATCGGCAATGATCAGTGCAATTTCTTCCGCTTCTTCCTTCAGCTTGCAAAGGGCGTCCAGCGCGGCGCGCGCGGAAAGATGGGGGATGACGCGATAGTCGCCACCAAAGCGGCGGCTGAGAGCATCGAGCATTGCGCCCAATGCGCCGGGTTCATCGTCGACTATCAGGATAACGGGTCTTTCCGGCATCGATTATGTCCTCTGCCGATGCCCCACGCGCTTCATCCAGCTCTATTAACAGATCATGCAAATCGAGCGGATGTGTGAACATCCGCAAGCTGCCGTCCGCGTTCTTCGGTGATTGTTCCCCGGGCCGCCCCAATAAGGTTCGACGGCGTGATCGTCTGGAGTCGTGCAAGATGCGCCGTTGAACATGTTTTTGTCTCTCGGCAGCTATCCCTGGCTGGCCCGCGCGGAGTTTGCTACCCATTTTTGATCCGCCTGTGCGGCGGTAAAGTCTGTCGAGTCAAGGACCCCGCGATGCCCGAACTTCCGACTTCCATCGATGCCACCCTCGACCTAATGGCCAAGGCCGATTACGTCGGCGACCGCTCATTGGCGACCGTGCTTTTTCTGAGCCTGCGCATGGGTAGGCCGCTGTTTCTCGAAGGCGAGGCCGGCGTCGGCAAAACCGAAATCGCCAAAGTGCTGGCGCGGACCCTGGGCCGCCGTTTGATCCGCTTGCAGTGTTACGAAGGGCTCGACGTTTCCGCCGCCGTCTATGAATGGAACTACGGCGCGCAGATGATCGCCATTCGGCTCGCGGAAGCCGAAGGCGAGGGCGACCGCGCGCGCATCGAGCACGATGTTTTCTCCGAGCGCTTTCTCATCAAGCGCCCGCTGCTTCAAGCGCTGGAGCCGGACCCCGATGGCCCGCCGGTGCTGCTGATCGATGAAATCGACCGTACGGATGAAGCGTTCGAAGCGTTTCTCTTGGAGGTGCTCGCCGATTTTCAGGTCACGGTACCGGAATTGGGCACCATCAAAGCGCCGCATCCGCCCATCGTCGTTATAACGTCGAACCGCACACGCGAAGTGCATGATGCGTTGAAGCGCCGCTGCCTCTATCATTGGGTTGGATATCCGAACGCGACGCGCGAGTTGAAAATCCTGCGCGCCAAGGTGCCGGGCATTGCCAAGAAACTGTCCGAGCAAGTGGTCGCCTTCGTGCAAAGCTTGCGCAAGGAAGATTTGTTCAAATCGCCGGGTGTCGCCGAGACATTGGATTGGGCCGGTGCGCTCACCGAACTTGATGCGGCGGCGCTCGACCCGGCGATGGTGTCGGATACGCTTGGTGCGTTGCTCAAATACCAGGACGACATTGCCAAGCTCGATCAGACGAAGGTGAAGAAGTTGCTTGACGATATGAAATCGGGGACGAGGGCGGCGGAGTAACAATGGTTCTCGAATGGCCTGACCACTCGTATGTGCGCGCTCCCTCCCCCGTTTACGGGGGAGGGTTGGGGTGGGGGCTCCATGTCAGGGCATGAAGATACCCCCACCCGGATCGGCTTTGCCGGTCCGACCTCCCCCGCAGGCGGGGGAGGTAAAGAGAAGGACGGTCGTCTCGCCGAGAACATCCTCTACTTCGCGCGCGCTTTGCGCGCGGCGGGCATGCCGGTCGGTCCCGGCGCGGTGCTGGATGCACTGACGGCATTACAAGTGGCCGGTGTCGGCACGCGCGTGGACTTTTACGCGACGCTGCACGCTGTTTTCGTAAAGCGCCATGAGCATTCCGTGTTGTTCGATCAGACCTTCCGCATTTTTTTCCGCCAGCGCGGGTTGATCGAAAAGATGATGGCCGCAATGCTGCCGGAGACGCTTCCTTCGGCGCCCAAGCCGCCGGAAGCCGGTGCACAACGTATTCGCGACGCGCTTTTTCCCGGCATGGATGATCGCGAGCAAGAAAAAGAGATCGAGGTCGATGCCTGGCTCACGGTGTCCGACCGCGAAGTGCTACGAAAGAAGGACTTCGCGCAGATGACGGCGGCCGAAATCTTGGCGGCCAAGGACGCCATCGCGCGGCTGACGCTGCCGCTCGATCTGGTGCGCACGCGGCGTCTAACCCCCAATCAGCACGGGCATAGGGTCGATCTACGCCGCACTTTGCGCGCCAGTATGAAGGCGGGTGGGGCGGTGATCGATCTGAAATATCTGGGTCCACGCAAAAAAGAGCCGCCGATCGTCGCGCTGCTGGACATATCTGGCTCGATGAGTCAGTACACGCGCCTGTTCCTGCATTTTCTGCACGCCATCACCGATGCGCGCAAACGCGTGACGACGTTTTTGTTCGGTACGCGCTTGACCAACGTCACCCGCGCCATTCGCGAGCGCGATCCCGACGAGGCGCTGGCGGCTTGCGGCGCAAGCGTTGCGGATTGGGCCGGGGGCACGCGCATTGCTTCCTCGCTGCATGCGTTCAACAAGCACTGGGCGCGGCGAATGCTCGGTCAGGGCGCGGTGGTGTTGCTTATTACCGACGGCCTGGAGCGCGACGGAGGCGAAACCCTCGCCTTCGAGATGGACCGGCTGCACCGCTCGTGCCGGCGTCTCATCTGGCTCAATCCTTTGCTGCGGTTCGGCGGTTTTGAGGCGCGTGCCAAAGGCATCAAGACGATGCTGCCCTTTGTCGATGAGCTGCGGCCGATCCATAATCTCGAATCAATGGGCGAATTGGTACGCGCTCTGTCGGGCAAGCCGGCCAAGGGTTATGATCCGAAACTAATGCTTAAGCAGGTGGCATAACGATAGCCACGGAGGTGCTTCATGCTCTCTCGCGACGAAGACATTCTCAAAGCGGCCGAGGACTGGCGTAAAGCCGGGCGCGGCGTGGCGCTCGCGACGGTCGTCGAAACGTGGGGCTCGGCGCCCCGGCCGGTCGGGTCCAATCTCGTCATCGATGAAGAGGGCAATTTTCTCGGCAGCGTCTCCGGCGGCTGTGTCGAGGGTGCGGTGGTAACAGAAGCCATGGATGTGATCGACAGCGGTAAGCCAAAGACGCTGGAATTCGGCGTCGCCGACGAAACCGCGTGGACTGTGGGGCTTTCCTGCGGCGGCACGATCCGCGTCTACATCGAGAAGGTGAGTTAAGTGAAACTCGATATTCTTCACGCACTCAATGCCGAGCGCGCGGCGCGGCGCGCCATCGTGCTCCTCACCAATGTCGAAAGCGGCGAGCAGCGGCTGGTGAAGGCCGCCGACATTGCCAAAGACCCGCTCAAGGAGATACTCGAGAAGCGCCTGCGCATGGCCAGAAGCGGCATGGAAGAAACGCCGCAGGGCCGCGTTTTTTTCACGGTGCATGTGCCGTCGCGGCGGCTGGTGATTACCGGAGCCGTGCATATCAGCCAAACGCTCGCGCCGATCGGCCAATTGCTCGGCTATGATGTCACCATCGTCGATCCGCGCACTGCCTTTGCCAGCCTCGAACGTTTTCCGGACGTGAAGGTGGTTGCCGAATGGCCCGACGTGGCGCTGCCGCCGCTCAACATCGATCATTACACGGCCTTTGTTGCGCTTACACATGATCCCAAAATCGACGACCCTGCGCTGATGCATGCACTGAAGCATGACTGCTTTTACATTGGCGCGCTCGGCTCCAAGAAAACACATGCCAAGCGTGTCGCACGCCTAGAAGAAGCGGGAATGAGCGATGCCGATATCGCGCGCATCCATGCGCCTATCGGCCTGGCTATCGGTGCCGTGTCGCCGGCGGAAATCGCGGTGTCCATTATGGCGGAGATTACGCAAGCGGCGCGCATGAAAGCAGAAGCGTTGGAAACAGTATGAAATTTTGCCTCGTGTTTTCTTCTTATCCATCCCCTGCAAGGGGAGGGTGGTCCGCTGGAGCGCAAGCGAATGCGGACCGGGTGGGGTCGTCATTCCGTATCGCATTGACCCCCACCCGGCGAGCTGTGCTCGCCGACCTCCCCCTTGCAGGGAGAGGTATGGGAGCGACTGCGCCATGAAATTCGGCGCCGTTCCTGTTAGCGAAGCGCTTGGTGCCACGGCGGTGCATTCCATCCGCCAAGGCGAACTCGTGCTCAAGAAGGGCACGGTGATCGGACGCAAGGAGCTTGCCGCACTTGAGGCTGCCGGCGTGAAAGAGATTGTGGTGTCGCGGCTTGAGCCGGGCGACATCTCGGAAGATCAGGCCGCCGCACAAATCGCTGCGGCCGCGAAAGGAGAAGGCGTGCGCACCGAGCGCGCTTTCACGGGCCGCTGTAATTTATTCGCCGAAACGGCGGGTGTATTGGTGGTTGATAAAGAAGCAATCGACCAGCTCAACCGTATCGATGAAGCCGTCACGCTGGCCACACTGCCGGCGTTTAAGCCGGTGGTCGAAGGTGAGATGATTGCCACCGTAAAAATTATTCCGTTCGCGGTGTCCGGGGGCGCTCGCGATCGGGCGGTGACGGAGGCAACGAAAGCCAAGCCGCTCATTCGTGTCGCACCTTATATAGTATGCAAGGTTGGCGTGGTGTCGACGCTATTGCCGGGGCTTGCGCCCAAAGTGATCGACAAGACGCTACAAATCACGGAGGCACGCATTCGGCCTGCCGGTGCGTGCATCGTTGCGGAGCGGCGTGTGTCGCACGAACAGGACGCGCTCGCGTGCGCCATCGACGAGGTTCGTAAAGAGAGCGCCGAGCTCGTTATCGTGTTTGGCGCGTCGGCCATCGCCGATCGGCGCGATATCATCCCTGCCGCTATAGAGGCCGCCGGCGGTCAGATCGAGCATTTCGGTATGCCGGTCGATCCCGGCAATCTCTTGCTGATCGCCCGTTTGCATGGACAACCGATCCTCGGCGCGCCGGGCTGCGCGCGCAGCCCCAAGGAAAACGGTTTCGATTGGGTGCTGATGCGTTTGCTCGCAGGATTGCCGGTCTCCCGCGCGGACATCACCGGCATGGGAGTCGGCGGTTTGTTGATGGAAATCGTGACGCGTCCGCAACCGCGCGAAAAAGCGCCGGAAAAGGGCCGCCGCATTGCCGCGGTCGTTCTAGGGGCCGGGCGCTCGACGCGTATGGGCGCGGTCAACAAATTAATCGCCGAGATCGGCGGCAAACCGCTAGTCCGCATTGCCGCTGAGCAGGCGCTGGCTTCGCATGCGAGGCCCGTCATCGTGGTCACCGGTCATGAACGGGAGCGTGTGGAATCAGCCGTCAACGGGTTACCCGTGCGCCTTGCGTACAATCCAGACTATGCGGAGGGTCTCGGCTCGTCACTGAAAACCGGAATCGCGGCGGTGCCGGACGATGTCGATGGCGCCATCGTCTGCCTCGGCGATATGCCGCAGGTCACCAGCCAATCAATCGACAGACTGATCGCGGCCTTCGATCCGGAGCGCGGCGCATTGATCGTCGTGCCGGCCATCGAAGGCCGGCGCGGCAATCCGGTGCTGTGGTCGCGGCGTTTCTTTCCGGAATTGATGTCGATCGCCGGCGATATCGGCGCGCGCCATTTGATCGCCCAGTACGCGGAGGCGGTTGCGGAAGTGCCGATGTCAGGCGAGGGCGTATTGATCGATGTCGATACGCCCGAGTCGTTATCTGCCGTTAAAGCGGAAATTGAGCGAACCTAATGGGAATCGGAGATCAGAACCCATCAATGCCGCATGGCGTCGTGGTTCTCCTTTAACGCAAAAAGCGGCTTTAGGGCCGGTCGCTCGCCGCGGCCGCGCGTTCATAGCGCGGATGGCCCGGCAAATGGTGACGCACCGCACGGACCTTCACCGCGCGCCCGGGATTGCTGCAGCTGGGGACCATCCCGGCAAGCTCGTGGCCTTGCAGATAGATCATATGGTGCGACAAGCCGCCGTGCCGGATGATCCAATGGCGCACAGAAGGTGGATACGCATTCCAAAGCGCTTGTGTTCCCATCGGGCTCGTCACCGGCCGCCCGTCACCGTCAGGCATCCAGGCGGCATGAAAGCCGAAGCGCGCGCGTGCTGTTGCGCAAAAACGATTACGCGGGATCGCACCCAGCAGCAATGTGCATGCCGAAAAGCAATTGCCGTCGACGACAACGCGTTCGCCCGACGAGCGCAATCGGGCAAAGGCTTCAAGATAGTATCCGATCTGGCCGCCACGATCTTCGTAGATACGCATGGTGGCCGAAGCCGGCGATGCGCCACAGATTGCAAGAATCGCGGCGCAAAGAAGTAGCAGTCCTCGAAAATGCATGACCCCCAGCCCCCCTAAGGCTTTCCCCCATCATAGGGAATTTTGTGAACGGCAGTCTAAATCTGATTGAGTAACCCCGGACAGCCGCATACGAAAAAGATTTGCAAAATTTTTGAGCAAATTCAGGCATTTATGGGTAAATCCGGAACTTCCCCGCTTTTTTTAAGATTCTTTCACCCCCAAAGTGCCGGTATTGCGGGATGCACGTAGCTATCATCATACCGCACGTTGTGCTGGCGGTCTCTTGCCAGTAGCAAAGGGCCATCGAGGTCGACAAAGGTTGCTTTCTGCGCGACGAGTATCGCCGGCGCCATCGATAATGACGTTGCCACCATGCAACCCACCATGATGGCGAGGCCGTGCCGTCCGGCATCCTCAACCATCGCGAGAGATTCGGTGAGGCCGCCCGCTTTATCGAGCTTGATATTGACTGCGTCGTATTTGTCCACAAGCATGCCCAGCGACCGGCGATCATGCGCGCTTTCATCGGCGCATATCGGCATCGGCCTTTGCAACGTGCGGAGCGCTTCGTCTTGTGTTTCGGGCAGCGGTTGCTCCACCAAAGCGACACCGGCTTCGGCGCAGGCGGCCAGGTTGGCCATGATATTGTCGGGAGTCCAACCTTCATTGGCATCGACGATCAGGCTCGCCTTGGGCGCGGCCGTCCGCACCGCGGCGATACGTTGGGGATCGCCGGGCGCGCCGAGCTTGACTTTGAGGAGTCTGTGCTGGGCCGCGCGCTCGGCCGACCGCGCCATGTCTGCCGGCGTGCCAAGCGAAATGGTGAAGGCCGTGACGAGTGGGCGCGGGGAGGGAAGTCCGGCGAGCGCATGAACCGGCCTTCCGGTACGTTTTGCCTCCAAATCCCAGAGTGCACAGTCGAGGGCATTGCGGGCCGCGCCCGGCGGCATCGTCGCTTGCAACTCACGCCGCGTCAGGCCATTAAAGAGCCGCGGCCGCATCGTTTCGATTGCCGCAGCGACGCTTTCGACGCTCTCGCGGTAGCGAGCATAGGGCACGCATTCGCCGCGGCCGCGCACCTTGCCGTCGTCCAATTCGACGACGACGATGACGGCTTCGGTCTTGGCCCCGCGGCTGATTGCAAAGGAACCGGCGATCGGCCAGTGCTCGGTTTTAATGGCGAGATTCAATGATCAAAATCCAAGACTTAGTTGAAATCGCGTTGAACATTCGACAAGTTCCCCACCCATTAAGTATGGCTTCACGGCAAGACACCGCCGAGCCGTGTCATTGTTATCATGATTTGGTCCTTTGCATCCGATGTCTTAATCCCCGGCCGGAGCACGATGATGAGCGTTGAGGCAATGCTGCTGGACCAGATCGAGGGGGAGCGACTCAAGCTTGCCGGCAGCGGCGCATGGACGGCTCAATATGCGGGAAAATTGGAGTCATTGATCGATGAGGCGACGCGCCGGCACGGCGCGGTTAAGCACGTCGCCATCGACATGGGGAAGGTGGAGCGCCTGGATACGTTCGGCGCCTGGCTCTTGGAACGTCTGGTGCGGACTTTTTCCGCGCGCGGGGCGGACACGCAGTTGATCGGCCTCAAAGAAGACTACCGCGCGCTGATGCACGAAGTGCATAGCGTCAAGCCTGAGGAGAGTCCGATCCGGCGCGGCAATCGAGTGGTCGATGCGCTGGCGGCCATCGGCCGTAACATTACCGAGGTCGGGGAGACTCTCTCCGGTATTCTTAATATGTTGGGTGCGATCGCGGTCGCACTCTTGCGCATGCTGACGCATCCGCGCCGCTTCCGATTCACCTCACTCGTGCATCAGCTCGACAACGTCGCCTGGCGCGCGGTGCCGATCATTCTGCTCATTACGTTTCTGATCGGCTGCATCATTGCGCAACAAGGCGTCTTTCATTTTCGCAAGTTTGGGGCCGATGTCTATGTCGTGGACATGGTCGGCATTTTGGTGCTGCGCGAACTCGGCGTGCTCGTCGTTTGCATCATGGTCGCCGGCCGTTCGGGCAGCGCCTATACGGCCGAACTCGGCTCGATGAAAATGCGCGAGGAGATCGACGCGCTGCGGACCATGGGCTTTGACCCGATCGAAGTTTTGATTGTGCCGCGTGTGCTGGCGTTGATCATCGGTGTGCCGGTCCTCACTTTTATCGGCTCGATGGCCGCGCTCTATGGCGGCAGCCTCGTCTCTTGGTTTTATGGCGGTATTCCCCCCGAAGTGTTCATTCAGCGACTCAAGGAAGCGATTTCGCTCACGACGTTCAAGGTGGGCATGATCAAGGCGCCTTTTATGGCGCTGGTCATCGGGATCGTGGCCAGCGTGGAGGGAATGGCGGTTAAGGGCAGCGCGGAATCGCTCGGGCTGCGGACGAC
The DNA here is from genome assembly GCA_963697535.1 of uncultured Pseudomonadota bacterium. Classification (GTDB taxonomy): domain Bacteria; phylum Pseudomonadota; class Alphaproteobacteria; order Rhizobiales; family Xanthobacteraceae; genus Pseudolabrys. Next base: position 2,778,264 of record OY969085.1, on the reverse strand, counting down.
GGCCTCGGTGGTGGAGTTGATCTTTCTGGTCATCGTGCTCGATGGATTTTTTGCCATGTTCTTCGCCTCAATCGGGATGTAACGGATGACGAGCGGGAACGGCAGCAAAGAGGTCGTCATTTCGGCGCGCGATGTGGTGGTGGGCTTTGGGGCGCATGTGGTGCTCGACGGCGTTGGACTGGAGGTTTATCGCGGTGAGATTCTCGGCTTCGTCGGCGGTTCGGGCGCCGGCAAGTCGGTGCTCTTGCGGGCCATCCTCGGCCTTTTGCCGAAGCGCGCAGGTACGATTGAGATATTCGGTGTCGATATGGAGTCCGTGAGCGATTCCGAGCGCTGCGCCATTCAGCGCCGTTGCGGCGTGCTCTTCCAACAGGGGGCGTTGTTTTCCTCGCTTACCGTGCGCGATAATTTGCAATTTCCGGTACGTGAGTTTCTCAATTTGCCGCAGCGGCTGCTCGATGAATTGGCCGTGGCGAAACTCGAAATGGTCGGTCTTGATGCCAGCGCGCTTGCGAAATTTCCCTCCGAGCTGTCCGGCGGCATGACCAAGCGCGTGGCCCTGGCACGGGCGCTCGCGCTCGATCCGGAAATCGTATTTCTCGACGAGCCGACATCGGGGTTGGACCCAATCGGCGCCGGTGCGTTCGATGAGTTGATCGCGACTTTGCAACGGACTTTGGGCCTGACGGTGTTCATGGTGACCCATGATCTCGACAGCTTGCACACGGTCTGCGACCGCATCGCGGTCTTGGCGGATGGGAAAATCATCGCCGCGGGCACGATGGATACGATGTTGGCTTCGACACATCCTTGGTTGCGCGCCTATTTCCACGGTACGCGCTCGCGCGCCGGCCATGCCGCTAAGGCGAGACCGGATGCCGGCGAACGGTCGGCCGCGGGGTCCTTCTGAAGAGATCAGCGAAAGGATTTTATGGACCCGCGCTACCCAGCGGCGCATTCCTGATCGGCGTGGCCGCAAGTACGGTGCTCGTTTGCGTTGCGCCCGGGTCGGCTCCAGCCACGATCTTGCGCCGGCAGATCAGCCAATAGGCGATCAAACCCAAGACGGCAAAAGAGACGATCGTCGCGGCGACGTCATTGAAGGAAAGCAAGATATAGAGCGCCATGGCGGCAAGAAGCAGGCGCACCGTCAAGTCTGTCGCGCGCGTGGCGGAAAAGGTGGCTTGCAGGCTGAAGGTAATGCCGAGCGTGGCCACGAGGATCAAATAGGCGGCGCCCAACTGGTCTAATCCGGGTTGCACGACGAGCTCGGGATGCACGAAGACGCCAGCCATCAATGTGAACAGCGATACGCAGATTTGTACCGAGCGCCACAGCGTCACGTAGAACGAGGTATTGGCGATTTTCGAGGTGATCGCGGCCGTAATCGATGTGGGCGGGGTGAGTTCACCGAAGACGCCGATGAAGAACGCAAAGAAGTGCACGACCCACGGATTGACACCGGCCTTGATGAAAGGCGGACCGATCACGATGGCCACCAGAATATAAACCGGAGCCGGCGGCAGGCCGCAGCCGAGAATGGTGCCGAAGATGAAGGCCATGGCCACCATGGCGGCCATATTGATTCCGGCCGCTTCCACCAGGAGCGCGCCGAGCTTGGTGGGGACGCCGGTGATGACCAAGGCACCGGTCATGATCGACAGCGTCGCCAACAGCAGGGTGATATCGGTGATCATATCGATATAGGAATCGATAAAGCGTCGAAGCGGTGCGATGAACTCACGCCACGACCATTGGCCTGGTTTCAGCAGAGGCACGAGATTGATGAGAAAAAGACCGATGCCGGCCGCGCCGAACATATAAAGCGCAGCGAACATGGGCGCGAGAAAGATCGTCGCCATCAGCGTGACCAGTCCGCCGATGACGAAAACAAAGGCCCCGATATTGACCTTGTCGCGCCAGTCCAGGCCCTTGGCATTGCGGTCGACGACGATATGCGTGTGATAAGACGTCGCCAACAAATAAACCGACGTTGCCACCGTGATGTAATAGATCAGCGCAGGCACCCAGCCGCGCGCCACCACGTCGAAATAGTCGACGCCAAGGAACTCGGCCATTAAGAAGGCGGCGATGCCCATGACCGGCGGCATCAACTGTCCGCCCATGGAAGAGGCATTTTCAATTGCCGCCGCCGTCGCCGGAGGAAGGCCGGCATCGATCATGGCGGGAATCGTGGCCGAACCGACGGTGATGGAATTGGCGGCGCCCGAGCCGCTCACGGTGCCGATGGCCATTGAGCCGATGACCGCCGACTGGGGAATGGCATGGGGTGAGCGGGTGGCAATGCGCTTGGTTGCACGCAGAAGAGAATCAACACATCCGTAGCCGCGCAACAAACTCAATACCAGTAAGAACGAGCCGATGACCGTGAGCGCGATCTGGGGCAGGCGGGAAAAAATGCCGGTCGCCATTTCCACGCTGCTTGCGGTCACGATGCGGGTCCAGGGCAGGCCGGCATGATAGAACATGCCCGGTACCAAATAACCGTAAACCGCATAAAGAACGAGAACGATGTTCAGGATAAATAGCGGCATGTGACGCTTGCGCGCATATTCGATGATCAACAGCGTCATCAAGCCGCCGATGAGCATATCGTTGGTGTTCCACATGCCGACGCGTTCTTCGCCAAGCGCCATGTAATTCGTTTGCATATAGTAGGCGCAGTAAAGCGAGAAAGCGCAATAAACCGCAGCGATGACATAATTCGCGAGCGGCGGCAGCTTCGGATAAAGCTCGTTTTCGCGCAAAGACCGGATCGTGAAAAGCGCAAACGTGACCGGGATCATTCCCATGGCGAGCAGGGTCGGTCCGCCGATACCGGTCCAGTAGTAATAAAGCATGTACGACAAGAATGCGACTGAGGTCGCGTAATAAATGACCTCGACGCCGAATGGCGGACGTTTCGGGGGCGTAGCATCGGTCATGTGCATCTGCCGCTGTCAAATAGACCGGAGGCGGGTGCATCGACTGCACCCGCCTCGCATCAGGGACTTAAGCCTACATCGTCGCTTTGGCGATGTGGGAATCCCATTTGCTATCCCACATATTCTTCGCCTTCAGATATTTGGCGAGTCCGGGATGGATGGGCAGCAGCTTGTAGGTTACCTCGAGCGCCTGTTTTTGAAACGCCGCCATGTGTCCGCCGCTGATTTCTCTGAAGCTCGGATCGAGATTGGCCAGTTCATCGCCATGCTTTTCGATGGCGACGAGAATTTTATACATCTCGTCCTCCGAGACGATCATGCCGAGATCGAAGCCCCAATAGAACGGCAGCAGGGTGATTTTTTTGACGTAATCTTCCTTCTTGTGGAAGTTGGCCGGATCGACTTCTTGAATGCCAAATCCATTTTCTTTCAGTTTCGCGACTTCCGTAGGTGTTGGATTGAGCGCAGCCCAATCGACCGCCAGCGAGGCTTCAGAGATCCAGGGCGCAGGCGTTTTGCCGCCCGCAGCGTAGATGATCATACCTTCGATGGAGCCGGAGTTGAGTTGCGATCCTGCGGTTGAAATGTCGACCTGTTTGTAGATGTGTTTGACACCGATGGCAGCGAGAGCGTTCTCAAGGTGCTTGCGCGTGTCGAAGGGAAGCGGCCCGGTATAAACATTTTTGCCGCTGAGATCGCTCCAGCTCTTGATGGAATCGCGCTCACTTGCCTTGATTGCAAGGCCCACGCCGAGCGTGAAGCACCATAACGACTGTACCGGCTGGATTTTGATGTGCGATTTAAAGCCTTTGAAGCGGCCTGTGTCGGCCTCAAGCTCGCGCAATGCGACATCGGAGCCGTAATAGCCGTCAAAATCTCCCGTAGCGAAGCCTTTCACGGTGGCGACAGCGCCTGCCGTCGGCAGCACCGAAATGCGCACCAAATCCGGCAATTCCTTATTCAGCACTTCCGCCAGAGCGACGAGGGCCTTATGACCCGAAGTGCCGACACGGCTGGTGCCCCATTTGATGTCTTTTGGCGCCGACCAGGCATTCGCGGCCAAAGCAGTGGCGGCAACAGTAGCAAAAACCCCGACAAAAACCCCGTGCGCAATGCGCGCGCGGACCCACAAAGCAAGCTGATGCATGGCGCAATCCTCCCAGATTTGGTCTTGTTTATCGTTGGCGTTTGTGAACGCCTATTGCAGCTTCGGCTCCGCCCCACCTCGTCGTTCTTGGCGGAAAAGCTCGATGGTTGCAATGACAGTCACCCCGCTGTCTTTGCCAACGCTCCGACGATGGCAAAGAGATACTACCGGCTAAAGGGAGGCGGTGACAAATCGAAAATGTGACGATCGCGGGTGAAATTAGTCGAAGCGGCCGGCTGCATGGGCCAACATCGTATAAACTTTGCCGGTCTCCGATGTGAGATAGGTGTGCGCCATGACTTGACCGCGGTCGTCGCGCGAAACTTCGTCCAGCAAACGCTCGAACTCGTCGATATAACGATCCACCGTTTGCTTGAACTCGAGATCGGCGCGGTATTTTTTGCGGATTTCGTCGAAGGCCTGTTGCCCTTGCAAGGTATAGAGGCGGCGGGTGAAGACGTTGCGTTCACCGCGCTTATAGCGCTCCCACAGATCGGTGGCGGCATCATGGTCGATCATCCGGGCGATATCGACCGAGAGGGAATCCAACGATTCGATAGAATGGCGGGGTGGCCGCTCCTCGACGCCGCGCGGCGGCTCCCGCATGTCGCGCGGATAGTCTCGCGTCCGCTCAGGTTCCTCCCGTGAGGCGCGGTTGAGCAGATCGGTAAGCCAACCTCGGCCGGGCGGAAATTGCGCCGGTTGGCTGGAGAGAGAGCCTGTTTCCGGTGGCGAACGGCGGGAGGATGACGCAATGCCGCGCCCGTCACCCTGAGGCGCGGGCATCCGCGCCCCGGCGCGCGCGGCCAAATCGCCACGCAATGTCGGCTCCTGGCGTTCGCGGCCCGCGGCCTTGAGCGCTGGCTCCTCGCTCGCGCCGCGAGTTGCCTCTGCAACGTCTTGATTGCGGCCGTGACGAGCCACGATGCGATTAAGTTCAGCCAGCGCTTCGATTTGATCAACGATGACGCGGCGCATTTGCGCGGTGCTCTCACTGGCCTCGTGTGGCAACTCGAATATGCCACGGCGCAATTCGGCGCGCGTGGACTCCAGTTCGTGCTGCATTTCGGCGGCCATTTGCTTCATGTCGCGAATTGTCGTGGCGATATAATCGTTGGCCTCACGGAACAAGTTTTGCGTATCCCGGGCGACATCTCCGGCGTGCGAAGAGGCTGCCTCCAGGGATTCGTCCAAAACTCTGGAAATGCCGCCGAGTCGCTGCTCGAAACTGTCGGTGTGTTTGTCAACGGCCGAGAGCAGAGCTTCGAGCTGCATACGCCGGCGGTCGACCAGGCTATCCATATTGCGGTTACTTTGCTCGATCAGCTCGGCTGCTTTTGAAAGTTGTTGGCCACGGGCGTCGAATTGGCCGGCGATTTGCTCCAAATTGTTCAGGAGATGGTCGCTGGTGGTACGGAATTGTCCGATATTGACTTCTATGCGGTTGGTCGCCTCACCGGTCGAAGCATTGACTTCGTTCATGGCGGCCACGAATTCGGAAACGCGCAGCATCAACGTATTTTCGAGCGTGCTGATGTTGTTTTGAGACCCTGCGAGCACTTCTTGCAACATGATATTGGCCTCGCGCAGCCGCTCGAACAATGCGGAGCTGTCGGTCCGTAGCATGTTGTGAGCCTCTGTCATTTCCGTCACGGCCGCCGCCGCGACGTCTTGAGACTGAGAAATCGCTTTTTGCGCGCTGTCCTGCAGATCGGTGAGGGTGCGCGTAAGCGAATTGACGGCGTCATTGCCGGCCGTGCTGATGCGGTGGGCGATCTCTGTCGAATTATCGAGCATCGACCGCGAAAAAGCGAAGCCTTTGTTCTCGATCAAAGTAATCGCGTCTTTCGATGCCTTGTCGATGCTGTCGGCAAATTGCCGACCCTTGGATGTGAGCGCGGCAATCACGCCGTCGCTCTTGTCGGAGAGGACCGTCTCCAGCGCTTTCGTGCGCTCAATGACGACATTGGAAACCTCGTTGGTCTTGCCGACAAGGTGGCTCGCCACATGGTCGCTGACACTGCGAAGCGTGCGCTCCGCCTCGCCGGCGCTGTTTCGGATTGATTCGCTGGCGGTTGTCGCAAGCTGGCCGAGCGAACGATCGGCTTCAGCAGAACTGACTTTGATGTTGTGGCTGAGCTGCTCCATGCGAGCGTGAATCGTGTCGGCGGCCGCGTGGATGCGATTTTCAATTTCGCCGGTGACCGCTTCGGCGCGGCCAACCAGGATATCCTCAAATCGTTGCATACGTTGGTCGAGCGACCTGTTGAGATCCTCGGTGCGCCCGGTCACGCGCGCATCGAAACTATCGATATATTCCCGCATCGCGCCGGAGACCTGTTCGGTACGGGTCGCAAGCCGGTCCACCAAATCACCGCCATAAATCTTTACACAAACGTCGAATTCGCTCACGTGGCGCGTGATGAGGCTACCCAAGGTTTCTGCGTCGCGTGCGATTTTTTCGGCGAGTTCCGTGCCGCCGTTGTTAAACACGCCCTCAAATGATTTGAGCGAGGTATTCAACATCTCCTGCACCCCATCGCCGCGGTTGGTGATCGTCTGCGCCAGCGCCTCAGTCGTATTTTGGAACGTGTTGATCACGCTCTCGCTGCGGTTAATGACGGCATCGGCCACCCGCATGCCGGTGTCGTCGAGACGTGAGACTACGTCGCTCCCTCGGCGCTCCAGCTCGTGTACAAGCGAATCGCCCGTCGTGCGCAGCAGGCCGTTGACTTCCTGACCGCGCAGAAGAATGGCGTCGGCAATTTGCGCGCTGGCGTCGTTAAACGCGCCTGTGAGCAGTTGCGAACGATCCGCCATATGCTCGAGAATTGAGGTGCTGTTTTGAGCGAACTCTTGCGTTAAATGGTCGAGCTGCGTGGTCATCATCTGCTGAAGACGGCCCGATAGTTCGGTAAATTCGTCATAAACGTTGTCGCTCTTGAATTTCAAGCTTTCAGCCAGACGTTCGCTTGCCGAGGAAATGGCGCCGGTGGCGCGATCGCTTGCGCTCTCCAGACGATTGAGCAACGTTGAGCCCCGTTCGCTCAACGTGTCGATCATCGAATCTCCCGCATGGCCGAGGGCAAGCGTGACGTGTTCACCTTGCTCGGTCAGGGTGCGGGTGACGCGTTGGGCGACTTCGTTGACCTTGTCGGCGACAAGATCGCCCACCGAGGTGATATCGTGCGAAAGGTCGAGATGCACGCTGGCAATGGCGTTGCGCACGTGTTCGGCCTGGTTGACGAGCGTCTCGCGCTGGTCGGACAGTTCATTCAGCAGGTCACGAATGCGCACTTCGTTATCGCTATAAGCACGCTCGAGTGCCGCGACTTCATTGTGCACCAAAGCTTCCAGTTCGGCCGCGCGGGCGAGCGCGCGTTCGACGCCATCGCCCATCGCGGCGACTTCACGCCGGATGGCTTGGCCGACCGTGACAATCGCTTCGCGCGCGGTGGTTTCCGGTTGGCCGAAACGCATCGCCGCTTCGGCCATCGATTGGGCCACGATACGCATATCTTGCGCGCGACTAAACATGTGACCGAGCGCATAAAAGAAAATGATAGGAACAATGAGGCCCGCTGCCCCGGCGGCTGCAATAACGACGGCCAGGCGGGGGGTGGCCAAAAGGGCCTGCAATTCAGTGCCATAAAGATAAGCCGCGGCGCCTATGACGGCCGCCCATCCCAGTGCGAATAAGGTCGCGAGGACGAGCGGTGTGCGCGTCGGCCGGCGGCGCAGGGTTTGGAGAATGTGCCCAATGTTGGCGCGATCGTCATTGGCTGGGTTGATCCAGGCCGCGTCAGGTCCCGCCTCGCCAAAAAGATCATTGTCGGCTGATTGAGCTGATTTGAAACTAATATCGCTAGTCGATTGTGGCGTCGATGCAGCGGCTACAGGCGCAGTGGTTATAAATGTATCCTTTGTGGCACTGAGCACGTCTTCGGTCGGATCGCTGGATTTTTGCTGAATATTGGCCATTTCGGTCGTGCCCCGTCATTGAGCCGGAAATCATTGCGGCTCGCTGTCTCGCCACAAAACTAGTTTTGCTATGAAAAACCGGCCAAAGCCTGTTTTTCGCGAAAACCCCCAGTTAAGAATTGAATTTAATTGTATAGGTTTAAGTAAATAAAAGAAACCACAGGGATAAGCAGTTTTTAATCATCGTTAACGAAAATTAACCATGACTTGTAAATTTTGCCACTGGCAAGACATCAGCGGCGGCCACATGGGTACGGAAACAGGCGCCCCGAGCCACAAAAGCGGCGACATCTTTGTCTTTTTTGTCTTCCGGCCAGGGTGGCCATTACCACCGAATGATCTATATAGATCGCTCGTCACGCCAATTTCGGCGTGGCTTTTACTATATTGGTCATGCCAAAGATCACTTATATCGATTCCGACGGTACAACACGAACGGTTGACGCTGAAATTGGCTCGACTGTCATGGAAACCGCCATCCGTAACAACATTCCCGGTATCGAGGCCGAATGCGGGGGCGCCTGCGCCTGCGCGACCTGTCATGTTTACGTGGATGAGGCCTGGCGCGAACAGACAGGCGAGCCATCGCCGATGGAAGAGGATATGCTTGATTTCGGCTATGACGTGCGGGCGAATTCCCGCTTGTCATGTCAAATCAAGGTGACTGAAACGCTCAATGGTTTAATCGTACGGACCCCTGAAAAGCAGGCTTAGTCGAATTCCGATATGCCGGCGGATGGCGGACGCCCTTCATGTGCCGCGATAGCGAGATTATTCCTCTTTAAGGCTTCATTTTCGCCGGAGCGACCTGCGACGAGGTGAGCCCCATTTGGTCGAGCGCCTGGCGGACAAACCCCGAAGCTTTCGCTTGCTCGATGAATTGGCTGACATAAGCCAAAGCCGCTGGCCTTCCTTTGGGGATGCAAACAGCGGTTGAGGAATTCAAAAAGGCGTCCGCGAGAATACGCGCGCCGGGGATTTTTCCGGCCAGGCCGGCGAGCGACTCGCGCGAGAGTGCGAGGGCTTCGATGCGACCTTCCTGCATCGCGCGAACTGCGAGATCGACTTTGGCGAATTCGATATGTGTGGCGCGTGGCGTTGCCTTTATCGCGGCACGAAAAGTTGCGGTATTGGCGACGCCGCCGATAGGGACACCCTTCATATCAGCATCTTTAACCGCTTTGATCTTTGAATTTGCTGCAACCAAAAACGTGCTTTGTAGCAAGTGATAGGCGTTACCGAAGTCGACGAATTTCTTGCGTTCTTCGTCGACCGGGAGAAAAGCCACGTCCCATTTGTTTTCGGCCGCTGAATTCTGAATTTCTCCCGAGGCCTGATGCGGTACAAGAACAGCTTCTATCCCCAGTTCTTTCGCAAGCGCGTAGCCCAGCGTCACGGCGACGCCGCGATAGCTATCGCCGTCTTTGACGGCGAACTGCGCCGACGGCGACGGCGACACGGCGACGGCAATTCGGAGAGTCCCGATGGGTGCAAGTTGTTGTCGGACGGCGGCATCGGCCATCGGCAGGCATCCTTGGCTAGTGGAGTGGATTTGACATTCGCTACCCACCTGGCCGCAAGCTCGCGAAGCGAATGTCAAATCCAAAACTCCACTAGAAACTTATATTTGGCTCATGGTCTTTCAATTCAAACATTCGCAAAAGATCCCCGCCGAAATGGGTAGCGAATGTTTGAATTCGGACCACTAGGCATATAGAGGTGACGTTAGATCATGGTAGGTGATTACTCGATCTCGAAGGTTTAGAGAAGTTTTTGTTTTTCTTGTGTGATCGGCTTTGTTTTTTCGGCGTCAACGAGCAGAAGCGTTTGAACCTTTTCACTCCCTTCGGCTTTCTAATTTGGTCTGCGTTGCGAATACCCGGCAGGTGTCTTTTTACACCGGGATTAATCGCATGCCGACCGAGGCGTCGCATTGAGCATGCGATGAAGACGGATAGGGAGATGAAGAGTGATGAAAAAAACAATCTTGGGTATGTTTCTTCTCGTGGCGACAATTGCGACGACAGGTCAGTCCGCGCACGCAGGCGGACTACGGCACATCAGCACACCTTTCGATACGCTTTTTACGCCCGTATACGCCGATCAGCGCCTCGCCGCCGTTTCACTTGGTGTCGGCGCAGCTTCGACGGCAGCTTTCTTTGCGTTCAACGATTGGAATTGGAAGTGGAATAGCAGCCGCCATGGTATTACGGCTTTGGGCGCAGGTGTCGTGACGGGCGTCGGTTGCGCCGCTTTATCGCCGATCGTTGGGACGGCGGTGGTCAATCGGCCGCTGACCTACCGCGAGGCCCACATGCTCATTGCGGACTGCGTGATTCCTTTTATCGGCGGCTGGCTCGTTAATGCAGCCTATAACAACCACGTTTTGTGGGCGCCTGACGAAGGACCCCCAAGAACCGCGCGCGGTGCCAGTTGGACCGGCGCGACATGGGCGCACGCCCGGTTCACGCACGCCCGATTGACGCGTGCCCGATTGATGCATGCCCGATCGCCACGCGAACGATGGGCAAGACGGTAATCTCGGCTTAAGCTGCCGGCGCGCTCGAGTTCGGGGGCCATGGTGCTGCGATTTTTACAAAGGTTCTTGCCAGCGTCACAAACCCTGCAACATCGATATCCTCGGCGCGTGCGGTGGGGTTAATGCCGGCCGACGCAAGGAGGACTGCCGCATCCACCCCGAGCGATTTAAGGCTTTGCCGCAGCATTTTGCGCCGTTGGCCGAAGGCGGCTTCCGTCACCCGCTGTAGGGCGCTCGAGTCGCATACTAAGGGCTCTTGGCGCGGCACCAGCCGCACCAGGGAGGATGTCACCTTCGGCGGCGGCACGAAAGCCAACGGCGTGACATCGAACAATAATTTGGCTTCGGTGCGCCAAGTCGCGAGCACCGCGAGACGCCCGTACGATTTACTGCCAGGCTTGGCGACGATGCGCTGGGCGACCTCGCGTTGAAACATCAGCACAAGGGAGTCGTACCAAGGCGGCCAGGGCTCGGCGGTGAGCCATTGGACGAGCAGGGCGGTGGCGACATTGTAGGGGAGGTTCGCGACGACACGCGCGCGTTCCGACGCGAGATGCCGGCGCACATCAATGCTGAGTGCGTCACCACTCACGATATCCAGCCGGCCCGGATAGTGCGCGGCGATCTCCTCGAGGGCGCCAAGCGCGCGTTCGTCGCGCTCGATGGCGATCACGCGCCGCGCGCCGCAGGCGAGCAATGCGCGCGTGAGGCCGCCCGGACCTGGGCCGATTTCCAACACGGTCACGTTCTCCAGCGGTTCGGCGGTGCGGGCAATGCGTGCGGTAAGATTGAGATCGAGCAAGAAGTTCTGACCGAGCCTTTTCTTTGCCGATAGACCATGGCGGCGGATCACATCGCGAAGCGGCGGTAGGTTGTCGATTGCAGCCATTAATTCGCTCACGTCGGTGCTGCAGGATCAAGCGGTTCCCGGCCTCGGATCAAGTCCGGGGGCACGCTTTTTCGGGATCACGCGCCGGCCGCCAATCGCCCGGCCAGTTTCAAGGCCGCCACGAGGCTATCCGTGTGCGCCTGGCCGGTGCCGGCCAGCGCCAGCGCCGTACCGTGATCCGGCGAGGTGCGTATAAAGGGTAGTCCGAGCGTGACATTGACGCCGTGATCAAAAGCGAGTGTCTTGATCGGGATCAGCGCCTGGTCGTGATACATGCACAGCGCCACATCGTAGCGCGTCCGCGCACGTTCATAAAACATCGTATCGGCGGAAAGCGGCCCGGTGACCGCAATACCCTCGCTCTGCAACCGTGCGACGGCCGGCGCCACGATCGCTTCATCCTCCGTGCCCAGCGTGCCATTTTCGCCGGCGTGCGGATTGAGCCCGGCTACGGCAAGACGCGGATTGGGCAGGCCAAACCGCTTTGTCATATCGTGCACGACAATGCGTCCGGTATCAACAATGAGGTCGGCGGTCAGATGCGAGACGACATCCCGGAGCGGGATGTGAATCGTCACCGGCACCACCGCAAGCTCGGGTGACCAGAGCATCATTACCGGCATCACGTCCCGTCCGCTTCTCTCCCGTACCAGGCGCGCGAGAAATTCCGTGTGCCCTGGATCGGTAAAGCCGAATTCATATAGCACGTGTTTAGCAACTGGATTGGTGACAAGACCGCTCGCTTGCCCCGCCATGACATGATCGACAGCGCGCCGGATTGAGGCGATCGCCGCCGGCGCACTGGTTGCATCGGGTTTGCCGGGAGCGGCCGTGACCGGAAGATCGAGCGGCACGATAGGTAATGCGCGCGGGAACGTCGCAAGCGCCTGCGCCGGGGCAACGGTTTCAAGTGGAATGTCACAATTCAGCACACGCGCGCGCGCGGCCAGAAACTCACGATCACCGATGACATAAAACGGCGGAAGTTGAAGGGCCTTCCGATGGGCCCAGATCGCGAGCGTCAGATCGGGGCCGATGCCGGCCGGTTCTCCCAGCGTGACCGCAAGCAGGATGCCGGCTACGCTCATTTGTAGACGATCAGCGCCTGATTGCGCAGCTCTTCCAGGTATTTCTTCGATTCCGCTTCGAACCTTTTGCTGACAAGCTGATTACGCGCCTCGCGCTCGGCCGGTGAGTCGGCTTTGCTTGTTGTTCTGCTACAGACCGCAAACATCTGCAAGCCCTGGTTGGTGACCTCGGGATGCGTCAAATGACCGACCTGCATGTTGCCCAGCATTTCCCGCAATGGCGCCGGCAGGTCGGCCGAGCTCGTGTTAATCGGTTCGCGGACAGCAACATCGCGCAGCGCGCGCGCCAAGAGCAGGCCTTGTTTGCAGTCCTGAAAACGGCTGCGCAAATTTTCCGCCTCGTTGCGCTTTAATTTCAGCGTGGCTTCGGATGAACCCTGCGCCGCCACGATGATGATCGGATAAAGCGTGTAAAGATAGTCGACCGTCGGGAAGGCCGCGTCGTTGTTCTTGATCGCGTCGGCGATCTCGGCTTTACCGACTGTGAGAGACGAGGCGAATTTACCACGCACCAACTGACTCCATGTCATGTCGGCTCGGATACGATCTTTCACTGCGCCGGGCGTGATCCCGGAGCGTTGAAGCACCTGAGTGAATTGTTCCGGCGTAATATGTTGCCGCGCGGCCATGCGCCCGAAAGCCGCGTCGATTTCGGCCGCGCTGAGGACAAGGCCGTAGCCGCGCGCGCGTGTGATCTTAATGCGATCGTCGATCAGCTGACCAACCACTTCCTTGCGGGCGGGATTGTTGTGGCCTGACGTGGCGAGCAGCCGTGTGCGCTGCTGGATGTCGAATTCGGTAATGGGCGAGCCATTGACGACGACAATGACCTGTGCGTGCGCGGCGGCCGGTAAAGCCAGACTCAACGTGAAGACGGCCGCCGTCATCCATCGCCGAAAGATGAGCAATCGCCCGGTTATCATTGGCTCGCAATATTCCTTTGGCACGCAGAAGATTCCTTTGGCACGCAGAAGCGATGACGGATGCGGGCCTTCTCATCCTGATGTTTTCCTCAAAGTCCGCCCGGGCCGCCCAGTCCGCTGACCGTTTGCGTCACTGACGTTCCCCCGAGCGTGCGCAGATTTAGCTGTAGCATGACGGCATGATCCGCTGAGACATTGCCGCTATACGTGTAATTCGTAATATAATTGACTCCCAAGATGAGGCAATCGTTGATGTAACCCACGCCCAAACGGGTTTGGTCGAACTTTCCCGCATTGATGTCATAACGTGCCCCGCCCAGGAAAGCCCAGTTGGCATCGAGCTTGACCGAGCCGGTGCCGAGTATCCCTTGCCGGCGCTCGAGGAAACCGAGCTCGGGCTGCGCGGCGTAGTCGCCATAGAGCAAGCCGAGGCTCCAGCGGTCGTAATTGGCATGCGATTCGAGTTCGAGCCGGCGCAGCGAGAATGTATCGTTGTCGAACCGGAAACGCGATGTGAAATTGTAAGTGCTATTGGGCTGATAAGAGACGCGCGCCACGTAATCGGAAACGGTCGTATCGAGCCCGCTGTCGAGGCCGGTATTGCTGGTGCCGCCCTGCGCGAAGGAATTCTTGCCGAATAATTGATAGGACTGGCCGAATAGCACGTTGAAGAAGCCATAGTGATTGAACTGTGCCGTATATTGCACGCCGTAATTGAGGCGGCCGCCGCCTTCGACCCGGTCCCAACCGGAGAATTTGTCGACGCGGAAAAGATTGCTGTCGTCAAAGATCAGGCTTTGCGCGTCCTCATTGGGCCAGCGGCCGATTTGCGCTTCATTTGGTCGCGCGATCACTTGCGCGATGGGCTCGACTGTCTGTGTTCCCCAGGACTGCACATTGATGAAAGGGTAACGATATTCAACACCAATGGTCGGCATCGCACGCACGAGATTGCTCTCGCCGGTCGTGATAAAATTCGAGACGCTCGGATCGTTGTTGACGTCGATGGCGGCGCCATCGGCGCGCACGGACGCAAAAGGCGTGAAGACTTGTCCGATGGGATCGGTGATGCTGCGCCGCCAATGGGTCTCCGCCGAGAACCTGCTATAGGTGCCGGGAATGCCGCGCAGCAAGCAATTGCTCTTATTGGCCGTGTCGGCGGTCGGAGTGCAGGTGCCGTTAAACAATGCGGTTTGTGTGATCGGATCAAAATCCGCCTGATCGCGCGAGACGCTGGTGATATTGACGTTGTAGCCGAATTCACCGCCGAAAACCGGATGGTCGAATGTGTAATTATAGTCGAGCACCGGATGGATGATCGGCAATTGCCGCTGCACGTCGGCTTCAGAGAAGCCGAAATAGTAGATACTCCGCGCGTCAAAATAGCTGCGATTGCCGCGGCCGGCGAGGTAAAGCTGCGAAATGGCCTCCGTGCTCGCGGTTTGCAACGGATCGGTGACGCGATAACGCGACAGGCTCGGGTTGTAATCCTGCAGGAAGGTTTTATCGGACAGCGCGATTGCGTCCCAACCCCATACCCATTTGTCATTGAGTGCGAATTGACCGGCGGTTTCGACGCTGCCGCGCAAATCACGAAAGCCGGGCGTGGCGGTGCCGTTGTCACGCAGGAAGGCGTCCTTATCCAACTGATCGATGCCGGCAAGGCGGATCGAATAGGCGCCGTTGATCAGGCGCTGGCGGAATTCACCCTGCAACAGCGGCCCCTGCCGGGTCGTGATCAAAGGCGCGAAGGTGACGTCATAATTTGGCGCCAGCGCCAAGTAATAAGGTACTTCCAGGCCAAGGCCATATTTGGTATTCGACGATGCCGTCGGCATGAGCAGGCCCGATTTGCGTTTGACTGTGGGATCGGGCGTCGAGAAGTAGGGCAACCAGGCAATGGGCCGGCCGAAAAGTTCAATACTGGCATCCTCGAAATAGATCACCCGCTCTTTCTCATCGTGAATGATCCGCGCGGCCTTGACTTGCCAAAGCGGCGGCTTTTTTGGATCGTCGAGACAGGGCTTGCAGGCGGTGTAAACGCCGCTGTGAAGGATGGTGTAGTTTCCTTGCCGGCGCTCGGCGCTAGCCGCTGCCATGCGCGTCTGATCGGGAGTATCCAGGCGAAGCGAGTTGACGAAACCGTCCCGGTAATCGTCGGACAGCTCCATGACATTGCCGTAAGTGATTTTCCCGCTGGACTCGACCAACCGAACATTGCCCTCGGCATGCAGGCGTTTGGTGTTTTGATCGTAAATGACGCGGTCGGCTTCGAGCGTGGCACCGCTATAATAGATCTGCACATCACCGACCGCGGCCACGCGATTATTGGAGTAGTCGTAATCAATCTCGCGCGCCTGCACGAGCATCTGTTTATCGCCGGCTCGGGCGGTGCTTTTCGATTTTGCCGGCGGCTTCGGGCGTTGCGGGAATGTGAATTGCTGGGCCGGCGCGGGCGCAGGCCAGTCCGGCATAGGCCAACAGGCTGAGGACGGCAAAAACTCCGGCGCCGCGACAACGCAATCTGGGCGCTGGTGGACGAGCGCAAACTTGCCCCGCCATCAGCCATCCTCCTGGTACAATAAGACAAGGGACCCGGTAAGACCACCCGCGAACACAGGCAGCCACGCCGCTGCTATCGGGTGTAGCAGCTCGGCCTTGCTAAGGTCTTCGGTTATTTTCGATAAAAAATAAAGCAGAAAGCCGGCGCCGATGCCACTTAAGATCATCTTTTGAACGCCGCCGAAGCGAAAGAAGCGTAAACTGACGGCCGCCGCAAGCAAAACCATCGCTGCGAAAAGGAATGGTCGTGCTAAAAGTTTTTGCAACTGAAGTTTGTAGCCAGCTGCGGCCAATCCAGCGTGTTCGGCGATTTGAATATAAAGGGGCAGATCCCAGAAGGGGACTGTTTCGGGCGTCGCAAAACTCTCCCGAACCTGCTCGGGCGACAGGCTCGTTTTGAGCGGATATTCCGCATAATCGGCGGGCGGGGTGTTGAGGGCGTTAACACGTGCATCCAAGAGCCGCCAGACACCGGGCTCAAGCACGGCCGCGCGCGCGTCGATCCGTCTTGTGAAGTGACCGGCCTTGTCGAAGGTGAAAATCACAACGTTGCTGAGGTTAATACCCTGATTGCGGCTCGAGCGCGCATTGATGATCGCTTGCCCATCATCGTCCGATTTTTGATTAACCCAGAAATTGCCCCTGCCGCCCCGGCCGCCGAAGATGGCGTCGGAGCTCTGCCCAAATATTTCGGTCTCAAAGCGCTTCGAGCGCTCCTGCAAAAAAGCGGAAATGGGATTGTATACGGTGGTGGTGAAAACGCCGATGACAAGTGCGACGAGAACGGCTGGTGCAACGAATTGCCAAGCGGAGACGCCAGCGGCACGGGCCACGATGAGTTCGAGCCGCCGGGACAGGCTGAGATAGCTCGACATAGCGCCGATCAGCACGCAGAAAGGCAGAACACGCTCGGTGACCTGCGGCACGCGATAAAGCGACATTTTCGCCACCATCAAGGCCGGGACATCGCGAATGTCGCTTGCGCGCCGCATCAGCTCGACATAATCGATGAGCGCCACCAATACGAAAATGCCAAGGAACACCAGCAAGACCGCGCTTAAAAAACGCAGGCCGAAGTAGCGCGCCAATGTGCCGGGGAATATTTGCATGGGTCGTACTATGATGAGGCGAAGCGTTGCGTCATACGATCGGCAATGGCGGCAATCGCATTGGTGATGAAGGTGGGTGGCTCCAACACGACGCCGCGGCGGATTATCAGATAGCCGAATACGAATGCGCCGCCGACAGCGAGATATTGCAAAGACAACATCCAGGGCACCGTGGCGCCGAACACGGTTGAGATGAATCCGATCAGCCGCACCAGTCCGACACCGGCAACGGCTCCGATCATCGACAAGGTGCGACTCTGTCGGGTCGTGCGGGGCACGCCGAGATAGGCGAAAGCGATGGCCACAAAAGCGAGCGGATAGAACGGGGCAATCAAACGATCATGCAATTCGGCCCGAAATTGCCCCGGCTGTCCGATATAAAATGTGTCTTTCGGGTCCGGCCATAGCAGCTGCCATAAATAGCGCTCGCGTACCGAATATGTGACGGCTTGCGGTCCGCGCGCGAACTGTGAGAGGTCAAACGCGTTGCGATCGAACACGACCATCGCGGGATCGCGCTGGTTCGGCTGTTGCCGCTGCAAGACTCCTTTTTGCAGCACGAGAAATGTGCCCTTGTCGTTGTCGAGCACCTGACCGGCTTCCGCGAGCAATGTAACACGCTCTTTGGGATCGCGGCGGTCGTCGAGAAAAATACCAAGCAATTGTCCATTGGCGCGCCGTTCGCGGATATGGATCGTCACGCCTTGTTGGACGGTCGTGAAACGGCCCGGCTGCACGATCGTGCTGATGACATTGGCCCGCACCTGCGTGACCCAGTCGCGGAGCATGCGTAAACCCTTGGGCGCGAAATAACCGCTGATCGCGAGCACCAGCATAGAAACAGCGGCCGCAACCATCATGAAGGCACGAAAGAGGACCCAAGGCGGCATACCGGCTGCGTTCATCACGATGATTTCGCTGTCGGTCGACATTTTGTTGAGTGTATGCGCAACCGCAATCAGCAGCGCGATGGGCGCAATGATAAGAACGAGCAAGGGAATAACGAGCCCCGTAATGCCGACGAACACGAGCAGAGTCTGGCCTTGGCTTGTCAGAAGATCGAGATCGCGCAAAGCCTGCGTGATCCAAATCACAGCGGTCAGGCTTAGGAGCACGATGACGAAGGCACCAAAGCAGGTGCGGAAAATATAACGATTGATCGACCCCATCCCCGGCCTATCCCCCATCGGGCCTGCGTGCCCCCGAAAGCGCGCGCCCGGCTTGATCCCCAAGCAACGGCAATAGCTTTAGGCGCGACTCCCGTTACCGTTTACTTTGATTGCCTGACAAAATGGCTGGGGGAAGGCAAATGCCCGCAAACATGCACAACAAAGAATTAATGCTCAAATGCCGGCAAGCGCGGATTCCGCGCTATCGACGCCGATTTTGGGCAAGACAGAGGTGAGATATGTCCGCTTTTTCGCTCCGAGGGAGGATTGTGGCGGCTGGCGAGATCGATGACCGTTAACGCCCGCGGTTTGAGAAATCTCTTGAAAATTTGATCGATTTGCACTTTTCAGCTGTGATCGGCGACGCATATAGAATTCGGAATTGAAATTTTTTGGAAAAAAGCGCTTCGCTTTCCGTTGGAATAAGGAAATCATTCAATGACCGATGCCGCCTTGAAGCTCGGATTTGGCCCCTTCGCTGGATCGGCCAAATCAGCTCCATTGGGCGTCATGGTCGTATTTTGCGATGTTAAGTTGAAATTTGGCTCCGCGACATCCAGAGCATTGGGCCGCGCAGTGGACCTCCTCGCACGGGCGGCAAAGACCGAACGCTTTAGCGGCAAAAAGGGTAGCGTCCTGGAGCTCATCGTCCCCGAGGGCCTGAAGATTGGCCGCTTGGTGGTGATCGGTACAGGCAATGCTGCGGACCTCAAGCCGAATGATTTTATCATGTTCGGTGGCCGAGCGATGGGCAAGCTACCGCTCACAGCGACCGAGGCCACGATTTTTGCCGAAATCCCAACCGGCGCTATGGAGGCCGAACAGGCCGCGGACTTGGCCCAAGGCGTGCGTCTGCGCGCCTATGCGTTTGACCGCTATAAGACCAAGCACAAAGAAGACGAAAAGCCGCCGGAAAAACGCAGCATCACCGTTGCGGTCGGCGATGTGGCGGCGGCACGAAAGGCCTACGCCTCGCGCGAAGCCGTTGTCGGAGGCGTATTAACGGCGCGCGATCTGGTCAATGAGCCGGCGAATGTCCTTTATCCCGAGGAATTTGCCCGCCGCGCCGCTGTATTGAGAAAGGTCGGTGTCGCCGTCGACGTGCTCGATGTCGCCGCCATGAAAAAGCTCGGCATGAATGCGCTTCTCGGCGTGGGGCAAGGCTCGGCGCGCCAAAGCCGCGTTGTCGTCATGCGCTGGAACGGCGGCCGCAAGGGCGATGCGCCCGCTGTTTTTATCGGCAAGGGCGTCTGCTTCGATACCGGCGGTATTTCAATCAAGCCGGCGGGGAGCATGGAAGATATGAAAGGCGATATGGCGGGGGCGGCCTGTGTGACCGGGTTGATGCAGGCCTTGGCCAAACGCAAAGCAAAGCTCAATGCGGTGGGCATTATCGGTCTTGTCGAGAACATGCCCGACGGCAAGGCGCAGCGCCCGGGCGATATCGTCAAATCCATGTCGGGGCAAACCATCGAGATCATCAACACCGATGCTGAAGGCCGCCTCGTATTGGCCGACGTGATCTGGTACGCCGTGCAAAAATTCAAACCGAAATTCATGATCGATCTGGCGACGCTTACCGGCGCAATTGTCGTCGCGCTGGGTCACGAATATGCCGGGCTGTTCTCCAACAACGAGCAACTCGCCGAACGGCTTACCAAGGCCGGTGAGGAGACCGGCGAAAAAGTTTGGCGCATGCCGCTTGCGCCAGAATACGACAAACTGATCGATTCCAAATTTGCCGACATGAAAAATACCGGCGGCTCGCGGTGGGGCGGTGCCATCACGGCCGCGCAATTCATCAAGCGCTTCGTTGACGACAAGATTCCATGGGCGCATCTCGATATAGCCGGCACCGGCATGGGTTCACGCCAAACCGAGACCAACAAAAGCTGGGCTTCCGGTTGGGGCGTTCGGCTGTTGGACCGGTTGGTGGCGGATTTTTACGAGGGGTGAACTCTTTGGTGAACGAAGCAGACGTGCTATGCTGGCAATATGGTCAAGACATTGGAACTGGCACTAAGTAAAGTCGCGGCACTTCCGGACGCCGCGCAGGAGCAGATCGGGCGCGAACTGCTTGATCGGATCGATGCGCTGGCACGCCTTCGTGCGGAGGTCGAGATTGGAATTCGCGAGTTGGACGCGGGTGAGGGGCGACCACTCGATATTGAAGACGTTATTAAGCAAGCCCGCGACGAGCATGCCCGCAAGCCCACGTGAACTTGTCTGGGCACCCAGAGCGCGGCGCGATCTCCTTGACATATGGGCATACTTTGCGAAAGTTGCGTCCTCGGAAGTCGCCGATCGGTTACTTCGCGATCTCGACGAGGCTGCGAAGCGGCTGCTTCGACACCCAATGTTGGGTAGGTCGCGCGAAGAGGTTGCTGCTTCCCTTCGCGCTGTTCTTGTCCGGCCTTACGCGATCTTGTATCGGGTGAACGATACGAACATCGAAATCGTACGTGTTCTGCATACGCGACGGGACTTTGCTGCTGCATTTTCGGCTGATGCTTAGCGGCATCGTAAACCATGACCGAAATTCTCTTCTACCACCTGCAAGGCCAGAAGCTTGAAAGCGTGTTGCCGGCGCTGCTCGAAAAATCGCTCGAGCGGGGCTGGCGCGTCGTGCTGCAGGGGGCCTCAGAAGAGCGCATCGAGGCGCTCGATTCGCATCTATGGACCTATCGCGACGATGGCTTTCTGCCGCATGGCACCTGGCGCGAGCAGGATGGCGCCGCGCAGCCGGTTCTGCTCACGATTCACGAGGCCAATCCGAACGGTGCGACGGTACGCTTTCTCATCGAGGGTGCCGCTTTGCCGTCTGATGCCGAGGCCTATCAGCGCATCGTGCTCCTGTTCGACGGGGACGACGAAGACGCAGTTGTGGCGGCGCGCGCACAATGGAGTGACGTCAAGGAAAAAGGTTTTGACGCCACTTATTGGCAGCCGGATGAGACCGGGCGTTGGACAAAAAAGGCGTGAGAATGGAGGCGGCGGGCCCATTGCCAGGGCGAGCAACTCAATATGAACGGATCATGCTCTGATTTATGGCAATAATTGCCGTTGCAACATCGCGAATATGCTTTCCCAATCGGCTTCCGCAGCGGCGTGGTTATAGATGTCGCGATCGGGGAGGGCATATCCATGATGCGCGCCGGGATGCATTTTCAAGTGGCAGACCAGGTTGGACTGATCTTGTAGCGCGCGGCTCAACACGCGTGCGGATTCCGGCGGTGTCGTATGGTCAAATTCGGCAAACCCGCAATAGACCTCACCGCGCATTTTATGCGTGAGACGGTGCGGCAAATCCTCTTCGTCCGTTACCAATCGTGAGCCGTGCAAACTCGCACTCGCGCGGAATCGCTCGGCGAAATCCTGGCCCGCGTAAAAGGCGAGGAGGCCGCCGAGACAAAAACCGACCGAGCCTGCGGCGCCCGCGCGTACGGGCTCGTTACGGCAGAAATCCAGAATGACAGAGATGTCTTCGTGTGCCGTGCGGCGATTGACCCTTCGTCCACGCGCGCGCATATCATCCTGGATATGATCCGGCAAAGTGTCGAACGACATCATGCGGCCTTCGGCGTTACGCGGCTCGTAGCGAAACTTGCCTTCGCGGTAAAACGAATTCGGCAGGATGCAATAATAACCTTGCGCGGCAATCCGACGTGCGATGCCGAACAGTTCTTCGCGCAGACCCCAAATGTCCATGAAGAGTAAAACGAGAGGATGATTTTCGGAATCGTGCGGATGCGCAACATAGGAATCAATATCGCCGTACGGCGTCGGAATGCCGATGTGGCGTCCGATGAGGTCGTCGACCATGTGATGTTTCCCCTGCCAGTCTGTCCCCTCGGGCGAGCCCCGCGTGCTTGTTGTGCGCCGCCCGTGTGATCAAAACGATGAATTGGCGCGAATGTCAATTGGTTTACACGCTTTCGTTGTGGACCTCGTTCGCGTGAAATCCTCTCGGACCAAACAAAACGGCGATGAGACGTGTTCTCGGTTTATGATCAAGACGTCCAAAAAGGGCGATGATTTTTACATTCGTCACCTCTATATAACCTTCGCCCGGCCCCGTCCGGGTTTTTGGCGTTGGAGACCGCTTTGAGCGTGACGAGAATTTTGAGTGAAGGCTTGGATATCCGCCGGCGCAAGTTATTGTTCCGCTCCTGGCATCGCGGTATTCGTGAAATGGATTTGCTGTTGGGGCGTTTTGCCGACGCAAAGCTCGCCGAATTGAGCGATGCCGAGCTCGACGAATATGAGGCTTGGCTCGACATTCCGGACCAGACAATTTTTGCATGGGTGAATGGCGCGGAGCCGACGCCGCCGGAGATCGATACCACGCTGTTCCGGCGCGTGCGCGATTTCCATAGAAATCGCGCGACGGGCGCGTAAGTTACTAATGACGGCCATGGTGAAATCTCCCGCCGAATCTCTACAACCCGGCAAGACGTTAACGCTGGCGCAGGTCGCCGATGGCGCCGAAGGCCTTGTGCTCGCCGATATGGCGCGCAGCATCGCCGCGCAACCCGACAAGCCGGCGATTTCCG
Source organism: uncultured Pseudomonadota bacterium (assembly GCA_963697535.1). Taxonomy (GTDB): domain Bacteria; phylum Pseudomonadota; class Alphaproteobacteria; order Rhizobiales; family Xanthobacteraceae; genus Pseudolabrys. The sequence goes on along the minus strand of OY969085.1, from coordinate 2,755,359 downwards.
TTTGTGTGATTTGCCGCGACGGACCACGCATGGCGCAGCTTGCCCGCGCGCTGTCTTTTTTTGGCCCTGACATCCAGCTGATGGAATTTCCCGCCTGGGACTGTCTGCCATATGACCGGGTCTCTCCGCATGCCGCGGTCGTTGCGCAGCGTATGACCGTGCTGTCGCGGCTGACGCGCGTGACGGGCCGGGACAAGCCGTCGGTGCTGCTCACCACGGTGAATGCCGCGCTTCAACGGGTGCCTGCGCGCACATCGGTTGCGGCCCATGCGTTGTCGGTCGCGCCCGGCAATGTCGTCGGCATGAACGGTATCGTCGAGTGGCTGGAGCTCAACGGGTTTTTGCGCGCTTCAACAGTGCGTGAGCCGGGCGACTACGCCGTTCGCGGCGGCATTCTCGATCTTTATCCGCCGGGCACGGATAGACCGGTGCGTTTGGATTTCTTCGGCGATGCCTTGGAGACGATCCGCACTTTCGACCCCGAAACGCAGCGCAGTGAGAGCTCGTTGCGTGCGCTCGATCTGGTACCGGTCGCTGAATTTCAGCTCGTCACTGAAACCATTCGTCGCTTCCGTACCGGCTATGTCGCACGGTTTGGCGCCGCCACGCCTGATGATCTTCTCTACGAAGCGGTGAGCGAGGGCCGCCGTCATCCGGGCATGGAACATTGGCTGCCGCTATTCCACGACGGCATGGAAACGCCGTTCGACTATTTGCCGGGCACGCCACTGGCGCTTGAGCCGCTGGCAGATGATGCGGCGCATGAGCGCTTCGCCCAAATCGCCGATTATTTCGAAACGCGTCAGGAAGCGCTCACGAGTGGCGCTGCGCCGGCGTACAAGCCCTTGGCGCCGAACGAGCTTTACCTCGGCGAAACGGAATGGCGCGAGCGATTAAGTGCCGCCGCGCTCGTCAGACTTACGCCATTTAGCGTTCCGGCGTCAGCCGGTGTCGTGGACGTCGGCGCGCACACCGGCCATAATTTTTCGGCTGAGCGCGCCGATCCCAAAGCCAATGTGTTCGATGCCGTCACAAAGCACGTGCTTGCGCGGCAAGCCGCCGGCCGTCGCGTCGCCATTGCTCTATGGAGCGAAGGCGCGCGCGAGCGCATGAGCCATGTGCTTGCCGACCACAAGCTCCCCAATCTCACCTCCGTTGCATCCTGGCCCCAAGTTTTGGCATTGCCCAAGCACAGCGTCGCGCTGGCGGTTCTTGGCATCGAGCAGGGGTTCGAGACGGATGACATCACGCTCATTAGCGAACAGGACATTCTCGGCGATCGCCTGGTGCGGCCACGCCGCGCCGCCAAGCGGGCGGAAAATTTCATTGCCGAGGCAACCAGCCTATCGGCCGGCGATCTTGTCGTGCATGTCGATCACGGCATTGGCCGCTTTATCGGCCTGCAAGCGATCCAAGCGGCCGGCGCACCGCATGATTGCCTGGAAATCGATTACGCCGAAGGCGCCAAGCTTTATCTTCCGGTGGAGAATATCGAGCTTTTGTCGCGTTACGGCTCCGAGGAAAGCGGCGTCGAACTCGACCGCCTAGGGGGCGCCGCTTGGCAAGCGCGTAAAGCGCGCATGAAAAGCCGCATCCGCGAGATTGCGGCCGCGTTGATTAAAGTTGCGGCCGAACGTCAGTTGCGCGACGCGAGTAAGCTGACCGCCGGCCCCGGCGCCTATGACGAATTCTGCGCCGGATTCCCTTACGAGGAAACCGACGACCAATTGGCCGCCATCGAAGCGGCCATTGCCGATCTGGGCCGCGGCCGGCCGATGGACCGCCTGGTCTGCGGTGACGTTGGTTTCGGCAAAACGGAAGTGGCTTTGCGCGCCGCCTTTGCTGCCGCCATCAACGGCAAGCAAGTGGCTGTTGTCGTGCCGACGACATTGTTGGCGCGCCAGCACTTCAAGACCTTCAGCGAACGATTTCGCGGATTTCCGGTAACGGTGGCGCAAGCATCGCGTTTGGTGCCGGCCGCGCAGCTCAACAAGGTCAAAGCCGGTCTAGCGGACGGTAGCGTCGACATTGTCATCGGTACGCATGCTCTGCTCGGCCGGGGCGTGAAGTTCAAAGACCTCGGCCTGCTCATTGTCGACGAGGAGCAGCACTTCGGCGTTTCGCACAAGGAAAAGCTTAAAACGCTTCGCGCCGAAGTGCATGTTTTGACGCTATCGGCAACGCCGATCCCGCGCACGCTGCAATTGGCTTTGACGGGCGTACGCGATCTTTCGATCATCGCGTCTCCACCGGTTGACCGTCTTGCCGTGCGCACCTTCGTTTCGCCTTTCGATCCCATCACCGTGCGCGAAGCGTTGCTGCGCGAGAAATATCGCGGCGGTCAGTCGTTCTATGTTTGCCCGCGCATCGAGGATTTGGCCGGTGCGAAGGAGTTTCTCGACAAGAACGTGCCCGAGGTGCGCGCCGCTGTCGCGCATGGGCAAATGCCGCCGACCGTGCTCGATGACATCATGAGCGCTTTTTACGACGGCAAATTCGACGTGCTGCTATCGACCACGATTATCGAGTCCGGCCTCGACATTCCCTCGGCGAACACACTCATCGTGCATCGCGCCGACCGTTTCGGCCTGTCGCAACTCTATCAATTGCGCGGACGGGTGGGGCGCTCGAAATTGCGCGCCTATGCGCTGTTTACGATACCGGTCAAAAAGCCGATTACCCCGCAGGCGGAAAAACGCCTAAAAGTCCTGCAATCGCTCGACACGCTGGGTGCTGGCTTTCAGATAGCCACGCACGATCTCGACATTCGTGGCGCAGGTAACCTTTTGGGCGAGGAACAGTCCGGGCACATCAAGGAAGTCGGCTTCGAATTATATCAGCAAATGTTGGAAGATGCGGTGTTAAGCCTGAAGGCGGGCGTCACGGCGCCCGTCGAGGATCGCTGGTCGCCGCAAATTACCATCGGCACACCGGTGCTCATTCCGGACGATTACGTTGCCGATTTGTCGGCGCGGCTTGCGCTTTATCGGCGGCTAGCGGAAATCGAGCACGAGGCCGATATTGAGCCCTTCGCGGCGGAAATGGTCGATCGCTTTGGACCCTTGCCGGTCGAATTCGAACATCTCCTGCAAATCGTGGCCATCAAGGTTTTGTGCCGGCGCGCCAATGTCGAGAAGATCGACGCCGGCCCCAAGGGCGCGGTGCTATCGTTCCGCGACAATCAATTCGCCAATCCGGTGGGGCTGATCGGTTTTGTGCAGGCGCAAGGCGCCGCCGCCCGCCTTCGCAACGACAAAAACGGCCAAAAGGCTGTATTCTTGGATGATTGGAACAGTCCACAAGCGCGTTTGAAAGGCACCGCTGCGATTTTGCGCGAACTCGCAAATATTGCCGAAAAGAAAGCGGCGTGATTTATTCCGTTGCTTCGTTAGCGGCTTGGACCGACCGCTCGATGGCTCGGGCAAGATAGTCCGGCGCCTGTGCGCCCGATACCGCGAATTTTCCCCCGAAAATGAAACATGGCACGCCTTGGATGCCGGCGTCTTTGGCCCATTGGGCTTGTTGCTCCACATCGGCAACGCATTCATCCGTTTCAAGTTTTTTGCGGATTGACTCTGTGTCGAGGCCGATATCGGTGGCCGCCTGGACCAAGACGGTGCGGTCGGTAAGGTCGGCGCCTTCGGTGAAGTACAAATCCATCAGCCGTTGCTTCATCTCGGCGGCTTTGCCGGTGAACTGCGACCAATGGATCAGCCGATGGCAATCGAGCGTGTTCGGCTGGCGCTTGATTTTCGCCGAATTATAAACGAGTCCTTCTTCGGCCGCCGCAGCCGAGACACGCTGCGCAACGTTTTCATAAGCCGCGGGTGAACCAAATTTAGCGGTGAGATAATCGTCGCGGGACATGCCTTCGCGCGGCACCCAGTCGTTCAAAAAGTAAGGATGCCAATGAACCTCGACGGGGATGTCCGGCTTCAGCGACAGAGCTTTTTCCAGGCGGCGCTTGCCGATAAAGCACCACGGGCAAACCACGTCGGAGACGACATCAATACGGATGGGCGTTGAGACAGGCATGGGCGCTCTCTTTCGGCCGACGCGGGCCAGAGGAAGCTGATCCGGCGCGTCGTTTTGAACTTAGCAAAAATGGCGCTCACTTGGAACCTCGCCCCGTCGCACCTTTATGCCACCATGTCTCCGGCAGATAGCCGTATAGTGACGTGTGCGCCGGACGGCCGATGTGCGTCCAGCGCGCGACCCATTGGCGGGGCGGGAAATAGAGCGGCACGAGGTAGAAGCCCGACAAGAGCACGCGGTCGAGCGCACGTGTGGCGGCAACGAATGCTTCGCGTGTCGTTGCCTTGAGCATGGCCGCGATCATGGCGTCGACTGCTTTCGACTTCACTCCCATATAATTGCGGCTGCCTTGCTGGTCGGCGGCGGCTGAGCCCCAGTAGAAATATTGCTCGTTGCCGGGTGAGAGCGATTGCTCCCAGCGATACCGAATCATATCGAAATCGAAGGCGATACGCCGGTGTTCATACTGTGCGGCATCTACATTGCGCACACGCGCGTCGATGCCGGCATGCTTGAGGCTGCGAGCAAAGCTGAGCGCGAGTTGTTCCTCGGCACGCGTCGTGGTTAGCATTTCAAAGGTAAAAGGTTGTCCGCTGGCGAGATGAGTGAGCGTTGTATCTTTGAGTTCATAACCGGCCGCATGAAATAGGGCGAAGGCCTTGCGTAACCCCGCGTGATTTTGTCCGGAGCCATCGGTTTTGGGCGGCGTCCATTTGCCTTCCAAAATGTCGGCACGCACCGTGCCGGAAAACGCCGTTAGCAATTCGCGCTCGCGCGCATTGGCGGGCACGCCATGGGCGGAGAGGTCGCAGCCGTCAAAGTAACTGGCAGTGCGCTTATAAAGGTTGAAGAAATAAGCGCGGTTGATCCATTCAAAATCAAACAAGTGAAGGATCGCTTCGCGAACGCGGATATCCGCGAAGATCGGCCGGCGGGTGTTAAAGACGAGACCCTGTATGCCTTTGGGCAGGCCATAGGGGAATTCCTCTTTCACCACGCGGCCCTGGCGCAGCGCGGGGAAATCATAGGCGCTCTGCCAGCGGGTCGGATCGGTTTCCGCGCGGACGTCGTAAAGCCCCTTTTTGAAGGCTTCGAAATGGGTATTGCCGTCGCGGTAATAATCGAAACGGATGGTATCGAAATTCCACAAGCCGCGATTGATGGGTAGATCGCGGCCCCAGTAATGGGGGTTGCGTTTGAAAGTTACGCTTTCACCGGGCTTCACCGCGCTCACGATATAGGGTCCGCTGCCAAGCGGAGCTTCGAAGGAGGTCTTTTCGAATGCATCCGGCTTGATCGCGTGTTTTGCGACGATCGGCATCAGAGCGATGATCAGCGGCAATTCGCGATCGTTGCTGCCGGCGAGGTCGAAACGCACAGTGCGCGCGTCGAGCGCATCAGCATTGGTGATTTTGGCATAATATATACGAAAATTGGGCCGGCCATGATCGCGTAACAACTGCCATGAGAAAATCACGTCCGCAGGGCTCACTCTCTTGCCGTCTGAGAAGCGCGCCGCTGGATTGATGGTGAAGGTGACGTATGAACGTGCTGCATCAGTGGTGACGCCATCGGCGATCAGACCATAGAGCGTGAAGGGCTCGTCATAGCCGCGTGCCAACAGTGTCTCGATCACGTAGCCGCGAATATTGGCGGCGGGCAATCCTTTCACGATAAACGGATTGAGGCTGTCAAAAGTGCCGAGTACCCCTTGCACCAGTTCGCCGCGCTTGGGCGCCTCGGGATCGGCATAGGACGGGTGAGTAAAACCCAAAGGCCAAGCCGGTTCTCCGTGCATCGCGATGGCATGACGCGCCGGCGCGGCGTGTTGCGCCGCGGATCGGCCAATGTCTGCAACGCCCAATGGAGCAAGCAAAATCGCGCGACGCGACGCGCGCATCTGCAACAGTGCATGCACTAATGCGCTCGAATGGGGCAAGCGGCGAATATGACTGGTTCCTTTGTGGAAATCTAGCATAGGGCCATAGCCATTGCGTATCAAACAGGGCAATCCTTTTGACGTTGGCGCGGTGTTTTTCGGCCACGTTTTTCGGCCACGTTTTTCGGTCGCGTTTTTTCGGCCCGTTAGCGGCTTTATCGTGGACAGGATTTCGGCTAATCAGGCGGCGGTCCCCGGCGTCACGCTCGTGCCGTATTTGACCTTGACAGAGCCGGATATCAGATAGCCGTTCGGCGGCGCCTTGCGCGGCAAGCGGTAATAACAAAGGAAGACTTGCAATGAATTATCGCATCGCATCGGGGAAGCCCTTGAGCCGGCTGATCGCGACTTTGACGGCCGCGGGTTTGCTGTCAGCGGCAGTCTCTATCGTCGCCGCGCCGGCTGCCTTCGCGCAGAAACCTAAACCTCAGCCTAAGCCGAACTCGCACGCCGCCGCACCGCAGCAGCCGGCGCCTGCCCCGAACCAGCCTGCCCAGACCACGCCGCAGCTCATGTATTCATCGTGGGTGAAACTTTGCCAAAAAGGCCAGGACACGGATAACAAACAAGTTTGCGTCATGACCAAGGACGGCCGCTTGGAAAACGGCGTGCCGGTTGCCATCGTTCAGCTGTTCGAGCCGGAGGGCGCGCAAAAGGTTTTGCGCGTTACGGTGCCGCTGGGCATGCAATTGCAGCACGGCACCCGTATTATCGTCGACAAAGAGCAGCCCGTACAGGCGGCCTATAAGATCTGTTTCCCGGTGGGCTGCATGTCCGACTACGCGGCCAGTGACGATCTTGTTAAGAAGCTCAGAAATGGCCACACGCTGACGGTTCAAGCGATTAACATGCAAGGCACGCCGATCAGCCTGCCGATGCCGCTCAATGATTTTGCCAAAGTATTGGATGGCCCGGCGACCGATCCCAAAGTGTTCCAAGCGCAACAACAAAAATTGCAGGAAGAGCTTCGCAAAAAGGCGGAAGAAGCGCGTCAGAGGTTGCAACAGGGGCAGGGGGCGCCCGCCGCAAATGGTAAGAACCCCTAGTGGTCCAATTCAAACATTCGCTACCCATTTCGGCGGGGATCTTTTGCGAATGTTTGAATCGAGAGACCATGAGCCAAATACAAGTTTCTAGTGGAGTTTTGGATTTGACATTCGCTTCGCGAGCTTGCGGCCAGGTGGGTAGCGAATGTCAAATCCACTCCACTAGAGCTCCTCCAAAATCTCGCACAAAAAAGCGCCGCGTGGGCCCGGCATGTTGTGCCGGGCCTTTTTAGTCTCTCGCATGTTCGGTTCAATTCAATGAAGGCCCCTGCGGGGCCGATAATTGGTGTTGGAGTCATCCCATTCGAATACGTCACCGACGTCGGGGTGGCGGATCGGCATTCCCGATGTATCCGGCAGCAAATTCTGCTCAGAAACATAGGCGACGTATTCAGTCTCATCGTTCTCGGCAAACAGATGGTAGAACGGCTGATCCTTGCGCGGCCGGATTTCGGCAGGAATAGATTGCCACCATTCTTCCGTGTTGCTGAATTCCGGGTCGATGTCGAAAACGACGCCACGGAAGGAGAACAGGCGATGTTTTACGACCTGTCCGATCTTGTATTTTGCGGTACGCGTCTTGTTCATGCCGCGCTCCAATAATGCATCGCAGCGCTTGGCGCTAGTGGTCCGATTTAAACATTCGCTACCCATTTCGGCGGGGATCTTTTGCGAATGTTTGAATCGAAAGACCATGAGCCAAATATAAGTTTCTAGTGGAGTTTTGGATTTGACATTCGCTTCGCGAGCTTGCGGCCAGGTGGGTGGCGAATGTCAAATCCACTCCACTAGTGGTCTGATTCTAACATTTGCACCCCGGTTCGGCTGGTTTTCCTGCAAATGTTGGAATCAAAGGACCATCAGCAAGTATGAGTTGGCGGAGTTTTGGATTTGACATTCGCCCTCGCGAGCTCGCGAGCGAGGTGGGTGGCGAATGTCAAATCCACTCCACCAAGGCACGACGTTCAGATGGCGTAACGGGCGCTCATCGCGGGATCTTTGGCGGCCACCAGACGGGCAAGGTCGAGCAAAACTTTGGCCTGCTTCCAAGTGGCGTCGTCTTGCATCTTGCCGTCAATCATGACCGCGCCGGTCCCATCAGGCATGGCCGCGATGATTTTCTTGGCAAAGGCCACTTCGGCGGGGTCCGGCGAGAACACTGTCTTGGCAATGGCGATCTGTGAAGGATGCAGTGTCCAGGCGCCAAGACATCCCATGAGGAAGGCGTTGCGGAATTGGACCTCGCAAGCGGCGGCATCGGAAAAATCGCCGAAGGGCCCGTAGAAGGGCTTGATGCCGGCGGCGGCGCAAGCGTCGACCATTTTGCCGACGGTGTAATGCCAGAGGTCTTGCTGATAAGATTTGCGTGCGGGCTCGCTATTTGCATCGGCCAAGACTTTGTATTCCGGATGGCCGCCGCCGACGCGCGTCGTCTTCATGCCGCGCGAGGCCGCAAGATCGGCCGGACCCAAGCTCATGCCGTGCATGCGCGCCGAGGCACTGGCAATAGCCTCCACATTGTTGACGCCCTGGGCGGTCTCCAAAATGGCGTGGATCATAATCGGCTTTTCGACCTTGTGACGGGCCTCGAGCTGCGCCAGCAACTGATCGAGATAATGGATGTCCCAAGGCCCATCGACCTTGGGCAGCATGATCACGTCGAGTTTGTTTCCGACCGCGCCCACGATTTTGACGACATCGTCGAGCGCCCAGGGCGAATTGAGCGCGTTGATGCGTGTCCAAAGCCCCGTTGCGCCGAAGTCGACGCTTTTCGCTATTTCGATGAAGCCCTCGCGAGCGGCTTCTTTCGCATCAATCGGAATGGCGTCTTCCAGATTGCCCAATACCACGTCGACTTGCCGCGCCAATTCCGGAACCTTGGCGCGCATCTTTTCAATATGGGGCGAAACAAAATGAATCATGCGCTCCAGCCGCACCGGCATCTCGCGCCACGGGGCGGGCGCGCCGACCGCCAGCGGCTGAAAAAAATGACGTGGCAGCTTCAAGGGCAAGTCCTTCCAAAAACTCGCTCTGCCGTTTAGAGGAATGTGTTGACCGCGCCAAGGGGGAAGTTCCTGGCCAGGGGCTCTGGCTTATTTGCGCGCGCCGGAAACCTTATCGCATGCTCGACGTCATTAATCTCGCATTGCCCTTTTTCGGGCTGATCTTTGTTGGGTATGCCTGCGGTAAATTGAAGCAGATTCCCGACACGGCCTTGGGCTGGATGAATTTCTTCATCGTCTATGTCTCGTTGCCGGCGCTCTTCTATCACATCCTCGCGCAGACCCCTTTGCAGCAATTGGCGCAGGTTGATTTCATCTTCGCGACCACTTTGGCGACTTTTTGGGCGTTCGCCATTTCTTTCGCGATTGGCATGGTCATTCGGGGTGGCGATATTGCACAATCGACGATTGCCGGGCTTGCGGGCGGTTACGGCAATATCGGCTATATGGGGCCAGGTTTGGCGTTAGCGACATTGGGCGCGAACGCAGCTGCGCCGGTGGCACTGATTTTTTGTTTCGACACGCTGCTCTTGTTTTCATTGGTGCCGTTTTTGATGGCGTTGGCCACCCATAATCAGAAAAGCGCTTCTGCAACCGCCCTGGACGTGATCAAGCGCATTGTCACCAATCCGCTGATGATTGCGACCGCGGTCGGCATTGGCGCGGCGGCGATCCATTTCAAGCCGCCGATTGCTCTAGAGCGCTTATTGCAATTTCTGCAAAACGCGGCCGCGCCGTGCGCGCTGTTTACGCTGGGGGTAACGGTCGCATTGAGACCCTTGAAGAAAATTCCCTGGGAAGTGCCTTTTCTCACCGGTGTGAAGCTGGCGCTTCATCCTGTCATTGTCTTTTTGCTTCTATCTTTGTTCGGTCCCTTTGCGCCAAGCTGGATTTCGACGGCCGTGCTGATGGCCGCGCTACCGCCGGCGCTCAATGTGTTCGTCTTCGCGCGTCAATATGACAGCTGGATTGAACAGGCTTCGAGCGCGGTGCTCATTGGCACGCTGGTATCTGTCGTGACGCTGACCAGCGTGATGTGGATTGTGAAGACGCATCATTTGCCGGCGCTATTGTTTCACTGACAATGTCAGGCGGGTCATCATTCAATTGTGTCCAACGTGACGGTCTATGACGATTGTCCGCGCATCAATCTTGGCTGCGTGGCCGCGGGAGTAACGCCTTCGCGCATCACCGCACGCCGCAGCGGCCCGATGCGATCGAGCATATAAAGGCCGAGGCCGCGCATGCTTTGCACAGGTAGAAAATCCGTGAGGAGCGTCCGATTGAGCAAGTCCACGGCAAACACGCGGCTGCCGATATCGGCGCGGCGCAAGTGGTCATAATGTGCGAGCACGTCCGCGCTCCCGATGTCGTCACCGGCATGATAGGCACTCACCGCGAGTTCGCCGATAGTGGCCGCATCGCGCAGCCCGAGATTAAGCCCCTGCGCGCCGATCGGCGGGATGACGTGCGCGGCTTCGCCGATCAGCGCGACGCGGTTACCGGCGAAACGATGCGCCGTCGTCAAACTTAACGCGAACAAGCCGCGTCCCGGCTCAATTTCGATTTTGCCGACGATCGAATGCGACGCGCGCTCGATTTCATCGGCAAGGGCCGCATCATCAAGCGCGGCAAGCGTTTCAGCCCGCGCCGGGTCGAGCACCCAGACCAGGCTCGAGCGCTGACCCGGCAACGGCACCAGCGTGAAAGGGCCGCTCGGTGTGTGGAATTCGGTCGAGGTATCGCGATGCGGACGGGAATGTTTGAGACAGACGGTAAGCGCAACTTGCCGGTCTTTGTGTTCATTCACTTCGATACCGGCGGCCTTGCGGCAGAGCGAATGCCGTCCGTCGGCGCCGACGACCAAAGACGCCGTGAGATGGTGTCCGCTTCCGAGTGCGATGGTGACGGCGTCTTGGCCGGGCACGAGATTTTGTACCTCTTCTTCGATCACCGTCAGCATGGGCGAAGCATGAGCGCGCCTTTCCAGCGCGGCCATCAAATGCCGGTTCTCAATGTTATAGCCGAAGGCGTCCAGATCGATCTCATTCGCCTCGAACTTAACCTCCGGCGCGCGCCAGAGCCGCCCGGTGTCGTCGACAATACGCATGGCGCGAAGCGGCGCCGCATTGTCCACGCAGAAGTCCCACACACCGAGCGTTTTCAAAGCGGTGACCGATCCCGCGAGCAAGGCGGTCGTGCGGTTGTCGGGTTTGGTGGGACGTTTGTTGACAAGTGCGGTCGAAATGCCGCTCGCCGCCACGGCAATGGCGGCCGTCAGTCCGGCTGGTCCGCCGCCAACAACGATAACCGAATATTCGCCGTTCTTCGCAATTTGGCACGGCATCAAAATGCTCGCTTCCGGTCGATTTCCGGTACGCTTTGTTGAGCGTAGCATATCGCCGGCGGAGACATAACAGCCGGTGTTTGTGCGCTCATTGCCGCTTGCACTTGGCCGGCTCCTGCTTATGATCGCGCCCGAACTCTATCCACGGCAGAACAAGCCAAGTCTCATTATGGGGGTAAAAAATGGTCGCAGCAGTGCGTGTTCATAAACCGGGCGGTCCGGAAGTGCTGACTTACGAAGACATCGAGGTCCCGGCGCCCGGCGCGGGCCAGATCAAAATAAAGCAGCATGCCTGCGGTATTAATTTCATCGATACTTATTTCCGTTCGGGCATGTATCCCTCGCCCGTCGGCTTGCCGTTCGTCTCCGGCAACGAGGGCGCGGGCGAAGTGACTGCCATCGGTCCCGGCGTCGCCGACTTCAAAGTCGGTGACCGTGTCGCTTACGTGGTCGGCCTCGGCGGCTATGCGGCCGAACGCCTGTTGCCGGCCGATCGCGTGGTCAAACTGCCGGATGTCATCAGCTTTGAACAGGCGGCCGGCATGATGCTCAAAGGTATGACCGTGCAATATCTGCTCAACCGCACGTTCAAGGTCGGCAAGGGTGCGAATGTTCTCATCCATGCCGCCGCGGGCGGTGTCGGCCTCATCGCCTGTCAATGGGCCAATTATCTCGGCGCCAATGTGATGGGCACCGTCGGGTCGAAAGAGAAAGGCCGAGCTCGCGAAAAAGAACGGCTGTCATCATACGATTCTTTATCGCGATGAAGACTTTGTCGCGCGGGTCAAAGACATCACCGGTGGTGCGCTCTGCGATGTCGTCTATGACGGCATCGGTAAGACGACATTTCCGGCCTCGCTCGATTGCCTGCGGCCGCTCGGCTATTTCGTCAGCTTCGGCTCGGCGTCGGGCCCGATTGAGGCGTTCAACATCAATATCCTTCAAGCCAAAGGTTCGCTTTTTGCCACGCGACCCACGCTCAACAATTACATCGCCAAGCGCGAAGACCTGCTCGCGACCGCCAAAGACCTGTTTGACAAGGTTGGCTCCGGCGCGGTGAAAATTCCCGTTAATCAGAAATACGCGCTCAAAGATGCCCGCAAGGCGCACGAAGACCTTGAAGGACGTGCCACGACCGGCTCGTCGATTTTAAGTCCTTAGGGCACCGTGCGGCGATGCGACTGAAGGGGACGGACCGTATGTCATGATTCAATGTTCTCCTGAAATGATGATTTAGCGGGTTAGGCGTTGGGGGCTCTGTCCATTTAGTCGGCGTGAGCGCGCGTTTTGTCGGGTGGGGGTCTCTTGTCAGGTGGGGAATCTCCTCTTGTCGGATTGTAGCGCGAGGCTTTGATCCCCACCCGGCGCTAACGCGCCGACCTCCCCTTTTCAAGGGGAGGTGCATCTGCGGCGGCGCCTTCATTCATTATGGTCATCATCGTGCGTTTCTAGTGGAGTGGATTTGACATTCGCTACCCACCTGGCCGCAAGCTCGCGAAGCGAATGTCAAATCCAAAACTCCACTAGAAACTTATATTTGGCTCATGGTCTTTCAATTCAAACATTCGCAAAAGATCCCCGCCGAAATGGGTAGCGAATGTTTGAATCGGACCACTAGGCTCATTCAGGTTGCGCAGCCCGTCCTTGTTTTGCTTGGGCCACTCTCCTTGTTGGTTTACCGGACGTTGTCGGAGGAGTCGTTCGTGAATAGCCGTCTGCGCAGTTTCTGGGAGCGTCTTGTAATTTTTGGCCTCGGCATTTTTGCCTTGTTGGCCGGTCAGATCGTCGGCTTGGGCGCGTTGGTCTGGTGGTCTCGCCAGCCACCGGCGGAATTGTTGCATCTCGCCAGCAATGGCGTGGCCGTTACGATCATGATCCTGGTATCGGCACCAATCGAGCTCTTATTGCTGGTGATATTTGCCGAACGCAGCGGACAGAGCGCCGCGCCATATTTGGGATGGGTTTGGCCGCGCCGTCGTCACGTCGTATTCGGCGTTATCGGCACATTCGCATTTTATGCCGTGGTCCGGTTGATCGGACAGGATATCGCAGACCAGTTCCCCGCCCGTATCACGGAAACGGCACGTGCGGCCGGCTGGCTTCCGGGATTTGCCGTTGCCGTTGTCGTATTGGCGCCAATGAGCGAAGAAACGCTCTTTCGTGGATTTCTGTTTCGAGGCTGGCTTAAATCATCTCGTGACGCATGGCCGGTCATCATCGTGACCGCGTTCATTTTCGCAATTTTGCACGTGCAGTACAATTCATTGATAATGGTGCAGATTTTCGTATTGGGAATCCTATTCGGTTGGATGCGTTGGGTGAGCGGCTCGAGTATTTTGACCGCACTCATGCACGGTCTGTTCAACCTGCTAGGCTTGTGGGAGGTTGTCCAGCTTGGATTCTCGGATCCGGGGACCGGCTTTTAGCTAAATTCTTGAATTAGAGAACACCGGCAAGCCGCGCGAAAGCCGGATGTTGCGTCAGGCCCCCCGGAAGCCGTGGAAGTCCAATCACGTCCACACCCTCCGAAAAATGAGCGATACTCTTGACGGTCTCATCGAGATCCACCGCATGGCGCTCGCTCTCGCTCACCACAATGGCGGCTATTTTCATTTTGCGCTGTGCCAAAACATCCAGGGCCGTGAGCGTGTGGCTGATGGTGCCGAGATAGCTGCCGACGACAAGCAATAATGGGAGATTCAAAGCGTCCATCCAATCGAGCACCGTATGACGCAGATCCAATGGGACCATAATTCCGCCAACGCCCTCGATAAATAACATGTTGCGCGTTGCGGAAACCGCATCACGGCTAAACGTGACAAGTTCATCAAAATCGATGGGACGGCCTTCACGCGCGGCGGCGACATCGGGTGAAAGCGGCGCACGGAAACGCCACCGTGCAATTGTCGCAATTTGCTCAGCCGATACGCTTCGTCCCAAAGCGCGTAAGAGAATGGCCGGATCGCTCGTTTCAACGACCGAGGAATCGTAACCGCTAACGATTGGTTTTAGCGCTTCAACGCCTTGTCCGCTTTCGCGCAGATAACGGATAAGGCCCGCGGTGACGAAGGTTTTGCCAATATCGGTTCCGGTGGACGTGACGAAATAGGCACTCACGGTATCACCCCAGTATTTTGTCGCGTATAACGGTCGCGAGGCGCTCGATCTCATCGTCCGGGTGCCGGGCGGTGAACGTGAGCCGTAAACGGGCCGTAGCCGCAGGCACGGTTGGCGGCCTGATGGCGATGGCGAGAAAGCCGTGATCGAGGAGCAGTTGCGACGCGCGAAGCGCCTTATCGGCGTCGCCGATGATGATCGGCACGATCGGACTTTGCGCTTCCGGCAAACCAACGCGCTGTGTGAACACCTTGGCTTTTTGCACGGGGAGGGCGGTGTATGCGTGGTCACGCTCGATCAGATCGAGCGCCGCGATGGCGGCGGCGACGGCTGAAGGCGGCAGTCCCGTGGAGTAAATCAGTGTGCGCGCGCGGTTGCGCATCAAATCGATAACGGACGCCGGCGCACAAAGATAACCGCCATAGGCTCCCACCGCCTTCGATAGCGTGCCCATCTGCAAGGGAAGGGGCACGTGCGTATTATCTTTGAAACTCGAGCCTCGACCCTCGCCGATCACCCCAATGCCGTGGGCGTCGTCGGACATAAGCCAGGCGTCATGCTCGTTCGCAACCTCAAGCAAATCCTCGAGCGGCGCCAGATCGCCATCCATCGAAAAGACGCCTTCCGTCAGGATCATGACGCGATCATATTCGGCGCGATGTGTGCCGAGTATTGCACGCACATGAGCAACGTCGTTGTGACGGAATCTCTCGATTCGCGCGCGCGAGAGCTGCGCGCCGGCAAACATGCAGGCGTGGGCCAGTTCATCCATAATGATCAGTCCGTCTCGGCCAACCAGCACGGGGATAATACCGGCATTGGCGAGATAGCCGGATCCGAACACGACCGCGGCCTCGGTGTTCTTGAGATGAGCCAGGCGAGCTTCCAATTCGGCATAAAGCGGGTGATTGCCGGTGACCAGGCGCGAGGCGCCGGCGCCGACACCGTAACGCTCGATTGCAGCGATTGCCGCTCGTTTGACGAGCGGATGCTGCGACAAATTGAGATAATCGTTGCAAGAGAACGACAAAAGACGGCGTCCATTGCACTCAACCCAGAGACTGTCCTCGCGCCAAGTGTTGCTCAGGGTGCGTCGCAGATGAGACCGCTCGAGACTCGCGAGTTTGCCTTGCGCGAAACGGTCCAGCGAGTGCATCAGATACCTCGGAATATAAAAATAGACGGCTACGGTCCGCCTTAGGACCGTAAGGAAGTGCCGGATGACGAAGAATACCAGTAAAAAGAACGAGGCGCCGGACTGGTATTGTTCCGGTCTGCCCCACATTTGGCTGCCTTACACCCAGATGAAAAAGCACTCTTCGCCCTTGCCGGTCGTCCGTACCGAGGGCGCCCGCATGACACTCGCGGATGGGCGCGAGCTGATCGACGGTATCGCCAGTTGGTGGACGGCCTGCCACGGCTATAACCATCCGCATATTCGGCAAGCGATCGAGTACCAACTCAAACAAATGCCGCACGTGATGTTCGGCGGCTTGGTGCACGAACAGGCGCTGACCTTGGCGCGGCGGCTGACGGCATTGATGCCGGACGACTTGACGCGTGTATTCTTTTCCGATTCCGGTTCGGTGGCCGTTGAAGTCGCCATGAAAATGGCGGTGCAATACTGGATCAATCGGGGCGCGCGGGGGCGCACGCAATTTGTGGCGTTCAAAGGCGGCTATCACGGCGATACCACGGGGGCGATGTCTATTTGCGATCCGGAAGATGGCGTACATGCACTTTTTGCAGGTCTTCTGCGGCAACATATCATTGTTGATATTCCGGAAAACGATGAACGCATAGCGGCGCTTGAGAATGTTCTTTCCGAGCGCGCCGAGTCGGTCGCCGGCATAATTATCGAGCCTTTGGTGCAGGGCGCCGGTGGCATGAAATTTCATGACGCGGCGGCGCTCAAGCGTCTGCGTGCGTTGGCCGACAGGTATGAGCTGCTGCTTGTTTTCGATGAAATATTCACCGGTTTTTCTCGTACTGGAAGCATGTTTGCCTGCGAGGCGGCCGGTGTTGCGCCGGATATCGTCACTTTGTCCAAGGCGCTGACCGGTGGCACGCTGCCATTGGCTGCGACGATCGCCACAAACAAGGTGTTTGATGCTTTTTGGTCTGACGACCCGCGGAAGGCGCTGATGCATGGGCCGACTTTCATGGCCAATGCTCTGGGATGCGCGGCGGCCAACGCCTCGCTGGATCTGTTTGAGCGCGAGCCAAGGCTTTCGCAAGTCGCCGCGATTGCGGCTATATTGGCTGACGGGCTTGCAGCATGTCGCGGTCTGCGCGGCGTGAAGGATGTGCGCGTGTTGGGCGCCATTGGCGTTGTTGAAATGGAGCACATCGCCGATCTCGATGTGCTGCGCAGGCGCTTCATTGATGAGGGCGTATTTCTGCGTCCCTTCGGCAACGTGATTTATCTTACGCCTGCTTTCACCATCACGCCTGATGAACTCAAACAATTGACCGACGCCGTTGTTAAAGTCGTGCACAATTTACCGACGTAAGTGCCGTTGTTTTTTTCAGAAACCGACAATACTGCCGTGCAGATCATATTCGTCCGCGCGCTCGATTTTCGCCGTCGCGATTTCGCCGACACGCAACGGCCTTCGGCTCGTGACGTAGACGGCGCCATCGATTTCCGGCGCATCGGCCATGGAGCGGCCTTTTGAAACGGTGGGCCCAACCTCGTCGATGATGACCTGTTGGCGGGTGCCGAGTTTGCGCTTGAGGCGCCGCGCGGAAATTTTTTGTTGCGTTTGCATGAAACGATGCCAGCGCTCTTCCTTCACGTCCTCCGGCACGGCCTCAGCGAGATCGTTGGCCGGCGCGCCGTCAACTGGCTCGTATCGGAAGCAACCGACGCGATCGAGGGAGGCCACATCGAGCCATTGCAGCAGATAGTCGAAGTCTTGTTCGGTCTCACCGGGAAATCCGACAATGAACGTCGAGCGTAGCGTCAGCTCGGGGCAAATCGCACGCCATCGCGCAATGCGTTCCAAGGTTTTCTCTTGCGCCGCCGGTCGTTTCATTCGTTTCAGCACGTTGGGCGATGCGTGTTGGAACGGCACGTCGAGATAAGGAAGTAGTTTGCGTCCGGCCATCAATGGGACGACATCGTCCACGTGCGGGTAAGGATAGACATAGTGCAGCCGTATCCATATGCCTAGCTCGCCGAGCGCACCGGCGAGATCTATAAATTTCGCGCGCACGGCTTTGTCACGCCATTGGCTTGCCGCATATTTTATATCGACGCCGTAGGCTGACGTATCTTGCGAGATCACCAGCAATTCCTTCACCCCGGCAGCGACCAGTTTTTCGGCTTCCCGCAGCACGTCGGCAGCGGGCCGCGACACCAGATCACCGCGCAATTTCGGGATGATGCAGAAGGAACAGCGATTGTTGCAGCCTTCGGAAATCTTTAGATAGGCGTAATGCCGCGGCGTCAGTTTAATGCCTTCCGGCGGAACCAGATCGACAAAAGGGTCGTGTTTAGGCGGCAAGGCTCGATGCACAGCGTCGAGCACGCTTTCATATTGCTGCGGACCGATGATCGCGAGCACGTCCGGATATGCGGACGAAATGCTCTCCGGTTCCGCGCCCATGCAGCCGGTCACGATGACCTTGCCGTTTGCCTTCAACGCTGCCCCGATCGCGCCAAGCAATTCCGCTTTGGCGCTGTCGAGAAAGCCGCAAGTGTTGACGATGACGAGATCCGAGCCTTGATGCTGACGCGAAAGCTCGTAGCCCTCCGCACGCAGCCGCGTGATGATGCGTTCGCTGTCCACCAGCGCTTTGGGACAGCCCAGCGAAACAAAACTCACTTTTGGCGTGGCCGCGTCGGTTTTCTTGTCCGGGTCAAACATGCGCGCAAGGAGCTAAAGGCGAATGCGCGCGAAAGCAAGGTGCGACTGGTCCGAAAGGTGCCGATCAGTTGTTCCTGAGCGCCTCGGCCTCCGAGTAGAACCGTTTCTCCCAGGCTTTCTGATTGTCTGCGCCCTCGCGGACGAAGGGAGTAAACACGGCCAAATTGAGTAGCAGCCAGTTCAGGACATTGGCCGGGAAACGCAAGGGTTTGCGGAAATCGACAAATAACACCACGCGTGTGTGCGACGTCCGGTTCCAGGCTTCGTGCTCATAGGCGTCATCGAACACCACCGCTTTGCCTTCCTGCCAGCGATAGATTTCCTGGTCTACACGGATGCCCAGCTCCCCGCGCGGCTCCGGCACGATTAGTCCGAGATGCAGCCGCAAGACGCCATTATAAGGGCCGCGATGCGGCTGAAGGTGTTTGCCTGGCTCAAGGATCGAAAACATGGCCGTGATCAGCCCCGGGATTTTTTGGCAGGCGGCCCAACTATGCGGGCAACGTTTGATGTTGGCTTCGGATTTGAAGCCGTAGCCGGCGAGCAGAAATGTTTTCCAGCCACCATCCTGGCTTATGGTGGCGACATCGGACGAGATCTCGTGGAAACCGGGCAAGTCTGCTTGGCGCGTCAGAACTTGATCGAGTTCGGCGCGGATCGTCGGCCAAGCACGTTCGATGTCACGGATCCACGGGAAAAGCTTGTTGTCGTAAATTACCGGATTGCCGACCTTGCTGAAGGAAAGATTAAGCCGCTCGGCGAAAGCGACGATGCGCATGAACGCACGCGTGACGATGCTGGGCCGCAGCATCGGTCTGATGCCTTTCGTGCCAAACCGCTGGCCGGTTTGCGGCGTTCGAGTATTTTTCGTTTCCCGCTCGGCAAGCCCGGTCATCGTCCGCTCCATTTCGACTAAATCTGCGAGGCTCTGTCGATCGTTCCTGAGCAATTCGCAATGCAGAAAGATAAAAATGCTTTGCGACGACACTTTGTTGACTCTACGTCTTTGGGAGTACGGTCTTTGCCACGCTAGAGTTACCACCTTTGATTGCCGTTTCTAGTTCATACGAACCAAAGATTTTTGCAAAAACTGCGTTAGAAGTGGAAGGTTGCGCGAGATCGAGCTCGTTTAAGCGTTCCTCACACTCGCGCCGGAGTTCGTAGATGGACCGATCGGCGCGTCCCTTGCCGATATTTGTTGACCCACGCGGCCGTCGCGCGAAGGCGGCGAATATCACGCTCAGCGTCGCATCTATCGTTGTTTTGGCGGCTTTTTTTGTGCTTCTCTTTGGCATAGTCAAAGGGTCGCATGTCCCCCTATTAGGCCCACAACGGTCTGAATCCAATTCAAGCATAAACATTGCCGGTTTGCTCAAAGCCCCACCTCCGGAGCAACCTCTTAAGATTGCCGCGGGGCGCCAAACCCCCGATGCCGCGGCGAATGTGTTGAGATTGGCGTTTATCGATGACGACGACCAGCAAAGCGGTAGCCTGCCTTCATTGAAGGAGCACGCGCGTGACCTCGATGCAATCGTACCGGCGTGGCTCGAAATCGTATCAGAATCGGGCAATATCAATATCCGTCAATACGATCGACAATCAATCGTTGTCGATTGGCTTCGCGACAATGCCTACGGCCTCATGATTTTCCCCGAAGTCTCGAGTGATTTGACACCGGACCAATTGCTCAGGCTGTTCTCAGACCAGAAGCTGCGTGCCCGTTTGATCCGTCAGATTGTCAATTATCTCGGACAGAACGATTTCCCCGGAATCGTCGTCAACACAATATCCCTTACAAATTGCGGCTATCGTCTGATGGCGCTTTTTCTGGACGAATTGAGTTCCAAGCTCAAAGGCGTTCGCCGAAAGGTTCTTTTACGTGTTCAGTCCGATGCCACCGTACAGCAATTAAGAGAAATGTCCGGTATGGCCGACTATGTCATTGCCGCTACAGAAAACGAGAATAGTGTTCGAATAGGTGATGTCGAGGGTTCTACCGCCGCGCAAGCGTGGTTTGAGGAACGCTTAAGGTCGATTGCAACGGTCGTTCCTCCGTCCAAGCTGATTGCCACTATCGGATCTTATGCCTTTGATATCGATACTATCGGCGTTTCAAGAATAATTCCGGTGCAACAGGCGTGGGATCTGTTGTCTCGTGCGATCCATAAACCAAAATTCGACGGGGCTACGCTGACCCCTACGTTTGCTTACAAGGATGAACAGGGTCATAGGCACCAAGTATGGCTGCTCGACGGGACGACGGTATTCAATCAGGCCAAATTTGCTCTGTCCTTGAAACCTGCTGGCATTGCAATTTGGCGGGTGGGCCTTGAGGATCCGCTCGTCTGGTCCTCAATCGGGCGCGGGCGCTTTCCGGATCAAGAAACCCTGCAAAAATTGGAGAAACCGCGCGGCGGCTATGGGAGCTATGGCGGTTCGCGCGGTGTGCTGCTGTCCGGACGGCCTGGATCGGATGGCGAACGCCGCATTTTCTACGATTCCAGTCTCGGCCTGATTACCGATGCAAATCTGATTCGCGTCCCGCAAGAGGTGAAGCAGACGCTGTGGCAGGCGAGCGACCCCAAGGCAGTCGCACTGACATTCGATGATGGCCCGGATTCCAAATATACGAAAAAGATACTCGACATTCTCGCAGCGAAAAATGTCAAGGCTACGTTCTATGTGATTGGCCGCCAAGCGGCGGAATCTCCGGACGTCATAAGACGAATCTATGCCGATGGCCACGACATTGGCAATCATACCTTCTCCCACCCGAACCCGATCGGACTTTCATCGGTAAGGCTAACGACCGAACTGAATGCGACTGCGAAGATCATCGAATCGACGACGGGCGTTCGTCCCCGGCTCTTCCGGCCGCCCTATTCCGGATCCCAGTTCAATTATCTGGACGCCGATCCTAATCTTGTCTTGAGGGCCTCAGCTCTCGGATACGTGATTGGTGAGCTTGGCGTCGAGAGTTGCGATTGGTGTGGCATGAGCGCGCCGTGGATCGTTCGCGACGTGATGAACGGGGTGATCAACGAGCACGGACGTGTGGTGCTGATGCACGATGCGGGCGGTGATCGCGAGCCAACCGTAAAGGCACTTCCGATGGTCATCGATCGTTTGCGCGCGGCGGGGTTTCATTTCGTCACCACCCACGAGCTCGTGGGCTTGCCCCGCGATGCGCTGATGCCGCCGATCTCGTCCGGCGACATTTTAACGAAGGCGCAAGGCGGGGTTTGGCGTGGTGCCATCGCGGTGGTGGCGACAGTCGGGGATCTCATTCAGCCGATGGCGATTATTACTGCGGCTGCTGGGATTTTGCGGCTCAGCTTCATCGTGCTTGCGGCCCTGGTGCAGTCTCGCCAACGGCGCAAAAATCATAGTCTAGGCGCCTATTACGGAACTTTTGCCGTTCTGATCCCGGCCTACAACGAGCGGACGGTGATCTGCAAAACCGTATCAAGCATTCTGGCGTCTACAGTGGCCGACCGGCTTCAAGTCGTTGTCATTGATGATGGCTCATCCGACGGCACATCTGATGTTCTGCGTTCGGAGTTTGCGCACGATCCGCGTGTTGTTGTTTTCCGCAAGGAAAACGGCGGAAAATCAGCCGCATTGAACTATGGCGTCGAGCATGCTCACACGGACGTAATCGTCGCGATCGATGGCGATACGATATTATTCCCGGACGCGATCGAAAGATTGATCGCTCATTTTAACGAGCCAACTATTGGTGCGGTCGCCGGCAATGTCGTCGTGGGTAACCGACGTGGTTTGCTTACGCGATTCCAGGCTCTTGAATATGTCACGAGTCAAAATCTCGATCGTCGCGCTTTTGAACTCTTTCGCGCGGTCGGCGTTGTGCCCGGAGCTATCGGTGCCTGGCGCCGTGCAGCGCTTCTGCAAGCCGGAGGATATTCAAGCGATACGTTGGCCGAAGATGCTGACCTTACGTTCGCAATACAACGGCGCGGATGGAAAATCATTAGCGAGATGGATGCGGTGGCGCTCACCGAAGCACCGGAGAGTTTGCGGTCGTTCATGAAACAGCGTTTTCGCTGGATGTTTGGAAATTTGCAGGTTGCCTGCAAACATCTGGGTGCCTTGTGTGAGCGCCCCGGAGGAATTTCGCTGATCGCCATTCCAAATTCGCTCGTTTTTCAGTTCGGCTTCTCGCTTCTCGCCCCCATTATGGATACGCTTCTATTCGTAACCTTGTTTTTTTCCTTAAGCGCCGCACTGTTCGGAACATCGGCGCCCAATAGTGTGCTGACGTTGCTCGCAGGCTATTGGCTTCTCTTCCAAGCCATCGATCTTTCCGCAGCTTTGGTCGGCATAGCGCTCGAACCGCGCCGAGGTCATTGGCATCTCATGCCGCTTATTATTCTCCAGCGCTTCAGCTATCGCCAACTTCTTTATGTGACCGCAGCGCGTGCTTTGCTTTCGGCATTGAAGGGAACGTTTGTCGGATGGGGGAAATTGGTTCGTACGGGTAACGTCGCCATCGCGGCGACGCGTGCGCCTTGACGACGACCAGACCATGACAGGAGGTGTCACATGACCGGCCTGACCTCGCGAAAATCATCGTTGGTGACTTGGACGGCGGCCGGAGTGGCCGCCTGTACGATCATCGGTATTGCCGCCGTTGGCGACAGTCTAAAGACGATTGCGGCGGAAACAAAAAAGATCGATCCGGCGGCCGTGCGGGTGGCCTCGGCCGACGATCACAGCAGGCTGGGAGCGGTCAACCAGGGCAGTGCGCTCAAGGGTGGTTCCTCCGGTCAGCCGGCTGTCCCGTTTTCCGCAGACGAAACCAATTTGATGATCGGAGATCGTCTCAAGATTGCGGTGTACGAGAGGGTCGGGTCGGCGGCCGATACGTCGTCATCGACAACCGCGCTCTCAAATCTGGTCGAACATACCGAGCTCAGCGGCGAGTATACGGTACAGACCGATGGAGGAATTTTTATTCCCTTCATCGGGCGCATAGACGCCGCGGGCAAAACAGGCAATGCCGTGCAGAAAGAGCTGGAAGTCAAAATTGCATCGGTCTTTAGCGGCCATGCCGTCTCAACAGTGAGGCTTTTGCAACGGGAGCCCGTTTACGTCACCGGAAGCGTGACCCAGCCGGGCACGTTCCAATATACGCCGGGCATGATGGTGCTCAACGCCGTCATTCTTGCCGGCACCATGCCGGGTGGGCAAACCAATTGGCAGAATCTCGATGTGATGCGAATGACAGAGCATGTGCACCAAGCCGATGTCAAACTCGCCAACCTGCTGGCGCAAAGAGATGTTCTCGTTGCGTTGCGCGATGGAAAGAAACCCACCGCCTCGCATACGTTGGCACAATTGGTTGGAGCGCGCGTCAACGACTTTATCGCCGCTGCGCAAAACCTTTCCGAACTCAAGGAACAAGGTTACGAGAAGCAAATGCATGCGCTATCAGCCGATCGCGATATGCTTGTGAAGCAGAGGACGGCGTTGACGGACAGCGTCAACGACGCGTTTGCGGCACTCAATCACAGCAAGGATCGGATGAACGCTGTGTTGCACATGCGCAGAAGCGGGATTACGACCGACAATACCTACTATCAGGCGGTCGGCGATCTCGATGTGGCTCGCAGCCGCGTCAACGATCTCAAGACCGCGCTTGTCAAGCTGGAAGCGCAGATCGTCGGCGTGGATGAGCGGGAAAAAAAGGCCGTTGTCGACGCAAAAATCGCGCGTGAGCAACAGATTTCGGATCTTCAGGCGTCCATCGCAGAAAGTGCAGTAACGCGGGACATTCTCCGTCCCACGCTGGCGGCAAGTCAAGTGACCGACGCGCATGGGGAACCGCCACGGTACACGATCCTCCGGCGAAGCAGCGACGGGATGGAGAAAATCGACGCCGATCGTTTCTCGCTTCTTCAGCCCGGCGATATTGTGGAGGTCGTCCGCGCGGTGCGACCGTTCCTGGATGCGAGCACCGGTTCCGAGCAATGAGGCGTGCAACCGTTCTCGGCGGAGCGGTTGCGATCGCTGTTTGGCTGACGGGTGACGCTCTATCGCATGCTGCATCGCATGCTGCGGTGACGGCAAACATGCCTGTCTCCGACGTTGTGGCGGCTTATTTCGCTTCGTGGAAAAAGCCGCGCCCGGACGATAGCGCGGCGAGGCAATTGTCTCACCTGTTTTACGCCTTTGGCGCGGTCTCCTCCAAAGGATTAGCCCAATTGGCGGATCCGTGCACCGATGCCGGTTTGTGCGGCGGCGATAGCGCGTCTTTCGGCAGCGCAAATTTCGCGGCTCTCGGGTCGTTGAAACGGCGCAATCCGCGGCTGCGTGTTCTCATTTCATTGGGCGGGTGGAATGGATCCGAATATTTTTCCGATGCGGCCGCAACCCCGCAAAGCCGTGAAGCTTTTGCGCAGTCGATCATCGATGTGTTCTTCCGGCCATACCCGGGGCTCTTCGATGGCGTAGACATCGACTGGGAATATCCCGTGGCGGGCGGTATGGACGGTAATCGGCATCGCCCCAGCGATCGGGAAAATTTCGTCGCGCTGATGGCGAAGATCAGAAACAAGCTCGAACTCGCTCTCGGCGTCCGGCGGCCACCGCTATGAATTGACCATGGCGGTCTCGGCAGACCCGGATAGGGCCGCGAATTTGGATTTGACGCGTTTGGCCGGTATCGTCGATTGGATCGGCGTCATGACTTACGACTATTACGCCGGCGCGACGGTGATCGGATTTAACGCCGGATTGTTTGCAGCCTCCTGCGACCCCACCGGCAAGGCTAATATCGACAGCAGCATTCGTTATTTTTTGAGCGCGGGCGTTCCGCCGCGAAAACTCGTGCTCGGAATCCCGTTCTACGGCCGGGCGTATCGCGACGTTTCCGGAGACGGAAACGGTGCGCTGCGCCGCGCCCGTCCGGCACAGGATTGGGGTGGGGACGATGGAATAGATTATAAGGACATCGTTGCCCGCCATCCGCAAAGTCATGGTTTTGAACGTCATTGGGATCAGACGGCGCAGGTGCCATGGCTTTATAATCCGAAACAGCGAATCTGGATCAGTTACGACGATCAAGTCTCGGTTGGCCGCAAAGCGGACTATGCGCGTTCGCACGGCCTGGCCGGCGTCATGATTTGGGACTTGGGCGGTGACGACGGCACGCTATTGCCCGCGGTTAGTCACAGCCTGAAGGATGGGTAGGTCAGAACCCGATCTGTTCAGATAGAACCACCCCGCTCATTCCGCTAAGGCGGAAATCCGGAATAATATTGAAACGTCGGTCATTGTTGTTGCGCTGGACCCCCACTCGTGAGGGCGAGCCGGTGAGGCGCGTTCAATGTGAACAGATTGCGCGAAAGCGGGGCGGTAAAGAAGGCTTGCGCGTCATCAGGTAATCGCCGGCCGTAAGCCAAAATCGGACTTAATCGTATACATTATACACAGGATAATTGTGCTATCGGATGGATCAGTCCAGCATTCAGGTTAACTATTCCGGTATTAAGTGTACATGGATGTCGTTCGCCTGTAACAAAAGTGCAACGCTATCCTTGTTACCTCTTTTGCTGATAAAACAAGCTTGCTAAGCAAGGGGCTGGGCTATCAGTGACTTTTCAGGGGCTCATGGGCCGTTCGGTGAAAACTAATAAAACTAGTGAAACGAATATTGTCGATGCGGACGTCACCAAATCAGGGGACGTTGAGTTGCAGCTCAGCGAGGCGCAGCGCCAGATCGCTCAAGGGGCGATCAGAAAGGCGCTTGGTCTGGAGCCGAATGACTTGCGTCTGGGCTTGGATGTGGCGCGCAACCAATTGCAACGGGGCGCCACGCGCGAGGCTTTTCGCATGTATGCCGCTCTCGTCGTGTGCGACCCGAGCGATGCGGAGCTGCAAGTCGGCCTGGCGAATTGCGCTTTGTATGTGGGTGAAAATGAGCTTGCATTGCAAGCCGCCTCCGCCATCGTCGCGCTCACGCCGGCCGACCCGCGCGGCTATTTTTTCTCCGGCCGCGCCTGTCTGGCGCTTGGCTATATTGCCGAGGCGAAAGAAGATTTGACGCAGGCGATGGAGCTTGCATCCCAGTCGAAAAACAAGCTGATCGCGGATGAGTCCAAAAAATATCTGGACCGCCTCGCGATTCTCAAAAAATGAACGGGAGGGATATGGCGACCACAACGACGAGCGAGGAAGAGCCGGTCGCGTCGTTCCTCGCCGGATCGCTGGGACTCGACGCAGACGATTTCGACCTGCTTGAGGAGCTCTTTATTGAGGCGATGGCCGCGAAAAACCTGTCGGGTGAAAGAATATTTGCGGCTTTGAACAACGGGGCCTCTTTTGGCAAGGCGCTCGGGATTTCCGATGATACGATTGAGTTTCTATATGCCCGCGCGCATCGATGGGTCGCGATAGGGCAGCACGAAAGAGCAGAGCCGATTTTTCGCGCTCTTTGCCTTATCGATGACAGTTCGGCGGATTTTTGGGTCGGCGTCGGACTTTGCCTGCGGGCGCGTACGGCCTGGAACGAGGCGCTTGATGCATTTCGCACCGCGTCCGAAAAGAGGCCCCAATGGGCGATTCCCCATTTCCATGCGCTCGATCTTTGTGTGCGCGGCAAGGATTGGGAGCAGGCTGCCATCGAACTGGCGGCCTTTGAGGAAAAAAGCGATAGCGCGACACATTCCGCCATCGTGGCCGAGGTCGAGAAGTTTAAGAAAGCGCTTCAGTTGCAGGGGCGAGCGAAAGGGGAGGGGCAAAGCCATGACGACGATCGACGGAGTGTTGGGGCGTTCGTTGGCGCTTTTGAGCGAAAATCTCGCACTTGAGATCGCCAAGTCGATAGGCGCGTCGGATCAGCCGCCGCCCGAGGGCTACGCGGCCTCGAACCGGTCCGCGCAGCAATCTCTCGCGCAGACCCCTGTGGGCCTGCGTTTGCCGACGACCAGTCCTGATCCGACGGATCAAGTCACGGTCCAGTCGTTTTTCAAAAATATCGTAACGACCAACCCGATGATCGCGCAGACGTCGCTGTCGAGTGTTGTTTTGGCCGCGATGGCGCAGATGCCGGATACGCTTCCGGGCGATGTGGCCTCACATCAAGGCTTTGCCAAAGAAGATGCCGCGCAATTGACCACGACCTCTTTGCCGGTCAATCGGCTTCAACACGGCGCCACCTCGCCGTTAGATCAGGTGGTCGGCAGCGGATCTCGTTCCGAACTGTGGGACAGTGCGAAGAAAGCGGCAACAGCCGAGCGACAGGACGAACAGGCCTTGTCCGTTGCCAAGCATGAGGTCGCCGACAAGTTTCCGGCGGACAAGCCTTCGGCCGACAAGGTTCACGTCGACAAGCTTTCCGACAATCTTCAGAACGCGATGCTGGCGAGCGGTTCGGCGCAGCCCGAACACACCGGAATCATAGCATCTTTCGTTCTCAACGCCGCCATGCTGCCGGGCTGGCCCATTCCCAACCAGGCCGCCATGGCGGAATTCGTGGCCAAGACCAAAATGAGCGAGGAGGAGATGCTCAAGCGCCTTGCCGACCTCGGCGCCAACAGCGACCTCATTGAAAAACTGAAGAAAAGGAAGTCGCGAACGAGCAAAAAGCTCCTCATTTATTTGGCGATGCTGCTCACCGCCGTGGAGACGGTGATCGGCACGCTCGCCAACGAGGTTGCGATGCTCTCCGGCGAGGAAAAAAATCTCAAAGAGAGGCGGGAGAGGGCCGACGCCAGGGGCCACACAGGAGCCCGGCAGCATGTGTATATCGAGTAACATTTGTCACAGCAGGCCCGATCGATTTCGGCTAGCATTGATCTAGTCATTCTGCTGAGAGGGGATTCATCATGATCAGTTCCGTTGGGGGTTCGGCCACAAATCAAATGCCGCGGACGGGCGATTCGCCTCAGGGAACGAAATCGGTTCAAGGACCGGGCCCCGTTCAAGGACCGAGCCCCGGTCAAGGACCGAATACGCCGGCTCCCCCCGGCGGCGTGCCATTAACCCCGACCAGCGTGGTCCGGCAAACGGTCGGCGGCGGGGTTGGGGCGATTACGTCGGTACTGCTGCAAGCGGCGGAAATGCTGGGCGACGCTGCGGTCAATCGGATCCTTGTCGAGTTCAACGGGATTGAAACGGCTATCGGCCTTCAGGGCAGCAATGCCGCTACGGTGTCGAACCTCAACACGACCAATGAACAACTCACAAAAGAGATAGCGGACCTCAACCAACAGCTGGGCGCTGTTAACGATAAGCTGAAATTGGACCAAAAAGTCCTGGCGGATGCGCAGAAGAAATTTGACGACGATACGAAAGCTGCGTCGGAGCCCGATAGCACGATAACTCCAGAACAGTTGGCCGAGGATCAGGCAGCCGTAGATACGGCGCAAGCACAAGTGAACGATGATGAAGGCGCTAAACAAAATCTCACGGCTCAGATAAAAGACAAAACGGATCAGCTGGATTCTAACAAGAAGCAGATCGACACGCTGGTGAACGAAACTCCCAGCTTCAATACAGCGGGCCCCGACACGCGAATCGCGCTCGCTCGAAGACAGGGCCAGATCAGCGACTCTTCGCTGAATGGTTTGCTTCAAGAGGTGGCGCAAATCGTAAGGGACGGGGCACATAATCTTGCCAAGGCTCAACAGGCTTTGGCATTTCTCATCGACCAAGGCGCCGGCCAGGCGCAACAGGAAGCGGCTTCGCAACAAGTGGCGGTGGCGCAGGCGGAGTTTCAGAAAACGCTTGATAGCGCCAGAAGAACCGCCGAGGATGTAAGAAGACGGGTGCTGGCGTCGCGCGGAGCAAATCCCACGACCTTCACGGCGGAGGAATTGGTCCATCGTGAACGAACCGTCGGCGAAGACGTGGTGCTGGCGCGGGACGAGGATCGCGGCAACGGTGCCGGTGATGCGCCCCAGGCCGATGACGGGACGCAACGAGCCGTTGATTCCCGGGCGCAAGCGAGTGTCGCTTTCGCCGATACATCGGATGTGGCCGCAACCGGCAATGCTGTCGGCAATAGCACGACGGCCGGGCCCATCGCCTCCGTGGCGGCAAGCCAGCACGACAATCCGTTTGATGATGGGGTCGTTAATCCGTTTGAGGATGAGGTCGATCATTTTGATGATGGATCCGATCCGTTGGGGCACAAAGATCCTAACCCTTTTGGGGTCGATCCGCGCGACCCGAAACGGGCGGGGATCGCCTCCCTTGATGGGCCGGCGGTCACCCGCAACGAGGCAAGCGAAAGAGATGTGGCGGATCGGCAATTGCTCGCCGAAGTCAGCCGTCTGCAAAGTTTGATCCAGCAGCTTGAGAACGGCGCCGCCAACGCATCGCCGCGCGTTCCCAGTTTCCCGACGACCAATGGTGACGGAAGCCGGGTGAGAGTTCTGGTCTGACCGGCGGCAGTGGTGGTTCAGGCCGTCGGGCGGATTGACGCAGCGTCATCCGCCATTTCCCTATCCAGGCGGAATCCAAATACGGCGGGTTAGGGCCTTCGGCCCAACCCGCCCTACACGCTGGCGGCGGTAATGCCGCACGTAAGCGCAATCTGCTCCATTCATTGCCGATTTCTTGTGTTTCGACGTCCGGCTAGTGGTCCGATTTAAACATTCGCTACCCATTTCGGCGGGGATCTTTTGCGAATGTTTGAATTGAAAGACCATGAGCCAAATATAAGTTTCTAGTGGAGTTTTGGATTTGACATTCGCTTCGCGAGCTTGCGGCCAGGTGGGTAGCGAATGTCAAATCCACTCCACTAGGCATCGACGTCGACGGCGGTCAGCACGCTAATTCTGTTCCTGATCAAAGACGCAATCAGTGGTTCGAGAAAAACGGCTTCCTCGTGGTGAGATATTGGAATAACGACCTGCTGAAAAATCTCGAAGGCGTGTTGGTATTGCTGCTCGATGTGTTACGAAAGCGTAAAGAGCATCGACGATGAGTGCCCAGGCCCATCCCACTTTTGCGCTGCGGCCGTTTCTTCCGGCCGATGCGCCGCTGCTGGCGGAAATTTTTCGCGCCAGCATCGCGGAATTGACCGGCGACGACTATAGCGAGGCTCAGCAGGAAGCGTGGGTCTCCGCGGCGGACGACGAAGAGGCCTTTGCGCAGAAGCTGGGCAGGCAATTGGTGTTAGTTGCTACGATGCAGGGTTCGCCGGTCGGCTTTTCTTCGCTCGTCGGTCAAGATAAAATCGACATGCTTTATGTGCATCCGGCCGTCGCTGGTCATGGTGCGGGCGCCATGCTCGTCGATGCCTTGGAAAAGCTCGCCGGTGCGCGCGGCGCCACCAAGCTGTCGGTGGATGCGAGCGACAGCGCGCGAGGCTTTTTTGAAAAGCGCGGTTATGTCGCGCAACAGCGCAATTCGGTGTCGCTCGGCGGCGAATGGCTGGCCAATACGACGCTCCAGAAGCGGCTTGCCGCGAGCGCATGATGCCGAACAGTGGAAACCGGTTTTCGGGGCAAAGATCATGCGTCAACAAAATGTTATACCCCGTTCACCTCACAACCCGAAATTCCTTGGGGTTGATGACGCGAAAATTGTCGGTGACCGAATCACATAGATTGGCCCAAGTCCTGGGAACGTGTTCACTCAGGAAACCAAGCGTCGCATCGGCGAATTGGGCGCAAGTTGCGTAAGCTTTGTTGTGCGTGACGTTTCTATGCATGAGGCCCCATAACCGCTCGATCGGATTAAGATGCGGGCAATAGGGTGGGATGAAATGCAGATTGATGCGGCACCCAGGCCGGGCGAGCCATTCCCGCACCAGTTTGGCGTGATGATAGCTCGCATTGTCAAGAAAGACATGGATGCGCGCCAGCGTCGGATAGCACGCCTCGATCGCTTGCAGCAGCCTGATCGTCGAGACGGCGTCGACGGTCTGCGCCTCGATCATGCGGGTTTGCCCGGTCTCGAGGTCGATGGCGCCGTGAATGTTGATGCGCTCGCGCCCGCTCGTTTGTTCGATGGCGAGCTTTTCTTGTTTGGGCGCCCAGCAGCCGGCAGGCCGCGCCGCATGGGTCGGATGCACGGCGTCGGCGAACAAAACGGCTTCGTCAGGGCCAAGAGAGTTCTGCAAATCCTCATAACTGTCTATGAATGCTTGCTGCTTTTTGGGGTCGAGCTTGCGCGGGATGACATCGGGTTTGTGATATTCGAGCCCCAGCCGATGCAGCAACGCGATCAGTCCCGAACGGCTTTCGTAAACGACGCCGAATTCCTTCTCGATCCAGGCGCCGATCTGCCGCGTCGTGCGCGGCAGCGCCGCGGCGACAAAAACTTTCAATGCCTCTTCCTGCGCCGCGCTCAAAAAGCTCGCGCTCCCGCCCATGTCGAAACGGGTCAAACCCTCGATCCCGTCTTGTTCAAACAGTTTGAACCAGCCACGGATCGTGTCGTCGTTCAGCAACAATGCAGCGGCGATTTCCTGACAACTCCACCCGGCGTCCAAAAGCACCAAGGCATTGGCGCGCCGCGTCAAGCGCGAGGCCGCCGACCCATCGCGCGCCAACGCCATCAGCTTCTTGCGATCGGCTTCGCTGAGGAAGTGGGCTCGAATCATGACCGCATCGGAATCCGCCAGACCGGAAAATTCAAGAAATTTCTACCGAAATTTCAATAAGTTGGGGTATAGGAGAGTAAAGTGATCCAATCTAAACGGATCATGCTCGGGAGGGGTGCATGACGAAGCCTGACACGCCGTTTCCGCGTCATTGGCTTTATTACATCGTATTGAAATATGCAGTGCTTGCCGGCGCAGTTCTGCTTGCGCTCTATGTTCTTTATCGTGTGATCTGAGATTCCCATGACCAAAGAACGCCTTTATCTTTTCGATACAACTTATCTTTTCGATACAACATTGCGCGATGGCGAAGCCTTCATGGCACTGCCTGCTCCCTCCCCCGCATGCGGGGGAGGGTTGGGGAGGGGGAATTCGTTCCGGCGCATGTCTCGGCACCCCCTTACCCGATTGCCGTCGATTCGCTCGGCAATCGACCTCTCCCCGCGAGCGGGGAGAGGTGAAGAAAGGAGCAGGCGCTCATGAAAGAACGCCTCTATCTTTTCGACACGACCTTGCGCGATGGCGCGCAGACCAACGGCGTGGATTTTACGCTTGCGGACAAACTGGCGATTGCCGGCATTTTGGACGAATTGGGCATTGACTACATCGAAGGCGGCTATCCCGGCGCCAATCCCACCGACAGTGAATTATTCGCAACAAAACGCGATTTGAAAAGCAGCTTTACCGCGTTTGGCATGACGCGCCGGCCGGGGCGTTCCGCGTCCAATGATCCCGGCCTGGCAATGCTGCTCGAAGCCAAGGCCGACGCCATCTGTTTCGTCGCCAAGTCCTGGGACTACCACGTCAAGGTCGCGCTGGAGACAACGGGAGAAGAAAACCTGGCTTCGATTCGGGAGAGTGTCCGCGCCGCCAAAGCGAAGGGCAGGGAGGTGCTCCTCGATTGTGAGCATTTCTTTGACGGCTACAAAGCCAATCCGACCTATGCGCTCGCCTGCGCCAAGGCCGCCTATGACGAAGGCGCGCGCTGGGTGGTGCTCTGCGACACCAATGGCGGCACGCTGCCACATGAAGTCGAAAAAATTGTCGGCGAGGTTTGCAAGGTCGTTCCCGGCCATCATGTCGGCATTCACGCTCACAATGATACCGAACAGGCAGTCGCCAATTCTTTGGCCGCCGTGCTCGCCGGTGCGCGGCAAATCCAGGGTACGCTCAACGGCTTAGGCGAGCGTTGCGGCAATGCCAATCTGGTTTCCATCATTCCGACCCTGAAACTCAAACCCGATTTTGCCGATCGCTTCGAGATCGGCGTATCCGATGCCGGTCTTCGTAAGCTGGCGCATATTTCGCACGCGCTTGATGAGCGGCTTAATCGCGCACCTGATCGCCATGCGCCCTATGTCGGCGAGAGCGCCTTTGCCACCAAGGCCGGAATTCACGCTTCGGCGATTATAAAAGACCCAGCCACTTATGAGCATGTTGCGCCCGATCGGCTCGGCAATAAGCGCAAACTTCTGGTTTCCGATCAAGCCGGCAAATCCAACGTGCTGGCTGAACTCGAACGCATCGGCATCAACGCCGATAAAAACGATCCGCGCGTCGGCCGATTGCTCGACATCGTCAAAGAGCGGGAGAGCATGGGATATGCCTATGAAGCCGCCGACGCATCGTTCGAATTGCTGGCACGGCGCACGCTCGGGGCGGTGCCAAATTTCTTCAACGTCCGGCAATTCGATGTGAACGTCGAGCAGCGCTACAACGCAGTCGGCGAATTGGTGACGGTCACGATGGCCACTGTCGAAGTAGAAATCGACGGCGCGGCCGCGCCGCTCTTGTCGGTGGCCAAAGGAAACGGCCCGGTCAATGCGCTCGATCTGGCGCTCCGCAAGGATCTCGGAAAATACCAGAAATACATCGAAGGCCTGAAGCTTACCGATTTTCGCGTGCGCATCCTCAATGGCGGCACCGCGGCCGTGACGCGCGTATTGATCGAAAGCGAGGACGAAGCCGGCGAGCGCTGGACCACGGTCGGCGTCTCTCCCAACATCATCGATGCGTCGTTCCAGGCCTTGATGGATTCGATTATCTTTAAATTGGTCAAATCCGGCGCGTCGGCGTGAGCGCCGTCGCCCGGCTTGAGCGGATGAGCGAAAGCCGGGAGGATCCCCGAGTACAAGATGATTTTGTTTCCCCAGACGTCGTTTCACTCCGGTTGCCCATCCTACAAGCTGATCCCGGCTTTCGCTGCGCTCCAGCCGGGTTACGGCTTGCTTAGCTTCACAAACGCTCCGTATCCGCCGCCGTCATGCCCATTGCCTCTTTCGGCACAAATTCGACCGCCTTCTGAAGCAGCGGCAAAATCTCACTCACCTGATTGGCCACCAGCAGATCGAAGGTCAAATCGCCGCGAATGAATTCCAAGCTGCGCATATGATCAAATAGCGCGCAGAGCGGCTGCCAAAATCCGTCGATATTGGCGACCAGCACAGGCTTGCGATGACGTCCGAGCTGGACCCAGGTCAGTTGCTCGACGAGCTCTTCAAGCGTGCCGACGCCGCCCGGCAAAGCCACGAAGGCATCCGCCATTTCAAACATCTTGCGTTTGCGCTCGTGCATGTCACGGGTGACGACCAAGCCCTGCGGTGTTTCGAGTGCGTGCTCGCGGGCCATCAGAAACTCGGGGATGATTCCATGGACCTTGCCCCCATTGCTGGCGACCGCTTGGGAAATTTCACCCATAATGCCAATGGCGCCGCCACCATAGATCAGCGCTATATCGTTTTTGGCAAGGAGTTTGCCAAAGTCGCGCGCCGCTTGTGCGTAAGCTCCGTTTTTTCCTGGGCTTGAGCCGCAATAGACGCAAATTCTACGGATTTTTCGGAAATTTTCTGGTTTGTTCATAATTTCTCTGGTTCGTTCATACTGCATGTGCGACCGCGGTGTGGCCGCGTCAAGGCTTATTCAAACCCGCTACCCTCCCGATGGTTTCTGCATAGCATAGGGTGATTGTGGCGCCGAATCCTCCTATATGGAGGACCTAATGACCGCCGATCGTCAGCATCATCGGGTATCTTCCGACCAATTACCGCGTATCTCCGCCAGCCGGGGGGCGCTGCTTGGTACGCTCGTCCATCTATGGCCCTATATCTGGCCGTCCGACCGGATCGACCTGAAGCGCCGTGTCGTCGGTGCCATAATGTTACTTTTGGCGGCCAAGCTCGCCACCATCGCCGTTCCCTTTACTTTCAAATGGGCTATCGACGCTCTCGCGGGCGAGAAGAGTGCATCGCAGGCCAGCTCGGGATGGTTGACTTGGGTGCTCGCCGCGCCGATTGCCATGACCATTGCCTATGGCGGCATGCGCATTGTTATGGCCGCGCTCACGCAATCGCGCGATGCGATGTTTGCGAAAGTGGCGATGCATGCCGTGCGGCGGCTTGCCTATCGCACCTTCGTGCATATGCACCAATTGTCGTTGCGATTTCATTTGGAGCGCAAAACCGGCGGGCTCACGCGTGTGCTCGAGCGCGGGCGCAACGGCATCGAGACCATCGTACGCATGGTGATCCTCCAGCTTGCGCCGACGATCATTGAACTGACGCTGATCGTCATCGTTATGATGTGGCGGTTCGACTGGCGTTATGTCGTCACCATCCTCGCCAGCGTGACGCTTTACATGGTCTATACCTATCATGCGACCGAATGGCGTATCGGCATCCGCCGGCGCATGAATGAGAGTGATACCGACGCCAACGTGAAAGCCATCGACTCGCTTCTCAATTACGAGACCGTAAAATATTTCAACGCGGAAGCACGTGAGGCCGAACGCTACGATCGCTCCATGGGCCACTACGAAGACGCGAGTGTCAAATCGTACACGTCGCTTGCGGTCCTCAATGCCGGGCAGGCGGTGATTTTCACGGTCGGCCTTGCCGTCACGATGGTGCTTTGCGCCTTCGAGATCAAAGCCGGAAGTAAATCCGTCGGCGATTTCGTGCTGGTGAACGCCATGATGATTCAGCTGTATCAGCCGCTGAATTTCATGGGCATGGTCTATCGCGAGATCAAACAGGCGGTAACCGACATCGAAATCATGTTTTCGATTCTCTCGCGCGAGCCGGAGATCATCGATGTGCCGGGCGCTCGCCCGCTGAAGGTCGGCGACGGGCACATCCGATTTGAGAATGTCTGTTTTGCTTATGAGCCGGAGCGGCGAATCCTCAAAAATATCAGCTTCGGCGTACCGGCCGGAACAACGGTGGCCGTGGTCGGCCCCTCGGGCGCCGGCAAGTCGACGATCTCGCGGCTTCTTTATCGTTTTTACGATCTGTCCAGCGGCCGCATTTTGATCGACGGTCAGGACATCGCGACGGTGACGCAAGAATCATTGCGCCAGGCGATCGGCATGGTGCCGCAGGATACGGTGTTGTTCAACGATACCATCCGCTACAACATCCGCTACGGCCGATGGGAAGCGAGCGACGCCGAGATCGAGCAAGCAGCACGGCTTGCGCAAATCGACGATTTTATTCGCCGCGCGCCAAAGGGTTACGATACCGACGTCGGCGAACGGGGCCTGAAGCTGTCCGGTGGCGAGAAGCAGCGCGTCGCCATTGCCCGTACGATCTTGAAAGGGCCGCCCATTTTGTTGCTCGACGAGGCAACCTCGGCGCTCGACAGCCACACCGAAAAGGAAATTCAGGATGCCTTGGAGCGGGTCGCAAAAGGCCGCACAACGCTTGTCATCGCGCATCGTCTTTCCACGATTGTCGGCGCCGACGAGATCATCGTTTTGGATCAAGGGGAGATTATCGAGCGCGGGACACACGCTATGTTGCTTGCTCGCGGTGGTCTCTATGCAAGTATGTGGAGCCGGCAGCGTGAGGCGGAAGCGGCGCGCGAAAGGCTTGCTTTGGCGGGTGAAAGCGGCGAGGCACCCAACCGCAATCCGCCGCACGTTGACAACGAGATCGATACCGCGCCAACGGTGCATATCCCGGCTGTTGCGGCAGAGTAGGTGGGGTCACAACAAACGCCTGCTGGCCGTGGTTTGAATTGAAAGTTATAGATTCGCGTCAAGCAAGTCGTGTATGAGTTTTCTCATGTCAATTTACGCTTCGCTTCGCCGGCAACTTACACCGATTACGCCGGAAGGTTATCCCTTCATCGCCGCCTTCGCACTCGTCAGTGCTGTGCTGTTCTGGCTGTGGACGCCGCTCGGCTGGCTCGGCATCGTTGCAACGCTGTGGTGCATCTATTTTTTCCGCGATCCGCCGCGGGTGACGCCGGTGCGCGAAGGTCTGGTGATCGCGCCGGCCGACGGGCGCATCAGCGACATCGCCATGGTGCCGCCGCCGCCCGAACTTGGCCTTGGTGAAAGCCCGATGCTGCGAATTTCGATTTTCATGAGCGTCTTTGATTGTCATATCAACCGCAGCCCCGTAGCGGGCCGCATCGAAAAGATCATTTATCACCCGGGCAAGTTCGTGAATGCCGATCTCGACAAAGCGAGCCTCGACAATGAACGCAATTCGCTCATTATATCGACGGCGGGTAAAACGATAGCGGTCGTGCAGATCGCGGGGCTCATCGCACGACGCATCGTTTGCTTTGTGCGAACCGGTCAATCCGTTTTAGCCGGCGAGCGTTTCGGCATGATCCGCTTCGGTTCGCGCTTGGATGTATATTTGCCGGAGCGAACTCCGCCTTTGGTGGCCGTTGGGCAAACGGCGATTGGCGGGGAGACGGTTTTGGCCGATTTGGAATCCACCGAGGGCGGCCGTGCTTACCGTTTGGGCTGAGGCATAAAACCATTACAGGAAAAGCATTTACGGTTGTGGCAAGAGCCGTTTTACGGTTGTGGCAAGAGCCGTTAAGGAGACTCGCATTTATATATGTCGTGTAGATTACAAGGCGTGCGGATAAATGATAGACTGAATTTAAGTGATCCGTACCACAGGACAATTTTCGAGGCTTTCTGGCCACGACGAGCCTTAATGAGGAGGACTAAATAATGGGCGCAGAATCAATACGTCCGTCAGCTCCCCGCCCCGTCCGCGTTGCGGATGGGGGCGATCAACGGGGTGCCGTTACGACGGCAACGGGCCGGAGAGTAGGTGCTGGCATTTCAGACGTCCATGGATGGGATCAGTATGTGCGTGATGACCTCGCTAAAATCGATTCTCCGAAAAGCCTTCCGCACCTTCGAAATACTGCATATCTGGATTTTATCTCCGATTTACTTGCTCGCGTGAATAGTGACCATTCCGTCGCTACTACCAACGACAAAGTAGATAGAGCGGCCGACGTAATGGAAAAAAAATTTGGTAATGATCCGGGTATGAAGGCCCTAATAAAAAGCTACCCCAATCTAATAAATGACGCGGTCGCTGACGCCAAAGCCACTATTGAGATTTCCTCCAAAGGTCGGAGTTCGGTTGTCTTGCATCTAAGCTCAGGGCCTGATGCGCCATCGCTCAAGGCCTCTGAAAACCGTTGGGATGATAAAGTGACATACATCCCCTGGCTCCACTCGGAGATTGGGATCAGTTTAAATAATATACCCCGACTCCCGTGAAATCCGAATATTGCCCTTGCCAAACGGGGCGATTCGGATTCTACCGGACGGATGATACGCTCTGGATTTTTGGACAGCAAATTGCGGCAAGAGCTGATCGCGTTGGCGCGGAACGGGTCGGCGGCACACCGTTTGGCCCGGCGCGCGAACGCGCTGGTGTTGCTGGACGATGGGATGAGCTGCGAGGCGATTGCGAAGGTTCTATTGCTGGACGACGACACCATCCGTACCTGGTATCGCCTATATGAAAAGGATGGGATGGAGGGCCTGACGAGCTTCGGCCACGAGGGCGGCGCTTGCCGGTTGACCGGCGAGCGACAAGAAAAGTTGAAAGTCTTTGTCGACGCGGCGCTTCCGCGCTCGACCCGCCAGATCGGCGCCTGGATCGAGAAGGAATTCGGGCTCGTTTACGAAAGCCGTTCGGGGCTGATCAAGTTGCTGCACCGGCTGGGGCTCGAATATCACAAGCCCGATGTCATCCCGCGCAAGCTCGACAAAGAAAAGCAGCAGGCTTTCATAGACAGTTATGAGGATTTGCAGAACTCTCTTGGCCCTGACGAAGCCGTTTTGTTCGCCGATGCCGTGCATCCGACCCATGCGGCGCGGCCTGCCGGTTGCTGGGCGCCAAAACAAGAGAAGATCGCCATCGAACAAACGAGCGGGCGCGAGCGCATCAACATTCACGGCGCGATCGACCTCGCGACCGGGCAAACCCGCATGATCGAGGCGCAGACCATCGACGCCGTCTCAACGATACGGCTCCTGGAATTGATCGAGGCGTGCTATCCGACGCTGGCGCGCATCCATGTCTTTCTTGACAATGCGCGCTATCATCACGCCAGGCTGGTGCGGGAATGGCTCGCCCGGCCTGGGTGCCGGATCAAGCTGCATTTCATCCCACCCTATTGCCCGCATCTTAATCCGATCGAGCGGTTATGGGGCCTCATGCATAGAAACGTCACGCACAACAAAGCTTACGCAACCTGCGCCCAATTCGCCAATGCGACGCTTGGCTTTCTACGGGAAACGGTGCCCAGGAACTGGGCCGATCTCCTCGATTCGGTCACCGATAATTTCCGCGTCATCAACCCAAAGGAATTTCGGGTTGTGACGTGAACGGGGTATATTATTAAAAGTAGTTCTTATAGTCCTCCTTCCAACGAGCTTCCGCTAAACCGACAAACAGAAGCGATAAAGGCTGTCAAAGTAGCGGTACATAAAGCGGCTGACCAAATGAAGACTGAAAATCAAAGTATTCCGTCTATGGCCAGTCTAATAGACCGTGAGGCAGAGTTTCTTATATGGGAATTTACGAATACTATTATGGGGGGTATGAGATTATAATCCGAGAGACTTACAAGCGCTCCAGCTAGTGGTCCGATTCAAACATTCGCTACCCATTTCGGCGGGGATCTTTTGCGAATGTTTGAATCGAAAGACCATGAGCCAAATATAAGTTTCTAGTGGAGTTTTGGATTTGACATTCGCTTCGCGAGCTTGCGGCCAGGTGGGTAGCGAATGTCAAATCCACTCCACTAGAAAGTAGACAATAACCGTCGTCTATGGGCTACTCAGAAAAAGGCCCGGTCCTTATAGGTTGGCCCGCGTTATTCTTAGACTCTGGGGGCCGATCATCCTTCGAGGATCGCGCGCGTTTCGCGCGCGAGCCTCGAAGGATGACGGTGAAAGTCTTTATGCGTGGCAGCCTCTCCCCGTCATCCTGAGGTGCGCGGCGAAGCCGCGCCTCGAAGGATGATCGGCCGCAGAATTTAAAGATGGTCGCTCTCCTAGGGTTGTGGTGAGAGAACGGCGCGCACATTTCTAACGACAGATGGAACCGCGCGTGTAGCGCTATGGCGTAGGCTCCGATATATTTCTATATTGAACATATGGTCTTTCAGCCCTTCGATCCCGCTCCGCCGCCGTTCCGGCGACGCCGTTTCAAGGCGATTCCGGTTCGCACGCTGTTGCCCAACCTCATCACGCTGCTCGCGCTTTGCGCGGGGCTGACGGCCATTCGCCTGGCCGTCGAGAGCAAACTCGATCTCTCGCTTGCGGCCATCGTGTTCGCGGCGTTGCTCGACGGTATCGATGGGCGCGTTGCCCGTTTACTGAAGGGCACTTCGCGCTTCGGCGCCGAACTCGACAGTCTCGCCGACTTCGTCAATTTCGGCGTGGCGCCGGCGTTGATCCTTTATTTCTGGGGCCTGCACGAACTCAAATCGGCGGGTTGGATCGTCGCTTTGGTGTTTGCGATTTGCGCGGCCTTACGGCTGGCGCGCTTCAACGTTATGGTCGACGATCCCAATAAGCCGATATGGGCGGGAAATTTCTTTACCGGCGTTCCCGCTCCCGCGGGCGCGATCACCGTTCTGCTGCCGATTTACCTCAGTTTCTTAGGCGTGCAGCCGAACCTTCCGGTTGTCTGGGCAACCTTTGTTTATACCTTGCTCATCGCGCTTTTGATGGTGTCGCGTCTGCCGGTGTTTTCGGGCAAGCGCGTGGGCAAACGCGTGCCGCCGGAAATGGTATTCCCGGTTTTTGTTTTGGTGGTCGCGTTCTTTGCGCTTTTGATTAGCTATCCGTGGATCGTCCTCACCATCGGCACGGTGACCTATTTGGCTTGCCTACCGCTCGGCTGGTTGTCGTATCGTGCGTACCAGCGTAAGGACGCCGCGGCTGCGTCTGCCACGGCTGAAACATCAGCATCCGATTTGCCGCTCGGTTCCGGTGGCCATGCACGCGACGACAATCGTCCCGCGCGGCTGAATTGAAAAGTTAACTCGTAGGGTGGGCAAAGGCGCGGTCACGCGCCGTGCCCACCGGCCGACTCAAACAAAATCCCGCCATCAATAATACTGCGGAAACTTATGATGGTGGGCACGGCGCCTATAGCGTCTCGTACCTGTGGATACGCGCAAATAAGGGCACTTTGCCCACCCTATGCTTGCTATCGGACTATTCGCGATTACGATTTTTCACGCATTACGCTGAACCACACAATGTTGCGAAAAAGTTTTAAAAATGCGACCCCGCGGGTCCTGCCATCACATTATCATTTTTGTGCAAAGGCTCTGTAATCTAGGTGACATATCGAATGTTAACGCGTGCCGAGCGGATAATCCAGCATGAGTTCGTAGGGATGCTTCCGAAAATCAACGCATCGTCGGGATGACGAATTCCGCGCCTTCTTTCGTGCCGGTTGGCCAGCGCGAAGTGACGGTTTTGGTCTTGGTGTAGAAGCGAATGGAATCCGGACCGTGCTGATTGAGATCGCCGAAGCCGGAGCGCTTCCAGCCGCCGAAGGTGTGATAGGCGAGCGGCACCGGAATGGCGAAATTCACGCCGACCATCCCCACCTGCACGCGATTGACGAAATCGCGCGCGGTGTCGCCATCCCGCGTATAGATGGCGACACCGTTGCCGTATTCATTGTCGGAGGGCAGGCGCACGGCTTCTTCGTAATCCTT
The DNA here is from genome assembly GCA_963697535.1 of uncultured Pseudomonadota bacterium. Lineage (GTDB taxonomy): Bacteria > Pseudomonadota > Alphaproteobacteria > Rhizobiales > Xanthobacteraceae > Pseudolabrys. Next base: position 2,713,419 of record OY969085.1, on the reverse strand, counting down.
GGCGCGCACGACGGAGAGCACCGGTCCGAAGATTTCTTCTTTGTAGATGTGCATATCCGGCTTGACGTGATCGAACAAGCAGCCGCCCATGAAGAAGCCGTTCTCATAGCCCTGCATCTTGAAGCCGCGACCATCGACCAGGAGCCTGGCGCCTTCCTTCACGCCGATATCGACGTAGTCCCTCACGCGGTTCAGGGCGGCTTTGGTGACCAGCGGCCCAAAATCGGCTTGCGGATCGTGTGAGGGACCAACCTTTAAGTTCTCCACGCGCGGCACTAGCTTTTTGAGCAGAGCGTCGGCGGTCTTCTCACCAACAGGCACGGCGACCGAGACCGCCATGCAGCGCTCGCCGGCCGAGCCGTAGCCTGCCCCAATCAAAGCATCGACCGCTTGGTCCATGTCGGCATCTGGCATCACGACCATGTGGTTCTTCGCGCCGCCGAAACATTGCACGCGTTTGCCGTTGGCGCTGGCGGTCGCGTAAATATATTGCGCGATGGTGGAAGAGCCGACGAAACCAACGGCCATGACGCGTGGATCGGTGAGCAGCGTGTCGACCGCTTCCTTGTCACCATTGACGACGTTGAGCACGCCGGGGGGCAGACCGGCTTCAAGAAAAAGCTCGGCGATGCGCATCGGCACCGACGGATCGCGTTCGGACGGTTTGAGAATGAACGCATTGCCGCAGGCGAGCGCCGGCGCTGCTTTCCACAGCGGGATCATGGCTGGGAAATTGAACGGCGTAATGCCGGCGACCACGCCAAGCGGCTGTCGCAGCGAATAAAGATCGGTTCCTGGTCCGGCGCTTTCACTGTATTCGCCTTTCATCAGATGCGGGATGCCGCAGGCGAATTCCACCACTTCCAACCCGCGCTGGATGTCGCCGCGGGCGTCGGCGACCGTCTTGCCGTGTTCCGATGAAAGCAATTTGGCGAGACTGTCATAGTCCTTGTGCGCCAGCTCCAGGAACTTGAACATCACGCGCGCGCGACGCTGTGGATTCGTCGCGGCCCAGCGCGGCTGTGCCGTTTCGGCGACGGCAATGGCATGTTCAACCTCCGAATGCTTGGCCAGAGCCACTTTCGCCTGGACCTCGCCCGTGTTGGGATCAAAGACATCCCCGAAACGCCCAGAGGTTCCCGGAACGGCTTTGCCGCCGATGAAGTGGCCGATATCGCGCATAAGTTGATCTCCTCCGATCCGAATCGCTACTTAGCCTAAGCGTATTCAGTCTTTAAGCGTATAAGGGCGAGCGTCAATGATAGCTACAATAGCGTTGGGGCTTGGATTCAACGTCATCTCATCTCACCTAATTAGCGTCTTGATTTTGGTCGCGGAAAGTTTTCGTGCGTTAACATGCAAGTTAACATGCAATATGACATATTCGCGCGCGCGGCTCACCACGGCATTGATCCGCTTTCAGGTGTTTTGGCCGTTGAAACGCTCCATCGGGCGCCGAATATGTCGGGTATGACTTGCCGCGCGGCGATGATATAAGGCCCGTTCCTCATGACCGGCGGGAGGAATCCTTAACTAGTGGTCCGATTCAAACATTCGGTACCCATTTCGGCGGGGATCTTTTGCGAATGTTTGAATCGAAAGACCATGAGCCAAATATAAGTTTCTAGTGGAGTTTTGGATTTGACATTCGCTTCGCGAGCTTGCGGCCAGGCGGGTAGCGAATGTCAAATCCACTCCACTAGAGATGACAATAGCGCAATGAGTGACGGCGCGAAGCAAATGGCAGACTCGCCCGGTGCTGCGGCGGGCGCCGGACAAGAGGCGCCCCCAGTTTTTATCGCACTGGCGCTTGGCAGCGTGGGCGTCGTTTTCGGCGATATTGGCACGAGCCCTCTTTATGCATTTCGTGAGGCAGCCATCGCGGCCAGCAATAATCACGCTGTCACGCGCGATGTCGTTCTCGGCGTCCTGTCGCTCATCTTCTGGGCGCTTATCATCATCGTGACGCTCAAATATGTTTTGGTCCTCTTGCGTGCCGATAACAATGGGGAAGGGGGCACGCTCTCCCTCACCGCGCTCGCAAGCCGTGCGATCGGGCGCCGCACGGCCTTCATTTTCATCGTCGGCGTGATCGGCGCTTCGATGTTTTTGGGTGACTCCGTCATTACGCCGGCGATCTCGGTGCTTTCGGCGGTCGAAGGATTGAAACTGGCGAGCCCGGTCTTCGGCGATTATGTCGAGCCGTTCACGGTTCTCATCTTGATACTATTGTTTGCCGCGCAATCGCGGGGTACAGCCCGCGTGGCCGCGCTATTCGGCCCGATCATGGTGATTTGGTTTCTGGCCATCACGGTGGCCGGGGCGATGCATATTCGTGACGATCCGCATGTGCTCGCCGCCCTCAACCCGCTTTACGGTGTTGATTTCCTGTTTGAGCACGGACATATCGGCCTCGTGACTTTAGGCGCGGTGTTCCTCGTCGTCACCGGCGGCGAAGCGCTCTACGCCGATCTCGGTCATTTCGGCCGCAAGCCGATCCAGACGGCGTGGCTCAGCTTGGTATTACCGGCGCTGTTGATCAATTATTTCGGTCAAGGCGCCAAAGTATTGGCCGATCCTGCGGCCATCGAAAACCCCTTCTATCGTTTAGTTCCGGACACTTTTTTGCTTCCGATGATTGTTCTTGCGACCGCTGCGACCGTCATCGCCAGCCAAGCGGTCATCACCGGCGCTTATTCGTTGGTGTATCAAGCCATTCAGCTCGGCCTGTTGCCGCGCTTGAAGATTTTGCACACGTCGGCGTCGCAAGTCGGGCAAATCTATATTCCGCGCGTGACCATATCCTTGCTGATCGGCGTCTTGTTGCTTGTCGGCCTGTTCCGCACTTCAAGCGCGCTGGCGTCGGCTTACGGCATCGCCGTCGCCACGACGATGGTCGTCGATGGCGTTCTTGCGTTTTTCGTCATATGGAAACTGTGGCAATGGGATTTGCGCAAATCTCTGATGCTGATTGTGCCGTTTTTCCTGGTCGATATAACCTTCTTCTCCGCCAATTTACTCAAATTGCTTGAAGGCGCTTGGGTGCCACTCTTGTTCGGCGCCGGCATGGTTTTGCTCATTCTGACCTGGCGGCGCGGCACCAATATTCTCGTGAGCAAGACCCGCCGCACCGAAGTGCCGCTCGAAACCTTGCTCCGCAATCTCGAAAAAAAGCCGCCCCATATTGTCACCGGTACCGCTGTATTCTTGACCAGCGATCCGGACTTTGCGCCGACGGCGCTCTTGCACAATCTCAAACACAATAAAGTCTTGCACGAGCATAATGTTGTCCTCACCATCATCACCGTCGATACGCCGCGCGTTTCCGAGGACGAGCGCGTTCGCATTGTGCCCCTATCGGAGCATTTCGCGCGGGTGGCGCTGAAATTCGGCTATATGGAGCAGCCCAATGTGCCCAAGGCGCTGGCCATCGCCCGAAAACAGGGCTGGCAATTCGACATCATGTCCACCTCGTTCTTCCTTTCGCGGCGGTCTATAAAGACCTCGCCAACCTCGGGCATGCCGAGCTGGCAGGATCACCTCTTCATTTGGCTGGCGCGCTCCGCGAGCGACGCCACCGACTTCTTCCAAATTCCCACCGGGCGGGTGGTCGAGGTCGGCACGCAAGTGACGGTCTAGTGGTCCGATTCAAACATTCGCTACCCATTTCGGCGGGGATCTTTTGCGAATGTTTGAATTGAAAGACCATGAGCCAAATATAAGTTTCTAGTGGAGTTTTGGATTTGACATTCGCTTCGCGAGCTTGCGGCCAGGTGGGTAGCGAATGTCAAATCCACTCCACTAGCGCTCTAACGGCGAACTTAACGCAGCTTTATTCTCTAATATCACTTTGTATTTTTATCACAATATATTGATATTCAAATGGAATTTAAATTTACGCATAAGTTTCCGTCTGGTTATGCATAAATGCCAATACCCAATGACTTTATTCAGGAGTTATAAGCCTACCTCTTTTTTGCATTGCAGCAATTTAGGGGCTTTTCATGTCGGACAATGTTCCAGCCGGTGGCTCTGCCTCGGTCGCGGCGCACGAAGCTACCGACGCAGCGCCGCGATCGGGCTTCTGGGCGCTGGCCCTGGGCAGCATCGGCGTCGTGTACGGGGACATCGGGACGAGCCCTCTTTATGCGGTGCGCGAGTTGGTGCTGGCGGCGACGGGTGGCAACCAGGCGCCGACTGAACCGATCGTGCTCGGCATCCTCTCGCTCATTATCTGGGCGCTGTTGCTGGTGGTTACGGCCAAATACGTGCTCATATTGCTGCGCGCCGATAACAATGGGGAGGGTGGTACACTCGCGCTAATGGCGCTTGCCTCGCGCGCCCTCGGCAGGGCGAGCGGTATGGTCATTCTCCTCGGCATTATCAGCGGCGCCTTGTTCTATGGCGACGCCATGATCACGCCGGCCTTGTCGGTCCTCTCGGCAATCGAGGGCCTCAAAGTGGAGACGCCGGCGCTCGATGCCTATGTGGTCCCGATTACGGTGATCATTCTTGTCATGTTGTTTGCCGTGCAGTCGCGGGGCACGGCCAAAGTCGCGGCATTTTTCGGACCCATCACCTTGCTTTGGTTCGCGGCCATCGCCGGCGTGGGACTTTGGCACATCGGCCGGAACCCGGCCGTGCTGCACGCTTTTAGTCCCTGGTTTGGCGTGAGCTTTTTGATCAATCACGGGATCGTCGCCTTCTTTACTTTGGGGGCCGTCTTCCTGGTCGTCACCGGCTCGGAGGCTCTTTACGCCGATTTAGGCCACTTCGGCCGCGGCCCCATCCGCTTTGCCTGGCTTACCGTGGTGCTGCCGGCACTAACAATCAATTATCTTGGCCAGGGCGCGCTCGTGCTCGCGAATCCCAAGACAATCGAGAATCCATTTTTTCTTCTTTATCCAAGCTGGGCATTATGGCCGATGGTGATACTGGCCACCGCGGCCACCGTCATCGCCAGTCAAGCCGTGATCACCGGCGCCTATTCATTGACCCGCCAAGCCATCCAACTCGGGCTGCTGCCGCGGCTTGAAATCCGTCATACGTCCGAGGCGCTGGCCGGACAAATCTTCATGCCCAAGGTGAACACCATACTCTTAGTCGGTGTTCTGCTGCTGGTCGCCCTGTTCCGCTCTTCAAGCGCCTTGGCCTCCGCTTACGGCATCGCCGTGACCGGGACCATGGTGGTGACGGCGATGATGGCCTTTGTCGTTATATGGCGGGTGTGGCATTGGCCGGTTTACGCGACTGCGGCATTGATCGTGCCGTTTCTATTTATCGATCTGACATTTCTGAGCGCCAACATGCTCAAGGTGGTCGAGGGCGGATGGATGCCTTTGGCGCTCGGCACCGTTGTCATGGTGATGATGTATACTTGGCGTCGAGGAAGCCGCTTGCTCATTCAGAAAACGCGCCGGCAGGAAATTCCGCTCACCTCTTTGATTGCAAATTTGGAAAAGAAAATGCCGCATGTCGTGCCCGGCACCGCCGTCTTTCTCACCAGCGATCCGGAATTTGCCCCAACGGCGCTGTTGCACAGTTTGAAGCATTACAAAGTGCTGCACGAAGCCAATGTTATTCTCACGATCGAAACAGCCGATACGCCCCGCGTCGATCCCTCCGAACGCGTTCGCATGGAGCCGCTGGGTGAAATCTTCTCGCGCGTGGTCTTGCGCTTCGGCTTCATGGAAACGCCCAACGTACCGAAGGCGTTGGGTATCGCGCGCAAACTCGGCTGGCAATTCGATATCATGTCGACCTCGTTCTTTCTTTCGCGCCGTGCGCTTAAACCGGCGGCCCGTTCGGGCATGCCGCGTTGGCAGGATCGGCTCTTTATCGGCCTCACCCGCATTGCCAACGACGCGACCGATTACTTCCAGATCCCGACGGGGCGCGTGGTGGAGGTGGGCACGCAGGTGACGATTTAAACGCCTCTTGATCGATGGCAAGCCGGTTTACGATGAACCGTTGTTCTGACCTTAATCCCTCCCGCGAAGCGGGGGAGGTGGACGCCGAAGGCGGCCGGGTAGGGGGCTTACGAGCTGGGTGGGGGGCGAGATGTGTTGTATGACTTGCGTTGCATGCCTTGCGTTGCATAATGCAGACTCGATAGTTGTTTTGTGAAATTGCCTATAAACCCCACCCGAGCACCTTCGCTGACGCTTCGGTGGCCGACCCTCCCCTTGCAGGGGAGGGATAAAGAAAGCTGCGGGGCAGTTTATGGCCGACGACATGCCACGCGCCGATGAGGTGACGAACCTTACGCCCGAAGAAGTCGCGACAGGCTTGCGCGAAGGCCGCATGCTTTTGGTCGATGTGCGCGAACTAAATGAGACGGCGGTGGAAAGTTATCCGGACGGCGTGATCGTTCCCCTGTCCACTTTCGATCCCACCGCCATTCCAGATCCGCACGGCAAGCAAGTCGTCTTCGCCTGCCGTTCCGGCCGCCGTTCGGTGACGGCTTCGCTGGCGGCACAGGACCGCGGCTATCCCTATAAGGCGCATCTGGCCGGCGGCATCATCGCCTGGAAGGCGTCGGGTTTGCCGACGAAAATTGGAAGCCCGTAGCCCGTTGAGCGTGAGCCCGTAGCAACCATTAAATAACGGCTGTGGATTTTTCGATCCATGGGGTGCCGCGGGCGACGACGGTGTTGGCGAAGATGATGGGGGATGACCACAATGAATGAATGCGACATGAATGAAGGCGGCGCCACAAGTTCACCTCCCCTTGAAAAGGGGAGGTCGGACGGCGAAGCCGTCCGGGTGGGGATCAAAGCCGCGCGCTTCGATGGTATGGAGAGCAACGCCGCGCGATTGTCGCCGCTGTAAAACAGGCCGCATGATGGCTGCGCGAGTGTGTGTCGGAGTGATCCCCACCCGACCGCCTTTGCTGACGCTTCGGCGGTCGACCTCCCCTTTCCAAGGGGAGGTGGCTGGCGGAAAGGCCTCGCGTGATGGGTTGAGCGTGAGCGAAACCCATCCTACGCGCTTTGCGCTCTGCGTTGCGCTTTCAAGTCTCGGCGAAGGCGAGAACAGTGTTGGCGGTTGGCGCGTCAATCACATCGGTCGTCATTGCGTAGCGTAGTGCGCGAAACGCGAAGCGCGTCCGCCCAATCCGGGCAAAGGGGCTTGTGCCGGCGCGGCGACAGAGCAAGTGCATTTTTCCAGCATCAGTAGCATATCAGTAGTAGAGCGCATCAAATAAAACAAGCATTGGTGTCATGTTTGTGACAGCGGCGATCACCGAAGCCCATTATCGAGAGAGGGTATTCGATCAGGTAGCCCTTGAGGCGGCAAGAGCACGTGGAAATTCGAAAGAAAATGACCGATGGCTCCGGTTAAATCGCCACAGGCATATGTTCACCACGGCGCATTCGCCAATAATGGGCGCGCAAAGCACGAGCAAGTCGCTGCGCCAATCCGCGGCATTAAGCCAGGTGGCGCCGGCATATTTACGTCGCGCAACAATGCGGGCACCGGCAATGCTTCGGTCCCGACCGCTCCTCCCACGGGCAAGTCAGCGCCGGCCACTTCCGGATCGCAAGCAGGGTTGGCGCAGTCGGTCGCATTCAAGTCGTTAAACGTTCCCGACAAGCGAGCAGTGATTGACTATCTTTCCAAACATCCGGGGGCGCACAACGAAGTTTATGGCAAATTCGATGCCGCGGATTGCAGCGTTAAAGGGGCCGTTGAGCTCAAATTGTGGTTGGATGAAATTAAATCGGCGCTGTTGACAAAATCGCGCGCCATCACCCCGCGTGAAAAGATCGATTCATGGGTGGAAGCCAATCGCGATCACCTTGAGGGGGCGAAGGCGGGTGAGTTGACTGTTTATGAGCTGAAAGTGCTTTTAAAAGACGGGCCTTTATCGAAAGCAGATCAGCTTGACCTCATCGGCCGCGCGCTTCCAAAGCAGCCGGCAAATTATTATGGCATGGCGGCTGGAAGCGAGAACCCTGCCGAAGCCGTTCGAAACGATCCGAAACTGCGAGCCGCAGTGGTTAAAAGCCAGAGCCTTGCCGAAGCCGCTCGAGACGAGCCTGTAGTGCGGCGCGTGGTTGCCGAGCATCTGTTCAATCAGGCCGTTGAATTAGCAGGGAGTCCCGGCGGTGCGCTTTTTGCATGGAATGCTCTGAAGGCATTGGCCGACGACGACAAAGCCTTAGGCAGCCTTTTAACTCATATGCCGTCAGGCAAAGCCGTGGCCATTGTCGACGCTCTCAGCAAGGGTGGCTATCCCAAGGCGTTCGATCAGGTTCTGCGCGCGCTCAATAGTGTTGAGCCAACGAAAACGACCGACGCAATTGTTGTTGCCATGAGCAGCAAAATTTTACCCGCCGATTTAAGGACGACCCCGCATTTGACCCAAAATCTGGCCATCGCATTGGCGCGTGCATGGCATTCGGGAACTGACGAACAGACCAAAGCCTTACGCGCCCGAGACGAACAACGTATGTTCGCTATATTGGAAGACAGCGGAAGCGCCGTATTTTTTCTCAAAGGAGGCAGCCCGGCGCGCGAGGCTTTCCACAATTCAAACCTAACCGTGGACGATATCAAGAACACCACGGGCGATCCGGCGACAAACCCGGCCATCGCGAACGCCATGGCGTCGGCAATCATCAATGGATTTCGTGACGCGGGAATTAAAATTCCGTCTCCGGACAATGCCGTCATCAGGTTGAGCAAAACCATCCAACTTGGACGGGCGCATTTGCCCTTCTTGAACAAGAAATATTCTCCGCAAGTTCAAGCGCAAGCGATGTTGATCTATGCGCTTCATCCCGAGTTCGGGCCCGAGATATTCAAGGACGGTCCTTGGCCGGGCGAATTGCAGAAAATCGTCGCCCAAACCAATTCGGCGGCCAACGCGCGTCGTTTCCCGACCCTCGACTTGGTGTCGATGCCCAACATGAATGCAGTTGCAAATTTGGTGGGCGCCTTCTCCGGTAAGACGCCGATTGCGATGAATGGCATGACGCCGGGAGAGGCCGTCCGCTCAGCTCTCGCACGCCTTGTCAAACAAAACGTTGCCGGATTTTATTGCTCAACAAAATTTTTACTCCGACGATCCCTACGTTAAGTCAATCATGGCTCAAGTCATCAAGGTAACCGGTGGCAGATTTCCGGTGAGAATGCGATGTGTGGACGGCGCTGTTTTTAGCAACGCGTACGGATGGATGAGTTGTCCGGCTTACGAAATCGAAATCCCCGATAAAGCGGGTGGATTCGAACGCGTCGTCATCACCAACCAGGGCGCGGTCATTAGAAAGTCGTCTCAGACGATAAGAGACGCAAGCGGCCATGAGCGAGTCGTTTTCCACACGGCCTGGGAGAATTGGAAGAACGACGGCAGTCTGCCGCCAGGCGCTCTGTGGGTTTCGGGAAATTACATGACCAAAGCCGTGCGCGAGCGGACAACCATCGGATCGAATTATGTGAGGCCGGTCGTCGCCGCGCGTGAGAAAGCGCCCGTGGGCGATTCCCTGTCGAGTGCGGGCTGTGTCGTCGGCGGCCTTGGTGTCATGTTCGGTGGGCCGCTGGCGCCGGCGTTTGCCGCGATTCTGGGACTGAGTCTGGCGTACCAGGCCTCCCGCACCAAAGATGAGTTGGTCTATCGGGATGAGCATGAACTTAGCATCAACCCGATTTCGGATAAACAAGCGCTGGCGCTGTGGCTGAGGGGCGCCGTTGAATTGACCGGCGTGGGCGCCATTGTCGCCGCGCCTGTTCTCGGAGCGCTGACGGATATTGGCGTCATGAGCGAGACAACGGCTGGAGCAACAGAGGGACTCGTCGGCGGGACTGCCAGGCTCGCGGCGATTGGGAACGGAGTCAATGCAATAAAAACGGCGTGGGACGAGAAAAGGTGGTTAACATCTGATGAGCTTGTGGCCGTTGCCTTCGCAGGCATAGCAGGGGCTCAAGCGTTTAGGGCGCTCGGCGGCCCCAAGCCGCCGGAAGGGATACCGCCCGTTCGCGTGGTAAGGACCGGTATCAACGTTGGCGCGGACACCAGCGCGGAAGAGGGAGGAACATCCGGCTCAGACGGCGTTCCTGATAACACAGAGGGCGCTCCACGCGCTGAAGGAACCGGGTCGATACCAAAACGGCCAGCCACCGACGGCCCCGACAACTCCGAACCACTGGCCGTGGAGGCGGCGGGCGGGAAAGCCAGTAAAGGGAAAGGTGGCGGCAAACCGTAAAAAACTCTCGAGCCTGTCGCAAAAGTTCGAGTCGAAGCAAAGCCGGCCGGGCCATCTCTAAACCAAGCACAAACCATCCAGACTTGCGAACCGTCTGGAGCGAATAGTAAGTAGTTTGCGGAAGGAATTATGAAAACACAGAAACTTTTTAGAGACGTATTAATAGAATAAATTAAATGCAGCGAAAAAGCCGCATATCACTCTTAAAGATTTTCTGGAAATTGTCGGAGAAGTCGGACGCGGGTCCGAACTTAATATGACGGATAAAGAGGTTAAGTATATTTCCGAGGTCGATAATGAATAACCATGAAGACGGCTTCGCATTGCCGCTGAAGGCAACGCCACAAGACAACACTCCGCTGTCAGTTAACAGATTTGATAATTGGCCTCACGCCCCCGAGTTCGGGGTACGGACGCTGGTGATTTACCGCCAGCGCCGATGCAGCCACAGCCATTGTTCGGGATATTCGCGCGCCCAGGTTTCGATCACGTCCGTAATGATCTGCATGGTGCGGGCGACATCGATCCGTCCTTCGCTATCGCGCGCGGGCTCGATCGCGTCGGTTAATTCGGCGCGGTAACGATTTCCGGGTAAGCGAACAATGCGCGTGCCGTGGATCGGGCAGTCGAAATGCCGCGCCAGCCGTGCGATCAGCGGGTTGGCGAGCGTCTTACGGCCGAAGAAGGTCACTTCGACCCCACGTACATAATATTGATCCACCAGCATGCCGACATGGGCGCCGCGCTCCAGTGCCTCGGCGATTTTCACCGGCGCGTCGAGTCCGGTTGCGATCAGCGTGCCCATATTGGCGGCGCGAGTCTCGTTGAGCCATTGGTTGATCGCGGCGATGTTAGGCTTGCGATAAAGCACGGCGCTGTCGAGTTTATGCGTGGCTGCGCAAATCGCCGGCAATTCCCAATTGCCAAGATGCGCGGCAAAAATCAGCGCCGGTTTGCCGTCGTTCAATAAGCCCGCAAAGCGATCGATGTCGGCTTGGCGGATTTCAATACGGCTTTGTGTATCGGGATTTTCCGTGTCGTAATCCCAAAGCCGATCGAGATGAGCGAATTCCGCGCCCATGCGGCCGAGATTGTCCCACACGCCGCGCAAGATCGCGTCGATCTCCTGGCGCGATTTTTCCGGAAACGCCGCCTCGAGATTCTCGCGCGCGATTTTGTTTTCCGGAATCAGCGGGCCGATCGCGCGCATAGCCTTGCCGGCGACATTCATCATCACGTCCGGATTGGTCAGGCGCAGTGCTTTGAGCAGCCCGATGGCGAGCGCACCGACCAAGGCATTGCCGGCGGTTCTGGCACCGCGATAGAAGCGCCGCTTCATCACCTTGCCCACACCACTAAAAATTGACGATCACCTTGCCGAACACCTGACGGCTTTCGAGGCGGGCCAAACCACGTTCCAGATCGGCAAGTCCCACCTCCGTGTCGATAATCGGCGACATGCCTGCGGCCATTTTTGCCAGACTATCGTGAATGTTGCGCATGCGGCAGCCGAACGAGCCGAAGATTTTATATTGCTGCTGGAATAGCTGCATGAGGTTGATGGTCACCGTCGGCCCGGCGGTCGAGCCGCACGTCACGAGTTGGCCGCCACGCTTGAGGCATAGCAATGACGCATTGAAACCTTCGCCGCCCACATGCTCGAACACGACATCGACGCCTTTTTTGCCGGTCAGTTTGCGTGTCACGCCCTCGAAGCGATCGGTCTTGTAATTGATCACATGGTCGGCCCCGAGCGCCTTGGCCTTTTCTATTTTGGCGTCGTCGCCGACCGTGGTGATGACGATGCAGCCGAGCGCCTTGGCCATTTTAATGGCCACCGAACCGATGCCGGACCCGGCCGCATGGACGAGTATGGTTTCCCCCGGTTTGAGTTTAGCATTATCGAACAGCATGTGTTCGGTGGTGCCGAAAGCAATTGGGGCACAGGCGGCGTCGCGAAACGGAACATTCGCGGGGACGGGGATCACCAGCCGCGCCGGCAGATTGATGAGATCGCGGGCGAATCCATCGATGTGAAAGCCCATGATGCCGCCGACATCTTCGCATAGGTTATCGCGGCCTTCGCGGCATGCGGCACAATGGCCGCAGGTCAGTGCGCCATACATGACCACTTTATCGCCGGGTGTGAGACCGGTGACGGCCGCCCCCACGGCGGCAATTTCGCCCGCGGCTTCCGCGCCGACGACCAATGGTCGTTTGCGTTTGGCGAAAGCCATGCCGCGGAAGCCCCATAAATCGAGGTGATTGAGCCCCACCGCTTTAATGCGAATTTGCACCTCGCCATCGCCCGGTGGTGGTGGGGCGGGGACGTCGACAAGCTCTAACTTGCGATCGGCGATGAGTTGGAGAGCGCGCATGAGACTTAATGTGACAGCCAAGCCTTAAGCCGGCTCGACCCCCATAACAAGCGACACGTTTTGGCCGCCAAAGCCGAAAGAATTTGAGATGACATGGCGCATGCGCGCATCGCGAGCCTTGTTGGGTACGACGTCGAGGGGGATGGCGGGGTCCGGCACGTCGTAATTGATCGTCGGCGGTATACGCTGATGCTGCAAGGTGAGCAAAGAAAACACGGCTTCGATTGCGCCGGCTGCGGAAAGCGTGTGACCGATCATCGATTTATTCGAGGAGATGGGCAGTGTCTTCATGCGTTCGCCGAATACGGTCGAGCAGCCGAGATATTCCATTTTGTCGTTTTCCGGCGTCGATGTGCCGTGGGCATTGACATAGTTGATATCGTCTGGCGCCAGCCCCGCGTCATTCAAGGCGTTAGCGATACAGCCGATGATGGGTTTCCCATCCGGGCTTGAACGTGTGCGGTGAAACGCGTCGGTCATCTCGCCGCAGCCTTCGATCACGCCCAGGATTTTGGCGCCGCGCGCTTTGGCAGATTGGTAATTTTCCAGGACCAGCGCGCCCGCACCTTCCGCCATGACAAAGCCGTCGCGGTTTTTCGAGAAAGGCCGTGCTGCTTTCGAAGGTGGATCGTTGTGCGTGGATAGCGCCGACAGAAGCGAAAAACGGATCACCGATTCCGGATTGATGGAGCCGTCGGTGCCAATACATAGGGCCGCGTCCGCTTCACCGCGCCGGATCGCTTCGACGCCGAGTTGGATGGCGCTGGCGCCCGAAGCGCAGGCGGTCGACAGCGATATGGGCGAGCCGACGGTGCCGAATTTTTCGGCCAAATGATCGGCGACCGAGCTGAACATGAAGCGATCGTGGTAAAATGGAAATTGGCCGCTGACACGAAGCAGGTCCTGATAGGTGACCTTGTCGTTCGCGCCGGATTTGGCGGCCACGTTCAGGCGCTGCGGCCATTCCAATTCGATGGGTGGTACGGCTAGGAAGAGGGGCCCCGGGAAACGGCCGGCGGGACCGATCGCTGATTGCGCAACGGCTTCTTCAGCGGCGAGATCGGCGAAGCGTTCCGATAGCGCCGCGGTGCAATCATAGGCCCCGAGATAGTCGATGGCACCGGCGATGCGTGTCTTCAAACCGTCGGTGGGAAAGCGTGAAATGGTGCGGATGCCGGATTTGCCCGCCGTCAGTTTCGCCCAATTGTCCGTCTTGCCGGTCCCGAGCGAGGTAACGACCCCAAGGCCCGTGACCACCACGATAGGCCGGTCTATCTTGTCGCTGGCTGAAGCCATTTTCTGTTACCCCTCAGTCTAATCGTTCGACGAGTGCTAGACCTTCGCCGCGCCAATGGCCCACGCCTGTCACCACGACCTGACGTAAGTTATCAGACATTGCTCGCTCCAGGTTCGATCCATGACAAGGCGGGAAAAGGCCGCCATGATTGAGGGCAATGACAGCAAGTGCCACATTCATGGGAAATTGCGGCTCAAGACCATGGCCGAGATATGAGCCGGTGGCGCGCACCGGAAGCGCTTGCGCTTCCAGAAAAGTGCGTTCCTCGGCTGTTGCAGGCGCGGCTCCCGTCGCGCCTGAGATCACGGCTGTATTCTCAAGGCTGATCTTGTCTTTGATTCCATCCCACAGGCGCGTCAGCGACCTTTCTACCGAGCCTGTTTGCCGGCGTGAACGGTCCGAGAAAACATTGCTCAGCCGCGCAAGCGGATTGGCGCCGCGTGCCTTGGCATGCTCGCTTGCCTCTATCACCAGGAATGCGCCGAGCGAGCCAAGCGCAAAACCGCCTTTGCCGTTCCGCTCCCAGACCGGCACATAAGAGCCCTTGAGCGAAAGTCCGGCGAATTCATAAAGCATGAGCAAGTCCATGCGCTCGCCGTTGAAGGCGCCGCCAACCAGAGCGATATCGCTTTGACCGGCTTTAATACGCGAAAGCGCAATGCGCACAGCGTCAATACCTGCGGCTTCCTCGCCCATGAAGGTGCGCGAAGAGCCGGTTACGCCATGGACGACGGAGATATTGCCAGCCAAAAGATTTGAAAGTTGGGCGAGAAAGAGTGTCGGCCGCAGATCGCTCATCAAGCGTTCGTTGAGGAAGGCGGCCGGGTTCGCCGCGCGCCGCGCGCCGCTGAGAATTGTGGAGTTGACATTGACATCGCGCTCGCCGCCGCCGGCGGCGACGATCATATCCATGCGTGAGAGAAGCTCCGTTTTGCCTTTCGCCCCCGCCTGTTCAAGCGCAAGGCCCGCCGCATAGGTGCCGATGCGCTGCCAATTCTCCATTTGGCGCTGGTCACCTTTCTTCGGAATCTGCGTATCGAAGTTAATGGGCGCCAACGGATGGATGATGAACGGCGAGAATGTCGTCCCATCGTGGTTTGGCCGAGCGCTCATCAGTTTTTGCCAATGCGCGTCGGCGCCTTCGCCGAGACTTGAGACGATGCCAATTCCGGTAATCCAGGTTTCCCGCGCGGTCTCAGACATGAAAGGCCTCATCGGGGAGGCCGACATTTGCCGCGGTCTGCCGCATTCGTTGTTTCATCTCGGCATTGGGGAAATCCAAGACACGCAGCGTGAGCGACGCATCGCAAATGTTTTTGCCGTCGATCGTGATGCCTGCCTCCGTCACGGCGTAGCCCGATCCATCGTGGATGAGACGGGCCTTGACGGCAAGGATTTGGCCGGGCGTCACGAAGGCGCGGAATTTGGCTTCTTTAACGGCCGCAAGAAAAGCCATTCGCTCGAAGCGATTGGCGGCAACCACCAGCCATCCCGAAGTCTGCGCCATGGTTTCAATGAGCAGGACGCCGGGCATCAGCGGATAACCGGGGAAATGTCCCTCGAAAATTGAGCTTTGGGAGGGAACCGTCGCCTCTGTGCTGATGGTGCGATCGGCCAGATCAAGGTCGAGGATTCGGTCGATCAGCTGGAAATACTCAAGACGCATGTGGCCGCGCTTCAGGCCCCTTTTGCGGCCACGAGCTCGTCGATGCGGCCGCTAAGATTTTTCAACACGAAATATTGATCGGTTGAGGCTTTGCCGTCATTGACCTCTTGCGTCCATTGCTCCAGCGGCAACTTGATACCGAAGGCTTTATCGATGGCGAAGGCAATGTCGAGAAAATCCAAACTGTCGATGCCCAGATCGTCGATTGCATGGCTCTCCGGCGCAATCGAATCGCGGGGAATATCGCAGGTCTCGGCGATGATATTGGCGACTTTATCGAACGTCGACGACATTGGCAACTCTCTGATTTACAGGTGTTTTGCGTTCCGAGAGCGCTCGACGGCAGCCCGCAAGCGAGAACGCCTGAGAAGGTTTAGCGTGACGACGGCTCTTGCCGGGTGTCCCGTATATCGAAGCACAGCCTCAAGTTCAATGGCGAGCCGTATTTATCCGCCAATAACGCTGCCCTCGAGGAATGCCCAAGCCGCTTTCCATACCCCCTTTCACCCTCTTTTGTGCGCGAAGCGCGTTCGTCCCGCCGTTCCGGGCCCTTGGCGTGGTTTTCGCTTTATCGGCGACTTCCACTGACCTCGACGGGGGTGCATCCGCGCCGGCCGGACAGGACGCAATCTTGGTTTTTGCGCATGTCGGCCATGGAGCCGGCCAGCCATAATGCCAGCCCGATCAATCCCAGCACAAAGACAAAGGCAAAAAGATTGACAATCATGCGGTGACGATAGTCGTCGACCTCGTCGCGGCCGCGCTCGTACTCCGTCAAATCCTTCACCGGTCCTGGTCGCTGCCGCGAAACTGCGTGCCGCCGAAAGCTGACGACGTGGCCTTCGCTGTCTAAGGACCGGGGATTCCTGTCGCTCATAAAAAATAATATATCAGTCGGTCGCGGGTTCTTCGAGTGGCTAATGTTGTGTCACTGACGGATGATTTACAAACTCTTCCGTCGTGCCTCAAGGCGCTCGCGCGCGAACCGCGCGCGAGCCATCGCAAGTCGGTTATTGACGACTTGCGTAGTTTTGGATCGCATGTCGGGTATACCCGACATGCGTAGTTTTGGATCGGATGTCGGGTATACCCGACATCAGTGGACCTGGACCTCTCGGTTGGGGGCCGATCATCCTTCGAGGCTCGGCCAGCCAAGTCGGCTTTAGCCGACTTGGCCGCTAAAGCATCGATCTCGGGTAAACCCGAGATCGATGGCCGAGCACCTCAGGATGACGGAGATGGATTCGGGCGAAACAAGCGTTAGAGTCACAACACTAGTGGAGTGGATTTGACATTCGCTACCCACCTGGCCGCAAGCTCGCGAAGCGAATGTCAAATCCAAAACTCCACTAGAAACTTATATTTGGCTCATGGTCTTTCGATTCAAACATTCGCAAAAGATCCCCGCCGAAATGGGTAGCGAATGTTTGAATTGGGCCACTAGTTCTTCGGGCGAGGGTTCAGGCTTGGGGTCGTGACAGACGCATTGAAAACAGGTAGAGCGAGCAAGAGACTCGCGGGAACGCTAATTTCGAGTAGCCGCTTGCCGACGCAACCAGGAACGCGCCAATGTCTCGTCGTGCCTTTGTCATTGCCGCCATGATCGCCAGCATGGCGGTGCCGGTATTGGCCGGCGACTACATAGTCGGTGCATTAAGAATTACCCACCCCTGGGCCCGGGCGACGCCGAAAGGCGCCAGCGTGGGGGGCGGCTATTTGGCGATTACCAATACCGGCTCAACGCCCGACCGGCTCATCGGTGGCGCGTCGGACGTCGCCGAACATGTTGAACTCCATCAAATGCGGATGGACAATGGCGTGATGAAGATGCGTAGCCTTGCCAAGGGTCTTGCCATCAAGCCCGGAGAGACGATCACCTTGGCACCTGGCGGCTACCATGTGATGTTCGTCGGGCTGCGCAGCCCACTGATAGAAGGCGAGCACGTCAAAGTGATGCTCAAGTTTGAGAAGGCGGGCGCCGTCAATGTCGAGTTCGATATTGGGTTGATTGCCGCGCAAGGGCCGGATTCGGGCGGCCACGTAATGCGGCCCGGCATGATGGATCAGAAAATGAAATAGCGGCCGGCGCGTCTGGCCGGCGCTTTCAATTTTTCCGCTCGGGGAAGACGAGTTTCTCGCCCTCGGGCAGCAGCATGTGGAAGACGTTCAGCGTCATTGCGACCAGCGTGTAATAGCCGAGAATGCCGACAAACTCGATCATGGCGCCATCATCAAGAAAGCGGTGCACGCGTTTATAAATGCGGTCACTGACGCGGCGCGTTTTATAAAGCTCAAGGATGAAATCATAGATCGCCCGCTCATCCTTTGGCGCGCCCATGGGTTTTCGCCCCGAGCGCAGGTCCTGCACCGTTTTTGCTTTGACACCCGCCTTTAACGCCACCGGTTCGTGGGCGAACCATTCGAATTGGGCCCGCCACAACCTGGCGGTGCACAGAATGGCGAATTCCGAAAGGCGGGGGGGCAGGGCCGTTTTGTACCGCGCATGGGCGCCGAGCGCTTGCGCGAGCTGGCCAAATTCAGGCGCATGCATCCAGGCGGCGAAAGGCCCGCGAAGGGTGAGGGATTTGCCGCGCGGCCCCGCGCGCATGGACGCCAAGAGCGCGCGCTGAGCGGCGCTCATATTGGTTTCGTCGATGGGGGCGAGGCGCGAGGAAGGACGCTTGCGGGCCATGAAAATCAATCCTGCGAGAACGAGTTGGATAGGAACGTATACGCCTGAGTGCAGCCAGGTTCCAGGCGCCTTTGGGACCACATTTGTGCAGCGATATCATCGGGCCTCGGCCAGGAACTTAAGACACCGATTGCACGTTGCCGGGTCAGCGGCGATGGGGGACGAGCGATCACCGATGGGAGAAGCAGGCAATGAAAAACATGGAGGACATGTTCAATTCGCTGATGCAGGACGTTTATTACGCCGAGAAACAGTTGGTGAGGGCTCTGCCGAAAATGGCCAAGGAAGCCGAGGACCCGCGGCTGAAGAAAGCTTTCACCGATCACCTTTCCGAAACCGAGGACCATGTCGAACGCCTCGAAAAGGCATTCGAAATGATGGACAAAACGGCGCGCGGCAAGAAATGCGATGCCATGCTTGGCATTATCGACGAAGGCAAGGAGATGATCGAAGCGGCCGACGACAAGCAAGTTCTCGATGCGGGGCTGATTGCAGCCGGCCAAGCGGCGGAGCACTACGAGATCGCCCGCTACGGAACGTTATGTGCGTGGGCGAAGGCCTTGGGCAAACCGCAGGTGTCGCGCTTGTTGCATGAGACTCTCGAAGAGGAGAAGAAAGCCGACGCGTTGCTAACCAAAATCGCCGAGGAATTGGTCAATCAACACGCCCTGATGCCAGCGTGAGTTTTTTCATTTTCGTTTTTTGGGCCCCGCGACTTTTCATTTGAGGCGCGGGAGAGATTGTTTGACGCTGCCGATTTTGGCCCAGGGGTCATGGCGCAGGCGTGAAAGCCGTTGAAGGACGTTTTTTACCGTGTACTGATCGGCGCTTTTGAGCGAACCCAATTCAGACCAATCGATCGGCGCCGAGACCGGCGCGCCGGCGCGCGCGCGGCTGGAATAGGGGGCAATCGCCGTTGCTTCGCGGCTGTTGCGCAAATAATCGATGAAAATGCGGTTGTTGCGTTTGGCTTTCAAAGCGCTCGAAACATAGCAATCGGGGCTGTCGGCTGCCAAGACTTCGGCAATAGCGCGGGCGAATGCTTTCGCCTCGTCCCAAGGCGTGAATGCAATCGGCATGACCACGTGCAGGCCTTTGCCGCCCGAGGTTTTGACGAATGTTTTTAGACCAATATCCGCAAGCCGCTTATGCAAATCGCGGGCGGCCGTGACCACGTCATTCCAGGCCACGCCCGGTCCGGGGTCGAGATCAAACACCAGCCGGTCCGCTTCTTCGCGATGGTCAACGGTCGTACCACGCGTGTGAATTTCCAAAGCTCCGGCCTGGACCAGCGAGATCAAACCGTCGAGATCGTTCACGGAAATGATTTTGTCTCCCTTTTCGGGTACCAAATTAAGGTATTCGGTGGACACCCCGGCCGTTGCGTGTTTCTGAAAAAAACAGTCGCTGATGTTAACGCCCTCCGGACAGCGCAGCAGCGCGATGGGCCGGCCGGCAAGGTGTGGTTTCATCCAAGGCCACACCCGTGTGTAGTAGTCGGCAAGATCCTGCTTTGTTATGTTTCCGTCCTGCCAAAAAACCCGGTTTGGATGTGTTAGCTTCACATGACCAACCATGCTCTTTTTTTGATCCGTTGAAGCGGTGTCTGAACGCCGCCGGTGTGTGCGCTTGTTCACGGAAGCATTTTGTTTCTTGCCGGCGGTTTGGCTATCGCGGGCGCCGGCTTCCACCTCGCGCACCACTTCGCGCGCGGGTTTATCCTCGCGCACGCCTTGAAATGAAGCTTGCCGCACGCGGCCGCCATGGGTCCAGCCATGAAAATCCACCTCGACAACAACGCGCGGTTCGACCCAAATCGGAGCGCGCACGCCGCGTTCTTCTTTGGGTACCGAATCGAACGGCGAAGCCTTCGTCGCAAGCGCCTTGAGTTTGCGGTAGAGTGAGCGTGCGACATCAAATGTAAACCCCGTGCCGGTTCGCCCGGCATAGTGCAGCTTTCCTTTATCGTACAAGCCGAGCACGAGCGATCCGATGGCGCGCGCATCGGCCGTTGACGGCACAAAACCCACGACCACGAATTCCTGCCGGCCGGCGCATTTGCTTTTAACCCAATCATGCCCGCGACCCGAGCGATAGGAGGCGGTCGCGCGCTTGGAGATCACCCCTTCCAGCCCCATCTCACACGCTTTTTTCAGCAGAATCGGGCCGGAGCCGGCGATCAATTCGCTGAAGCGAACGACGTTTCGCTGAGGCGCAAGTTGCAAGAGCGCGCTGAGCGCCTTTTTGCGCTTGAAAAGCGGCAGCGACCGTAAATCGCGGCCATCAAGGTGCATGAGATCGAAGGCGTAAAAAATCATGCGCTGTTGGTCTCCGGCTTTGAGCGCTTGCTGCAAGAGCGAGAAACTCGAGATGCCGTTTTCGTCTTCCACCACGACTTCTCCGTCGATCAGCGCGGTCTTGGCCGGAAGTTTGGCGATGCTTTCGGCAATGGAAGAAAATTTGCCGGTCCACTCGAGGCCGCGGCGTGTCATGAGTTGGACTTTCCTGTTGGAAAGCCGAGCCTGCAATCGATAACCGTCGAATTTGATTTCGTGGATCCACGCCTCGCCATTCGGCGGATTTTTGGCCAGCGTTGCCAAACATGGCGCGACAAAGACCGGCAAAGTGCCTTTCGCCGCACCGGCAAGCAGGTCGTCTTCTTTTATTGTCTTTGATTTCTTGCGCGCAGATTTTGCGGCAGGTGCGCGCCGGTTCTGGCGTGCAATCGAGGCATTCACTGTCTTTGCGAGCTTTGTTCTCGTCGTTGTTTTCCGTGCCGCTGTTTTCTTTTTTGGATCTGCGCCTGCAATCTCGTCGATTGAACGGCCGGTTGCGACAGATAATGGCATTTGGTCGAGGATATCTTTGTCGCTGGATCCGCGCTCACCGTCATCATGTTGCTTGATCAAAAGCCAGTTGTCGCGTTTTTCGTTCGGCCGGTGACGCATACGCACAAGATGCCAGCCGCCATGTAGCTTTTCGCCGTCAAGTGTGAACGACAAGTGGCCCTTCTCGAGACCCTTGTGCGGGTCGTTTTGCGGTTCCCAAGTGCCGCGATCCCAAATCATGACGGTGCCAGCGCCATATTCTCCTTCAGGGATAGTGCCCTCGAATTTGTTGTATTCGATCGGGTGGTCCTCCACTTGCACGGCCAGTCGCCTTTCGCCCGGAATGAGGCTGGGGCCGCGTGTCACCGCCCAGCTTTTCATCACGCCGTCGAGTTCGAGGCGCAGGTCATAGTGGAGGCGCCTTGCCGCATGTTTTTGCACGACAAAAGCTTGTCCGCGCCGGCGTGCGATTTTACCGCTCGGCTCGTCGGTGACACCGAAGCGCCGCTTGGCGCGATAGGGTTTGAGGCCCGCCATAGTCTTTGCTTCTTTGGTCGTGTTGCACGCGCAAATCGAATGGCGCTCGCTGAAACGACGCTTACTGGACCATGTTTCGGTGAGAACTCACGGGCAAAGGCGCGAGTTCCGCCGAGGCTGGAACCGGCCGCAACGAAAGCGCGTTTTCTCCGACGAGCGTCCCGCAGGCTATAAATCGAGGAGGTTTGCTATGTTGGGTTGGGCCATCACATTTCTCGTCATTGCTCTGATCGCCGCCCTGTTTGGTTTTGGCGGTATCGCCGGAACGGCCGTCGAAGCGGCAAAAATCATCTTCTTTGTCGCCATCGTACTGTTTGTGATTTCGGCCCTTGTTGGCCTCTTCCGCGGCCGTTCGACACCACCGCTGTAGAACGCGGGGCATGTCGGCGGCAGCATTCGCGTCAATTCTTCATCATATTGGCCGCCATCGTTTGAATATTTTGCGTAATTGTGTGCCGTGGTGTCATTTGGTGGCGGACGGTTTGATGTCCTTCGTCGCGCTTAATCCAAAAACGACGTGTAGCCCTTTTTCGAAGAACCAATCCACATATCAAGGATGTCGGAAATGGTGATCGTATAGAATTGGCTGCTCGGTATAACCGCTCCAACAAATGTCGGAATATGATTCGGTACATACCGAATTGTTCCCCTAGTGGAGTGGATTTGACATTCGCTACCCACCTGGCCGCAAGCTCGCGAAGCGAATGTCAAATCCAAAACTCCACTAGAAACTTATATTTGGCTCATGGTCTTTCGATTCAAACATTCGCAAAAGATCCCCGCCGAAATGGGTAGCGAATGTCAAATCCACTCCACTAGATTAAGACATTTTCCGTATCATTTTATCGGCCGGTCGCGTCTTGAGGCCGTCCGCGCCATCACTCCTGTCGCGGCGTTAACGGGGCCGGTGGATCAAAGCGCCCGCACAGCTGCCAGCACCTCTTCGGCATGCCCGGCGACTGTGACTTTCGGCCAGATACGGGCGATGCGGCCTGTGCCATCGATGAGGAAGGTCTTACGGATAACGCCCATGAATTTACGCCCATACATGGTCTTTTCGCCCCAAGCGCCATAGGCTTGCAGCATGTTTTTGGTTTCGTCAGCGGCAAGCGCGATGATCAGGCCGTGTTTTTCCTTAAACTTGTCCTGCTTCGCCACCGGGTCGGCGGAGACGCCGAGGATATCAGCCCCCGCTTGGGCAAAAGCGGGGCGGAGTTTGGAGAATGCGATGGCTTCTTTGGTGCAGCCGGGCGTATCGGCTTTCGGGTAAAAATAGAGGACTAAATTGCGACCCCTAAAATCCCTCATTGAGACCGTCGATCCGCCATCACGCAATACGGTGAAATCGGGCGCCATCGCGCCCGTTGTAAGTTCGCTCGCCACACTGCCTTCCTTTCGTCGCTTTCAACAGCGCATTGTGGCCATGCCATTTAAGTCGCATTCACGCAATGGATTGTGCGGGCAAACTGCCGCGCGCGCCGGTGTGAGTTTGGCCGTGCCGGCCCAAGCGGACGGCGAAACGCCGGACGAAGAAAGCCGCTGACGCATGATCGGCAAAAAGCGCAAGCAACATCATAGGGCCCCTCACCGTACCGCCGTCATCCGCCTGCTGCGACGGACGCATTTCCTGGATCGACGGCCGGTCAGGGCGGTCTATCGCGGCTTTTCGTTTGTCCTGCGTCGTCGTCTTGTTCGCGGTTTGGTGTTGGGCAGCGCCATCATTCTCGGTCTGTTTACGTTCGGCGCCGTTGGGTTATGGTGGCGACTCGCCGCGGGCCCGATCGAGTTCGACATCGTCACGCCCTGGCTGAAGGCCGCTATCGAGCAAAATTTCGGCGGCAATCATGCGGTGACGGTCGGCGGCACGCAAATCGAGCGCGACGAAAAGGGGCGCACCTCGCTGCGTTTGCGCGACATTGTGGTGCGCAACGGCGAAGGCACCGTGGTCGCCAGTGCGCCGAAAGCCGAGGTCGGTATTTCCGGGAGCGCCTTGTTGTCGGGCCGGCTGCAGGCCGAGAGCCTCAATCTCGTTGGCGCGGAAATGGCGGTGCGTATCGAAGCCGATGGCCGCGTGACCGTTTTTGCCGGCGCCGATAAGCGACCCATCGCCACGGCAGCACCGCCGGTCGCATTGCCCACCCCGGATAAATTGGCAGAACCAGGATCGTCGCAGACGCCGTTGCGCGACGGCTTGCAAGATCTCACCGGCGTGTTCGCTTGGCTCGATAGTGTGGGCGCCGCCGGCCTCGATGGTCACGATTTGCGTGAGCTCGGGCTAAAAGACGGCAAGCTCGTCGTCGATGACAAACGCAGCGGCAAGCATTGGACCTTCGATCATATTGATGTGAGCCTCGCGCGGCCCAAGCCGGGCGGCATTACGTTCCATCTCGAATCCAACAATACGAGCCGCCCTTGGGTTTTGAATGCGGCGATGCGCCCGCTCCCCGACGGAATTCGCGCGGTCGGCATTGAGGCGCGCAAGGTCTCGATTCGCGACATCATGCTGGCGATGCGTCTCAACGATCGCCGGATCGACGCCGATCTGCCAATATCGGCGAGCCTACGCGCCGATATTTCCGCCGATGGCACACCGCAAGTGGTGAAAGGTCAGCTCATTGCCGAATCCGGGACCATTGCCGATCGCGAGGACGAGACAGTTCGGTTGGGGGTCGATCATGCTGATATCCGTTTCGATTGGGATGCCCGGCGGCGCAGTTTAATCGTGCCGTTTCGAATTGAGATGGGCGGCAATCGCTTCGCCATGCGCGCGACACTTACCGCCCCTCACTTGGGCGACGGCGAATGGCTCATGACCCTCACGCGCGGCGATCCGGTCATCGACCCGGTAATTCTCGCCCCGCTCGGGGAGGCCGACCCCGAAAGTTTTGCCCTCAACCGCGTCGATGTGCGCGCGCGCATCGATACCGTGGGGCGGCGTATCGAGATAGAGCAGGGCGATTTCCATCGCAGCGATATTCGAGCCTTGCGCAATGTCGGCGTCGCGGTGACGGGCAGCCTCGATTGGTCGGGTGTGCAGCCTAATCTCGCCTTCGGCATCGCGGGCACGCGCATGCCTTTATCGGTCATGAAACGGTTTTGGCCCGGCTTCGTCGCCGCCCCTGTGCGACGCTGGGTCGAGCGGCATATTTCCAGCGGCACGGTTGAACGCATCGTGATTGCGGCGAACGCGCCTTTGCCGAATTTTGATGAACGCGGGCCGCCGATGTCCGAAGACGGCTTGTCTATCGATATCGACAGCAGCGCCACCACTCTGCGCCCGCTTGACGATCTGCCCTCCATTCATGATGCCGACCTCACGATCCATGTCAGCGGCGCGAACGCGACGGTCGGCCTCGGGCGCGGCATTGTGGACGTCGGATCAGGCCGCAAACTTGCTATCGCGGGAGGCATCTTCGAAATTCCCGATACGCATCAAAAACCCGCACCGGCGCACGCCGCGTTTCGCATCGATGGCTCCTTGCCGGCTGCCGCGGAGCTGCTTTCAAGTCAGGCCTTGCGTGATAGCGTAGGCTTGGCGCTTGATCCCGCGTCCAGCCACGGCGCCGTCAGCGCGAAGGTCACGTTGGATTTTCCTATTGGAAAGACTGTTCCGAAAAGCGCCGCGACCTATGCGGTGACCGCGGATTTGACGAACTTTTCCGCCGACAAAATTCTGCTCAACCAGCGACTCGAGGCGCGCATTCTCAAGGTGGCGGCGTCGAGCAAAGGTTATCAGATCAAAGGTAACGTTAAAATCAACGGCATGCCCGCCGTCCTCGATGTCCATCGGCGCAAAGGCGATGCCGATGCCGAATTCCGTTTGGCCGCGAACATCGATGACGCGGCGCGCCGCCGGCTCGGGCTCGATCTCGACGATAGCGTGACGGGGACGATTCCCGTCCGCGTCAGCGGGCGTTTTGGCGCGGCGGACAACGACGATCGCCTGGCGATCGACGCCGATCTGACGCCGGTGAAGATCGACAATCTTTTCCCTGGCTGGGTGAAACCGGCCGGGCGCGCGGCGCATGCGACCTACACACTGATCACGACGGCGAACAACAGGCGTGTTGATGATCTCAAAGTCGATGGAGCCGGCGCGACGGTGCGAGGCTCGGTCGACATCGACAATCACGGCGAAATCGTCTCGGCGAATTTTCCCGTTTTTAGTTTGTCCGGACGCGACAACACGGCGCTTCGGGCCGAACGGGGCGGCGATGGCGTGCTTCGCGTCAGCATGCGCGGCGATCTTTATGACGGGCGTAGTTTCATCAAATCGTCGCTGGCCGGTGCAACCGATGTAGAGAAGGGCCGCAAGGCACTGAGCGATCTCGATCTCGACATCGAAATCGGAACCGTCGCCGGCTTTAACGGCGAAACGTTGCGCGGTCTCAATCTCAAGCTCTCGCGCCGTCAGGGCCGGATTCGCAACTTTGCCATGAATGCAAAAATCGGCCGCGATACGCCGCTTACGGGCGACTTGCGCCTGCGCGCGCGCGACCGTCACGAGGTCGTTTATTTCGAGACCAGTGACGCCGGCGCGCTGCTTCGCTTCACCGATATGTATCCGCGCATGTTCGGCGGCCAAATGTGGATCGCCGTGGACCCGCCGGCGCCGGAGGAAACGCCGCAGACCGGCGCTGTCCATGTTCGCGATTTCGCAGTACGCGGCGAACCCGTGCTCGATCGTATCGTGTCGGGCGCGCCGAACCGCGCGGGGCGCAAGGGCAGCGTTGATTTTTCCGAACTGCGCGCCGAATTCGTCCGCACGGGCGGCAAAATGGCGGTGCGCGACGGAGTCGTGCGCGGGCCGTTGGTGGGCGTCACGATCGAAGGGCAGATCGATCACATCCGCAACGACGTGCATTTGCGCGGCACTTTCGTGCCGCTCTATGGGCTCAATAATATTTTCGGGCAAATTCCGATTTTGAACATGTTTCTCGCCGGCGGCCGTGACGAGGGTCTTTTTGGGATTACCTATGAAGCGGTCGGCCCGCCCGGCGCGCCGCGTATTTCGGTCAACCCGGTGACCGCCATCGCGCCGGGTCTGTTACGCAAATTCATTCCCTCGCCGGGAAGTTTCGACCCCCAATTCCTGCCGCCGCCGCGGTGACGGCTATCGCAACGGCTATTGCAACGGCTATTGCAACGGCTATTGCATATGGCGCGTCGCCTCCTCTCCCTCCCCCGCTTGCGGGGGAGGGTCGGGGTGGGGGCAGGTCCGTAGGTCCAGACCGGCAACATAGGTAACACCTAGTGGTCCGATTCAAACATTCGCTACCCATTTCGGCGGGGAACTTTTGCGAATGTTTGAATTGAAAGACCATGAGCCAAATATAAGTTTCTAGTGGAGTTTTGGATTTGACATTCGCTTCGCGAGCTGGCGGCCAGGTGGGTAGCGAATGTCAAATCCACTCCACTAGACGGGGTCCATGAGTGACGGGGAGCTTCCGTCCACATCGCCTTGTCGTTCGGTGCGCCAATGCCGATATTGATCATACGCACAAGGCCAAGGCGAGCGACAAATCGATGGGAGCAAACGTCATGTCCGCAACCGTTCGGCCCGAGATCAAAGCTTTTTTCGACGAAGCGACCAATACCGTGAGCTATCTCGTGTGGGATCCGGCCGCCATGGAAGGTGTCATCGTCGATCCCGTGCTGAATTTCGATCACCGCAGCGGTGAGGCCAAGGTCCAATCCGCCGATGCTATGCTCGCCGAGGCCGAACGGCGCGGCATCAAGATCACCCGCATATTGGAAACGCATGCGCATGCCGATCATCTTTCGGGCGCGCCTTACATCAAGCTGAAAACCGGCGCGCCGATTTCCATCGGCGAACACATCAAGGACGTGCAGCGCATTTTCCGTCCCGTCTTCAACGCCACCGACGTTTCGGGAGAGGGCTCCGAATTCGATCATCTGTTCAAGGACGGCGAGCGCTTCAAGATCGGCACGCTCGACGCCGAAGTCGTGTATACGCCCGGGCACACGCCGGCCTGCGTGTCTTACAAGATCGGCGATGCGGTTTTCGTCGGCGACACCATGTTCATGCCGGACTACGGCACCGCGCGCGCCGATTTTCCCGGCGGCGACGCGCACGCGCTTTATCGCTCCATTCAACGCATTTTGTCGTTGCCGCCGGAAACGCGGCTGTTCATGTGTCACGACTACAAAGCGCCGGGCCGCGATCGATATGCGTGGGAAACCACCGTCGGCGAGGAAAAGGCGCGCAATGTGCATGTGCACGAGGGCGTCAGCGAAGACGAATTCGTTGCCATGAGGGAAGCGCGCGACAGGAAGCTCGCAACGCCGTTATTGTTGTTGCCGTCCATTCAGGTGAATATCCGCGCCGGCAAATTCCCGCCCGCCGAGGCCAACGGCGTGCGCTATCTGAAAGTGCCGGTGAAACTGGCGTCGTAAATGGGCGCTTTGCCTATGGTTGAGGCGGCACGCGACTTCGTCTTTTAATGGTGGCCGCGTGCGGAAGATTGGGGGATAAAACCGCAAAGGGCATTCAAAATTCGCCCCCGCGTGTAACATTTGGCACACTAATTTCTGCATACTTGCGCTAGAAAAATCCACGAACTTAGCGAATGAAGGAATATATCCATGTCTGCCTGTGAAGCGCCCGGAACCCGTGCGGTCAATAATACTTTGCCAGCCGACGCGAACTGCAAGACTGATAAACCTGCCCCCCCGCGTATCAGTTCTGGGCCCCCTCTAGGCCATCCACAACATGTTCAAGCGGACCGGGACCATACCCGCCACCGCTCGCCTGGCGCCCGATCGCATGCTCCTCGAGTGGCGCAGGCCTCCGCGGGCGACTCATCGCCGAAAGTCGATCAAGCCAAAACAGTCTACGCTAAAATCGACGAGCTGAAAACGAAGCTAGGCATTGACAGGGAACTTCAAGGACCCAAGCTCGAAGCGGGAGTTGACAATAGAATTGGAGTGCTAAAAGGGCAATTGAAAGTAAATTTCAAAAGCCCATGGGACCAACGTTCGAAGAACATTGAGGCGCACATTGCGGAGTTAGAAAGTGCTCCCCTGTCGAACGCGCTAACTATCCAAGATTGGAAAACGCTGAAACAGCTCGTAGATTTAAAATGCCTCATAAGTCCGGGGGTCGAAGGCAACATCAATCAGATGAAATCGAAATTAGGGATGGGTAGGCTCGAAGGAAATGTGCTCAAAAAAGCGGTTGATGGGGAAGTCAAACGACTGGCAGCTCGCGTTAATTTCCCAAGTGGGATAACTTGGGGCGAGCTTCACGATAGGATTGAGACTAAGTTACCAACGGTTACCGATTCTCACGACAGAGCGTGGTTGAGTAGACTACAATTAGCCGTCGATTTGAAACTTCAATTGCCTATAAAAACTTCACTGGCCGGAAGAATTGCCGAGGCTGAACCTCAAGCAAGGACTTTCCTATCTACGCTCGTCGTTTCAAAAGCGGTCCCGGAGGCGCTGGCTGGCCACGCGAAAGTGGTTGTGGGGGATTTTCGTGACTATTCAGCCAAGATGGCTAAGCTACATGGTGGTAAATCAGGGGATTACGAGCTCAAGGTACCGCTTGATGTGAGTGAGCATACGAAGCTCTGCGGTGTCCTTAAAGGTCTGGCCGACAAAGGCCTTATCACGAAGGAGGATGTTGCTCTCATTACGACAATGACAAGCCCAGCAGCGACAAATCCTGCTCACGTTGCTATAACGGACGCGCGCTAATTAAACCGGCGCAAGGATCTAGTGTTCCGACTCATTCATACGGTACCCGCCTTGACCTGTTCGAGGATTTTGCGGGCACGTGCATTTTTCTCGAGGATCGTATCGGCTTTGGCGGTCCACTTGAAGGGTTTGGGTTTGGCGTTGCGGTCGGCGATCCAGGCTTCGATGGCAGCCACGAGGTCGCCGACGCTCTTGAACACGCCGCGGCGGATTTGCTGACGCGTGATCTCTGCGAACAGCCGCTCGACGAGGTTCAGCCAGGATGACGAGGTTGGGATGAAGTGCAACTTGAAGCGCGGATGCTTGACGAGCCACGCCTGCACTTCCTTGGTCTTGTGCGTTCCGTAATTGTCGCAGATCGCATGCACGTCGAGAGGCTTGGGCACGATCCGGTCGATCTTCTTCAGGAAGCGAATGAACTCTTTGGCACGATGCTTGGGCAAGCATTCGCCGATCACCTCGCCGGTCTTCACATCGAGCGCCGCGAACAGCGTCGTCGTGCCATTGCGCTTGTAGTCGTGCGTCATCGTTGCCGCACGACCCTTCTTCATCGGCAGGCCGGGCTGGGTACGATCCAAAGCCTGTATTTGGCTCTTTTCATCGACACACAGCACGACCGCCTTGTCGGGTGGATTAAGGTAAAGCCCGACGACATCGACGACTTTCTCCGCAAATTGCGGATCGTTCGAGAGCTTGAACGTGCGCGTTAGATGCGGCTTGAGGCCGTGCTCTTTCCAAATGCGCTGCACCGTCGTGTGGCCGACGCCCATCGCCTCCGCCATCATTCGCGCGCTCCAATGCGTCGCGTTGGCCGGCTTGTCTTTGGCCGTCTTGGTCACAATCGCGAGACGCACCGCATCAGTGATCCGCTTCTTGCCGGCGCGCTCGCCCTTACCCTTGTCCTTGAGCAGGCGTTCGACGCCGCCTTCCAAGTACGCAGCTTGCCAACGCCATACCGTCGGCTTCGCCACCCGCGCCTCGCGACCAATCATGACAGTGCCAAAACCGCGCCCCGACAGCAGCACAATCCGAGCGCGTGCAACAATCTTCTGCGGCGTCTTGCCATCGGAAACGAGCCGTTCCAGTGTCGTTCGATCACTGGGCCTGACGTACAGGCATGCCTGAATGTTTCTCATGCCGCCAATAAATCTGATTTGCAGGCGTCTGGGAATCCTATAATTGGGTTAGAACACTAGCCGATGCGTGCTCGAGATTTTCTGTAGTCCCGCGGCTAATCCTCTTGCCGATCCGGAGGACATCAAGATAAGCTATTGGTTTATCAGCGTTATTTTGTCCGTTGCGGAATACGATGCCGGCTATTATATATGACCGACTGGTCAGTCAGTAACAGGTTTCAGTGACACGTCATGACGTCATGCCGGGAAAGCCGGTGAAAAATTCCCGCGAAAAACCGCCGATCAAAATCAAAGCGGCCAATGGCAAAAAATCGGCCGAGGTCATAAGGTCAATGAGAGTCAGAAAGCCGGTCAAGTCGGCTGTGAAATCGGCGCCGGGATCGCGACAAGCGCGAGGGCTCGTGCGCCGGGATGCAATTCTTAGCGCCGCACTCGACGAATTTTCCGCGCGTGGCTACGACGCGACGCGGCTCGACGATGTGGCCAAGCGAGCGGGCGTGGCCAAGGGCACGATTTATCTCTACTTCCGTGATAAGGAGCAGCTTTTTCAGGAGCTCGTCCGCTCCATGCTGATGCCGCTCATTGGCGCCATTGAGGCGATGGGGGCCGCTGACGTGCCATTCACTGCAATGGCTGAGCATATTGTCGATCTCTTCGTGCGAGAGATCTATGAAACCCGTCGCAAGGATGTCATCCGCCTGATGATCGCCGAAGGGCGGCGTTTTCCCGAGCTTGCCGAGTTTTACTACCGCACCGTGCTTTCGCGGGTCATTGCGGCCATGCGCGCCTTGCTCGCGCGCGCCGCCGCGCGGGGAGAAGTGCCGCCGGCGCTCGTTGATTTCCCGCAAATCTTGGTCGCACCCGGCTTGATAGCGATCATCTGGAATGATTTGTTCGGGCAGTTTGCGCCGCTTGATGGTCGCGCGATGATGAAGGCGCATATCGAATCCTTGTTGTCGACGAGCAAAGACGCATGCAGGTAAAGCTAGCCATTGCCGTGATCTTGGCGTTTGTCGCGCTTGCGCTTGGCGGCTGCCGAGATAACAATGAGCGCCAGCTGCAAGGCTGGGTCGAGGCCGACTTGGTCTTTGTCAGCCCCGACGAGCAAGGCCGCGTCGAAACTCTGAAAGTACGCGAAGGCGAGTACGTCAAAAAAGGCGATTTGCTCTTTACGCTCGATGATGATCTTCAGAAATCCGATGTCGAGGTCCGCAGGACCGCGTTGACCAATGCGCAACAGGCTTTCGATCGCGCCAAACAATTATTGAAGACGGGCGCCGGCACGCAAAAATCCTACGATGATGCCGAGGCGGCTCTGCGGCAGGCCAAGGCGAATCTCGATTGGGCGCAAACACGGCTCGCGCGCCGCCGCGCCGATAGTCCGGCGATCGGCACAATTCAAGAGGTTTACTATCGGCCGGGAGAAACCGTCGCGCCGGGAAAGCCGGTCGTATCGCTATTGCCGCCCGGCAATCTGAAGATTCGTTTTTTCGCGCCGGAGCCGCAATTGGCAGCGATCAAATACGGCGATCCCGTTGCGGTCTCTTGCGACGGCTGTGAGAGGGGGCTTACGGCGGAAGTAACCTTCATCGCGGGTAGTGCCGAATATACGCCGCCGGTAATCTATAGCCTCGAAGAACGCGCCAAACTTGTTTATTTGATCGAGGCGCATCCCGCGAAGCCTGAAAAATTCCGTGTCGGTCAGCCGGTTACGGTGACGTTGAAGCCGGGAACGACAAGCGAGGCCGCTCGATGAGCGAACCCGATGTCGTCATCGACGTTCATGGTCTGACCAAGAAATTCGACGGTCGCACCGTCGTGCGCGATCTTTCGATGCAGGTCAAACGTGGCACGATTTACGGCTTTCTTGGGCCCAACGGTTCGGGCAAGACCACGACCATCCGCATGCTGTGCGGTCTGCTGACACCCGACGAAGGCAGCGGTACTTGTCTTGGCTACAACATTCTTACTGAAACACTGAAGATCAAGCGTCACGTCGGTTATATGACGCAGCATTTTAGTCTGTATCAGGACCTGTCGGTGCGTGAGAATTTGGAATTTATCGCGCGCGTTTATGGGCTCGCGCAGCCGGTCGCGGCCACGCGCACGGCTATTGAGCGGCTCGGACTTGCCGGCCGCGAAGAACAAATCGCCGGTGAATTATCCGGCGGCTGGAAGCAACGGCTCGCGCTCGGCGCCTGCACCTTGCCGGGCCCGCAATTGTTGCTGCTTGACGAACCGACAGCCGGCGTCGATCCCAAAGCACGGCGTGAATTTTGGAACGAAATCCATGAGCTCGCGGCCGAAGGTCTCACCGTGCTCGTCTCTACGCATTACATGGACGAGGCCGAACGCTGCCATGAGATCGCGTATATTGCCTTCGGGGAAGTTTTGGTACACGGCACCGTCGAGTATGTCATCGCTTCCGCTAACCTGACAACCTACGTGGTGATTTCAAAGGATCCGCATGAACTGGCGAAACTGGCGCACGAGCTTGGCGACACGCTGGGCGTCGATATGGTTGCGCCGTTCGGCACCAGCCTGCACGTGTCGGGGCGGGACATGCATGCTTTGGAAATGGCGATTGCTCCTTATCGTCAACGGGAAGGCCTCGAGTGGCGGCTTTCCGAGCCGTCGCTCGAAGACGTCTTTATCGATCTGATCGGTAGATCGCGGGACAATTTGCAATGACGCACTTGCTTCCCTCGCATGCGCCGCGCCGCCTTGTCGGTGATGGATTTTGGCGCAGGACGTGGGCGGTATTGCTGAAGGAGTTCATTCAGCTCCGGCGCGATCGCATCTCGTTCGCAATGATCATCATGATTCCGCTCGTTCAACTGATGTTGTTCGGTTACGCCATCAATACAATGCCCCGCGATTTGCCGACGGCCGTGCTCCTGCAGGAGCATAGCGATGTCTCCCGCTCGATTCTCGCCGCCCTGCAAAACACCCGTTATTTCAAAGTGACGCAACAGCCGCGCAATGAATCCGAGTTCGATGAATTGCTGGCGTCGGGGCGAGTACTATTTGCGATCGAGATTCCGGCCGGTTTCGAACGCGCGCTGCGCCGCGGCGACAAGCCGGCGATGCTCGTCGTGGCGGATGCCACCGATCCGGTCGCTTCCGGCTCGGCTTTGGGGGCGCTCGGCAACCTGGTGACGACTGCGCTCGTGCATGACCATGCCGTTCCCGGCAGCAGCGTGCCGTTCGAGATTCGCGCGCACCCGCGTTACAATCCGGCAGGCGTGACGCAGCTCAACATTGTGCCGGGGCTCGTCGGCACGATCCTGACCATGACCATGCTGATCTTCACGGCGCTATCGGTGACGCGTGAAATCGAGCGGGGCACGATGGAGAACTTGTTGTCGATGCCGATCTCGCCCGTTGAGATCATGCTCGGCAAAATCATTCCTTACATCGTGGTTGGTTTCGTGCAGGCCTCTATGATTATCGGCATCGGCGTTTTCTTGTTCGGTGTACCTATTGTCGGCAGTCTTGCGATGTTGGCGGCGCTGAGCACGCTATTTATCGCCACTAATTTGTCGATCGGCTATACGTTTTCGACCCTGGCGCAAAACCAATTGCAGGCGATGCAGATGGCGATCATGTTTTTCTTGCCTAACATTCTTTTATCGGGATTTCTATTTCCTTTCGCCGGCATGCCGGTGTGGGCGCAATGGTTCGGCGAAATACTTCCGCTCACGCATTACCTGCGCATTGTGCGCTCGATCATGCTGAAAGGCTCATCGATTGCCGATTTACGTTACGATGCGATCGCGTTGTTAGTGCTAATGCTCGTAGCCATGACGATTGCGGTGACCCGTTTCCGGCGGACGCTTGATTAAGGCGAGACGCGCTCGTTGAGCCGCTCAGGTTTCGTCGTCGCTTTTATCCTCGGTGGTTTTTTCCGCCGCTTGCTCGTCGGCCGCGTCGCTACCCGGCTCAAACAACTCTTCCGCTTTGGCGAGAGCTGCAGCGGACCGCTCTTCCTCCTCGCTACGAGGCAAGGATATGTCTTCGCCACGCTTTATGCGTTCGGCTTCGTCCGCGCTGCGGGCGACGATGACTGTCACCGCAACTTCGATTTCCGGATGCAACGCAAGCGGCACCTTATAGTGGCCGATCGATTTAATGGGCGCATCGATCGCGACCTGCGCGCGCGCGATTTCAGTGCCATCGTCTTTGAGCAGGCGGGCGATATCACGGCTGGTCACCGAACCGAATAATTGCCCGACCTCGCTCGCTTGGCGTAGCACCACATAGTTTTTGCCGTCGATCTGGGCGGCGAGCTTGCCGGCTTCGCCTTTGGCCTCGAGGTTGCGCTGTTGCAACTCGGCTTTCATATTTTCAAAGCGGGTCTTGTTCTGCGTGCTGGCACGCAGCGCCTTGCCGCGTGGAAGCAGGAAATTTCGGGCAAAGCCGTCTTTCACGCGCACGACGTCGCCCATCTGGCCGAGCTTGCCGATGCGTTCGAGTAAAATCACTTCCATTATTGCTACTCCTTGTCTGAATTTATTGTTGAGTCAGAGGTGTTCTCTTGCATTCATTTATCGCCCTCAGGATGGTCCGCGTTTGGTCATCACGCGTTCGCGCAGGCCGAAGGTGGCGTCAACGAGGCCGAGAAGGCAGAGCAACAAGATAGGCGAACCCAAGGTCAGCACGACGGCATAAACACCGGCGAGCAGAAACGGCCGGCCGCCAATCCCGCGTGTGATTTCATGCACGACCGCAAAACCAAGCACGCTATAGGCGGTCAAGAGGCTTGCCGACAAAACGCCGCCAACGATACCAAGCAGACCGCCGGCAAAGCTCAACGCCATGGCGGCTACGAGCAAAATGGATACAGGTGCGGGGAAGGTCATTGTGGATAGTGATGGCCACGGTCTTGCGAGCCGTCCGGACAATTTCACGACGCGGGCCGCAAGCCATAAATTCAAGAGGCCGGTGAAGGTGGCAACTGCGGCGGCGGCCGGGGGTAGCACCTCGACAAAAATGTCGAGCAAATGCTGCGAATTGATGACGCCCGCCGAGGTCGCGCCAGTGTCGAGCTGCCGAGTGTCGACCGGCAATACGCGCGTGAGCGCCTCACGCAGTCCCGCGTGGAAGCTCTGGGTATCGAAACCGAATTTAGGGATGGCGCTTGCGACAATCAGCGCGGCGAGCAAGGCCGACCACACGACCAGCCGTCCGGGCGGATACCATTCGAGCCCAACGCCACCTCGATCGGTGCCGGCGTTGTTGATCGAGCCACTCGCGCCGGGATGCGACGGCAAAGGCCGCGCCAACATTGCGAGATAAGAGAGCCACCAGGCAGGCGCGCCGACGGCGCTCAAAAATGGAATAAACAAGGTGCTATCGAAGGTGATGCTGAGAGCGAGCGCGGCGAGGACGGCGGCGATCAACCCTGCCCAATGACTCCAACCGATGGCGGCAATCATGATTGGCAGCGATGCGAGATAAAATAGGGGAACGGAAAGTAACGTGCCCGACGTTACCGAGGCAATCAGCAAAGCCGCCGCAGTGCCAGCACCGATGGAAACCAAGCCAAGCTGTATCATCACGAGCTGTCCCGCTCCGTCTGAGCGGTTAGAGACGGGTCAAACGCCCGCCCCAACCATCGGCTTCACGGCTGATCCCCGAAGCCTTGTTTAATTTCCTCGTCCTGTGAGGACCGAAGCCTGCGTCGCGAAGGATGAGGCACTTTTGCCTTCAGTCCTCACTTTTCGAGATCCCGCACTGCCGTTCCCTTCCGTGAGGACGAATTCGATCAACGAATGACGTAAGGCAGCAAACCGAGGAAGCGCGCGCGCTTGATTGCTTGCGCGAGCTCGCGCTGCTTCTTGGCCGAGACGGCAGTGATGCGGCTCGGCACGATCTTACCACGCTCCGATACATAGCGTTGCAATAGCTTCACGTCCTTGTAGTCGATCTTCGGCGCATTAGCGCCGGAAAACGGGCACGTCTTACGGCGGCGGAAAAACGGGCGGCGGGCGCCGCCTTGCGGTGCGAATGCCATGACTATTCCTCCGTCGCAATCTGCTCGGCATCATCGCCCAATTCGTCGCGACGCGGGCGGCGCTCGCCGCGGCGTTCGTCGCGGCGTTCATCGCGGCGTTCATCGCGCTCGGCTTTGCGCATCATGGCCGACGGACCCTGCTCGAGTTCGTCGACGCGAATGGTCAGATAGCGCAGGACATCTTCGCTGAGCCGTTCCTGCCGCTCGATTTCGTCGATCGCCGCCGCAGGGGCCTCAATATTGAGCAAAGTCATATGCGCTTTGCGATTTTTGTTCATGCGATAGGTGAGGGACTTCAGCCCCCAATATTCGTTCTTGCCGACCTTGCCGCCCATCTGCGTGATGACGCCCGAGAGCTGCGTGGCCAAATCCTCAACTTGCTGCGCGCTCAAATCTTGGCGCGCAAGGACAACGTGTTCGTATAACGGCATGAAAAAGCCTTTCCCTTGCTTGGCCGAAATAACGGTTTCCGACAATAACGGTTTCCGACGTCCGCGATCCTGGCGCCTAGCCCCTCGAGCCCCTTCGGGAAAGGCTCGAATGCTCTGAAGGTGGAAACACGGGACGCCGGCTTTTTAGGGCCTACCGAATTTTCGCGCACACCGCGAAAATCCAGCCGTCCGTTCAGCTTCCAACCAAGTCCGACGGAGTGGGCGAGGTTATAGGCGTTTTCGGTAAAAACGCAATGGAAGATGTTATGCCAGCCAAGCCGGCTTTTTTCCCGGCCTTCCTGACCACCCCCAATCGGACCACTAGAACCTCGATCATGGACTTCCGATTATAATCATCTGGCGCGCTGTCAAAGGATGAAAATCCGCAACCACACTCGACTAAGCTTTTGCTGTGCGGGTGGATCGAGTCGTAATTTCGCGTCTACGGCCATGCGGAGCTCTGCGCCAAAATTCTTCACAAGAGCAGATAGCGTTACCGATATGGATAGGGAAGAGCAATTTCAACGGGCGTAACGATTTCAATCCCAAGATCTGCGGAAACCTTTTGCCAGAATTGGATCTCATGGCTTATTGGCATGATCCTCCTCGCAACTTGACATGAGACCTGTCGGCAGTGTTTTTCGGCGCGACTTTAGGATATCAGAATACACGGAAAAAGGCAGAAGTTATGGGGGTTGCATTCGTATTTCCGGGGCAGGGCAGCCAGACCGTGGGCATGGGCAAGGCTTTGGCCGATCAATTTCCGCCCGCCAAAGAAGTCTTTGCCGAGGTCGACGATGCGCTCGGCGAAAAACTGAGCGCCATTATTTTTGAAGGCCCGCAGGAGACACTCACGCTGACGCAAAACGCGCAGCCGGCGCTGATGGCGGCATCGCTTGCGGCGATGCGTGTGCTGGAGGCCGAAGCGGGGCTCGATCTTGCCCGCGAAGCGCAATTTGTTGCCGGTCACTCGCTTGGCGAGTATTCGGCGCTGGCCGCCGCGGGTGCGTTCAGCATTGCCGATACGGCGCGCCTGCTGCGTACGCGTGGCCTGGCGATGCAAAAAGCCGTTCCAGTCGGTGTCGGGGCCATGGCCGCGCTTCTCGGCCTCGAATTTGCGGCCGCGGCCGCGGTTGCCGCCGAAGCGGCCCGGGGCCAAGTGTGCCAGGCCGCTAATGACAATGGCGGCGGCCAAGTCGTGGTGTCCGGCGACAAAGCCGCGGTCGAGCGCGCCGTAGAAATCGCCAAAGGCAAAGGCGCCAAGCGGGCGATGCTTTTGCCGGTGTCGGCGCCTTTCCATTGCGCCTTGATGCAGCCGGCCGCGGCAGTGATGGCCGAGGCGCTCGCCAAGATCAAAATCAAGACCCCGCTGACGCCGGTCGTTTCGAATGTGCTGGCCAAGGCGATTTCCGAGCCGACCGAGATTGCGCGCGCCTTGG
Source organism: uncultured Pseudomonadota bacterium (assembly GCA_963697535.1). GTDB lineage: Bacteria > Pseudomonadota > Alphaproteobacteria > Rhizobiales > Xanthobacteraceae > Pseudolabrys. The sequence continues at coordinate 2,675,069 of OY969085.1, read as the reverse complement.
TCGCGCAGGTCACCGGCACGGTGCGTTGGCGTGAATTGACGAGCATGATGGCGCAGGCGGGTGTGACGACGTTTTACGAAGTGGGCGCCGGCAAGGTGCTGAGCGGCTTGATCAAGCGCATTGCCGAAGGTGCAAATGCGGTCGCTATCGGCACGCCCGATGACATCACGGCTTTCAAAGCCGCACGCGGCTGAAGAATTTCAAGGGGAACACTATGTTCGATTTGAGCGGCAAGACCGCCTTGGTCACCGGCGCCACCGGCGCAATCGGCGAAGCCATTGCGCGCGCGCTGCACGGGCAGGGAGCGACGCTGGCCATTTCCGGTACGCGCCGGGAGCAACTTGACAAGCTTGCCTCTGACTTGGCGGCGCGGGTGCACGTGTTGCCTTGCGATCTTGCCGACAAAAACGCGGTTGAGGCCTTGGTGCCGGCGGCCGAAGAGAGAATGGAAAAACTCGACATTCTGGTCGCAAATGCCGGGGTCAATAGGGACAATCTATTTGTTCAGTTGCGTGATGAGGATTGGGACAAGATCATCGACGTAAATCTGACCGCCACCTTCCGGCTGACGCGCGCCGCTGTCACACGTATGTTACGCCGGCGCTGGGGCCGAATAATCGGCATTTCATCGGTGGTCGGTTTTACCGGCAATCCTGGGCAGGGGAACTACGCCGCGTCCAAGGCCGGCATGGTCGGTATGATGAAATCGGTCGCGGCGGAATATGCCAGGCGCCATATCACGGCCAATTGCGTGGCTCCCGGCCTCATCACCAGCACTATGACGGACAAGCTTAATGAAAAGCAGCGCGAGATGATCTTGTCGCGGGTGCCGGCGGCTCGATTCGGAACCCCGGCCGATGTTGCGGCGGCCGTGCTCTACCTTGCGTCCAACGAAGCCGCTTACGTTACCGGGCAAACAATCCACGTCAACGGCGGCATGGCCATGATGTAACCGAAATACACAGGCCTGGCGTTAGTGTTGCGAAGCTTCCTCGGTTAAGCTACCAGCGCTGGTGGTCAAGTTGGTAGCGAATGTCAAATCCACTCCACTAGTGTTGTGTCACTGACGGATGATTCACAAATTCTTCCGTCGTTCTGAGGCGCTCGCGCGCGAACCGCGCGCGAGCCATCGCAAGTCGGTTATTGCCGACTTGCGTAGTTTTGGATCGGATGTCGGGTATACCCGACATGCGTAGTTTTGGATCGGATGTCGGGTATACCCGACATCCGTGGACCTGGACCTTTCGGTTGGGGGCCGATCATCCTTCGAGGCTCGGCCGGCCAAGTCGGCTTTAGCCGACTTGGCCGCTAAAGCATCGATCTCGGGTAAACCCGAGATCGATGGCCGAGCACCTCAGGATGACGGGGATTGGCCCTGTGTTACAACTCCATAAGTTTGCTTTGCTCGGACGAAACAAGCGTTAGAGTCACAACACTAGTCAACGCAAATGAACTGTGGTAACCGACAGTTTGGCCAGGCGGGGGTTGGCCGATCCCGGGAGGTCGCTGATAAGCGCTCCGTGATCGACACTATCTCGCCAGCGTCAACCACGACGAGGCCGTACCGCGATAGTTGCAATGTGATTTCGGATTAATGCGATTTCGGATTGCAGCCAATCTAAAACAACGAGGTTGAACGATGAGTGACATTGCCGAGCGGGTGAAAAAAATCGTCGTGGAGCACCTGGGTGTCGAACCCGACAAGGTGACCGAACAAGCGAGCTTTATTGATGACCTTGGCGCCGACAGTCTCGATACCGTCGAACTCGTGATGGCGTTCGAGGAGGAATTCGGTTGCGAAATTCCGGACGATGCCGCGGAGACCATTCTCACCGTCGGCGACGCCGTGAAATTCCTCGAAAAGAACGCCAAAGGCTAGGTGCGCTGCGCTAGTGGTCCGATTCAAACATTCGCATCCCGTTTCGGCGGGTGCTGCTTTGCTCGCGTTCTTTGATACAATTTCCGGTACTTTAAGTCGCGGACGTTGCCCCCTGGGCGGCGTAGGCTCGGCTGCATAAAACGGTTAAATTGCTCGGAGCCGGCCATGAGACGTGTTGTCGTTACCGGAATGGGCATGCTCACGCCGCTCGGCTGTGGCGTGGAGGCGACATGGCAGCGCCTTCTTAAGGGCGAGAGCGGGGCCAAGCGTATCGGGCATTTCGACGTCTCCGATATCGCGGCGAAAATCGCTTGTGTAATCCCGCGCGGCGACGGCTCAAATGGCACCTACAATCCCGATCACTGGATGGAGCCGAAGGAGCAGCGCAAGGTCGATGAGTTCATTGTCTTTGCGATGTGCGCGGCGCGGCAAGCGCTAGCTGACGCCGGCTGGCATCCCAAGAGCCACCAAGATCAGACGGCGACCGGCGTCATGATCGGTTCGGGCATTGGCGGCATTGAAGGGATCGCCGAAACCGCTATTGCGTTACAGGAAAAAGGCCCGCGGCGCGGTGTATCACCATTCTTTATTCCAGGCCGTATCATCAATCTCGCCTCCGGCTATGTGTCGATCGAGTTCGGCTTGAAAGGTCCGAACCACGCGGTCGTTACGGCCTGCTCGACGGGCGCGCATGCGATTGGTGATGCCGCACGCCTGGTTGGGTTCGGTGATGCCGACGTCATGGTGGCGGGCGGGGCGGAGTCGCCGGTGAACCGCATTGCGCTCGCAGGCTTTTCGGCGCTGCGCGCGCTCTCGACCGCGTTCAACGATGATCCAACGCGTGCCTCGCGCCCTTATGATAAGGATCGCGACGGTTTTGTGATGGGCGAGGGCGCCGGCATTGTGGTGCTCGAGGAGCTGGAACACGCCAAAGCGCGCGGTGCTAAAATTTATTCCGAACTTATAGGTTATGGCCTGTCGGGTGACGCCTACCACATCACCGCGCCGTCCCCGGACGGCGATGGGGCCTATCGCTGCATGTCCATGGCGATGCGCCGCGCGGGCATGAGCGCGGGCGATCTCGATTATATCAACGCGCATGGTACTTCAACCATGGCGGATGAGATTGAGCTCGGCGCCGTGCAGAAATTTATCGGTAATGATGCCGCGCGGATTTCGATGTCGTCGACCAAATCCTGCATCGGTCATTTGCTTGGCGCGGCCGGCGCGGTCGAAGCCATTTTTTCGATTTTGGCCATCCGCGATGGCGTCGCCCCGCCGACTATCAATCTCGACAATCCATCAGTCGATACCGCCATCGACCTTGTGCCGCAGCGGGCGCGTAAACGCGAAATCAACACCGCGCTGTCGAATTCATTTGGCTTTGGCGGTACCAATGCCTCACTCGTTTTTCGCCGTTATGGCCCGTAAGAAAGCACCGGCGAAGCAGCATTTTGCCACCTTTCTTTCCGACCGTAAAAGTTCTGCCGTTTTGTTTTTGCTATCGCTTATGCAACGTTTTACGGACAGTGGAACATTGGTCGATTGGCTTGATAAAGGGATCCGCGTGCAACGTGACTTTTTGATGCCGATCGCAGGAGGGAGCATTTAGCTATGCCAGCGTCCGAAGATCGCCCAGGTGGCGAGGGCGCGCACGTCGGGAGTGGCGGGGCAGGATGGCCCCCTCCGCCCGGCGGCAAACCGATTTTACTTCGAAGTCCGCGCGCGGCGCTCGAGCCGGAGCGCGTGCCGCCACCAAAACGCTATTCCAGGCGGGTGCGTCACCCTGTCGTGATCGCGGGCAATGCGCTTTTCACCGTCCTTATCTTGATCGGCCTCATTCTCGGTGCGGGCCTTTATGTCGGTAAACAACGCTTCGACGCTTCGGGCCCGTTGGCCGAGGATAAGATCGTGGATATTCCGCGCGGGCTCGGTATTCGCGCAATATCCGATTTGTTGGTACGCGAGGGTGTGATCGACCAGCCATTTGTCTTCATCGGCAGCGTCATCGCGCTTAAAGCGCACGGCGGCCTCAAACACGGCGAATATTTATTCAGTAAACATGCGAGCGTCGCTGACGTGGTGAATACGATTATCAGCGGCAAGGTCGTACAGCACCTTTTTTCTGTGCCGGAAGGGCTGACATCGGAGCAGATCGTGGCCAGGCTATTGGAGAACAGCGGCCTGTTTGGGCAGATCACCGAGATACCACGCGAAGGCTCGCTCTTGCCAGAGACGTATAATTTCACCCGCGGCATGACACGCCAGCAGATCGTCCAACGCATGAGCCAAGCGCATAAACGCACTGTCGACGAGGTTTGGAAACATCGCGCGCCGGATTTGCCGATCGTGACGCCGGAGCAATTGGTCATACTTGCTTCGATCGTTGAGAAGGAAACAGGCCGGGCCGATGAACGGTCGCGCGTGGCGGCGGTTTTCGTCAATCGCCTCAAAAACAAAATGCGATTGCAGTCGGACCCGACCATTATCTATGGGCTTGTGGGCGGCAAGGGCTCGCTCGGCCGTCCCATTATGAAGAGTGATATCGAACAGCCGACGCCGTACAATACTTATGCGATCGACGGCTTGCCGCCGGGGCCGATCGCCAATCCCGGCCGTGCGTCGTTAGAGGCGGCGGCCAGGCCGGCGCGCACCAAGGACCTGTATTTCGTGGCCGACGGCAGGGGTGGCCATGTCTTTTCCGAGAGTTATGCCGAGCATCAGAAAAACGTCGCCCGCTTGCGGGCGCTAGAACACAATGGGACGGCGCCGGGAACCCAACCAACGCAACCTGCCAATAAAGTGCCGAACGATGCACCGGGCGTATCGCCATCGATCATCAACAGATGAAGTATCGATTTTTACAGTTCCCAAGCGCTTGGGTTTTTGATAAATTTAATGCCAACAATCCTGCGCATCGATGGGCTGAGAATCGTTGTTTATCCGAACGATCATCGTCCGGCGCATGTGCATGTCATTGGCGCCGCTTGTGAAGCGGTTTTTAGTTTGAATGCGCCTCATGGGCCGCCGGAACTACGCGAGAATTTTGGATTCGCGGCAAAGGACATAGGCTGGATCAGGGCGTGCTTGGCTGCGAATTTGGGGCTTCTGTTTGATGCATGGAGAGAAAAATCCATGGCGAAGCGTGACGAATTTAGGCAGGCAAATGCAAAGGCCGCAAAAATGCGCGCCGCCGTACCGGCGGCCATCGCGGCGTATCACGACCGGCGCATCGGACGTATCGTGGTGCGTCTTGCCAGTGGCCTCGAAGTAGCTTTCGCGCCGAGCGCGGTGCAAGGCCTGACGCAGGCGAAGCCGTCGGACCTTTCCGTGATCGACATCAGCCCATCCGGATTTGGATTGCATTTTCCAAAATTGGACGCGGACATCTATTTGCCCGCCCTCTTGGAAGGTTTTCTCGGCCCCCGAAATTGGATGGCCGCTCGGCTGGGACAACGGGGAGGCAAAGCCAAATCCAGGACCAAAGCGGCGGCCGCGCGCGCCAATGGTAGGCTCGGCGGCCGGCCGCGCAAATCGGCGGCATGAGAAAATCATGAAGCGCAACTCGATCCTGCTTTATTTGGTTTACGCGGCACTGTTGTGCTTGGTGGATTTGAGGTCGGTGCCAGCCAATGGTTTTTCTTTATATACCCCGACTCCCGTGAAATCCGAATATTGCCCTTGCCAAACGGGGCGATTCGGATTCTACCGGACGGATGATACGCTCTGGATTTTTGGACAGCAAATTGCGGCAAGAGCTGATCGCGTTGGCGCGGAACGGGTCGGCGGCACACCGTTTGGCCCGGCGCGCGAACGCGCTGGTGTTGCTGGACGATGGGATGAGCTGCGAGGCGATTGCGAAGGTTCTATTGCTGGACGACGACACCATCCGTACCTGGTATCGCCTATATGAAAAGGATGGGATGGAGGGCCTGACGAACTTCGGCCACGAGGGCGGCGCTTGCCGGTTGACCGGCGAGCGACAAGAAAAGTTGAAAGTCTTTGTCAGCGCGGCGCTTCCGCGCTCGAGCCGCCAAGTCGGCGCCTGGATCGAGAAGGAATTCGGGCTCGTTTACGAAAGCCGTTCGGGGCTGATCGCGTTGCTGCACCGGCTGGGGCTCGAATATCACAAGCCCGATGTCATCCCGCGCAAGCTCGACAAAGAAAAGCAGAAGGCTTTCATCGAGGGCTACGAAAAGCTGCTGAATTCCTTGGGCGATGACGAGGCCGTGCTGTTCGCAGACGCCGTACACCCGACCCATGCGGCGCGGCCGGCGGGCTGCTGGGCGCCAAAACAAGAGAAGATCGCCATCGAACAAACGAGCGGGCGCGAGCGCATCAACATTCACGGCGCGATCGACCTCGCAACCGGGCAAACCCGCATGATCGAGGCGCAGACCATCGACGCCGTCTCAACGATACGGCTCCTGGAATCGATCGAGGCGCTCTATCCGTTGTCGGCGCGCATCCATGTTTTTCTGGACAACGCGCGCTATCATCACGCCATGCTGGTGCGGGAATGGCTCGCCCGGCCGGGATGCCGCATTAAGCTGCATTTCATCCCAGCCTATTGCCCGCATCTCAATCCGATCGAACGGTTGTGGGGCCTCATGCACAAAAACGTCACGCACAACAAAGCTTACGCAACCTGCGCTCAATTCGCCAATGCGACGCTTGGCTTTCTACGGGAAACGGTGCCCAGGAACTGGGCCGATCTCCTCAATTCGGTCACCGATAATTTCCGCGTCATCAACCCAAAGGAATTTCGGGTTGTGACGTGAACGGGGTATATTATGAATTAATGACAATAAATCGATGTACTGATGCTAAAGTAACTGAAGCCGATATGGAAAAAGTCTATACGGCGCTTCTTGCCAAAATCAGCCCAGCCGATCGGACAACATTACAATTATCTATGGAAGTATAATTATTCTTGGAAGCATGGGGGTATCATGTATATCAGGGTGAATTTAACGACGTAGAAAGAGAGTGTAGTAGACGGCCGACTTTATCGGAAAATGTTCCTGAATCACTCAATGCTTACACGAATAAATTACCCAATACTTACTCGAAGCTTCTCGAAATCGCACTGCCAGAAAGGTAGTTTTTTTGTGTTACGCAATGACCGTTCTTCCTCCATGTCGTTTCGCTACGCCGCTCGTGGTGAGATAAGATTATTTTTAATAACGTAAAGCGAGATCAGCATCCATGACTCTGTCGAGCATGACCGGTTTCGCGCGCGGCCATGGCGTTGCCGGCGCCTACGTCTGGAGCTGGGAGCTCAAGTCGGTCAACGCCAAGGGCTTCGACCTGCGCTTTCGTCTTCCGCCCGGTTGGGATGTCGTGGAAGTTCCGGCGCGCGCGCGCGCGGCCGAGAAACTCTCGCGCGGAACGATCTATGCCAGTCTGACCGTCGACCGTAAAGGTGTTGCGCCGGCCGTCAAAATCAATGAGCCGGTGCTCAAGGCCGTATTGGCGTCGCTCAGCGGGCTCGCGGGCAAGGTCGAGGCATCGCCGCCAACGCTCGACGGCATCCTCTCGCTCAAGGGCGTCATGGAAATCACCGAGCAAGAAGAGCGCGAAGACGATCGCCGCGTCGCCGAAGCGGCGATCATTGCCGGCTTCGAACAAGCGCTCATAGCTTTAATTGCCATGCGGCAGGATGAAGGCGCGACCCTCGGCCGGCTTCTGTCGGCACGGCTTGAGGAGATTGCGCGCTTGACCGCGCGCGCGGAAACCGACCCCGGCCGCAAACCGGAGGCCATCAAGATACGGCTTGCCGAACAGGTGGCGGCGCTTCTGTCAGCCTCGGAGCGTTTTGACCGTGATCGTCTTTATCAGGAGGCGATCATCCTCGCCACCAAGGCCGATATCCGGGAAGAGATCGATCGGCTCGCCTCGCACACGGCGCAGGCAACGAGGCTTCTCGCCGAAGGCGGCGCCATCGGCCGCAAACTCGACTTCCTCGCACAAGAGCTTACCCGCGAATCAAACACGCTCACCGCCAAAGCCAATGATGTGGAACTCACCAATATCGGCTTGCAGCTCAAAGGTGTGGTCGAACAATTTCGCGAGCAAGTGCAGAATCTCGAGTGAACCAAATTGCGATGAACGCAGCACACGACATCGGCCGGCGCGGCATTATGTTTGTCCTGTCGTCACCCTCCGGCGCCGGCAAGACGACGTTGTCGCGCAATTTGCTCGAGCAGGTCGAAAACGTCGTGCTCTCAATCTCCGCGACGACGCGGCGGCGGCGCCCGAGCGAAATTGACGGCGTTCATTATCATTTCGTCTCGCCGCGCCGTTTTCAAGCCATGCGCGAGGGTGGCGAATTGTTGGAATGGGCCGAGGTGCACGGCAATTATTACGGCACCCCGCGCGAGCCGGTGGAAAAAGCGCTCGCCGAGGGCAGCGACGTGCTGTTCGACATCGATTGGCAAGGCACCCGCCAGCTTCTCGAAAAAATGCGCGACGACGTGGTGAGTGTCTTTGTACTGCCGCCGTCGGCGGAGGAGTTGAAGGCACGTTTGGAGCGCCGCGCCGAGGATAGCCAGGCGACCATTGGCCAGCGCCTGCGCAACGCGCTGGAGGAAATTTCGCATTGGCGCGAATATGATTACGTCCTCATCAACCGCGATCTCGACAAAAGCTTTGTCCGTGTACGCGCGATCCTCACCGCCGAGCGGCTCAAACGCGTTAAAATGCCGGATCTAGAGCATTTCATTACCGAGATTTTGGCGGATTTGACGAAGATTGTGTCGCAGGCAGAGTGATCACGAGATCAAATGCGGAAGGCCTTTCCTGCCGCGGCGGCGAAGGGTTTGCATAGCTTGCGCCAACGAGGTCGAACTTGATACCGCTGCGGAGGCCGGCCCCTCCCCGATCGGCTCGGAATTTTGGGATTGATCGCGACCCGGCTGGGCGTGAAGCGCACGCCTCCGAAATCATGGCGGCCATGGACGATGCCGGCTTTCGCCCCGTACGCATCAAGAGCGGCGGACCGCTGGAGTGAATTGAGGACGGCGTCCGCTGAGCGAACATTTCACCGTCGGAGGTTACGGTGATAGGTTGAGAGAGCCCACCCGCTCTCACTTTGCCATTCGGCGAGCCATTGCTTGAACCGCGCTCCGCCCGAGCCATCAGCGCCGGCGTGCAAGGCGACAAATACCGCGCCTTCCTCGGAAATCATCAGCACAGCATCAAGCCCTTTGGCGCGACGCAGTGTTTCAACTGCCTGCTGCGGTGTCTGCGCAATCGGCCCCGCGACGTTGAAAGACGTATTAACCGCGACTTCAACGCCGATACGCTGCCCGAGTGCCTTCAGGTAAGCATAAACGAGCGGATCGGTCGCCTCACGCACGATCTGTAGGCGCCCGGTGCCGTCCGCATGAATAACCGAAGGTATGCGCGTTCGCGCCTGCGGTTTGGCCCGCGCGGTCAGCACCATGTAATTATAGGCGTTGTAATCGTCATCGCTCGCGCCGTCCAATAGTTCGAAGAATTGTTGCGCCGCTTCAAGCGTCATTATCGGCGCGAGCGGACGGATCGCCTCGCGGAATTTCACCCGCGCATTGAGGTTGGCGCGGGTTTGCGGATTGCACGGGTTTGCCAGAATCGAGCGATGACCGAGCGCGCGCGGGCCGGTTTCGGCGGCGCCTTGATAGAGCGCGAAGATTGCATCCTGCGACGTCATAAAGGCCATGAAATCCGCGTAACGCGCGCGTGTCGCATCATCGCGCACCGGCCGCAATTCGATGCATTCGACGTCCGGGCTTGCGGTCATCGCTGCGCGAATGTCGCGTTCGCGCGGCGACGCGCCACAATAAAAGCCATGCGTGAAAGGCGCGCCGACGCCGTAGCCTGCGAGATAAGCGCCCATATAAGCCGCGCCGATGGGTACGCCCGCATCGTTTGGCGTGGGCGGCACCCATAGATGCAGCCGCGTGTTACGGCCAAGCTCGCGCCGGTAAAAATTTCCGTCGAAATGCTCCAGCACGCGCATATTGGCCAGCGCGTTCAGCGCCGTGCCGCCGGTGAGCACCAGCCGCTCCAGCCCGGTTGCGCGCAGATGATGCGCAAGGATGTGCATGAGCGCGTCTTCAAACACCATTTGCGTTGCCGCCGCTTTATCCAGCCGCGCGCGGGTATTTTCGCTGTGCTGTGTGTCTTCGATGCGCAATACGGCATCCGGATTCCACATGTCTTTCTGCGCGATCGGGGGACCAAGGATGTCGATCAGCGCCTTGCTGTAAGGCTTGCGCATGATGTCGCGCGGCCAATAAGCGAGATCGCGGTTGAGCGCAACGCGCCCCTGCGGCAAGAGTTTGAAGATCGCCCGCAGCGGCGCGTAATAAGGGTTGGCGGCGCGATCTGTGTCGCCATAGGCGGTGGCGCCCATATAGCGGCCTTCGCAGGAGAGCCAGGTCCATCCGCCTTGGGTCGATGCGATCATGGTGTAAAAAATGCCCAGCGAGTTCGAACACGCTGTCGCTTTCGTAAAGCCCGCGCATGCGGCCGCGTTCACAATGAAAGATGGAGATCGCGCCGCGATCGCCCATACCGTCCAGGACGGCCACCAGGACCGGCTCGCCGTCGGCGGCGAAAGGCGAGGTGGCATACGAAAACCATGCGTGATTTTGATGATGCGGCGTGCAGACGAACGGCACTTCCTCGCTTAGCCCCAACTGCCGGCCGAGATGGCGCGAGGCGCGCATGCCGCGGTCGAGATCGCGCAAATCAAACATGGGTGTCGGCTCGCCGGTGAGCAATCCGAGAACTCGCTGGGGCTTCTTCCAAGACCGTGCGGATCAGCGTGGCGTGGAAGGCGGCGTAATCCCAGGCGCTGAACCAGCCGTCGATACGGCCGATATCGAGCCCCATGTCGGCAAGCGCGTCCTGCAATGCTTCGATCGATAATTTCGGAAAGGCATTGCTGTGTTTGAGCCCCGAGAAGCGCTCTTCTTCGTTATTGAACAGAAGCCGTGGCCCTTGCACGCGGGTGACTTCGATCAGCGCGACGCCTGAATTATGGGTGCCGGCGGCGGATATGCCGGCGAGATAAACCGTCTCGCCGCGCTCGATTTTGTCTCTGATGGCGGCTATGCGCGCGCGCGCGAAGGCGCTGTCGCTGCGATAAATCCGCCGCCTCTCGAAAAAGCGATTGAAAAGCGGGAGCGCCAGACGATACCCGGCCGCGCCGAGCCATGGATGGCGTGGCCTTAGTCGCATGTGAGGTCCCCGTCGCCCTCGTAGCCTGGTAGGCGGGTTAGGCCTTCGGCGTAACCCGCCGCGACTTGCAATAAAACGGCGGATTACGCTGCGCTAATCCACCCTACGGGCTACGTCGTAGGATGAGTTGAGCGTAAGCAAAACCCGTCGCAGCCGAGATTTCAACAGGAAATGATCGGTTTCTCGCGGTTCGCTCGATCCATCCTATAGGCGCGGGCCGCTATTCAATGAACGGATTGCGGATCGAAAGATGGTCGATCCTCTGCCCGTGCTGTAAATCCTCCGAATAGAGGATAGAGCAGCGGGCTTTCAGCGCCGCGGCTACAATCATGCTGTCGTATACCGAGAAGCGATATCGCGCCACTATCCGAAAACCAAGGTCGTGGGTTTCGATGTCGAGGGGCCTGATCGTGCAGGCGGCGCGAATGGCCGCGAAAATCTCCCCCAGTTCGCCGAAATCCAATGCCTTCTTGCCAAGCGCAACCGAGGCGAATTCGTTGAGAACCTGCACGCTGATGACGCCGCCTGCGGCGAGAAGCACCTCCGTACGATCTGTTTTCGTTGCGTCATCGGACAAGAGATAAAGCAAAATATTCGTGTCGAAGAACGAATCAGCGGCGGGCATTCGCCTCTTCCCGATCGAATTTGTATCCGGGGGGTAGACGGCGCCGGAATTTACGCAACCGCTTCAAAGCCTCTTCGCGCCGGCGCATTTCAGCAAGCAAGTCGTAGATGGCCGGGACAAGTCCGGCCATGACGGGAGCGGCGAGATGGCAGGTAACTAATTGATTTGACTCACGTCATTTCCGGCAGGCTCTCAGCAGGAGATTAGAGGACATAATCTTTACAATAAGTATTGCTCCCAAGTCTTATCTGCCCCATCTGAACTGCGCATGACGACATTCTCGACATCTGTCGCGGTCGCTGCCGCGCGGCGCTTTTGCGTCGCGCCGATGATGGAGTGGACCGGCCGGCATTGCCGGTTTTTCCATCGCCTGCTCACGCGCCGTGCGTTGCTTTATACCGAAATGCTCACCACCGGCGCGGTGTTGCGCGGCGATCGCGCGCGGCTCTTGGGTTTCGATGCGTTCGAGCAGCCGGTGGCCTTGCAGCTCGGCGGCTGCGATGCGCGGGCTTTGGCGCAATCGGCGCGCATCGGCGAGGAATTCGGTTATGCCGAAATCAATCTGAATGTCGGCTGTCCGTCGGATCGCGTGCAGGAGGGCCGCTTCGGCGCGTGCTTGATGGCAGAGCCCAAGCTTGTCGCCGATGGCGTCGCCGCCATGAAAGCGGCGGTGAAAGTGCCGGTGACGGTGAAGTGCCGTATCGGCATCGACGCACAGGATCCGGCCGAAACGCTGTTCGCTTTCACCGACATCGTCAAGCGAGCGGGCCTCGATGCCTTGATCGTGCATGCGCGCAAGGCCTGGCTGAAGGGCTTGTCGCCGCGCGAGAATCGCGAAGTCCCGCCGCTCGATTATGCGCTCGTGCAGCGGCTTAAGGCTGCGTATCCCGATCTTTCCATCATCCTCAACGGCGGCATAACAAGCCTGGAACAGGCGCAAGCCGAACGGGGCAACCTAGATGGCGTGATGATGGGCCGCGCGGCTTACCAGGAGCCGTGGCGGCTTTTAAGCGTCGATCCCTGGCTGTTTGGCGAACCAGCGCCCTTTGCGTCAGCCAAGGACGCAGGGCTTGCGCTTATTCCTTACATCGAGCGAGAACTATCGAATGGCGTGCGGCTTCACGCCGTCACGCGCCATGTGCTCGGCCTGTTTCGCGCCGTGCCCGGCGCGCGCGCTTTTCGCCGGCATCTGGCGACGGAGGCGGTGAAGGCGGGCGCCGACGCATCGGTTTTACGCGCTGCGCTGGCGCTGGTGCGCGAGAGCGAAAAAGATTTGGCTGCGGCGTGATCGTTTTGCCGTAGCTGTAGCGCGGGTGAAGCGAAGCGCAACCCGGGAGCAGCTTATCCATTGTTCCCCGGGCGTTACGCTCAAGGCGGGCTACGTTTCCTCGCCGCTCCCTCAAAGCCCACCCCGCATGCGTAGCCTGTCGCCACGCACGTCCCAGCTTTCCAAGCGGTCGAGAAAGCTCATGCCGAGCAAATTATGTTTGAGTTGACCTGGCTTGGCGACCAGCGCCGGCACCGAGTGCTCGGTGAGGTGGCCCACGCCGATGCGATCGAGCGTGACGGAAGCTGCTTGGGTACGGCCGTTGGCGGTGTCGATCTTGGTCAAATATTCGAGCGCGTCTACCGGCAAGCCGGCCGCGCGCGCGGCGTCTGGCGTCAGCACCACTGACGTGGCGCCCGTATCGAGCACCATCGGAATGTCAACGCCATTGACATAGGCGGTAATGGTGAAATCACCATCCTGCCCACGCACGATCTCGACGGTGCGGCCCTGATCGGCCACATAGCCGGGTATTAGCTCCGCCAGTACACGATCGCGCGCATCGCGCAATTCGGCGCGATACGAGTAGCCGACGACAAGGACAAGGATGATCAGTCCCCAAAATAACGTGGCCTCCAGCGCCTGCAAGAGTTGCTTGCGGAACGCCACTAGCGCAAAACCGATCAGGCAAATTGCTAGCACGATCCTGCGCGTGGAATCCCCAACTTCATGATGCAGCAAGCCGGTAATTCCGTCTTCGCTGCTGCTGGCCATATAAACGACCAGAGTCAGCGCAAGGCCGAAAACAACCAACCAAGTCAAGCGACGGTTCACGAAGTCAACCTCTTGTCGATCGTTATTGAATTTTGCATGTTGGCGCACCGTGTTGTCAGCTCACACATGATGCGTTTGCGGTCGGCGTCCGTCATCGTGCCCCAGCGCGCGATCTCATCAGTGGTGCGGCCGCATCCGCGGCATAGCCCGGATTTGGCGTCGAGCGAGCAAATTTTTTTGCAAGGACTGACGATCACGCCAAGGTCTCACAAGGGGAATCGGATGCAATATAGGCGGCAACACCTTCGAAGGGGAACGGCAGATGAAGCTTTATGACAGCACACTGGCGCCAAATCCCCGCCGCGTGCGTATATTTCTAGCTGAAAAGGGCATGACCATCCCCACCGAGCAGGTCGATATTGCGGCCAAGCAGCATTTGACGCCGGACTATGGCGCTATCAATCCTCTTCAGCGTTTGCCTGCACTGGTGCTCGACGACGGCGCTGTTATCACTGAATCGATTGCGATCTGCCGCTACCTAGAAGCCATGCGCCCGACCCCGCCATTGTTTGGCGTGGGCGCGAAAGAGATCGCATTCGTCGAAATGTGGAACAGGCGGGCTGAACTCAATCTATTCTTTCCGGTGGCGCACGTCTTCCGCCACACACACCCGGCAATGAGGGAGCTGGAAGTGCCGCAGGTGCCGGCCTGGGCAGAGGCCAACAAACCGCGCATTGCCGAGTTTCTGCGCATACTCGATGGCGAACTGAAAAATAGGCCGTTTATGGCCGGTGACCGTTACACGGTGGCCGATATCACCGCGCTTTGCGCGCTCGATTTTATGAAGCCCGCGCGGCTCGCCGTTCCCGACGCGTGCGTCAATGTGAAGCGTTGGCATGCGGATGTTTCCACACGGCCAAGCGCAGGCGCGTAAGTTCGAGACGTGCCCGGCGGCCCTCCGGGCACGTTAGGTTAAAAAAATTTTACCGATCCAGCAGCGCGATCAAACTCGACGTGTCCCAGCGCTTGCCGCCCATGGCCTGCACTTCGGAATAGAACTGATCCACCAGCGCGGTGACCGGCAAATGCGCGCCGTTTTTGCGCGCCTCGCCGAGACAGATCCCCAAATCCTTGCGCATCCAATCAACGGCAAAGCCAAAATCGAATTTGCCTGCCGCCATTGACTTGTAGCGATTTTCCATCTGCCAGGACTGTGCCGCGCCCTTGGAAATCGTGGCGATCAGTTTTTCGACGTCGAGACCAGACTTCTTGGCGAAGTGAATGCCTTCGGCGAGGCCTTGTACGAGACCAGCAATACAGATCTGGTTGACCATTTTCGCAAGCTGCCCGGAGCCCGGCGAGCCCATCAGATTGCAAGCGCGGGCATAGGCTGCGATTACCTTTTCGGCGCGCGCGAAAGGTTCGGTTTCGCCGCCACACATCACGGTCAATGCACCGTTTTCCGCGCCCGCTTGGCCGCCCGAGACCGGCGCATCAATGAAATCGAAGCCGCTTTTTTGGGCCGCTGCGTGCAATTCACGCGCGATTTCCGCCGATGCGGTGGTGTGATCGACAAAAACCGTGCCTTTGCCCATGCCGGAAAAAGCGCCCTCGGTGCCCAGCGTCACTTCGCGCAGGTCATTATCGTTGCCCACGCAGGCCATCACGAAATCTTTCCCGGTGGCGGCGGTTTTCGGGGTCGGCGCAGCCATGCCTCCATATTGCTTGACCCATTGCTCGGCCTTTGCGTGGGTGCGGTTATAAACCGTGACTTCGTGCCCGCCTTTGTTTTTGAGATGCCCGGCCATGGGGTAGCCCATAACACCCAAGCCCAGAAACGCTACCTTCGCCATTCTTGATTCTCCTTACGAAATTAAATTGTTCTCTCATTTGTTCTCTTGGCCGGCCGCGGCCGATGCCTATCTCTCAATAGGTCATTGCAGGGGCGCGCGGTCAACCTCCATTCGCGTGCAGCCATTGACCCTCGCTCGGCCGCGCCTATGCTGGCGGCTCTGGCGAAAGGCGACAGGGACTTCAAAAATGGTAACGAAGGAGCAGGTCCGGGCGGCCTTGGCGAAAGTGCACGGCCCCGGTGGCGCTTCATTGACCGACGCGCAGGTCCTTTCCGACATTGTGGTCAGTGATGCAAAGGTGTTCTTTTCTATCACTGCCGATGCGGCAAGCGTCAAATTATGGGAGCCGGTGCGCGCCGCGGCCGAAGCCGCGGTGCGTGCCGTTCCGGGCGTTGAATCCGCGCTGGTGGCGCTCACGGCGGAGCGTGCGGGGGCGCAAACCTCGGCACGTCCGGCACCGCCCGGAGCGGCGGCGGCCCGCCCAGCCCATCCCGCCGATCAAGCGCCGCCCGGCGTACCGGGAGTTGACTCCGTTATTGCCGTTGCCTCGGGGAAGGGCGGGGTGGGTAAATCGACGACCGCCGTCAATCTGGCGTTGGGCTTGCGCGATCTCGGGCTTAAGGTCGGTATCCTTGACGCAGATATTTATGGGCCGTCGCTACCCAAGCTGCTCGCCATTCGAGAAAAGCCGCGCACGATTGGCGGCAATCGCCTCAAACCGATCGAACGCTACGGCCTCACCGTCATGTCGATCGGATTCCTCATCGAAGAAGAAACGCCCATGATTTGGCGTGGGCCCATGGTGATGTCGGCGATCACGCAAATGCTGCGTGATGTCGAGTGGGGCGCGCTTGACGTTATGGTCGTGGATATGCCGCCAGGCACCGGCGATGCGCAGCTCACCATGGCGCAACAGGTGCCGCTCAAAGGCGCCGTGATCGTATCCACGCCGCAAGACCTGGCCCTCATCGACGCGCGTCGTGGTGCTGCCATGTTCAAACGCGTCAATGTTCCCGTTCTCGGAATTGTGGAGAATATGAGCTATTTTCTCTGTCCGAACTGCGGCGCACGCTCGGATATTTTTGGACATGGCGGTGCGCGTCAGGAGGCCGCCCGGTTGGGGGTGCCTTTTTTAGGCGAAGTGCCATTGCACATGGCCATTCGGGAAAAGTCCGATGCCGGGCTGCCGGTGGTGGCGACCGAACCTGACGGTGCTCACGCCAAAATCTATCGTGACATCGCCGACCGCGTATTTTTGCAATTCAAATCCGCGGGGCGCGCGGGGCCCAGGATCGTCATCGAAAGGTAAGGGTTGGCGATTTTTTATGTTTTCGTTCACAAGTGGCTGGATTTTCGCCACATAAATCGTCATTCTTTGTTTTCCCGGTGAGGGGCGAAACGATCAGTTAAAGAAAACAAAGGGGGGACGTTCACATGAAACGCCGTCAATTTCTGAAAACCGCCGGCTTCGGTGTCGCCGGCGCCGCAGTGGCCGCACCAGCCATCGCACAATCAATGCCCGAGCTCAAATGGCGCATGACCGCGAGCTGGCCGAAATCGCTCGACACTTTGTTCGGCGCATGCACCACGATCGCCAAATACGTGTCCGAAGCGACCGACGGAAAATTCCAGATTCAGACTTTCGCCGGCGGCGAGATCGTGCCGCCACTGCAGGCTCTTGACGCGGTGCAGAACGGCACGGTCGAGATGGGTCATACGGCCGTCTATTATTACATCGGTAAGGATCCGACTTGGGCGCTGTTCTGCGCCTTCCCGTTCGGGCTTAGCGCGCGCCAGCAGAACGCCTGGTTCTATGAAGGCGACGGTCAGAAGCTGATCGATGAATTTGGCGCCAAATACAATGTGAAACCTATATTGGCCGGCAATACCGGCACGCAGATGGGCGGCTGGTTCCGCAAGGAGATCAAGAGCGTCGACGACTTCAAGGGCCTCAAATTTCGCATTGGTGGTTGGGCCGGTAAGACCATGACCAAACTCGGCGTTGTGCCGCAGCTGATCGGTGGCGGCGATATTTATCCGGCTTTGGAGAAGGGCGTTATCGACGCGGCCGAATGGGTTGGCCCTTATGACGATGAGAAGCTCGGTTTCTATAAGATCGCCAAATATTATTACTATCCGGGCTGGTGGGAAGGCGGCACCACCAACCATTTGCTGGTCAACACGGCCAAATGGAACGAACTGCCGAAGCATTATAAAGCGCTTCTCGAGGCCGCGTGCGGCGCCGCCAACGTCGAAACGCAGGCTCGCTACGACGCGCGCAACCCGCAGGCCTTAAAACGCTTGCTCGCCAACGGCGTTCAGCTGCGCCCCTACAGCCCGGCGATCATGGAAGCCTGCTTGAAAGCCTCCAACGAGGTCAATGCGGAAGAGTCCGCCAAAAATCCGAACTACAAGAAGGTCCTCGAATCGATCGCCGCCTTCCGCAAAGATGAAAATCTTTGGTGGCAGGTCGCCGAATATACTTTCGAGAATTTTATGATCCGCAGTCGCAATTAAGCGATACATTAAATTCGCAAACGACCGCGGGGTCGGGCGCACAAAGCCGGCCCCGCATTTTTTTGAAGCTGACCTCCGCGAAGCCCCAAATCACGGCCTAACCCAAATCACGGCCTAAAGGGTCCCCGAGCGCGCTACTGTCCCGGCGGCTGGTTGAAGTCGATCGGCGGCGGCAGATCGATTTGCGGGAGTTCGATTTTCATCTTGTTGGGATCGATTGTCGATTTCCCGGCTTTGTAATGCATCACCATGCTGGGGAAGAAGATGACCAACAGCACCATGATCAATTGAATGCCGACGAATGGCACGGCGCCCCAATAGATTTGTCCGGTGGTGACGCCGTCTGTACGTTTTCCCGTGATGCGATCGACGAAAGAGTCACGCGGCGCCACTGAGCGCAGATAAAAAAGTGCAAAGCCGAAGGGCGGATGCATGAATGACGTCTGCATGTTCACGCCAAGAATGACGCCGAACCAAATCAAATCGATGCCGAGATGTTCGGCGGCCGGTCCGAGCAGAGGAATAACAATGAAAGCGAGTTCAAAGAAATCAAGAAAGAAGGCTAGCACGAATACGAACGCGTTCACGAAGATAAGAAAGCCGACTTGCCCGCCGGGCAAGGACGTCAGCATGTTCTCGACCCAGATATGGCCGCTGACGCCGTAGAAGGTCAGCGAGAACACGCGCGCGCCGACCAAGATGAACAGCACAAAAGCCGAAAGCTTTGCGGTGGATTCGGCGGCTTGGCGCATCAGATCCCATGTCAGCCGCCGCTTGATCGCGGCGAGGGCGAGGGCGCCGGTTGCGCCCATCGCCCCACCTTCGGTCGGCGTCGCCACGCCGATGAAGATTGTGCCCAGGACGAGGAAGATCAAAAATAGGGGCGGCACCATCACGAATGTCGTCTGCTGTGCGATATGCGACAAAAAGCGCAAGCCCAGGAATTGGTTGGTCAGCCAATTGAATATCGCGACACAGAAGGCGAACGTAATACCGAAAAACATGGTGAGCACGACGAAATCGGCGCCATGCGTGTCCGAATTCCGCATGATAAAATAACCGAACAGTCCGCTGACGATCGCCAATATCGCAAGAGAGGTCAGCCCGCGCTCACCGGTTGGCTCGCGAAATCTAATCGCTTCCGAGGGTAGGCCCGGCGTCGCCTTCGGAAAAAACACGGTCACCATAAATACGTAGGACGCGTAGAGGGCCGAGAGCACGAGGCCGGGAATGAACGCGCCCTCGTACATATCGCCGACCGAGCGGCCGAGTTGATCCGCCATGACGATGAGCACCAGCGAGGGCGGAATGATTTGAGCAAGCGTACCTGAGGCTGCAATGATGCCGGAGGCCACGCGCCGGTCATAGCCGTAGCGCAGCATGATCGGCAGAGAGATCAGCCCCATCGAGATCACCGAGGCCGCGACGACGCCAGTGGTAGCGGCAAGCAATGCGCCGACGAAGACGACCGCATAGGCGAGGCCGCCGCGCACGGTACCGAACAATTGCCCGATCGTATCGAGCAGGTCCTCCGCCATGCCGGATCGCTCCAGCACCAGGCCCATGAATGTGAAGAACGGAATGGCGAGCAAAGTGTCATTGCTCATGACGCCATAGATGCGGTCAGGCAGCGCTTGCAGGAAGTCGGGAGCGAACAGACCGAGTTTGATGCCGATCAGGCCGTAGATCAAACCGACCGCGCCAAGCGAGAAAGCCGCCGGATAACCGAGCAGCAGACATATCACCAAGGACCCGAACATGATCGGGGCCATGTTATCGATGAAGAATGCTTCCATACGGTGACCCCACTGCTGGCCGGCCAGGGCTCAGTGCTTTTCCATCGCGCCGATGATTTCCTCGGCTTCGCTTTCCATCGAGCTTTTCTGGCCCGCGTGGGGATCGGGAATAAGGCCTCGCATCACCGCGATACGTTTGATGAGTTCGGAGAGGCCCTGAACGAACAGCATCCCAAAAGCGATCATGATCAGCCCTTTGGAGGGCCATTGCGGCAAGCCGCCCGCGTTGAGCGACTGCTCATTTTGCGCATACGAAACGAGGAAGAACGGAACGCTTGTCAGGATCATCACGATCGCCAACGGCAGCAGAAAAAACGCGTGTCCAATAACATCGATAATGTTGCGCGCCCGCTGCGGCAGCAGATTATTCACAATGTCGATGCGGATGTGCTCATTGGCAAGCAGCGTCCACGGCGAGCACAACAGAAAGACGATACTGAACAAAACCCATTGCAGCTCGAGCCAGGCGTTCGACGACATATCGAAAACTTTGCGTATCATTGCGTTGGCCGATGAAACGATCACAGCGGCGAGGATGAGCCAAGCCAGCCGTTTGCCAATCCATGTGGTGAAGCCATCGACCGCGCGCGTGGCCGGCAACAAGGTTTGCAAAAGTGCGTCCAGAGCGCTCACTCGCGCGACCCCCCCCTTTTCACTGATGTTCCGTTCGTTTTTTGCTTTATTGTGTGGACCGGGAAGCCCAGCAAAAGCACTTTAGCCCGACGATGCAGGGAGGCGTCAACGGATAAATTGATGACGAGACGGCAGAGAGAAGGACCCTCGAACGAAATTCGGCGCAATTTGACAAAGCGTCGAGGCTTCTCCGCCTGGTTGTTAGCCGCCGGTCGTGCTCATATGGCGGGCGAGCGCCGGCCGATGCTGACGCCGATCGATGATGAAATCGTGTCCTTTCGGCTTTCGCCGGATGGCGTCATCGATCGTCGCATGAAGCAGGTCATTGCTTTCGGACGCGCGCAGCGGCGCGCGCAAATCGGCCGCGTCCTCCTGGCCGAGGCACATAAACAATGTTCCCGTGCAAGTGATGCGAACGCGATTGCAGGACTCGCAGAAATTATGCGTCATGGGCGTGATGAAGCCGAGCCGGCCGCCGGTTTCTTTTACGCGCACGTAACGCGCCGGCCCGCCGGTGCGATAATCGATGTCTTCGAGCGTAAAGCGTTCGGAGAGGCGTGCCCGAACCAATGACAATGGCAGATATTGGTCGACCCGAGCCGCATCGATATCGCCGAGCGGCATCACTTCGATCAATGTCAATTCCATGCCTTGCTCATGCGCCCATTCAACCATGTCCGCAATTTCATTTTCGTTGACCCCTTTAAGCGCAACCATATTGAGCTTGATCTTTAATCCTGCGGCTTGAGCAGCATTAATGCCGCCGAGAACTTTGTCGAGTTCGCCCCAACGTGTAATGGCGCGGAATTTCATCGGATCGAGCGTATCGAGCGACACATTGACGCGGTTAACGCCATAATCCTTCAATTCAGCGGCATATCTGTCGAGTTGCGAACCGTTGGTTGTGAGCGTCAGCTCTTGAAGGGCGCCGGTGCGAAGATGGCGCGACAAGGATGACACTAAGGTCATAATTCCGCGTCGCACCAATGGCTCGCCGCCGGTCAGGCGCAGTTTGCTCACCCCCCTTGCGACAAATGCGCTGCATAGCCGATCAAGTTCTTCCAGGCTGAGCAAATCGGCCTTGGGGAGGAACGTCATATGTTCCGACATGCAGTAAACGCAGCGGAAATCGCATCGGTCGGTCACCGAAACACGCAAATACGTGATGGCGCGTCCAAATGGGTCGACCAGGGGACGGGCAGGCGGGCCGTCGCGTTCAAGATCGACTATCGTGCTTCCGTCCGCTCTGGCCATGATGCGTCCTGAGGTAGATGCCGCCTTAATTATTATAGGAACAGGAACAGACCTTCGCCATAGATTGATGCGAACTGTCGTCGCACCTGCCGGCGGCGCTGACAGCGAAAGGACTCTCAGTTAGGCTTCGATGCTGGATCGGGCCATGGGAGCAACGTGTGGCCTGGCGGCGGCGCCTCTGCGGTGGGCGTGGGCGCAGGTTTCGGCGCCGTTGCGGCCGATAGCTCAGCCGGATGCGGCGCTGGACTGGCCGGACGTTTCGCGGCAGTTTTCTGAACGGCCGTTTTCGTATTGGCCGTTTTCTTGGCGGCTACGTGTTTTTTCGGCGCACGCTTGTTAGGCTTTGGCGTCGGCGGGGCCATTGCCAGGGTTACTGATAAAGGATTGGGTTGAAGCTGCGGCGCACTGCCGGTGTCGCGTACCACCTGCAAATTTTCCGTATCGGGCAGATAAGCTTCGTGTGTGAATGTGACCGTTACGGGACCGTCGGTCGGCAAAGCCAAAGCACAGGGCGTAACGCAAGTTTGTCCGTTCGATGATTTGACTTGCGTTCCCGGCGGATCGGACTCAAGGCGCACATTATCGAGGACCGGCGCTGGTTTGAAGGCGTCCAGATTCATGGACGAGCATCCTACCAACAGAAACGCGCTGCCGACGGCGATCGCAACAACTCGGTACATAATTTGCCCCAATTTGCCCCATCGTTCAAGCGGCGCTGGTTGTCCGCTTTGAGTTTGTAGAATACGGGGATGCCGGCTCCGAAGCAACTCCTAGATGCCATCGTTCATTGAGCGTTAACCATAAACAAGAAAATCAGTGGAAATCGCGGGCGCGTATGGCGGCGACGGATTGCGGCAGTTGCATGAAATTGCCGATCACCAAATCCGGGCCGAATTCGGATACGGGCTTTTCGCTGTAACCGAAGTCCACCGCGATGACCGGTATGCTCGCAGCGCGCGCGGTGCGGATATCGGTCAAGGAGTTACCGATCATGATCGCATGCCGAGAATCCCCGCCGGCGGCAATGATCGTCCGGCGCAAAAATTCCGGATCCGGTTTCTGCACGCCGAAACTATCCTGACCGCAAATGGCGGCAAAACGGGACGCGAGTTCGAGCTTTTGCAGCAGAAGGCGTGAGAGATGCTCGAGCTTATTGGTGCATACGGCAAAGCGATGGCCGTGCGCGGCTAACTCATCGAGTGCATCTGTCAAGCCGGGAAAGGGAAGCGAACGATCGGCCAAATGCTCGCCGTAGTGGGCGATGAAAGCCGCGAACAAATGTTCGAGTTTTTCCTTTGTAACCGCGCGTTTTGTACTTTCGAGTCCCCGTGCGATCATGGCCCGCGCGCCACCGCCGATCGTATTTCGAGCCTCGTTATAGGGGATTGCCGGCAAACCCTCGCGCGCAAGTACGGTATTGAGCGTGTCGAC
Organism: uncultured Pseudomonadota bacterium; assembly: GCA_963697535.1. Classification (GTDB taxonomy): domain Bacteria; phylum Pseudomonadota; class Alphaproteobacteria; order Rhizobiales; family Xanthobacteraceae; genus Pseudolabrys. The sequence goes on along the minus strand of OY969085.1, from coordinate 2,651,812 downwards.
GAGATCAGGCGCTGTATCGACGAGGGTGCCGTCAAGGTCGAAGACGATCGTTAAGGCAGGCATCAACGATGGCTAGCTTTGTGAGGCCATCCTGGCAAGGACAAATTCTGATCCCGTTTTTTCTTGATTTTTGGCTATTCAGGCTGGGCGATCGGAGCTAGACAGATACCCCAAAACTTCACACTGACGCCGATTTCGACCGTGCCGATGAACGTCGATGCTCAAAAACGCGCCGCCGCGGCTCGTGCAGTGGAATTCGTTCGATCCGGCATGCGTTTGGGCCTCGGTACCGGTTCGACCGCGAAGCATTTCGTTGAATTGTTGGGCGAGCGAGTCCGTGCCGGTCTTGATGTTGTCGCGGTCCCAACCTCCGGAACCACGCACGCCGATGCAAAGCGCTGTGGAATTTGTTTGACCACGTTGGAGCAAACGCCCGAACTCGATCTAACGGTTGACGGCGCCGATGAAATCGGGCCGGACCTATGTCTCATCAAAGGCGGGGGCGGGGCGTTGCTGCGGGAAAAAATTGTTGCCGCCGCCTCCGCCCGCATGATTGTGATCGCCGATGAGAGCAAGCGCGTTCCCTTCCTCGGTCGTTTTCCGCTACCCATTGAAGTCGCCCCATTCGGCGTCGAAGCGACACGGCGGAAGATCGAAAGAACCATTCAACAGATTCAGGAAGCAGGTCCTTTGACGTTGCGGCAAGACAACAATGGCCATTCTTTTGTCACGGACGGCGGTCACTGGATCATCGACGCCGAGCTTGGTCGGATCGGCAATCCACGGGCTCTGGCGCATGCCCTTTCCGCAATCCCCGGCGTGATGGAACACGGACTCTTTATCGATCTCGCGGACATAGCGATTGTCGCCGGTGACGATGGCGTTCGGATTGTCGAGCATTAAAAATGCGAAGTTAGAAGGAGTTAAAACGATGCGTTTATTGCTTACCTTGCTCACCGTGCGCTCAGCGACGGTCGCTCTTACGCTGGCCGTGGCCGTTCCGGCCGCATATTGCCAGCAGGCGAAGGCGCCATCCGCGGGCGCGATCGACGCGGCAAAGCAAGTGACCGACGTGACCGGCGCTGCGAATATATTCCACCCATTGATCGCCGGAGTCGTTGAACAGGCCAAGAATCTCTACCTTCAGCAAGATCCCGGCTTGGGTAAGGATATCGATGAAGTTGCCGCCAAAATGCGCAATGATCTGCAGCCGCGTTTTGGAGAAGTGAAGGAAGGGGTTGCGCGTCTTTATGCAACCCATTTTACCGAACAAGAGCTCAAAGAAATTCTTGCCTTTTATAAATCGCCGACGGGGCAAAAGCTCATAAAGGAACAGCCGATGGTCATCGATAACAGCATGAAATTTGCGCAAGATTGGGCAAACAAACTTTCCGAGGAAGTGGTGGTGCCTAAAATGCGCGATGAGCTTAAAAAAAAGGGCCACGCGTTTTAGCCGGTCCTAGTGGTTCAATTCTAACATTCGCACCCCGGTTCCGCAGTCTCTCATGCGAATGTTAGAATCAAAGGACCGCTAGTGGTCCGATTCAAACATTCGCTACCCATTTCGGCGGGGATCTTTTGCGAATGTTTGAATCGAAAGACCATGAGCCAAATATAAGTTTCTAGTGGAGTTTTGGATTTGACATTCGCCTTGCGGCCGGGTGGGTGGCGAATGTCAAATTCACTCTGTTAGACGCGGGACATCAATAGCCGCCAATGGTGGATCAAAAACTTGACTTGTTTGTAATCGGCGCCGGCTCCGGCGGTGTGCGCGCGGCGCGCGTCGCGGCAAGTTATGGCGCGCGCGTGATGATCGCCGAAGAGTTCCGCGTCGGCGGCACCTGTGTGATCCGTGGCTGCGTGCCAAAGAAACTGCTCGTCTATGCCTCGCGTTTTTCGGACGAATTCGAGGACGCGGCCGGTTACGGTTGGAATGTCGGCGAGCCCACATTTCATTGGCCGACGCTAATCGCGAACAAGGACCGCGAAATTGCGCGGCTGGAGGCGGCCTACACGGCAACGCTGGAGCGCTTCAATGTTCAATCTGTCAAAAGCCGCGCGGTTTTGGAAGACAAACATACCGTGCGCATGCTCGCAACCGGCGCGCGTGTGCGGGCCGAAACGATTTTGATCGCAACCGGCGCTTGGCCGAATTTCGGCCCGAAAATTCCCGGTATTGAACATGTCATCTCGTCAAACGAAGCGTTGGATCTGCCGGAATTTCCAGAACGTATTCTCATCCAGGGCGGCGGTTATATCGCTGTGGAATTTGCAAGCATCTTTGCCGGTCTCGGCAGTGAAGTGACGCTGGTTTACCGCGGCGACAATATCTTACGTGGTTTTGATGACGACGTGCGCGAGCACCTGCGCCACGAAATGCATTTGCGCGGCATTAGGGTGACATGCGGGCGCACGGTGACGGCCGTCCACAAATCGGGCGATGAATTTGTGGCGCAGCTATCGGACAAAACGACCATGGCGGCTGACAAAGTGATGTTCGCGATCGGTCGCCGTCCCAATATCATGGGCCTTGGAATTGATCGTCTGGGCATCAAAATCCACGCGCATGGCGGCATCGAGGTGGACGACTATTCGCGCGCATCCGTCCCGAATATCTATGCCGTGGGTGATGTCACCAATCGCGTTAATCTCACGCCGGTGGCGATTCGCGAAGGCCACGCATTCGCCGACACCGTTTACGGCGGCAAGCCCACGCCGGTCGATCACAGTAATGTACCGACCGCAGTTTTCTCCGAGCCGGAGGTTGGCGTCATCGGCCTGACTGAAGCTGAGGCGCGCCGACGGCTCGAGAGGCTGGATGTGTACAAGACCATGTTTCGACCGATGAAGGCGACCTTATCCGGCCGGCAGACCCGTTCGTTCATGAAACTCCTGGTCGATGGCGCGACCGACCGGGTGGTCGGCTGCCACCTTGTGGGCCCCGACGCCGGCGAACTAATCCAGGTGGTCGGCGTCGCGGTGAAAATGGGAGCAACAAAGGCCGATTTTGACGCGACCATGGCCGTCCATCCGACCGCGGCCGAGGAACTCGTCACCTTGCGTGAGAAGGCCGTCAGTTATGCCCGCGCCGCGGCAGAATAAATTCCCTATCCTGAAATCCGGCGGCATTTTGGCATATTGCGCGATCTCGTGTATAACGCGACTTATTACGTGATGTTTTTCGGTTGATCCGGACAACGCCGCGCGCTTTTCTTCACCTCTCCCTAGTGGTCCGATTCAAACATTCGCTACCCATTTCGGCGGGGATCTTTTGCGAATGTTTGAATCGAAAGACCATGAGCCAAATATAAGTTTCTAGCAGCCTGCTGAAAAACAGAACAAAGTTCTCGTTTCAATTCTCCTTCGTTCACTTTGGGATTCGGTCTTGTTCACTGCGAAAATGAGTTTTTCAGCAAACTGCTAGTGGAGTTTTGGATTTGACATTCGCTTCGCGAGCTTGCGGCCAGGTGGGTAGCGAATGTCAAATCCACTCCACTAGGGAGAGGTCCGGCATGCGAAGCATGCTGGGTGAGGGGTTAGTGACCTATCGAAATTCAATACCCCCTCACCCCAGCCCTCTCCCCTCGGGGGAGAGGGAGCGCGCAGTGCTTGTGGCCAGTTCAACCTAAAAGCATCGCTGTGTAGTCTCTTAGAGCATTTTCGATTCCGCCCGATCGAAAAGGGCTTTAGTCTACTGTGTCTGTGGAGAGCGCGATGGCCGAACGTTGGACGCCCGATAGCTGGCGCAAAAAGCCGATCCAACAGGTGCCGGATTTTCCGGACCCGGAGGCGCTGGCCGAGACCGAAAAGCAACTCGCGACGTTCCCCCCGCTAGTCTTTGCCGGCGAGGCACGCAGCCTGAAGAAGCACCTCGCGCGCGTGGCTGAAGGTCAAGCTTTCCTGCTGCAAGGCGGAGACTGCGCGGAAAGCTTTGCCGAACATGGCGCGAACAATATCCGAGACTTCTTCCGTGTCTTCTTGCAAATGGCGATCGTGCTCACTTACGCCGGCGCTTCGCCCGTGGTGAAGGTCGGCCGCATCGCCGGTCAGTTCGCCAAGCCGCGCTCGTCGCCGGTGGAGAAACGCGACGGCAAGGAATTACCGAGCTATCGTGGCGACATTGTCAACGACATTGCATTTACCGAAGAAGCGCGCCGTCCCGATCCGCGCCGTCAGATCGAAGCCTATCGGCAATCGGCGGCCACGCTGAATCTGCTGCGCGCTTTTGCCAAAGGCGGTTATGCGAGCGTTGAGAACGTGCACCAGTGGATGCTCCAATCGGTGAATGGCTCGCCACAGTCGAAGCTTTATGCCGATCTCGCCGACCGGGTTTCGGGAGCGCTTGATTTCATGCGCGCCTGCGGTCTCACCTTTGCCGTCAACTCAACCCTCGGCACAACGGACTTCTACACCAGTCATGAGGCGCTCTTGCTCGGTTACGAGCAGGCGTTAACCCGCATCGATTCGACGACCGGTGACTGGTACGCCACCTCTGGCCACATGGTGTGGATCGGTGATCGCACACGGCAGCACGATCACGCGCATATTGAATATGCGCGTGGCGTGAAAAATCCCATCGGGCTTAAATGCGGGCCCTCGCTCAAAGGCGATGAGCTCCTGCGTCTGATCGACATTCTCAACCCGGACAACGAGGCCGGCCGTCTGACGCTGATTTGCCGCTTCGGTGCCGATAAAGTCGGCGAGCATCTGCCCGCGCTCATTCGCGCGGTGAAACGCGAGGGCAAAGTGGTGATCTGGTCGTGCGATCCAATGCACGGCAACACCATCACGTCCACGACCGGCTACAAGACGCGGCCTTTCGATCTGATCTTGAAAGAAGTGCGCGGCTTCTTCGAGCTGCATCAGGCCGAAGATACCTATGCGGGCGGCGTGCATTTGGAGATGACCGGCAAAAACGTCACCGAATGCACCGGCGGAGCCCGCGCCATTTCCGATGCCGATCTCAACGACCGCTATCACACCGTTTGCGATCCGCGTCTGAACGCGGAGCAGGCGATCGATCTGGCGTTCCTGCTCGCAGACTTGCTCAAAAAGGAACGGTCGGGCCATATGAGGCCGATCCCAGCCGCAGCAAGCCTTTAAACGTTTCGTGGCGGCGGGCGCGGCTCCGCTTTGCCGGACCGAGATTGCCGATGGCAACGGCAGGCGATAGGTCTTTGCTTATGAACGCTCGCCCTTCGGACCGTCTCGCCATCGCTGTCGCGCAGCTTAATTCGACTGTCGGTGATGTTGCCGGTAATGCCGAGAAAATCCGCCGTGTGCGCGCCGAGGCGGGCGCGCAGGGCGCCGATCTCGTCGTTTTTCCTGAGCTCTTTATCGCCGGCTATCCGCCGGAAGACCTGGTACTCAAGCCCGCCTTTCAGGCGGCGTGCCGCGCCGCCATTGAGGCGCTCGCGCGTGAGACGGCGGAGCCCGGTCCGGCTTTGCTGGTGGGCACACCGTGGAGGGACGACGGCAAGCTTTACAACACGGTGGCGCTGCTCGACGGCGGGACCATCGCGGCGCTGCGCTACAAAGTCGACCTGCCGAACTACGGTGTGTTCGACGAAAAGCGCGTGTTTACGCCGGGGCCGATGCCGGGGCCGGTCAATTTCCGCGGCGTGCGCTTGGGCTTACCGATCTGCGAGGACATTTGGGGCGAGGAGATCGTGGAGTGCCTGGCGGAGACCGGCGCCGAATTATTGGTGGTGCCAAACGGTTCGCCCTATTGGCGCGACAAGAGCGATGTGCGGCTCAACATCGCGGCGGCGCGGATCACCGAGCAGGGCTTGCCGACAATCTACGTGAACCAAGTGGGCGGGCAGGATGAATTGGTCTTTGACGGCGTATCGTTCGCTCTGCACGCCGATTGTTCGCTGGCCTTTCAGCTTGCGGCGTTCCAGGAGGCGGTCGTCACCACCCAGTGGACAAGACAAGGCGACACCTGGCGCTGCGACAACGGCCCTATCGCCAAAGGCGAGGAAGCCGATCGCGCCGACTACACGGCCTGCGTTTTGGGTTTGCGTGACTATGTCAACAAGAATGGCTTTCCGGGTGTCGTTCTCGGCCTTTCCGGCGGAATCAACTCCGCTCTATGCGCGGCCATTGCCGTCGATTCGCTCGGACCGGAGCGCGTGCGCTGCGTGATGCTGCCCTATAAATTCACCGCGAAGGAGTCGCTCAAATTGGCCGATGTCTGTGCGAGCGCTCTCGGAGTATCCTATGAGGTCGTGCCAATTGCCAAGGCCGTCGAGGGTCTGGAGGCCGCGCTCGAACCGATTTTGGATGACTTGCCGCGCGATGTCGCAGAGGAGAATTTGCAGGCGCGCGCGCGCGGCACGATTTTGATGGCGATCTCCAACAAGTTCAATCTCATGGTCGTGACCACGGGCAACAAGTCGGAAATGTCGGTCGGTTACGCCACACTCTATGGCGACATGAATGGGGGCTTCAATCCCATAAAAGATCTCTACAAAACGGAAGTGTTTCGGTTGGCGCGATTGCGCAATGCGTGGAAGCCAAAAGGCGCACTCGGCCCCGACGGGCCGGTCATTCCGGAGGCTATCATCGCGCGGCCGCCGAGCGCAGAATTGCGGGAGAACCAAAGGGACGAGGATTCGCTGCCGGCTTATGCGGTGCTGGATCCAATTCTTGAGCGGCTGGTGGAAGGTGAGGAATCGATTGCAACGATCGTGGCGGCTGGTTTTGATCGCGATGTGGTCGCGCGCGTCGAGCGTATGCTGCACGTCGCCGAATATAAGCGCCGCCAGGCCGCGCCCGGCGTGAAGGTGACGTTCAAGAATTTCGGCCGCGACCGCCGTTACCCAATCACCAATCGGTTTCGTGATCCGGGCACGCCACTGGCGGCGCCGGATGTGTCTTTGATTGTTGGCAAGCCGGCCAAGAGCGAGGCCTTCGATTTTTAGTTGGCGCGGGGAATGAGCGTGCGTAGGGGGCAAAGGCGCGTGAGCGCCGTGCTCACCGGCAGCGTGCACATATTTGCGAGAGCAGCCAGTGGGCACGGCGCCGATCCCAAGCCGATTCCATGGTGCCTTTACCCACCTTATGCGCTGACTCGGCGTACACGCCTTGCTTCGTGAATTTTGATCTGCATACACCACAAGACCGAGCTCGTGTGCGGCCGGCTCGCTGGCAAATAAAAACTTCAAAAGCGCTATTCCGAATGTCCTGGTAAATTCATTTGCATTTGGCGGAAGGGGTGAGATTCGAACTCACGGTACCCTTGCAGGTACGCCGGTTTTCAAGACCGGTGCCTTAAACCACTCGGCCACCCTTCCGTGAGTTGGGCGTCGGAGCTCGCGCCTATGCGGCGGCAAGGCGATCCGGCCTCTCGCTCGCCCTTATTTTTTTTCTTCGCTACGACCGATGGGGCCTACTCCATGGTGCGTAGCGTGCTGCTGTTGCTAGCGACTAGCCGCGCTTTTTGCCACCGAAATATGCGATGCTCGATAGGCCGCTTCATCATTCCAATTGGGAAAGTGCTGCCAAGCCATGCAAAGCATCGCTCGGTTATTCACATGCGTGCATTTCAAGATTTGCGGAACTCGTGATTTAAGCTAAGTTCCAGATTGTCACAAGGAATTGGGCTGGGGCATGGATTGTGGGGGGACGGCGGCGCACAGCCGCTTTTGGAGTGTATTGGCGCTCGGCGTCGGCTTATTGCTTCTTGCCGGCTGCGCGAGTAGCCATTCGGGCAAGACGAGTTCAAGACATAGTTCGAACTCCACGGCGGTCGCGGAATTGATCGCGCCGGCACCAAACGAGGGCGGCTACTATCATCTAGGCAAGCCCTATATGGTCGCCGGGCGCACTTATGTTCCGGCCGTCAATCCGCATTACAGCGCGGTTGGCCTTGCTTCGTGGTATGGACCGGATTTTCACGGCCGCCATACCGCTAATGGTGAAACATTCGATCAAAACGCCGTTTCGGCGGCGCACCCCACCTTGCCGCTGCCGTCGTATGTGCGGGTAACCAATCTCGGCAACCGAAAGTCGCTCGTGGTGCGGGTCAATGATCGTGGACCTTTTGCCGGCAACCGAATTATCGATCTTTCAAGAAAGGCGGCACAGATACTCGGCTTCTACTCTCAAGGGCTTGCAAAAGTAAAAGTCGAATACGTCGGCGGCGCGCCGTTGAAGAGCGAAGCGCATGACATGACCCCGCCTGCGCCAAATCCCCGCGTCGCCGTCACCACCGCCGCTGCCGCTCCCCTTCGTCACGGTCGTAAAATTGACTCAGCGCGCCAGGAGGCTGCCGCCAATTTGGGAGAGGCTGCGTTGGCGCCTCACAGTGTGGGTGAACCGACACCGCTCGATAGCGGTGAATAAGCGCTCTCAACCCGCGAGTTTTGCGTGAGGCGGACCGTCTTGTAAAAATCCTCCCCGCGACGATGCGCCGGCGCCACCTCTGCCAGCCATTTTTTTTGGAACTTTTTTGCCATCCTGTGCGCTTTAACCGCGTTGCGTTCCCCAGCGGTGAGGCGCTTTGATGGTTATCGGGATGAATTCCATCTGGCGACTATTTGCGCCCTTGATCGCCGCATTGACAATATGCCGTTGCATTCTACCGGAGTCCTCGCTCGCGCAAACAAAGGAAACAAAAAAAGACGAGCCTCCGCTCTCCGCGCGCCACGCTATTCTCATCGAGGCCGAAAATGGCGGAGTCCTCTTTGAGCGAGACGCCGATAAGCTCATCTTCCCGGCCAGTCTCGCCAAGCTGATGACCGCCGAATATGTCTTCCATGAGCTCAAAGAGGGGCGCATCAAGCTCACTGACGAATATGTGGTCAGCGAATATGCGTGGCGCACCGGCGGGGCGCCGTCACGTAGCTCGACAATGTTTGCGGCCATCCATAGCAAGGTGCCGGTGGACGATTTGCTTCGCGGTCTGATCGTCCAATCGGCGAACGACGCTTGCATTGTTTTGGCGGAAGCACTTGCCGGTAACGAAGCCGAGTTCGCAGCCCAGCTCACCAAACGCGCGCGCGAGATTGGGCTCACGCAATCGGTCTTCACGAATTCGACCGGACTGCCCGATCCCGACGAGAAGATGACAACGCGCGAGCTTGCCATGCTCGCGCGCCACATCATCCTGCACTATCCGAAATCTTATCCGATCTTTGCACAGCCTGATTTTACCTGGAACAAAATTCGCCAGCAAAACCGAAACCCGCTCCTTAAAATGAGCATCGGTGCCGATGGATTGAAAACAGGTTTTACCAAAGAGGCGGGCTACGGCCTGGTTGGCTCGGCGGCACAGGGTGGACTGCGTTTGATCGCGGTGGTCAACGGCGCGAAAACCGCAAAGGAACGCGCCGACGATACCAAAAAACTCTTAGATTGGGGCTTTCACCATTTCGAGCAACGCACTTTGTTTGCGAAAGGACAAACCATCGGGAGCGCGAAAGTCTTTGGCGGCGCGGTAGGCTATGTTCCGCTGATCGCCGGTGGACAGATTTATGTCATGCTGCCTAAGGACGAGAATAATAAACTTGCCGCACGCATCGTTTACACCGGGCCCGTTTCTGCGCCAATAACCAAGGGCCAGCCGATCGGCACGCTCAAAGTGTGGCGTAACAATAAACTCACCTTGAGCGTGCCGCTCAAAGCGGCGGAAAGCGTTGCCAATGGCAGCTTGTGGCAACGGGCCTTTGATTCAGCTACCGAAGCGGCCATCGCCCTGTTCCGTGCCGGGGCCGAGCGGTTATGATGGCGCCATGCGCGGACACTTCATCACTTTTGAAGGCGGGGAGGGGAGTGGTAAATCCACTCACGCGTCGATTCTTGCCCAGCGTCTGCAATCGGCGGGACGAGAGATAGTACACACGCGCGAACCCGGAGGCTCACCGGGAGCGGAAATCATTCGGCATATTTTGCTATCCGGGCTGGCCAAACCGCTTGGCGCGGAGACGGAAGCCATTTTATTCGCCGCCGCGCGTGACGATCACGTGCGCAATGTGATCGAACCCGCGCTGAACGAGGGCAAATGGGTGATCTGCGACCGTTTTATCGATTCCACCCGCGTCTACCAAGGTGTGCTCGGCAAGGTCGATGCACAGTTGATCCGGGCGCTTGAACGCATCACCGTCGGCAAAACTATGCCGGACCTCACTTTCATTCTCGACGTGCCGGCCATGATCGGCCTTGCCCGCGCCACAAAGCGGCGCGGGGAAGACAATGCCGACCGTTTTGAAGCAGAGTTGGCCGAATTTCACGAAGCGCTCCGGCAAGCGTATCGCCGGCTTGCTGAAAAAGAGCCGCGGCGCATTGTTCTGATTGATGGCTGTGCTCCGCGCGAAGTGGTGGCGGATATGATATGGGCCGTCGTAGGAGAACGCCTGCGCCTAACCTCGCAAAATCGGCAGAAGGAGGCCAACGCGCCGTGAGTGACGAGAGCGACATTGAAGTCAAGCTACCGCGGGAAACGACATCGTTTTTCGGTCACTTAGGGGCCGAGCAGGCTTTGCTTGACGCCTATAAATCGGGGCGAATGCCGCATGCCTGGCTTATCGGCGGGCCGCCCGGTATCGGGAAGGCGACACTGGCTTTCCGTTTGGCGCGTTTTGTGCTCGCTTTTCCCGATAGCCAAGCGCCGGCCGTACGGCAGGCGGAGTTGTTGGCGGTGGATGAAAACAACGCCGTGTCGCGCCGTATCGCCGCGCGGGCCCATGGAGATCTTTTGGTGCTCGAGCGCACGATCAATGAACAAACAGGCAAGCCCTACACCGTGATCCGCGTTGACGACGTGCGGCGTACGGTGTCGTTTTTTGGCTCGACCTCCAATGAGGGCGGATGGCGCATCGCGATTGTCGATGCCGTCGACAATTTGCAACGCGAAGGCGCTAACGCTCTTCTGAAAATACTTGAGGAGCCGCCGCCCCGCACGCTTCTTTTGCTCGTTAGCCATGCCCCGGGGCGCGAATTGCCGACCATACGGTCGCGTTGCCACCGCCTTTTGCTGCGGCCACTCGATCAATCCGATGTGGCCAAAGCTTTAGCGGCAGCCATTGGCCGCGATATGGACGATCGTGAATTGCGCGACGCCGCATCTGCCGCCGAAGGGAGTATTGCGCGTGCACTGCAACTGCTCGAAGGGGTGGGACTCCCGGTGCGGCAACGAATTCTGGAATTGCTCACACAGATTCCGAACCCCGATCCACGCGCGCTTCATGCCATCGGCGAGGCCTTGGGCGGCGCCGATCCGCAGACGCTTGCCATTTTCATGGATCTCGTCAACGCGTGGTTGTCGGCGCGTCTTTCGCCAGACGCTGGCGACCTCAATCGCCGATTGGGTCAACTGGATCGTCTCGCCAGCACGTGGGAAACAGTCAACCGCCAAGCCCGCGAGGTCGAGACCTATAATCTTGAACGCAAGCCGTTTGTTTTCGCGGTCTTCGGGGCTCTGGCCGAAACCGCACGGCAGTGACCCCGCGAGCCATTCGCGGCACGAGTTCAAAATAGGGAAAGACGCAACTATCGTTCCGGGCGCTATTGTTTTGCGCGCTCGTTGAGCGAGGGGTTTTGTTTATCTAAATAGGTAAGTGCGGCCTTAAGCTGCGAATCATTTTCGGTGCCGATGAGGTCGAACTTAATCGGCGGCGATAAATCCGGTTTCGTAGAGCCGTTTGTTTCTTGCGGTCTCTTGGGAGCGCCCTTCACCGCTGTAGAATCCAACTCCCCGGGATTGGCAAAGGCGCCATGCAAGCTGCTTTCACGCATCAGGAGGCCGCCGGAAACTTGCTGGTCTTTTGGCACTTCTACCACGAGCGTCGGCGTGATGCCCTTGCCCTGAATTGAGCGTCCTCTTGGCGTATAATAAAGTGCGGTGGTCAACCGCAGCGCGCCGTGGCCGTTGAGCGGAATGATGGTCTGCACCGAGCCTTTTCCGAAGCTCTGCGTGCCCATCACGACGGCCCGGTCGCGATCCTGTAAGGCGCCCGCGACAATTTCGGACGCGGAAGCCGATGCGCCGTTGATCAATATGATGATCGGCGTTTGTTCGGAGATCAGCATTCCATTGACCTTGGCTGTAAACGTTTGATCTTCGCCCGACCGCCGGCCGCGGATCGATACGACCTTGCCGCCATCGAGGAAATCACCGGCCACGGAAACGGCCGAGGTCAGCAGGCCGCCGGGGTCGTTGCGCATGTCGATGACAAGACCCTTGAGTTTGCCGCCCGCTTGACGCTTCAAGTTCGTAATCGCTTTCTCGAAATCGGCAGGCGTGTCTTCGCCGAATTCGGTAATGCGGGTATATCCGATATTGTTCGGCTCCAATTTGGATTTGACAGTGGCCACTTGAATGATCTTGCGCGTGATGATCACATCAAAAGGATTTCCCTTTCCACGCAACAGGGTGATGGTCACGCTGGTGCCCGGTTGTCCGCGCAGCTGGCGCACGATTTTATCGAGGCTCACGCCTTGTGTGCTTTCGCCGTCAATTCCGACGATCAAATCGCCGGGCTGCACACCGGCCTTGGCGGCGGGCGTCCCCTCGATCGGCGAAATCACATTTGGAACACCATTCTGTTGGGAAATCTGAATGCCGAGGCCCCCAAATTTGCCGGAAATATCGGACTGGGTTTGCTGGAATTCTTGCTCGTCCATGTAATCTGAATGCGGATCGAGCCGAGTCGAGCATGCCCTTAAGCGCGTCCTTGGCCAGCTCAGTGGATGTCACAGGATGCACGTAATCGCGCTGAACGAGTTGGATGACTCCTCCGAGAAGGGCGAGGTCATTGGGGGACAGGCTGCTGGTCTTTGCGCCGCCCGTTCTGGCGCCGATTGCGAAGACGACTGGCAGCGCAATAAGGACGGCCGCCACGACAGTGCCGGTAAGCACACGGGATCTTTTCATAGACGAACCTCAAACGCAGGATTGCAACGCACGCGACGATGCCCAAGGCCAACGCACTACAGGCGGGCGGAATTTCGCCCGTTTAATAGAGTGGCGCAAGCCTTTACAAGCCTTTAATAGAATGGCGCAAACGCGTAGGTGTTCCGTTTCCTGGGCGCGAGCTGGCCTAGTGGAGTGCCACTAGCGGCAATTGTTCCGGGGGAGGACGCCCATTGGCCGCTCCTTCGTCTGACCGAAAATTGTGTCTTTTCGCCGACAATGACCCTGCGATGCTTGGGCCGACTGCTTGGGCCGACTGCTTGGGCCGACTGCTTGGGCCCTGCGATGCTTGGGCCGTCGGTGACGCGGCCGCGTCGAAGCGTGGGGTCTTGCCTTAGGCGTCGATGCCCGGCACAAAGATGCCGGCACAAAGCAGTGCTTGGCGGCAAAAAATCACGTATTCGGTAAGCACCCATTCCGCGTTTAAGACCTCAGCTTATGGCCAGCAAAACCCGCTTTTACATCACTACCGCGATATCTTACCCGAACGGGCCGCCGCATATCGGCCATGCTTACGAGGCGGTTGCGACCGACGTTATTGCCCGCTTCATGCGGCTCGACGGGTATGATGTCTTCTTCCTCACCGGCACCGACGAGCACGGACAAAAGATGCAGCAGACCGCGGTGAGGGAAGGGCTCACAGCGCGCGCGTTGCGCGATCGCTATGTGCCGCGCTTCGAGGCCATGGTGAAGCGCCTCAACTGCTCGAATGATGATTTCATCCATACAACCGAAGAGCGTCACCATCGCGCTTCGCACGCCATTTGGCAGCGCATGGCGCAAAACGGCGACATTTATCTCGGCAAATATGCCGGCTGGTACTCGGTCCGCGACGAAGCCTATTACGCCGAAGACGAAACGCAATTGAACGAGCAGAAAGTGAGGGTCGCCGCCAAAACCGGGACGCCGGTCGAATGGGTGGAGGAGGAGAGTTACTTCTTCCGCCTTTCCGCCTATCGGCAAAAACTGCTCGATTTGTACGAAATGGTTCCGGATTTCGTATTGCCGCGCGAGCGCATGAACGAGGTAGCGAGTTTCGTGCGCGGCGGCCTGCAAGACCTGTCGATCTCGCGCACCACCTTCGATTGGGGCGTACGCGTGCCGGGCTCCGACAAACATATCATGTATGTGTGGGTCGATGCCTTGACGAATTACATCACCGGCGTCGGTTACCCGGACATCGGTTGCGAGAAGTTCAAACGCTACTGGCCGGCGGCCTTACACGTCATTGGAAAAGATATCGTGCGTTTTCACGCGGTCTATTGGCCGTCCTTTTTGATGTCGGCGGGCATCGCCGTGCCGAAGCGTATTTTCAGTCACGGCTTTCTCTTCAATCGCGGGGAGAAAATGTCAAAGTCGGTCGGCAACGTGATCGATCCGTTCGCGATGACAGACATTTATGGCGTCGATCAATTTCGTTATTTCTTTATGCGCGAGGTACCATTCGGGCAAGACGGTAATTACAGCCATGAGGCCATCGTCAATCGCATCAATGCGGATTTGGCCAACGATCTCGGCAATCTGGCCCAGCGCTCGCTTTCCATGGTCGCGAAAGCTTTCGGCGGCGCACTGCCGCCGCCAGGCGAATTCACCGAGGCCGACAGGACGATCCTGGCGGCGGCCGACGGCTTGCTTGCCACGGCGCGCGAGCACATGAAGACGCAACAACTGCATCAGGTGCTCAACACGATCTGGGCCGTTGTTGCGGACGCCAACCGTTATTTCGCCAATGAGGCGCCGTGGGCCGTCGCCAAAACCAACCCGGCGCGGCAGGGCACGATCCTCTACGTGACGGCGGAGCTCCTGCGTCAAATTGCCATTCTGGTTCAGCCTTTCGTCCCTTCCTCGGCCGCCCGCTTGCTTGATCTTCTGAGCGTTCCCCCGAGCGAACGCGACTTCGCCGCGCTCAAACCCGGCGCCCGGATCAAAGCGTGGTCGGCCTTGCCGTCGCCATCGCCGGTGTTTCCGCGCTTTGTGGAAGAGCCGGCCCATCAATAACAATCATGGCCCCCGATGAGCGGGCCAGAGAAAAAATGCATACAAGAGGAGAAAATTTCACGATGCATGACATGGACGCTCGGTATAAAACCGGGGCTCCGGTTGAGATTGATGGCAATGTATCGATCCCATGCGCTGTGCTAATCTCCAGACGCATTCTTTGATCAGACGGAATCAAAGCCGGCACGGTCTGTTCCTTCCCCGTCGAACACGGCAAAACCCGAGTTCGATAGATAGAAGGGGAGCAGTCAGTGCAGTGGGCGGGCTGGCATCTGTTTGATCGGAATCTGCACTGCGGAGGAACCCTTCTACCAAAGGAGTGACTTAATGGCGATTAGGGCGCTGGTCTTCGACGCCTATGGCACGCTCTACGACGTTCAATCGGTCTTCGACAAGACCGAGGAGTTGTGCCCGGGCAAAGGCGACATCATCACGCAAATCTGGCGGCTGAAGCAGCTCGAATATACATGGCTGCAAACCGCGTTGGGAGAATACCGCGACTTCGAATTTCAGACCAAAGCCGCGCTCGATTTCGCCTTGCGTGCGGCGGGCATTGCTCCGAGCGAGGGCCTTTCCAAACCTCTGTTTGAAAAATATCTCAACCTCGATCCCTATCCCGACAGCAAAGAGGCGCTTGCCAAGCTCAAGAGCATGGGTGGGTATAAGCTCGCCATTCTTTCCAATGGCAGCACGTACATGCTCTCGCAACTGGTGAAAAATTCCCGCCTCGACGCTTATATGGATGCGCCGATCAGCGTCGACCTTGTGAAAAAATTCAAGCCGCATCCGGATTGCTATACGCTGGTGGAGAAAACCTATGGCATCCGCAACGACGAAGTTTTATTCGTTTCCTCCAACAGTTTCGATGTCGCGGGCGCCAAGCATTTCGGCTTCAAGGTCGCCTGGATTAGGCGCGGAGGAGGGCCGAGCCCCGCCAAGGACCCGGTCTTGCCCGCGCAAATGTATCGGCTCTTGCGGGCCAACGAGGAAACCTTGGGCTATTTGCAGGATTACACGGTGTCCGCGCTGACCGATTTGCCCGGGCTGCTGTGACGCCAATACGACATGAAGCAAGCTGTAGCCCGCACCGGCGTAGGGTGGGCAAAGCGAAGCGTGCCCACCGGCTGAAGCTGCAAAGTGTTTGAATGCTGTTGGTGGGCACGGCGCGTCGCCTTTGCCCACCCTACGCCTGCGTAGGGCGGATTAGGCCGAAGGCCGTAATCCGCCAAATTGAGTCCAGGAGGATTTTTTTAAAAGCAAAATGGCGGATTACGCGTTCCGCTAATCCGCCCTACGGGCTCCGGATAGAATCGACGTGTTATCAAAGGGATTGATTTCAGAGGTGAACCCAAATTGCTGCGAGGTCGGAAAGGCATACCTGCTTTTTCTGGTGAAGGAAAAGAATAACCGATTCAAATCAGTCAACGGTAGATTCGGCATATACGTCCTACCTTGAAATTTGGGGAGAAATCGTGAGCACGCGAACGTTGCGATGGGTTTCGACTCTCGTTCAAATCATCCTGCCGGCTAAAATTATGTACCCCCATAATACTTGACATGCGTTAAATATGGGGGTACATAATTCACATGGCCATCACCTTCGACCCCGCGAAGCGGGCTTGGACCATCGAAAATCGCGGGCTCGATTTTATCGATGCCACCGAGGTTTTCGCGAGCAATCCCCGCGCCACCGCCGTTGACGATCGCAGAGATTATGGGGAGGATCGTTACATAACGGCGGGCTTTCTTCGCTGGCGCTTGGTGGTGATTGTCTGGACTCCGCGTGGCGCGGATCGCCATGTGATTTCGATGAGGTTTTGCCATGCTAAAGAGGAAGCCAAGTGGCGCGAGCGGATCGGGTAAGGCCAAAGGCGGTCTGTCAAAACCAATGGCTCGGCGACGGCATGTAACTGCAATTGATCCCGACGAAGCGCCGGAACTGGACGACGCTTTTTTCGACCGTGCCGAGATCGTCAAGGGCGGGAAGATCGTTCAGCGCGGCCGCCCGCCGGTGGCCGGCGGCAAGGAAGCCGTGAAGCTACGCATCGACAAGGATGTTCTTTCCTTCTATCGGGGCGGCGGCCCCGGATGGCAAAGCCGGATCAATGCGACGCTGCGCCGGGCGGCGCAACGCTCTAACCGAAGGGTAGGGTGAGCAGCCGTAGGGTGGGTTGAGCGAACGCGAAACCCATCATGGACAGGCGAGCGTTGCGATGGGTTTCGCTTTTCGCTCGATGAGTTTCATCGCGACTGACCCGAATATGATATGATGGCGAGAAGACTCCAATACGACATGAAATAGAAGTTAAGTAACGCGAACAATGCCGTAAACAGTCGCGCTCCGCGTAGATATACGATCAATCCGACTGCGCAGCCCAGATATACCAATAGTCCAAACCCGACCGGATAGAAGATCCAATCGGGACTGCGTGTAAAGTGTTTTGGCCAGTCAAGCAGCCAGAAAAGACCTCCCGAAAACCCAACAATCCACATCAAAGGCAAAATTCCCAGCAGCGCGAGCTTCCAATACGCGATCGGCTTGCCGCGCCAGTACGCCCAAACAAGTGCAACGATGACGGCACTAAACGGCACCCAGAACCATAACCCCAACCATATCGAGGTCCACCAAAGGTCGGAGAAGAGTAACCACAGATTATCCATCATCTCACCGCCCCCGCTTGGCGGCGCTCGCAAACCGCCGCGCTTCTTCGGCGGCGCGGAAGAGGGCCTTGGCTTTGTTGATGCATTCTTGTTGCTCGGCGTCTACGTTTGAATCGGCGACGATGCCGGCGCCGGCCTGCACATACATCTTGCCGTCTTTCACCAGAGCGGTGCGCAGCACGATACAGCTGTCCATGTCGCCGCTGGCGGAAAAATAGCCGACGCAGCCGGCATAAAGCCCGCGTTTTTCTTTTTCCAACTCGTCGATGATCTCCATGGCTCGCACTTTTGGCGCACCGGAGACCGTGCCTGCCGGAAAGCCGGCCGCGAGCGCGTCGAGCGCGTCATATTTCTCGTCGAGTTTGCCTTCGACATTCGACACGATGTGCATCACTTGGCTGAAACGCTCGATGAAGAATTGATCGGTGACCGTTACGCTGCCGATCTTGGCAACGCGTCCGACATCGTTGCGGCCGAGATCGAGCAGCATCAGATGCTCCGCGCGTTCTTTGGGATCGGCGAGCAGTTCTTCTTCCAGCGCTTTGTCCTCGTGCGGCGTTGCGCCGCGCGGGCGCGTGCCAGCAAGCGGGCGGATGGTGACGCGATCGCCGCTGACCTTGACGAGAATTTCGGGACTGGAACCGGCGACCGCGAAGCCACCGAAATCGAGGAAATAAAGATAGGGCGATGGATTGGTCCGCCGCAGCGCGCGATAGAGCGCGAAGGGCGACAGCGGGAAGGGCGCTTCGAAGCGTTGCGCCAGCACGATCTGGAATGCATCGCCGGCGGCGATGTAGTCTTTCGCGCGCGCGACCATGGCCTTGTATTCATCGCGCGTGGTATTCGACTGCGGTGACACTTCAATCGGCCCGGCATGGTAATCAGCCAGAGACTTATCGAGCGGACGATCCAAGTTGACGACGACCCTGGATAGACGTTCAGCGGCGTGCGCCAGCGCGGTTTCCGCATCCACGCCTTTTTCAGGCCGAACCGGCGTCACGACGATGATCGCGTCCTTCACCGCATCGAACACAACGATCACGGTCGGCCGCACCAAAACGGCGTCGGGAATCCCGATGGGATCTGGATTGGGCGGCGGCAAGTCCTCCATCAGCCGCACCATGTCGTAGCCGAGATAGCCGAAGACGCCCGCGGCCATCGGCGGAAGACTTCAGGCAAGGCAATGCGGCTTTCTTCGAGGAGGCTTCGCAGCGCCGTCAGCGGCGGCTCGCCGCAAGGCGCAAAGGCATCCGGATTTGCCTGCGCCGCGCGGTTGATCTCGGCCTTGCGGCCATGGCTGCGCCAAATAACATCGGGCGCAAGGCCTATGATCGAATAGCGGCCGCGCACGGCGCTACCTTCAACCGACTCAAGCAAAAAACTCATGCCGGCGCCGCCGAGTTTCAAATAGGCCGACACCGGGGTCTCGAGGTCGCCCACGAGTGTCGTCCAAACGACTTGCGCCTCGCCGCGGCGATAACGCTCGGCAAAGACCTGTTGCGGCGGCTCGATATGCATGGTCCGGCTATCGATTTGCCTACTGCGCCGTACCGCCGGTGACTTGGTTCAATGCCGCCTGATTGATCTTCAAACCGAAATCGTTTTCCAGGCGCGCGACATAGGCGCCGATCAGGTCGTTGGCGTAACCGTTGTTGCCGCTATCCAAGGCTTGCGCGAGTTGCCGGCCTTCGAACGACTTGGCGTTGAATGTCGGGATGGTGACTTCGGTGACCGTAAAGACAAAACGCTGCGCTTCGTTGCCGCCTTCGGCGATACCAGGCGCGCCGTTGGGGATCGAGAAAGCGGCGGCAACAAGACTGTCGGGTAGACCGCCGCTCGATTGGCCGCGTTGCAAGTTCGCTATTTTTTCCACTTTGAGGCCACTCTCACCTGTAACCTGCACAAGCGCGGCACCGGCCTTGAGTTGACCGAGCAGAGCCTGCGCCTTTTTCTGCAAACGCTTGCTGATTTCGTCGTTGCGCCAGCGCGCTTCCACTTGGTCTTTCACTTCGGCCAGGTTGCGATCGCGCGAAGGCGTAATGCCGTTGACTTCAAAATAAAGATAACCGCCATCGGGGGATTGCAGTGCTTCGTTATCGACGCCGACGTCGCTTGCGAACACGGCACTCACCACATCCGGCGTCTTGGCCAGATCGGGGACCGGCGCACCGTTCGGGCCTCGTCCGGCGCGATCGACCGCGTCGATTACGATCGCTTTGAGGCCGAGTTTTTGGGCCGTTTCAGCAAGCGTCGCGCCGGATGCGCGCTCGTCCTCGACTTTGTCGCGCAGATCGTTAATGTCGTTGCGCACATGATTTTGCGCCAATTCTTGCTTGATTTGCGAGGCAACCTCAGAAAACTGCTTCTGCTCGCCGGGCTCGATTTGTCCGACCGTCACCAATACGGTGCCGGAGCGGCCCTTCACCGGCTCGCTGACGTCGCCCGACTTGAGCGAAAACGCCGCATCTGCAATGGCGGGGTCAACAATAGCTGCCTTTCGAACCGTACCGAGGTCGGTGTCGGAAGGCTTTAACCCGCGCTCCTTGGCGATCTCGTCGAAAGTCGCGCCCAAAGTCGGTCCTTTGCCGATGCGCTCGCGTGCGGCCTTAGCGTCGGCCTCATTCGCGAACACGATCCGACGCACCTCGCGCGTCTCGGGCTTGTTGTACTTGTCTGTGTGCTCGTCGTAGTAATTCTTCGCCTCCGTGTCCGGCACTTTGTCCGGCTTGGCGAGCGTGGCCGGCGACAAGGGCAAAAACGTAATCTTGCGGTATTCGGGCGCGCGAAAGAGAATTTTGTGCTCTTCGAAATAATTCTTGAGCTGTTCCGGTGTCGGGGGCGCGATCTCGCCCGCTTGCGCCGGGCCGAGCGTTACATAGTCAATATCGCGCCGCTCGTTCTGAAACTGGTTGACCGCTTGCAGCGCGGTCATGGGTGCTTTCAATTCGCCACTGACCGTTTGCGCGATTTGCCGGCGCAGCAACAGACTCCTTTGTTCATCGACAAAGC
Source organism: uncultured Pseudomonadota bacterium (assembly GCA_963697535.1). Lineage (GTDB taxonomy): Bacteria > Pseudomonadota > Alphaproteobacteria > Rhizobiales > Xanthobacteraceae > Pseudolabrys. Next base: position 2,631,228 of record OY969085.1, on the reverse strand, counting down.
GCGCTTCGCTAAAGCCTGCGCGCTGGAGGATTTGTTCGAACCGCGCGCGGTCGAATTTTCCGTCGGGTCCAAGAAAAGCGGGATTGCCGGTGATGAGCTCGGTCAACTCCGTCTCTGAGAGACCAAGATGGAGTTGGCGCGCCTGTTCGCTAAAGGCGGCCTCCGCTACCATTTGGCCGAGGATTTGCCGGTCAAGACCGAGCGCGCGCGCCTGGTCGGGCGTGATGACGCGCCGCGTTTGCTGGCCGATTTGTTGCAGCCGTTCGTTATAAGTTTGCCGGAACTGTTCTTTCGAAATTTCGGTATCTCCGATTTCGGCGACCGCGTTTTGGCCAAAGCCACGGAAAATGTCGCCAATGCCCCAGATGGCGAAGCTAATGGCTATAACGCCCATGACGGTGGCCATGATGGCCTTGCCGAGCCAGGTCGAAGAAGCTTTGTGAAGGCCACGGAGCATGCGGAGTCTTTTTCGTTGGTTGAGCGTATTAATTGTGCGAAAGGATCATAACGAGCATAACTCGCCAGCGCAGCAAGATATTAAAGGACCGCGCCGGCATCATGCAACCCAAACGGGACCAAAGCTGGGCGGGTAAGGTTTGCGCGGTACGGCTCTCAATAGACCGACGGGGAAATTAAACCGACGGGGAAATTCATATTCATGGTGATGCGCGTGCGTCCATTGGTCGTAGGTAATTGGAAAATGAATGGGCTGTCCGCCTCGATCGTCGTACTTGATCGGATTATCGCAGGCGAATCGGACCTTGCCTCCCAAGTCAGCCTGATGATTTGCCCGCCGGCGACCCTGCTTGCGCATTTTGCGGCACGCGCAAAGGATTCCGACCTCGCAATTGGCGCTCAGGACTGTTACGCCGAGCCGGCGGGCGCTTTTACCGGCGACATTTCGGCCGAGATGCTCGCGGATGCGGGGGCGGAAGCGGTCATTGTCGGTCATTCCGAACGCCGCCACTATCACCACGAAACCAGCGCGGATGTGCACGCCAAGGCACTGGCCGCCTGGCGCGCGGGGCTGACCGCAATTGTTTGTATTGGCGAAGAACGCTCACAGCGGGAGGCAGGCAACACGCTTGCCGTGATCGGACAGCAATTCGACGGATCGGTTCCAAACGGCGCAAACGGCCGAAACTTGGTCGTCGCTTACGAGCCGGTTTGGTCCATCGGAACCGGTCTCACACCGACAGCCGCCGATATCGCCGACGTCCATCGCTTCATTCGTGGCCGGCTTGTCGATTGCCACGGGGAGGAGGGCAAGTTCATTCGCATTCTCTATGGCGGTTCGGTGAAACCTTCCAATTCGGCTGAACTCATGGCTGTCGAGGATGTCGATGGCGCGTTGGTCGGTGGCGCAAGCTTAAAGGCCGAGGAGTTTTTGGCCATCGCCTCGGTTTACCGGTAGCGCTTGATCGCCGAAGCGCGGAGCTGCGGCTTTATTTGCCAGGGTGGAAAAGGTCTCGATGATCGTGTAGAGAACGCGCCAACTTCTTATATGGACAGAGACGCCGTCTGGGCGGAGTGGCCCGGATGCGGGCGGTCGAACGGAACCCGGTCTGATGCAGCAAGTGGTTATAGCGATTTACCTGATGTTGGTCCTCGCCCTCATTGGCGTGGTGCTGTTGCAGCGGTCGGAGGGCGGCGGCCTCGGCATTGGCGGCGGCGGCGGATTTATGACGAACCGCGGCACCGCGAACGTTCTCACGCGCGCCACCGCGATCCTGGCCGGCTTGTTTTTTGCGACAAGCCTTATTTTGTCGATTCTCGCCGGTTGGGGCCGCAGGCCGGCTTCCATTCTGCCCAACAGCGCGCCATCACAAACCACGCCGGCGCCGGCGGGAACGCCACTTGGTGGTGATGGCCACGGCGTGCTCAATCGCCTCGGGACCGGAAAACCGGCTGCGCCTTCGGGAACACCACCGGCACCGTCACCTTCAAGCCCGAAGGGTCCGGCCGCACCGGAGGTGCCGCAATCAAAATAAAAGTTCAGCGGGGGCCAGTAAAAATCCGGCCCTTTGCTTTGCGGCGTGATGAGAAACAAGGAGCGGCGCGAATAAGGCCAGGCATGGGTCTGTGAAATTCGGCAATCCACAATCTACGCACAGGCGCGGAGCGCTCTTTCGCTTTTCCCTCTCGTCGAATCGATTCGTGGAGCCTAAAGGTTGAGCCCCATGGCGCGGTACATATTCATCACCGGCGGCGTGGTCTCCTCACTTGGGAAGGGTCTCGCTTCCGCCGCACTCGGCGCGGTGCTTCAGGCGCGCGGGTATAAAGTCCGCCTGCGCAAGCTCGATCCCTATCTCAACGTCGATCCGGGCACGATGTCGCCCTATCAGCACGGTGAGGTTTTCGTCACCGATGACGGCGCCGAAACCGATCTCGATCTCGGCCATTACGAGCGCTTTACCGGACGCCCCGCCACGCGGCACGACAACATCACCACCGGCCGCATCTATCAGGACATTCTCACCCGCGAACGGCGCGGCGACTATCTCGGCGCCACCATTCAGGTGATCCCGCATGTCACCAACGCGATCAAGGACTTCATCCGCGAGGGTAACGACGGTTTCGATTTCGTGCTGTGCGAAATCGGCGGCACGGTCGGCGATATCGAGGGGCTGCCGTTTTTCGAGGCCATCCGCCAATTGGGGAACGAGCTGCCGCGCAACCATGCGGTCTATATCCATCTCACTTTGCTGCCTTACATTCCGAGCGCCGGCGAATTGAAGACGAAACCCACGCAGCACTCGGTGAAGGAGTTGCGCTCCATCGGCATTCAGCCTGACGTCCTGCTCTGCCGCACCGACCGGCCGATACCCGAAAGCGAGCGGCGCAAGCTCGCGCTGTTCTGCAATGTGCGCGAAAGCGCGGTGATCGAGGCGCGTGACGTCGACAACATTTATGCCGTGCCCGAAGCTTATTCGGCCGAGGGCCTCGATCGCGAAGTGCTCGCCGCCTTCGGCATCGAGCCGCATGGTGCGCCGGACCTCGCACGCTGGCGATTGATCAACGAGCGTGTCCGCAATCCGGAAGGCGATGTGACGATTGCCGTGGTCGGCAAATATACCGGCATGAAAGATGCTTATAAATCTTTGATCGAGGCGCTGTCGCATGGCGGCATTGCCAACAAGGTCAAAGTCAATCTCGATTGGATCGAATCCGACGTGTTCGAGAACGAAGATCCGGCGCCGTTCTTAGAAGAGGTCAACGGAATATTGGTGCCGGGCGGCTTCGGCCAGCGCGGCGCGGAAGGCAAAATCAAAGCGGCGCAGTTCGCGCGGGAACGTCAAGTGCCTTACTTCGGTATTTGCTTCGGCATGCAAATGGCGGTGCTGGAAGCAGCGCGCAATTTGTGCGGCATCGCGCAAGCCAATTCGACGGAGTTCGGCACGACATCCGAGCCGGTGGTCGGCCTGATGACCGAGTGGCTCAAGGGCAATGAACTGCAAAAGCGCGCGTCTGGCGGCGATCTCGGCGGCACCATGCGGCTCGGGGCTTATGATGCGGTGCTTGCGCGCGGCAGCCGTGTGGCGGAGATTTACGGGAAGGCCGAAATCTCCGAGCGTCATCGTCACCGTTATGAAGTCAACACGGCTTACAAGGGCCGGCTCGAGCAGCACGGCCTGCGTTTCTCCGGCATGTCGCCGGACGGCATTCTGCCGGAAATCGTCGAATACGAAGATCACCCCTGGTTCATCGGCGTGCAATTTCATCCCGAACTGAAGTCGCGCCCCTTCGCGCCCCACCCGCTATTTGCTTCGTTTATTGGGGCTGCGGTGGAGAGAAGCCGGTTGGTTTAAGGTTCGTTCAATCGTTTCGAATTGCGACGCGATTCGAGTAGTTTCATCGGATTATAGTTTCGTCGGGTTGCGCCGCGCTGCACCATTGTCGCGCCGGCGTGGGAGGATGCATGGCCGCTGTGCCGCTTGCACCGTGCGATGTCTTAAGGCAATCCTCGCTGTGGCTTCCGCCAGTCGTTCCAGGACCCGTCTCGGCGGATACTTACTTTATGGCGGCCATTTTATTTACGTAGTTGAACTTGTATACGATGCTCGTCTCTGGGCGGAAGCTTGCTTTGAGCGGGCACCGTCCGGCTGCCTTTTCGAGCTTCTCACGATCTTTTGGGGCGTAATCACGTGGCATGTTGAACACTAGCGTGATGTTATCCATGTGTGGAAACGGCTCGTCCGTCATCGTAAATGCTACATCTACGACAGTGCCCTTGATGTCTAGCGCATCGTGTCTGGCCTGCACGCCCATCGAGAACAACATACACCCCGCAACGCCGGTGGCGACCAGATCTCCTGCTGACAGGTCCTGGATCTCAGCTCCATGATAAGTGCAGCCAATTGCTACACTCTTGTGCCCCGGCTCTTTCACTGCGATGCCATGCTTATCAGCGTCATATGTTAGCTGTACTGTGCTCATAGCCTTACCCCTTTCACGTTTGAAGTTTGCGTCTCGCGTACACATTTGCGCGCTTGCACCAAGAACTCTTTGAGTTTGACCTGAGCCCCAAGCGCGCTGTAGCCCGCATTGAGCGGAACGCGAAATGCGGGACGGACATAATCCCGGGTTTTGCGTTCCGCTCAACCCGGGCTTCTGTAACGGGCCGTGGTTTGTCAATCCCTTTTTGCGACATCCGCGCTCGCCGGTAACTTGCTTCCTAAACGGGGTCGGCGCGTGGCCGCCACCAGATGGGGTTCATGAGAGGAGCAGATCGGCCAATCTACGAAAGCGTGATCGCATTGTTTAATGCGTCGACTACCCGGGTTGCGGCCTGACCTGATCCATCGTCCCGGCGATCGGGACCTCGCTTCGGGAGAGCTGGTGCCTTGACCCGCCCGAAAACCTGTTCGTCCTCCTGGCTTAAGCCGCCATGACGGCCGCCTTGAACGGCATGTTGTCCTTGAGCATGCGCAGCATGATCACGGCGAGTTTGCGCGCCAGCGCCACCTTGGCTTTGTTCATGCCGGCACGTTTGGCGATCCGCGTCGCCCAGCTCTTGAGCTGCGCGCAGCCTTCTGTAACGGCTTTGTGAGGATGAGATGAGCGGCCTCATAGAGCGCCTCACGCACGGACGCGTCGCCGCGTTTGCTGATCCGCCCGGAATAGTCGGTCTCGCCTGACTGGTATTTCTTCGGCGTTAAACCAAACAACGGCCCCGCCCCCTTCGCTGACGTGAAGCGTAAGGGATCGTCGATGGCGCTGGCAAAGGTCAGCGAGATGATCGGCCCCACTGCCGGTACCGACATCAAGAGTTTCGCTTTGGTATCGAGCCGCATCGTCTGCCGCACCCGCTTCTCAAAGCCATTGAACTCTGCAAGCAAGACCGCCCGCGCCCGAAGCAGAGCCGCCGCTATTGCCTCCAGGTTTGGGTGGCCCTTCACCAGCTCCTCGATGCGGCCCACAAATTTGGTCCGCGTTGTCGGGCCTACTTTCAGCCCGAAGCCGCGTAAAATGCCGCGCAGGCTCATCTCAACGTCCAAAAGCTTGCTCTGCACTAACTTGCGCGCGGTCAGCAGCGCCCGCACTTCCTGTGCGGCAAGCGACTTGCAGTGTACCGGCTTAAACCAGCCGAGCCGCATGAGTTGTGCGATGTTGCGCGCGTCGTTGCGGTCCGACTTCACCGGCATTGCCTTGAAGGCGTCGCGCACGTGCCGCGTCTCCAGAAGCTCGACTGCAAGGCCGGCCTGCTTCATTTGCGCATAGAGCCACTGCGACAGTGGGCCCGCCTCCAGTCCGATCCTGGCGAGAGCAAGACCAAGCTCAACAAACCAGTCGATCAACGCCTCCGGCTCGCTCGCTACCTTGGCCTCGCGCACAATGTTGCCGCTCGCATCGACCACGCAAACGCTCGAGTATTCCAATGACACGTCGATTCCTGCATAATAGTTCACGGTCGTCCCCCTTATGGTTTGGAGCGGATCATGTCCGACTCCGTTGACACCATCAGTTTGCGGGACGACCACCCGCCCACCAAGTCACGCGAAGCGCGCTTTCAACAGCGCCGTAGCGAGCGTGACTTGGTGGGCGGGCCCCAAGGCCCGTTACCCCATCTACAGCTGGCTGTACGACTCGAATTAATTTTTGCAACGAGCTAAACCGTAATTTTTGTGACATGATTTAAAATCTGTGCGTAAATATCGTCTATTTTTAGGACAGAAAGATGCCAAGTATACCAATTCCACCGCCGGCAGTTAACATTTACGATAAAACGCGGGTAGTTGATAAAACTCTTTCGGAAACTCCGCCAGAGCCACCTATCAAACCTATTACTCCAGGCAGTTTGGGTGCAATCGAGACAGGTAACAACAAGCTGACACAGCTGCCCGTTTAGATTGACCTCATTGAGTAGGAGTTGGCTGATTTAAGGTTCGCTCATGGTTTTGAGCGGTGGGTCGTTCGAGTCTTAGCCTTTAAGAGAGGCTTTAGAAATTAGCCCGGCGCGGCCGGCCCCATGCCGTTCAAAAATATGGACCTCTGTGACTTTTGTTACAACAACATCACAAAAACTCGTGTAAGCGTGAAGTCCGAACGTCGTCGGGTTTATCAGGGGATGAATAATGGCCGCTTCACCAATCGCGCCGCCGCCAGTTAATCGTTACACAACGGTCGACAGGCTGGCGTTTGGAGAAGAAACTCCGCCGGCTCAGGCTCAACCAGCTCAACCACATAAAAAACCTATCGGTACAGGCAGTGCAGGCGTCAACGAAACACTCGGTTGGTACAAAGTTCCAAATTCAACCTCCGAATACTCAATGTCCGACTATGTATTTGTGCTCAGTACAGAAATCATCAAGGAGCACCCGAATGACATAGAGGGGCAGATAGCTGCCTTCGCCGAGGTATATAAAGATCCGTTCAAGAATAAATATAGTCCGTTTAAGCCTGGTGAAGTTGGGCCATGGAGGGAGCGTATTAAACTATCAGATTTTGAAATTATCGAATTTATCAGAGAATTACTTCAAGATGCGTATAAAGAAAGTATGCGCAAGCTGGCAGATAAATGCCGTCTTGTTGACGCAATGGTCGCCCCCCTGGCGCCGGTTATAGAGACAAAGACGGAGAGTGGCATGGTGATAATGTTGCTAGAGAAGCAAATTACTATATTAAGGGTCCTGTCGCGAACGTGGTTGGAATTAAGTGTGGCGCAGTCTGCGGTGACATGAGGGTATCGGATCAAGCGGCGAGGTCAATTGGCTGATCGAGGGTCGTTGTAGCGAGGGTCTGCCAGCCATCGACCTTGCGCATGTTGATCTGGCCGGACGCGAGCAACGCCCAAAACAGCATGGCCGCGGTGTCCGCGGAAGGCAACACAGTTTGCGTCTTGATCCTTCGCTTGAACTCCTCGTGCAGCCGCTCGATGGCATTGGTTGTTCGCGCGCTCTTCCACTGTTTGGCGGCAATCGCGCGAAGGTGAACAACCGATCGCCGGCTTCCTCCAGGCTGTCGGCGACGGCGCGGTGCTTGAGCCGCCATTTGCGAAGGAACGCCTTGCGGCGCGCTTCGATCTCCCCGCGCGTTTGGGCGTAGATCATGTCGTTGTAATCGGCGGTGATCTCGTCATGCAGGCGCTCGGGGGCGTGCGCGAACAAGTTTCTGTGCTTGTGGACCGTGCAGCGCTGGACCGGCACGCCATCCCAGACAGCGGCAATCGCCTTGTCGAGGCCGGGGGCGCCATCAACGATGAGGAACTCCGGCCGCCGCAGCCCGCGTTCGATGAGATCGTCGAGGACGGTGCGTCAGGCCTCGGCGCTCTCGCCGCCCATGCTCTTGATCGCGAGCAGCACCTTCTGGCCGTCCGCGCGCACGCCGAGAACAACGAGCAGCGAGATCGAGGTTGCCTTGCGATCGAGCCGCACGCGCACCACCGTGCCGTCGAGAATGAGCCGCACGATCGGTTCATCGGCCAGTGAGCGGGCGTTCCAGGCGTCCCAGTCGCTCTTGACCTTGCGCCACACCCGGCTCACCGTGTCTTTGCCGACCGCGCCCCCAAACAGGGCTCCGAGCGCACGGCGCACCCGCCGCGTATTGGTGCCGGCAAGGTAAGTGCCGGCGATCAATGCGTCGGCAGTCAGCGTGCGCCGCTGATGTCCGCAGCGCCTGGCTCTTCCACTCCGTGGTCTTGCCATCGGCGGTCTTCAGCCTGGCACGCGGCACTTCGATCTCCACTCGGCCGAAGCTTCCCAGCAGCGACCGCGACCGGTGGCCATGGCAGTGACCGGCGGCGCCAACCGCGCCCTCGCCCTCGCCGTCGCAGCTCGATGGCCGCCCTCGGCGGGCGTAGCGCGAACGCGCCAGAACCATGTCGAGCTCACCCTCGATTATCGCTTGCAGAAAGTCGCAAACCCGATCGCGCAGGCCGATTTCGATCGGATCAAACCAGTTGTCGAAAAGATCGGCAGCCGCATGGTTGTAGGCTGGAAGATAGAATGCGCGTATTGTTTGCCATGGCGTGGTCTCCAGTCCGGCCCTTCAACGCCGGATATTAGAGGTTGAAGACCCGGAGACTGCCATACTGATAATGTCGCTACAAACCAGCGAAGGACTATATTAAGAGAAAACTCCATCTTCCTGCGGACATGGCGCTAGATTTTCTAAAAGCTGTCAAAGAGGGTCTTGTTAAAGACAACAAGAGTATTCTGAAAACTGACGCAGACATCAAAAAGTTGTTTCCTGGGCTTTTACCCCAAATATCGATTTATTCGGCAGAAAAAGTTGAGAAAGAAAAAGTGTACAAATTGGCGGATGAATGCCGTCGACACGCAAAGCGGAGTGGTGAAGTTGTCTCTCAAACAGCATATGGATATATTAGTGACCGCGATCTTTCTGACAAAAAGGCGTTAGATTTTTTAAAAGCTGTCAAAGACGGTCTAATTAAAGAGGGTCTAGTTAAAAACGACGACAAAATTAAAAAAGAGTTCGGGAAGAGGTTCCCCGAGCTTTCACTGCTAATAGAATTTTATTCGGTGCCGTCGCTGGTTTGGTAGGAATTAAGTGTGGCGTAGTCTCCGGGGTGTTCAACCTCGAATCATCCGGCGTTGAAGGGCCGGACTGGAGACCACGCCATGGCAAACAATACCACGCATTCTGATTCTTCTCAGCCTACAACCGATGCGGCTGCCGATCTTTTCGACAACTGGTTTGATCCGATCGAAATCGGCCTGCGCGATCGGGTTTGCGACTTTCTGCAAGCGATGTTCGAGGGTGAGCTCGACATGGTTCTGGCGCGCTCGCGCTACGCCCGCCGAGGGCGGCCATCGAGCTGCGACGGCGAGGGCGAGGGCGCGGTTGGCGCCGCCGGTCACCGCCATGGCCACCGGTCGCGGTCGCTGCTGGGAAGCTTCGGCCGAGTGGAGATCGAAGTGCCGCGTGCCAGGCTGAAGACCGCCGATGGCAAGACCACGGAGTGGAAGAGCCAGGCGCTGCGGACCTATCAGCGGCGCACGCTGACTGCCGACGCACTGATCGCCGGCACTTACCTTGCCGGCACCAATACGCGGCGGGTGCGCCGTGCGCTCGGAGCCCTGTTTGGGGGCGCGGTCGGCAAAGACACGGTGAGCCGGGTGTGGCGCAAGGTCAAGAGCGACTGGGACGCCTGGAACGCCCGCTCACTGGCCGATGAACCGATCGTGCGGCTCATTCTCGACGGCACGGTGGTGCGCGTGCGGCTCGATCGCAAGGCAACCTCGATCTCGCTGCTCGTTGTTCTCGGCGTGCGCGCGGACGGCCAGAAGGTGCTGCTCGCGATCAAGAGCATGGGCGGCGAGAGCGCCGAGGCCTGGCGCACCGTCCTCGACGATCTCATCGAACGCGGGCTGCGGCGGCCGGAGTTCCTCATCGTTGATGGCGCCCCCGGCCTCGACAAGGCGATTGCCGCTGTCTGGGATGGCGTGCCGGTCCAGCGCTGCACGGTCCACAAGCACAGAAACTTGTTCGCGCACGCCCCCGAGCGCCTGCATGAGGAGATCACCGCCGATTACAACGACATGATCTACGCCCAAACGCGCGGGGAGATCGAAGCGCGCCGCAAGGCGTTCCTTCGCAAATGGCGGCTCAAGCACCGCGCCGTCGCCGACAGCCTGGAGGAAGCCGGCGATCGGTTGTTCACCTTCGCGCGATTGCCGCCAAACCAGTGGAAGAGCGCGCGAACAACCAATGCCATCGAGCGGCTGCACGAGGAGTTCAAGCGAAGGATCAAGACGCAAACTGTGTTGCCTTCCGCGGACACCGCGGCCATGCTGTTTTGGGCGTTGCTCGCGTCCGGCCAGATCAACATGCGCAAGGTCGATGGCTGGCAGACCCTCGCTACAACGACCCTCGATCAGCAATTGATTGCCGCTGATCCGCTTATAAAAATAATAGAATTTTATTCGGATAGAATTGACAAAGCATCAGTCGAATAAAGTTTGAACAGCCCCTTGCTGGAACTAACGGACGTGTTGCGGCGTCACGGCTTTTTTTGTGGGTCGTTTATTATCATGGTCTCGTGATGAGACTTCGCCAACACCGTCGTCGCCCGCCGCACCCCGTGGATCGAAAAATCCACAGCCGTTATTTAATGGTTGCTACAAAAGGCACTTAATTGTGCGGCACGCAAAGCGCGTCGAAGTCTTCCTGCAATCCAGGAAGCGACAACTTATCGGTTTCGAGTTGGTGCTGAGCGGATTCCAACGCCTGTGTCAACGAGGCAAGAATTTCCGGGTCCGGATTTTTGCTCAATTCTTCCTTGCGGATCGAGGCCTCGAGCCGGTCGATTCGTTCCGGAAGCTTTTCCATTTCCGTCTCGGTATCCTCGATCATTTTCTTCAGGCGCCGACAAAAAGCCGGAGCGGTGGCTGCGATTGCTTCGTGGACATCGGCCATGGCGTTTCTCCCATAGATCTTTGCGCAGTGCTAGAAAAAAATCGTAATTCAATTACCGAGAGCAGACAATATAACTAAAGAGGGTGGTCGCTTTGAGTTTGCTCTTTGCCGCCGTTCCGAACATTGCGCGTAACATGCTTCGCCGAATTGGCTCTTGTCGTTCGTGCCCGCGCGAACTCTATGCGCTGCCGCGTTTTATTGGCGCTCGGCTTTAACAGGGGTACGCCTTTCGGCGGGTATCTCTCCACTCACCGCAGCTTCCGGCCGATACAGCGCATCTAAAACCGCGCAATCCATTCCGGCCGTTCCCGAGCAACGGCTGATAGTTCCATTTAAAAAACGCTCGAGTTTTTGCAAATCGGCGATTTTCGAACGGACACTATCCAGATGGCGCGTGGCCACAGCGCATACTTGCGAACATGATGCCTGACCCGGTCCACCGAGGTCGAGCAGCGTTCGGATGTCTTCAATCGTCAGTCCAAGCTCGCGCGCGCGCCGTATAAACGTGAGCGTTCGCAGCTCAGGCTGACCGTAAATCCGCCGCCCGCCATCCGATCTCGGCGGGGGCGGCAATAGTCTGATTTTTTCGTAATAGCGAATTGTTTCGATGTGCACGCCGGACTGGCGCGATGCCTCGCCGATTGTCGAGCTGTGGACCTGCGCCTTTGTGATCGCTTCCATGTTTTTTTGCTTGCTCCTGTAGCGACTACAGGATGTACACATCGCCGGTGAAGGTCAACGGGTTTTGCGTTTTGGGCAAAAACGGACGATTGGTCTCATGATTTCGGAATTGATCATCACCTGTCCGCATTGCGGCACTGCTAAACGTGAAGTTATGCCGAGCGACGCCTGCCGGTTTTTCTACGACTGCACCGGATGCGGTGCGCGCCTTAAACCAAAGCCGGGCGACTGTTGCGTTTTCTGCTCATACGGCTCGGTGCCCTGTCCGCCGGCGCAAACTATCCCCGGAAAATCCACATCATCCTGTCAATGTTGCGCACAAGGAGAGAAGCAATGAAGCAGCGGCCGTTTACAGCGGGGGATTGGACGAAAATCATCGGAATAGGGGTCGCCGTTTCGGCTTTAACCGCCGCCTTTATGGCCGCCGCTGCCAAAGCAGGCGTCTCCCCGCTGCCGAAACCGCTCGGTCTTGCTTTTGCCGAAACGGTTTTAGGCCGAACGCTTCCCTTGCCTGTGGGATTGCTGTTTCACACGGGTTGGGTCACCATGTTCTCAGCGCTGTATGTCATTCTGTTTCGCAATTCGCTTACGTTCATGCGCGCGTTCTGGCTTGCATTTGCGCTTTGGATCGCCGTGTTGTTGGTCTTTTTCCCGATCGTCGGATGGGGCGTTTTAGGGCTTGCCGTCACGCCGAAACTGATCGTGGCCTCTGCCGTGCCACATATTTTATTCGCGGTGTTCCTATGGGGCCTGGCCCGATGGGCATTTGCTCGCGCCTAAAATGTATCGCGCTGATGGTCATTGCGTTACGCATGCTGCCTTCGCAGTGGCGGCCACTCGGCGGCAAAACCCATCGATTCCGTTAAGCGCTTTTAGCGGTTACCGGTAGGGGTATTTCAGGAACCGGCACCCATTGACCGGGTCATTTCCCCGCTTCATGGTCCCGCTCCGCGAGGGGATAACCTTGGACGAAGCTCTGCTGCCTAACCGAATTGTCGAGGTCGGCGCCGCCGTGCGTTTCGGCAATGATTTGCCGTTGGCGCTGATTGCCGGCCCGTGCCAATTAGAGAGCCGGGCACATGCGCTGGAGATGGCGTCGGCGCTGCAAGAAATAGCGGCGAAAGTCGGCATCGGCCTCGTCTATAAAACATCCTTCGACAAGGCCAACCGCACGTCGGCGCGGAGCGCGCGCGGCCTCGGGCTCGACGCCGCGCTACCGATTTTTGCCGAAATTCGCGAGAACTTGAAGCTTCCCGTACTCACTGATGTGCATGAGGCCGATCAATGTGCGCGTGCCGCGCAGGCCGTCGATGTATTGCAAATCCCCGCCTTCCTGTGCCGGCAGACAGATTTGCTCCTCGCGGCAGCTAAAACCGGCAAGGCGGTCAATGTCAAAAAGGGTCAATTCCTCGCGCCGTGGGACATGAAGAACGTTGTTGAGAAGCTCACGGGCGCGGGAAACCGCAATGTGTTGGTGACCGAGCGCGGCGTTTCTTTCGGCTACAACACGCTCGTCTCCGACATGCGCGCCTTGCCAATCCTTGCGCGCGCGACCGGCGCGCCGGTCATTTTCGACGCGACACATTCGGTGCAGCAGCCCGGAGGGCAGGGCGAGCGCTCGGGAGGCGAACGCGAATTTGTGCCCGTGCTGGCGCGGGCGGCCGTTGCCGTGGGCGTCGCGGGCGTCTTCATCGAGACGCATCAAGATCCCGACCGTGCGCCCTCCGATGGCCCCAATATGATGCCGCTCAAAGAGATGGAGGCGCTTCTTCGAACGCTCGTCGAATTTGACCGGATGGCGAAGGCGTCTGCGTAGCAGATATTGTTTCGCGGCTATTTTGTTACACGCACGCCCGCATAGATTCCAAATCCCGGCTGTTCGAAGCCGATCGGATCCTGATAATGCCTGTCGAACAAATTATCGATACGGCCGAACACGGTGGCGTATTCGTTGACGGTGTAATTGGCGGCGAGATTGACCAGCGTGTACGAGGGAGCCGTGAGCGGGGAGAGCGCAAGACCGAAGCGGTCTACATCCTTCCATGCGCCGACATAAAGCACCGTTGCGGCTGTTGTGACGATGTCGGTCGGCTTCCACTCGATGTTAAGAGACGCTTTATGCCGCGGCCGGCGGACGAGTTCTTCTCCGGTGAGGTCGTTGACCGCAATGGTGTGCGTGTAGTCGGCGCGTAATTTTAAGCTTGGCATAACGGTGAAGGAGACAAATGCTTCTTCACCTTTCGTTGTCGCGCGCCCGATATTTTCGTTCGAGGTGAACGTGTCGTTGAAGTTGATCAGGTTTGTGATGTCGTTGTGAAACCAGGTCACGCCAAAACGCAGACGATCATTGGCAAGCGGCTGCTCAAAGCCAAAATCATAGCCGCGGCTTTGTTCGGGCTGGAGATTCCGGTTGGCGAAAAAAAATGGCGGGAAGTCCTGGAATAATTGCGATAGCGTCGGCGCTTTGAAACCGGTGCCATAGCTTGCTTTGAGTTTGGTGTCAGTGATCGGCACGAGGAATGCGGGCGCCGCGCGCCAGGTGGTCGCGCCGCCAAAGCGATCATTGATGTCGTGGCGGATGTTGGAGGTGAGAAAAAAGCGATCGGCGAAGGCGGATTGCAATTCGAGATAAGCGGCCTTGTCGGCGTTTTTGGCCGCGAGTGTGTCGAATTGACGAATACGCAATTGCTCGGTTTCATCTTCGAGACCCATGACAAGAGTCTCGCCGGGAACGACGTCGAAATAGCCGCGCCAATCTGCCTTCACGCGCTGACCTTGATCGATAACGGGAGGCTGAAAATTCGGATCGTTATTCCAACGCCACGCGTCGGTATAGGCCAGACCAAAGTGGTTCTTAAAGCCGCCATCCCAAAGTGACCAGACCGCTTCGCCGCGTGTGTAGAATTGGTGATTGACCTGGGTGCTCTGTTCCGCGGACGGGACCGGCGCGGGAAAACCGGCGAAATCATCACCGGTAAATCTCAATGTCGCGTTGGTGTATCTGGCGACGAAATCGACCGCGAAATTTTGCGAGAAGTCGTGCCCGAGATGGGTCGACAGCGTTACGTTGTCGTAAAAATTGTCGATTGCACGGCGGCCGGGCGGCAACAGCTCCGCCGGTGTGACGGGCGTGTTAGCCGCGCGAAAATGCTGCGCGGTGAAGGCATAATTGGTGTCGGCCGTTGCGCCGCCGGCTTGTGCTGTTTGATTAAACGTGCCGAAGGACCCGCCCTCTATTGTGCCCGTGGCTTTGGCCGGACCGGAGCCCTTTTTGGTGTAAATCGCGATGACGCCGCCAAGGGCGTCGGCGCCATAAAGGCCGCTTTGCGGACCGCGCAAGACTTCGATACGCTCGATATCGGCGGTCAGCAATTGGCCGAGATCGAACACGCGCGCGTTATTGCTGGGATCGCTGACGTCAATGCCGTCGATCAAGATCTTTGTTTGGTTGGGATTGGTGCCGCGCAAAAATACAGATGTGGAGCCGCCGGGCCCGCCGTTTTGGATAATGTTGATACCGGGTACAGAGGCCAATGCCGCCGGTGCGGTTCGTATCTGATCGCGTTGTAACTCCGCGTCAGTGATGACCGTCACCGAGCTGGCAGTGTCCGCAAGCGGCGTCGGAATCGTTGTCGGGCTGACAACAATCGTCGGTAACTGCACCGTCTCCTGCGATCGGGCCGGCGCGCAAGCGGTGAAAATGCCCGCGACAAGGCCCAATGAAAACGAAAATGAAAATGCGAGCCTGCACGATTTTTTTGCGAGCGCACCCATCCGACAACATCCTTCGTATCCGCTCGCGTGGCCGGCGAGCGTTGAGTGAGACAATCTCCAATGCGAAGGATTGCGCGAAACGGCGATGCGTATGAGATGCGCAGCGCCCGAACCGTCTAACCAAAGGTCGTGGGAAAGAGAGTCTCACGGGCCTTCGCATTGGCGTTGACGTCACCGCTGCGAAAGACCGCTCCGTATGGACCTCCCGTCCACCGGTTGGGTGACGGTCCAGGCAGGTTTCCTGACTCGCGGGTTTTCGCCCTCGTTCCGCCTTCCCAGGCTTTTGCCGATCGGCATTTACCCAGTGGCATCGTGGAAGAAGGCTCGCCGCTCACAGTTGCGGGGGCAGTTTCGGATTTGATCCTTGCCATAAGCAAGCACTTAAGCTCAATCCAAGCGCTTGCTGTCCGGCCGCGGGATTTGCACCGAATTCCCTTTTTCACCGGCTCGTGCCGGTGCACCTGTACCGATCAATAAGGAAGCCGAGGAGGGCATGAATGTCAATCGGCGCCCCCACCTATCGCCGAGTTTTCAGGGGATTGCTCGTACGCCTCGCCCGCGAAGCCATTCGGCAAGGGTCGTTAACCGCGCCCGCGATAAGGCCGCACGCTCTGCTCCGGCGCCCACACCCCAGCGGGCAATTTGCCGGCCTGCCAGAACACGTCGATCGGGATGCCGCCGCGCGGATACCAATAGCCGCCGACGCGCAGCCATTTCGGTTTCAGCAGGTGAAATAGCCGCTTGCCGATGCCGACGGTGCAATCTTCATGAAAAGCGCCATGATTGCGGAAGCTGTTCAAATAAAGCTTGAGCGACTTCGACTCGAGGATGAACCGAGCCGGCACGTAGTCAATCACCAGATGGGCAAAATCCGGCTGACCGGTGATGGGGCAAAGCGCGGTAAATTCGGGCGCCGTGAAACGGGCCACGTAATCGGTGTCTTTGTGCGGATTGGGCACGCGGTCGAGCACCGCTACGTCCGGCGAGGCCGGAAGAGGCGTGGGGCGGCCGAGTTGCAGGTTTTGTTTGGATTTTTTTACCATCGGCAATGCCTCGTGCTGAAATGGCCATGATACATCGTTGCCGGTCCACGTCCGGCGCGCCGTATGCCGAATGTGCAAAATTCGGACCGAATTGTTACCGACGATTTTGAAGAAGATTTTAAAAGGGTAACGCACAAGCGGAAGCACGCGCATGCCGGTCCGTTGCTCAACTTGAGGAGCATTTTCCGGGGCATGCGCGATTTGCTTGATGACTTTTGGAGATACAAATTAAGCGCGGCGGCGACGCGATCACCGAATTCTTTGCGAGTGTGAGCTGCGATCTTGCGCAAATCAGAGACGGCACGATTCGTGAATTCGATTTTCATTCACGATGAAAGGAACGAAAGGCGGCCTTCACGTCGCCCTCACCGGCGAGGCCGCTGCGTTCTGCTTCGTCGAGAACAGTCAATTCTTCGAATGTGGCATGATATATGCCAAGGCGGCGGGCCTCGATATCACGGGCTACCTGGGCAAGTTCTTGCTGATCGTCAGCGGGCCAGGAAGCCACGTGCTCGAATAGTTCCTTGATCGTTTGACTCACCATACTTATAAATATAGCTATTATACCCTGACTCCCTTGGAGTCCGAAATTCCCCCTTGCCAAGGCGGCGCAATTCAATTCTACCGGACAAATGATACGCCCTGGATTTCTGGACAGAGAATCGCGGCAAGAACTGATCCGGTTGGCCCGGAACGGGTCGGCGGCGCACCGTCTGGCGCGGCGTGCGAACGCGCTGGTGTTGCTGGACGACGGGATGAGCTGCGAGGCGGTTGCGAAGGTCCTGTTGCTGGACGACGACACCATCCGCATTTGGTATCGCCTGTATGAAAAGGATGGGCTAAAGGGTTTGACGAACTTCGGTTACGAGGGTGGCACTTGCCGGTTGAGCGAAGAGCAACAAGAAAAGCTGACAGCCTGGGTGGGCGCGACATTGCCGCGCACGACGCGGCAGATCGGCGCCTGGGTCGAGAAGGAATTCGGGCTCGTTTACGAAAGCCGGTCGGGGCTGATCAAGTTGTTGCATCGCCTTCGGCTCGAATATCACAAACCCGATGTCATCCCGCGCAAGCTCGACGAAGACAAGCAGAAGGCATTCATCGAGAGCTACGAAAAACTGCGCAATTCCTTGGGCGATGACGAGGCCGTGCTGTTTGTCGATGCCGTGCATCCGACCCATGCCGCGCGGCCAGTGGGCTGCTGGGCGCCGCGCATGAAAACCTCGCCATATCAACTGATTTTATTCCGGCCTATTGCCCGACATTTAACCCGATCGAGCGGCTTTGGGGCCTCATGCACAAAACGTCACCCAAACAAAGATTACCCATTGCGCCAATTCGCCGATGCGACCCTCGGGTTTCATGATGTGAAATGGACATTGCAATTCGGTCACCGACAACTTCCTCTCAACCCCAAGGAATTTGGGTAAGTTTTTTAACATGCCTACGGTCTTTTCGTCTCTTGTCGTAAGCACACCAGATGTCTGGATCAAAGGAAGAAGGGTAGTCTGCATGTTATGGCTGGCCCACCACGGCGCTGCCGACGAGCGGGTCAATTTGTAAGCATGACCGCCATCACCGGCATTATCGGCCGTGAAATCCTCGACAGCCGCGGCAATCCCACCATAGAAGTCGAGGTCGCGCTGGAAAATGGCGCGATGGGTCGCGCCGCCGTTCCTTCGGGCGCCTCGACAGGGGCTCATGAGGCGGTGGAGCTGCGCGACAACGACAAATCGCGTTACGGCGGCAAAGGCGTCACAAAAGCGATCGCCGCGGTGAATGGCGAAATTTTTGATGCGCTGGCGGGCATGGATGCCGAGGCGCAAGCTAAACTTGACGAGACACTGATCGCGCTCGACGGCACGCCGAACAAGGGCCGGCTTGGCGCCAATGCCATTCTCGGCGTATCGCTCGCGACCGCCAAAGCCGCGGCTCAGACAACGGGCTTGCCCCTTTATCGCTATGTGGGCGGAGTTGCGGCGCGCCTTCTGCCCGTGCCGATGATGAATATCATCAATGGTGGCGTGCACGCCGACAATCCGATTGATTTCCAGGAATTCATGATCATGCCGCTCGGCGCCCCCACATTCGCCGAGGCTTTGCGCGCGGGCGCCGAAATCTTCCATACGCTCAAAGGTCAGCTCAAAGCTGCCCACCTCAACACCAATGTCGGCGACGAGGGTGGTTTTGCGCCCGAGCTGAAATCCGCGGAAGCAGCCCTCGACATCCTCATGCAGGCGATTGAGAAAGCCGGCTACAAGCCGGGCGGCGATATCGGCCTTGCGCTCGATTGCGCGGCGACGGAATTCTTCAAGAACGGCGCTTATGTTTACGAAGGCGAGGGCAAGAGTCGTTCTAAAGAAGAGCAAGCAAAATATCTCGCCGCGCTCGCCGCGCGCTATCCCATTGTCTCGATCGAAGACGGCATGGCGGAAGACGACTGGGAGGGCTGGAAAATCCTCACCGATCAACTCGGCAGTAAATGCCAACTGGTCGGCGATGATCTGTTTGTCACAAACGTTACGCGCCTATCCAAGGGCATCAAGGATGGCGTCGCCAATTCGATCCTGATTAAGGTGAACCAGATCGGCACGCTCACCGAAACGCTCGCCGCCGTCGAGATGGCGCATAAGGCCGGCTACACCACGGTGATGTCGCATCGCTCGGGCGAAACGGAAGATTCAACCATCGCCGATCTCGCCGTGGCCACCAATTGCGGGCAGATCAAAACCGGCTCGCTCGCCCGCTCCGATCGCATCGCCAAATACAATCAGCTCTTGCGCATCGAGGAGCAATTGGGACCGCAGGCGAAATATGCCGGGCGAGGGGCGTTGAAAAGGCGATAGATCTGTAGCGGTCTCGCAGACCTTTGTCCGGCGAACTCGGACCTACCTGGGTTGGCATGCAGGAATGAGACCGGCGCCAAGAACGCATCCAAGAACGCATCCAAGAACGCGTCCAAGAACGCGTCCAAGAATGTTTTAGTGGTTCACACGAAAAAGCGGATTGCAAAGACATCAGCGCGCACGACGACAAATCGCGGACACGCGCACTATCGGCAATCTACTTCCTTCGCGACATCGGCACGTAGTCGCGCCGGGGGGCGCCGGTGTAAAGTTGGCGCGGCCGGCCGATTTTTTGCTGCGGATCTTCGATCATTTCCTTCCACTGCGCGATCCAGCCGACCGTGCGTGCAACCGCGAACAACACCGTGAACATCGTGGTGGGGAAGCCCATCGCTTTCAGCGTGATGCCCGAATAAAAATCGATATTCGGGTAAAGCTTTTTTTCGATGAAATAATCGTCGTGCAACGCGATTTTTTCCAGCTCCATGGCGACGTCGAGCAGCGGATCATCCTTGATGCCGAGCTCGGTCAAGACCTCGTGGCAGGTCTTCTGCATGATCTTGGCGCGCGGATCGTAATGTTTGTAAACGCGGTGACCGAAGCCCATCAGACGGAAACTGTCGTTTTTGTCTTTGGCCCGGTTGATGAATTCCGGAATGCGCTCGACGCTGCCGATCTCGCGCAACATATTGAGCGCCGCCTCGTTGGCGCCGCCATGCGCCGGCCCCCAGAGGCAGGCACAGCCGGCGGCGATGCAGGCGAAGGGGTTTGCCCCCGACGAACCGGCAAGCCGCACCGTGGAGGTCGAGGCATTTTGCTCGTGATCGGCATGCAAAATGAAAATGCGATCCATCGCGCGGGCGAGAACGGGATTGGGCTGGTATTCTTCGGTCGGTACCGCAAAACACATGCGCAGGAAATTCGACCCGTAATCGAGATCGTTCTTGGGATAAACGAAGGGCTGACCGACCGAATATTTATAGGCCATGGCGGCCAGCGTCGGCACTTTCGCTATCATGCGTAGCGAGGCGACCATGCGCTGATGCGGATCGGCAATGTCCGTGGAGTCGTGATAAAAGGCCGACAACGCGCCGATCGAGCCCGTCATCACCGCCATCGGATGCGCGTCGCGCCGGAACCCCTGGAAGAACCGGCTCATCTGTTCATGCACCATCGTATGGCGCGTCACGCGGTAATCAAAATCGGCTTTTTGTACGGCGGTTGGCAATTCGCCATAGAGAAGCAAGTAGCATGTCTCGAGAAAGTCCCCATGTTCGGCCAATTGCTCGATGGGATAGCCGCGGTACATCAGGATGCCCTGATCGCCGTCGATAAAAGTGATTTTGGATTCGCAGCTCGCGGTCGACGTAAAGCCCGGATCGTAAGTGAACATGCCGCTCTCGCCGTAAAGCGTTGCTATGTCCAGCACCTCGGGCCCGACCGTTCCGGCATAAACCGGAAAGTCCCATTTCTTATTGTCGACCGTGATTGAGCCGGTCTTTGTTTTGACATTGATTTTGGCATCCATGGTTGAGCCCTCAATTTGGCAAGGAGCAGCGCGCTTGGATAGCGATATGCCCAGTGAGGCCGGCGGCGTTCAGGTATCCGGCCGCTCGGCTTGCTAACCTATTCACCTGGGCGGAGCAAGCTGACCCCAAGGGAGCCTTATACGTAACCTTAACATAGGTAGACAGGTAGACACGCACGGCCCGAAAAAACCTAATCGACGGGCTGTGCCGCCAATTGTTCGCGAATGCGCGAAAGGCTTTCATTTCGGCCGAGCAAAGCGAGAACATCGAAAATAGGCGGCGAGGTGGTCCGGCCGGTCAGTGCGGCGCGCAAGGGCTGTGCTACAGCGCCAAGCTTGAGGCCCGCCTGTTCGGCATAGCCGCGCACCACGCGTTCGACCGTGGCAGCGTTCCATTCGGCATTGGCTTCGAGTTCCGCCAGCAGGGCGCTGAGCACCGCTTTTGCCTCCGGCGAAAGCAGCGCTTTGGCCTGCTCGTTGATGGCAATCGGTCGGCTGGCCCAAAGAAAACGTGAGGCCTCGAAAAGCTCAACCAAAGTCTTGGCGCGCTCCTTCAGACCGGGCATGGCGGCAAGGAAATTTTGGCGCAGCGTAAGGTTGAGCTTGGCGGCCAATTCATCGCCGCCGGCGATGTGAGGCAAAAGCTTTTCCAGTGCGGCCAGGAGGTCGGCATCACCGCTTGCGCGGATGTAATGGCCGTTGAGGTTCTCGAGTTTGGCGAAATCAAATCGTGCGGGTGAGCGGCCGATATGGGCGAGATCGAATGCTCGGATCATCTCGTCGGTCGAGAAGAGTTCCTGGTCGCCGTGGCTCCAGCCAAGCCGCACCAGATAGTTGCGAAGCGCGGCAGGCAAATAGCCCATGGCCCGATAGGCATCGACACCAAGCGCGCCATGACGTTTGGAGAGTTTTGAACCATCCGGACCATGAATGAGAGGAATATGCGCCATGATCGGCACATCCCATCCGAGCGCATCGTAAATCTGCGTTTGCCGCGCGCCATTGGTGAGATGGTCATCGCCGCGGATGATATGCGTGACGCCCATGTCATGATCATCGACCACAACCGCCAGCATATAGGTTGGCGTGCCATCGGATCGCAGCAGCACAAGGTCGTCGAGGTCGGCATTCTGCCAGAGGACCCGACCCTGCACTTGATCCTCGACGATCGTCTCACCGGCGAGTGGGGCTTTGAGGCGGATGACCGGCTTCACGCCGGGCGGCGCCTGCGTGGTGTCGCGGTCGCGCCAGCGCCCGTCATAGAGTTTGGAACGGCCGTCGCGGCGGGCAGCCTCGCGCATTTGCGCCAGTTCCTCCGGTGAGGCGTAACAGCGGTAGGCCTTTCCCTCGGCAAGGAGTTGCTCGGCAACCTCGCGATGGCGCGCCGCGCGCGAGAACTGATAGACGATGTCTCCGTCCCACAACAAACCGAGCCAAGTCAGGCCGTCGACAATGGCGTCGATGGCCGCCTTCGTGGACCGTTCACGATCGGTGTCCTCGATACGCAGCAGCATTTTGCCGCCGTGTGCTCGCGCGAACAGCCAGTTAAACAGGGCCGTTCGGCCGCCGCCGATGTGCAGGAAGCCGGTAGGCGAGGGGGCAAAGCGGGTAACGACCGTCTTATTCATTGGCGGCTATGTACCACAGTTGCGGATCGAGGCCTCAACCTCGGTTGACATTGAGCAGCGCATCCCATCATGGCATAGACCGTAAGAGCGCAAAGCCCGCGGCCGGTGACGGTCGCATTCGAGGAAGCATGACGCCGAACGAGAAAGCAAGAGGCGATATCGGCGCGATGGAGGCCGGCCGCGATTTCATTCGCGATATCGTTCAAGCCGACTTCGATTCCGGCGGCATCAAAAGCGTGGTCACGCGTTTTCCGCCGGAGCCGAACGGCTATCTTCATATCGGTCATGCGAAATCGATCTGCCTGAATTTCGGCATCGCCGAGGAATTCGGCGGCCGCTGTCATTTGCGCTTTGACGATACCAATCCAACGAAAGAAGAACAGGAATATATCGACGCCATCAAGCGCGATGTGCACTGGCTCGGTTTCGACTGGGGAGAGCACCTTTATCACGCTTCCGACTATTTCGAGCAGCTTTACGCCTGGGCGCAGGACTTGATCCGCGCCGGCCTTGCCTATGTCGACGACCAAAGCCCCGAGGAGATACGCATCAACCGCGGCACGCTCACCGAGCCGGGCAAAAACAGCCTTTATCGCGACCGGAGCATAGCGGCAAATCTCGATCTTTTCGCGCGCATGCGAGCCGGTGAATTCGAAAACGGCGCGCGCGTGCTGCGCGCCAAGATCGACATGGCCGCGGGTAATATCAACATGCGCGATCCGGTCATGTATCGCATTCTCCACGCAAGCCATCCTCGTACCGGCACGGCATGGAAGATTTATCCCAGCTACGACTTCGCGCATGGACAATCGGACGCTATCGAACACATCACGCATTCGATTTGCACGCTCGAATTCGAAGACCATCGGCCGCTTTACGAGTGGTTCATCGCCAATTTGAACGTGCCATCGCGCCCGCGCCAGTATGAATTCGCGCGGCTCAACTTGACGTACACGGTATTGTCAAAGCGCGTGCTGACGCTTTTGGTCCGCGACGGCCATGTGTCCGGCTGGGACGACCCGCGCATGCCGACTTTGGCCGGCTTGCGCCGGCGTGGCGTGCCGCCCGAGGGGCTGCGCGATTTCGTCAAACGCATTGGTGTGGCCAAGGCCAATAGTTTGGTCGATGTCGGCATGTTTGAATTTTCCGTGCGCGAAGCGCTCAATAAAAGCGCGTTACGGCGCATGGCCGTTTTAAAGCCGCTGAAAATCGTGATCGAGAATTATCCGGCGGGGCGGACGGAAGAGTTGGAGGCGGTCAATCATCCCGAGGATATGGCGGCAGGCAGCCGCAAGGTGACTTTCGGCCGCGAGCTTTACATCGACCAAGACGATTTCATGGAGAACCCGCCGAAGAAGTTCTATCGGCTGTCGCCGGGCGCCGAGGTGCGGCTGCGCTATGCCTATTTCATCACCTGCAAGGACGTGGTGAAGAATGCATCCGGCGAGGTCATCGAACTACGCTGCATTTACGATCCGGCCACCAAGGGCGGCAATGCGCCGGATGGGCGCAAGGTCAAGGCGACGATCCATTGGGTGTCGGCGGCCGATTTAATTGCCGCCGAAGTGCGCCTTTACAATCCGCTCTTTGACCGACCGGATCCATCGGGGGGTGCGAATTTTGCCGCCGATCTCAATCCGAATTCGTTGGAAGTGTTACGCAACGTACGGCTCGAACCTGCTTTGGCGAATGCCGAACGTGAGAAGCCGGTGCAATTCGAACGGCAAGGCTATTTCTGCCTCGATCCCGATTCGCGACCGGGCAAACTCGTTTTCAACCGCACCATCGGCTTGCGCGATAGTTTTGCGAAGGATTTGGCCAAAGCGGGGCGTTGAGGCAATTTGCAAAAGGCCTCGCGATTAACTCAGGCGGCATGATCCCGAAAAAGCCCGCCCTCGGACTTGATCCGAGGGTGGAAACCTGTTTTCGGGACAAAGCATGCCCTCGAACCGATCGCAGGGATTCGTGCGCAAATAAAACGACCGCATGACGCACAGCGCCTTTGTGCCACCCTTGCGGATTTCTAAGATTTGAGGGGCGCCGTGGCCGGAGGAAGGTTGGTGAAAACGTCGTAGAAAATTTCCTGACGTTGCTCGTCATCGATCTCCATGCCTTGCGCTTTACATGCATTCACCAATTGTCCGATGAGATCGGCATCCGCGATTGTGCGGGCAAAACACCATAACGCGGCTAATGGGTTGTCGTTGTTTGTTATCCAAGACGCTATTGCTTTAATGACATCTCCTTGTTCGTTCGTGGGCTTTTGAAGCAGGTATCTGGCCCCGTTACGCGCCATCGCGCCGTTAACTGAATCGCGGAGCTTTGATACTCTGCTTGAAACCGCTTCTGGTGACATGCCGCGGCATTCCACGACGCGAACGTAAGTTTCAAGTTCTGTAGCCTTTGCACGCATGTCCCCGAAAGTGCATTTTTCGTGATCTCGGCATATGATGAAGTCTACTGTCGCGTTTAAATCGCCATCAGCCTCCGAAATGGGCCTCATAAGCTTCGTTCTTTTTTTGGGCCCATAGGCCGTTATCAATCGCCAAGGGTAGAGCATTCGAGGATTGCTGTTGTTGTGCATTTTGGTATGCAATCCTGAATTGAAATTCGTTATTGACGGCAATTTCATATGCAGTGTCTGATTGAAGTGCCTTATTGAGATGCTCAATGGCCAAATCATAGTAGTTTTGTTTGGGCGTCGGTGACACCGACGGCGAGGCGGGAGCGGTTGCTGTCGGCGCTGACGAAGGGGCCGCAGCCGCGGGCGAGGGTGGTGCCGAGGGCGCCGCCGCAGGCGCCGGTGGTGTGCTCGCCGCAGACCCTGAAGAAGAGCCGCCATCTTGTCCGAAAGCTTGCACTGCTCCAGGCGTGGGGCGGCGGGCGGGCGGATCGCGGTGTGGACCGGCCCGAAACGTTCCCGAACTCAGTCCGAGGGGCCGCAGGAAATTGCGTTGCCGAAAATTCTTCGCCCACCGAACGAGCAACCGTGGTGATTTTCCCCCAATTTTGACGTCGCGCAATTAGATTCCTAAAAAGCTGCACCTGCAACTACGCTGCATCTGCAACTATAATGAGTAACATTATCGAACACACGGCAGTGTGCGAAATGTTACACGCTTCAATGGGTATTTACACCTACCGAGCCGGCAGGAATGTCGGCCCCACGATACGCACTTTGCGCTTGGTTGGATCGGGTTCGCCCGGTGCATGAGCGATCGCATTTGGCGATGGTTCGGCTTGCGGCGCCGGCGGCGTGATTTGTTGACGAGAATCCAGCTGGATCGGCTTGCCCTCAGCGCTCCCACGCGGCTGCGATAGGCGCTTGGCGCTCTGCTCGGTCACCACGACGTCTCCGGGCGCGAGCGTTGTGTCGACCCCGCTGTCTCTGAGCGTATCGGTCCAGCTTTCTCCCGGCCGCCGGCAGCCGCACGTCGGACTTAACGCTTTACGATATTGGAAAGCCGTCGGCAGTTGCGTATAGAGCTGACCGTCAAGCGATACCGCCTGTTCGATTTCCTCGCCCGGATTGTGATGGGTGTAAAGCGTGACATCCGCCGCCGGACACATACGATGGCAGGCTTGCGCATCCTCGTCGAAATGATCGGGCGTGGTGGAAAACGAGATCGGGAAGTAATAACCGTCACAGGTGCGCACGCAGAGCGTGCGATAGGTCTCGCCGGTCGGTCCGGGCAGCGAGTTGGACAACTCACCCCCCCTGAAGATACCGAAGAGGCGATCAAAAAAACCGCCTTGCTGGCCGGACAGCGCAGCCGACCGATATTGTGGACCGCAATTGCTATCGGCAAGCGCTATCAATAGCGACTGACGTTGCGCGGCGCGCTCGGTGGTGCCGCCTTGCAACTGTTCAAGCTGGTTCTGCATGCGGTCCAACGTGGTGCGTTTCTGATCGATCTGGCGATCGAGCGAGCCGCATTGCGGCGGCGGACTGCTGAAAATCGAGAACAAGCCGGACCTTTCGCAGCCCATGCGCCGCGCTTGCGCAACCAATCGGTCAACCTCGAATTGCTGGCGATTGACACCCGCTTCGGCGCGCCGAATTTGATCGGCCCGCGCAGGGTCGTTATTGCCGCGGTCAAGCGCGGTCAGCTGCGCCTCCAGCCGGAAACACACCGGGTTGAGCGGTTGCGCCGACGCAGCAACGCCGGAAACGGCGGCCAATGCTAGCGCGGCGGTCGATATTCTAAGGCGTGTTGTCATGCGTGATATTCTAGCCGGAAAAATATGGCGAGGTCGAGGACGCAAGTCCGCGCCGATCTCAGGGCAATCGCATATGGCACGGCATCTCGATAGCCCTGATCACCGCGCCCCATCACTCCGCATCGGGCTGATTTTCCGGCCGTGCTGTCTCGAAGGCCGCCATTTTTTGGCAGGCGGCTTCCACCGCGACGATTTTCGGATATTGGTCGAGCGGCACTTTCAATCGCCGAGCGTTGAATAGTTGCGGGATGAGACACACATCGGCAAGCGTGACGTGCGCGCCACAAGCATAGGGGCCGGGCGCGATCATGGCTTCGAGCGCGTTGAAGCCCTCAATGACCCAATGGTGATACCAAGCGTCGATTTCAGGCTGGTCGCATTTGAGCACCCGTTTGAGATATTGCAGCGTGAGGAGGTTGTTGAGCGGATGGATATCGCAAGCAACGATTTGCGCCATCGCGCGCACCTTGGCGCGCGCGATCGTGTCTTTGGGCAATAGCGGCGGCTCCGGATGAATTTCGTCGAGATATTCAATCATGGCCAAGGACTGAGTCAGGACTTGCCCGTTCGCGAGTTCCAAAGCCGGCACACGCATTTGCGGATTGATGGTCCGGTATTCCGGTTTGTGTTGGTGCCCGCCCTCTTTGGTGAGATGAATTGGCGCCATTTCATAAGAAAGTCCCTTAAGGTTGAGGGCAATGCGCACGCGATAGGCGGCCGATGAGCGAAAATAAGTGTAAAGCTTCACAATTGAGTCCCCGTGGAAATACTCACCATGTTGCAATTTATCCGCAGATGTTGCGCTTGGCGATAGCGGTGCGACGAATTTACTATTCGTGACGATGCCGAAGGTTCGCCATTATGAGGCAGGCAATAAGAGGCAGGCAATAAGAGGCAGGTAATCAGGAAAACCGGTCATGCAAAAAGCACAACGTCTCATAGTCCCCAAACTCGCGGGCATTTATGATTTTTTCGCGCCGCTCACCGAACCGCTCATCCGCGTGATGGCCGGTGGGGCGCTTGCCGTCCACGGCTATGGAATCTTGTTCGGCGATACCGCAGGCGCTGCCAAGTTTTTGGAGAGTGTCGGGTTCAGCGGCGGCTTGTTTTGGGCCTATGTGGTGGGCTTGGTCGAATTTGTCTGCGGCCTTTGTCTGGCAGCCGGGCTTTTAACCCGGCTCGTGGCTCTCCCCATCATCGGATTTCTCATGGTCGCGATTGCCACCTATCACTGGCAATTCGGTTTTGCCTGGGAGAATCGCGGTTTTGAATATCCGCTCTTTTGGATCGTTGTGGTTCTGCATTTTTTGGTGCATGGAGGCGGCCGATGGTCGCTCGATGCGCTCATGAGGCGGGAGATCTAACGGCCCGGTCGGGTATTTTAGGCTCGCGGAACCCTTAAAATAGTCTTGGGACAACTATTGGCCGGGTTGCGCTGCAATGGCAATCTGGCAAAATAACATGACCGATTTAATCAGGGGGTTACTATGATCAAGCTCGACGGCCTCAGTAATTTGGCGGCATTGGTAGGCCGTCTGTTTTTTTCGTCGTTATTCATCCTTTCCGGTTATGCCAAACTAACGGCATTTACCGGAACTATAGGCTATATGGGAAAACAAGGCCTGCCGGCCCCCATCGTTTTTGCCGCTCTTGCGGTTATTTTTGAATTGGGGGGCGGTTTGTTGATGGCGATCGGTTATCAGACACGGCTGGTCGCTCTTGCTCTCGCGGTGTTCGTGTTTGTTGCCGCAATGATCGCCCATAGGGATTGGGCCCTGGCCGGCCAATACGTCCAGTTTATGAAGAACATGGCGATCGTGGGGGGCGCCCTTGCTTTCGTCGCGGCGGGCGCTGGCAAATATTCGTTGGATGGCGACAGGGCGTGAATTGTGACGGCTCTTGTGCTGGGAGCCGGGCTATAAACAAGGCGGAGGGCGCGTCTTGACGCCCTTCGCTCAGCAAATCATTGTGCCGGCGATGACGAGCATTAAACACATTCACGGCATTTGCACGGCATTTGCACGGCATTTGCACGGCATTTGCCGGCAGATCATCAGCTAATGGAGTGGATTTGACATTCGCTACCCACCTGGCCGCAAGCTCGCGAAGCGAATGTCAAATCCAAAACTCCACTAGAAACTTATATTTGGCTCATGGTCTTTCAATTCAAACATTCGCAAAAGATCCCCGCCGAAATGGGTAGCGAATGTTTAAATCGGACCACTAGTGTGGTGGTTCGGAAATCCGCTTCATTCTTTCAGCAACCTCTGCAAGCGGATTTCCGAACCAACCCACACTAAAATCATAGGTTTTCTAGTGTCCCTCGAATCCGAAGTCCGCTCCGGAGTATGCCGCAGAATGAAGCGGACTTCGGATTCGGGACACTAGTGGAGTGGATTTGACATTCGCTACCCACCTGGCCGCAAGCTCGCGAAGCGAATGTCAAATCCAAAACTCCACTAGAAACTTATATTTGGCTCATGGTCTTTCAATTCAAACATTCGCAAAAAATCCCCGCCGAAATGGGTAGCGAATGTTTGAATCGGACCACTAGCGAGAGCGTCGCCGGCGTAAGGACCGTCTTTTCTCTCACGTGAGATTATCAAGACGCCCGGCCAGCGGGGCCGATGGTGTTTTCATGGAGATTAAGCTCTACGATACGCTGAAGCGCGAGAAGCGGACATTCGTTCCGATCGATGCCTCGCACGTACGCATGTATGTGTGCGGGCCGACGGTTTACGACCTCGCCCACATCGGCAATGCCCGGCCGCTCATTGTGTTCGATGTGTTGTTTCGGCTGCTGCGGCACGTCTACGGCGAAAACCACGTCACCTATGTCCGTAACATCACGGATGTCGATGACAAGATCAACGCGCGCGCGGCGCGTGATTTTCCCGGCCTGCCGTTAAACGAAGCCATTAGAAAGGTCACCGAAGAAACAGAGAATCAATTTCACCGTGATGTTGCCGCGCTCGGGTGCCTGGAGCCGACGTTCGAGCCGCGCGCGACGGAGCACATCCGGGCGATGAAGCAGATGATCGAGCGGCTGGTCGCGAACGGTTGCGCTTACGTCGCCGAGGATCACGTGCTGTTCGACGTGGCGGCCATGCCGGACTACGGCAGGCTTTCAAACCGGTCGTTGGATGACATGATCGCCGGCGCGCGCGTTGAGGTGGCGCCCTACAAACGCAACGCAACCGATTTCGTCTTGTGGAAACCGTCGAAAGCCGGTGAGCCGGCGTGGGATTCTCCCTGCGGCATCAAAGCGCCGGGGCGTCCCGGCTGGCACATCGAATGCTCGGCGATGGCGGATTATTGGCTGTGGGAGAACGCCAAACCAAATCTTTCTCCTTCTGGCTTGGCTCATCCGCATGAATTCGACATTCACGGCGGTGGCATCGATCTCGTCTTCCCGCATCATGAGAACGAAATCGCGCAATCACGCTGTGCGTTTCATACCGATGTGATGGCGAATTACTGGATGCACAACGGCTTCTTGCAGGTCGAAGGCGAGAAGATGGCCAAGAGCCTGGGGAATTTTGTAACCATTCATGAGTTGCTGAATGGGTGGCATAACTTAGCTTGGCCAGGTGAAGTCATCCGTCTCGCAATGCTTATGACGCATTACCGACAACCGATCGATTTCAGCGAAAGAGCATTGGAGCAAGCAAATTTGGCCTTAACATATTTCAAAGAGTTCGGTTCTGAGCCTTTCGGCGCGAAACCATCGGATGCGTTCATGGCGGCAATGGAAGACGATCTCAATACGCCGCTCGCAATTGCCGAGCTCCATCACTTGTCGAAATTGGCGCGCGGAGAGGCTCACGATCTTGCTGCAAGAATGGCCAAACCAGGTGCGCAAATTGATATATCAGTCAATTCGCCAAGCCGGCAGCTCTGGGCAGCACTCGATTTGCTTGGCGTCAATGTCAGAGGATACGAGTCTGACTGGGCAAAGAAACAAATTCGGTCAAAGATTTCCGATGATGAGACGAAGAAAATTAGGGAGTTGGTTGAAGCCCGCACAGCCGCCCGCGCGCGTAAAGACTTCAAGGAATCCGACCGCATCCGCGATGAACTCGCAGCCATGGGTGTTGCTTTGAAAGATGGCAAAGACGCCGTGAGCGGTGAGCCCGTGACCACATGGGAGGTTACACGGTGAACGAGCGGTGTACTCTGTGCGAGCCTCTCCTTGCGGGCCACGATATTCACACGTCTCCAAACCGCTTTGCGGTCGGGTTGAGATCTGATTCCCTGTCCTGGTGCGATTCGTTTTGGGAAGGGGGCACCATGGAGCTGACGCTGGGTCGGTTTGCCGATACACGGCTGGAACAAGGGGATGCTTTTTGTACTCTCGTTTGGTGGCTTATGGTGGCAAGGGGTTAGCGTGCGCCAACGCGGCGGCGATCGTGCCGGCGAAACGCGGATCACGCAATTTTTGTACAACCCGAAGGTCTCGGTCGATGAGATGGTACCCTAAACTGATCGCTGATCGCTGATCGCTGATCACTGATGACTGATTTAATGCGCCTTGCGTGTCACATTTGGCACAGCTTGCGCCGGTATGAAGTTGTATGGTTGACTTGAGCAACCAACGACTGCATCCGGCCAATGTCGAACGACGTCTGCGGCCTTTCGGGGGATGCGGCAAACGGAACGAGGCGGCCATTGACGATTGAGCGAATCAATTCTGGCGGAAATGGCGGTGCCCCGCAGGTCAGCGCCGCCACCGCGCCTATTTCCCCCTCGAGAATGTCACCCGGAAATGGTTTTGGGCACAATTTTCGTTCCCCTGGGGGATCGGAGGCCGGGGAGGGGGCGAATATTCCAAAGCACGATCGTTTTGACAAATGGGCCGCCGCGCTCGGCTTTGCATTTGTGGTGTCGGTTCTCACGACCGTGCTGATCTCGGTGGTCTGGTCGGCGCCAGGTTATAACCCCGCTCGCTATTGGACCGATTACTGGCACTCGGGCGTGCACCCGCCGCAATCGGATTTCAGCGCGCGCGCCCATTGCGCGGAGGCGCCGTCAGACAGGCGGTGCCGGTAATAGCGCCGGAATGACAGATAAACGTTTCGGTTTTCAAACAACATCCGACTTCGGCGGCGGTCGACCTCCCCTTTTCAAAGGGAGGTGACGTCGCGGAAAGGTTTTGCCTGACGACCCTAGTGGAGTGGATTTGACATTCGCTACCCACCTGGCCGCAAGCTCGCGAAGCGAATGTCAAATCCAAAACTCCACTAGAAACTTATATTTGGCTCATGGTCTTTCGATTCAAACATTCGCAAAAGATCCCCGCCGAAATGGGTAGCGAATGTTTGAATTGGACCACTAGGTACCCGGATTTCGCTACGCTCAACCCACCCTACGGGCTACGGCTCCCTTATTCGCATAAATCCCTTTGCTATTGCGCCGCCGGCACGTATCGTTGCGCCTAAGGCGCACATCCGTGCGCCCCGGGGCGTAGAAACCCCGCACGAAGCGGCTGGCATCAGCCGTCTTTGATGCCTCCCTCGCCGTTATGGCCGGGGAGGCGCTGTCGCATGTCCAGGGCGCAAGCCTAAAGGGCAGCGCGGCCGTCTTCGTGCGGCTTTCTAACTCCCCGGTCACCAGCAACCGCGCTGGTGACCGCCTCACCGCAAAGGCGAAAGGGGAATTGAAATGGTCTTCGAGCGCAAACCGAAGCCGTCGCTGTTGGATGCCATTTTCTTGGTGAACGATGCCAGCGCGGTCGCGAATGAATATTCACGCGACCGGCAATATTTGCCCAGCGAAAAAGACCTGTGTTTGCTCAATGTTCTTGTCGAAGCGTTATTACGAAATCATGCGATGGTGGCGCAGATCACTCGCGATCTGCATCGCAGAGCGCGGGGCGAGCCGGAAGGCACAAATCGGCGTGCCCAAGACAAGCCGGAAGGCGCGAAGCAATTGACCGGCCCGAAGGTGCTCGACTTCCCCAACTCGCGACGGCCAACCCATGACAGGGGCCGTAGCCCGCCTTGAGCGGCTCGCGAAAGTAGCAAGTAGCCCGCATGGAGCGAAGCGGAATGCGGGGCCGTCTGTCGATCGTTCCCCCGCTGGCCTCCATCTTATAGTTGCGCAAGTATCCGTCTCGCCCAGTAATGGTGGCTCTGTGCTCGAGATTGAAGATAAAATTGCAAAGGGCGTTCAAAATTCGCTCCGGCGTGTAACATTTGGCACACCCATCGCTGATATCCATGTTAGGTAAATGAAGAGACGAATTTCAGCTTGCGAATTTAGCTAATGAAGGAAAATATACATGTCGACATGTGACGGTGTGCAAACCCGAACGGCAGCCTGTCAGGTGAATTGAGCCGATGCGGCGGCGATCCGGAAAACTGATAAAAACGGTGCACAATCGGCTGACAAAGCCGGCAAACAGCCCGCTCGACGCATCCGTTCTGGGCCTTCCCTGGAACAGCCTAGAGGTGTGCAGCAATACGTTCAAGCGGACCGGTCGCATGCGGCTCAACGCTCGCATGGCCTAGATAGACGAGTGGCACAGGCTCCTATTCCGGCGACAAAGTCAAGCGATGGTGCAGGGTCGACTGATGGGCTTGTAAATATGAACGATCACGACTTAGCTGAGTTCGAAGCGAAGGTCGACGACACAATCTACAGCCTGGCAAAAAAAGGAGGGGTAAAGTTCACTTCTCCGTCATGGGGTGTACGTTTAGAAGCACTTGGCAAATATATTAAGAATCATAGAAATGATGATGTTCAAAATTTGAAAAGACTTGAGGCGACCATAAAGCTAAAATGCGATATAGTAGCTGAAACTGACCGGCGGATTAAGGGTGAGCGCGGGTTAATAGATTTAAATGCAAACAACCTTCGTACTTTGGCCACTAGCAAGTGGCCAATGATAAGTGATCTCCAGAAACGACTTGGGTCGTCAAGTCCATTTGAGGTAGCAGCTAAAGTTCTGTCCGAAGGGGACCAGACGAACAAAATTAAATACCTTTCCGGATATAATAACGCGGTCGGTAACTATTTGGACAGGCTGCATCAGTATGTAATAGCTTATGCTCCTCGCGCGCGTCACTCTGATCGGGCAATTTACGATGCTGCTTGCGGACGATATAATGGTGCTCAAATTGAGATGCGGCATAAAAGAGATGAGTTATTAAAAGATCTTATAGAAAAGGGGTTCATCGACCCTGTATACTCGGTTCAAGAGCCGAGTGACCCCAGCGCGTCAGTCAATCCTGCCGGTGATAAAATTTCGCAAGCCGCAAGTGACTAAGATGTACCCCGGCTTTCGGGGCTTCTCGCGAAGTCCGAGGATAGTCGATCGACCCCGGCTTTCGCGGATTCCCGCTCAAGCTGGGCTACTCATCGCGTTGCAAAACCGGATTCAATTTTCAAACAGCGATTCGATTTCGATTTAATGCAGCCGCGCCTCATCCCGGACTTCGCGATTCCCACGAAGTCCGCGCTACTCTTTTGCTACAGGCCCTGGAGAACCGGCTTGACGACGGTGAACACGGCATCTCCGTTGGAGATCGTTTCCTTCAGGCCGCCGCGCTCTGCTATGGATGCCGACAAAGCGTTGCCATGAACGGTGACCGTACTGGCGGGCACCACTACGGAATACGCGCCGCTGGTGATGAGGATCTTGTCCCGGGCGATGGCTCTGACCCTAAATTCGGTCGCGGACGAGTTAGGAATTTTATATTTCTTCCCGTCAGCCGTTATCGTCAAAAAACGCGGAGGTTTGGATTCGCAGTTGGTTTTGCATTTTGTCTCCTTTTTCTTGTCGCGCTTGTCCTTCTTGTTGTTATGATCCTTGTCCTTGTGTTCGCCCTTGTCTTTGTGTTTGCCGGTTCCGTCCTCCTTGCGAAGGCCAGCACCATCCTCCTTGCGGATGCTCGGAAGCATTCTCGGGCTGGATTTGGTGGCGCTCGTGGTTTGGTTCTCCTGATGGTGGCTCTTGGCGGCGGCAAGATTCGCTGTCGCCATCAAAGCAATGCCGGCGGCGAGAACCACGGCGAGGCGATTGAGTGCGGGTGTGGTGGTGTGGCTGGTCATTTTCGGCTCCGGTGTTCTGCGCCACGCGGCTGTTTTCTATCCTTTGCGATAGCGGCAAACATTTGCGAGCGCGCTGTATGGCTGACGGATTTACGATTCCGGAGCTGAACCGGAGCTGAACCGGATTATCATTGAACCGACAGGTGTGCGGTGTGCGCGGCGCCGATTGAGGGTTGTGGCGCCGGGGACACGCGCCATCCCCATTATGAGAATGGCGGCACAGCTGGTGGGTTACGCGTCTTCGGAGGGCCTCTCGGAAATTCGATCGCGTAGTAGGGGGCACTTCGTCCCCGCCTTTCGCGGTTTCTGCTCAAGGCGGGTGGAATTATTAACGGACGGCTAATGATTGTCAAAGTTATAGGGGACCCCATTTATTTCCTTTGGAAGCAGGGCTGGTTCAGTGGTGGAAAGAGTATGGGGATCAAGGTTGGCTAAGTAATCAAACGTTACTTTATCTGGATCAACATTACCGAGTCCGATCATTTTGGCGACGAATAATCGCGCCTCTAGTGATCGATGAAGTGCGTCTTTAATGTCGGCATAATTTTCGCCGCGCCCAATGAAATTAATTTTGAAATAAACGTATGCATCTCGCTGGCTAAAAATGCGGGGAGCATCATTTTTATCGAGGCTGACACCCCATCTGTCTCTGACACCAACATAGCCGGCGCATAACTCATGTTTCAATCTTGCGAGACCACGTGCTTCCGCCGTGCGGAGAGCAAGTGTGCTTGAAACATGATTTTTTATGTGACTTAATTCATGCGACAGCGTTTCGGTCGCGAGATCGATGGCTCTGTCGTCGTTTGGGACATCATTACCTGGCCGCATTGACTCTGGATCGAGCTCGATGAGTTTCGTCCTGTCATCTCCAATGCCATCTTTGGGGCCCGTCAGTTTAGCCCATATGACCGCTATCTCGCTACTGGGATCGAGAAAGGCGTCTAAAGTTTTGTCTCTTAGGTCTGGATCGCCCCCGTCGCTTGCGTGGTATGCAATCACTTTCGCGTAACGCTGCTGATACGCCAATGAAGAGTTGCGGAACAGCCGCGTTGTTGGAGACACGCCGGTCTGCGATCCAACGGCTAATAGAATTAAGTAGTGAATCACTTTTCCAATACGCTTGCTATTATGGTAATTTTCGATCTGACTGAGCAACGCAAGACGCGTTTGCGGCTGAAGATTATTGGTATTTTTGATCAAATTCTCGAATTCATTTTTTACGTGTGATGGAAGTGTGTGGCGCAGGTCGCCGATAAGGCTGTCAGTTTCACGTTTCGCATATTCCGCGAGCCTCGCCGCCGCCTGTTTTCCTTGCGGCGTGCCTGCCGTGAAAAGGAGCTGAGCCAGATACTTTTGGCTTTCGAATCCGGCGCGGCCATTTTGAACAGCTGCATATGCCTCTTCATGGCCTTGAAAGACCCGATTTAACAGCGCGCTTATGATTGCAGGCCTAAGGCTGTAGGACCCCACCAGGCTATAGACGTTGCCGACAGCAAATCGGGCCGCGTCGATCGGATTACGCAGGTTCTTGCCATCCGGCTTTTCAGTGAACGGCTTGTTCACATCGTTTGCAACGGCCGCGATGATGTTCTTCGTGTAAGAATTGGCGAGAAGCGCTTTTTTTACAGCCTCATCTCTGGTTGCTTCATAGCCTTGATCAAGCACTTGCAGACGAAGCTCGGGATCACTCTGGCGTTTAGCTTCGGAAATGATGGCTTCCACCGCTTGCTGGACAGGAGTTTTCGACCCCGACGGGGATGGTGCTTTGGCCGCCGGAGCGCTGGGCCCGCCCGGTGCTCCATAGGCGGTATATTGGACGTAAGGCGAAGCTTCGCCGTTGGAAGGCGTCCGAGTGTCAATAGGTGCCCGCGTGATAGCAGGCGCAGCTGCGGCCAGACCGCGACAAATCGTGAGTTTAGTTTTAGCAGCGTCAAGTCCACGCGAAGACCCGCCTGGCGGCGGCGCTCCTTGCGTGTTTGTCTCGCCGATCGGCGCTGAATTTCCAACCAAAGGAGAATTCCCGATCGCGTAATTAGAAGAAACCGTGCATGACCGGTTAGCTGATTCCGTTGTCATTCGTGTCCCTCAGTATGCAATTAGATGGCGAGCATATCGCTTTGGCCTACAGCATGATGTAACAAATGTGACAGGCTGCCGGGCAGGTTAGGCGCGGGTCCCGCGCCGTAACTCACCAGGAGGCTCTCGGCATATTCAGCTGATGAGTTACGCGTCTTCGGCGGGCCTCTGCGAAATTCGATCGCATAGCACGGGCAAATTCATCCCCGCCCGTCGCGGCCCGCTCAAGGCGGGCTACACCCATCTAAGGGCTACAGCTTGCTTACGTATTTTATACCCCGTTCACGTCACAACCCGAAATTCCTTTGGGTTGATGACGCGGAAATTATCGGTGACCGAATCGAGGAGATCGGCCCAGTTCCTGGGCACCGTTTCCCGTAGAAAGCCAAGCGTCGCATTGGCGAATTGGGCGCAGGTTGCGTAAGCTTTGTTGTGCGTGACGTTTCTATGCATGAGGCCCCATAACCGCTCGATCGGATTAAGATGCGGGCAATAGGGTGGGATGAAATGCAGCTTGATCCGGCACCCAGGCCGGGCGAGCCATTCCCGCACCAGCCTGGCGTGATGATAGCGCGCATTGTCAAGAAAGACATGGATGCGCGCCAGCGTCGGATAGCACGCCTCGATCGCTTGCAGCAGCCTGATCGTCGAGACGGCGTCGACGGTCTGCGCCTCGATCATGCGGGTTTGCCCCGTTTCAAGATCGATCGCGCCGTGAATGTTGATGCGCTCGCGCCCGCTCGTTTGTTCGATGGCGATCTTCTCTTGTTTTGGCGCCCAGCAACCGGCAGGCCGCGCCGCATGGGTCGGGTGTACGGCGTCTGCGAACAGCACGGCCTCGTCATCGCCCAAGGAATTCAGCAGCTTTTCGTAGCCCTCGATGAAAGCCTTCTGCTTTTCTTTGTCGAGCTTGCGCGGGATGACATCGGGCTTGTGATATTCGAGCCCCAGCCGGTGCAGCAACGCGATCAGCCCCGAACGGCTTTCGTAAACGAGCCCGAATTCCTTCTCGATCCAGGCGCCGACTTGGCGGCTCGAGCGCGGAAGCGCCGCGCTGACAAAGACTTTCAACTTTTCTTGTCGCTCGCCGGTCAACCGGCAAGCGCCGCCCTCGTGGCCGAAGTTCGTCAGGCCCTCCATCCCATCCTTTTCATATAGGCGATACCAGGTACGGATGGTGTCGTCGTCCAGCAATAGAACCTTCGCAATCGCCTCGCAGCTCATCCCATCGTCCAGCAACACCAGCGCGTTCGCGCGCCGGGCCAAACGGTGTGCCGCCGACCCGTTCCGCGCCAACGCGATCAGCTCTTGCCGCAATTTGCTGTCCAAAAATCCAGAGCGTATCATCCGTCCGGTAGAATCCGAATCGCCCCGTTTGGCAAGGGCAATATTCGGATTTCACCGGGAGTTGGGGTATATTTACATAAGGTCGCGAAGGCATCAGGTCGGCTTGCAGGAATAAGCAGAGTTGGTCCGACTTGAACGGATTACGTTTTAGTCAGCCTTTTTTTCTTGTCTTTGGAATAGCTCTGCATCAACTCATCGATTGTCTCTATTAAATGGCTGCGTGACATCAACGGCGTTTCGATTAGACCGTCGTCATCGATTTGAACCTGTAATATCTGCGCCAAGTTGCCGCGTACCTCTCGGGTCAGGTGAGATTCTTTTGCGACAGCTTCGACGACTTGCGAAAATTCCGTAAATGTTATGTCACGCCCCTCTATCAGCATTATTTCCTCCTTCAATCGCATCAGAAGTGCAATTTTCCTTTTTGGCAAGAATGGCGAAAGCAAATTCTTAATAAGAAGCTTTTCTCTAGCCGACGTGAGGTAGCTACCCGGCCGGTTACCCGGCCTGCCCGGCCGTGTCGGCCCGTCCCACCCTTCTGGGTCGGCCGGCGGCTTTTTGCTCGGTCCCAGAGGCCGGACCGACGGTGGCGGCGGCATTCGTTCCTCGAACCTAATAGCGATTGGCGTCGCGGGAGATGTTTCCTCGGGATCAAAATCACCCGTGTCCTCAAAAACAACGATGGGTAGTTTGTCTATCTCATTATCGGGAGCGCCGGCACCATCAACAACTGGCGGTCCACGCGGGTCATCTCCATGTTTTTCTGAATGCCCGCGTTCGCGAGAATCATTGTGAGGTGCTGTTGCGGGCGGTTTTGCAGATGCGGGTCGCGATTTAAGCGGCGGGCCAATACGATGCACATGTGCGGGCGGAAGTGGAGCCGGAGACGGGGGCTTCGGCGGCTCGCCGGGAGGTTTGGGCGGGGGGGCGGCGGCGGCCCGTATCGGGATTGGTCCAGGACGAGACGCTGGCGGCACATGATCGGATTGCGGCGGCGGGGGCGCGGGCCCGTTGGCTGCGATTTTGGCGATCTGGGCGTTAGGATCCACCGGCGCATTGTCGTTGACGGGCGGTGCTCCGAAATTGACGCCTTGCGACGGAGATTGATCGGAACTCCGCAAGGCCTTTTTTAGGCCTCGGATGTTGGTCTTACCCAATTCGCTTTCATGCTTCTCCGCGAGCTCAATGATTTCGGCCCGGACCTCGTCGGCTTTTGGCGGTTTTGCGCAGGCGTCCGCCCATATTGCCAATTCCGTCTCGAACTGCTTGGCGAGATTTTCAAAGCCGAGGCGCGTTAGTAAATCATGCATCGTTCTAATCAGGCCTGCGCTTTGGCCCGCCCATTGACGGGTTACGACAATGGCGGCCGGCAACTTGCCGGGTTTGGGCCCTGACGGTTCGTGTTCCTTGGGCTCTCCTACCGCCTGCGGCCTCGCATGGCTCGTCCACAGGAAGAAGGCGAGAATCAGCGCGCTTTTGAGGCTCTCGGGGTTATCCAGATTTTGCAGGATGGCTTTGAGTTGAAGCGCCAGCCCGGCGCCTCCGGCGCCGGTGGCGGCCAATTGCAGCGTGCGCATCAGCGCCCACGCCGTTTTCGCCTCAGATCCGGCCTTGATGAGATCGCGGTAGAGGGCGTTCACGGCACCCGCGCCCCATTTGGCGCCGGGGGCCAAGACTTGAAGCGCTTCGACGAGTTCGGCTTCGCTGATGACGCTTGCATGTGCGGAGAGATCGGCGAGATTCTGGGCGGCGCGCAGGGCCATCGCCGCCTCGCCGGCGGTCTCCAGGGCGCCGCCGGCGAGCGCCAGCGATCCGCCCACGGCGGCCACCACGCCGATGCCGCCGGCCGCAAAGAGGCCGACGAGCGCGGCCGCATCGAGCACGTCTCCTGTTGTGATGTGGCTGCGCGGCGTTTCGGTGGAAACGATGTCCGTGCTCGCCTGATCGGGCCGCGCGCCATCTACGTTGCAATAGAGCAAGCCGCCGGGCAGTTTGTTGCTCTCCAGAAAATTCTGGAGAGCGCTCTTATGGACCGGAGCGATCGGCCCCCAATGCTTGCCGATGAAAGGCTGATCGCTTTCCTCATAATGCCGGTTGCCGTTATCGACGCAGGCCCAGATCGGCGCTTTCGGGCCGCTGCCGGTTTTTTGCACGAAAAAGAGCGGCCCGGTGATCGGCCCCACTTCGGTAAAGACGACGAACTTGCTGCTGGTCACCACGGGGTTCTCGCCGCCGAGATCGCGCAGGCTCTTGGCGATGGCGTCGACATTGTCGTTGTGCGGAAAAAACGCGGTCGTGGTGATGAGTGTTACCAAAGCCGGCGGCAAAGCGCTCAGCTCCTTGCCCTCGGCCAAAGCGATCAGGCCGGCGCTCAGCTCGTCGGGGCTCAGCGTAAGCGCCGCGAGCGCCCCTGCGGGTATGTCGGGCGTCAGACCCATCCGCGCGCTGATCATGTTCGTAAGGCTCTTGCCGGGATAGGCGCGGGGCGCGGTGGGCCGCATATCGGCCGCATAATTCTCGGCCACGACGTATTGATCGAGCACGGGGTTGAGCCAGGGATTGTCCAGGCCTTTGAAAGTGGCGGGGGTGATGTCGGAATGCTCGATCAAGGCGGCCTGCGCCTGCTTGCGGGCGAGCTCGGGGGCTTTGCCGAAAAGCAGGTCGTAGGCGCCCGGCGTTTTGGCGAAAATTTCCGCCACACGCACGGTGGCTGCCTTATCCGCAGCCTCCTGTTGCGGAGTGAGAAGGTTCTGGCCCCGATATTCGGCCACGGCCTTGCGCGCCAGCGCGGCAGCGACCGCCGGATGGCGCATCCAATCGCCGCCATAGCCGGCGAAAGTTTGCGCCGTGATGGTGTCGGGATTGTCGCAAAGAATATCGAGGATCCATTGGACTTGCTTCGCCGAGGAGCTTCCAAAGATGAAGCGGACGCCTTTTGGTTTGCTCAGCAAATTTTCCAGTTGCCGGGTGGCGCGTTGAATTTGGGCCTCGGCTTGCGCTTTGGCTTGCGCATTCTGGGCTTTATGCGTGGGATACCAGACATAGGCCAGCGCCATGGCCACGTTGTGAGGCGACAATGGCGCCTCGCGGTGCGGCCATCGACCTTAAAATCGGTCGGCACGATTTGCAGAAAAAGATTTTTTGCAATGGCATTGGCCGTGTCGGTCGAGGGCGCATGATTGAGCGCAAACAGCACCCGATCGATGCGACGGCCGTGTGCTCATGCGCTTTGGCCAGTTCGCGCAACTTGGCGACGTTGCGCCAATCATGCTCGCCGCCCAAAGCAAGCGCGAAAGCTTTGCCCTCTTCGCGCGTGAGCGCGGCGAGATATTCACCGAGCGCGCGCGGCCGCGGCTCGATGTCCATGGCCTCGACGATGACGGCCGCGCAGCGTGAGGCGAATTCTTTCTGGCGGTGTGAATCGGGCTTGGGGCGCTGTTGCTCGGGCAGATTTGTCAAGCTGGGTGCCAACCGCGATCCAAAAGTGTAGGCGGTTTTGATCTCGTCGTAATGCGCGGCGTAGTGGAGGAGTCGTTCGACAACGATCTTGCGCAGAGCGGGATTGTCCGGAACGGCATCGGCAAGTTTATTGATGTCGCCCAGGTCCATAAAGCGCAGAAGCGCGCGGTCGATTACGTATTGTTGCAGTTGTTCGCGTTGGATCGGATCGGCATCCGTTATTCCTTGGAGGACGTCGATGAAGTCCTGAGCTCGCCACGCGCGCGACAGCTGTTCATCAATCTCTCGAAAGCGTGCCCTGACGCCTTCCGCGGCATTCAGGACAGATCGCGGCGCCGGCGTGGCCAGCTTTTGAACGGGCGTGCCAAAAAGGACTTGCGCCGGAGACCGCTCGCGCAAGTCCGGCAGATGCGACACGCCGGAGCCCGTGTTTGCTGCGCCACTGGCGACGACCGGAGCCCTAGCGCCGTCCGCACTCTTAGCGTCACCACGGCGAGCCGCCTTTGTTACCGGCGCTGGCGCGGATGGTGATCTGACATCGGGCGCATCTGTTGCGCAGACCTCGGTGTGCCCTTTTTGGCCAATTTCGGGCATCCGGCAATACTCTCCACATTATTTTTCGATGCCCAAGGCAAAGCGAAACTTTTCAATGCCTGCGCAAAGCTAGAAACATTACCATTATACCAATTGAATTTGATGCATTCTGTCTAAATAGACTTAACCCCTTGTTCTACTTAGGGTTTTATTGAGGCTTATTGCCTCTACAAAGTGTTGGATGATTTGCCGTGGGTGGGGCGGCCTCTGACCGCGTTTGCCCCGTGCAATCGCAACCTCGCCAAGGTCTTCCCGTAAAGGCGTGAAGCCTCAATTCCCTGCCTGCTTGGCTTGGACAGACCTATTTACATTTTTACATTGCGGCTTGACCGGCGGGGCCGAGACGTGTCTCCATTGCACCTCGAGCGCGAAACCGGAACGGCCCGGCTTTGCATGTTGGGCACAGCGCTCCCGCATTAAAAAACCTCTCTATCGACCGTCCACCCTTAAACTCACCGTCTGACCATAGAATGAGGAGGAATCAGTATGACTGAACTGACACGCCGAAAGTTGTTCACAAGCGCCGCCGCACTCGCCGCTGCCCCCGTTGTCGCGCCATTGCTGGGCGGCGAGGCCAAGGCTTATGTTGCGCCGGCCGGCAAGCAGGCGGCCGGTGTGTATCGCTATAAGATTGGCGACTACGAGATGACCCAGGTCGCCGATGGCGCGCGCACTTTTCCGATGCCGGACAAATTCATTACGGGCGCGACGTTGGCGGAGGCGAAGAAGGCGTTATCCGCCGCCTATATGCCGGACGGCAAACTGACCATTATGTTCAACCCCGTGGTCGTCAACACCGGTTCGAAGCTCATCCTTGTCGATACCGGCAACGGTCCGGCGGCCTATGCGCAAACCAAGGGCGCGGTTGGGCAATTGCACGGCAATCTGGAAGCCGCCGGCATCGACCGCAAGGCGATCGATGTTGTACTGATCTCGCATATGCACGGCGACCACATCAACGGCCTGCGCACCGCCGACGGCATGCCCGCTTTCCCCAATGCCGAAATCATGGTGCCGTCCGGCGAATGGGCGTTCTGGATGAACGACGCCAATAACGTGAAGGCCAATCCCTACAATCGCAATTATTTTCCGAACGTGAAGAAAGTGATGACCGGGCTTGAGAGCAAGGTCACCCAGTACGAGTGGGGGAAAGAGATCCTCCCCGGCATCCACTCGATCGCCACGCCCGGCCACACGCCGGGCCACACCTCATTTATGGTGCAGTCGGGCAACGGTAAGCTCTTGATTTAATCGGACGTTTGCAACAACCCGGCGATGTTCATGGACCACACCGACTGGATTGCGCCCTTCGACAACGATCCGCAGTTGACGCTGAAAACGCGCCGCAAATTCTACGACATGGCGTCGTCGGAGAAAGTGCTCGTCGCCGGCTACCATTTCTCGTTTCCGTCGATCGGCCATGTCGAGAAAAACGGCAGGAACTTCCGCCTGGTGCCGGTGCTGTGGACTCCGGTCTGATTTGAGTGGCAGGCTACAATCAGAAAGGCCGCCGCAAGGCGGCCTTTTTGTTGAGATGGCCTTTTGTCCGGTTGTTGTTTAAGAGTTCAGGCAGGTTCTAATCATGCCAACGAAAGCGAAGATCGGCGTCCTGGGCGCCTCGGGCTATTCCGGCGCGGAGCTGGTGCGGATGCTCTTGCAGCATCCGCGCGCCGACATCGTATTGCTCACCGCCGAACGCAGCGCGGGCAAGGCCATGCGTGAAGTCTTTCCTCACGTCTCGCCGTTTGAGTTACCGGTATTGGTAGCAGTCGACGGCGTGGACTGGGAGAGAGTGGGCCTTGATCTTGTCTTTTGCGCGCTTCCGCATGCAACCACGCAGAACGTCATCAAAGGGATTTTGGATCAGTCGCCATCCACGAGGGTGGTCGATCTTTCGGCCGATTTCCGGCTGAGCGATCCGGCCGCCTATGTGAAGTGGTAC
Organism: uncultured Pseudomonadota bacterium; assembly: GCA_963697535.1. GTDB lineage: Bacteria > Pseudomonadota > Alphaproteobacteria > Rhizobiales > Xanthobacteraceae > Pseudolabrys. Next base: position 2,587,159 of record OY969085.1, on the reverse strand, counting down.
GGCCATGAACATTTGGCGCCGCATTTACAGAAAGAGGCCGTCTACGGCTTGAGCGAAATTCACCGGCGCGAGATCAGACGGGCAAGGCTTGTCGCCAATCCCGGTTGCTATCCGACATGCGCGCTATTGCCGCTCGTTCCGCTAATCAAGAACAAAGCAATCGATCTCGACGAGATCGTGATTGATGCCAAATCCGGCATGACCGGCGCGGGCAGGGCGGCGAAAGAGGCCATGTTATTCTCGGAAGTCTCGGAAGGCTTCAATGCCTATGGCGTCGGCCATCACCGGCACATGGCGGAGCTCGATCAGGAATTTTCCCGTGCCGCGGGACGCGAGGTCATTGTCACCTTCACGCCGCATCTTGTACCGATGAACAGAGGCATTCTTTCGACGATTTACGTGCGCGGACGGCGGGGGCGGAGACCGGAAGATCTTCACGAGATACTTTTAAAGTTCTACACGAAAGAGCCTTTCGTTCACGTGCTTCCATTCGGTGAAATGCCGCACACCCGCCATGTGCGCGGCTCCAACATGAGCTTCATCGGCGTGGCCCCAGATCGCATTCGGGGGCGCGCGATTATCATCTCGGCGCTCGACAATCTGGTTAAAGGCGCGTCGGGGCAGGCGATCCAGAACATGAACCTGATGATGGGGTGGCCCGAACCAATGGGGCTAGAGCAGGTGGCATTATTCCCCTGATATGCGCGCGGCAGACGGGTTAAACTCGTCCCCGGAGACGTAAGTCGCGGGATGGCTTGCCGCCATGTTCATGCGCCGGCGCCTGTCGCGGATGCCTTCACTGTTTCCAGGTTTGGGGGAAACGAAGGCGGCGCCTTTGGACTGTTACCGCCCGGCTGCGACGTCCGGACGATCGTCGAGCGGGCACGGCCGCTCACGTGAGGTCCAAATCCACAAACACCGGCACGTGATCGGATGGCTTCTCCCAGCCGCGGACATGCCGGTCGATACCGGCATCGAGGAGCCGATCTGCAGCCTGCGGCGACAACAACAGGTGGTCGATGCGGATGCCGTCGTTCTTCTGAAAGGCGCCGGCCTGATAGTCCCAAAAACTGTAGAGGCCATCGGCGTCAGTTACCGCGCGAACGGCGTCGGTTAGGCCCAGATTGATCATCGCGCGGAATTTCGCCCGCGTTTTTGGCAGGAACAGCGCGTCATGAGCCCAGGCTTCCGGCCGGCGCGCATCTGCCGGTGCCGGAATCACATTGTAGTCACCGCAAAGCAGCATAGGCTCTTCTAGCTTCAGCCGTTCATCAGCGAAATGAATAAGTCGCTCCATCCATTTGATTTTATAACTGTATTTTTCGGTATCAGGCGGATTACCATTGGGCAAATAAAGGCTCACGACCCGTAGCGCGCCGGTTTTTGTCGAGACGATCGCCTCCAGGAACCGGGCCTGCACATCGCTTTCATCGCCGATCAGGCCGGGCGTGACTTCATCGAACGGCAGTTTGGACAAGAGCGCCACACCGTTAAAGGTCTTTTGACCATGCACGGCGATGTTGTAGCCAAGCGCTTCAAGTGGCTCGCGCGGAAATGCCCCGTCTAAGCATTTGATCTCTTGCAGGCAGACAATGTCCGGCTTTCGTTCCTGCAACCATGCCTGAAGCTGGTCCAGCCGCTGCCGGATCGAGTTGATGTTCCAGGTGGCGATGCGCATAGGGGCGGTTCCGAGGCAAGGACTTGTAGCATTTTTCGATCAGATGGGTCACGGCCTCAAAGCGCGTGCACAGCCTGTTCCACGTGTGGGGAGGTTAAAAGAAAAAAACGGATCAAGAACGATCCTCCCGTGCCCCGCAGGATTATGACGGTATGGCCGTTATATGTTAAATAACCTCGCCATTTAAGCGCCGAAACGTTAAGCCATTCCGCGGAATTGGCACATCCGGACCGGCCCAAAAAATCCAAAGAAAAGCTTACGGAATTAAGATAAAAATCGAGACCAAAGATGCGTCCAGACAACCAGACAAAGGTCCAGATGCAAAAATCGAAGATGGCGACGCGGAAATGGCCCGTTGGGGTGGCGGCACTCGCTTTGATCGGCGTCGCCGTGCTGGCGGCCCTGCTTGCGCGTGGTGTATGGACCAGTGACGGCGTAGCCGCGCGATCAAAGGTTCGGGCCGAGCGCGTCGTGCCAATTGAAACTGCCAAGGCCGAGCGTAAAACGGTGCCAGTGACACTCGAGGCGCTCGGCACCGTCACGCCCATCGCCAGCGTCGCCATCAAGGCGCGGACCGACAGCGCGATCGTGGACGTTCACTTTCAGGATGGCGCCGGCGTCAAACAAGGAGACCTGCTATTTACGCTCGATTGCCGCCAGATTGAAGCGGACATGAAACGTGTTCAGGCCGTGATCGACGGAGCGCAGGCTCAGCTCGAACAATCGCAGCGTGACGTAGAACGCTATACGGAGCTCGCCCAGCGCAATGCAACGCCGATTGTTACGCTGAACAACGCGCGTACAGCGGTCAACATATCGCGGGCGACGGCTGAATCAAACCGTGCCCAGCTGGAAAATTTGAAAGTACAGCGGGACTTTTGCTCGATCCGCGCCCCGATCTCCGGCCGCATCAGCATGGCCAATGTCAAGGTGGGTAATTTCGTGCGCCAGGCCGACTCAACGCCGATGGCCATCATCAATCAGATGGCGCCGGTTTATGTCAGCTTCACCGTGCCGCAGAAAAATTTGTCCGATATCCGGCAAGCCATCGCGGCCAAGACCGCCACTGTCGAGGCTGCCATACCGGGTTCGAACAAGCGCGCAAACGGTCAAGTCTCCATGATCGAGAATACGGTTGATACGTCAACCGGCATGGCCACCATCCGCGCCACAATGCCCAATGCCGACGAACTTTTGTGGCCGGGCACGCTGGTTAGCGTCGATATAACTTTGCGCAATGAGGACGGCGTGGTGGTGCCGTCGAACGCGGTACAGGTGAGCCAAACCGGCAGTTTCGTCTTCACGGTTGGAAACGGTATGGCGCATATCCAGCATGTGACAGTGGCGCGGCAAAGCGGGCCGGATTCGGTCATCACGGCAGGCCTTCGGGGCGGCGAGACGGTCGTCACCGAAGGGCAGTTATTGCTTGCGGAAGGCACACGGGTGAAGGCGCAAGCGCCGAAAACCGGCGCGATGCCGGATACCGACACGCAAGCCGGCAGTTGACATGTTGACATCATGAATATTTCGGACGTCTGTATTCGCCGGCCGGTTCTGACCACCCTGATGACGGCCTCGCTGATTGTCTTCGGCATCTTTGCCTATCGGCTCTTGCCGGTCGCCGCATTGCCGGCCGTTGATTTCCCAACCATTAGCATCAGCGCGAGCCTGCCGGGCGCGAGCCCCGAAACGATGGCGGCGTCGGTTGCCTCGCCGATCGAGCGCCAGTTGTCGACGATTTCCGGCATTTCCTCGATGACCTCATCGTCGTCGCTCGGCTCCTCGAATATTACCGTACAATTTGATCTTGGCCGCAATATCGATGGCGCGGCGCTTGACGTACAAACCGCGCTTGCGACCGCGCAGCGAAGGCTTCCGGTCGAAATGACCACGCCTCCATCGTTCCGCAAGGTCAATCCGGGCGACTTCCCGGTGCTTTATGTGAGCATGCGGTCCGATACTTTGCCGCTGTCGACGGTGGATGACTATGCGGAAACGGTGCTGGCGCCGCAGATCTCGCAATTGCCGGGCGTGGCACAGGTGCTGGTTTACGGCGCGCAAAAATTCGCCGTTCGGGTTCAGGTCGACCCGGTTGCCGCGGCGGCCCGCAATATCTCGCTCGACGACATCCGTAATGTGGTCGCCAAGGCCAATTCCTCGGCGCCGGTGGGTACGCTGGAAGGCGACCGGCAGACGATGACGCTGGTAGCCACCAGCGCCATGCGGCACGCCGCCGATTATCGCGACGTGGTGGTCGCTTATCGCAACGGTGCTCCGGTTAAACTCAATGAGGTCGCGCGTGTAATCGACAGCGTCGAAAACGACAAGATCGCCACTTGGTTCAACGACGCCCGCTCGATTGTGCTGGCCATCCAGCGTCAGCCCGAGGCGAATACGGTCGAAGTGGTCGATTTGGTTCGGGCCAAGCTGCCGCAGATGCGCGCGCAGGTTCCACCCGCCATTCAGATGCAGCCTTTGTTCGACCGCTCGCAATCGATCCGCGCGGCGGTTGCCAATGTGCAGGAGACGCTGGCGATCGCCTTTTGCCTGGTGATCATGGTGATCTTCCTGTTCCTGCGGAAGCTCTCAGCCACGATCATTCCTGCGCTTGCGGTACCGGTCTCGCTCATCGGCACTTGCGCGGCGATGTACGCCCTCGGTTTCTCCATCAACAACATGACGCTTTTGGCGCTGACACTGTCGGTCGGTTTCGTGGTCGATGACGCGATTGTCATGCTGGAGAACATCGTGCGCCATATCGAGGGCGGCATGCGCCCCTTTGACGCCGCGCTCAAAGGCTCCCGCGAGATCGGCTTCACCATCATCTCGATAACATTCTCCCTGATCGCTGTCTTTATCCCTGTGTTGTTGATGGGCGGCATGGTCGGCCGCGTGTTCCGCGAATTTGCGGTCACGGTGGCCGTGGCGATTGTCGTCTCGGGCTTTGTATCGCTGACGCTCACACCGATGTTGTGCGCGCGGGTTCTCAAAGCCCATCATGGTGGCGAAGAAAAGCAGAATTTCGTGTTGCGCGCGTTCGAGCGTTTATTTGAGGCCGGACTGCGCGGCTACGAATGGTCGCTCGACCGCGTGCTGCGTTTCAAGGCGATCATGCTGGCGATCACGATTGCAACACTTATCGGCACGATATGGCTCTATGTGATCGTGCCCAAGGGGTTCTTCCCGCAAGAAGACACCGGCTTCCTGATCGGCATCACCGAAGGCAAGACCGACATCGCGTTTCCGGCCATGGCCGCCTTGCAGCAGAAGGTCGCCGACATCGTGGCCAAGGACCCCGCGGTTGATTCCGTCAATTCGACCGTGGGCTCCGGCGGTCCAAACTCACTCGGCAATAGCGGTCGTATGTTTCTGGGGTTAAAGCCGCTCAATCAACGCGACAAGTTGTCGGTGGTGGTGGCGCGGCTGCGCCGCGAGGCCAACGTCGTGCCCGGGATTTAGATTTTCTTCCAGCCGATTTAGAACATCAACCTCGGTGGACGATTGTCCAAGAGTCAATATCAATACACGCTGCAATCCAATGACACCGACACGCTTTATCGTGTCGCGCCCGTTATGCTCGATAAGATCGGTCAAATTAATGGCCTGAGCGATGTCACCGCCGATCTTTACATCAAAAACCCGCAGGTGACCATTGAGGTTGATCGCGAGAAGGCTGCCGTCTACGGCGTGAGCGTCGATCAAGTACGGCAAGAACTTTACAATGCCTTTGGCTCCCGCCAAGTCGCCACGATCTACACGCCGTCAAACGATTATCCGGTGATTTTGGAGACCAAGCCGGAATTTCAGGCCGGTCCGAACGATCTCAATAAGCTCTATTTGAAGACATCGAGCGGTGCGCTCGTGCCGCTCTCGGCGGTCACAAAGTTCGAGCCGACTGTCGGACCGTTGCAGGTCAACCATCAGGGCCAGCAGCCGGCGGTGACTATCTCGTTTAATCTCGCGCCCGGCGTTTCGATCGGCCAGGCTGTGGAGGAGATTCACAAGCTTGAGCGCGACGAGCGCTTGCCGGCGAGCATCACCGTCGGCTTCCAGGGCACCGCGCAAGTATTCCAGGACTCATTGCGTGGGCAGGGGATCCTGCTGTTGGCGGCGATTTTCGCGGCTTACGTGATTCTGGGCATTTTGTACGAGAGCTTCATTCACCCGATCACCATCATTTCCGGCCTGCCGTCCGCGGGCATTGGCGCCATTCTGACCCTGATGTTGTTCGGAATGGATCTATCCGTCATCGCCATGATCGGTATGGTGATGCTGGTCGGCATCGTCAAGAAGAACGCGATCATGATGATCGACTTCGCCATCGAGCGCCGGCGCGTCGGCTTGTCGGCGGAAGCCGCGATCCGCGAAGCGGCGTCTTTGCGCTTCCGCCCGATCATGATGACGACTTTTGCGGCGATTTTCGGCACGCTGCCCATTGCGATTGGAACGGGGGCGGGCGCGGAATTGCGTCAGCCGCTTGGAGTGGCCGTAGTGGGCGGCTTGTTATTGTCGCAGTTGCTCACGCTCTACATCACGCCGGTGATCTATCTCTATCTTGATCGTTTCGACCGGATGCTGAAGCGCCGTCTCGAGCCGCAGCTTCAGGAAGTGGCGGAAGCCCCGCCAGCGGTCGCGGCGGAGTGAATTGGAGATGAGCGCCAATACCCACGCATACCGACGTCTAATATCGACCGGATCTCCGTTTGAGAAAACAGCCGGCTATAGCCGGGTAGTAGTGCAAGGTGATTTTTGTTTTGTCGCTGGGACGACGGGTTACGACTACGCGACGATGAAAATGCCTGAAGGTATCAAGGCGCAGGCGCACAATTGCTTCAAGACAATATCGAACGTTCTCACGGAAGCCGATTTCTCGCTCAAGGATGTTGTCCGTGCTACATACTATGTCGTCAATCGTGGCGATATGGATGAGGTGCTCTTGGTGTGCGGGCATTATTTCAGCGATATTCGTCCCGCCGCTACGATTTTAACCGTAGCCGGATTGCTCAAGCCTGAAATCAAGGTCGAGATCGAAGTGACGGCAATGCGTAGCGCGGCTTAAAGCGCGAAACTTGTGCCGCAACCGCAGGAGGCTTTGGCTTGCGGGTTCTTCACTTTGAAAGAGGCGCCGATCAGGTCCTCGACAAAATCGATTTCCGATCCGGCCATATAATTCACCGAAACCGGATCGATCAGCACCACGGCGCCATCGCGGGCAATGACGAGGTCGTCGTCGGCGCGCGTGCGGTCCATGTCGAACTTGTATTGGAAACCGGAGCAGCCGCCTCCTTCCACGGAAACGCGCAGCATGGTGCCTTCCGGTTCGGCCTTCAAAATATCGCCGATTCGTCGGGCGGCCCGTTCGCTGACTGTGATGATTCCGTCCATGGTCCTGTGATCCCGTCCCGTCACGCTATTGGCACGCGGCCTACCGAATAGTTAAGTGCACTCATTGGGCGGGTCAATCCTGGCGCATGATCCGGAAAAAGCCCGCCCTCGGACTTGATCCGAGGGTCGGCACCGGTTTTCCGTCATGCGCCGAAGTAACAAAGAGCATTCATGGCGATTTCGACCTTCATCGCGCGCGCGTCATTTGCGGCTGATCCAGCCTCAAGCCGGGGCCGGCGTTTTGCCGAGCCCGCTAGCGCCTCGCGCAACGACTTCCGCCGCGATTGCGACCGCGTCATCCATTCCGCCGCCTTCCGTCGCCTCGCGCACAAGACCCAAGTCTTCGTCTATCACGAGGGCGATCATTACCGCACACGGCTTACGCACACGCTGGAAGTGGTGCAGATCGCCCGTTCACTCGCCCGCGCTCTCGGCCTGGATGAGGATCTCGCCGAAGCGCTGGCGCTTGCCCACGATCTCGGTCATCCGCCGTTTGGACATGCTGGGGAGCGCGCGCTCGATGAATGTCTCTCGCGTTTTGGCGGCTTCGACCATAATGCTCAAGCTTTGCGGATTGTTACCGATCTCGAACGGCGCTACGCGGCTTTCGATGGCCTTAATCTCGCCTGGGAAACGCTGGAGGGCTTGGTCAAGCATAACGGACCTTTGACCGATCGCGAGGGCCGCCCAGCCGGCCGTTATGTCAAAGATGGCGTGCCCGCTCCGATTTTGGCTTACAGCCGTATCCAAGATCTTGATTTGTGGTCTTTCGCATCGGCCGAAGCGCAAGTGGCGGCAATTGCCGACGACATCGCTTACGACGCGCACGATGTCGACGACGGCTTGCGGGCCGATTTGTTTACGTTGAACGACATCGCGTGCGTGCCGCTCGTTGCCGAGATTCTGGCCGAAGTCGACATCCGTGGGAAAATCGATCCGGCGCGACGCGTGCACGAAGTCGTGCGCCGTATCATCACGCGCATGATCGAGGATGTGAGCGCCGAGGCAAGCGCACGCGTGCGAAGGCTCAAGCCCGTGTCGATCGCTGATGTGCGTGGCGCGGATGGGCCGCTCGTAGGTTTTTCGCCTGCAATGACAAGGGCCGATGCCGATATTAAAGATTTTCTTTATCCGCGCATGTACCGGCATGAGCGGGTGATGCGCGTCATGAACGACGCTGAGCAAATCGTGCGCGACTTGTTCGCGCATTATACGGCGACACCGGAAGACCTTCCGACCGAATGGAATAATGGAATTGATCGGTTCGACGAAGCCGCGCGCACACGCCGCATCGGCGATTACATTGCCGGCATGACCGACCGCTACGCGCTTATCGAGCATGCGAAGTATTTCGAGGTCACGCCGGAGTTGCGATAAAGATGGAACAAAACACAAGCGCAGTGCCTGCTACAAACAACGTGGGGGGCAGAGCCTGCCGCCCAAAAACGCCGGACGGCCACCTCCACCCGGCGCTCTGCGGAATTCGGACGGTTACTGACTAATGGTGCTGGTGTGCGGCGGCGTGGGACCGCCGATATCAATCGTGGGACCGCCGATATCAATAAAGTTGATCGCGAGGTCCTCGAGACCGCACCGTTAGCGTGCCGACAACGAGACCGTCACCGCCACCATTAGCGGTGGGCTTGGCCGGCGCGTAGTGCCGCTTTGGCCGCAACGCTTGCCGTCGGCGGTAATGTACAAGCAGTTCTTTTTAGTCGTCGTAGTTTGGATCGGCGTTGTGTGACCGCAATGCTTGCCGTCAGCCGTAATATAGAGGCAGTTCTTTTTCGTCGTTGTCGTCTTGACCGGTTTCTGTCCGCAGCGCTTGCCATCGGCAGTGATGTAGCGGCAGGTCTTCTTGCTCGCGGACTTGTCTTTCTTGTGGCTGCCTTCTTTCCAGTTATCGGAACGATCGCCGCTCATCGACATGCCGTCATCACGACGGTGCTTGGCGTCGGCGCCGGTGGTCGCGCTCAGGGCGATGGCGGCCGCAAGAGCGGCGGCGAAATAGATCGGCTTTGAGGCGCTCGTGCGCTTGGTCATCGTTCAGCTCCCTTGTTTGCGGTTGTTAACCAATGCAAGCGGCGTCGATGCCGCTTACGTAAACGTGATTTAGAAAAGTGCCGATGAACCCAAACTGAACGGGAACGCGGGCTGACAGTCAGATTCGGTCAAGCCTGCGCCCAACGCGCCAAAGCGTTAAAGGGAGCCATCGATCTGGATGAGGACGGAAACGGAAGCACCGGCATTTGCGCTCTCTTTTTTTCGAACGTCCGCTTTGAGCGGCAGCACATAGACATATTTTTTGCTGTCTGGAAAAAGAGATGTCTTCCAAGTCGTCTTGCCGATAGTCGCCGCAACGCGAACTGAACCCCAGCCATTCCGCGAGCCTTCCGTCATGGATTTTATTTGCGCGGATAGCTTTTTAGGAAGCGTCACAAAATGCCACCCGGCCTTGCCTGGGTAGAGCCACACTTGAGCTTTAAAAGAGAAATCGAGTTTCATCGCTGTGCCGCGGTTCGCGCGGGCTGCCTTCATTCGAAAAGAAGAAATAGGTAACCCGCTGCCGCCCAAGATGTCCGGCATATTTGGAGTCCGGGCCTTGTAGCGACGGCGGGCTCATCCCCGTGCCCGCCTTCGCGCATTCCTAATTGAGTTCATCGGGTCAAGTCACATCCCTTTGACACCCCAGCCGGAATCCATTACCCGCAGTTTTATGATGGCGGCGGCGAAGCGCAAACGGAAATCCAAGGCCAAGGCTCGCTCTAAAGCGAAGTCCAAGGCCAAACGTAAATTAGTGCGGAAATCGGTGCGCAAGGCCGCGCCTAACGCTAAGCGCCAAACAAAGGCGAAAGCCCGTAAGTCGAAGGCCAAGGTAAGAGCCCGATCGAAGACGAAAGCCAAGACGGCGAAGGCTGGTGCGAAATCGAACGCCAAGGCACGGTCGAAGTCCAAAGCCGTAGGGTGGGCAAAACGAAGCGTGCCCACCAAGGGCGTATCGACCAAAGCATCGACCGGCGATGGTGGGCCCGGCGCGAAGCACGCCGTAGGGCGGGTTAGCCGCAGGCGTAACCCGCCAAATTTGCAAAAGAAAAATGGCGGATTACGCTTCGCTAATCCGCCCTACGGCAAGACAGAGACGTCCTCCGCCAAGCCTTCTCAACATCTCTTCGCCGAAATGCTGGCGCGCGTGCGCGCCGTGGTTGCGCCGCACGTGCCGGCCGGCGCGGATCTTTCGCGCATCGTCGTTGAGCCGCCACGCGATGCCTCACACGGCGACATGGCGACCAATGCCGCCATGGTGTTGTCTAAGGACGCCGGGAAAAATCCGCGTGAACTGGCGGAATTAATCGCCGCCGGTCTGCGCAACGAAGCCAAAGTCGAAAAGGTCGATGTCGCCGGTCCCGGCTTCATCAATCTCACGCTGAAATCGAATGTCTGGGGCGAGGCTCTGCGGCAGGCGCTTGACGCGGGCAAGGACTATGGCCGCAGCCAGATGGGCGCGGGCGAGCCGGTGAATGTCGAATATGTTTCCGCCAATCCCACAGGGCCTTTGCATGTCGGCCATGGGCGCGGCGCGGTCTTCGGCGATGCGCTCGCCAATCTCTTGGCTTTCGCCGGCTACAAGGTCACGCGCGAATATTACGTCAACGATGCCGGCGCGCAGGTCGATGTGCTCGCGCGCTCCGCTTTCCTGCGGTATCGCGAGGCATTGGGCGAAGACATCGGCGAAATTCCCGAGGGGCTTTATCCCGGCGATTATCTGAAAGAATGCGGCGTCGTCCTCGCGAATGACTACGGTGCACAATTAAAAAATATGGCCGAAACCGAATGGCTTCCAATCGTGCGCCGCTGCGCGACCGACATGATGCTTGCCGAGATCCGCAAGGATCTTGCTCAGCTCAACATCGTGCAAGATATTTTTTTCTCCGAGCGCTCATTGATCAAAGATGAGCCGCAAGATCGCGACCTCGTCGCCGAGACGATCGAAACTTTACGCGTGCAGGGCCATGTCTATGAAGGCCGTTTGCCGCCGCCGAAAAGCGGCGCGGTGGAAGATTGGGAAGACCGCGAGCAGACCTTGTTTCGCTCGACGGCGTTCGGCGACGATGTCGATCGGCCGCTGAAGAAATCGGACGGCAGTTATACTTATTTCGCGACCGACATCGCTTATCACAAATGGAAACTGGATCGCGGTTTTCGTCACCTCATCGACGTGTGGGGCGCCGATCACGGCGGCTACGTCAAGCGCATGCAGGCCGCGGTGAAAGCGGTCAGCCTCGGCAAGGCGGATCTCGATATCAAGCTGGTGCAACTCGTGCGCCTTTTGCGCGGCGGCGCGCCGGTGAAAATGTCAAAGCGGGCAGGGGACTACGTCACATTGCGCGACGTGGTGGACGAAGTCGGGCGCTCGGCGGTGCGCTTCGACATGCTTTATCGCAAAAACGATGCCGTGCTTGATTTCGATCTTGCCAAGGTGATTGAGCATTCGCGCGATAACCCCGTGTTTTATGTTCAGTATGGGCATGCGCGTGGGGAGTCGATTTTCCGTAACGCGCGTGGGGAGCTGCCGCAGCTGCCGGCTGACCTTGTGGCGCGGGCGGCGTGGCTCAAAGGCGCACCGCTCGCGAAACTCACCGATAGGGGAGAAATTGGTCTTTTGCGGCGAATCGCGCTTTATCCGCGTATCATCGAAGCGGCCGCCATGGCCCACGAGCCGCACCGGGTCGCCTTTTATCTTTATGATCTTGCAAGTGAATTTCACACGCACTGGACGCGCGGAAAAGATCTGCCTCATTTACGCTTCATTATCCAGAATGATTCCAATATAACCTTGGCCAGGCTCGCACTGGTGCAAGGAATCGTCATTGTTTTGGCCTCGGGGCTTTCCCTGCTGGGGGTCGAGGCGCCGGAAGAAATGCGTTGAGGATTATTGGTCCGGCCGCGCTCCTGTCGGCGGAGCGTGCCGGAGAAGTTAAGGGCGCGTAAACACTTGGTAAACGCTTGGGGGCCGAATGGCGGACACTTACAGCCGGCGACCTTTCGGTCGAAATTACCAGCCCTCCCGGAACGATCAAACCGCAGCCGGGGTGCACGGCGATCAAGCCGACCGTGACCACCGAGATCCGCTGGCCGAGCTCGCCCGTTTGATTGGTGAAAAAGATCCCTTTGGCGAATATGGCAGCGCCGTAGATGAGTTTCGGCGCGCCTCGGCACCGCAAGGCCGTCCGAATCCTGAGTATTCGGGGCAGCTGCGAGGCCGTAACGCGGAGTCGGCCGGCGGGGGGTTCGAGAATCACCCCAACGATCCGAGCGGGGGCGCGAGTAATTTCGAAGATTTGGACTTCGACCAAGACGAAGAAACACCGCGGCGGCGCCTTGGGATTTTGGTTATCGCCGGGATCTTTGGTTTGGCGGTGCTCGGAACAGCCGGCGCCTTCGGCTATCGCAGTTTTTTTGGTTCGGCAGAGGTTTCTCGTCAGCCGCCGGTCATCAAAGCGGATTCCCACGCCGTCAAAGTCGTGCCGCCTAATGCGAATAAGAATTCGCGGTCAAACAAACAAATTGCCGATCGCGCCGATGATCGGGGTGAGGAAAGGATCGTCTCCCGCGCGGAACAACCCATTGCGCCCAAAAACAACATTTCCCAGCCGGTTGAAAATAACGGCTTCGGGCCGAAGAAGATTCGAACCATTGCCATTCGTCCTGATGGAAGCGTGGCTTCCACCGCGACAGATCAATCGATGCCTCGCGACGACATGATTAATAATGCACTGCCTGCCACTGAGAGCGGGTCGACGGACCAACATGAGTCCGAGACGCCGAAAGCGCTGCCGCAGCGGAGCGAGATCGGCGTGCCCCATCAGGTCGTGTCGGCAGCGGTGCCTCGTCACGGCGTTCCGCTGTCGCTTAGTCCAACGAGGGCGTCAACGGATACGGCCGTGACCCCCGCGCGCGTAGCCTCGGCGGGTCCGACACAATTAGCGCCGACCAATGTTGCGGCGGGCGGCTATGGCGTGCAAGTGACGTCGCAACATAGTGACAACGATGCCCGGGCCAGTCTTCGCGCTTTGCAGGCCAAGTACCCGGCTCAATTAAAAGGGAAAAGATTTTTCATCCACAGGGTCAATCTGGGCGCGAAAGGCGTCTATTACCGTGCTCTCATCGGACCTTTCGCCGATCTCGGCGCCGCCAATGACTTGTGCAGCAATCTCAAGGCTGCCGGCGGGCATTGCGTCGTCCAAAGGAATTAGCGGCTGTTGCCTTGACCCTTGTGTGCCCGGCGGGCTAATGCGCCGGGATGCCTGAACGCGCTTTTGTCACCGGTGTGGCGGGATTGTCGCTCTCCGCCGACGAGCGCATGTTCGTGCGTGAAGCGTCCCCGTGGGGGCTGATCCTCTTTAAACGCAATGTCGCTAAGCCCGACCAGGTCTATGGGCTAGTTTCGTCGTTTCGGGATGCCGTCGGCTGGGAAGCGCCGGTGCTGGTCGATCAAGAAGGCGGCCGCGTGCAACGCCTTGGGCCGCCGCATTGGCCGGTTTATCCGCCAGGGGTCCGATATGGCGTCCTCTATGACGATGACCCGGTCGCGGGGCTGACCGCAGCGCGCCTTGCCGGACGCTTGATGGCTGCGGACCTGCGCCCGCTCGGAATAGACATCGATTGCATGCCCATTGCCGATGTTCCGGTTTTGGGCAGCGATCCCGTGATCGGCGACCGTGCCTATGGAACAGATCCGGCGAAAGTTGCCGCTATCGCCGAAGCCATGGCGCAAGGGCTTCAAGCGGGTGGCGTCCTGCCGGTCCTCAAACACATTCCCGGTCATGGCCGCGCCACCGCGGATAGCCATCATAAGCTCCCCGTCGTCGACACCGATCAGGGCATTCTCGAAACAACCGATTTCGCCGCCTTTCGTCCGCTTGCTCACCTGCCGCTGGCCATGAGCGCGCATATTGTGTTTAGCGCCATCGACCCCCTCGCGCCGGCCACCACTTCGGTCACAATAGTGCGGCAAGTGATTCGCGGGTTTATAGGATTCAAGGGCCTTTTGATGAGCGACGACATTTCGATGAATGCTTTATCCGGACGTATTGCCGAGCGCAGCCGGGCCGCATTTGCAGCCGGTTGTGATTTGGTGCTTCATTGCAACGGCAATTTACGGGAAATGACCGAGGTGGCAAACGAAGCACCCGCTTTAGATGGCGAGCCCGCGCGGCGCGCCGATAGGGCCCTTGCCACCCATTCAGCGCCTGAGGAATTCGACCTTGCGGCCGCCCGCGCGCGCTTTGCAGAGCTGATCGACCTTAAAGTGCCAGGGCGGTAGGTGACGGTCATGAGCGCGGCATTTGAAAATATGGTCGAGGCCGACCGCGCGAGCGGCGAGCCGACAATGATCGTCGATGTCGAAGGCTTCGAGGGACCGCTTGATCTGCTCTTGGTTCTGGCGCGGCAACAGAAAGTCGATCTGGCGGCAATTTCGATTCTTGCGCTTGCCGATCAATACCTCAATTTTATTGAAGCGGCCCGTAAATTGCGGCTGGAGCTCGCCGCCGATTATCTGGTGATGGCGGCTTGGCTTGCCTATTTGAAATCGCGCCTGCTCTTGCCGGAAACGACGCCAAAGGAGGGGCCCAATGCCGAGGAGATGGCGATCGCTCTTGCCAATCGCCTGCGGCGTCTCGAAAGCCTCCGGGAGGCGGCGAATCGCCTCATGGATAGGCCGCAGCTCAATCGCGATGTGTTTGCGCGCGGGCTGCCTGAGCCGATTGCGGAAACTAAACGGCCGGAATGGTCTGCTACCCTTTATGACCTTCTCGCGGCATACGCCTCGCAGCGCCAGCGAAGCGTTCTCTCACGGGTGCGCTTCAAAAAGCGCGCTGTTTGGTCGCTCATCGAAGCACGCACCATGCTCGAGCGGCTTATCGGCCAATCGCCGGACTGGTCGCGAATGGACCAATATCTCATCAGCTACGGGGCGGAACCGGCGCTTGTGTCCTCTGTTTTTGCCTCCTCGTTCGCTTCGGCTTTGGAACTCGTGCGTGAGGGCGTCGCCGAAATCCATCAAAAAGAATCATTCGCACCGATCTATATTCGCAAACGCGCCGCGGCGAATGCGGATGCTGTGACCGTCGCGCACCACGCGCAATAATATAGGAGATTTCAATTGATTCCGAGTGTTGCCACAAAGCTCGAACTGGTTTCGAAAGATGAGCCCGCTCACATCGTCGAGCCACCGCAACAGCCTGGCGCGCGCGCCGATGAGTTGCGCCTTCTCGAGGCTCTGCTGTTTGCCGCGAGCGAGCCGCTCGACGAGCCGACGCTAGCGCGACAACTCCCGGACGGTGCCGACGTGAAGCAAGCCTTGGCGCTTCTTCAAGCGGAATATGCGACCCGTGGCGTCAATCTCGTACGCGTCGGCAAGAAATGGACTTTCCGAACCGCCAGCGACTTGTCGTGGCTTTTGAGCAAAGAAACCGTCGAGAGTCGCAAATTGTCTCGCGCGGCGATCGAGACGCTGGCGATTATCGCCTATCATCAGCCGGTGACTCGGGCCGAGATCGAAGAGATCCGCGGTGTACAGGCGGCCGGCGGCACTCTTGATGTGCTTTTGAAAACGGGGTGGATTCGTCCACGTGGGCGGCGTAAAGTACCGGGCCGGCCGCTGACTTACGGCACGACCGAGTCCTTTCTTTCACACTTCGGATTGGAGGAAATCGGTGATCTTCCTGGAATCGACGAGTTGAAGGGGGCGGGCCTTCTGGAAGGCAACTTACCCGCAGGTTTTGCGGTGCCGGTTCCATCGGATGATTCAACATTGCGCGACGACGAAGACGCGCTGGACCCAGACGATATCGATCTCGGCCTTGCTCCCCACGCCGAGGCGTAAAGCGCGTTCCCTTTAGATTGAGTCGCTTTCACTTCCTAACATTTTGTTTGCGCATGATCTTTTCCGAAAACCGGTTCCCACTTTTCGGGATCATGCGCTAGCAACAACCGACCTCCAAGCTCTCGATCAATTTAAGGCCTTGCCGCTTAAGCCAGCCGTTTGCCCTTCGCAGAAGTCCTTGTTTTTCCCGTTTCCGAAGCCTAGTTTCTAGTGGTCCGATTCAAACATTCGCTACCCATTTCGGCGGGGATCTTTTGCGAATGTTTGAATCGAAAGACCATGAGCCAAATATAAGTTTCTAGTGGAGTTTTGGATTTGACATTCGCTTCGCGAGCCTGCGGCCAGGTGGGTAGCGAATGTCAAATCCACTCCACTAGCTGAAAACAATGGCGGCGAAGCGTGTTCAAACCAGTCGTCGCGGAGGACAGGTCCATGGGTTCCTTAAGCATATGGCACTGGATGATTGTTATCGTCGTCGTGCTTCTGCTGTTCGGGCGCGGCAAAATTTCCGAACTGATGGGAGATGTCGCCGGCGGTATCAAGGCCTTTAAGAAAGGCATGTCGGAAGATGATTCCGCATCGAAGGGTGAACCGGCCAAGAGCATCGATCATCAAGCCGCCGCGTCTGCACCCAAGGCGGAGAACGAGCATCGCGCCGAAAGCGCTCGCTCTTGAGCCTTATGATGCGCGGCACGGCCATCGAATGCGCGTATGCGAGCCTCGTCTAGGGGTTCGATTTTAACATTCGCACCCTGGTCCGGCCGTTCTTTCATGCGAATGCTAAAATCAAAGGACCACTCCACTCACTGGCCCTGAGGTGTGCTGATCCATGTTTGACATTGGTTGGGGCGAGCTCGTCGTCATCGGTATTGTTGCGTTGATCGCGATTGGCCCAAAGGAACTGCCAACTGTATTGCGCACAATCGGCCGATATACGGGTAAGATCAGACGCGTCTCAGCGGAGTTTCAAAGTCAGTTTCAGGAAGCGCTACGCGAAGCCGAATTTGCCGACCTGAAAAAACAGGCCGATGAGGTGACGAATTCGATTTCCGAATTCGCCCATTTCGACCCGGCGGCCGATCTTGATAACACTCTTGATCAGACGACGGGAAATGCGGACGCAAAGACGGCCGAGTTGCAGGCCCGGGCTGACCACATCGCTCCCCTCGCATCCGTCGAAACAGTTCCCGTTGCAGCGGATTCAGACGCGGCTTCGCCGCCGTCGCCCGAAATTCATGTGGCCTTTGACAAGCCGCAGACCATCACGAACGACGATATTGCCGATGACGCATTGCCGCCACCGAAGCAGACAGGAGGCGGCGTATGAGTCACGAAGACATTGAAGCCACCAAAGCGCCGTTGATGGACCATTTGATCGAGCTGCGTTCGCGGCTGATCAAAGCGCTGCTGGCCTTTGGCGCCATGTTTGTACTTTGCTTCGCGTTTGCCAGAGATATTTACAATATTCTTGTTTGGCCCTTTGTCTGGGTCGCGGGGTCGGGAAACGCAAACTTCATCTACACGGCGCTGCTCGAATATTTCGTGACACAGCTGAAGCTCGCCATGTTTGGCGCGGCGTTCTTGTCCTTTCCCGTCGTGGCGGCGCAGATCTACATGTTTGTCGCGCCCGGACTTTATCGTCACGAGCGCAAAGCGTTTTTGCCGTATCTGATTGCGACGCCCGTCTTTTTCATACTCGGCGCGCTGGTCGTCTATTTTCTGGTGCTGCCGATGCTCATACGTTTTTCGCTTCACATGCAACAGCCGGGCAGTACAAACGAGGCGTCAATTGCGTTAATGCCGAAAGTCGGCGAGTACCTATCGTTGATGATGACTTTGGTGCTTGCCTTCGGCGCTGCCTTTCAATTGCCGGTGGTGCTGACACTGTTGGGCCGCATAGGGGTTATCACCTCCGATCAACTCAAATCGAAGCGGCGTTATTTCATTGTGGGTGCTTTTGTGCTTGCCGCCGTGCTGACGCCGCCGGACATCATCAGCCAGATGTCGCTGGCGGTGCCTTTGCTCATTTTGTTCGAAGGTTCGATCTGGTCCGTTCGCGTGGTGGAGCGCAAGAGACAAGCGGATGCTGATGTCAAGACTGACGCCGATGCGGCATCGGCCGATGCCAAGGCGGCGGAGTAGGTATTTGTGTGATTGACGGTTTCGACCGTCGACTGATCGGTAGACTGTCATCATTTTAATGACACGCGTTCCTTCGTCATGGCCGCGTTTGGTTCGCGGCCATATACGTCTTTCTTGGCAGAGGCACCGCAAGCAAGACATGGATGCAAGCCCGAGCATGACGTGCTAAAAGCCGCTTATGTACGACATCAAACGGATTCGCGATGAGCCTGAGGCCTTCGACCGGGGTTTACGCCGGCGCGGCCTTGAGGCGCTTTCAGAAAAACTGATCAAGCTCGACGAGAGGCGACGCGCGCTGATTACAAAGCTCGAGCAGGCGCAGGCGCGGCGCAACGCGGCGTCCAAGGAAATCGGTCAGGCTAAAGCCAAGAAGGACGAGGCGACCGCCGCACGGCTGATGGCCGAGGTGGCGGAATTAAAGACAAGTATTCCGGCCCTGGAGGCGCAGGAGAAGGAAGCCTCCGCCGCACTGGAAAAAGAGCTCGCGCAAATTCCCAACATGCCGCTTGATGACGTGCCGGACGGCGTCGACGAACACGGCAATGTCGAGCGGCATAAGTGGGGCAAGACTAAAGAATACAAAGATAAGGACGGGAAGCCATTCACGCTCAAGCAGCATTTCGAGTTGGGTGAAGCGCTGGGCATGATGGATTTCGAACTGGCCGCCAAATTATCCGGCGCACGCTTTGTGGTGTTGCAGAAAGGCCTCGCGCGCCTGGAGCGCGCGCTCGGGCAGTTTTTTCTCGACGTCCATACGCAAGAGCACGGCTATACGGAAATTAGTCCGCCGTTACTCGTGCGTGATGCTACGATGTTTGGCACAGCGCAATTGCCGAAATTTCGTGACGATCAATTCCGAACGGCCACTTCGGCTTCTGATGAACTTTTGGCTCTTGAAAAGGCAATTATAGCTCGCGCAGAATTTATCGAGGATAGAGAGAATGAAAAGACCGCGTTCCCTGAACTTTATCGCTATGAATCAATCGCACAGGCTACGGAAAGGCAAATAGAAAATTGGCGGAATCATATTACAAATTTCCGTGCAAAGCAGGACGAAATTAAAATAAATAATCCTTCCGCGTCAAAAGGCCTCTGGCTCATCCCCACCGCCGAAGTCCCACTGACCAATCTCGTGCGCGAGTCCATCGTGGCCGAAGACGAATTGCCGATGCGGCTCACCGCCTGCACACCGTGTTTCCGCGCCGAAGCAGGCGCAGCAGGCAAAGACACGCGCGGCATGATCCGCCAGCATCAATTCACCAAGGTCGAGCTTGTCTCGATCACCACGCCGGACAAATCCAAAGAAGAGCACGAGCGCATGCTCGCCTGCGCCGAGGCCGTGCTGAAAAAACTCGACTTACATTATCGCGTCATCACGCTTTGCACCGGCGACATGGGCTTTGCCGCGCAGAAAACCTACGACATCGAGGTTTGGCTGCCAGGCCAGAACGCCTATCGTGAAATCTCCTCTTGCTCGAACTGCGGCGAATTTCAAGCACGGCGCATGTACAAGCCGGGTCGTGACCCGTCGGAGGGGACTCGCTATCGCGGCAAAGATGGCAAGATCAAAGGTCATGTGCATACACTCAACGGCTCCGGCGTGGCGGTGGGCCGCGCGTTGATCGCGGTGATGGAAACCTATCAACAAGAAAACGGCGCCATCGCCGTGCCGGATGCGCTTCTGCGCTATATGGGTGGGCTGAAAGTCGTCGAGAAAGCGCTATGATTTTTGACACTAGGCACCGCCTCTCCAATCCCTCCCCTGAAAGGGGAGGGTGGTCCGCGCGGCACGCGCGGACCGGGTGGGGTCGAAAATCTAAAAAATGCCCCCACCCGGCCGCCTGCGGCGGCCGCCCTCCCCCGCAAGCGAACTCGGGTTTACCCGAGTTCGGCACTTAACATTGCCGAAGTCGGATGTTTCCGACTTCGGCCGGGGGAGGGATAAGAAGCCATGCGCATTCTGGTGACGAACGACGACGGCATTCATGCGCCGGGTTTGTCAGCGTGTGAAGAAATTGCCCGCACACTGTCCGACGATGTCTGGGTTGTGGCGCCGGAGACGGATCAATCGGGTGTCTCACATTCGTTGTCGCTGAATGATCCTTTGCGTTTGCGTGAAGTCGGAAAGCAGCATTTTGCCGTGAAGGGCACGCCGACCGATTGCGTCATCATGGCGGCACGTCACATTATGCCTGACAACCCTGATCTCGTGCTTTCCGGAGTCAATCGTGGCCGCAACTGCGCCGAAGACGTCACGTATTCCGGCACTGTTGCCGGGGCGATGGAGGGCGCCGTTCTCGGTATTCCGTCGTTCGCTCTGTCGCAAGCCTATGCCTATAGCGCGAAGCGGTTACCGCCCTGGGAAACCGCGATTCAATACGCTCCCGACCTCATCCGGCGCGTACTCAATGCCGGAATGCCACGCGATATTCTGGTGAACGTGAATTTTCCGGATTGCGCGCCCGAAGATGTTGCCGGTATCGCAGTCGCGGTGCAAGGCAAACGCGACCAGGAACTCTTGCGCATCGATGCCCGTCATGATGGTCGCGGCAATCCTTATTATTGGATCGCCTTTGGCCGCGGCGGCCTTGCGGGCGCGGCACCGGGCAGTGACCTTGCCGCTTTGAACAGCAATCGCATTTCGGTAACACCGCTACGGCTCGATATGACGGACGAGCCTTTTATGACGACGTTGGCGGATGTATTCGATTAAGAGTTCGCCAATATCTTGGCGAGCGTGCTTTTAAGATCGTCGGCTTGGAACGGTTTTTGGAGCGCCGGGCGATCGCGGAAGCGCGCAGGCAGGCTGGTCTCGCCGTAACCGGTCACGAAGATGAAGGGCAAATCGCGTCGTTCAAGAATCTCGGCGACGGGAAAGATCTCTTGGCCGTCTATATTGACATCCAGGATAGCCGCATTGAAATCGCCATGGGTGGCGAGTTCTATCGCCTCGGCGATCGTTCCGACCGCGGCGGCCACGGTGTATCCGAGTTCGTTGAGCATATCGCATAGCAGCATTTGAATGAGATATTCGTCCTCGACGACCAGCAAACGGAGCCCTGTGGTGAATTGTGTCATGCGCCGCTCTTACTTTGACCTGGGCGCCGAAGACTCGCCTATGGTGGTCTGTGAGATCAGTCTACGAAAGCAGGCATAATACATCATGAAAACCACCAAGGAGATGTGAATTGATCGAACCGGGCGAGCGAAGCGATGCCGGGCGCATGGAGTTCCTTTTGGATATACGGCGTCGGGGAGTTTTGGATCATTCGGTTTTGCGAGCCATGGATGAAGTGCCTCGTGAACGTTTTACCGAGCCGGCTTTCGTCGAAATCGCTTATGCCGACCAAGCATTACCTATTTCGTGTGGGCAGACCATCAGTCAGCCCTATGTTGTTGCTTATATGACCGAGCAATTGCGTCTGCGTCCCGAACACCGGGTGTTAGAAGTCGGCACCGGTTCGGGTTATCAGGCGGCCGTGTTGTCGAGGTTGGCACGCGAAGTTGTGAGCATAGAACGTTATCGGACATTGGCTGAAAAAGCGAAAGCACTGCTGGCGGAACTCGGTTATGACAACGTGGACATCGTAATCGGCGATGGCTTCGCCGGTGTGCCGGCTAAAGCGCCCTATGATCGTATCATCGTTACGGCTGCGGCAGAGGTAATACCCCAGGCATTGTTGGATCAGCTTGCAAGCGGGGGCATTATGATGCTGCCGCTTGGTCCGCGCGGTGGCACACAGCATCTTGTGCGTCTGACGAAATCACAAAGTGGGCTTGCGCGCGAAGACCTCATTCCCGTGCGTTTCGTGCCTCTGCTGCCAGGACAGGCGAAGGAGCTTTAACACTTTCACGCGCCGGCCTGGTGTCAAAGAAAACAGCACCGGTAAGGAGTTGTTTACTCTCGGGTGCTTTAATCACTTCGTTGGTGTCGTTTGCGTTCGAGTGAGTCAATATGCCACGTGTTGAGTTTTCTCGCTGGCAGGTCTGGCGACGGATCGCCGCTCTCGCCGTTGTGGCAGTGAGCCTCGCCAACTGTGTTGATTCTGCGCGTTTTGACCCCAATTCCTATACATCCGATCGGCCGGTACCCCTTCGCGGCGTCGACGGCGCGAATGTTTCTTACCCCGCGCATTCTTACCCCACAAGCTCGGTCGTCAGTCGGTCTCCTCCTCCCACCACGTCGCGTGTTGCCGCACACGCGCTGAGCGATTCTCTGGTATCCGGACGAGCCCGCGTTCGCCATGAGCGACCGGTCGTCGCGGCGACAAACCCTCGAAAACCATTCGAAGGCAGGAACACCGCCGGTCACGTTCGGACGCCGTCCGAAGGCCATACAAAAATGGCCCAGCGGCAGCCGGCAAAAATCAAAGTCAAAGCTGAGATACCACCGCAAGTGGCGTCGACGCCCACGGCGCATACGCGTGTCGCCTCATTGAACGAACCAAAAGCCCAGCACGTGAACGTGGCGATACAAGAGCCGGTGAGGGGAGGGCAGGGCCGCAAACGGGCGGAACCGGTCGGTGCTAGTCCGTCGTTTCGTTGGCCTGTGCATGGGCGGATCATAAGCGGCTTTGGCCTCAAATCGAACGGCACGCAGAACGATGGGATCAATGTCGCCGTCCCCGAAGGTACGCCGGTGAAGGCTACTGACGATGGGGTCGTCGCCTATGCCGGCAATGAGCTCAAAGGTTACGGAAATCTCGTGCTCATTCGTCACGCGAACGGCTACGTGTCGGCTTACGCCAATGCCAGCAAACTGTTTGTCAAACGCGGCGAATCCGTGCGGCGCGGCCAGGTGATCGCCCATGCAGGGCAAACCGGTAACGTCAATTCACCGCAGCTTCACTTCGAAATTCGTAAAGGTTCAACACCGGTCGATCCCAAAAAATATCTCGATGGGGCGTGACGATTCAGAAATCAGAGCACTAGTGGAGTTTTGGATTTGACATTCGCTTCGCGAGCTTGCGGCCAGGTGGGTAGCGAATGTCAAATCCACTCCACTAGCGCCACGCCCAGCCGCCCCGCCAAGTCTTGAATGAATTGCCAAGCCACACGGCCCGAGCGCGAGCCGCGCGTTGTCGCCCATTCTAATGCTTCGCGGTGCAAACGCTCACGATCAACCGGTACTTTGTAATAGGCGACATAACTGTCGACCATGGCAATAAATTCGTCTTGGCTGCAACGGTGAAACCCGAGCCAAAGACCGAAACGATCCGACAATGACACCTTTTCCTCGACGGTTTCGCCGGGATTGATCGCAGTCGAGCGTTCATTTTCCATCATGTCGCGCGATAAAAGATGACGGCGATTTGACGTGGCATAGAAGATCACGTTGTCCGGCCGGCCCTCGATGCCCCCCTCGAGCACCGCTTTCAACGACTTGTAACTTGTGTCGTCGTCGTCGAATGACAAGTCGTCACAAAATACGATGAAGCGATAAAGCGAGCCGCGTGTGATCGACATCAGCTCGGGGAGGCTTTCAATATCCTCGCGGTGAATTTCTACGAGCTTAAGTGGCCCACCCGCGCTCTCGCGCGCATAAGCGCGGTTTACGGCGGCGTGTGACGCCTTGACCAGCGACGACTTGCCCATGCCGCGGGCGCCCCATAAAAGCGCGTTGTTGGCGGGCAAGCCCTTGGCGAAACGCTCTGTATTTTCCATCAGCACGTCTCGGACACGGTCAATGCCTTTTAGCAGGGACATTTCGACCCGGTTGACGTGTGGCACCGGGAAGAGGTGGCCGTTCGGATGCCAGATAAAGGCATCGGCAATGGCCAAATCGGGTTGGCTGGTCGGGCGCGGCGCCAAACGCTCCAGCGCGTCCGCAATGCGTTCCAACACGTCGGCCCGTGCTCGGGTCGGGGCCGCTGGCCCTGTTTCGGCGTTCGTCGTGCGCGAGCGGACTGATTTGAAGCTTGCCATTTGTGCTGCTCTTAGCTGGGCCGATGGCTTGGGGCAAGCAGGTCTTTGTGAGACGGCGGTGAGCTGTTTTTTTGAAGGCCGCACGGCGTTGCAATCGGGCCGGCGGCCGCTATAGTCCGCGCCAATTCGGTGCTTCCAAGGCCGCCGGGAACAGAACAAGGACCGACGAGATGCTGATCACGCCTGCGTTTGCCCAAGGTACCTCGCCGATGGACATATTCGGGCCGGGGTCCTCTCAGATATGGTTGCTGGGCGCTCTTTTCCTCATCGTCTATTTCCTCATTCTGCGCCCCCAGCAGCGGCGCGCGAAGACGCATCAGGAAATGGTCAAGAACGTCCGACGCGGCGACACGGTCGTCACCAATGGCGGCTTGGTCGGCAAGGTCACCAAAGTGGTCGACGACGATCAAATCGAGATTGAAATCGCCGACGGCGTGCGCATCCGGCAAATGCGACAGATGGTCGCCGAAGTGCGCGCCAAAGGCGAGCCGGTGAAAGACGAGGCGGCGGGCCGCTGATCGTCGCGTGCAATTGCTTCAAGGCTTAGTCGGGACATTATGCTTTATTTTACGCGGTGGAAGGCGGCGGCGATTTTACTGACGGCACTGCTCGTGTGTCTCGCTGCCGTGCCCAATTTCTTTTCCGCCAAAGTCGTCGACAGCTGGCCGAAATGGGCGCAGCGCCATGTGGTGCTTGGGCTCGATTTGCAAGGCGGCTCGCACATCCTGCTCGAGGTTGATACCAAAACGGTCCGCAAGGAGATGCTTGAGACGCTGCGCGACGACGTGCGGCGTGTGTTGCGTGAAGCGCGCATTGGCTATACCGGCCTTGTCGTCCGCGGCAACAGCGTTGAAGTACGTGTCCGGGAGGGAGCAAATTCGAGCCAGGCCTCCGACAAACTGCGCTCATTGTCTCAGCCGCTCGGCGGGATTCTCACTGCCGCAGGACAGCGAAACGTCGACCTTGCGTCCGAACCCAACAATCTGTTTCGATTGACGCTGACCGAGCCGGCTATCATCGAGCGCGTGCGCCAGGCGGTCGGGCAATCGATTCAGATCATCGAGCGGCGCGTCAATGAATTGGGAACTGTTGAGCCGCTCATCCAGCGCGAGGGTACTGACCGCATCTTGGTGCAGGTGCCCGGCTTGCAGGATCCGACAAGGCTCAAGCAATTGCTCGGGAAGACGGCGAAGCTGAATTTCCAAATGGTCGACGAGTCTATGTCGGCGGAACAGGCGCAAGGGCGAGCGCCACCGGAAGACGAAACCCTGCAAAGCTCCGGCACGCCCAAAAGACCTTACCTCGTGGAAAAGCGAGTCTTGGTGTCGGGTGCCGACTTGACCGACGCCCAACCCGGTTTTGATTCGCGTACCACTGAGCCGGTGGTCAACTTTCGCTTCAACACGTCGGGTGCGCGCAAATTTGCGCAGGCGACGCAAGAGAACGTCGGTAAACGTTTTGCCATCGTTCTCGACAATGAGGTGATCGAGGCCCCGGTCATTCGCGAACCAATCCTAGGCGGCTCCGGCCAAATCTCCGGCAATTTCACGGTGCAAAGCGCCAACGATCTCGCCATTTTGCTGCGGGCGGGCGCCTTGCCGGCGCCACTCACGATCATTGAGGAACGTACTGTCGGCCCCGGCCTGGGCGCCGATTCGATCGCCAAGGGCAAGATTTCGTCTTATGTGGGCGCAGCCATGGTGATCGTCTTCATGCTCCTCACCTATGGTCTGTTCGGCCTGTTCGCGAATATCGCCGTTGCCATCAACGTCGCCATGATTTTCGGCGTCCTGTCGCTGCTCAACGCCACGCTGACGTTGCCCGGCATTGCCGGTATCGTGCTGACGGTGGGCATTGCGGTTGACTCGAATGTTCTCATTTACGAGCGAATTCGCGAGGAAGTGCGCGGGGGCCGCACCCCCATTAATGCGATCGATGCGGGTTTTTCACGCGCGCTTGCTACTATTTTAGATTCCAATATCACGACTTTCATCGCTGCCGCCGTGCTATTCTATATTGGTACAGGTCCGGTGCGTGGTTTTGCCGTAACACTTGGTATCGGGATCATCACCACCGTATTTACGGCCTTCACCCTGACCCGGTTGATTGTGGCAACTTGGGTCCGATGGCGGCGTCCTCAACGCGTGCCGATTTAAGAGAAGCGCATGATCTCGAAACGAGAACCGCTTTCGGACAAGATCATGCGCAAGGAGAACTAATTCGTGCGCCTGCTCCGCATCGTACCCGACGATACAAAATTCGACTTTATGCGCTTTCGGCGCGTCAGTTTTCCAATTTCGGCGGTGATGTCGATTATCGCTATTACGCTTTATTTCGTTCACGGCTTGAATTTCGGCATAGATTTTAAAGGCGGCACGCTCATTGAAATCCAAACCAAAACCGCTCAAGCGGATCTGGCAAGCATGCGCGCGAATTTGGGCGGCTTAGGTCTCGGCGAAGTGCAGTTACAGCAGTTTGGCGCGCCCAACGATGTGCTCATCAGGCTTGCCCAACAGCCGGGCGGGGATGCCGCGCAACAGGCGGCGGTGACCAAAGTGCGCGCCGCGCTCGGCAACGACGTCGAGTATCGCCGCGTTGAAGTTGTCGGCCCTCGCGTCTCCGGCGAACTTCTGTCTTATGGCGTTATCGGACTGATGCTCGCGATTATCTGCATTCTCGTTTATCTCTGGTTTCGTTTCGAATGGCAATTTGCGCTCGGCGCGATGATCGCCAATGTGCACGATATTGTTCTCACGATCGGCTTTATGTCAGTCACACGAATTGATTTTGATCTCACCAGCATTGCCGCGCTATTGACGATCCTCGGATATTCGCTCAATGATACCGTGGTCATTTACGACCGCATTCGCGAGATGCTGCGCCGGTACAAGAAAATGCCGATGACGGAGCTTTTGAACGCCTCGGTCAATCAAACCTTGTCGCGGTCGGTGATCACCCATTTGACGGTCAGCCTGGCTTTGCTCGCACTGCTTTTGTTCGGCGGCCAGGCGATCCATAGTTTCACGGCGACGATGATGTTCGGCGTGGTGCTGGTCGGCACCTATACCTCGGTTTTCATCGCTTCGCCGATCTTGATTTACCTTGGCGTCGGGACGGGACGCGATTCTTTGACCGCGCTCGAACCAAAGGATAAGCGGCCTTAAAGGCACATTTGAAGGCAGTTAAAGCCTCGAAGTCTCATGGCCATTGTTTCAACGCCAGCAGTTGTCGGGCGGTTTTGCTTTGCAGGCGAATTATGATTATTGTGCCAGGCTGGTGCGTGAGGCCGATCGCGATCGCTATCTGGCCGCTTTGTTCGCGCCCACGGTCTGTCGGCACGCGCTGTTGTCGCTTTACGCATTCAACATCGAGGTCACACGCGTCCGCGATTTGGCACGCGATCCGATGCCGGGTGAAATCCGGCTGCAATGGTGGCGCGAGATCATTGCCGGCGAACGTGACGGCGAGGCGGCAGCGCATCCGGTGGCGGCCGCGATTAAAGATACGCTTCAACACTACGCCATCTCGTCGGAGAAATTGTCGGCTCTTATCGACGCGCGCAGTTTAGACCTCTACGACCAGCCGATGGCAACGTTGGTGGACCTGGATAATTATGCCGCCCGGACGCAAGGCGCCGTCTTCGCCCTTGCCGGCGAGATATTGGGGGCAGGGAACGCATCCGTAAAAACACTGATACGGCATGCCGGCATAGCCTATGGTGTTGTTGATATTTTGAACGCCGTCGGGCGGCATGCATTACGGCGTCAGCTTTTCTTGCCGCTCGATGTGCTTGCGCGCAACAATGTCAACACGCAAAGCCTTTTCGCCGGGGAAGTTACGCCGTCACTCAATGCCGCTCTCGCCGAGATGAGGGGGCATGTGCGTAGTCATCTTGCGGCCGCGGGGGCGTTGGCCAATGAATTTTCCCCTTCCACGTTGTGGCCGGCCCTTCTGCCGGTGGCGCTGGTTGCTCCGCAACTTCGTTTTA
The DNA here is from genome assembly GCA_963697535.1 of uncultured Pseudomonadota bacterium. GTDB lineage: Bacteria > Pseudomonadota > Alphaproteobacteria > Rhizobiales > Xanthobacteraceae > Pseudolabrys. Next base: position 2,559,154 of record OY969085.1, on the reverse strand, counting down.
TGGACAGGCGCAACTATGATCCATTTCATTTCGTTTCGCTGTCGCTCATCAAACGGCAGTGGCTGCTTTGGCGTGCGGCGCGCGATCCCCGCCGTTTTTTGTTCGCCGGGTAAGACGCTCTACGAGATTGTCCCGCCGGCGAACTTCGTTTGTCCCGCTGCCTCTGAAATCCACTTCGACCTTTCCGCCCAGCGCTCAAGCTCGGTGAGCGCGCGGCGGCTGAGTGCGGTTTTGCGCGCCAGATTTTTGGCCGAGCCACGACCAAATTTGCGGCCGGCCTGGTCAAAACCCGCCGGCTCAGCCAAAGGCGGAAACAAGCCGAAGTTGATATTCATCGGTTGAAATGAAGAGGGTCCGGCGTCGATCCGGTCGATGTGGCCGCCGGTGATGTGCGCTAGCAAAGCCCCATGTGCCGTTGTCGGCGGCGGCGGTTCAATCATTTTTCCGTGCCATGCGGCGCCGGCAAAACGGGCGGCAAGTAGACCGATCGCCGCTGACTCCACGTAGCCTTCGCAGCCGGTCATTTGCCCGGCAAAGCGCCACTTCGGATTGGTCTTCAGCCGCAGCGTTTCGTCGAGAAGTTTCGGCGAATTCAGAAACGTGTTGCGGTGCAAGCCGCCGAGGCGGGCGAATTCGGCATTTTCCAAACCGGGAATGGTTCGAAAAATGCGCACCTGCTCGCCATGTTTCAATTTCGTCTGAAAACCGACCATGTTGTAGAGCGTGCCGAGTTTATTGTCTTGCCGTAATTGCACCACGGCGTAGGGCTTGACGTCAGGCCGACGTGGATTGCTTAAACCAAAAGGCTTCATCGGACCGTGGCGCAGCGTGTCTCGGCCTCGTTCGGCCATGATCTCGATCGGCAAGCAGCCGTCGAAATAGGGCGTGGCCGTTTCCCAATTGTGGAACGCAGCTTTATCTCCGGTCAGGAGCGCGTTGACAAATGCATCATATTGGGCGCGTGTCAGCGGACAATTGATGTAATCGGCGCCTGAACCGCTCGGACCAGTCTTGTCATAGCGCGATTGAAACCAAGCCTGGTCAAGATCAATCGAATCTCGATGCACAATCGGCGCGATCGCATCGAAGAACGCAAGGGATTCTTCGCCGGTGTGCTCCCGTATGCCGGCGGTGAGATCGGGCGAGGTGAGGGGCCCCGTGGCGATAATGACGCTGTCCCAATGTTCGGGTAGAGACACGACCTCGGCCCGTTCCAGCCTAATCAGGGGGTGAGCGGTCAGCGCATTTGAGACCGCGCCTGAAAACCCGTCGCGATCCACCGCCAAAGCACCGCCTGCGGGGACCTGATGACGATCGGCAGCTTGCATTATCAGCGAGCTCAGCCGCCGCATTTCTTCGTGCAGTAAACCGACGGCGTTGTGCTCTTTGTCGTCCGAGCGGAACGAATTGGAACAGACCAATTCGGCGAAGCCGTCGGTCTTGTGAACGGGAGTCGTGCGATGCGGCCGCATTTCGTGAAGGACGACGGGCACGCGCGCTTGCGCAAGTTGCCAGGCCGCTTCCGAGCCGGCGAGGCCCGCACCGATGACATGGATAGGTTTAGCGTTCACGCGCATTGTGTACCTCGGATAACGCGTCATCCGCGAAAACAGGACTCCCGCTTAGCACGAATTTAGTGGTCCGATTCAAACATTCGCTACCCATTTCGGCGGGGATCTTTTGCGAATGTTTGAATTGAAAGACCACTAGTAAATATAAGTTCCTAGTGGAGTTTTGGATTTGACATTCGCTTCGCGAGCTTGCGGCCAGGTGCGTAGCGAATGTCAAATCCACTCCACTAGTGGTCCGATTTAAACATTCGCTACCCATTTCGGCGGGGATCTTTTGCGAATGTTTGAATTGAAAGACCACTAGTAAATATAAGTTCCTAGTGGAGTTTTGGATTTGACATTCGCTTCGCGAGCTTGCGGCCAGGTGGGTAGCGAATGTCAAATCCACTCCACTAGACAGAGTCTTCATGTCCGCGCGGATCGCCCATGGGAGCAAAATACTGCGTCTTGCGTTGAGCCGACGGCGTGACGACTTGCCCTGAACGCCTAAGAAAGTCTGCACATGCCTGTTCAGCTGAAGAGAAAGTCACGGCTGAAAACTCAGACGCGTCAATTTTTCTGCGCGTTCCATATTGCCTTTTTACTGCTTGCAGCCAATGCTGTAGCGTTAGCCGCGTTTGTTTATGGATTTGTCAACGATAAAATTGGTGCAATGTTCATTCTTCTGGCAGCGGCAGGCCTGCTTTCTTTGTTCATAGGTGCAACGAGAAAATCGCCGCACCACGCGCGCTTTGAGTAACAAAAGTCTTCAGGTGACCGTTTTTTTTAACTGCCCGGCGGGGGCGCAAAAAAGCAGCGGGGCGAACCATCCGGTCTTTTGCAACGCCAATACGATCCGTCGGGGGAGGGCAGTGATTGGCTGTAAGGCACAAGCTCGTTGACGGTTTCGTGATGGGTTGGGCCATCGGCCGCATTGCCTGTCACACCGACGCCATAGGTCACCTCGCCGCGCAACGAATAACCATTCGCGCCGGCCCTGACGGCATCAGGTGAGACGAGGCCGCAATCGGCGGCGCCGCAACACCATTCGCCTGCGGCGTTGCGGTAGGCGCCCCGGTTGACCCAGATGTCGTGGGCAAACGCGGATGAAAGAGCGAAGGAGGGCGCAAGGGGGAGCAATAAACATAAGCACCAAAGAATGCGCGGCATCGGCACTCTCCATCCCGGTCCCGGCGCGGCTCTTTAAGATTGGCCTGCCTGCTCCCCCAATAATGGCCCGGACTTTCCGTTGGTTCCCGTCCGTTTCATCGGTGCCTCGCGTGTCATCGATTGTGACGAATTGAATTTTAGGCCAAATGCTAAAGGGATCCGTCTTTGCTGGCCGTCAAATGGCAATGATTTAGGGCACAAAAATGGTTCGAAAATTGCTGCGCGACCAGGCGAACAGGGCCAAGCCCCGTTGGCAAATCTGGCGTGACCGGCGCGGGCGTCTCTCCTGGTTGCGCCTCGCTGCGCTGTCATCGTTGTTTTTCCCACTGGTCAACGCGGCGGCCGACGGCGCCGCCATTCTTCACGGCGCCAGACCGATCAATGAGCTCATTCATCGTGCGGGATTCTGGTCACTGGTCTTCTTAGGCGTGACGTTGGCCGTTACGCCCTTTCGTTACATCGGACGTTACGGCCAACTCGTCGACGTGCGGCGGATGCTTGGCGTGGGCGCATTCACCTATATCGCCGTGCATCTTGCACTTTATGCCGCGGATCAGTCTTTTGATTTAATAAAAGTGGTATACGAGATCACGCATCGCGTTTTTTTGATCATTGGAATTGTCGCGTGGCTCGGCTTGGCCTTGTTGGCCGCAACGTCCACGGACGCAATGATACGCCGTCTCGGCGGCTTGCGCTGGCGACGGCTGCATCAAGCGGTTTACGCCATCGCTCTGCTATCGCTTATCCATTATTTTCAGCAAACCAAAGCGGACGTTACGATTCCGGTCTTCGCCGCCAGTCTGTTTTTTTGGCTGATCGCCTATCGGGTACTGGCCTGGTGGCAAGGCACGACGGATTTGTCGACTTGGAGCATACTTGGATTGAGCGTGGCCGTTTCGTTGCTCACTTTTACCGGCGAGGCTATCGGTGTCGGAACGGCTTTTCATGTTTCGCCCTTCCTGGTTCTTGCCACCATCTTTGACTTTGACGCGGGCATCAGGCCTGGCTGGCAAATACTTGCTGCCGGCCTTGCCGTCGTGGCGGTTGACGCGCTGCGTTCGCGTTGGAGCAGCCGCGTTTCGCGCCGGCAGGCGCGTGCAGTCGCGGCGGAATAGAAACAGTTCAAATTCTACGACTGTCATAGGCCCATTGCAGCAAGGCTTGCCGTTGGCGCGGACGGCAGCTGAAGTCTCGCGGCGGGCAATTTTTGCGAACTTGCGCGATGTGACGGCGGATCGCTTTCCAACGCTTGATCTGCCTTTGATCTTCTTTCGGCAAACGGCGACCCATATAGTACCGGCACTACCACTGAAACCAGCCACGCGGATCGTCTTTGTAAATCCATCCCTTGTGCCGCCAATGCGACAAAGGCTGGCTTGCATCCACACCAAAAAAATTAAGCGTACAGTCGCGGTGCTGCGCCAATCTCGCTTTCGCAAACCAATGTCTTGGAAATTCGGAACGGCAATCGGTCATGTATTTGCCACAGAACACACCGAGCGCAAGCATTTCGGCAGGCGTTAAATCGGGGTTGAATTGCATATCAAAATTGCGGCCAGCCGGCGCCGTACGGACATAGTGATAACCTTTCTGCATTTTATCGTTGACGGTCACCGTGCGGCGAAGTGGATTTGACATTCGCTACCCACCTGGCCGCAAGCTCGCGAAGCGAATGTCAACCACTCGGCGCGTCGCGTGAGAAAATGTCCGCGCCGCGCGCTTTGTCGGCGGGATAAATGGAGGCGTTTTTCCCTTCTCGTCGACGAGAACACCGCCGTTCTACTCTCGATTGTAAGGTTAATGCTGGCTAAAACGCATGGTTCCGTTTCTGGTGCATCCCCCTCATTTCGCAAGGGGCTATGAAATCGGTGATTGTGCCGCGCTAAAGCACATGGTGTCACGTGAAAGAACGCTCACCTCCGCTGCGGATTGCGCTCGGCTTCGTGCACCGCGCCTACGATAATTTTCGGTAGGTCGCGGATAAATCCATCCACCTTCTGTTCCAACCGATCGACCTTCTGCTCCAGCCCATCGACCTTACGCTCAACCCGATCGAGGCGGGTGGCAATGGCGGCAAGATCCCCGCTGTTGCGGCGAGTTTGTTCGAGGATGTGGCGGGTGACCATCTTTTCACCCTCGACCTCGCGTTCGAGCACGCCAAATCTGGCTTCAAATTCTTCGCGCGTGATGTCTGCCATCGACCCGAAGCTCCTCGCGCCTGAACAAATACCATGGATTGTAACAACGCCCAGCGTCAATCGTAGACATGATTCTTTTCCGCAAAAGAAGCGGAGCTCTGTCAGTCCGATCACTGGTCAAATTGTGAGCGATGGTCGGGGCGGCGGGATTTGAACCCACGACCCCCAGTCCCCCAGACTGGTGCGCTAACCGGGCTGCGCCACGCCCCGACCGTAACGCGCGGGACTATAAGGATGCCTTCTTCGCCTCGCAAGCTGCGGCCAGGCACATAACAATCAATCATGCCTTCGGCGCGTCGGGCCGTGACATCCAGGCGATGATAGGCATGGCGGGCAGCGCCCAGCCGAGTCCAGCCATCATATAATAGAGCGCAGCGATCCAACCGTTTGTATTCGTCAATGCCGATTGCGCGAGCGCCATGGCCAAGAGCGCCCAAATCGTGACCAGTAGCAACAGGGCGATCACGCCGATGAATTTGCGCAAGCGAAGCCGCATCGGAACCCATTCAAGTTTTCAATTTGCGACGGCGAAATTTACGCTTATATGGTCGGGCCGTTTTCGGCAAACGGCTTTTTTGCGCGACTTACAAAGGCGTTTGATGGTCGGTTCCGCCTCTTATACGGGTCAGCGGCTGGGCGCGGTGCGGCTATGGTTGCTCGCCGTGGCCGCAATGATGTTCGTAACGCTCGCGGTGGGCGGAGCAACACGGCTGACGGAATCCGGCCTTGCGATTACGGAATGGAAACCGGTGACCGGCGCGCTCCCGCCTTTATCGCAAAGCGATTGGCACGCAGAGTTCGCCAAGTACCAGGCCATTCCGCAATATCGCGAGCTCAATAGCGGTATGGATCTCGCGCAATTCAAGGTCATTTACTGGTGGGAATGGTCGCACCGGCTGCTGGCGCGGGCAACGGGAATGGTGTTTCTGTTACCGTTCCTATTTTTCTTATGGCGCGGATGGGTGCCGCCGGGGCGGCGCGCCCAGTTGTGGATGATATTTGGTGCCGGTGGCGCTCTCGGCGCGGTGGGCTGGTGGATGGTATCGTCAGGGCTGGCCGGCAGCGGCCGCGTGAGCGTGTCGCAATATCGGCTTGCGTTTCACCTGACGCTCGCCTGTGCCGTCTATGCAAGTGTTTTGTGGACCGCGCAACAATTGCTGCCATGGCGTACGGGCGATGCGCCGCCGCGTTTGCGCATGGGCGCAATGGTGATTGCCGCGCTGCTGCTCTGCCAAATCTGTTTAGGGGCGTTGGTCGCGGGAAGCGGCGCGGGACTTGTCTACAATACTTGGCCGTTCATTGACGGCGCCATCGTGCCGGATGTTTCGAGGCTCTGGTTCGGTGACTTGAGTTGGCGCAATATTTTCGAGAACACGCTGACAGTTCAATTTGATCATCGCATCATGGCTTATACGATTTTGATTGCGGCCATGTTTCATGCGCATGCCGCTTGGCGGGAGAAGTGCGCGACGGGCGGCGCGTTTGTGCTTGGCGGTGCCGTGATGTTGCAAGCGATGCTGGGCATCGTGACGCTCTTGCATCGGGTCGCATTGCCGTTGGCGCTGACACACCAGATGCTGGCAATCGTCGTGTTCACGATTGCCGTCGTGCATGCGGCGCGCCTGTCGCGTCGAAAGTCATATGAAATTTCGAACACCGTCGTGCCCACACTGTATGAGGCGCGGTGAGTGGAGGTGTGGCTACGCGGCCGTCAAAGCTTGCTCAAGATCAGCGATGATGTCTTCCTTATCCTCCAGGCCGATGGAGAGGCGCACCACGTCGGGACCGGCCTCGGCCGCGATTTTCTGCGCGTCGGATAATTGCTTGTGCGTTGTCGAAGCCGGATGAATGATCAGCGAGCGCGTGTCGCCGATATTGGCGAGGTGCGAAAAGAGTTTGACATTGGACACCAGTTTCACACCCGCGTCGTAGCCGCCTTTGAGACCGAAGGTGAACACCGCACCGCAGCCTTTCGGTACGTATTTCTCCGCGAGATTGCGATACTTGTCGTCCGCCAATCCCGGATAGCTGACCCATGCGACTTCCGACCGTTTGGAAAGCCATTCGGCAACAACTTGTGCATTCTGTGAATGCTTTTGCATGCGCAAGGGCAGCGTCTCAATCCCGGTGAGAATGAGGAAGGCATTGAATGGCGACAACGCGGGCCCGAGATCGCGCAAGCCGAGCACACGGCATGCTATGGCGAACGCAAAATTGCCGAATGTCTCATGTAGAACAATACCGGAATATTCGGGCCTGGGCTGGGAGAGCATCGGGTAACGTTGGCTGCGCGACCAATTGAAGGTGCCTGCATCGACGATCAGGCCGCCGATAGAATTGCCGTGGCCACCCAAAAATTTCGTCAGCGAATGCACGACGATGTCGGCGCCATAGTCGATCGGCTTGCAGAGATACGGGGTTGCCAGCGTATTGTCGACAATCAACGGCACGCCTGATTTTTGCGCAATTCTGGCCACCGCTTCGATATCAGTGACGATCCCGCCCGGATTGGCGATGGACTCGATGAATATCGCTTTGGTCCTTTCGGTGATGGCGCGTTCGAAAGTGGTGATGTCATCCGGATCAGCCCATACGACGTTCCAGCCGAAATTTTTGAAGGAGTGGTTGAATTGATTGATCGATCCGCCGTAGAGCTTCTTGGAGGCGACGAATTCCTCACCCGGCGCCATCAAAGCATGCAGCACGATCACCTGCGCGGCATGCCCGGAGGCAACGGCGAGTGCCGCGGTGCCGCCTTCAAGCGCCGCGACGCGTTCCTCCAGCACGGCGCAAGTCGGGTTACCGATCCGCGTGTAAATATTGCCGAAGGATTGCAAGCCAAATAGCGACGCGGCGTGCTCGACATCCTCGAAGACGTAAGATGTGGTCTGATAAATCGGCGTGACGCGCGCCCCGGTCGTCGGATCAGGGCGCGCACCGGCGTGGATCGACAAAGTGGAAAAGCCTGGAACGCGTTCGGTGTCGGGCATCGAATTCTCCCGGTGTTAAGCGAGACCATAGCCGAGCCATCTCGCGGAATTTGTTGAATCAATGGGTCTTTCGGACAGCTGAAAAATAGAACAATGTTCCTGTTCCAATTCCACTTCGTTCACCTCGGGATTTGGTTATGTTCACGGCGAAATCGAGTTTTTCAGCAAACTGCTAAAGGGAACGCGCTCTAACTGTTTTCGCTGTTCTTCTGCGCGCGATCGCTCGCCGCCGTAGCCGCGCCTTGCATTGTCCTATGACCGATACTCATCTGTTGTACGCCTCGGCCCAAGAGATTGGCGCGCTTGGAGGTGAGTGTGCGTGAATTGACGCCGATCCAGGATATTTCCGAGGACAAGCGGCCATATTCAATTTTCGGACAGCGATTCATCACCACTTTCATGCCGGCCTCTTCGGCGAGATGCGCTGCTTCGTCGTGACGCACGGTTAGTTGCATCCAGATGACCTTCGGCCGCGGCATGAGCATGAGTGCTTCTTGCACAATTGCCGGCACGTGCTCCGAGCTTCGAAATATATCGATCATGTCCAAGGGTTCGGGGATTGCACCGAGTTCAGCGTAAATTTTTTGCCCAAGAATTTCTCGGCCGGCAAAACCGGGATTGACTGGAACGACGCGGTAGCCGTGTTCGAGCAAATATTTGAACGCGAAATAACTCGGGCGATTCTCCTTTGGTGAGAAGCCGACCATGGCAATGATCTTGACCGTGTTGAGAATGCCGCGAATGTAGTCGTCAGAATAGGTGTCGTGATTCATGTCGGTGCTTTGGCAAAGCGAGTGAAAGCAAAATGGCGACGAGTATGGCGAGCCTGCCCGGATTATCGCTGGTTCCATTGAGGCTTTCGTTTTTCGATAAAAGCGCAAATGCCCTCTTCGGCATCGCGCGCCATCATATTGTCCGTCATCACTTCGGACGCGTAGGCGTAAGCCTCGGCGAGCCCGAATTCGAGCTGCCGGTAGAAGGCCCGTTTGCCTAGTTTGAGTGTGTATGACGGTTTGGCGGCGATTTGGCGGGCCAATGAAAATGCCGCATTGCGTTCCCCGCCCCATGGCGCGACTCGATTGACGAGGCCGAGTTGAGAAGCACGTTCGGCGCTGATCATCTCGCCGGTGAGCAGCATTTCCATGGCGTGCTTGCGCGGCACATTGCGTGATAAAGCGACCATGGGGGTTGAACAGAACAGCCCTATATCGACCCCTGGCGTTGCAAATTTTGCCGTCGAGGCGGCAACTGCGAGATCGCAACTCGCCACCAATTGACAGCCGGCCGCGGTCGCAATGCCCTGCACCGCGGCGATCACCGGCTGCGGCAGATTGACGATTTTCTGCATCACGGTGCTGCATGTCGTCATGATATGATTGAAATAGGCGCGTCCTCCGTCCGCATCCGTGCGTCTTGCAGTGAGTTCTTTTAAGTCGTGGCCAGCACAAAAGGCCGGCCCATTGGCCGCGACCACCACAACGCGCAAGCTCTTGTCGGCGGAAATTTCGTCCAGGGACTGTGACAGCGCGGCCAACAGCGTCTCCGACAAGCTGTTGCGCGCGGCGGGCCGATTGAGCACAAGCGTGGCAATATCGCCGTCCCGCTCATGCAATAGTGCCGGAGCGGCGGATGCGGCACGACGGGCGGTCTGGGCGGCGGTCAATGCAAATCCTCTCAATAGGCATAGTTAACCTTGATGCGGCCGCTGGCAAGTCCGTCGGAACCGGCGCAAGCGCCATGCATTGCATTCGCGGAGTACCAACTGCGGAGTACCGACATGGCCAGGAAACGCCGCCGCGGCACGACTCGTCGCAAAAATAAGAATATCAATCGCTGGTCGAGCCGGGTCACGCGCGAAAGCGATGCGCTAACCCTAGAAGAGCGCGTGTTCACCAAAGGTAATCCCAAAACCATCGCGCGTTCACTCAAACGCTCGGCCGAACAAAGCGACTGGCGAAAATCGCCGCCTTTCAGATCGGCGATGTCGATGCTGACGTTCTTTATCAATCGCGCTGGCAAGGGGCTTTCGAAAAGCCGCAAAACTACATTGGAAAAGGCAAAGGTGGAACTGCGTGCGCTTTACGGCAGGGTCTGAAAGCGTTGAAGGTCCCCGCGGCCATCACCCTGCCAACTTCGAAAAAATGGTTTGTTTTTGATGTGCATGCCTGCCGGCATCTCCGCGTCGAACAGGTAATAGAATACCATCATTTTAACTTGCTGAAATAAAAGGTAATTTATCTCGCCTACGGCGTTGACCTCGCTCCGGTCTCCCGCTACACAACAGCCCTTCAACGCTGTCGGGCGTAAAGTGACTCCCAAGGATCAGCCATGAAAACCTATTCGGCCAAGCCCGCCGATATCGAGAAGAAATGGGTCACGATCGATGCCGCAGGGCTCGTCGTCGGCCGCCTTGCCTCGATCGTCGCGATGCGTTTGCGCGGCAAGCATAAACCCACATTTACCCCTCACATGGACGATGGCGACAATGTCATCGTTGTCAATGCGGCCAAGGTGGTGTTCACCGGCCGCAAGCGTGAGAAGAAAGTCTATCACCACCATACGGGGTATATCGGGGGCATCAAAACGCGTACCGCGCGTTCCATTCTGGAAGGCCGTTTCCCCGAACGCGTCGTTGAAAAAGCGGTCGAGCGCATGTTGCCGCGCGGACCTTTGGGGCGCGTGCAGCTTGCTAATCTGCGCGTTTATCCGGGAGCCGAGCATCCGCATGTGGCGCAGCAGCCCGAGTCGCTCGACGTCGCCATTATGAATCGGAAGAATGTGAGGAGTGCCTGACTGTGGCCGACACCGAGCAATCATTTGAAGGTTTGGCAAATCTCGCGAAAGTAGCCGTGGCGCCCGAAGCGCGGCAATATGTGCAGAAGCTCGATGTTCAAGGCCGCGCCTATGCCACAGGTAAGCGCAAAAATGCGGTAGCCCGCGTTTGGATTAAGCCTGGCAGCGGCAAGATCACCGTCAATACTAAAACCGTCGAAACGTTCTTTGCGCGCGCCGTATTGCGTATGCTCATCCAGCAGCCGCTGGTGACCGCCAATCGAGCCGGACAATACGATGTCATTTGTACAGTATCGGGTGGCGGTCTTTCGGGGCAGGCTGGCGCCGTGCGCCATGGCATTTCCAAGGCGCTCACCAATTTTGAACCAGAGTTGCGTGCCCCGCTCAAGCGGGGCGGGTTTCTCACGCGCGATTTGCGCGTGGTCGAGCGTAAAAAATACGGCCGTCCGAAAGCGCGCCGGTCCTTCCAATTCTCGAAACGTTAATTGGTCACTGGGCACGTTATTCGATCTACGGCGTTCCGTCATTGCGGCTGCGACGCGGCAAACTCCAACCCCATATTCAATTGTCAAACAGCGAAACGACCCTTGAGCGAATAGCGAACAGCGAGAGGGATTAGGGATTATTAGCGAGTAGCAATGATATTCGCGATGCTGGGCGAGCGTTGTTTTCTCATCTCCTATTCGCTGCTCTTTATCCGCCATTCGCTTTAAGCCACACGTCATCGCCCCTGTTCTTTGAACGGCGCGGGGGGCGCCGGCCTTGTTATGTCCTTCCCCTCAACTATCGAGGGGAGCGGAGCGCCGGGAAACGCGAGATGGTTGCGATCGCCCTCCTTGAGCGGCCGGCGCCGGGCGGCTTATCGGCGCCACCCTTCTTCGCCTGTCCCGTCCAGCCATTGAAGGCGGCCGGTCCTATATTGCTGGCGGACGGCATTCCATGGGGCTCCCGAGCGCCGGTTTGCGAAACTAGTGTTCCGACTCATTCATACGGTACCCGCTTTGACCTGTGTCGAGGATTTTATGGGCACGTGCATTTTTCTCGAGGATCGTATCGGCTTTGGCGGTTGACAGTGCCAAAACCGCGCCCCGACAGCAGCACAATCCGAACGCGTGCAACGATCTTCTGCGGCGTCTTGCCATCGGAAACGAGCCGTTCCAGTGTCGTTCGATCACTGGGCCTGACGTACAGGCATGCCTGAATGTTTCTCATGCCGCCAATAAATCTGATTTGCAGGCGGGTGGGAATCTTATAATTGGGTCAGAACACTAGTGGTCCGATTCAAACATTCGCTACCCATTTCGGCGGGGATCTTTTGCGAATGTTTGAATTGAAAGACCATGAGCCAAATATAAGTTTCTAGTGGAGTTTTGGATTTGACATTCGCTTCGCGAGCTTGCGGCCAGGTGGGTAGCGAATGTCAAATCCACTCCACTAGCCGCGGGCGCCGCATCCGGCTCCACCATCAAGACGCCTCATGATGACGCCCTCGATGAACCGGACCGGCGTAGGAACTTATGCACCGAGACTATTGCCAAGAGAAAAAATGCATCACGCCGGCCTCGACCCACCGACGGGCCGGCCGTCACAATGGTGGGTTACGGCGCAGAGGCGCCTCACCCACCCTCCATCGCCGCCACAAAGCTTGGCGGCGATCATTGGAAAGCTTTACGCTGAATAATACATCTCGAACTCGACCGGATGTGGCGTGTGTTCGAAACGAATGACTTCCTGCATTTTCAACTCAATATACGAGTTCGATGAAGTCGTCGTCGAACACGCCGCCATGCTTGAGGAAGGCGCGATCAACATCGAGACTTTCCAGGGCCTCACGCAATGAGCCGCACACCGTCGGGATTTTCGTCAACTCCGCCGGCGGCAGGTCGTAAAGATCCTTGTCCATGGCCGGACCTGGATCGATTCTGTTCTTCACGCCGTCGAGGCCCGCCATCAACATGGCCGCGAAGGCGAGATAGGGGTTGGCGAGCGGGTCGGGGAAGCGCACTTCGACGCGTTTGGCCTTCGGGTTGGTGGTATAGGGGATGCGGCAGGAGGCCGAGCGGTTACGCGCCGAATAGGCGAGCAACACAGGCGCTTCAAAGCCCGGCACCAAGCGCTTGTAGGAATTGGTGGTCGGATTGGTGAAGGCGTTGATCGCTTTGGCGTGTTTGATGATACCGCCGATATAAGACAAGCAAACATCCGAAAGATCGGAATATTTGTTGCCCGCGAAGACAGGTTTGCCGTCCTTCCAGATCGACTGATGGCAATGCATGCCTGAGCCGTTGTCGCCATAGACCGGCTTCGGCATGAAGGTGGCCGTTTTGCCGTAGATTTGCGCAACTTGCTGGATGCAATATTTGTAGACTTGCATCATGTCGGCCATCTGCGTCAGCGGCGAGAATTTCAGGCCGAGTTCGTGCTGGGCCGAAGCGACCTCGTGATGGTGTTTTTCGACCTTCGCGCCCATCTTGGCCATGGCCGCCAGCATTTCACTGCGCATGTCTTGGGCGGAATCCTGCGGGGGCACCGGGAAATAACCGCGTTTGATGCCAATGCGATGACCGAGATTGCCGCCTTCGTAAACGGTGTCCGAATTGGACGGCAATTCGATCGAGTTGAGTTCTAAAGCCGGTGTTGTACGGATCAGCTTTGAACTTGACGTCGTCAAACACGAAAAACTCGGCTTCCGGACCGAAATAAACAGTGTCGCCAAGACCCATCGACTTGACCAGCGCCTCGGCTCTCTTGGCCATGCTGCGAGGATCGCGATTATACGCTTCGCCCGTCGTCGGCTCGAGCACGTCGCATACGAGCACGAGCGTGGTTTCCGCAAAGAACGGGTCGATGCACGCGCTCGACGGATCGGGCATAAGGCACATGTCGGATTCGTTTATCGCTTTCCAGCCGGCGATCGACGAGCCGTCGAACATGACGCCTTCGGCGAAGGTTTCTTCCTCGATCATGGTGACATCGAAGGTGACGTGCTGCCACTTGCCGCGCGGATCGGTAAATCGGAAATCGACGTATTTCACATCGTTGTCTTTGATCATTTTCATGACTTCTTTAGCGGTAGCCATGGATTTAGATTCCCCCTTGTTGCATGAAAACTGCCGCGAGGATGAACCGCGGCTTACTCGTTAGATGGCATTGATTCCGGACTCACCGGTTCTGATACGGATGGCTTCCTCGATGTTGGATACGAATATCTTCCCGTCTCCAATCCGGCCGGTCTGAGCGGCCCGCCGGATCGCGTCAATCGCTTTGTCCGCCATTTCGTCGCCGAGTACGATTTCGATTTTTACCTTGGGTAGAAAATCGACGACATATTCGGCGCCGCGATAGAGCTCGGTATGGCCTTTCTGGCGGCCGAAGCCCTTGGCCTCGGTCACCGTGATCCCCTGTATGCCGACCTCTTGTAGGGCTTCCTTCACCTCGTCGAGTTTAAAGGGCTTGATAATGGCTTCTATTTTTTTCATAGCCGCTCCTTGCCTCTCAACGCCGCCGAATGGCCATCAGGAGATCCGTGCCTTTGATTACCGGGCTTGGTGCTAGCAGGTCTCGCGCCTGGCCGCAAAGGGACAAAAAGTCTTGAGTTTGGTGGTGTGGCCCGAAAGGGGCATGCATTAGGGACAGGCTTTCCGGGCAAAATCCAAGCCTAAACATAGAGCAAGGGAGCCTAAATAATTGGCGGATGTGTTCGGAGCCGGTCGCGCCCTTGAATTGTCGATGGGGCCGCCGCTTGGTAAGTTTCGTGATGATTGAATTGTTGACCAATGCCGAGATGGGTGCTGCCGATCGGCTGACCATGGCGGGCGGAACTCCGGGTATCGCCCTCATGGAAAATGCGGGGCGCGCGGTTGCCGATGCGGTCGCGGCTCGGTTCGGCGGCCGCCGCGTGCTTGTCGTAGCCGGGCCCGGTAACAACGGCGGCGATGGCTTTGTCGCCGCGCGCCATTTGGCCGAGGCAGGCCACGATGCGCGCGTCGCGCTTGTCGGCGACCGCGCGCCTCTCAAAGGCGACGCCGCACGGGCGGCCGAACGCTGGCAGGGGCCGACGATAGCCGTCAGCCCGGAGCTTTTGGCGGGCGGTGATCTCGTCATTGTGGATGCCCTGTTCGGGGCAGGCTTGGATCGTCCCGTGGACGGTCTACCGCGCGCAGTGATTGAGGCTATGAACGCCGGTTCGGCGCCCGTGATCGCGATCGATTTGCCGAGCGGTGTCAATGGCACGACAGGCGCCGTTATGGGCGTGGCGGTCAACGCGTCGCACACGGTCACGTTCTTTCGCCGCAAGATCGGGCACGTGCTGTTGCCCGGCCGCGATCTAAGCGCAAGCGTTGAAGTGGCCGATATCGGCATTCCCGATCGCGTCTTGGAGAGCGTGAAGCCAACGACATTTCTTAATGAGCCATCGCTGTGGGGGCAGACCTTCCCGGTTCCGAAAACGCAAGACCACAAATACACGCGTGGCCACGCAGTGGTCGTCTCCGGCGGCCCCTCGACAACCGGCGCCGCGCGGCTGGCGGCTCGGGGCGCGCTGCGCGCAGGCGCGGGACTGGTGACGCTCGCAACGCCGCGCGAGGCGCTTGCGATCAACGCTGCGGCCAGTTTGGCGGTGATGGTCCGCCCGGTCGATGATGCGGCCGAACTTCACGAATTCCTCGCCGATCAACGCCACAATGTGGTGGCTCTGGGCCCCGGAGGGGGCGTCGGGCCCGCCATGCGTGAGAAAGTACTGGCGGGGCTGGCGAGCTTGGCCGCCGTAGTCCTGGATGCGGACGCGCTGACGAGTTTTGCCGACGATCCCACCGCCCTGTTCTCTGTCATTCGCAAGCGGCGCGGCGACAGTGTCGTATTGACACCCCATGAAGGTGAATTCTCGATATTATTCAAATCAATCGATGAGAATCCGCAATTTAGTTCGAAACTTGAAAAAACGCGCGCTGCCGCCGAAAAGAGTGGTGCGGTCGTTTTGTTAAAAGGCTCCGACACCGTTGTAGCCACGCCCGATGGGCGGGCGTCGATCGCGGCGAACGCACCGGCTTATCTGGCCACGGCCGGGGCCGGCGACGTGCTCGCGGGCATGATCGCGGGTCTCCTCGCACAGCATATGCCGGCTTTTGCGGCCGCGAGCGCGGCCGTGTGGTTGCACGGCGAGGCGGCAAACGCGTTCGGCCCAGGACTAATTGCGGAGGATGTGCCCGAAATGCTACCTGGCGTCTATGCGCGGCTGTTTGGTTCGCGCCTTATATTCTGACGAGACACGCCGGTAGCCTCCTTCCGGCGTGGCCCCATTGAATCCGACCGGTGGAGGAGGCACATTTGACGGTATGGAGGTCGAAGTGCGCTTAGAAGCAGACGTTGCCAACATCAAGGAAAACGTTGGCGAATTAAAAATTGTGACCCGTAACATGGGAAATAGCGTCTCTGACGCTCGAGAGAGCTTGGCAACGCTGACCGAACGTGTCAGCCATTTACCTAGCAAAGCCTTTGTCGGAGTTGTTATTACAGGCGTTTTGACCCTTCTTTCCAAGTTGGGGTGGTTGGTTGCGGGCGCTGCTCAATAAGCACCTTCAGCTTACGGCTTCACCCATGTCATTTGGCTGTCCGTCATTTCCATGACTTTTGTTGCATCTTGTGTTCATGGCTGTCGGCGCGCTAAACGAAATAAATTGCGGCGCTAATCGCCCGTAATTGCCTCTTCTTGCGGGCGTGGCGGAATTGGTAGACGCGCTGGATTTAGGTTCCAGTGGCGAAAGCTTTGGGGGTTCGAATCCCTCCGCCCGCACCACAGGATGAGGTCGACGAGATCAGGAACTTAGCGGGCTAGCGCATGATCCCGAAAACCGGTTCCCACTTTTCGGGATCATGCGCTAGTGGTCCGATTTAAACATTCGCTACCCATTTCGGCGGGGATCTTTTGCGAATGTTTGAATTGAAAGACCACTAGCAAATATAAGTTTCTAGTGGAGTTTTGGATTTGACATTCGCTTCGCGAGCTTGCGGCCAGGTGGGTAGCGAATGTCAAATCCACTCCACTAGTGGTCCGATTCAAACATTCGCTACCCATTTCGGCGGGGTCTTTTGCGAATGTTTGAATTGAAAGACCATGAGCCAACTATAAGTTTCTAGTGGAGTTTTGGATTTGACATTCGCTTCGCGAGCTTGCGGCCAGGTGGGTAGCGAATGTCAAATCCACTCCACTAGTGGTCCGATTTAAACATTCGCTACCCATTTCGGCGGGGTCTTTTGCGAATGTTTGAATTGAAAGACCATGAGCCAACTATAAGTTTCTAGTGGAGTTTTGGATTTGACATTCGCTTCGCGAGCTTGCGGCCAGGTGGGTAGCGAATGTCAAATCCACTCCACTAGCCCCGTATTTGCGCTTAAGCGTGTCCGGCTTAATGGTTAAGTCATCACGTTCGCGCCTGCAGCAGAGAAGTGTGAGCTATGCAAGTGACCGAAACGCTGTCCGAAGGACTCAAGCATGAATATAAAGTGGTGGTGCCGGCCGCTGAACTCGATGCCGCCGTGACCGCGCGCCTCAACGATTTGAAAGGCCGTATCAAAATCAATGGTTTCCGCCCCGGCAAAGTGCCGCTCACGCACCTCAAACGTCTCTATGGCCGCGCCACGATGGCGGAAGTCGTCGAAGCGACCGTGCGCAATGCCAATAGTCAGATCGTCAGCGAGCGTGGTTTCAAGCTGGCAACCGAGCCGAAGGTCTCGCTGCCCAAGCAGGAGGCCGAGATCGAGCAGCTGTTCGCAGGCAAGAGCGACCTCAATTACACAATGACGGTCGAAATCGTGCCGCCCATCGCTTTGGCCGATTTCAAGGATATCACATTGACCCGGCTGACCACCGAGGTCACGGAAAATGAAATCAACGAGGCGCTCACGCGCATCGCCGAACAAAACAAACCCTTTATTGCGAAGGCGGAGGGTGAAATGGCGGCGCGGGGCGACCGCGTGGTCATAACTTATAAGGGTACAATTGACGGGGCGCCTTTCGATCATGGCAGCGATGAGGACGTGCCGGTCGTGATCGGCTCAGATAGTTTCATTCCGGGATTCGAAGATCAAATCGTCGGCATCACCGCCGGCGAAACCCGCACGATCAAGGTCAAGTTTCCGGAGCTATATTCGGCCGAGAAACTCGCCGGCCAAGATGCCGAATTCGAAGTCACCGTCAAATCGATCGAAGCGCCGGCCACCGTCACGCTCGACGACGAATTCGCCGCATCTCTGGGCATGGAATCGCTTTCAAAGTTGAGCGATGCGGTGAAAGAAAGGCTTGGACGCGAACACCTCAACATGTCGCGACAAAAGCTAAAGCGTGCGCTGCTCGACGAGCTCGATAGATTGCACAAATTCGAGCCGCCGCCGTCGCTGGTGGAGGAGGAGTTTGACCGCGTATGGAAATCGGTCGTCTCGGAGTTGGACGCCGAAAAGAAGACTTTCGCGGACGAAAATACCACGGAGGAAAAGGCCAAAGCGGAATACCGCACTATTTCCGAGCGTCGTGTGCGGCTTGGTTTGGTATTGGCTGAAATTGGCGAAAAGAATACTATCACCGTGAGCGAAGACGAACTAAACCGCGCGATCATCGACCAAATCCGCCAGTTTCCGGGTCAAGAGCAACGCGTTTATGACTATTTCCGTAACAACCCCCAGGCGGCCGCAAGCTTGCGCGCGCCTATTTTCGAGGAAAAAGTGGTCGATTTTCTGCTGGAGCTTGCCAGCGTGACCGAAAAGAAAGTCCCGCGTGAGGAGCTTTATGCAGATGAACATGAACATGAACATGAACATGAACATGAACATGAACATGAACATGAACATGAGTAGCGCATAGCCGGCATCTTGTAACGGGTTGTCGGCGTCGATAGATCTTGCGAGGTGTTGCGAAAGCTAAAGCCACCCGCATCTCGCGTGATTCGGTTCAATGCGTGATTTGGTTCAACGCGTAATTTGGCTCAAGGAGCACACATGAAAGACCCGGTGGAAACCTATATGCAACATCTCGTGCCCATGGTGGTCGAGCAAACCAATCGTGGCGAGCGGGCTTACGATATCTTTTCGCGGCTTCTCAAGGAACGAATTGTCTTCATAACGGGGCCCGTCGAAGACGGTATGTCTACACTGGTGGTCGCGCAGCTATTGTTTTTGGAAGCTGAAAATCCGAAAAAAGAAATCTCCATGTACATCAATTCGCCCGGCGGCGTGGTGACTTCAGGCATGGCGATTTACGACACCATGCAGTTTATACGTCCGCCGGTTTCAACGCTCTGCGTCGGGCAAGCGGCCTCCATGGGTTCGCTGCTGCTGGCCGCTGGCGCCAAGGGACAGCGCTTCGCATTGCCGAATGCCCGGATCATGGTGCACCAGCCTTCCGGCGGGTTCCAGGGGCAGGCCACCGACATCATGTTGCATGCGCAGGAAATTTTGAATCTGAAGAAGCGGTTGAATGAAATTTACGTTCACCACACGGGTCAACCGTTGAAGAAAATTGAAGATGCGCTCGAGCGTGACTATTTTCTTACTGCCGAGGCCGCTCGCGATTTTGGACTGGTCGATCAAGTCATTGACAAGCGGCCTGAAGATCTGGCTCTGCCGAAACTTGTCTCGTAGTGGAACTTGCAGGGACTTGTAATGGACTTGTAGTGGCCTTGTGGGCTTGTAGTGGGCTTGTAGTGGGTTTTGGGGTTCCGAAATTTGCATCGAATATGCGGCGTGTAAATGCCAATTTCGGGTATTGGGGCGTTAGACGGAATGAACCCGGCGAGCCGCGGTTCCCTGGTAACGAGATGGCAAACGTGAAAATTTAAAAAAAGGCGCTTTGCCCCGAACTGGCCGTTTTTGGGGGTTGTATCCGCAATATTATCGTTAACCTTTATTGATTAACACCCGTAACGTGCCGGCTTAAACTTGGGGCTAAAATGCAAAAAGCGCCACGCTGGAATTTCGCTTCGAAATTTGCTTCCCTTGTGAAACGGCGTTCGCTGGTCAATGTCTCTGGCCCGGCCTTAAGTCGCGCCGGCGGTGTTAAAGGTACGAGTGGGTTTGACGGAGAATAAAATGAGCAAAGTCGGCGCTAGTGAATTGAAAAATACCTTGTACTGCTCATTCTGCGGCAAGAGCCAGCACGAGGTGCGAAAGCTTATCGCCGGACCGACCGTTTTTATTTGCGACGAATGTGTCGAACTATGCATGGACATCATCCGGGAGGAAAACAAATCCTCTTTGGTGAAGTCGCGCGAAGGGATTCCGACTCCCAAGGAGATTCGCAAAGTTCTCGATGATTACGTCATTGGACAAGATTACGCGAAGAAGGTTTTGTCGGTCGCAGTGCATAATCACTACAAGCGGCTGAACCATCAGGCCAAGCACAACGACGTCGAACTCGCGAAATCAAATATCTTGCTGATCGGCCCGACCGGCTCCGGCAAGACTTTGCTGGCGCAGACGCTCGCGCGCATTCTCGATGTGCCCTTCACGATGGCCGATGCGACAACGTTGACCGAAGCGGGCTATGTGGGCGAGGACGTCGAGAACATAATTCTCAAATTGCTGCAGGCCGCCGACTACAATGTCGAGCGGGCGCAGCGCGGCATCGTTTACATCGACGAAATCGACAAGATCTCACGCAAGTCCGACAACCCGTCGATTACGCGTGATGTGTCGGGCGAGGGCGTGCAGCAGGCCTTGCTGAAGATTATGGAAGGCACCATTGCGTCGGTTCCGCCGCAGGGCGGACGTAAACATCCGCAGCAGGAATTTCTGCAAGTGGATACGACGAATATTCTCTTCGTTTGCGGCGGGGCTTTTGCCGGTCTCGAGAAGATCATATCGGCGCGTGGCCGCTCCACCTCCATCGGTTTCTCCGCGAAGGTGCTGGCACCGGAGGATCGCAAGCAGGGCGAGATCTTCCGCGAAGTGGAACCGGAGGATTTGCTCAAATATGGGCTGATCCCCGAATTCGTCGGCCGGTTGCCGGTGGTCGCCACGCTCGAGGACCTCGACGAGGGTTCGCTCAAGAAAATTTTGATCGAGCCGAAGAACGCGCTGATCAAACAATACCGGCGGCTTTTCGAGATGGAATCGATTGATCTGACGTTGGCTGACGAAGCGCTTGGCGCCATTGCGCGCAAGGCAATTGAACGCAAGACCGGCGCGCGCGGTCTGCGTTCGATCATGGAAGGTATCCTGCTGGACACCATGTTCGATCTGCCGAGTCTCGAAGGGGTCGAGGAAGTGGTGATCTCAAGGGAGGTCGTCGAAGGGACCGCCCGGCCGCTTTATATCTATGCCGACCGGCGCGATCGCGCGGGCGAAACCGGCAGCGTCAGCGCATAGGGCGGTTTCGGCGGGATGGCTCGTACGGCGTGGGGCCGTCCATCTGTGTCCGCAGCCCGACGGTGAGCATCTTACCGTTCAATTCACAGGCGCCTGGCGCGTTTAGCTGTGCCGGCAGTTACTTGCGGAGTTTGTCGCGTGACCCTACGTAACGTGATACGTAGGGTGGTGAAGTTGCGCATGAGTCGTATCGCGCGTTTTGAAATCACCGTTATGCGTTCGGGACAATAAAGGAATTGGGCAATGACCAACAAGCCACGACCTCAGCTGCAACCCGGCGAGACCCGGGCCTATCCCGTTTTGCCGCTGCGCGATATCGTGGTTTTCCCGCACATGATTGCGCCGCTTTTCGTGGGCCGCGAGAAGTCGATCAAGGCTCTCGAAGAGGTGATGCGTTCCGACACTTTCGTTCTGCTTGCGACACAGAAAAACGCATCCGATGACGACCCGGCGACCGACGCGATCTATAAGGTGGGGACACTGGCAAGTGTGTTGCAGCTCCTCAAGCTGCCCGACGGCACGGTTAAGGTATTGGTCGAGGGCGCGACACGTGCGCGCGTTCTCGACTATACCGACCGCCACGACTATTACGAGGCCAACGCCACCGCGATTGCCGACGATCCGGGCGATCCGGTTGAAGCCGAGGCGATGGCGCGTTCGGTCGTCACCGAATTTGAAAATTACGTGAAGCTGAACAAGAAAGTGTCGCCGGAAGTCGTCGGCGTGGTTCAGCAAATCGAGGATTACGCAAAGCTCGCCGACACGGTCGCTTCGCATCTTGCTGTCAAGATTGCCGACAAGCAGGACATGCTCGAGACGGTATCCGTCACCGAACGTCTGGAGAAGGCGCTCGGGTTGATGGAAAGCGAAATCTCGGTCTTGCAGGTGGAAAAGCGCATACGCACCCGCGTCAAGCGGCAAATGGAGAAGACCCAGCGCGAATACTACCTCAATGAGCAGATGAAGGCTATTCAGAAAGAGCTCGGTGACGAGGAGGGCAAGGACGAGCTTCAGGAAGTTGAAGAAAAAATCAAGAAAACCAAGCTCTCCAAGGAAGCGTGCGAGAAAGCGACGCACGAGCTTAAAAAACTGCGCCAGATGTCACCGATGTCGGCGGAGGCGACCGTCGTGCGCAATTATCTCGATTGGCTTTTGTCGATTCCATGGAGCAAGAAGAGCAAGGTCAAAAAGGATCTCAAACTCGCCCAGGAGGTTCTCGACGCCGATCACTATGGATTGGAAAAGGTCAAGGAACGCATCGTCGAGTATCTTGCTGTTCAGCAGCGCGCCAATAAACTGAGCGGACCCATTTTGTGTCTTGTAGGGCCTCCGGGCGTCGGCAAGACATCATTGGGTAAATCCATCGCCAAGGCCACGGGTCGCGAGTTCGTGCGCGTTTCGCTCGGCGGCGTGCGCGACGAAGCCGAAATTCGAGGGCACCGGCGTACTTATATCGGTTCGATGCCGGGCAAGATCATTCAATCGATGCGCAAAGCAAAAACCTCAAATCCGCTTTTCCTTTTGGACGAGGTCGACAAAATGGGCGCCGATTTCCGCGGCGATCCGTCGTCGGCTCTGTTGGAGGTGCTCGATCCCGAACAGAACAACACGTTCAACGACCATTATCTGGAGGTCGATTACGATCTTTCCAATGTGATGTTCATCACCACGGCCAATACGCTCAACATTCCGCCGCCGTTGATGGACCGTATGGAGATCATCCGCATCGCAGGATATACGGAGGACGAGAAAGTCGAGATCGCGCGCAAGCATCTCATTCCCGCCGCCGTCGCGAAGCACGGTCTCGAAAAGGATGAATGGTCGATCGATGACGACGCCTTGCTCTTGATCATTCGCCGTTACACGCGGGAGGCCGGCGTTCGTAATCTCGAGCGCGAAATTTCGACATTGATCCGCAAGGCCGTCAAAGAATTGATGACGTCCAAAAAGAAAGCTGTTGCCGTCGGCGCGGCAAACCTCGGCGATTATTTGGGCGTGCCGAAATATCGCTATGGCGAGATCGAGGCGGAGGATCTCATCGGGGTGGTCACGGGTCTTGCTTGGACCGACGTGGGTGGCGAACTGCTCACCATCGAAGGCGCGATGATGCCCGGCAAAGGGCGCATGACGGTGACAGGCAATTTGCGCGATGTGATGAAGGAGTTGATCTCGGCAGCGGCGTCTTATGTTCGTTCACGTGCGGTGGCCTTCGGCATCGAACCGCCGCTGTTCGACAAGCGCGATATCCACGTGCACGTGCCTGAAGGTGCGACGCCGAAGGACGGACCGTCGGCGGGCGTGGCAATGGTCACCGCGATCGTCTCCGTGATGACCGGCATTCCGGTTCGCCGCGATGTCGCCATGACCGGAGAGATTACGCTGCGCGGCAGGGTACTCCCGATTGGCGGCTTGAAAGAAAAATTGCTGGCAGCTGCGCGCGGCGGCATGAAGACCGTTTTGATCCCGGAGGAAAACGCCAAGGACTTGGTGGAGATTTCCGACACGATCAAAAAGGGCCTGGACATCGTCCCGGTCAGCCGCATGGATGAAGTGCTCGCGCGCTCCCTTGTGCGCATGCCCGAGCCGATTGAGTGGGATGAGGCGACGGCAAAGTTTACCACCGGCGCCGTGGCCGCCGAGCCCGTGGTGGATGAGGACGGATCGGGACTGACGGCGCATTGAATGCTGCCGGGTAGGGGTTACCGATTAAGCAGAGCGGTGCCTCACCCGGGACGCCGTTTTTATTCAAGCCCTATTGTTGAAAACAAAATGGATATTTGAAGCGGTCCCTGCAGCACTAACAAGAAGCTTCGGGATTGTTTTGGCGGGGCCATAAGCATCTAAAAGCTCAGACCATGCCACGGTGTTGTTTAGTGATATACCCTGACTTATTGAAGATCCGCAAAAATCTCTTGCCTGGAACGAGGAGAAGGATTTTCTCGGGCCATGATTTCGGGCTGGATTTCTTGATGCTGAGGCAAAACGCGACTTGATCGAGCTTGCTCGGGATGGGTCGGTAGAGCACCGTCTTGGCCGACGCGCCAATGCATTACTGCTTTTGAATGACGGGATGAGCTGCGCGGAAGTCGGGAAGGTCTTATTTATCGACGACGACACCGTTCGCACATGGCACCGTTCATACCAAGAAGATGGGATCGAGGGTTTGACCCGTTTCGACATGGGCGGGAGCGCGAGCTTTTTGAGCGCGGCGCAGGAAGAGGCATTGAAAGTCTTTGTCGGCGCGGCGCTTCCGCGCTCGACCCGCCGGATCGGCGCCTGGATCGAGAAGGAATTTGGTGTCGTTTATGAAAGCCGTTCGGGACTGATCGCGTTGTTGCATCGGCTGGGGCTCGAATATCACAAACCCAATGTCATCCCGCGCAAGCTCGACAAAGAAAAGCAGCAGGCTTTCATCGACAGTTATGAGGATTTGCAGAACTCTCTTGGCCCTGACGAAGCCGTTTTGTTCGCCGATGCCGTGCATCCGACCCATGCGGCGCGGCCGGCGGGCTGCTGGGCGCCAAAACAAGAAAAGCTCGCGATCGAACAAACGAGCGGGCGCGAGCGCATCAACATTCACGGCGCGATCGATCTTGAAACGGGGCAAACCCGCATGATCGAGGCGCAGACCGTCGACGCCGTCTCGACGATCAGGCTGCTGCAAGCGATCGAGGCGTGCTATCCGACGCTGGCGCGCATCCATGTCTTTCTTGACAACGCGCGCTATCATCACGCCAGGCTGGTGCAGGAATGGCTCGCCCGGCCGGGATGCCGCATTAAGCTGCATTTCATCCCAGCCTATTGCCCGCATCTTAATCCGATCGAGCGGTTATGGGGCCTCATGCATAGAAACGTCACGCACAACAAAGCTTACGCAACCTGCGCCCAATTCGCCAATGCGACGCTTGGCTTTCTACGGGAAACGGTGCCCCGGAACTGGGCCGGCCTCTGCGATCGCGTCACCGACAATTTCCGCGTCGTCAACCCAAAGGAATTTCGGGTTATGAGGTGAACGGGGTATAGCATTGTATTTTACCTACATAATTCAGACCGTAGGCGGCTTAGCCGAGACCTAACTCACTGTCGGTCCTAAAGCTGGATATGTTTAGATGGAATCACTCACAAGCACTGCGCGCCCCCTCTCCCGCTTGCGGGAGAGGGTTGGGGTGAGGGCGCTTTTTCTCCACATTCAAAACCATACCACCATTTTTAACCGCTTCACGCCCTCACCCGACATTCTCGCTTACACTCGAATGTTGACCTCTCCCGTAAACGGGAGAGGTGAAGAGCGCACGCGGCTACGCCTGGATCAACCTAAAGCATCGTGCTCTAGTGGTCCGATTTAAACATTCGCTACCCATTTCGGCGGGGATCTTTTGCGAATGTTTGAATCGAAAGACCATGAGCCAAATATAAGTTTCTAGTGGAGTTTTGGATTTGACATTCGCTTCGCGAGCTTGCGGCCAGGTGGGTAGCGAATGTCAAATCCACTCCACTAGGTGCCGGGGGGATTGCGTCAGCCCGCTCTCGTGGCTATCGGGCACGCGGTTTAAGGGCGATTAGCTCAGCTGGTAGAGCGCCTCCTTTACACGGAGGATGTCGGCGGTTCGAGTCCGTCATCGCCCACCATCGCTCACCTGTCCGACCCGGACACATAGGTAACAGATTGTACCGAAGACATGGGTGACAATCTCGGGCCGAACGGATTGTCGATGCTTGTGCACGGTGCAGCGCTGCACCGGGCACGCCATCCTAAACGGCGGCAATCGCTTTCCCCAGTCCCGGCGCGCCATCGATGGTCACGCTCACCGCGGCGGAAACCTTCGCGCTGTTCAATCAACGTGTGATGCCCTTGGTCGCCGCGACGACGATCTTCGCGCGCCAGATGAAAGACAATGTAATCAACGGCAACCCGCCGGACGACATCACCGTCGGTTGGCCGTGAGACAATTGAGAATAAATAAATCGTAGGTTTTTACACCGCAAGCCGTCGCTAGTGGTCCGATTTAAACATTCGCTACCCATTTCGGCGGGGATCTTTTGCGAATGTTTGAATTGAAAGACCATGAGCCAAATATAAGTTTCTAGTGGAGTTTTGGATTTGACATTCGCTTCGCGAGCTTGCGGCCAGGTGGGTAGCGAATGTCAAATCCACTCCACTAGTGAACCCACACTCCGCAATCCTCATTTTTTCTGCATTGGTTCAAATAATAGCGCTCGTTCTTTTTGAAATAAAGATCGGGTTTTAGCTGTCGCCATAGTACTTCAATTTTCTTGCCTTGACGCTTTAAAATAAAAAGCGGTCTTCCTACCTTGTATCGCACGACTTCGCGGTCATCCTCAAAATTTTTGAAGGAAACAGTTATCCGCTCTCTGTTGCCGGAAATAATACAGTTGATGCGGTCATCGCTCAAATGTCCGTCGGCAGTTAAGATGCAACCAAAAGATTTCGCATGGCGACCGATAATAAGTTTGTATTCTACGACTTTTTCGCTTCCGAATGTATTTGGAGGCACACGAAGCTCATCAATATATACATAAGTACCATCCCAACTATGTTCCGGTGTGCTTTCGGAAAACGCAGTAGTAGGGCTGGCAAATAAAAGAATCGCCAATAAAACGGTTTGTAACCGCACGATAAATCTTCCAAACAAAACAAAACCGGCAGGCGCGGAGTTTTGCACCGCCGCCCGCCGTTATGAAGCGAAGAGTCTGAAATAAAAATCAGACCGCTTCCTTCAGCTCCTTGGCGGCGCGGAAGGCGACCTTTTTCGAAGCCTTGATCTGAATCTGCTCGCCGGTCGCAGGATTGCGGCCCATGCGCGCGGGGCGCTTGCGCACCTGAAGGATACCGAGCCCGCCGATGCGAATACGCTCGCCCTTCTTTAAGTGCTTGACGATATTTCCCACAAAATCGCCAAGCACTTCCTCCGCCTGTTTCTTCGACATCTCATGCGATTCCGCGAGCGCCGCCGCGAGATGTTTCAGTGTGACGGTCGGCGGTGCAGGTGCTTTTCCAGGAGCCGTAGCCATTATGGGACCCTCCTCTTGAATCAGGTGTGGCAAAGCGTCGAACGTCCTAAGCCGAATAGACGATTCGGAGCCTTGCTGGCTACCGAATCTTCGCATGAAATAAGCCTTTTCGGCAATTTTCCCATCTCAAAAAAAGGGGGTCCTTGACTTGCGAGCCCCCCCTCTATAACTCGGAGCGCAACGCCCGCGGGGGCGTAGCTCAGTTGGTTAGAGCGCTGCCCTGTCACGGCAGAGGCCGCGGGTTCGAGTCCCGTCGCTCCCGCCATCGTTTCCATAACTCCTTGATTTTACTTGAACCTGACAGGCGCTGACCCTGTTCCGCAACCTCTTTTCTTTATTTTGAGAGGCGCGTTTGAGTACCTCCGAAAGCCGTCTCCGAGCGCTGCTTTTCGACGTGTTCGGCACCCTTGTGGATTGGCGCAGCGGCGTTGCCCGCGAGGCCGAGCGCATCCTGGTACCATCGGGCTACAAGCTCGATTGGCTGGACTTTGCCGACGCTTGGCGCGGTGAATACCAGCCGGGACTGGAGGATGTGCGCTCCGGCCGCATACCTTTTTCCAAACTTGACGTTCTGCATCGGCGCAATCTTGAGCGCTTCATGCCGCGCTTAGGTCTGCACGATTTACCCGATGCCGTGCTGCACGAATTAACGCTCGCCTGGCATCGTCTCGATGCGTGGCC
This sequence comes from uncultured Pseudomonadota bacterium, assembly GCA_963697535.1. GTDB lineage: Bacteria > Pseudomonadota > Alphaproteobacteria > Rhizobiales > Xanthobacteraceae > Pseudolabrys. The sequence goes on along the minus strand of OY969085.1, from coordinate 2,531,383 downwards.
GGATGTCCCCGCGGCGCTTGCGCGGCTGAAAAGCAAATTCATCATTGCGCCGGTATCGAACGGCAATATCTCGCTGATGGCCGATCTCGCGCGGCGCAATGGTTTCCCCTGGGATGCAATCCTCGGCGCGGAAATCGCCGGCGATTACAAGCCGAAGCCGCGCGTTTATCTCGCATCATGCGAGGCTTTGGATATCGCGCCGGCCCAATGCATGATGGTGGCAGCGCATTCAAACGATCTTGCGGCGGCGGCGGCCTGTGGCCTGCGTACGGCCCACGTCGCCCGCGCGAATGAATATGGACCGAATACCGGTGAGGTTAAGCCGACGGTGGAGGTCGACGTGGCGGCAGAGGACTTGGCGGAGCTTGCGAACAGGCTCGGCGCATAACACTTTTCGCCCGTCCCTCTAATTCCTTAAAAGCCCAAGCTTGTGTAGCATGGCCGGGATAAGCCGGCCACGACGGTTGCAGGCGTCAGCCTTTATACACCGGCTCCGGCTGTGCGAAGAAGCTCGCCAGGATGTGATAGACCATCATGTAGTTCTTCTGCTGAAAGCTGGCATGTGAAATGCCGGACATCACCGTGAATTGCTTGTCCGGGTTCGGCAGCTTAGCGAAAAACTTCATAAGATCGTCGAAGGAGGCGATGCCGTCGTGCTGGCCGCGCATGATGAGCGTCGGCACGGTGATCTTTTCCGGATCGACCACCGGCAGATTGCTGCACATATCGACGTAAGTGCCGGTCGGCACGGAATCGTCGAGCGCGCAGACGGCCTCGGCAAAGGCTTCAATCACGTGACGCTCGGCCGTGCCGGGATGGTCGCGGTCGAAAACCGAATGAATGAAGGCCTTGCTCATCGGCCGGCGATTTTTGCCGAGGAAGTCCGGCATTTTCTTGCGTCGCTCGGCGAGGGTGGGGGAGCCTTCGCCGGTCCACACCATGGCGTCAAGCGCGAGCCGCGCCACCATTTCGGGATGGCGCTGCGCAAAAAGCGCCGCACGTAGGGCGCCGGAGGAAATCCCATAAACGAGGAGCGGCCGCTTGCCGCGCAATTTGTGGATGTAGAGCGCAGCCGCGTAGCAATCGTCTGCGCCTTGCGAAATCGGTGCGTTGTTGTCGCGGTCCTTGGTGGAGCGGCCGTAGCCCTCCATGTCGACGCACCAGCAGTCGTAGCCAAGACGCGCGAAGTGATCCATGGCCGAGGAGTCCGGTCGGCCGGACACTTGCAGGTCGAAGGTCGGCTGTCCCGCCATCGACGAGCCGTGCACGAATAGGATCGTGCCCTTACTTTGAGCCGGATCGCCGATGCACTTTTCAAACAAAAACAGCTTCACGCCGCCGTCTTTGGTGGTCCAGTGGTCCTCGCCCTTGATCGCGGCGGGTGAGGGCTTGGTCATTTCATTCATCGACTCGTCTCCGTACTGTTTATGCCTGCGAACGACGCCGCTATTGAAAGATTTCGTTGAACTGCCGCTTCACATTTGCGGTATCTTTCTGGATTTGGGCGTAATCGACGGGCATCGGTTTCACATCTTTCAGATGCGGGCTATTCGCCGGCGGATCGATGTCATCGCGCGCGGCATAGCCGCCGTTACCGGGAAATATCTTTTGCGCCGAGTCGCTCAACATGAAGTTGGCAAATAGCTTGGCGGCGTGCGGATGCGGGCCACCTTTGATGATCGCGGTTGGCGAGGGAATGATAAATGTGCCGTCGCTGGGGTAGATGGATTTGATCTGGTGGCCTTGCTTGCGGGCGTCGGCGGCATAGCTGTCGAGGGCACCTAGGGCGATCGGGCGTTCGCCACGTTTGATGGCATCGAGCACTTGCTGGTTGCTTTGCACGACCATGATGTTGTTGGCGCGAAGTTTCTTGTAATAATCCCAGCCAAGTTTGCGCGAGAGCGTCGAAACCACCATGAGCTGCAACGCCGTGAACGATGGGTCCGTCATGGTAAGCTTGTCTTTGTATTTGGGGGCAAGCACGTCGGACCAGGTTTTCGGATAGTCATTCTCGGCGATCGCGTCGCTGCGAACGTAGATCACCATCATGTTCAGACGTTGCGCGACCCACGCGCCATTGGGGTCTTTCGCAACATCCGGCACCTTGTCGAAATTGTCCGGTTTGAAGGGTACGAATACGCCTTGCGCGGCGAGTGTATTCGAATTGGCCGGGTCGGAGGTGGTGATCACGTCGGCGGCAATGAGGCCCGATTTATGCTCCTGCATGAAGCGGCGCAGGATGGCAGAACCGCCGGAGCGGAACAGTTCGACGTGGACGCCGGTCTCTTTTTCAAATTGCGCGGCGATTTGCTGCGCCGATTTGATCGGCGTTGACGTGTACCAGACCACCTTTCCTTCATTCTTGGCGGCGGCGATATCGATATCGGCGGCTTGCGTGGCGGCAATACCCAGCAGTACGGCGGCCAACGTGGCCGCGGTCAGAAAAAATTTTGACTGTTTCATCGTTTGCTCCACCCTGCGAATGTTCGCGGTTTTAGTTGTGTGTAAAAACGCTGATGGCCGTGGGATCGACTGTGATATCGACTTTTTCTCCGATGGTGAACTCTTCTTTCGGATGAGTTTGCACCCGAAGAAGCTGCTCGCCCCATCTAACCTGATAATCGTTGAGGTTGCCGAGGAAGGTCCGCTCCACGACCTCGGCTCGAGCGTGATCCCTGTTCGCGCGCGTCAGCGCGATATTTTCCGGACGGATCGCGACGTCGACCCGATTGCCGCCACTTAGACCGGCGGGCAATTTGGCGCGGATGCGCAGCACACCGGCGATCACGATTTCGCCCTGACCGTTCTGGGCGCCCGCGATTTCGCCCGGCAAAAGGTTCACGTTGCCCATGAAATCGGCCACCATGCGGTTGGCCGGCCGGGAATAGACCTCGACCGGCGTACCGAATTGTTGAAGGCGGCCCTCCTGGATCACGGCGATCTGATCAGAAAGCGCCAGCGCTTCGGCCTGATCGTGCGTGACATAGATAAAGGTGATACCGGTGCGCCGTTGCAGTTGCTTGAGTTCGCTGCGCATGTGCTCGCGCAATTTGGCGTCGAGGTTCGATAGTGGCTCGTCGAGCAACAGAATGTCCGGCTCGACCACGAGGCTGCGTGCCAGCGCCACGCGCTGCTGCTGACCGCCGGAAAGTTGGCTGGGCAGGCGGTCTTCGTAGCCTGAGAGATTGACCTGAGCTAGGGCGGAATTGACGAGCTCGCGCGCCTTGGCGGTCGGCACTTTGCGCAGCTTGAGGCCGAACACGACGTTTTCATAAACCGTTTTATGCGGCCAGACCGCATAATTCTGGAACACCATGCCCATGCCGCGGTGCTCGGGCAGCACCAGCGTATCTTTTGACGACATCAATTTGTCATCGACCCGGATGGTGCCCTCATCGGGGGCCATGTAGCCGGCGATGAGGCGCAAAGTCGTCGTCTTCCCGCAGCCGCTCGGACCCAATAGGGTGATGAACTGATTGTTCCTTATCTCCAGATTCAAATCAGTGACTGCGGCCATGCCGACGTAACGCTTGGTGATGCCGGTGAGCTTCACATGAGCCATGGGAGCCTCGAGGGATTACACGGTTTTGTATGCGATATTACGGGAGCCGCCGCCGAACCGGTTCGCCACTCCGATCGCGATTCCAATGATGACGACGTTGATCATCGCGAGCGCTGCGACAGGCTCGGTATAGCCGGTTTCGTAGAGATTGTAGACTGCGACCGCGAGCGTAATCGACTTGGATGAAAACAACAGGATTGATGCCGATAGCTCTTGGATGGCCGGAACGAAAATCAAAACCCAGCCGGCGAATAGACCCGGCCACATCAATGGCAGCGTCACCTCACGCAGGGTGGTGCCCCAGGAGGCTCCCAAAATTCGCGCGCTTTCTTCGAGCGAGGGATCAATCTGCCGCAGCGAACTGCCGGCAGCGCGCACGCCAAGCGGGATGTAACGACCGGTATAGGCCAGCAACAATATCGCAAGCGTGCCGTACAGCGCGATTGGGATGGTCAGCCAGAACTGGATAAGCGCGACCGCCATCACGATGCCGGGCAGGCCGAGCGGGAGCAGGGCCGCATAGTCGAGCAGCTTGCGTCCGACAATGCGCGTGCGCAAATCGATCCAGCTGATCACGGTGCCGAGCATAACCGCGAATGTTGCGGCGAGCGTCGCCAGCAGCAGGCTGTTGAGGATCGCGCGCCGGGTCACGTCATATTCGAATAGTACGAAGGAATAGTTGTGCAGGGTTAGATTTTTCCAGAATGCGAGGCCCCAGGATTTGCTCAGCGAGACGGCGATCAGAGCGGTGTAGGGCATCGCGATGGCCACCCAGAAAACCAACAGGCAAAACCCGAACACGGGCCAACGCATGTTCCCGAGATCGACCAGCCGAGGCCGCGACCCCTTGCCGCCGAGCGTGACAAATGAGCGCTTTGCCAGGTAACTGCGTTGCAGAAAGAGCGCCGTCACGGTGATGAGGATAAAGACAAGCGATAGTGCCGAGGCGATGCCATATTCGGGCGGGTAGTCGAACAGCGCATAAATACGGGTCGGTAGCGTGAAAACGCGGCCGGGCAGGCCGACGATGGCCTGCGATCCGAACAATGCGATTGAATTGACAAACGCAATCAAGGTTCCTGAAAGGATCGCCGGCATGACGAGCGGCGCGGTGATGAGGAAGGCGGTGCGCCATTTCCCGGCGCCCAAAATTTGCGCCGCCTCCTCATAAGAGGCGTCGAACGATTGAAGCGCGCTGGCGGCCAGCAAATAGACGAAAGGAAAGGTGTGCAGCACAGTGACCAACACCATTCCTTTCATCGAGAAGATATTGAAGCTAAGCCAAGAAAGACCGAGTTCTCGCAGCATGATATTGACCAGCCCCGAATTGGGACTGAACAGATTGACGAAAGCGATGGCAGTCAGAAATGGCGGCGAGAGATACGATAGGGTGGCGGTTGCGCCGATCAGCGGCTTTCCAGGCACATTGGTGCGGGAAACGGCCCAGGCGAGGGGCACGCCGATAAGAACGCTGAACAGACCTGTGAAGGAGCCAAGCACGAGGGAATTTAACAGCGCCTGGAGATAGAGCCGCCCGGCAACAGCCTTGCCGATGAACTCGAAAGTCAATCCATCCTCGGATGTAAAACTTCCGACCAAGAGGAAGCAGACCGGCAGAACGATCAGCACAATCAGGCACAGCACGGCAGCGGCCATCACCACATGCTCGAGCCGAATTCGGCGCGAGGAGCCGGCTCGCCAAGCTGGAATGGCGGGCTTGGAGCGTTTCCAGCCGGGGATATCGTGGTCGGTCGATCCGGCCGCAATCATTAGAGTTCTCCGATGGGGGGAGCCGAGGGCATGCCCTTTGGCGCGCCTCGCCCATAAACGTTGCCGGCCATTCACTGTCAATTGCATCGCCGTCGACGGACATCGATCCACAACTTTTCAGGGCGCCAGATGCAATTGGAAGAAAGCCACGTGGATGGCGTCTTGCCACATTAGGGCAGGCTGCGCTAAGCCTCGCGGGCATTGCTTTCGATACGGTTCCAGGATCGAAAAACCGTGTTTTTCCGTCCGGCCGTCACGCGCGGTTATCGATGGATTTGAGGCCGCGCGCTGAGGCCGTAACCAGGATAGGTCCAAATGAACGCATTATTACTGGATTATTTGCCCTTGGTTGTTTTTGTCGGGGTTGCGTTTGTTCTCGGGCTGGTGCTGTTGATTGTGCCCTTCATTGTGGCCTACCAGCAGCCGGATCCGGAAAAACTGTCGGCTTACGAGTGCGGCTTCAACGCATTCGACGACGCGCGCATGAAATTCGACGTGCGCTTTTATTTGGTCGCCATACTTTTCATCATCTTTGATCTCGAGGTGAGTTTCCTGTTCCCTTGGGCCGTGGCATTTCGTCAGATCGGCACCTTTGGCTTCTGGGCCATGATGCTGTTCCTTGGCGTTCTGACCGTCGGCTTCATATATGAGTGGAAAAAGGGGGCGCTTGAATGGGATTGATACGCGCATGACCCTTGTCGCACCCGCGCCGAAAGGGGTTCTCGATCCGCGCACCGGCAAGCCGGTGGGCGCGGACGATTCGTTTTTTGTCGGCGTGAACAATGAGCTTGCCGATAAAGGCTTCCTTGTCACCGCCGTCGATGAGCTCGTTACCTGGGCGCGCACCGGCTCGCTGATGTGGATGACCTTCGGGCTGGCCTGTTGCGCGGTCGAGATGATGCAGATGTCGATGCCGCGCTACGACGCCGAGCGTTTCGGCTTCGCCCCGCGCGCCTCGCCCCGCCAATCCGATGTTATGATCGTCGCCGGCACGCTCACCAACAAAATGGCGCCGGCGTTGCGCAAGGTTTACGACCAAATGCCGGAGCCGCGTTACGTGATCTCCATGGGTTCCTGCGCAAACGGCGGCGGCTACTATCATTACTCTTATTCGGTGGTGCGCGGCTGCGATCGCATCGTGCCGGTGGACATTTATGTGCCGGGCTGTCCGCCGACAGCCGAGGCGCTGCTGTATGGCGTGATGCTGCTGCAGAAGAAAATCCGCCGCACCGGCACAATAGAGCGGTAAGCAATCATGCGGATGAGCGAGATTCCCTTCGGAACGACCGACTGGATGGCTGTTGAGCCCACGACGCATAAAGGGGATGTGGGGACCGCGACTTGGCGCACGCGTCAATTCGGCGACATTCGCGTGCGTTTGGTGGAGTATCCACCTGGTTATGTGTCGAACCACTGGTGCGAAAAGGGACACATTCTTTTTTGCATTGATGGCGAACTCGTTACCAAACTCAAGGATGGACGCACCTTCACCCTCAAACCCGGCATGAGCTATCAAGTTGCCGACGGTGCCGACGCTCATCGATCTCGTACCGAGCGTGGCGCGCGGCTTTTCATCGTGGACTGATATGGACGAGAGTCTCGACAGGCTTGGACAGACGATAAAGACAGCCTTACCGGCGTCGATTGTCGGTTATGAAGTTTCGCGCAATGAGCTCACCGTTGACGCGAAAGCTACTGACATTGTCAAAGTTGCGACCTTCCTACGCGACGATCCGGCCTGCCAATTCATTTGCATCATCGATGTGACCGCCGTGGATTGGCCGGGCCGCGAACAGCGCTTCGAGGTGGTCTATCATTTCCTGTCGCCGCGGCTGAACCAACGCATCCGCGTCAAAGTCGCGACCGATGAACAGACGCCTGTTCCCTCGCTCATTAGTGTGTTCAAAGGGTCCGATTGGTTTGAGCGTGAGACCTATGATCTCTATGGCGTGCTGTTCACCGGCCATCCCGACATGCGCCGCATTCTCACCGATTATGGTTTCGAGGGGCATCCGCTGCGCAAGGATTTCCCGCTCACCGGTTTCGTTGAGGTGCGCTACGACGACGAACAAAAGCGCGTCGTCTACGACAAAGTGCAGCTCGCGCAGGAATTCCGCAGCTTTGATTTCCTCTCGCCCTGGGAGGGCACGGATTATGTGCTTCCAGGCGATGAGAAGGCCAACGAGGGCGAATAGCGAATAGTGAGCGAAACGGAGTCTAACAAAGGGTTGTCGTTGATGGTCGTTTTGTTTGGTGAGTGGGGATGCGGACGGCGCAGCGCGCTTCGACCTGCTCCCTCCCCCGCTTGCGGGGGAGGGGTGGGGAGGGGGTTGTTATCGTGCGTCGCCAAGCGGCGCTCCCCCTCCCTGTCCCTCCCCCGCAAGCGGGGGAGGGGACTGTGCGGCGCGATCGCGAATTACGTCATAGCGGGACCTAGTGGAGTGGATTTGACATTCGCTACCCACCTGGCCGCAAGCTCGCGAAGCGAATGTCAAATCCAAAACTCCACTAGAAACTTATATTTGCTAGTGGTCTTTCGATTTAAACATTCGCAAAAGATCCCGCCGAAATGGGTAGCGAATGTTTGAATCGGACCACTAGTGGAGTGGATTTGACATTCGCTACCCACCTGGCCGCAAGCTCGCGAAGCGAATGTCAAATCCAAAACTCCACTAGAAACTTATATTTGGCTCATGGTCTTTCAATTCAAACATTCGCAAAAGACCCCGCCGAAATGGGTAGCGAATGTTTGAATTGGACCACTAGCGGAAGAATTTGAAATGACAGAGACTTCGCTCCGCAACTTCACCATTAACTTCGGACCGCAACATCCGGCGGCGCATGGCGTGTTGCGCCTGGTCCTGGAGCTCGATGGCGAAGTGGTCGAGCGCGTCGACCCGCATATCGGTCTCCTTCATCGCGGCACCGAAAAGCTGATCGAGTACAAGACCTATACGCAGGCCGTGCCTTACTTCGACCGGCTCGATTATGTCGCGCCGATGAATCAGGAGCACGCTTTCTGTCTCGCGGTCGAAAAGCTGCTCGGCATCGAAGTGCCAAAACGTGCGCAATTGATCCGTGTGCTTTATTCGGAGATCGGGCGGCTGCTGTCGCATCTGCTTAACGTCACCACGCAAGCGATGGACGTCGGCGCGCTCACGCCGCCGTTGTGGGGCTTTGAAGAGCGCGAGAAGTTGATGGTGTTCTACGAGCGCGCCTCCGGTAGCCGCATGCATGCCAATTATTTCCGGCCGGGCGGCGTTCATGAGGATCTGCCGCCGCAGCTCATCGACGACATCGATGCTTTCTGCGATCCGTTTCTGAAGGTGGTCGGCGATCTCGATGCATTGCTCACCGGTAACCGCATTTTCAAGCAGCGCAATGTCGATATCGGCGTGGTCTCGCTTTCGGATGCCTGGAACTGGGGCTTCTCCGGCGTGATGGTGCGCGGCTCCGGGGCGGCCTGGGATTTGCGCAAGGCGCAGCCTTATGAGTGCTACGCCGAACTCGATTTCGATATTCCCGTCGGCAAGAACGGCGATTGCTACGACCGTTATCTCATCCGCATGGAAGAGATGCGCCAATCCGTGAAGATCATGAAGCAGTGCTTGGCGAAATTACGCTCGCCGGAAGGCCAAGGCCGTGTCGCGGTCGACGACAACAAGATCGTGCCGCCCAAGCGTGACGAGATGAAGCGCTCGATGGAAGCGCTCATCCATCACTTTAAGCTTTACACGGAAGGCTACCGCGTGCCGGCCGGCGAGGTCTACGCGGCGGTGGAGGCACCCAAGGGCGAATTCGGCGTCTACCTCATCTCCGATGGGACCAACAAACCCTACAAGTGCAAAATCCGCGCGCCGGGCTTTGCGCATCTTTCGGCGATGGATTTTCTCTGCAAGGGCCACATGCTCGCAGACGTCTCTGCCATTCTCGGTTCGATCGATATCGTGTTCGGGGAGGTGGACCGGTGAGAACGATCCACGGGCATAAGACTGTAGCCCGCAAGGAGCGAAGCAAAATGCGGGTCGGAGTTATCCCGGATTGCGCTTCGCTCCATCCGGGCTACAGGCTGTCCGGTTCGGATTTGGTGCAGGCCTCTCACCGTCACCCTGAGGTGCTCGTCGCGGAACGCGACGAGCCTCGAAGGGCGACGGCCATTGTTCGCTTCGACTTCGGACGCCCACTTCAATGCTTGGCGCGCCCATTTTTTGCTCTTCTGTGGCCGTTCATCCTTCGAGGGCTTCGCTGCGCGAAGCCACCTCAGGATGACGGCCTTCGAGGGCTTCGCTGCGCGAAGCCACCTCAGGATGACGGCCTTCGAGGGCTTCGCTGCGCGAAGCCACCTCAGGATGACGGCCTTCGCGGGCTTCGCTGCGCGAAGCCACCTCAGGATGACGGGACGAGCCCGGCCATGACGAGAAATAATATGTATGCGTGTGCGGGGTGTGACCGATGAGTGTCCGCCGTCTTGCCCCGCTCGAACAGCAGCCGAAGGATTTTTCGTTCACCGACGACAACCTCGTCTGGGCGAAGCAACAAGTCGCCAAATATCCGCAAGGCCGGCAGCACTCGGCGATCATTCCATTGATGTGGCGCGCGCAGGAGCAGCATGGCGGCTGGTTGCCCGAAGCCGCGATCCGTTACGTCGCCGACCTGCTTGGCATGGCGCATATCCGCGCGCTGGAGGTTGCGACATTTTACACGATGTTCATGCTGCAGCCGGTGGGTAAGAAAGCGCATGTGCAGGTTTGTGGCACGACGCCGTGCCGGTTGCGCGGGGCTGATGCGCTGTTTGAAGTTTGTCAGCGACGTATCAGTCATGCGCCGTTCGAAGTGTCCGCTGACGGCGATTTCTCGTGGGAAGAGGTTGAATGCTTAGGGGCCTGCGTCAACGCGCCGATGGTCTTGATCGGGAAAGACACCTATGAAGATTTGACGGCCGAGAGCTTCGGAAAAGTGTTGGATGGCATTGCCGCCGGCAAGCCGCCGAAACCGGGTCCGCAAATCGACCGGCAATTTTCCGCGCCCGTCGGCGGGCCGACCACGCTCAAACCTGTGAAGGCTTAAAATCAATGCTCGCCGACAAAGACCGTATCTTTAAGAATCTCTACGGCCTGCACGACTGGGGTCTTGAGGGCGCGCGCGCGCGCGGCGCGTGGGACGGCACCAAGGCGATTATCGAGCGAGACCGTGACGGCATCATCAATGAAATGAAAGCTTCCGGCCTGCGTGGCCGTGGCGGCGCCGGCTTCCCAACCGGCTTGAAATGGTCGTTCATGCCGAAAGAGATCGGCGAGCGTCCGCACTATCTCGTTGTCAATGCCGACGAGTTGGAGCCGGGTACCTGCAAAGACCGCGAGATCATGCGTCACGATCCGCATCTGCTTATCGAAGGCTGTTTGATCGCCGGCTTCGCCATGGGCGCGCATGCGGCTTACATCTATGTGCGCGGCGAATTCATCCGTGAACGTGAACGTCTGCAGGCAGCCGTCGATCAGGCTTACGATGCCAAGCTTATCGGCAAGAACAATGTGCACGGCTGGGACTTCGATGTCATCGTGCACCACGGCGCCGGCGCTTATATTTGCGGCGAAGAGACGGCGCTGCTCGAAAGCTTAGAGGGCAAGAAAGGCATGCCGCGGCTCAAGCCGCCGTTCCCGGCCAATGTCGGTCTCTATGGGTGTCCGACCACGGTGAACAATGTGGAGTTGATTGCCGTGGCGCCGGACATCATGCGGCGCGGCGCAAGCTGGTTCTCTTCGATCGGTAAACCAAACAATGTCGGCACCAAACTCTTTTGCATTTCCGGCCAAGTCAACAAACCGTGCAACGTGGAAGAGGCGATGGGCATCACTTTTCGCGAATTGATCGAGACCCATTGCGGCGGCATTCGCGGCGGCTGGGAGAATCTCAAAGCGGTGATCCCGGGCGGCTCGTCGGTGCGCATGGTGCCGGCAAATCAGATCATCGACACGCCGATGGATTTCGACAGCCTGATGAAACTCAAATCGGGGCTCGGCACGGCGGCCGTGATCGTGATGGACAAATCGACCGATTTGATCCGCGCTATCGCCAGGATTGCTTATTTTTACAAGCACGAGAGTTGCGGGCAGTGCACGCCCTGCCGCGAAGGCACCGGCTGGATGTGGCGCGTGCTTACTCGCATGGCCGAGGGCCGCGCGCAAAAGCGCGAGATCGATATGCTGCTTGAAGTCACCACGCAGGTCGAGGGCCACACGATCTGCGCGCTCGGCGACGCCGCCGCTTGGCCGATCCAAGGCTTGATCGCGCATTTCCGTCACGAGATCGAAGAGCGGATCGATCAATATTCGCGCAATGCGGATTTGCATGGCGGGCGCGAACCCGCGCCGCTCGATGCCATGGCGGCGGAGTAGGGGGAGAAAATGGCGGCAACAAGTGATGAATTTATCCGTCATCCTGAGGTGCGAGCGACCGCAGGTCGCGAGCCTCGAAGGATGATCGGCCACAGAAGTGGGCGCGTGGGGAAGTAAATTCGGGGCCGTCGCCCTTCGAGGGCTTCGCTTACGCGAAGCCACCTCAGGGTGACGGTGAGAGTCAGACTAATCATGCTCTAGTGGTCCGATTCAAACATTCGCTACCCATTTCGGCGGGGATCTTTTGCGAATGTTTGAATTGAAAGACCATGAGCCAAATATAAGTTTCTAGTGGAGTTTTGGATTTGACATTCGCTTCGCGAGCTTGCGGCCAGGTGGGTAGCGAATGTCAAATCCACTCCACTAGGATAGCAAAGCGAATTAAATGACCAAGCTGATCGTTGACGGCAAAGAGATCGATGTCCCCCCGGAGTCCACGCTTCTCCAGGCGTGCGAAGCCGCGGGCGCGGAAATCCCGCGCTTTTGCTTTCACGAGCGGCTGTCGATTGCCGGCAATTGCCGCATGTGTCTGGTTGAGTTGAAAGGCTCGCCGAAGCCGGTTGCGTCATGCGCCTGGGGCGTGCGCGACTGCCGTCCTGGGCCCAACGGCGAACCACCGGTTGTCAACACCAAAACACCGATGGTGAAAAAGGCGCGCGAAGGCGTGATGGAGTTCCTGCTCATCAATCATCCGCTCGATTGTCCGATCTGCGATCAGGGCGGCGAATGCGATTTGCAGGATCAGGCCATGGCCTATGGCGTCGATTTGAGCCGCTTCGCCGAAAACAAGCGCGCGGTCGAAGACAAATATATCGGCCCGCTCGTAAAGACGATCATGAATCGCTGCATTCATTGCACGCGCTGCATTCGTTTCACCACCGAGGTGGCCGGCGTGCCGGAGCTTGGCGCCATCGGGCGCGGCGAGGATATGGAGATCACCACCTATCTCGAACACGCGATGACGTCCGAGCTGCAAAGCAATGTCGTCGATCTGTGCCCGGTCGGTGCGCTCACATCCAAGCCCTACGCTTTCACCGCGCGCCCATGGGAATTGGGGAAGACGCAGTCGATCGACGTCATGGACGCCGTCGGCTCGGCGATCCGCATCGATACGCGCGGCCGCGAGGTGATGCGCATTCTGCCGCGCACCAATGACGACGTGAACGAAGAGTGGATATCCGACAAGACTCGTCACGTGGTCGACGGCCTGCGCGCGCAGCGGCTCGATCAGCCTTATGTGCGGGTCAATGGACGCTTGCAGCCGGCGAGCTGGCAGCAGGCCTTTGCCGCAATTGCCGCTAAAGTGAAGGCAAGTCAGGCCAAGCGCATCGGCGCCTTGGCGGGTCAGCTCGCGGGCGTCGAGGACATGTTTGCACTGAAGGCGCTGATGACAGCGCTCGGTTCATCGAATATCGATGCGCGTTATCCGGGCTCGCCGCTTCATCCGAAATACGGCCGCCCCAGTTATCTGTTCAATTCCAAAATTGCCGGCATCGATGAAGCCGACGCCATCATGCTCATCGGCACCAATCCGCGCCGGGAAGCGGCGGTGCTCAATGCGCGCATTCGCAAGCGTTATCTTAAGGGCAATGTGCTGATCGGATTGATCGGTGAGAAGGCCGACCTGACCTATCCCTATAATTATCTCGGCGCCGGACCGGAAAGCCTGGCGCAATTTATCGACCATGCGCCGGCAAAAAAAGAAAAGCCGATGTTCATTATCGGCCAAGGCGCGCTCAACCGGCCCGATGGTGCGGCCGTGCTGGCCATGGCGGCGAAGGCAGCCAGCTCGCTCGGCGTCATCAAGGATGGCTGGAACGGATTCAACATTCTTCACACCGAAGCAGGCCTTGTCGGCGCGCTCGATATCGGTTTCGTGCCGGGTGACGGCGCGCTCGATACGGCGGCGATGCTCAAATCGGGCGCACTTGATGTATTGTTTCTGCTCGGCGTCGACGAAGTCGATGTGCCCGCAGGCGCATTCGCCGTCTACATCGGCACGCATGGCGATCGCGGCGCGCACCGCGCCAACGTGATTTTGCCTGGCGCGGCTTATCCGGAAAAATCGGCGACTTATGTCAATACCGAAGGCCGGGTGCAGATGAGCAGCCGCGCCGCTTTCCCGCCGGGCGAGGCGCGTGAGGATTGGGCGATCCTACGTGCGCTGTCCGATGTGCTCGGCCGTAAGCTGCCTTATGACTTGTTGGTGCAATTGCGGCAGGCGCTTTATGTCGCGCACCCGCATCTCATGCGTATCGATCGAATCGCGGCCGGCGATCCTGCCGAGATCGAGAAGCTCACCAAACTTTCGGGACAGGCCGACAAAGCGCCGTTCCGCCCGGCGGTGAACGATTTCTATTTCACCAATGCGATCGCGCGGGCCTCCGCCATCATGGCCGAATGTTCGGCCTTAGCGAATGCGGCTGTTCGAACGGCGGCGGAGTAGGGCACATGGATTTCTTTTCGAGCGCTCTCTGGCCGTTGATCATCATCGTGGCAAAATCGGTGCTGCTGCTCGTCGTGCTCTTGGTTGTGATTGCTTATGTGCTCTATGCCGACCGCAAAGTCTGGGCGGCCGTGCAGTTAAGACGTGGGCCCAATGTCGTAGGGCCTTGGGGCCTGTTTCAGTCTTTCGCCGATCTTCTGAAATTCGTGCTGAAAGAGCCGGTCATTCCTGCCGGCGCGAATAAAGGCGTGTTCCTGCTCGCGCCGCTCGTCACTTGCGTGCTGGCGCTGGCCGCCTGGGCGGTGATCCCCGTCAATGCGGGCTGGGCCATCGCCAACATTAATGTTGGCGTGCTTTATATTTTTGCGATCTCCTCGCTGATGGTCTACGGCGTGATCATGGCGGGCTGGGCGTCGAATTCGAAATACCCGTTCCTTGCCGCGCTGCGTTCAGCGGCGCAGATGATCTCCTACGAAGTCTCCATCGGCTTTGTGTTTATCACCGTGCTGTTGTGCGCCGGCTCGCTGAACCTCTCGGCCATCGTCGAGGCGCAGAACGGCAAATACGGCCTCTTCAGCTGGTATTGGCTGCCATTGCTGCCAATGTTTGTGGTCTTCTTTGTCTCGGCGTTGGCGGAAACCAACCGGCCGCCCTTCGATCTGGTCGAAGCGGAATCGGAACTGGTCGCCGGCTTCATGGTCGAATACGGCTCCACGCCCTATATGATGTTCATGCTCGGCGAATACGTGGCCATCGGCACCATGTGCGCCATGGCGACTATCCTATTTTTGGGTGGGTGGCTGTCGCCGATTCCTTACGCGCCATTCACCTGGGTCCCGGGCGTGGTGTGGTTTGCGCTGAAAGCGCTGTTCATGTTCTTCCTCTTCGCCATGGCCAAAGCGATGGTGCCGCGCTATCGCTACGATCAACTCATGCGACTCGGCTGGAAAGTATTTCTGCCGCTGTCGCTGGCCATGGTGGCGATTGTTGCGGGTGTTCTCCAATATGCGAGATAAAACCTCGGCGATGCATGTTCCAGGGATCCACACCCCAACCCCTCCCCACCATCGGGGCGTTCACGCCCGTCTTCGACGGGCTATGAAGGAGGGGAGCACTCAGTGCTCGCGGCGCGCCCGATTCTGTTCGATCGAAAAACGCTCTAACCCGGCTATGACAAGAGAGAGGGAAATGCGATGAGACTCGATCGCGCAGCCAAGGGGCTGTTCCTCTGGGAGTTCGTGACCGGCTTTTGGCTGGCTATGCGCTATTTCTTTAAGCCGAAGGCGACGATCAATTATCCGTTCGAGAAGAATCCAATCAGCCCACGCTTCCGGGGCGAACACGCACTGCGCCGCTATCCGAACGGGGAGGAGCGCTGCATTGCCTGCAAGCTGTGCGAGGCGATTTGTCCGGCCCAAGCCATTACCATCGAGGCAGGCCCGCGTCGCAACGACGGCACGCGCCGCACCACGCGCTACGACATCGATATGGTGAAATGCATCTATTGCGGGCTTTGTCAGGAAGCCTGCCCGGTCGATGCGATCGTCGAAGGCCCCAATTTCGAATTCGCCACCGAGACGCGCGAAGAGCTTTATTACGACAAAGAGCGCCTGCTTGCGAACGGCGACCGCTGGGAGCGCGAGATCGCCAAGAACCTCGCGCTCGACGCGCCGTATAGGTGATGGGGATGGTGATTGCACGCGCAACAATTTCGTTTTTACCCTCCCCTGGATGGGGAGGGTCGCCGCCGAGCAGTCGCGAGGCGGCGGGGTGGGGTGAGCTTCGCTTGCCGTTCACCCCGCCCCGTCTCGCTTCTCGCTTCGCTCGAAGCTCCCCGACCCTCCCCCTCCAGGGGAGGGTGAAGAGCGCTGCGGAGCTCGACCTATGATCGCGGCAGCCTTCTTCTATCTCTTCGCCGGCGCCTGTGTGGCCAGCGCGTTCATGGTGATTGCCTCGCGCAATCCCGTGCATTCGGTGCTGTTCCTTATTTTGGCCTTCGTGAATGCGGCGGGCTTGTTCGTCATGATGGGCGCCGAATTTCTCGCCATGATTTTGATCGTGGTCTATGTCGGTGCGGTTGCGGTGCTGTTCCTTTTCGTCGTTATGATGCTGGACGTGGATTTTGCCTCGCTTAGAGAAGGTGTGCTGGACTATCTGCCGATCGGCCTGGTAATCGGCGGCATTTTTTTGGGTGAACTCTTATTGGTGGTTGGCGCGTGGGTCATCGCGCCCGAGGTGCCCGCAACGGCTACGGCGCCGATTCCCGGCAACATTCCAAACACCGAAGCGCTTGGCCTCGTGCTCTATACCCGTTACGTCTATTTCTTCGAGGCGGCCGGGCTGATTTTGCTGGTCGCCATGGTGGGTGCCATCGTGCTCACGCTGCGTCACAAAGTGCGCGTACGCCGGCAGAATATCGCCGTGCAAGTGGCACGCACCCCGGCGATGTCGATCGAAGTGGTCAAGGTGAGGTCGGGGCAGGGGCTGGGGAGCAATAAATGACGATTGGTCTTGGTCACTATCTTTCGGTCGCCGCGATTCTATTCACGTTGGGGATTTTCGGGATCTTTCTCAACCGCAAGAATGTCATCGTCATTCTTATGTCGATCGAACTGATCCTGCTTGCTGTCAATATCAACCTCGTCGCCTTCTCGACCCACCTTGGCGACATAGTCGGTCAGGTTTACGCGTTGTTCGTGCTGACCGTTGCAGCGGCGGAGGCGGCGATCGGGCTTGCCATTCTTGTCGCGTTCTTCCGCAATCGTGGTTCGATCGCGGTGGACGATATCAATTTAATGAAGGGCTGACCCCTTAATGTATCAAGCCATTGTTTTCCTGCCCCTGCTGGGGGCAATCATCGCCGGCTTGATCGCGCTTGCCGGGGCACGTGCACGCCTTCCCGGCGAAGCCCCGCCGCCAGGGATGGAAGATGACGCGACCGATCATGCGACACACCGCCATGCGCCGGAAGTGGCGGGCGGTGCGGTATTGCATCACACGCATGACGAACCGCTCGAGGACGGGCACGCCCATAAACCGGCGGATGAACCGGCGGCGGCCGGTTCACGCTTGGCGGAACTCATCACCACAACGCTGCTGATGATATGCATGGTGTTGTCATGGATTGCCTTTGTGCAGGTCGGCTTCGAGCATCAGGTCGTGCGTATACCGGTTTTTTCCTGGATCGCTTCCGGCGATTTGAAGGTCGATTGGGCACTGCGTGTTGACGCCCTCACGGCCGTGATGCTGGTTGTGGTGAATACCGTCTCGGCGTTCGTGCATCTTTATTCGGTCGGATACATGCACGAGGACCCGTATCGGCCGCGTTTCTTTGCATATTTGTCGCTGTTCACCTTCGCGATGCTGATGCTGGTGACCTCCGACAATCTGGTTCAACTTTTTTTCGGCTGGGAAGGGGTCGGTCTCGCCAGTTATCTTTTGATCGGGTTCTGGTACCAGAAGCCGGAAGCGTGCGCGGCGGCGATTAAAGCCTTTGTAGTCAACCGTATCGGTGATTTCGGCTTTGCGCTCGGGATTTTCGCGCTCTTCTACCTTGTTGGCGCGCTCGATTTCGAAACGATCTTCGCGCAGGCGCCGAACTTGACCGGGAAAACCATTCCCTTCTTCGGCTGGCACCCGAATGCGCTGACGCTTACCTGTTTGCTGCTGTTCATGGGGGCCATGGGTAAATCGGCGCAATTTTTGCTGCACACATGGTTGCCCGATGCCATGGAGGGCCCGACGCCGGTTTCCGCGCTTATTCACGCCGCAACAATGGTCACCGCGGGCGTGTTCATGGTGGCGCGCTTGTCGCCGCTGTTTGAGCTTGCGCCCGACGCGCAAACATTTGTCATCTTCATCGGCGCGACCACGGCTTTATTTGCGGCTACGATCGGTCTGGTGCAGAACGACATCAAGCGCATTATTGCTTATTCAACCTGTTCGCAGCTTGGCTATATGTTTGTGGCGATGGGGGTAGGTGCCTATTCGGTCGGTATGTTTCATTTGTTCACCCATGCCTTCTTCAAGGCGTTGTTGTTCCTTGGCGCTGGTTCGGTCCTTCACGCGATGCATCACGAGCAGGACATTCGGCGAATGGGCGGGCTGAGGGACCGCATACCCTTTACTTACACTGTGATGATTGTCGGCACGCTGGCGCTGACCGGTTTTCCCTTGACGGCCGGCTATTATTCAAAGGATGCGATCATCGAGGCGGCGTTTGTCGGGACAAGCCCCATGGCCATCTACGGCTATTTGTGCACCGTCGGCGCGGCGCTGCTCACGTCGTTTTATTCGTGGCGGCTGATCTTCAAAACCTTCCACGGAGAACCGCATGATCGCAAGTATTGGAAGGACGCGCATGAGAGTCCGTTGGTGATGCTTATCCCCTTGGGTTTTCTTGCGTTCGGTTCAATTGCCGCCGGCTATCCATTCAAGAATATTTTTGCCGGCAGCGGAGTGGAAGGGTTCTTTCGCGAGTCATTGACTTTCGCGAAGTCCAATCACGCGCTTGAAGAGATGGAGCACATTCCTCTCTGGATCGGGATATTGCCGGCGATCATGATGGCTGCCGGCTTCGTCGTGGCGTGGTTCTTCTATGTCCGGCGGCCCGGCGTGCCGATCGAACTAGCGCGCCAACATGAGGTCTTGTACCGCTTTCTGCTCAACAAGTGGTACTTCGACGAGCTTTATGACACGATCTTCGTGCGTCCTGTGAAATGGCTCGGCCGCACGCTTTGGAAGCGGGGCGACGGCTGGCTGATCGACGGATTGGGCCCGGACGGCGTGTCCGCTCGCGTGCTGGACGTCACCCGCAGCGTGGTGCGTCTGCAATCGGGCTACCTCTATCACTACGCTTTCGCCATGCTGATCGGCGCGGCGCTCTTCATCACCTGGTTCATGTTTGCGGTGCATTGACTCATGCTTGCTCGTCATAACGGCTCGCTCTGTCCTTTCTCCGTCACCCTGAGGCGCTTGGCGCGCTACGCGCCGAGCCGTCGCAAGTCGGCTGTAGCCGACTTGCGCATTCAAGGTCGGATGTCGGGTATACCCGACATCCGTGGGCGACGGCCGGTGCTTATCATTCTTCGAGGCTCGCTGCGCTCGCGCCCCAGGATGATGGATCGAAGCAACGGAGCGGTCCAATGACATCGAGTTGGCCGATCCTTTCCGTCGTCACATTTCTGCCGCTGGTGGGCGCAGCATTTATCGCTGTGGTCCGCGGGAATGAGCCTTTGGCGCGTGGCACCGCGCGCTGGGTGGCCTTGTGGACGACGCTGGTCGTGTTTGCGATTTCGCTCGTGCTCGTCTGGCATTTCGATTCGAGCTCGCCCGAATTTCAATTCGTGGAGGAATATAGTTGGCTGGGCATCGCCTCGTATCACATGGGCGTGGACGGCCTTTCATTGCCCTTTGTCATCCTCACCACCGCATTGATGCCGATCTGTATCATCGCCAGTTGGACCGCGATACAAAAGCGCGTGAAGGAATACATGATCGCGTTTCTTGTCTTGGAAACGCTGATGGTCGGCACCTTCTCGGCGCTCGATCTGGTGCTATTCTATTTGTTTTTCGAGGGCGGCCTCATTCCGATGTTTCTTATCATCGGCGTGTGGGGCGGGCCGCGCCGTGTTTATGCGAGCTTCAAGTTTTTCCTCTATACGCTGCTTGGATCGGTGCTGATGCTGCTTGCAATCATGGCCATGTATTGGCAAGCGGGCACGACCGATATCGCGGCACTGTTACAACACGGTTTTCCGCCGGCCCTGCAAAAATGGGCATGGTTCGCTTTCTTTGCCTCTTTCGCGGTGAAAATGCCGATGTGGCCGGTGCATACATGGCTACCCGACGCGCATGTGGAGGCGCCGACGGCCGGCTCGGTCATTCTTGCCGCTATTCTTTTGAAGATGGGCGGCTATGGATTTTTACGATTCTCATTGCCGATGTTTCCGGCCGCGAGCCATGATTTTGCGCCTTTGATTTTCACGCTGTCGGTTGTCGCCATCGTCTACACCTCATTGGTTGCCTTGATGCAGGAGGACGTGAAGAAACTGATTGCTTATTCTTCCGTCGCTCACATGGGCTTTGTGACCATGGGCATTTTCGCGGCGACCACGCAGGGGGTGGCGGGGGGCATTTTCCAGATGATTTCCCACGGCATCGTGTCCGGTGCGCTGTTCTTGTGCGTGGGAGTCATTTACGACCGCATGCACACGCGCGAGATCTCGTTTTACGGCGGACTGGTCAATCGCATGCCGCTTTACGCATTTGTGTTCATGGTCTTCACCATGGCCAATGTCGGCTTACCGGGGACATCGGGTTTTATCGGCGAGTTCATGTCATTGATCGGTACCTTCAAGGCCAATATCCAGGTGGCGACGATCGCCACGCTCGGCGTAATTTTGTCGGCGGCTTATGCGTTGTGGCTCTATCGCAAAGTCGTCTTCGGCCCGTTGAAGCCGGCGGTCGCCGGCATAAAGGATATCGGCTGGCGAGAGGCTTTGATCTTTACACCTCTGGTGGCGCTCACAATTTTGTTCGGTGTGGCTCCAAAACCGGTGCTTGACATGTCGGCGGCTTCCGTTACGCGCTTGCTTGAGCGGTATAATCACGCTGTGGCTGCCGCCAATCGCGTTGACACGAAAACGGCTGAGAGGACGCGGGCCAAATTGGTAGGGACCGTGCAATGACCGGAATTTCGGACCCTTCAGGTTTGCTTCAGCTCTCCGAATTAACCCTTTGGGTGCTGCCTGAACTGATACTCGCCGTAGGTGCGATGCTGATGCTCATGGCCGGCGTGTTCGCCGGCGAGGCGCGCGCGGCATCGATCAATGTCTGTTGTCTTGTCGTGCTGATCGCAGCGGGCGTTAGCCTCGCCTGGAATACGGCGGGCGAACATGATTTGCATCGAGGTTCTTTATTCCTGGACACCTATTCACGTCTGACCCTTTTCCATGGCAGCTTTATCGTTGACGGTTTTGCACGTTTTATGAAAGCGCTTGCCGTCGTCGGCTCCGCCGGCGCGCTCATTTTGTCGTTTGATTGGCTGAAGGCGGAGAAGCAACAGCGCTTTGAATATGGCGCGCTGTTTTTGCTCTCTACGCTCGGCATGCTGATGCTGATTTCCGCCAATGATTTGATCGCACTTTATCTCGGTCTCGAATTGATGAGCCTGGCGCTTTACGTGATCGCGGCCTTCAACCGTGACAATGTGAAGTCAACCGAAGCGGGCTTGAAATATTTCGTGCTCGGCGCGCTGTCGTCGGGCATGCTGCTTTACGGCGCTTCGCTCATTTACGGCTTCACTGGCACCGTAAGCTTTGCCGGCATCGCCAAGGCCACCCAAGCGGGGGCGAGTATCGGCCTTGTGTTCGGTCTGGTGTTTCTGTTCGTCGGATTCTGTTTCAAAATCTCCGCCGTACCGTTCCACATGTGGACGCCCGACGTTTACGAGGGGGCGCCGACACCGGTGACCGCCTTTTTCGCCGCCGCGCCGAAAGTGGCGGCTATTGCCATTCTCGTGCGTACGACGATCGTTGCCTTTCCTGGTATCGCCCACGAATGGCAACAGATCGTCGTCTTTGTTTCGATTGCATCGATGGCGCTTGGCTCCTTCGCGGCGATCGGTCAGCGCAACATCAAGCGCCTGATGGCCTATTCCTCAATCGCCCATATGGGTTTCGCGCTGGTGGGCTTGGCGGCCGCAACACCGCAGGGAGTTCAGGGCGTGCTCGTCTATATGGCCATTTATGTCGCCATGACGCTTGGCACCTTCGCCGTTATTCTTTCGATGCGGCGCGACGGGGTTTTGGTGGAAAACATCAACGACCTGGCCGGGCTCTCGCGCACGCACCCCGCCATGGCGTTTTTTCTGGCGGCGCTTCTTTTTTCGCTCGCCGGCATTCCGCCGCTCGCCGGCTTCTTCGCCAAATTTTACGTGTTTCTCGCCGCCATCAATGCCGGGCTTTACGCGCTTGCGGTGATTGGCGTGCTCACCAGTGTCGTGGGCGCTTACTACTATTTGGCGATCGTCAAAATCATGTATTTTGATGAACCGAAGCAGAGCTTCCAATCCATGCCTGCCTTGCTGCGCGTGATGCTCGGCATCGGCGGATTGGCCAATCTCTTTTTCTTTCTTTATCCCGCGCCGCTTGTCGCAACCGCGGCAGCGGCGGCAAAGTCCCTGTTTTGATGCAAGCCATCGCTTATTGTGCGTGATTCCGAGACATGGAAATTGGCTTTTCGGATCGGTTGCGCAGCGCGAAAATGAGATGAACCGTGAAATGGCGGACCTTGCGGGGGTCCGGACCGTCAATTACGAGACGCTCGGCTCGACCAACGCCGAGGCGCTGGCGCGTATGCGCGCCGGCGAGCGGGGACCATTATGGATCACCGCGAAGGCCCAAATCGCCGGGCGCGGGCGCCGCGGCAGTGAATGGGTCTCTCCACCGGGCAATCTTTATACGACATTGCTCCTGAGCGAGCCATCGCCGCCGGAAAAAGCGGCGCAGTTATCTTTTGTCGCCGCGCTTGCATTGCATGACGCCGTTGCAGACTGTGCGCCGCGGCTCGGTCCGATGCTTGCGCTCAAATGGCCGAACGATCTACTGCTAGGCCGTGCCAAGCTTGCCGGCATTCTCATCGAAGGCGATGAAAAGCCGGTATTCGCTGTTGCCATCGGCATCGGCGTAAACTGTGTTTCCCATCCATCGGACGCGCGCTATTCCGCAACCGACTTGGCCGCGCATCATGCACTCGTGACCGCTGAAACATTATTCAATTCACTTTCGGCCGCCATGACGCGCCGGCTTCATCAGTGGCAAGGGGGAGACGGCTTTGCGGTCATCCGTGCCGATTGGCTTAAACGAGCCGCCGGTCTCGGCGAGGAGATTCAAGTACGCTTGCCACGCCGCGAATTCTGTGGACGGTTTGAAGGCCTCGATGAGGCAGGGCGCTTACTTGTTGCCGAGGCAAACGGTCTGACAGCCGTAACGGCCGGCGAAGTCTTCGGATTCCTCTCTCCTCCGTCTCCACGGAACGGGGATGATTGCTCGCGTACGCAATCGGGTGGGGGGCGCCTTTCTTCAGCCGAGGTACCCGATATCCGGATGGAGTCGCCGTCCGGCCTCGCCCTGGCAAGGGGAGGTAAAGGAGAGTGGTGATGAGCGCCTCAAGGCAAGAATTGGTGTTTGCGCCGCTTGGCGGCGTCGGCGAGATCGGTATGAATTTGTCGATTTACGGGGTTGGATTGGACCGCCGCCGTCAATGGCTTGCCGTTGATTTTGGCGTTTCGTTTGCCGCCGAAGAGCATTTACCGGGCGTTGATTTGATCCTGCCGGACATTCGTTATCTGGAAGAAGAACGTAAAAACCTCGCCGGCATCGTCCTTACGCATGCACATGAAGACCATTTTGGTGCATTACTTGATTTGTGGCCGCGCCTGAAGGTCCCTGTTTATGCCACACCTTTTGCCGCCGCGCTTTTGGAGGCCAAATGTCGCGGCGAACCGGGCGCGCCGGAAATTCCGGTCAATGTCATCCCTGTCGGCGGGCGCTTTACAGTGGGGCCGTTCGATGTGGAACTCGTCACCATGGCGCATTCCATTCCCGAAGCGAATGCGCTGATCATCCGCACGGCCTGCGGCGCGGTGCTTCACACCGGCGACTGGAAGATCGACCCCACGCCGATTTTCGGCGACCGCACTGAGGAAAAGAAACTGCGTGCCTTGGGCGAGGAGGGCTGCCTCGCCGTCATCGGCGATTCCACCAACGCGGTCCGCGATGGTCTGTCGCCGTCGGAGGCCGACGTCGCGGCGGCCATCGCCGATTTGATCAAAAATGCGCGCCGGCGTGTGGCCGTGACGACATTCGCGTCCAACGTGGCGCGATTGCGCAGTGTCGCGGAAGCCGCGTTTGCCGCCGATCGCGAGGTGGTCGTGGTTGGTCGCGCGATGGAGCGTATGGTCCAGATCGCGCGCGAGCTCGGTTACTTTGACGGTGTGCCGGAGTTTCGTCCGCAAGATACATACGGCTATTTGCCGCCGGATAAAGTGGTGGCGCTTTGTACCGGCAGTCAAGGAGAGCCGCGCGCCGCGCTGGCACGTATTGCCGAGGATCAGCATCCGGACATCACGTTATCCAAAGGCGATCTCGTGATTTATTCCGCTCGCACGATTCCGGGCAACGAGAAGGCCGTCGGCCGCGTGATCAATGGCCTCATCGAACAAGGCATCGAGGTGATCACCGATCGCACGCATCTCGTGCACGTATCCGGCCATCCGCGCCGCGCCGAGGTCGAACAATTGCTGAGCTGGGTCAAACCGAAGATTGTCATTCCCGTGCATGGCGAGGCATTGCATTTGTCCGAACACGCCGCACTAGCGCGTCAAAGCGGCGCAAAAGAGGTGATCCGGTGCCGCAACGGCGATCTCGTGCGGCTTTGGCCCGATGTCCGCTTGATCGACGAGGTGCCGGCGGGCCGCATTTACAAGGACGGCCGTTTGCTCGTGCAGGCGGAAGCGCGCACCGTGGCCGATCGCAAGCGGCTTAGTTTTTTGGGTGCGATATCGGTCGCGGTTGCGTTGACCGAGAGAGGTGAGCTCGCCTCCGATGCCGAAATCGACCTGATCGGTGTCCCGGAAACCGATGGCGCGGGCGGCTCGATGGAGGAGGCCGTTTACGACGCGGTCATGGAGGCTTTCGAGTCCATGCCGCGCGCGCGTCGGCGCGATCCCGATAGCGTTGCAGCGGCCCTGCGCCGCGCTGCGCGCGCAGCGGTCGCGGACCGTTGGGGCAAGAAGCCCATGTGTCATGTGCATGTGCTGACGATATGATCGTGAAGGCAGTCATTCCCGACCTTTCTCCGTCATCCTGAGGCGCCCGCGCAGAGCGCGGGCCTCGAAGGATGAACGGCCACGGAAGTGAAATTGGGCGCGTCAAGCGTAGAAGTGAAGTCCTCGCGAACTAGTGGTCCGATTCAAACATTCGCTACCCATTTCGGCGGGGATCTTTTGCGAATGTTTGAATTGAAAGACCATGAGCCAAATATAAGTTTCTAGTGGAGTTTTGGATTTGACATTCGCTTCGCGAGCTTGCGGCCAGGTGGGTAGCGAATGTCAAATCCACTCCACTAGGGGCGTCGTCCACGGATGTCGGGTTTCCCCGACATCCGATCTTGAACACGGAAGTCGGCGATAGCCGACTTGCGATGGCTCGCCGCGTCCCGCGACGAGCGCCTAACGGTGACAGATATGAGTCATCGCTTGTTGTAGCGGGTATGATTTCGGCGGTTGGAGAGGAATTTCATGATCGGCCGTCTCAATCATGTGGCAATAGCGGTGCCTGATATCGGCAAGGCCACCAAAACCTATCGCGACGTCTTGGGCGCCGATGTATCGGCGAAAGTCGAGCAGCTCGATCACGGTGTCTCGACCGTGTTCGTCACTTTGCCCAATACCAAGATCGAGTTGCTGGAGCCGTTAGGCGAAGGCTCGCCCATTGCCAAATTTCTTGCAAAAAACCCAGATGGCGGCATTCATCACATCTGCTATGAGGTCGATGACATTCTTGCGGCGCGAGACGTGCTGAAACGTCAAGGCGCGCGCGTGCTGGGCGACGGCGAACCGAAGATCGGCGCCCATGGCAAACCGGTGCTGTTTTTGCACCCGAAAGATTTTTGCGGCACGTTGGTGGAGCTGGAGCAGGCTTAAGCCACTCGTAAGATGGATCGAGCAACGCGAGACCCATCGTTATTTGATAAAGTTTAAATTGATGGGTTTCGCTTACGCTTGACCTAAAGGTCCGCACACGGGGAAAATTGTGAGCACCACAACGATCATTGCTATCTACTTCGTCATTTGGTGGGTGACGCTTTTCGTCGTGTTGCCTTTTGGCGTTCACGTGCGGGGCAATGACGATGAACTGACACCCGGCGCCGACCCTGGCGCGCCGCTCACCCATCGGGTCGGGCGCATGTTGTTTTGGAATTCGCTCGTCGCCGGTGCAGTGTTTGGCGTTTTTTATGCCGTGTATGTCTGGGGCATCATTCCTTATGATTGGCTGGCGGCCATTTCCGCGCCGCCGCGAGAGTGAGTGACGCGAATTGTTGTTTCGAATCTAACAAAAAAAGGAATATGTTGTGACGTAGGTGACAGTTCCAAGTAAAAATTACGGCAATTCTAAGTGGAATTGTCCGCACCGGCAACGGCTGGCGGGCTCCGTCCATAAACTCCACCCGTAAATGCTGAATAGGGGATTTCTCGAATCAAGGCTGGCCAATCGAGGTCGCGTGATGAATGCCCGATCATTACGTTAAAAAGTGGGGCGCGTGGTCCTGGTGATCATGCCGTGCAATCAGCCATGGCTTGTTTTTTGCCTCCCGATCGGCTTTGTCTGGCGGCGTGGCCGATTCAGCCCTCAAAAACCGACACGTCCATGCGCCTGTCCCGCTATTTCCTTCCCATCTTGCGCGAAACGCCGAAAGAGGCGGAGATCGTCTCTCATCGCCTGATGCTGCGCGCCGGCATGCTGCGCCAGGAGGCGGCGGGCATTTATGCCTTCCTGCCACTGGGCCTGCGGGTCTTGCAAAAAATTTGCACCATTGTCCGCGAGGAACAAAACCGCGCAGGCGCCATCGAGCTTTTGATGCCGACGATTTAATCTGCCGAGTTGTGGCGCGAAAGCGGCCGATACGAGGCCTATGGCAAGGAAATGCTGCGCATCGAAGACCGCCACAAACGCGAGATGCTGTATGGTCCGACGAACGAGGAAATGATTACCGAAATTTTTCGTGCCTATGTGAAATCGTATAAAGACCTGCCACTTAATCTTTATCACATTCAATGGAAATTCCGCGACGAACTGCGCCCGCGTTTTGGTCTTATGCGCGGGCGCGAATTCCTCATGAAGGATGCCTATTCATTCGATCTCGATCAGGCGGGCGCGCAACACTCTTACAACAAGATGTTCGTCGCCTATCTACGCACTTTCGCGCGTATGGGCTTGAAATCGATTCCGATGCGCGCGGAGTCGGGGCCGATCGGCGGCAATCTCTCGCACGAGTTCACTATTCTCGCGCAAACAGGAGAGTCCGAAGTCTTTTGCCATAAAGATTATCTCGACTTTCAAGTGCCGGGGCCGGACGTCGACTTCGATGACGTTGCGGATTTGCAGAAAATTGTCAATCAATGGACCTCGCGTTACGCGGCCACGTCCGACATGCATGACGCCGCCGCTTTCGCGAAAATTCCGGCCGATGCGCAAGTGTCGGCGCGAGGCATCGAAGTCGGACATATCTTTTATTTCGGCACAAAATATTCTTTGCCGATGAAAGCGACCGTGACCACCGGCGAGGGTGTGGAGGTTCCCGTTCATAGCGGGTCTTACGGCATCGGCCCGAGCCGGCTGGTCGCGGCCATCATCGAAGCCTCACACGATGACGCCGGCATCATTTGGCCCGAACCGGTCGCGCCGTTCAAAGTGATGATCCTCAATCTGAAGCGCGGCGAGGCGGCAACCGATGCCGCTTGCGAACAGCTTTACCGGAACCTGACCGGCAAGGGGATTGAGGTGCTCTACGACGATCTCGACGAGCGACCGGGCGCGAAATTCGCAACCGCCGATTTGATCGGCATGCCCTGGCAGGTGCTCATCGGGCCGCGCGGGCTTGCCGAAGGCAAGGTTGAGGTAAAGAAAC
Source organism: uncultured Pseudomonadota bacterium (assembly GCA_963697535.1). Classification (GTDB taxonomy): domain Bacteria; phylum Pseudomonadota; class Alphaproteobacteria; order Rhizobiales; family Xanthobacteraceae; genus Pseudolabrys. Next base: position 2,503,518 of record OY969085.1, on the reverse strand, counting down.
GCGTCGATGGCTCGCGTGAGGCGATGAGCCTCGCTGCGGCGTCGGATTTGCTCGCAGAATAGCGGATAAAGAACAGCAAAATTTTCTGTTCCCTATTCGCTCACCCAAAAACCTGTGCGCTCATTGTGGCCGTCCTCACGAAACCGCCCGAATCGTGTGAAAATTCCAGCTTGGGGAACCCATTAACAATGACCGAGCCCGACGGGACGCGGCCCTTCTCGCCGTTCGAATGGATGTTGTCGCTGCGTTATTTGCGGGCGCGGCGCCGGGAAGGATTCATCTCCGTCATCGCTGGTTTTTCCTTTCTCGGCATCATGTTGGGCGTTGCGACTCTGATCATCGTCATGGCCGTGATGAACGGGTTCCGCCAAGAATTGCTCGATAAAATTCTCGGTCTGAATGGCCATTTGCTGGTGCAGCCACTGGAAAAGCCGCTCACCGATTGGCAGGACGTGGCCGCGCGCTTAAGCAAAGTACCGGGTATTCGCCTCGCCGCGCCCATCGTGGAAGGCCAAGCGCTGGCCTCTTCGCCGTTTAACGCCGGCGGGGTGCTGGTTCGCGGCATCAGGCTCGCCGATTTGGAGGGGCTTTCCTCGGTTGTCAACAATATCAAACAGGGATCGCTCGGCGGTTTCGACGAAGGGCAGGGGCTTGCCATCGGCCGGCGGCTCGCCGATCAGCTTTCGGTGCATGCCGGTGACAAGATCACGCTGGTTGCGCCGCATGGGGCGGTGACCCCTATGGGCACCACCCCGCGCATCAAGGCTTACAAAGTTGCAGCGGTGTTTGAGATCGGCATGTCGGAATACGACGGTGCCATGGTGTTCATGCCGCTAAAGGAAGCGCAGGCCTATTTCAATCGCGCCGGCGATGTCACCGCCATCGAAATCTACACCGATAATCCCGATCGTGTCGATCGCTATCGCAAGGCCGCGCAGGAGGCCGCGCAGCGGCCGATTTTCGTGATTGACTGGCGCCAGCGCAACGCCACTTTTTTCAGCGCTTTGGAGGTCGAGCGCAATGTGATGTTCTTAATCCTCGCGCTGATCGTGCTGGTGGCGGCGCTCAATATCGTGTCGGGCCTCATCATGCTGGTAAAGGATAAAGGCCAGGACATCGCGATCTTGCGCACGATGGGCGCGACGCAAGGCTCGATCATGCGCGTGTTTTTGATCACCGGTGCGGCCATCGGTGTGGTCGGGACCGTTGTCGGTTTTTTGCTTGGAGTTGTCGTCTGTTTGAATATCGACAGCATCCGGCAATTTCTCTCATCACTGACCCATACCGAGCTGTTTTCACCGGAGCTTTACTTTCTCTCACACCTGCCGGCAAATATGGATGCGGGCGAAACGGGCGCCGTGGTGGGCATGGCGCTGGCGCTATCGTTTCTGGCGACGCTTTACCCCTCTTGGCGTGCGGCACGCCTCGATCCGGTAGAGGCGCTGCGCTATGAGTGAGACCATCGATGTCGCCGCAGAGACAACAAGCGTCGAAGAAAAGACGCCGATTCTCTCCCTGCAAGATGTCGAGCGCACGTATCGTCAAGGCGATGAAGCGCTGCATATCCTGAGCGGCGTTGACCTCGCGATCTGGCCGGGCCAATCAGTGGCGCTGGTCGCTCCATCGGGCGCCGGCAAGTCGACGCTACTCCATATTGCCGGCCTGCTTGAACATCCCGATCGCGGCGAGGTTTTTATCGACGGCATCGGCACGGCCATGCTCCCCGATCATGAACGCACGCGTATTCGCCGCAACGAAATTGGCTTCGTCTACCAGTCGCATCATTTGTTGCCGGAATTCTCGGCGGTCGAAAATGTCATTCTGCCGCAGATGATCCGCGGCTATACGCGGGGTGAGGCGGCCCAACGCGCGAACGAATTGCTCACTTATCTCGGCGTCGGGGCGCGGCTTCACCATCGGCCTTCGGAAATGTCGGGCGGCGAGCAGCAACGTGTCGCGATCGCGCGCGCGGTCGCCAATGCCCCGCGCATTCTGCTCGCGGACGAGCCCACCGGCAATCTCGACGTCCACACATCCGATCACGTCTTTCACACGCTGACGCAGCTCGTGCGCGCCTCGGGTTTGGCCGCTATTATCGCCACTCATAACATGGACCTCGCGGCCCGCATGGACCGGCGCGTGACGCTAAAAGAGGGTATAGTGGTGGAGGTGGGGTGAGGGTCGCGTCCGGTCAAACGGTGCGTTCCGCATTGTTCTTGGCAGCTACGAGAGGGCAACGGAATTGGTTGCACTATTTCCGATACTGCTCGTCGCTCACGTGCTCCAGCCAATCGACGGCGGTGCCATTGAGCGCTTCTTGAACGGCGATATGTGTCATTGCGGTGGTGGGCGACGCTCCATGCCAATGCTTTTCTCCCGGCGCAAACCAGACCACATCGCCCGGCCGGATTTCCTCGACTGTGCCGTCCCAGCGCTGCACCCATCCCAAACCGGATATGACGATCAACGTCTGTCCGAATGGATGCGTGTGCCATGCAGTGCGCGCACCCGGATCGAAGGTGACGTTTGCGCTGCGAACACGCGCCGGTTCGGGCGCCTCGAATAGCGGCTCGATCCGGACCGCGCCGGTGAAATAATCCGTCGGTCCTTTTGTGGACGGGCGCGAGCCGCTTCGCTTGATTTCCATCCTTTTCCTCCCGACGTTGTGCGCGTCGCAACAAGAATTGCCATAAGAAAAGTTGTCTTTTGGCTCTCTTGCAATAGAGCCCAATAAAAATTGGCTACTCACTTTTTCAGAGTTGGGTTACGCGGCCGCGATTTAAATTGACCAGCCACCCAGTGGTTGCGTTACACATGATCCCATACAGGTGCGCAAGCCAGGCCTCAACCCTGCTTCTACGCGCTCCGGTAAATCTCCTAACGATCCCTGAATCAATCACTCTCACATTAATAAAAAACGTACTTGAAAAATAACATTAAAGTGATATTTTTATGGAGCTAAGGTTCTATCCGCAGGTTTGGCAGGATTTGGAGATGGTGGAGACTCGGCTGAGGTCGACCTGCAAAGTTCATTTGTTGCGCTTGCGCGACAGACAGTTTCACGCAATACGAAGCGAAAAGGTCGCCGATGGATTATTCGAACTAAAGATTTCCTGGAACAGGCAGGAGTTTCGATTTCTATTTTTCTACGGAGCCGACCAAGCCATCAATTTCGTGAATTTCTTTCAAAAAAAGACACGTAAAACGCCAAAAGGCGCGATCGATCTCGGGATCGCGCGCATGAGGGAAATGCAGCTTGATCAAGCAATCCGCGTACACCGAATCCCACACTGACCTTGGGATCGCAAACGAGCTTCGCGATAAGCAATTTCGCGATCAGTTCTTCAGGACTGAGCGGGAGTTAGACATTCCCGCTCAGCTTCGAGCGCTGCGTAAAATGCGGGGGCTTAACCAAGGGCAACTTGCTCAAATGGTTGGAACGAAACAATCCGGCATCTCGAGGCTGGAAAGGTCTTCGCACGGGCACGGGATTTCAGAGACTCTCGTGAAGATCGCAGAAGCGCTAGATGCACGCCTTGCGGTTGTGATCGAACCTTATGAGACCGTCGTAGCCCGTTATCAAATTGCCGGTAGCGCGGAAGGTGATTCTGCCGCTACCGCTCAAACTCAAGGAGCATCTCCCACTATGGCTCAGACTCAAGGGGCGCCCCGGGTATCGGATGCTCCGAAAGAGCCCGATCGGCGGCTTGCTCAAAAAACGAACAAAAAATTAGCTGGGGGCGAGCGCGAACACGCATGGAATTGGTAGGCATCGAAAATTCAAAGGTAATTCATCTAACCCAACTCTATCGTCCAGCCGGACAGCTGATCCAAGCGGATGCAGTGATAAAGTTGGCGCAACGATATGGTTTTGCTGATGTTCCCAGTCTTAAGGAGATTGCGCAAAACGAGCGCTCATTTAAATTAGGTGCATTCGATGGCGTGCAAATCAGTGAAATGTCTATTTACTCGGATGGATTTATCGCTAGCTCTGCCAGTAACACGAACATCATCGAACGATTCATGGATGATCTGCTGCATTGGGCGAAAAAAGAGTTCGGGTTGATTACGCCGCCCGGCGTCGAGGAAGAACGATCTTTCGAGAGCTATTTAGTTGTACAAACCGAAACTGACCTGATGAAGGCCCTCAAGCCTCGAAACGATCTTGCTGCGCTAGTGAACGAAATTTTCAAGCCGGACCGTTATACCGGGACTGGGCTTTGGTTAACAGGATTCCTGTTGGCGCCTGACAACCCGGCTTTTCCTGCGCGCAGGAAGCCGATAAATTTGATGATCGACCGAAGGTTGGGACAACCCTTCGAAAAGAACCTTTTCTTCGCTCAAGGACCGCTCCGAACAAACGATTTGTTGGCCTTCTTGAACGCAGTCGAAGAACTGGCCTCCGCCGATTGACGCTTGGCTGTAGCTTTTACCCCTACGCACGGAATCCAGGTTAACGGGGCACGCCAGCAGCATGGCTTAGACAAAGAGGCGAGGCGGCTCGGCCGGGACTCGCACTGCGTGTAATTTTTCCGACAGATCGAGGGTCATGAGGACCTGCCGGAGGCCTACCGAGACCGACATCAAAGCCTTTGGATCGCGTTGTTAACCTGACTTCCGCGCCGTGCTTTTACCCCGTTTAATGCTTGACAAAAGAACATAACATGAACTATGTTCCTCTTCTGTTCAAAGAAAGGGGGAGTCGTGCTGAAAGCCATTATTCAGGAAGCCGCCGCGCTGACGTCGCTTGCACTATTTGTCGGGATGATCGCCATTTGGTCTCAGGTGCTGGGGAGTCTGTGAGGTTTGTCGGGCATGCGCCGAAGACGCACGACCGTCGCCCCGAGGTGCGAGCCGGATCGCGGCGAACCTCGAAGGGTCACGGTGTCAACTGTTTTAGGGGGGAAGTTGCATCCGATCCAACTTGCGGCCAGTCGTCCTTCGCCGCTCGCGCGGGAAGGTGCACTCACGCCTCCGGGTGACAATGGGAATTCGGTGACAATAAGGAATTCGGTGACAATGGGAATTCGCAGTTTCGAGGATAACGGTGAAAATAGCGATTGCGTTTTTTGATTGCGTTTAAGGGGTTGCGGACAGCTCTCGGGATGACGGGGAAAGTTTTGACTTCGTTTACGGAGGGTGGTGGACTTAAAGGCGTTGCAGCTGCACTCTTGCCCAGGATGAGGAATCGCTCGTTCAGACATGTTGTAAGACCACGTCGCAATAGCCATCATGCCCGCTCTGAACTTCGTGCATCTGCACGTGCATTCATCCTATTCGCTTCTTGAGGGCGCGTTGCCCATTGCGCGGCTCGCGGAATTGGCGAAAGCCGATAAACAACCCGCGCTCGCGCTCACCGACACGGACAATATGTTCGGCGCGCTGGAGTTCTCGGAGAAGCTTGCCTCCTCGGGCATCCAACCTATTGTCGGCTGTGCACTCGCGATCGATTTTGGTGATGCGGAGCATGGCGCGCGCAGCGCTACCATCATCCACGAGCGCCAGCGTATTGTGCTACTCGCCGCGCGTGAGGAAGGTTACCGCAGCCTCATGCGGTTGAACTCGCGCGCCTTTCTGGAATCGCCTCTGAACGAGCCGCCGCGGCTTAAACTCGAATGGCTCGAGGGTGAAACGGACGGTATCATTGCGCTCACCGGAGGCCCCGGCGGGCCGCTCGACCGGGCGATTGCTGCGGGCCAAAGCCACCTTGCGATCTCCCGTCTCGACGCACTGGCGCAGCTTTTCGGTGACCGGCTTTATGTCGAATTGCAACGTCATCGCACGGCGGAGGAACGAAAAACGGAGCCGGTCCTGGTCGATCTCGCCTATAGCAAGGGCCTTCCGCTTGTTGCGACCAACGAGCCTTATTTCGCGAGTGAACATGACCACGAAGCCCATGACGCGCTGATCTGCATCGCGGAAGGCCGCATCATCGCGGACACCGACCGGCGCCAAATTAATGTGGAACATCACTTCAAGACGCGCGCAGAGATAATTCAATTATTTTCCGATTTACCGGAAGCCATTGAGCATACAATCGAAATTGCGCGCCGCTGCGCGTTTCGGCCGCATATACGGCAGCCGATTTTGCCACGCTTTACCTCCGGTAAAGAGGGCGCGATTGACGAAGCGGACGAATTACGCAAGCGCGCGGAGGAGGGCTTAACGCGCCGTCTGGCCACGGCCGGCCTTGCCGAAGACGTGAGTGAGGATGACTACCGCGTGCGGCTTGATTTCGAACTTGGCGTCATCAAGCGCATGAAATACCCCGGATACTTCCTCATCGTGGCCGACTTTATTCAATGGGCGAAGGCCCAGGGCATCCCCGTCGGTCCGGGCCGCGGCTCCGGCGCAGGCTCGCTCGTCGCTTATTCCCTCACCATTACCGATTTGGATCCAATCCGCTTCGGTCTGCTGTTCGAGCGTTTTCTCAATCCCGAGCGCGTTTCGATGCCGGACTTCGATATCGACTTTTGTCAGGACCGGCGTGACGAAGTCATCCGCTATGTGCAGCAGCGTTACGGCCGTGATCAGGTGGCCCAGATCATCACCTTCGGTACCCTGCAGGCGCGCGGGGTGTTGCGCGATGTCGGGCGCGTGTTGCAGATGCCTTATGCCCAGGTCGATAAACTATGCAAACTGGTGCCGCAGAACCCGGCCAATCCCGTGACGCTGGCGCGCGCGATCGAGGATGAGCCGAAGTTGCAGGCCGAGGCCGAGAACGATCCGGCCGTCAAACGCGCCTTCACCATCGCCAAGAAGCTGGAAGGCTTGAACCGTCATGCCTCGACTTACGCTGCCGGCATCGTCATCGGCGATCGTCCGCTGTCGGAACTTGTGCCGCTTTATCGCGATCCCAAATCGGACATGCCGGTCACCCAATTCAACATGAAATGGGTGGAGCAGGCCGGCCTTGTCAAATTCGATTTTCTCGGCCTTAAGACGCTCACTGTATTGCAGACGGCGGTCACGCTGCTGAAACGGCGCGGCATCGACATCGATCTTTCCACCATTCCGCTCGACGATAACAATACATTCGATTTACTGGCGCGCGCGGAAGCGGTCGGGGTGTTCCAGTTGGAAAGTGCGGGCATGCGCCGCGCGTTGCTCGATATGCGGCCCGACCGGTTCGAGGACATTATCGCGCTGGTTGCGCTCTATCGTCCGGGGCCGATGGCGAACATCCCGACCTACTGCGCGCGCAAGCATGGGCTGGAGGTCGCGGATCATATCCACCCGAAACTCGAGACCGTGCTGAGAGAGACCTTCGGCGTCATCGTCTATCAGGAACAGGTGATGCAAGCCGCGCAAATCTTGGCCGGCTATTCGTTGGGCGAAGCCGATCTCTTGCGCCGCGCCATGGGCAAAAAGATCAGGAAGGAAATGCAGGCGCAGCGCGAGCGTTTCGTTTCGGGTTGTACGGAGCGCGACATCGATAAAGCGCAAGCCAACGCCATTTTCGACTTGCTTGAACGTTTCGCCGAATACGGCTTCAACAAGAGTCACGCCGCCGCTTATGCGCTCGTCGCCTATCAAACCGCCTATATGAAAGCGAATTACCCGGTCGAATTTCTCGCCGCTTCCATGACGCTCGATATGGGCAACACGGATAAGCTCGCCGAATTTCGTGCCGAGGCCGAACGCCTGGGCATCAAGGTGGATCCACCTTCCGTCATTCGCTCCGGCGTCGATTTTGCCGTTGAAGGCGATACGATCATCTACGCGCTTGCAGCGCTGAAAGGGGTTGGTCGGCAGGCGGTGGAAGCAATCATTGCCGCACGGGGTGAGCGTCCCTTTGTGGATCTCGCCGACTTCGCGTCGCGCGCAAATCCGCGCGCGGTGAACAAGCGTGTATTGGAAAGTCTTAGTCAGGCCGGTGCTTTTGACGCGTTCGAGTGCAATCGCGCGCGTATCTTCGCCGGAGTCGATATCGTGCTTGGCCGCGCGCAACACGCGCACGAAACCGCCGCCATCGGACAGAACGAGTTATTCGGCGGTGGCGACAAACGCGAAGCGATCGTTTTGCCGCAAGTCGAGCCGTGGCTTCCGGCGGAACGCTTGCGCCGCGAATATGACGCGGTTGGATTTTTCCTCTCCGGTCATCCACTCGACGATTACGCGGCGGTGCTGAAAAAATTGCGCGTGCAGTCGTGGGCGGAATTTGCCCGCGCCGTGAAGAATGGCGCGACTGCGGGCAAGGTGGCGGGCACCGTTGTGTCGCGGCAGGAACGGCGCACGCGCAGCGGCAGCAAAATGGGCATTATCGGCCTCTCCGATCCGTCCGGCGCCTTCGAAGCCGTGATATTTTCCGAAGGGCTTGCCGAATACCGAGATCTTTTGGAGCCCGGCACCGCCGTGCTGATGTTCCTTTCGGCGGAAGTGCAAGGAGACGAAGTGCGTGCGCGCATCCAATCGGCCGAACCCTTGGATAGTGCCGCCGCCAATCTCGCCAAAAGTTTGCGGGTGTTTTTAAGCGACCAAGACCCCCTGGAGGCCGTTGCCAAACGATTGGAGCCGGAAATGCGTGCCGCCGATGGCGTTGGCGAGGTGAGGTTGGTTCTGCTTTTGGGGCAGGGGAAAGAGGTTGAAGTGAAGTTGCCCGGCCGTTTCAAGGTCTCCCCGCAGATCGCCGGCGCTATCAAGGCATTGCCGGGTGTGGTGCAGGTCGAGGCGCTATAATTCTTTTGACTTTATGCCGAGACTATATATTCCTACATCCGTCCGGTTCATCGAGGGCGTCATGAGGCGTCTTGATGGTGGAGCCGGATGCGGCGCCCGCGGGCTGGTGTTCGCAAACCGGCGCTCGGGACGCCCCGTGGATGGCTTGGTTATGGCTTGGCTAAAGCATTGTTTTATCTTGCATCCTAGAACGCCGCCCGATATAAGCCGGCCATCACTCACGCGGAAACTTGGCTTTGGGCCCCGACAATGGGTTAAGAGGCCGTCCGGTGGCCTTAAATTCCCTTAGGCCCACAACCTCCGCGGCGGAACAACCGGAGAAGACTATGACGCTTCCTGACTATTCAATGCGTCAGCTCTTGGAAGCTGGCGTGCATTTCGGCCATCAAGCCCATCGCTGGAATCCGAAGATGGGCCCGTACATCTTCGGGACTCGCAACAACATCCATATTGTCGATTTGGCTCAAACGGTGCCGATGCTCCATCAGGCCTTGCAGGCCGTGAGCGACACGGTTGCCAAAGGCGGTCGCCTCCTCTTTGTCGGCACCAAACGCCAAGCGCAGGACGCCATCGCCGATGCCGCCAAGCGCTGCGCGCAATATTACGTGAATTCACGTTGGCTCGGCGGCACGCTGACCAATTGGAAAACCATTTCCGCATCGATTTCGCGTCTGCGCAAACTTGAGGAGATGCTCAATTCCGGTGAGGCCGCCGGTTACACCAAAAAAGAACGCCTTACCATGCAGCGTGAGCGCGACAAGCTCGATCGCTCGCTGGGCGGCATTAAGGACATGGGTGGAATCCCCGACCTCATCTTCGTGATCGACACGAATAAGGAAGATATCGCGATTAAGGAAGCACAACGCCTTAACATTCCTGTTGCGGCGGTGGTTGATACAAATTGCGATCCGGCCGGCATAACTTACATGGTTCCCGGCAACGACGATGCGAGCCGCGCGGTCTCGCTCTATTGCGATCTCGTGGCAAAAGCGGCGCTGGACGGAATTTCCCGCGCGCAAGGTGAGATCGGCATCGACATTGGCGCCGCTGAAAGGCCGACGGTGGCGGAACAGCTGCCTGTCGCACCGGCGGGAGCCGATCACGGCTACGAACAATTGCCCGGGCCGCGTGGCGTCGCCGACGATCTGAAGAAATTGCCCGGCGTGTCGCCGACGATCGAAAAGAAACTCAACGATCTCGGCATTTTCCACTATTCGCAGATTGCGGAGCTCAACGAGACGGCATCCGAATACATCGGTGATGAGGTCGGTCTGCCTGGCCGCGTGCCGGGTTGGATCACCAAGGCGAAAGAGTTGACGGCGGAATAAATATCGGCCGCCGTGCCAGGGCTTGTCCCGGGCCACGACTTACGATTTTTTGGTCAGCAAAGACGTGGATGGCCGGTACGAGCTCGGCCATAACGGAGTCGAGGAAAATCTCATGGCAAATATCAGCGCTCAAATGGTCAAAGAACTGCGCGAGTTGACGGGCGCCGGCATGATGGATTGCAAGGCCGCACTCACTGAGACCAATGGCGATGTGACCGCGGCGCAGGACTGGTTGCGCAAGAAAGGTCTTTCCAAGGCCGCCAAAAAGGCCGGCCGCGTCGCGGCGGAGGGTCTTATCGGCCTCAAGGTCGCGGGCGCCGAAGGTGTGGTCGTCGAAGTCAATTCGGAAACCGATTTTGTTGCGCGCAACGATCTTTTCCAAGGCCTGGTGAAGATGATTGCCGATGTGGCGCTCAATGTCGGTCCGGACGTTGAAGCCATTAAAGCTGCCAAGATCGGCGCCATCACGATTGCCGAAGCAATCGCCGACACGATCGCCAAAATCGGCGAAAACATGACTTTGCGGCGCGCAGCATCGTTGTCGGCGTCCCGAGGCGCGGTCGGTTCATACGTTCATAATTCGGTGACCGAAGGTCTCGGCAAAATCGGCGTTTTGGTGGCGCTTGAGTTGAATGGCAAGATGGATGAATTGGTGGCGCTGGGCCGCATGCTGGCGATGCATGTTGCCGCGACCAATCCGCAGGCGCTCAATCCGTCGGCCCTCGATCCCGAAGTCGTGCGACGTGAAAAAGAAGTGCTTGCCGATAAATTCAAACAGCAGGGAAAGCCGGCTCACGTGATTGATAAGATCACCGAATTGGGCTTAAAAACCTTTTACAAGGAGGTTTGTCTGCTTGAGCAACCCTATGTCCACGACCCTTCCAAAACGGTCGCGCAAGCGACGAAGGAAGCGGAAAGCATCGTGGGTGCGCCGATCAAGATTTCGGGATTCGTTCGCTACGCGCTCGGCGAGGGCATCGATAAACAGGATAACGACTTCGCCGCCGAAGTTGCAGCCGCTGCGGGCCAAGGCTGATATCGGGCCCAGGGCGGGCATCGCTTTGGCCGGATAGGCTTTAACGGGGCTTTTGCGTCGCATGAGTGATTCGATTTATCACCGTGTTATTGTCAAGCTCTCGGGTGAGGCGCTTGCCGGCGCGGAAGGTTTCGGTATTGGTCAGGAAACGGTGGAGCGGCTGGCTGGCGATTTGGCTGCGGCCGCCGAGCTCGGCGTCGAGCTTGGCGTCGTGGTCGGCGGCGGCAATATCTTTCGCGGTGTCGAAGTTGCCGCCGGCGGCGTGCCGCGTCCGGTGGGCGACACCATGGGCATGCTGGCAACCGTTATGAATTGTCTCGTACTGGAAGCGGCGATCGAGCGCGCAGGCCACGAGGCCCGCACCCTGTCGGCGTTAGCGATGCCGTCGGTCTGCGAAACCTACAATCGCAAACGCGCGCTTAAAAATCTCGGCAAGGGGCGAGTGGTATTGCTTGCGGCCGGGACCGGCAATCCGTTCTTCACCACCGACACGACGGCAGTTTTACGGGCCTCCGAGCTGGAATGCCAGGCGGTCCTGAAGGCGACGAACGTTGACGGCGTCTATACGGCCGATCCCAAGAAAGAACCCAAAGCCAAGCGTTACGACCGGCTCAGCCATCAAGAAGCCATTGAAAAGGACTTGCGGGTTATGGACGGAGCGGCCTTTGCGCTTGCCCGCGAAAACCGAATGCCTATCATCGTCTTTTCGATCGCTGATTATGGCGCAATCCAGGCTGTTTTGCGCGGGGAAGGGCGCGCCACCACCGTCGGCTAACCTCGTGGCGGCGAAAAGCGCAATCGGGATAGCGGATGGGTGATATTACGTGGTGCTGGGCGGGGGGCGCGCCCGACGAGAGGGCGCGCCCCAAGTTGCCGCAAATGGGCGCTACAAAATTAGAGCGCGGAATTCAAAGGTATCGCTATGGCAAACGCAACTTATGACATTAACGAGATCAAGCGCCGCATGCATGGTGCAAGCGCCGTACTGAAAACGGAATTATCCGGCCTGCGTACCGGGCGGGCCTCCGCCCATTTGCTCGATCCGATCATGGTCGACGCCTATGGCGCGCAAATGCCGCTCCAGCAATGTGCCAGCGTGACGGTGCCGGAGTCGCGGCTCATCTCGGTCAACGTATGGGACCGCTCGCTTGTCCATGCCGTCGAGAAGGCCATCGTCAATTCCAATCTCGGCCTGTCACCGGCGACTGAAGGCCAAACCATTCGCCTGCGCATTCCCGAATTGAATGAAGAGCGGCGCAAAGAATTGGTGAAGGTGGCACATAAATATGCCGAAACGGCCCGCATCGCGGTGCGCCACGTGCGGCGTGACGCGATGGATCTGATCAAGAAGCTCGAAAAAGATCATGCCATCAGCAAGGATGATCATGATCGTTTCTCGGCCGAGATTCAGAAAGCGACCGATGCCGGCATTGCCGAAGTCGACCAGCTGCTTGCCGCGAAGGAAAAGGAGATCCTCACGGTTTGAGGACAATCAGTATGTCCGAAGCCGAGTGTCCCGCAAAAATTTTGGCTGCCTTTAAGGCGCCGCGTCATATTGCCATCATTATGGACGGTAATGGGCGTTGGGCGGCGGCGCGGGGACTGCCACGGGCGGAAGGCCACAGGCGGGGCGTTGAGGCGCTACGGCGCACCATTCGCGCGGCCGGTGAAATCGGCATACAGATTGTTACGATCTTCTCTTTTAGCGCTGAGAACTGGTCACGGCCGGCGAGCGAAATTGGCGAGCTCATGGCATTGTTGCGCCGGTTCGTCCGCAACGATCTCGCCGAATTGCATCGCAACGGGGTGCGTGTCCGTATTATTGGCGAACGCGAAGGGCTGGAACCCGATATCGAACGGCTGCTTGTCGAGGCGGAAGAGCTGACCAGGCACAATGACGGGCTCACGCTGGTGGTTGCTTTCAATTACGGCGCGCGGCAGGAGCTGACACGCGCGGTTCGTCGCCTCGCCGGTCAAGTCGCCGAAGGCCGTCTCAGGCCGACCGACATCTCCATGGAGATGATCGGCGGATTTCTTGACGCGCCGGATTTGCCGGATCCCGATCTCATTATTCGCACGAGCGGAGAACAGCGACTGTCGAATTTTTTGCTTTGGCAGTCCGCCTACAGCGAGCTCGTATTCGTGCCGGCTCATTGGCCGGATTTCGATCGGGCCAATCTCGAAACCGCGATTCGTGAATACCAGCAGCGTGAGCGGCGGTTTGGCGGTCTCATTGTCAAGACTGGATCGTGACGCCGTGAATGAATCCGACTCTGTTTCCCGCGCGGACTCATCCCGAAATTCCGAGCCTGGCAATCGCAATCTCGTGCTCCGCATTTTTTCGGCGGCGGTGCTCGCGCCGCTGATGCTGAGCGCGGCTTATATCGGCGGTTGGCCGTTCGGACTCTTTTGGAGTTTAGCGGCGCTCGCGGTGCTGTGGGAATGGATAACGCTCGTGGGTGGCACCGCAAGGCCAATGCGGGCATCATCGCACAGTTTGTGGGTAGCCTCGGGACTTATCTATGCCGTTGTGATGGCGCTCGCACCGGTATTGCTGCGCGCCGACGAAAGTGACGGCATGCCGGCGCTGATGTTCCTATTGGCGATCGTGTGGACGACCGACGTATTGGCCTATTTTGCCGGCCGCGCCCTGGGTGGTCCGAAACTCTGTCCGGCCATCAGCCCACAAAAAACCTGGTCGGGGGCGGTCGCGGGCCTGCTCGGCGCCGTTGTTGCCGGTGTGGGTATGATGAGCCTGTTCGGCTCCTTCAATTGGGTCGCGCTGGCGATTGTCGGTTTTTTGCTTTCGGTGGCGGCGCAACTTGGCGATCTATTCGAATCGGCGATCAAACGCCGTTTCGGCGTTAAGGACTCAAGCCATTTAATTCCCGGTCATGGTGGCTTCATGGACCGACTTGACAGTTTCTGGGCGGCGGCCGTGCTCGCCTGTTCAATTGGAATAATACGCGGCGGAGTTGATGGTGCGGCGCATGGCCTATTGGTGTGGCGATGAGCATAAGCGGCATTGATCGACCAAAACCATTATTTCATGGGGGACGCCGTATCACCATTCTGGGTGCGACCGGCTCGATAGGCGCAAGCACCGTCGATTTGATCAAACGTCATCCCGATCGCTTTTGCGTCGAGGCGGTCGTCGCGCAACGTAATGTTGTGCAGCTCGCAAAAACGGCCCGCGAGGTGGGCGCGCGCGTCGCGGTCGTTGTCGATGCAACGGCCTATCGCGCGCTAAAGGAAGCGCTTGCAGGGACAGAGATCGAAGCAGCCGCTGGCGAAAGCGCGCTTGTCGAGGCTGGGGAACGGCCCGCCGATTTGCTGATGGCGGCCATTAGCGGCGCGGCGGGTTTGAAGCCGACCTTAGCGGCGATCGAGCGCGGCACGACCGTCGCGCTTGCGAATAAAGAATGCCTCGTTTGCGCCGGCGGTCTTTTCATGCGCCGCGCGGCGCGCAAAGGCGTGACGATATTGCCGGTCGATTCAGAACACAATGCCATTTTTCAGGCACTTTGCGCCGGGCCTCGCGAATCCGTCAAGCGCGTGGTGCTTACGGCGTCAGGCGGGCCGTTTCGCACCTGGTCATTGGAGGCCATCAGGGCCGCGACACCCGAGCAAGCCCTCAAGCACCCGAATTGGTCGATGGGTCCGAAGGTGACGATTGACTCGGCCACGCTGATGAACAAAGGGTTAGAACTCATCGAGGCCCATCACCTCTTTGCTCTTCCTTCGCGGCAGATCGACGTGCTGGTGCACCCGCAATCCATCGTGCATGGTATGGTCGAATTTACCGACGCTTCTGTTGTCGCTCAACTTGGCGCGCCCGATATGCGCATCCCGATCGCACATTGTCTGGCGTGGCCGGAGCGTATTCACGGACCCGCGCCGCGACTTGAACTTGCTCGTGTGCGCGACCTGAGTTTCGAGGAACCAGATTTGAAGCGCTTTCCGGCGTTGGCGCTGGCGCGTCAGGCCATGGAAACTGGGGGCGCGGCGCCGACTGTGCTAAATGCGGCCGATGAAGTCGCCGTTGCTGAATTCATTGCCGGTAAAATCGCGTTTCCGGCCATACCGGCTCTTGTTGAGGCGACCCTCGAGGCCGCGGCGGAGCAAGGGCTTTTGGCGGAACCGGACAGCATCGAAAATGCACTCGCTGTTGACCATGATGCGAGACAATTGGCCCATGCCCTCTTGCCCGAAATTGCCGTAAAGACATCTTAATCATCCGCGTTGCTATCGCTGTGATTGAGCCGGACCGGCGTCAACAGAGGATAGAAAAGCCAATAAGGGATAGACAAAATGTTTAGTCTTATGAACAGTCTGAGTGCATTTGGAACCAATCTCGGCGCTTATCTCATTCCTTTCTTATTTGTGCTGACAATCATCGTGTTCTTTCATGAACTCGGGCACTTTTTGGTGGCGCGCTGGCGCGGCGTGAAGGTCACCACCTTTTCGCTCGGGTTTGGTCCGGAAATCATCGGGTTTAACGACCGCCAAGGCACGCGTTGGAAAATCTCGGCGATACCACTCGGCGGTTACGTGAAATTCTTTGGCGACGAGAATGCGGCGAGTGCGCCCGACTATGAGGCGGCGGCGGCCATGACGGACGACGAGAAAAGGGGCAGTTTCTTGCATAAACCGGTCGGCTCGCGTGCCGCCATTGCCGCGGCCGGGCCGATTGCCAATTTCATTCTGGCCACATTGATTTTTGCCGGTCTTTTCATGACCGTCGGTAAGCAGGTGATCAGCGCGCGGGTCGACAGCGTTCAAGCCGGCAGCGCGGCTGAGGCTGCCGGTTTTAAACCGGGCGATCTCGTTACGTCTATTGACGGGCGGCGAATTGACAATTTTGGTGATATCCGACGTATCGTAGCAGTCAGCACTGGGAAACCGCTCAACATCGACGTTGATCGCGGCGGTGTGCAGGTGACTTTGAAAGCAGTTCCGCAGTTGCGCGAACTGAAGGATAATTTTGGCAACGCCTATCGGCTCGGCGTACTCGGAATTCAGCATTCAACCACGGACGGAAACGTCAAAACTGTAAAATACGGGCCAATCGCGGCAATCGCTGCCGGCGTCGAGGAGACCTGGTTCATTGTGGACCAGACGTTTTCCTATGTCGGAGGAATTTTCATCGGCCGCGAGTTGGCCGATCAGCTCGGCGGGCCTATCCGCATTGCCCAAGTCTCAGAACAGGTGGCATCGGCGGGGTTTGCGCCACTCATGCATTTGACGGCAGTTCTTTCAGTATCGATAGGACTTCTCAACCTGTTTCCAATTCCATTGCTCGACGGCGGTCACCTTTTGTTCTATGCATTTGAGGCGGTTCGTGGCCGCCCCTTGTCCGAACGCGCTCAAGAAATCGGCTTTCGCATTGGCCTGGCAATTGTCGTCATGTTGATGATTTTTGCAACTTTTAATGACATCTTTCGGCCGGCCGCCTCTTAGTTGTCGAGCAAGGAGCGGCGGACAACTTTTTGAGGGGAAAGGGAAAGTCTGCCGGTAGTTTCAATTGCAGTGTGCGTAAAACCCTGTAAAAAGCAACCGGAACTAGCCCGGCCACCGGCCAGCTCACGGGCGGCGGGGATTTAAGACGTGAGGTAGCGTAGAAGTCGCGTACAAAGTAAACTAGTAAAGTAATAAGGTAATCAAGAAGGCGCGTGACTGCATGGGAATTAACGTCCGCTCGGTTCGGGGAGCAGCCCATCGCTGTGTGGTCCTCGGAGGTATCCTTGTCGGCTTCGCCCTGGCTGTCGTCGCGTCAACGACGCTCGCGGCTGCGCAAACGCCTCGGTCGATTGTCATAGAGGGAAATCGCCGCGTGGAGGCGGAGACCGTCCGCTCTTATTTTCACTCGGGGCCCGGCGGGCAACTTGGTCCTGCCGAAATCGACGATGCGATCAAATCTCTCTATGCCACCGGACTTTTCTCGGATGTGCGGATCACGCGTCCCGGCGGCCGCCTGGTCGTCAGCGTCGTTGAGAATCCGGTGATTAACCAGGTTGCCTTTGAGGGAAACAAGAAGGCGAAAGACGATCAGCTCAAGGTCGAGGTGCAGTCCAAGCCACGCGGCACGCTGTCGAAGCCTGTCGTTCAATCCGACGTGCAGCGCATTATTGAAATTTATCATCGCAGCGGCCGCTTCGATGTCACGGTTGTGCCGAAAATCATTGAATTGCCGAACAACCGCGTGAACCTGGTCTTCGAAATCAAGGAGGGTCAAAAGACCGGCGTGAAATCGATTCGATTCATCGGTGCTCGCGCGTTTTCGGGCGGGCGTTTAAGAAACGTCATCAAGACGACAGAAAGCAATTTTCTGAGCTTCCTGCAAACGACGGATATTTACGATCCGGATCGCGTGGAGGCCGACCGCGACTTGCTGCGCCGTTTCTATTTGAAACATGGCTATGCCGATGTGCGTATCGTTTCAGCAGTTGGCGAATACGATCCGGGACGGAAGGGTTTTATCGTCGTCTTCACCATTGACGAAGGGCCACTTTATCACGTCGGCACCG
This sequence comes from uncultured Pseudomonadota bacterium, assembly GCA_963697535.1. Lineage (GTDB taxonomy): Bacteria > Pseudomonadota > Alphaproteobacteria > Rhizobiales > Xanthobacteraceae > Pseudolabrys. The sequence continues at coordinate 2,485,948 of OY969085.1, read as the reverse complement.
TGGACGTTGTTTCGAACGTGCACGTCATCGATCCCAACCTGTTGCGCGGCGAAATCAAACTCGGTTCCGGCAGCGTCTACAACGCCGATCTCGTTGAAAAGAGCGTCGAAGCGATGACGATTGAGGCTGCCAAGCGTGGCTATGCCTTCGCCACGGTGCAGCCGCGCGGCGAACGCAACGTCGAGAATCGAACGATCAATCTTGCTTTCGTCGTCGAGGAGGGCGCGCGCGCCTATATCGAACGCATCAACATTTACGGCAACACGCGCACGCGCGATTATGTTATTCGCCGCGAGTTCGATATTGGGGAAGGCGATGCCTATAACCGTTCGCTTATCGATCGGGCGGAGCGCCGTCTGAAGAATTTGAGATTTTTTAAGACGGTCAAGATCACCAACGAACCCGGCTCGGCTCCCGACCGTGTCATTGTCAATGTCAATGTCGAGGAGCAGCCGACCGGTGAGTTCTCCGTATCCGGTGGGTATTCCACCGCCAACGGGCTTATTGCCGAAGTCAGTGTTGCCGATCGTAACGTGCTCGGCCGTGGCGAATTCGCGAAAATATCCGCAAGCCTCGGTCAGCGTACCCGTGGATTCGATTTGTCTTTTGTCGAACCTTATCTGCTTGGCTATCGCATGTCCGGCGCCATCGATCTCTTTTCGCGCGAAAATCTGGCCTCCTCATTTGCCTCGTACGATACCAAGACGGTTGGCGCGAACCTGCGCCTGGGTTTTGCCCTCACCGAGGAGCTAGCGCTTCAGCCGCGCTATTCGATTTATCGGCAGGAAATTACGCTTCCAGCAGCGCTTAATGACTGCGTTAACTCGGCAGCGGCTAGAGATTTTCGTAACGGCACGGGACTGGGGGTCCAGCCGGGCGACCAATGCTTTAGAGACGGTGAAGCATCGCTTCCCGTGCGTAAGGAACTCGCTCAAGGTCCTGTGACAACCTCGTTGATCGGCTACACGCTTGCGTACAATACCCTCGACAATGCCCAATCGCCCACCAGCGGCATCTACGCCGATTTCAAGCAGGACTTTGCCGGCGTGGGTGGCGACGTGAACTTCATCCGCACGCAAGTCGAAGCGCGTCACTATTACGAAATTTTCCCTGACGTTGTGAGCGTTCTTCACATGCAGGGCGGCCATGTCGCCGGCTGGGGCGGCGACGATTTGCGCATGCTCGACCATTTCCAGATGGGACCCAATCTGGTACGCGGGTTTGAGCCTTCCGGCATCGGTCCACGTGATCTGACAACGGGTACGACCAACGACGCGCTTGGCGGATCGCTCTATTGGGGCGCAAGTTTTGAGGCGCAGACCCCGCTCTACTTCTTGCCGAAGGAGATCGGCATCAAACTTGCCGCCTTCGCGGATGCGGGCGCGCTGTGGGATTATCAGGGGCCAAGAAGTTTTCCTCAAACTGGCGAGAATTTGCGGGTCGGCCTCGACAGTGCCGCCGATATCCGCAGTTCCGTTGGCGTCGGCCTGCTCTGGGATTCTCCGCTCGGACCGCTGCGTTTCGATTTCGCCTATCCGTTGACCAAATACTGCGGGACGGCGAGTGACGGCATCAGACAAATTTGCGACCGCACGCAAGTCTTCCGTTTCAGCGGGGGCACGAAATTCTAGTGGTCTGATTCAAACATTCGCTACCCATTTCGGCGGGGATCTTTTGCGAATGTTTGAATTGAAAGACCATGAGCCAAATATAAGTTTCTAGTGGAGTTTTGGATTTGACATTCGCTTCGCGAGCTTGCGGCCAGGTGGGTAGCGAATGTCAAATCCACTCCACTAGACTGTAAAATTCTAGAGTCTATAAGCAGTAACGAAAAACCAACCGCCTATCTCGTTTGACGCGATTACGGGAAGGTGCACCGCGTCGGCTTTGACGAAATGAGCGAGCCGGTTTTTTTACGACAGTCGTCCGGTCTTACACTTGAAGAGATCGCCTCTTTGATTGGATCGGCGGCTCCGGTGCTATCACGGAAACATCCAATCACCGGCATTGCACCGCTCGATCGGGCAAATCCGCGCGATCTTACCTTTTTTGACAATAAGAACCTCATTGCCGCTGCCGCAAAGACCCATGCCGGCGCCTGTATCACCTATGCGGCTCTGGCCGATGCATTACCGTCGCATGTTGTAAAACTTGTTGTGCCCGAGCCTTATCGCGCCTTTGTCGTCGTCGCCCGGGCTATGTTTCCTCATGCTCTAAGGCCGTCATCTCTGGCCGCTCCGGGCGCGATCGCCGGGGCCCACGTCCATTCGACGGCACGGCTCGAGAGCGATGTGACGGTCGAACCAGGAGCCGTGGTCGGTCCTTGCGCCGAAATCGGGAGCGGAACCTTCATCGGCGCCTGCGCGGTGATCGGAAGCGAGGTTCGCATCGGCCGCGATTGCTCGGTGGGCGCCGGCGCGACCATCAGCAATGCGTTGATCGGCGACCGCGTATGGGTGCACCCCGGATGCAATATTGGTCAGGACGGATTCGGTTTTGTTATGGGGGCAAAAGGGCACCTCAAGATACCGCAAGTGGGACGCGTCATTATCCAAGATGAGGTCGAGATCGGCGCCGGTTCAACAATCGACCGAGGCGCATTGCGCGATACGATCATCGGTGAAGGCACCAAGATCGACAATCTTGTGCAGGTCGGCCACAATGTCACTATCGGCCGCCATTGCATCATCGTGGCGCAGACGGGAATCTCAGGTTCGTCAATACTGGAAGATTTCGTGGTCTTGGGGGCCCGTGTCGGCGTAAACAATAATGTCAGGATAGGCGAGGGAGCGCAGATCGCGGCTATCGGCGCCGTCCATGGCGATGTGCCCGCCGGCGCACGCTGGGGCGGCACGCCCGCCAAGCCGTTGAAGCAATGGTTCCGAGAAATGATGCTTGTTGAACGGTTGGCCAGACGCGAACTCAAAGCAAGAAGAAAAGGCGGAAGCGAAATTGCCGCAGATTGAGTCAAGAGAGCTGTTATGGAAAAAGCGGTGACACGACTTGAATCGGCCGACATCGCGGCGGTGTTGAAAATGCTGCCGCACCGCTATCCGTTTCTTATGGTGGACCGCGTCGTCGACATTCGCGGCGACGACTTTGGCATCGGCATCAAAAACGTCACCATCAACGAACCGCACTTCCAAGGTCACTTCCCCGAAAATCCGGTCTTTCCCGGTGTGCTCATGATCGAAGGTATGGCGCAGACGGCCGGTGTCTTGTGTATCGCGAAAACCGCATCGGTGCGGCCGAAGCAGGTCTTCTTTCTCACCATCGACAGAGCCAAATTCCGAAAGCCCGTGCTACCGGGGGATACGATCGAATATCATATGACCAAAACCGCGCAGCGAAAACTCATGTGGTGGTATCACGGCGAAGCCAAAGTCGCCGGTCAAGTCGTGGCCGAAGCCGATGTCGGCGCGATGATTTTCGACGCATGAACGCCGCAACAATTGATTCCACCGCGCGCATTGCCGACGGTGCACGTATCGGAGACGACGTCACGATCGGTCCTTATTGCACCATCGGCCCTCATGTGAGCATCGCCGCTGGTTGTCGACTTATCGCTCACGTCAATATCGGCGGCCACACTCAAATCGGTCCGCGCACTGTGATCTATCCTTTCGCGTCGCTCGGCGCGCCGCCGCAATCCGTCAACTATCGTGGTGGACCGACGCGCCTGATCGTCGGCGCCGATTGCGATATTCGCGAAAATGTCACCATGAATACCGGCACGGAGGACGATTGTGGCGTGACCGAAGTCGGAAACGGTTGCTTCTTCATGGCTGGCAGCCATGTGGCGCACGACTGCAAGATCGGCAACAAGGTCGTGTTCGCGAATAATACGGTTCTCGGCGGCCATGTGAGCGTCGGCGACAATGTTGTTTTCGGCGGCGGCGTGGCGGTTCGCCAATTTGTGCGCATTGGAGAAGGCGCCATGATCGTAGGATTAAGTGGCGTGCGCGCCGACGTCATCCCCTGGGGCATGGCGCATGGGCCGCTTGCCCAATTGATCGGGCTCAACGTGGTCGGCATGCGCCGGCGCGGTTTCACGAAAGCGGAGATCCATCGCGTTCGTGCGGCCTATCAAAGCTTGTTTTTCGGCGAGGGTGAATTTCGCGCCCGTCTTGAACAGGTTGCCGCACACTGTGCCGATGATCCTCTTATCGGTAAAATCATCGATTTTATCCGCGCCGGAAAGCGCCCGTTGACGATGGCCGTTAAGCGCGGCCAAGCCGACGAGGGTGTATGACCGCCACGGGAACTGGCGATGAGGGAGGGCCACTCGCCATGATTTGCGGCGGCGGCAGTTTGCCGTTGGCGGTGGCGGATCTGGTGGCGGCGAGCGGCCGCCGCGTCGTGCTGTTTCCGCTGCGCGGCGCGGCCGAAGGCGCGGCCGTTGAAGGTTATCCCCATCATTGGCTCTATGTCGGACAGCTCGGCCGTTTCATGCGGCTCGCGCGCGCCGAGGGGTGCCGTGACGTGGTCTTCATCGGCGCATTGCTGCGTCCCTCGCTCCGGCGGGTTCATCTCGATCTTGTCGGTTTGAGTTATTTGCCGAAGGTCCTCAAGGCGTTTCGCGGCGGCGACAATCATCTCTTGTCCGGCATGGGCAAGCTGCTCGAAGGCGAGGGTTTTCGTATGCGCGGCGCCCATGAAGTGGCGCCGAAAATCCTTTTGCCTGAAGGCGTGCTTGGCCGCGTGCAGCCATCGACGCGTGACCGCGCCGATATAGCGCTCGGCCTCGATTATCTGCGCGCCGCTGGCCCCTTCGATGTTGGCCAGGCCGTCGTGGTGGCAGACCGGCATGTGCTGGCCGTGGAGGCGGCTGAGGGCACTGATGAAATGTTGGCACGGGTTGCTGAAATGCGCCTGCAGGGTCGCGTCCGCGCGGCGGTGGGAACGGGCGTTTTGGTGAAAGCGCCAAAACCGGGCCAGGACCGCCGGTTCGATCTTCCATCGCTTGGCCCGCAAACGATTGAACGTGTCGGCCAGGCGAAGCTTGCCGGCATTGCGGGCGTGGCCAACGAGACGATCGTTGCGCAAGCCGATCGGCTGATCGCCGCAGCCGATCGCGCCGGCCTTTTCGTGCTGGGTGCGCGGGCTGGGGAAACGCCGTGACCTCTGCGGTAGGTGCAAATGCCGCCTCGGCTCCGGGCATATTTTTGGTGGCCGGCGAGGAATCCGGCGACCGGTTAGGGGCGGCTTTGATTGCCGCAATCAAGCGGGCCACGGAGGGCCAAGCGCGTTTCTTCGGCATCGGCGGCGCGCATATGGCAGCTGAAGGAGTGGCGAGTCCGTTCCCGCTCGGCGATCTGGCGATCATGGGCCTTACCGCCATTGCCGGACGTCTGCCGAAGATTTTTCGCCGCATTCATGAGACGGCTGCCGCTGTCGCCGCCGCTAAACCGGACGTTCTGGTGATCATCGACAGTCCCGAATTTACCCATCGCGTGGCGCGCCGGGTGCGCCGGTTAGCGCCGTCGATCCCGATCGTCGATTATGTGTGCCCATCCGTGTGGGCCTGGCGGCCGGGCCGCGCGCGCGCCATGCGCCCCTATGTCGATCACGTTCTTGCATTGCTGCCTTTCGAGCCGGAGGTCATGCGGCGCTTGGGTGGACCGCCTTGCGCGTTCGTCGGGCATCCACTCGGCGAACAGGTCGGGCGGCTCCGGCCGAATGGGCAAGAGGCTGAGCGTCGCTGTGCCGATCCGCCGCTTCTGCTGGTGCTGCCCGGCAGCCGCGCGGGCGAAATTCAGCGCATGGCACCGGTCTTTGGCGAAGCGGTGGGACTCATCGCAAAACGTAAAAGCCCGCTCGACGTGGTTGTGCCCGCCGTTTCCCATCTTGCCGATAGGGTGCGCGAAGCCGTTGCATCCTGGCCGGTGCCGGTGCGCGTGGTCACCGACAGCGGAGCAAAGGACGCCGCATTTCGCACCGCGCGGGCGGCGTTGACCAAATCCGGCACATCGACCTTGGAGCTTGCACTGGCCGGCGTACCGATGGTCGCGGCCTATCGGGTGCCATTAATAGAGGAAATCGTGGCGCGCCTTCTCATCAAAACGCCGAGCGTCATCTTGGCGAACTTGGTCCTCGGCGAAGACATCGTGCCTGAAGTCCTGCAACGGGATTGCAAAGCCGACAGATTGAGCGCGGCCGTTCTGCCGCTCCTCGATGACTCGCCGCAGCGGCGGCTTCAGATTAAGGCTTTCACCGGCCTGGACGCCTCGATGCAGCTCGACGGAGCGCCGCCTAGCGAGCGGGCTGCTCATGCCGTTTTAAAGTTTTGCGGATAAAGTCAAGCGCCGGCGTCATAATCTATGGCGCGGCCTCTCTCGACCACGTAATTTTCCTCCTCTCAGGCCGGTCCGAAGCCAATGGGCCTGTCTCATCGTCAAACACAGGACTCCGTTCATTTGCCCCCTCCACCCCGCGCCACCATCAGCGGCGTTCACGGCTACCTCCCGCCGGACATGTTGACCAACGCGGATTTGGCGCGTTTGGTCGATACCAGCGATGCCTGGATCACCGAGCGCACCGGCATCAAAACGCGACATATTCTCAAAGGCGAGGGGCTCGGCACCTCGCATATGGGTGCCGAGGCCGTTTCCGGCCTCTTGGCCAAAACGGGCGTGGCGCCGGAAGACATCGATCTTTTGATCTGCGCGACCACAACGCCGGATCTGCAATTTCCCTCGACCGCCAATCTCATCTGCGACATGGTCGGCATCCGCAACATCGGCTCGTTCGATGTGCAAGCGGCTTGCTCGGGCTTTCTTTATTCGTTGACAGTCGCCGCGCAATTCATTGCCGCAGGAAGCGCGCGCAAAATAGTGGTCGTTGGCGCGGACAAGATGTCATCGATCATCGATTATACCGATCGCGCAACTTGCGTGTTGTTCGGTGACGCAGCGGGCGCTGTGCTCTTGGAAGCAAGCAAGAACGGCGAAGGCATCATGGATACGCTTGTTCGCTCAGACGGCTCCGGCATGATTTATTTGCATCAAAAAGCAGGCGGCAGCCGCATGCCGGCGAGCGAGGAGACCGTAGCGAGGCGCCTCCATTACGTCCACCAGGAGGGCGCCGCCGTTTACAAATTCGCCGTTGCTAAAATGGCGGAAGTCGCGGGCGAAATCATGACGCGCAACAATTTGCGCGCCGATATGATCGATTGGCTCGTGCCGCATCAAGCCAACAAGCGCATCATCCAATCGACCGCCGAACGCATGGGCGTGCCGATGGAGCGCGTGATGGTGACCATTCACAAATACGGCAATACCACCAATGCAACGATTCCGCTCTGCCTTTGGGACTACGAGAAAAAGCTAAAATCCGGCCATCGCCTGCTGCTCGCCGCCTTTGGCGGCGGCTTCACCTGGGCCGGCGTTTACGCGACGTGGGGGTACGAGGGGAGCGGGGTGCAATGGCGAAAACGATAAAAGAGCCCGGGGGCGACCGGTGGACGCAAGCTGGAACGCCGTTTTTACATTGGAGAGTGTCATCTAAGTTACAAAGCGCCGTCAGACACAATGATAGTATAATTCTCAATTGTTATAATCGCTGAGATTAAGAGGTGGAAAATGGCTGGACCAGTATCTCGTCCTGCAACCCCCGCCCAACAAGGGAGCACTCAACCAGCCCCTAAAAGGTCCGCGCCTCCTGCGAAAATGGACAAGCAGAAACTCACTCCCGGGATCTTGGACCAACGCGTTAAAGAGGATCTTTCTGCAATCAGGAAGACAAATGGCACGTCGCCACGGTGGATCACTTCCGATAAAAAGCTCTTTGCCGATGTTGAGGCAGCTATTGCTATTCGTAGTCCAAAAATGTCTTTCGAGGCAGCAGGGCGACGGGTCGCCGATCTGGATCCGGGGCTTTCAGTCGTTGTAAACAATGCTGTTCTAGATCTCGAGGCCAAAGCACTGCTATCGAATCCGCATCGTCAGAATGGTTCTAGTCGCGATCCTTTCGATGAATTGAATAATTTGGACAGGGTTCTGCATTTTCACGAAGACGGTAACTTAAAAGCCGCAGTGCGAAAAAGACCTGAATATATACAACTTGTCAAACGTGCGTCGAGTTACGGTGCAAAACAATGGTTTAACGGCGATCAACATCACGATCTATCGGCACTTCGTCGAATAGATAGTGCGTTGCTTGATCGTGACATACTGAACGATTTGCTTGACGCACTTACCCAAACGTTGAAAATTCACGGTCATGACGAAATCGTAAATACAATTGCCACCTATAAATGCGCAATCAGCCCCGGATGCGGAAGAGATTGATGCTTGAAATGTCGCAAACATCGTAGATGGGCCGAGCGGGATTTTGGTCGGCACGACTCCAGGTCGAGTTGTTGTTGATGATGATCGGTGATGCAGAACGCGTTTTCATTACGGGTTGCCTAACTTGCCTTGACGACCGAATAGCCGCACATTGGCGCTATTCAAGTGTCCAAAACACTAGGCAACTCCATGGACCAGAGCGTCGCGCTTTCCGGACAGGAGCGCCGTCGGGCAGTCGATCATCTGAGCGATTATGTAGCGAAATCGGTCGAGATGGCGCGGGCAGTTGAGGCGCCATTTTACCACCTCGAATTTGATCGCGTTTTTCCCGATGACCTCTACACGCAAATTCTCGCGCTCATGCCGGAGCCGCGCGACTACCGGCCGATGCACGGGCGTAGCAAAGGCCACGATCTCGAAGACGGCACGCACACACGTGTGAAAATTGATCTCTTTCCCGAATATGTCCGCAATTTGCCGCCGGAAAAGCGCGCGTTATGGGATGTTGTCGGCCGCGCGCTCTGCTCGGAGAAAGTAAAGCAGGCCTTCATCCGTCATCTCGCGCCCGGCCTGAAACAGCGTTTCGGCGATGGTTACGCCAAAGTCGGCATGTATCCCATTCCGATCCTGACCCGCGACATTCCCGGCTATCTGATCACGCCGCACACCGACACCCACTGGAAGGGCATTACCGTTCAGCTTTATTTGCCGAAGGACGATGCGAACACCGACATCGGCACGATTTTTCACGAAAAACTGCCCGACGGCTCCATGCCCAAGCGTATGCAAATGCGTTTTGCCCCGAACACAGGCTACGCCTTTGCGGTGGGCAGCAATAGCTGGCATTCGGCTGACGCGGTGCATAATCGCGTCAAGACGCGCGACTCCATCCTGCTGACTTATTTCGTAGATCAGGGCCTCGTGAAAATGCTGCGCAATCGCGGCAAGCGCCTAGGCAACTTCGTGCTTAATGAGATAAGGCACCGGGTTTAGGCTTGCTCTCCGTTATCTTTGAAGAATCGGCCCAGGCTCCCACCCCAAGGAGGATGGGCTTGCCCATTAAAGCCCCTTTAACGGCCCTGGCGCATGGTCACTGATTATGGTCTTAAATCGCCGCCGCCGCACCGTCGTGACCGCGCTCGGTCTTTATCTCTTCGCCGCGACATTTATCGGCTACTTCGCCGTGAATGCCTTCACGGGCAACCACGGATTGCGCGCGCAGGCCGATCTGGAACAGCAGCTTTCTTCGATGCACCTTCAGCTGGCGCGGCTTAAAGCCGAGCGCAGGCATTGGGAGCATCGCCTGGCGCTTTTGCGGTCCGATCAACTCGACCCCGATATACTGGACGAGCGGGCGCGTGCGCTCCTGGGTTATGCCGACCCGCGTGATCTGGTATTCCTGCTGCAGCCACAACCGCCGGACCGTTAAAATTCGCGGGAGAGAGACATTGCGCACCAATCATTTAATGGGCATGAAAATTACATCGGTTGCCCCGATAATGTAAGCAAATATCACGTGTGTCGTGGGGCCGCGTTATCCACGCATGCCATTGTCTGTGCGGCCATATCCTTGCTGATAACGGAGCATAACGGGCTGGTGCTCTCGCGCTTCCGCATTATGTCGGTTTAAGCTATGAAAGTCGGGACCAAGGCCCAGCAAGGTCGGTGCGCGGTCTCGCGCATGATCTCGAAAAAGCCTGCCGTCGGACTTGATCCGAGGTGGGAACCGGTTTTCGGGACAACGGGACAAAAGTCTTGCGCAAGCAAGACAACGGGACAAAAGTCTTGCGCAAGCAAGATGTCAGGAAGCTGAAGCGACTCAAATCTAAATGGATAATGCTCTAGGAACGCGCCAATGGCCCTCGCTTCGAAAAATCTTAATGCGAACTTTGCGAAAGAGTCGCCAGGCGGCGCTGCGGCGGAGTTCAGCAGAAATGAGGAGATTTCAGCTTATCGCACCATGCTGACCATTCGCCGCTTTGAGGAAAAGGCGGGGCAGATGTACGGCATGGGCCTGGTCGGCGGGTTTTGTCATCTTTATATCGGTCAAGAAGCCGTCGTCGTCGGAATGCAAATGGCGCTCAAGCCGGGCGATCAAGTCATCACCGGCTACCGCGATCACGGTCACATGATTGCATGTGGCATGGAGCCGAAGGGCGTGATGGCGGAACTCACCGGCCGCGTGCATGGCTATTCCAAAGGTAAAGGTGGCTCGATGCATATGTTCAGCGTCGAGAAAGGTTTTTATGGCGGTCACGGCATCGTTGCCGCGCAGGTGCCGCTGGGGACGGGACTGGCCTTTGCCAATCATTATCGAGGTAACGACAATATTTCGGTGACGTATTTTGGCGATGGCGCCGCCAACCAAGGTCAGGTTTACGAAAGCTTCAACATGGCCGCGCTCTGGAGTCTTCCGGCCCTCTATGTGATCGAGAACAACCGCTACGCCATGGGAACCTCGATCGATCGCTCCTCGGCGCAAATCAATCTGTCGAAGCGCGGTCTGTCATTTAATATACCCGGCGAGCAAGTCGATGGTATGGATATCCGTGCCGTAAGGGCGGCCGGTGAAAAAGCCGCGCAATGGTGCCGCAGCGGTAGGGGGCCATATATTTTGGAAATGCTCACCTATCGTTATCGCGGTCACTCGATGTCGGATCCCGCCAAATACCGCACGCGCGAAGAGGTTGATAAGGTCCGCGCAACCCACGACCCCATCGATATGGAGCGTCAGCGCATTCTGGAAAAGAAATTCGCCAACGAAGACGCTTTGAAGAAGATCGATAGCGAAGTGCGTGCTCTCATCAATCAAGCATCCGAATTCGCGATTCACGATGCTGAACCGCCTGCGTCTGAACTTTACTCCGACGTTTATCGCTGAAATCATCGAGCGGATCATGCCGACCGAAGTGCTTATGCCTGCGCTGTCGCCCACCATGGAAAAGGGCAATTTGACCAAGTGGCTCAAGAAAGAGGGCGATCAAATTAAATCCGGCGATGTGATCGCCGAGATTGAAACCGACAAGGCGACCATGGAAGTGGAAGCCGCAGACGACGGCATCCTCGGCAAAATCCTCGTGCCGGAAGGCACCGTCGATGTCGCCGTGAACACGCCAATTGCGGTGATTATTGGTGAGGGCGAAGACAAGTCGGTGGTCAATCGGGCGATTGCGGCTGCTAAATCGCTGGAGAAAAAAGCCGAAGGCGCCCCCCACCCGGCGGCTTCGCCGACACCCGCCCCGGCAAGCGGGGGAGGGATAGACGCGGCGGCGGCACAGCCTTATCCATCCCCACAGTCGAAGTCGGATATATCCGACTTCGACCACTTTAAAAGTCTGAACTCGGGTAAACCCGAGTTCAGTGGGGAGGGTGGCGCGGCGAATGCCGCGCCGGGCGGGGTGTCCCGGACTCCGGCCGTTCACATCGCCGCCGACCCCAAAATACCCGAAGGCACCGAAATGGTTACGATGACCATGCGCGAAGCGCTGCGCGACGCCATGGCGGAAGAAATGCGCCGTGACAAAGATGTCTTTGTGATGGGCGAAGAAGTCGCCGAATATCAAGGTGCGTACAAGGTCACGCAAGGCCTGTTGCAGGAATTTGGCGACAAACGCGTCATCGACACGCCGATCACCGAACATGGTTTTGCCGGCTTGGGTATCGGCGCGGCGCTGGCGGGTCTTAAACCCATTGTCGAATTCATGACCTTCAATTTCGCCATGCAGGCGTTGGACCAGATCGTCAATTCGGCGGCGAAGACGCTTTATATGTCCGGCGGACAAATGGGCTGCTCGATTGTCTTTCGCGGTCCCAATGGCCCGGCCGCGCGCGTCGCCGCTCAGCACAGCCAGGATTATTCATCTTGGTATTCGCACATTCCCGGCTTGAAAGTGGTTTCGCCATCTAACGCCGCCGACGCCAAAGGATTGCTCAAAGCCGCGATCCGTGATCCCAATCCGGTCATCTTCCTCGAAAACGAAATTCTTTATGGCCATTCTTCGCCGGTGCCGATGCTCGACGATTTTGTGTTGCCGATCGGCAAAGCGCGCGTTGCGCGCGAAGGCAAGGACGTCACCATTATCTCCTGGTCCATGGGCATGACTTACGCGTTGCAGGCTGCCGGGGATTTGGCGGCGCAAGGGATCGATGCCGAAGTCATCGACCTGCGCACGCTCAAACCGATGGATATCGCGACGCTGGTTGCTTCCGTGCAGAAAACCGGCCGCGCGGTGACGGTGGAGGAGGGCTGGGCGCAGTCTGGCGTCGGCGCAGAAATCGCCGCACGGCTCATGGAGCAGGCCTTCGATTATTTGGATGCGCCGGTGGCGCGTGTCTCGGGTAAAGATGTGCCCATGCCTTATGCCGCCAATCTTGAAAAGCTCGCACTGCCTTCGATTGCCGAAGTGATCGAGGCGGCAAAATCAGTCTGCTATCGGTAAGCGCCTCCCATGCCCACCAATATCCTCATGCCCGCGCTGTCGCCGACAATGGAGAAAGGCAATCTCTCGCGCTGGCTGAAGAAAGAGGGCGACAAGGTGAGATCCGGCGACGTGATAGCCGAAATCGAAACTGACAAAGCGACGATGGAATATGAGGCGGTTGATGATGGCACGCTTGCCAAGATCGTGGTGCCGGAGGGGACGCAAGACGTGCCGGTGAATGCCGTCATCGCCGTGTTGGCGGGCGAAGGCGAGGATGTGAAGGCGGCGGCGGGCATAGCGAGGAGTGCGCAAATAAAAGCGCCAGAGCCAAAAACAACTTCAGTATCCCCCTCACCCCAACCCTCTCCCCAGCGGGGAGAGGGAGTCCCGTCGAGTGTGCGGCAAGGCACTGAGCCGACCTCTCCCCAGGGGGGAGAGGTCGCCGCGCGCCGCGCGGCGGGTGAGGGGGTTCCTGTTTCTCATGGAAATCGCATCTTCTCCTCCCCGCTCGCGCGGCGCCTCGCGAAAGAATCCGGCATCGATCTGTCACGCGTGCAAGGCTCCGGCCCGCATGGCCGCGTAATCGCGCGCGACATTGAAGAGGCCAAATCCGGTAAGGACCTGCGCGCACCACCCATGCAGCCTGCCGCTCTCACCGGAGCGCTCGCCATCGCGCCCTTGATGTCGGATGCGCAAATCCGCGCCCTCTATGAAGAGGGCAGTTACGATTTTGTGCCGCATGACAATATGCGGCGAACTATTGCGCAACGCCTAACTGCTTCGGCGCAGACCATTCCGCATTTTTATCTCACGGTCGATTGCAATATCGGCAAGCTGATCAAGGCGCGCGAGGAGATCAACACCGCCGCCCCGAAGGACAAAGACGGCAAGCCGGCTTACAAGCTCTCGGTCAACGACTTCGTCATCAAAGCGCTCGCGCTCGCGCTACAACGCGTGCCCGATGCGAATGTGAGCTGGACCGAAGCCGGCCTGTTGCGCCACAAACATTCCGATATCGGTGTCGCCGTGGCGCTGCCTGCGGGTCTCATCACGCCGATCGTCCGCAATGCCGAGAGCAAATCGCTCTCCGCCATTTCCAAGGAAATGCGCGATCTCTCCGAGCGCGCCCGCGGAAAGAAGCTCAAGCCCCACGAATATCAGGGCGGCACAACGTCGGTCTCAAACCTCGGCATGTATGGCATCAAGGACTTCACCGCCGTGATAAACCCGCCGCAATCGACCATTCTCGCGGTCGGCGCCGGCGAGGAGCGCGCTGTCGCCGTCAACGGCAAGATCGAAATCGCCACCATCATGAGCGTGACCCTTTCCTGCGACCACCGCGCGGTTGACGGAGCGCTCGGGGCCGAACTCATCGGCGCGTTCAAGACGCTGATCGAAAACCCCGTGATGATGGTGGTGTAGTTTTGGTGAGAACGGGCAACACACTCGACATCATTCCCGCATCCGTCGCGGGCATCCACGTCTTTCTTCCATGCATTGTTGCAAGTAAGACGTAGATGGCGGGACCGGACTTCGCTCGTAAGAACGAGCTTCGGCCGGGCAAGCAAGTCCGGCCATGACAAACTGAAAGCAAGTACCTAATGTCTGATACATCTTTCGACGTTCTCATCATCGGCTCCGGTCCCGGCGGTTACGTCACAGCTATTCGCGCGGCGCAGCTTGGGTTCAAAACCGCGATCGTTGAGCGCGATTATCTCGGCGGCATTTGCCTCAATTGGGGCTGCATTCCGACCAAGGCGCTTCTACGCTCCGCCGAGATCTATCAAACCATGCGGCATGCGAAGGATTACGGCCTGAAAGCCGACAATGTCGGCTTCGACGCCAAAGCCATCGTCGATCGCTCGCGCCGGGTGGCGAAGCGTTTGAGCGACGGCGTCGGCTTCCTCATGAAAAAAAACAAAGTGCAGGTGATCTGGGGCGAGGCGATTATCGACGCGCCCGGCAATATCACCGTGAAGCCCCAACCCGACCCTTCCCCGCAAGCGGGAAAATCTCCATTAAACCCGCCCCCGCTTGCGGGGGACGGTAGGGAGGGGGCGCCGAAAGGCGCGCTCGGCCCGGGCCAATATCAGGCCAAACACATCATCATCGCCACCGGCGCGCGGCCGCGCGTTCTGCCGGGCCTGGAGCCAGACAAAAAATTGGTGTGGACCTATTTCGAGGCCATGGTGCCGCCGGCTATTCCGAAATCGCTGCTCGTGATCGGTTCTGGCGCCATCGGCATCGAATTCGCCTCGTTCTATCGCAATTTCGGCGCAGAAGTAACGGTAGTCGAAGTGCTGCCACAGATCCTTCCCGTCGAGGACCATGAGATTCAGACTTTCGCGCGCAAGAGCTTCGAGAAGCAAGGCATCAAGATTCTGACCAATGCCAAAGTGACCAAGCTCGACAAGAAAAGCGACAGCGTCACGGCGACGATCGAGGAGGGCGGTAAGACGCAGACTCTCACGGTGGAGCGTGTCATCTCCGCGGTCGGTGTCGTCGGCAATATTGAAAATCTTGGCCTGGAAAAACTCGGCGTGAAGACCGAACGCGGCTGCATTGTCACCGATGGCTATAGCAAAACGAATGTGCCGGGCATTTATGCCATTGGCGATGTGGCGGGGCCGCCGATGTTGGCGCACAAGGCAGAGCATGAGGGCGTCGTCTGCATCGAGTTGATCAAAGGATTGCATCCGCACCCGATGAACAAAGCGATGATCCCCGGCTGCACCTATTGCACGCCGCAGATCGCCTCGGTAGGTCTCACCGAACAGGCGGTGAAGGCAAAGGGGCTCGACGTTCGGGTCGGCCGCTTTCCTTTCGTCGGTAATGGCAAGGCCATTGCGCTGGGTGAAGATCAAGGCTTGGTGAAAGTGATCTTCGACAAGAAGACAGGGCAATTTCTCGGCGCGCACATGGTCGGCGCCGAAGTCACCGAGCTGATCCAGGGTTATGTCGTGGCGATGAATCTCGAAACAACGGAAGAAGAATTGATGCACACGATCTTCCCTCACCCGACGCTATCGGAAATGATGAAGGAAGCGGTGCTCGATGCTTACGGGCGAGTTTTGAATATGTAAAACCGGTTACGCCGAAATCGGCATTATATGGAGGCGTAAAAAGGCGGCGCCACAGTTTCCAACACGGTCGCGATCTAACAACAAGCTGCGCTGGCGCGCGCGCGTCCATTTATTCCTGCGCGTGTGGCGATGGCTGTTGAATTAGACGTGAATTGAGCGCACAGTAGTTGGATGTAATAGGTCGCGGCCCGCAAACAAGTTCGGGCCTGTACCGGACGAAGAAAGTCGGACGATGAAAAATTATCTCGTGATCACTCTGTCGCTCCTCACTGGAGCAGTTATTGGCGCTGCCGCCGTTCAGGCCCTCCACGCGCAGGGCCGGCCGCCGGCCTATGTCGTCGGTGAAATCGACATTACGGACCCGGTGGGCTATGCGAAAGAATTCGGTCCGCTGGCGAGGAAGGCCCTGGCGGAAGCGCCCGGCTATCGCGCGCTCGTTCTTGGCGGCAAGACGGTCGCTATCGCAGGGCCGCCGCCCAAGAAGCGTGTCATCATAAATGTTTTCGATAACTTGGATGCCGCAGTGCAGGCCTATAGTTCGCCTGCTTTCAAAGAGGCCAAGAAGATTGGTGGCAAATACGCGACTTTCCGCACCTTTGCCGTCGAAGGTCGTTAGCCGCCATCACTTGCGGCGCACCACTTGCCGCCGTAAGTAGGGGCCATGGCGGTCGTCTACCAGATCGACAAGAAACGCCCGCGCCATCCGGAAAAGGCGCACCGGGTCGATTTGGCGCAGCCGCAGAAGCCGGATTGGATCCGCGTGAAGGCACCGGTCTCCGCCGGTTATGCCGAAACGCACGCCATCATGCGCGCCAATGGTCTGCACACCGTCTGCGAGGAGGCCGGCTGCCCGAACATCGGCGAGTGCTGGGAGAAGAAGCACGCCACCTTCATGATCATGGGCGACACCTGCACACGCGCCTGTGCATTCTGCAATGTGAAGACAGGCTTACCGGGCGCGCTCGATCCGCAGGAGCCTGCGCATGTGGCGCAAGCGACCGCGAAACTCGGCCTTGCCCATATTGTTGTGACCTCGGTGGACCGCGACGATTTGCCCGACGGCGGCGCGCGCCATTTCGCCGACACCATTCGCGCAATCCGCAGCGCCTGCGCGGCGACGACCGTCGAAGTGCTCACGCCCGACTTCCTGCGCAAAGACGGTGCGCTGGAACTTGTGGTGGACGCCAAGCCCGACGTCTTCAACCATAATCTCGAGACCGTGCCCTCGCTTTATCTCACCGTGCGGCCGGGCGCACGCTATTTCCATTCTTTGCGTCTGCTGCAACGTGTGAAGGAACTCGACCCCGCCATGTTCACCAAATCCGGGATCATGGTGGGCCTAGGGGAGGAGCGTAACGAAATCCTCCAGGTGATGGACGATTTGCGCTCGGCCGGTGTCGACTTCCTCACCATCGGCCAATATTTGCAGCCGACGCGTAAGCATCATGAAGTGGTGCGTTTCATGCCGCCCGATGAATTCAAGGCGCTCGAAACGATCGCTTACGCCAAAGGGTTCCTCATGGTCTCCGCTTCGCCGCTCACGCGCTCCTCGCATCACGCCGGAGAGGATTTTGCGCGGCTGAAAGCGGCGCGTGAGGTGAGGAAATAATGCGAATGCGCGAGCACACGAGATCATCTTATCCCTCCCCCGCTCGCGGGGGAGGGTGGTCGGCGAAGCCGGCCGGGTGGGGGCTGTGTGCGAACCGAGCCCCACCCGTCCGCTCGCTTACGCTCGCGTCCACCCTCCCCGAAAACGGGGAGGGATAATCGACATGCCGCAATTTTCCGCCAAACGTCAGCTCCCTCATGCCGCGGCGCAAATGTTCGATTTGGTGGCCGATCTGGAGAAGTATCCGGAATTCGTACCGCTCTGTGCGGCCATGCGCCTTCGCAGCCGGCAAGACAAGGATCGAGACAAGGATCAAGACAAGGATCGAGACAAGGATCGAGATAAGGACAAGGGCACGGCGGTTGTGGTCGCGGATATGACGGTGGCCTACAAACTCCTGCGCCAGACCTTCACCAGCCGCGTGACGCTGGATAGGCCGAATCTGCAAATCCTCGTCGACTATCTCAGCGGCCCGTTCAGCCACATGCGGACGCGCTGGGCCT
The DNA here is from genome assembly GCA_963697535.1 of uncultured Pseudomonadota bacterium. GTDB lineage: Bacteria > Pseudomonadota > Alphaproteobacteria > Rhizobiales > Xanthobacteraceae > Pseudolabrys. The sequence continues at coordinate 2,468,044 of OY969085.1, read as the reverse complement.
TCCACCCGGCCGGGAATGATGCTTGCGAGGTGGAATTCTTCACCGATTATGAATTTCGCAGCCGGGCGCTCGCGGCCCTGATGGGGGTGATGTTTGAGACGGTGTTTCGCCGCATGGTATCGGCCTTTGAGAGCCGCGCCGCCGCCATTTACGGGCGCCGCAGCCCCTAACGTTCGGCGCGGCCGCCGCACAAGCCGAAAATGGCGTTCGCGCCCCGCGAGAGCGGGATGCTTTTAGCTTGAGTTGTCATGCCCGCGTTTGTCGGGCGATTGTCGTGGGTCGAAAACACACGACCAAGTACGCAACAAGCGAGAGGCGGAATCTTATTTAATACTCATCGCGCCCGCCGGTTCCGGCTTGGACGCAAAAAAAATCGGCGATGATCGGCAAAAAATATCGTGCCGCTGACACAAGAACGCCAAGTTGATGCGTTGTCATGGCGTATTCGGGGGGCAGACACGCAAGCTCACGGGCTCGCGGAAAGGAGTGCCTTCTATGTGCGACTATAGCCTTCATGGCGTGGCTAGTCGTCCGGCCAAAGTGGGCGACAAGCTCGTATCAACCGATTTCGCCAACTCGTTCACGCGCGGCTTTACGGCGATCGACGAGCCGAAGGTCGCCGTTTGCCTGCGTCCGGGCACGGAAATCGCGTTCGAGCAGGATGTGGAGACCGATCACGTCTTCCGCCGGCTCGTGCCGCGTTTCGGCTTGGGCCAGACCGGGCAACGCTTGGCGCGTTTCCGTCAGGTCAACATGCACCGGCCGGACACGCATCACGACGCGCTCGAATTCCCGGACGGCAGAATCGTGCTGGTGACACGGCTTCGCCCCGGTCAACGCGCGACCGTGTTGCAATTGCCGGCGAGCGGCCAGGGTGCGGAGAAAGAGCACCAAGAGCCGGCGACGATCGAGGAATACAACGAGCCTATATCGATCGACGTTTAGAGTGGGATTGCGTTTAAGGTCGCACCACTCCGGCTCCTTCCCGCGGGCCGACATCTTAGATGCGATGCCGGCGACTGTAAGATCGCAAGTCGGGTCAACCCGACTTGCGAAGGGGATCAAAGGCCAACGTTGAACGTCGGCCATGTTGCGGGCTTGCGCTTAACGCGGTGCGTGGACTGGTGTCGCGTGGACTGCGGTGCGATTTCGATCAAAACGCAAACACACTCTCGGCGATGTGATTGCAGCGATGTGATTGCAGGCGATGTGATTGCATTTGAGATATCGCTCAGGATTTGGAGCGAATCTCAATGCGCAAGAATGGGCACGTTGGCTTTCTTTCGGCGTGAGTAGCGATTGGCGTGTTGTCGGGTTTTGCCCGAAGTGGGGACTGAAGCGGGGACTACTGTTACGTTAGCAAACGGCCAGGGGAGGCATCCCCTGGCCGCTTGTAATTCGCGCAATCGAAACGGTCCGTTTAGAGATTGGAAGCGCTATCTTTGAGCGACAGCATCATCGGGCGCGACTTTAACCCTGATATGGTAATTAAGATGAACCTTTGTGTTGGGACTCATTGGGTCGGAGACCGAGACAATTCGATTGACTTCTTCATAGCCGGTAGAAACAGGCCCCTTGTCCAAATCTATCGAAATTCTGTCCCCTTGGGGCATGTTTTGTTTGATGAAATTCTTCATATTTGCACATAACACGTCTTCATTCACCCGGGTATTTCTCGGGTCAATTATGACGTTTACCAGCACATTTCGGTCGCTACAGTCGACGTCCTCTTTTAATCGGTCGAGCGCAGCCCGATTTACCAACGGAGCATGAAAGACCGATGTATTACCGGTTGTTTTATCTGTCACGACAAAGAGCGCGCCCCCACCCGACCAAAGAGCCTTGTCCAATAATGGTACGGCCTTCTCCGCTGGAATGAGGGGTGGCAAATCGGTTTGAGCAGGCTGCTGTTTCGGGTCTGCGGCCGCAACTTGCCTCGGACGCGTGGTCGCCGTCGCGCTCGCGAGCTGTGGGGCTGCCCCTCTCACTTCGAGGACCCCTCCTTTGACCTCCCGGCGCGGATTGTTACCAGCCGGAATCCCTGCCGTTTTGCCGTCGACCGGCTGGCTGCCCGCCATGTAAGGCTTTTGTCCTGCTGGTGTGACCATTTTTAATTCCCTCATTTGAAATAATGCCGCTGGCGCTGTGCGGGTAAAGTTGATTCTCGTCGGAGGTTATAAAATACCACTGTTGGCGACGCTGTAATGTAGATGACAGCAAAGCATCATTTTTGATGACTCGAAGCATTTTTTACCGGCTGATACCGGCGGCGATACATAATGACCCATATCCGTGTGGACATGAAGCGCTGCAAACGCCGCTTCACCTCTCCCCGCTGGGGAGAGGTCGGCGAGCGGAACGCGAGCCGGGTGAGGGGGATCGGACGCTTGTAAAGACATAAACCCCCTCACCCGAATTCCTCGCGGCGCTCGGAATTCGAGCTCTCCCCAGTCGAAGTCGGATATATCCGACTTCGACCACTTGATAATGCCGAACTCGGGTAAACCCGAGTTCGGGCGGGGAGAGGTGAAGGAAGAGCGCGGGGATCGCCGGCGATCAGGCTCGGCTTCACCTCTCCCCGCTGGGCAGGGCTATCGCATATGGCTGCCTTCCTTTCACCTCTCCCGCTTGCGGGAGAGGTCGACCGCCGAAGCGTCAGCGAAGGCGGTCGGGTGAGGGGCTTTTTTACGATTTTGAGCCTGCCCCCACCCCGACCCTCCCCCGCAAGCGGGGGGAGGGAGCAGATCGGCTACGCCATATGCGATAGCCCTGTCCGCGCCGGGGAGGTGAAGGAAGAGCGCAATTGTCATTGGCGCCGTATGTTCGTTCTTCGGGCAAGGCCGCGGATGGCGGGCGATCAAGCCGCGGGGCCGGGGCTCTTTTTCTTGTCGATACGTTTCCCGGCGGCATTGCGGCGCTTGGCGATACGGCCGAGCGCGACTTTGATGGGGATCTCGTCGAACGTATCGGGATCGTAGTCGCCCGCCCATTCTTTGACGTCGGCATGCTCCGGATGAGCAGGATCGGCGATCGCGTCGAGGAGGTTGTAGAAGCCCGGAATGCCGCCGCAATCCTCGGGCGGGGCGTTTCTTTCGCCGCCGATGTAGCGCGGATAGGAGACGCCCGGCTCGGCGGTGCGGACATCGGTTACGGTGAGCCGATGCTCCCAGCCGTCGCCGAAGTCGTAAGTGTAATCGATGAGCGTCTTTTGCGAATGCGGATCGAGGACATCGCGCAGCCGCACCTTTGCGGCCGCGATGCGCGGCGGGGTCGCCCAGTCGTCGTCCGTCGGCAGGCCGTAGCTTTGCCCGCCGATGACGAACTCCCAAAGGTGGCAATCGAACCATTCCATGACGGCCTGGACGATATCGTGCAGGACCTTGAGCGTGATCGAGGTCGGAACCTCGACCTCGCGCCAGATCGAGGGATCGGTGCCGCGCAGCTCGATGCGAACCGTGGCGATCTCGTTGAAACTCTCGGATGCGGTGCTGTGCTTGTGCTTGGCCGGGGTCATGATGCTGGAGTATTTCCCCTTCTTATCCAGTCGATGCCTTCGTCATGCCCGGCTTTATGCCACCGCTGTCCGGCTACCTGTTGTTATTTCTCCCCCGCGTATCCACGCCGTCACAGCGATTTAAGCAATAAAGACGTGGATGGCCGGGACAAGCCCGGCCATGACACAGACGCGGATGGCCGGGACATGAGTGTTCTGGAAGAACGCCGTACTTCGAACTTCTATGCCCGGCCATGACGCCGATGTTTCCATGCAAGCGTGAACTGCTTTAGGACGTTATCGCAAGCCTACCTCAATGCGCCCCCTGCGATCCCAACAGGTTGATGTGGGTGATCGTGAACATCTTCTTTAGGTCGTTTTGGTCGTTTTGCGGATAGACCGACAGAAGCACGGTATTATAATCCCCACTATTGTCGAGATATGTGCCGATATTTGCCTTCGGATTTGGCGCATTTGCCTTGGTCAGCTCGCCCAGAATGCGCGCGTCGACCCTTCCGTTCCATTTCGCGGTCGTCCCCAGAACGTTAAACACTCCGCCCTCGAGCTTGTGCACAAAAAGGGCGACCCTCTCTCCCACTATTTTCTGAGCCGCCTCTTCTATTTCATTCTGGCTAAGCTGCTTCCCGGCAGCCCGAAGCTGCGCCTCGGCCTGTTCAAGCAGTTGTTTTGGATCGAGGACGAGCAAGCCCATTTTACTCGGATTGCCGTCCACTGATTTGACAAGGCCGACAACGGCGACTCCTTCTTTCGGCCAATAGAAGTTGAGCTTTTTCCGCTCCGCCGACGGCTCGCCCGGATCGGTCGAGACGATGATGCCTGTCTTCGGATCAATGAAGGGATCGTTCGGATCGCCCGAGACGATGCCATTCCTATTTATGTCGAACGACAGCAGGTTATGCTTGAAGGGGTCGTCGACCTTGACCTCGCCGTTCTCGAGGACGGTCAGCCTCGTGCCATTGCTCACCCATTGCGATGGAATGCCCGCCGCATTAAATTTCTTGAACTTATTTGCTATCTCGGCGATATTTTTATCCAGATCTTGCGATCCGTTATAATAGGTGTCGACCTGATAATTGTAATTTTTGGAATGAACGCTCCTTATCTCCTTAGCCAATGGTTGAGTCTTTAGGAACTCCTGGTTGCCATACACGACCGAGGTTTCGTGAGTGCGCGTGTTCGTTACAACAATGAGCGCCGTGTTTGGCGCGATGTCGACGACGGGCAGTTTTTCTCCCGCTTTCATCTCCACATAACTGTTCAACACCAGCGGCGTCGTGTTTGCGGGCGTAACGGCAGGCGCCGGCGGCGCTGGGGAAGCGCTTGACCCGGTGACGGTGATTTGTCCTGCCTCCGTGACCGCCACTTGTTCGCCGTTCACGGTCAGTACCGGCGGCTCGATCGTGACCGGCCCTTTCCAGCCCAACGTGCCTAAGTTTCGGCTGTCGAAAAACCGGTCGGAATTGTCCCATAAGGATGAGCCGTTGCCGGCGGGTTGCCTCTGACCGCCGACCAGCTGTCCGGGCAATACGCGGCGCACGCCGACGCCGTTTTTGAACGCTTGCAATTCATTGCCGAGCGTTGTCGGATCCCACCCATTCATGTCGACCACTCGCGGCGGCATCTGCCCTTTGGGATCGCTCAAGACAACCACCATATGTCCCGGTTTTACGGTAATCGGCATGCCGCCCGCAGGCACGGCTCCAGCCGTGTTCGCGGCCGTGCCCCGTTGCGGCGCGGCTGGTGCAGCCGGCTGCGGCGCAGCCGGCGGTGTTGATGGCGAGGCCGCCGGTGTATTAGGCTGAGCCGCAGGCGCCTGCGCAGCTTTAAGCGCCGCCTCAGCGGTTCTTACAATATTAGCGGCGTGGGCGGCGTTCCGTGCCGCGATCGCGTATCTATTTTCGGCGTGCTCCAATACCGCACGTTCTTGGTCTGTCGGATTTCCAGCTGCATCATCAACTGCTTTCTTTGCTTTATCTCGTGCGACGCTGGCAGCATTATATTCGGCGCGCACTCCCTTTTGAGCCTCAAGAACCTCCTTAAGCTTTGCAGCCGCCAGCCTTGGATCAATCGGCGTTGATGGCGAGGCCGCCGGTGTATTCGGCTGATCCGTAGGCGCCTGCGCAGCTTTAAGCGCCGCATCGGCTTTATCATAGAGCCTTTGCGCTCCAGCGAGCAGGCCTTGAGGTGTTGCTGAGGGTCGGCCATTTTTCTTGGCATCATCTAACGCGCGCTGGTAACGATCCACCTCTGCACGCGCGTGGCCTCGCGCTTCGATAAGCCGGTTAAGCTCAGTTTGTGATACGCGTCCTTGTGGCGCGGCCGACGTTGATGGCGAGGGGGCCTGGGGCGGCGTGCCGGCCGGTGCCGAAGCGGCAGGTTTGGCCTCGCCTTGAATTGGTGGAGCGGACGGCTCCGGTCCGCGAATGGCCGCGTCAACAGCCTCGTTATATGCTTTTTCCGCGGCATCCAGCTTTGCCGTGGCGGCCGCTACCGCGGGCGAGGGCTTGAAACGAACCGCATCGTCGCCCGAGAGAAGTGCGACCCGGTTGGAGAGACTGTGCAAAGCGCGACTGACGTTTTCATTGCCAGGTAAAGCCTCACCCAACTCAACCGCGGCGGCCTGAAACGTCGCAATGGCTTGCTCTGGTTTCCTCCTGTCCCTCCTGTCCCTCGTGTTCCAGGCACCGTTTGAACGGCCCCGGGATGGTCCTTTGCAAATGTTTCGTCTCGTTTCCCCGGGCCGGCTTGTTTGACAGCGGCGTCGTATTTCTGTCCGGCGAGGCGGAGCTCATGAGTCGCTGTATCCACTGCGGGCGGCGGCAGCGGCGCAACTTTCAAAGCTCTCTCATTCAGCTGATGGAGTAGAGAATTTAGAATCGGAGCGACGTTAGCGCCGTTAGCGATCAATTGCGGAAGAGTTTGACGTATCAATCGATCGTATGCGGGCTGGATTTTGTAATCATTGGGCAAAGTTTTATCGAACTTGTCCAATGCCGCTTGAAGCTTTGCGCCCGCCCCGGCCAGCGCTCGACCCCGTTCCGGTTGCAGCGCGACGGTAGTCATTTCCGGCTCGGAGGTTTCGATTTCCCTTGCCGCGGAACGGAGCTTTGCCATCGCCGCTCTTGCCGCGGCCGGCGTGCCGCTGTTATCGAGCGGCCGGACCAGCGAATCCAAATCTCGACTGAGGTTCGCGATCCCGTAAGATTGACGTGCAACGCTATCGAGCTCGGCCAGCGCGGTGTCGTACGCCGCAAGCGCCTCGTCGCTTTTTCTGTCGAGTTCTTCTTGCGTCACCGGTGGCGGCGGGGCATTCGCCGCTTCCGCTTCCGCGACCGCGCGCGGGGGAGCGATTTTAACCAGAAGACCGGCGGTGATTTCGCGCCACTTGACTCGAACCAAGTCGGCCGCACCGGGATCTTGCGCCGTGAGCGCATCCGCCGCGGCGACAAAGGCTTTGACGTCTCCCACCAGCTCGTGCAGGCCTTGCTTGATTGCCGGGTCGGAAGGGGTTTTTCCATATTCGGTAGGATTTTTTCTATATAAAGCACGTAAAAGGTCTCTTTGCGTCAAAGCGCGCTCAGCGGCGCCGTTGAACGGCACCTGTTGGGGGCTGCCGTCAACCGGGTAATCGGCCCGCGCCTCAGCAATCAGAGCGGGGTCGGCCTTGCGGGCTTGAGCCCGGTCATACGGAATGGTTTCCGTGTGCCAACCGCTTATGGGAACGATAATCTGTGTCAAACCACCATCTGTAGTAACAAATTCGACGCGCCCCTCGCCCACTTCAACCTCATCGAAACGCTTATCAATGACAGTGTCGCTGTAGTTGGTACCCTGTGCCTCTAGGAGCCTGGCCTGACCTAAACCGATCCGGCATCGCGCCTGCGCCGCTTGAGCCCGAGCCGCTTCTTCGGGGGAGCCCGCATTCCTTGCCGCATTATTGGCGGCCGCCAAAGCCTTCTGCCATTGCAGCACGTTGTCGCCGGCCATTGTGGACAGTTCTCTTGCCGCGATATCGGCTCGGGCGATGCGGATTTTCTCCATCCGCTCCAGCGAATCCAGATAATTGGTGCGGAAACCGAGGGATTCGCTGTCAAATTTTGGCGATCCCGTTTTGCCGCCGGCCTTCAGATGCCGGATCACCGGCGTTAATTCAGCGGTCAAATTCAGCGCCGCGTCGACAAACTCGTTGCGGAGCAGCACCACCGTTTGCGCCGTGGCATATGCATCTACTTCTGCGTTATTTGCCTCTACTTCTGCGTTCGACGCACCCGTCGGCGGCGCCGGCGGCGCTTCGCCTCTATATGCGTCCTCCATGTCGGCAGAGGGTGTCGACGTGTCGGCTTTGGCACGAGCGACATTGGATGGCTCGGATTTGCCAACGTCGGTGACCGGAGGCGGATTTTGCAGCACGAACTCGTTGTCGCCGACTTCCACCAGTTGCTCAACACCGACGGTCGGTATCGCAGGCTGACGCACGAATTCGTCCTTAACATTAGATGGCGCCTTCGCAGCTTGCGCAGCGCCAGCGGCTGGTTTTGCCGTCTCTCCATTACCTGCTTTGCCGACTTTGCCAGCCGGTTTGCCAGTGTCTTCGGCCGTCTTGCCCGTCACTCCGGCAGGTTTGACCGAGCCTCCAGCAGCTGAGTTGCCGGGCGCCAAAGTGACCTCGCCGGAAGCGCCCGCGGGCGCCGCTTTGGCATCGGCGGGTTTGTCGCCGCTCGCGGCGGTCGAACCCTTGTCGTCAGCAGGCGCCGCGCCTTGGCCCGCAGGCTTGGCGTCTTTGCCGCCGGGCGCCGGGGCTTGCGCCGTCTCCGCTTTAGGCGGATCGGCATCGGGCGTTTCGGCTTTATTGAGCTCCGCTCTGATTTTCTCGAGCGCGATGGAAGCCCTTGTCCAATTGCTCAATGCGGTTTTGAATTTTTCGCTATTGCCCTCAGTGATGGCAAGGTGTTCGGCAACCAAGAACCACTCGGCTTCATTCCTCTCAGCGGCGGCCAACAATTGCGGCCCGATGACTAAAGCCGCTTGCGTTTGCGTGGCGTATAATTCGTCAATGAACCTGTTGTAATTGTCATCGCTGAGCATGCCCGGATCGCTCGTGGCAATAATCGCTAGTCTTTGTATCTTCCCATTCAACGCGTCAAGTTTTTGTTCCTCTTGGGCGGCGTCCGCTTTTTTGGCGTTACGTTGCTCAATAAGCTTGTTTCGGTTTTGATTTTCTGAAATTTTATCTTTCGGATCGATCGCAGCAAGACGCTTGTTCAGGTCTTCAATTTCTTTGTTCAACGCGCCAAGCTTTTGCGTTGCTTGTGTGGCCGCTGTTTGTGCCTCGTTGAGTTGGCCGACGAGTTTGTTGCGCTCCTCCTCACTCAAGCCCGGATCGCTGGCGGCGGCGAGCCGCTCTAGTTTTCCTGCCTTCGCCGTTACGACATCGTAATTGGCGCGCACGAGCTGCAGGCCCATCGATGCAACATTTGCAGCCCCCCAGGTGCGGCCATCACGAGGGACGTATCTCGACAGCGCGGGCCCGGCTTCCGCCAGGCGCATAAGAACGCGGGTCAATTTCGATCGGGCATCGTCGAAGCCGGCGCCGCGAGCCTCTTGTTGAGCCTGGTTGAGCGCTTCTGTTGTGACAGCAACTTTTTGTATGGCGGCGTCCAGTATCTTTTCTGCGTCAGATGGAATGGATGCCCAAAAGGTTCTTAGCGCTTCATTAGCCTTATTAGCCTGGTCAGTATTGGCGGCAGTTTCCGCTGAACGAGCAGCATGCATAAGAGCTATCGATCGCGCCTTCGCATTGGGCACTTGCTTTTCGATGGTTGTCCACGCGGCCTCTACCGCTTTATTAGCACTCTCAAGATTGAGGCGCGCTTCGGATAACTTCGCGTTCGAATCGGTTTCGCCTGGCGCACTGCCGGGCGCTTTGGTCGCCGTATCGACCATGGCCAGCCGCAGAGCGCCGACATAGGCGCTGGCTGTTTGCAAGAACCCGTTTGCCGCCTCCCTGGCCGCCTCTACGGCCGCGGCCCTTTGACCGCCCCACGCATTAGTCGCGGCCTGATCTGCGCGGCCGAAAGCGTCGCGCGCTTCAATAACGCCCTTGCCCAAAGCCGCTACCTCGTCGGCCTGTCGCGCCGCGGCCTCATAGGCTTGCTCGGCTTTAGCGCGCGCCTCTGCTGCAGCGCGAGCTTGTTCTTCGGCAGCCGCCAATTGCGTCTTCGCGGCGACGCGTTCTTGCGGATTCTTCGCGCCTGTGACTTTGCTCTGCGCCTCGGTCAGCGCTTGCTTAGCCACTTTATCGCTCTCGCGCGCTGTCCGTACATTCTCAGTCGCGTCAGCCAGCGTGCCCGCTCCGCCAGCCGGTTCGCCAATGGCTTTCGCCAATTCAGGCGAAGGCTTGAATACGCTGTTGCCTTTCGCAACCCAGCCCGCACGCGTGATCGCTTTTGTGCCCTGGCCGATCGTATTTTGTGCCGCTCCCATTGCTTTTTTTAGATCGTCATGCTTTTGCCAGACAGGGACTAGCTCCTCCGGAATTGAAAAAGAACCTCCATTAATCTCTACCTCTACCAGTTTTTTGTCGGTTGGCACTTTTAGCCATGCATAGTGATCGGCTTTAAGGGCCGCGTTGAGCTCCAATTCTTTTTCAGAATAGTCGTTAACGGCAGCATTCCATTCGTGAATTGTTGCTTTATTGGTGATGTTTATAGACTTGGCCGCAGCACTGAGCCGGTCAGCCGCCACTTTCCACGGCTTTGCGGCCTCAGCCAATCTTTGATCAGCCTCATGGGCCCGATCTTCGATCCACCTTCGCGGAATTTTGCCCAGCGCAGTTTTAAAAGCTTGATTGGCTACCTTAAATTCTTGGTCCTTTTTTTTGAGCTCTGTCGTTGCAGTGTGAAGCTGTTTCCTCGCGGCGCCAAGCTCTTGGCTGACCTGGTTTCTTCCTGATTTGTCTGCTTTGTCTTTTGACGCCAATAAAGCCATTAAATCATTTACTTTATCTTGCGCATCATTACGCGCTTTTTCTGCGGCATCACGTGCGACGGCTGCGTTATCGCTTTTTTTGCCCGCATCGTTAGCCCGTTGCACGAGTTCGTCGTTCGTCGGCTTCGCCGGCGCGGCGGGAGCAGCATGCCTGGCGGCGGTGGCGTGAGTGCTAGTTTGTGCGGCTCTAAGACTGGCTTTGGCGGTGTCTAACTCAGTTTTTTCTGCGGCGGTCAGTCCAGAATTGCTATGAGACTTTGCCTCCAAAAATTTTACCCGATTTTGCAGGGCCTGGGTGGTCGCCGATGCGCCGTGGCCGGTGCTCCGAGTATGGACAGGAGACGACTGCGCTTGGACTCCCGCGTGATCTGAGTTTTGCGAGGGTACTCCTACCCTTGCGCCGTGTGAAAGGGTTTTTGCATCGAATGTTGTATTGCCTGCACGAATTGTCACAGGCGCGGCGGCAGGATGTGGTGACCGCGTGCGCGCGTGCGCCGCGTCGGCTTGTACCGTGGCGCGCGGCGATCCCTGCGCGGGGGCGTTGCTGCGCTTGGGAGCGGTCGCGGCAGCACCGGTTGCTTTCGCCGTTTCGGCGGGTGCGGGGCCTTTACCGGCGTCTGTCCGGGATTCATTGCCGATGTGGGCGCTACCGACTTGCTTAGGGGGCTTGGAGGCCGCGTCGCCGGCCGGGGGAGTGTCTTTCAGAAGATCTTTGGGAGGAGGAGCGTAAGCCGGATCGTAGTTTGTCGCGTCGCGTTGCCCTGTTGTCACATCACGTTGCGCCTGTCCGATGTCGGCCATTGTTACCCCCTCAAATAAGTCCGCGATACTTGCGGACAAAACTCGCACTTTGCCTTTGTTTAGGCATCAAAATACTAGCATCGATTTTGAAACGCTTTGTAATAAAAATGACAGTTTATGCGGTTTTTTTGAAACAATCATTAACCATTAAGATTTGCGAAAAAACATCATAATATTTTTCCAACCAGTTGAAGAAATTACCGAATGTAAATTATCGATCGAAATAATGTAAATTATCGATCGAAAATAACGAACCGTTCGAGGACAATATACCCTGACCTATTGAGGATCCGCAAAAATCTCTTGCCCGGAAGGGGGAGAAGGATTCTTCTTGGGTCATGATCCAGTCTGGATTTCTTGATGCTGAGGCAAAAGGCGCGTCGGCCAAGACGATGCTCTACTGGTCCGATTTAAACATTCGCTACCCATTTCGGCGGGGATCTTTTGCGAATGTTTGAATTGAAAGACCATGAGCCAAATATAAGTTTCTAGTGGAGTTTGGGATTTGACATTCGCTTCGCGAGCTTGCGGCCAGGTGGGTAGCGAATGTCAAATCCACTCCACTAGTGTTGTGTCACTGACGGATGATTCACAAATTCTTCCGTCGTTCTCAAGGCGCTCGCGCGCGAACCGCGCGCGAGCCATCGCAAGTCGGTTATTGCCGACTTGCGTAGTTTTGGATCGGATGTCGGGTATACCCGACATGCGTAGTTTTAGATCGGATGTCGGGTATACCCGACATCCGTGGACCTGGACCTTTCGGTTGGGGGCCGATCATCCTTCGAGGCTCGGCCGGCCAAGTCGGCCTTAGCCGACTTGGCCGCTAAAGCATCGATCTCGGGTAAACCCGAGATCGATGGCCGAGCACCTCAGGATGACGGAGATTGGCCCTGTGTTACGACTCCATAAGTTTGCTTTGCTCGGACGAAACAAGCGTTAGAGTCACAACACTAGTGGAGTGGATTTGACATTCGCTACCCACCTGGCCGCAAGCTCGCGAAGCGAATGTCAAATCCAAAACTCCACTAGAAACTTATATTTGGCTCATGGTCTTTCGATTCAAACATTCGCAAAAGACCCCGCCGAAATGGGTAGCGAATGTTTAAATCGGACCACTAGCTAGTACCGGCGGAACAGACCCGCAAGCTTGCCCTGAATGCGCACGCGGTTGGGCGGCAGAATGCGGACTTCATAGGCGGTATTGGCGGGCTCCAAGGCGATGGATGCGCCGCGGCGGCGGAAACGCTTGAGAGTGGCTTCTTCATCGTCGATCAAGGCGACGACGATATCTCCGGTCTCGGCCGCCTCGGTGCGGCGGATCAGGGCGATATCGCCATCGAGAATTCCGGCCTCGATCATGGAATCGCCGCGCACCTCCAGCGCAAAGTGTTCGCCCGCCGTGAGCAGCTCCGGCGGCACGTTGAGCATATGACTCCGCGTCTGGATCGCCTCGATCGGCGTGCCTGCGGCGATGCGGCCCATGACCGGCACCGCGACGGGCCGGCTTGTGCCCTCGTCATCCGGCGCCTCGGCAACGGCCGCCGCGGAGGATGCGCGAACCCGGCCCAAATCGCCCTGGATCACGCTCGGCTTGAAACCGCGGGCACGGCCTGAACCGAGACCATGGCCGACCGAGTCGGGCAGTTTGATCACCTCGATCGCCCGCGCGCGATTGGGCAGGCGGCGAATGAAGCCGCGCTCTTCAAGCGCGGTGATGAGACGATGAATGCCGGATTTTGACCGCAGATCGAGAGCGTCTTTCATTTCGTCAAACGATGGCGGCACGCCCGCCTCCGTCAGGCGCTGATGGATGAAGCGTAAAAGCTCGAACTGCTTGCGGGTCAGCATTGATGTCTCTCTCCGTCACGGCACCCCGCTAAGGGGGCCAAAAACAAATCATGAACGAACACTATCTGTTCGATATGTGTTCTGCAAGTGTTTAATTTGGGTGAATGCGGAAAAAATCCCCGAAAGAAAGCCAATATCGACAGCAAAACAGGCATTTAAGCGCGGAGCCTGAGGATGGAACAAAGCGCTCCCGCCGGCGCCGCCGGCGCATGCGGCTCGCGAATCAGCAGGCAATCGGCTTGGGCGAGGGCGCCCATCAAAGAACTATCCTGGGCCGCAAAGGGAGTGGCGAAGGGCAGGCTATCCGTACTTTGCCGCAAAGTCGCGCGCAAATAATCGGTGCGTTCGTCGTTGGCCGCCAAGGCCCGGCCGAGTTCGAGCCGGTTCGGGCCGCCATTCGACATCATGGCGGCCGGTCAGCCGCCGGATCAGCGGCGCCAGGAACAAGACGGCACAAACATAAGACGAGACCGGATTGCCCGGCAGGCCGAGCACCTGCATGGCGCCAAGTCTGCCATGCATCATGGGCCGCCCCGGACGCAACGCGACCCGCCAAAAAGACAAAGCGAGCCCTTCCGCCGCCAGCGCCTTTTGCACGAGATCATGCTCGCCCACGGAAGCGCCACCGGTGGTGACCAAGATATCGGCACCCCAGTCGCGCGCGCGGTGCACGGCCGCAATAATGGCCTCGAGCCGGTCCGCCGCGACGCCGAGATCGAACGCTTCGGCTCCTTCGGCACGGGCGAGCGCGGCAATGGCAAAGCCGTTCGAATAAACAATCTCGCCGGGCTTTGGCGCACCGCCGGGCAGGATGAGTTCATCGCCGGTGCCGATGACGGCGATCTTGGGCCGCTGGTAGACATTTACGGTCGCGTAGTTCATCGCGGCGGCGAGCATTACGTCGCGATCGGTGAGGCGGCGCCCGGCGCGCAGCAGAATCTCGTTTTGGCGGAAATCGAGACCCGCGGAGCGCACATTGGCGCTCGCCGCGGCTGATTTGAGAATGGTGACTTGGCCGCTATCGCGCGTGGCGCATTCTTGGATGACGACGGTGTCGGCGCCTTCAGGCACCACGCCGCCGGTGAAAATGCGAACCGTTTCACCCGGCTTCACCATACCGGAGAATGGACGGCCGGCAGCGACTTCGCCGATGAGCCGTAAGATTACGGGCACGCGCGTCACATCCTCGGCGCGCACGGCGTAGCCATCCATGGCCGATACCGCCGCCGGCGGCTGCGTGCGCAGGGCGGCGAGATCGTCCGCGAGGACCCGGCTGAATGCATCTGTGAGCGCAATGCGTTCCGAGGGCAGAGGACGGGCGTGAGCCAATACTTTCTGCAGCGCTTCGGTAACCGATAGCAGGGCCATCTAGCAGTCTCTCCGGCCATAGCAGCGAGTAGCGAGTAGCGAGTAGTGTTCGCGATGATTGGTTTTCTCTTCTCAATTCGCTACTCCCTATTCGCTATTCGCAATCTGGTTCCATCCAGGCATGGTTCATCCGGACATGCTTTTTTAGTTGATCGGGGCGTATTCGCGGGCGGTCTTCACCTCTCCCGTTTACGGGAGAGGTCGACATTCGAGGGCGTAGCCCGAGAATGTCGGGTGAGGGGGTGAGTGTGACGTAATTTGAGGACCGCATCTGGTGCACGGACGTACCCTCACCCCGACCCTCTCCCGCAAGCGGGAGAGGGAGTCGAGGCCGTGCCGTATGTGATAGTCCTGCTGCGAACATGAGCACGATGATGCTTAAAGACGATGATGTTCGCTAAATAAAAGATCCGCACCTGAACAAAATCTCCGCTCAGGCCGAGCTACGGCTTGCCTTTCCATAAATCCCTTTGCTGTTGAGCAGCCGGCATGTATCTTGAGCCGCAAGGCGCGCATTCGTGCGTCCCGGGGTGTAGAAACCTCTCCGAAAGCGGCTGGCATCAGCCGTCATTGATGCCTCCCTCGCCGTGTTATGGCCGGGGAGGCGCTGTCGCATGTCCAGGGCGCAAGCCTAAAGGGCAGCGCAGCCGTCTTTCGGCGGTTTTCTAACTCCCCGGTCACCGGCAACCGCGCTGGTGACCGCCTCACCGCAAAGGCAAAAAGGGGAATTGAAATGGTCTTCGAGCGCAAACCGAAGCCGTCGCTGTTGGATGCCATTTTTTTGGTGAACGATGCGAGCGTGGTCGCCTGTGAATATTTACGCGACCGGCAATATTTGCCCAGCGAAAAAGACCTGTGTTTGCTCAATGTTCTTGTCGAAGCGCTATCGCGCAATCATGCGACGGTGGAGCAGATCACCCGCGATCTGCATCGCAGAGCGCGGGGCGAGCCGGAAGGCGCGAAGAAGTTTCCCGACCAAAAGGTGCTCGCCTTCCCCGACCCATCATACCGGCCAAGCCGTGAAAGGGACCGTAGCCCGTCTTGAGCGGGACGCGAAAGGCGGGTGAAAAAACCTCTGCGCCGATACATTGCACGGCGAGATCACACAGCCCGCAGCGAGATCGAATATTACCCCGGTCGGAAAACGGGGGAAGTCTCCGGATTTCGTTTAGCGCTCGTTCCGGCCACAGCTCCATCAGCGAGCACACCGCATTAACCATGAATGCGCACGGATTAACCATCAATGAAGCCATAAGATTGCTGTCGCGTGCGGGACGATGATACCTTTCTACCACAAGGAGCCTCTCCATTTGGACAACGCGACGAAACAATGGAATTCGGGATCGACGCCGGTATGTAACATCATTGTCAACATTACGAGTCATCATCACGAGTCATCATCGATTCCATAAGTTTCTAAACTACATGGACGCATGCCTAGGGCAGCCTTCAAATTTTTTCAGTAACGAATAATGAGGACAGAGTAATGACTGATTCTCCGGCCGGAATTGCAAGACGGGCAACACCTCCGTCAGCTTCACCACCTCCGGCGACTAAGCCAGCGCCGAATCCCGCGGCTACGGCGGCCAGACCCAAAGCAGGCAACTTCAGCACGGTCGCTAAGTCTGACATTAGTCAATACCAAAATGTTTCATGGAAGGAAAAAACTGAAGTTCTCGATGAAATGTCCCAGATAAATAAACGGCAGGCTGAGATAACAGCGGCTATTGCTAATGCTAAGCCAAAAGAATCAACCGCTTTAAAAAGCGAGCAAGCATCGTTAGCAGCTCGACAAAGAATTTTACGGACGATTGATCAAAACTTTCTTGATCAAAAAAATGAGATCGCCGCCACATTTGAGAAGCACGTGCTGAACGAATTGCAGTTCCGGCATGACCGGGAACTCAATTCCGATATAACACAGATAGCTAATAGTATGATCGGAGAGCTTGGGGGCGGCGAGATAGTCGAAAGTGTCGTAGGTAAAGCTGTGTACGATTTTAAAATGAAAGGTTTAAAACCCGGTGATGAACGAGCACAGGCTCTTGTGCGAGAAGCTTCGTATTACTCAAAAGAGCGGGGCGAAAAAGACCAGATGAGTAAGCTCAATGAGCTTTACGGTTACGCGGACCCGGAAACCAAAAAAGCTATGATAAAGCTTGATGGTTTTAGAGACATTCTCGAGTTGGAAGCCTTTTGTTATTTCACGATGGAAGATACAGGCGATCAGCTCGAACCTGCGAGCAAGAGAATACTCGAGGAGTTAGAGGGAAAAAAACATCCTTCGTCGCAACTTGGCGATCGGAACGTCCAGAGATTCTCCCGGTACCCTAAAGAAATTCAATCTCTCATCAAAGGCCATGTCGCTGATATAGCGACGACCCGCTTACCCTAGCCTCGTGTGGCTCGATCGACGTTGTAGGCCGGACGAGCGGAGCGATATCCGGGGTTTCTCAATCGACGCGTTCGCCTTATCTCATCCCGCAATGTCGCTTCGCTCATATGGGCGATTTGCGGCTCGCTGGGATCGGCGTTCAATCTTTGTGCAAGCGTGATTTTAAGTCCAACCCTTGACCTTCACGTAAGAGCCGGGTGCGTCCTCGATCGCTTTGAATTTGCCGCCGCCGATCGCGCGCGCGGGCACGGTCGTGGCGTCGTGCGCTTTGAGCCAATCCAGCCAATTCGGCCACCAGGAGCCGGGGTGCCGGGTTGCTTTTTTGAGCCACGCCTCGACGTCATCGCCTCCGGCTTTGGCGCCGGTCCAATATTGATATTTTTGCGCGTGCGGCGGATTGATCACGCCCGCGATATGGCCGGAGTTGGCGAGCACGAATTTGACCGCTCCGCCAAAAAACTGCGAGCCGAAGAGCACGGATTTCGCCGGCGCGATGTGATCTTCGCGGGTCGCCAGATTGTAGATCGGTATCGTCACTTTGTGCAGATGAAGTCTGGTGCCGGCGATTTGCATCTTGCCGCGCGTGAAATTGTTTTCGACATAGCAGTTGCGCAAATAGAACGAATGATTGGCCGGCGCCATGCGGGTTGCATCCGCATTCCAATAAAGAATATCGAAGGGATAGGGCGTTCTGCCGCGCAGATAGGTATTGATGACGTAAGGCCAGATCAGTTCATTGGGGCGCAGCATGTTGAAGGCCGCCGCCATTTGCGACGCCTCCAAATAGCCCTTGTCTTGCATGCGCCGTTCAAGCCGTTCCACCCGTGCTTCGTCGACAAAGACCTTGAGGTCGCCGGAATAGGTGAAATCGACTTGGGCGGCAAATAAGGTGGCCGATTTGATCGGCTCTTGTTTCTTTGCCGTGAGAAAAGCGAGGGTGGCCGCGAGCAACGTGCCGCCGACGCAATAGCCGACGGCGTGTATTTGCTTCTCGCCGGTGAGTTTTTGCACCACGTCGATCGACGCGAGAACGCCTTCGCGCATGTAATCTTCGAAATTTTTGGCCGCGAGGCGCGCATCCGGGTTGACCCAGGACATCACGAACACCGTGAGGCCGTGATCGACACACCATTTGATGAAGGATTTGTCTTTCGTCAGGTCGAGAATGTAAAACTTGTTGATCCAGGGCGGCACGATCAAGAGCGGGATTTGCAGCACTTCCTGCGTCGTGGCCTTGTATTGAATGAGCTGACACAGATCGTTCTGGAAAATCACTTTGCCCGGCGTGGTGGCGAGATTGCCCCCGACCTCGAACGCCGAGGAATCCGTCTGGCGTATCTTGAGTTGCCCTTGGCCCGCTTGGATGTCTTCCGACAACATCTGCATGCCGCGCACGAGATTTTCGGCATTGGATGCAAAGGTCTCGCGCAACAGTTCCGGATTGGTGAACACGAAATTCGACGGCGAAAGCGCATTGACGATTTGCTTGAAGTAGAAATTCGCTTTTTGCCGGGTCGGCTCATCGAGCGCGGCGTCGTCGACCAAATGTGCGGCCCATTGCACGGTCAACAAATAAGCCTGCTTGATAAAATCAAAAAACTGATTTTGCGACCATTCGGGATCGCTGAAGCGCTTGTCCTTGGGGGCAGGGGCGATCACCGGTGCCGATGCTTCGCCGCTCAAGCGTTTCGCCGCGCCGGCCCATAAATCGAGGTAAGCGCGGCCGAGGCTCGCTTGCAGTTCGAAGGTGCGTTTGGGATCGGAGAGCCAATATTCCGCGACCTTGCCGGTGGTTTTGACCCAGTCGGTTAGGTCGTCGTCGCCTTGCGGCTCGATCTTGCCTTGCTCACGCGGCTTCGTGAAGGCGGCAAGGGCTTTGCCCCCCTCCTCCACCAGGCGGGCGAAGTTGCGCGCCAGCACCTCATAGTCGAGGCCGGTCGCAGGCGCGGCATCGTGCTTGACCGGGTCCCGCGTGGGCTTGTCCATCTGTTTCCCCGTCCATTCCTCCGCTTGGAAGCCCGGATGGAGCGACGCCCCTTTCCCGTATTCCGCTCCAAGCGGGCGACAAATTTACAGCCCAAGACCCGAGGGGCAGCGCAATAATCATTCGCTCAGATCATGCTGCGGCCATTATTAGCCGCTTTCGCTAACGGTGCTATAATATATTGAGTTTACATGGATTTTGGACAAGGGACGGGCACCGGTGAGAAATGCCGCATCGCATGGTTAAAATTCCGGTGCTGCCGCTCCTGTTGGCGATTGGGCTGGCCATGGGCGGCTGTTCGGTGTCGTCTATCGAGCAACTGCCGGCGAGCGTGGGCGGGCTGCCCTCGGAGGCGCCAGCGCGGCCGCAGACGCCTTATGAATTCCCGGCCGTGCACGATTTGCCGCCGCCGCGCTCAACCCAGCCCATGAGCGACGACGAATTGCTCAAAGCCGAAAACGCGCTCGAGGCCGCGCGCGAGCGGCAGGAGAAATTGGAGAAGGCGGGGGAGGACGGCGATGGCGAGGCAGAGCCGGTCAAGCAATAGTTGATCGCGATATTTTTCGCAGTTGTGTCACTTAGGTTACAAAACCCGCGCAAAAAAGGTGGTAAGATGTTTTTATGCAATCTAAATTGTAGCGACGAAATTTAATACTATTCGCAATCGAAAAGGCTTTAATGGGGGTAAAAATGGCTGGACCAGACGGCGTTTCAACTAAACCAGTTTCAGCCCCAGCGGCTGCACGGCCAACCGACCCGAGCGCTGCGTCTGCTCCACGGAAGCCGGCCAAGAAGCCTGCCCAAGGTAGTTTGGCAAAACTCGATCAACTCGTTAGGGACGACGCTGCGCTTTATAAAAGAGTTCAAGGGGAAAGTTCTGTGGGCAGAGCTATCTTAGAAGAACAAAAATATCGAAAAAAAAAGAACAACGAATTAGTGTTCGAACCCATCGAACATCCGCCGCAAGTCGACGATTTCATTGCAGGACGGCCACAAAAGCCGGATGATACCCGTTCGGCCTTTAATCATGAGATGAAAAATCTTGTTTATTATAGAACCGGAAAAAAACTCTACCAAGACGTCAAGGACGATCTCCGTGCCCGAGTGGGTGAGACTGGAATGTCTGTCGAGGATGCCGGACGAAGCTTGCTCAATCTCATGGGCGATGATTTCGAAGCTGTCGTAACCAAGGCCGTTCGTGACCTCAAGCTTGAAAGGGTCCGTAGGGCCCTTCAAGCTTCGGCCGCCAATGTAGAAACTCGCGCAGCGGCATTCATGGAAAAGATCGACAAACTCAGGTCTGGGGAGTCCCCAAGCGCAGCCAATTTTTACGAGATCACAGTAATCAACATTGCTTCACACTTTCCCTATTCTGATGATGCTTTAAAAGATGCAATACGAAATAATCCAAAATATCGGGACATTATGAAGCTTGCGGCGAAAGAGTGTTTTGAACGGACTGATACTGACCGGCTGACAGAGCTTCGTCGGCTAGCCACGGTCTGTGAAGAACCATGGGTGGTCAGGGATTTCTTTGATGCCGCGAAGCAGTATGCGATAGACGACAAAAATTTCCAAGCTGCCGAAGCGATTGGTCTCCTTAAGGAACAGATAAATGCGTTGTACTTGACAACCGGAGGCGGCACTATCGGAGCAGGGAGCGCCCCTTTGTAAGCCGATGAATGTGAGCCGATGAGGCCGCGCAGCAAACTGTAGCCCGGATTGAGCGGAACGCGAAATCCGGGGCAAGCATATCCCGGCTGTCGATTCGCTCCAGCCGGGCTTCTGTAACGGGCCGTGGTTTGTCAATCCCTTTTTGCGACATCCGCGCTCGCCGGTAACTTGCTTCTGTACGGGGTCGGCGCATGGCCGCCACCAGATGGGGTTCATAAGAGGAGCAGATCGGCCTATCTACGAAAAGCGTGATCGCATCGTTCGATGCGTCGACAACCCGGCTTGCGGCCTGACCTGATCCATCGTCCCGGCGTCGGGACCTCGCTTCGGGAGAGTTGGTGTTAGACCCGCCCGAAAACCTGTTTCGTCCTCCTGCTTAGCATTACAGTTGCCTTTTTGCGTTGAGGTGGGCGCGTTGAGCGGCGGCCTGGTGAGCCCTGCGCCAGAATGACCATGCGATGACATGCGCTGGCTGAATCCGCTTTCGAGCAAGTCTGATGGCGATGCGGCGGATTTCCTGGATTGACCAACGGATCAATGACGGCATGGCGATGCCTTGGTTTTTCCCGTGGTTCGGCGGTTGGTTTTTTTTGGCGGCGGGGGATTGGCGCGATGGCGGATCGCCGCCATCATGGCAAAGGCGAGCATCGCCAGTGACACGTGACGATGCCAACCATGCCATGACCTGCTCTCGTTGTGATCGAGCCCGAACTCGTTCTTCGCGGTTTCAAAGCTGTCCTCGATCGCCCAGCGATTGCCTTCGACCGCCACCAGCGTTTCGATCGATGTTCCCGCTGGACACCAGGTGGTGAAGAAGGCGAGATCGTTATCGGCAACACGACGGCGGATCAGCAGACCGCGTGTCCACAGATCTTGATTTGGGCTGCTGAATTCTTCGACCTCGAGATCGGCCAATTCGAGATAACACCAATCATGCAGCCGTGGTCCTTTGGTTCCGGCGCCTGCCGACAGACGCTTCCAGTCGGACGGGCGCTGTGCCCGGGCGATGTCTGCGGCCTTGCCGGCGACCGATCGCTGCTTGCCCCAGGATCGAAACACATGAGCGCTGCTGACCCCAAGCACGTAGCCTTTGCCTGCCCGGCGTAGTTGCCGTTCGATATCGCCAACACCGTAGACGGTATCGCCGGCAACCCACTGGAATGGTACAGACGCGGCTATCGCGCGCGCGATCATTGCCGTTGCAAGCTTTGGTTTGGTCGCAAACCCTATATCGGCAGGCACGTATGCGGCTTCCAGGCGATCTGGATCGTCGGTCCATTCCTTCGGAAGATACAGCGCGCGGTCGATGAAGGCATGACCGTGGCGCGAAACGTAGGCAGCGAACACCCCAATCTGGCAGTTGGTGATCTTGCCCGCCGAACCAGTGTATTGCCGCGCCACTCCGCACGACGCCTTGCCCTGCTTGAGAAAGCCGGTCTCGTCGATCACCAGCACCGCATCGTCATCCGCCAAATGCTCGATGACATAATCGCGCACGATATCGCGCAAGGCATCGGCGTCCCAGTCCCTGCGACCCAAAATCGCCTGCTGCCGCCATGGGCCGGGATCGCCAGCCGCCTCCGCGCGCATCCAACCGGTCTTGCGTTGCTCATCGCCGAGAAGACCTTCCAGAAACAGGCCTGCATTCGCCGCGACACGCTCTTGCCTGAACAACGGACGTATCCGCTGCTTGATCTCCCGAAACGACGCCGCCCACAGCGCAAGCGTCTCTTCAATCGACGCTGCCCGCGTCCACGATCTCCAAATCATGGTTGTCCATGATTCAGAAACCTTCCGATAAAGCAACTGTAATGTTAGGCCGCCATGACGGCCGCCTTGAACGGCATGTTGTCCTTGAGCATGCGCAGCATGATCACGGCGAGTTTACGCGCCAGCGCCACCTTGGCTTTGTTCATGCCGGCACGTTTGGCGATCCGCGTCGCCCAGCTCTTGAGCTGCGCGCAGCCTTCTGTAACGGCTTTGTGAGGATGAGATGAGCGGCCTCATAGAGCGCCTCACGCACGGACGCGTCGCCGCGTTTGCTGATCCGCCCGGAATAGTCGGTCTCGCCTGACTGGTATTTCTTCGGCGTTAAACCAAACAACGGCCCCGCCCCCTTCGCTGACGTGAAGCGTAAGGGATCGTCGATGGCGCTGGCAAAGGTCAGCGAGATGATCGGCCCCACTGCCGGTACCGACATCAAGAGTTTCGCTTTGGTATCGAGCCGCATCGTCTGCCGCACCCGCTTCTCAAAGCCATTGAACTCTGCAAGCAAGACCGCCCGCGCCCGAAGCAGAGCCGCCGCTATTGCCTCCAGGTTTGGGTGGCCCTTCACCAGCTCCTCGATGCGGCCCACAAATTTGGTCCGCGTTGTCGGGCCTACTTTCAGCCCGAAGCCGCGTAAAATGCCGCGCAGGCTCATCTCAACGTCCAAAAGCTTGCTCTGCACCAGCTTGCGCGCGGTCAGCAGCGCCCGCACTTCCTGTGCGGCAAGCGACTTGCAGTGTACCGGCTTAAACCAGCCGAGCCGCATGAGTTGTGCGATGTTGCGCGCGTCATTGCGGTCCGATTTCATCGGCATTGCCTTGAAGGCGTCGCGCACGTGCCGCGTCTCCAGAAGCTCGACTGCAAGGCCGGCCTGCTTCATTTGCGCATAGAGCCACTGCGACAGTGGGCCCGCCTCCAGTCCGATCCTGGCGAGAGCAAGACCAAGCTCAACAAACCAGTCGATCAGCGCCTCCGGCTCGCTCGTCACCTTGGCCTCGTGCACAATGTTGCCGCTCGCATCGACCACGCAAACGCTCGAGTATTCCAATGACACGTCAATTCCTGCATAATAGTTCACGGTCGTCCCCCTTATGGTTTGGAGCGGATCATGTCCGACTCCGTTGACACCATCAGTTTGCGGGACGACCACCCGCCCACCAAGTCACGCGAAGCGCGCTTTCAACAGCGCCGTAGCGAGCGTGACTTGGTGGGCGGGCCCCAAGGCCCGTTACCCCATCTACACGCAAGTGGCGGCGGATTTAGCTTGCAAAATCCGGAGGCGGCCCATTTTTTTGCTCCCGGGTTTCGCTTACGCTCAACCTGGGCTACAGGATGCGCGGGACAAGTCCGCGCATGACGTAAGCGCCGGGTAGGACGAAACCGGTCTGAAGGTCTAACCCATGGAAGACTTCTACCGCATCCGCCGTTTGCCGCCTTATGTGTTCGAGGAGGTCAACCGCGCCAAGGCGCGCGCGCGTAACGCGGGGGCGGATATCATCGACCTCGGCATGGGCAATCCCGATTTGCCGGCGCCGGCGCATGTGATCGACAAGCTCAAGGAAACCCTGGGCAAGCCGCGCACCGACCGCTATTCCTCCTCGCGCGGTATTCCGGGCTTGCGCCGGGCGCAAGCCGCTTATTACGAGCGCCGCTTCGGCGTAAAGCTTGATGCCGAACGTCAGATCGTGGCCACGCTCGGCTCGAAGGAGGGCTTCGCCAATGTGGCGCAGGCGATCACCGCGCCGGGCGACGTGGTGCTGGTGCCCAATCCAAGCTATCCCATCCACGCTTTCGGGTTTCTCATGGCCGGCGGCGTGATCCGCTCGGTGCCGTCGGAGCCGACGCCGAACTTCTTTCATACGCTCGAGCGGGCCATCGTTCACTCTATACCGAAGCCCATTGCGGTGGTGGTCTGTTATCCGGCGAACCCCACCGCCTATGTGGCGAGCCTCGACTTCTATAAGGACTTGGTGGCATTTGCGAAGAAACACGAGATTTTGCTGCTCTCGGATTTGGCCTATGCGGAAGTCTATTTCGATGGCGAGCCGCCGCCCTCGCTGCTGCAAGTGCCGGGTGCGATCGATGTTGCGGTCGAATTCACCTCCATGTCGAAAACCTTTTCCATGGCCGGCTGGCGCATGGGGTTTGCCGTCGGCAATGAGCGTGTCCTTGCCGCGCTCACGCGTGTGAAGTCGTACCTCGATTACGGCGCCTTCACGCCGGTGCAGGTGGCGGCCACCGCCGCGCTCAATGGTCCGGACGAGTGCATCAAGGAGATGCGGGAAATCTATAAACACCGCCGCGACGTGATGGTGGAAAGCTTCGCGCGCGCGGGGTGGCATGTACCGGCGCCGCGCGCCTCGATGTTTGCCTGGTCGCCGATCCCCGAGCCGTTCAAAAGTCTCGGCAGCGTCGAGTTCTCAAAGTTACTCGTCGAGAAGGCCGACGTGGCGGTTTCCCCCGGCATTGCTTTCGGCGAATATGGCGAGGGCTATGTGCGGATCGCGCTGGTCGAAAACGAGCAGCGTATCCGCCAGGCGGCGCGCAATATCCGCCGTTTCCTCGAGACCGCGCCGGAGCGGCTGCATAATGTCGTGCCCCTTGCGCGCGCCGGCGGCTAGGGCATAGTCTCCTTACATTGAATCGCGTCCATTCGTCATGCGCGGGCTTGTCCCGCGCATCCATGTCTTGCTTGCCGCAGCTACATGAAGAACGACCTGGATGGCCGCGGACTAAGCGCGGCCATGATGGCGTTTGAGCGGAGTGATTCGATCTGAACGGATTGTGCTCTGGCATTCAAAACAAATGACCGGGGCTTTCTTCGCGGTGTCATAAACGATCTGCACAAGCGAAAGCGAATTTGTAGAGACCTTTATTCATCGGCTATGCGCGATCCGCTCAAAATAGGTGTTGCAGGTCTTGGCACGGTTGGTGCGGCTCTGGTCGCCCAGCTTGCGTCTCGGCGCGATGCCGTGGCGGCGCGTTGCGGCCGCGCGATCGAGGTGGTTGCGGTATGCGCCCGCTCGCGCAAAAAAAATCGCGGTATCGATCTGAACAAGATCAAATGGTTTGCCGATCCCGAGAACTCTGGCGCGCTCCCCCGACATTGACTTGTTCGTTGAATTGATCGGCGGCAGCGATGGTCCGGCCGAGCGTTCCGTTGCGGCGGCGCTTGCCTCGGGCAAATCGGTGGTCACGGCCAATAAGGCGCTCCTGGCCAAACACGGCGTCAAACTTGCGAGGCTGGCGGAGAAGAGCGGCGTGTCGTTGAGTTTTGAAGCGGCCGTCGGCGCGGCGATCCCGGTGGTGAAGACTTTGCGCGAGGGCCTTGCCGGCAATCCGATCGAGCGCGTCTACGGCATTCTCAACGGCACGTGCAATTACATTCTGACGCGAATGGAGCAGGACAAATTGCCGTTCGCCGCGTGTCTTGAGGAGGCGCAGCGGCTGGGTTACGCCGAATCGGATCCGACCTTCGACATAGAGGGCCACGATACGGCGCAGAAGCTTGCGATCCTGGCGAGCCTTGCCTTCGGTATCAAGGTCGACGAGAGCGCAATCTATGTGGAGGGGATTTCCTCCATCCAGCCTGCCGATCTCGTGGCGGCCGAGGAATTGGGCTATCGCGTCAAACTCCTCGGCGTGGCGGTGAAGACAGCGAAAGGAATTGAGCAGCGCGTGCATCCGACGATGGTGCGCAAGGACGCGGCGATAGCGCAGGTGATGGGCGTGACCAATGCAGTGACCATCGACGCCGCGGGAATCAACCCTCTCACGCTCATTGGCCCCGGGGCGGGCGGCATGGCGACGGCATCAGCCGTATTATCCGACATTGCCGATGTTGCGCGGGGCTTGCGCGTCGCGCCTTTCGGCCGCCCGGCTGAGCGGCTTGCTGACGCGCGCAAAGCCCCGATGCAGCGCCACGAGGGCGGCTATTATATCAGGTTCATGGCGCGAGACAGGCCGGGAACCGCAGCCGCCATCGCCACCCATTTGGCCGAACAGGAGATTTCCTTGGAATCCATCGTTCAGCGCCATCCCAGGGAGATCGACGACAAAGAGCTGGGTGCGAAAGAGTTGGGCGAGCGTGAGAGCAAAACCGGCTCCGTCCCCGTTATTCTCATTACCTATGCCACAACGGAGGATGCGGTTCGCAAAGCACTTGCCGCGATAAGCCGCGATCGGGTGATCTCAGGCCGTCCGCAGGTGATCCGAATTGAAAAGAACTGACGGCCGGGGCGCGAATGTTAAAATCGGACCACCAGCCGCATCGATATGCTGCGTATGATTTGAAGGAGCATAGTATGGGGTCCATCACCGTTCAGCCCGAATTGGTGCTCGAGCGCATTCTCACGCTCGAGATCGTGCGCGTGACCGAGCGCGCCGCGGTTTCCTCGGCGCGGTTGCGCGGTCACGGCCGCGACAAGGCCTCGGACCAGGCGGCGGTCGATGCCATGCGGCGGGAGCTCAACAAGCTTCCGATCGACGGAACGGTGGTGATCGGCGAGGGCGAGCTCGATGAAGCGCCGATGTTGTTTATCGGCGAAAAAGTCGGGGCGGGCACAGGACCTAAAGTCGATATCGCGGTCGATCCGTTGGAAGGCACGACATTATGCGCCAAGAACATGCCGGGCGCGATCGCCACCCTCGCTATGGCCGAAGCCGGAACGCTGCTGCATGCGGCCGATGTTTATATGGACAAGATTGCCATTGGGCCCGGCTATCCTAAAGGCACGGTCGATCTCGACGCCTCGCCGGAAGACAACATCATGTCGCTGGCCAAGGCCAAAGGCGTGAAGCCCTCGGCCGTTACCGCCATTTTACTCGACCGGCCGCGTCATGCGGACATCATCGCCGCGATCCGCAAGACAGGCGCCGCCGTGACCTTGATCACCGACGGCGATGTCGCCGGCGTCATTCACTGTGCCGAGCCGAAGACCGGCATCGATATTTATCTGGGCATCGGCGGCGCGCCGGAGGGGGTTTTGGCGGCTGCGGCCTTGCGCTGCATCGGCGGGCAGATGCAGACGCGGCTTGTTCTCGATACGGAAGAGCGGCGCGAGCGCGCATTGAAAATGGGGATTACGGACCCAAGAAAGAAATATGAAATCGAGGATATGGTGCGCGGCGATTGCTTGTTCGCCGCCACCGGCGTCACCGATGGTCCGATGTTGCGCGGCGTGAAATTCGGCAAGGATTTGATCGAGACGGAAACGGTGGTTATGCGCTCTGTGACCGGAACGGTGCGGCGGGTGGTTGCGGAGCATCGGCAGTTTGACAAATTTCATCTCGATTAAGGACTGAGATTTTTCGTCCGCCTTTTGCCGCTCGCCTTTTGTGCTTTCTGAAAAAAAATGCTCCAATCACGTTGAGATTTTGCAATGACGGCTTTGCCGGCGAATTTGTCGAGGACGGGCGAACGTTTTTTTCTTGATGTGCAAAATTCCTTGACCGGCCGCGTCTGGCGCGAGCGGCTCGATGAGCGAGGGTCGGCGCGCGCGCTCACCATTGCACAGCGCCTTGGTGTTTCGGAATTACTCGCACGCGTGCTGGCCGGCCGCGGTGTCGAAGCAGAACAAGCCGAAGCCTTTCTTGATCCAAGCATCAAGCGGCTGATGCCCGATCCGCACGTGTTGAAGGATATGGAGCCGGCCGCAAAGCGTATCGCCGATGCGGTCGCGCGCGATGAAAAGGTCGCGATCTTCGGCGATTATGATGTGGACGGGGCCACCGCTTCCGCTTTGCTATGTTCTTTTTTGCGTCAATGCGGGCTTG
This sequence comes from uncultured Pseudomonadota bacterium, assembly GCA_963697535.1. Taxonomy (GTDB): domain Bacteria; phylum Pseudomonadota; class Alphaproteobacteria; order Rhizobiales; family Xanthobacteraceae; genus Pseudolabrys. The sequence goes on along the minus strand of OY969085.1, from coordinate 2,439,931 downwards.
ATCCGATTGTCTATATTCCCGACCGCATCTTTGAAGGTTACGGGCCAAATGGGGATGCCATAAACGGTTTTGCCGACAAGGGCGTCACATTGCTCGTGACGGTCGATTGCGGCACCACAAGCCACGCGACATTCCTCGATGCAAAAAAGCGCGGTCTCGACGTGGTGGTCATCGATCACCACCAAGCCGATGAAGTGCTTCCCGAGGCTGTGGCCATCGTCAATCCGAACCGTGCGGACGATTTGTCCGGTCTCGGCCATCTTGCCGCCGTCGGTCTGGTTTTTCTCGCGCTCGTTGCGCTCACCCGCGTGCTGCGGGACCGCAATTTCTGGACGCAAGCGCGGCCCATCCCCGATCTTTTATCGCTTCTGCATTTGGTGGCGCTCGGCACTGTTGCCGATGTCGTGCCGCTTACAGGTCTCAACCGCGCTTTTGTGGCCAAAGGACTCGTCGCGTTAAGACGGCGCGAGCATGTCGGCCAGACGGCCTTGATGGACGTTGCGCGGCTTAGCGGTCCGCCGGAGGCCTGGCATCTCGGTTTTCTTTTGGGTCCGCGCATCAATGCCGGTGGCCGGATCGGCCGTGCCGACCTGGGGGTGCGTTTGTTGCTGGAGGAGGACCCGAGCGAGGCGGCGCGTATCGCGGGCGAACTGGATCGCCTCAATCGCGAACGGCGCGGCATCGAGACGGCCATGGTGATGCAGGCGGAAGCCGAGGCGCTCGCCGCGCTTGGCCTGGACGAAAAAGGAGCAGTGGTCGTTACCGCGGCGCAAGGTTGGCACCCCGGCGTCGTAGGTTTGGTGGCGGCGCGACTGAAAGAACGCTTCGATCGGCCGGCCTTTGCCATTGCGCTGGACGATGCCGACGTTGGAACCGGCTCCGGCCGTTCGATCCCCGGCGTCGACCTCGGCGCGACCGTGCGCGAGGCGGTCCGCGAGGGTTTACTCGTGAAAGGCGGGGGACACGCGATGGCGGCGGGCGTGACCCTGCAAAAGGAAAAGCTCGGCGCTTTTAGCGCGTTTCTTGACGATGCGCTCGCGTCTTCGGTCGAACGCGCCCGGCGTCATAAGGCCGTAATGATCGATGGTGCAATGAGTGCGCGTGGCGTTAATTTCGAACTCGTCGACATGCTCGCGCGTGCGGGGCCGTTTGGGGCGGGAAATCCGGAACCGATGCTGGCATTGCCGGCGCATACGATTGCCTATGCCGATCCCGTCGGTGACAGCCATATCCGGGTGCGTCTGCGTGCCGGTGACGGCGGCATGGTCAATGCAATTGCTTTCCGCGCAATGGGACAGCCGCTTGGCAAAGCGCTGCTCGACAATCGTGGCCGTGGCGTCCATGCGGCGGGTCACGTTTTTATCGATCGCTTTCAAGGGGACGAACGCCTGCAGATGCGTTTGATTGATATTGCGCCGGCTTTCTGAATGAAATGACCAACTGGTATTGCGGCCCATTTGCAACCTCGTTTGCCGCCGCCGCGCGGGAACCAAAAGCGGCCGTATTCGTATATATTTGAGCCGATAGTCTAAGCCAACACATCGATCGAAGGTCTTAAGGTGGGACCTTCATCGTCTCGGTTCCCGGACGGCCGGGAACGCTGTTGTGTCATGGAATGCGTCTTATGAGCAGCACTTTCGTCGAGGAACGCGACACCGAGGTCCTGCCGGAGCGGCTCGTTTCGCCGCATCCGAATTTCGTGACGCTGAGCGGCCAAGCGCAAATTGACGCCGAGTGTCATCGCTTGTCGCGGCAATATGCGAAGGCGCAGAAATCGGACGATCGGGAGGCGATGGCGCGGCTCAAACGCGATTTGCGCTATTGGCGACAGAGGCAAGCAACTGCACAGCTCGTTCCTCCGCCCAAGAATAAAGATGAGGTCTATTTCGGCGCGACTGTCACGATCGATCGCGACGACGGCCGGCGACAAACCTGGCGTATTGTCGGCGAGGACGAAGCCGACCCGGCCAAAGGCAGCCTTTCCTATGTCTCACCGCTCGCCCGCACCTTGATCGGCAAGAAAGCCGGGGATAGTGTGCAATTGGGCGCGGCCAACATCGAGATCGTCGCGATTACGTGACCGGCCGGCCGGTTTCGTGTGCGAAAGAAAGTTTCGCGCGCGATTTCGCATTGCCTCAGGGCCGGTTTTTTGGCTATATCCGCCCACTTTTCCGGTCGGGGTGAAGCGCGAATCGACGCGGCCATCCCTGACGCTCCTAGTGGTCCGATTCAAACATTCGCTACCCATTTCGGCGGGGATCTTTTGCGAATGTTTAAATTGAAAGACCATGAGCCAAATATAAGTTTCTAGTGGAGTTTTGGATTTGACATTCGCTTCGCGAGCTTGCGGCCAGGTGGGTAGCGAATGTCAAATCCACTCCACTAGTGGTCCGATTCAAACATTCGCTACCCATTTCGGCGGGGATCTTTTGCGAATGTTTGAATTGAAAGACCATGAGCCAAATATAAGTTTCTAGTGGAGTTTTGGATTTGACATTCGCTTCGCGAGCTTGCGGCCAGGTGGGTAGCGAATGTCAAATCCACTCCACTAGCGTTGGTCGGGAGCGTTTCTTCCGCTGCCTCCGCTACAAAAAATTGAGGTTGAAGCCACTATGACGACATTGTGGATGATCGTTGGCTGCGGCGTGCTTGCGGTCGTGTATGGCATTTGGGCCACCGTTTCGGTCTTGCGCGCCGATCAGGGCACCGCGCGCATGCAAGAGATTTCGGCCGCGGTGCGCGAAGGCGCCCAAGCCTTTCTGAAACGCCAATACACCACCATCGCCGGCGTCGGGGCCGTGATTTTCCTCATCATCGGCCTTACACTTGGATGGCTTGTCGCGGCTGGCTTTGCCATCGGCGCTATTTTGTCCGGAGTGACCGGTTTTATCGGCATGAATGTCTCGGTGCGCGCCAATGTTCGCGTTGCGCAAGCCGCGACCAAGTCGCTCGCCGGCGGTCTTGAACTGGCCTTCAAATCGGGCGCCATCACGGGCATGCTCGTAGCCGGTCTCGCGCTTCTTGGCGTGACGCTTTATTTCGGCTTTCTCACCGGCACGATGCACAAGATGCCGAACGACCGCACGGTCATCGACGCGATTGTCGCGCTGGGCTTCGGCGCTTCGCTAATTTCCATTTTCGCCCGGCTGGGCGGCGGTATCTTCACCAAAGGCGCCGATGTCGGGGGCGATCTCGTCGGCAAGGTGGAAGCCGGCATTCCGGAGGACGATCCGCGCAATCCGGCGACCATTGCCGATAATGTCGGCGACAATGTCGGCGACTGCGCCGGCATGGCGGCCGATTTGTTCGAGACTTACGCCGTGACGATCGTCGCGACCATGGTGCTCGCGTCCATCTTCTTCGCGAAAACTGCCGTGCTTTTGAACATGATGACCTATCCGCTCGCCATCGGCGGTGCCTGTGTCATTACCTCGATCGTCGGCACTTTTTTTGTCCGTCTTGGCGCCAGTCAGTCCATTATGGGGGCCTTGTATAAAGGTTTCATCGCAACAGCTGTTTTGTCTTTGTTCGCCATCGGCTTCGTCACCTATGAACTGATCGGCTTTGGCGCCATCGCCGGTGTCGCTTTCTCGGGCAAATCACTCTTTATTTGCGCCATCGTCGGTCTGGTCGTCACCGGACTTATCATTTGGATTACCGAATACTACACGGGTACCGATTTCCGGCCTGTGCAATCGATTGCGGCTGCGTCGGTGACCGGGCATGGCACCAACATCATCCAAGGCCTGGCGATTTCGTTGGAAGCGACCGCTCTGCCGGCTTTGGTGATCATCGCCGGCATTTTGGTAACCTATGGTCTTGCCGGTCTGTTCGGCATTGCCATTGCGGTGACATCGATGCTGGCGCTGGCCGGCATGGTGGTCGCGCTCGATGCCTTCGGCCCCGTAACCGACAATGCCGGTGGCATTGCAGAAATGGCTGGTCTGCCGAAAGATGTGCGCAAATCGACCGACGCGTTGGACGCGGTCGGCAATACCACCAAAGCGATCACTAAAGGTTACGCCATTGGCTCGGCCGGTCTGGGCGCGCTGGTGCTCTTTGCCGCCTATAATGAGGATTTGACCTACTTTACGGGCCAAGTGGCCGCGCACCCCTATTTTCAGGGCATCCATCTCGATTTCGCGCTCACCAATCCGTATGTGGTGGTCGGTTTGTTGTTTGGCGGGCTGTTGCCGTACCTTTTCGGCGCAATGGGCATGACGGCCGTGGGCCGCGCCGCCGGCGCCATTGTTGAAGAAGTGCGCCGTCAATTCCGCGACGATCCCGGTATCATGCGGGGCACGAGCAAACCGGATTACGGCCGCGCGGTCGATTTGCTCACCAGAGCCGCGATCAAAGAAATGATCGTGCCTTCGCTTCTGCCGGTTTTGTCGCCGCTTTTCGTTTATTTTGCCATCTATCTGATAGCGGGTGGCGGCGCGGCGGGTAAGTCGGCCGGCTTCTCGGCCGTCGGCGCCATGTTGCTGGGCGTGATCGTCACCGGCCTATTTGTCGCGATTTCGATGACCTCGGGTGGCGGTGCGTGGGACAATGCCAAAAAATATATTGAGGACGGCCACTACGGCGGCAAAGGTTCGGAAGCCCACAAAGCCGCGGTGACCGGCGACACCGTCGGCGATCCCTATAAAGACACGGCGGGCCCGGCGGTAAACCCGATGATCAAAATCACCAATATCGTCGCGCTTTTGTTGCTGGCGGTGCTGGCGCATTAAGGCGTAGCTTTCGAAAGCTGCAAAACATCCGCGAAAAACGAAGTACCGCTGAGCGGAAGGTGTAATTTAATTATGCCACGCGACGTCTCTTGCGGATGTGCTTTGGGTCTGTGGGATGGGCGGTCAATGTAAGACCCAGTGCGCGGATGACACGCATCACTGTACTAAATTCCGGATTGCCAGTCTCACTGAGCGCCCTGTAGAGGCTCTCCCGGTTCAAGTCGGCTGTTTTTGCAACCTTTCCCATGCCGCGTGCGCGCCCCACGAGACCGAGAGCATCTCGCACGAAACTGGCATCACCGGTTTCCAGCGCCGCTGCGATGTAAGCAGCTTGGCGCTTCTCGTTGTCGAGATAGTGGGCAGAGTCAAACCGTGTTGTCTTGAGCATTACAATTTCTCCGACAGTTCGCGCGCTTTTTTAATGTCTTGCCGCTGGGTGCGCTTGTCGCCCGCACAAAGCAGAAGCACGACGAAAACTGCGGAGTTCTGGTGCACCTCAAGCATGAGACAGAACGTAGCCTATAAGCTACAAGGAGGCAAGCTCTGCGGGGGGAGAAGCATACCCGACCTTAAACTGGACAGCCGTGGAATAAAACCAAGCCTGACCTATGCAGGGAAGGATTTAACAAATACGGGGAATACTTTAGTAGGGCTTTGTAACGCCTCGTCATTGCAGCTGTCGGTCGATATTGTATGCAAACTTAAATAGCCTATCGGCTCTTTCGAATTCCCACTGTTTCAACTCGACTTCTTTCTGCGACGTTCGCTCATCCTTTTTCGCCCAATCAAGCGCCGTCTTCGCTGCATCCAGACGCGCGGATGCCAGTTTTGTGATGATGTTCGGAGCCTTTCGGGGGTCAAGAGTTTGTACTCTATTGTACTGCTCTGTCGCAGTCCTAGCAGTCTCTAAGAGCTTTTGAATGGCCTCATTTGCCTCCTCTTTGGCAGAATTGGCTTGCGTCCGGCGTCGCCCTTTCACATCTTGTACGAATTTGGGCTCGTAGTTCTTCAGATCTTCATTGATTATTACTAGATCTCGCGTCAAAGAGCGATTGATATACCCCGTTCACGTCACAACCCGAAATTCCTTTGGGTTGATGACGCGGAAATTATCGGTGACCGAATCGAGGAGATCGGCCCAGTTCCTGGGCACCGTTTCCCGTAGAAAGCCAAGCGTCGCATTGGCGAATTGGGCGCAGGTTGCGTAAGCTTTGTTGTGCGTGACGTTTTTGTGCATGAGGCCCCATAACCGCTCGATCGGATTAAGATGCGGGCAATAGGCTGGGATGAAATGCAGCTTGATCCGGCACCCAGGCCGGGCGAGCCATTCCCGCACCAGCCTGGCGTGATGATAGCGCGCATTGTCAAGAAAGACATGGATGCGCGCCAGCGTCGGATAGCACGCCTCGATCGCTTGCAGCAGCCTGTATCGTCGAGACGGCGTCGATGGTCTGCGCCTCGATCATGCGGGTTTGCCCGGTCTCGAGGTCGATCGCGCCGTGAATGTTGATGCGCTCGCGCCCGCTCGTTTGTTCGATGGCGATCTTCTCTTGTTTTGGCGCCCAGCAACCGGCAGGCCGCGCCGCATGGGTCGGATGCACGGCGTCTGCGAACAGCACGGCCTCGTCATCGCCCAAGGAATTCAGCAGCTTCTCGTAACCCTCTATGAAAGCCTTCTGCTTTTCTTTGTCGAGCTTGCGCGGGATGACATCGGGCTTGTGATATTCGAGCCCCAGCCGGTGCAGCAACGCGATCAGCCCCGAACGGCTTTCGTAAACGAGCCCGAATTCCTTCTCGATCCAGGCGCCGATCCGGCGGCTCGAGCGCGGAAGCGCCGCGCTCGACAAAGACTTTCAACTTTTCTTGTCGCTCGCCGGTCAACCGGCAAGCCCCGCCCTCGTGGCCGAAGTTCGTCAGGCCCTCCATCCCATCCTTTTCATATAGGCGATACCAGGTACGGATGGTGTCGTCGTCCAGCAATAGAACCTTCGCAATCGCCTCGCAGCTCATCCCATCGTCCAGCAACACCAGCGCGTTCGCGCGCCGGGCCAAACGGTGTGCCGCCGACCCGTTCCGCGCCAACGCGATCAGCTCTTGCCGCAATTTGCTGTCCAAAAATCCAGAGCGTATCATCCGTGCGGTAAAATCCGAATCGCCCCGTTTGGCAAGGGCAATATTCGGATTTCACGGGAGTCGGGGTATAGCTTCCAATTCCCCAGGCAACTGGTCATTCTTCTGTAGTAAAGCGTTATATGCGTCCAAGGCCTCATTTGCGGCCCGTTCGGGTGAAAGCGGGCGGCCTTTGGCGGTGGAAACGGGCGCTGGGGCCGGGGGAGCATCAAGACCGGAACTGCCTGGGCCAGGTGTTTTTTTGGGTGGAGGCGGAGTACCTGGCGTGCCGCTTTGTCCGAGCCGGGGGCTGGTCGGCCCCTCAATCGGCGCGGCGTATGTTTTCGCTTGCGTGATGTCTTTTATGGTCATTTCTGCCTCCTCCCTAAAAACGGCCGCATGCGGCCAGCTTTAGCAGACTCGGTAGGCGGTTCATTTCGTAGCATTATTTCAAGGAGGCCTCTGTAATCTTTATTACATCGCGCGAGCATGTCGCGTTTAGTTTGAATTGTCATGCCCGCGCTTGGTCCGCGGGCATCCGCCACTTAAAACATGTTCAATATCAAAGACGTGGAAGGCCGGGACATAGGCGAGCGAAGCGACGCCGTTCTTCGAACGGCTATGCCCGGCCATGACGATGGGACGGGTAAACCTAACCGCAACATGCTCTAAAAGCTGAAACTGCCGACATTTTTAAACAAATTGCGCACGTAATTGAGTTCTTCGCCGCCGGTCGGGGTTGTTTTCGACAAAAAATCAAAGACTTTTCCGTCTTTGATACCGTAATTGGCGAGCCGGCGCACACGCCGTTTTTTATCGAAATAAACGGCGACCACACGTTGATCCACGACTTCATTCGCCATAAAAGCGGCCGCTCGCTCCGCCTTTTGCGAGATGTAATAAAAGGCTTCGCCGTTGACGGTGGCCACCGTCGAGGGCGTGCCGAGGACGATCAGCACCTGCTCTTGCGTCGCGCCGACGGGGACCTGCTCGAGCGCGCCTTCGGGCAGCACATAGCCACGCTGAACGGTCTCCGTCATGGCGCCGCAGGCGGACAGCCACAGCGCGCCGGCAAAGATCAGCGCGAGGCGAAGCGGCTCTGTCTTTTTATTTCTGATCTTGACCCCCACGCGCAATACCCTCATGTCTCAGTCTCGCGCCGATGATGGCGGCTCACCAAGTGATCGCCTCCGGGCGAGATTTGACTTTGATATGATAGGCCGTTTTCGCCGCCGTGAGGCACCAGACACCATTTCGGCCCTCTATGGCGCCATCGTGGCGCAGGCACGTTCGCCCTCATTTTACAGAGACTACGATGTGCCGGATACCATTGACGGCCGTTTTGATCTGATTGTGCTGCATTTAGTCCTCGTACTTGAGCGGTTACGCCGAAATACGGCGCAGCCGGCGCCGGGGCAAGCGTTATTTGATCGTTTTTGCGCCGATATGGACCATAATTTGCGGGAAATGGGAGTCGGCGACCTGAGGGTGCCCAAAGAAATGCGGCGGATCGGCGAGGCCTTTTATGGCCGCGCCCAAGCCTATAAGGCGGCCTTGGTCATACAGGACGATGCGGGGCTGGTGGAAACCGTCATCCGTAATATTTATGGAGGGATGGCCTCGCAAGCGGCATTCGCGCGCCTGCTCGCCGCCTATATACGAGAGGTGGAAGGTGCCTTGCGGGACCAGGATGATGCCGTTTTGGCCGCAGGTGTCGTGCAATGGCCGGCTATCAATTCTTCGAATTTTCCCGAGACCTCTTCATCTCCTGCGATAAGGGGCTGATCGATCATGGAAAATTATAATCGCGGATGGAGCGTGCCGGTGAAGGTCCAAGACATAACGGAGCGCGGACTTCATCTTGAACTTGAAGCGCCGGAGGCCGTGCGCGCGGCGCTGGTCAAGCTTGCCAATCTGCGTGAGGTGATGCGCGTTGCCGCGGTTTTTGACCTGAGCCACCGTGGCCGTAACGTCCATGTGGCTGGCCGGGTGAGCGCGCGGGTGGGACAGACCTGCGTGGTGAGCCTTGAGCCTGTGGAATCGGAGATTGCGGAGCCGGTCGATCTCTTGTTCTCCGCCGACGCGGCCAGCTTGCGTGGGCGCGAGGTAGAACTGAGCATTGCAGATGGGGGAGCGCCGGAGCCGCTGGTGGGCGGTCAAATCGATCTCGGTGCGATCGCGACCGAATTTCTGCTCCTAGGCATCGACCCTTATCCCCGCAAACCCGGCGTCGAATTCTCGGCCCCTAAACTTGGCAATAGTGACGCCGCTCAGCCCTTTGCCGCCTTGGAAGCACTGAAAAACCGATTAAGCCGCAGCGAATCCTAACTTCGGACGGCTGTGGCCAGGCACGACAACCGGCTTGTCTGCGCCGATTGACCCGTTATGGTCGCGCCGAGAAGTCACGCTCTTGCAAATTGGCGGTTTCGTGAACCCGTCCAAGGTCAATATGCCGAACAGAGTTCGCATCGCGCTCGACGTCATGGGCGGCGATCATGGCGCCTCGGTGATCCTGCCGGGCGCCGAAATCTCGCTCGCCCGCCACCCCGAGATCGAATACATGCTGTTCGGCAACCGCCTAGCCGTCGCGCCGGTCCTTGAGCGGCTTCCCCGGCTCAAGGCCCGCTCCACGTTGGTGCACACGGACGTGGCCATTCGGATGGACGACAAGCCGAGCCAAGCGCTCCGTTACGGCCGCTGGAAATCGTCGATGTGGCTGGCGGTCGACGCGGTCAAGAAAGGCGAGGCCGATGTCGCGGTCTCGGCCGGCAACACCGGCGCTTTGATGGCCATGGCCCGTTTCAATTTGCGCACGCTGGAAGGCATCGACAGGCCGGCCATTGCGGCCCTTTGGCCAACCCTCAAGGGCGAATTGGTTGTGCTCGATGTTGGCGCCACCATCGGCGCTGACGAAATGCACCTGATCAATCTGGCGGCTATGGGCAGCGCCATGGCGCGGGCCCTGTTCGACATTGAACGGCCAAGCGTCGGGCTGTTGAATATCGGGGTCGAGGAAGTCAAGGGCCTTGAACAGGTGCGGGAAGCCGGCCGCCTGTTGCGGGAAACGCGCTTTCCGCACTTCGACTATTACGGCTTCGTCGAGGGAGACGACATTGGCAAAGGCGTGGTCGATGTCGTGGTCACCGAAGGTTTTGCCGGCAATATCGCGTTGAAGACCGCTGAAGGCACAGCGCATCAGTTCGCGCAGTATTTGCGCGCCGCGATGAACCGCACCGTTGCATCGCGTCTGGGCTATTTCCTCGCGCGGCAGGCCTTTCGGACGCTGCGGGACAAGATGGATCCGCGCAAATCCAACGGCGGTGTTTTTGTGGGGCTCAACGGCATCGTCATCAAGAGCCACGGCGGGGCCGACGCGGAAGGCTCCGCTTCGGCCATTGATATGGGCTACGACATGGTGCAATACGAATTGCTCGCCAAAATCAGTCAATCAATGGCGCGCAATCTGGAGAGCACCACGACGGTGTGCCTGGCGAGTGGGGTTAATTCGTGAGCCTTTTGCGTTCGGTTGTGCTCGGCTGCGGTAGCTACCTTCCGGCACGAATTCTCAGCAATCACGAATTGGCCGCCTCGGTCGACACCACGGACGATTGGATCGTACAGCGCACGGGTATTCGCGAACGCCACATCGCGGCGCCGGGCGAACTCACGTCCGATCTTGCCATCAACGCCGCCCGCGGCGCGCTCGCCCACGCGCACGTGGACGCCGGTTCCATTGATTTGATCGTCGTTGCGACCACGACCCCGGATCAGACTTTCCCTGCGACCGCCGTTTCGGTCCAGGCGGAACTTGGGCTGACGGCTGGGGCGGCGTTTGATCTGCAAGCGGTTTGCTCGGGTTTCGTTTACGCCTTGGCGGTGACCGACGCGCTTTTGCGTAGCGGCAGCCATAAACGCGCTTTGGTCATCGGCGCGGAAACCTTCTCGCGCATTCTCGATTGGAAGGATCGCACGACCTGCGTGCTGTTTGGCGACGGCGCCGGCGCTTTGGTTCTGGAAGCGCAGGAACAAGCGGGAGCGATCACCGATCGCGGCGTTCTCACCACTCATTTACGATCGGATGGCCGCCACAAGTCGAAGCTTTATGTGGACGGAGGTCCATCCTCGACACAGACAGTCGGCCATTTGCGCATGGAAGGTCGGGACGTGTTCAAACACGCCGTCGCGATGATCACGGACGTTATTGAGGATGCTTTCAACGCCACCGGTGTGACGGCCGCCGATATCGACTGGTTCGTGCCGCATCAAGCCAACAAACGGATCATTGACGGCTCGGCGTATAAGCTTGGCATCGCGCCCGAAAAGGTCGTGATCACCGTGGACCGGCATGGCAATACCTCAGCCGCGTCTATTCCGCTCGCTCTTACTGACGCCGTTGCCGACCGAAGATTAAAACGTGGCAATCTCGTCCTCCTGGAGGCCATGGGCGGCGGGTTCACGTGGGGCTCGGCCCTTTTGCGCTGGTGAGGCAAATGGGGACTTTGCGTCGCCGGATTGGGATTGCGTTCTGGCTCAGGCGAGAAGTTGCAGCCTCAAATCGCCATTGACCCGATGGGAACACGATAATATCGTGATATTTTAAACGGATAGTTCGCGGGGGTCGCGTCAGTAATGACTGGTAAAACGGTAACGCGAGCCGATCTTTGCGAAGCGGTCTACCAAAAAGTCGGCCTTTCGCGCACGGAATTGGCGGCGCTCGTAGAATTGGTCTTAAAAGAAATCACCGATTGCCTCGAACGTGGTGAGACCGTGAAACTATCGTCGTTCGGCTCGTTTGTGGTGCGTCGAAAAGGCCAACGGGTCGGACGCAATCCAAAGACCGGAAGGGAAGTACCGATCTCGCCGCGGCGTGTGATGGTGTTCAAGCCGTCGGCGGTCCTCAAACAGCGTATCAACGGTTTCAGTGAGAGTGCTCCGGTGTAAGGAGAACGCCCGGCGCTATCGCTATATTGAATGAATGTTTGGGTGTGCGTCCACGTTAATTCAACCAGGAGCGAGTTGTTTTGGACGACAAGGCGCCGGACGCATTCCGCACGATCAGTGAAGTGGCCGATGAACTCGATCTGCCGCAGCACGTGTTGCGTTTTTGGGAAAGCCGTTTCCACGAAATCAAGCCGATGAAACGGGGCGGCGGCCGGCGTTATTATCGGCCGGCCGACGTCAAATTGCTGCGAGGCATTCGCCATCTGCTTTACGGTGAAGGATACACCATAAAAGGCGCGCAACGCGTTCTGCACGAACAAGGCATCAAATTTGTTCAAATGATTTGGCAGGGCGAAGCGCCGTCGTTCCCGCACAGTGATACGGCAAGTGAAGATTTCGCCGACGACGGGGTGGAGACGGTGGAATGCATCAGCGAGCGGACCGACCTTGACGTAGCTTTCGTGTCCCGCATTGATCAAAACCTAAGCGAATTGCAAAACGCGCCCGATGACCGGCGCGAGCCGCAGTTTGGGGGCATGACACTGCCGCGAAACGACTTCAATACCGGTGCTATCAATTTTGACGTCGTGGCAAGCGGGCGGAGCGAGATGTCCGCAGGCGCGGACGCGAAGCGCGCGGCGATGGCGGACAAAACGCTCGCGCCCGAGCTTTTGCATAAGTTGCAAGCCGCGCTCGGCGAATTGGCCGAATGTCGCAATCTTATCAATGCGGCTATGGCAGACTAGTGGAGTGGATTTGACATTCGCTACCCACCTGGCCGCAAGCTCGCGAAGCGAATGTCAAATCCAAAACTCCACTAGAAACTTATATTTGGCTCATGGTCTTTCAATTCAAACATTCGCAAAAGATCCCCGCCGAAATGGGTAGCGAATGTTTGAATTGGACCACTAGTGGAGTGGATTTGACATTCGCTACCCACCTGGCCGCAAGCTCGCGAAGCGAATGTCAAATCCAAAACTCCACTAGCAGCCTGCTGAAAAACAGAACAAAGTTCTCGTTTCAATTCTCGTTCGTTCACCTTGGGATTCGGTCTTGTTCACTGCGAAAATGAGTTTTTCAGCAAACTGCTAGAAACTTATATTTGGCTCATGGTCTTTCGATTCAAACATTCGCAAAAGATCCCCGCCGAAATGGGTAGCGAATGTTTGAATCGGACCACTAGGATTGACGCGCACGATGGTGCGATCGGTCGATCCTTTTTTCGTGGATAATCGTGGATAGTGTGATGGCCGCGCCGGAATCCCTCATCGTCGAACGTCCGTCCACCGAGATCGTCGTCCTTCAAATCAATAGGCCGGCCGTCCGCAACGCCCTCAATCTCGAGCTGCGCGAACGTCTTGCAGAGGAAGTTGCGCGTCACGCGGCGATGCCGGAAATTCGCTGCCTCCTCGTCACCGGTTCGCAAACGGTATTCGCAGCCGGCGCCGATATAGCGGAAATGGTGGATTCGGGCCCCATTGAGATCATGACGCGCAATGTGCAGCGCTATTGGCGCGTGCTTGCCGACTGCCCCAAGCCGCTCATTGCCGCTGTCGAGGGCTTTGCTCTTGGCGGGGGCCTTGAGCTTGCTCTATGCGCTGACATCATCATTGCCGGGGAGGGCGCGCGCTTCGGATTGCCGGAAGTCAAAGTCGGCATTATTCCCGGGGCCGGCGGCACGCAAAAACTCACACGTCTGATCGGCAGCAAGCGAGCGATGCTGCTTCTCATGACCGGCCGCATGTTCGGTGCAACGGAAGCGCTGAATATGGGCGTCGTCAGCGAAGTCGCACCCACCGGCCATGCGCTGTCGCTTGCCGTTGAAATTGCCCGCGAAATCGCGGACATGCCGCCGATTTCGATTCAGCAAATCAAGGAAGTCGTTAATGCGGGTTCGAACGCGTCGCTAGATACGGCCCTCATGCTTGAGCGCAAGGCATTTCAATTGCAATTCGCCACGCTCGATCAGAAAGAGGGCATGCGGGCGTTTTTGGAAAAACGTAAGGCCATCTTCCGGGGACAGTAAGTTTGTCGGAAAAAATTCAGGAGCCGGGGCTTGTCGTCGCAGTGTTCGGCGCCGGCACCATGGGGCGTGGCATCGCGCAAGTCTGTGCCCAGGCGGGTATGACTACGTTGCTGTTCGATATGCGCGAGGCGGCGGTGGCGGAAGCGATCGCTGCGATCGAGCAAACACTTGCAAGTTCGGTCGCCAAGGGCCGAATGACCGAGGCGTCCAAGACCGGCGCTATCGCGCGTCTTCGGCCAATTCATGCGATCGACGAGGCGGCGGGCGCCGGGCTGGTGATCGAAGCCATCGCGGAAAATTGTGAGGCCAAGCGCACGCTCTTCCGCGCGTTGGAAGGCCATATTGCGCCGGATGCGGTACTGGCCACCAATACGTCATCGCTATCGGTCACGGAAATTGCCGCGGGTTGCGCAAGAGCCGAACGCGTTGTCGGTCTGCATTTTTTCAATCCGCCGCCCCTGATGCGCCTCGTCGAAGTGATTGGCGGTTTGCACACCGATGCGGCCGTCATCGAGCAAGCAACCGGTTTTGTGGCCAGGCTCGGCAAACAGGCGGTGGTGGCGACCGACACGCCGGGTTTTATCGTTAATCACGCCGGGCGCGCCTATGGGCCGGAGGCCTTGCGCATTGTCTCCCAAGGCATCGCCAGCCCGCGCGAAGTCGATCTGCTGATGAAGGAAGCGGCCGGCTTTCGCATGGGCCCGTTTGAGTTGCTCGATCTAATCGGCGGCGATGTCACCCATGCGGTGATGGTCAGCATTTACAATCAATATTTCGGCGAGCCGATGTATGAGCCGTCGGCGGCAATGGCCGTGCGTGTGGCCGGCGCTTTGTTGGGGCGCAAGAGCAAACGCGGCTTTTATCGTTACGACGGTGCGTCGGAAGTAAGTCCGCCGACGGTGCCGCTCCTGGCACAACAGAGGCCGCGCGCAGCCTGGGTTGTGGATGAAGACGGCGGCAAAGAGCTTGCGACGCTGTTGGAAAGCGCGGATGTGCCGACGCAAGTCGGTGGTTCGCCTGCGGCCGGCGCGCACTGTTTTGTGACGCCGCTTGGCGAAGACGCAACGAGCGCGGCGGTGCGGCTTAAGCTTGATCCCAGACGAACCGTGGCGGTCGATATGCTGAGGGCTTTTCCAGGACGCCGTACATTGATGAAGACGCCTCTGACCACGCCGGAGACGCTTGGCGCCGCTGCGGCCGCGCTGTCGGCCGACGGTACGCCGGTGACGGCCATCAATGACTCCGCGGGCTTTGTGGTGCAGCGGCTCTTGGCGATGATCGTCAATATCGGCACCCGCATTGCCGAATTGCGCATCGCCAAACCCGCCGATATCGATATCGCCGTGGAGCTTGGTCTTAATTATCCCAAAGGCCCGCTCGCGCTGGGCGATAATTTGGGGTCGGCGCGCGTTCTCGCTGTTCTCGACGGCATGCATGCGGTGACGCTAGACCCGAAATATCGGGCGACGAGCTGGCTTCGCCGCCGGGCCAAACTGGGCGTTTCGCTGTTTACGCCCGATTGATTGAGGCCGCTCCGGCCGGAGTTTTTTCGCGCGTAGCGACCGGCGGTATTTCTTGCGAGAGCGTATTTTTTGCGAGTGCTTGCGGGCAGCCAAGCGGCGGGTTAGACCCGCTTCATGACAAGAACCGCTCTTTACGCAGGCTCGTTCGATCCCGTCACCAATGGCCATCTCGACGTGGTTCGTCAGGCCGTCCGCCTTGCCGATAAGCTGGTCATTGCCATTGGCCTGCATCCGGGCAAGGCGCCGCTGTTTTCGGCCGACACGCGCTTGGCCATGCTTGAAGAGACGTGCGAGCCGATTGCCCGCGAGGCGAAATGCGAGCTTGTCTGCGTCACATTCGACGATCTCGCGGTGGAGACGGCACGCCGGCTTGGCGCCACGATTTTGATTCGGGGTCTGCGCGACGGCACCGATCTCGACTACGAAATGCAAATGGCGGGCATGAATGAAGCCATGGCGCCGGAGGTGCTGACGGTGTTCTTGCCGGCTTCACCTATTGTGCGCCCGATCACCGCCACACTGGTCCGCCAGATCGCAAGCATGGGCGGCAATGTTTCGGCCTTTGTGCCGGCGCCGGTTGTCGCACAGCTGAAGAAGAAATTCGCGCGTTAGCGCACGACTTATTTAGGTTGGAGCGTGTACCACGATCTCTGCCCCGTTCCCTCCCTTGTGGGGTGAGGGTCAGGGAGGGCGTAGTAACGGGAGTCTCGTTACGAAATATAACGACCCCCACCCCCCCCACCCCACCATCAGGGCGTCTACGCCCGTCTTCGACGGGCTATGGGGGAGGGGAGGAAACAGATGCACGGTCATCCGAACAACGCTATCACGTTCTAGTGGAGTGGATTTGACATTCGCTACCCACCTGGCCGCAAGCTCGCGAAGCGAATGTCAAATCCAAAACTCCACTAGAAACTTATATTTGGCTCATGGTCTTTCGATTTAAACATTCGCAAAAGATCCCCGCCGAAATGGGTAGCGAATGTTTAAATTGGACCACTAGCGACACCCATCTTATGCGAGGAAATTCAATGACAAGCCGCCGCCGTTCAATTTTGACGCTTGCCTCCGCTTTGGCTCTGGCCGCATTCGCAACGCCCGCGCTGAGTCAGTCGTCCAACCTCAGCAATCCCGCCGCGCTCACCGAGCAAGCGCCCGCGAGTTACAAAGCGCGCTTTGAGACGACCAAAGGCGCCTTCGTGGTGCAGGTGACGCGCGCCTGGGCGCCGAAAGGGGCGGACCGTTTCTACAATCTCGTGAAGAACGGCTTTTACGACAATGTGCGTTTCTTTCGCGTGATCTCCGGTTTTATGGTGCAGTTCGGCATCAATGGCGATCCGGCGATTTCGGCGAAATGGCGCGTTGCCGATATTTCCGACGATAAGGTCGCGCAAAGCAACAAGCGGGGCACAATTACCTTTGCGACCGCAGGACCGAACACGCGCACGAGCCAAGTGTTCATCAACTTCAATGATAATGCAGCACTCGACGGCATGGGCTTCGCGCCGTTCGGCCGCGTTGTCTTGGGTATGAATGTGGTCGACAAACTCAATCCCGAATACGGTGAGGGCGCGCCGCGCGGGCGTGGTCCCGACCAAGGGCGGATGCAGACGGAAGGCAATGCCTATCTCGCCAAGAGCTTCCCGCGCCTCGATTACGTGAAGAAAGCGACGATTGTGAAGTGAAGCCGTCATGGCCGCTCCTTTTATCCCTCCCCCGCTTGCGGGGGAGGGTGGCCGCCGAAAGCGGCCGGGTGGGGGAAGCGCATGGCGCGTAGCGTCAGCGTAATCCGCCGATGCGCCTTCAAGTGGCGGGTTACGCGTTCTGCTCACGCGCCCTGTGGGTGACGAAGACGAAAGGCGTGGATGCCCGGCATAAAGCCGGGCATGACGGCGGAGAGGTTGTTGCCGCAAACCAAATGCGGCCATGACAATTATGCGCCTTCAAGTGTCGCGCTACGCTGCGCTTTTTGCTGCACGACCCCCACCCCAACCCTCCCCCTTTCAGGGGGAGCGAGAAGCTGGCCGCTCGGCCTTCCTCCCCCTGAAAGGGGGAGGAATGAGGTGGGGTCAAATAGCGCGTAGCAATGAATGATAGAAAGACGTGGATGCGCGGGACAAGCCCGCGCATGACGAGAACGAGAGGATTCACAAGATGGCCAAGCCCGAAGACACACTCACTTTAGAGACCAGCAAAGGCAAAGTAGTCATTGAAATGCGGCCCGATCTCGCGCCCGGCCATGTCGCGCGCATCAAGGAACTGGTGAAGGAAGGCTTCTATGACGGCATCGTCTTTCACCGCGTGATCGAGGGCTTCATGGCGCAAACCGGCTGCCCGCATGGCACCGGCACCGGCGGCTCGGGAAAGAAACTGAAGGCGGAGTTCAATGACGAGCCGCATGCGCGCGGCACCGTGTCGATGGCGCGCGCAACGAACCCTGACTCCGGCGACAGCCAGTTCTTCATTTGCTTTGACGACGCCACCTTCCTCGACGGCCAATATACGGTCTGGGGCCGCGTGATCGAAGGCATGGAAAATGTCGACAAGATCAAGCGCGGCGAACCGGTGAAGGATCCGGACAAGATCGTCAAAGCGACGATGGGGGCGTGATCCATCCCCTTGGAAAGCAGCGCAATCGCATATGGCTGCCTTTCACCTCTCCCCGCTTGCGGGGAGAGGTCGCACATCCGAGCGACCGGGAGGAAGTCGGGTGAGGGGGCGTATCCATTGAGCTCAGAATCGCCGAAACGTGCCCTCACTCCGACCCTCTCCCCGCAAGCGGGGAGAGGGAGTAGAGGCACCGATTTAGGTTGACACACCAAATGGCATGTGTCGCAGCTCTACTTTGTCATCATGCGCTTCGATGACGACGACGATGAAGTCTCACTGGGGGCGGCCGGCGAAATCGCGAAAGTGAGCCACGCATTCCAGCCATCGGCGCGGTGTGCGGCGTCGAACTCTCCGTAGCCTTTCAAGTTGAGATAGCCCTGCCACTCTTTATTGATCGGAACAATGTATCCAATCTGCGGTCCGACGCCGATGACACGCGATTCGAAACAGCCGAGGCGGTCGCCGGATCCGCTGTCGCAAGAAAGTTGATCGTAGACGTAACCTACCAATCCGATCTGCAGCTGCTTGGTCAGGAACTGTGATGCGCCCCAGTCGAGATGCATGTCGATGCCGTTCTGATATTGCGTATGTGTATTTTCAAAATTGTAAGTGAAACCCAGCGTCGCCGAGAATTCATGTCCGGCTTTCGAGTCGAAATAACTGTAAGCTCCGCCAGCGTCGATGGCGTTGTGCCCGATACCCAGATTGGCGATCCGCCTTTGGTTATATCGTCCGGTCGTCAAATTTCCCGTTAGGTAAGTCATGAAATTGTGCACGCCCTGATTCCAACGCAACGACGCTTGCGGAACCAGATCGCCAAATCCCGTTACCGCTTCGGTGAGGCTGCCCGATCTTGTAAAGCCAATTGGACCGACCGCGCCCGTTATGGTTGCATCAACGCTGCTGCGGGTTCGCCCATAGGGTATCCCCAGGATGACCGCGGCCTGACCACCCAATACCGGGGTGGCAAATGTGTAGCCGGGGATCGCGAGATCTAGTGGCTCGGCATTGCCATGGAGATTTGCTTGGAAATTTCCATTGAAATCGACCGTGATGTTGGCGCGGTTGACCTGACGGGCGAAGGCAACGTCTCCACCGGCGGAAACTTGCGAATAATAGAGAAGATTCGTGAACGAAAATCCAGGCACTAACGGAGTTGCTGCCAGACTTCCAACGAAGCCAGGCACCCAGAAACTCACTCCGCCCTCATCGGCGAGCGCCGGCTTTACGTTTATGATCGCCGAGCCAAGAGTAAACAGTAACGTGTACAGCGCCGCGCATATTCGCTGCTGGTCAAATTTCAGCTTTGCCATTTAGCTCACCGTTGCCTGCAACGCCGGGTAGTCTAATCCGCGCTTTCACAAAAGCCATCGCAAAGGTGGATGGCAAACACATACGAAATGCCACTCCCGCGTAATATGTTACCGTTTACACTTCCAAGATTTCGGAACTAGCAATGTTTCCCAGCGTTCAGGTTAACTGCCGCAACCACGTTACCGGCTGTCTTTAGCTTTATGCCTGAGCAGAGGTCAAAGTCGTGCCGGTTATTGAATCATCGATAACAAATCTGACTGACGCATCGCTTGGCGCGCAGACGAAAGACATGATCCGCATTCCAGGCGGTACGTTCCACATGGGATCCGGCAAGCATTATCCGGAAGAAGCGCCGGTTCATCGCGTTAGCGTTGATGGCTTCTGGATTGATCGAACGCCGGTAACAAATCGACAATTCAAGGAATTTGTACACGCGACCGGCCACGTTACCTTTGCCGAAAAAGCGCCCGATCCAAAGGATTATCCGGGCGCCTTGCCGGACATGTTGGTTGCCGGCTCGCTGGTGTTCACGCCGCCAAAACGTGCGGTTGATCTGCGCGACTGGAGTTGATGGTGGACCTTTCTCAAAGACGCCAACTGGCGGCACCCCTACGGCCCCGACAGCAATATCCATGGCCTCGATGATCATCCGGTCACGCACGTCGCCTATTCGGATGCACTTCTTTATGCGCATTGGGCTGGAAAGGAATTGCCCACGGAAGCCGAATGGGAATTCGCGGCGCGTGGCGGGCTCGATGGCGCGGAGTTTGCCTGGGGCGATGAGTTCATGCCGGGCAATCGGCAGATGGCAAACACCTGGCACGGTGAATTTCCACACCAGAGAAAGCCCGGCTTCAGGCGCACGTCGCCGGTCACGGCATTTCCGCCAAACGGTTACGGCCTCTATGACATGATCGGCAATGTCTGGGAATGGACCAGCGATTGGTGGTCGAGCAAACATAAAAGTGACGCGCCTAAGGCGTGCTGCATTCCGGAAAATCCGCGCGGCGGGCCGGAGGCTGCGAGCTACGACCCCTGCCAGCCGAACATCAAGATTCCACGCAAGGTGCTCAAAGGCGGGTCGCACCTCTGCGCACCGAACTACTGCCGCCGCTATCGGCCGGCGGCACGCCATGCGCAGCCGGTCGATACGTCGACAAGTCACGTCGGATTTCGCTGCGTCACTCGGCGCCAATGAAAGCCCCTACCTCTTGGGATAAGAGCCGCGCGGCACGTGCCATTGCATGTAACTTGTTATTCTACTCGAATGTTTTTCCATCATTGAATCGGAGGCAAGACGATCTTTTCAATGCGTATCGACCTTTTCGACTTCGATCTCCCACCCAACCGGGTTGCGTTGCGGCCCGTAAACCCGCGCGATGCCGCGCGGGTTTTGGCTGTGCGGCCCGGGGTTACGCCAGAGCTTGAAAACCGTATTTTCCGTGACCTGCCGGCGCTCCTGCGTCCGGGCGACTGTCTCGCGGTCAACGACAGCAAGGTGATCGCGGCGCGGCTCAAGGGCCGCCGCATTGGTCGTGGCGGGAACAAACCGAAGATCGAAGCGACCCTGCACAAGCGCCTCGACGATTCGCGCTGGAAGGCGTTCATCCTCGGCGCCAAGAAAGTCCAGGTCGGTGACCGGCTGCGCTTCGGGGAGGAGGGCCGCGTTTGTTTTTTGGATGAACTCGATGCTGAAGTTTCACATAAAGATGAAGGAGGCGAGGTAACGCTATCGTTTTCCTTTCATGGTCCTGTGCTGGACCAAGCCATTGCCGAACGCGGCGAGATGCCTTTGCCGCCTTATATCGCTTCGAAACGCGAAACCGACGAGCAGGATAAGATGGACTATCAGACTGTGTTCGCCCGCGAGGAAGGCTCGGTCGCGGCGCCGACGGCGGGGCTGCACTTTACGGACAATCTGCTGGCGAGCCTCCAGCAACGCGGCGTTGCCATTCACAAAGTGACTTTGCACGTCGGCGCGGGCACCTTCCTGCCGGTGAAGGCGGACAATATAGAAGAGCACAAGATGCACGCCGAGTTCGGTGTTGTGACCGCCGAAGTGGCGGAGGCGCTCAACGCCGCCCGCGCCAAAGGCGGACGCATCGTCGCGGTTGGATCGACCGCGCTGCGGTTGCTAGAAAGTGCTGTCGGAGATGATGGACGCCTTAGCGCTTTCGCCGGAGAAACGTCGATCTTCATCACCCCCGGTTATCGCTTCAAAGCCGTCGATCTTATGCTGACCAACTTCCACCTGCCGCGCTCGACATTGTTCATGCTGGTGTCGGCGTTCAGCGGGCTTGACGTCATGAAGCGCGCCTATGCGTATGCGATTGAAAACGATTATCGCTTCTATTCCTATGGCGATGCTTGTTTGCTATTTCCTCAAGCTTAGAGGCGGTCATGCCCGGCCTTGTGCCGCGCATCCACGCCTTTAAAACTCCTAAGTCCGCAAGAAAGTCGTGGATGGCCGGGACATAGGCGAGCGAAGCGATGCCGTTCTTCGAACGGCTATGGCCGGCCATGACAAGAAGAAATGACCGAACCATTTTCCTTCACCCTCAAGGCAACCGACGGCGCGGCGCGCCGCGGTGAATTGGTCACGCCGCATGGCCGCGTAGAGACGCCGGCCTTCATGCCGGTCGGCACGCAAGGCACGGTGAAGGGCCTTCACCCCGAGGACGTGCGCGCGACCGGCGCGGAAATCGTGCTCGGCAACACGTACCACTTGATGCTCAGGCCTGGAGCCGAACGCATCGCCGCGCTTGGCGGCCTGCACCAATTCATGAATTGGCCGCTGCCGATCTTGACCGACTCCGGCGGCTTTCAAGTCATGTCTCTGTCAACCTTACGCAAGCTGACGGAGCAAGGCGTCACCTTCCGCTCGCATCTCGACGGCACGATGTTCGAGCTCACGCCAGAGCGCGCCATTGAAGTCCAGGCGCTGCTCGGTGCCGATATTTCCATGCAACTCGACGAGTGTTTGAAATTGCCGGCGACACACGACGAGATGGCGCGCGCTATGGCATTATCGCTGCGCTGGGCCGAGCGTTCCAAACGCGCTTTCGAGGACAGGGCGCGTGAGGGCTATGCGCTGTTTGGCATCGTGCAAGGCGGCGACGATCTTAACCTGCGTGCTACAAGCGCGGCCGAACTCACGGGCATGAATTTCGAAGGCTATGCCATCGGCGGCCTTGCGGTCGGCGAACCGCAAGAGGTCATGCTCAAAGTTGTCGAGGAGACAGCGCCGATGCTGCCCATAGATCGTCCGCGCTATTTGATGGGCGTGGGCACGCCGCACGACATGCTAGAGGCGGTCAAGCGCGGCATTGATATGTTCGACTGCGTGATGCCGACCCGTAACGGACGCCACGGCATGGCGTTTACCCGTTTCGGCCCGATCAATCTCACGAATGCGCGCCATGCCCACGATCCGCGTCCGCTCGACGAGCAAAGCCCGCATCCGGCCGCGCGCAACTATTCGCGCGCCTATTTGCATCATTTGACCAAGGCCAATGAGATGCTTGGCCAAGTGTTGCTCTCTACCGTTAATCTTGCCTACTATCAGGCGCTGATGGCGGACATGCGCGTGGCGATTGCAAAAGCACGTTTTGACGAATTTTACCTAATGACATCAGCTCAATGGGAGCAGCGGGACATACCGGCACTGATTTGACCTGCCCACTCGCGAGGCCGGGGGGAGGTTGTCGCCTGCGGGTCTCTCGGCTATGCCAAACAGTTATAGTCGGGACTTAAGCCTTATGAACGCTCTCGCCGCATTCTTCGCTCATCGCCGCAAGCCGCGCTTCAAACTGCCGCCGGGCGCGACCGATGCCCATTGCCACGTTTTTGGGCCGGGCGATAAATTTCCCTATGCGCCCAACCGCCGCTACACGCCGGATGATGCGCCTAAGGAAATGCTGCGCACGTTGCACGCGCATCTCGGCATTGAGCGCACGGTGATCGTACAGGCGAGCTGCCACGGCAGCGACAATCGCGCCATGCTCGACGCTATTGCCGACGACCCTAAAAACATTCGCGGCGTTGCGATCGTCGATGCCACATTCGGTGATGCCGAATATAGAACACTGCACGATGGCGGCGTACGCGGCGCGCGTTTTAACTTCGTGAAGCATCTCGGCGGTGCACCCGATATGGCGCTGTTTCAACGCACGGTCGATCGCATCAAGGACATGGGCTGGCATATCGTGCTGCATGTGGACGCGCCGGACATCATCCCGCTCTCTGAGATGATGCGCAAATTGCCGTTGCCTTTCGTCATCGATCACATGGGCCGCGTGCCGGGGAAGGATGGGGTTAACCAACCGCCGCTGAACGCGTTGCTTGAACTGGCCAAACTTGAAAACTGTTGGATCAAGGTCTGTGGGGCGGAACGTATTTCATTCCCGCCTTATGCCGAGGCGGTGCCGATCGCCCGCGCTATTATCGCTGCGGCGCCGGAGCGCGTGCTGTGGGGCACGGATTTCCCGCATCCGAATTCGACTCACGAAGCGGATGAGGCCGATCTGGTCGATTTAATCCCGCAATTCGCCTCCGACGTGCTGGCGCAACGGCGCCTCTTGGTCGACAATCCGGCCCGGCTTTATGATTTCAAATAAGAGCGGTCAAAACCTAAGCTTCCGAACGACCGTGTAGGTCAAAGAGAAAACCCTGGGAGGTGTAGATTATGGTGAGAGGGCTTTTTAATTTGGCGCGGCGCGCATTTTTATTGGCGTTGCCTGCCGTTCTGATGGCGTCCAATGTGCCGGCGCAAGCCGCGTGGCCGGAAAAGCCGATCAAGATCGTGCTGCCCTTCGGCGCGGGCGGCGTGGCGGACGTGACCTCACGCATCATGGCCGAAGCGCTCAGTCAGAAGTTGGGCCAGCGCGTGGTGATCGAGAACATGCCCGGCCCCGGCGGCATCAACGCCGCGCGGGCGGTGATCTCCGCGCCGCCGGACGGTTATACGATGGGGCTCGTCACCAATGGCACCGCGATCAGTGTGGCGGCGTTCAAAAAATTGCCGTTCGATCCCGCGACGCAGTTTGAAATGGTGTCGACGCTCGGCCAATTCGACCTGGTGTTCGTCGTCAATGCGCAATCGCCATACAAGACGCTAGGCGATGTCATCAAAGCGGCGAAAGCCAGTCCCGGCAAGATCAATCTCGGCACCGTGGTCGTCGGCAGCACGCAAAATCTCGGCGCGGAATTGTTCAAATCGCAGGCGGGCGTCGATGTGCAAATCGTGCCGTTTAAGAGATCGCCGGACATCGTATTGGCGCTTCTGCGCGATGACGTGCAGATGTTGGTCGAGTTTCCGCCGGCGGTTCAGGGCCAAGTCGACAATGGCAAGCTCCGTATTTTGGCGTCGTCGTCCCCCAAGCGCAGCGCGCTTGCGCCGAATATTCCGACCGCCGACGAGGCCGGTGTGAAAGGTTACGAGGTGACCTCCTGGAACGGTGTATTCGCGCCCAAGGGCACGCCGAAAGAGGCGGTCGACACCATGAACAAGGCAATGCGCGAGGTCTTGGCGACACCGGATTTGCAAGCGCGCTTTGCCAAAGTCGGTGTCATCGCGCAGGCCAGCACGCCGGAAGAACTGATGGCGCGCCTGCAATCCGACATCAAGAAATGGAACGACGTGATCGACAAGGCCGGCATTCCGCGGAAGTGAAAGAAGAACGGGACAGGGCTTTGGGGGTATTCATGAATAAGAAAAAACTCTCCATCGCCGTTGTCGGTGCCGGCATGGGTGGCTTGGCAGTGGCGGCGACGCTGCGCCAAGCCGGATTCGACGTACAGGTCTATGAACAGGCGAGCCGCTTTGCCCGCATCGGCGCCGGCATTCAAATGATGCCCAATTCGATGAAGGTGCTGCGCGGCATCGGCGTCGAGGATCGGCTCAAGCAAATCGCTTTCGCCCCCTATTCGCATCTCAACCGTCTCGGCGGTACGGGAGAGATCATTCGCGAACTGCCGATGCCGGACGATCTCCACGGCGCGCCCTATCTCTGTATGCATCGCGCTGACTTACACGAGGCGCTGGCGTCCGTTCTGCCGAGCGACATCATCCACCTCGATAAAAAACTGGCCGGTCTCGATCAACGCGCGGGGCAGGTTATTTTGTCTTTTGCCGACGGCAGTAAGGCGACGGCCGATGCCGTGGTCGGCGCCGACGGTGTGCATTCGGCTGTGCGCGACATCATCGTCGGACCGGATGCGCCGATCCACAAGGGCCGCATCGCCTATCGTGCGGTATTTCCGGCGCATTTGATGGGCGGTTTCGATATCGGCCGTTCGCGCACCAAATGGTGGGGCGACGACCGCCACATCGTCATCTATTACATCACCAAGGCGAAGAGTGAGGTCTATTTCGTCACTAGCGTGCCGGAGGAGGCCGGATGGCTGACAAAAGAGTCATGGTCGGCCAAGGGCGATGTCAAAGAATTGCGCGCGGCTTATGAAGGTTTTCATCAGGATGTGCGCAATGTGCTTGATGCCTGTCCTGACTGCCACAAATGGGCCATTCTCGAACGCGAGCCGCTGCCACGCTGGAGCGACGGCCGCGTGGTGTTGCTCGGCGACAGCGCGCATCCTATGACGCCTTATATGGCGCAAGGCGCGGCAACCTCGATTGAGGATGCCGCCATTCTGGCGCGTTGTCTCAAGGCCGTGGAAGGCGACGACATCGAAGGCGCATTCAAGCGCTATGAGGCGCACCGCAAGCCGCGCACATCGGTGGTGCAGGCGATTTCAAGCGCCAACACCTGGATGAAAGGCGGCGACGGCGATACGAGTTGGCTCTACGGCTACGATGCCTGGAATGCGCCGCTCGATCTGCCGGCGTCGATTCCAAAGGCGCAGGCTGCTTAGCGCGTGATATGTTCATGCGCGAGAAATAGTGGATGGATTGTGATCTCTATTGCGAGCGCAATGACGGCAAAACCGACCACGGTAGGTCAGGGCCCGCCGTACAGCCAGGCTATGCCGTCGTAATTCTGTTCTGGCGTGCGGCCGCCGATGGCCATGTCGCGTAGCTCGGCGGTGACGCCGCGCGCGTGATAGAATTCACCATAAACACGCGCCATCACTTGCGTGCGGCCCGTGCGCAGATAACGCTCTTGCTGGTACGCCTGGAACGCCGCCGGCAGATCATCAGGCTGCGCCGCAACCTTGTCCGCCAGCACCACGGCATCTTCCGTCGCCATGCAGGCGCCTTGCGCCAGATATTGCAGCATCGGGTGCGCGGCGTCGCCGAGCAGCGTGACGCGCCCTTGCGACCAGTTTTTCACCGGCTCGCGGTCGCACAAGACCCACATGCGCCAAGTCTCGATGCACTCCAACATACGCAACACTTCCGGTCGCTGGCCCTGGAAGTGTTGCCAGAGCAATTCCTTACTGCCTTCCGCGTCCCAGCCTTCTTCGTAACGGTCGGAATGAAAGACGGCGACGAGATTGTAGAGTTCACCGCGTCGCAGTGGATAATGCACGAAATGGGTGCGCGGCCCGGCCCAAAGCACCACATCCGGTCGCCACAGATCGTCGGGCACCTCCGCACGCTTGAGTACAGCGCGATAGGCGATATGGCCGGAGACGCGGGGTTTGCCATCGCCCACAACGCGTTCGCGGATTTTCGACCACATGCCATCGCAGCCGATTAAAGCCAGGCCTTTGACAGTCTCGCCATCGTTGAGGACGACCCTGACGTGATCGCCGTGATCCGCGAAGTCATCGACGCGCCGGCTGGTTTCCAGCGTAACGAGATGGCTGCTTTGGCATGCCTTGAGAAGGGCGCCGTGAATGTCGGCGCGATGCGTGACGGCGTAAGGCTGGCCGAAGCGTTTGACGAAGGCATCGCCGAGCGGAATGTGGGTGATGACCTCGCCGGTGAGCGCGTCGCGCATTTCCTGCGCCGGCGGCCGATGCGCGTCGGCGAGCACGGCCTCCTGCAAGCCGATCTTTTCCAGCATGCGAAAGATGTTGGGGCCGAGTTGAATCCCGGCACCGACCTCGCGGAATTCGGATGACTGCTCAAAAACCCGGACCGGGAAACCTTGGCGGGCCAAAGCATAAGCCGCCGCCAACCCGCCAATGCCGCCACCGGAGATCAATAAGGGGACGGTGTCGCCATTCATATGCGCCATGATTTATTCATTAAGCAGACGTGATGCGTGGCTGACCATAAGCCGTCTTTTGGCACGACGCAAAGCGCCCGCGCGTCCGGATGTCACAAGCATCACCAAGGCGGAGCCGCGCAGAGTTAATGAAAAAAGAAGGGCAGCAGCCAGCGGATTCCCGGTTTTCTGGCTGACCGCTGCCGTGAACGTGTCTCGCGGCGGCTTATTTTGTCAATTGTCCGCGGATTTCGCCGCCTTTGTTCGTCGGCGTGTGGACATTGACGTACCAGTGGCCGGCCAGCAGGTCCTCGGCCTGAGCATCGGTCAAAGTCTTGGAGCCAGCAAACGGGCTTGTCGCGCTCGATTGGTTGAAAATGGGAATGACGACCGGGCCATTTTTGCCCCGATCGCCCCTATGAAAATGGGCGCCAATCGCGGGGCCAGTGAGCCCCGAATAGGTGCCCTTCCAGGTCAGTTCTTTGGAGGCGGTGTCGTAGGCGACGGTGATCTCGCCATGCGCGTTGCTGCTATTGGGCGGAACCTCGTTGGCAGGCGTCAATTCCGTCTTCATATGTATGACATCCGCCCATGACGGCGTGACAAGGGCAAAACTCGCGGCGCAGATAAAAGCGGCCACGGCGGACCGCGCGATCGTTATCGTCATAGGCATGCTCCCGATGTGAGACGTTCAAGATGCAAATCTTTGCGTGTAGGTATTGAGGCTCACATCTCACGCTGGTGGCGCCCGCAATGCAAGTGTTTTTGGAGCCGTGACTGGAATCAAAATGAGTGGTATTCGCGCCTTTGCCCGATCAAGCGCATCTGAACGGTCTCTCGAACTCTGATGGCTATGCAAAAACATGAGGCTGCTCGACGATATGGCCCGCAACCCAAAGGGTGGCTGGTGGCTAAGCCAAGTCATGAAAGCGTGCTCCGAGCATGGAGCATCCTGCGAACCACCGCGCGGCGGCGGGTCGCACTACAAGGTGTCAAAGCCCGGCAAACGGGAGGTGCTGACTATACCTTTCAAGCGCCTTTGCACCCCGCATTCCGCTTCGCTGCATGCGGGCTATAATCAACACATGGTTAATTAGGTCTTAACCCTAGGAAATTGGTAGCTTACTTGAAGGATTGAGAGAATGGCCGACAGGCCTCATTACAGCGTCTTGATCGAACCGCTCCTTCCCGAGGATGGAGGCGGATTTCTTGCGACCGTTCCAGAACTCCCCGGCTGCATGTCCGACGGTGAAACCGAAGCCGAAGCCTTGATCAACGTTCAAGACGCAATCGTTTGTTGGCTTGAAGTCGCCGAAGATCGAAACCAACCGATACCGAAGCCATTATATAGGCGCGCAGTGGCTTAATGGCATCGGCGATAAACGGCCCGCATTGACTCACAGCGGCCCACACAGCGGCTCAACTTCGTGCCCCCCGGTGCGCCCCCGGAAACACCAATTGCCGCGCGGCAAGAAACGAAGGGCAATCATCGCTTAGGCGGCTATGCCGACATAGTCTCGTTTGGTCAAAAACGAACGGGGCACGGGGTCAATGGCGCCGTCGCGAATGAGGGCTTCGGACAATAGCTTACATGGTGAGCGCGCTGGGACTCGAACCCAGGACCTACTGATTAAAAGTCAGTTGCTCTACCGCCTGAGCTACGCGCTCGTCACCACAAGCTGGCGCATGAAACAACTCCAAAAACGAATCCATGAGACTCCCTCGGATTGGAATGGTCTTCAAAATTCATGCGCTCGTCCCGCGCTGTGTAGGGGGCCTCGCTTTCCCGGTCAATAGCTGCCAAAATCCCCCCGAGATCGCAACCTTCGACATGCAGCGACCCGTTTTCGAGAGCTCGGCTGACATCGCTGGCTCGATTTGCTCAATAGGACAATTTGCTCGTTAGGAGAAATGGAATGCCCATCGTCAATCGCGTCGCCGATCTGCATGCCGATATTACCGCCTGGCGGCACGACCTGCACGCCCATCCGGAACTTCTTTACGACGTGTACCGGACCGCCGCCGCGGTGGCGGAGAAGCTGAAAGCGTTTGGCTGTGACGAAGTGGTGACGCGAATTGGCCGCACGGGTGTCGTGGAAGTCATTCATGGCCGCGAATCCAGCCCGGGCAAGACAATCGGCTTGCGCGCGGACATGGACGCGCTGCCGATCGAGGAAGCCAACGACCTGCCGTATAAATCGACGGTCCCTGGGAAAATGCACGCTTGCGGCCATGATGGCCACACGGCGATGTTGCTTGGCGCGGCGCGCTATCTTGCGGAGACGCGCAATTTTGCCGGCTCCGCGGTCGTGATCTTTCAGCCGGCCGAGGAGGGCGGCGCGGGCGGCAAGGCCATGGTCGATGACGGCATGATGGCGCGGTTTGGCATCAGCGAGGTCTATGGGATGCATAATTATCCCGGCATGCCGGTCGGTCGATTCGGTATCTGTTCGGGTCCCATGATGGCGGCGGCCGACTATCTCACCATCGACATCGAAGGGGTTGGCGCTCACGCGGCGCGGCCGCATCTCGGCATCGATACGGTGCTGGTCGGCGCGCAGATCATCAACGCAATTCAATCGGTCGTATCACGCAATGTCGATCCGTTAAAATCGGCCGTAGTGTCGATCTGTATGTTCAGAGCCGGCAACACCGACAACGTTATTCCGCAGACTGTGCAATTGCGGGGCACGGCGCGCAGCCTTGCCGAAGACGTGCGCGTGCTGATGGAAGAGCGGTTGCACAGAATTGTCGAGGGAACGGCAGCGGCTTATGGCGCAAAGGCAAAGCTCACCTATCGGCGCAATTATCCGGTGCTGGTCAATCATGAGAAGGAGACGGATTTTGCCGCCTCCGTCGCGCGTGAGGTCGCCGGAGCCACTTACGTCAACACAGCCTTGGCCCCGATGATGGGCGCCGAGGATTTTTCTTTCATGCTCAACGAACGACCGGGCGCCTTTATCTGGGTCGGCAATGGCAATAGCGCGGGGTTGCATCACCCCTCATATAATTTCAACGACGAGGTTATTCCATTCGGTACGTCTTATTGGGTGAAACTGGTCGAAACCGCGCTCGCGGCCTGAGCGCGGTGCCGGGCGGCTATTGCGCCAATTCACTTTGCTTTTGTGCCGGGGCCGAGGCTGATGCTTTCGCCAGCGTTGCACGGGCTGGAAGACATGCAATGAGGCGGCTTTGCACACGGCGCCAATAGGCAAAATCGTTGAGCGGCGTGCGCTCAATCAGCGCAAGACCGACGGCGGCCATAAACGGCAGGCTCTGAACTACCAGGACGCCCGCGAAGACATAGATCTCACGCACTTCCTTGATGTTGGTTTCGACCAAGACGACGGCACCGAAGAGCAATAGCCCCGCGATCATCGCTTCCGCGAGCGCGTGGAAGTCGCGCGAATGTCGCGAGCCGCCCTTGGCCGTGCGCACGAACGGCAGGTGATCCTTGACTAGACCGAAACCGACAGCTTGAGCCACGGTCCATTGCACGGACATGGCCGCCAACATCGAGGTGACAAGTTGGTGTTTATGGGTCCGCACGCGCAAGTGATAGAGCGTCAGAAAATGCATGACCGAGACGATAAAGCTGGCGGCGATCGGCACCGTGAGGATGCGGTCTGGCACGGCGATGTCGAGGAAGGCCACGACCGGCACCCAGACGAGGTTGAGCAGCGCAACCATTACGCCAACGCTTTCCGCACCCAGCCAATTGAGCCAGCCGAGCACGAATTCGCGTTTTTGCTCACGGGTGAGACGGCTGCCGCCCGGCAAAAGACGGCGCCAATGTTTCTTGAGGATTTGGAAGCCGCCATAGGCCCAGCGGTGACGCTGTTTCTTGTAGGCGTCGAAACCATCGGGCAATAGGCCATAACCATACCGGCGGTTTGTGTAGTGAGCCTGCCAGCCAAGTTCGAGGATCGTCAGGCCGAGGTCGGTGTCCTCGCAAATGGTATCGCTCGACCATCCGCCCGCGGCTTCCAGCGCGCTGCGCCGTAGCAGACACATGGTGCCATGTACGATGATGGCATTGGCTTCGTTACGTTGCACCATACCGATATCGAAGAAGCCGGCATATTCACCGTTCATGGCGTGATGCATGACGCTGCGCCCGCCATCGCGATGGTCCTGTGGTGCCTGCACCAGGCCAACGCGCGGATCCTCGAAGTGCGGCATCAAATCTTTGAGCCAGTTTGGGGTCACCACATAGTCGGCGTCGATGACACCGATCACCTCGGCGTCTGCGGTCGTGTGCGTCAGGGCAAGCCGTAAGGCACCGGCTTTGAAGCCTTCGAGGCTCTCCGCATGGATGAATTTGAACCTTTCGCCGAGCGCGCGGCAGTGTTCCTCAATCGGCCGCCACATAGCCGGCTCAGGCGTGTTGTTGATAACCACCACGCATTCGAAATTCGGATAGTCGAGGCGGGCAACGGCATCGAGAGTTTGCTTGAGCATATCCGGCGGCTCGCGATATGCCGGGATATGGATTGAAACCTTTGGTGTGCTTTGGGCCAGCACCTGCGAAGCCGCCGTGATCAGGCGATGCGGCTTGCGGCCGAAGGCAACGGCAGCGATCTCTTCAATGCGCGAAAACGCGATGGCCACCAGTGGTATAAGCAGCAAAATGCCCAAACCAAGCGCAAAAGCCGCGCCGGGGACGAAATAATGACCGTTCCAGTAGGCGAAGAGGGCGGAGGCCCAGGCACCGACGATATTGGTGGCACCCGCCAAGAGCGTGGCTTGGCCTAAAGCGACGCCCTTCATTGCCAGGATCGGCAACGACAAAAGAAGACTCACCAAGAGAGCAATACCGGCCAGCGGCCAGAATTCGGCCTCGGTAATCGGACCGGCCCAATCGAACTTCGGCTGGCGGTCGGCGTCGAAAAGGCCCCAATAAGGGCCGACGCCGCCTTCGAAGATCTTCCACGGCTGGTCGATCGCTTCGACGATGTTGTAATCAATGCCATAGGCCTCGGCCCGCGTCACGAAGTCGCGCAGCACCATGGCTTGCTCCATGCGACCGGGATTTGCAGCCTTCAGGTTATAGCCTGCGCTCGGCCAGCCGAACTCGGCGATGACGACGCGTTTGCCGGGATAGGCCTGACGTAATTTGTCGTAAATGATGACGGCCTGTTCGACGGCTTGGCGCTCGGAGAAACCTTCCCAATAGGGAAGGATGTGGGCGGCGATAAAGTCAACCGAGGAGACAAGTTCGGGGTGCTCAAGCCAGACGTTCCAAATTTCGCCGGTACTGACTGGCACGTTCGTTGCGCGCTTGACTCTTTGGATCAGCTTGATGAGGTCGGAAACCTTGATTTCGCCCCGGTATATCGTTTCATTACCGACAAAGATGCCATTGATGTTGCTATGCCGTCTGGCAAGCTCGATCACCGAGCGGATTTCCCGCTCATTGCGCTCCTGATGCTTGTCAATCCAAGCGCCGGCGGTGACGCGCAGACCGAATTCGGAAGCAATGCGCGGGACAAGCTCCACTCCGCCTGTGGATGAATAAAGGCGGATCGAGCGCGTCAGCGGCGCTAACAGTTTGAGATCGGACCGGATTTGTTCGGCCTGTGCTTTTGTCTCTTCGCCCGAATCGCGCGAGCCGTCGAAGGGGGCATAGGAGAGACTGGCCAACTGACCATTGAAGTTGGGGGCTTTGACCTGGTCGCGGGCCAGGACCCAAAGGCCCGCCTGCACGCACGCCACAAGGGCGATTACGGCAGCAATATTGCGCATGGATTTAATACCGATTGGGGCGGAGTGATAAACGTCGAGCCCGTCCCTGAGGCTCAATTACCGCCGTCTGTAGGGCTACAAACTTGGGCGGCATAAGTCCGATTCCAAATAGGTGAATGACGTGGCAAATCCTTGACGTCGGGCAATAGGCCGCGAAAAAAATTTGCTGATAAACAACGCGGTCAGTGTTCGGCGGTTCCCGCAGAGGTAGCAGCGGCCGCGGGCGCGGTCGACGCCGGCGCCAGGCTGGGATCAAGCCAGCAATCATGCACACGCTTAACCAAAGTCGCTTGCGCTTTTGGGTCGATATTTCCTTGACGCACCAAACAACGGAAGGTCGCTTGGATATGGGCGCTTGGACAGGCGAAGCGGTCGTAAAGATCGAGGTGGCGGAAAGCCGTATCAAGATCGTCGCGCCAGAGTAGGGTGACGACCCGGTGGCCGAGCCAAACGCATTCCGGATTGCCCGCCGGCCCCGTGAGCAGGCGGCTTGCTTCGGCGATCTCGTCAGTTTTATTTTGATTTTCCTTAGCCGTGTCCGTCGCGGGTTTCGGTGGTTCGGGCGGCTTGCCATTGCCGTTTTGGGCCATACCCGCCCCCGATGAAAATAGTAACAAGGTCGTGACGAACGCGATCAGCAGCGAACGCGATATGAAAGTAAACGCCATAGTCCTGCCTATGATATGTCGGGGCGGCCGACCCCAGGGCCAATTTCGTGTGCTATCCGATTGAGACACTAATACGGCCGTGTCGAGATTTAGAAGCGTCGGAAATGGCCACCATTATAGGTTACAATAAACATTCTGTCCGATGATTTGCTATCATTAAAGTCAGGGTTCTCGATGCGCTTTGGCCTTACCTGCCTTGCCATTACAGCGACTCTCGTTGCCGGCGCTTGGGCATGGCTCGGCAAGCCCGTCCCAATGGCGCAAGCGCCGTTTCAGCAGGGCGAGAAACTGTTCTGTGTCTCCTATTCGCCGTTTCGTGGCGGTCAGACACCGCTCGATTTCAGATGTGACGGTTCCGCCCGCTCAGATCGAAGCCGATCTCAAACAGCTCGCCAGAATGAGCGGCTGCATACGGACCTATTCCGTCGATCACGGGCAGGACAGAATCGCCGGGATTGCCGCCAAACTCGGTCTGAAGGTTTTTCAAGGCTTGTGGCTGTCGAGCCATTCCGCGGAAAACCGCCTGCAGATCGAAACCGCCATTCGTCTGGCCAACCAATATCCCGATACGATCGAGGCCCTGGTGGTCGGCAATGAGGTTCTGTTGCGGGGCGAAATGGCGGCGAGCGATCTCGTAACCACCATCCGGGCGGTCAAGGCCCAGGTCAAAGTGCCCGTGACCTATGCCGATGTGTGGGAATTTTGGTTGCGCAATCGCGATGTCGCCGGCGCCGTCGATTTCATCACCATTCATATTTTGCCCTATTGGGAAGACTTCCCCGTCGCCGCCCAAAATGCAGCTGCGCATGTGGCGGCGATCCGTCACCGGCTAATGGCTGCCTTTCCCGGGCAGCAGATCATGATCGGCGAGGTCGGCTGGCCAAGCGCCGGGCGCATGCGCGCGGGCGCACTGCCATCTCTGGCCAATCAGGCGCTTGTAATCCAAGACGTGCTGGCGCTGGCCAAGCGCGAAAACTTCAAGGTCAACGTGATCGAAGCCTTTGACGAGCCCTGGAAGCGCGCGCTTGAAGGCACGGCCGGCGGCCATTGGGGGCTCGTCGACGATGCCTCCCGCCGGCCGAAATTTGTGTGGGGCGAGGCCGTGTCCAATCATCCGCATTGGAAATTGCAGGCATTGGGCGGCACCCTGTTTGTCGCCATGGTATTTGGCGTGGCCTTTGCTGCCAGACGAAAAAAAGAAATCATAGCCCCGCCGACTTGGCTGGCTGTGACCGCAAACGCCTTGGCCGGCGGCGTGCTGATTGGCTGGGCGATCGAAAACGCCTTGACCGAAAGCTTTGGTATCGGCGGATGGCTGCGCTCGCTCGCATTTTGCGCCGTCGCCGCCTTAAGCGCGCCCGCGTTCAGCGCCGCCATCATACGTGGTAACCAAATTCCGCCGCTGTCGCGGATCATTAATTCGAATAGTGAACGCCGTGAGACGCTTCTTCTGGTGCTCGGCGTTCTTGTGATTGCGCTCATGTTGCTGGCGATCGAGGTAGCGTTCGGTTTGGTGTTCGATCCTCGCTACAAGGATCTCCCTTTTGCCCCCTTCATGGCGGCAACTCTGCCGATCCTGGCGCATCGTTTGACCGTGCGGCCGCAGGCCGCTCGGTGTGGTCTTGCCGAACTTGTCGCCGCGTCTTCGCTGCTTCTTAGCGCTTTGTACATCATGCCCAATGAGGGGTTGACGAATTGGCAATCGCTGTGCCTCTGCACGACTTTTGTCGGCCTTGCATTTACTCTTGTGCTGGCGCGGTCCGCGCCAAGCTGAGCACCAAGAGGCCGAACGCAAGTCCCGACAATTCCACGTTGTAGAGAACGATCCCGAAACAGGCGGCGCTCAGTGCGGCCCCAAAGAGGATGAGCGAAGGCCGCAGCAGGTTGAGGACTGCTAGCAAAAGCGCGGCGATTCCAAATAGCGAGTGCGTAAATAGCATGATGGCAATTCCGCGTGACCGGCAGAGCCACGTATCCAGTCCGGCCGCGCAGGCAAGCCCGACGGTCGACTGTTCGATCGCCATATAACGCAAATAGAGTGCATACCCGATCGAGCAGAAGCCGACGATCAGGAGGACATTGGTGGCGCGCGAACTCGGCAAGAACAATTTCATACCGCTCTTCCTATACGTCGTAAGGCATACTTCCCAATGCGGAATCCGCATTGCAACCTTGGTAAAATCCGGCAATGTTGGCTTCTAATCCGCAATTCGGCAAGTTGCCACGGTTGTCGTTAAATGCAGTGTCGGCCGCAAATGAGCGACAATGAACCGCCAACAAGATAGGTCGAAACCGAATGTCTGAGCCAAGTTGTCTGGCAATCGTGTTAGCGGCCGGCGAGGGAACGCGCATGCGCTCAACCCTGCCGAAAGTTTTACATGTGATCGGCGGCCGATCGCTAATCGCTCATGTGTTGGATACAGCGGCACGCGCCGGTGCGGAAAAGACGGCTGTGGTGGTCGGTCCCGATCACGAAGCGGTCATGCGAGAAATCAAACGCGTGGCTCCGCAGGTGGACATTTTCCAGCAGCACGAGCGGCTCGGGACCGCGCATGCCGTGTTGACCGCGCGCGAGGCTTTTGCGTGCAAGCCGCATGATGTTCTGATCATGTTTGCCGATACGCCCCTGGTGGGCGCCGAAATGCTGAGCCGATTGCGCGCGGCGCTTGCCGATGGGGCCGCTGTCGCGGTGCTTGGGTTTCGGCCGCACAATCCAGATGGCTATGGCCGGCTCATCGTGCAAGGCGATGAATTGATGGCCATTCGCGAAGAGCGTGATACCAGCGAAGCCGAACGCAAGATCACATTTTGCAATGGTGGCTTGATGGCCTTAGCGGGGGCCCATGCGCTCGCCATATTGGAGCGCATTGGCAATACAAATGCGAAGCGAGAGTATTATCTCACTGACGCGGTGACGATTGCGCGCGCTATGGATTTACGCGTTGCGGCGGTCGAAACGCCGGAGGACGACGTGCGCGGTATCAATTCAAAGTCTCAGCTTGCCGAAGCCGAAGCCGTTTTGCAGCATCGCTTGCGGATGGCGGCGATGGAAGCGGGCGTTACCATGACGGCGCCCGAGACGGTCTTTCTTTGCACTGACACCAAATTCGGCAAGGACGTCAGCATAGAACCGAATGTCGTCTTCGGTCCCGGCGTTACCGTCGAGGACGGCGCTGTAATCCGCTCTTTTTCGCATTTGGAAGGGGCGCACGTGGGCAAAGGCGCGCGGGTTGGTCCCTTTGCGCGACTGCGTCCCGGGGCCGATCTTGGGCACGATGTGCACATCGGCAATTTCGTCGAGGTAAAGGCGGCGAGCATCGAAGCAGGCGCGAAAGCAAACCATCTTGCTTATATCGGCGATTTACGCGTAGGCGAGGGGGCCAATATCGGTGCCGGCACGATCACATGCAATTACGATGGCGTGGCCAAGCACCGCACGGAAATCGGCAAGGGCGCGTTTATCGGTTCGAACGCCGCTCTGGTGGCGCCGGTCAAGATCGGTGATGGCGCTTATGTCGGTTCCGGGTCGGTGGTGACCAGGGATGTACCGCCGGATTCGCTCGCTATCGCCCGTGGCGAGCAACAAATCAAGGAAGGATGGGTTAAACGTTTTCGTGCCGTGAAGGACGTGCTCACGCCAAGTCCCGCCAAAAAAGCCGAATAGGCTCTTTTGCGACGAATACAAAACCATTCGATCTGACTGGATCGCGAAATGTGTGGAATTGTCGGAATTATCGGAATAGAACCGGTTGCTCATCGGCTTGTCGATGCGCTCAGACGGCTCGAATATCGGGGCTATGACTTGGCCGGTATTGCGACGCTCAACAATGGTTCGCTTTTGCGGCGCCGCGCAAGCGGAAAGCTCAAAGCCCTTGAGCAACTCCTTGAGCGCGACCCGCTCAATGGCAATACGGGCATTGGGCATACGCGGTGGGCAACGCATGGGCGCCCGAGCGAAGACAACGCGCATCCGCACGCCACCGATCGCGTCGCGGTCGTGCACAACGGGATCATCGAGAATTTCCGCGAGCTGCGTGAAAAGCTGATCGCACGCGGATGCAAATTCACGAGCGAAACGGATACGGAAGTCGTCGCTCATCTGGTGACGGACGAACTGACCGCTGGAAAATCGCCGGCCGAAGCCGTGGCCATAGTTTTAAAGCAACTGCGCGGCGCGTTTGCGCTGGTGCTCCTCTTTACTGGTGAGGACAATCTTTTGATTGGCGTCCGTAAGGGCTCACCGCTTGCTATCGGTTACGGCGAAGGTGAAATGTATCTCGGCTCCGATGCGATCGCATTGGCGCCCTTCACCAATCGGGTCGCCTATCTCGACGACGGTGATTGGGTCGTGCTCACCCACACGAGCGCGGAAATTCGCGATACGGCCGGAGCGCGCGTTGAGCGCCCCATCATCAAATCCAGCGCTTCCGCCATGCTGGTGGATAAGGGCAATCACAAGCATTTCATGGCCAAGGAAATCCACGAGCAGCCGGAGGTCGTCGGCCACACGCTGGCTCATTACATCGATATGGTCAACGAGCGCATTGTGTTGCCGTCGGCGCTGCCGTTCGATTGGAAAAAGCTGCAACGGCTGTCGATTTCGGCGTGTGGGACGGCTTATTACGCGGGCCTCGTGGGGAAATATTGGTTTGAACGGTTCGCCAAACTGCCGGTGGAAATCGATATCGCGTCCGAATTTCGTTACCGGGGCGCGCCTTTGCAGAGCGGTGATTTGGCCATCTTCATCTCACAGTCCGGAGAGACGGCCGATACTTTGGCCAGCTTGCGATATGCCAAAGAGCACAAACAGCACGTTTTGTCGGTCGTCAACGTCACGAGTTCGAGCATTGCGCGGGAAAGCGACGTCATCATGCCGACTTTGGCCGGCCCCGAAATCGGCGTTGCTTCGACCAAAGCTTTTACATGTCAATTATCGGTGCTCGCCTGCCTTGCGCTGGCCGCGGGCCGCGCGCGCGGAGCGATTTCGGATGAAGACGAACAAAAACTCGTGCATGCCTTAATCGAAACGCCGCGCCTGATGGCGCAAGCGCTCACGCTCGAGCCGCAGATCGAGAAGCTCGCACTCGATCTCGCGAAAGCAAAAGACGTTCTTTATCTTGGCCGTGGAACCAATTTCCCGATCGCGCTCGAAGGGGCGCTCAAACTGAAGGAAATCTCCTATATTCACGCGGAAGGCTATGCGGCCGGAGAACTCAAACACGGGCCGATCGCGCTCATCGACGAAACCATGCCGGTCATTATAATTGCGCCCTATGACCGCGTCTTCGAGAAGACCGTATCCAATATGCAGGAAGTGGCCGCGCGGGGCGGGAGAATTATTCTGGCGACCGACCCCAAGGGCCGCCATGAGGCCACAATCGATTCCGTGGAAACCTTGACCTTGCCGGAAATGGCGTCGACTGTCACTCCCATCGTCTATGCGCTTCCGGTTCAGTTGATTGCCTATCACACGGCGGTCGCCCTTGGTACGGACGTGGATCAGCCGCGTAATCTCGCCAAATCCGTCACGGTAGAATAGACTGACCCGATGGCAGAGACGATGGAAAAACGCCCCGGCGCGGGACCGGCCGGTGACGGCGAAAAATCAGCGCTCGCGCAAGCGAGCATTATCGGGCGCCTGCGCAATTATTTTCTCACCGGATTGGTTGTCGCTGGCCCGCTTGCGGTCACAGTGTGGCTTTTCTGGTCGTTTATTACATGGGTGGACGGCTTTGTGCGTCCGCTCATCCCCCCGGCCTATCGGCCCGAAACCTATTTGCCGTGGCCCATTCCCGGGATGGGGCTCATCGTTGCGATAGTCGCTCTCACGCTGCTCGGATTTTTCACTGCGAATTTAGTTGGCCGAAGCCTGGTGGAATTGGGTGAGGGCTTGCTCGACCGCATGCCGATTGTGCGGCCGGTTTATCGAACCATGAAGCAGATTTTCGAGACTTTGTTTTCAAAATCCGGATCAAGCTTTCGCACGGTGGCGCTGGTTGAGTTTCCTGCGCCCGGAATGTGGTCGCTCGTGTTTCTGTCGCAAGCACCGAGCAAGGAAGTCGCCAGCAAATTGCCGCAGGGCGAACACGTCTCGGTATTCTTGCCGTGCACGCCCAATCCGACCACCGGTTTTTATTTCTACATCAAACGCGGCGAAATCATCGAGCTCGACATTTCAGTCGAAAACGCCATGACGCTTTTGCTTTCGGCCGGCATGGTGCAACCGGATTCCGAAGCGCAAAAAAAACTCGCGTCACTGGCCAGCAAGGCAAAGGCCGCTCGCAGGGGTAAAACCGAAATCGTGAATCAATAGCGGCGGCCACCCTGCGGGCGATCGCAACGGCTATTGCGGCGTGGCGAAAACGACACTCTATTTGAATTCATCGAATGGTCTACACTTCAAAATGCGCAGAATGGTTAATGTAGAAACTGGTTTATGCATTTAATATTTTATATCAAGATAAATATCTAACTTATTGGATTATCGTTTAGTTTTGTAATTTTGAGACAATCGTTAATGGCCCGACAGAAAACCGCAAGTTTTACGGTTTATTTCTGCTTTAATTGCCGCCAGGCA
The DNA here is from genome assembly GCA_963697535.1 of uncultured Pseudomonadota bacterium. Classification (GTDB taxonomy): domain Bacteria; phylum Pseudomonadota; class Alphaproteobacteria; order Rhizobiales; family Xanthobacteraceae; genus Pseudolabrys. Next base: position 2,399,574 of record OY969085.1, on the reverse strand, counting down.
AAAAGCCGCTTGTCATTCTATTGTTATTAGTTCTCAATAGTCATTGTGGTTATGGGCATTAGTGCCCATCGATCATTAAAGCGCTTGCGATAAGCCTGTACGTATTTTTATGCAGCCTTATTTAGCCAAGCGAAACTCGGGGGACTAAAACATGACGACGTGGCGCAAGTTTTGCGCTTCGATTACATCGAATGTAATCGGGCGTTCACAGCGTTTTATTTTCGGAGCAACGCTTGTCGCAATGGCGGGTGGTGCTTCACAAACGGCGATGGCTCAGAATCATTCTCTCGTGGAGAAGGTGCCGGATTTTGCGCCGGCCATGATCGAGCACATGCAGAAAATGCGCCGGTATAAAGACCACGATCACGGCGCGCAACCGACACCGCGGATCATTCCTCAATTCAGCACGGATGTGGATGCGACCGGAATCATCGCATCGTTCCAAACTGAAGGGAGAACGTTTACCTCTAACAATGCTTTCTTCCAGGACCTCGGAACGAATGGAAGAACCTGTTTCAGCTGCCACCAACCACAGGAAGGCTGGACAGTGACGCCCGAAGGCGTTCAGCATCGGTTTGCGAAGAGCCAGGGCCGCGATCCGATTTTCCGTCTTGTGGACGGTGCGGTGTGTCCGACCGCCGATGTGTCGACGCTGGCCAAGAAACAGAAGGCCTATAAGCTGCTGCTGGAAAAAGGCCTGATCCGCATCCCCTTGGCCATTCCTGCGACCGCCGAATTTGTGGTCACTGCGGTGGACGACCCTTATGGATGCAACACCAATCCTGACACCGGGCTTCAGGGTCCGCTGCCGACGAACAAGGGCATGGCGTCGGTGTACCGGCGGCCACTGCCCATCGGCAATGTCAGGTTTCAGACCGCGATCATGTGGGATGGCCGGGAAACGCTCGTCGATAGTGTTACAACGCCGCCTGGCAAAACGTTCAATCTCGATACCAGTCTACGCCGACAGGCTCTCGACGCCACTCTCGGCCATGCCCAGGCTAAAACCGCGCCAACGGATGAGCAATTGGATGAGATCGTTCGGTTCCAAAAGAACATGTTCATGGCGCAGATATTCGACAGGAAAGCCGGGTCGCTCACCAGCGGCAATGTAACAGGCGGTCCGATCAATCTTTCGATGACCGACTTCTTTGTTTGCATCAACGATCCGTTTGGCTGCGAGCCGAACGAGCGGCCGTTCAACGCCACAATATTCAATGTCTTTAGCCCGTGGCTCGGTTCTGAGGCCAGTGGCGGTGATGACGGTGGTGGTGGCGTCATTCTTACGCCGGAGTTACAGAAAGTCAGTCTCTCCGACATCTTCCGCGACCGAGACGATGATCATGACAGGCGCCGTCGTGAGCACAATCGCGTAAACGAGCAACGCAGGTCGATCGCTCGTGGTGAAATCGTATTCAATACGAAAAAATTCACCATCGACGGTGTCGCGGGCATCAACGACGTATTGCAGGGCCCTCTTAATAATGGCTCGTGCGGTACATGCCATGATACCCCCAATGTCGGCGATCATTCGATTGCGGCGCCGCTCAACATCGGTATCACCACCGCCGGTGACCAAACGCCGCCGGCCGTCGATATCTCGGGCTTGCCGGTGTTCAAACTGCGTTGCGTGAGCGGTCAGTTTGCCGGTCAAGAATACACGGTCACCGACCCGGGCCGCGCTTTGATCAGCGGCCTGTGTAAGGATATCGGCAAACTCAAAGGGCCGATGCTCCGTGGCCTTGCCTCGCGCGCTCCCTATTTCCACAACGGGGCGGCCAAAAGCTTGTTCAATGTGGTCAATTTCTACGATCAGCGCTTCAAGATCGGTTTCACCGAGCAAGAGAAAACCGATCTCGTGAACTTTCTGAACGCGCTTTAAGAACCGCAATCGTCGATCCGAGAGTCGGAAGCATTCATTGCTTCCGACTCTCGCCTCTGTCGTTATCTCTTTCCTGATGAACGTGTCGGATCCGATGACGACGCGAATAATGCATCTCGTCAGCATCAATTTTGGTGATCTCTGCGTCGACATACGAGCGTCGACATACGAGCGACGCGAAAAGCGATTGTGACGTTTTTAATTTGTGTTGATCAAATAAGGCGACAAAGTTCATCTTGGTTGCCATCAGCGATCACTTCAGTAACCATATGATAATACCACTATGATCATAGTGGTCTGTAACATCGATTTGTGCGTCGATTTAATAGTCTTAGCCGTGTTTTCACATCATCTCGGGGGAGAAAGATGCCTACTTCACGCTGGATTTTTGATGATTCGGTCACATCGAACCTTGTTAAGGCTTCGGGACGACTCTTTCTCGTAGCGGCACTAATCGCCTTGGTCACTGGCGTTTCGCATGTGGCGATGGCCCAGAGCAGTCCTTCGGCGAAAAACGCTGCGGGTTTTGCGCCTGCCATGATCGAGCACTTGCAAAAAATGCGGCAGTTCAGTGCGACGAGCGATAGTCTGAGTACTCAATTGACATCGACGCCGCCGTCGATTCCTCTAGTTATCGCCACGCCAGACCCTACCGGCCTGGTTGAGACATACCAGCCGGGCGGCAGGACCTTTACGTCGGTTAATGCTTTTTTCCAAAATCTCGGAACGAACGGCAGAACCTGTTTCACCTGCCACCAGCCGCAAGAGGGCTGGACGGTCAGTGCGGCGGGCGTTGCGCAACGGTTTACGAGAAGCAACGGCACAGATCCGATCTTTCGGCTGGTTGATGGGTCGGTATGCCCGACAGCCGATGTCTCAACGCTTGCCGCAAAGCGGCAAGCCTATAGGCTTGTGATCGAAAAGGGCCTCATTCGTATCGGCTTGCCGATGCCGGCCAATGCGGAATTCTACATTGCCGACGTTCAAGACCCGTACAATTGTAACACCAATCCTGTGACCGGCTTCACCACCGATCCGGTGGCGGGTGTCACCAACGGCATTGTCTCGATCTATCGGCGCCCTTTGCCGTCGACGAATCTCGGCTTCTTAGGCGCGGCGGTGATGTGGGACGGCCGGGAAACGCTGAAAGCGCCTGATAACTCGTTTGATCTGGATGCAAGTCTCAAGCATCAGGCCATCGACGCCACGCTTGGTCATGCCCAAGCGGCAACGCCGCCGACAGACGAGCAGTTGAATGAGATGGTCGCCTTCGAAAAAGGCATATTCACCGCGCAAATCTTCGACCATAACGCCGGATCACTTTTTGCGAATAATGCAAAAGGCGGCCCCATTAATCTCTCATTGGAGCTACCGAACTTTTTCATCGGCGTGAACGATCCCTTGGGGCTGAACCCCCAAGGCACGCCGTTTACCTGTAAAGTTTTTTCGCTCTATCTGCCATGGCTGGGTACGGCGCCTGGCGGATGCGGCAACGTCGACGGTGACGCCGTTGTTACGGCTGTGGCCGTGACAAATGGTTTCACCGAATTCCAAAAATCTGTTGCGCGGGGCGAACAAGTCTTCAACAACACGCCCATCAAGATCGCCGGCGTCGCCGGTATCAACGATGCCTTGGGTGTGGACACCGTCAATGGGTTCTGCGGCACGTGTCACGACACACCGAATGTCGGCGATCATTCGGTCGCAGCTCCTCTCGACATCGGTATTCCCGATGCCGGCGTACTTGCGCCCCCCGCGGTCGATATTTCAGGCCTGCCGGTGTTCACGTTGATATGCAACCGTGTTGCCGATGACGATCCACTCAAGGCTCAGCTTCAGGGCCGTGTTATCCAAGTGACCGACCCGGGCCGTGCTTTGATCAGCGGCAAGTGCAGAGACATCGGCAAAGTCAAAGGGCCGATCTTGCGTGGATTGGCCTCACGTGCTCCGTACTTCCACAATGGCGCGGCGAAGACTTTGTCGGATGTGGTCAATTTTTACGACCAGAGATTCCACATTGGCTTTACCGGCCAGCAAAAGACCGATCTCGTGAACTTCCTGAATACGCTGTAAGAGGCGATTCGCGAGTTTGTAACGAGTTTGTAGCCCGGCTTGAGCGGAACGCGAAAGCCGCGACCGGCGATAGCCGCACGTCCCGGACTTCGCGTAACGCGAAGTCCGGGCTGCGACCTACCAAGAAGCGCAACTCATTGCGGCCATCCGCGTCTTTCTCAGATGGATAATCCACCGTCCGTCATCCGTTTCCACCGTCGCAACTTTATCCCGCCCTGATCAGTTTAATCGCCTCGTCTTTGCCGAAGAGATAGAGTAGCTGCCTTAAGGCAGCGCCGCGCTCGCTCGCGAGAGACGAGTCCTGCGCCAAAACAAGCCGCGCATCGTCGCGCGCGACGGCGAGATAGTTGCCGTGAATCTCCGGCCGCGCGATTTGGAATCCGGGCAGGCCGCTCTGGCGCGTGCCGAGCACGTCGCCTTCGCCGCGCAAGCGTAAGTCTTCGTCGGCGATACGAAATCCGTCTTCCGTATCGCGCAAGATCGCAAGCCGCGCCTTGGCGGTTGCGCCGAGCGGCGCTCGGTACAGCAAGAGACAGGTGGAATCCCCCGTGCCGCGCCCGACGCGACCGCGCAATTGGTGCATTTGCGCAAGGCCGAAACGCTCCGCGTGCTCGATCACCATGATCGTGGCTTGCGGCACGTCGATTCCGACTTCGATCACGGTAGTTGCAATCAAAAGCTGGATATCGCCGGCGGCAAAACGCTCCATGACGGCGTCCTTCTCCGCGCCCTTCATGCGGCCATGCACGAGCGCGACTTTGGCGCCGAATTGACGCTGTAACTCTTCATAGCGGGCTTGCGCGGCGGCGAGATCGCTTTTCTCGGATTCGTCGACCAAGGGGCAAACCCAATAGGCGCGTTTGCCCTCGGCGATGGCGCGACCGACGGCGGCTTCCACCTCTTTGAGACGCGAGAGCGGAATCGTGCGCGTATCAATGGGCGCGCGGCCGGCCGGCTTCTCGCGCAGTTCGGAAATGTCCATGTCGCCAAAATAGGTAAGCACGAGGGTGCGCGGGATCGGTGTCGCGGTGAGCACGAGCACATCAACTCCTTTTCCTTTTTCCGTCAGCGCCAAACGCTGGTGCACGCCGAAACGATGTTGCTCATCGATCACGGCGAGCGCCAAATCGTGGAACACCACGTCTTGCTGAAACAGAGCATGCGTGCCGAGCAAAATATCGATATCGCCGCGCGCGAGCCGGTCGAGAATGTCCTGGCGCTCGCGTCCGCGCTCGCGGCCAGTCAGAATGTCAATCCGAACGCCGGCCGCTTCGGCGAGCGGGGCGATGGTTTTGGCGTGCTGGCGCGCGAGGATTTCCGTGGGCGCCATGAAAGCAGCTTGCCGGCCGGACTCGATGACAGCGGCGGCGGCATTAAGCGCCACCACCGTCTTGCCGGAGCCGACATCACCTTGCAGCAAGCGCAACATACGTTGCGGCGCGGCGAGGTCCCCGGCGATCTCGCTGATCGCTTTTTCCTGCGAGGGCGTAAGCGCATAGGGTAGGGCGGCCAAAATGCGTGCGCGCAAGTGGCCGTCGCCTTCATGCGCGTGTCCCGCCTGCCGACGCATATGCGCGCGCATGAGTGCGAGCGCGAGTTGGCTGGCGAGAAGTTCATCGTAAGCCAGCCGCCGCCACGCCAGAACTCTCCGGCGCGATGTCACTGGGTTCGGCGGGCCGGTGCAGCTGGCGTAGCGCGTCGGCGAAAGCAGGAAAGCCTTGGCGTTTGGTCCAGGCGTGCGCTTGCCATTCCGGCAATTTCGGCAGACGTGTCAGCGCGCTGTCGATTGCGCGGCGCATGTTACCGAGTGCGAGACCCTCGGTGAGCGGGTAGACCGGTTCGACCAGCGGCAGTGTGGCAAAGCCTTTTTCGTCCACCACCCGGTCTGGATGCACCATTTGCAAGGTGCCATCGTAGACCTCGGCCATGCCGGAGACGTAGCGCATTGCTCCAATCGGCAGGAGCTTCTCCAGATAATCCTTGCGCGCATTGAAATAAGTCAGCGTCAGTGTTTGGCCGCTGCCGTCGCCGGTGATGACGCGATAGGGCGCTCGATGCCGATGCGGTGGCGAGGGGTGATGGTCTTCTACCGTGACGGCGACCGTGACGACCTGCCCGGGCCGAATCTCGTTGAGCATGGGCCGCGCGCGGCGATCGACGGCACCTGACGGCAGGTGAAATAACAGATCGATCACGCGCGGCGCCGCGCGACCGAGAACCTTGGCGTAAAGCTTCTCCAGTTTCAGCCCGACCCCGGGCAGAGCGGTGAGCGGGGCGAATAGGGCGTTAAGCACGGCTGGGCGCATAGGCGGTACTATAAATTGCTGCATAGCTTGACTGAACACGCTTTTTGTTGGGACAATTTTATAGCTGCGCCGGCCGTCCGCGGGGGTGTCCGCGTCGGATGAAAGCCGGACGGAGCGGAGCCGGGCAGTTTAACAGTTTTTCTTCGCCTGATGGGCGCCCTGCGCGTTGCGCCGCAATAAAAGATTTAGCAAATTGGAACGGCCGGCAGCGAGGGTGTTTATGTCGCTCAAACTTTTCATCGCCAATAAAAATTATTCGTCATGGTCGTTGCGCCCATGGATTGCCATGAAAATGGCGGGCATTGCGTTCGAGGAAGAGGTCATTCCGCTCTATGAAGCCGGCAGCGCCGAGAAGATCAGGCAATATTCTCCGGCTGGCAAGGTGCCGATCCTGATCGATCGCGGCCAGCACATTTGGGAATCGCTCGCCATCCTCGAACATTTGGCGGAGAAATTTCCGCAGGCACGATTGTGGCCCGCGGATCCGCAAGCGCGCAGTCACGCCCGCGTCGTCGCATCGGAAATGCATGCGGGATTTCCGGCGCTGCGCAAGGCTTGCCCCATGAACATGTGGCTGCCGCCGAAGGCTCGGCCGCAAAGGGAGGAGGTGATGGCCGATGTGCGCCGTATCGACGCGCTTTGGAGCGATTGCCTTGCGCGGTTTGGCGGCGAGGGGTCGTTTCTCTTCGGCCGTTTCACGGCCGCGGACGCCATGTATGCGCCGGTCGTGTCGCGATTTCACACCTATGGAATAAACGTGAGCTCGATCGCACGGCATTATATGGAAGCGATCATGGCATTGCCGGCATGGACCGAATGGTATGAGGCCGCAGTCAAAGAACCATGGATCATGCGGGACAATGAGCCGGATTGGCCCTTGGTGCGTGGCATTCCGAAGGCTTAGACGACGTCTTAGACACCGGTACCGGACCCCGTTTCAATAGTTAGTCCCCCGTGAAAAATTAGCTTGCTTTCGAGCTCATCAAGAAATGCGCGCTGTCCCGGCAATATTTTTTTGCGCGCGCGCGCAATATCGAAATAGGCGATGCGATCGATTTCCGGAAAACGTTGCGTCGTACGGGAGTGCGGCGGCCACTCGATTTCAAAGGTGTTGCTGGCGAATGCAGCCGTATCGAGATCGGCTTCCAATGCGAAGACATGCACGAACTTGCCGCTTTTTTGCCGGCGTGGGGTGAGGGTGATGAAAGTGCCCGCGGCGACCAGAGCGGTCTCTTCGTAGAATTCACGTTTGGCACAAGCCAGTGCGTCCTCAGAATGGACTTCGCCTTTGGGGATGGACCAGGCGCCGTCATCGCGATTGCGCCAATAGGGGCCCCCAGGATGCGCCAATAAGAATTCAAGCCCGCGCCTGCGACGGAAAGCGAGAATTCCGGCGCTAACTTTACGCCGCAACGGCATCGATGGCCGCCAAAGAATCTAATTTTTCTTGGAACAAAGAAGCCATGCGGTGACACATAGGCCGGCTTTGGCACGTCTTTCCAAGATGTTTTAATCCTCTTGCGTCTCTTTAAGGGATTCTTTCAAACCGCCGATCGTATTTCGTACCTTGCCGGCCTGTTTTTGCGTTTTCCCTTCGGTCTGAAGCTTGGTATCGCCGGTTGCTTTGCCTGCGACTTCTTTCGTTTTACCTTTGGCCTGCTGGATGCTGCCTTTGATCCGATCTTTATCCATGAGCTTTCCTGGTCCAAATGTGGATTGTTAAGCTCAATGTTTAGAAGAGAAAATTGTTTCATCTTATTGAGAGCCAAATCTTTATTGGATTCTGTGGGCCGCTGCCTCCCCCAGTTCGCTCAAATAAGGCCTGAACGAGGAAAGAAACGGCCGCACGAGCTGCGGCCGTTTGGAACCATTTTCCTCAGATTGGCAGAATCGCGACGATCTCGTATGTGTTTGGATCGATAATCAAAATCCGGCCGCTAACGAAAATATAATCATATCCGCGCCATTCGGGATAAACGGTCACGACCTGAGTCGGTACCGGATAGAAGTGTACGCTGCGCGGAACACGTACGCCGACACGGACGGGAACGTTGATCCGCACCGGGTTGGCGACGTGGTGTTGCCGAAAGACCGTCGTGATCTGCGTACGCTGTTCGCGACTTAATTTTGCCCCGCCGCCCGCCGCGCCCTGACCGACGGTGCGTCCCGGTTCCTCGGTCCCGCCGCGCCGCTCACGCTCTTGCACGTTGCGACCAGCGGGGCCTTGCCGCTCACGTTCTTGCATATTGCGGCCGGCAGCACCTTGCCCCTCTCTTTCTTGAACGTTCTGGCCGGTCGTGCCGCGCCGTTCGCGCTGCTGCTTATTGGCGCCGCTCCTGTTAGACCGCTCGTTCCTCTCTTGTTTTGAAACACCCTCTTTTGAAGCACCTTCAGATTTAGATCTTGCGTTTTCGTTTGTTTCCTGGCCGGCGGTAGGGGATTCGTTGCGCATTTGACCGGTCGTTTCGGATTTTTCGTGTCCACTAGCTTTTTGCTGTCCGTGTTCTATTGCAGGCCCCATTTTTTCAGAGGGTGCGTTCTGTTGCGCTGCCGGAGCGCGCTCCGGCATCTGGTGTTGTTGGTTTTGCATTCCCTGTGCGCCCGCGGTCCCTGCCGTCAAGAGCAAGCCTGTAGCCACGGTACATAGCAGTTGAAGCTTTCTCACGTCCGCCTCCCTATTTCCGTTAAATGCGTCTATGATTCCAATTGCTTTTTGCCTTTTCATTCACCGCACGGAAAACTCCGCGCGGTGGTATAGGTTCCATTACGCTCACGCGCGGTTTCGTTTTCACGACCCATCTGGCGCGGCGTTACACCTGTGGCTTCGCGTCGGCCCCGCTTCCCAACGTGAGAAGGAACTCAAATGGCCGGTCCATGTTTGATTAAGCGTCCGCACAATCGGAGAAAGCGATGACCTATCGCGTTTACAGCGGCCCTAAAGGCTCCGAGGACCTATCGCCGCTTGCGAAAACTTCGATGCTGTTCAAAGAATTCGCGACCGTGGATGAGGCCTTGTCGTGGGCACGTCACGTCGAGGCCACTGGCCGTGTGCCGCTGTTGCTCGAAGGCGATGACGGCACCCGTTTGGACCGCCGTGAACTCAGCGATGCTGTGCGAATCGGCGTGCGAGAGCAGGTGGGCGACAAGCGCTGATCAAGTGAATCATCAGAAATAGACACGACCCCGCTTGCGGCGTCAAAGAAGTTTAAAAGGGGTCCCGCGCTGTGCGGGCGGAACGTTTACTTGTTCCACAGCGCGTGCGACCGCAGATAGAAATTTGCAAAAGTCTCGCTGTAATTATCATAACCGTCTGAAAGCACACAATATTTTTGATAAATTTTGATAAAAAAGTTAATCTCGCAAATTATATTTTGGTGCTATATTGACAATTATGAGTAGACAATCAGCAAAAACAAAAGCCTCTGGGCGGTCGGTCAAGACGGCTCGCGTCAAGAAAGCCACGAAATCGACCCGCGCGAGCAAGGCAGCGAAAATAGGCCGGCGACCGGGGGCGAGCGCTTCCCGCCCGATGCGGGCTGGGGTTTCGGCGCGCGCCAAGCAAGCCTCGGGCGCCGAGCCTGTCTCGGGTGCCACACGCGGCGAGCCAAGGTCGAAAACGGCGCCGTCTCCGGCGGCGACGGGGACCTCAGTCCCGGTCGTCGAGGCCATACTTGATACGCCCGCGCGTCCCCACAAGTATCGCGTGGGCGAAACGGTTTACTACACCTCTCCGACCTTCGGCAGGGCCGCCGCAAGCGGCCGCTATACCATCGTGAAGTTGTTGCCATCGGAAAGTGACGACTATCAGTACCGTATCAAAAGCACCAATGAGGCCTTCGAACGGGTGGCTCGGGAAAGCCAACTCGACAAAGCTTGAATTCGGTGCTGTGTTCGCATTCATTTTCAGGGAATCAACCGACAAAATGGATCAAATCCGTGAAAAGGAGTCTCGTGACATGCGCGTTTTTCTGCGTCTGATCGCTTTGATTTTGCCATTTCTCTTTACGTTACCGGCGTCCGCGGAGAACTACCCGAGCCGCACCGTCAAATTGATCGTTCCCTTTGGCGCTGGCGGGCCGGCAGACGTTTACGCGCGCGTATTGGCGAAACATCTTTCCGAAATCACCAAGCAGTCCTTTATTGTCGAAGATCACCCAGGTGCCGGTTCGGTGATCGGTACCGAGATGGTCGCAAAATCAACGCCGGATGGCTACACATTGCTGGTGATGTCGAATACGCACACGACAAATAAATCATTGCGACCCAATAAGCCCTTTCAGCTTATGCGCGATTTCGTGCCGGTGGCGAGCATCAACTCTTCCGACTTGTTGTTGGTCGTGAATCCGTCGGTGCAGGCGACGAGCGTCAAGGAACTGGTTGACTTGGCGAAGAAGGAGCCGGGCAAGCTCAACTACGCGTCGTCAGGTCCGGGCACGCCCTATCACATGGCAGGCGAGCTCTTTAAGGCCATGAGCGGGACCGAAATTGTTCATGTGCCGCACAAGGCGTCTGGCGATGCGCGCAACAGCGTTCTTTCCGGCACGGTGCAAGTGATGTTCGACGCCGTTACGACCATGGGCCCGTTGGCGAAGGCCGGAAAGGTTCGCGCGCTTGGCACCACGGGTGCGACGCGATCGCCGCTTACGCCGGACCTGCCGACCGTCGAGGAAACGGTTCCCGGTTATGAAGCAACGATCTGGTTGGGTGTTATGGCTCCGAAAGGCACGCCGAAGGAGGTGGTGACCTTCCTCAATACATCGATTAACAAGGTGATCAATCTGCCCGAGGTTAAGTCGGCCTGGTTGAAGCAAGGTGCCGTACCATTAGTGAAGAGCCCGGAAGAGTTTGATGCTTTTCTTCGAAAAGACATCGAGAAGTGGGCTCGCGTCGTCAAAATATCGGGAGCCAAGGTCGCTCAATAGGCTACACGGTCATCGGGGGCCATGCCGATTATCGACGGTACTTTCGTAAGTGATCTATTGTCGGCGCTGCCGGTGTGGCTGGCCTCTGTGGCCGGTGCGCTGGCGGCGTTACTCGTTGCGCTGACAGTGATCGTGCTGCGAAGGGCCGGGAACGGGAGATGGCTGTCGTTGCCGATTGCTTTATTCGCTATTGGCGTGATTGCGGCTGCGGCGATGCATCAACTCGTCTTTGTGAACAATATGGCGGCCGAGCGGCGCAGTTTGCTGGCCCGCAATATCGATTTGACGGTGAGCGCGTTGGCGCCGGGCTCCGTGCTCGCCTGCCTGGATGGCCTTGCCGGCGAAACAACCGAAAATGCCTGCGAGCAAGCCGTATTTGCACATGCACAAAGCGTCGCCAGAGCGGTCGGCTATGCCGGTGCGCGATTATCGCTTTTGCGAGAAGCGTCCGAATTCGCGCGCCGTCGTGGCGATAGCGATCTGCTCGACCACTTTGCAACAACACGTCGCATGATCGAACTTGATCGCTATGGATTGGCGGCTCATGTCTTGTCGCTGCGCGATGGTTGCACTGCGGATCACTGTTACGCTTTCATGCTTGTTCACGACGCAAGTGTGTTGAAGGCCAATCTTAAAGCGCAGAGTTTCGAGCGCTACCTTTCGCATCATGCAAGCGGTTGGGAAAAATCTCGCGAACAAAATCAGCTGCCTGTCGCCTCGGCGTCATCAGCCGTCGCGCCGGTCGCCGGGGCGGCGGAGAAGCCGCCCATACAGGGCCGCCCCGTGGACACGCGCTGGGACTTTCCCTCATCGGCGTCAATTCCTCCGGTCAGTATAATGACGAGCGAGCCGGAAGCGCCGAAGGAGCCGGCTCAAAACCGGGCGGCAAGTCTACCAGGCGTCGCTAAATCCGGGCCTAATCCAGTACCCTTGCCGCCGAACCGTCCTCAGGCTCCGAGCCCGACGGCCCCGCCCGCACACTGAGAAGTCGCAAGAAGAGGACACGGCAGTCAGGAAATGCCGCTCCATCTCATCAAATTGAGCGCCGGCTGTGGTTCCGTCGCGGATCTGGAAGACTGGATCAAACATAAACTGAAGGAGAAAAAACGACGCAGGCAAAAGCCTGAGCGCGTCCACACAACGCGCATGGTCCCCAAGCGTGCCGACGAATTGAAAAACGGTGGTTCGCTTTATTGGGTCATTAAAGGCCAGATTAGCTGTCGCGAGCGTATTCTTGACATCCGTCCCTTTACCGACAAAGAAGGCATTGGCCGTTGCCACCTTGTGCTAGACGGACAACTCGTGCTGGTGGAACCACGGCTGCGCGCGGCGTTTCAGGGTTGGCGCTATCTTGAGGCGAAAGAGGCGCCACGCGACCTCTCGCGAGCGGCTCCAGGCGCCGCCAAGATGCCTGAGCAGATGCGCCGCGAGTTGCGGGAATTAGGCCTGCTCTGATCAATCGCCCGCGACAGGGTTAAACGCCGAGGTTGTCGATCAGCCGCGTGTTTCCGATTCGCGCAGCGGCGAGAAGTCTGATGGGACCGTCGTTACGCGATGCAACAGGGGTGAGCGTGAAGGCGTGACGCGCCTCGAAATAATCAAGCGCAAACCCCCGGCTGGCAAGCTCGGTGCGACCCTCGTCGAGTACACGGGCGATAGGCTCATCTTTCTTGATTCGTGACGCGCTTGCGGCGAGGACCTGATATAGAGTTGGCGCAATAGCTCTGTCTGCGGCGGACAGATAAGCGTTGCGTGAGGACAACGCTAAACCGTCCTTTTCGCGCACCGTTGGGACTCCCACGATTTTTATGGCAAGATCGAGATCTTTCGCCAGCTGTGTCAAAACACGGAGTTGTTGGTAGTCTTTTTGGCCGAACAATGCGACGTCCGCCGCTGTTTGTAACAGCAACTTGGTGACGACAGTCGTAACCCCTTCGAAAAAATGGGGCCGGAATTTGTCCTCCAAACCAGCCTTGGCGACGCCTTCAAGCAAGACGCGGGTGGAAAAACCCTCCGGATACATGACAGCGGCACTCGGAGCCCAGACGAGATCGACTTGGGCGTCGGTGAGGAGCTGATTATCCGTCTCAAATGTGCGCGGATAAGCATCGAAGTCTTCGTTCGGGGCAAACTGGGTCGGATTGACGAAAATAGATACAAGAACTCGGCGCGCATGTTTGCGTGCCTCGCTCACCAGCTTGAGGTGACCGCGGTGCAGTGCTCCCATGGTTGGAACGAGGGCCACACTCTCGTGTTTCTTTCGGTAAAGGGCGAGTGCGCCTCGCAGCGCAGGAATTGTCCTTACTATTGTTGGAGGCTTTTTCATCGTTCGCAGACTGTCGCGAGATTATTGTAAAAGCCGAACAGGAGGCAGAAAAGAAGTGCATTCGGTCGTCCAGTTAGAGCACGTTTCCCATATGTCGAGCCGCTCACGCTTCCTAACATTTGTTTGCGCATGATCTTTGTCCCGAAAACCGGTTCCCGCTTTTCGGGATCATGCGCTAAAATTCGCGATCTGCGGTAATGTCTCAACAGGCGCAAACCAATCGATAATTGCGCGGCGAAAACCCGGGTCGGAGTCAAAGACGAAAGCTGCGCCTACCAATGGCTTATCTTAACCGCTGCGGTTCCTGACGGCGTGAATACGCGCAAAGAGATGCGGCATCGGGGGGCCGGCCGGCGAAAACCCGTAAAATGCTGACGTAAGAGGGTCAGCAATTCCCTGGCTTGGAGAGCGCCACCCATGCTCGTGCCATCATGGCCGGGTGCCGCGCGTCCATGAAGAAATTGCATACCCACCAAAGGGGGGCGCCGCACTTTATAACTCGCGTCCAATCCAAGAAAATTCGTCTTCGCCGCCATCAGCGATTCACTCCTTGTAGTTCAATATCAGCGGCTGCGTTGTTTAGCCGTATTCCCTATCATTTCGAATTCGTAAGACAACTCTTGTTCTAAGGACGATCTCTATCGAAAGATCCTCACGCTAGTGGTCCGATTCAAACATTCGCTACCCATTTCGGCGGGGATCTTTTGCGAATGTTTGAATTGAAAGACCATGAGCAAATATAAGTTTCTAGTGGAGTTTTGGATTTGACATTCGCTTCGCGAGCTTGCGGCCGGGTGGGTAGCGAATGTCAAATCCACTCCACTAGCGCATGGTGCCGGACGCCTCGAAAAATGAGGCGCGTATCACTTAATTGCGATTCTGGTTACTAATTTCTTAATAGCAGGCAAGGGATATCGCTGCGTTTGAGATGTTGGCAGGCGGTTTGCGCCTGCGTTTTATCGAGGCCGGCAAAACGAGCGCGATAAAGATCTTTGTCGCCCCTTTTTATGCGTTCGGTGAAAGGATCGGCACTACCCAGTAGACGTTTAACTTTGTTTTGTACGGAGGCGAGGTGCTGCTTCGCTTCGTTCTCATCGTCAAAGGCGCCGATCTGGATGATCCAGGCGCCGTTGTGTTTTGATGCAGGCTCGGTCTCGGCCGGCGGTGCCGGTTTCGGTGATTGACCGCCGAGCGAAGCGGAATTCAGGTCAGGCCAGAGCGGGGGAAAGAGGGGGGCGGCCGCCGAGAAGTCATTGTGCCGGTTCGGGATCGTTGTTGGCAGAGCCTGTCTGTCGGCCCATGCCACGGGCTCTGCCGAGGCAATCTGCGTCGGGACCGTATGGATGGTCAAGGTTCTGACCGGGGTCGGTTCGATCGGCACGCTCGAACCGATTGCCGGATCATCCATGGCCGCACTTGCGGCGGCGAATTGAGCGCGGGGGTCGCGCGTTGGTAACGGTACCTCGCTGGCACTACGTTCGGTCAACTTTTTTTTGTCGCGCGCCTTTGTCGCGGCCCAGCCCTCCAGCACCGGCGGAGCCGTCCGTTTAACGGCGGCAAATTTAATATGGTTATTGATCAGGTCGATAACCCGCGCGTCGCGTATATTGGCGGTGCGTCCTCCGAACACGACGACAATGATACGGCGCTGTCCACGCTGGACCGAAGTGACCATATTGAATCCCGATGCGCGGATATAACCTGTCTTTATACCGTCCACGCCGTCTATCCGGCCGAGGAGGCGATTGTGGTTGCGTATCGTCACGCCGCGAAATTCGAAGCTTCGCGTGGAAAAATAATGATAATATTGATGAAAACGATCGTGCATCGCCCGCGCCAGAATGGATTGATCGCGAGCGGTCGTTACCTGCTGGTCATCGGGAAGACCCGACGCATTGTGGTAAATTGTATGCGTCATACCAAGGGCGCGCGCCTTGGCCGTCATCATTTTACTGAAATTGGCTTCATCTCCACCGAGTGCTTCAGCAACAACCACCGCCGCATCATTGGCCGATCTTGTGACGATTCCACGAATAGCGGAGTCGATCGTAATCGTTTCACCGGCTTTAAGTCCGAGTTTGGTCGGCGCCTGCTCCGCCGCATGAACGGATACCGGCAATTCACCGGACATCTTGAGCTTGCCTGAGTTCAACGTCTCGAACAGGAGGTAAAGCGTCATGATTTTTGTCAGGGAAGCGGGATGACGCTGACTGTCGGCATTCGATTCCTCCATCACCGTGCCGGAGTTCGCGTCCACAACGATTGCGGCCGTTGCCGGCTGGTATTGAGATACGTCTCGGTTGCGATAGACGTGACTACGATGAGTGCGCGCATGGCACACTGCTGTCGTCGCAACCATAAGTATTGCGACACCCAGCATTCCCCAGAAAAATGCGCGCCGGATTTCCCCGCCTGGCCCCACCATCCGCTGCCCCCGAACTCTTGCGAAAACAGTACGTTAGATCGCCAACATGGCTAATTTATAGCGTGCCAGGGGCGCGAAAATCACAAAGCTAAAAGCATGCGGTTTATAAATTCTTAACCTGAAGAGCGGCGCGGGCGCTCCGATTTGTTCAGCGGTGAGTGTGGAACCGCGATCGCTTGGTTTGCTTGTTTCAAAAAAGGCCGAATTCTCGATTAGGCTGAAATCCTGGATTAAGGTGTAGCTCTTGGTTCTGGAATGGTATTCAAGGGCCATTTATGATGGTCATCGGGCCGTGAGCGCGTGCCTTGCTAGTGGTCCGATTCAAACATTCGCTACCCATTTCGGCGGGGATCTTTTGCGAATGTTTGAATCGAAAGACCATGAGCCAAATATAAGTTTCTAGTGGAGTTTTGGATTTGACATCCGCTTCGCGAGCTTGCGGCCAGGTGGGTAGCGAATGTCAAATCCACTCCACTAGTGGTCCGATTCAAACATTCGCTACCCATTTCGGCGGGGATCTTTTGCGAATGTTTGAATCGAAAGACCATGAGCCAAATATAAGTTTCTAGTGGAGTTTTGGATTTGACATTCGCTTCGCGAGCTTGCGTCTCGGTCACTGTCATGAGGTCTTGTACCGTACAAAACTCTATCGCCCCAAAACGGGCGTTCGAATTGCGCGTTCTTTCTTCGCAATCTTGGGTTCCGCGAATGGGCGATGACAGAGATAATCGTCAAAGAAGAAATGAGAGCGGCGGACCCGGGACCGCCGTCATCACCAAGGTCAAGCCGCAGACGAAGCGGCCGAGCCTGTACCGGGTGCTCATTCTCAATGACGATTATACCCCGATGGAGTTTGTGGTACATATATTAGAGCGCTTTTTTAGTAAGGACCACGAAGCCGCCACGCGAATCATGTTGCATGTGCATCATCATGGCGTGGGCGAATGCGGCGTTTATAGTTACGAAGTCGCCGAGACCAAAGTGACGCAAGTGATGGACTTCGCCCGCAAACATCAGCATCCCCTGCAATGCGTGATGGAAAAGAAATGAGACGCCGGACATTGTCTGAAACGAGGAAAGTGGAACACTGATGCCAACATTCTCACGCGGTCTCGAGCAATCGCTTCATCGCGCTTTGGCTCTTGCCAATGAGCACCATCATGAATATGCGACGCTTGAGCATCTGCTTATGGCCATGCTTGACGATCAGGATGCCTCGGCCGTCATGCGCGCCTGTAATGTCGATATCGAGAAACTGCGGCGCAGTCTTGCTTCGTATCTCGACTCGGAACTTGAAAATTTGATCACTGACGGCGCCGAAGATTCCAAGCCGACAGCCGGTTTCCAACGCGTCATCCAACGCGCGGTCATTCATGTTCAATCGTCCGGCCGTGAGGAAGTCACCGGCGCCAACGTCTTGGTCGCCATTTTTGCCGAACGCGAAAGTCATGCCGCTTATTTCCTGCAGGAGCAGGACATGACGCGCTACGACGCCGTGAATTACATAAGCCACGGTATCGCCAAACGGCCTGGACTGTCTGAAACGCGCGCGGCGCGCGGTACCGAGGACGAATCCGAAGGCAAAAGCAGCGATGACTCCAAAAAGAAAGGTGACGCCCTCGATGCTTATTGCGTCAATCTCAATAAAAAGGCGAAGGACGGCAAGATCGACCCGCTGATTGGTCGAGACAGCGAGATTAACCGAACAATTCAGGTGCTCTGCCGCAGGCAGAAGAATAATCCGCTCTTCGTGGGCGATGCTGGCGTCGGCAAGACCGCAATCGCCGAAGGCCTTGCGCGCCGCATTGTGCATGGTGACGTACCCGATGTGCTCAAGAACGCAACCATCTTTGCGCTCGATATGGGTACGCTCCTTGCAGGCACCCGTTATCGTGGCGATTTCGAAGAAAGGCTCAAGCAAGTCATCAAAGAGATCGAGGCCTATCCGGGCGCGATCATGTTTATCGACGAGATCCACACGGTCATCGGCGCCGGCGCGACATCGGGCGGCGCAATGGACGCCTCCAACCTGCTCAAGCCGGCCTTGGCGGGCGGTACGATTCGTTGCATCGGCTCGACCACGTACAAGGAATACCGCCAACATTTCGAGAAAGACCGGGCTTTGGTTCGGCGTTTCCAGAAGATCGATGTGAACGAACCATCGGTCGTCGATACGATCGAGATTCTTAAAGGTCTCAAACCGTATTTCGAAGACTATCATAAACTTAAATACACGAATGAAGCGATTAAGGCCGCCGTGGAGCTGTCATCGCGTTATATTCACGATCGCAAACTGCCGGATAAAGCGATCGACGTGATCGACGAATCCGGTGCGGCGCAAATGCTGCTTCCTGAGAATCGCCGTAAAAAGACCATTGGCATCAAGGAAATTGAGACGACCATCTCGACCATGGCGCGTATTCCGCCCAAAACCGTCTCCAAAAATGATGCCGAGGTGCTACGCGGTCTCGAGCAGACTTTGAAGACGGTTGTCTATGGACAGGATAAGGCAATCGATGCACTTTCGGCTTCGATTAAGCTGGCGCGTGCAGGCCTTCGCGAGCCGGAAAAGCCGATTGGATGTTATCTTTTCTCCGGCCCCACAGGCGTCGGCAAGACTGAAGTCGCCAAACAGCTCGCGGCTTCGCTTGGCGTGGAGCTCATCCGTTTCGATATGTCGGAATATATGGAGCGGCACACGGTCTCACGCTTGATCGGCGCGCCTCCCGGTTACGTCGGATTCGACCAAGGCGGGCTGCTGACGGACGGAGTCGATCAGCATCCCCACTGCGTGCTGCTGCTCGACGAGATCGAAAAGGCCCACCCAGATCTGTTCAATGTGCTTCTGCAGGTGATGGATCATGGCAAACTGACGGATCACAATGGAAAGCAGGTCAATTTCCGCAACGTGATCTTGATCATGACGACGAATGCCGGCGCGTCGGACATGGCCAGGGCGGCTTATGGATTTACCCGCACGAAGCGGGAAGGAGACGACATCGAAGCGCTCAATAGGCTGTTCGCGCCGGAATTTCGCAATAGGCTCGACGCCACAATTACCTTTGCCCATCTGTCACCGGAGGTCATCTCGAAGGTGGTCGAGAAATTTGTGTTGCAGCTTGAGGCGCAGCTTGGCGACCGCAATGTCACCATCGAGTTGTCGGAAGAGGCCGCGCGTTGGCTGATTGCGAATGGCTACGACGAACTCATGGGTGCGCGGCCGATGGCGCGGGTCATTCAGGAGCACATTAAGAAGCCGCTTGCCGATGAAGTGCTCTTTGGACGCTTGAAGTCCGGCGGCCATGTGCGCGTAATCGTAACCAACGACGACAATGGGCGCGACAAACTCGGTTTCGAGTTCTTGGATGGACCTGTCACACCAAAGCCCGAAAAGGTGCCGGCGGCGCGGCGCAAGGCCAAGCGCCGCTCGCTGCGGTCAAAGCCGCCCAAACGCGGTTCGGTACCCAAGGTGCCGCTGATCAAGGCCTAAAATAACGCTCATTCCGGGACGACGCGGGCGTGATTTTGAGAACTCGACGTCCTGACCTCCAACGTTGCGTTTGGGTCCCGGCTCGGGAGGGAAACATTTTTACGTTTCGCATGCCGGTTATGCGGCCAATGCCCGTTGTGCGCTTTGCAGGCGTGAGACATGGTTTGCCGCATGTCCGCCGACGGAAAATGTAAGTCCGGTGCCGCTGCCTTTTTTGACGGCGTGAAATCGGCGCTCACTTCGGTATTTTTCCTGGTGATCGGTGGCACCTATGTCGGCATTGGCGCGCTGGCGCATGGCGTCGGCCTGACCGCAAGTTGGCTTGCTTTGTCGACATTGCTCATATGGGCTGGACCAGCGCAGGTCATCTTGATGTCTGCGCTCGGTAGCGGCGCCACGCCGATCGAAGCAGCGATAGCGGTGACGCTAAGCGGGGTTCGGCTGTTCCCGATGGTGGTCGCCTTATTGCCGATGTTGCGGGGAAAAAACACGCGTCTGCGGGACCTGCTTCTGCCGGCTCACTTCACCTCCGTAAGCATGTGGATCGAGTCACTGCGCCTTTTGCCCACGATGCCGCGTGAGCGACGCGTCGCTTTCTGCAATGGTGTGTCGGTCGGCTTCATGGCCACAGCATCGGCCGCAGGTCTGCTCGGCTTTTACCTTGCGGCGGGGCTGCCTCCGCTCTTTGCGGGCGCCCTGTTGTTTCTCACGCCAATGTCGTTTCTCGTGTCGACGGCGCGT
Source organism: uncultured Pseudomonadota bacterium (assembly GCA_963697535.1). Taxonomy (GTDB): domain Bacteria; phylum Pseudomonadota; class Alphaproteobacteria; order Rhizobiales; family Xanthobacteraceae; genus Pseudolabrys. The sequence continues at coordinate 2,379,409 of OY969085.1, read as the reverse complement.
AACGCGGCGACATTGATGGACAGACTGGCCCTGGCATTCGGACTCGCACTGGGCGTGGTCATGACCGAGAGTCATGTTCAACTCGATCTTTTGTGGGCCGGTTTGGGTGGCGGCACCCTCGCTTATGGTATTCGCCACTTGCGCAATGTGACGACATGAACGCCGCCGCTATCGACTTATGGCCTTATATTCTACTCGTGCTTGTCGGTTACCTGCCGAACGAGGTCTGGCGGGTGCTCGGCTTGCTGTTAGCGCGCGGGCTCAATGAGGGCTCAGAGATTGTGATCTGGTCGCGGGCGGTGGCCACCGCAATTTTGGCGGGGGTCATTGCCAAGCTGATTATGTTTTCGCCCGGTGCGCTTGCTGGTATTCCGCTAGGCGTAAGGATGGCAGCTACGGCGTGCGGATTTCTCAGCTTTTTGGCAATGAAGCGCTCGGTGTTCGCCGGTGTTTTGGTTGGGGAAACTTTACTACTGTTGGGCGGCGCTCTTTTTGGCGGGTGAAGGGGTTCACCTGCTCGCGAGTGCGGCGGCGAGCCGATTGGCCTGATCGGCCAGGACCTCTGGCTTTTCTTTCTCGCTTGCCGGGGGCTTCATTGGCCGGCCGCTCTTGCGCGGAACGATGTGCACATGCAGGTGAAACACAACTTGTCCGCCAGCACTTTCATTGAATTGTTGGATCGTAATACCGTCAGCCTCAAAAACGCCGAGCGCCGCTCTGGCAATTTTTTGCACCACCTTGGCGGTATGGGCGAGATCCTCAGCCGGCACGTCTAAGATATTGCGGGCAGAGGACTTCGGAAGCACCAGCGTGTGTCCCGGTGCGCGCGGCATAATGTCGAGGAAGGCCAGCGCCTTATCGTCCTCATAAACTTTGTAACACGGCAGCTCGCCGCGCAGGATCTTGGCGAAAATATTATTTGGATCGTAGCCTGGCATCGAACCTCCGAGATGATCTGCCGGTCACTCTTGTTCGATCATATCTTTGCGGAATGGCGCCGCTGCCGCAAGTTCTTCGCCGGCGGCCCGGATATAAGCGCGCTCGCGCGACAGGTAATCGGCCACGGCCTGGCGCAAGCCTGCATCGACAATGAAATGCGCCGAATACGTGCTATGCGGCAAGTAGCCGCGGGCGAGCTTGTGTTCGCCCTGTGCGCCAGCCTCGACACGTTTTAATCGGTTCTCAATCGCGTATTCGATCGCTTGATAATAGCATAATTCGAAATGGAGAAACGGGTGATGCTCTATGGCGCCCCAATTGCGCCCGTAAAGCGTATCGCCGCCGATGAAATTAATGGCGCCCGCGATCCAGCGGCCCGCGCGTTTGGCCATTATGAGCAGAATGCGCTTGCCCATGGTTTCGCCAATCAATGAAAAGAATTCGCGCGTCAGATAGGGGCGGCCCCATTTTCGGGAGCCGGTCTCCATATAAAATGCGAAAAAGGCGTCCCAAACCTCTTGGGTGAGGTCTGCGCCGGTCAGCCAGGCGACTTCGATGCCGGGGCTCAGCGCATCCTTGCGCTCGCGGCGAATGGTCTTGCGCTTGCGCGAGGTGAGAGCAGCCAAAAAATCGTCGAACTTTGTATAGCCGGCATTTTCCCAATGAAATTGCCGATCGTTGCGCAGCAGGTAACCACGTGAGCCGAGGAGATGCCATTCTGCTTCCGTGAGAAACGTTACGTGCGCAGACGAAAGATCGTTATCGCTTGCGATTTTTGCCAGCGCATCGGCGAGTAAGCATCGTATCTCTCCCGCGTCTGCATCAGGGTGTGCAAGCAAACGCGGGCCGCTCACAGGCGTAAACGGCACCGCCACTTGAAGCTTGGGGTAATAATCGCCGCCGGCACGCTCGTAGGCTTCGGCCCAGCCATGGTCGAAAACATATTCGCCGCGCGAATGCATTTTCAAATAACAAGGCGCCGCGCCGCGGACGGCGCCATCGGCCGTCTTTGCCAGCAGATGGTATGGTTGCCAGCCAGTGTGCCCACCGACCGAAGCTGATTGTTCCAGAGCTGATAAAAAAGCATGTGAAACGAAAGGATTAGGAACTTTTGCTCGTGTCGATAAATTCGGGGAAAACTCATCTTCGGAGGTCGATTTGAGATTCGAGTTTTTTATTGTCGTGGAGCCGATTGTGTGGTGCGAATTCGCCGCCGGCACGCCAGCGCAGCTGTCCCAATCGACCGCCGAAACCCCGGCAAGTGATGATGCAACGTGAATGCGCAATTTGAACTCAGTCGTGAGATTTTGATCGTTACGGCTGCCAACCTTCAAAGATCATTTGATCGGCCCAGCGGAAGCTGCGGAGCCGATCGTTTTCATTCCGTACGGTCCAGGTCAAGAGCGGTCGTCCTAAAACATAACGCGCGATCAAAGGCGCGACGGCCGGCAAGTCGTTGACGGCATAGGCGATAAATTGCGGGTGTGTCCGAACAGCCGATCGCCAATAGGCGAGGGGTCTTCGACAAAGGAAGGCGCCTGGGCTGTCGGAATGCGCCTGGTGGCATGGAGCAACCAAACCGCGCGACAGGCTGGGAGCAAGATCGCGTATCGTTGAGATCATCTCAAGATCGAATGACATGACCGCGGCCGGTCCACAATAGCGGCTCAGCAGCTTGGAAACGCGCTGCGGAAGACGGCCATCGTGGTCGAAACGGCTCTTCATTTCGATCAAAAGCGGCGCCCGAGCCTCGATGAGATCGCAAAGCTCACCGAGGGTGAGCATGCGATCAGCGCAGTCCCTGAATGGTATTGCCTTGAGTGCGGCCGTACTCAGGTCGATGAGGCGCCCCGTGCCATCGGTGAGGCGGTCAACCGTATCATCATGATGCACCATTGCTTCGCCGTCCGCATTGAGCTGGACGTCACATTCGATGCCATAGCCGGCCGCAATAGCCGCCGAAAAAGCGGACGCCGTGTTCTCGATGATGCCTCGCCGCGCATCATGCAGACCGCGGTGGGCCAAAGGCCGGGCGATAAGCCAGTCGAGTTTGGCCATTATTCATATCACTTCATTCATTTCACTTCGAAGAGGCCTTCTACTTCAACAGCCGCATCGGCCGGCAGCGCCGCCACACCGACCGTGGAGCGGGCGTGACGGCCCTTGTCGCCGAAAACTTCGACCATCAAATCTGACGCTCCGTTCATGACCTTCGGTCCGTCGGTGAAACCGGTTGCCGAATTAATAAAGCCGCCGAGGCGCAAAACGCGGCTCACTCTATCGAGATCGCCGACCGCAGCCTTGATCTGCGCCAGCAAGTTTAGGGCACAGGCCCGCGCGGCCTTCTGTCCCTCTTCGATTGAAACGCCTCCGCCAAGTTGGCCTTTGGCGACAAGCTTGCCGTCTGCGTCGAAACAAAGCTGGCCGGAAACAACAAGCATATTGCCATGGGGCACGAATGGGACATAATTTGCGAGCGGTACAGTCGGCGTCGGTAGCATAAGGCCCATGGTTGCGAGCTTTTTTTCAATCGATCCGGCCACAAGAATGCTCCTTGTCATAGCTACAGAGGCGCGCCCATGTCTGGCCGATTGTCTATCGATTTGCAAGTGGAGGCCAGATCACGATCAAGGTCACGATGCGGATGAATGCAACTTCTATGCTAAGGATGCTTTGCCTCTTTGTTTTCGACATGAGGGGATTTGGCAACTAAGGTCGCTCCATCGCAAAGGTTCATGTTCATGAATTTGCTCGCCAACAAGCACGAATGGTTACCATTCGCAGTCTGTCTCACGCTCACCAGCGTGGCGTCGCTTGCTTCCGCGCCGGCTGCGCCGTCGACCGGGCAGGTCACTTTGGCTCCGCACAGAGCCGTTTACGATCTCAAACTATCGAAATCGCGCGGGACTCGCGGCGTTGAAGCGGCGCGCGGCCGCATCCTTTACGATTTTTCCGGTAATGCTTGCGAAGGCTACAGATTGCAATTCCGCCAAGTGTCCGAGCTTGCTTTGGCGGGGGGAAAGGTCACGCTCAGCGATATGCGCTCCACGACCTGGGAAGACGCCGCCGCCAGGCAATTTCGCTTCAACTCACAAAACTTGCTCAACGATCGGACGACCGACGCCGTGGACGGCCACGCCGAGCGCAACGCGGATGCCGTCAAGGTGAGTTTGGTCAAACCAAGGGCTAAGCGTTTTTCGTTGCCGACGCAGGCCGTGTTTCCGACTGAACATATGCGACGTATCATCCTTGCGGCGCGCGAAGGTAGAACTCTCCTCGAGTTTCCGGTTTACGATGGGACGGAGACCGGCGATAAAATTTACAATACATTGACCGTCATCGGCCATCCGATTGCGCCGGGCGAAAAGCGGCCGGCCGATGCCTCTGGGGGAACGTCGGCTCTTGCAAATCTGACGCGTTGGCCGGTGACGATCAGCTATTTCGATGCAAAGGATACGGAGACGCGGCAATCGGGCGAACAGGTTCCGGTTTATTCCGTCAGTTTCGAATTATATGAAAATGGCGTGTCGCGTGCGCTCATTCTCGATTACAGCGACTTTACAATTGCGGGCAAAATGACCTCGCTCGATATGAAGAAGACCACCCCCTGTCCGTGACAGTATTCGTTCCAGATCAAAATCTTTGAATTTGGATCACGGGCCGAAGCCGTTCACGGTATTTCTCGCTGCCAATTCGGCCCCCTCAGTGTGCTGAGCGCGCCAACGATCTCGGTCGGATCGAGTGCCGTGTCGGCGGCAAATGCCGCGATAAGCCGCTCGTCTGAAGCTAGATATTCAAGGACACCCGCCAGAAATCCGGTCTCTCGCGCGGCGGCCTCGATCTCCATCGGGTCTATTCCGGTCATGGCTAGAAAACGCCTCAGCCGCTCGCCATCGCTGGCTATGAAGTGAAGCGCCTGAAGGGCAAGCGTTTCCGCCGTTTCCGTATCGCCTGATCCGTGCGCTTTCATTGTCGCATTTGCCTTTCTGTAATATATAGACATTACATTGGGTCTCGACAGATCACAGTTTTTTACGCGAAACCGACGGTCGCAAAACCCTTTGGCCGGCGATTGCGTCGGGCACGGGGCGCTCGAAAGAAATTAGGTCTAAGGAATGGCTAAGACCATCCTCATCGTCGAAGACAACGAGCTGAACATGAAGCTTTTTTGCGATGTGCTCGAAGCGCATGGGTATGAAACTGTCGGGACGCGGACAGGCCTTGACGCCCTTGAGCTTGCGCGCACGCACCGGCCGAGTTTGGTGCTCATGGACATTCAACTGCCCGAAGTGTCGGGCCTCGAAGTAACAAAATGGTTCAAGCAGGACCAAGACCTCAAGGCAATTCCGATCGTCGCGGTGACGGCCTTCGCGATGAAGGGCGACGAGGAACGCATCCTCGCGGGCGGCTGCGAGGCTTATTTGCCGAAGCCGATCTCAATTGCAACGTTCATTGAGACGGCGCACCGTTTCGCCGGGCCGCCTTAGCGTTTCCGCGGCCTTCGTCATTAACCGACGAAGAGGAGAAAGCCTATTTAATCTTCCCCTCGCGATATTCGACGTGCTTGCGCGCAACTGGATCGTATTTCTTTTTGACCAGCTTGTCGGTCTGGGTTCGCGAGTTCTTTTTGGTCACGTAGTAGTGGCCGGTGCCGGCGCTCGACACGAGCTTGATCTTGAGACTGACGGCTTTGGCCATGAACTAGTCCTCGGAGCGAATGCGATGGTGATGGGTTTGCCTTTGCCGCGGAAACTAACGCGCAAGCGGCAAATGTCAAGAAATGCCGATTTTGGCGCTGTTCCGGGCCCAAGAACGCCGATTACAACAGCTCGCGCCTAAATTGCTGGTTTTCCATAAAATAGAACGGCACCGGCAGATCATGGGCCATGCCGGCTTCAATCCGGGCCAACAGCTCTTCCAGGATGACACCGGTAATCGTTGGCAAATCGAGACTGGCTGCTTCCTCGATCGCCACCCAAACGAGTTCAACCAACTCGGCATCTGGACCCACGACACCTTCGATCCGATGCGCGATAGCTGAGGCGTCGGCCGTGAAGAAACGGGTATCGAAGCGCTTCGGCCTTCGCGGCGGCGTTATCGCACGCGCGATGAAATAAATTTGGCGAAGATCGGGATGAACCTGAGCGGTGGCGAATTCGGTCCAAATGTCGCCGGGCGTTTGCGGCGGCCGGCCGACTTTGACGCCGAGAAAAAGCCCCGTCTCTTCGGCCGTCTCGCGGATCGCGGTCAAAGCCAAGGCGCGCGCATAATCGCGACCAGGCGTGGCCACATGCATGGTCAGTTTTTGCTCGACGTGCGGATGCAATTCGTTGAGTGCCGGCATCAGCCTATCGGGTGCCTCAAGCCGTCCGCCGGGGAACACGAATTTATTTGGCATGAATTGATGGCTGTGGTGACGACGGCCGAGCAGCACTTTCGGCCGCGAACCCGAGCGGTCGATCAGCATCAAGGTCGCAGCATCGCGCGGTTCACTGTCGGGAAACGACTGATCGCGCTCGGTCTTGTTCATGCGCTCCGCCAGACGCTTTGCCATGGTCGCCGTCATTGCCTCGTCCGTCATTCTGTTTTGCGCTCTTTCCCGAGATGTCGGCTCGAAGGGCGCGTTTCTTGGCGGCGTTTGCGCCCGTGTCCTTGGCGCGTGAATCGCCGCGCGCCGCCGGTTCGCCCGTCGGATAAAAGCTCAAAACGCAGCGCGCCGGCGACGGGTGCCGCTTCGACCAATCGGACGGCGACACTATCGCCAAGCCGGTAACTCTCGCCCGAGCGCGAGCCCACCATGGCGTGGCCCTTTTCGTCATAGCGGAAATATTCGTTGCCGATGGTGCGCGCCGGCACAAAGCCGTCGGCGCCGGTCTCGTGAAGCTTGACGAACAGGCCGGCCCGCGTGACGCCGGAAATGCGGCCGTCAAAGCGCGCCCCGATGCGCTCGGCGAGAAAATGCGCAATCAGCCGATCACCGGTCTCGCGCTCGGCCAACATAGCGCGGCGTTCGCTTGCGGAAATCTGGGCGGCGATCTCGCTCAGCGCTTTAGTGTCCAATGCCTCGGGCAATCCGTCATCGCCCAGTTTCAACGCGCGGATGAGGCCGCGATGCACGATCAAATCGGCGTAGCGGCGGATCGGCGAAGTGAAGTGCGCGTAGCGGCGCAAATTGAGGCCGAAATGGCCGTAATTTTCCGCGGCGTATTCCGCTTGCGCCTGTGTGCGCAGAACGATCTCGTTGACGAGCTGTTCGGCATCGCGGGTTTTGACCTGCGCCAGCACCCGATTGAAGGCCGCCGGCCGTAGCGCGCCGCTTTTGGCGAAACGAATATCAAGCGTCGCGAGAAACTCGCGAAGGGCATGGACCTTTTCGGGGTCCGGCTCATCATGCACGCGATAGATCAGCGGGCAACGCGCTTTTTCCAAAGTCTCGGCGGCGGCGACATTGGCGAGGATCATGAACTCCTCGATCAGCCGGTGGGCCTCCAGCCGTTCGGGATGGATGACGTGGTCGACGGTGCCGTCGGCCTTGAGCAGGATTTTACGTTCGGGCAAATCGAGATCGAGCGGTTGTCGCTCGTTGCGGGCCTGCACCAAGGTTTCATAGGCCGCAAACAGCGGCGCAAGTATCGGGCGCACGAGCGCTTCGGTATCCTCGTCGGCGCGTCCGCCGATCGAAAATTGCGCCTGTTGATACGATAACCGCGCGGCTGAGCGCATCATGATGCGATGAAAACTGTGCGATCGGTTACGGCCGTCGGCGCCGATCACCATGCGCACGGCGAGCGCGGCGCGATCTTCGTGCGGCCGCAACGAGCACAGATTGTTGGAAATTCGCTCCGGCAGCATCGGTACGACGCGATCGGGAAAGTAGACGGAATTTCCGCGCGCCAGCGCTTCGCGATCCAAAGCCGAGCCGGGCCTTACGTAATGCGCTACATCGGCGATGGCGACGCTGACAATAAAACCGCCTTTGTTATTGGCGCTCTTGTCCGGCTCGGCCTGAACAGCATCGTCGTGGTCCTTGGCGTCGGGCGGATCGATGGTGACAAACGGCACTTGGCGCCAATCCTCACGGCCGTGGATCGTCGCCGGCTTTGCCTTCTCCGCTTCGTCGAGCGCGTCGCGACGAAACACGTGAGGGATCGAGTGGGCGTGGATCGCGATAAGGCTGACCGCACGCTCGCTGGCAAGCGAACCGAGGCGTTCGACCACGCGGCCGGTGGGAAGTCCCGGCCTCGAGGCTCGCTGTGTTTCCACCGCGACAAGATCGCCGTCTTCCGCGTCTCCAGCGGCTCCGGCAGGGATAGCGAGTTCCTTGCCGAGCATTTTTTTGTCGACCGGCTGCAGACGTCCGCCGCCCTGCGGGATTTTGCGGAAAATGCCGAGCACCCGATGTTTCGGTCGATCGATGACCCTGATGATGCGGCCACGGTAACGGATTCCGGCCTCTTCTTCGATTTCATCGACGTGCAGCAAGACGCGATCGCCGAGGCCTGCCGTGCGGCCGGAACGGGTTTGTGGGGACGTGTGAATGCGGATTTTTGGGGCCGGCCCATGAGCCTCTTCGTCCCATTCGTCGGGTATGGCAATGAGATCGCCATCCGAATCGCGCGCGCTGACATCGGCGAGCACGGTTGAGGGCAGGGTCCCCGCGTGATGCAGTTTTTTGCGACGCTTGTCGATTAGGCCTTCGTCGGCCAATTCACGCAGCAGGCGTTTGAGATCGGCGCGAAGCGCGTTTCGAAGGCCGAAAGCACGCGCAATTTCGCGAGTGCCGACTTTACCCGGCTCTTTGGCAATGAAGGCGAGAAGCTCGGCCCGCGGGGGAAGTTCGGCTGACTTTTTCGCTCGTGTACTCAAATGGATAACCACCCTCAGTCGGGGGAGGGATGAAGTATGCCGCCGCCGACATCTTTATCCCTATCCCTCCCCCGCGCCGAAGCGGCACAAACTTTATCCCTCCCCCGCGCCGAAGCGGCACAAACTTTATCCCTCCCCCGCTTTGCGGGGGAGGGTGGCCGCCGTAGGCGGCCGGGTGGGGGCCGGTTCATGCAAAGCGCTATCGATCATCTCCAGAACGCCGGCAAGATTGCGATCGACATCGATATTCCAAAAACGAAGAACGCGAAAGCCAGATTTTCCCAGCCTCGCATCGCGCTTAACATCGCGTGCGGCGTTGTCATCAAAATTATGCTGGCCGCCATCAATCTCGATAACAAGCCGATGTTTCAAGCAAACAAAATCGACGATATATCCTTCGCGCGGCGATTGACGGCGAAAGTGAAACCCGCGTTGTCGCCAGGACCGCAGGTGCACCCAGATCTTCACCTCTTGCGGCGTCATCGTTTTGCGCAAGTTTCGTGCGATCTGATTAGCCATTCTCCCCACCCGGCTCGTCATTCGCTTCGCTCATTCCTCGCCACCCTCCCCCTTTCGGGGGAGGGATAAAATGCACCGCCGGTACCTTTATCCCTCCCCCGCTTTGCGGGGGAGGGTGGCTCCGAGCGAAGCGAGGAGCCGGGTGGGGGCGGTAGGCGGCGCGGCGCGTGGGGGCCGGTTCATGCAAAGCGCTATCGATCATCTCCAAAACGCCGGCAAGATTGCGATCGACATCGATAGTCCAAAAACGAAGAACGCGAAAGCACAGATTCCCCTGAGCACGGCACCTCTGCTCCCTGAAAGGGGGAGGGTTGGGGTGGGGGTCAATCTTAAGCTTAAGAATCGTCACAAACGCCGGGCCATCATTTTTGTTGCATCCATGCAACACGAAGCAGAAAAATGAAAAGGCGAAACGATATTTCTCTTAACCGGCTGATTGTTCGGTCTTTTCTCAGTCGATTTTTCTTTTCATAAACTGTCCTTGGTATTGCCGCCCTATTGCCATGGTTTGGGTTCCGTGGCAGATATTTGTTTGAATTCGTCGAATTTCGGGGGAGACGATGAAGCGGAGCGCCCTTTTGCGGCCTCCGCATCGTCTGTTGGCGGCTGGTTGAATGCTGAGCCGTAGGTGGGTAGGCGCGGAACGCGCCGTAACGCACCGTATAATGAACGTAGATGTGGGGGCGGTAACGATGAACCATCATGGCACACAAAAAATAGCGCAACCGACGGGCGCGGCACTGAGCGCGGCAATTCAAGATTCAAGTCATGTTCAGGCAGACGCCAGGCGGCTGCTCGTTGATTCCCACCCGACCCCCGCCAAATCCCGCCGCAAGGCCGGCCTGCTCGGCGGCACCTCCTCGCTGGCGCTGGCGACCGCCTCGGCGATCGTGGCCCTGGGGGTGAGTTTGCCGGGGGAGGCAAGGGCGCAGGTCACGTGTACAGCTGCACCGGGGCCGGTGACGTGTAGCGCGGGCCCGGTCACGCCGCAGACCACGACCTATACCCTTGACCACAACAAGACCCCGTTCACGTTCGACAACACCGTGAACATCACGACGACCGCCGGCGATGCGGTTATCGGCAACTACGCTGGCGTGACGTGGGGCATCACCAATAACGGCGCGCTGATCGGCGCGCTGAACGGCATTGAGCTCTTCCAGGTGGGCAACGTCGTCAATGCCGCGACCATCAACGGGACGGGCACATACGGAATCGGAATCTACCTCCAGGCCGGCGGCAGCGTCAGCAACCTGGTGACGGGAACGATCAAAGGGCAGGTCGGCGTCCTCATCAACGGTGGTCTGGGCACGGTCAGCAATGACGGCCTCATTGAGACGACCGGCATCCAATCGGCGATCGGCGTTTATTTCAAGCAAGGCGGCTCGGTCACCAACAGCCCGAGCGGGGTCATCAGCAGCTTCTATGACGGCGTCCGTATCATCGGCGGCCTGGGCACGGTCACCAATGCCGGCACTATCACCGGAAAGTTTAACCACGGCGTCGTTCTCAAGGCCGGCGGCAGCGTCACCAACCTGGCGACGGGGGCGACGGCTGGCACGATCACGGGGATGTTTGACGGCATCATCATCTCGGGCGGTTCGGGCGCGGTGGTCAATGCCGGCAGCATTACCGGAGAGTTTTCCGGCGTCAATCTCGCCGCCGCCGGCAGCGTCACCAATCTGGCGACGGGGGCGACAGCCGGCACGATCAGCGGGGGGATTTATGGCGTCGATATCGGCGACTTGGGCACGGTCACCAATACAGGCACTATCACCATCACCGGAACATTCACCAGCAGCGTTGGCGTCGTTCTCCATTCCGGCGGCAGCGTCGCCAATCTAGCGATGGGGGCAACGATAAGCGGGGGGGGCGCTGGTGTCTTAATCGAGGGCGGCTTGGGCACGGTGGTGAATGCCGGCGACATCACCGGAACGAACTATTACGGCGCCGCTCTCCGTTCCGGCGGTAGCGTCACCAACCAGTCTGGGGGCTCCATCTTCGGGGGTGTTGACGGCGTCTACCTCACCGCCGGCGGCAGCGTTACCAATCAGGCGACGGGGGCGACAGCTGGCACAATTAGCGGGGGGCGGATCGGCGTCTCAATTGTTGGCGCCCCGGGCACGGTGCTCAATTATGGCGCCATCAGCGGAACGTTCTTCGCCGGCGTTGAGCTAGGCGTTGGCGGTAGCGTCACCAACGGGGCGACGGGCACTATCAAAGGGGGGAACTTCGGCGTCTACATCGGCGGTCCGGGCACGATCACCAATATCGGCATGATCAGCGGGGGACCTGTAGGCGTCAACATCACCGGCGGCGACGGCACGATCCTCAATGCCGGAACGATTGCGGGCGGCAGCGGGCTGGGCAGCGCGGCGATCGCGTTTCACGGCGCCGGCACCAACCTGCTGACGCTGACGACGGGCTCGACCTTGATCGGCGATGCATTGGGCAGCACCGCGCAAGGCGCGAGCAACAAACTGATGCTGACGGGCGCCGGCGGTCAGGCGGACAATGATTTCATCAGTTTCACCTTCTTGGACGCGCATGCGGATGCCGGCGCGCGTTGGATCCTCAACGGCAATAGAGTTGACGTAAAGTCGGCGCAAGTGTCGCAAGGCGCGCTGGTCATTGGCGATGCGGTGCATGCCACAGCCAATTTCAACACGACGGGATTGACGGTGCAGTCTCCCAATTCTGACGCCATCCTGGGCGGTGCGGGGACCATCACGGTCGGTGAGCTCACGGTTGCCGATGGCGGTATCCTGCACCCGGGCGTACTCAGCCCCATCAGCACCTTGACGGTGAGCGGCAATATCAGCTTCACCGCGGGTTCGATCTTCCGCGTCAGCGTCAATGAGACAAAATCCGACAAGCTCACCGCGACGGGCACCGTGACCTTGGGCGGGGCCACGGTGGATGTGGTGCCGACCGTGATGCTCTCCGTCGGCGATAAGAGCTATACGATCCTGCATGCCGATGCCGGTGGCCTGGGCGTGGGCGGCAATGCGTTCAATCCGACCGTGACGTTCAGCGGCGGCACGCCGGCCTTCGTGACGCCGACACTGACTTACGTCAACGGCAATACCGACGTCGAGCTGGCGCTGGCGATCAACAGCCCGCCCCCACCGCCTCCGCCACCTCCTCCGCCACCACCACCGCCACCCCCGACACCGACTCCAACACCCACTCCGACTCCAACTCCGACTCCAACACCCACTCCAACTCCGAACTCCAACACCAACTCCGACTCCCACGCCAACACCCACCCCAACTCCAACACCGACTCCGACTCCCACCCCAACACCCACCCCAACTCCAACCCCGACTCCAACCCCGACGCCAACACCAACCCCCACGCCGACTCCGACGCCCACGCCGACACCCACGCCGCCGCCGGGGCTGTTTGCGTCGCAGGCGCATACGTTCAATCAATTGAATGTGGCCAATGCGTTGAACGCCTCGCCGATGGACAGCGCCCTGGTGCAGGCAGTGCTGGCCTCCTCGATCGAGGATGCGCCGCTGCGCTTCGATGCGCTCTCGGGCGAGGTTTATGCCAGCGTGCACACTGTGCAGGCGGAGGATGCACTGCTGGTGCGCGGGACGATTCTCGATCGCCTGCGCGCGGCGGCCTATGACGATGCGCCGGCTTCCTTGCGTCCGCTCGGTTATGGCGGGCCGGCGCTGGCCTATAATTCGGGTGAGGCCCCCGCGAGCGGCGCGAGCAACCAATATACAGACGCCAGCGCCCCCTCTCCCCGCTGGCGGGGAGAGGGTCGGGGTGAGGGGGCCTTTGCCGCCGATCTCGGCCGGCCCGCGAATCTGCCGCTGAAAGCGCCGCTGATCGTGCCCGCGCGCGCACCGACCTATAGTTTCTGGGCGCAGGGTTTCGGCGCTTGGGGCCATGTCGATTCAGACGGCAATGCGGCCGCGTTGAAGGATAATTTCGCCGGCTTCATCGCCGGGGTCGACACCCGCTTAGGATCGCTCTGGCGTGCTGGCCTGACCGCCGGCTATACCCATGCCGATCTGAGCGTCGATGCGCGGCATTCCAGCGGCAATATCGACAGTGGCGTGGTCGGGCTTTATGCCGGCGGGCCGATCGCCGGGCGCTTCAATGTACGTCTGGGCGGCACCTATACGTTCGACAATATCGACACCAATCGCTCGATCATCTTCCCCGGCTTTTTCGATGCCACGCACGCGAGTTTCAACGGCCATGCGGCCCAGGTCTTTGCCGAGCTGGGCTACGGCATGAGCTTTGGCCGCCTCGCGGTGGAGCCTCTGGCGGGGCTTGCTTACGTGAACGTGCACACCGGCGGCTTTGCGGAGAGCGACAACACGACGGTCGATCTGGCGGCGCTCAATGTGGCGAGCGGCAGCGAGAACACCGGCTATTCGACGCTGGGCCTGCGGCTCGCAACCCTGTTGCCGCTGTCCAACGGCGCGATCCTCACCCCGCATCTGACGGCGCAGTGGCAGCACGCCTTTGGCGATGTGAGCCCTTCGGCCGCGCTCGCCTTCCAATCGACCGGCATTGCCTTTGACGTCGCCGGCGTGCCGATTGCGCGCAACGCAGGCCTGATCGATGCCGGGCTCGACTGGCGCGTGACGCCGCAGGCCAAGCTCGGCGTCTCCTATTGGGGCGACCTCGCCTCCGACGCCCAGGTCCACGCCGTCAAAGGCAGCTTCACCTGGGATTGGTAGGAGCCCAACCTCCCCTTGAAAAGGGGAGGTCGACCGCCGCCGAAGTCGGATGTTTCCGACTTCGGCCACTTAAATGCCGAAGTCGGATGTTTCCGACTTCCGCCACTTAACTTCGGCCACTTGAATGCCGAACTCGGCTATAGCCGAGTTCGGATGGCGGTCGGGCGGGATCTTTTGTCAGGCGGGGATCTCTTGTCGGATTGAACCGCGAGGTTTTGATCCCCACCCGGCGCTGACGCGCCGACCTCCCCTTTTCAAGGGGAGGTGGACCCTGCGCCTGCTCACCATTCTCAATGCTATCCTTAGGGACAATACCCCATGCCAAAACGCTTGACAGTCAACAGTCGCTCCCCGCAAAGCGTGGAGAGGGATAAAGGGGTAAAGTCCAAGGTCCAGACCCGCGAAATTGCGCGCACTTTTCAATTCCCACATTATGCTCATCGACAGCCATTGCCATCTCGATTTTCCTGATTTCGCCGCTGAAATGGATGCGGTGGTCGATCGCGCGCGTGCGGCCGGGATCGGGCGCATGGTGACGATCTCAACCCGGGTGAAGAGACACGCTCAGGTCCTTGCGATTGCGGAGAAGTTTCAGGACGTTTTCTGCTCGGTCGGCACCCACCCCAATCATGCGCATGAGGAGACCGAAATCAATTCGGCGACGCTGATTAAGATCGCCGCGCATCCCAAAGTCGTGGCCATCGGGGAGGCGGGGCTTGATTATTTTCATCACCGCGCGCCGCACGATGTTCAGGCGCAAAGTTTCCGCCAGCATATTGAGGCAGCGCGGAAAACGGGGTTGCCGTTGGTCATCCATTCGCGCAACTGCGATGCCGATATGGCGCAAATTCTGCGGGAAGAAACCGGGAAGGCGCAAACGGGGCAGGGGGCCTTCCGCGCGGTCCTGCATTGCTTCTCAGGCGGGCGCGATTTGGCGGAGACGGCCATTTCCCTTGGCCATTACGTCTCGTTCACGGGCATTCTGACGTTCAAGAATTCCGGCGCTTTACGGGAAATCGCCGCGGCAATACCGGGTGATCGGATTATGGTTGAGACCAACTCGCCTTATCTTGCACCGGTGCCCTATCGCGGCAAGCGTTGCGAGCCGAGCTTTGTGATCGAGACGGCGAAGGTTTTGGCCAAGGCGCGGGGCGTTTCGCTTGAGGACATTGCGCGGCAAACGACGGAGAATTTTTTTAACGTGTTTGATAAAGTGCCCCGCGAATTATCTGATTCAACATGAGTTTAGTCTTTACAATTCTCGGCTGCGGCTCGTCCATGGGCGTGCCGCGCGTGGCGTTGGGCTGGGGCCAATGCGACCCGAACAATCCGAAAAATCGCCGCCGGCGCTGCTCGATGCTGGTTACGCGCGCGAACGAGCGGGGCTTGACGACGCGTGTACTCATTGATTGCTCGCCCGACCTGCGCATGCAGCTTTTGGACGCCGAGATCGATTCGCTCGATGGCGTGCTGATCACGCACGAACACGCGGATCACACGCACGGCATCGACGATTTGCGGCCGCTCTTCGTGCATAAACGGCAGCCGATCGATATTTATATGGACGAGCCGACCTCGCGGGCCATGCATGCGCGTTTCGGCTATTGCTTCATGACGCCGCCGGGCAGCGAGTATCCGCCGATCGTGAATGAAAAGCGGCTTGTTCCGGGCAAGCCGGTCGCGATTTGGGGGGCAGGCGGCGATATTGAGGCCTTGCCGATCTTGCAGGAGCACGGCGATATTCCCTCGCTCGGATTTCGCATCGGCGATGTGGCCTATTCGTCCGACATCAAAGATCTACCCCATGAAAGCCTGGCGCTGATGCAGGACCTGGATGTGTGGATCGTCGATGCTCTGCGCCAAGCGCCGCACCCCAGTCATTTCAATCTCGAGGAGGCGCTTTATTGGATCGATCGGCTAAAGCCAAAGCGCGCGATTCTGACCAATCTTCATACGGACATGGATTACGCGACGCTTTGCGCGAAACTGCCGGCCTCAATCGAGCCGGCATTTGACGGGATGGTGTTTGAACAATAGCGCCTCAAATTTCAGCGCCTCTTTCACGTCGTCTTTTTTGATTCCAAAATCTTCTGCGATGTCGCTATCGCTTTCGCCGGCATCCCATCGAATTCGCGCATACGCCGCAAGCCTCCCCAATCTGGTAATTGGGAAGATACATACGCCGCCGCCAAGGCTCTTCGGTGCGTTCTGAAACCAAGGTGACCATCTCTAAGATTCGCTTTGGCTAGATTACGATGCAATAGGCTGCTTTCGCAAAAGATCCCCGCCGAAATGGGTAGCGAATGTTTGAATCGGACCACTAGTAATTTCAATGACCTGCAAATGGAACCGAATTATTCCATAATATCTCTTATGCGAATAGACCAAGTTTATCGCGCGGACCGGGGATAATTCAGACCGGCTCTAGTGGAGTGGATTTGACATTCGCTACCCACCTGGCCGCAAGCTCGCGAAGCGAATGTCAAATCCAAAACTCCACTAGAAACTTATATTTGGCTCATGGTCTTTCGATTCAAACATTCGCAAAAGATCCCCGCCGAAATGGGTAGCGAATGTTTGAATCGGACCACTAGTGGGTACAATATTGGGACAGGGATTGGGACGGACAAGCAAATGGATACGCGTACTGGCTGTTCTGCGGTGCCGGCAAAAACCCATACGGGTTTAGGCGTTCAAGGGATGGACAGGATACCCCCGTACCACCCGATCTACAGCTAAAAAACAATGGTGACAATTCGCGACGACATGATCACGCGGATTGGTATTAGCAATCCCGGCTGGCACGAATGGTGAAAGTGGTACCTGACCGTGGGATATACGATACAATTCACCGTACGGATGAAAAAACAATGGCGAATTTTCACAACGATGGCGCTCAAACGAAGTCGTCAATAGCCAAACTCATTGCCGTTATGGCCCAATTACGCGACCCGGACGGCGGCTGCCCATGGGATAAGCAGCAAACCTTCGGAACCATCGCCCCGCATACAATTGAGGAAGCCTATGAAGTCGCGGACGCAATCGCGCGCGGCAATCTGATGGATCTGCAGGATGAGCTCGGCGATCTGCTCCTCCAGGTCGTCTATCACGCTCGCATCGCCGAAGAGCAACAGGCATTTAGCTTCGATGACGTCGTTGAGGGAATCACCAATAAGCTCATCCGACGGCATCCACATGTCTTTGCCGATGCCGAGGCACGCACGCCCGAGGCCGTCAGCGATTTATGGGATCGGATTAAGGTGGAAGAAAAATCCGCCCGTAACAAGTCGCACGCAAATGGCGCCTTGGCTGATGTACCGCTTGCCCTGCCCGCGCTCACGCGCGCGCTGAAACTTCAGAACAAGGCCGGCCAAGTTGGCTTTGATTGGAATGATCCGCTGGCTGTGCTGTCGAAAATTCGCGAAGAGACGAACGAAATCGAAGCCGCGTTGCATTCCGGAAATAGATTTGACGCGGCGGCGGAAGTTGGAGATCTGCTTTTCGCGGCCGTCAATCTGGCTCGCCATCTCAAGGCGGATCCGGAAGGAGTCTTGCGCGCGACGAACGGAAAATTCGAACGCCGTTTCGCATTTATCGAAAAAGCGCTCGCCGCGCGCGGCCAGCGTCCTGAAACGGCGAGCTTGAGCGAAATGGACGAATTATGGAGTCGCGCCAAGCTGGACGAAGATAAGACGGAAATCTAGCCCATCGGTGTTACGAAGTATTTCCGACGCATAATGCCGGCATTTTTCGGGTCGGCTTTTACCGTCACGGCCAATTGACCGTTGCCGTTCATGTCTTTCGAGAGAACTTCCGAATGCCGGTAGAGCCAGCTTAAGCCTGCGCCATCGGCGGGATCGAGCAATAATTTTAGCATCAGGTGCCGTTCTTCGAGGCGCGCTTCAATAAGGCTCATAAGCTGATCGAGCCCCTCCCCCGTCAATGCAGAAACGAGCGCTGGGCGGTGCCCAGATCGACGCGCGGCCAAATTCATGAAGCGCTCGCGTTGATCTGCTCCCAGCCGGTCAACCTTGTTCCAAACCTCGATGAGGCGCGGATCGGTCGGCTCGATAGCAAGTTCGCCCATCACCTTCGCGACATCGCGCGATTGCGCGATTGCGTCTTCGTGCGATATATCGCGCACGTGAAGGATAATATCGGCCTCGATCACCTCCTCAAGCGTTGCACGAAACGCCGCCACCAGCATGGTGGGCAGATCGGCGATGAAACCGACCGTGTCCGATAGGATGACGCGGCCGTGCCCCGGCAGATCGAGTGCACGCAGCGTCGGATCAAGGGTGGCAAACAACATGTCGGCGGCAAACACGGTTGCCGCAGTCAGACGGTTGAACAGTGTCGATTTCCCGCCATTGGTATAACCGACTAGCGCTACGACGGGATAAGGCACGCGTTTGCGGCTGTTACGATGTAATTTTCGTGTCCGTTTAACCTTCTCAAGCTCATTTTCGATTCGCGCAATTCGCTCCTCAATGACGCGTCGATCCGCCTCAATTTGGGTTTCGCCCGGGCCACCAAGAAAGCCGTAACCGCCACGCTGACGCTCTAAATGAGTCCAAGACCGGACGAGCCTGCCCTTCTGATAGGTCAGATGGGCGAGTTCGACCTGCAACGCGCCTTCACGCGTCCGAGCACGACGGCCAAAGATTTCCAAAATCAAACCCGTGCGATCGATCACCTTTGCGTTCCAAGCCTTTTCCAGATTCCGCTGTTGCACCGGCGAAATTGGACCATCCATGACGACAACGGATGCCGACAAACTTCTGACGAGTCCGGCAAATTCTTCGATCTTGCCTTTACCGATGTAGCTTGCGGGTCGAATATGGTCGAGTTTAACGAGACCGGCGTCCACAACGTTCAAATTGATGGCGCGCGCAAGCGCCACTGTTTCTGACAACCGCGCTTCAGGCGAGCGTGGCTGCTCACTGGGCACTAACGGCAATCTTACACCAGCTTGCTTGAGCCACGGCTCAATGACGATGGCGCGGCCCGTTTCCTCGCTCGTTGTGGGCGGATCTATGCGATCCCGATACTGGTCACGACTGCGCGGTTCCAATTAGAATATTGTCCACTTAGGAATATTGTCTACTTAGGTTGAGTTGCTTCAGCTTCCTGAGATTTTACTAGTGGAGTGGATTTGACATTCGCTACCCACCTGGCCGCAAGCTCGCGAAGCGAATGTCAAATCCAAAACTCCACTAGAAACTTATATTTGGCTCATGGTCTTTCAATTCAAACATTCGCAAAAGATCCCCGCCGAAATGGGTAGCGAATGTTTGAATTGGACCACTAGTGGAGTGGATTTGACATTCGCTACCCACCTGGCCGCAAGCTCGCGAAGCGAATGTCAAATCCAAAACTCCACTAGAAACTTATATTTGGCTCATGGTCTTTCGATTCAAACATTCGCAAAAGACCCCGCCGAAATGGGTAGCGAATGTTTGAATTGGACCACTGGCGATCATCTTTTCCGAAAATTTTCCGAAAACCGGTTCCCATTTTTTGGGATCATGGGCTAGATCTCGTCTCCAGTCGAGGCTTCATCGCCGCCTTCGAATAGCTGGATCGGATGGCCGGGCATTATTGTCGAGATCGCATGTTTGTAGACGAGCTGAGAATGGCCATCTCGACGCAGCAACACACAGAAGTTATCGAACCAAGTTACAACGCCCTGAAGCTTGACTCCATTCACCAAGAAAATTGTGAGCGGGATTTTGTTTTTGCGGACGTGATTAAGAAAGGTGTCTTGCAGATTTTGCGTGCGTTCGGCTGGCATGACCGTGTTCCATTTTTTACTCGCATCTATTGATGTGAGATATTTATTGGCGGGATACATTCGCATACGTGATCAACACACATATGTCACATCCTGACGAAAAAACCAGAATACAATATTAGAAGGCAGGGACCGAGCTGACGCAAGCATAAGTTCAACATTGCCAAGAACAATCAGAACCAACATATTGAAGTGAAGGGCTTCAGGATTTTTTTCCGATAAAGAGGTTTGCCCACCGCTTCCCAGTTCGATGAGCGAAGCACGTAGGTCCGTATGCGTCTATCGCAAAACGACGAAACAGATGAGAATAAGCCAGAACGTGTTGCGAACTTCGGACACTCAGCCTATCCCCAGTGCTTTTAGCTTGCGATGCAGGGCCGAACGCTCCATCCCGACGAACTCGGCCGTGCGTGAAATATTCCCGCCGAAGCGCTTGATCTGCGCCACCAGGTACTCGCGCTCAAATGCCTCCCGCGCATCACGCAGGGGCAATCCCATTAGATACTCGGCGCCGTCACGGCCCGGCATGGTCGGTACCATCGAACCGACGTCCGGCGGTAGCATGCTGGCATCCAGCACGACCTCGGGTCCGCCGTCGGCAAGTATCATCAGGCGCTCGATATTATTGCGAAGCTGACGAACGTTACCCGGCCAATCATGCGACTGCAGAATGGCCATGGCGTCGTCGCCGATACGGCGTTTTGGTAGACCGGTTGTCTGCGAAATCTGATCCATGAAATAGTCGACGAGGTCGGGAATATCTTCGCGACGTTCAGAGAGGGACGGCACCCGTACCGGGACCACCGAGAGACGGTGGTACAGATCTTCGCGAAACTGACCTTCCCCGACGAGCGCTTCCAAATCATGTGTCGTTGACGACACGATTCGCACGTCGACGGCGATTTTACTGCGCCCCCCTACCCTTTGAAACGTCTGGTCGGCAACGACGCGCATTATTTTATTCTGCGTGTCCCGCGGCAATTCGGCGATGTCGTCGATAAACATGGTGCCCCCGTGCGCTTCTTCCATAGCGCCCGGTTTGCGTTCGTGCCCGTTGGCGTAATCCACGCCAAATAATTCCGTCTCCATGCGTTCTGGCGTGATCGTGGCGGCATTGATAGTGATGAAAGGCTCGCCTGCACGATTCGAAATTTGATGTATCGTTCGCGCCGCCAGCTCTTTACCGGCGCCCGATGGGCCAACGACGAGCACGCGGCTATTGGTCGGTGCAACGCGTTCGATCGCCTGACGCAGCTGCAGAACTGCCGCCGAATGGCCGACCAATATTGAAGGCGGTGGCGCCGATTGTTTGAGCTGTCTGACCTCGCGTTTGAGTCGCGATGTTTCGAGCGCGCGCCTGGCAATTAGAATAAGGCGGTCCGCCTTGAACGGCTTTTCGATAAAGTCGTATGCACCGCGCTTAATGGCTGCGACCGCCGTCTCGATGTTCCCGTGGCCGGAAATCATCACCACCGGCAATTCGGCGTGATCCTGCTTCACCGCTTCAAGAAGCTGGAGCCCGTCAAGCTTGCTCCCTTGCAGCCAAATGTCCAGGAAAACGAGATCTGGCCGGCGCGACGTAACGGTCGTCAGCGCCTCGTCGCTATTGCGGGCGGTACGGGCCGTATAGCCCTCGTCTTCCAAAATGCCCGCCACGAGTTCGCGAATATCGGCTTCATCATCGACGATCAGAATTTCAGCGGACATTGGGCTCACTCGTTCACGATTTCAGGCTAATCGGTTTTGGCGGGATCTGTTTTTCCGGAGGCGGCAAAGCGGATGCGTATCCACGCCCCGCGTTGGCCCGGAATTTTGTCAGCCGCGTCGCGCAATTCGATACGGCCCCAATGCTCTTCGACAATACGACTGACAATGGCAAGGCCGAGGCCTGTGCCTTTCTCGCGCGTGGTCACGTATGGTTCGAGCAGCCGCCCCCGCTTCTCCTTTGGTAGGCCGATGCCGTTGTCAATCACGTCAATGACAACGTCATCTTTTTCACGCGCTGCGAAGATACGAATAGAACCTTTCCCGAGTTCGGCCTGGGGGACGACCGCAATGGCTTCTGCGGCATTTTTGATAAGATTTGTGAGGGCCTGCGAAATCAGCCGCCGATCGAAACGCGCTGGCATTGGTTCCTGAGCAATTTCGGCCTCGATATCGATATCGTTGTGACCAACGCGCATCAAAAAAACCGCTTCACGCACAGTATCGATCACGTCTTCGGCGGCGATCGCAGGCTTGGGCATGCGCGCAAAACGTGAAAATTCATCGACCATGCGTCGGATATCGTCCACCTGGCGCACGATCGTGTCCGTACATTGTTCAAACACGCCGCGATCTTCAATTATCATCTTGCCGTATTTGCGGCGAAGCCGCTCGGCCGACAACTGGATCGGGGTGAGCGGATTTTTGATTTCGTGCGCAATTCGTCTTGCGATGTCGGCCCAGGCAGACGTGCGCTGCGCCGTTACAAGCTCTGTAATATCGTCCAGAGTGACCACATAACCGTGGTCAGACTGCCCGGATTGCTCGCTGGTGATCCGTACCGACAGGTTACGTTCGTGGCCGTTACGATTTATCGTGACTTGGTCTTGCGTCTGCATGCCCGACAGTCCCGCGTGCAAAATACCGGCCAGTTCCGGCAGGACATCGGACATCGGTTTGCCGAGCGCCGCAGACTCGGTGTGACCAATCAGCTTCTCTGCCGAGCGGTTGAGAATATTCACATTGCCCTTGCTGTCCACGCCAATGACACCGGCGCTGGCTCCGGCGAGCACCGCTTCGGTAAAGCGCCGACGACTATCGATGAGATCTCGCGCCCTTATAATATCGTCGTGCTGAGTGCGTAATTCCTGAGTCATGCGGTTGAAGGTTTCGCCGAGATGGGCGAGGTCCCCCTCGGAGCGGTGCACGGGCACGCGCACATGGAGATTGCCTTCAGAAACCGCTTTGGCGGCGCCGATCAGCCGTCGTATCGGCGCCACCAATTGGTTGGCGAAGTTCAACCCGATCCACACCGCCGACAGCAACACGATTAAGGCGATCACGGTGTACATCAGAGCGAACGCCACCTGTACGCCCAGACGGCGCGCCTCAATTGTCGCATATTCAGTGACGCTTTCTCGCGTCGCCTGGAGTTGCTGGACGACGCGAGGATCAAGTAGCCGCGTCACATAGAGATATTCGTTGTCGTATTTCTCGAGTTTAATCACCGCCGCCACGTAATTCGTGTCGGGGAGTAGCACCAATTGCGGCTCCGTCGCCTTAATCCGCGCCAATGCCTCCCGTGGCGGCATGGCGAAGGTTTGGCTGATCCTGACGTTGGCGCGAGCAATCGTTTTGAGATTGCTATCAATGACGATGGCGCCCGCCAAACCGCGCACGGAGGCTTGAAAGGTCAGAAATTGCTGCAATTTGTTTGGCTCTTGATCAAACACCGGCTTGGTGCGGGCGAGATCGAAAGCCATCACCATAATATCGGACCGCACAATTTGAGCGTGATCTCGTAGGTAAGCTTCGGCGACGATAAGGGAGTTTTGAATCGTCGCGCGTATGCGTGTTGAGAACAGCCGATCAAGACCCCGGTCGAGCGTGATACTCGCCACAATTGCCACCAAGATCGCCGGGGCAGCGGCGATGACGGAGAACAGTCCGACGATCCGCACGTGCAGTCGCGCGGCGGCGCGGCCGGTGCGGCGCGCTTGCACCACCTGCCAGACTTCCCGCACGATGATGCCGAGAAGCAACAAGACTGTCGCCGCGTTCGCCAGCAGAAGGGAGACGACCACGTAGTGAGTCGGTGGAATTGGTGTGAGGTCGGCAAGGACAACGAAGGTGGCGACGGCCGACAGCAAGGCCAGTCCGACGGCGAGAGGCCCGAACCTCCGGGTGTCCGCACGCCTTGCCGAAGAATTGGCAGGAACGGCTTTGCCATTAGCAGCTGCCTGGTCGACGCTCATTATCCCCCGACAATGGAAATGCGAGATATGCCTAAAGTGACGCCGTGATCAGAAAATGCCTGCCGAGACTGATGCTTTTATACAACAACGTTGCCAAAATGAGACGATTCCATGGCGTCCAACCCACAGAATAGTTTTTGGCCGATGCCCCGCTCACATGCTGGTGCGATACACTTGAATATCAAGGTCACGGATCTTCTTGCGCAAGGTGTTGCGGTTGACACCGAGCAGGTCCGCGGCACGAATTTGATTGCCACCGGTTGCCGCCAAGGCCGCCGTCAGGAGCGGAAATTCAATCTCGCGTAATATCCGGTGGTAGAGACCGGCCGGCGGCACTCCGCCTTTGAATTTGCCAAAATAGATCGATAGATGCCGTTCCACAGCGGCACCAAGCGTTTCATCGGAACTTGATTGATTCCGGCCCACCGGCGGCGCCGACTGCATCAACTCCGCGTCGACCACCGCGGCAGTAATCGTTTCTTGCGAATAAAGTGCCGCCAACCGGCGCGCGAAATTCCCCAATTCGCGCACATTGCCTGGCCAGCGGTGTCGTTTGAGCCGATCAAGCGCAGCCGGCTCGATCTGTTTCGGCAACAAACCCTCTCTCTCCGCCTGGGCGAAGAAATGCCGGATCAGGTCTGGAATATCCTCGGTCCTTTCGCGCAACGGCGGCAAACGCAGCGGGACGACATTAAGGCGAAAGAACAAGTCCTCGCGGAACAACCCTTGCTGTATCAGCAATCGCAGATCCTTGTTGGTGGCGGCAATGATGCGGACATTGCTTTTGATGGGCGTGCGACCCCCGATGGTGGTGTATTCGCCATGCTGCAATACACGGAGCAGCCGTGTTTGCGCTTCGGTGGGCATGTCGCCGATCTCATCGAGGAATAGCGTGCCGCCTTCCGCCTGTTCGAAGCGCCCGATGCTGCGCGTCGTAGCGCCCGCGAAAGCCCCTTTCTCGTGGCCGAATAATTCGGACTCGATGAGATCGCGTGGGATTGCAGCCATGTTAGCGGCGACAAACGCACCGGAGCGCCGTTTGCCGTAATCGTGCAAAGCGCGCGCCACCAGTTCTTTGCCGGTCCCTGATTCACCAAAGATCATCACCGTCAGTTCAGTTTGCATCAGGCGAGCCAGCACGCGATAAATTTCCTGCATCGCCGGCGAGCGGCCAATGAGTGGAATGGCTCCCAGCTCTTCTGCCGCCTCCGCCGGACGGCGCGTCTTCGGCTCGGACAACGCGCGACCGACGATGGCCACAAGCTCCTTCAAATCAAAAGGTTTGGGCAAATATTCGTAGGCGCCGCGTTCGGAGGCGCGGATCGCGGTCATGAACGTGTTTTGCGCGCTCATCACGATGATGGGCAGATGGGGACGCGCCTTGCGAATACGCGGAATGAGATCGAAGGCATTCTCATCCGGCATCACCACATCGGTGATGACGAGATCGCCATCACCTTGCATGGTCCATTGCCAAAGCGTCGCGGCATTGCCGGTCGAGCGGACGTCGTATCCGGCCCGTGAGAGCGCTTGGCTGACGACTGTGCGGATGGCGGCGTCGTCATCGGCAATTAAGATGCTTCCCGTTGGCATCGACTTAACCTCTCGGGCTTTGCAAGGGTGGAAAACTGTCAATAACGCCGCCCTCGCCGCTGTAATAAATGGGCATCAGCACGCGAAACACCGTTCGCCGCGTCTGTAAATCACATTCGATGATGCCGCCATGATCGCCGACAATTTTGGCCGCCAGCGCCAGCCCTAGCCCGTTCCCGCTGGGCTTGGTCGTCACAAACGGATCGAAAAGATGGGGCATTAAATCTTCCGGTACCCCGGGTCCATTATCTCTGACACAGACTTCAAGCGGAAGCGAAATGCGGCTCTTGCCGTCCGGTGCCGACATTCGCACCCCTGGGCGGAATGCCGTTGTCAGTTGGACTTCGCCATCCGTCGCTTTTTCTCCGATGGCTTCCGAGGCGTTCTTCAACAAATTGAGGAACACCTGTACGAGCTGGTCACGATTGCCCCATACCGCCGGCAGCGACGGGTCATACGCCTCAACGAATTTGATATGTCGCGCAAAACCGCTTTGCGCCAAGCGTTTCACATGGTCGAGGACGGCGTGGATATTGACGGGACCGCGTTCGATAGGCCGTTCGTCGGCGAAAACCCCGACGCGATCGAGCAATGTCACGATGCGATCGGTTTCCTCGCAGATCAGCTTGGTCAGTAATCGATCCTCTTGCCCGGCTGACTGTTCGAGAAGTTGCGCAGCACCGCGGATGCCTGAGAGCGGGTTCTTGATTTCGTGCGCGAGCATCGCCGCCAGGCCCGTCACGGATCGCGCGGCGCCACGATGCGTGAGCTGACGATCGATCTTATCGGCGATGGCGCGTTGCTGGAGCATGACGATGATGTGGTCTTCGAATTCCGGTACCGGCGCGACATGCAAATCGACCAATCGCTCGCGGGGATTGCGCGGCGTCGTCAGGTCCACTTTGTACTCGTTCACGGCCGCCCCACCCTCGCGGACCTGCTCCACCAGCATCAGTAACGGCGATCCGAACGGTACCAACTCGCGCAACTCGTACCGGCGCAGCATCGGAAGTGAGGCTTCGAAAAATTGTTCGGCCGCCACATTGGCGTCGGTGATTTTGCCCTCAGGCGAGATCATCAAGACGGGATGCGGCAAGGCTTGCAGCATGGCCTTCCCCGCAGAGTTGACCTTGGCCGCGCCAAGAGCGGCGCTCATGCGGCAGGTCCCCACACCAAAAAAGAGAGAAAGCGTACATGGCCGAGCAACGTAGAAGCCTCTATCATTTTGGAATAACAAGAGAATTTTTTATAACCGTGGTATTTGTTATAATTGCCCAACATTTAGGCTTATCCTCTCGATGCACATAGTCTAGCCATTTTGGGCCAAGACGCAACTACCGCACTGCAAAATTTGTGCGCCACCGAAAATTACGGCAAAAGAGCCGACGCATTCCCCGAACTATAGGGATAGGAGGACCGACCGCAGCATGGGCGAAGTGGCAGCCATAATCGTCGCCGCAGGGAGTGGATTACGCGCGGGTGGGCAGATACCAAAACAATTCAGGTGCATTGGCAGCGAAACGATGCTCAGCCGGACCCTGGCGACCTTCGTAGACGCGCCGAACGTTACGCTTGTGCAGCCCGTTATTCGGCTACAGGATCGCGACCTCTTTCTGACGACCGCCGGCCATTGGCCACTCTTGCCGCCGGTGGCCGGTGGCGCCACCCGTCAGGCCTCGGTGCGCTCCGGCCTGGAGGCGCTTGAGCCGCATGGCCCCGACATCGTCCTGATCCACGATGCCGCACGCCCCTTCGCCACCCGCCTCTTGATTGACCGCGCCATCGCAGCGGTGGGCCAAACCGGCGCCGCGGTACCGGCGCTGCCCATTGCCGACACTGTCAAGAACTCTTGATGCCGCAGGCTTCATCGCCCGAACGCTCGAGCGCAACGGCTTGCGTCTTATTCAAACGCCGCAAGCCTTCGCCTTCAGGCCGCTGCTTGAAGCCCATCGTCACGCCGCCAGAATGAACCATGATAATTTCAGCGATGACGCGGCACTCGCCGAATGGGCCGGTATAAAAGTCGCCACCTTCGAGGGTGACGCGGAGAACATCAAGATGACGACCGCCGAAGACTTCGTCCGCGCCGAGGCTCAGCAATTTGCGCATTTAAGCGACGTGCGCGTCGGGACCGGCATTGACGTGCACGCCTTTGGCCCCGGCGATCGCATCACCATCGGCGGCCTGACCTTGTCCCATACGCGTGCCCTCGCGGGCCATTCCGATGCCGACGTGGCGTTGCATGCCTTGGTCGATGCGATCCTCGGCGCGCTGGCAGAGGGCGACATCGGTTCGCATTTCCCGCCACACGATCCGCAGTGGAAAGGCGTTTCATCCGATCGTTTCCTCGCCTTCGCCGCTGAACGCGTGAACGCGCGCGGCGGCGTTATTGCGCATCTCGATCTCACGATCGTCTGCGAGACGCCGAAAATCGGCCCGCATCGCGACGTTATGCGCGAGAATATCGCGCGGCTGGCCAGTGTCGATGTCAGCCGCGTTGCCATCAAAGCGACGACAAGCGAACGGCTCGGCTTTACCGGCCGCGGCGAAGGCATTGCCGCTTATGCCACGGCGACCGTGCGTCTTCCGGGTGCATGATCATGGATGACGAGATCCGTATCGCCGCGCTTGCGCTTCTTGACATTTGCAAGAAGAAAAAACTCACCATCGCCGTCGCGGAGTCCTGCACGGGCGGCCTCGTTGCCGGCGCGATCACCGAAATTGCCGGCTCGTCGGAGGTTTTCGATCGCGGCTTTGTCACCTATTCGAATGCCGCCAAGCAAGAGATGCTGGGTGTTGCGCCGGCGACGATGGATGTCCACGGCGCGGTGAGCGCCGAATGCGCGCAGGAAATGGCCAAAGGTGCCCTCGCCTACGCTGTCGTCGATTTGGCGATTTCGATCACCGGCATTGCCGGACCTGCGGGCGCAACGCCGAGCAAGCCGGTCGGCCTTGTCTATTTTTGCGCGGCCTCGCGCCGCGGCCGCCGTATCGCCTGTGACCGAAAATTCGGCGATATCGGCCGCACCGCTGTGCGCCGCGCATCGGTGTTGCAGGCGCTGGTGATGTTGCATGAAATGGCAAAGCAGGAAGAGTCTTGTAGCATTTAAAGTAGGCCATCGCAGAGTAGCGCATAGCGAATAGCGACATCGCAACGACCGCTCTTCCTGCGCCCGAGGCCGTGCCTGGGTCGAACGATGTGACTGACGTCGCGCACCGATGAGGCGGCCGAAGAGGTGATCGGCGACGTTCGGGCAGAGAGCCATCAGCCGCGTTACGGAAGCAGAAGCCGCGCGGCGTAGCGGGCCATCAGATCGACTTCGAGATTAACGACCTCGCTTTTTTGCAAGGCGCCGAGCGTCGTTACTTGTAACGTGCGGGGAATGACGAGCACGGAAAATTCGTCGTCCTTCACGGCATTGACTGTGAGTGAGACCCCGTCGATCGCAACCGACCCCTTAGCGGCGATGAAACGCGCGAGCTCTTTCGGCGCGCGCAGCACAAGCCGCGCCATATCCGTCATATCGTTCCGCGCGACGACTTCCGCGGTTCCGTCGACATGGCCGGCCACCAAATGGCCACCCAGTTCATCGCCGAATCTTAAGGGCCGCTCGAGATTGATCTTGGCGCCCTGCCGCCATTGGCCCACCGTTGTGACGCGCAGCGTCTCGTCGGCGGCATCAACGGCAAACCAGGTGCGAGATTCTTCTTCTCCCGTATCAACCACAGTCATGCAAACGCCGGAACAGGCGATGGACGCTCCTTCGATCAATTCGAGACGGGGATAGCGGCAGTAGATCGTCAATCGATGTAAATTGTCGGCACGCGCCTTGACAGAACGCAATTCGCCCACATCACTCACGATTCCGGTGAACATCAAAACAAACTCCGCACATTGCCGCGCAAGAATGTCAGCCCCGCTCGTAAGTTTCGATGGTATCGGACGCGATTTTTTCCTGGCCGCATAACTTCATTCGACCTGTCAGGGCCGCGAGCGACATGCCCTCCACGGCATCGATCGCATCGTGGCCGAGCGACTTTTCACCACGCACCAAAACGGCTTCGTCGACAAGACCGGCGCCAATGAAGCTTGCTGCAAGGATCGGACCGCCTTCCACCATCAGGCGTGTGATACCCTCCCCGGCCAGTACTCTCAAAACAGCATTGAGATCGAGCTTGCCGTTCTCCGCGCTCACACGAAAAATTTTGCAGCCCTTTTGCTGCAAAATCTCTTCGGCCAGCGGCGATGCCTCGGTCGAGGTGAAAATCCAAGTCGGTCTGTCCTGCGACGTGCCGATGACGGCACTCGAAAGCGGCGCGCGCAAGCGGCTGTCCAGCACGACCCGCACAGGCGAGCGTTGCATCAGCCCGGGCAGGCGGCAGTTTAATTGCGGATTGTCCGACAGCACCGTGCCAATGCCGACCATAACCGCATCGCTCATTGCGCGCATCTGAAAGACGCGTTCGCGCGCGGCTTTGCCAGTGATCATAACCTGTTTGCGGCCCGCGAGCCCTGCTTTATCGTCAGCCGACATAGCCAATTTGAGAAGAACATGCGGCCGCCCCCGATGGATACGGGCGATATGACCCGCATGCGCGCGTGCGGCCTGCTCGGCTTTGATGCCGACATCGACTTGAATGCCCGCGGCGCGGAGGCGTTCGTGTCCCCGACCCGTCACTTCGGGGTTGGGATCTTCGAGTGCGGAGACAACCCGCGCGAGACCGGCCTTCACGATAGCGTCAACGCAAGGCGGTGTTTGGCCCTGATGTGAGCACGGCTCCAGCGTGACATACATCGTCGCGCCCTGGGCAGCCCTTTTCGCGCGGCGCAGGGCTTCGGTTTCGGCATGGGGCCGCCCACCGGCTTGCGTCCAGCCACGGCCGAGAATGACACCATCTTTCACCACAACGGCGCCCACGGACGGATTTGGCCAGCTCTTGCCAAGGCCGCGCCGGCCCAGGGCAAGCGCGAGCGCCATGAAGCGTTCGTCCTCCGCGCTCGAGGCGAGAGCGCTCGTCTCACCCAATTCGATCATTTGCGCGTCGTTGTCACGGGATCGCCGTCTTCCGACAGCTCGTCCAGAGCGGCGCGAAAATCCTTCGCCTCGCGGAAATTGCGGTAGACGGAGGCAAAACGCACATAGGCTACGTCGTCGATCTCACGCAGATGCTCCATCACCGTCTCGCCGATCGTCTCGGAGGTCACCTCGTTTTCACCAAGGCTTTCAAGTTCGCGCACAATCGCCGAGACTTCTTGTTCGATCCTGTCGGGATCGATAGAACGCTTGCGCAAGGCCACCTGCACGGAACGCAAAAGCTTATCGCGATCAAAGGGTACGCGGCGGCCGTTGCGTTTGATGACCGTGAGCTCGCGCAATTGCACGCGCTCGAATGTGGTGAAGCGAAACTGACAGGTCAGGCAAACGCGCCTTCGGCGGATCGCTGCCGAATCCTCGGTCGGCCGCGAATCTTTCACTTGCGTATCGAGACTTCCGCAACTCGGGCAACGCATAGGCCGCTTCCTATTTTCCCTTCCTTGTCATGGCCGGACATAGCCGTTCGAAGAACGGCGTCGCTTCGTTCAGCCTTAACTCCCGGCCACCCCGCGTAAATCCGGGCACGACCTAAGACGCGGAGTGTGAGATTCTCTTCATTTATCGATAAATTGGAAACCGCGCCAGCAAGCTTTTCACTTTGTCGCGCACGCTCCCTTCGACGAGAAAATCCTCTTCCACCTCCTTCTGCGCCAGGACGTCGAGAATTTCGACGATCATCTCGCCAATTTGCCGAAACTCGGCGGCACCAAATCCGCGTGTCGTGCAAGCCGGTGTTCCAAGGCGTATACCGGACGTAATGGTCGGCTTTTCCGGATCGAATGGAATGCCGTTCTTGTTACAGGTGATGTGCGCGCGGCCCAATGCGGCTTCGGCGACTTTGCCGGTCAGCCGTTTGGGGCGCAAATCAACCAGCATCAGATGGGTGTCGGTGCCGCCGGAGACGATATCAAAGCCCTGCAATTTAAGAGTATCGGCCAGTGTTTTTGCGTTCTCTACGACGTTCCTGGCATAGAGCTTGAAGCTTGCCCGCAAGGCTTCGGCAAACGCCACGGCCTTGGCGGCAATAACGTGCATGAGCGGACCGCCCTGGATGCCCGGGAAGACCGCCGAATTGAGTTTCTTGGCGATTTCTTCGTCATCGGAAAGAATGATGCCCCCGCGCGGGCCGCGCAACGTCTTGTGCGTTGTCGTCGTCACCACATGCGCGTGTGGAAACGGGGAGGGATGCACGCCGCCCGCGACCAGTCCCGCAAAATGCGCCATATCGACCATGAAATAAGCGCCAACCTCATCGCAAATCGCGCGGAATCGACGGAAGTCGATAATCCGCGAATAGGCCGAACCGCCGGCGATGATGAGTTTCGGCTTATGCTCGCTCGCAAGCCGCGCAACCTCATCCATGTCGATGCGCTGGTCCTCACGACGCACGCCGTAAGAGACCGGCTTGAACCACTTGCCGGAGATGTTGACGGGCGAACCGTGGGTCAAATGCCCGCCGGCGGACAGATTCAGACCCATGAACGTGTCGCCTGGGCGCATCAGCGCGAAAAACACCTCGATATTTGCTGATGCCCCGGAATGCGGCTGCACATTGGCAAATTTGCAGCCGAACAATTTCGTCACGCGCTCGATCGCCAACCGCTCGACGATATCCACAAACTGACAGCCGCCGTAATAACGCTTGCCGGGCAGTCCCTCGGCATATTTATTCGTGAGCACAGAGCCTTGCGCTTCCAATACCGCGCGCGAAACAATGTTTTCGGAAGCGATCAGTTCGACTTCATCACGCTGGCGACCGAGTTCGAGACCGATCGCCGCATGGATCTCAGGATCCGCCTCGCGCAACGAAGCCTTAAACAATGCCTCGGAGTCGGTTGTGATCGTAGGGGACGTGGGTTGGCTGCTCGACATCGACATTGCGATCCCCGCGCCAGAACCCGTCCGGGCGCCTGCGTAACGAGGGTTAAATCCTGGATTTTCGACCGCAATAGCACATTGATGACAGGACGCCAAGTTGTGGGAGAGGAAACCTGCGTGGGCGCAATATTTAGCGACACCGTCACACGGGCTGTTCGGATGCCGCTTTCAAGGCGAGCCATAAATAAAGCATCAGCAATAATCCTTCTACGAGGCCGGCCAACAAAATGCCGCCAAACACATGCGGGAAAAATATTTCGACCGCCAGCATCGAGCCAACCGACAGCAACCAAATCACGCCGCCCCACGTCGCCGCAAGCCACAGGCCGACAGCCGCCACCAGGTCGATAACCGCGAAAAATACGGTTGAGGCCTGCCAGGCGATCGAGCGATCGCCAAACAGATCGCCGGCCGCGCCAATGCCCACAATCTGCGACCAGTGATAAAGGCCTTTAAGCATCGAAATTCCGGCCATAACGCGGAGGAAGAGGACGAAGCGTCGCGTCCAACGAGGCACGGCAGCGCGGCTGTCGAGCGCCAGCGCCCGCCCGATTTTTCCCATATGATTCGGGTTCAATGGTTCCATTACGACCAAAGCGATTTTTGTCCCGCTCCCCACATGAAGACCGTGCGTGTCAATAGCGTCGTTTGATAGGCGCTACCAAGCCCGAATTGACGCGTGGGCAAAACCGGATGTGAGGCCCCATGCGGATGGGTGGCACAATAGGCCTAGTGGAGTGGATTTGACATTCGCTACCCACCTGGCCGCAAGCTCGCGAAGCGAATGTCAAATCCAAAACTCCACTAGAAACTTATATTTGGCTCATGGTCTTTCAATTCAAACATTCGCAAAAGATCCCCGCCGAAATGGGTAGCGAATGTTTGAATTGGACCACTAGATTGGCTACAAGAACGCCGGAGCGCGCCCATGGCAATCAAATTCGGCCGGCCCATCGAACCCCGACCCCGCGCCGCCGGCATCAAAACCGAGCCGCCGGAGGAACGGCTCACCCTGCCGCTTCGCATGCGCCGGAGCCGGCGTCGCGAATGGCTGCGCCGGATGGTGCGCGAACACGTGCTCACGACCGACGATCTGATTTGGCCGCTGTTTGTGATGGAAGGCGAGAACGCGCGGGCGCCGGTTTCGTCCATGCCGGGCGTAGAACGGCTTTCCATCGATCGGATCGTGCGGGAGGCCGAACGCGCAGCCCAGCTAAATATTCCGTGCGTCGCGCTCTTTCCTTATGTCGACCCTGCATTGCGCGACGAAACCGGGAGTGAAGCGACCAATCCCGACAATCTCGTCTGCCGCACCATCCGCGCCATCAAGCGGGAAATCCCGGATATCGGCGTGCTTTGCGACGTCGCGCTGGACCCGTTCACCAGCCATGGCCATGACGGCCTGCTTTGCGATGGTGAAATCCTCAACGACGAAACGGTCGCCGTTCTTGCAAAACAAGCGCTGATACAGGCGCAAGCCGGCTGCGATATCATCGCGCCGTCCGACATGATGGACGGACGCATCGGCGCAATCCGCAGCGTGCTCGATCGCGCCAACTTCGCCAATGTCTCGATCATGGCTTATGCGGCGAAATATGCGTCGGTTTTTTACGGCCCGTTCCGCGATGCCGTAGGTTCAGCCAAAACACTTACCGGCGACAAGCGGACCTATCAAATGGATCCCGCCAATACCGACGAGGCGTTGCGCGAAGTTGCGCTGGACATCGAAGAAGGCGCCGACATGATCATGGTCAAACCGGGCCTGCCCTATCTCGATATTATCGGCCGGGTGAAAGATACATTCGCCGTGCCGACCTTTGCCTATCAGGTCTCCGGCGAGTACGCGATGATCCAAGCCGCGGCGCAAAACGGCTGGCTGGACGGCGAGCAAGCGATGATGGAAAGTCTCGTCTCCTTCAAGCGTGCCGGCTGCGCCGGCGTGCTCACTTATTTCGCGCCGCGCGTGGCGGAAAAATTACGATCCGAGAAATAACCCTCGATGCGTGCCCCATCCTCCGTTCACTCCCAAGCACAGAGTCTACCTTTGCTCGGCAGGTCTCTGCTGGCGCGGGAACGCGCGGTATTCTGACAGGCACCAACAAAACGGAAATTGACAAATGGGTGAATTCGGCATTGGTCAAGGCGTGTCGCGCTTCGAGGATCCGCGTTTGATCCGCGGTGGCGGATGCTATGTTGACGACATCAAACTGCCGGGCATGGTGCATGGCGTTGTGCTTCGTTCCCAGCATGCCCATGCCAAAATCAATTCGATCGATGTGAGCGCGGCGAAAGCGGCCCCAGGCGTGCTGGCGGTGTTGACGGCCGCCGACGTGAAGGCGGCCGGCTGGGGCGATCTTCCGGTGCCGGCGGGACACAAACGCCGCGACGGCTCGCCCATGATCAAATCGCGCTATCCGATCTTGGCCGAGGATCGCGTGCGCTGGGTCGGCGATTATGTCGCCTTCGTCGTGGCGGAAACGCTCGCGCAGGCGATGGATGCCATGGAAATGATTTCGGTCGATTTCGAGCCGCTCGCGGCGGTGACATCGACCGAAGAAGCGGCTTTGCCGAACGCGCCGCTCGTGTGGGACGGCGCGCCCGACAATATTTGCTTTGTCGAATTGATCGGCGACAAGGCCGCGACCGATGCAGCCTTCGCCCGCGCCGATCGTATCGTGAACCAAAAACTCGTCATCAATCGCGTGACCGCCGCCCCGATGGAGCCGCGTGGCGCGATCGGCGACTATCATGCGGCCGAGCAACGTTACACGCTTTACACGGCGATGCAGCGGCCGCATCCCATTCGCGCCGATCTCGCCAAATTGATCGGCATCCCCGAAAGTCAATTGCGTATCATCACCGGCGATACCGGCGGCAGTTTCGGCATGAAATCGCCGGTGTTCAATGAAGTGCCGCTGGTGCTACTCGCCTCCAAGCTCACCGGCCGGCCGGTGAAATGGATCAGCACGCGCACGGAAGCCTTCTTGAGCGACGCGCAAGGGCGCGACAATGTGACGGAGGCCGAACTCGCACTCGATAAAGACGGGCACTTTCTCGGGCTGCGGGTTAAAACAATTGCCGCTATCGGCGCCTATCTCCAACAAACCATGCCGGCCTTCGTGTTAAACGCGGGAACGCTTGCCGGGACTTATCGCACGCCGGCCATTCACGTCGATATTTCTGCGGTGTTCAGCCACACAAATCCCGTGCGCCCCTATCGCGGCAACGGACGTCCCGAGGCCGCCTTCGTCATCGAACGCATGGTCGATCTCGCCGCCGATGAACTCGGCATCGATCCGGCCGAACTGCGGCGGCGCAATTACGTGCCCCCACACGCCATGCCTTTCAAGACGGCACTGACGTTCACCTGGGACAACGGCGAGTTCGAGAAGAACATGGATATGGCGATGGAGCTTGCCGATGTGAAAGGATTCAAAGCGCGCAAAGCCGTTTCGCATAAACAAGGCAAATTGCGGGGCCTGGGCATTTCCAACACCATCGAGCGCGCGGGCGCAGCGAGCCTCGAAGGCGCGGAAGTGCGCTTCGACCGCGACGGTTCGGTGACGTTGTTTTCCGGCTCGAACAGTCAGGGCCAGGGGCACGAAACGACGTTCAAACAAATCGTTTGCGACCGGCTCGGGCTTGACCCGAGACAAGCGCATTACATCCAAGGCGATACGGACCAGGTTTTCTTCGGCGAAGGCACCGGCGGATCGCGTTCGGCCACGCTGGCGGGTTCGGCCTTTCACCTCGCCACGGAAAAAATCGTGACCAAGGCCGCAGCCATAGCCGCGCATATGCTTCAGGTCGGCGAAGACGACCTGAAATTTGATGAAGGCTTATTCTCAACGAAAAAGACAAACCGCACGCTCAGTATCAAGGAAATCGCGGCCGCCTCATTGAATCCGAAGAATTTACCGAAGGAGGTGGAGCCGGGACTATCCGCGACCGCGGTCTACAGCGCGCCAATCGCCAACTATCCCAACGGCTGTCATATCTGCGAATTGGAAATCGACCGCGAGACCGGCAAGGTCGGCATCGAACGTTACAACGTGGTTGACGACGTGGGCGTCGTCATCAATCCGATGCTGCTGCACGGCCAAATCCAAGGCGGCATCGCGCAAGGTGTCGGCCAAGCCTTGCTGGAGGACATCCATTTCGATTCGTCCGGCCAGCTCGTCACCGCGTCTTTCCAAGACTACGCCATGCCGCACGCGCACGATCTGTGCAACATGAACGTCGAGAGCAATCCCGTGCCGACGAAAACAAATCCACTCGGCGTCAAAGGCGCCGGCGAAGCGGGCTGTGTCGGCGCCCTGCCGGCGGTCGTCAACGCATTGGTCGATGCGTTATCGGAATTCGGCGTGAAGCACATTGAGATGCCGGCGACGCCGGAACGCATTTGGCGGGCGATGAATGGGAAGAAGCATGCGTAACATTAAGATCGCAGTGCGGCCGAAGCGCGCGCCGAGCCATCGGGTGAGCTTCTCAGAGAAGTCGTTTTGCCGGAATTGAAGATGTCAGCTACCGAGACCACAAAACGCCTCATGGTGAGCCGCCAGCAGCTTCACAGCATTCTCGCGGAGAAGGCCAGAATTTCGCCGGAAATGGCGCTTCGACTGGGAAAATTTTGCGGCAACGGTCAGCTCTTCGGGACCCCGCTCGTCAATTTGACATGACTGCGTAAATTACGTATAGGTGACCTGTGCATGCCGTTTGCGAAACCCATGCGTTCCGCCGGCACGCAACACGCGCGGGTATGACGGAGAGAGCCCTCGCCCACCTAGTGGTCCGATTCAAACATTCGCTACCCATTTCGGCGGGGATCTTTTGCGAATGTTTGAATTGAAAGACCATGAGCCAAATATAAGTTTCTAGTGGAGTTTTGGATTTGACGTTCGCTTCGCGAGCTTGCGGCCAGGTGGGTAGCGAATGTCAAATCCACTCCACTAGTCGACTACATTGCAGATAATCCAGCGGCAGGCGACGAAATAAAGGGCACAGGCGGTTGTCGCAAAATAAGATGGGCTGGTCGAGGCAAAGGCAAGTCCGGCGGATACAGGATCATCACATTCTATTCAGGTGAGACCTGTCCCGTGTATTTAGTCGCCCTTTTCGGCAAAGGAGAAAAGACCAACTTGAGCAAAGCCGAGTGCAACGCGTTGGCAAAATTGACGAAGGCGCTTGTCAACGAGAACTCGCAAAAAATCGCAAATTTGGCGGCCGGAAGCGCACGAATACGAGAGGGGAACAGATGAGCAAGAAAGCGTTCAGCAAGATCGCGGAAGGTCTGACCGAAGCTTTTTCTATTGCGCGTGGCGAGAGCAAACCGGCCAAACTTCATCTTCCGGCGGAAATTAACGTTCGTGCCATCCGCAAAAAAACAGGGCTCGCGCAGGACGCTTTCGCAACGGCTTATGGATTTACAATTGCCCAGATTCGCGACTGGGAGCAAGGAAGATCACGTCCTATTGGCGGCGTGCGCGCTTATTTGCTAATTATCGGCCGAGATCCAAAAGGCGTTCTCGATATGTTAACGACCGCGGGTCCTCAACGGCGAAAAGCGGCCTGATCGCCACCGCCGCTCCCAGTTGGATAGCGAAGATCCGGCGTCGCGGCGGCGCGACAAAGAATCATTCGCTACTTGCTCCTCACAACGCTTCACTCCAGCGGTCCGCCGCTCTTGATGCGCACCGGGCGAAAGCCGGCATCGGCCATGGCCGCCATGATTTCGGAGGCGTGCGCTTCATCGCGTGTCTCGATCGTCACATCGAGCTTGGCGCCCTTGGCCGGCACATCGAGAAACAAACGCCGATGATCGACTTCCAGAATATTGGCGTTGAGCTCGCCCAGCCGCGTCGCGATCAATCCCAAAACACCGGGCCGATCGGGGATGGTCAGCCGGATCGACACGATCCGGCCTTCACGGTCGAGCTCGCGCACCATGATTGACGCGAGGATGCGCGGATCGATATTGCCGCCGCAAAGAATGAGGCCGACGCGCTTGCCGCGAAAACGCTCGCGCTTCGCCAACATGGCGGCGAGGCCGGCCGCGCCGGCGCCCTCCGCCATCGTCTTTTGCAAGGTGAGATAGGCATTGACCGCACGCTCAAGCTGCGCCTCGTCGACCAAAATCACCTCGCTCACCAAATCGCGGATGATGGGCAATGTCAGCTTCCCGACGTTCTTCACCGCGATGCCCTCGGCAAGGGTTGCCCCGCCGAGCGGCCGGTTTTCGCCGGTCAGCGCATTCCAAACGGAGGGATAGAGCGCGGCTTCGGCACCAACGATCTCGATGCCAGGCTTGATCGCGCGCGCCGCGATCGCATTGCCGGCAATCAAACCGCCTCCCCCGATCGGAATGACCATCAAATCAAGGTCAGGCGCCGTTTCCAGCATCTCGAGCGCGATGGTGCCCTGCCCGGCTATGACATGCGGATCATCGTA
Organism: uncultured Pseudomonadota bacterium; assembly: GCA_963697535.1. Classification (GTDB taxonomy): domain Bacteria; phylum Pseudomonadota; class Alphaproteobacteria; order Rhizobiales; family Xanthobacteraceae; genus Pseudolabrys. Next base: position 2,340,611 of record OY969085.1, on the reverse strand, counting down.
AGGGTGCACCAGCGTGAGGCCACGACTCGCTTGGATCTCTTCGCAACGCGCCTGCGCGTCGGCAATCGTTTCGCCGTCGAGCACGACTTCCGGCCCATGCGCGCGCGTTGCCGCAACTTTTACGAAAGGCGTCGTCACCGGCATCACGATGGTCGCGGGAATACCAAGACGGGCCGCATGGTAGGCAACCGCCTGGGCGTGATTACCCGCCGACATCGCGATGACACCTCTTTGCCGTTCCCGCTCAGAGAGCGAAGCGAGCTTCACCAAGGCCCCACGATCTTTAAAGGAGTTCGTGACCTGGAGATTCTCGTATTTGATGTAGACCTCGGCGCCCGTCAGCGCCGACAGCCGCGGCGCCGGCAGCGTCGGCGTAGGTAAGACGATCCCTTGAATGATTTTTCGAGCGGCTGTGATATCGGCAAAGGTAATTGGCAACGGCTTTGTTCCTTGCACTGGCTAAGTCACACAATGCCGCAGATCCTCAATTGCGACTACCCCCGTCAGACTCTCTGGCGGCAAGGCTGATCACCACATATTCTAATGCAGTGTGCAGGGAACCGGGAAAGCGCTAAGGCGCGGCGCCGGCAAGGATACGATGGAAACCAATCTCAACCAGGCCGGCATCAAAGCTCATGTCTACGATCCTTTTAGGGATCCGGAGCTTTTCGACGGTGTGCTGGCGCGGCGCGTAATCGCCTTTATCATTGATCTCGTCGTCATTGCCGTGCCGGTGCTACTGGCAAGCATATTAATTTTCGTTTTCGGAATCGTCACGCTGGGATTCGGATTCGTCCTCTATTTGTTGCTGCCTCCACTTACGGCGATCTGGGCCTTGTTTTATTTCGGTTTCACACTCGGTGGCCCGCAGTCCGCCACCTGGGGTATGCGCGTTGCGGATTTAGAGATGCGAACCTGGTACGGGAGACCCTCCTATTTTCTGCTCGGCATTGTGCATGCGATTGTCTTCTGGTTCACCATATCGTTTTTCACGCCTCTTATCCTGCTCGTTGCGTTCTTCAACACGCGGCGCCGGCTGCTGCACGATATCGTCCTGGGGACTATTGTAATCAACAATGCGCGCCGCGCCGCGCTTTTGCGCGCGGGAATCATGGCGACGAGTCCTTAAAGGCCAACAAAATTATGACCGAAAAATCCGACGAGAGGTGTTTTGATTTGCCGTGACTCAGCATTCGCGCAACACACCGCAGTTTTATCTCACCTCACCCTCTCCCTGTCCCTATCTCGAGGGCCAGGAGGAACGCAAAGTCTTCACGCATCTGGTCGGCGGCCGCGCCATCGAACTCAACAATGTTTTGACCCACGGCGGCTTTCGCCGCAGCCAATCGATCGCCTACCGTCCGGCCTGTGAAAACTGCCGCGCCTGTGTATCGGTGCGGGTCGTAGCGTCCGATTTTAAACCATCGCGGAGCATGCGGCGGATTGCCGATCGCAACAGCGATATCGTCGACTATATGCGGGAGGCAGCCCCGACATCGGAGCAATATTCGCTGTTCCGCGCCTATCTCGATGCCAGACACCCCAATGGCGGGATGGCGGATATGACTGTTCTCGATTACGCCATGATGGTGGAGGACAGCCACGTCGATACTCGGATGGTCGAATTCCGGCGGCGCGGACTGAATAGCAAGATAGTCGGTCGCGGCGCCGGACCTTTGCTGGCGGTTGCGCTGACAGATGTCCTCAGCGACGGCCTATCGATGGTCTATTCCTTTTTCGACCCCGACAAATCCAGCCGCTCCCTTGGCACGTTTATGATTCTCGATCACATCAAACGGGCGCAGTGCATGGGCTTGCCTTATGTTTACCTTGGTTATTGGGTGCAGGGCTCGCGCAAGATGGACTACAAGGCCCGTTTCCTGCCGCAAGAGCGGCTAACACCGTCCGGCTGGATACGCACTAACCGTTGATTTGCTATAGCCCCGGAAGCGGCACGCCGAAAGTGGCGAGCACCAGAAGCACGTTCAACAGCAGAACGATAACCGTCCCGATCATGGCCGCGACGTTTGTGAGACGGTTATTGACAAAGCTGCCCATAATGTCGCGCCGGCGCGTAAATATCACCAGTGCTATCATTGGCAATGGCAGCGTAAGGCTTAAAACCACCTGACTCATCACCAACGCCGCCGTTGCGTTGACTCCATAACCAACCACGATGAAAGCGGGCGCCATCGTAATCACGCGTCGAAGCCAAATTGGGATACGGAATCCCACGAAGCCCTGCATGATCATTTGCCCGGCCATCGTCCCCACCACCGACGAGGAGATCCCCGAAGCGATCAACGACAAAAGGAAGATGCCGGCGGCGCCTATGCCAAGCAGAGGCGTCAAGGTGTGGTAAGCGGTTTCCACTTCGGCCACATCACTGTGCCCGGCGTGGAACGCGCTCGAAGCCATCACGACCATGGCTATGTTGATGAGCCCGGCCGCTGCCAGGGCAATCAACACCTCCACATTTGAAATGCGCACCAACAGGCGCTTTTCACGGTTGTCAGCCGAGGGGATACGTTTTTGCACCAGGCCGGAATGCAAATAAACCGCATGCGGCATTACGGTCGCGCCGATAATACCGACCGAAAGCAGCAAGGCCTGAGTATCGGCGATTTGCGGCCTCACAAGGCCTGCCGCGACCGAGGTCCAATCGACCGGAGCAATAAACATCTCGATCAAATAACAAAGGGCGATGAGGATGACGAAACTACCGATGATCAGCTCGACCGGACGGAACCCGCGGCTTTCAAACAACAAAATGCCGTAGGTGACGATCGCGGTGACGACCATACCGGCGAGCATAGGCATGTTGAACAACAGCGACAGACCGATCGCGCCGCCGAGAAATTCCGCCAATTCGGTGGCCATCGCGGCGATTTCGCTTACAATCCACATGATCCAGACGATGGGGCGCGGAAAGCGGTCGCGGCACATTTCCGCCAAATTTCGCCCAGTCACAATGCCGAGCTTGGCGGACAGCGCCTGAAACAGCATGGCGATCAGATTCGCCAGCAAAACCACCCAAAGCAAAGTGTAGCCGTATTTGGCGCCGGCTTGAATGTTGGTCGCAAAATTGCCGGGATCGATATAAGCAATCGAGGCAATGACCGCCGGACCGGCAAAAGCGAAATAGCCCGCTAAACTTGGCTTCTCGCCGCGCAGAAGTGCATGGGCAGCCGCGACCGTACGCTCGCTAACGGATTTTCGGCGAAGCAATCGTACGTCCATGCACAACAATCTCCTTACGTTGAAATTTATATCGAATTTTTAAAGACATAGTAAAATACTTGCGAATGATCGTTTATGCGTGTCTTCCCCGTTTTCCTTGGGCAAGAAGCCTTGGGCAACAAGCGTCAGCATTAAAAAATCCCTGCGAAGCCACGCCGCCGATTGTCTCGACTTGGAGGTGGCTATTCGGACTCGCCATTGCTTTTCTCAGGCGGGCGGCCAAATTTATTGCTACGCGGAAAACCATCCGGCGCGACGCGTCCGGCATCGGCGCGGCGGCCGCGCCAATTGGCCAATCCCTTGAGCGGCGTGTTAAAGGCCCGTCCCGCTTTGTCGAACCAAGTCAGCCCTTCGGAAGCGTCAAATGTCGTGATATCCGAAAGTCCTTTTTCATTGTAACGTTGCAATCGCACGCCGCGGCCGCGCGCCATTTCGGGCACCTGATCGAGATCGAAAATAACCATTTTGCGCCTCTCGCCGATGACCGCGATTTGGTCGCCATTGACCGGCGCAATAGCCACCGCTTTATCCGGCGCCTTGAGATTTAAGACCTGCTTTCCTTTTCTGGTATTGCCCGGCAAATCGTCCTCATCAACCACAAAACCATTGCCTTGATAACCGGCCACAATAAATTTGCGGCCGCCACGATAGGGAAAAGCCGCCACGATATCGGCATCATCCAGATCAATGAACAGGCGCACCGGCTCACCGTGTCCACGGCCCCCCGGTAATTTCGAAGCGTCGATGGTGTAAAAACGCCCGTCACTTCCGAAGATCAAAATTTTCGCGGTAAATTCCGCCGGGAACGCGAATTTCAATGCATCGCCCGCTTTGAAGGCAACGCCCGAAAGATCGATCGCGTGACCACGTAGCGCGCGGATCCAGCCCTTTTCCGACACTACGAGCGTGATCGGCTCGCGAACCGCCATCGCTTCCTCGATCGCGGCTTCATCATGCGTGGGCGTCTCGCCGAAGCCGGTGCGGCGTTTGCCAAGATCGGTCTTCGGGCCGAATTTTTTCTTGAGTTCTTTGATCTCCGCAGCAATCGTATTCCATTGCTGGCCGGTCGAACCGATAAGCGCTTTGAGCGTTTTAAACTCCTCGCGCAAGGCCTTGTCCTCGGCTCGAATTTCCATTTCCTCGAGTTTGCGCAAATTGCGCAAGCGCATGTTGAGGATGGCATCCGCCTGAATGTCGCTCAGTCTGAAGGCCTTAATCAGGACAGGCTTTGGCTCATCCTGATAACGAATGATCTTGATTACCTGATCGAGATTGAGATAGGCGACCAGATAGCCGCCAAGCACGTCCAGCCGATGCTCGATCTGCGCCTGCCGATGCCGGGAGCGGCGCAGGAGCACATCGCGCCGATGATCGAGCCACTCGCGCAAAGCTTCGGCGAGGCCGAGCACCTGCGGAATGCGTCCCTTCACCAACACGTTCATATTGAGAGAAATACGCGACTCAAGCTCGGTGAGCTTGAACAGCGATTCCATCATTAATCCCGCATCGACCGTGCGGGCGCGCGGCTCGATAACCAGGCGGACATCCTCGGCGGATTCGTCACGCACATCGGCGACCCAGGGCAGTTTTTTGTCGTTGACGAGCTCCGCCAGCTTTTCGACCAGCCGCGACTTTTGCACCAGCCATGGAATTTCGGTGATCACGACCACATAAGCGCCGCGCCCTGCCTCCTCGGTTTGCCAGCGCGCGCGCACCCGGAACGACCCCCGCCCCGTCGTGTAAGCCTCGGCAATGGCGTCAGCGGAGTCGACAATGACACCTCCGGTGGGAAAGTCCGGACCCTTGACGTATTTGAGCAAGGTCCGGCTGCGCGCGTTCGGCGTCTCGATCAAATGGATGGCGGCATCGCAAAGTTCGACGATGTTGTGCGGAGGAATTGAAGTCGCCATACCGACAGCGATTCCCTGCGAGCCGTTGGCGAGCAGATTGGGAAAAGCCGAAGGCAACACCACCGGCTCTTGGCTCGTGCCGTCGTAGGTTGCACGGAAATCAACCGCGTCTTCGTCGATGCCGTCAATCAACAGCCTTGCGATTTCTGTCAAACGCGCTTCGGTGTAGCGCATGGCCGCCGCGTTATCGCCGTCGATATTGCCGAAATTGCCTTGCCCATCCACCAAGGGGTAGCGCTGCGAAAACTCCTGCGATAAGCGCACCAGCGCGTCATAAATGGCTTGGTCGCCGTGCGGGTGAAAATTACCCATGACATCGCCGACGACTTTGGCCGACTTCTTGAACGCCGCGCCCGGATCGAGATGTAAAAGCCGCATGCCATAGAGGATGCGCCGGTGCACGGGCTTAAGCCCATCGCGCGCGTCCGGGAGGGCACGATTCATGATCGTCGAAAGCGCGTAGGCGAGATAACGCTCCTCGAGCGCCGCGCGCAAGCCGACATCTTCGACTGCGCTCTTTTCAGGCGGAATCAATATCTTACCCATAACCCATTGCTAATGCTTCGATGGCTGATGAACAAGCGGGTTGATCGCGGCCGGGCCCTGGTCGGGGAAACCGACAAAGCGTCAGAACGTTGATGTTCCGCGACCGTTTTTTTGAATCGTCAATTTATAGGGAGGCACCGATGCCCAGAATAACTCTGACGACAGCTGCGACATTGGCCGTTTTTGGCGCGTTATTATTGGTTCCCCTGCCCGCCCCTGCCGCGACTGTAGCCGCTCCGGCAGAACTTGCGGCTACGCTCAACACCGTCAATCCTCTTCAGGATGTCGCCTATGTTTGCCGCCGCGTCTGGCGATGCGGCCGCTATGGCTGCGGCTGGCGCCGCGTATGCCGGTGGACGCATCGTCGTCCGTACTGGCGTCATCGCTATTGGCGCAGGTATCATCGCGGATATTGGTGGTGAAAATTCGTCGTGACCTTTGCCCGTTGAGTTGGGCATTGGCGCGTTTAATCTTGGGAACTCGTTCACGCCGCGCTGATCGGCGCGCGTTCGACCGCGGCGATAAAATGCGCGCGTCCATCGCCAAAGGAAAGGCCGCGCGGTTCCAACACGTAGCGAGTCAGAAAAAATCCGGTGAGCGTAAATCCATCGGCAAGATCGTGACCGGACGGCAAAACATCTCCGTCACGCAGAAACCCCGGCAGGCGGAGCATCTGCGCGACCCATGGCTCACCGGCTGCGCGCGAGACCGCCCGTCCCGATTTCGGCGATACGTAGATGAGATCATCAGTTGCGCCGCTCGCAGCGCATTTGTCCAAATCGAGCCCGAAGCCGAGTTCGGACAGGAGCAGAAGCTCGAAACGCACGACCAAGGAGGCCGCCTGGATCGGATCGTCGAGATGATCGAAAAGCATCACGAGCCCTGCATAAAGATTTTCGTGCGGGTCGCGCTCGGGTAACAGGCGCAATAATTGCGAAATATGGGTGACGCCAAACAATGCGTGCGCGCTCATGAAAAAATCGCCGGCCCGCAGCGCTAAGCCCTCAACGGTGAAAGTCCCCAAATGATCCTCGAGCCTTGCGCGCCATGTGGCGCTGATACTGTTGCTAGGCTGGAGAATTGGTTTGAGGCGCGAACCGAATGCGCCGCGCACGATGCCCAGATGACGGCCATGCGCGCGTGTCATAAGCTCGGCAATTCCGCTGGTCTCGCCGTGACGCCTGACGCCGATCACGATGCCTTCGTCGGTCCACTGCATTTAATTGCCTACAGATTTCTTATCCAATTACCGTACCTTCGCCCTGCGCTTCTTACGTTGTCGACCCTTCGATTTTTTCGATTTCGTCTTCTCGGGTAGCCTCCTATTTGAGATCAAAGATGGGAACACCCGTTCACTGAACCAAAGAAGCAACACCGAAATGAGTTTTTTAGCCTTTAGATTGGGACCCAACTCCAATTCGGCTGGAATACTCAACAGACGAATCAACAAAAGCAAAAGAGTGAGCCTCGCATATGGGAGTTCATTCAGATTTTGCAGGACCAATTCGACCATGTCTTGGGTCTCCCCATTTTATGGTCAAATAAAGAATGCCAAATTCCCACAGGTCGCAACGCACCGACCCCCAAGAGGTCAAGCCGTTTTTTCTAAAATCTGAAAATACGCTGAAAGAACAGACACTTAAAGCCAACATACCGCGTTCGTTTTCGCTAAGTCCTTGCTTGCCGGTGAAGCATTCAATGTATTTTCTATTCCTTCGGAAACTCCAACCCCATGGCCCGATAATGCTCCGGTTTGTCGCCCCAGCCCTCGCGCACTTTCACAAACAGGAACAAGTGCACTTTGGCCTCGACGAGCTGAGCGATCTCCCGCCGCGCCGACTCGCCAATGGCTTTGATCGTTGCTCCGCCTTTGCCGAGCACGATTTTGCGTTGGCTTTCGCGCTCGACATAAATCGTCTGCTCGATACGGACATCGCCGCCGCGAAGTTCCTTCCAACTGTCGGTCTCGACCGTCGATTGGTACGGCAATTCCTGGTGCAGCCGATCGAACAATTTTTCGCGGGTGATTTCCGCCGCCAATTGCCGCAGCGGCGCGTCCGAAATTTGATCGGCCGGGTAAAGCCAGGGGCCGAGCGGCAGCCGCCCGGCGAGCCAGTTCTTGAGATCGGCGACTCCGTCGCCGGTGAGCGCCGAGAGCATGAAAGTTTTTTCGAAGGACACTTTATCGTTTGCGGCCTTCGCCAAGACCAGCAAATTTGCGCGCGGCACCAAGTCGATTTTATTAATGATCAAAATCTTCTCGGCTCGCACATCAGCGAGTTTCGTTAATAATACTTCTGCTTCTTCGTCGAGCCCCTTACGCGCATCGACGATCAAGGCCGTTAAGTCCGCTTCGTGCGCTCCGCCCCACGCGGCCGTCACCATGGCCCGATCAAGGCGGCGCTTGGGCGAAAAAATACCCGGCGTATCGACAAAGACGAGTTGCGACGCGCCTGTGATGGCTATGCCACGGATCAAAGCGCGCGTGGTCTGTACTTTATGGGAAACGATGGTGACTTTCGAGCCCACCAGCGTGTTGAGCAAGGTCGATTTGCCCACATTGGGCGCGCCGATCAACGCGACAAATCCGCAACGCCTATTTTCGCCCGGCAAGGCGCCCTCTCTTCCCTCCGGCTCAGGCATAGATCTTGTCCGCCGGCACGCCGATCAGGCTCAGCATGGCGGCGGCGGCCGCCTGTTCGGCGGCACGTTTTGAACCGCCAATCCCTTCCGCTTGTTCGCGATCCGGCAATGTCACGGCAACCCGAAATTGGGGCCGGTGATGGGGACCGGTGCGGGCAAGCTCTTTGTAAACCGGCGCGGGAAGACCGCGCCCCTGCGCCCATTCCTGCAACATGGTTTTCGCGTCGCGCAGAGGCTGCATCGGTGTCAGCATGCGCTCTTTCCAAAATCGGGCGATGAGATCTTCCGCCGCTTGATAACCGCTGTCGAGAAATGTCGCGCCTATGAGTGCCTCGCACGCGTCCGCCAAAATCGTCGTGCGCAAACGGCCACCGGCCTGCGATTCAGACGCACCGAGTTTGAGCGCAGGCCCGAGATCCATGGCGCGCGCCACCTCCGCGCAGGTTTCCTTACGGACGAGATCGGCAAGCCGGCGTGACATCTCGCCCTCGTTCGCCTTGGGAAAAGCCCGATAGAGCATGTCCGAAATCACCAAACCCAGCACGTGGTCGCCGAGAAACTCGAGACGTTGATAGCTATTGATGCGCGCCGCGCCGCCCCCAAGCGCGGAAATGTGCGTCAACGCGCGTTCCAACAGCGTTTGGTCGGTGAACTTAAAACCGATTCGCTCTTCAAGCGCGGCTCTGTCCTTTGCCTTGCAGCTCATTTGACGATCGTGAATAGCCGATTCCAACGGACGGAGACCGGCCAGCGCCAGAATTCCCAAGCCTTTTCTCCCTCGTAAACGGAGAAAAAGACAAGCTGCGCTTTGCCAATAATGTTCTCGAACGGCACAAAGCCCACGCCATCCTTCGCGGCTGGCACGCGGCTGTCGGTCGAGTTGTCGCGATTGTCTCCCATCATGAAGTAATGGCCGGGCGGGACCATGTACACACCCGTATTATCGAGGTCGCCATGCTCCGACAGATCAAGCGTGTAAAAAGATACGCCGTTCGAAAGCGTCTCTTTCCAACGCCTCACCGGCATGCGGCGGCCGTTCTCGCCGTATTCAACAAAATCAGGGGCAGGCTCGCGCTTGACCGCCGCACCGTTGATGCTAAGCACGCCATTTGTCACTTGGATCTTATCGCCGGGCAAACCGATCACGCGTTTTATGTAATCGATGGAAGAGTTGCGCGGCAGCCGGAACACCACGACGTCACCGCGTTCCGGCAGATAATTGCTCGGAATGCGGCCGGAAAACAGCGGCGGCGAGAACGGCAACGAAAATTTGCTGTAGCCATACGAATATTTCGATACAAAGAGGTAATCGCCGACCAGCAATGTCGCCTTCATAGAGCCGGAAGGAATACTGAAAGGCTGAAACAAAAAAGTCCGAATAATGAGCGCGATGATCAGCGCCTGAATAATCACACGGACGGTTTCGCCAAGCCCACCTTCTTTTCGCTTTGCGCTGGATGTCACGCTCATCAGCCTCTTTACGCCTCTTTAGGTTTGCTGGGTCTTTTGTCTCATGCGGCGCCGCAAGCCCACGTCCGCCGCAAGCTTTTAGCCGCTCACCCTAAGTTGCGCAACGCTTCGCCCCAGTCGAATTGATACGCTAAAATCCTTGACATCACCCCGCGCCGCTTCTATGCGCCGAAAGCGCACCACGGTCGCACAATCAATTAGACGGATCGCGCTTTCGGGATGACCGTAATAACGACGATGGCTTGGGCCATAGGTCCGTCATCCGTCAAGGACACGTCGATCAGCGCCTCGCAGCCTGCCGGGGTAATCGCTTTGAGACGCGCGAGCGCTCCCCCGGTCAATCTCATGGTCGGCCGGCCGGAGGGAAGATTGATCACTCCCATATCGCGCCAGAACACGCCTGCCCGGAACCCCGTACCCAATGCTTTGGCGCAAGCCTCTTTGGCGGCGAAGCGCTTGGCATAGGTTTCGGCCCGCTTGGCGCGTCGCTCGGCCTTCGTTCGTTCCGCCGCCGTGAAGATCCGGCGGAGGAAGCGCTCGCCATGACGTTCGAGCACTTTCTCGATGCGGCGAACATCGCATAGATCAGAACCGATGCCGATAATCATTGGCGCGCCTTTACACGTCCCCGGTCCATGGCCGCGCGCATAAGGCGAACGGTCTCGTCAAGACCTTCGAACACGGCCTCGCCAATCAGAAAATGGCCGATATTGAGCTCGACCACCTGCGGCAGGGCGGCGATGATTTCCGCCGTGACGAAATCTAGTCCATGACCGGCATGAACTTCGAGCCCGAGGCTCGTGGCGATGGCGGCGCCTTCGACGATGCGCTGCCATTCCAGATCGGCCGCTTTGCGATTGTTTTGGGTGAGCGCCTCACACCATGCCCCGACGTGAATCTCCACCACCGGAGCCCCCGATTTTGCCGCCGCTTCGAACTGACGCGGCTCGGCGGCGACGAACAGCGACACGCGGATGCCGGCATCGTTTAATTTGGCCACGAATGGCGCAAGGTGATTATGCTGACCGGCGGCATCGAGGCCGCCTTCCGTTGTGCGCTCGTTGCGTTTTTCCGGAACGATGCAGGCGGCGTGCGGCTGGGTCGCCAGTGCGACCTCGAGCATTTCCTCGGTTGCCGCCATTTCCAAATTGAGCGGCTTGTCGATTTCAGCGATCAGCCGCGCAATGTCGTCGTCACGAATGTGCCGGCGGTCCTCTCGCAAATGGGCGGTTATGCCGTCGCAGCCGGCCGCGATGGCAAGCTTCGCCGCCCGCACCGGATCGGGATGGAACCCGCCACGCGCGTTGCGGAGGGTGGCGACGTGATCGATATTGACGCCGAGGCGCAGCGGTTTCGGGCTCATTATGTCAGCCGTTCATCCGCTCGGCTTTCGCCACCACCGATTTGGCGCGCAGCTGCGCCAGGATCGAATTGAGATGTTTGAGGTCATAAACCTCAAGATCGATGGTCACGTCGGTAAAATCCGGCGCGCGGCGAGTCATCCGGATATTGTCGATATTGCCGTCGTGTTCGGCAATGACTTGGGAAATTTGCGCGAGCGATCCCGGTTCATTGACCGATTGAACGGCAATACAGGCGGGAAAACGCCGCGGTGCGCTCCCCTCGGAATCCCACCGTAGGTCGATCCAGCGTTCGGGCCTGTCCTCGAATTCGCTCAAGGCGGGCGATTGAATCGGATAGATGGTAATCCCCTCCCCCGGCGTGAGAATGCCGACAATGCGATCGCCGGGCACTGCACCGCCATGCGGTGCAAAACGCACCGGTAAATCGCCGTTAATACCGCGAATGGGAATCGCCAGCCCCTGCGCCGCGACATCCGGCACCCTGAACTTCACCGACCTCAGCCGCTTCAGACCGAACCAGCCGCTTTCCGATTTGCGCTTCACGGCCATCGCCGCGGCGCGCTCTTCTTTGTAGTCCGGATACATCGCGCGCGCGACATCGGAAGCTTTCAATTCACTGCGGCCCACCGCCGCCATGACGTCTTCGATGGACGCGCGCGCCAGCCGCGGCAAGGCGAGAATGAGACTTTCGTCCGAATACGATATCTTGGCGCGCTGAAACAAGCGCTCCACAATGCGCCGGCCGAGCTCGGTATATTGCGCGCGCACGGCCGCTCGTGTCGCGCGGCGAATGGCGGCGCGCGCCTTGCCGGTGACCACGATTGATTCCCAAGCCGCGGGCGGCGCTTTCTGAGCCGCCGAGACGATGATTTCCACTTCATCACCATTCGCCAACTCGGACGTGATGGGCGCGATCTTGCCGTTGATTTTGCAGGTCGCGGCCATGTTGCCGATATCGGTATGCACCGCATAAGCAAAATCGATCGGCGTCGCCTTGCGCGGCAAGGCAATGAGCTTGCCTTTCGGCGTGAAGCAAAACACTTGGTCGTGGAACAATTCAAGCTTGGTGTGCTCCAGAAATTCTTCGGGGTTTGAACCTTCCGCCAACATTTCGATTGTGTGGCGCAACCAGGCATAAGCGGTCGATTCCCGCGACAGTAATTCGGTCGGTGAACCCGTATCGTCCTTATACAGCGCATGCGCGGCGATACCGTATTCCGCGATGCTGTGCATCTCGGTCGTACGAATTTGCAGCTCAACGCGCTGCTTACCCGGGCCCACGACAGTTGTGTGAATCGACCTGTAATCGTTTCCTTTCGGCGTCGAGACATAGTCCTTGAAGCGACCGGGCACCATCGGCCAGGTCGTATGCACGATCCCGAGCGCCTGGTAACACTCAGCCGGCGTCTCGACGACAACACGGAAGCCAAAAATATCCGATAGTTGTTCGAAACCGACCGATTTACGCTCCATCTTGCGCCACACCGAATAGGCGCGCTTGCGGCGGCCATGCACGGAAGCCTCGATGCCGCTTTCGGCCAATTTCTTGGTCAGCTGTTTCTCAATTTCCGAAATGAGTAGCTTGTTGCGCTCTTCAAGCGCACTGAGCCGCGTGTTCACAATCTGATATGGTTCGGGATAAATTTCACGGAAGGCCAGATCGTCCAACTCTTCCCGCATCTCGTGCATGCCCATCCGGCCGCTCAAGGGGGCGTAGATATCGAGTGTCTCCTCTGCGACGCGCCGCCGCGCCGCTTCCGGCATGAAATGCAATGTGCGCATATTGTGCAGCCGGTCAGCAAGCTTGATCAAAAGCACGCGAACGTCGTCGGCCGTGGCCAGCAAAAGCTTGCGAAGGTTCTCAGCCTGCTTGGCTTCTTTGGTCACGAGGTCGAGTTTTTTCAACTTGGTCAAGCCGTCTACGAGCAAACCGATGTCGGGGCCAAACAGCGTATCGATTTCCGCCCGGGTGGTTGCGGTATCCTCGATCGTGTCATGCAAAAGCGCGGCCGCAATCGTCGCGTCATCGAGCTTGAGATCGGTTAGAATCGCTGCCACTTCGGTCGGGTGCGAGAAATAGGGATCGCCCGAAGCCCGCGTTTGATCGCCATGGGCTTTCATCGCGTAGACATAGGCGCGGTTGAGCAGCGCCTCGTTCATATTGGGATTGTAGGCGCGCACGCGCTCGATCAGGTCATATTGCCGCATCATTTGCGGATTGCGCGCCAACTGAGCGGGTCTGTTGAACGGAGCGGCCGCGGCGGTATCGATGCGTGCCCCGCTCCGGGGCCGCTGCGATACAGGCGGACGTTCGATGTACGGCTGCGGCATTGATAAAATCCGATCACAGCAGATTGAATTTGATCCTGTCGAGGCGACTTCGGAGCAAGCAAATAGCCGGCATCGTCATAGACGTAACGTCGACGTTACGTCTTCGGAACCCGGCCAAGCATGAAAAGCCGGTACCCAAAAAACAAATTACAATTATAATGGTAACTAAAGGCCTATTCTTGCAATAGGCCAACCGGTCACCGTCGATTTTAATGCGTCACGAACTGATCTGGCCTCGTGGGCGGATTGGTAGCGGCCACCCTCAGCGCCAAACCGGAGGGCCTCCCGCCGGCGCGCTACGCCCGAAGGCGTCATTCTCCGTCGTCATCGGATAGGTCTTCAGGCGGCGTCAGCCCTTCAAGCCCTCTCAAGAGCTCTTCCTCGGTCATACGATCGGCGGTAACCTCTACATCGGCCGAGTCGACGGCGGCCCCCACCCCAATCAACGGCACTTCCGGTTCCGGTTCATCAACTTCGACGTATTTTTGGAGGCTATGGATCAAATCTTCCTTGAGGTCTCCCGGCGAGACGGTTGGTTCGGCAATCTCACGCAGCGATACGACCGGATTTTTGTCGTTGTCACGGTCGAGGGTCAATTGCGACCCCGAGGAAATCATCCGCGCCCGGTGGCTGGCCAGCAGCACGAGCTCAAAGCGATTATCCACCTTGTCGATGCAGTCTTCTACGGTGACTCGGGCCATCGGCGCGCCACTCCATCAGATGGAACTATAGCTTGAAAACAAGGTGGTACCTATCCCCTATTGCGAGGAATTTCAAGCATTTTTGTCTTGGTTTAGCCGCAACGGTCTGTTACCGAACTCACACGGCAAGAACGCTGACCCCACCGATTTTCTAGGGCAGCAGCGCGATTGCGCAAGGCAGCGGCGAATTTGATCAACCGCGCCATTCAATTGTTCTGAACACCGCCACACTAGTGGTCCGATTCAAACATTCGCTACCCATTTCGGCGGGGTCTTTTGCGAATGTTTGAATCGAAAGACCATGAGCCAAATATAAGTTTCTAGTGGAGTTTTGGATTTGACATTCGCTTCGCGAGCTTGCGGCCAGGTGGGTAGCGAATGTCAAATCCACTCCACTAGGTCCCGCGCCTCTTGCGCGCGTTAGATGTCGGGCAAACTTTAACAATGTAACGCCATTGCGAGGAAAAGAGAGATCACATGACTGTTCCCGGAGAGAAGACCGCATTATTCATTGACGGAGCCAATCTTTACGCCACTTCAAAATCGCTCGGTTTTGACATCGATTACAAGAAGCTGCTCCGCGAGTTTCAATCGCGCGGTTATCTTCTGCGCGCCTTTTACTACACAGCCATCATTGAGGATCAGGAATATTCCTCGATTCGACCTTTGATCGATTGGCTCGACTACAACGGCTATTCCGTCGTCACCAAAGCCACCAAAGAATTTGTCGATCAAACGGGCCGGCGCAAAGTGAAGGGCAATATGGATATCGAACTTGCGGTCGATGCAATGGAAATCGCCGGCACGATCGATCATATGGTCTTGTTCTCGGGCGATGGCGATTTCCGTTCACTTGTGGAAGCCGTGCAGCGTAAAGGCGTGCGAGTCACGGTGATCTCCACCATCACCACTCAGCCGCCTATGGTCGCCGATGAGTTACGCCGTCAGGCCGACATCTTCACCGACCTTGTTACCCTGCAAGGCAAGATCGGCCGTGAACCCTTGGAGCGGCCGGCACGCGAGCCGCGCGGTGATCGCGAAGGGGGTCACCACACGCCACAATTCTTGCAACGCCCCGCCACGCAGCGTGGCGACGCGCCTGTCGGCGCCGACGACGACGACGAGCCGCCATACGAGCAGTAGGTCATGCCGGCAGCCGAATGCGAGCCGGAGCGAAACTGTTCGCATTGCCCGCGGCTGGTGGCATTCCGTGATCATTGGCGTCAACGCGAGCCGGCCTGGTTCAATGCGCCGGTCCGCACGTTCGGGCCGGCAGAGGCGCGATTGCTCATCGTCGGGCTTGCTCCCGGCTTGCAAGGCGCCAACCGCACGGGACGTCCCTTCACCGGCGATTACGCCGGCGTGCTGCTTTACGGCACGCTCTTTCGCTACGGCTTTGCGCGCGGAACTTATGGCGCGCATCCGGACGACGGTTTGACGCTCACTGATTGCCGAATCACCAATGCGGTGCGCTGCGTGCCGCCCGAGAACAAGCCGACCACCAACGAAATCAAGAACTGCCGCGCCTACCTCACAGACACGGTCGCCGAAATGGCGAACTTGCGCGCGATCCTCGCGCTCGGCCGCATCGCCCATGATAGCGTGGTGACGGCGCTCGGCGTCAAAAAATCGGCGGCACCATTCACCCATGGCGCCCGACATAAACTCGGCGCGCTGACACTTTTCTCGAGCTATCACTGCTCGCGCTACAATACGAATACCGGCACCCTCACGCCGGAAATGTTTCACGCCGTGTTTGCCGACGTGCGCAGATATCTGGATGATTAAATGTTGTTTCCAAGATAAAGACGAGCCCTCGTTTCCGATTTGCAAATCGCTCTATGGGATCTTTGATCCTATCATCGGCCCCGTAAGGATTGGCCCAACATAGGTGAGGGCGTCGGCCTGAAAGTATTTTTCAATCGGGGCAAGTAAATGTGCCAGCTGTTGCTGGAAGATCGCATTCGCCCCCAGATTAAGGCCCATTTAGTCCCCTGCGACGATGTAGCGGTTGTAGCTATTACACTGTGGCGTCAATCGCTTGCTACATGAATCCAGGCAATTACGTCCTCCGCATTCTTTTCCGGGGGAAAGACCGGGTAGAACGCTTTGGCGATAACCCCATCGTTGATGACCAGCGCCATGCGCTTCAAAAGCGTCATGCTCGCGGCGGCGAAGGTAGGCAGTTTCAGCGCCGTCGCAAAAGCGAGCTTCTCATCCGAGAGAAGCGCAAAGGGTAAATGAAGGCGCCTCGCCGCTTCCTGCTGATAGGCCGTGTCCTGCGTCGACAGACCGTAGAGATGTTTGACCCCGAGCCGTGACAGCTCGCCGAAATGATCGCGGAAGGCGCAAGACTGCGGCGTGCAGCCGCGCGCGCCGGGGATGCTATCCCAACCGTCCGGCGGATCGATGCCCGGCACGCCGGTGCGCGGATAGATGTAGACGACCGTGCGGCCGCTGAGCGCCGAAAGATTGACGTGCGTTCCATCGGTCGCCGGCAGCGACAAAGCGGGCAAGCGCACGCCGGCGAGATGGCGTGCCGCGCCGTCATCCTGCGGAATCGGAAGGTTTGGCGGCCGAATATTGGGATTATGGTTCGTTTCTACGCTCATTTGTTGCCTCGTAGCTCATGAATTCCATCAGCGAGCCGTCTGGATCGCGAAAATAGACGGACAGGCCCGCTCCCTTGGCGCCGAAACGTTGCAGCGGCCCGCGCTCAGTCGCAACCCCATGAGATTTCAAATGGGCCATGGCCTCATCGATCGACCCTTGCCACTCGAAACACAAATCACTGTTGCCCGGCCTCACCGGCAGCCGCGCCACTTCGGCCGGAGTGACGCCAGGTCCATGCACATTGAGCTGGTTGTCGCCGAAACGATAGGCCCAGCCAATGGTGCGTTTGACAAGCTCCGCGCCCATCACTTCGCGATAGAATTTGTTGGAGCGCTCCCAACCGGAGATGTGGATAACGCAATGGTCGAATTTGGTGGGTACTATCATTTTCATCACCCCTTCAAACGCATGAGCCGGCTGCGCTCGCGATCCCAGGAGCGCTTTTTGAGGGTTTCGCGCTTATCGTGCAGTTTCTTGCCCCGTCCCAATGCGATTTCGATCTTAGCCCGGCCGCGCTCGTTAAAGTAAAGCTTGAGAGGAACGATCGTCATGCCCTCGCGCTCGACGGCGCCGGCCAATTTATGGATCTCGCGTTGATGCAGCAAAAGTCTGCGTGGCTGCTTGGGCGCGTGATTGAAACGGCCGGCCTGCAAGTATTCGGGGATATTGGCATTGACCAGCCAAAGCTCGCCGCCACGCGCATCGGCATAGGATTCTGCAATGGACGCCTTGCCTGAACGCAAGGATTTTACTTCGCTGCCGGTTAGCGCGATTCCCGCCTCAAACGTGTCTCCGATTTCATAATTGAAGCGGGCTTTGCGATTCTCGGCGACCACCTTGAAGCGGCGCTCGGGTTTAGCGGCCATGGAAATTCCTTAGGTGATCGAAACCCCTCAGCGAGACTTCAAAGAGTTGCGAATTTCGGTGAGCAACTGCTCTTGCTTCGACAAAGGCGGCGCATTTTCCGCCTCTTGACGGATCAAGCTCGCCATCAGCCGAATGACGAGAAATAAGACGAGCGCAATGATAATGAAGTTTAACACGAGCGTGATAAAATGTCCCCAAGCCAATACTGCTCCTTGATTTTTTGCTTCCGCAAGGCCGGCGGCGGTGACCTTGCCGGATAGCGGCAGGAAGTAATTTGAGAAGTCGAGACCGCCACTAATGGCGCCCATGACCGGCATGATAATGTCGCCAACGAGCGCGTTCACCACCCCGGTGAAAGCCGCACCAATGATCACGCCGATGGCGAGATCGACGACGTTGCCCCGCAAGGCGAATTTCTTGAAATCTTCGAGCATGACCTGAACCTCGCCTGTACATGACCTCGTCGAAGAATTGCGTCTTACCTGCCCGGTCCGGCAAACGCTTCCCAATCCCGCTAATTTACCAGGCCCGCATGCACCATCGCTTCACGCACGACGGCTTTTGATTTTTCCGATAGCGGCACCAGGGGCAGGCGCACGGTATCTGCACATTTACCCAGCAATGAAAGGGCATATTTTACCGGCGACGGGCTGGTTTCAACGAATAGATGCTGATGAAGCGGCGCAAGCTTGTCCTGGATTTTCAGCGCGGCCGTATAATCGCCCGTCAAACAGGCACTTTGAAACTCAGCGCAAAGACGCGGGGCCACGTTTGACGTCACCGAAATGCAACCATGACCGCCATGCGCCATGAAGCCGAGCGCGGTGATATCCTCGCCGGATAATTGATTGAAATCCTCACCGAGCGCGACCCGCTGCTGCGTCGCCCGCGCGATATTGGCGGTCGCGTCCTTAATGCCGGCAATGTTCTTCAGTTCGTAAAGGCGCTTCATCGTCTCAATTGACATATCGATCACCGATCGGCTCGGAATATTATAAATGATGATCGGTATGCCAACGGAATCATTAATCGCCTTGAAGTGCTGATAAAGCCCCTCCTGCGTCGGTTTATTGTAATAAGGCGTGACAACCAACACGGCATCGGCGCCCGCCTGCTCGGCATGCCGCGCAAGTTCAATGGCCTCGGCCGTGGCATTCGACCCCGCGCCGGCAATCACCGGCACCCGCCCTTTTGCTTGATCGACACACCATACCACGATTCGCTTATGCTCGTCGTGCGATAGCGCCGGGCTCTCGCCCGTCGTACCGACCGGCACCAGGCCGTTGATTCCCTCCTCGATTTGCCATTCGACGAGGCCACGAAATGCTTTTTCGTCGACCGCACCGTTTTTGAAAGGAGTCACAAGGGCGGTAAAAGAGCCGCGAAAGCGCGTCTTGGCGGTCATGGCACGAGCCTCTCCAAATGGAACCCGGCGGTTCCGGTTGACGACTAAGCCAATAAATATCGAGTCGCGCGCAGCGATGAAAGCCCTGGACAGGCCGTAGATGCTTCAATCGTCGCCGTCATCTTTTGATACCGCAGCGACGCCGCAATTTACTGTTATGTTTTTATTGACCATAATGCGTTATCAAACTTGCCTGATCAGTGGGGTTATCAAGGACAAAGAATGATTGGCCGAAAAATCACCTGCCGCCTGTTAACGCTGGCTGGGGCTGGAATCATGTGCACCGCTCCCTTGCCGGCCGCGCCTCAGAACCACGTTTCCGCGGCGGCTTCAGTTCCAAGCCGCGACGTCTGGCACAATGTCAGTGTTCCGATGCCTCGGCATGTCAGTGTTCCGATGCCTCGGCCCAGACCCCCAGAGTTTGATAGTACAACGGCCGATGTTCGAACCGACATCATGCGCCGTGGCACGGCCAGTGCAGGGGGCAATGCGACGTTAAAACCGTTGTCGCGCCCTGCCTCGGGCCCGTTCGCTTTGGCATCGTCGAGCGAGATATCGCCGGCCGATATCGCGGCAGTCAAGCGCGTCATAGAAGATGCCCGCGCCGGACGACAAGCCGATGCCGATGCCACTGAAAAATCTATAGCCGACCCCTTAGCCGGAAAATTGGCCGAATGGATCATTCTTCGTTCGGACAATACAAACCCCGGCTTCCAGCGCTATGCCGCCTTCATCCGCGCCTATCCCGCATGGCCGGATGTGGCTTTGTTTCGCCGTCGTGCCGAACACGCGCTTTGGAACGATCGTCTTGACGACGATACCGTGCGCACGTTTTTTGCCGCCCACGCGCCGACCACGGCCAAAGGCCGCTTCGTGCTGGCCCGAGCCTTGTTGGCTCAAGGCAATCGATCCGGCGCCGCGGCCTTGGTGCGGTATGGGTGGCGCCAAGAATCGTTTAGCGCCGATGTCGAGAAGCGGGTTCTTGCGACGTTCGGGGGTCTGCTCGGCCACGCCGATCACAAAATGCGAATGGAGCACCATCTCTATTCTGGTGACATCCAAACCGCCATGCGCGCTGCGCAACGGCTGGGCGGAAGTGATCTGTTGATCGCCAGCGCGCGCGCCGCCGTCATCAGGAAGGCGCGCAACGCCAAAGCGTTTCTCGATGCCGTGCCCGTTTCAGCGCGGCATGAAGCGGGCTACATTTTCGCGCGTATCAATTGGCTACGAAAACACGGCAAGTCAGATGAAGCCAGCCAAGTGATGCTGAGCGCGCCGGCCGATCCGGATATCATTGTTGACCCCGATCAATGGTGGATTGAACGCCGCGTCCTGGTGCGCGACCTTCTCGATGAGAATAAACCGAAAATCGCTTACCGGATCGCGCGCGACGCGGCCACGCCGAAGCGCGGCAATTATCGCGCCGACCAGCATTTCACCGCCGGCTGGATCGCGTTACGCTTTTTGAACGACCCGGCCACCGCGGCCAAGCATTTCGCGCGTATCGTTCAGGGTACGAACAATCCTTTCGCTTTATCGCGCGGCGGCTATTGGCAAGGACGCGCGGCCCAGGCCTTGCACCGTGACGAACAAGCCAAGCATTTCTATGCGGCCGCCGCGCGCTACAGCACGACTTATTATGGCCAGCTTGCGCGCGCACGGCTGGGGCTAACCGATCTCGGCCTGCGGCGAGCGCCGTCATTGACACCTCAACAGCGCAGCGTTCTGAACAACGTCGAGATTGTCCGCGCGGCGCGTATACTCTACTCGCTCCACGAGCGCGAACTGCTCGCGTCCATGTTCGCGGATTTAGGCCAAAGCGGCAATGATATCGCCGGAATGGCCGAACTCGCCGAACTCGCGGGCACACACGTCCACCCCTACGCCATGGTGCTGCTGTGCAGAGCCGCATTCAATCGTGGTTTGCCGCTCGATTACTATGCCTATCCCGCGGTCGGACTGCCGGACTACAAACCGATTACAGTCGCGATTCCGCAGGCCGTGGCCTATTCAATCGCCCGACAAGAGAGCCAATTCAATCAAAACGTCGTCTCGCCCGCGCATGCGATGGGGTTGATGCAGGTCACGCCGGCCGCCGCGCTGGACACGGCCAAGCGCTTCCACGCATCTTACAGTCGCAAACGGCTGCTAAACGACCCCGTTTACAACATGCAAATGGGCGCGGCCGAGTTGTCGAGATTACTCGCCAATTATAATGGCTCGTATCTGCTCACCTTTGCCGGCTACAACGCCGGACCCGGGCGCGTGACGCAGTGGATCGCATCGCATGGCGATCCGCGCGATCCTTCCGTCGATCCCGTCGATTGGGTGGAGCGAATTCCAATTTCCGAAACGCGCAATTACGTGCAGCGGATTTTGGAAAACTTACAAGTCTATCGCGCGCGCTTTGGCGACAGCAACAAGCTCTTGATCGAGGCGGATCTCAAACGTGGCAGCCTAAATTGATTCGGTCGGCGAGAGCATTTCCCGATTCTTATTGAATCGCCGCCTATAGGGCTTCATGGACGCATCTGCGTCTTGAAAGCAAGTCGGAAAAGCAAAGCAGCGTAGTCGGTGGGCAAAGGCGCGCATAAGCGCGTTTACGCGCGTCTTCAACGCGCTATGCGCCTCGTCCACCGGCAGCCTGCAAATTTTTGTGAGGGCCAGCCGGTGGGCACGGCGCCGATCCCCCTATCTATCTCGGGGCCTCGCATGGTCCCGGCGCCTTTGCCCACTCTGCCGCCCGCTGTAGGCGCCACAACAATAATTTGCCGGCCAGCATCTGCGGCGGTCAGGGATAGAAATTGCGCTGTACACGGAAAATGCCCTGCCACCAGTCCTGATCGGTGACGCCATAAACCGCGTTGGGCTTCCCGCCCCCCGGATTGAGCGGCAACGCCGCGCCGTCGTAGCCCGTTTCAAGTTTATTATAGAGAATGTCGACGCTCAGATTGAGGTTCTGAACCGGCGACCAGACGGTGCGAGAACCAATTTGCAATAAAGTAAAATCAGGGTTGCTTCCGGCCGGCAATCCAAAAAAATCGTCGAGGAAGGCCGTGGCATTGGTGTCATAATCGACATTGAGATAGTTGGCGTAAAGTGATGTCCGCCAATTCTTATTCCAATGATGCTCTGCGCCGGCTTCAACGCTCCAGCTTCTGGTCAACTGAAGAGCAGAATTGGCCGCGTAAACGGCGTCGCTCACAAGTCCCAGGCCAACCGTGTCGCCATCGTAGGTCTCCACCGTGGCCAGACCGAATCCATTGTATCGGGTCGCGCCATTGGCGTAAGCCGCTTGCATCGAAAACGTATCGCCTTTGCCGAACATCGGCAGGTTCACCGTGAAGCCACCGCCCACGGCAAAACCGACTTTATCGTCCGGATGGCCAGTGATTTCGGTTGCGCCAAAATAGCTCCCGTTAACCTGATGCAGCGCACCCATGACTTGAGCGCTGCCCCAAGCCTCATCAACACGCAGATTTCCTACTACGTCCGGCCATTGGCTCGCGGCGTAAGCGTTGGAAAACCCCGTGTTCGACGGACTGCCGCTCGTCCGGTTGAAAGTCGTATTGTCGACATTGATCACTTGCGTTCGCCTGGCATTCGCCTCCTCAATCGAAAGAGTGGCCGACAAGCCGTTGCCGAACGAGGTCGTATAAGCGAAGGATGTGATACCTGCACCGCCGCTGTAAGACCCCAAAAACCGGGTTAGATTCGAATAGCGGCCCGGCAAATAGAAATCGAAGAACGATTGCGTCACACCGGCTGTAAAGCCGGCAAGCTGAACAAAGAAGCGATAGGGGGCGGTGGCGGTGGACGGCGTCGCTCCGTTATCGGACTGCCAGCCGCCTTCGATATAGGAGCGCAATGTGCCGTATTCGGTTTGGGTGCGCGCGTCGAAGGAGATGATGCCGCGCACGCGTGAATTGATCTCGTTCGAGTTACGGTTATGGAGCGCCTGCGTGCCGTTGATGATCGGCCCGAATGAGCCTCTCGCATTGATATTGTACTCGGCGCGAACGTAACCGCCGATTTTGAGGCAAGTATCCGTCCCGGGGACGTAATAAAATCCGGCGCCATACAGGCTGCAGATCTTCACATATTGAACGGGCGCCGCTTTGACCGGAAGATCGGCGGCCTGCGCCGCAGTAACAACGAGCCCTGCTGCGCTGCCAATAAAAACGCCTACCAGCCTCTTCACCATTACCCCCCTTGAAATCACGGCAATGCCCGGCTGATCCAAATTTGATTTGACTGCATGGCTCAGACAATGTCCGAATACCTGAATACCTAATCTCATAACCCGGCGCAACGCCATTGCAGTTTTGTTGTTATATACAGTTTTGGCGCTATGAAGTTTTTGTCGCTTGACCTCCGGGTCGGACACTTTTGAGCGATGGTCGGGGCAGCAGGATTCGAACCTGCGACCTTCTGGTCCCAAACCAGACGCGCTACCAGACTGCGCTATGCCCCGCACAATGGAAGTGCCTTGATTTACTAGAGTTTTTGGCGACGGCGCGCAAGGCTTCGAAAAAGACATGCGAACGACCGTAGGTGAACGAAATCGATCCGAATCGACGGCGCATTAGCGGCAGGTAGCGCCTGCTGGACAAACTTCGCGCAAGTGGTGAGGTGTTTGCCACAAATCCCTTTGCTATTGAGCCTCTGACACGTATCTTGAGCCGCAAGGCGCACATCCGTGCGCCCCGGGGCGTAGAAACCCCGCGCAGAGCGGCTGGCATCAGCCGTCTTTGATGCCTCCCTCGCCTTTATGGCCGGGGAGGCGCTGTCGCATGTCCAGGGCGCAAGCCTAAAGGGCAGCGCGGCCGTCTCTGTGCGGCTTTCTAACTCCCCGGTCACCAGTGCGATCACTGGTGACCGCCTCACCGCAAGGCGAAAGGGGAATTGAAATGGTCTTCGAGCGCAAACCGAAGCCGTCGTTGTTGGATGCCATTTTCTTGGTGAACGATGCGAGCGTGGTCGCGAATGAATATTTACGCGACCGGCAATATTTGCCCAGCGAAAAAGACCTGTGTTTGCTCAATGTTCTTGTCGAAGCGTTATCGCGCAATCATGCGACGGTGGCGCATATCGCCCGCAAAATGCATCGGCGTGCGCAAGACAAGCCGGAAGGCGCGAGAAAATTTTCCGACCAAAAGGTGCTCGATTTCCCAACCCCGCGATGGCGGCCAGGCAAGCGAGCGCAGCCATAGATGGGGTAACGGGCCTTGGGGCCTGCCCACCAAGTCACGCTCGCTACGCTTACTGATCAATCAATGTCACCTGAGGGGGGACGCATGCTGCGCTGGAGCGCTTGAAGGCTTGAAATCAGCTCTGAACCTTCGACGTCGTCAGGAAACCTGGCTACAACCAACCGAACCTGTTCGATAAGCCCATTGATAATATTAGCCGGAGACTCCGTCCCGCACCAGCCGTCCACATCAGTCCAGCGCATAACTAACGCATAGCGGCGTAATAATGAGGAAAATAAATCGATGTCCACGTCTGGGGCTAAAGCTGTGTCAAGAATGCTTTCTCTGAGAAAATCCGTCTCGCCTTCAGGATCGTGTAAGCCAGGAAGAAGGAATACCATATCCTCTTCAAAATTCGCCGCATTCGTTAAGTCCTCTGTCGTAACGTCATCAGACGCTAAACGATTCCGAACTTTCTCCGCAACCGTCATAACATGCTTTAGACCCGCAATGGACCGTTCACTTTCGGCAGATCGAAGTGCATCTTGATATTCGCCGAAGACGGTAGATAAATTATTGATCAATTCTTCACGATTTTGCGATGGAAGGTCACTAACCGGGCGGCTTTCTCTCTGAGCTGTTATCTGTGCGATATCATTCATTTCTTGCCTTTCTTCAGGCGATGGTTCCTTTTGTCGGTGAAGTTCGTTCGAACGCCGATCAATATCCTCGTCCGAAAGATCCTTCAACTCGTCGTATGAATATTTGCGTGGTGCGGAGACTTTGCCTCGCTTACCCCCGCGTGAAGGAGGAATTCCTGCGGGCGGAGCGCCTGGTCCTTTTCCACGACTTCGACCGCCCCGACCGCTACCACCCTTCTTGCCACGCCCGGCCATGGCCGTGGCCCCAGAGCCTGTATCTGTCGACACTGTGTGATCGGATTGTGCCGCTGTAAACTCGCCGTTGGCTGCGATTTTGGCGATTTGGGCGTTAGGATCCACCGGCGCATTGTCGTTGACGGGCGGTGCTCCGAAATTGACGCCTTGCGACGGAGATTGATCGGAACTCCGCAAGGCCTTTTTTAGGCCTCGGATGTTGGTCTTACCCAATTCGCTTTCATGCTTCTCCGCGAGCTCAATGATTTCGGCCCGGACCTCGTCGGCTTTTGGCGGTTTTGCGCAGGCGTCCGCCCATATTGCCAATTCCGTCTCGAACTGCTTGGCGAGATTTTCAAAGCCGAGGCGCGTTAGTAAATCATGCATCGTTCTAATCAGGCCTGCGCTTTGGCCCGCCAATTGACGGGTTACAACAATGGCGGCCGGCAACTTGCCGGGTTTGGGCCCTGACGGTTCGGGGCCCTCGGGCTTGGCCGGCGTGATTTCGGCCGGCTCGGGCGTCATCATATGCTTGACCTGCTGAGCGGTTAGCACGGCGCTTAAAAGCAGTGCGCCCAACATCTCCTCGCGTTGCTCCTGCGACAGATGCGACCATTGGTCGTGAAGTTGTTTGGCCGAAAGCGCGCCGACCGTGGTGTTGGACAGCGCCGCGCCGGCATTGATCACGCGGATCGCGGTCGAGACCCATGCGGCGTCTTCGATGGCGCCGAGCGCTTTCAAACCGGTGAGACCCGCAGTGGCGCCGAACGCGAGCAGGGTCAAGGTGTCGGTTACAAGGCCGCCCCACATCAGGCGGGCGTCGACGCCCGCCTGGCCGGGCGCGAAGGGATCGATGTTTTGCCCGTGACCGGCGCGATCGAGCACCGTTTGCACGCCGCGATAGGTTTTCCACCCCACACCGGTGGTGCCGGCGGCGCCGGCGGCGAGCGCCAGGCCGCCCGAAGCCACCACCAGACCCGCAACGCCGGCGGCCAAAAGACCATAGGTGGCCACCTTGTCGATCTTGCCCTGTAAGCGATGAACGGCCGCCGGCGTATCCGTATGTTTGAGTTTCTCAACGCCGTTCCGGTCGTATTCTCTGTTAAAGAAGCCGTCATGCGGGGTGTAATATAAAACGCCGTCCGGCAGCTCGTCGTAGGCCAGGTAATTATGGAGACTGTTGCCCTCCTCGTTGCGAGGATAATCTCGCCCGACATTGTCGATATATTCGTAGTCGGGCTCGGCTCTTTCCGGATCGAAGCCCACATGCACGCGAAAGGCCGGCGCCGGCACCGGCCCGAGCTTGGTGAACACCACGTTGAAGTCGATGGCGAGCTTCGGCGGATGCGTGTCAGCGCGCTTGTTGATCGTTTGGACGATGTCGTTGAGGATGGTTTCGTCTTTCCCAAACAACGGTTCGGTGACCAAGAGCGCGACGAGTTTCGGCGGCAGATCGTTGAGATCGGCGCCTGTCTTGATCGCTTGCTGAAGGGCGATGACATCGCCGACGCTGATGTCCCAATTGGCGGGGAATTTCGGCGTCAAGCCCAGCGCCAGACCGGCCACGTTGCGCAGGCTTTCGCCGACATATTCTCGCTCGCGCCCCGCGCGCGCATAAAGGGGCGCAAGGTCCTTTTGCAGCTGTTCGTTGGCGAAGGGATTGTCGTTGGCGGAATCGAATTTGATCTTGGGATCGCCGATGATGGCGGCGATCGCCTCCCGCTTGGCTTTTTCCGGCGCAGGCCCAACAATGAGATTTTCCCCGGCGGCGGTTTGCAGGTTGGCGGAAAGCCTTTTCACTGCGTCGAACTGTTCGTTGGTCAGCGCCTCGGTCGGGCCTACTCCTAAGAACTGACGCGCCAAGGCGTTGGTCACCGTTGGATGGCGCAGCGGATCGCCATCATAACCGGCGAAGGTGTGCGCGGTGATGCCGGGATAGCGGCGCACCACCTTGAAGATCAGCTGCATCTTCCACAGCGAGGCCCCGCCGAACATCAATTCGACGCCTTTACGGCTGTGGAGCAGGTCCTTCACATGCTCCATGGCCAGCTTGGCTTGTGCGTGATCGTTGGGGTACCAGACATAGGCCATGGCAAAGGCCACGTTGTCGGGCGACAGCGGCGGCCGGCGGTCGCCGCGCGGCGGCAAAAAATCGGTGGGCACGATTTGCAGACACAGGTTTTTGACAATCGCGGTGGTCGTTGCCGTCGAGGGCGCATGATTGAGCGCGGCGAGGACCTTGTCGATCGCGACGGCCGTGTTGTGATGCAGCTTGGCCAGTTCGCGCACGTCGGCGACGTTGCGCCAATCATGCTCGCCGCCCAAAGCAAGGGCGAAAGCTTTTCCCTCTTCGCGCGTGAGCGCGGCGAGATATTCACCGAGCGCGCGCGGCCGCGGCTCGATGTCCATGGCCTCGACGATGACGGCCGCGCAGCGTGAGGCGAATTCTTTCTGGCGGTGTGAATCGGGCTTGGGGCGCTGTTGCTCGGGCAGATTCGTCAAGCCGGGTGCCAACCGCGATCCAAAAGTGTAGGCGGTTTTGATCTCGTCGTAATGCGCGGCGTAGTGGAGGAGCCGTTCGACAACGATCTTGCGCAGAGCGGGATTGTCCGGAACGGCATCGGCAAGTTTATTGATGTCGCCGAGGTCCATAAAGCGCAGAAGCGCGCGGTCGATTACGTATCGTTGCAGTTGTTCGCGTTGGATCGGATCGGCATCCGTTATTCCTTGGAGGACGTCGATGAAGTCCTGAGCTCGCCACGCGCGCGACAGCTGTTCATCAATCTCTCGAAAGCGTGCCCTGACGCCTTCCGCGGCATTCAGGACAGATCGCGGCGCCGGCGTGGCCAGCTTTTGAACGGGCGTGCCAAAAAGGACTTGCGCCGGAGACCGCTCGCGCAAGTCCGGCAGATGCGACACGCCGGAGCCCGTGTTTGCTGCGCCACTGGCGACGACCGGCGCCTTAGCGCCGTCCGCACTCTTAGCGTCACCACGGCGAGCCGCCTTTGTTGCCGGCGCTGGCGCGGATGGTCCAGCCGTTGGCGGGGCTTTACCCGAGGGCTTCTGTTCTTGTTTGGCGGATTGCACGCCGACGCCCCCGCCACGGGGAGCATCAGCAACTGGACCAGACATCGGCAATTCTCTCGACAGTCTTTTTATGGTCGGGCCGAGGAAGGACGGCCTTCTGATATTCCCAAAAAATACCGCAATCCGCCAGATCAGGTGTCAGCTATGTTACATTGGACGAAAAAAACGATTTTTTTCCGCCTGTGGCTTTACCGTGCACGAAATATGGGGTGAGCCACCTGGTCGCCGGGCGCGATTCCCAGTTTGCGCGCCGTCCCACCGATAACTTCCAGCACGGCTAAGACCGGACCATTCGAACTGATAACCCGCGTCGAGAGCGGTTTTGTGTTCTCGGCGATGTGCAGGATACGTCCATCCGCGCGGATAAAGATCATGTCGAGGGGAATGTAGGTATTTTTCATCCAAAAACCGACATTCTGTTCGCGCTCAAAGTCGAACAGCATGCCGCGGCCCTCCGGCAATTCTTTACGGAACATCAGACCTTGTTCACGGCTTGCGTCGTTATCGGCCATTTCGACGGAAAAGAGGTGAACCCCTGTCTTAGACGCGATCTCGAGCGTCTGACGATCGGCCGAATGGGCCGACCTTGCGGCCGTAAGGAATATAAACAGAAGTACGGCCAAATAGGAACGCCCGCGCATGCCCTCGCCTTTACGCGGGCGCGCACCGAACCGCAACGAAAAAGTCGGCTGTAGCGAATGGGACGGGCGCGCGGTCAGTGCGAGGAGGGGCCGGTCGGGCCGCCATCGGGATGAACCTCGGCGGCCATCATGCCCTTCGGCCCAGGACCATAGCGGACGAGCACCGTTTGCCCCGGCCGCAACTCGGCAATGCCGTACCGGCGCAACGTCTCCATGTGCACAAAGATGTCCGCCGTGCCTTCGCCGCGCGAGAGAAAGCCAAATCCCCGCAAGCGGTTGAACCACTTGACCTGCGCCCGCTCCAACCCGCTGGTCGGCGTGACCGTCACATGAGTGCGCGGTGGCGGCATTTGCGCCGGATGCACCGCTGTCGATTCGTCCATGGACAGAATACGGAAGGCTTGCAGCCCACGAGACTTCCGCTGCACTTCGCAGACGATGCGCGCGCCTTCATAGGCGGTTTGGTAGCCGTCACGACGCAGACAGGTCACATGCAGCAGCACGTCGGGCATGCCGTTGTCCGGGACGATAAAACCAAACCCTTTGGCGACGTCGAACCATTTGATGACTCCTGCCAATTCAATGAGGTCGGTCGCTGTCTCGTTAAGGGCTTCTTCAGCGACCGTAGCTGCGACAGCGTCTGGCCGTATATTTGTCCCAGCCATTTTCCAGTCCCGTCCGACGTAACGTCGTCTCTATTGCGGGCTCTTGTGCAAGAGCTCTTCACCGAATCTACGGATTCAAGATAACAACACGACTGCCGGAACCGCCAAGAGCAAAATGTGCTTGCACACAGCTCTGTTTAAAAAAAAGATCGCGAATCGATTTATGACGGATCTTGACGGATCTTGGCGGTGCGGCGAGCGCCTCGTCCAAAGGCTTGACGCACGAGACCAAAGGCAATCATGTTATAGAATCCACAGCTGTCCGGACGGCCGCCAGGGCTTCGCGAGGTTTACCATGCGTTTTCTACACACCATGCTCCGCGTGCGCGATCTCGACGCCGCGCTCGACTTCTATTGTAACAAGCTGGGGCTCAAGGAGACCCGCCGCCGCGTCGATGAAAAGAACCGCTATACACTTGTGTTCTTGGTCGCTCCGGACGATGAATCCACGGTCGAGAACAGTAAAAAACGCGGCCGCCCTGGCCCCGAAGTGGAGCTAACCTATAATTGGGACAGCGAGGATTACGGCGAGGCGCGCTATTTCGGCCACCTCGCCTATGAGGTCGATGATATTTACGCAACCTGCGAGCGGCTTTTAAACGCGGGGGTGACCATTCATCGGCCGCCGCGCGATGGGGTCATGGCCTTCGTGCGCTCTCCCGACCAACACTCTGTCGAACTCCTGCAAAAGGGCGCCGCCCTACCCGCTCAGGAGCCGTGGAAGTCCATGCCGAATGTCGGGCACTGGTAAGCTTGCCGCCGGCGGCGAAGCTCTTTATATCCGGCACCCAATCCGCCGTGCGCGGCCGGAGCGAGAGGACATGGGATCCAGCGTTAACCTCATGAAACTCGTCCACGCGCATGCGCCCTTCGTCTAGAGGCCTAGGACATCGCCCTTTCACGGCGGTAACAGGGGTTCGAATCCCCTAGGGCGCGCCAAGGATTTTTCTTTGAAAATCAATAACCAAGCGCAATTTCGATCATTCGTTCTTGATGTTTATTTTGGCGCTGGTACGGCTAAAAAAGCCGCCGTCATCGTCGGGCAGAAGCGGTTCGGATCACGACGCTGTCATAAGGGCAATGCGTTCATGGCGCGGCTCTGATGTTTTCTCGCCGCGAAGCGATCATTTTGATTGCGTGCTATGCGGGCACCGAGGCACTCTGGCGGGCCGGATCGCGCAGATCGTCTTTTTAACCACTCGGCAACCAATCGAATGGTAACGCCAATATTGGGCAGTCAATTTCTCTCGTTCCGCATAAAATGCGCCGATGAATCGGAAACAACGCCGAGCAGCCTCTAGGCGCGCGGAAAAAGGCGGCAAGTCGCCCGCAAATACGGCCGCCGTGCGTCGGCCCAAAACCGGCGTCCGACCGCGGACACCAGAACTGCTCCCCGAGGCAAAAACCGGCAAAGCGCCTGTCAAGGTCACCCTCACCGGCCTCCTCAAGGCGGGCGTCCAACACCAGCAATCCGGCCGCTTGGCCGAGGCTGAGGCGTGTTACAAGCGAGTGCTGGCGGAGCGTCCAGACAATGCGGACGCGCTACACCTGCTCGGACTGGCGGCGCACCAATTAAAGCGCCACGACGAAGCCGCCGACCTGATCAACCGGGCCATCGCTCAGGACGGGCCGGGCACGCCGGTTTATCTGGGCAACTTCGCCAGCATGCTTTTCGAGCAAGGCAAATACGAGCAAGCCGTCGAATGCTACGATAAGACCCTCAAGCTCGAGCCTCACCATGCCGAGGCGTATCGCAATCGCGCCGTTGCGCTGGCGAAACTGAAACGGTTTGATGAAGCGCTGTCGAGCTACGATGAAGCGCTGGCCCTCAACCCGGCCGATATACAAAGTCTTAAATCGCAAGGCGTTCTGTTGGGCGAGGCCGGGCGGCACGAGGAGGCGCTTGCCTGCTGCGAGAAACTCCTCGCGCTGAAGCCCGATCATGTCGGTGCATACAACAATCGCGCAATCGCGCTGGACCACCTCAAAAAATATGAGGAAGCGCTCGCGAGCTATGACCGGGCACTCGAGCTTAAACCGGCCAATGTGGATACGCTCAACAACAAAGGTAATACACTTCAGAAACTCGGCCGCCTCGACGACGCACTCTCGACTTACGAAAAAGCGCTGGCATTATCGCCCGGCCACGCCTCATCGCTGAACAACAAAGGCATTGTGCTGAGAAAACTGGGCCGGCATGACGAAGCCCTGTCGTATCACGACAAGGCGCTCTCGATCAGCCCGCATTATGCGGAAGCGCATAGCAATCGCGGCATGGCGCTGTACGATCTCAAACGGTTTGACGAGGCTTTGGCGAGCTTTGACAAGGCTCTTGCGATCAAGCCCGACGATCTGGGAGCTCTTAGCGGCCGTAGCAATGTATTGAGGGAGTTCGGGCGGCGCGAGGAAGCTTTGGCGTGTTGCGAAAAGCTTTTGTCGCTCAATCCCAATCATTTGGAAGCATACGTCACACAAGCCGTCATACTCAGCGACCTCAGGCAATTTGACGCGGCGTTCGCGGCCTATGAAAGAGCGACGTCGATCGATCCCAACTTTGCGACCGCGCATTGGAATGAATTGCTGCTGCATCTCACGCTCGGGAATTTCGAGCGCGGCTGGGCCAAACACGAATGGCGCTGGGACGCGGCGGTATTGGGAGTACCGAAACGAGAGTTCAGTCAGCCCGCTTGGGTCGGTCATGATTCTATCGAAGGCAAAAGGATATTCGTTTACAACGAACAGGGGCTTGGCGATGCGATTCAGTTTTGCCGCTATATCCCGTTACTCGCGGCAAAAGGCGCCCAGGTCATTGTCGAAGTGATCGAGCCTTTACGCCGGCTCATGTCGGGGCTCACGGGCGTCGCGCAATGCATATCGTCGACGGAGAAACTACCCGAATTTGATTATCATTGCTCGATCAACAGCCTGCCGATTATTTTCAAAACCAGGCTGGAGACGATCCCATCCGCAACACCCTATCTGCAAACCCCCGCTCAAACATCCGATTGGGAGACAAGGCTCGGCCCCAAGGACCGGCCCCGGATTGGGCTTGTCTGGTCGGGCAACCCAAAACACGGCAACGATAAAAACCGATCGGCGAGTTTGCGCGCCTTCCTTCCGCTATTGGACATCGATGCGACGTTTGTCAGCCTGCAAAAAGACGTCCGGCCGGACGATCAAGCGATGCTCAAGGAGCTCAGTGATACGATTATCGATCTCGGCCCGTCGTTAAACGATTTCGCAGACACAGCAGCGCTGATATCGCATCTCGATCTCGTCATATGCGTTGACACCTCCGTTGCACATTTGGCGGGCGCGCTCGGCAAGCCGGTGTGGATTTTATTGCCTTTCACCCCCGATTGGCGTTGGATGCTCGATCGCGACGACAGCCCTTGGTATCCAAACGCCCGCCTTTTCCGGCAAGATGAGAACCGCGAGTGGCCGAGCGTTATCGGCCGCATGCAAAAAGCGCTCGGCGAGTTTGTCGAAAAACAACGATCCGCCGGACCGCGGGCCGTGAGCCTTGCCCGGACAAAGCACGCCGCCCTTGCCGCTTCGCCCAAACCGCAAAACGACGAACCGTCGGCGGAAGACGTGCTCGCTTATGCCGCCGAGCTGGTCAAACAAAAAAAATACGAAGAAGCTTTGTCATACTACGACAAAGCGGTCGCACTTAAGCCGGAAGACGCCCTTGTTTTCGTGAGGCGCGCAAACCTTCTGAACGAGCTCAAAAAGTATGACGAGGCATTGTCAAGCTACGATCAAGCGCTGTTGCTGCGGCCCGACTTTGCGGCGGCATACAACGACAAAGGCAATCTTCTCCGTAAACTGAACCGGATGGATGAGGCGCTTGCGAACTTCGACAAAGCGTCGGCCCTGCTGCACAACAACGAGGGAATTTTTTACAACAAAGCTCTCGTCTATTTGGCGCTTGGCCGCACCCATGAAGCCTTGGCGCATTTCGACAGGGCGTTAACCGTCCGAGCAAACTTTCCCGAGGCCATCAACGGGCGCGGCCTCGCCTTAAGGGACCTCAAACGGTTCGATGAGGCGCTTGCGTGTTTTGAGAAACTCATTGCGATCGATCCCAACAATGCGAATGCCCACTGGAACGAGTCGCGTGTTAGGCGCCTGCTCGGCGATTTTGAGCGCGGCTGGGCCAAGGTGGAATGGCGCTGGAAAGCCTCGGGACTGAACTTATGGCACCGCAACTTCAAGCAACCGCTGTGGCTGGGGAACGAACCCGTCAATGGCAAAAGGATTTTGCTGCACAGCGACGAGGGGCTCGGCGACGCGATCCAGTTTTGCCGCTACGCGCCCCTGCTCGCGGCGCAAGGCGCGTATGTGATCGTCGAGGTGCAGGAGCCGCTGCAACAGATCGTATCGGGGCTCGCAGGCGTGTCACAATGCGTGCCAAGAGGAGCAAAACTGCCGGACTTCGATTTGCATTGTCCAACAAGCAGTCTGCCGTTGGCTTTCAAAACGCGGCTGGAAGCCATCCCATCCGCTACACCTTATTTGCATGCTCCAGCCCACACCGAGTCGTGGGAGATGCGGCTTGGACGCAAAGACCGGCCCCGCATCGGCCTGGTATGGTCAGGCAATCCAGCCTACGGGAACGATCGAGATCGCTCAGTTGGCCTGCGTAGTCTGCTTCTGCTGCTGGACATCGATGCAACATTTGTCAGCCTGCAAAAGGATGTCCGGCCGGGCGATCAAGCTTTGCTGAACGAACGCAAAGATATTCTTCACCTGGGTCCCTCATTAAAGAACTTCGCCGACACCGCAGCGGTGATCTCAAAACTCGATCTTGTCATCTCCGTCGATACGGCGGTGGCGCATTTGGCGGGCGCGCTGGGCAAACCGGTGTGGATTTTGCTGCCCTTCATTCCGGACTGGCGCTGGTTACTCGATCGTGAGGACAGTCCTTGGTACCCCACGGCTCGCCTGTTCCGGCAGGATGACAGCCGCAAATGGCCGGGCGTGATCGAGCAGGTGCGCGCGGCACTATTTGGTTTCGTTGCCGAAAGACAAAAATCCCTCTTGGGGACAACCGTCGCTCACACGCGGATAAAAGAAACAGAAATCAATGATTGCGAGACGAAAGGGCAACGCGAATTCGAACAGACATCTGCCATCACGACAGCCAATGGTGCCACAGCTGAGTTGCTAAAAACAGGTTTAAAGCATTTTCAATCGGGTCGACCGGCCGAGGCCGAAACCTGCTACCGGCATGTGCTGAACATGCATCCCGCTCACGCCGATGCGCTGCATATGCTCGGTCTCGTTTTTTATCAGACGAAGCGCCCTGATGCGGCCGTCGATCTCATCAACCAGGCCATTGCCGAGAACGGCCCGTCCACGCCGATCTATTTGACCAATCTCGGCGTCGTGCTGGTGTCGCAGGGGAAATACGAGAACGCTCTCGAAGTTTACGATAGGGTTCTCGCACTCAAGCCGGATCATTCCGATGCCCACCGCAATCGGGCAATTGTGCTCACCAGGCTCAACCGATTTGAAGAAGCCTTGGTGAGCTACGACAAACTCGTCGCGCTCAAGCCCGATGACGCCAAGGCGTGGTTTGATCGAGCGAATGCGCTGAGTAAACTGAGAAAATTTGGGGAAGCGCTGGAAAACTGCGACAAGGCTTTGGCGCTCAAGCCGGACTATATCGAGGCCATTAACGGCCGGAGCGCGATTTTGAGAGAATTGGGACGCTTCGACGAGGCGCTCGCCTGCTGCGACGAGCTCCTTACGCTCAAGCCCGGTTATCCCGACGCTTACAACACGCACGGCACTGTGCTGCGCAGACTCAATAGAAATGCGGAGGCGCTGGCCAGCTTCGATCGCGCGATCGAGTTGAGCCCGAATTTCGGAGCGGCGCTCAACAACCGCGGCAATGCGCTACAAAAACTCGGGCGACTCGACGAAGCGCTTTTGAGCTACGACAAGGCCCTTTTGCTCAATCCGAACGATCTGCTGGCGATGAACAATAGGACCGCGGCTTTAATTGAACTCAATCGTTTCGACGAGGCGCTCGCGGGTTTTACGAAGACGCAATCGCTCGATCCGAACAACAGCGATGCGCATTGGAACGAGTCATTGGTCCGGCTTACGCTCGGCGACTTCGAGCGTGGATTGGCCGAATATGAATGGCGATGGAAAATACCGCAGTTCAATCACTCGCAAATCCGTAATCTGACGCAGCCCTATTGGCTCGGCAAAGAGCCGATCGAAGGCAAGCGAATTTTGATTTACAACGAACAGGGATTCGGCGATGCGATTCAATTTTGCCGCTACATCCCTTTGCTCGCGGCGCAAGGCGCCCATGTCATCGTGCAAATCGATGAGGCCCTGCGGCCGCTCATGTCCATCCTTACCGGGGTGGCGCAATGCGTTGTTAAAGGAGTTCAGCTCCCCGCTTTCGATGTGCATTGCTCGGTCAACAGCCTGCCGCTTGCTTTCAAAACCAAGTTGGAGACGATACCCTTCGCAACGCCTTATGTGAGTGCTCCCGCACTCCCAGAAGATTGGGAAAAACGGCTGGGACCAAAAGACCGCCCCCGCATAGGCCTCGTGTGGTCGGGACGCCAAACGCCCAATCCCAATCGCTCTGTTGCACTGCGTTTGTTGGCCCCGCTTTTCGAGATCGATGCGACGTTCGTCGGTCTGCAAAAGGATGTTTTGTCTACCGATGAAGGAGCCCTCAAAGAATTTGAGCACATCATCCATTTCGGCCCCTCGTTGAGAACTTTTGCCGATACGGCAGCGGTCATCTCGCATCTCGATCTGGTCATTTCGATCGACACCGCCGTCGCGCATTTGGCCGGCGCGCTGGGCAAGCCCGTGTGGGTATTGCTGCCTTTCGTTCCCGACTGGCGTTGGCTGCTCGATCGCGAAGACAGCCCCTGGTATCCGACCGCGCGCCTGTTCCGGCAAAACGCAAGCCGCGAGTGGGAAAGTGTGATTGAACGCGTGCGCGAGACGCTTGATGAATTTGTGGCAATCCGAACTCTCACCGGCTCAGCGGCTGCAAAACGCACGAGCGC
Source organism: uncultured Pseudomonadota bacterium (assembly GCA_963697535.1). Taxonomy (GTDB): domain Bacteria; phylum Pseudomonadota; class Alphaproteobacteria; order Rhizobiales; family Xanthobacteraceae; genus Pseudolabrys. Next base: position 2,304,012 of record OY969085.1, on the reverse strand, counting down.
TCGCACGGCCCCAAGCAAAATCATTTCGGGCAACGTCGACCATTCTCAGAAAATCGAAATAAAACTTCCTTCAAGACCCCAGCGCAAATCCGATGATCTGCGCGCCGCCATCGGCCTTTCCGAGCCGCTAAAAGAGGGTCTTCAACATCATCAGGCAGGCCGCATGGCGGAGGCCGAGGCCAGTTATCGCCGCCTATTGGCGGATCAACCCGAACATCCCGGCGCCCTACACCTCCTCGGTGTCGTTGCCTATCAGAGCAAACGGCCTGACGACGCTGTCCGGCTCATTCGTCGGGCCATTGCCATAAACGCACAAGACCCGGCCTATTTTTCCAACCTTGGATTGGCCCTGCATGCACTCGGCAAATACGCAGAGGCGATCGATAGCTACGACAAGGCGCTGGCGCTCAAGAGAGATTACGTAGATGCACACAACAACCGTGCTATCACGCTGGCAAAGCTCAGACGGTTCGAAGAAGCGCTGGCGAGCTACGACAAGGCTTTGATTCAAAAGCCCGACCATCTGGCGGCCATCGTCGGCCGCGGCATCGCTTTGAGGGAGCTGCGGCGGTATGACGACGCCTTGGCTTACTTTGGTAGAGCCTTGGCGCTCAAGCCGGATTACAGCGAAGCCCATAATGGCCGCGGCATCGTGCTGGAGATTCTTAAACGATTCGATGAGGCTTTAACGAGCTTCGATCGGGCGCTCGCGCTTGAGCCTGGCCACGTGGCCGCCCGCATCAACCGAGGCAACGTGCTGCGGCGGCTCGAACGCATAGACGAAGCGATCGCAAACTATAATGAGGCGCTTTCCCTCGAACCAAACAATTTGACGGCGCTCGCCAATCGCGGCTGGATTATGGCCGAAACCAAACGCTTTGACGAGGCGTTCGCAAATTACGAGAAAGCGATCTCGATCGATCCCAATTACGCAGTCGCCCATTGGAATGAGGCGAATAACCGCCTTCTGCTCGGCAACCTCCAACGTGGCTGGGCTAAAGCGGAATGGCGGTGGAAAGTCCCCACCCTAAGGCTCGCGGCTCCCAACGCCAGTCGCCCAAGCTGGCTCGGCGATGAGCCCATAAAAGGCAAACGGATTTTGCTTTACAACGAACAGGGGTTTGGCGACGCAATACAGTTTTGCCGTTACGTACCCTTGGTCGCGGCACAAGGCGCCGAGGTGATCGTCCAAGTCCAAGAGCCGTTGCGACAGCTCGTTTCCGGCCTCCCCGGCGTGGCGCAATGCATAGCCAAAGGCGATAAACTTCCCGCTTTCGATGTGCAGTGCTCGATCAACAGTCTCCCACTCGCGTTCAAAACACGGCTGGAGACGATCCCCTCCGCAACGCCGTATCTACACCCGCCGGCGCAGACATCCGATTGGGAAGCGCGATTGGGGCCCAAAGGCCGCCCCCGCATCGGCCTCGTGTGGTCGGGCCGACCGACACATGTCAACGATCGCAACCGATCTGCCGGGCTCGCCGCTTTTCTTCCCCTGCTGCAAGTCGACGCAACATTTGTGACTTTGCAAAAAGATGTTCGGACGGACGATCAGGCGCTGCTAAATGAGCGCAAAGACATTGTCCACCTCGGCCCCTCATTGAAAAACTTTGCCGATACGGCCGCTGTGATTTCGCATCTCGACGTCGTCATCTCCGTCGACACTGCCGTTGCGCATCTCGCGGGCGCATTGGGCAAAGCGGTGTGGATTTTGCTGCCCTACTTTCCCGACTGGCGCTGGCTGCTCGACCGGGAGGACAGCCCCTGGTACCCGACCGCCCGCCTGTTCCGGCAAGACGAAAGCCGTGCATGGCCGAACGTGATCGCGCGTGTGCGGGCGGCGCTGAGTGAGTTCGTTGGAAGTTCGATGCCCAGTCGGAAGCGGCTCACTGCCGACATAAAATTCGAAACAACACAGAAACTCAAACTCGCACATAAACCTAATGAGACATTGACGCGCGCATCAATATCGAAGCTGCTGGAAGAAGGTAAAAAACATTACGAATCCGGCCGCCTGGCGGAGGCTGAAACCTGTTTGCAAAGCGTGCTCGCTGCGCAACCGGATAATCCGACGGCACTAAATTTGCTTGGCCTCGTCGCCCATAAATCTAAGCAGCACGACAGAGCAATCGATTTATTCGGCCAAGCCATTGCGAAGGACGGGCAGGAACCTAGCTATTGGACCAATCTTGGTCTGACGTTCTTTGACCAAGGAAAAAACGAAAACGCTTTGGAGTGCCACGAAAAAGCGCTGGTACTAAAGCCTGATTACGCGGCGGCTTTGGTCAATCTCGGTATTGCACAAGCTAACCTCAAAAAATTTGGCGATGCTCTGTCAAGCTACGAAAAAGCAACAGCAGTTGATTCAAACTCTGCGTTTGCGCACTGGAATGAATGTCTGCTCCGGCTCCAACTTGGCGATTTCGAGCGTGGGTGGGAGAAGTTCGAATGGCGATGGAAGCTTCCCGACTGGAATTTGACGCGCCGTTTCACCAAACCGGCTTGGCTTGGCGGTGAATCTGTTCATGGCAGGCGGATTTTAATTTACAACGAACAGGGATTTGGCGACGCGATTTACTTTTGCCGTTACTTGCCCCTCCTCGCGCAGCAAGGCGCGCAAGTGATTTTGGAAATCCAGGAGCCGTTGCGGGAGCTCATGACGAGTCTCGCCGGCGTTTCGCAATGCGTAGCGGTAAAAAAGATCGTGCCCGAATTCGCGGAGAGGGTCCTGCCCGCATTCGATGTCCATTGTTCTGTAGCCAGCCTGCCCTTGGTATTCAAAACCACACTTGAGACAATCCCCTCAACCGTTCCTTATTTGCACCCTCCGGCGCGGGCGCACGAATGGCGAAAACGACTCGGTCCTAAGGACCGCCCGCGTATCGGGCTTGTATGGTCGGGTAATCCTAATTACTTAAACGACGCCAACCGGTCCGCAAGTTTAAGCGCGTTCCTTCCGCTTCTGAACGTCGACGCAACGTTTGTCAGTTTACAAAAGGAGCCTCGCGCAGACGATCAAGCTTTACTGAATGCGCGCAAAGACATTCTCAATCTCGACCCTTCGCTGAAAAACTTCGCCGACACGGCGGCGGTCATCTCGCAGCTCGACCTCGTCATATCGGTGGACACGGCAGTCGCGCATTTGGCCGGCGCGCTGGGCAAGCCCGTGTGGGTTCTGCTGCCTTACGTGCCCGACTGGCGCTGGCTGCTCGATCGCGACGACAGCCCCTGGTACCCGACCGCGCGCCTGTTCCGCCAAGACGAAAGCCGCGCTTGGCCGAGCGTCATTGAGCGCGTAGGCGCGGCGTTGAGCGAATTCGTTGGAAACCGCAAAGTTAGCGAAATAAATGGACACAATAATACAAATGAACAAATCCATGGCGAGGTGGAGATTTCATTACGTTCAGTCGCAAATGCTGCAATATCGAAACTCCTGAAAGCAGGTGTAGAGCTCCATCGGTCAGGCCGCTTGACCGAAGCGGAAGCTTATTATCGCCGGGTGTTAGCCGCGCGGCCGGACCATGCAGATGGTCTGCACCTGCTCGGGCTCGTAGCCCATCAATCCAAGCGCTCCGATGAAGCGGTCGATCTGATCAATCAAGCGGTTAACAATAAGGGTTCGAACAATGCCGTTTATTTGACCAATCTTGGCTTAATATTGTTCGATCAAGGTCTGTACGACAAAGCACTCGATTGCTGCGATCGAGCCATTACCACCGACCCGGACAATGCCGATGCTCACACCCATCGTGGGCTTGCCCTCACTAATCTGAGAAGATTTGATGAGGCGCTGGCGAGTTATGCTCGGGCACAGTCAATCGATCCCAATCATGCTGAGGCGCAGTGGGACGAGTTGTTGCTTCAGCTGCTGCTAGGTGACTTCAAGCGTGGTTTCGCCAAATACGAATGGCGATGGAGGCGCACCAATTGGAAAACGCGACTGCGCCATTTCACGCAGCCAACCTGGCTTGGCAAAGAATTGATCAAAGGTAAACGAATCTTAATTTACAACGAACAAGGGTTTGGCGACGCCATTCAATTTTGCCGTTACATCCCCCTGCTTGCGGCGCAAGGTGCCCATGTCATCGTTCAAATCGATGCGGCTCTTCGGCCGCTCATGTCCACCCTTACCGGGGTCGCGCAGTGCCTGGCCAAAGATAAGCAACTCCCGGCTTTTGATCTGCATACCTCGGTTAATAGCCTGCCCCTTGCTTTCAAAACCGAGTTAAAGACAATTCCCTCGGCAGCGCCCTATCTGACCTCGCCCATACGCTCAGATGAGTGGGAGAAACGGTTCGGATCCAAAAACCGGCATCGTATTGGTCTCGTTTGGTCGGGTAGCCCGACACACGGCAACGATCGTAACCGCTCCAGTAGCCTACGTGCCTACCTTCCACTATTGGACTTAGATGCGACCTTTATCAGTCTGCAAAAGGACACCCGGCCCGACGATGAAGCGCTACTCAAAGAACGCAAAGACATTCTCAATCTCGGCCCCGCCTTCAAGAACTTCGCCGACACCGCGGCGGTCATCTCGCAACTCGACCTTGTCATCTCAGTTGACACGGCCGTCGCGCATCTCGCTGGCGCGCTCGGCAAGCCCGTGTGGGTTCTGCTGCCCTTCGTTCCCGACTGGCGCTGGCTGCTCGATCGCGACGACAGTCCGTGGTACCCGACCGCGCGCCTGTTCCGCCAAGACGACAGCCGCGCATGGCTGGGCGTGATCGATCGCGTACGCGCGGCGTTGAGAGAATTCATCAAGAAACAACAGCACCTGATTTAAGATTAAGAGGTTTTAAATGACGGAACAAGCGCTCGAAGGCGCGCAGGAAACTATCAACAAAAATAGCCCGATCGTGCTCGTCGAGTTGATCAAGGCAAACGCGGATCAAATACGTGCCTGGTTGGATAATCGCAATTACAAGATTTTCAATGTCGGAATTAATTTGCTCGCAATCCACACCGGCGACAAAACATTGAACGACGTGAAAGTACAAGAGCGTGCGGCGTAACGATTTCTGATTTTCGCAAACGCATATTCAGGCCGACCGATAATGATGCCGCTGCCCCTGAAAATCTTCGACCCAAACTGCGTCCGCCCCACGCTCCAGATAATTCGGCCCGATGGGCGACTTTCCGTATCCGCCGGGGATATCGAGCACGTAAGTCGGCTGGCAAAGCCCGGAGACGCGGCCGCGCAAGCCGCGCATCAGTGCCTGGCCCGTAGCAATGTCGGTGCGCAAATGCGATGTGCCGGGGGCAAGGTCGCCATGATGCAAATAATAGGGTTTGATCCGGCATTCGACCAAAGCGCGCATGAGGGCTTCCATCGCCGCAGGCGTATCGTTGACCCCTTTGAGCAACACCGTCTGCGCCAAAAGCGGGAAGCCGGCATCGGCCAAACGCGCCAGTGCCGTGCGCGCCGCCGCCGTCAGCTCGCGCACATGATTGACATGCACGGCGACGTAAGTGGGCTTTGCTTTGGCCTTCAACGCTCGCACCAGATCCGGTGTGACGCGCGCGGGGTCGGCAATCGGCACGCGGGTATGAATGCGCACGACTTTGACATGATCGATGTCCGCCAGCGCCTTTGTCACCGCGCGCAGACGCCGCGCCGATAACACCAGCGGATCGCCGCCCGTGAGAATGACCTCCCAGATGTTCGCATCGCCTCGGATGTAATCCAACGCGCGCGCAAGCGCCGCCGCCGCCAGGGCCTTCGCCTTGCCGGCTCCAATCATTTCGCGGCGGAAACAAAAGCGGCAATAGACCGCGCAGAAATGCGTCAGCTTCAACAGCACCCGGTCGGGATAACGATGCACCACGCCTTCCAGGGGGCTATGCGCGCCATCGCCGATGGGATCGGTCAGCTCTTCCGGCCGTACATCGAGCTCGGCGATGTCGGGAATAAACTGCCGCGCGATGGGATCGGCCGGATCGTCGCGGTCGATCAAATTCGCGAGCCCGGGCGTCAATGCGACGGCGTAACGCGCGGCCACTTTTTCGAGCGCATCCAACCGTTCAGATGGAAGCAATCCATGGCCATGTAATTGCGTTGGCGTGCGGAGCGTTTTGGCGGTCATAGTCGCTTGTCCTCATATCCGATGGGCACGCTCGTCATTCCACGACCGGCGCCCAAATCACCTGTTCAATGTGGCGCGCGCCGCTCGCCAGCATCACCAATCTGTCGAAGCCAAGGGCGCAGCCCGTGGCTTGCGGCATTTGAGCAAGTGCTGCAAGGAAGTCTTCGTCGATAGGATAGCACTCGCCGTAAATGCGTTGCTTTTCGGCCATCGCTTTCTCAAAGCGCGCACGCTGCTCGTCGGCATCGGTGAGCTCGGCGAAAGCATTGGCGAGCTCCACCCCGCAGGCGTAAAGCTCGAAGCGTTCGGCGACGTTGTCGCTGCCCGGTTTCCGCTGAGCGAGCGCCGCCTGCGGCAACGGATAGTCGTAAAGAATTGTGGCGCGGCCATTGCCGAGCTCCGGCTCGATTTTTTCGGCCAATATGCGGCTGAAAATATCGCTCCAGCTGTCATTCTCCGCGGTTGGGACGCCCGCCTGTGCGGCTGCAATAGCGAACGCCGCAGCATCGCCCTCCCCCGCCCTCACCGTCGCCAACAAATCGATGCCGGCACAGCGCTCGAACGCGGCAGCGACCGTCAGTCGCTCGGGCGCCGCAAAGGGATCGATTGTCCGCCCGCGAAAAGAAAACGTGGTCACGTCGGCCGCACGCGCCGCTTCGGCAATCATCGCCGCGCAATCGTCCATCAATGTCTCATAAGGTGCTTGCGCACGGTACCACTCCAATAAAGTGAATTCGGGATGATGCAACGCGCCCCGCTCGCGATTGCGAAAGGAGCGTGCGAAATCGAAAATGCGCGCTTCGCCGGCGGCCAATAATTTCTTGCAAGCAAATTCCGGTGACGTGCGCAGATAAAGGCAATGGCTTTGCCCGTCCGGCCCCGTTAGTTCGGTCGCAAAGCCGTGCAAATGCGTTTCATTGCCGGGCGAGGCCTGCAAGGCCGCGGTTTCCACCTCGACAAAATCCTGCGCCATAAACCACGCGCGCAAGGCCGCGGCAATGCGCCCACGCGCCAAAAGATGCGGCCTTCGTGCCGCATGGACGCCGGGCAGCCAGAAAGGAAGCATTTTGGACACCTGCTATATTTACGACCCCACCTTAGTCGTGCTAAGGAACCGCATTGCTATCTGTGCATTGTGAGGCTGAGCCCGTGCAACCAATGTCCGCGCGCATGACCGAACAAACGCCGCTTCAGACCGAACTAGACACCTATAATGCCAAGCTGGCAGAGCTTCTAGCGAGCATTGGTAAGTTTGTTCTGATCAAGGGCAACTCGATAGAGGGCATCTACGATACCTACGCTGACGCATTGAAGGTTGGGTATGAGCGTTTCAAACTCGAGCCTTTTATGGTCAAGCAGATAACGCCTGCTGAACAAATACAGTTCTTCACGCGCGAGCTTGACTTGGAATGCCATGCATCAATCTGAATATTGCCGCGGCTGGTCCACTTTTAACAGCACAGATCAGCATCAGTGTTCCGCGCGCGCAGGCGTTGACTGCGGCCGGGGCGCAGTTACCCCTAGCATCAACAGGTACATTTCTCGTTGATACTGGCGCGTCTGGCACATGCGTAGATCCCGCGTTAGTGGCAAGCCTAGGACTACAGCCGACAGGAAGAGTACCCATATCGACCCCGTCTACCGGGGGTAATCATCACTATTGCAATCAGTACGACGTTTCATTGTTTATCCCCGGCGCCATCGCGACGGCGGGTCATTTTATTCCGGCTATCCCTGTCATCGAAACACATTTACGCGGACAGGGCATTGATGGGCTCATCGGCCGCGACGTGTTAAAAGAATGTACCTTGATCTATAATGGCTTAACGTCGATGTTCACTCTTGCGTTTTGACACCCACTCCCCCCGCCAGCACTTAGTGGGCGGCGCGGCGGTCGGACTGAAATTTTACGTGCAGTCGATGGGGAGGGTCGGGTGGCCAGCACCACAAATTCACCTTGATTGACAGCCAATTCGGAAAGGCTGGCGTCGGCCGCCAAGATCGCTATGTTGCGGCCCGAATCTGCGGCCCGTCATCCGGATCAAGGTCCGCCCGAAACGCAAAGGTAGTCACCCCGTGAAGGTCATCGCCAGCTCGCTTCGCAAAGGTAATATCGTCGAGATCGACGGCAAGCTCTATGTCGTCCTCACGGCTGAAAATTTCCATCCCGGCAAAGGCACCCCGACAACCCAGGTGGACATGCGCCGAATTTCGGACGGCGTAAAGACCATGCAGCGTTATAAGACCACCGATCAGGTCGAGCGCGCCCATGTCGAGGACCTCGAGTTCAATTATCTCTACAGAGACGGCGACGGCTTTCATTTCATGAACCAGGAAAATTATGAACAAGTCCAAGTCCCCCCCGACGTGGTCGGCGATTACCAGAAATATCTCCAAGAAGGCATGGTGGTGAGCCTCGCCATTCACGAAGGCACGCCGGTGTCGATCGAGATTCCACAAAAAGTCTCGTTGGAAATCACAGATACCGAGCCGGTGGTGAAGGGACAAACCGCCTCCGGCTCGTTTAAGCCGGCCATGCTGTCGAACGGGGTGCGCACGATGGTGCCGACCCATATCACCACCGGAACGCGCGTTGTGGTCAACACCGCCGATGGGTCTTATGTTGAGCGGGCGAAGGACTGATCGTCACACGTTCGCACGAATTCTAATATGCCGCCATGAAGCAAATCGCGCACGAAAACGCTACGCACAGTTTAAGTCCACTTAGCCGCCGCGACTGGATTACGGCCGCACTCGGCACGGCCGCGAGCTTTGCGTTTGCAGGGCCCGCGCTCGCGCGTTCCGGAAATTTTGAAGACTGGGTCAATGCTTTTCGCGCGCGCGCGATTAGCCGCGGCATTTCGGTTGCGACCTATGATCGCGTAATGGGCGTCCTCGCACCGGACATGAGCGTTTTTAAGGCCTTCCGGGAGCAGCCCGAATTCTCCGAGCAGCTCTGGCAATACATCAATCGGCGTTGTTCTGAATGGCGCGTCATCACAGGCAGAGAGCGCGCGCGTGAATATGCCGGTCTTCTGAATCGCATCGAAAAAGATTTCGGCGTTGATCGCTATATCATGCTGGCGCTTTGGGGTATGGAATCGTCATTCGGCGACGTCGTTACCAATCGCAAATACATGCGCCCCGTGCTCCCCGCGCTGGCGACATTGGCCTGGGGCGAGCCGCGCCGCCGTCGCTATTGGGAGGCGGAACTCATCAATGCCCTCAGCATTATCGAACGCGGCTGGGCTAAGCCTCCAGAGCTGATTGGCTCCTGGGCCGGCGCCATGGGTCACACCCAATGGATGCCGGAGGTGTGGCTGCACATGGGGGTCGATTACGACCGCGACGGCCGCGCCAGTCCCTTTGGTAAGCCGGACGATTCACTTGCCGGCACGGCCCATTATCTGATGACGCGGGGGCGTTATCGCCGCGGCGAAGCCTGGGGCTGCGAGGTCAAATTGCCGCCGCCGCAGCGTCATCTCGCCGACAACCGCACCTGGCGCATTTACGCCGAATGGAATGCGCTCGGCGTGCGCCGTGCCGACGGCGGTGCCTTTGCGCGGGCGGACGATCGTGTGAAATTATGGCTGCCGGTTGCCAGCGGCCCTGCTTTTCTCATCGGCCAGAATTTCCGCGCGGTTTATTCTTATAATCCTTCGACCAGCTACACACTGGCGCTCTGCCATCTCGGCGACCTCATCCGCGGCGACAAACCTTTCCGTCAGCCATTTCCGGGCGGAGAACGCACGCCGACCATGGCTGAAGTGAAGGAAATTCAGCGTCGTCTAAATGAGCGCGGTTTCAAAACCGACGGCGTCGACGGCCGCACCGGCAGTGACACAATTAAAGCTGTGTTGGCGTTTCAAAAAAGCGTCGGCATGCAACCGGCCGACGGTTACGCCGGCTTGAAAGTGCTCGCGCAATTGCGTCGAGCTTTGTAGCCGACGATTATTCGTCGACCGGGTCGAAGCCGGAACGCATCCACACCGACCGATTCTCCGGGGCGACGAGAAAGCGAATGAATTCGGTCGCGACATCTGCAGCCTGGCTCGTCTCGGTCACGCCGGCACCATAGCGAATAATCAGCTGCAAGCTCGGCGGTAGCGGGCCCGCCAAAGCGACCCCCTCGGCGTTGACGATTTCACTTGTGGGAAAAATCCCGATCTCCGCCTCCCCGCTTGCGATCGCCGCCAATCCGCCGGCAAGCCCGACCTTATGGATCACGCGGCCGGTCAGTTCATCGGCAAGGCCGAGCTCGTTGATGACCTTGTCACTTTGGGCTCCGCTCGGAGTCGCATTCGGCGGGGCATGAACGACGGCGCGAGCCTTCTGCAATGCGTGTCGCAACGCATCGGGCGTGGACACATCCGGCGTCGTCCTCCCGGCTTTAACGCCGACCGCCAAGCCGACATTGGCCAGCGCGGCGCGGCCATCCGGCTTCACAATCCCCTCTTTCACATAAGCCTCGATCAACGGCACCGGCATGACCAGGACATCGAACGCTTCGCCCGCGGCCACGCGCTGGGCGACGCCGCTCATACTGTCGTAAAGCGCATTCAAGCTGTGACCGCTCTTGGCAAGAAAACGCGGTCCCAGAATATCGAATACCGGCTTGGGCGCGCCGCCGGCAATCGATGTGATCGCAACCATCGTGAAATTCCTTTTTGGAACTATAGCTTGAACGTCTCCACCGTGCCGCCGTGAAACAACTCATCGGGAGTGACGAGCCTGGATGAAAGTCCCTGTGCATGATGGTGACGCAAGAATACCTCGAGGGTCTTGCGGTTTTCTTCCAGGCCGTAAGGCCAGAAATTTTCGCCCATCAAAACGCGCGCCTCGTTAAGACGCTCCTCCACGAATGGCAGCGTGACTTTCGCTGCCGATGGATCGGCGAGCAAATCGAGCGCAACGTCTTTTGCTTGGGCAAACGCCTTGAAGACCGCGCCGGGCAGCCACGGGTGCTGCTCGGCGAGCGAGCGGCGCACGCCAACGAGATGCATGATCGGAAAGATGCCGGTGCGCTTAAAATAATCCTTGGCCGTTGCCACCGGATCAGGAAACAACCAGCCGATATTTGGCGTGTCCTTAGGCAAGGATGGGGGTCGCGGTGCGATAAAAGCGTCGATCGCGCCTTCGGCGAGCAGCGCCGAAATGGTTTTGCCGGCCGGTGCGTTCTCGAGCTTAACGTCCTTCGGCAGCGTGATCGAAATCTTCTCCGCTCGATCCGCGTGTTCGATGCCGCCACGAATCCAACAAACATCGGATGGCTTCACACCAAAATCATCCTCGAGAATCGCGCGCGCCCACACATTGGCGGTGAGCTGATATTCGGGGACGCCGACCCGCTTGTCCTTGAAATCCTCCGGCTTCTTGATGCGGTCGGTCCGCACGTAAATCGAAGCGTGGCGAAACGCACGCGAGACAAAAGCGGGCACGCCGACATAAGGACCGCCGCCTTGCGCGGTTTTCACCGTAAAGCTCGACAGCGACAGTTCGCATACGTCGAACTCGGCGTGACGCAGCGCCCGGAAGAAAATTTCCTCCGGCGGAAGCGTCATGCAGATGGGGTCGACGCCGTCGATGCGCACCGTCCCGTCAATGAGGGCCCGCGTGCGATCATAGGGGCCGACGGCGAGGGAGAGTGTGAGCTTGGCCATGAAGCATCCGGTCGAAGGAACCTCGCCGCCTTCATAGGCGAAAGACCGCAATGAAGCAAAATAAGAAGCAAAGTTCGTAGGCTCGGCGGCCCCCTGCTTCTTGTTCTATAAGACGATAGGCCTATAGCCATCTTGCTCAATCCGACGGAAACGATCCAATCATGACGAGCGGTTCCTTGATCGATATGGCGTCGCAATTTGGACCGCGTGGCGCGCTGATGGGACTCGATCTCGGTACCAAAACGATCGGGGTTGCCGCCAGCGATTCCGATCGTCATCTCGCGACAGGTGTCCAAACGCTCGTGCGCACAAAATTCAGCGCGGACGCCACGCGCCTGCTTGTCCTGGCCGCCGAACGCGCCGTGGTCGGATTTGTCTTGGGTCTGCCTCTTAATATGGATGGGTCGGAAGGCCCCCGTGCGCAGTCAACCCGTGCCTTCGCACGCAATTTTGCCAAGCTGACCGATTTGCCGATCGCCTTTTGGGACGAAAGGCTGTCCACCGTCGCCGTGGAACGCGAACTGATCGCAAACAAGGTCAGCCGCGCCAGGCGCGCCAGCGTCATTGACGAGCATGCCGCAATGTTCATTTTGCAGGGCGCGCTTGACCGGCTTTCACGCTTGCAAAACCGATGAGATCGTTTGCGGTGGCGACCGCCCTCCCGATCCAAATCGAAGGGTGGCCGCCCTGCTCGCCGTAACCCCATGGATCTTATTTATATCGTCGTCCGGCCGGGGTCCTGACCGCGCCGGCTTGCGGTGTCGGGCATGTGGTGTAATAGCCGAAGCCGCGATCTACATCGGTCACGTGCCAGCAAACGTCACCGAGTTTGGGGAAGCCGGGACCGCCAACGACTGGCCCGGGCAATGGCCCGGCAAAGGCCGTGGTGGCCGGCACCCCGTAGCCGGTAGCCGGAGCAAATCCGAACAGGCCCGGCTGGTAGCCGTAGCCATAGCCCGGGTAACCATAATAGCCCTGCCCAAACTGACCCGAATAGCCCTGCCCAAACTGACCCGAATAGCCCTGCCCAAACTGACCCGAATAGCCCTGCCCAAACGGACCCGGCGCATAGCCATAGCCATAGCCATAGCCAGGACCGTAATAGAACCCGTTCGCGGCGGTCACGGCCGCAGCACCCATTACCGCTCCGGCACGGGCACCGACCGCGGCCGACGTCCGGCGGACGCCGTGCGCCTCGCTCGGCATGGCGACGGCTAGGCTCAGGGTGCCGATTATTGCGGCGGCCGAACCAAACTTAACAATTGATTTCATGAGAGTTTCCTCCGATGCAGCGCGAAACACGGCAAACACGGCATCGCTACGCGCTAACAACAACAATGAACACCGAAGGTTCGTTCCGGAACGGAATCGCCAAGCTCGATCACAGTTCGCCTCCGGAACCTGGACCTGGAATTGCCGCTCCGAACATCCCAAAATCGCCGCCGCCTCCAAGGCCGAGAGGCTCTTGCGCTCCCAGCAGCTATGTCTCGAAACTTCTGCATCCTGTGTTCCTGTTGCCATGTTGCCCGGTTTATTGGCCCGCTCCTTTACAAGGGCATGAAACCGGACAAATCGTGTGCTACTGACAGCTTGCCCGATCGAGGAACTGCGCCTATAGAGGTGCCTTTAATGACCGTTGCGGCAAAATCATCGTTCGTCCTCAATCGCAGACACCTGTTGGGGATTGACGGACTTGCTCACACTGAAATCTGTGGCCTCCTCGATCTCGCCGAAGAATTCGTTGAGCTGAATCGTCAAATCGAAAAAAAGCGCACGACCCTGCGGGGGCGCACTCAAATCAATCTCTTTTTCGAAGCCTCTACCCGCACGCAATCGTCGTTCGAATTGGCGGGCAAGCGCTTGGGAGCCGACGTCATGAATATGTCGGTCTCCTCGTCCTCTATGCGCAAAGGCGAGACGCTGATCGATACCGCGATCACCCTCAACGCCATGCATCCGGACATCCTCGTAATGCGCCATCACGCGTCCGGCGCGGTCGAATTGCTCGCGAGCAAACTTGACTGTTCGGTCATCAACGCCGGCGACGGAGGCCATGAGCACCCGACCCAGGCTCTGCTCGATGCCCTCACGATTCGGCGCAATAAAGGCCGCATCGAAGGTTTGCTCGTGGCCATTTGCGGCGACATCCTGCATTCACGGGTCGCGCGCTCCAACATTATTCTCCTTAACACGATGGGCGCGCGGGTGCGCGTGGTGGGCCCCTCGACCCTATTGCCAACCGGCATCGAACGATTCGGCGTCGAGGTGGCGCGCGATATGCGCGAGGGCCTCGCGGATGCGGACATCGTCATGACCCTGCGGCTACAACGCGAGCGTATGAACGGCTCTTACGTTCCGTCGGTCTCGGAATATTTCCATTATTACGGGCTCGATGAAAGAAAACTCAGCTACGCCAAATCCGACGCGCTGGTGATGCATCCAGGGCCGATGAATCGCGGTGTCGAGATCGACTCCATCGTCGCCGACGGCGTACGCTCGCTGATCCGCGAACAGGTCGAAATGGGCGTCGCCGTGCGCATGGCGGTGCTGGAAGCCTTGTCGCGCAATTTGCCGAATGCATGATGTTATTTGACCGCTGCCCCATTCTGCTCGCCAATGCCCGGATCGTCGATCCGTCGCGTGATCTCGATATTGCCGGCGATGTGCTCGTCGCCGACGGTGTCATTCGCGACACCAAGAAGGGCATCGGCGCCGCCGGAGTGCCGGAAGGCACCGAGATCATCGACTGTCGCGGAAAACTTGTCGCTCCCGGTCTGATTGATATGCGCGCCTTCGTCGGCGAGCCCGGCGCCAGTTCTCGCGAGACGCTTGCGTCGGCAAGCCAAGCGGCGGCGGCCGGCGGCGTGACCACCATCATCTGTCAACCGGAAACCTCGCCCACTCTCGACGATCCGGCAACAATCGACTTCGTTTTGCGCCGCGCCCGCGACACGGCGATCGTGCACGTCCATCCGATGGCCGCTATCACAAAGGAGCTGCAAGGCAAGGAGATGGCCGAGATCGGACTGTTGAAAGCGGCCGGAGCGGTTGCCTTCACCGACGGCGCCAAAAGCCTTACCAGCGCGCAGGTCCTGCGGCGGGCGCTCACTTATGCCCGCGACTTCGATGCACTGATCGTGCATCACACCGAAGATCCCGATCTGATCGGCGATGGCGTGATGAATGAAGGCGAACTCGCCGCCCGGCTTGGACTGCTCGGCATTCCTAAGGCCGCGGAAACGGTCATGTTGGAGCGTGACATGCGCATGGTGGCGCTCACAAAAGGGCTTTATCATGCCGCCTCGATCACCTGCGCCGAGTTGCTTGACGTGCTTGCCCGCGCGAAGGATGCAGGACTCGCCGTCACAGCGTCCGCTTCGATCAATCACATCACGCTGAATGAAAATGATATCGGGCCCTATCGCACGTTTCTCAAACTGTCCCCGCCCCTACGGGCGGAAGAAGATCGTAAAGCGCTGATTGAGGCCCTTGCCTCCGGCCTGATCGATGTGGTGATTTCCGATCATAATCCGCAGGATGTCGAGACCAAACGACTGCCATTCGCGGAAGCAGCCGCCGGCGCAATCGGTTTGGAAACCATGCTTACTGCGGGCCTCAGGCTCGTGCATAATGGCGAACTCAAACTCATGACGCTGTTGCGCGCGATGTCGACACGACCGGCAGAAATCCTTGGCCTTTCCGGCGGCACCCTCAGATGTGGCGCGCCGGCGGACCTCATTGTGGTCGACATGGATATGCCTTGGATTGTCGATCCGGCCGAGCTTAAATCGAAATGCAAAAACACACCCTTCGATGAAGCGCGTTTTATGGGGCGCGTGGTGCGAAGCATTGTCGGCGGACGCACCGTATACGAGTTCGTATGATCATCGCCTTCTCGTTCATTTTCGGCTATGTGCTGGGCTCTATTCCCTTCGGTTTGATTTTGACGCGGGCTGCGGGCGGCCCCGATGTACGAACCATTGGTTCGGGCAACATCGGCGCAACCAACGTGTTGCGCACGGGACGCAAAGCCGTCGCGGCGGCGACGCTCCTCTGCGATATGCTCAAAGGCACCGCGGCGGCGTTGGGTAGCGCTTACGTCGTCTCGCGAACTGCCACTCCGGTCATGGCATCTTATGCGGTTGACGCCGCGGCGCTTGGCGCTTTCCTCGGCCATCTCTTTCCGATTTGGCTGAAGTTCAAAGGCGGCAAGGGTGTCGCCACTTATATCGGGATTTTGCTGGGGATTTATTGGCCGGGAGCCCTTATCTTCTGTGCCATTTGGCTCGTCGTGGCGGCCTTATCTCGATATTCGTCGCTTGCTGCTTTGATCGCCAGCGCCCTCACGCCCTTTGCTCTATGGCGCTTGTTCAACCCCGCGACTGCCGTCTTATTTCTCACGCTCACCGCCCTCTTATGGATCAAGCATCGAGCCAATATCGCCCGTTTGCTCAATGGAAGCGAAGACAAGATCGGTACAAAAGCAACGCATCCGGTGTAAAACTTCCAATTGAATTTTTACAATATTCGGTTGTGATGGCGGCTTAGTTAGGCGATGCTCCCCCGGCAACCAAAGGGGGAAGTTTTGACGAAACGAGCGCAACTGAGCGACGAACAACGGCTTGATTGGCTGCGTCTTTTCCGCAGCGACAATATCGGGCCACGCACGTTTCGCGAACTGATCAATCGCTATGGCAGCGCGCGAACCGCGCTCGAGGCATTGCCGTCGCTCGCGCGTCGTGGCGGCGCCACGAGACCCGGCCACGTCTGTTCGCACGAAGAGGCCGAGCGTGAATTGAGCGCGGCACGTGTGCGCGGCATCGAGCTCATCGCCGTGGGCGAGGCAGATTATCCCGCGCGATTGCAGATGATCGATGACCCGCCGCCTTTGCTTGCCGTACTCGGCCAAGCGGAAATTCTCAATCAGCCGCTTGTGGCGATCGTCGGATCGCGAAACGCATCGGCCGCCGGCATGAAATTCGCCCAAACTTTGGCGGCCGAGCTCGGCAAAAACGGCTTCGGAATAGTCTCGGGTCTTGCGCGCGGCATCGACGCCGCGGCCCATCGCGCCAGCATAACGACGGGAACGGTTGCCGTGCTGGCCGGTGGACATGGGCGTATCTATCCGCCCGACCATACAGATTTGCTGAAAGCCATTGTGACCGAGGGCGCCGCGATATCGGAAATGCCGCTCAACTGGGAGCCGCGCGCGCACGATTTCCCGCGCCGCAATCGATTGATTTCAGGCGTCTCGCTCGGCGTTGTGATTGTCGAAGCGGCCCGCCGCTCCGGCTCGCTCATTACGGCGCGTTTTGCCGGCGAGCAGGGACGCGAAGTCTTTGCCGTCCCTGGCTCACCGCTTGATCCGCGCGCGGAGGGCACAAACAACTTGATCAAGCAGGGTGCTACTTTGGTGACGGAGGCAGCCGACGTTATGAACGCGCTGAGCTCGATTCTGGGCCGCAAATTCGAAATTCCACCGGCCAAGGAACCTGAACGAGATGTCCCCAGCCCCGATTTTGTTGAGCCGGGCGACGACGAGCGTAGCCGCATCATTGCGCTACTCGGGCCGGCACCCGTCTTGCTGGACGATCTTGTGCGCCTATCGCGCACCTCGCCGGCGATCGTGCGCACGGTGCTCTTGGAACTCGAAATCGCCGGACGATTGGAGCGCCATGGCGGGGGCTTGGTGTCGTTGGTCTAACGCGCCGGCCTTATTAGCGTAACGCTTTTAAAGCGGCCGCACGCGACTTGCCCTAGATGCCCTAAGGACTTGCCCTAAGGGTGTGAAAAGAGTGCGCGGCAAGGCTGGATCAACCGACAACGCCGTGCATGAGCAGCCGAGGCTTTCCAAACGAATAATTTACGATCCCGAGTGGGTTTCGTGATTTTGACATTTATCGCGAGGACTCGTTTTGTCCATTGCGGACAAGATTCTCGGCTTCCATCCGAACCATCTCGAGCAAATAACCGAGCGTCTCAAGACCCGTGCCGCGGGCCATGTTGGCAAGATCTGACGAAACGGTCGCGACGTAGCTCGCTACCGCACATCCTTCATCAATATTGTGAGGTTCCGTTGTTTCCGACATTGAGCGCGTTAAATCACCCCAAAGGCACGTGGCACAGCCATTGCGGTCCACACAGAGTCCGCTATGCAAAATAACACCTCCGCGTAAAAAACTAAACCTTTTCTGGCGCGTTAGTAAAATTACAGCCATAGGTTGTCCATTGGTGGTAGCGATGTCCCGTTCCAGCCGCAATTGGCTGGTCTAAAGCCGCCGGCAACACATGCCGATTTGACACTTGCGGCTGCCTTCACCATGTTCCCGGCAAAAGCAACTGGTCGATTCCGTCCGCGGCAGTTCGGGCGGAAGGTTAGTTTATTGGGTTCCCATGAAGATTGTCGTTGTTGAATTGCCGGCCAAGGCGAAGACGATCAATAAATACCTCGGGGCCGGATACGAGGTTCTCGCTTCTTTTGGACATATTCGTGATTTGGCGGCAAAGGACGGATCCGTCGACCCAGACGCCGGGTTCCGCATGTTGTGGGAGGTCGATCCCAAATCGAAGCAACGCGTCAACGATATCGCGCGCGCGCTCAAAGGGGCTGACAAGCTGATTCTCGCCACGGACCCCGATCGCGAAGGCGAAGCCATTTCGTGGCATGTGCTCGAAGTCCTGCGCGAGAAGAACGCCCTGAAAGGCCAGGCGATCGAGCGCGTCGTGTTCAATGCCATCACCAGACAAGCCGTCACGGAGGCGATGCGGCACCCGCGTGCGATCGACGCCGCCCTGGTCGATGCCTATCTCGCGCGCCGGGCGCTTGATTATCTTGTCGGATTTACGCTCTCCCCGGTGCTTTGGCGCAAACTGCCCGGTGCGCGCTCGGCCGGCCGCGTGCAATCCGTCGCTCTGCGGCTGGTTTGCGACCGCGAACTCGAAATCGAAAAATTCGTTGCCAAAGAATATTGGTCAATTGCCGCGACGCTCGCGACACCGCGCAACGAAACCTTCGAGGCCCGCTTTGTCGGCGCCGATGGCCGGAAGATCCAGCGTCTCGACATCGCGTCCGGTGCGCAAGCCGAGGCTTTCACCCGCGATCTCGAAGACGCCGTGTTCAAGGTGGCATCGGTCGAAGCCAAACCGGCCCGCCGCAATCCGCCGCCGCCTTTTACCACCTCAACGATGCAGCAGGAGGCGAGCCGCAAACTCGGTTTCTCGCCCGCGCACACGATGCGCCTTGCGCAGCGTCTTTATGAAGGCATTGATTTCGATGGCGAGACTGTCGGGCTCATTACCTATATGCGGACCGACGGCATCGACATGGCGCCCGAAGCAATCGGCGCGATCCGCGGCATGATCGGCGAGCAATACGGCAAGACCTACGTCCCCGACGCGCCTCGCACCTACCAGAACCGATCCAAGACCGCGCAGGAAGCGCACGAAGCAATCCGGCCCACCGACGCCAATCGTTCACCGGGTGATGTGGCCAAATACGTCGATCGCGACCAAGCGCGCCTTTACGAACTGATCTGGAATCGTGCGGTGGCCAGCCAAATGCAATCGGCGGAGCTTGAACGCACGAGCATCGACATCACGGCTAAAGCCGGCGCCCGCAATCTCGAACTTCGTGCAACCGGTCAGGTGGTGAAGTTCGACGGATTCCTCACGCTTTATCAGGAAGGCATCGATGAGCCGAGCGATGACGATAAATCGCGCCGCCTGCCTGCGATGAACGAAGGCGAATTGCTCGCCAAGAAAGCGATCAATTCCTCGCAGCATTTTACCGAGCCGCCGCCGCGCTATTCCGAGGCCGCGCTCGTCAAGCGTATGGAAGAACTCGGGATCGGGCGGCCTTCGACCTACGCTGCAATCCTGCAAGTGCTTCAAGATCGCGGCTATGTTCGCATCGAAAAGAAGCGTCTGATGCCGGAAGACAAAGGTCGTGTGGTGGTCGGTTTCCTGGAAAGCTTTTTCCAGCGCTATGTTGAATACGACTTCACGGCCAATCTGGAAGAGCAGCTTGACCGCATTGCCAATCACGAAATCGATTGGAAAAAAGTTCTGGAAGATTTTTGGATCGATTTCATCGGCGCGGTCAACGAGATCAAGGATTTGCGCGTCGCCGAAGTGCTCGATGCGCTCAACGAACTTCTCGCCCCGCACATTTTCCCGGCCGGCGTGGAAGGCGGCGATCCCCGCCTGTGCCCTCAATGCGGCAGCGGCAAACTCTCGCTCAAACTGGGGCGTTTCGGTGCATTCATCGGCTGCTCGAACTATCCGGAATGCAATTTTACCCGGCAGATGACGCCTGGCTCACAAGCGGCGGTGAACGGCACAAAGGTCCTCGGCGAAGATCCCACCACCGGACTCGACGTCACGTTGCGCGGCGGGCGATTTGGGCCTTATCTCCAACTTGGCGAGGCCTCCAAGGAAAAAGGAGCGGAAAAGCCCAGACGGGCGAGCATACCCAAGGGCCTGTCCGCCGACGACATCGATCTCGAAAAAGCGTTGGCACTGCTTGCGCTGCCACGCGACGTGGGCCCTCACCCGGAAGACGGCGAAATGATTGTCGCCGGCATCGGCCGCTTCGGCCCCTACGTGAAGCACAACAAGACTTATGCAAATCTGGAAGAAGGCGATGAAGTCCTGAGGATCGGTCTCAATCGCGCGGTCACCCTCATCGCCGAAAAAAAATTAAAGCCCGGCAAAGGGCGTCGCTTTGGTGCCGATCCAGGCAAGACACTCGGTGAACATCCTGACAAAGGCGGCCCGATCGTGGTCAAGAACGGCCGCTATGGCCCTTACGTCAGTCACGATGGCATCAATGCGACCCTTGCGCCCGACATGACGCCCGATACCGTGACGCTTGAACAGGCCATCAGCCTGCTGCAAGCGCGTGCCGCCAAAGGCGGCGGTAAGAGCAAGCGCGGCAAAACCGCCAAGGCGTCGCATAAGACTAAGAGCGACTCGGGCGCCGCCAAGGCAACAGCCGCATCGGCCGCGCGCCGGCCGGACCGTAAGCATGCGTCGGCCAAAGAAACCAACAAATCCGCCGCATCGAGGAAATCTGTTGCGCCCGTGGCGCGCGCTCCGCGAAGAGCCAAGACCGCTGAATAAACAACAACTCGCCATTTCTACCGTCCGGTGGACGACTTCTCCTTTTCAAGGGGAGGTGACGAAGCGCCTCGCGTGATGATCGTAGGAATGCGCGATGGCCAGATGTGACGACTATGAGAATGAATGAAGGCGAGGCCACAGCTTCACCTCCCCTTGCAAAGGGGAGGTGGCTGGTGGAATGGCCGCGCGAGACGACCATAGGAATGCGTGATGGCCATGGAAATGAGTGACGACCATAAATGTGACGACCACGGCAATGAACGAAAGCGGCGCCGCGGGTTTACCTCCCCTTGCAAAGGGGAGGTCGGACGGCGAAGCCGTCCGGGTGGGGATCAAAGGCCCTGCCGCGAATAACCCCGCATTCCGCTTGCGCTCCATGCGGGCTACTTGCCGCAATCATCGGCTCACGATCCCCACCCGACCGCCTTCGCTCACGCTGCGGCGGTCGACCTCCCCTTTTCAAGGGGAGGCGGCCGCGTGGCACTGCCTTCATTCATTAGGGTCGTCAGGCGTTTTTAGCCCGTTGCCTCTGACTTCTGATTTCCGTCCTCCGCCTACCAATCCCAGGTGAAGCTGCCTTTGACCGCGTGGACCTGGGCGTCGGAGGCGAGATCGCCCCAGTAAGAGACGCCGAGCTTGGCCTGCGGCGTCACGCGCCAGTCGAGCCCGGCGTCGATCAGGCCTGCGTTGCGCGCAATCGGCACGCCGGCGACGTCAAAGGCAATGCCGGTCGATTGGAAGGCGAGCGCGGCCGAAGGGCTCACATCGCCAAAGGCGTGCTGCCACTGCGCCGTCAGATGCGGGGTGAGGATCGCGCCGTTGGACAGCGGCAACAGGGTTGCGAGCCGCAGGCCCAGCGTCGAATAGCCGGTGTTCTCGGTGCCGCTCGCCACATTGAGCGCCGCCAGATCGACCGTCGTGTCGTCGCTCTCGGCAAAGCCGCCGGTGTGCACGTTCACGTAAGCAAGCCCCGCCAGAGGCTCCACCGCGAGGCGGCCAAAGCTCATGCCGTAGCCCAGCTCGGCAAAGACCTGGGCCGCATGGCCGTTGAAACTCGCGTGCGTGGCATCGAAAAAGCCGGGGAAGATGATCGAGCGATTGGTGTCGATATTGTCGAACGTATAGGTGCCGCCCAGACGTACATTGAAGCGCCCGGCGATCGGCCCGCCGGCATAAAGCCCGATTACGCCACTGTCGATATTGCCGCTGGAATGCCGCGCATCGACGCTCAGATCGGCATGGGTATAGCCGGCGGTCAGCCCCGCCCGCCAGAGACTGCCCAACCGTGTGTCGACGCCGGCGATGAAGCCGGCGAAATTATCCTTCAACGCGGCCGCATTGCCGTCTAAATCGACATGGCCCCAAGCGCCGAAGCCCTGCGCCCAGAAACTATAGGTCGGTGCGCGCGGGGGGATTAGAAGCGGCGCCTTCAGCGGCAATTGTGCCGGTGGCGCCATGTCGGCGGCGTAGGCCCCCTCACCCCGACCCTCTCCCCCCAAGCGGGGAGAGGGGGCGCTGGCGTCATGGCCGCCGCTTGCGCCGCTCGCATCGTTGCTTGCGCCGCTCGCATAGTCGCCGCTCGCGGCCTCGTTCGTATTATAGGCGAGCGCCGGCCCGCCATAACCGAGCGGACGCAACGCAGCCGGCGCATCGTCATAGGCCGCAGCGCGCAGGCGATCGAGGATCGCCCTGCGCACCAGCAGTGCATCCTCGGCCTGCACCGTATGCACGCTGGCAAAGACCTCGCCCGAGAGCGCATCGAAAGCCTGCCGCGCCCCCTCCGCGTTCTGCCCAAGCACGGCGGCCACTAGCGCGCTGTCCGTCGGGCTTTGCGCCAAGGCCACCGCCACCGCGCGCTGGTTGGGCGTGATCGCCACCGACGGGAACGCAGTCGCATTCACGTCCAGCGTCAGGAACACGTCGTTGGGATCGTAGCTCAACGTCGGCGTGAGGAAGGCGAGATCGCTGGTGACATCGCCAAAGGTGGTGCCGCCGAGGCCGCCGGTGGCGGTCAGGATCGTGTATTGGGTCGAGGGCGCAAAACCGGTGCCGCCGGCCAGAACTTGCACGGTCCCGCCGGTCAATATGGCCGTCCCCGCGACGGCGAGCTTGCTGGCCGAATGCGGCGAGACGTTGATGGTGAAGATCGCGCCAGGCGCAAAGCTGGCATTGCCGGTGACCGTCAATGTCCCTATGGAAGAGCCCGGTGCCAAGTTGCCACCGTTCGCGACGTTGACGTCGCCGGCGATCGTTCCGAAACCCGCCAGTATAGCTCCCGAATTCAAGGTAACGTCGCCGATGAGCGTGGCGTCGCGATGACTCCCGTCGCCGACCGTCAAAATACCGCTGTTCAAACTTGCCGTGCCGACCTCGGCGCTGCCATTCAACCCCCAGGCGTCACCCGACATGACCAGCGAATTGAAGCCGATGAAATTATTATCGGCGACGCCCCGGCCCTCAAGCACCAGCGCATTGCTCGCGCCCGCCGCGCTGCCCACCGCATCGCCGATCAGCTTGGAGCCGGTCTGCAGGATGAGCGTATTGGTCCCACTTGCGCCGTTGAACGCCACCGACGCCGTGCCGCCCGAGATCGTGCCGGCGTTGCGCACCGTGCCCGATCCCTCGATCGCATTGGCCCCGCCGCTGATCGAAGCGCCGTCGTCGTTGGTCACGTCGAGCGTGGCGGCCACAATCGCACTGGTGCCGCCCGCAATCGCCCCGCCGGCAAGATTGTGCACCGTGGCCTTGCCGCCGGCGTTGATGGCGGTGCCGCCCGCCGCCAGCGCCTGAATGGTCTTGGAGTTGGTGACGCTGGCATCGGTATAAGCATAAATGGCGTTGCCGCCTGCGCCCGTCGCCTCGATCAGGCCGTTGTTGCCGCTGAGGGTGACGCTGATGCCGTTGATGGCATACCTGCCGGCGGTGATGGTGCCGGCGCCGTTCAACGCCGTTATGGTGTTGCCGTTAATGGCCCGGCCGTCGGCGCCTGTGGCCTCGATGCGGCCGTCATTGCCGATGAGGTTGACGGTATTCGCGTTGATGGCATCGGACACGCCATTCGTGCCATTGGCTTGAATGGTGCCTCCGACAAGATTGTTGACGGTCGCCGAGCCAATATCGCCCACAGCGCCGATGGCGTGGCCCGCGGCGCCGTTCTCGCGGATGGTGCCGGAATTGGTCACGGTGACGGCATCGCCATGAATGGCAGTGCCCACCCCCACCATACCAGGGCTGAGATCTGCCGTCGCCTCGATCAGGCCCTCATTGGTGAGATTGATGGTCGAGGCATAAATGGCGGTGGCATTGCCGGTGATCCGCCCGCCCACTTTGTTGCTCACCGTGGCGATGCCGTCGGCCTTGATGGCAATGCCGCCAGGGCGGTCGCCTGGATTATCTTCGAATTGGTGACGGTAACGTCGCCGTCCTCCGCATAAATGGCCTTGCCGTTCGTACCCGTCGCCTCGATCAGGCCGTTGTTGCCGGAGAGAATGACGCTCGTTGCGCCGGCGATGGCAAATCGGCCGGCGGTGATGGTGCCGTTGCCGTTCAACACGGTTGCGACGTCGGCGCCAAAATGGCCCGGCCCCCGTGCCTGTCGCCTCGATGCGGCCGTCATTGCCGGTGATATTGACGGTGATGCCACTAATGGCTTCGGACGTGCCATTGTTTGGCCTGGATCAGGCCGCCGGCCAGATTATTGACGGTCGCCGAGGACGAAGTGCTGAAAGTGGCACTAATGGCCCTGCCCTGGGCGCCATTCTCTTGGATGGTGCCGGAATTGGTCACGCTGATGACATCGCCGACAATGGCGAAGCCGGCCGCCATTGCCGCCAGCATCCGCCGTCGCCTCGATCAGGCCGTCATTGGTGAGATTGATAATCGGGGCATAGATGGCATTGGCATTGCCGGTGATCCGGCCCGCCCACTTTGTTGCTCACCGTGGCGATGCCGTCGGCCTTGATGGCAATGCCGCCAATAGCGAGTCGCCTCGATAATGCCCACCGCCCCCCCGGCCGTGCCGGTGCCGTTGGTGATGGTGACGTTGCCGCCAGTGAGGTTACCCGCCGCATCCATGGTGGACATCGCCCGGATGGCGATGCCGCCGCTGACGCCGCCGCCGGCCAGCGTGCCCGTGGCCCTGATCACGCCGTCGTTGCCGGTGACGATGGCATTGGCCGCGGTGATGCCGAAGCTCCTGCCGAAAATGAAGCCGTAAATGGAGCCGTTCGCCTGATTGGTGACCGTGAGGGTGCCGGTGTCTTTAATGCCGTAGCCGCCCGCCGAAAGAGATACCGCATTGTAGCAGTTTTGATCGGCGCCCGTCAGCGTGCATTGCGCCACCTGCGCCCTTGCCCCCTCCGGCAAACTCACCCCCAAGGCCACGATCACCGAGGCGGTGGCGAGCGCCAGCGAGGAGGTGCCGCCGAGCAGGCCGGCGCGGCGGGATTTGGCGACCGGCACGGCGCGACCCCCACCCCGCCCGCCTTCGCCAAGGCTTCGGCGGGCGACCCTCCCCGCAAGAGCCTGCGCCCGGGCGCCCGCAAGCGCGGCCCGGGTGGGGAGGGTTGAAGAAGCCGCGCTGTTGCCGCCCGTGATGGTGATGGTGCCGGTCATGGTCTGCGCCTCATTGTTGTTGGCCGTGGTTGTTGGCCTTGTCTTGCTCATCTGCCGTTGCTCACTCTTGATCCCTCCCCCGCGTGCGGGGGAGGGTGGCCGGCGAAGCCGGCCGGGTGGGGGCGATACCCATAACGGACCTGCTTAACGCGCTTTGACACCCCACCCCGGCGCTTCGCGCCGACCCTCCCCGCAAGCGGGGAGGGATTAAGGAAAGCCGCGCGTGAGCCTGCCCGTGATGGTGATGTGCCGGTCATGGTCTGCGCCTCATTGTTGTTGGCCGTGGTTGTTGGCCTTGTCTTGCTCATCTGCCGTTGCTCACTCTTGATCCCTCCCCCGCGTGCGGGGGAGGGTGGCCGGCGAAGCCGGCCGGGTGGGGGCGATACCCATAACGGACCTGCTTGGCGCGCTTTGACACCCCACCCCGGCGCTTCGCGCCGACCCTCCCCGCAAGCGGGGAGGGATTAAGGAAGAGGCTTCAATCTTGCTCATCGTCGTCGGTCCTCGAAAATCGCAATCCGTAGGGTGGGTTAGCCGCCGCAAGGCGGCGTAACCCGCCGTTTTATCCTTCGTCTCTCATCTCCATCCTCGGCGGGTTACGGCGCGTGCCGCGCCTAACCCGCCCTACGCACTCCTTATACCCTCCCCCTTGTGGGGAGGGTCGACCGCGGACCGCGGTCGGGGTGGTCGTAAAATCAAAGACCCCCACCGAAAATCAACGACCCCCACCCGGCTCCTCGCTTCGCTCGGAACCACCCTCCCCACAAGGGGGAGGGTGAAGAAGCCGCGCCTAACCCGCTTTACTTTTTCCTCGGCGGGTTACGGCGCTGACGCGCCTAACCAACCCCGCCCTACGCACTCGCTTACCTCACGGGCTGCAACCACCCCCACCCCGCTCGCTTTGCTCGCGACCTCCCCACAAGGGGAACGTAAAGCCCCATCATCCCCCGAGACTTGACGAATAGGACATCAATATCTGCCACGGAACCGGGAGCGTGGCAACAGGGCGGCGGTAATGTGGATGGTTTATGAAAAGCTCCATCCACATGAAAAGCGCATACCAATCAATGGGATGTGAAATGGCCGCAAGCCTGGGAAGCGAAAAACGGCGCCTTTGGTCTTGCATTTTCTTGTGGACCTGTGGCCCTAAAGCAACAGATTGTGAACATGTGTTCCGTGATTCGAACCATTCCGCGCATTCCCGCGTGAGCGGACTCCAGAGCAACATCGAACTATCAATCGTCTTGGCGCTGGGCCGGCGCTTCCGCGAGGACGAGGGGAGAATGATGCGGCTCAATCCAAACGCACCATGCCCTGAACCGCACAGCCTTCTGAACTCCTGACTCCTAACTCCTGACTTCCGACTACTGCTGCTCGCGATAGCGTTTGAGCACGGCTTCAGGTGAGACATAGGCCTCCTGCAACGCGGCGCTCCAATATTTGAGTTCGTCCAGCGGAATGGCGGCGCCGGTCACCGCACAGCGCACATAGGCGCCCGGCCGTATCACCCGGAAGTCGCCATCGAGGTATTTGATCTCCGCCTCGCCATTCATCGGCGGGGGATTATAGCGATTGAGCAAAGCGGGCCTCCGTTTAATTTCCTGATCAAATAGTCATCGTACCGGCGGATGAAAGCCCTGCCGCCGATCTCGTTTCAGCCGAACAAACTCCCTTGCCCGCCGGAGCCTTCACCGCCGCCGTTGCGGATACGCGGCTTGGAGCGAGTGCTTGAGGGTGGCGAGGCCGGCTTACCCTCGCCGTCGGCCACCACACCGACGGCGCCGTCGGCGAACTCGACCACCAGATGCGCGCCGCCCGCAATATTGGCCGCGGAATGAAGCGGCTGGCCGGTATCATCGCGCACCAAAGCGAAACCGCGTTTGAGAACCTCGCGATACGAATAGGCGGCGAGCAATTGGCCGAGACGTTCGAGGCGAAAGCGATGGTGCGCAACGAGCGATCCGATGGCGCGATGCGAGCGCTCTGCGCAGGCGCGGACACGGTCGCGATCGCGCGTCAGGCGCAGGCGCTGCGCTTGCGCATTGGCGGCGAGACTCGCGCGCAAGCGCCGATGCAGATTGTCGTACCGCTCGCGCCGGCGCTCGACATTCGTCCGCAAGAGCTGCGGCGCCAAACGTCCGGCCACGCGCGAATATTGCGTGTGATGCAGTTGCGCATTGGCGCGCAAAGCGCGCGGCAATCGTTCGGCGATCCCATCGAGCTGCTGGCGCGGCGGCGCCAATATATCTTTTGGTAAGGCGCGTGCCAGCATCACGACTTCGCGGCGGCGTAGCGCGATGCCGCGTCGCCAGCAGGCGAATTTGCGCGCGCTCAACGCCGCGATCTGCGCCATCAGGTCCGCCCGCACGGGCACGGCCATTTCGGCGGCGGCGGTCGGCGTCGGCGCGCGTCTGTCGGCGGCGAAATCGATCAAAGTCACGTCGGTTTCGTGACCGACGGCGGCGATCAGAGCAATGGCGCTGTTTGCCGCCGCGCGCACCACGATCTCTTCATTGAACGACCACAGGTCCTCGAGCGAGCCGCCGCCGCGCGCGACGATGATCAGGTTCGGCCGCGGCATAGGGCCGTGCTCCGGCAAAGCATTGAACCCCTCGATCGCTTTGGCGACTTCGACGGCCGAGCTCTCGCCTTGCACGCGCACCGGCCATACCAAGACGCGCCGCGGAAAACGATCGCTCAGACGATGCAAAATATCGCGGATCACCGCACCGGTCGGCGAGGTCACGACGCCGATGACTTCGGGAAGGAACGGCAGAAGCTGTTTGCGCGCTTCGTCGAACAAGCCTTCGGCGGCAAGCTTCTTTTTGCGCTCCTCCAGGAGTTTCATCAGCGCGCCGACGCCGGCCGGCTCGAGCGCATCGACGACGATTTGGTATTTGGAGGAGCCGGGAAACGTGGTCAGCCGGCCGGAGGCAATGACTTCCAACCCCTCCTCCGGCTTCACCCGCATACGGCCATAGGTGCCCTTCCAGACCACGGCTTCCAAGACCGCGCTGTCGTCCTTGAGCCGGAAATAGCAATGACCGGACGGCGAAGCGCCACGGAAACCGGACACTTCCCCGCGCACCCGCAAATAGCCATAGGCATCCTCGACCGTGCGTTTGAGCGCCGCTGAGAGTTCGGATATCGACCATTCGCGGATATTGGCGCCCGGCGTTCCCGCTTCGGGCGCGCCCTCAGACTCGATCGTGATTTTGCCGCTGACCATGGCGATAACTCTATACGAACCACCGCGTATATTCCCGAAAAACCTGCCAAACCCTAGTGGTCCGATTCAAACATTCGCTACCCATTTCGGCGGGGATCTTTTGCGAATGTTTGAATCGAAAGACCACGAGCAAATATAAGTTTCTAGTGGAGTTTTGGATTTGACATTCGCTTCGCGAGCTTGCGGCCAGGTGGGTAGCGAATGTCAAATCCACTCCACTAGAAATTCCATATGAAATTGCCTTTGACCGTTTGATTTTTTGTGTCCGAGGAATCCAAGGCGAACTTGCCCTGATAGGTCACGTCAAACCTGATCTGCGGCGTCACGAACCAATTCAGGCCGGCTTCGACATAGGCGGCATCGCGCGCGATCGGCACACCGGCCACGGTGAACGCCGCGCCCCCGCTCTGGAAGGCCAAGGCCTCGACGGGGACGATATCGTTGAAGGCATGTTGCCATTGCGCCAAAAGGTGCGGCACCAGCAGCGTACCGTTGGCGAGCGGGAGAATGGTGGCAACACGCGCGCCCAGCGTGGAATAGCCGATGTCCTCGTTGGCGCTTGCGCCCGCGAGTGCGGCCACGCCGCCGCTTTCCACGAACGAACCGTCGTGAATGTGCACATAGGTAAGCCCCGCCAAGGGCTCGACCGCTACATTGCCGAAAGCCATGCCATAGCCGATCTCGCCGAACGCTTGCCCGACATTGCCGTTCAAATGCGCCGAGGTGCGATCGATAAAGCCGGGAAAGAGGATCGTGCGGCTGACATCGATATTGTCGAACGTATAAGAGGCCCCGCCACGCAGATTAAATCCGCCGACACGCCATCCGGCATAGGCGCCGAACTGCCCGCTGTCGATTCCCGCGCTGCTCAAGCGGGCGTCGACATCGAGATCGGAGCGCACATAGCCGCCGACAATCCCGGCGCGCACGTCGTTGGCGAAAAGCGCATCGAGACCGACAAAGAAGCCGCCATAGGTGCTGCTCAAGGCCGCCGCATTGCCGTCGCTGCCGGTGTGCCCCCAGCTGCCGAAGCCTTGTGTCCAGAACGTCAGATTAGGCGGCGCGGGCCGCTGCGGCGCCTTGTAGAGCGGCGCCTTGACCGGCAAATCGGTGGCATAGGCGGCATGGCCGTCGTCGGTCGCATGGCCGTCGTCGGTTGCGGCATAGGCAAGCTCAGGCCCGCCGAAACCAAGCGCCGCCAGCCCGCCCGCGGCACCCGCGGCATTCGCATAAGGACTATGAAAGGAGGCCTGGCGCAGCCGCGCAAGGACAGCGCGGCGGAGGAAGTCTTCCTCCTGCGCAGAGCGCAGGCTTGCGAATATTTCGCCGGACAATGCATCGAACGCCTGCCGGGCGCCGTCGTCGGTTTGACCGACCACGGCCATGACGATGGGATCCGGCCCGCCGTCGCCAAGGACGGTCTCGACAGCCCCCTGGTTCGGCGTGTCCGACACGGTTGGCGGCGGAGTGGGTGTTGGCGTCGGAGTGGGTGTCGGCGTCGGAGTGGGCGTTGGTGTCGGAGTGGGTGTCGGGTCGGTGTTGG
The DNA here is from genome assembly GCA_963697535.1 of uncultured Pseudomonadota bacterium. Lineage (GTDB taxonomy): Bacteria > Pseudomonadota > Alphaproteobacteria > Rhizobiales > Xanthobacteraceae > Pseudolabrys. The sequence continues at coordinate 2,273,763 of OY969085.1, read as the reverse complement.
AGTCGGCGTGGGTGTCGGCGTTGGTGTTGGCGGAGGCGTTGCCGCTTGACAGATCGCCGAGCCATTGCAGACGAGCGTCAGCACGACGTCGTTGTCATTGTTCTCATAGGTGAGCGTGGGCATCAGAAAGGCGAGATTGGTCTTAACGGAACCGAACTCCGTGTTGTTCAAGCCATTACTGTTACTGTTGCCGGCATTGGAGTGCAGAATGACGTATCGGAGCCCGACCGTCGGCTGAAAGCTGCCCCCGGCCCGCGCATCGACGCTGCCGGCCAGACTTGCCGTGCCGGTGACATTCACCCGGTCGTTTGTTCCGTCGCTATTGGCATTGACGCGGAAGACCGAATTGGGCCCGGCGAAGGTCATATTCCCTGTCACCCTCAGGAGAGCGGTCGGGCCCACGGCGTTATCCGCCACCGTCACGGCGCTCGGGTGCACGATGCCGCCGTCCTGCACGACGACATTGCCGGTGATGGTGCCATGGCCGCCGAGCACGGCGTTTTGCATCACCGTCAGACCGCCGACGCTGACGCCGAGATTGGCGTTCGTGTGATTGGCATCGCCGACAACAAATGTGCCGCTCGATACCTTGGCCGTCTCGACCGAAACCGTGCTGCCGTTGACGACCCATGAGCCCGTCGCATCCGCCCGCACGTCCAAGGAGGTGAAGTTGAAGAAATTATTGTTGTCGCTATTGGTGCCTTGGAGGATGAGAGCGTTGGTCGTGCCGGCGACATCACTGCCCACGGCATCGCCGCTCATCACCGATCCCGATTGCAAGGTCAGAGAATTAAGTCCAAAGAAGTAATTGCCGCCGGTAAACTTGACCGCGATGCCGTTTTGGCCCGTGATCCTGCTGTCGCTGACCACTGTGCCGCCGTCATTGATCCGAATGCCGTAGGCTGCACCCGTAACGACCCCGCCGGTTGGAATTGTGACGGCTCCTCCGGTGAGGAGATTGATACCGTGCCTGCCGACCCCGATGACCGTACCGGGATTGGTTACCGTGGTCGGGGCACCGCTATCGCCGCTGGTGGCGTAAATGCCGTCCTGGCCGCCTTTGATCGTGCCCGGATTGACGACGGTGGCACCGTCGTGAGTGACAAACCCGTGTGTACCCCCGCCAATATAGCCGCCAAAAGCATTGCTTAGAAAGCCGCCGCTCCTGAAGTAAACGCCATACTTGCCCCCGGTGATCTTTCCACTCGATTGGTTGGTGAGGTTGCCAAAAAACTCGTCGACGCCCGACTCAGTTGTCCCGTTAATGCTGCCGGCATTGGTGATGGTAGGAGTAAGAACCAGGGCTAAAACGATGCCACTGCTATCGCCGTTGATGAGCCCGGTGACATCATTGGAGATGACGCTTTCAATGAAAAAGGTGCCGCTTTGGAGGGACATACCGTTGGCCGCCCCGATGAGCTTGCCCCGGTTGAGGATATTCCAGGCGGTGCCGGCCGGGCCATCGACCGCATTGCCGCCGGAGCCACCCGGTTGCGTCGTGTCGATGACGGTCGTGGAATCGAAAACGATAGGATTATTGGTAAGGGTATAGGTTGTGATCCGATCGGCATTGCCGGCCGGGATGGCACAGGTCGTCACGCCGCCGGCGGTGGTGCAGACGAGCTGCGCCCTTGCCTCATCCGGCAAACTCACCCCCAGCGCCACGATCACCGAGGCGGTGGCCAGCGCCAAATGCGATGCGCTGCGCAACAGGCTCGCTTTGCGGTTCGTATCGCCTTTATGGCTCGCATCCCGGCGCGTTGCGAGAACGGCCGTTCTTGCCACGGCAGCGAAAGGGCCCGCTATGGTGTTTGCCTCGGTCTTGGTCATCGTGATCGGCCCCCCAACAGCCGCCGCGTCTTTATCCGTCATTTTGGCTCATGCCCCACCGCACCCGGCACCCCGCTTTTGACAACTCGAGAGCCTGGCAATACACGCTTCTTTTTCTTCGATCTTGGCCTTCTTCTTTGATCTTGATCCTTGATCCTGATCCTTGATCTTTTTCTTTGATCTTGATCGTCGCGCCTTCAGGGACTCGCCACCTTCACGGAATTTCTGCCACGGAACCGGCCCCGTGGCAATTGCATGGCGAGCGCGCGGCGAAAACGCTCACAAGAAACGTCATTCCAAAAACGCCAATAAGATCAATGCAATGAACGCATCGATTGCACAAATCAGCAAATCTCCCGCAGGACTTTCAGCGCTTTTCCCACCGGCTGTGGTTTGCGGGCAACAGAGGGCCGACGCCGCCGCAGGTTCACCTCCCCTTGAAATGAATGAAGGTGCCGCCGCAGGGGCGCACCTCCCCTTGAAAAGGGGAGGTCGGCGCGTAGCGCCGGGTGGGGATCAAAACCTCGCGGTTCAATCTTACGACGAATGTCCATTCATTGAATTGGACGACGTGAGCGCCCATGTATGGTTGGCTATGCCGGTGCACGAGAAACGCGAGCCACGAGAAATTGAAGATAATGCAATTCACGCCCGTAACCCCGACACGACAAATGCGAGCCCGGGGCAAATTGCGATCGTTTTCTTTGTCGTAATCGCGATATTGAGCATTTTCTTTTATGGCGTGAACAACCAACGCCCGGAAGTCGTCAGCCCTTCACCATCAGAAACGGCCACGCGGTAGTACGCGCGCCGGTTGCTCACAGCACGTGTATCTCAACGTGCTATCCGATGAGCGCATGAAGACCGATGCCTAGCGCGGTGCTCGCCATCGCTTCAAGCATCTGAAATTGCATGCCGCTGAGCATATCGCTGACATAGGGAAACAGCATGCGCCCGGCCGGCAGCATGATGGCGGCCACGAGCGCCACGCAAAGCAGCTTTGCGAACAAATTTCGATTGCCTTCCATTGGCCTTACCCCGCCCGTCGATCGACGCCATATTTTGTCACGTTCGCACGCGCTCGCGCAATGCGTCCTATAAAAAAAAGCTGGTGCGGCCCGGAACAAGTCATCCTTGTCCGCCAAGATGACGAATTCGGTGGCGACCTGCTCACAAAACCGTGAGTGTCCCCATCGCAAAAAGTGAAACCGATATTGCACCGAGAACTGATAGAAGACCACCGCATCCCTTTCAAGACCGGAGATTGTTCATGTTCAACCGACGCATCCTTTGCACGGCGCTCACTCTTTGCTTCGCCCTTGGCTTTAGCCCTCTTGCCTTCCCCATGTCGGCGAAGACGTACAATCAGAAGGCCTACGCCGCTGCGCAAGCGGCCGGCAAGCCGATCCTCCTGCACATCACTGCACCTTGGTGTCCCACCTGCAGGGCGCAGAAGCCGATTTTGTCCAAGCTCGAGAGCTCGCCGAAATTTTCCAAGATGATCGTGTTCGATATCGATTTCGACACGAGCAAGGATTTGCTGCGCAGCCTGCATGTGAACCAACAGAGCACGCTGATCGTATACAAGGGCAAAAGCGAAGTCGGCCGCTCGACCGGCGACACCAACGCGGCATCCATCGAGGCTCTGCTCAGCAAGGCGATTTAAATAAAAATGACGGCGCTCGCTCTCGCCTTCCTCTCAGGGGTGCTGTCGACGCTGTCGCCCTGCGTGCTTCCCTTGTTGCCGATCGTGCTGGCCACAGCGCTTGGGCAACATCGTTACGGGTCGGCGGCTCTCGCCGCCGGCATAGCGCTCTCCTTCGTGTCGATCGGCCTGCTTGTCGCCACGCTCGGTTTTGCATTGGGTTTCGACCAGAGTTTGTTTCGAAGTATCGCCGGCACCTTCTTGATCGTCATGGGCACCGTGCTGTTCGTGCCGAATTTGCAAACGCAAGTAGCCCTCGCCGCCGGCCCGATCGGCGCCTGGGCGCAGTCCCAAGCCAACGATTACAGCCCACGTGGCCTCGCCGGACAATTTGCAGTCGGCCTCTTGCTCGGGGCGGTCTGGTCGCCCTGTGTGGGGCCGACGCTCGGCGCGGCTTCGATCCTCGCCGCTCATGGCAAGGATCTCGGTCACGTTGCGGCGACCATGCTTGTTTTCGGTTTTGGCGCGGCACTGCCCTTGCTTCTGGTTGGTCTATTATCGCGCGAAGCGCTAATGCACTGGCGCGGCCGCCTGCTTGCGGCCGGGCAAATCGGCAAATTTGTGCTTGGCGCGCTGCTTGTGATCATCGGACTGCTGGTCATCACCGGTCTGGACAAGAGGGTTGAGACCGTGCTGGTCGACGCGTCGCCGGCTTGGCTGACACATTTAACGACGCGGTTTTGACTAACGACGCAGTTCTGACGCGGCACGGCCGAACGGGATAGGCTCGCTCGGTTCCGCGCATGCCTATTTGGTTGCGGACTCGCGAAGCTCACACCGGCTCGGGCCTGTCGCGCAGGCGAAGCCAGATCATCAGCGCGGCCGCCGCCAAAACGGTCGGGAAGACCACGGCATTGATCGTCTGCCAGCCGAACGCCGCCAAGAGCTGGCCGGAGGAGAACGAACTCACGGCGAGGCTCCCAAAGATCACGAAGTCGTTGAACGATTGCACGCGGGTGCGCTCCGCGGGCCGATGACATTCGGTCACCATCGTCGTGGCGCCGATAAAGCCAAAGTTCCAACCAAGGCCGAGCAGGATGAGGCCGAGCCAAAAATGCAAGACCGACGTGCCCGCAAGGCCAACCGCAGCACTGGCGGCTAACAGCGCCAATCCAATGCCTGTAATGCGTTCAACCCCAAAACGGGCAATCAGCTTGCCGGTGAAAAAGCTCGGACCATACATGGCCAGTACGTGCCACAAGATACCATATTGGGCCTCGCTGATCGAATGGCCGCATCCGACCATGGCGAGTGGCGCCGAGGTCATCAGCAAGTTCATGATTGCGTAGGCGGTGACGCCGCACGCCACCGCGACGATGAAGCGCGGCTTCAATACGATATCGAAGAGCGCACGCCCATTTGAGACGTTCAATGCCGGTGTCGTTGCGAGGCGCGGGATATTCACGAACTGCAGCACAATGATCGCCAGTACGCCGCCGGCGGCTTGCACGCGATAGGTCGCGGCGAATGTAAAGGGCGTGAGCAGGTCTTTGGTGAAAATCACAAGCTGGGGCCCGAGCACGCCCGCAAACACGCCGCCGGCGAGCACCAAAGAGACGGCTTTGGCGCGATAATGCTCACTCGCAGTATCGGCGGCCGCAAAACGATAGGTTTGAAACGCCGCCGCATAAAGCCCGCCGCAGAACGTACCCAACAGAAGCAATTGGAAATCACCCCGAATGACCGCCTCATAGCAGACAAGGCCCGACGCAATGCCGAAAACGGCGCCGATCTGCACGGCAATCCGGCGCCCGAAGCGTTGCGCCAGCATGCCGACGGGAAGTGTGCCGAGCCACATCCCGATGACGGTCGCTGTGATCGGCAACGTGGCAAAGCCTTTTTCCGGGGCGAGCACGGAACCGACAATGGTGGACGTCGAATAGATGATCGTGGTGTTGGCGCCGCCCAGTGCTTGCGCCACGGCAAGCACCAAGGCATTGCGGCGCGCAAGCTTATCGTTGGCGATGGCGGGTGAAAATGGCTCGGCGGTAGCCGACATCAACAACTCCCCTCAGCAATCATGCCTGTCTAGCCGTTTTCATGGCCGCTCGCCACTGCCACTGATGCCAAGCAGCATTGAGATTACCGAAACGGTGATCCAACCGTCGTCGCCAGTGGAGTGGATTTGACATTCGCTACCCACCTGGCCGCAAGCTCGCGAAGCGAATGTCAAATCCAAAACTCCACTAGAACCGAACCGCGTTCCTATGAATGACCGTTGCATTTCGTGCATCGCCGGGCGAAAGGGCGCCAATTTGACCTAACGACGCCCGCAGCTCATCGATGTAGAGATCGACGAGCTGATCCGGTCCTTCATCCCCTAATGCGCCAAGCGCCCAAAGAAATGACTTGCCGGCAAAAGCGGCATCGGCGCCCAAAGCCAGCGCCCGCATGACGTCTTGGCCGCTACGCACACCGCTATCGAGCACCACCGTCGCCTTCTTGCCGACCGCCGACACAATCCCCGGCAACGCGTCGATGGAGGGAACCAAGGCCTCAATTTGCCGTCCGCCGTGATTGGATACCCAAATACCGTCGACGCCGAGCGCCACGGCTTTTTCGGCGTCCTGGGGGTGTAGGATGCCTTTTAGCAGCAAAGGACCCTTCCAGCGCTCCCGATAGAGCGCAACCTCATCCCATGAAAAAGCCCCACCCATTTCCCGCCGGGCAAAGCGGATCACGGCGTTGGTGCCTGCATGTTCTCCGGCATAGGCACGAATGGTGGCAAAGCGCGGATAGCCGTTGCGCAGCAGAGCCAACAGCCATTTCGGCCGTATCATCATTTCAAAAATCATGCGCGCATTGGGCCGAAATTCATTGGCAAGTCCGGCATAGGTTTCGCGTGAACGCGTGGTGCGCACCGGCACATCGAGCGTCAATACGAGCACTTTCACCTCGGCGGCGATGGCGCGACGAACGATATCGAAACCAATGGCGTGGTCGTTTTTCCAGAAACGATAGAGCTGGAGCCAAGAAACATCCGGCGCAATGCGCGCGGTCTCCTCGATGGTGGCGCCACCGGCAACGCCCAGCGTGTAGGGAATACGCGCGCGTTGCGCGGCCTTTGCCATCAATAAGTCCGCGCCCGGCCAAACGACGCCCGGTCCGCCCATTGGCGCAATCCCGATCGGGGCCGCATAGGTTTGGCCGAAAAGCGCCACTTGGGTCGGCGGCAGTGTGTTGGTGACGCCGTAGCGCGGCACGACTTTGATGGCATCCAATGCGGCCCAATTGTGCGCGATGCCGACATCGTTGCCGGCGCCGGTGTCGCCATATTCAAAAGCAAAGCGCGGAATGTTGCGCGGCGCGCGCTGACGCATCCACGCCGTCGTCGGAAACAGCCGATGCAATTTCGCGAAATTCGCGTGCGGGGAGATCATCGCACTGGCCGATTTCTTGGCCGTCACATCACCCATGGACTGTCCTCGATTTGCGGCATTTCGGCATGATCGCGCGGGCCGCTTTAAAAATGGCTGAACGACGGCCGCTTGAAAACAAGCGCTTTGCCGCCGGCGCCCGTGAAACGCACCCCCTCGCCCGCAACGGCGTGGCCGATGTCGGTCAGCGCAACATTCACGGCCCGTGCGGCTGCGTAGAAGCTCTCGACCTTTGCCGACGGCACCGTACAGATGATCTCGAAATCGTCCCCGCCGGTCAGCGCGGTTTCCAACATGGCCGGATCGGCGGCAATCACGACACGCGCCGCATCCGATAACGGCACTCTATCGACCGCGATATCGGCTCCCACGACAGATACGCGCGCAAGCTTGCTCAGATCGCCGGCAAGGCCATCCGAAACATCCATGGACGCCGAGGCGTGCGTTCGCACCGCCTCGGCCAGCGCAATGCGCGGCTGCGGCAGCAAATAGCGCGACGCAAGATGCTGTTCGTAAGCCTCGGGCAGCGCCCAATCGACGCCTTTTCGTAACATCAGACCCAGCGCCGCATCTCCGATGGTACCGGTGATGAATATGCGATCCCCCGGCTTGGCGCCGACGCGGCGCACCATAGCGCCTTCCGGTACGGCGCCGAACATGGCAACGGAAACGCTAACCGGGCCAGGTGTGCGGTCGGTGTCGCCGCCGAACAAGGGACAATCGAAATTTCTGGAGTCCTCGTGCAGGCCTTGGGCAAAATTTTCGAGCCACGCGGTGTCGATTGTTTGCGGCAAAGCCAGCGACAGAAGAAAACCGAGCGGACGCGCGCCCTTGGCGGCAAGGTCCGATAAATTGACGCGCAAGGCTTTCATCGCGACAAGACGCGCCGGATCATCCGGAAAAAAATGAACGCCGCCGATAATGGCGTCGGTCTTCAGCACCAGATCGCAGCCGCGCGGCGGGGTGATAAACGCCGCATCGTCGCCAAGCCCCAACGCGCCGGGATGGGTTGCGAGCGGCTGAAAGAAACGGGCGATCAGCCGTTCTTCGGCCGATAGACCACTCTCATATGACGACATTGTTTTCACGCATTATTGGGGTCCGAATTCATTCCGAATTCATTCCGAATTCATGGCCGCGACTCTTTCGCGCCATCTGATCGAGCACGGCGTTGATCATGCCCGTTTCTTCGCCCTCGACAAAGGCCGATGCGACGTCGGCGTATTCCGCGATCACCGTCCGTGCCGGCACATCTGGCCGATGGATCAGTTCATACGCTCCGGCCCGCAGAACGGCCCGAAGCACCGCCTCGATGCGCTTGAGCGGCCAGCTGCGTTGTAATGCCTCGTCGATCAGCGGATCGAGTTCACGTTGCTCGCGCACCACGCCGGAGACGACATCGCGAAAGAACGCGGCCTCGGCGGGCAAATATTGCGCGCCCTCGACTTCCCGGCCCAGCCAGTGACTTTCGAACTCCGCGCATATTTTGTTCAGACCGGTTCCGGCGATATCCATCTGATAGAGTGCTTGCACCGCCGCCAGGCGCGCGGCACCGCGCTTGTTGGCCCTGCGCGTCTTCCTGTGCTTATGTGAAGCGGCATTACCCATGAGTGGACCTTGCCAAATCGCGCTTGAGCCGCGCCATCGCCAGCGCGGCGCGAGCGGCGTCCTCGCCCTTGTGCCCTTCGGGGCCGCCCAGGCGCCTCTTGGCCTGATCGATATTATCGACTGTCAGAATTCCATTGCCGACCGCAAGCCCATACGCAATGGAAATAGTCATGAGCCCGCGTGCGGACTCGTTGGCCACGACCTCGAAGTGGTGAGTTTCGCCCCGGATCACGCAGCCAAGCGCAATCACGCCGTCATAAGGTTTCCCCCGGGCTTTGGCGGCTTCCAACGCCATGATCACGGCCGCCGGGACTTCAAGCGCGCCGGGCACACTGATGCGGTCGATTTGCGCACCCGCCTCGTCGACGACGCGCATGGCGCCACGCAATAGGTCGTCCGAAAGGTGATCGTAATAGCGCGCTTCGACGATGAGCATGCGCAAGGCGTTATCACCTTTGCCGTTGTTTTTGCGCGCGATGGATGTGCGCTTTATGGAAGGCTTGCGCTTGCCGTTGGCCATGAAACCGATTCCTTGATTTAAGGACGACGCGTGGTAACAAGCACATGTGGTGTGGACAAGGACCCGGATCATCGCCCGTATTGTTGATGGCCCCGGGCAGGCCCTCGTCGTAGGGTGGGTTGAGCTGCCGAAGGCGCGTAACCCACCGGCGGTCTATGCTGTGAGTCTCATGGCGGGTTACGGCGCGTTCCGCGCCTAACATTACAGTTGCCTTTTTGCTTTGAAGTGGGCGCGTTGAGCGGCGGCCTGGTGAGCCCTGCGCCAGAATGACCATGCGATGACATGTGCGGGTTGGATCCGCTTTCGAGCAAGTCTGATGGCGATGCGGCGGATTTCCTGGATTGACCAACGGATCAATGACGGCGTGGCGATGCTTTGGTTTTTGCCGTGGTTCGGCGGTTGCGTTTTTTTTGGCGGCGGCGGATTAGCGCGATGTCGGATCGCCGCCATCATGGCGAAGGCGAGCATCACCAGGGACACGTGACGATGCCAGCCATGCCAGGATCTGCTCTCGTTGTGATCGAGCCCGAACTCGTTTTTCGCGGTCTCAAAGCTGTCCTCGATCGCCCACCGATGGCCTTCGACCGCCACCAGCGTTTCGATCGATGTTCCCGCTGGACACCAGGTGGTGAAGAAGGCGAGATCGCCATCGGCGATATGACGACGGATCAGCAGACCGCGTGTCCACAGACCTTGATTTGCGCTGTTGAATTCTTCGACCTCGAGATCGGCCAATTCGAGATAACACCAATCATGCAGCCGCGGTCCTTTGGTTCCGGCCCCTGCCGACAGGCGTTTCCAGTCGGACGGGCGCCGCGTCCGGGCGATGTCTGCGGCCTTGCCGGCGACCGATCGCTGCTTGCCCCAGGATCGAAACACATGAGCGCTGCTGACCCCGAGCACGTAGCCTTTGCCTGCCCGGCGTAGTTGCTGTTCGATATCGCCAACACCGTAGACGGTATCACCGGCAACCCACTTGAATGGTACAGACGCGGCTATCGCGCGTGCGATCATTCTCGTCGCAAGCTTTGGTTTGGTCGCAAAGCCGACATCGGCAGGCACGTATGCGGCTTCCAGGCGATCCGGATCGTCGGTCCATTCCTTCGGAAGATACAGCGCGCGATCGATGAACGCATGACCGTGGCGCGAAACGTAGGCAGCGAAGACGCCGATCTGGCAGTTCGTGATCTTGCCTGCCGAACCAGTGTATTGCCGCGCCACTCCGCACGACGCCTTGCCCTGCTTGAGAAAGCCGGTCTCGTCGATCACCAGCACCGCATCGTCATCCGCCAAATGCTCGATGACATAATCGCGCACGATATCGCGCAGGGCATCGGCATCCCAATCCCTGCGACCCAGGATCGCCTGCTGCCGCCATGGGCCGGGATCGCCAGCCGCCTCCGCGCGCATCCAACCGGTCTTGCGTTGCTCATCGCCGAGCAGACCTTCCAGAAACAGGCCTGCATTCGCTCGCAACACGCTCTTGCCTGAACAACGGACGTATCCGCTTCTTGATCTCCCGAAGCGACGCCGCCCACAACGCAAGCGTCTCTTCAATCGACGCTGCCCGCGTCCACGATCTTCGAATCATGGTTGCCCATGATTCAGAAACCTTCCGATAAAGCAACTGTAATGCTAACCCACCCTACAGCTTCCGCCGATCGGGTAAACCCGACATGCTTTTTTAGTCGGCGCATATCGGGTAACCCCGACATGCTTTGTTAGTGGCGCATATCGGGTAAACCCGACATGCTTTGTTAGTGGCGCATATCGGGTAAACCCGACATGCTTTGTTAGTGGCGCATATCGGGTAAACCCGACATGCTTTGTTAGTGGCGCATATCGGGTAAACCCGACATGCGCTATCGCCCGTATTGTTGATGTCGGCCCCGGGCAGGCCCTCGTTCGAAGCCTTATCCCTCCCCCGCTTGCGGGGGAGGGTGGCGAGGACCGAAAAGGTCCGAGCCGGGTGGGGGGCGAATGCGGAAAACATTTCACCCCACCCCGCCCGTCTTCGCTTGCGCTCGCCGGGCGACCCTCCCCTTGCAAAGGAGGGATTAAGAAATTTCCGCCGCGCTCGCTTCAAGAAATCGAGGGCGCGCGGGACGCAATTCAAGGTCCTCGACGGACCCACGGGCCTCGACGCCTCGCGACATCGAGGCTTGTCGTTGCCGTTTTTTGCTTGGACACAGCGTTCAGATTCGAACGAGGCCAAGCTGCCGCAAGTCCGCCCAACCGAGAAGCGTCCCGCGCGCGGTGTTTTTAAGGTTTGCTCCGCGTCTTCCCCGGTGGTCGCCGTTCGTCGACTGCCTTTCGGCTCGACTCTCCACCGTTTCTCAGCCCAGGCACTCACCCGGCAGCCTTCTGACAAAGCCGCCGGATTACCGGCCGTCAGGGGCTGGTGCAGGGCCGCTGCACCGGAAGAACTCGCGGCTTGGACCTGCCGGGGCTTAAGTGCCGCATCTCCGACACCCGCATTCCGGCCACCGCTCCCCGCCCCGCATCTGAAGATGCGTTGATCAGACACCCCTCGCTCCGCTTTCGCGGCCGCATATCGGGTAAACCCGACATGCTTTTTAGCTGGCGCATATCGGATAAACCCGACATGCTTTTTAGCTGGCGCATATCGGGTAAACCCGACATGCTTTTTAGCTGGCGCATATCGGGTAAACCCGACATGCGGTGGGGCGGGATGAGTGTCGTTTATCCTAGGCATAACAGCCTGTCAAGGATTATTTTCGTAATCCCTGCGGCTGATGCGTGCGGCCACGGGACAATTGTCTAGGATTCTGTCCATTTTGGTTCACGCGCAACACCGTCCAATTTTGCAATTTATGCAATCAATGATGCTTCATATTCGCAGCAATACTGCGAGTCAGCCACCACTCCCGATTTTATTGTTGCGCCGCACCGAATAAAGGTATCAACTCCAAGGCCTACGGCTGATGAACGCCCTCGAATTTTGAAACTTATGGACTCGAGATGCTACACCCCCCCCAACCCCTCCCCACCATCAGGGCGTTCCGGCCCCTTGAGTCCAGGGGCGATCGTAGCCGCTCGGCCGGACGGTGCGCGCTTCAAAATGATTGCCAGATCGGCGTAAGGCGCTGGCGCCATGGGCGTGCGCCGCCTGCCGGTCGATCAGGAGAGCATTGCAATCTGGCGGCGCATCCCGCGGGCTAATCACGATCGCCGCAAGCTGACAATCTTCTTCGAATGCTTCGGGCGACAGCACCATCGAAACCAAACGGCCGTCTTTGAGCGTGCCGATACAGCCGACCGCGTCGCAGCGGATACCGGCGCGCAAGGTCGTATCCTCGAGTGCCCGGCCGTCGCCATCGGCCGCGAGCCATTCTTTCAATGCGAAATTGTCGTGCCCGCTGTGCAGCACCGCGAGCGTACCGTTACCGGCCCGTATCGCTGCCGTTTGCCCGTCTGCCGACACCAGCACTTCGGGGAGCGGTGTCAACGCGGCCCAAAAGGACGCGACCAGCGCCAATGCCGCGCCGCTCCAGCGCAATGGTGTGCGCAATAGACAGATTACAAGAAGCCCGACCGTCGCCAAAAGCAATGGGCCGATCCCGAAAGCGTGAACGCGGCCGACCGCGCCCGGCAATCCGGCAACCCACAAAACGACAGCGATCATCCAATCGATGCCCTGCCCCATCAGCCGCCAGAAAAAGGCATCAAATCCAAACGGCATCGTCAGTACGCCGAGAATGCCCATAGGCATGACAATGACCGAAACAACCGGCATGGCGAAGAGATTGGCCAACAGGCCGTAAGGCGCCAGGCGGTGGAAATGGTAGGCCGCGTAAGGCGTGGTCGCCAGGCCCGCCAGCACCGATGCCAAAATGAGACCCGCCAGCTCGCGTCCGCCCCACAGCACAATGCGGGCGCCGATCGATGAGGCGGAAGGCGCATGGGCGGGATAGCCATATTGATACCCGGCGATGAGCGCGAGCGTCGCCGCAAACGACATTTGGAAGCTTGGATGCAGGATCGATTGAGGCGCAAGGACCATCACGCACACCGCGGCCACCGTTAAGGTGCGGAAGGTGATCGACGGCCGGTCGAGCATGACACCGATGAGCACGATGGCGATCATGATAAAGGAACGCTGTGTTGAAATGCTCGCGCCCGACAGGATGAGATAAAACATGGCGGCAGCGAGCGCCCCCGCGGCGGCCCATTTCTTGATCGGACGGCGGCGGGCGAGCGCCGGAACCAAGGCCAAGCCGGCGCGAATAAGAAAGAAGGCGATGCCGGCGACGACCGCCATGTGATAGCCGGAAATCGCCAAGACATGCGCCAGACTCGATATGTAAAAAGCATCGCTGACGGGGGCGGAAATAGCGTTGCGTTTTCCCGTGATCAAAGCCGAAGCAATGGAGCCGCGATCTCCGGGCAGCACGTCGTGAATGCGACGGTTGATCCCCTCGCGCATTGCATCGAGCGCCGAGGCGTAACGGAGCGAAAAGCCCGCCTGCGCGGGCGGCGCGAGGCTTGCGATCTTGCCAAGCGCAAAGCCCGAAGCGCCGATATTCTGGAAATACATGTCGCGCGCAAAGTCATAGCCGCCGGGATAAAGCGGCGCGAGCGGCGGCGACAAATGTGCGTTGAACGTGACGAAGCTGCCGACCGCCGGTGCCGTATTCTTGCGCACGGCAACACGTACGCGCCCGGGCGTCTCCGAGATGCGGCTCGCCTCGAAGCGCTGCACGCGTATCACGATGCGATCACTTCGCTCACGTTCTTCGCGGGCTTCAACAAAGCCGGAGACATGCGCGCTCGTAACCGGAGATCGCAACACCGGATGCGCCACGCGAATGCTGTGCACAGTGGCGACGGCAAAGCCTGCGGCCATCGCGGCAAAACCCAATGCAAGGGAAAATCCGAAAGCGTGACGCCGCGCCAGGACGGCAATCACTGCGGCGGCTGCGGCGAGCGGCGCTGTTGCCCACCAGGCGGGCTCGCGGTCGGCCGCGAAATAAAGGACAATGCCCGAACCGAAAGCAACCGCCAGCCAAGGCAAGAGCCGCCCCGGCGCGGCTTCGGCGAGCGCCCAATCCGCCAGATGCTGACGCAGTCCATCAGCCGGATATGCAAGCCGGCCCGGCAGCGCCACGCCGGCGTGCCGGCGTCCTTCCTCGATTCCGGCCGCCCAAACTTTCGCCCTCGCCTTGGCGCGCCCCTTGGCGCCCCCCTTGGCGCGTGGCCCGAATTCGTCCAATCCAACCACCCCTCGCCTCGCGCATTCCCGTGATGCCGGACCCGATGCTACTGCAAACAGGAGTTGTGGCTAGTGTCCAATTCAAACATTCGCTACCCATTTCGGCGGGGTCTTTTGCGAATGTTTAAATCGAAAGACCATGAGCCAAATATAAGTTTCTAGTGGAGTTTTGGATTTGACATTCGCTTCGCGAGCTTGCGGCCAGGTGGGTAGCGAATGTCAAATCCACTCCACTAGGAGAACGGATGTGAACCCTACATCGTTACGACGGTCGACCAGACAAACAAACGAAATTTTGGGAACGTCTATGTGGCTGCAATCTGCTTGACATCGCAGCGATCATCACGTGGTTTAAGATGGAAGTTGCGGAGAAAAACAGACCGCTGGTCTTGGCGTCAAAAACAAATTAGCGCTATTGCGATACTGGCCCGTCCCCGCCCAACCATTTTTGCGTATGCCCCGTATGCTTCCCTTTCAAACCGAACAACGCACACTCAATCAAACCGCGCTCGACACGAACAAAATCCTCAGCGGGCGATTTTGGGGTGAATTGCGGGTCTTTCTCGCCGTAGCCAAGGCAAAATCATTCAATCGGGCGGCGGAACTTTTGAATACAAGCCAGCCGACCGTCAGCCGTCAAGTCAGACGCTTGCAAGACCTCATGGGGTCGCAATTATTCGTTCCCACGCAACAAGGAGTCAAGCTGACGCAAAAAGGCGAGGAACTGGCGAAAGCACTGACTCGTCTCGATCTTGCGCTTTTTTCCCTCACCAACGATCTCAAAGCCGAAACAACGCAGGCCGAAGGGACCGTTCGAATAAGCCTCACCGACGGTTTAAACACTTTCTTTGTTGCACCCTCGCTTGCCGATTTTTCCGCAGCGTTCCCAAAAATACAAATACATTTAAAAAGCCCGCTCAACGTGATGAGCTTACGCGACAATCAAACCGACTTGATGATCGGATTTCAACCCGTTCACGAAGCCGATATCACCGTCAAAAAGCTAGGCCGCTTGCATTTCATCCCCGTGACCGCCAAGCCATACATCAAAAAACACGGACTCCCGACAAGGAAAAATCTAAAGCGGCACTTCTTCTTGCAATCCGAATATTACGCCGCAAAAACCGGTTTGTGGGATTCATGGAATGACACTGCCGCTAACGGCAAAATTGTGCACTATTGCGATAATTCTTTTGCTTACGGAATGCTTGTAAAAGCAGGACTTGGAATTGGCCTGCTCGGAAGCTACACAATTCTCGAGCCAACGGCTGTTCCGCTACAGTTGGGAGTCCACATATCGGTTCAGATGTATGCAATGGCCTTTACCGAGCGCCTTCACTCACGGCCCGTACGGATAGCGTTTGATTGGCTGGCCGATATTTTTGGCAATCGTAATCCTTGGTTCAGTGAAAATTTCTCTTTGGACAATCCGGCCAGTTCCTACGACGCCGGATTTAAGTTACTGTTCAATTTGTGAGTCCTGTAATTTCTCGTATCTTTTGCTGATGCGCTCAGAAATGGAAATGTATACATTTCCGGCATCCTCAAAAAGTTCGGCTAATTCAAGTGGCACTCCTTCGCTCTCGAATAGCAGCTTTTCAAACATAACATGATGTATTGTGACGACTTCTTTCAAGTATGAACGAAAGAAATCGACGATTAAATCGTTTTCAAGCGGATCGTTTTCCATTTCGGCTCTCAAATTTCAACGGCCTCGAATTTTGACGGGGTGTCCCAGAATCCCTCTGTCCGGAACAAGATCGACGACCCGTGTAAGATCAAAGACGTTGATGGCCTCAAAAGGGCTATGATTAAGCACCGCGGGTCGAAAACCAGATTTGCGGTGGCAAGTCAGGCCATGACGACATAACGTGTAAACCTCAACTCACTTCGCTATAGGATTTTCAATCTGAGACGCTACGATCTGCAGGACCAACTCAATAACGGCGGTCCGGAGCCGTTTATTTTTTAACGCGTCAAAAGCTTGCAATAATTCTGTCGCCCGGGGAGATTCCAGAAATTTGGTAAGTCTTGCGCCGGTCGAGCCGTTTACGCCCATCGTACCATCAAAAAGCTCGGCAACGCCTATTCCAAAAACGGAAGCAATTTGGACGAGACGGCTTGCCGACGTTCGGTTGGTGCCTTTTTCGTATTTTTGGATTTGTTGAAATGTTAAGCCGAGTTGATTCGCTAACGATTCTTGTGAAATTCCTTTTTGGAATTTCTGGAATCGAATGTTCTGGCCGACAATTATATCGATTGGACTCGGCATCTTGCCTTGCATTTGTTTCTCCACATTTTGGGCCGCTTGATGCCAAATACACTTTTTCAAAGAATTCGCCCGATAGACGTCACTTTTGATTGAGCGGCAAATTTCCCCGGTCGAATAAGCGTGTAATAATTGTTCATACGAAGCCACAGCCTCCGCATATGAGATTGTGGATGTGTTTGGGAGCCAATTGCCGCCACCTAACTTCGCGTCCTATGAAGCGCGACGGCGCAAGGGCCGGAATGCATTAATTCTTTGGACGGCTGTTAAAAAATGTTGAACGGATGGCAGACGTTCGGGGCATTTTCGAACCTGCATAGGTTCTAACAGTCTGCTGAAAAACCATTTTCGGATGAACAAGACAGGCGAACAGTTTTTTTACTTCGTGCTTCCTTCTTGCTTCGCGCCGCCGCGTTATATTGGATAGTCGACAACGTCTTGCGTCGCTTAAATTATCCTCCCGGCAAACGATTTCCTGTTCGAGGCATCAACGTCAGTCATCATCAACGCAAATATTTCTCCAATAAATAGTCGCTGACTGGAACCCTTGAAAATTTTCTGGAAACTACTTTCTGGAAACTACTTTCTGGAAACCACAATGGCTGTCCGGTTACAATTTCATATTGAGACTTGAATACGGCTTCATATGGAGAATTCGCGTACAGGATAAAGCCAAGCGGGGGCGTGGTCTGCCGAAGCTGTTGTTTCCGTCGGCCACGCCAAAGTGACGATACGAACGTATTGGCGTTAGTTTGCATCACCGCACCGCCAAGCGGCACATGCGGCGGTGACGAAATTCGACCCAGACGACAAAGACAAATCCGGCCAAGATCAGAACTGTTTTCAACGCCGCACTCGTCCACCGCCAAAAACGTTGCACGATCGTCAGCGGCGATGAATTTGCCGCGGCCGGCGCGCCCCTCGCGCCGCCGCGAGAGCCATCACGCGCCGACGATGCTTCAAGCAGTTGCGCGAGTTCGGCGCGAAAACGCGCCCGGCCTATCGAGCCGGTGATGAGTTGAGAAAAGCCGGCCGACCAGCTTTCGCCGTCCTTGCCTATTGGCGCGCTACGCAATGCCTGTGGCACAGATACCTCGCGCCAGGCCCAGCCTATCGCGTTCAAGGTGTCTGCGACCGCGCGATAAAAACGATTGTCAAAAACATAAATACCGAGCGCCGCATGATTGGATGCGGTGGCAAGCAACCTCAAGCGGAAACCGGCGTCGTCGGCCGAGTTGAAGTGCTCGCTCTTTCCGTTTGCTACAATGTCGATAGCCGTGCCGCGGAGGTCGATTTTTATCGATCGCGTCTTCTCGTTTCGCTCATAAAGAAGGTCAAATAAATCTTCGCTAGCAAGCGGTGTTCTGGCAATCCCCGCAAGATCGTTTTCAATGCTGATGTCGGGCAGAGGCTCGGCTTCGGGAAGATCGCCGCGCGCGCGCGCCGCGAGCAAAATAATGAGAATCAAAATAAGCACGGAAAATATATTCGCCGAAATATCGGTCATCGCCGAAATATTCTGCGGTGGCGAATTCATGCGGCCCCTCGTCCGGCTAGTGGAGTGGATTTGACATTCGCTACCCACCTGGCCGCAAGCTCGCGAAGCGAATGTCAAATCCAAAACTCCACTAGAAACTTATATTTGGCTCATGGTCTTTCGATTCAAACATTCGCAAAAGATCCCCGCCGAAATGGGTAGCGAATGTTTGAATCGGACCACTAGCGATTGAGAATACGGCAATAGCGCGCCAGCCGTTCTGATTTTACGTGGCTACAGTCGGAGGCCAGCCGTACCTGAACTATCCGCTTGGGGCCGTACCGATTGGCGGCAACTTCGAACTGAAACGCCGCCTCTAAGCCATTGGGCTCGATGAAAAGAACAAGCGCCTCGTCGGTATCGCGCATTCGCTTCAACCGGGTTATCAAGCTTTCATCCACGAGAATACGATCAACCGGGATCGTCACGGAAGGCGCGCGCCCCATGACAAGTCCTCCCTGGGCCGCCACCAGCGGCGCGACGACACGGCCTTCAAGGCGAAATTTGCTATTTGTCGGCAAGCCTTGAAGCGCGCTCGCCGATCCGTTCCCCGCGACCGGATGACGCGGGATATGGGGAAGAATGGCGATGAGCGCGATGATGATGATGGCGGCAACGCTCAAGAGGAGATCGGCAAGCGGGTCGGAAACAAGCGCCGATTTATTTCCAATCCGGACGAAATCAACGTGATTTCGGCTTCTAAGAGGATCAAACATTGCGCTCACCGGCGGCCTTGACCACCAGCATACATTCGGCGGCCAATTCAGCCTCTCGTTTCTCGAGAAAATTGAGCAACAGAGAGCATATCATGCTCGCAATCAGTCCAAGAAGCGTCGTTTCAAATTTGATCGCCAGGCCGGCCAGGCTCGCCGAAAAATCGGCTCCTTGTCCCGGTCCATTCATGAGGCCTTGCGGCAATTCGGAAATAGCCGTCGCCAAACCGATCACGGTTCCTAAAAAACCAAGAAGCGGCAGAAACGGCAATAGCGCGCGCACAAATTGGCGTGACGCTATCTGAAACCCGTCAAAGGATAGCGTTGCCAGCTTTGCGGCGCTTGTGTCGTCCATCTCCTTTGTCTCGGTTGCGGCTTTAAGAAGGCGAAAAGCCCGGGAATACGCGACTGCCGAAAGGTCGTGATCGAGAATGGAAATAGGATCACGCTTAAAGCCCGCCTTTCGATCTCCCTCGATAAGACGATCGAACCAAGCAAGGATCGAGCGGTCGTTCACATACAGAAGCGCGGCATCGAATATCGATGACAAGATCACAAAGAACAGGAAGATGATCGCCGTATGAATGATCGTGCGGCCGAGCATCGCCGAAACGATAACATTCGATGTCTGCTTTGTCGCAGAATGCAACGCATAGGGAACAACCATATAAAACACGATTGTCAAAAACGCGCCGAGGACAATCGCTGAGCCGACGGATTGCATCTCCACACTCGAATGCCGGTGTATCGGGCGCCGCCAAAATTGAATGAACGAGAGTTTTCCCTCACTGGCCAGAACGCGGCTTCCGATCAGGGTGACAAGCAGCTGTGGCCACAGCGGAACGCGAACCACAGTGGCGGCTATCCCGTCGCCGTCGGCAAGTGCCTGCTGAAAAATCGGAAATATGAGGGCGTGCAAAACGCCGAGCATCACACCGGCGCGCAGCCATAAACCGCGTTCGTTCCATATGCCCAGCGAGATCGCGATAAGGGCCATCGCCGAGAGCGCAAACCAATGCCAAAACCCGTCGGCGAGAAGATGCAAAATAAATGCGACAAGGAAACCGGCACTATATATCCGAACGCGCCAGACTTCGATGCCAACGGGCGCCTGCCCCTTTGATCGATCTGTCATCGCGGCGCGCACGGCGGACGCTCACGCCGCGGACAGTTGCGTCATGAATTTAATACGCTCCAACGGCTGCACGTTGGCACTGGGCTCGAGTTCTTGATAGGACAAAACCGGAAGATCGGGAAAATCCCGCTCCACGAGTTTGCGGACGAATCGGCGAATATCCATGGGCGCGAGTACAACAGGCGGTATTCCGTGCTGCCCGATATTTCGGATGACACTCTTCATCGAGGCAATCAACTGCCGGTGCAAATCGGGCGACAACGCCAAATAGGACGCGCCGCTCGTTTGCCGCACGGCGCCGCGCACGGCATCTTCTATGTCCTTTGAGAGGAGATAGGCCGGTATGACGTTCTGACCGCCCGAGAATTTAAAAGTGATATAGCGGGAGAGTGCGCCGCGCATATGTTCGGTCAAAATAATGGGATCCTTCTCGCGTTGACCCCATTCGACCAGCGCTTCCAATATCGTCCGCATATCGCGGATCGAAATCTGCTCCATGACAAGCCTTTGCAAAACGTCGGTAATGATAATGACAGGAAGAATACGGGTCGCTTCGCGCACGAGCTCCGCGAAATTTTCCTGCATTTGACTCATCAGATACATGGTTTCCTGAACGCCGATAAATTCGGCCGCATGGCTCTTGAGTACATGCGCCAAATGATAGGTCAGCATGTTTGATGGGGTCATGACCTGCATGCCGGCCCGTTCGACCAGGGGCAAGTACTTCATCTGCACCCAATAGCTCGGCGTATTGGGCAGGAAGTCGTCGCCATGTTCGAACGGAATTTCAAACATGTTGAGGTTTTCCTCGGTCTCGCGAACAATGAACCAGCCGGGTTGCAACATTCCGGCGGCAACCGGGATTTCGTTGACCAACATTTGGTATTGCCCCTCGTGCAAATTGTCGTTGAGACGCAGATGCACTCCGGGGAACGGCACACCCAAGTCGAAATAGAGCGCGCGGCGCACACGCGCCACCTCCCGGTCGAGCTTGTTGGGCCGTATTGAATTACGAACCGCGGACGAAAGATCGATGATGAGCGGAACGACCAGGGTAAACTTGATGCCCTCGATCGGTCCATTGTCGTCGCCATCGTCGCTTGGAAACGACGGAACGTTGCCATCCGGCCCAAGAGCCGATGCCAATGCCGGCATTTCTTGCGAACGCAGATCCGATTGATCGCGTTTACGTGAACGGGAAGTGAGCACCCCCGCCGCCCCACAGACGGACGACAAGACAATGAAGACGAGTGGCGGAAATCCGGGCACAAAAGCGAATATTCCGAGAATGCCGGCCGTGATCATCAAGGCCTTTGGCTCATGCATCAACTGCGATACGATGTCGGTACCGAGGTCTTTGTTTTCCTCGGACGACACGCGCGTGACGATGAAGCCGGCGGTAATGGAAATGAAAAGAGCGGGGATTTGCGTCACCAGACCGTCGCCGACGGTCAAAAGGGAATAGCGCTCGAGCGCCTGGGCGGCTGTCATGCCGTGTTGCATCATGCCGATGCTGATGCCGCCGACCAAATTGATGGCAATAATGATCAAGCCGGCGATCGCGTCGCCTTTTACGAATTTCATGGCGCCATCCATCGCGCCATAGAGCTGACTCTCCTTCTCAAGTTTGTTGCGGCGCCGTTTCGCTTCGTTAAGATCGATTTGGCCGCCACGCATATCGGAATTGATCGACATTTGTTTGCCCGGCATGGAGTTCGAGCGAAAAACGCGCGGACACTTCAGCGACACGCTCGGAGCCTTTGGTAATGACTAAAAAATTGACGATGGTCAGGATTAAAAATACGACCAACCCAACGACGAGATTGCCGCCGACCACGAACTGACCAAAGGTCTCAACAATATGACCGGCGTCCGCCTGGATGAGGATCAAGCGCGTGGTCGATATAGCGAGCGCAAGCCGAAAGAGGGTTGTCAGAAGCAGGATCGACGGAAACGACGAGAGCTGCACGATGTCCTGCAAATAAACCGACACCATCAAAAGAACGGCCGCCAATGAGAGATTCGTGCCGATGAGCAAGTCGATGAGCTGCGTCGGCAGCGGCAAGATCATCATAAAGACGATACAGGTCAGCAGGAACGCCAACACAAGGTCGTTCCGCTTGGATATCATGCGCAAAAAATTGGTCATTCCTGCTACCCCCCGGCCGATACGTTCGCACGCACCGAGTACCGGTTTTCATCTCATCGTCAAGAAGCCCTACCGCCGCACCCTTCGAGACGCCCACGCGTGGCCCGTGCGAGCTCCTGAAGGATGAGGCGGTTAATTGCAATTCCAAGCACTAGTGGAGTGGATTTGACATTCGCTACCCACCTGGCCGCAAGCTCGCGAAGCGAATGTCAAATCCAAAACTCCACTAGAAACTTATATTTGGCTCATGGTCTTTCAATTCAAACATTCGCAAAAGATCCCCGCCGAAATGGGTAGCGAATGTTTGAATCGGACCACTAGCATGCGACAGCCCGACACAAGGGCTCGCCAACTTCCGCCCCTCGAGTCGGAAAGTTAGCAGACCTACGTCCTGCGTATTCTGAATAAAAACCTAAGCGGCCCTTATTTTTGTTGCTAGTTAAGCAGATCATCGCCGGATGTGCACGAGCGTTCTCATCTGGCGAGTGATGTTCTCCAACTGGATGGAATGGCGGATGACGCGCGGTGTGATCAGGATAATCAATTCCTGACGGTCACCAACGTCTGTGCGCTGTTTAAACAGATCGCCCACAAGAGGAATATTGCGAGCAATGGGAATGCCGGTTTCGGTGAGATTGCTGCCCTCTTTTATGAGGCCGCCGAGCATAATCGTAGAGCCGGATTGTATAATCACGTCCGACTGCACCTGACGCGTCGAAATCGTCGGGGTCAGAACGTTGGCGGTATTGTTCTCTTTTACATTGCTGACCGACTGGTTGATATCGAGCACAACGGCATTATTGGGTCTGATTCTGGGTACGATCTCAAGGACAACCCCGGTATCCTTAACCGTCACCTCTTGCGTTATAATGGGCGCGCCGTTGGTTGGGACAGTCGCGGTAACCGTTTGGAACGGAACCTGGTCGCCAATTTGAAGCCTGGCTTTTTTCCCGTCGACAACCGTCAAGTAAGGCGTCGAAATAACCTTTACGTTGGTGACGTCTTGCAGCGCGCGAAGAATGACATCGGCTTGCGCGCCGGCGGTCGTAAATCCGAGATGAACGAACCCGCCTGCCCCGGTTGTTGGCATCGTGCCATTGGCCGACGAACTCGCACCCAGCCCCGAAGCGGTGAGAAATGCCTCTACGCCATGCGAGAGCTCATCATTAAGCGTAACCTCGGCGACAGCGGCTTCGATCACAACTTGCGCCTGTGGTACGTCCAGCACTTTCAATCGCTGTTTGACCAGTTTGTACGTGGCGTAGGATGAATAGATCATCACCGCGTTGTTACGCGTATCGGCGACAAATTTGATGCCCGGCCCGGCGCTTGCGATCACCGGCGCCGGCTGATTGGCCGCGTTTGCGGGAGCGGTCGTATTGTTCGGATTCTTATTGGCCGATGCCCCATTGTTATTGGTGAGAGCGCTCAAAAGGTCGGGAGCTCGTGTGTTGTTCGCGCTAGACACCCCATCGGCTCTGCCGCCGGTATTTTGCTGACCTGGGCCTGCGGACACAATCGCCTGCCCGCCCGTCGTCTGGCTGGAGGGCCCAGGATTGGCGTAACCTGAGCCCGAGCCCTGCGCCGGCGCCGCGCCCGGACCAGCAAAAACTGCCGTCAATAATGGGACAACTTCGTCCGCACCAATATAGACCAAGGGAATAATTCGCAGCGTCGAATCGCTCCCGGTATCATGATCGAGGTGGTCCACCAGCTCCTTGAGCCCGCGCAGCGTGCGCCGGTCCTTTGTGCCTGCCAATATCGCCTGCTGATTATCGAGCGGGATGATGGTGACGGCTTCGGCTCGGTCATGGTAAAAATCGGTTAGCTGACGAGCGATGGTCTCTGGTGCACTTGCCCTTAAAGGGATAATGGCAACTCGGTCGTCGCTGAGGCTGCTATCCGACATGGCAATAAGATCGGCAACTCTCCCGATCTCATCCGGCGACGCCTTAACAAGAATCAAGTTGCGGCCGGTCGCGGCCACCAAGTTGACATCATCTGGAACCAATTGCCTGACGAAGTTGATAACTTCGTCCGCATTGGCTTTCCGCAACCGAACGAGACGAGGCACTTGATCGCTGCGACGTCCTGGAGCGGTTGTTGCCTCGAGAGAAGCCATCACCTCCGGCGTCCCTATTTGATAGACGCCGCTCATATATCGCATTTCCAGGCCGTTTCGGGCGAGGACGTCGCGCACGACCTGGAGAACCTGACCCTTCAAGATCGGCTGCTCCGTCCGAAATGTAACCGAACCGGCCAAGTCATCGGGCGCCACATAGGATACCCCAAGCGCGCCGCTTAACATCTGCTTGAGAAAAAAACCGATCGATGCCTTTTCGAAATTGACGGTGACTTTTTCATCCGGATTAAATTTATCGGCACCGGCCGATTGAATATCGGCAATATCTTTCCTCACAACGTTTTCGTCGTCGGCAATGGCAACTTTGACCGACCCCGACCAGGCGGCAATGGGTGCTCCGGCGGATGGCGCCTGATTGATCCCGCCCGGGTCTATGTTTGGCGCCCGGCGATACTCCGCGCCGGCCCATAGACGGGCGCTATCGTCGCCAAGATAGACGGCTTCGCGCTGGCTCCGAGCCGAAAAAAAACTGCCCTCGCAACCTCTCGTTACTTTCTCCACGCTCGGAAGATTAGCCTGGTCGGCACAACTATCCGATTTTATGAACGTGCAACCAAACAAAACCGACGGAGCCACTAGCAGTGCCGCCAGAATCCCGATACGTCGCGTCCATTTTGGGAAATAAGTTTCACACCTGGTGCGATGCTCGGTTCCGTCAAAGCCAGCGGGAAACACTCGATCGCTCCAGAATTTTGGATTTGTCACGCCAGACCTGCTCTGAAGAATAACTCGCAAATGGGACTAGCGTGGTGGTTGTGTTTTGTAGAAGTACGGCTACTACAATATGAGTGCTAATTGAGTGACGCTGCATATACACAACACACAGTGGTTTCACAACGTAGACCGACTGGAATCACCCTTTTTGATTACCACTCGTAAATGAAACAAATCAAGTTGAAGACGACATCAGTGAACAGACACATGGGTCAATTGATCGAATTGTGCAACGTAATCAATTTAGACAAAGCATCGTTGAGCGTGTGGGCGTCAAAACGCTCATCCTCAATACTGAGAGCGAACACATAAAGCCCGTCGCGCGCAATGCCGGCATAAATCATGTCGCCGCTGACCGGGTCGAACCCGGCCACGCGCAATAAGCGCATTTGCGTTGAAATATCCGCGCGTTTTTGCGCACGTGACAACGAAATAATGAGTCGCTTCCCGTCCTCCGATGGCACAATCGAAAGCTTTCCAGATCGCGCGAGCTCAAACCCGTAGCTGCCATCCGCAGCCGCGTGTGCCTGAACGCCAATGTTCGCAGCGAATGCTTCGATTGTCCGCTCAGCTATGATCGACATTAAACTCATTCGTAGTATTATGAATTGTAACAATCAGGAGTTGGCCAAAAACGGCCGCGCAAACAGGATAGCAAATGATATCGGACTCATCTATTTATCCCCTTGGATTCCTCGTATAAGCGCTCCTCCGCTTCCGTTAAACGATAGCATAACTCGCCTAGAGCATTGTATTGGAGCAACCTCTCCGTGAATGCGGCCCAAATGCCATCAGGCATACGGCCATGCAAATCTCGTAATGCATTTGCGAATACGAGCTGGCTTTCCAGCGAACATTTCTCCAGCGCGCCGAGCAGCGATTGGGCATCCTGAAAACTCACCGTTAGTTTTCCACAGTAAAATAATAAAGACGCCGTCAGTTTGAGTGCGGCCGGCCTCGGATCGGATTTGGACAGATGTGATTCTGTTATGTGAATGAGGTTTTTGGTTTCGTCATAGACGCTTTTCAATTGCCAAAGTTTCTTAAGCTCGACCGTGAGCCAACGCAGATAGCCTCGATCGCTTTGCAGACTTACTCCCGCCAAGTCTGCGCCGATCTCGGTGAAAAGCGATAAAAATCCCAATTCCAATCCCATTCCCGCCAGCTCTTCAAACAATTCGCCGAAATTGGTTTTTTCGCGAAGCCTCTTACGATATCGCGAGCGTACCGCGGCAGGGCTCGTTTCAAGTGTGGCGGCGGCGAGCCTAACCTCTTCCGCAGCAGCCAATTGCGCCGGCTGCGCCCCTTCATCGAGTTGATAGAATTCACCGGCGACCATATTCAGCGCGGCTGTGAGTCGCGGATCAGAATCTTTTGCCTCGAAATAGCCGCGTGCTACGGCAATCGCCGCCGCTTTATCGGCCGTGTTGCCGAGTTTTCCGAGCGACTGATAGATCTGTTGCTCGAACGCGTTTTCATCTTCATCGTAACTTCCGCCGTCGGAAGACCCGCGCCGGCCCTGCCGTTTATGGAAATTGCCGCCGGGGCGGCGCCACGCTTCCTCAAACTCATCCTCCTCAAACTCATCCTCCTCAAATTCATCCTCCTCAATGTCATCCTCCTGCAACTTTTCCGAGCGGTCGTCTGATTTTTGCCGACGGAGGGCCGCAAGGCCACCAAGGAATTCAAAAATTTGGGGCAGTGCCGTCTTATCAAGATCGGGCATTTCCGCCAGAAGCCGGTAAAGAGCTGTCGTTGAGATCGTGGATTCTTTTTGAATGCGCTGCGCTAAGCCTGACAAAGTCGCTTTTGGGAGCGCCACCACCTCCGAACTTTGCCGCGCCGCGTCGGTAACGACCGAAGTTTCAGTAATAGCCCGGACCGACTCACCCTGATAGCGTCCCTGGCCGCCGGAAACAGGGTCGCCGGCCGAGAGCTGATTTTCTAGGAAATGTTGGCGAACGATTTCGAGCGACACTTCTGGTCATCCTGACAATAAAACGGCGCGATAAAACGGCGCGATCAATTTCGGGGAAGATGCAATCTTGAGATGTATTGCGCGCCTTTAATTCAATGCGCCAGCGTTCCCGGCAACAAGATAGCAAATCCCCTCCCGAAAATTCGATAATATAATGCACTTCCGCCGAGCAAGAATCTACAGCGGATAAGGAATCAATAACGCCAGTGTTTAATTTCATGCTCCCGCGTACATTAAATCGTGAAAAAGAATATAAAGGCTCAAGGATATATTCGATGCTGTTGCAATTATGCCTTTATCCTGCTATCGAGTAAAAACGATTATGGAGGGGGGCATGGCTACTATCAGCTTGGGCTTGGAAGGCGCTGCGACCAAGTTGGTCACACCGAAAATCGGACACATTGAAGCCGGCGAGGCAACGAACCAGCGTTTTTCCGCTGCCTTGGAAAAGGCAGGGAACAGGTCGGAGCCCACGCTGCAACAGGCGGGTGCTCAGCAATTAGACGCGGTCTCCCGGGTCGCTCAATCAAAGCCGGTTTCGTCAACGGATCCGGCTGGTACGGCGACGACAGATGCCCAGGAACGCGCGCGGCGCGCCCTTAATCTAAACGCCGTCCACGCAACGCAAAACACCACGGCTCAAGGCGATTTGATTTTGCACGGATTGCAAAAAGTACGAAGTTTCTTCAGCGCGCGGGAGGCCCAGCTTAACAATTTGGTGTCGGGATCCATGGTGGACACAAATAGACTTTTCGCCTTCCAGATGGAGATCATGAATTTCTCCTTGGTGGCCACTGTCGCTTCAAAATTAACAGGGACTTCGACGCGAACGCTTGAATCTCTGTTAAAAGGACAGTGACGGCGCTTCCGATCGCACAGAAGAACGAAAACTCCCATGTTCAAGGCAAGCGGAATCACCCGCAGGTGTTCGCATTTCAAAGCGATCGCATTTGCGGGGACTGCGATGCTGCTTGCTGGCTGCCAACAGGAGCTTTATTCGAATCTTTCCGAGGTCGATGCGAATCAGATGTTGGCCACGCTTACGGCCAACGGAATCTCGGTCGAAAAACTATCGAAGGGCAAAGAAGGTTTCGCCATTACCGTAGATAGTCGCGAGATGCTGCGGTCAATCGCCCTTTTGAAGGACGCCGGTTTTCCGAAAAGCGCCCACGCAACCATTTCGGAAATGTTTCCAAAAACCGGTATCATGCCCTCTCCATTCGAGGAGCGTGTTCGCTACATCTATGCTCTTGGCGAGGAAGTGGCAAAGACGCTCAGCCAAATTGACGGCGTCATCACAGCGCGCGTGCACATTGTTCTCCCTGAGAGCCCGGAACTCGGACAACCGGTCAAGCCGTCTTCGGCAGCCATCTTTATAAAGCATCAGCCTGGCGTGGATCTGGATTTTTTCGTACCGCAAATTCGCAGACTTGTTTCAAGTGCCATTGAAGGCCTTCAATATGACGCGGTGACGGTCGTGTTATCCGAGTCGGCTCCGACCAAGACCAATGTCATTACGGCGGCTGACCAGCCCAAAATGGTGCAGATATTACCGGGCCTCAAAATTGCCGAGGACGGCCAGGGGCGCTTTTGGGGAATTGCCGCGGCACTCAGCATTGTCAACATCGCGCTTACCCTGTTGGTGGCATTTGGCATCACGTTCTTTTTAAAAACCGGACGTATCGCTTGGTTGCGAAAACGCTCATCGGAACGTGCGCCAATGATGATGGATGAGCCACTGTGACAGTTGCCCTGGCTGAGCACATGCCGCCTCCCACGGCAGCTTCCCCACTCGTAACCACCGAGCCTCTCCCGTGCGAAGTCAACAATGGTCAATTCGAACTGGCCATTCATATTGCGATGTTCTTAAGTCGGCCCATCGAATATATTGACGACGCTTTTTGCAAGCTGGCGCCTTTTGAACCCGCTCAAGTCAGAGCGATCGCAAGCCACCCGGCATTTTGTCGGCCTATCAACCAAGCGGTCGCCAATGCCGTTGGCTTTGCAAAATTCAAGATCGATGGCAACCTTGTATCGCGACTGTCGTCATCGCCCTCCTCACAACTGGCGGCCGTAATAGCCACAGCGCCGATGGCGGAGGTTAGCCAGGTCGCTTGGCTTATCGCTGCGGTGGTCTTGTCAAAGCGCGTACGCGCCCTGGTCCTAAAGGCCGATCGTGACCGCGCCCGAGACACGCTCGGCTCCGATGGGTTCGATATCGCAACGCACGAGGCGCCTGTTCTTCATCCGGCATTATGCGAACTCGATGTGAATTTCGGTGAGCCGCTCTTCGCACAAAGTAGCGATGACAACGCACGGCAAGGCCACGTGTCGGAATTCGGCTTCCAAATCCTAGGCCGCTTCCTCGACGCCTCTGAGCCCGCGCTTGCCGATATGTTTGCTTTACGTCTCCCATCCACCGTTGATTATGGCCGACGCAGCCAAGTCGTAAGGACATTTGACAAGATCAAACGAGATCAATTTTTGAAACTCATTCGACGTAGGCAGAAATCGTGGGCGGCTATTATCGATTAAATACGCTGGGATTCAAGCTCAGCGCCGGCGCACACGTCGTCCCGCGCGCTGAGTTCACAGCTATTGAAGAGGCAAACCAAATTCTTTCTGATGCTGAAGCAACCGCCGCGGAGATCCTTCAGCAGGCAAAGGGCGCCTATGAAGCGGAAAAACTGCGTGGCTATGAAGACGGTCTTGTTGAGGCCCAGATCGAATCCGTTGGGCAGCTTTTGCACGAAAATCAGCAACTGGATCAAGGATTGCTCGGTATAGAGCGCGACCTCTCTCGCCTGGTCGCCGGCTGCGTACGTAAATTTATCGCCGGATTTGATGGCGCCGCCCGTGCCGAAGCTTTGGTCAACGCCGCCATGAAGCAAATGCGCCGGGAAAAGGTCGCCGAATTAAGGGTGCCGACCGAACTTTACGAATATTTTCGGGAGCGAATTACGGCCATCGTCAGCGAGTTTCCCGAAGTTCAGCTCGTCGATGTCGTAGAGGATCCTTCACTCGATCCCGCCCGCATTATCCTTGAAACGAGCATCGGGCGCGTTGATGGCAATATCGCCCAACGCCTCAACGATCTTGAGGCCGTCATCCGCAGTGCGCACGCAAAGGTTTCGGCCGATGCCCTGGATGCGCTTGCAAGTAGTGACGAAATGGCGGTCGGGGGAGATGATGAATAAATATACCGGGTCGGCCGAGGCGTCCGCGCTCGAAGCGCCGGCCATTCACGCGGCGAGGTTATCTCGAATCAAGTCACGTCTTACGGCCCTTGTCGCCGACCTTGAAACGCGTATTGCAAATTTTGAACCCTTCCCCCTGACCGGGCGAGTCAGGAAAGTTGTGGGTACGATCATTCACGCGGCCGTTGCCGATGTCCAGGTCGGGGAGATCGTCGAGCTCTATACTCGATCAAACGGCGCGAGCCTGCTTGCCGAATGCGTCGGCTTTCTCAACGAAGAAGCATTACTTGCGCCGATCGGAGAAACGCAGGGCGTTTCTCCGCGCACCGAGGTGCGTCGCACAGGTCGCGTACAATCTATCGCTGTCGGTCCCGGTCTAAAGGGGCGCGTGCTTGACGGGATGGGCAATTTCATCGACGGCAAAACGGATATTTTCGATCCGGAGACTTGGTACCCGGTATATAATTCTCCGCCGGATCCGATGAAACGCCGCGTCATCGACAAGCCGCTGGCGACTGGATTACGAGCCATCGACGCCCTTCTCACGGTTGGCGAAGGACAGCGCATGGGCGTCTTCGCGGCGGCCGGCGGCGGAAAATCGACGCTTCTTTCAATGCTTGTGAAGGGGGCCGCGGTTGATGTGACCGTGCTGGCTTTAATCGGCGAACGTGGACGTGAAGTGCGCGAGTTCATTGAATACAATCTCGGTCCCGAGGGACTGGCCCGATCAGTGATCGTCGCGGCAACTTCGGACAAGAGTCCGATGGAGCGGACCAAAGCGGCCTATGTCGCCACGGCAATCGCGGAATATTTCCGCGATCAAGGCCAAAGGGTTCTGTTCCTCATGGATTCCGTGACGCGGTTCGCCCGCGCTCAGCGGGAAATCGGGCTCGCCGCCGGCGAACCGCCAACACGTCGTGGCTTTCCCCCGTCTGTTTTTACGAATTTGCCAAAACTCATGGAACGGGTGGGCATGAACGACACCGGCTCCATCACGGCGATCTACACAGTGCTCGTCGAAGGCGACGACATGAACGAGCCCGTCGCCGATGAGACGCGCTCAATCCTCGATGGCCATATTATTCTATCGCGCAAACTGGCGGCCGCGAACCATTATCCGGCCATTGACATCCTCAATTCGAAAAGCCGCGTGATGGATGCCGTCGCATCAAAAGAACATGTGGCAATGGCGCGCAAAATCAATGCCTGGCTTGCTGCCTACGCGGACATCGAGCTGCTTATCAAGGTCGGCGAATACAAGTCGGGCTCGGATCCCGATATCGATGTCGCGATAGCCAAAAACAAGCCCATTAACAGTTTTCTGCGACAAGGAACCGACGAGTTCGGTAAATTCGATCTCACCCTTCGAAAACTGGCGGAGCTCGCCAAATGATCGAACAATTGAACAAATTGCTTCGCCTCAAGGAGCTCAAGGAAGAACGCGCGTTTCGAACCGTGACCATCAAGCGGCGTGAAGCGGCCGACGCGCTGTCGGCGATTTAAAATGCCCAATCCATAGTTCGGGAGAGCTCGACCACACTGCCCGCGCGAGAGGACGCGATTTTTCGGCCTATCATCGGTCATATCGTCAGCTACGACACGATCGACGACACTAAAGCCCAGGCCGTGCAACTTGAAAGAGAGCACGCAAAACTTGTGGATACCGTTGAACGCGCGAACTCATGTTCATGCGCGATTGGAGAAACAATTGGCTGAAGCCATTCGAGTCCATCGCAGAACCATTGTAGATCGTGATAAATATATTGTATTAAGTGAAGAAGCGGCCAGTGAGGAAAGTGCCAAGGCGGCGTATCGTGAAGAAATCGAATTTGAGGATATTTTCAACATTCGCCATAGGAGACTGCTATGAATAACGTCGATAGGCCCGGTGGCGGTTTAGGCAAGAGTACTCAATTCTTGAACCAGAACACCTTCGGTCGCAACCTTGGCGATCGACGTGGGCTTGGGACCGATTTTCTGGATGATGATTCGTTTGAGTTCGATAAAGACTCCACTGAAACATCCTCTACCGCCAAAGGGGTTCCATCCGAACTTCTAAAGAGTTTTCGGGCAGCCGTACGCGTCTTTAAAGACAAAAACGACGAGAAAGAAGAGAACGCGAAAGATCAATTGCGAGACCTGCGCACCCTCGCCATCGCCGAACAACGGGTTTGGACCGGATTGCCTGAGCCTGCTCACGAGACGTCGGCAACAGCCGGGAGCTCGTCTTCAGCCGAAGCTAAAATTGCCTCCATTACGGAGGCCATCGATCGCTCGATCAGGGCGGAAATGGCGGCAAACTCGGGTGCGCCGCTCACGATCAAAATCGCCTTCAGCGATGAGAGTTTGGGACTGGCTGGCGTCAAAGTCACCGTAACGCAGACGACGCTTGAGGTCATTTTCGAACGCGACGGGTCTGTGCCGTCCGAGGCGCTTGCTCGCGCGGCACAGGCGCTGGCCGAACGCCTGATGACGCGTTTTTCAAAAAAGACGGTGCGCATTCTCGATGCCGCCGTTACACACGAACCGGCCAACCCGGAGCAATCAGAAGCCACCGTTACCGCTCCGTTTAAACCCTTTCTCTGAAATCTCCGAAAAATTTTCTATTGGCGATGAAGCTCGATCCTTGGCAGCCCACGGCATTTCTACATTCATGCCAAGAAAAAGATTTATGGAACGCGATCCTATCCTACCGTGACTACGGACTTGCGCCGGAAGGATCGAGCGTGTCGTTCAGATTCACGGCGATTGATGCCCCGCCCCCCACCGCGGAAGCGTTGCTGATTCAACCGGAACAAGGGCCGCGTTTCGTGGCTGTGGTCGGTTCTTTTCCGTTCGCCGGCATATTTGGCGTGGACTTGGAAATCGATGATTTTCGCAAGCTTCCGCCAAATTTGCGTCGTTGCCTCGACGAAGGAATAGTTGCGACTTTGTGGGGTACGATTCCCGACAATCGTATGGGCAAAGCGCGCGTCGTTACCGCCGCCGTGTTGGAACGGCTTGTCCATCAAGTGGCGGAACGCGACGCGCCGCTGCAATGGCTTTCTATTTCCATCGAGGGAATCGCGCCGGAGCCCGTGACTGTTTCAATTGGCCTGACGATCTCCGCTTTTGTCGCAATGATCGCAGAGGGTCGTTTTGCACCGGCGTCGGTCGAAAGAGGTCTTGCGGACGTCATTGAGACGGAAGTTTCTTACACACTCGGCAGCCTTCCCATAAGTTTTTTCGAGCTCGCCAAGCTCGAGCCTGGTGACGTGATTGTGCTGGCTGAATTGCCAGCGGACCTTGTCCTTTTAAGAGCACAAGGCCGTTGTTACGCCTTTCGCTTTAACGATGAAAATTGGGTTTGCGTTGGCGGCGAAACTTCCGAACGTTATCGCCCGTCACTCCATACAATGGAAAGAACAAACGTAATGTCCGACGAAAACGCGCACATCGATGCCGAGGATAACGAGCCGCTCGTAAGTGATCTCACGGAATTGGATATGATCATCGATTTTGATCTCGGCCGCATGAGCATTCCGCTCGCGCAAGTGCAGAGCTGGCAGCGAGGAGTCGTCGTCCCTCTTGAACCGCCGCTATTGAACGACGGGGTTGAGGTGACCATTCGGGCCAACGGCAAACTTATCGGCATCGGCGATCTGGTCCGCATCGATGACCGCATCGGCGTCCGGATCACCCGTCTCACATCAAAAAACCGAGGCCACGCGCACAATATTGACTCGGACTAACAACAATGACGGATCCGTTAAATCTTATACTTGTCCTCGCGATAGCGGCATTGCTGCCCTTTGTCGCCGTCGTTGCCACAAGTTTTATCAAGCTTTCGGTGATCCTGGCACTTGTTCGCAACGCCCTTGGTTTGCAACAGGTCCCACCCAATATCGCGCTCAATGCGCTGGCCATCATATTGTCCGCCTACATCATGGCGCCGGTGATTGTGGAAACATATAGCCAAGTCTCCGCCGCTAACCCTAACCTCACAACCACCGATGGCTTAAAAGCCGCCTATGAAGCCGGGCGGGGGCCGCTGACGAGCTTTCTTGATAAGCATGCTGCTGAGCGCGAGAAGGTATTTTTTCTGGAGTCCGCGCGAACGCTTTGGCCTAAAAAGCTCTCGGATAGCTTGACCAAGGATAATATAGCGGTTGTCTTACCCGCTTTTACGGTTAGTCAGCTTCGCGAGGCATTTGAGATCGGCTTTCTGCTTTACTTGCCGTTTATCGCGATCGACCTCATCGTAACCAATATTCTGCTTGCCCTCGGCATGATGATGGTAAGTCCCCTCACAATTTCGCTGCCGTTTAAGCTGTTTCTGTTTATCATGGTGGATGGGTGGTCTCGTTTGATACTGGGGCTGGTGAAGACCTATGCTCACTGACGAAATTGCCGGTGCGAAGACGTGCGTCGCCGAGAAAAATCGAGAATGATTTCATGTCACCTAATGACGCCCTCAATCAGCTAACCGAGGCAATGGCGCTCGTCATGCTGCTGTCATTGCCGCCGATCTTGGTGGCATCCGTCGCCGGCATCCTGGTTGGCCTGCTTCAAACGCTTACCCAAGTGCAAGAACAGACAATATCATTTGCGATCAAACTCATCGCCGTGGCGATAACGATTGCCGCCATGGCTCGCCTGCTTGGGAGTGAAATGCTCAACTTCACATTGGGCCTGTTCAATAATTTTCCAAAAATGATTTGAACATGGAACCCATTTTCGAGCTTGCACGAGCATACAGCAATTATTTCTTGGCTCTTCTTTTGACGCTCCCCAGAATTTATGCGTTTCTTACAACGGGTCAGCTATTGAATTCCTCTATCGTGCCGGGGATGCCGCGCATTGCCGCAATTTTATCGCTGGCGATTGTCGCGGTGCCGCTCAACCTCGAGTATGCCACCACGTTTGAACGTTCCGCCCCGTTGTTTGTCTTTTATCTCGCCAAAGAATACGTCATCGGTTTCCTCGCCGGCTTCATGGTTGGATGGATATTTTGGGTTGTGCAAGCAGTCGGCAACCTCATTGACAGCCAACGAGGAGCAGCGATCGCTTCATCCATTGACCCCCTTCAGGGCGAAGAATCGTCGTCGCTTGGCAATCTCTTTTCACAGGCGTTTGTGACATACATATTCACGACCGGGGCATTTCTTATCGTCATCGGCATCATTTACAAATCTTACGCTTTGTGGCCCGCCGGCAAAGCCGCGCCAATTATTTCCGGCTTCTTTCCGAACGCATTTCTTAGCCTTTTCGACCATGCGATGCGTCTCGCCTTTGTCATCGCCGGACCCATTCTGGCCGTTATGTTCCTCGCCGAATTTGCGCTGGCGATCATCAGCAGATTTGCCCCGCAAATTCAGGTCTTTGTTCTTGCCATGCCGATAAAGAGCGTGCTGGCCGTCTTCGTGCTTATCTTCTATTTGCCTATCTTCCTGCCCTTTGCCGAACACGAATTTGTGACGTTTGAAAAATATGTCGGACAGTTGTATCAAATACTGAAATTTGGCGAGAAAATACAGCTTCCAGCCCCCACCGGAGCCCCCCAATGAGTCAATCCGCTGGCGAAAAGACCGAACCCCCCTCCCCTAAGAAGATTCGTGACGCTCGCGCCAAGGGTCAAGTGGCAAGGAGCCAAGAAGTCGTAACGACAGCCTCGCTGATGGCGGTCGTCGCCACCGTTTGGTTCACCTGGGACAGCACGATGGCGAGCCTGATGCAGCTTTTCGACATGACTGCAACAATGACAAGAGATCACGTCCACGCGAACACGGTCGGCGCGGTGGAAATCGTCTTCCGTCAATCGATGGTTATTTTGCTGCCCGTTCTGGGCGTTACGATTGTAGCGGGAATCGCGGCGAATTACCTTCAGGTCGGGTCCGTCTTCGCTTTTGAAACCATCAAGCCGAAGTTCGAGAAGATAAGCCCGGGAGCGGGTTTCAAGCGCCTCTTTTCGAGTAAACAAGTCGTGGAATTGCTGAAAGCGATCGCAAAAATCATATTTCTTTCCTCGCTTCTCACCCTCGTTATTCAAAAATCTATCGGCTCTTACATCTCCTCGTTGTCTTGCGGTCTTCCATGTCAAATAACGATTACCGCGTCAGTCTTGCAACAGGTCCTGCTCTATTCCGCGCTTGCTTTCGTTGTCGTGGCTGCTTTGGACTTCATGTACCAGCGGCATAGCTACACAAAAAGCCTCATGATGTCGAAGGAGGAAAAGAAGCGCGAGTATAAAGAAACCGAAGGCGATCCGCACATCAAAGGGTACCGTAAACAACTCGCTCGGGAATTGTTGACGAGCGACGCCGGCCAGAGAGCGCGCAGCGCTACGGCCATGGTGGTCAATCCCACGCATGTCGCCATCGCGCTGCATTACGACGGCGACAAAGTGAAAATTCCGATCGTTACGGCCAAAGGTCTCGATCGGCAGGCGCATTATCTACGGGCCGAGGCCGAACGCGCCGGCGTTCCGGTATTCCGCAACGTTTCGCTTGCGCGAGCGCTGTACGCGACCGCCGAGATCGAGGATATTGTACCCGATGAACTATTCGGCCCGGTTGCCGAAGTATTGATTTGGGTTCAAAAAAACCGCGATCTGCTTTACAAGGGCCCGCTTGAACATGGCGTGATCGACATGGATGCGGGTGACCATGGGCCCAAAAATTCGCATCACAACACCGTTGAGAAAACGCGCGCCGCTCTACGGACGGACCTAGTCTAGTGGTCCGATTCAAACATTCGCTACCCATTTCGGCGGGGTCTTTTGCGAATGTTTGAATTGAAAGACCATGAGCCAACTATAAGTTTCTAGTGGAGTTTTGGATTTGACATTCGCTTCGCGAGCTTGCGGCCAGGTGGGTAGCGAATGTCAAATCCACTCCACTAGGAGCCATTTAGTCGGCGTGACGCAACAATAAATGAAGTGGCGCTGACTCGCAGTATTGCTGACAACACAAATCATCATCGATTCCATAAGTTTCAAAATTCGACGGTGTCGCCAATGACCTGACATACTCCTAGTGTTCTGAATTCAAACATTCGCTACCCATTTCGGCGTGGATCTTTTGCGAATGTTTGAATCGAAAGACCACTAGCAAATATCAGTTTCTAGTGGAGTTTTGGATTTGACATTCGCTTCGCGAGCTTGCGGCCAGATGGGTAGCGAATGTCAAATCCAGTCCACTAGGGTCATCAAGCATTTCCGGGTTCATCAAGCATTTCTAGCGTCATGGCGCATTTCTAGGGTCATTCAGGCGGAACCTGTCCGCAATGTTACCTCCCCTTGAAAAGGGGAGGTCGACCGCCGCCGAAGTCGGATGTTTCCGACTTCGGCCACTTAAATGCCGAACTCGGCTATAGCCGAGTTCGGATGGCGGTCGGGTGGGGATCTGAGCCGCATGCAAGCGGCACTGGCAGATGAGCTTGGTATTCTAATCGGCGAGGTTTTGATCCCCACTCGGCGCTGACGCGCCGATCTCCCCTTTTCAAGGGGAGGTGAACCTGCGGCACCGCCTTCATTCATTATGGTCGTTAAGTTTCAAAATTCATCAAGCATTGCGGCGCGCCCCGCTACTTCTGACTGAGCCAGTTTAGCTGTTGCGCGTAAATGACCGGAGAATAGCCGCTTTTCTGCTGGACGACCGAGCCCAATTCTCCCACGAGGGCCAATCGGCTCGAGGCGTCGGGAGACTCACCTTCCCGCATCTTAAGCCCGGCCCTCGTTTGTACGTAACGCGGCTCGACGACACTGGCGCCCGAAATATCCAATGCATAGGGACGATAGTCGCGCAACAAATAGCGTATGAAATCAGGATTCCGCGAGGCCTCGGTGAGATAGAACGAAGTCACTTTCGCCGGCCCTTTGACACGCTCGAGACATTTGATCGCAAGCTGCGGGTCGAGCGCCGCCTCGAGAATGAAGCCTTGATCTTCAGGTGCGAACGTCACCAAAGAATACGTGGTCGATACGCTGAGAAGATCGAGCCAGAAAATTGCGGTTGGCAAATTTTCAACGCTCAATTTGGACCCGGGCCGGCAGGGGGTGTGCGGTCCCGCCGTTGCGTCGACGGGCAGGAGCGGCATGTATTTGTTTCTGTCCGCATTAACTCCGTCAATTGCCGCGCGGCGGTTGATCAGCAAAGCGAAATCTTTTTCGAGCGACTTCGTCTGCTCATCCGAGAGATCCGCCTCTTTTTGCCACACTGCAATCAGCTTGTTGGCTTGTTCGGTCAGGTGCACCGCGTTGAAGCGATCGTTTGTTGTGTATAATTCGTCTTGAACGGGCGGCCCGGTGACGGGAAGCCTGGCCGACGCGGCAGCCGCCACCTGGGGAGACGAGCTGGCGAACAATTCCTCATTTCTGTACTCGCCCCTGGACAGCTTGTCCCGGTCGAGCATTTTGCCGGCCTCGCTCTGCGCGCCGGTCGTGGCGATCGAACTGAGCGAGCCGATCATAACGGGCCGACTCGGCGTGCCCGACCCTCCCGGCCGTTGAAGTTGGACGAAGGATCGAAGCGCAATCTCCTGCCCGAACCGGCGTGAGTACGCCGTCAGAAAGCCGACCCAAGAATTGATTTTCTCAACCGGTAAAAGCCCCGTGGCTTCGATCAACGTTCCGTCGACACGGAGAAGGACATATTGATCGATCTGTGCCGTTCGCAAAAGCTTCTGCATCTCGTTCAACAGAGACTGCGCCGTGCGAATCCGTGAGTTCGACGCGATGCAAGCCGACCACCGCGGATTTTATCTTTTCGACAAATTTTTGAGCGTCTTGGTCGTTAAGGATCACCCCCTCGAGGCCGAGGTCACCTTTTGGAGAAAGCGTATAAACGACCGGCTTTTTTTCGGATTTGATAAAGCCGTCGATCTCGTTCTTGATTGAGTCCAACACGCCGAGCCGAAAGTAAACCTGGGCTCCGATCTTCTCGACCGCCGATACGAGGGCGCGCCTCTCAAATCCATCCTTGACGTATCCTGTGGCGTAGATCGTGCCGTCGACTTCTCGCTTCAGGGTTATTTGCGTACCAAATGGAAATTGATCCAACGCTCGGCGTGCCGCGGTCAGCACTTCGCTTTGCGAAAGATGCGGTGTCGCATCTTGCCTGCCGCCAAACGCAAAATAGGCCACACCGGCAGACATCACGGCAAGCAAAATGACAGCGGGGATGGCGAGCGGACTAAACTTTCCGGCCAAATTGAGGGGCAGCGACATCGACTCGCCAAAGTATGGAAAGCCCTTTTTCGGCGAATCCTTTGTTGGTGCGATCGCCGGCGCGCTTTCTTCAAGTAAAGTCGTCCAATTGGCGTTCGGCGGACCGAGGACGAGCCGAATCATCCCCACGGTTATGACGTCAAGCGGCTCGACCTGTTGCCATTCGGAATCGGGGGGAAGCTTGATGTCCTCCCCAATGGCGAGCCCGCCCGTGCCACCCGCCATTTCAATCTTGCCGGCGGAAACGCGCAGCTTCGCCTGACCCGGCTTCAGGCTGACGTCAATCAACTGAATATCATCGGCATCCCCCGAGCCAATCGTATATTCGCCCGGATTAAGCGACACCTCCGCACCGGATTGCACTCCGCTGAGGATCTTCAGGATGACGCGCGCAAAGGACTGTGGCTCGTTCATGGTAATTTGCATTCTAATGTAATTTGCATTCAATGGCGTGATTGAGAGCTCGTCTTAAAGCTCTTCGATAGGTTGACGCTGTAAGCGGCGGATATGCCTGTTTACCCCAATTCCGGTCGACGACCAAACACGACAGCCTCAGCGAGGAAGCCAACGCCAGTCTCGTATGCTATTCAGCACAATCGTCGATTTAAGGGAAGATGCATGTTGGCCGACAGTAGCCCGCACGCCCTCCCTTCAAACGGCTGTCCCCCACGATCGGCTCAAGCGTTGGAATCATAACTCTTAGCGACTTGAGCCTCTTTGACATCGACGCTGCATCGCGTTGGCGCTATACGTCTAGTATCGAATTTGCGGCGGATGCACGCTCGAAATTTAAATCGTTTTGCAGTTGCATCTGTTGTCATTTCAACCGTTATGAGTTTTTGGAATTGGAATGTTCAAACCGGCTTCCGAATTTGCGCGAGCGAGCGACGAGGCGAAAAAAGCCCTCACAACGGCTTTGTCTCGCCGGGCCTACGCCAACAACGAAGTTGTGTATCTTCAGGAGGAGAAGGCCGACCACCTTTATTTCGTCATCTCGGGTCATGTGCGCCTATCCTATGTCATGGACGACGGCTCGGCGATTCTCTATGCGATCCTGCCGCCCGGCGACAGTTTCGGCGAACTCGGAATATTCGACGGCGGCGTGCATTGCGACATGGCCATGGGGATCGGCAATACGATTGTCGGCAGCATCGCGGTCAACAAATTCAAGGCGCTCGGTGAACACTTTCCCGAACTTCGCACCTGCATCGGCCTGATGGTCGCCAGCCGCTATCGATCCTACATCGAATTGACGCGGATGATGAGCCTCAAAAGCCTTCAGGGCCGCGTGGCGCAGATGTTGCTGCGGCTCGCCGACGGTCTGGCAAACCAAACGCATTTCGATGGCCGGATTGTCCCGTCCGTCGGTCCGGTGGTGACCCAAGCCGATTTGGGCCTCATGGCCAGAGGCGCGCGCGGCAGCGTCAATCGCACCCTCAAGAACTGGGAACGCGCCGGCTGGCTTGTTGTGAAGGACCGGGCGATTTTAATCATTAACCGCGCGGCGCTCGAAGCCTGCGCCCTTGAGGAGGATATCTGACATGCCGCAGTCCGACGGAAATGGTTTTGCGCCCATGGTCGAAATCGAGGAGGTTTTACGCGGCCCCGACGGTCAAGCCGCCGCCAAGACACTTATTGCGCGCATCGACCGGCTGATGGACGCGATCGAAACGGATAAACGCGCAGGCCTGCCATCCGACGCCTATTCGCGTGTTGAAACGATCAACAAGGCTCTTGCGGCCGCGCGCGGTATTGTGCTAGGGTTTATTCGATGAATCACGATAAGGACGTTTAGTCCTTTAATCATATTTGAGGAGCGAGCCATGGCCTTCACAGATACTCTCCCGATTTTGCCGATAGGGACGGAGCGTGCCGGCAATTTGCCGATTGACTACAGCGCCAAGCCCAAAGACGGGGCCGACATGTTCTTCTTCGTAAACGCGCTCGGCGTACAGGCGGAAAATGTTGAAAAAGCGATGGTCGATCTTATGGCTAATAAAAACATAACTGACCCGCAAAAAGCGCTGTCTATGCAGCAGCTGACGGTGGCGTGGTCGGTCTTTAGGACGACCCAGACCGAATCGGGTAAATCGATCGGAGAAGCTTTAAAGGAAATGGCTCGTAACATCGGCGGTTAACGACCGTTTTCCGTCGTCACCGACGGATGGCTGATGATTGTCATTAAGTGCTCGCAAAGCCCCGCCTCATTTGAGGCGGGGTTTTTTGCGTCGGCGCGAGGTACGTCACCTCCCCTTGAAAAGGGGAGGTCGACCGCCGCAGGCGGTCGGGTGGGGATCACCTTTTGTCCGGTGGGGATCTGTTGTCAGGGGGAATCTCTTGACCCGCGAGGCTTTGATCCCCACCCGGCGCTGACGCGCCGACCTCCCCTTGCAAAGGGGAGGTGAGCCTGCGGCACCGCCTTCATTCATTCGGGTCGTCAGGCGTTTTAGAGGCACTGTGTGCGTTCCCTCTTCGTCATGCGCGGGCTCGCCCCGCGCATCCACGTCTTTCCTTCATGCATTGCCGAAAGCAAGACGTGCCCGCGGACCAAGCGCGGGCATGACAGCGTTCCGCGCCTTCGCCGCGATTCGAACCGCAAAGACAGCCGGTTGCGCAGCACACCGCTCTCCACCTGTCATCTCTTTGTCGCAAGGGTGTCATCGAACATGGCGACAAGCACCAAAAGAGGGCTTTGCGCGGATTCGCATTCAATGGCTTTTTCTTCCGATACCGACTACAGCGGATATAATGTGCTGCGCCAGTTTGTGTCTCGGCTGGATGGCGCGAGCGCAAACGACCCCGCGCCGTCAACTCGCCAAGCATCCGAAGCGCCGCCGCCGAAAAAGAAGAAACACCCGTCAAACCCCGGTCCGCGAGGCACGGGGGCAAAGCCTGCTCGCTTTGGCGCACACGTTGCGACGGCCGAGGGGTCGCCCTCATCTCACGCCACGGACACGCCACGGATAGCCGCAAAGTCGGGTGCGAATGGCGGCAAGGCAAGCCGCACGCCGGCGCCGGGCCTCGCGAGTGTTTACAAACCAAAGGCTTCGAGCGGGAAGAGCGATCCGAGTCAGCACCAACAAAAGTGGGGACAACCCGTCAGCGCCGGCGAACGGAGCGGAGCGCTGAAGGAGCTTCTTGACGGTCCGCAGCCGGTAGGCAAGCGGGGGCAACACCGCTCCGGCTCGGGACAAGTCCAGACAAAGCCGCAGCCGGGCCAAGGCCGGTCCGGACTCTATGCTGTGCTTGATCACGATTTTTCGCATGACCGGCCTGTCCGGCGATCGTCCGTCCATCATGGGCATGGCAAACCCAAGATGCAGCTCGCGCGCGTCGAGCACGATCCGGACATGGATAAGCTCAATGCGGCCTATATTAAAAACCCGGCCCTGCTGGATGGCGAGGAACAGTGGCCGTGGAAAACGATCAATCAATTCCTGCAAGAAAATCGTGCTCATCCGGAGCGCGTTTACAAAATCATCGACAGGCTTTCGCCGGCTCTAGCCGAGGCGGTCAAAAAACAAGCTCTCTGGGCGTTCAATCACGATCCGGACATGGATCGGCTCAATGCGGCCTATGTTAAAAACCCGGCCCTACTGGATGGCGAGGAACAGTGGCCGTGGAAAACGATCAATCAATTCCTGCAAGAAAATCGTGCTCATCCGGAGCGCGTTTACAAAATTATTGATACGCTTGCGCCGGACCTGGCCGACGCGGTCAGAAAACAGGCTTTTCTGGTCGCCGCCCGGGCGAAAAACAACGATGTCATCGCTATACGCGCGCTCAAACCGCAAGATCTGAACGACAAGGCAAAGCGTCAGCTCATCGATCGCTTCGTCATGCAAAACGAACCGCGGCAAATCGATTTGGTGGTGAAAACGCTTCCGCGGCAGGTCGCCCAGGCCGTCAAACTACGGGCGCTGGCCATCAATAAGATTTACGCAGACTATCAAGCCAATTTGCTCGCGGCTTGGGTCAAGGAGCCGCTGACAAAGCCGGAAGAAGTCCCGCAGGCCAATGTCAACGAGGTCATGGCCCGCCTCGAACAAGCGACGAAGGACGCCTCGCCGGAATTCGCGGCCGCGGTGGTGAAGCAGGCTTTGGGCGGTGATGGCGGCCTGGAGGCGTTCTATAAACGCCACGAGAGCGATCTGCGCAATGATGAGCTATTCGTTCAAGCGAGCGCCGGGTTCGGCGACGGACCCGGCGGTAACCCAACTGTCAGCATGACTCCGTTCATGAACATTGCGGATCACCTCGCCGGCATGCGTGAGGGCGATGCCATGGTCTCACGCCTTGTTGCCATGGGCGGATGGCCCAAATGGCCGGGCGGCCGCTACATCAGCCGTGCCATCGGACATGGCGCCGGTC
Organism: uncultured Pseudomonadota bacterium; assembly: GCA_963697535.1. Classification (GTDB taxonomy): domain Bacteria; phylum Pseudomonadota; class Alphaproteobacteria; order Rhizobiales; family Xanthobacteraceae; genus Pseudolabrys. The sequence continues at coordinate 2,230,079 of OY969085.1, read as the reverse complement.
TCGCCTATCCTCTCGAAGCCGCCCGTCAGATCGGGAAAAAAGGCGGCGATCCGGGCCCGGTTTATACGGCCATCGACAAAGGCATTCTGCTATTCAAAGCCAAAATTGACGCGGATGTGAGAAAACTCGGCGAGCATAATCAAGAATTGTACTGGCTCATCAAGAACGACGGCCCCGGCATGACGCCGGAAAAGCTCGACATTGCCGTCAAAAACTATCTCAATGACAAGGGCGAGAAATGGCAGGCGGAAGACGCCAATCTCCGCAAACGCATCGCCGCCGATGGCGTAAAGCTCCTTCACTACGGCATTGCACTTGGCAAAATCTCGGCTTCCAAAGCTCATAACGATCGCGTCGAGCAAGCGCTGAGGTCGATCGCCGACGATTCGGCCGCTGCCGCGGCCATTTCAATGGCGATTCAAAAGAATCCTATTTTCACCAAAAATCCCTTGTTCGAAACCACCGTTCGCTTTTTGCAAAGCCCGTATTTCGCCGCCAAGGCAACCGATGTCGCACGAAAACTATTGGGCGAGCTGGCGACTTCGGTTTTCCGTCACAGGGTCCTCGAAAAAATCGGTGGATTAAACCTGCTCGATCCCGCCGGCGCGGCGCAAGCTAATGCGGCGCTCACCGAGCTGGCGGGCGATCATAGTTTCACTGGAGCGTTATTGGGCCACGACGTTTCACAAAAGCAAATTGACGCGGCATTCGAAGAATTAAAGCAATTCAACAACAATATTGCAGTCAAAAACTTACGAGCACTACAAACTGCTGCCTTAGACGAAGAAGCACTTCGCGCTGAGGCCTTAAAAAAACTTAATCAAAAACTCACTGTCAAAGGTTTTGCCCTCCATACACCGGCCGGCATTTTCTTCCGCGCCGCAGCATCGGCTTTCGCTGCCATTGGATTTTACGGCAAGCTCCAGACAGCGGCCGGCTCCCCACGTGCCCTCAATATAGCAAAAGCTGTTGACGCTGGCGTTAGTTTTGCCGCTCGCACCGGCGGTTTGGCGCATAGTTTGGGTCTGGTCGAAGAAACGTCTGCAGTCGCAAAGCTTGGGGGCGCATGGAAGATCGTGAGGGGGGTCACCGTCTCGGGACTCACCGACGGTGCGTCCGCCGTTTTCGACGGAATCGATGGCTCAATTTTATTAGCGCGTGGTGATAGTCTGGGTGCGGGGTTTGCGTTTACCCGGGCCGTTGGAGGCGGCTTGTCATTGGGCCCGGCTCTGGGAGCAGCATCGTGGACCGGCCCGGTCGGTTTTGGTCTCATATTCGCGGGCGTTGTCGGCAATGAGGTCTATCACGATGCCAAGGACGCCCATAAATACGAGGAGGCGTCGAGAAAGTTTTTGATTGCCGGCGGCTACGACCCGGCGGCCGCAGCAACTTTAAGTAGAAGGGTTGATTTTCCATCGGGCTATGCGGGCACCGCGCAAATACCATTGCTTGCGCGTTATGCAGAATTCAAAAAAATTGATCTGCAAAAATGGATCAATGAACTGTCTCAACGGTCTGGCCAAATAGAACTTTTATCCGAGACCGTGTTGGGCGCACTAAACGAAGGGCAAGGCGACCCCTGCGCACATCTAAACCAATCGGTGGAAGACGCCCGTCAAACGCGAGAACAACAAACCACCGATCCACAGAAGACGGAGGCACAGAGGCAATTTCTCGACTTTGGCATCTTCGACCATATGCTGGACAAAGCGGGAATAGCCCATCCACTCGGCGACGGAATCTCATATTCGTGATTTCCTGCCGCCGATAAAATTTAAATCTCTAATCCGTAATTCTCGATCGAAATCTTCGACAGAATTTTCGTTCCACGGTTGCGAGCGCATGATCCCGAAAAGTGGGAACCGGTTTTCGGGACAAAGATCATGCGCCAGCAATATGTTAGTAATGCACAGTGACTCGTTTTAAACGCAATACGCTCTAGTGGAGTGGATTTGACATTCGCTACCCACCTGGCCGCAAGCTCGCGAAGCGAATGTCAAATCCAAAACTCCACTAGAAACTTATATTTGGCTCATGGTCTTTCGATTCAAACATTCGCAAAAGATCCCCGCCGAAATGGATAGCGAATGTTTGAATCGGACCACTAGTGGAGTGGATTTGACATTCGCTACCCACCTGGCCGCAAGCTCGCGAAGCGAATGTCAAATCCAAAACTCCACTAGAAACTTATATTTGGCTCATGGTCTTTCGATTCAAACATTCGCAAAAGATCCCCGCCGAAATGGGTAGCGAATGTTTGAATTGGACCACTAGGCGCGACTCATGAAAATTGCTATTGAGAGATCAATTATCGCGCATGAATTTATGTTAGGAAGATTTCCATGCCCTCACGTCTGCGTCTCGCCATCCTCCTTGCCGCCGCCTTCCTTTGCCTGCCTGCCGTTCCGGCGCGCGCGCAGGAGGTTCTGGCCTGCTACGCGCTCCACAACGATCTCGCCAATTTCGACCGGCGGGCCCATGAAGTCGACCATTATTTGCTGCCCGAATTGGCACGATCCGGCAATGTGAACGCCGCCTATGAGCGCTCGTACCTGGGCGGGCAAGACATCGTTCGTCTGCGAATGATCTATGAAATGCAGCGCTTTGGCTGCCCCGTTCCGCCCCGGGACGAAGCTTGGCTACGGGAATATTATCGTAGCCGCCATATCGGCCGGAAAAAGACAATCAAAGAAGTCCTTGGCCTTCCGATCCGGTAACAAAACAGGTCACAAATTCTTCCGTCGTGCCTCAAGGCGCTCGCGCGCGAACCGCGCGCGAGCCATCGCAAGTCGGTTATCGCCGACTTGCGTAGTTTTGGATCGGATGTCGGGTATACCCGACTTGCCTAGTTTTGGATCGGATGTCGGGTATACCCGACATCCGTAGACCTGGACCTTTCGGTTGGGGGCCGATCATCCTTCGAGGCTCGGCCGGCCAAGTCGGCTTTAGCCGACTTGGCCGCTAAAGCATCGATCTCGGGTAAACCCGAGATCGATGGCCGAGCACCTCAGGATGACGGAGACGGATCCGGGCGAAACAAGCGTTAAAGTCACAATACTAGTGGTCCGATTCAAACATTCGCTACCCATTTCGGCGGGGATCTTTTGCGAATGTTTGAATTGAAAGACCATGAGCCAAATATAAGTTTCTAGTGGAGTTTTGGATTTGACATTCGCTTCGCGAGCTTGCGGCCAGGTGGGTAGCGAATGTCAAATCCACTCCACTAGAAACGCGCCATGACTCCAGAAATGCTTGATGCCCATAGACTTGATGACCATAGAAACGCACGACGAGCATAATGAATGAAAGCGCCGCCGCGAGGCACACCTCCCCTTGAAAAGGGGAGGTCGGCGCGTCAGCGCCGGGTGGGGATCAAAACCTCGCCGATAAGAATACCAAGCTCATCTGCCAGGGCTGCTTGCATGCGGCTCAGGATGACGGAGTTGGATCCGGGCGAAACAAGCGTGCAAGCGCCGCAAACTACGCTTATCGGACGCCTAAAACCCCCTCACCCGCCATTCTCGCTGACGCTCGAATGTCGACCTCTCCCCAGTCGAAGTCGGATATATCCGACTTCGACCACTTGATAATGCCGAACTCGGGTAAACCCGAGTTCGGGCGGGGGAGAGGTGAAGGAAGAGCGCGGCAACGCGGTGCATTTAATAGAGCGCGGCAACGCGGTGCATTTAGTTCTGCCGGCCGTGAGAGGGGCTGCTTTGGTCGAACCCATCCAGCAGCACACGTGCCAAATTGGCGTAGGGCGTGCCCTCGGCGGTGTCGATCACGTCGTTCAAAATATCTCTCGCCTCGGCCTGATCGCCGCCCCGATTCAGTGCGATTGCCAGAAACGTCCGCACCGCATCGGTCGGAGGAAGCGATCTCAGCATTGTCACGGCCGTTTCAATTTCGCCGCGCCCAAGCTGAACGAGCGCCCCGCCTATAAAACCGGCTTCATCACCGGGGCGTGCCGCGCGCACGCCGGCAAAAATGACGTCCGCTTGGTCGTTCAGGCCATGGGAAAATGCGGTAAAGGCAAGCTCGACCAGTATGCGCGCGTCAGCCGCTTCAAGTTCAAACATGTGTCCCCCCTCAAAAACGATGTCATTCAAGCTAACGATGTCATTCAAGCTCATGCAAAGTGCAAAATCAGCAGCACGCGCTGAGCGGCGCGCAAGTCCTCGGCGAATTCCGGCCGGTTGCGCGCGATCCTGGCCCCCAAAGCCAAGAGCGATTGCGCGGCCTTGCGATTTCCCCTCTCCAGCTCGCAAAATCCCGCGATACAATAGGCGCGGGGATGTTTTTCGGGCAATTTGAGGCATTCGTTCGCCAGAAGCAGCGCTTCCTCGAATTGGCCAAGCCGCACACCGCAAAGTGCCAGCCCCGAAAGGGCTTCCATCTCTTCCGTCTTCAGATGCAGAAGGGTCGCAAAGAACACGGCGGCACGCTCCACCTGGTTATCGCGAAGATTTTCTACGGCAAGATCGTGTAGAAACGGCGCCATGTGACGAGCCTCGACCTCGTCATCGCCCACCCCCTCAAAACGGCCCTCGTCGTCCGTTGGTTGCGCCGCAGGGACCTGGCCGCCGGCCGTCGGTTGGTCATCCCACCGCTCGCCCGCCAACAGCAAAACCGCCGCGGCAACGGAATTGCCGGCCGCGCCCCGCTGTTCGAAGTCGTTTCGGGCCGCCGCCACGAGTGTCCTCAGCCGTGAGGCATCGACGGCCCGCTCGGCCTCCACTGTTTGGGAGCCTTGCGCCCGATCAACGCGCGTCGCGCGCGGGGTGAGAAGACCCATCATAATTTCGATATCTTGGGCTTCCAACGGCCACTCCCTGGTCACTCACAATAGTTCGTCCGCTAGCACTATCGCGAACCTCTCGTCGTCACCCTGAGGCGCGAGGCGCGGAACGCGCCGAGCCTCGAAGGGCGACGGCCCTGACCATCATCCCTTCGACTGCGGCCGATCATCCTTCGAGGGCCGCTGCGCGGCCACCTCAGGATGACGGCTTCAAGGGCTTCGCCTTCCGCGAAGCCACAGGATCGCGATGGCTTCGACACAAACGGAGTGGTTCTACCTAAACACATCCACGCTATAGCCGCCTTGTTTAACATGCGCGAGCCGCCCAATTAATCGTGACATTTATCCAGTCCGTGTAATCTATATTACACCCCTTTAACAGGCCTTATGCTTTGATGAATTGAATTGCCTCGCGGCGCGAAGCGAGGTACGGCTTATCGCTATGACAAACAGAAGAACATTCACCGTGAATGGCGGCATCGGCGCTTCGGTCCCTGCGCCAATTTCGGTGGAAAGCCAAAACTGGCACGACGTGTTAACGCAGTTTCGCGACTGTCTCCAGCAGATTTGCGAAAGCGAGCTGGTCTGCGCGGATAAGCGCGCCCAAAAGATAATCCTCGGCATGCTCCACTGCAAGAACATGACGGACGTCAATGCGCAAACGGACCGGCTGATGATCAGGGTCGGTGAGCTTCTTGCCGCCAAAACCGGCGACAAGACCGAATTGACCCGCTTGATCACCAAAGCGCGTGAGCGCGGCCGTGCCGCGCTCACAAGAAGCAGCAAATATCACGCGTTCAGGAACGACGGCGCCGACGAGCAGCGTGTCGTCATCAAATTCTAGCGCATGATCCCGAAAAGTGGGAACCGGTTTTCGGGACAAAGATCATGCGCAAACAAAATGTTAGGAAGTGAAAGCGGCTCAATCTAAAGGGAACACGCTCTAGTGGTCCGCGAAAGGCAAAACCGATGTCGAATTTTTGGGATAGTCTATTGCCTCCTCCTCCGACCAAAGAGGACCTGCTTCCACCGCCGTTGAACGACTATTATACGAATATCGCGGTCCATCCCGAATTGATCGATGAGGCCGCAAAACTTTTGTTTCCGCCGCTCAGCGCGGACCCCGATTCGCCGGATAGTTTGATCGCCCAGGTCGGCAAGCCCGAGGGCTTCGATCTGCCGCCGGATCAATTGCCACCCGGCATTTTCGCGAGCTGGCACTCGGCCTTTCAGCGCGAATACATCAATGCGCAGATCAAAGTTGGGCCTGGACGATAAAGATCCTGTCACGGGCGCATCCACCCGCATCGTCACCATCGGCGACCCCGCCGCCGGCGCCATCATCCACGTGACGCTCTCCGAGGACCAGGAGAACGTCTATATACTCGAGCAGCTCCAGGTCGCCGATTTCGCGACCATGACGAAGAACGATCAAATAAGGATCGCCAATACCGACGTATTCAAAAACCAGCTCGCACCGGAATTCGGCTTGTCGACAGACTATGACTTTACGAGCCCGGACAGTTTCCTGCAAAAAACAATAGCCGAAATCAACAACTTCGCCCCCATCGACCAGATTTTCTCAGCCGACGACCGGCAAGTTTTTTTGGACGAGCTGGACAATATTCAGGCCGGGCTCGAGAAGCAGGGCGTTTTCGTCGCGACGCAGATCAACGACGAGATCGACAAGATCGAAAAACGCTTCAAACGCGTGAGCATCTTCGCAACATCGGCGGCGACGCCCGAAATCGACTTCAGCACTCTGGCGCCGGCCCCGCCGGATCAACAATTTAAGAACGTCGTCAGTCTGGACGCGGGCGCGGGCATACGCCAGGGCGTGAAAAATTTCATGAGCGCGGAACGGCAGATCCAGGCCGCCGATACCGCCTCGCTTCAGCTTGCGGAAACCGGCACCTTGCCGGGCCTGACCAAGCACTTGGATGTGCCCTCGCTGCTCGCCGCGTTCGAGATGAACGCAAACCTGAAAATACAGGGCATCAACGCCTCCGACACCGAATTCGTCAACCAAGTCAACCAGGCGGCGCAGGTCTATAGCGCGATGCAGGAGCTCGTGAACCAGACCATCGCGGTATTTGACGTTGCCAACAGCAACGAAATACGTGGGCTTGAAGGGTTTGACGGGCGTCCGGAGATACCGAACAACCAAGACCCAAAGGACTTTGTACAAGCCACGGACGGTGCCGGGAACCCGTTGTTCGACGGAGACGGGAACCCCATATTCTTGGAACATGCCACCATAGGTCGCCTTTTTATCGGTGGCATCATAGACGGGCCCGGCAACAAGACTGTCCGCAATATCAATGCACCGGCGCTCACCCCCGAACAACAAAAAGTCATCAGCATGTTCGAGACCGATCTCGGCGGCGCGATGAGTCCGGTCGAACAGCTCCTCGGTATCACCCGGCCGCCCATGGACATGTACGGCAACGACAGCGCGACGCTGAATTACTTCGAAAAAAATGCCTGGGACCAGTTCGCGAACCGGCTCTCGCAAGCGGCCACGCAATTCGGTGAACAGACCCAGCAGCTGTTCAACCAGATCAGTGTCGCCGAGAAGGAACGGACGAGCCATTTCCAGAATGCGAACGACGCGCTCGGCAAACTGCAAGACTTGCTCTCCACCATAACCCGCAATATCGGCTAGCGCATGATCCGTTCAAATCGAACCGCTCGACTCCGTCATGGCCGGACTTGTTCCGGCCATCCACGCCTTGAGCAGCGCGTCAGGCAAAGAAAGACGTGGATGCATCGAAAATCGGGCTTGCCCGATTTTCGCATATTACATGAGCAAGTCGGCTATAGCCGACTTGCTGGACAAGCCCGGGCATGACGACTCAAGCTAAAATCATCTAGTGGAGTGGATTTGACTTCGCTACCCACCTGGCCGCAAGCTCGCGAAGCGAATGTCAAATCCAAAACTCCACTAGAAACTTATATTTGGCTCATGGTCTTTCAATTCAAACATTCGCAAAAGATCCCCGCCGAAATGGGTAGCGAATGTTTGAATCGGACCACTAGTGGAGTGGATTTGACTTCGCTACCCACCTGGCCGCAAGCTCGCGAAGCGAATGTCAAATCCAAAACTCCACTAGAAACTTATATTTGGCTCATGGTCTTTCAATTCAAACATTCGCAAAAGATCCCCGCCGAAATGGGTAGCGAATGTTTGAATTGGACCACTAGTGGAGTGGATTTGACTTCGCTACCCACCTGGCCGCAAGCTCGCGAAGCGAATGTCAAATCCAAAACTCCACTAGAAACTTATATTTGCTAGTGGTCTTTCGATTCAAACATTCGCAAAAGATCCCCGCCGAAATGGGTAGCGAATGTTTGAATTGGACCACTAGCGCGTACCGTCGAAGGTCGAACGCATGCGGATCAAGAGTCTGGATATCGGGCTCGAGCGGATCTCCCGCTTTCAGGTTGCGGATGATGTTCATCTGCCGCAGGAGAAAGGGCTTCGCCCGACCTTCCTGCCGACCTCGCGGCCGCTCGATGAGGTCTTGACGCGCCCGTCGCTGGACGAGCGTTTGCCGCGTCTGTTGCGGCCGGAATTTCTGGAGACGGATTTGCTCGAGCCCGCGGTTCTTTCGGACATTCGCCTGCAAACGCGCCGGCTTTTTGCCGAGAAGGCCAAACAAAAAAAGGGGGCCGAGCGGCAAATTCTCGAGCGGGCCGCCTCTTGTCTTGACGAGGTCGTTAACCTCGACCACGAGGTGCGCCAGTCTCTCGCCGCGCTGCTGCGCGGGTGAATGGCGAATCTCGCAACATGACGAACGAGCTCTCGACCCAACAGCGCGATTTTCTTCTCCTGAGCATCTTCGTCTTGGCGCAGCACGGCTATACCGACCGGGCCAGCGCTTTGGCGGAATTGCTGCATATTCTCGGCGACGCGTCCCATGAAGTCACGTTGGCGCGCGCCATTTTGCGCTTTTGCGCGCGCGATTGGGAAGGCACCCTCGTTTGTTTGAACGAGCTGGACCGCGTGGCGCCGATCGAGCGCTTTGGCGCTTACACCATGAACGATTTGCAGCGCATGCGCCGTTACCTCAAGGCACGCTGTTTTTACGAGCTTAAAGACTACGCCAACGCCAAAGACGTCATCGAAAGCTACCTCCGCCACGGCAGCGAAACGGCGAACGCCGCGGGCTAATACCCGACATTACTTCGTGATTGAGTGTGGTGGGTGCGGCGTTTGCGGCGTGTCAGGTCTGCTTCCTTCACCTCTCCCCGCCGCTACACCGACTAATGATTCCCGATACGAGCAGGACTTCGCTTGCGAAGTCCGGGACCCGGCGCCAAAAATCGAAAAAAAGCAAAAACCTGTCATCTACGGCACAGTATAATCCATCGGATCGGCTATGGTGCTCAGGCGAAGGGCGGAAGGCGCCCCGAACAAGGAAATTGGTCCCAATGGCTATTCTCGACGGCCTGCCTCAATCGAAAGAGCAAATGCAGCAAGCGCTCGAGGTTGCTATGCCGCTGATCGAGCAATTTATCGAGGCCATGGATCTGACGCCCACGCAGCGAAAGGCCGTCGATCTGGTGATGAAAGGCCATTCGCTCGCCGATATTTGCGGCCTGACCAGGGAAGAGCGCGACGCCGTTTTCCTCAAGGCCTGTCAATTCCTGCAAGCCGGCGACACCGCCAAGGCGCGGCAGTGGCTGACCTTTCTCAATCTGCTCGATCCGCGCGATGCGCGCGCCGTTTACGTGATGGGGATGACGCAGCAGACGGACGGCAATTTCGCTCAGGCCGCCAAACTTTACGTCGTATTTCTGGCCCTCGATCCCACCAATATCGAAGGCTATTTGCGGCTGGGGGAATGCCATTTTTCGGCGCGCGAATATGACGATGCCATCGCCTGTTTCGAATTCGTCAAGAAACAATGCAAGCGCGGCAAAGGCGGCGCCGCCGCCGCCGAGCACGCGAGGCGCATGTTGGGCTTTGCCAAGGAACGGGCCAAACTTGGCCGGTCGCTGTCTGCTGGCGTACCATCGCCTACCGTTACATCGCCTACCGTTAATTGAATTCAGGAAGCCCCGCTATGGTGCAATCGGTCCAAAACAACTCAGGCGTCAACGTCAACATCAATAACGGCGGCGGATCCGCGGGATCGGCAGGCGCGCCTCCGGCAGGCGGCCCCCCAGCCGGCGCGCCCGATGCGAATCAACCGGCGGCCGCGGCCTCCGCTCAGATAGGCGCCGCTCCGGCGGGCGCTGTGACGGGCCTGCTTACATCGCCCCTGCCGGGCGCTCCGGCATTGCCTCTTCCAACCATGCCTCTTCCGACCATCGTCACCCCCGGCGCGGCGGGTGCGATGGAAACGGCTGGCTGGGCGCCTTCGACACCCGGCAACGCGCCTTCGGCGCCCGGCCGATCGCCATTACCGGCCGGCCCCAACCAGGCAAATCCGGCCACAAATCCAGCCAATGCACGTCAACCCGGTCAAGGCGCCACACGTTCTGCGCCGGCCATCGCGCCGTCGATTCCCGATCGACCCATTCCGGATGTCACCTCCGGCTCGCTCTCTCAGGACACGGCCGACGCCAATCCGAGCGGTGCAAATCCAAGTGGCCCCCGTCGAGCCGGTCCCAATCAAGCCGGCCCCAATCAAACGGGGGTCGCGAGCAATGCCCCGCTCGGTGCGAATGCCGGCCTCGGCACATTCGCTCCGACGAACAATCAGGCGCCGCCGCCCGCGGGTGAAATATTCATGACCCCCGGCGACGCGATTAGCGCAGCCATGGCCAGAAGCCTCGGCGGTCTCATGCCGCCGCTGCCGAATGCGGCTGTAATGTTGGCCTTCGTGGCGGACAAGGTCGGCGAAATGGGCGCGGCCATCGCCGAAGGCCGGATAACGGTGGGCTTTACCAATAGGCGAACTCTGCTGGGCAGAGAAGAAGACGAGACCGAAACTAGCATAGACGAGCAACATGAGGCCGACGACAAGTCGTGGTTTGATGACGTGGTGGGGGTACTTAAATCCAAGGTCGTGACGATAGCCCTCGACGTGCTTATGGTTATCGCCACCATATACGGCGGCCCCCTCGGCACCATGGCCGTAATAGGCCTTAGCGCCAGTATATCGGGGCAGTTCGATTCAGGACTGCAGGCCGTAACCGGGCACGGACTAGCCGGCTGGGCTTGTCGGGCTAAAGGCGAAGACGCTGCGAACAGAGCCGATATGGCATTTCAATTGGGGTTGGCCGGGGTGGCGCTCGTGTGCTCACTCAACCCGAAAGGAGCGGCACAATCCGCTGGAACGATGCAAGACGCGGCTCAAGCCGCCGATACGGCAAAGACCATCGAAACTTTTCACAGAATCGAGCATGCTGCTCGCACCTGGGGCTCGGTGGTGACCGTGGCCTCCGACGGCTATCAGGGCGTTGAAAATTACCAGGCCGACCATCACAGGGCCGCGGGCCTCGAGGCGCAGGCCAAAGCAAAAACGTACGCCGCGGAAAGCGACCAGCTCGCTGCCAATACCGATCGTGACATCGACACCGCATTTCAGTTAGCCCAGGCCGGCCTCGATTGTATGGAAGCGGTCATGGACGCTCTGCGTGAGCAGGCCGGCGCTCTCGTGCACGCGAAAATGACGGCATAAATCAGGATCATCTACTGGACATCTCAAAGGAGATTTCACCCATGACAATTTCAGCCACACAATCATTCACTCCTCGCGAACAGCAAGCGACGGCCGTTGACACCCCGCAACAGAAAACGACGACGGGGCAAGGCGCGGCAGCAGGTGGCGCCGGCGCCGTTCCGACAACGCCATCAAAACAATCATTCACTCCTCGCGAACAGCAAGCGACGGCCGTTGACACCCCGCAACAGAAAACGACGACGGGGCAAGGCGCGGCAGCAGGTGGCGCCGGCGCCGTTCCGACAACGCCATCAAACCCTCCGCCCCCCGATGTCTTGACACTCGCGCCGACGGGTCCACGCGAGGTACCCCCGGGGACCGGCGACCGGATTTCCGGCGCCCGCGACGCGCTTGCAGATTTTCCGCTTTCGGTCGAATCCATCCTGGTGAATCTCGGAGCTTTGCTTATTCGAGCAAGATATCAGAATGCAGACGCGATCGCAGAAAACATAGATCGGCAGTATAACGAAGAACGAGGTAAAAAATTAGCTGACGCACAAAAACTTCAAGATTCAGCGAACAACACGCGGGACAGTGCCATCGGCGGCGTGGTTTTGACTGCGGCAGGCACTGCAATCTCCGTTGGTTCCGCGGTTGAGGCTTCTGGTGAGGGAAATAGGGCGAACGACCTGCAAGCAGAAAGTAATCAGGTTACTGGAAGAGCTGATGCTGCAAACAATCTGGCTGAGGACTCGGGTGCCGCGGCCGATAAACTAAGGCAACAAGCCGTCGCGCAAGAAGGCCCCGGTGCGCAAGGGCGAGCGGCCGCTTTGAACAAGCGGGCCGCCGAGTTTGACGACACAGCTCGCCGATCTCGCCAGGCGGCAAGGGGGTTCCAGAACCAAGCACAAGAACTGGGCAGAAAAACACGGGGTTGGCAAGCCGCCGCAGAACACACGCAGCGAATGGGTGACGCCGCAAAAGGAGCATCGGATGGCGGGAGGGGCCTCCATGAGAACAACGCAGACGCCGCCAGGAAAGGCAACGAAGCAGAGGGCAAGAAGTTGGAAGCTCAAGGCGAAACCGCTGCCCAAGTCGCAGACAAGTTGAAAGCTGAGCTTGAGCGAGCCTTCAAAGAAATAGACCAGACAGCGGAGCTGGTTGCAAAAATAGACGAAACAAGGGGAGAGAGAGGTCAGGATGGCCTAAAGCCTTTCCGATCGAACGGGCTGCGTGGCCCCGCGCGCGGCCCGCACCCCTGACCCTAAGGTGCGAGCACCGCAACATCGGCCCTCCCGCCGTCACCCTGTGAGGAGCGAGCGGCCGAAGGTCGCGGGCCTTGAGCCCCTCGAAGCCGTCATCCTGAGGTGGCTTCGCGGAACGCGAAGCCCTCGAAGGATGATCGGCCGACAGAGTCGTGAAGGGATGAGAAGTTATGGCCGTCGCCCTTCGAGGCTCGGCCTTCGGCCGAGCGCCTCAGGGTGACGGTGAGAGGTTTGTGCCGGAGTGGTTTAATCTAAAACCATCAGGCTTATAGCATCGCGGTCGATCTAAACCGGACAGCTGTGGGACAAGCCCGGGCATGACGAATGCAGGTGACGATGGATCGTGCTGTAAGCGGTACAGGTCCGAGAGGGGCCATGCCTGATGCGTTTCGCGATGTGATTGCCGCTCTGTGGCGCGCTTTGGGGCTTTCCCGGCCGGGCTTCGAGGCGGATGATGTGGCGGCGCTCCAACTGGAGGGCGTCCGCATCACGCTCGCTTTGAGCGCGGACGGCCGGCACATTCTCTTGTCGGCCAAGGCCGGCGCCCTGTCCGCCAATGTGCTGGTGCGCGATCAACAGGTGAGCCGCCTGCTCAAGACCAATCTGCACACACTGTCCTCGTCCCGCGTCTGTGCTTGCCTTGACGAGAGCGACCCGCAAACTCCAAGCATCGTGGTGCGCGCCGCCCTCCCCTGCGAGGTCAAATTCGTCGATCCCCTGGCCGAAGCGATCGCCGACGCCGGTCATTTGGCCAAACAACATGCGCGCGAACTGGGCGGCGACGCCGGCGCGCAGCCGGCCGCAGCGGCCGGCACGCCTCTCGAAGGCCTGTCCGACGACACGCTCGTGTTCAGGCTTTAATCTGTGGCCGCGGTTTGTAGTTTGTAGCCCGGATGGAGCGAAGCGTAATCCGGGACCATCCGCGCCCCGCATTCCGCGAACGCTCCATGCGGGCTCCTTGCTACTTGCTCAAGACGGGCTACGGTCCCTTTCACGGCTTGGCCTGTATGATGGGTCGCGAAAGGCGAGCACCTTTTGGTCGGGAAACTTCTTCGCACCTTCCGGCTCGCCCCGCGCTCTGCGATGCAGATCGCGGGTGATCTGCGCCACCGTCGCATGATTGCGCGATAACGCTTCGACAAGAACATTGAGCAAACACAGGTCTTTTTCGCTGGGCAAATATTGCCGGTCGCGTAGATATTCATTCGCGACCGCGCTCGCATCGTTCACCAAGAAAATGGCATCCAACAGCGACGGCTTCGGTTTGCGCTCGAAGACCATTTCAATTCCCCTTTCGCCTTGCGCGTGAGGCGGTCACCAGCAGTCCAAGCTGGTGACCGGGGAGTTTACAAACCGCCGCAAGACGGCTGCGCTGCCCTTTAGGCTTGCGCCCTGGACATGCGACAGCGCCTCCCCGGCCATAACGGCGAGGGAGGCATCAAAGACGGCTGATGCCAGCCGCTTGCGGTGGGGGTTGTAAAATCCCCGGGACGCACGGATGTGCGCCTTGGGCGCAACGATACGTGCCGGCGGCGCAATAGCAAAGGGATTTGTGCGAATAGGCCTGTAGCAACCATTAAATAACGGCTGTGGATTTATCGATCCACGGGGTGCCGCGGGCGACGACGGTGTTGGCGAAGATAAGGAGTTTTCGCGCGCAGGCGACGAGCGCGGCTTTGTGCGCTTTGCCGCGCGCGGTGAGGCGGGCGTAAAGCGCGATGAGCGCCTTATTCCAGCGGAAGGCGGCGGGCAGCGCGGCGGCAAACAGCGAACGGCGCAGCCGCGCGCGGCCGCGCGCGGCCGCCGGCGATGCGGCGTTGGCCTTTATGTTTGCCGCTGTCGTCGTCGAAGGGCGCGAGACCCGCAAGCGCGGCAATTTCCTCGCGGCTTAAAGTGCCCAGTTCAGGCATGCGGATGATGAGCGCCAGGACCGTGCGTTTGCCGATGCCAGGGACGCTGTGCACGAGATCGAAGCGGCGGGCGAGATCGGCATGCGCACGCAAGGCTTTGACGAGGCGCGCCAGTTCGCTCGTGCGCCGCGCTTTGAGCCGCGCGATATCGTCGCGCACCAGGCGGCGCAGCCGCGCATCCTCGACATGTTCGAGCCGGAGATCATTGAATGATTTGTAGGATGGGAGACAAAAAAATTAAAATAATTATAGTCGTAGCGTGAGTTCAGTCGGACCGCTATGCGTTCGAACTCATGGGCCGCTCATGGTCCGCTCATGGTCCGCTCATGGGCCGCTCATGGGCCGCTCATGGGCCGCTCATGGGCCGCTCATGGGCCGCTCATGGGCCGCTCATGGTCCGTCATGGTCCGCTCATGGTCCCCGTCATGGGGTCACAACTGACTGACTGACTGACTGACTGACTGACTGACTGACTGACTGACTGACTGACTGACTGGTCAGTCATTAATGGCGACAAAACACCAGTCGAAGCAAGCGGTAAAAACATCGGAAAAATCAGCTCTTGATTGCGGTAAAATCAGGCGGCCGTCACAACTTATGCGTCATCAAAGAAAGTGCGGATAACACAACGACTGCGACCTACCCGAGCAAATGTACCGGCTGACCGGCGCCATGGCGCTTAACATGAGCTACATTAAGCCACTTCGATCCAAGGTTTAGCCAACCCGCTTCAACGCTACTTTGTAATGCCGCGAGCGCCGCACATAAATATCGGCGCCGGCGCGAATCATGGCGGCGGCTTTCTCATCCAGCGTGCGGATAACGCGCGCGGGCGCGCCGACGATCAAGGAATTGTCCGGAAAAGTTTTACCTTCGGTGACCAGCGCGCCGGCACCGACCAACGAATTTTTTCCGATTTTGGCGCTGTTGAGTACAATGGCGCCCATGCCGATCAATGAATTATCGCCGATGATGCAGCCGTGCAGAATAACGTTATGGCCGATCACGCAATCGCGCCCGATCGTGAGCGGAAAACCGGGATCGGTATGCAAGGTGGCGTTGTCTTGAATCTGCGAACGTTCGCCCAATTCGATCCATTCATTGTCCCCGCGCAGCACCGCGCCGAACCACACGCTCGCGTCGAGCTTCAAGCGCACGCGGCCGATGAGCGTTGCACTCTCAGCAATCCAATAATGTCCGTCGGGAAATTCAGGCGCCTGCCCGTCGAGTTCATAAATCGGCATTGATTCGCGCCCAATAGCAGAACACGCCGAGCGAAATTCTTAATCCGTCATATCGGCCAAATCGATATCCAAAATCGGCAGTTCGAAAATATAAGACCGGCGGCCCTTTTCGTTTTCGACGAACAGCACGCCGAGAAACTCCTCGCCCAAATATGCCTCTAACGAGTTCATCTTCTTGGGCCGCGTGACGACGCGGATATTCTCGTTGCCGAATTTGCCCCGCAGATAGGCGTTCAGCGTCGGCACCGGCTGGATGCTCGGATCGCTGCCGACCTGGATCACCATGCGAAAATTATACGAACGCTCGCCGTCGTCGTCATCGACGGTCAGTTCGCCGAGATCGTCCTCGCCGGCGAAGACTTCGGCCATATCGCTCTTTCTCGGCACCACGCGAATGTTTTGGTTGCCGAAGAGTTTCTTAAGATACGCGTCGAGTTGTCTGATTTCGCTGACGTTCACGAGCGCTCGCTCCCACGGTTTGAAACGGCTATGCCCCATCGGCGCCCAGCGCGCAAGTCACAAAAATCCGGCGTCAGCCGTCTAGCGCATTGCCATGCAGCATCTGATCCATGGCGCGCGAAGGCTCTGGACACCCCGCCTCCCCCACCACTTTCGCCGGAACGCCGGCGACCGTGACATTGTGCGGCACCGGCTTGATCACCACCGAGCCGGCGGCGATGCGCGCGCAGTGACCGACCTCGATATTGCCGAGGATCTTCGCGCCCGCACCGATCATCACGCCGCGGCAGATTTTCGGATGACGGTCCTCATGTTCCTTGCCCGTACCGCCGAGTGTGACATCGTGCAGGATCGACACATCGTCTTCGATGACCGCTGTTTCGCCAACCACGAGCCCGGTCGCATGATCGAGAAAAATGCCGCGGCCGATGCGTGCGGCAGGGTTGATGTCGCATTGAAACACCGCGGACGAGCGGCTTTGCAGATAGAGCGCGAAATCCTTGCGCCCCTTGCGCAAAAGCCGATGCGCCAGGCGATGCGTCTGAATGGCGTGGAAGCCTTTGTAATAAAGCACCGGCTCGATGAATTGGCTGGTCGCCGGGTCGCGGTCGACCGTCGCCACGATATCCGCGCGGAAGGCTTCGCCAAGCGAAGGCTCATCCTCGAGCGCCTCGCCATAGGCCTGGCGGATCAAATCGGCGGAGACATCGCTATGATCAAGCCGCTGCGCCAGGCGGTGCACAACTGCGCCTTCCAGCCTGTCGTGATGCAGCACATTTTCATAAATGAAGGTGCCAAGTTCCGGCTCGCGGCGCGCAATATCTTCGGCTTCGCTACGAATGCGCGCCCAGACCGGATCGACTTTATCGAGGCCCTTGGCGGGCCGCGTCTGATAATGAGCCATGGTCGCTTCGCTCCAGGGCGGCAGATCGGCGCCTTATATAGGATATCTTATACCGGAATGGCAGAGGGCCGCGAGAGAAAGACAGCTCACGCCGAAATTACGGCCTGAGACTCCTGCGCCATTGCAGAACTTTATCTGCAGCCCACCCAATGAATGGATTATTATTGTAGAAACTCCTAATGGACCGAAGACTATTTTCGAAATCGCTAGTGGAGTGGATTTGACATTCGCTACCCACCTGGCCGCAAGCTCGCGAAGCGAATGTCAAATCCAAAACTCCACTAGAAACTTATATTTGGCTCATGGTCTTTCGATTCAAACATTCGCAAAAGATCCCCGCCGAAATGGGTAGCGAATGTTTGAATCGGACCACTAGTCGGCAGAGTCGGGGAAGACGCTTACGTGGATGGCTTGGTTGCGCTCATGCGCGTTGGTCAAGAAAATCCAAAACATTGGCCTTGAAGGTACGATCACCCACGCTGAGCATATGGTCGCGATCGGGAATGTCGAGCGCACGTGCGCCGGGGATGAGCTTCGCCAGTTCTTGCGGCGAGCCCGCCACCTCATCCCTCGTCCCCACCGCGACCAAAACCGGCGCGGCAATAGTGGCCACTTGTTCGCGGCTCAAGGTCTGGCGTGAACCGCGAATGCATGCGGCGAGCGCCTTCAAATCCGATTTCGTCTGTTCGGCAAAGGCGCGAAATAGGCGTCCGGCGGGATCGCTGACATCGGCGAGCGACGGCGCTTCGAGCGCATCGGCAATATTCGTCGGCAGACCGACCCCCTCGACCAGCCGGAGGCCGAGGCCGCCCAGAATTGCCGAGCGAACGCGGCTCGGATGCGCGACCGAAAGAAAAGCCGCAATGCGCGCGCCCATGGAATAGCCCATGACATCGGCGCGGGCGATGGCGAGATGATCAATGAGCGCGCGCGCGTCTTCCGCCATGAGCGCGGTGTTGTAAGCGGCGGGCGCATAGAGTTTTGCCGATTGCCCGTGCCCGCGATTGTCGAGTGCAATCACGCGCCGCCCCGCGCGCGCGAGCGTCGTCACCCAACCGGGGCCCACCCAATTCACGTCTTTGTTGGAGGCAAAGCCGTGCACCAGTACGATGGGCTCGCCTTCGCCTTCGTCGAGGTAGGCGATCTCGATACCATCATGAAGGAAGCTGGGCATTGGGGTTTTGGACCGTTGATTGTGGGCGGGCGATTTGCCGGGTGCGCTCGCCTATTCCGAAGCGGAACGCCTTCTAGTGGAGTGGATTTGACATTCGCTACCCACCTGGCCGCAAGCTCGCGAAGCGAATGTCAAATCCAAAACTCCACTAGAAACTTATATTTGGCTCATGGTCTTTCGATTCAAACATTCGCAAAAGATCCCCGCCGAAATGGGTAGCGAATGTTTGAAACGGACCACTAGCGCAAGGCCCGCGGCGATACCAGCGAGGAGCGAACGTCTTGTCCACCGTATCCGTCGTCATGAGAAAGAAGGATTAGATCCCACCGAAAGGGTGCAACCGCCGGCGGTGCAACGCATTATTAAATTTAAGCGACGGCGCAGCTTGCAAGAACGGAGAACGATCGAGGGCGGCTAAAAGGGAGAAATTTGATGGAACAGAAAATAGTGGAACGTCGGACTGTTCTGAAAGCCGGCGGCGTAGCGGCCGTCGGCATGTTAGGCGGCGGTGTATCCACTGCGATAGCGGCAGATGCGGAATCGGCCTACGGCGAAGCCGCCCAGGCGCCCTTTCCGCGCCAAGTTCTGAACGCCATCCAAAATTTTCGTAAAACCATCCCGGCCAATTTCGATCGCGACTACATCGAGCACGTGCTCGTACCCTTTTTCTTGACCAGCTTTTACGAAGCGGAACGCCCGATGCTGCCGATGATCGGCGTAAACTTCAGCAAGGAGAATGCGCTGCCCTTTGATCTTTGGGGTCTCATTTATCACGATTGGCGACCGACTCCCGAAGACGGCGTGACGGTCTTTTTGCAGGGCCTCGAAAAACGAGGCGACAACAACCTTCGCAAGAGAATCTATTTCTCCGCGGTAACACCGGACCTCTATAAGCCGATGTATAGTGCGAAGGTGACTGGTTTTTTCGATAAGATTCTGGATCAGAAATTCGCCAACAAGCCGTTCATGCGGCACTATCTCGATTACTATTTCGATCTCTATTGGGACCTTCACCTTGGCGTGACCGGAGAAGCCATTCCCTTCCAGGTGCGTCAGATCGGCGAGGCGTTCAACACAGTTCTTGCATACAGGAACCCGCTGCTGCCTATCACGCATGACAACTACATGATGGTTCGCGAGCGCCTCGACTTTCTGAAATCATGGATCGACGGTCGCCTTTCCGACATCGAAAGCGGCAAAACCAAAAATCCCGAAAAAACGATAGCCTGGTATTGGCTGAAGAACGCCGGAGATGGCCGTCACTTCGCCAAGAAGGATGTCGTGTTCGAGTGTTTCCACAATTTCGTCGCGCTCAGCCAATGGGGCAATTCGATCTTCGGAATTATGTCGCGTTTATCCGAAAACGGTGGCGATCCGGCGGTGCGAGCCTCGTTCCAAAAGACGATGAACGGCAATTTCGACAACGCCAACGGCGCTCCTTTCTCGCCGCTCGAATTATTCGTCATGGAACTGTTCCGCGTCATATCGCCGAACGGCGGAAGCATTTCCGCGATAGAAGATGCCAGAACAAGCGCCTATGGCGCATCGCCGCAGGAAAGATTTGGCTTTCCTATGGAACGCCACAGCTACATCAGCACACCGCACACAAGCACCAGCCTCGATCCGGTCCACTGGAAGGATCCGAATGCTTTCGACCCATCGAGGTATCTTGCCGTTCCCACAAGCGCCCAGATTAATGAACAGAAATGCCAGCAGATCGGCCTCGCACGTTGCCCATTTGAGATCACAAATTTCGAGGTCAAAGACGGACGCAAGGCGAACATCACGAATAGCGGTTTCGGGACGGTTTTCGGCGTTGTCGATGGGAAAGGTCATCCGGTTTGCGATTATGCCGGCTTCGCTCCATTCGGTTTTGGATACCGCCGCTGCCCGGGCGAACAATTGACGATTCAGGTCTTCGAAGATTTCCTCCGAAAGGTCTGGCGCGACAAGATCGTCTTCCGCAAGCTCAATCTGGCAAACCCGGGCCGGGTGCCGATCGGCCCGAATGCCGTGATCGAAGACGATCTCGGATTCACCAGATCGGCCTAAAGTATCGGCGCGGCAATCCGCTACATCGCGTTGAGCAGAGGATGGGTGGCTTGGTCCGCGATCTTCCGAAGATCGTCACCGGCGGTGCGTGAAGCCAATCGCGAAGGCGGGAAGAAATAGGCGCGACCGTCTTTTCCTGTTCGCAATAAATGCTATTTTACCGGCATGACAATCAAAGACCTCGAAAAAGCCGTTGCCAAATTGCCGCCGGACGAATTCGCGAAATTTCGCGAATGGTTCGAGGCATTTGATGCCGCGCGTTTCGATGAGAAAATCGAACGCGACGCAAAGGCTGGCAAGCTCGACCGTCTCGCCGAGCAGGCGCTGAGCGATTTTCGCAAAGGCCGCGCCAGCGAATTATGAAAGAGCCTTCCCGAGAAGGTCCGGGCACTGGCCAATAAAAATTATGCACTACTGAAGGAAAATCCGCAGCGTCCGTCCTTATACTTCAAGAAACTCGGGCGCTTCTGCTCGGTCCGCATTGGCCTCCACTATCGCGCTCTCGCTGTTGAAGCGGATGGTGGACTGCTTTGGTTCTGGATCGGCTCGCACGCCGACTATGATGCGATGATTAAGGGGTAAACGCGGACGGTTGAGCGGCTTCTCTAACTTGCTCCTATGGCTTCGCCTCAACTCATCCTAGGCTCTGGACGCTCCTGCAATCTGTGGTAATTTATCTCCGGGCACGGGGGACATCATTCCATGGCCACGGAAGTCATGCGCGAGGAATTCGAAACACGCATCGGCATGCTCGAACGCGAAGTCCAAGGCGAGAAGATGGTGACCCTCACATCCTCGAACAAACGCGACAAAGTTTGCGGAATAGGACACAAGCTCGATGCCTTGATCCGCGATCTTCCCAAGATCGTTACCGACGCGGTGCGTGAAGCCTATCGCGAAGGTGGGAAGAAGTAGGCGCGAAGCGCTGCCGAGGACCAGCGCGTTAAAGTAAGGACCAGGATTAGGAGCGAAATGAGGATAATGTCGTGACCTATGAATATTCCGAGCTCCCATTTGATCCCGAAGAATCATTTCTGATTTTGGAAGATCGTTTTCGTCGTGAATGCGAAGCGGCCGTCCAGCATTCGAGTGAACACGACAATGTCAGCATTTACTATACTGACTATATCGCACAGGTACTTGGTGCGGCAGAGGAGCTAGGACTTGTCGAAGCCGCGTTCGAAAAAGAAGTTCCTGCCATTCAGGATGTGGATTTTCATACGTACCAAAATTTCAGTAAGCGCGTGAAGCACTATCGTACTCGATTGGAAATCCGCCATGGTCGACGCGTACAAAATAATTCGGTGCGTTTTGACGCGCCTACAAAAGCAAAATTGCATCACTTGCTCAAGCCCGTCCATGAAATTTTCACAAATCTTGAAGTTGATGAAAATAAACGCGAAGCGCTATTTTCCAAATTGAAAGCACTTGAATCAGAGATCGATCGCAACCGAACTCGATTCGACGCATTTGCTGCATTAACAATCGAAGCCGCCGAAGTTGTCGGCCAGATTGTCGAGCAAAGCAGGCTTTTGGAAGTTTTCAACGCAATCGCTCGAATTTTCGGTACAGCCAAGAAAGATGAAGAATTACGTCAGCTTCCAGCGCCAAAAAAGCCTAAGCAGATTGAACATAAAAATTCAAAATCTCCGTTGAAAAAGGCTGCATTGACCAAACATGATGACATGGATGATGAAATACCATTTTAGCTCGCAGAGCGAGCTAGCCCGCATGCCCTGAGGAAATCTCTCCAAAAACGGATCACTGCCTCAAAGACATGGGCAAGCGGCAAAAAACGCGCATCTTCTGTCTTCATATCAATCGTGAGATTGGATTTGCCAAATGGACCTTGTCCAAAACCAAACCACCCATTCCATAGCCAGACACCTCTTCAATATCTTCATCATACTGACCAACGAGGGCGGTGCTTAAAATAAGCGTCCGCGAGCTTGCGACGATGGCCAAGGTCGCCACCGACACAATCACGCGCATGGAGGCCGGCGAAGAACTAAAGCCCCGCACCATTGAGGCCATCCAACACGCCTTGGAAAAAGCCGGCGTCGAATTCATCAACGGCAAGGGTGTGCGTCTGAAATAAATAGCCGCCCGATGCTTGGCCCTGCCGACGCAGACATCGCCCGCTTGCGCTCGACCTCCGGCTCCCAAGCGCCTAAAATGAAAGTCGATCGGCATTGCCGAGATCCCATGCACAGACCAGAGACGCACATCGAGATCACGCCGGAAGTACTGCTCAAGGCTTATGCCTGCGGCATTTTTCCGATGGCGGAAAGCGCGGAAGACCCTTCCCTTTATTGGGTCGAGCCGGAAATGCGCGGCATCATACCGCTTGACGGATTTCACCTCCCATCGCGCCTCGCACGCACCATGCGCCGCACGCCGTTGGAAATTTGCGTCGACCGCAATTTCGACGCGGTCATTGAAGCCTGCGCGGAGCCAGCGCCCGGGCGCGGACGCACTTGGATCAACACGCGCATTCGCCGTATGTATCGCGCGCTTTACGATCAGGGCCATTGCCACAGCATCGAAGTTTATGACGGCCATGCCCTTGTCGGCGGCTTGTACGGCGTTTCGCTCGGCCGCGCCTTTTTCGGCGAAAGCATGTTTCATCGGGCCCGCGATGCCTCCAAGATTGCGCTCGTGCATCTGGTCGCGCGGCTCAAAGCCGGCGGTTACCGTTTGCTCGATACGCAATTCGTAACGGACCACCTCAAGATCTTTGGCGCAGTCGAAATTCCGAAGAAACGCTATCACGCGCTTTTACAAGACGCACGCAAGGGCGAAGCCGATTTTGGTCAGTTGCCTATTGATCGGCCCGTCTCCGCCACGCAGGCGCTGGCAATTATTCGCGCCACAATCTAGTGGTCCGATTCAAACATTCGCTACCCATTTCGGCGGGGATCTTTTGCGAATGTTTGAATTGAAAGACCATGAGCCAAATATAAGTTTCTAGTGGAGTTTTGGATTTGACATTCGCTTCGCGAGCTTGCGGCCAGGTGGGTAGCGAATGTCAAATCCACTCCACTAGCGCGGGGGCGGCGGCAAAACATCAAGCCGGCGTTGAGCATCCTGCCGAGCGCGCGGGGAGCGCTTCGGCGTCGCATGTCTGCGCGAGGTCTTCTGATCGTTTACACGCTGGGCAACGGCCGGCGTCTCCGCGCCTTTGCAATCGGTGAGCCACACATCGTAGATGGGATGCTCTACCGCATGCAGACCGGGGCTCGCCGCGAACATCCAGCCGTTGAAAATGCGCTTGATCTCGCCTTTTAATGTGACTTCATCAACCTCCACAAAGGCATCGGTGCGCGGTGTCTCGGTCGGCGGGCGCGAATAGCACACGCGCGGTGTGACTTGAAGCGCACCGAACTGCACCGTCTCATCAATCGCAACGTCGAAGGAAATGATGCGCCCCGTGATTTTATCGAGACCTGCGAATACGACCGTCGGATTTCGGATGGGCATCGGCGGAGGCGCGATCACCACCGCGTCAGCCGGCTGCCCGTTGTCCTGGAGCTCACGACTCGGCTGCCGTATGCCGGGCGGCAGACCCGGTGTCGTGCGCACGATAGCGGGTTGCGACTGGCCGGGTTCACTCACCGCCGGCGCGCTTTGGTCGCTCGCCGGTGGCGGCGTCGTGCCCGGCAGCGGCGCCAAATCTTGCGATTGGATAGCGCCGTCATCGCGCGGCTGCCCCGGCAAACGCGAAGATGGCCGCTCGATGTCGTCATCGTCGGGCGTTGTATCCGCCGGCTCAGTGGCCGGATCGTCGGGCTCATCGACGTTAGGATCATCGCCTATGGCGGCGGGCGGAACCGGCACTTGGTCTTGCCCCCAGGAATTGGGCTGCCCCTGTGCGGGCCGCGGAGCCGGCCGAACCGGATAACGTGGTGGAAGCGGCGCATCCCTCACATCGGCCGGCGGCCGCGGCGCTTCATCGGGGTATAGCGGACCGATCTGCGCCGGGGCCGAAGCGGCAAACATCGCCGCGCTTAGTGCAAATATGCCGACGAAGATTTTGGCCCGCGCCATAAGAACAGGACCCCCTGAGCACTAGTGGAGTGGATTTGACATTCGCTACCCACCTGGCCGCAAGCTCGCGAAGCGAATGTCAAATCCAAAACTCCACTAGAAACTTATATTTGGCTCATGGTCTTTCAATTCAAACATTCGCAAAAGATCCCCGCCGAAATGGGTAGCGAATGTTTGAATCGGACCACTAGCGCGAATTTTCTTGCCGCTTTCCGTGCAAAGCACCGTTATCACGTGAAATGAGGCGACGGAAGGGCTGCGGGGCCGAAAGCCTCCATTGTGCTTTCAAGGCCTCAAACGCCCGAAGCGCCAAAGCCGGTGCCAATTTACTTTGGCGATAAGCCTTACTATGGTTTCTTCGCGAGTAAGCGAATGCAGTGGATTAGGAAAAAACTGAGCTTTGGTTCACGGCTGGCGCTGTTGGCGCTGGCCATTCAGCTTGCATTGTCTTTCGGGCATGTCCACCCGGACGATGTCCGGACAGTGTCTCCCGCTGCGGTGGCGAATCTTCAGACGCCCGAAAGCGGCAGTGGCAAAGCTCCGACGGACGGCGATCGCAACCACGCTGGGCATGATTTTTGCGCCATATGCGCGGCGCTCAGCCTGACCTCGAGCTCGGTTTTGCCGACGGTTGCGTTACTCGTGACGCCAGCCGCTCATCGCGTCGATTGGGCCGATGATGACCACGCCAGACGCATTTTATCCGCACAATATTTTCCTTTTCAGGCGCGCGCGCCGCCCCGCTCCCTCTGACTGCGACTGAAGCCGGCCCCGCCTTTTGCGGCTTGGCCATCAACTCGCGTTGTCGACGCGGGCTGCTCACCGTCATCTCAGTTATTTGGAGCCAAAATGCATCTTCTATGGAGAGGCGCGCTCGCGTCATGCGTCGTCGTTTGCTTCGCGCCGTCAATGAGCTTCATCGCCGAGGCTCAAACGGCCCTACCGCAAGTCAATGTTACGGTCGCGAGCCCGATCGCAAAACCTAAGCCCGCGCGTCGCGCGCCTGCGCAGACAGCCGCCCAACCTGGACCCGCGCCGACGCCTTCCGCCACGCCCGCGGAACCGTTACAGGGAACTCTACCTATCGTCACCGGCCAATTTGCGACTGTCACGGTGGTTCCCAACGAAGAAATCAGGCGCAATGGGGCAAGCACCCTTGGCGGTCTCTTGTTTTCAAAGCCGGGGATCACCGGATCGAGTTTCGCCCCTGGCGCTTCCAGCCGTCCGATCATCCGCGGTCTCGATACTAATCGCGTCGGCATTGTCGAGAATGGGATCTCCGGAGGTGGTGCTTCCGATCTAGGCGAGGATCACTTTGTGCCCATCGATCCACTCTCGACCAATCAGGTCGAAGTCATCCGTGGGCCGGCAGCGCTTCGCTACGGCTCACAATCGATTGGTGGCGTCGTCAGCGGAACTAACAACCGTATCCCCGACGCATTGCCCACCCGCGCCGCTGTCACCGAATTTCGCGGCAGCGCTGAGAGCGTCAACAATGGACTCGACGGCGCCGTGCTCCTCGATGCCGGCCATGGTCACTGGGCCATCCACGCCGATGCCTTTGCCCGCAAGGCGGACGACTATCTGATTCCGAACTATCCGTATCTGGTGCCGCCCGATCCGGCGACCGCGCCCAACGCCTCGCAACCAGGCAATTTCAACGGACATCAGCCGAATTCGGCATTGCAGGCCAATGGAGAGTCGGCCGGCGTGTCCTATTTCTTTCCGGGAGGATTTACGGGATTAGCTGTCACGCAAAACAATGCGCTTTACCACATTCCCGGCATCGACGGAGAAGACCACAACACGCGTATCGACGCCCATCAAACCAAGATTACGGGTAAGGGGGAATACCGAACAGCAGCTTCGGCCGTGGATACGGTTCGTTACTGGTGGGGTGCCACCGACTATAAGCATGATGAACTTGGCTTGGCAGATGACACCGACCTTGGCAGCGACGGCGTCCGGCAAATTTTTACGAACCGGGAACAAGAGGGCCGCATCGAGGCGACACTATCACCGTTCAATCTGCGCTTCGCGCAACTTACCACGGCCGTTGGGGCGCAGATCGGTCATCAACGGCTCACGGCGCCAAGCCCCGACAATGCCGGATTATGGGACCCGAATAGCAACACCCGTTATGCCGGGTATGTTTTCAACGAGTTCGGGTTTAGCAGCACCACCAAAGCGCAGATCGCGGGCCGCATCGAACACGTCGATCTGTCCGGATTCGCGCGCTCGTTTCCATCGACTGGCGGCACCGTCTCAACACCTGCGGCAAGAGGCTTCACGCCGACAAGCGCCAGCCTGGGTGTTATTCAGGACCTTCCGTGGAACCTGGAGGCCAGCATCACCGGACAATATATTGAACGGGCGCCGAAGCCGGCCGAGCTATTCTCCGGAGGCGGCCATGACGCAACGGTCACGTTCGACAAAGGCAATGTTAATCTTCATATCGAGACAGCCCAATCGATCGAACTAGCTTTACGCCGCGCGGCCGGGCGTTTTCGCTTTGAGGCCACGGCCTACTACACACGCTTTAACGGATTCATATTCCGCAATCTGACCGGCAACACCTGTGATCCCGATACAGACGTTTGCGGGCCCGATGCAGGCGAGCTCAACGAGGCGATTTATTCGCAACAGAATGCGATTTTCCGGGGCGGCGAATTCCAAAGCCAGTTTGACGTCACGCCCCTCGGGCCCGGCGTTTTCGGCTTTGAAGATCAGTTTGACGTCGTGCGGGCGACGTTCACGAATGGTACGAACGTGCCGCGGATTCCCCCGGCTCGCATTGGCGGCGGTCTTTACTGGCGCAATTCGTCTTGGCTTGCGCGGGTCGACCTTCTTCACGCGTTCGCTCACAACCAGATTGCCGCGACCGAGACACCGACCGCCGGATACAATGATTTGCGTATCGAACTCAGTTATCAGACGAAGTTGCGGCCGACCAATCTTGGCCCGCGCGAACTTACAATCGGGCTGACCGGCACGAACCTGCTCAATGACGATATTCGAAACTCCGTCTCCTACACGAAGGACGAGGTGCTCTTACCGGGCACAAGTGTCCGTTTTTTTGCAAATGTGAGGTTCTAAATGTTGGCCGGAAAATTTGCGTCGATTTGCGCAAAAACTGCATGCGTCGTTCTTAGGGGATTAGCTTGCTTTCCCTTCATCATTCATTCGGCTTTTGCTCAAACGCCGAACACGCCGGGCGCTGCAACCGATTTTGCAGCCATTTTGCCGCATGACCTCAGCCCCTGGGGCATGTTCATGTCGGCCGATGTCGTGGTCAAGGCCGTGATGATCGGCCTCGCCTTCGCCTCGGTGGTGACGTGGACCGTTTGGCTGGCAAAGAGCATTGAACTCATCATGGCGCGTCAACGAGCGCGTTCGGCGTTGAGAATGCTGGGCAAAGTCGCAACGCTCGCAAAATTTGAAAGCTCCGGGGTTAACGAGCCCGCCGCAAGTTTCTGCGTGGCGGCAATGATGGAATTGCGTGCCTCCGATGGCGTCATGAATAAAAACGGAATTAAAGAGCGTATTACCTCTCGGCTTGAGCGTTTGGAGGCTGCGTTCAGCCGCAAGATAAATCGCGGCACGGGCGTGCTGGCCACCATTGGCGCCACGGCGCCCTTTGTCGGATTGTTCGGCACCGTATGGGGAATCATGAATAGCTTCATCGGAATCTCGCAATCGCACACCACAAACCTTGCTGTCGTCGCTCCCGGTATCGCCGAAGCCCTGCTTGCCACCGCATTTGGGCTCGCCGCCGCCATTCCGGCGGTCGTGATTTACAATCTTTTCGCGCGCCAGATTGCGAGCTACCGAGCGATGTTGGCCGATACCTCTGCTGAGATTTTAAATCTCATCAGCCGCGATCTCGACCGCGCCGCTCCCGGCCGAATACCCGACCGAACTGTTGCGGAGTAGATGCCATGAGCGTCCGCCTTGACCACGGAAAAGACGACCTCGACGAGGTTCATGAAATCAACGTCACGCCATTCATCGACGTGATGCTGGTGCTGCTGATCATCTTCATGGTCGCCGCACCGCTTGCCACTGTCGATGTGGCAGTCAATCTGCCGACATCGACCGCGCAGCCGCAGCCGCGGCCCGACAAGCCGCTGTTCCTGACGGTGAAGTCCGACCTTTCTCTGACACTCGGCGATAGCGCCGTGTCGCGCGACGGGCTTGCCGCGACGCTTGCACAATCGACCGGCGGCGACAAACAAACCCGCATATTTCTGCGGGCCGATAAAGCCGTCTCGTATGGCGACCTCATGGACGTGATGAACCTGCTGCGGGCAGCGGGCTTTTTAAAAATCGCATTGGTGGGTATCGAGAAAACCTCATGATAGCTGCCATTAAAGACATCTATGATCTTCCGCGCTGGGTCTTGAGCGCGGTGGTAGTGATCGGCATTCATGCCGCATTTACCTTGATTGTCACACGCTGGCATGAGGTGATCGAGGGCGACGGCGGCAGCGAGGCTGTTGTCGTGGACCTCGCACCTATCACGTCACAACAGAGTCAAACTAAGGACGACCTCGCGCCCGGGCCTTTACAAGCACAGTCTGATGCAACACCTCAAGTGGAGCGTCCGCAGCCCGAACAACAGCCGGAGGAGAAAGCGGAGCCGCCGCCTCTCCCCGATGCTGAAGTTCAGCTTCCGCAGAAACCCGTAGCGCCGCCAGAAAAACCGAAAGAGCAACAAAAAACCGCGGTCCTTGAAACGACCGCGCCGCCCAAACCGCGCCCTTCCGCCGCGCAAATCGCATCTTGGCATCGCAAGGTCGCGCTCCAGCTCGAGCGCCACAAGCGCTATCCGTTGGCGGCTCGTAGCCGCCGCGAAACCGGTACCGCCGTACTTGCTTTCACAATTGACCGCCATGGCCGCGTGGCTTCGAGTCGTATAGTGCGTACATCGGGTGCCGCCGCACTCGATCAAGAAACGCTCGACACCGTAAAACGCGCGCAGCCCTTCCCCGCGCCGCCGCCGAACATGCGGGGCGAGACCTTCCAATTCACGGTCCCGATTCGATTTAATATTCGGGAGAGGAAATAGGACGAAACAAGGTAAGCGTCTTTTTCGCTTTTGCCTATTTACTATTCGCCGGTCTCCACGGCCGGTAATCGCCGGTGGCTTTCGGACGGCGGCCAAGGGCCAGTGTCGAGCCAGGCGGCCGGTAAGCGCCAGGCGTGCCTGTCAAATTGGGAAGATGCGGCTTTTGCCACGCGCGCGGCTTGTATGTCTCATCTGTCGGCGGCGTATCGACCGTGTGATGGAGCCAGCCGTGCCAGGACGGCGGCACGGTCGAGGGCTCGGCATAGCCCCGGTAGATCACCCACCTCCGGTCGAAGCCCAGCGTGCGATCCACTTTGCCCCGGCGCGTGCGGTAATAGCGGTTGCCGAACTCGTCTTCCCCGACCAATTCACCGAAACGCCAAGTCCACAACTGGGTGCCGAAGGTCTGCGAATTCCACCAGGTGAAGAGTTTCAGCAGGAAGTCTTTCATCGCCGCACGTCGTCCGCCATTGAGAACACGTATTTTGTGCCAGCTTGCCGCTTCCGTGTCCAGGTGCATTGCCCGTAACCGGCCGCTTTGAGCTTCAGGTTCGGCTCATGTTTTGTCGCTCCATATTCCCGACAATTTCATTAGTGCTATTAACGACGGCATGGAATTGCTGCGGGCTGCGCTTTACACCCTTAAAAACTGGCTCACCTGGCTCCCCGACCCGATCGTGGCGGCGCTGATCATTGCGCTCGCGGCCGGCGTCGCATTGCTCATCCACAAATGGGCACGCACTCTCACACGTCAATTGCTGGCGCAGCGCTATCCTGGCATTTTCTCAATTTTCGTTCAGATGCGCGGTTTGTCGCGGCTGGGGCTGCTCGTCCTGGCGATGATGATCGCCATTCCCGTTGCGCCGCTCAACCCCGATGCCGCCGACCTATTGGCGCGACTGCTGTTGATGGCCATCATCGGCCTCTCCGGTTGGGCTGGGGCCATGGCTTTGCACATCAGTGCCGATATTTATCTGCGCCGCTTTCGTCTCGACGTCGATGACAACCTGCTCGCTCGCAAACACAACACCCAAATTCGCGTCTTGCTGCGTAGCGCCGACGGCCTCATTTTTTTGTTTACGCTCGGCGGGGCGCTGATGAGCTTCCCGGACGTGCGGCAATATGGCTTGAGCCTCTTCGCTTCCGCGAGCGTCGCGGGCATCATCGCCGGCCTGGCCGCGCGGCCGGTGCTCTCAAACCTCATCGCGGGCGTGCAGATCGCGATGACGCAGCCAATCCGCATCGAGGATGCGGTGATCGTCGAGAACGAATGGGGCAATGTCGAAGAAATTACCTCGACCTATGTGGTCGTGCGGCTGTGGGACTTGCGGCGCATGATCGTGCCGCTCACTTATTTTATCGAAAAGCCGTTCCAAAACTGGACGCGGGAAAGCTCGGCGTTGATCGGAACGGTGATGCTTTATGTGGACTATCGCGCGCCGGTCGCCCTCATCCGCGACAAGCTTAATGAGATCGTCAAGCAATCGAAGAAATGGGACGAAAGGGTGGTGAGCCTTCAGGTCACCGATTTCAAAGATCAGACCATGGAGCTACGTTGCCTCGCCAGCGCCGGCTCGGCCGGGCAGGTTTTCGAATTGCGCTGCGAAATCCGCGAGAAGCTAATCGACTTCTTGCAAAGACAGCATCCAGAGGCCTTGCCGCGCCAGCGCACCGAGCTGACGCTCGACGAGAAAATAAGCCCGGCGGGCGAAGTTGTTACCAAGCGCGATAAGCGGCCGAGCGGGCGGGATTTGCCGGAACATTTCGCCGAAGGCAAGGACAATCCACACAAGTGAGAAACACGTGCAAACTTTCCCGCAACCCGGCTGTGAAGACTAACGCACTGATCTCGTTCCGAGAATCAGCGACTCCAGCCCACGCCGGGAGAGCCTTTTCCGCCGCTTGTCCCCGCGATTGCGGCCAATGCCTGCGGCGGCTGCCTTTGCGCCAAAGCCTGTTTTTCGTCATTTTTCCTTCATAGAGCCTTGCGGCTCAAAATCGTTGAGAAAAAAGCTTTTCGTGCGGCGCCAGAGGCTCAATACTGGGTTCCGCTTCCGGCCGCCCGTCAGCGTCAAATTTCATTTATCCGACACCAGATTTAGTGTTTGATTCAGATTTGATGACTATGTGTTGTTGACGTTGCGGCGTGAGTCAACCTAATTTGGTTTCGTTCGGCGGGGTATGCGTTCTCATTCCCGCCGGACTTTCAAAAGGATACCAAGGTCGGTCTCGCCCACGCCAGAAACGGTGTTTGGGGACTGTGAGCCGCTGCGTCCCAGCTAAGAGTTCTGGGAAAGGCGGTGCGCCGCCGCGAGCGGGGCCCACATGTAAGTATGTCGCGTACGATGAGAGCCGCGAAACAAGGCAAGCGCATGACCCGGGAGCGAAAAAGATAGCCGGCTTCGGCGGATCATGCGGCGGCAAAATCTCTAAAGGCCTACAATCGGGCGGGTCCGCCAGCCGTCCAACCATTGGAAGGAAAGATAAATATGCGGATTGAACGGCGCTATACAAAGGATGGACAGTCGGCTTACGAAGGCCTCGGCTTTCGGCTCACCACCAGCGAGATCCGTAATCCGGACGGCTCGGTCGTGTTCAAGCTCGACAATGTCGAAGTGCCGGAATTCTGGTCGCAGGTCGCATCCGACGTCTTAGCGCAGAAGTATTTCCGCAAAGCCGGCGTTCCCGCGCGCCTGAAGAAGATCGAGGAGAACGACGTCCCCTCCTTCCTGTGGCGTTCCGTCGCCGATGAGACAGCACTCAAAGCGCTGCCGGAGAACGAGCGTTACATCGGCGAGCATTCCGCCAAGCAAGTGTTCGATCGTCTTGCGGGCACCTGGACCTATTGGGGCTGGAAAGGCGGCTATTTCGATTCGGATGCCGACGCGCAGACCTTCTTCGACGAACTGCGTTACATGCTCGCCGCGCAGATGGTGGCGCCGAACTCGCCGCAATGGTTCAACACCGGCCTGCATTGGGCCTACGGCATCGATGGGCCGAGCCAGGGCCACTACTATGTCGATTTCAAAACCGGCAAGCTGACGCGCTCGAAATCCTCGTACGAGCATCCGCAGCCCCACGCCTGCTTCATTCAAAGTATCAACGACGATCTCGTCAACGAAGGCGGGATCATGGATCTGTGGGTGCGCGAGGCGCGCCTGTTCAAATACGGCTCCGGAACGGGCAGCAATTTCTCCAATTTGCGCGGCGAAGGTGAAAAGCTTTCCGGCGGCGGCAAATCCTCCGGCCTGATGAGTTTTCTCAAGATCGGCGATCGCGCGGCGGGCGCGATCAAATCGGGCGGCACCACGCGCCGCGCGGCGAAAATGGTGATCGTCGACGTCGATCATCCCGACATCGAGAAATATATCGACTGGAAAGTGCTCGAAGAGCAGAAGGTGGCTGCGCTCGTCACCGGCTCCAAGATCAACCAGAAGCACCTTAAAGCTGTACTGAAGGCTTGCGTGAATTGCGAGGGTTCGGGCGACGACTGCTTCTCGCCGGAGAAAAACCCCGCGCTCAAACGCGAGATCAAGCTCGCGCGCAAGAACCTGGTGCCCGACAATACCATCAAGCGCGTGATCCAGTTCGCCCGCCAAGGCTACAAGGACATCGACTTCCCGACCTACGACACCGATTGGGATTCGGAAGCCTATCTCACCGTCTCCGGGCAGAATTCGAATAATTCGGTGCGCGTCACCGACCAATTCCTCAAAGCGGTGGAAGCCGACGGCAAATGGGACCTCACTTTCCGGCGCAACAAGACAGTGGCGAAGACGCTGGCCGCGCGCGCGCTGTGGGAGAAGATCGGTTACGCCGCCTGGGCCTCGGCCGATCCGGGCTTGCAATATCACACCACCGTCAACGACTGGCACACCTGCCCGGCCTCGGGCGACATCCGCGCCTCCAATCCGTGCTCGGAATATATGTTCCTCGACGATACGGCCTGTAACCTCGCCTCGCTGAACTTGCTGACGTTTCTCGGTCATCCTGAGGCGGTCATCCGTCATCCTGAGGTGGCCGCGCAGCGGCCCTCGAAGGATGACGGCCGCCACCCTTCGAGGCTCGCTTCGCGAGCACCTCAGGGTGACGGCGCACTTGGGGCACTAAAATTCGACGTGGAATCCTACGAACATGCGGTGCGGCTGTGGACCATCGTGCTCGAAATCTCGGTGCTGATGGCGCAATTCCCCTCCAAGGAAATCGCGCAACTCAGTTACGAATTCCGCACGCTGGGCTTGGGCTACGCCAATATCGGCGGCCTGCTGATGACCTCCGGCATTCCTTACGACTCCGACGAAGGCCGCGCGATCTGCGGTGCGCTCAGCGCCATCATGACCGGCGTCTCCTACGCGACGTCGGCGGAAATGGCGGAAAAGCTCGGGCCCTTCCCCGGCTTTAAGAAAAACCGCGAGCACATGCTGCGCGTGATGCGCAACCACCGCCGCGCGGCTTACGGCGAACGCACCGGCTATGAAAAAGTCGCGACACCGCCGGTGCCGCTCGATCACGTCGCCTGCCTCGCTTTAGGTGAAAATGGCCAAGATTTGATCGCGCACGCGAAAGCCGCCTGGGACCGCGCGCTCGCACTCGGCGAAAAGCACGGCTATCGCAACGCGCAGGCCACTGTGGTCGCGCCGACCGGCACAATCGGTCTGGTGATGGATTGCGACACCACCGGCATCGAGCCCGACTTCGCGCTGGTGAAGTTCAAGAAGCTCGCCGGCGGCGGCTATTTCAAAATCATCAACCGCGCGGTGCCGGAAGCCTTGCGCACGCTCGTCTACGGCGAAGCCGACATCGCCGAGATCGAGGCTTACGCCGTCGGCCACGGCGGCCTGGCGCAAGCGCCGGCGATCAACCACACCACGCTGAAGGCCAAAGGCTTCACCAGTGAGGCTATCGCCAAAGTCGAAAAAGCGTTGCCGACCGCCTTCGACATTAAATTCGTCTTCAACAAATGGACGCTGGGCGAAGACTTCTGCCGCGACAAGCTCGGCATCGCCGCCGAAGATCTCAGCCATCCCACGTTCGACCTGCTCGCCGCGCTCGGCTTCACCAAGCGCGAATGTGAGGCCGCGAACATCCATGTCTGCGGCGCGATGACGGTGGAAGGCGCGCCGCACTTGAAGGCCGAACATTATGCCGTATTCGATTGCGCCAACCCGTGCGGCCGCACCGGCAAACGCTATCTCTCGGTGGAAAGCCACATCCGCATGATGGCGGCGGCGCAGCCGTTCATCTCGGGCGCCATTTCCAAAACCATCAACATGCCGAACGAGGCCACGGTCGAGGACTGCAAGGCGGCTTACCTGCTCTCGTGGAAGCTCGCGCTGAAAGCCAATGCGCTCTATCGTGATGGCTCCAAGCTCTCGCAGCCGCTCAACGCGCAGCTCATCGCCGACGAGGAGGACGAGGACGACGGCATCGACACCTTCCTCGAACGTTCCGCCGCCGCGCGCGTCACCGGCCTCACCGAGAAAGTCGTCGAGAAAATCGTCGAGCGCGTCACCGTGCTGCGCGAGCGCGAACGCATGCCCGACCGCCGCAAGGGCTACACGCAGAAAGCCGTGGTCGGCGGGCATAAGGTCTATTTGCGTACCGGCGAATATGACGATGGTCGTCTCGGTGAAATTTTCATCGACATGCACAAGGAAGGCGCGGCGCTGCGCTCCTTCATCAACAACTTCGCCATTGCGGTGTCGCTCGGCCTGCAATACGGCGTGCCGCTGGAGGAATATGTCGACGCCTTCACCTTCACCCGCTTCGAACCGTCTGGCCCGGTGCAAGGCAACAACTCGATCAAATACGCGACCTCGATCCTCGATTATGTGTTCCGCGAACTCGCTGTGTCCTATCTCGAGCGCTTCGATCTCGCGCATGTCGATCCGAGCGAGAGCGGCTTCGACGCGCTCGGCAAGGGCGAAGCAGAAGGCAAGCCTTCGCCCGCCACTCAATATGTGTCGAAGGGGCTGACCCGCTCGCGCACCGACCGCCTGCAAGTGGTGCGGGGCAGCCATGGAACGACGGCGAGCGCCGCCGGTGCTTCTTCTTCTCCCTCCCCTGAAAGGGGAGGGTCGACCGCCGAAGGCGGTCGGGGTGGGGTCGTAACCGCGCTCCACTCTCCGCGCGCGGAAGTCGCCGGCACCACGGCGCTGAAAGCCGAACCCGAGCCCAAGCGCTCACCGGCCGAGCAACTCGAATTGCGAGTCGATACCGAGGACGCTCGCGCGCAAGCGAAAGCGAGCGCGTCCGAGAAGCGCGCCGAAGCCCGCGCCAAAGGCTATGAAGGCGAAGCCTGCGGCGAATGCGGCAACTTCACTTTGGTGAGGAACGGCACGTGTATGAAGTGTGATACGTGTGGATCGACCACCGGCTGCTCGTAAGAGCAGCCGGTGGGTGCAACGACAAGGTGTTCGTAAGCTTGATCAACAATGGAGATTATTCTGCAGAAAAGCCCAAAGGAGTTACAAGAGCGCGCCGACGCCAGCTTCAAGCGCAAGCAAACGCAGGCGCATGAGGCGACCAAGGCGATGGCCGATTACGAGGCGAGCATGACCGCCACTCGCGCCAAAACCGCGCGGTTGAAAATGCTGCGCCTCGCCAAGGAGGCGGCAGCCAAAGCGCCGCCAGCGGCGGCGAAGGCTGCGAAGAAGAAAAAAGATTAGGGATTGCCGTGCTACGGAAGCCCGCGCAAGAGTCGGGCCAAGAGTTCGGGCCAAGAGTCGCGCCAAGAGTCGCGCCAAGTGTCGCGCCAAGATCGTACCAAGAGTTACGAAAGCGAAGCTTGCGGCGAATGCGGCAACCGAGCGCACGTCGCGCAACGGCACGTGCATGAAGTGCGACACGTGTGGCTCAACGGCGGGGTGTTCTTGAATTCAGATGAGCAAAATCGGACGTTTATGGGCGGGTAAACTATACGGCACAAATACCGGCAATTTATCCGCAGACCTAGACAGCACAGATTCCCCCATTAAGGGTATTATCCGATTTATGGATGACCGTTGGGGTCTGGTCGTTTTCGGTGTGATGGGTACCTTTGATGGTTCAACAGCTGAATTCACTGGTAAAGCAATACAGGCACCCGAGAATATAATCACCGGCGAAATAACAGTAAAAGCATCATTATCGCCGGATGGTAATTTACGGGGCGAGTGGTTTTCGACTTTAGGAACAGGCGGAACTTTCGTTCTTTTCCCACATGACGTGCCCGTGCAAACTCAGATAGCATCGGGCGCTTTACCTGAGCAACTTCACACAGCCACTCGAACCTCTGGCGCTGTACGGCTTTACGCTGACGATGTTCGCGAATTAATCGCGCTTTTCAAGCGCGACTTTAATCAATTTCGAGTCGTTGTGACGTTTCGAGAGCGCGGCAGCGAAATTTCAAAGTACGCAACTGATTTTGAGAATGATTTCGTTCGCCTTGGCACCTTGCGATATCTAAAATTACAAATTCAAGAACCGGAAGCTTACGGGATTAATAGGCTCGCAATAATTGAACTAAATGCAACTGGCTCAAACGACATTCGAGTTCAAGGCATTCAGAGAATCCTGGGTCATAGGTAAAGCTGAGGCTTTATCAGCCTTTCTTCGTGAACGGGAGAAACTTCTTTCGACTACATTTAAGAAGTACGGTTTGAATGTAAACGGCTTGCTATTTATAGCGGCCCTAATCGTTTTGCCTGATTTATCAGTAACAAGACGAACTATCTTTATGTTTTTTGTCTTTGGTATTATTGCTGGCATCGCTTATTTGCATTCTCAATTCATTCCAAATGCCTTGATTCGTCTGTCAACGTCTGAACCAACTTTAATTGAACGTGTTTGGCCCCCAACACTTTCTTGGTTTCTTACAGTCAGTGCCACAATTTTTGCCGCGATTGTCTATGGCTTATTAAAGGGCGAAATATCCGTTCCGGTATGGATTCTGCATTTTGTGAATTAAAAGCGAGCTGTAGCCCGGATGAGCGTTAGCAAGCGTAGGGTGGGCAAAGGCGCGGCACGCGCCGTGCCCACCAGAAGCGTTCAAACGATTGCGAGTCAGCCGGTGGGCTCGCTGCGCTTAGCCCACCCTACGAAGCCAGCGTAGGGTGGGCAAAGGCGCGGCACGCGCCGTGCCCACCAGCGGCATTCAAACAATTACGAAGAGTCAGCCGGTGGGCTTCGGTGCACTCAGCCCACCCTACAAAGAAAGCCTCACATGACCATTTCGGCAATTAGCGTCCGCTTCGATGAAAATGCGATGTGGGTCGACCTCACCGATGGCCGCACTTTGGGTGTGCCGCTGGCGTGGTTTCCGCGCCTGCTCAACGCCACGCCCGCTCAGCGCGAGCGCGTCGAAATCAGCCGCACCGGCCTGCATTGGGAAGAACTCGATGAGGATATTTCAATTGCCGGTCTCATCGCCGGTCGTGGGGACGCGACGACACACTCAGAACACGCGGCGTAATTACGGAAGGCGAAGCCTGCGTAGCCGAAATCCGGTACCCATGGCGCAGGCTGAACGCCCTTCTATCACACGCCGTCATTTAATGGCAGCATCCGCCCTCGCCCCATTGGCAGCGGCCGCCGCCGTTCCCCCGCGCGCAAGCGCATCCGCGAGCGACCCCATCTTCGCCGCCATCGCGAATCGCCAATATCGCCAAAAAAATCGAACCACTCTAACAAAATTATAGACGGGCGGCGCATTTTGGTTCAGTTCGGCTTGCGAATTCGCGGAGGTATTTGCGCCAATTCGGGCGCGCAGACCAATAACGAACGAAAGCGCGGTGGGAGATCAAGATGCGTGACGTGATGATTGTTATCGGCTGGCTCCTCGCGGCCATTTATCCCGCATGGAGCGGGCCAGCCTGTCCGAACAATCCGGACGCCATCGGTACCAGCCGAACGATTGCCGTTGATCCCTTGGCCCTGCCCCGCATCGGCATGATGCAGTACAAAGCCACGCTCCCGCTCGAAGATCACGAGGTTGTGCTCACTTTCGACGATGGGCCACTGCCGCCTTATACGAACCGCATTCTCGACACGCTTGCGGCCAACTGCGTGAGGGTCACTTATTTCCTCGTCGGCGAGATGGCCGACGCCTATCCCGCTCTGGTGCGCCGGATTTACAATGCCGGCCATGTCATTGGCACCCATAGTCAAACCCATCCCCTCAGCTTCAATCATATGACCGAGCGACGAATCGCGCGCGAGGTCGATAACGGCATTGGTTCCGTGACGGCTGCCCTGGGCGATCCGCGCGCCGTCGCGCCTTTCTTTCGGATACCGGGCCTGGCACGCGGCAAGCCGGTCGAAACCTACCTTGCGGCCAAATCACTGGCCGTTTGGAGCGCCGATGAAGATGCAGACGACTGGCACCGCGGCATCACGCCGAAACAAATTGTCCGCCGGGCTATCAGGCGTATCGAAGCCCACGGCCATCGGGGCGTTCTTTTACTGCACGATATTCACTCTGCCACCGCGACGGCCCTACCGATGCTCCTTAATGAACTCAAGGGTCGTGGCTATTCAATCGTGCAAGCCGTGCCGACAGGCGATCGGCCGGCATCGGTGCCAGAGCTTAGGGCGCCGGTCCTGACCGAGAATACGGGTCATCCGCCGGACATTATCAAAGCCGGCGCCTCCCCCAATGGCCTCGGCGTCAAAGCGGTAAAGGCAATGCATCACTACAGAAAGATTGCCTACCTCGGCGCCGCTAAACACAAACTTCGCGCTGCGAAATACGAATTTGGCCTGCCTCTGTTTTGGCGACATTAAAGTTATTGTTCAATCGCTTACCCAGTTCATCCATACAGTCGGTGCGTTCGTGCGCAACCGGCCGAAAAGACTTCGAAACCGGCGAAAATCCAAAAAATGGAAAGGCAACATCTATTCCCTCACCTCGTAATGAGGTGAGGGCCGTAACCGGAAAAGACAAATGAAATCAATGCTAAAAAATACAGATGGTGCGGTCGAGAGGACTCGAACCTCCACGGTGTTACCCGCTAGCACCTCAAGCTAGTGCGTCTACCAATTCCGCCACGACCGCGTTTAAAGGCTGGAGGTTTTCACGACCATCCTGGAAGACGGCGGACCATGTAACAAATGCGACCCTGAGGGACAAGGGCCGCGAAACCGGTAAGTAAATGGACATGCGACAGAGTCTGGCATTTGGCTTTGCACCGGCCCCCGGATCGCCGCCTGTGGAATGGCGGGTGAGCGATCAGCTTGTGCCGTACGAAACAGCGGTTACGGCCATGAATGCCCATTCAGCAAGGATTAGCGAGGGCGCGGCCGGTGAATTGGTTTGGCTGCTCGAACACCCCCCCATCTATACAGCCGGCACAGGCGCTCAGCGTGGTGACGTATTGGAGGCGCGCCTTCCGGTGTTCGAGACCGGGCGTGGCGGGCGAATGACTTATCACGGACCGGGCCAGCGGGTTGCCTATCTGATGCTCGACCTGCGCAAACGCGGGCAGGACGTACGGCGCTACGTTGCCACTTTGGAAGAATGGCTCATCCGCTCACTAAGTCGTTTTAACGTGCGCGCTGAGCGGCGCGAGGATCGTATCGGTGTATGGGTGCGCCGGCCTGACAAAGGAGAATCTTGCGAAGATAAAATCGCCGCCGTCGGCATTCGCATAAAACGGTGGGTGACGCTCCACGGCGTCGCACTCAATGTCGATCCGGAGCTTGCCCATTTCACCGGCATCATAGCGTGTGGTGTGCATGAACGGCATTACGGTGTGACCAGCCTTGCCGACCTCGGCCATCGCGCGTCATTGCCGGAAGTCGACATCGCGCTGCGGCGAGAATTCGAGACGTTATTCGGTGCGACGACAGATCAGATCGTTGGCAGCTCGGAGAACATCTCGCCTGGCCGGCGGATGGCAAGTGCATCATCGTCGCTCTCTCGGTAATCGAGCGTATCGACGCAGGCAGCAAACGGCCCTTGCCGGCAAATTTCCATCACTGACGTTACGGCGTCGGCCGGACCGGCGATGAGCGCCTCTACCGAACCGTCGCTTCGATTTCGTACCCACCCGCTGACACCATGCTTCAGCGCTTCCCGCTGCACAAATGCTCGATAGCCGACACCTTGCACACGGCCCCGCACCACGAAATGGCGGATAAGATCCCGGTTCATGCGATTTCTCCCACATGGAAAGACCGCGCACCCCTCATCCAGTCATCGAAAGACGGAGCAGCATTCGGCAGAGCGCGCGCGAGGTCAAGGCAATGCCGCGCGGCCGCAAGCATCTGGCCATAGCCGTGCCGCGATCGTCGATGCATGACGGCAATTGTCGGGTTTGCTCCACAGGCTAATAGAACATCATCGGCACCGGCAATAGCAGGGCAGCACCGAGTCAGTTACCTGCGTTCGGAGCGTGCCGCCGCGTCCAGGCGATTGATTTCCCGCTCATACAGGCTGGTGATGACATCATTCTGATCGTCATCGCGGTCCGGAGGACGCAAATCGTCGAGTACACCGTCAACTGCACAATCTGCGTTGAGGTCACGTACTCGTCGTCGCCCCGGCGGTGCTGGAGGCATGACCTTACTCCCTTTTGACAATCGGAGAGTAACGCGGGGCGACCCGACCGGTTCCCTGGTGCGCCACGACGAGCCGACGATACTACCGCCATTTGGATGCAGCACGTGCCCGTGCCTTAGGAGGCCGGGCGACATGGAACTGCTCCCGTAAAACGCCATGGAGCAAACGCCAGTGCAGCAAAGCCGTTCCTATCTCACGCAAACTCAAGAATGATTGCGTCTACCGCGAGACTATCGCCCGGCTTGGCATGGATCTTCTTAACCGTGCCGTCGATCTCGGCGCGCAGCACATTTTCCATTTTCATGGCTTCGACCACAGCCACGGTTTCGCCGGCCTTCACCTCTTGTCCTTCCGTCACCGCAATCGAAACGACAAGACCAGGCATGGGACAGCGCACCTGTTTGCCGGTATCGGCGGCTTGCTTTACCGGCATCAAGCGCGCGTAGTACGCCTCGCGTTCCGTATAAACATAAGTCTTTGCCTCTACACCGCGATACGCAAGAATAAAGCCGTTGGGGATCGTGCGCACCTGCACCGAAACCGTTCGTTCGTCGACAGTGCCCTTCCACAAGGGAGCACCAGGGACCCATTCCGATCGCAAACGATGGATGTCGTCCCTGCCCGCAAAGCGCGCAGCAATGACATCGTGTTCGCGCCAAATTTCCAGCCGATGCTCGTCGTGCGCCAACCACACCGCGCGTTTTCTTTCGCGCGTTACGGGATGCCCGTCCATTTGCCCCAATATGCGCCGTTTGCGTTCACCGAGAACATAGTCAATGGCCGCCGCGACAGCCGCGATCACTATCGCCCGCTCACCTCTCGGCGCATGCGGGTGAAATCCGCCCGGATATTCTTCAAATATAAATCCGGTGGAGAGCTTGCCCGAACGCCAGCGCGGATGCGCCATCAGCGCTGATAGAAAAGGAATATTATGACGAATGCCGTCGATGACAAAGGAATCGAGTGCGTCGGCTAGCGCTTCGATTGCCTCTTCTCGCGTTGGCGCATGAGTGACGAGTTTCGCGATCATCGGATCGTAATAAAGTGAGATCTCCCCGCCTTCATACACGCCGGTGTCGTTGCGTACCGTAACGCCGCCGAAGCTGCCTTCTTGCGGCGGCCGATAACGCGTCAAACGTCCGGTTGAAGGCAGGAAGTTGCGGTAAGGATCTTCCGCATAGACACGGCTTTCCACCGCCCAGCCGTTCAGCTTCACATCGTTCTGTTTGATGGACAGCTTTTCACCGGCCGCAACGCGGATCATCTGCTCGACCAGATCGATGCCGGTGACGAGTTCGGTCACCGGATGCTCGACCTGAAGGCGAGTATTCATTTCAAGGAAATAAAAACTTTTGTCCTGCCCGGCGACAAATTCCACCGTACCGGCGCTGTCGTACCCCACGGCCTTGGCAAGCGCGACCGCCTGCTCGCCCATTTTCTTGCGGGTCGCCTCGTCCAACAACGGACTCGGCGCCTCTTCGACTATTTTTTGATGGCGGCGCTGGATCGAACATTCACGCTCGCCAAAATGGATAAGATTGCCGTGCTTATCGCCCAATACCTGTATTTCAATATGGCGCGGCTCGACAATGAATTTCTCGATGAAAACACGGTCGTCGCCGAAGGACGACTTCGCCTCCGAACGCGACCGTGCGAAACCTTCAGCCACTTCGGCACTCGAGTAGGCGACACGCATACCCTTGCCGCCACCGCCCGCGCTCGCCTTGATCATGACGGGATAACCGATATCATCGGCGACTTTCATCGCCTCGACCTCGTTTTCGATCACGCCGAGATGGCCGGGGACGGTGGAGACTCCGGCAGCGACAGCCGCTTTCTTCGACTCGATCTTGTCACCCATCGCCGCAATAGCCTTCGGAGTTGGGCCGATGAAAACAATACCGGCCGCTTCCAAAACTTTGGGGAAGGCTTCGCGTTCGGAGAGAAAGCCGTAGCCAGGGTGGACCGCGTCCGCGTCCGTGGCTTTACAGGCTGCAACAATCTTATCGACGACCAGGTAACTCTCGGCGGCCGCCGGCGGTCCAATGTGAACGGCGGTATCCGCCATTTCGACGTGCGACGCGTCCTTATCGGCGTCGGAATAGACGGCAACCGTCTCGATTCCCATTCGGCGGGCGGTTTTGATGATCCGGCAGGCGATTTCGCCGCGATTGGCGATCAGAATGCGGTTGAACATACCCAGTCAATGACCCTCATTCCGGCTACCGGCTTTGCGGCGCGGCAGTGGAAAAGTCAACGCGATAAAGCGGCCCCAATTAATCGACGACATACGCTCATCATGGCCGACCATGAAAGACGCCGATGATTTATTTGAGGGAAAGAAGGAAAATTTCTCATTAAGAAAGCGGCGGGCCTCGTTTCCTCGGTTAAGAAATTTCTTCTTCGGGCTTAATCAGATTGCGAGGGGATTTTCCTCGGGGC
This sequence comes from uncultured Pseudomonadota bacterium, assembly GCA_963697535.1. Lineage (GTDB taxonomy): Bacteria > Pseudomonadota > Alphaproteobacteria > Rhizobiales > Xanthobacteraceae > Pseudolabrys. Next base: position 2,186,563 of record OY969085.1, on the reverse strand, counting down.
CATGGCACGGCCGCTCACTTCGTACTTTTTACGCCCAAGCCTGTACCGCTCCGGCGCGGTGCCCTATATAGACAGGTGAACGCGTCATGGCGTGTAAGGAGGCTCAAATGGCATTGGCGATTGGCGATACCGCTCCGGATTTCGCGGCGGAAACCACGGAAGGCAAGATCCGCTTTCACGAATGGCTTGGGGATTCCTGGGGTGTCCTCTTCTCTCATCCCAAAGATTTCACGCCGGTGTGCACCACCGAACTTGGCACTATGGCCCGGCTGAAGCCGGAATTCGACAAACGCAATGCCAAGATCATCGGTCTGTCGGTCGACCCGGTCGACAATCACGCGAAATGGGCCGTCGACATCAAAGACGTGGTCGGCTTTGCGCCAAATTATCCGATGATCGGCGATACCGATCTGAAGGTCGCGAAGGCTTATGGCATGTTGCCGGCCAGCACCTCCGGCACGTCGGAGGGCCGCACACCCGCCGATAACCAGACCGTGCGCAATGTGTTCATCATCGGGCCGGACAAGAAAATTAAGCTCATCCTGGTCTATCCGATGAGCACGGGACGCAACTTCGATGAGGTGCTACGTGTGCTCGACTCGCTGCAACTGATGGCGAAGCACCGCGTCGCCACCCCGGCGAACTGGAAGCAAGGCGAAGACGTGATCCTCACCAGCTCGATTACCAACGAGGAAGCTGCCAAGCTTTATCCGCAAGGTTACAAAACCGTGAAGCCTTATCTGCGCGTGGTGCCGCATCCAAAGTGATGGGTGAGACTGAGATCGTCGATTCGATCTGTGGGGGCGCGGTTCGCAAAGCCGCGCCTTCGCATTTCGCTCGTGATGTCCGGCTTACGCCTTACGCGTATCCATGATTTTGGCGGCCGGCCTTACGGCGTCTGTTCTGCTCGCCAGCACGACGCCTGCGGCGCATACGCCCATGCCCGCGACGGAAATGGCGTCTAAACGCTCTCCAAACAAAAAATAGGCAAGGAGCGCGGTGACAGCCGGCACCAAATAGAAGAGACTTGCAAAACTTGTGGCGGCGGAACGCCGAATGAGCCAATACATCAAAGCCACGGCCGCGACGGAGAGCACAAAGACGAGCCAGAAAAGCGCGAAAATCAATTCTTCGCTCCAATGCACGACGCGCGTCTCGAAAGCAAAAGCGCCCAGCCAGAAGAGGATGCCGGCGCCGATGTATTGCACGGTATTGCCGGTGCGCCAGTCGATCGTGCCGCAATGACGCTTTTGGTAAAGGGTGCCAAGTGTTATTCCGAACAATGAGACGACACTTGCAATCCAGCCAAGCATCGACCCTGAAATTTGGATATTACGATCGTGCAATACGATAACGACGCCGATCAATCCAAGTACGACGCCGAGCCATTGCACATAGGTGACGCGCTCGCCCATGAAACGGTGGGCGATTGTTGATGTGAGTATCGGCTGCAGGCCGGGTATCAAGGCGGAGATACCGGCGGGCACGCCGTGGCTGATGGCCACAAAAACGCCGCCGAGATAAGCCGCATGCACGAGCGTCCCCGCAACCAGACTGTGGCCGATCTCGCGCGGCTGCGGCCAGCGCGCCCCCGTCACGAGTGCGATGACGCTCATGACCGCCACCACCAGCAGCATGCGTATTGCCAAAAAGGTCAGCGGCTCGACATAAGGCAATCCTAAACGAGCCCCGATAAATCCGGTGCTCCATAAAAGCACAAACATGAGCGGTGCTGCGACGATCGCCGATTGGCTGAGGCGCATGGGCGTGTCTGATTCGAAGAGGCTAGTGGTCCGATTCAAACATTCGCTACCCATTTCGGCGGGGATCTTTTGCGAATGTTTGAATTGAAAGACCATGAGCCAAATATAAGTTTCTAGTGGAGTTTTGGATTTGACATTCGCTTCGCGAGCTTGCGGCCAGGTGGGTAGCGAATGTCAAATCCACTCCACTAGGCGCGTTGAGTCGAGCCGATACAGAGCGCCCCTATAGCATTTCTGGGAACCAATCGTTTGGAAAAACATCGGAACCGCAACCGCGGCTGACGGTTTTCTCCCGACAACGCAGGGCCTCCCCACGAACTAGAAGGAGCTTGCCATGTCCGATCCTCGTTACACAGACCCGCGCGACGATCGTCATAGGAGCGACCCCAGCGCGCGCGGCACCGTCCGCGGCGATGGGGCGCTTTGGGGTTGGATTGCCGCCATCGCAGTCTTGGTTCTTATCGCCTTTGTCCTGATCGCAGGATGGAACAACACCGGCAGCAACACGGCAACCAACACCTCGAGCGGGCCGGTGACGACGAATAACGCGCCCGGTACCACGCCGAAGCCGACCGAAACGCCGCCTCCCGCGGCGAACACGACCGGTTCCGGCACAACGTCAAGCGAACCAACGCCACCGGCGCCGGGCGCACCGCCGAAGCCTCAACAATAATCATTCGCCGACCGCACTGCACCGCACTTGGCTCACCGCACTTGGCTCACCGCACTTGGCTCAAAGTCCCGACGTTTAACCGGGGGCTTTGAGCCCGTGGCCGCATTCAAGCTTGCGCATTCGCATGGCGTGGGCCGCCCGGAAAACTGGGTTCCCCAGCTTGGATTACGGATAGTTTTCATCATTCGGCAGATGATATTTGCTATCAAATCGATTTATTCATCGAGAATAGCCTATGAAAAAAACTCTTGTTTATCGCCGCTTTATCGCCGTCATTGTTTCGCTTTTTATTTTTGTTTCGCTTTTTATTTTTTCGGGCCCTATAGAGCTTTTTGTCGTAACCGCGCTTTTGGAATCTTTAAGTGAGGACAGGCTCTAGTGGTCCAATTCAAACATTCGCTACCCATTTCGGCGGGGATCTTTTGCGAATGTTTGAATCGAAAGACCATGAGCCAAATATAAGTTTCTAGTGGAGTTTTGGATTTGACATTCGCTTCGCGAGCTTGTGGCCAGGTGGGTAGCGAATGTCAAATCCACTCCACTAGAAATTCCATATGAAATTGCCTTTGACCGTTTGATTTTTTGTGTCCGAGGAATCCAAGGCGAACTTGCCCTGATAGGTCACGTCAAACCTGATCTGCGGCGTCACGAACCAATTCAGGCCGGCTTCGACATAGGCGGCATCGCGCGCGATCGGCACACCGGCCACGGTGAACGCCGCGCCCCCGCTCTGGAAGGCCAAGGCCTCGACGGGGATGATATCGTTGAAGGCATGTTGCCATTGCGCCAAAAGGTGCGGCACCAGCAGCGTGCCGTTGGCGAGCGGGAGAATGGTGGCAACACGCGCGCCCAGCGTGGAATAGCCGATGTCCTCGTTGGCGCTTGCGCCCGCGAGTGCGGCCACGCCGCCGCTTTCCACGAACGAACCGTCGTGAATGTGCACATAGGTAAGCCCCGCCAAGGGCTCGACCGCTACATTGCCGAAAGCCATGCCATAGCCGATCTCGCCGAACGCTTGCCCGACATTGCCGTTCAAATGCGCCGAGGTGCGATCGATAAAGCCGGGAAAGAGGATCGTGCGGCTGACATCGATATTGTCGAACGTATAAGAGGCCCCGCCACGCAGATTAAATCCGCCGACACGCCATCCGGCATAGGCGCCGAACTGCCCGCTGTCGATTCCCGCGCTGCTCAAGCGGGCGTCGACATCGAGATCGGAGCGCACATAGCCGCCGACAATCCCGGCACGCACGTCGTTGGCGAAAAGCGCATCGACGCCGACAAAGAAGCCGCCATAGGTGCTGCTCAAGGCCGCCGCATTGCCGTCGCTGCCGGTGTGCCCCCAGCTGCCGAAGCCTTGTGTCCAGAACGTCAGATTAGGCGGCGCGGGCCGCTGCGGCGCCTTGTAGAGCGGCGCCTTGACCGGCAAATCGGTGGCATAGGCGGCATGGCCGTCGTCGGTCGCATGGCCGTCGCCGGTTGCGGCATAGGCAAGCTCAGGCCCGCCGAAACCGAGCGCCGCCAGCCCGCCCGCGGCACCCGCGGCATTCGCATAAGGACTATGAAAGGAGGCCTGGCGCAGCCGCGCAAGGACAGCGCGGCGGAGGAAGTCTTCCTCCTGCGCAGAGCGCAGGCTTGCGAATATTTCGCCGGACAATGCATCGAACGCCTGCCGGGCGCCGTCGTCGGTTTGACCGACCACGGCCATGACGATGGGATCCGGCCCGCCGTCGCCAAGGACGGTCTCGACAGCCCCCTGGTTCGGCGTGTCCGACACGGTTGGCGGCGGAGTGGGTGTTGGCGTCGGAGTGGGTGTCGGCGTCGGAGTGGGCGTTGGTGTCGGAGTGGGTGTCGGTGTTGGAGTGGGCGTGGGTAGTCGGGGTGGGCGTTGGCGGCGGTGTTGCCGCTTGACAGATCGCCGAGCCATTGCAGACGAGCGTCAGCACGACGTCGTTGTCATTGTTCTCATAGGTGAGCGTGGGCATCAGAAAGGCGAGATTGGTCTTAACGGAACCGAACTCCGTGTTGTTCAAGCCATTACTGTTACTGTTGCCGGCATTGGAGTGCAGAATGACGTATCGGAGCCCGACCGTCGGCTGAAAGCTGCCCCCGGCCCGCGCATCGACGCTGCCGGCCAGACTTGCCGTGCCGGTGACATCCACCCGGTCGTTTGTTCCGTCGCTATTGGCATTGACGCGGAAGACCGAATTGGGCCCGGCGAAGGTCATATTTCCCGTCACCCTCAGGAGAGCGGTCGGGCCCACGGCGTTATCCGCCACCGTCACGGCGCTCGGGTGCACGATGCCGCCGTCCTGCACGACGACATTGCCGGTGATGGTGCCATGGCCGCCGAGCACGGCGTTTTGCATCACCGTCAGACCGCCGACGCTGACGCCGAGATTGGCGTTCGTGTGATTGGCATCGCCGACAACAAATGTGCCGCTCGATACCTTGGCCGTCTCGACCGAAACCGTGCTGCCGTTGACGACCCATGAGCCCGTCGCATCCGCCCGCACGTCCAAGGAGGTGAAGTTGAAGAAATTATTGTTGTCGCTATTGGTGCCTTGGAGGATGAGAGCGTTGGTCGTGCCGGCGACATCACTGCCCACGGCATCGCCGCTCATCACCGATCCCGATTGCAAGGTCAGAGAATTAAGTCCAAAGAAGTAATTGCCGCCGGTAAACTTGACCGCGATGCCGTTTTGGCCCGTGATCCTGCTGTCGCTGACCACTGTGCCGCCGTCATTGATCCGAATGCCGTAGGCTGCACCCGTAACGACCCCGCCGGTTGGAATTGTGACGGCTCCTCCGGTGAGGAGATTGATACCGTGCCTGCCGACCCCGATGACCGTACCGGGATTGGTTACCGTGGTCGGGGCACCGCTATCGCCGCTGGTGGCGTAAATGCCGTCCTGGCCGCCTTTGATCGTGCCCGGATTGACGACGGTGGCACCGTCGTGAGTGACAAACCCGTGTGTACCCCCGCCAATATAGCCGCCAAAAGCATTGCTTAGAAAGCCGCCGCTCCTGAAGTAAACGCCATACTTGCCCCCGGTGATCTTTCCACTCGATTGGTTGGTGAGGTTGCCAAAAAACTCGTCGACGCCCGACTCAGTTGTCCCGTTAATGCTGCCGGCATTGGTGATGGTAGGAGCAAGAACCAGGGCTAAAACGATGCCACTGCTATCGCCGTTGATGAGCCCGGTGACATCATTGGAGATGACGCTTTCAATGAAAAAGGTGCCGCTTTGGAGGGACATACCGTTGGCCGCCCCGATGAGCTTGCCCCGGTTGAGGATATTCCAGGCGGTGCCGGCCGGGCCATCGACCGCATTGCCGCCGGAGCCACCCGGTTGCGTCGTGTCGATGACGGTCGTGGAATTGAAAACGATAGGATTATTGGTAAGGGTATAGGTTGTGATCCGATCGGCATTGCCGGCCGGGATGGCACAGGTCGGATCTATCGCCGCCGGCGGTGGCGCAGACGAGCTGCGCCCTCGCCTCATCCGGCAAACTCACCCCCAGCGCCACGATCACCGAGGCGGTGGCCAGCGCCAGGTGTGATGCCCCGCGCAGCAGGCTCGCTTTGCGGTTCGTATCGCAAGATTTCGTATCGCGGCGCGATGCGATGGCGGCCGTTCTTGCCACGGCAGCGAAAGGGCCCGCTATGGTGTTTGCCTCGGTCTTGGTCATCGTGATCGGCCCCCCAACAGCCGCCGCGTCTTTATCCGTCATTTTGGCTCATGCCCCCCGCACCCGGCACCCCGCTTTTGACAACTCGAGAGCCTGGCAATACACGCTTCTTTTTCTTCGATCCTGGCCTTCTTCTTTGATCTTGATCCTTGATCTTGATCTTGTTCTTTGATCTTGGTCTTTGCACCCCAGGGACTCGCCACCTTCACGGAATTTCTGCCACGGAACCGGCCCCGTGGCAATTGCATGGCGAGCGCGCGGCGAAAACGCTCACAAGAAACGTCATTCCAAAAACGCCAATAAGATCAATGCAATGAACGCATCGATTGCACAAATCAGCAAATCTCCCGCAGGACTTTCAGCGCTTTTCCCACCGGCTGTGGTTTGCGGGCAACAGAGGGCCGACGCCGCCGCAGGTTCACCTCCCCTTGAAAAGGGGAGGTCGGCGCGTCAGCGCCGGGTGGGGATCAAAACCTCTCGGGATCATCCGCTATAATGTCCATCCTCGTCGATAAGAATACCAAGTTCATCTGCCGGGGCTACTTGTGCGCCGCTCAGATCCCCACCCGACCGCCTGCGGCGGTCGACCTCCCCTTTTCAAGGGGAGGTAACTTGCGGACAGGTTCCGAGGGTTTCTTTTAATGACTTGAGCGCCTATATGAGCTCTCGAAAAAATTCGGCTGAACTTCCAACCGCGGCGGCGCGTGCCTTAAGTCCCTTGCGTGGGGCGCGGTGCTCCCGAATACGAAACATCCATGTCCCTCCGTCCCGTCAAAAGCGTCTCGGAATCAAAACCCACGATCGAAGGCGCCGGCGTGAAACTGCGCCGCGCCTTCGGATTCGGCGATACAAAGAAGACCGATCCGTTCCTCCTGCTCGATGATTTCCGTAACGAGCGGCCGGACGATTATCTCGCCGGTTTTCCGTGGCATCCGCATCGCGGCATCGAAACGGTCACTTACTTGCTGCACGGCTCGGTCGAACATGGCGACAGCCTCGGAAACCGCGGGCTCCTCGAGGCGGGCGATGTCCAGTGGATGACGGCCGGGCGCGGCATCATGCATCAGGAAATGCCGAAAGGCGATGCCCAAGGCCGCATGCACGGTTTTCAGCTTTGGGCAAACTTGCCGTCGCATCTGAAAATGACGGCCCCGCGTTACCAGGACATCAAGGCCCTCGAGATTCCCGAAATCATCGATGATGACGGCACGCGCGTGCGCATCGTTTGCGGTGAATTTCGGGGCAAGCGCGGCCCGGTCGACGGCGTTGCCGCCGATCCGCATTATCTCGATGTGTTCGTGCCCGCCGGCAAACGAAAAACCTTGCCCGTCGAAATCGAGCGCCACGCCTTCGCTTACGTATTCGAGGGCGATGGACGTTTTGTCTACGCTTCGGCGCCGTTTGGCGTTCTCGCCGAGAAACAAATCAACGGCGAGGATGTGCTCGTGCGTGATCCGGTCGGCGATCGCTCGCTCGTCTTGTTCGATCGCGGCGACGAAGTCACCGTGCAAGCGGGCGAGCGCGGGATTCGTTTTCTGTTGGTGTCGGGCAAGCCCATTCGAGAGCCGGTGGCCTGGTACGGGCCGATCGTCATGAACACGCAAGAACAATTGCGGCAAGCGGCCGGCGAATTGCGTAACGGCACGTTTATTCGCTAGCCGGTCCCTTCAGCGGGCGCTCCTCCATCGCCACCAAGAACGCCATGCCGAAGGCGACCACCAGCGCGCAGGCCAAAAAAACAAAATGAAAGGCGTGCGTGATGGCCGGCGCCGGCGCGGCGCGCGCCAGCGTTTCAACTGCCGTTCCGGCATCTCCGCCCAGTGTGCCGAGTACGATCGCACCGAGCGCGGCCACCACCAGTGAAGACAGCAGCGCGCGAAAGAAATTCGATACGCCGGTCGCAATCCCCATCTGATGCCGCGCCACCGCATTCTGCATGCACACCGTGGAAATCGGAAACGCGGTGCCCAGTCCCGATCCCACAATAAACAGCAAGACGAGCACGGTCCCAATCGGCGGCGCGGCCAAGGCCGCCAGAATCAAAAGCGCGAGCAGCGAAACCGCAAGCCCTGCCAGCGGTACGCGCTTATAATGCGTCATACGCGTCATCAAACGGCCGGTGACGGTCGCCCACACCACGGTCGCGCCCATCAGCGGAATCAAGGCAAGACCCGATTGCGCCGCGGAAAGATGCAGCACCGATTCGAAATAAAGCGGCACGTAGATCGTCATGCCCACCAGCGTGCCCATGCTACAGGCGCCGGCAAGCGCCGCGCTGCGCACCACCGGATGAGTGAGCACGGCAAGCGGCAAAAACGGCTCGGCTGCCCGCGCGATCCGCCAGGCGAACAGGCCCCACAAGATGCAGGAGAGCGCAAGCAGCGCGCCGATCTGCGGCGATATCCAAACATAGCGCCGCCCGCCCCACGACAGCGCCAGCAAGAGCGCGACGGCCGCCGCCATCATCAACAGCGCGCCGGCAAAATCGAGCCGATGCACGCGCGCGTGAGAGGGCACTCGCCGCAACACGTTCGCACTCATGCCGAGCGCAATCAAACCGAGCGGCACGTTGATCCAAAAGATGAGCGGCCAGTCGAAGGCTTCGGTCAGGAATCCGCCGAGCACCGGTCCGCCGATGGACGAAGCCGCGAACACCGCGCCGATATAGCCTTGATAACGCCCCCGCTCGCGCGGGCTGACGAGATCGGCGATGATCGTCTGCACCAGCGCCATCAGCCCGCCGCCGCCAAGCCCTTGCAAGGCGCGCGCCAACACCAGCGCGCCCATGCTGGGGGCGAGCGCACAGGCGATCGAGCCGCCGATGAAAATCGCAATCGCCGCCAGCATCACGCTGCGCCGGCCGTGAATGTCGGAAAGCTTGCCGTAAAGCGGCGTCACCGCCGTGCCGGTCAGAAGATAAGCGGTCACCACCCAGGACAAATCGCCGAGATTGCCGAAATGCACGCCGATGGTCGGCAGCGCGGTGGCCACGATCGTCTGATCGAGCGCCCCCAAAAACATCGCCAGCATGATACCGATGACGACCGTTCGCACTTCGGAATGCGAGAGCGGGCGTGGGCCCGGTATGTTTGCCGATGCGCCGGCGTCGTGATCGATGCGCGCCGAATGCACTTCTCGAGGAGCGTGAGGCCGGCGCGGCTGCGGCTGATGTGCGTGGGTCATTGGGGTCGAAGTCTTCGTCCCGCCGGATGCGGAACCGAACCGTTGAAAATCGCCAAAAGTCCCCCGCGAGCCCTCGCGAAGCTCATCACCATTCCTTGGCATGAATGAGACGAAGCTTTAAATGCCCCCGCGACCCTCGCACGACAATGCGCGCAAATGCGCGGCCGTTATGCATGCCCCGCGCGAACGCACGCGCGCGCAAATCCAAAATGCATGTCGGAAATTATTCCCTCGACCGCGAAAGGACGCCCGCGCCCGCGGCCGCCGGTTGCATCGGCCGTTACTCGGCCCCGCGATGCCGCCGTTCCTCTCGCCGATCCATCCAGCCCGTGAGCCAAACGACGCCAAGCCCAAGCGCAACGACCATAAAGGGCAAGGCCATGACATACAGGTTGAGGAAATCCAAATCGCGCGCGTTCATCAGCGCAGTCTCCCGAGAACAAGCCTACCAAAGACGGTGTTAGAGACATGCCGGCGGCGAAACAAGCCAGCGTCAACAGCAAGAACCGAATCCCCGATGGCGCGGGACGCGACACCCCATAAATCGATGCCGCTATCGGTGCAAACACACCGGCAGCAATCATGGCCGTCGCAAGCGCATTAAGCCACGCCGCCGTGAGCTTTATACGCTCGTTTATTACCGCGGGCGTCGCGAGTGCCGCCTATGTTTTCTTCATGCGATGCCGATCACTCACGAATAACGAGAACAAATCATGAACCATTGAACCATGAGCCGGTCACAAGTCAATTGTTTTTGTCATTCTTGCGTGAGGAAAGCATAAGCGCGCTCGCCATTGTGCTCGCCGACGTGTGCGTTCCTCATTTGCTTTTAAGGCCCCGCCCCCGCGCGCCTTTGGGCCACTTCATCGGCCAGCTCACGATGTAATCGGGCAGGTTTTCGTCGGGCACGTCTTTCTCGCTCGCGCTCACGCGCCCGCGCACGGAAATGCCGGCTCGATGCACCGTCTCGGGATCGCCGGAGACGAGCGGATGCCACCACGGCAAATCGCGCCCCGCCGCCACCAAACGATAGGCGCAGGTCGGCGGCAGCCACGAAAGCCTACTCACATTGCGCCAGGTGAGCCGCACGCAATCTTCCACCTTCGTCTGACGGCGGGCATAGTCAGTGCAACGGCAGGTCTTCCCGTCCAAAAGCTTGCAGCCGACATCGGTGTAGACGGTCTTGTTCGTATCTTCGTCGGCGAGCTTGTTGAGACAACAGCGCCCGCACCCATCACACAGGCTCTCCCATTCCTTGCGCGTCATCTCGCTCATTTTCTTCGTGCGCCAGAAGGGCATTTTGTCGGGAGGCATGGGAGCAATGGCGCCTTAAAGTTGCATCTTAACCGTTGGTAAACGTCGCACCGCCGACGCTTAATAATTATGACATCTGTGTAACATTTAGCACACCACGCCCTTCGCGACTGCATTAGGGACGGTGGCATCATGTTACCTGTGTCGAACACAGCCAAGAACGAAGGACAAACAACGAATGGCTCCAATTACGCGGCATGCAATGCAACATACGGCGGATCGATCTGAGATGACTTGCACACCAGGTACGGTAAAGGAAGCTCAGCGACGCAGTATTGGAGGCGGATATAGCGGCTTGAAGCCTGAAGATCTAATAAAGCAAGATTTGCGTCGGTTTAAAGGTTCAAATAACGATTTTGAGCGGATTCTGATTGTGGACCATATCCTCAAAATTGCCGACAAGATATCCTCTACGTCTCGAACAGGGACAGCGAAAGAACTGCGTCAAACGATCGATCGAGACATGAGACGCTATGTTACCCAGCTAAGAGCTTTAGCAACCAGGGGATCCGTTCAAGTTCGGGGTGTTCTCTTAGGCAGAATTGATTACCTGCTAGGAGCCTCGGCTAAAATAGGCGGGATAAGCCCTGGTGATGATTCTAAGCTTCGAGTAATGGTGCTGGATCAATTACCGAAAGTGCTCGGTAAAGCGATTAGAACAGACTTAAATCAATTCAATGATCCAAACCTCAACCATGATGGCCGGGTAGCTCTAGGAGCAAGCATTGGTGATGATCTCAACGCTATCCTTGTAATGATGAATAAGATCAGCCCCAATTCTGAGAACGATACTGTACTTCGAGCGGAGGTGCGGGATCAATTACTGACAGCGCTCGATTTAACAATACACAAAGATTTGCTTCGATTCGATAATCGAAATCTCAGTCCCAACCAGTGGAAAACTGTAGGAGAAAACATCGGCAGCGAGCTCGACGCCCTCATTGGAGCAATAAATAAAATAAGCCCTGAGAATCCCGACCATCCCGATGAATGTCCTAGACTTCGAGCAAAAGTGCGGGACCAATTACTGAAAGCGCTCGATTTAACAATACAAAAAGATTTGCGTCGGATCGATAGTGGAAGACTCAGTGATGAGCAAAGGCTGGCCCTAATAGAAGTAATCGATCAAAAGTTCAGTGCCTGTACCGAAGCATTGAATAAAATACATTATACTTCCGTTGAAACAAATATAAATTACTTAAGATCAAAGATAGGCGACGAGTTGAGCCGTTGGTTCAGCGCATGGTATGGAGCCCATCCTAAAGAGGTCGATGTAAAATCCTACGCAAATTATATGAACACCATCGGCAAGATCGACCCTAACGCCGGCAAAAACTCCGGCCAAACTGTCAAAACGGAGGCCCGCAGAGGCCGCCAACCATCCTGATTGCGCGCGAACGCACCGCAATCGATTGTTGACGACGCCGACCTGCTATTGCCCTGCATCCGGTTTGGCTAACTTGAGCGCCTTGGCCAAACGCTCAATCATCTCTTGTCAGGTTTGAACCGCGAAGTTTTGATCCCCACCCGGCGCTGACGCGCCGACCTCCCCTTTTCAAGGGGAGGTGAACCTGCGGCACCGCCTTCATTCATGAGGGTCGTCAAGCGGGCGACCTTAGCACGCGTAGGGTGGGCAAAGGCGCGGAACGCGCCGTGCCCACCATCCCGAACGCGCCGTGCCCACCATCCCGAACGCGCCGTGCCCACCATCCCGAACGCGCCGTGCCCACCACGACATTCAAACCAGAGTGAGATTCAGGCCGGTGGGCACGGCGCCTTTTCCGAGGTTTTAATTGCGGACCGGCAAGGGCCAAGGCACCTTTGCCCACTCTACAATTCGCTCAGGTGGGGATCCTTTGTTCAGGTGCGGATCTCTCGTCAGATTGAAACGCGAGGCTTTGATCCCCACCCGGCGCTGACGCGCCGACCTCCCCTTTTCAAGGGGAGGTGAACCTGCGGCACCGCCTTCATTCATGAGGGTCGTCAAGCGGGCGAGCTTAGCACGCGTAGGGTGGGCAAAGGCGCGGAACGCGCCGTGCCCACCATCCCGAACACGCCGTGCCCACCACGACATTCAAACCAGAGTGAGATTCAGGCCGGTGGGCACGGCACCTTTTCCGAGGTTTTAATTGCGGACCGGCAAGGGCCAAGGCACCTTTGCCCACTCTACCCGGCTTGAGCGACCGGCGAAAGCCGGGATCAATCAAAAAAAAACGGTGCCCTTGTAACATTTGGCACACCAAAGGTTACGCAATTAAGTTATCAAATATTACTAATTCAATCCAAGCTAGACCGGCGTGGTTTGATTCAGACATTCGCCTAACGGACAAGTGGGTCGAATGAAGCGAATTTCTGAACCACTACCTTAAATTATACACCGAAAACACAAGGAAGCGATCAATGGTTGCTCGATCTGACGCCGCTGGAACCCGTCATCCGGTTCCACATGCAAAACTAGACCCGTCCGCAGCCAGCAACGAGCGTATCGGTATCCTCGTGAATCAACTCCGCTCTCTTCCCGCCGGCGTCACGCGGAAAGAAGTCGAACAGCGGCTAACCAGAATCGGCAATGAACTGAATCATTATCGACAATTGGTTGGAGGGCATCCGGACGAGAATTACTTTGCGTTTCAGCGAGGGGCTGTAAAGACCATATTATCTGACCTGACCGCAAAGGACGGTATACTGATAAATAGCAAGGCACTTGTAAACCTTTACAAGTACATCGACCGGATGGGCCAATCGGCCAAGTCTGTGCGCGCTTATGATTCAGTTCCCCCGCTGCACCGAGCCGTCACTTCTGGGAACATCGATGTGACAACTGGAACCGGCGCAAGGGCTGCAAGTTTTGGCGGCGTCTTAGGTAAACGGCCGGATTTCGAAGCCGTATCAGCTAAAGGAGCAGGCCGTCGGCTCAATAGCGCAGCGCGTCATTTGTGGGCCGGGGCGCGAGCTGTGGTCCACCACACCGTCCATGTTGCCGGGCTAAATGTCCGAAGGGCCATGCGGGATGTACAAAAGGCATTTCGGACACGCGGGGTCCAGGTCGCCTTGAGGCACAATCTTATCGCAAGTAACCGGGCTGCTGCACGTCGTAAAACTGTTGCCCCTCACATTTCTCATCAACCCGGTTCTTCGGTGCCCCGGGGGGAGATCGATGTCTGACATTTGTTGCTGGCGAGCTTGCGGTCAGCCCCTATCCCGTAGGGTGGGTTGAGCTGCCGAAAGGCGCGTAACCCACCGGCTGAGCGTACCGCGGCTCCGAACGGTGGGTCACGGCGCGTGAGCAGCGACTGACCCGCCCTATAAATTCGAGGTTTGATCGAAGCGCCGCCGTTCTTCGAACGGCTAAGCCGGCGCATGACAAAACCTAAACCGAACGCGCTGCTTAAGACGTAGATGGCCGGAACAAGTCTGAACAAGTCCGGCCATGACGGCGTCGCGAGGTTCAATTTGAACCGATCATGCGCTATTGTGTCATCTCGCGTCGGAATTGACGGCGCACCGGAAGAGGGTCGCCGGAAGCTCGACGCGTTTTTGCGTCGCATAGGTTTTGACAGCATCCAAAAATTCATCCCTTATGTCTTCGGGACAATGAGATTTTTTAACAAATTCTACGTTTGCGACGATGCTGCCGACGTCATAACTTGCCATGCCATGGCTATCTGTCTTCTTCGCCATGTCAAAACAGAACCGCGCCCGCGCTTTGATGATGGCTTGATACTCGATATTTTGTTGAAGCGCTGCTTTGATGTCTGCATCGCTCTGGCGGTGTTTTTTGGCAAGAGCAGGGCTGGTCAATAAATAATAAAACGCGTTCTCATATCGCGTGCCGAGCTCGATGAACTGCCGCTCTATAGTCCTGGGCGATGCCTCGAAAACCTTATTGATAATAATCTTTGCCTGTTCGGCAGGCGTCAATCGCAAAGTCATTTCGTCGGCAATGGCGAGCGCCGCCGCAGCTTGAACGTTCGATGCGGCTCTCTCTTGCTCTTCTTGAGAAAAATCTGGCTGTTGCCGGCGAGACCGCGGATAAGACCGGATGTGAGATTGGACAACGCGCGCAGCCGTCACCTTTATATCGTTTTCGCTCACACGAGTTGGAAGTTTCTCGTCTATTTCCGCGGCAATATCATCGTCCAACGCGTGCAAAAGACGATTGTAATTGGCACGCGCTTCTTCATAGCCCCTGTCGAATTTGGGGTTTCCACCGTCATTTCGCTGCCTGTTTCTGTCCGCAGCGTTTTTTCGAAATTCGTTGCCTGCAAGGCCCAAAGCGTAAAGGTCCTCGTCAACGGTTTGATGGATGTTTGCGCGAGGGCTCGCCGAAAGGCCCGGCGCCACTTTCGGCGCGGGCGCCGCGGGTGCTGCGGCTGGCGCGGCCGAACCGTGTGAACCCGCCGCCGATCCTGTTATTGGCCGCGCCGGCACCAAAGAGCCTGATCCCTGCGTGCCGGATGTGGGGTCGGTCATTTTCGGTTTTTCCGATCTCGATTTTACAATTTTACGGCGTGGCCACCAGCAAAGAGAGTCGAAGGTTGCGCTGCGAATCGTAGATTGTATTTTATATTACGACAACTGAAAATATATTAGTGGAGTGGATTTGACATTCGCTACCCACCTGGCCGCAAGCTCGCGAAGCGAATGTCAAATCCAAAACTCCACTAGAAACTTATATTTGGCTCATGGTCTTTCAATTCAAACATTCGCAAAAGATCCCCGCCGAAATGGGTAGCGAATGTTTGAATCGGACCATTAGCGTTCGAATTTTGCTGATACACCTCACCAGCGGCCGACCATCAAACATCGCCAAATATGTTCTTGTATTGTTCTCGTTTTTGTCGTAGGTTCCAAAATCATAATTCGCCGGCTATTTTCGCATGTCTAAACGCACGCTTTCGTTCATCTGCCAGAGTTGCGGCGCGGCCTCCAACCGTTGGCACGGAAAGTGCGAGACCTGCGGCGAATGGAATTCGCTTAGCGAAGAAGGTGCGCAGCGCCATGCCGGTCCGGGACGCAAGCCGGGAAAGGGACGCTTGTTCGAGCTCCAATCGCTGACCGGCGAGGCCCAGGAAGCGCCGCGACTCGCATCCAACATTGCCGAACTCGACCGGGTCACCGGCGGCGGTTTCGTGCGCGGCTCGGTGCTGTTGATGGCGGGCGATCCGGGCATCGGCAAATCGACATTGCTCATCCAAACCACCGCCGCACTGGCTCGCGCCGGCCATCGCGCGGTTTATATTTCCGGCGAGGAAGCGGTCGGGCAGGTGCGTCTGCGCGCCGAGCGCCTCGGCTTGAGCCATGCGGCCGTCGAACTGGCCGCCGAGACGGCGGTCGAAGACATCATCGCCACCCTCTCGGAAGGCAAAACGCCGCGCCTGATCATCGTCGATTCGATCCAAACCATGTGGACCGACGGCGTGGAGTCCGCGCCCGGCACCGTGACGCAGGTGCGTGGCAGCGCGCAGGCCTTGATCCGCTTTGCCAAGCGTTCGGGCGCGGCCGTCATCCTCGTCGGCCACGTCACCAAGGATGGACAGATCGCCGGGCCCCGCGTGGTGGAGCATATGGTGGACGCCGTGCTCTCCTTCGAAGGCGAGGGCTCGCATCAATTTCGAATTTTACGCGCGGTGAAAAATCGCTTTGGCCCGACCGATGAAATCGGCGTGTTCGAAATGACCGGAGCGGGTTTGCGCGAAATATCCAATCCATCCGAACTATTCCTCTCGGAGCGCGATCTCGGGCAGGCCGGCACGGCCGTCTTTGCCGGTATCGAGGGCACGCGGCCGTTGCTGGTCGAAATTCAGGCGCTGGTTGCGCCTTCTTCACTCGGCACGCCGCGCCGCGCCGTGGTCGGCTGGGACCCCAGCCGCCTATCGATGCTATTGGCCGTGCTGGAGGCCCATTGCGGCGTGAAACTGGGCAGTCATGATGTTTATCTCAACGTCGCGGGCGGTCTGCGCATTCAGGAACCGGCCGCCGATCTTGCCGCCGCCGCCGCGCTCGTCTCCTCGCTAACCAATGCCCCCTTGCCGGCGGATGCGGTCTATTTCGGCGAGGTATCTTTGTCGGGTGCGGTACGGCCGGTCGCACAAACTCCCGCGCGTTTGAAGGAAGCAGCCAAGCTCGGCTTTGCCCGCGCCGTCGTTCCCGAAGCCGCGCGCGGGGAAACTACGGATACTGGCCTCAAGACGATCACTATCAGCAGTGCGGCAAGCCTGGTCGCGGACATCGCGGCGCTCGGCCCGGCCATGCATCGCACAAATGGTTAAACCGCGTGGAAAAACGGCAGTGGTTACCAGGAGTTCATTCCAGGGCTCCTGTGGCTGAAGCCACCCGACCGTCATCCGAACTCGGCTATAGCCGACTTCGGCATTTTAAGTGGCCGAAGTCGGAAACATCCGACTTCGGCGGCGGTCGACCTCCCCTTTTCAAGGGGAGGTAACTTGCGGAACGATTCCGCCTGAATGACCCTAGTGGAGTGGATTTGACATTCGCTACCCACCTGGCCGCAAGCTCGCGAAGCGAATGTCAAATCCAAAACTCCACTAGAAACTTATATTTGGCTCATGGTCTTTCAATTCAAACATTCGCAAAAGATCCCCGCCGAAATGGGTAGCGAATGTTTGAATCGGACCACTAGAAATGCACTTGAATGACCCTAGAAATGCACGACGGCCCTTGAAATGCCTGACGACCCCAGTAATGCGCGATGACCCTCATGAATGAATGACCCTCATGAATGGATGACCCTCATGAATGAAGGCGCCGCCGCAGGCGCACCTCCCCTTGAAAAGGGGAGGTCCGGCGCGTCAGCGCCGGGTGGGGATCAAAACCTCGTGCTACAATCTGACAAGGTTGAAAACTGCAGTGCAAGACGCGTGACGGCGGGGTGGCGCCCCGCTATACACGGGGCCTTGAACGGTTCCGGATGGCTCGTATAACGGATGCTGGCTGGCGTCTATTGGCGAGCGGTGCGGAACAGGCTCCCCTTGCAAGCCGAATGAGTTTCCAATGCCGATCACGCTGCTCGACATCATTCTTCTGGCGGTCATGCTGATTTCCGGCATGCTGGCGATGATCCGCGGCTTCCTGCGCGAGATTCTGTCAATCGGCGCCTGGGGCGTCGCCGCGCTTACGACGCTTTATGCCTATCCGCACGTGCTTCCGAAGGTGAAACAATATGTCTCCCACGACCTTGTGGCCGCGGGCGTCAGTGTTGGCGGGGTATTCCTGATCACTTTGATGGTCGTGTCTTTGATCACGATCCGCATCTCCGACATGGTGCTCGACAGCCGCGTGGGCCCGCTCGACCGCACGCTTGGCTTTTTGTTCGGGCTGGGCCGTGGCCTGATCATTGTCGTCGTCGCTTTCCTGTTTTTCGTGTGGCTGGTGCCGCCGAAAGCGCAGCCCGGCTGGGTGCAAAACGCCAAATCGCGTGTGGTGCTGCAAGGCACGGGACAATGGTTGATGTCCATGTTGCCGGATGATCCCGAAGGCACCATTTTGAAGAGGTTGAAGAAGCCCATGGTTGACGGCGAGGAGCCGCCTGAGACGGCTCCTGTCCAAGGTTCGGAGCAACGCCCGTAACCAACCCACATCGGCCGGAGCGCAATGTCGATGCAAAAAGCTGTGCCTTATCTTGAGGTCATCACCACGCCGCCCGATCACGACGGCGACGGCCTTCGCGAGAAATGCGGCGTGTTTGGCATTTTCGGCCATCCCGACGCCGCCGCGATCACCGCGCTCGGATTGCACGCCCTTCAGCATCGCGGCCAGGAAGCCGCCGGCATCGTCTCCTTCGACGGCAAACGCTTTCATTCGGAACGCCGTCTCGGCCTCGTAGGCGACGCCTTCGCCCGGCGCGCGGTGATCGAGCGCCTTCCCGGCACGTCCGCCATCGGCCACACGCGTTATTCGACCACAGGCGAAACGGTGTTACGCAATGTGCAGCCGCTCTTTGCCGAGTTGGAAGGCGGCGGCTTCGCCATTGGCCACAACGGCAATCTCACCAATGGAATGACCCTGCGCCGCCAACTGGTGCATGAAGGCGCCATGATGCAATCCACCAGCGACACCGAAGTGATTTTGCATCTGGTGGCGCGTGCGCGGCGCAATCGTTTTGTCGATCGCTTTATCGACGGCTTGCGCCAATTGGAAGGCGCCTATGCTTTCGTCGGCCTCACCAACAAAAAGCTGGTCGGCGCGCGCGACCCTCTCGGCATCCGTCCGCTGGTGATCGGTAAGCTCGACGGCTGCCCCATCCTCGCCTCGGAGACCTGCGCGCTCGACATCATCGGCGCGCACTATGTGCGCGATGTCGAGAACGGCGAAGTCGTCGTCTTCGACGAGGACGGCGCACAATCGCACAGGCCGTTTCCGCCCATGGCGCCGCGGCCGTGCATCTTCGAATATATTTATTTCGCGCGGCCCGATTCCATTGTCGGTGGGCGGCCCGTTTACGACATGCGCAAAGCGATGGGAACTGAACTGGCACGCGAGGCGCCGGCTGGCGCCGATGTCATCGTGCCGGTGCCCGATTCCGGTGTGCCCGCCGCGATTGGGTTTGCACAGGAGTCGGGCATTCCCTACGAGCTGGGGATTATCCGCAATCACTATGTCGGTCGCACCTTCATTCAGCCGACGCAAGCGATCCGCGATCATGGCGTGCGGCTCAAACATTCCGCCAATCGCGCGGTGGTCGCCGGCAAACGTATCGTCCTGGTGGACAACTCGATCGTGCGCGGCACGACCTCGCGCAAGATCGTGCAGATGATGCGCGATGCCGGCGCGCGCGAAGTGCATTTCCGCATTGCCTGCCCGCCCATCACGCATCCGGACTATTACGGCATCGATACGCCGGAGCGCGACAAGCTCCTCGCCGCCACGCATGATCTGGAAGGCATGCGCGCTTTCATCGGCGCCGATTCCATCGCCTTCTTGTCGGTCGACGGCATTTATCGCGCCATGGGTTACGATGGCCGCGATCCTCTCCGCCCGCAATTCACCGACCATTGCTTCACCGGCGACTATCCGACACCGCTGACCGATGTTGAGGCGCGCAACGCCAGCCCGCGGCAATTGTCGCTGCTCGCGGAGGCGATCTGAATCTAATTCAGCCTCATATTGGCGAGACGGCAGGCCTTGATCCTGGCGGATTTTAGGGCAGCAAAATGTCGGTTAACATTCGACCATTTGGGGGGCTCGAGGCTAACCCCGATGTCGCTATGTGGCTCGACGCGTTCCTCGGTGAGTTCGCGACGATCGAATTTTTAATTGTCAGGTTGACGGCAACTGTTCTGGCAAATGATATCCGAATGCGAACTGCTTGGGTCATCATGGGCCGCATTCGCTCGATTCCGGATAGATGCAACATACTCAAAGATGCAGCCCGGGAATCGAAACTACTCCAAGCGGTGAGGGATCAAATCATCTCATTTGCAGATCGGATTACCGAATTAAATGCGTTAAGAAACAAGTATGTACATGGAATGTATCATCATGATTCTGAAACACGTCAGGTTTGGATTCAGACGTGGCCGATGACGATCAGCCGAAAAACAGAGAAGTTTGAAGTTACGGCGGAAAGCATCAAGGCCGACGTTATGCAAATCCGAAAGCTAAACAGCGCAATTTTGAATTGGCTTCCAGCCCTTGATGAATAACCTGATACTTAATCCTTGCAACGCAAGGAGATTCTCGCAAAAGCCGAGCTGAAAAATGACCGATAAACCCCTCACCGACCGTATCGCGCTTATTACCGGCGCCTCGCGCGGCATTGGCGCGGCGCTCGCCTTGCGGCTCGCCGAAGCGGGTGCGCATGTGGTGGCGGTGGCACGCACCGCCGGCGGCTTGGGGGAACTCGACGACAAAATCAAAGCCGCGAGTGGCACGGCGACGCTCGTGCCTTTGGACGTCACCGACAGCGACGGCATTGAGCGCCTCGCGCGTGCGCTGAATGAGCGTTACGGCCGGCTCGATGTGCTCGTCGGCAATGCCGGCATTCTCGGGCCTCTGTCGCCGCTCGACCATGTCGAGCCCAAGGACTTCGAGCGAGCGATGGCCGTGAATGTCACCGCCAACTGGCAACTCATCCGCTGCATGGATGTATTGCTCAAACGCGCGGACGCGGGGCGCGCCGTGTTCATCACGTCGGGCTTGAGCTGGCGCGCGCGCGCCTATTGCGGCCCCTATGCGGCGTCCAAAGCCGCGCTCAATATGTTGGCGCGCACCTATGCGGCGGAAACCGCCACAACATCGGTGCGCGTGAATTTGTTCAATCCAGGCCGCACCCGCACGCGCATGTTTACCAGCGGCTGGCCCGGCGTCGATCCGCAAACGCTCACGCCGCCGGAAGAGGTCGCCACGGCCATCATGCCATTGTGCCTGCCGGATTGCAGCGAAAGCGGTAAGGTCTACGATTTCCGCGCGGGGAGGTTTTTGGAGTTTGGTGCGCCGGATTGAAGTTGGGATCCGTCCTTCGGGGGATCACAGGTTAGAGCATTTGTCCCAAAAACCGGTTCCCACTTTTCGACGATGCGCTAGTTCCGAGGAGCAAAGAATAAATCGCGAAAAATGCTCGTATAAGTAACATATATTACAGTGTGTTCCCAAAAGCTGTACTAAATTGGCCGCCGTAACAGGCTAAAAATTGGCTTCGACGGAAATTCTAACCTGAGAAAAGGATGCGCAAATGACTCGGTCGATAGACCGCCCCTTCACTCATGCAGTTGCACATTCTAACCGCCCCTTGCAAACAAGAGTGGCGCAAGCCCAGCCCCGGATCAGCCCCGGAAAAGGCAGTTCTGGACTGCAATCATCCGCAGATTTAATACAAGAAGCAGAAAGACTAATAGTTGACGCAAATCGAATAATGGATCTGACACTCGGAGATTACGCTGACTATCTTGGCGGGACACCTCCTGGCAACAGAGCGGTGGTGCAAGGCGAAGCCGAAGGGAATCTGAGACAACAAAATCTGCTGAAGACAGAAGCTGAAAAGATAAAGGCAGAGATCGCAAAACTGGAAAAAAATGAAACCGCCGATTCTATGGAATTGGATGACCTGCGCCAGGAGCTAAGAAAACTTGAAGACATTACCCGCGTTCAATTCGCCAACGAACTACTCCTTGACGCAAAAGGCCAAACCGATCCTATCCAACATGCGTTGATGATGGACGATCTGCGAAATCGGCTAGACCACTTTTTTTTGGTTTCTACAGGTCATAGCGAAGGTACTGCTGCTAAAAAAATTATGTCAGCACGTAAGCTGACACTTCTGCGAGCGGCAGAACAAGCCGTAGCTGCATGGGAAAAGGCGCTTGCCGCACAAATGAGCGGCAACAACGTAGAGATTTGCCAGAAAAAACTCGATGCTGCTAAAGCAGTAGACAAAAAAATCAAAGATCCGAACTATACGGGAGGATGCTGTTAGCTGTCTAACGTTTCCTCCTCGCCCTTCCCTCAAACGGATTTCCCTTCTCCCGCAGCATCAGCCGGATCGGCGTGCCCGGTAAATCAAACGCGTCGCGCAACGAATTCACCAGATAGCGCTTGTAAGCGTCTGGCAACGCATCCGCGCGCGTGCAGAATAAAACAAAGCTCGGTGGTCGCGCTTTGGCTTGCGTAATGTAATTCAAGCGCAGCCTGCGTCCAGATACGGCGGGCGGTGGATGGGCTGCCGTCACGTCCTCGAACCAGCGGTTCAGCGCGGCCGTGGGGATGCGTTTATTCCAGACCGCGTAGGCGTCGATAATCGCCTGCATCAACCGGTCCAAACCTTCGCCGGTCAAGCCCGACACCGCGGCCAGTGGCACGCCTTTTAATTGCGTGAGTTTTTCCTCGGCCTGAGCGCGCAATTTGCCGATCGCGCCGGGCGCTTTATCTTTCAAATCCCATTTGTTGACGGCGATGACAATGGCGCGGCCTTCGCGTTCGGCCAAATCGGCGATGCGCTGGTCCTGCTCCTCGAACGCATTCTCCACATCGAGCAGCACCACCACGACTTCTGCAAAACGCACCGCATTAAGCGCATCGGCGACCGAGAGTTTCTCCAGCTTTTCTTCGACGCGCGAACGGCGGCGCAAGCCCGCGGTATCGTAAAGGCGGAAGGCGTGGCCGCGCCAATCGAGGTTAACCGCAATGGCATCACGGGTAATCCCCGCTTCCGGTCCGGTCAGCAGACGTTCCTCGCCGATCAGCCGATTGATCAAGGTTGATTTACCCGCATTGGGACGGCCGACAATGGCAACGCGGATGGGGTGCGGGCCGGCTTGCTTGGCCTCGGTTTCTTCACGTTGCCGCGCGGTCTCATCGGGCAAAGCCGCGCATAAGGCTTCATAGAGGTCGCTCATGCCGTCGTTGTGCTCCGCGGATATGGCGACTGGATCCCCAAGGCCCAGCTCGTAAGCCTCCACGAGCCGTTCCTCCGCGCGGCGGCCTTCACTCTTATTGGCGATGAGAATGATGGGCTTTCCCGATTTGCGCGCGAGCGCGGCGAAAGCGCGGTCCATCGGCGTTGGCCCGGCGCGAATGTCGATCATGAAAAAGATGGCATCCGCTTGCGCGATCGCCGCTTCAGTCTGCACGCGCATGCGGCCTGAAAGAGTTTCCGGTGCCGCCTCTTCCAGGCCGGCAGTATCGATGACCGTGAATTCAAGATCGCCGAGCCGCCCCTCGCCCTCGCGGCGGTCGCGCGTCACGCCCGGCGTATCGTCAACCAGCGCCAGCCGCTTGCCCACGAGCCGGTTGAACAAGGTCGACTTGCCCACATTGGGGCGGCCGACGATGGCGACGGTGAAGGTCATACTAGTGGTCCGATTCAAACATTCGCCATCCATTTCGGCGGGGATCTTTTGCGAATGTTTGAATCGAAAGACCACTAGCAAGTATAAGTTTCTAGTGGAGTTTGGATTTGACATTCGCTTCGCGAACTGGTGGCCAGGTAGGTGGCGAATGTCAAATCCACTCCACTAGTGGTCCGATTCAAACATTCGCCATCCATTGCGGCGGGTTCTTTTGCGAATGTTTGAATCAAAGGACCACTAGCAAGTATAAGTTTCTAGTGGAGTTTGGATTTGACATTCGCCTCGCGAGCTTGCGGCCAGGTGGGTAGCGAATGTCAAATCCACTCCACTAGTTTCTCTCGCGCGCTTCGCAAAGGCCGCGTCTCGCACACGCCTCGTTTCACACCGCGAGATTTAAGAAATCACTTCGAGAAAGTCCCCGCGGGGGGCGCCGACGGCCACGGCGCTACGCCATCTTGCGCCGGTGCCGGCCATGGCGCCTGCGCTTGCGAAGCCGGTTGAGACGCCGGCTGCGGCCGAGCCTGCGCTTGCTCAGGCCAAGATGCAGGCTTTTGGCCTTGCGGGTCCGACTTCTGTGTCGTTGCCCGCGTTGGGGCAGTGGCCGGCGTGCGCCTGACCACGCGCCGTTTTGGCTTGGGTTTAGGCTTGGGTGTGGCCGCCGTTTCCGGTTTGGCTTCTGTCGCAGGCTCCGCCACCGCGGTCCGCGCGTTCGGGGCCGAAACGCCATCCGCTACCGCGCCCGGTTGAGCCGCAGGCGTCTGCGGCACATCCACCGCGGCACCCGTTTGCTGCTCGACATTGCCTCTTAAATATTCGGGTGGAATCCCTTGGGTGACGCCGGGCACGCCGTCCGCAAACAACGGTTTGCGGTCGCCCGGCAAGGGCTTTTTCGAATTGAGATTTAGGAAATCGAGCTGTTCAGGATCGAAATTTTGACAGCCGGCAAGCCCCGCTGCGAATAAAAGCATCGTCACCAGCATCTTGACACAATGGAAGTGACGCATTCGTGCTCCTTAGCTTTTGCCGTTGCCCGCGATCAGTGCCGACAAAACATCGGCTCGGGCGCGGGTGCCGGGCGGACTTTGCGGATCGGCCGCGATCATATCAAGGTAATGTTTGGCAGAGGCGAGATTATGGTTGCGCCATGCCGCTAGCGCCAATAATTCGCGCGCGGTGTGACGATAAATTCCGGCGGCAGACGTGAGCGGGTCAAGCCGCTTCTGCATCTCGGGCAGCGAGGCCGTATCCACCAGCAACATGCCCGCACGTATGGCGGCAAGCTCTTGCCAGAGCGGGCCGACCGCGTTATCGGCCGCCAGTGCATCGTAGGACTTCACCGCATCGCCCGGATTGGATTGCGCTTGCTCGGCAGCCGCGCGAAACCGCGAAAGAAGACGATAACCACCTGGCGCATCACCGGCGATTTTGTCGAAAGCGGCTTGTGCCTCGGCGTGCTTGCCTTTCTCGCTCAGCGCCACCGCCGCTTCGAATTGAGCGCCGGCCGCGGCGGCCTTGCGGTCGACCCACCATTGATAGCCGCGCCAACTTCCCACGCCGACGACGATCAAAACCGCCACAGCGATGATGACCATCCCATAGCGATCCCACAGCTTTTTGAGCTGTTCGCGCCGGACTTCCTCGTCGACTTCGTGAAAAATATCGGCCACAAATAGCTCCAAAACACTGTCAACTTCGCTGCTATCGGCCTGCCTACCCCGGCCCCAAGGACCTAAACTAGCGATTTGCCGATCGCAAGGCAAAGCCTTCATCAAGTCAATTAAGTTTCAGTAAAGTCAGGTTTTTTTAGGCCTTAAGGGATAGACGTGGTCGGGCCCAGGAAACGCACGAGCCCGCACCTCGGCGGCATAATCGGCAATAGCTCTGTCGATACCCGGTCCAAGATCGCCATATCGCTTGACAAATTTGGGCACGCGGGGCGACAGACCGAGCATGTCTTCCATGACCAGGATTTGGCCGTCGCAGGCCACGCTTGCGCCGATCCCGATGGTCGGAATCGGCACCGCTTTCGTGAGTTGACGGGCGAGCGGCTCCGCCATGGCTTCCAGCACCACCGAGAACGCCCCGGCTTCGGAAACCGCCAACGCGTCTTTCTCGAAACGGCCCCAATCAGCCTCCTCGCGCCCCTGCGCGCGGAACGAGCCGAGCACATTGATCGCCTGTGGCGTAAGGCCCACATGCGCCATGACCGGCACGCCACGCTCGACCAGGAAGGCAATGGTTTCGGCCATGCGCTTGCCGCCTTCAACCTTGACGGCGCCGCAGCCGGTTTCTTTGAGCACGCGCGCGGCGTTCATGAAGGCTTGCTCTTTCGAGGCTTCATAAGAACCGAACGGCATATCCACAACCACCAGCGCGTGCTCGCAGCCGCGCATGACGGCACGCCCTTGCAAGATCATCATGTCGAGCGTCACCGGCACGGTGGTCTCTAACCCATGCATCACCATGCCGAGCGAGTCGCCGACGAGGATCACATCGCAATGTTTATCGGCAATACGGGCAGTGTGCGCGTGATAAGACGTCAGGCAGACGATCGGCTCACCGCCTTTACGCGCCCGGATGTCGGGAGCGGTCAGCCGCCGAATTTCATTCTGCGTCGACATAGCCCCTTCACCTTCCGAAAACCGGCACACCGATAACCGCGGGGTGGAAGACATAGCCGAGCGCGAGATATATGGCCGCGCCAAGCACGAGCACGAGCACATCATTGCCCCAGCCGGGTGGTGCCGCCGGCAGAACGTAATCGGTGCGTTTTTTGACGGCAATGCGCGCGTAAACCGCCCAGGCGAGAAAACCGCCGAATAGCACAATCGAGCCGAGATCGCCGTTGGAAAGCAGATGGGCGAAGGCCCAGATCTTGACCGAAGCCAGCATCGGGTGTTTTGCCCACGCCTTGATGTGGCTTGGGACAAATGCCGCCGTCATCAAGAGCACGGAAAACAGCATCAAGCCCACGGTGACGTGCCGCATGAACATCGGCGGCGACCAGATCGGGATAAAGCCTTCCGCGCGATAGTCGCTATAGCCCCAAATGATAAGAATAACACCGGCAAGCGCCACGATTGCGAATGCTAGACGATAGCCATTTTTCCCCAACCGCTCGATGGCCGCCGCGCGCGTGCCACGAAAGGTCACGAACAGATGGCTGCCGATGAAAACCGCCAGCCCGAGAAGAAGAATGCTTAAGCCCATGTTTTCTTTACGTCCTTGATATCGGTAAAAATTATATCCGGTGCGCGCTCGCACGTGTAATCGAGAATGAACTGATTGCGCGCCATGAAGACGCGATCGCCGTCGAGATCGTCGGCGACGCTGGAATAATTCGCCTGCACGAAATCGGCGAGCTTCTTGGCATCGTCGCACGCAATCCAGCGCGCGAGCTGGAATTCCGGCTGCTCGAAACCGATTTCGAGGCCGTATTCGCCCGCAAGCCGGACCTTCAACACGTCGAGCTGCAAGGGGCCGACCACGCCGACCAGCGCCGGCGCACCATCGAGGGGACGAAAGACTTGCACGACCCCCTCTTCCGCCATTTGCTGGAGCGCCTCTTTCAACTTCTTCGCCTTCATCGGATCGCCGAGTTTCACGCGACGCAGAATTTCCGGCGCGAAATTCGGCACACCCAGAAAACAAATATCCTCTCCCTCCGTCAGCGTATCGCCGATACGCAGCGTACCGTGATTGGGAATGCCGACCACATCGCCCGCATAAGCCTCTTCCGCGAGCGCACGGTCTTGCGCGAAAAAAAATTGCGGCTGCGCCAGCGTCATCGACTTGCCGGTCCGCGTGAGCTTAACCTTCATGCCGCGCGTAAGCTTTCCCGAACAGAGACGCACGAAAGCAATGCGGTCGCGATGGTTGGGATCCATATTGGCTTGGATCTTGAAGACGAAAGCGGTCATCGCATTTTCGTGTGCGTCAATCGTGCGGGCATTGGCGACCTGCGCACGCGGCGGCGGCGCGAAGGCGGCCAGCGAATTGAGCAAATCCTTCACGCCGAAATTCTTCAAAGCCGAACCGAAGAAGACGGGCGTGAGATGACCTTCACGGAAGGATTGGAAATCGAACGGACGGCAAGCTTCCTTCACCAAGGCGAATTCCTCAGCAATGGCGGCGGCGTCAAGCATGGAGTTCTTCGCCGCAAGCAAAGCAAGATCAAGCGGCTGAGAGTTGACCGTCTTGCCGTCGTCGGTGATAAGGCGCATTTCGCCCGTGGCGATGTCATATGTGCCGGCGAAGTCGCGGCCACCGCCAATCGGCCATGTCATCGGCGTGGTATCGAGCGCCAGCGTCTTCTCAATCTCGTCGAGCAAGACGAAGGGATCGCGGCTTTCGCGATCCATCTTGTTGATGAAAGTGACGATCGGGATATCGCGCAAACGACAGACTTCGAACAGTTTGCGGGTGCGCACCTCGATGCCTTTGGCGGCATCGATCACCATCACCGCCGAGTTCGACCGCGGTAAGCGTGCGGTAAGTGTCTTCCGAAAAGTCCTCATGACCCGGCGTGTCGAGCAAGTTAAAGACGCGGCGGTCATAGTCGAAGGTCATCACCGAGGTCACCACCGAAATGCCGCGCTCGCGTTCGATCGCCATCCAGTCCGAGCGCGTGGAGCGGCGGTCGCGTTTGGCTTTCACCTGGCCGGCGAGATTGATCGCACCGCCGAACAGCAGGAGCTTTTCGGTGAGCGTGGTCTTACCGGCGTCCGGGTGCGAGATGATGGCGAACGTGCGCCGCCGCTCGACCTCGGCGGCCAGCGGTGTTTGCGGGATGGAATTGGCGGGCAGCAGCGGCTTATTCATGAGGCCGCATGTGGCAGGGAAAGGCGAAGGGATCAAGGGGTGTGAGCGCTCACCTGCCCCACAAGTAAATTGTGACGTCATTTCGTTAACGGACGCTCAGCTCAGTACAAGAGTGTAATAATTGTAACAGTATCGTTAAAGGACGCGGCTATATTCGTCCGTTGCAGCCGTGCGCGCGGCAACTTACATGGCTCATTGAAGCGCCGCGCTATATTCCTCCGGATCAAAACCGACGAGCAATTTGCCGCCCGGAAGCTCAAGCACCGGCCGCTTGATCATGGATGGCTGGGCCAGCATCAAGGCGATGGCTTTCTTTTCGGTTAGGCCTTCTTTGTCGTCATCGGGCAATTTCTTGAACGTCGTGCCCGTGCGATTGATCAAGGTCTCCCAGCCGGCCTTCTTCGCCCAGCCTTCAAGCTTCTCGCGTTCAATGCCGGCAGTCTTGTAATCGTGGAAGGCATATTCCACGCCGCGCTTGCCGAACCACGCGCGCGCTTTCTTCATCGTGTCGCAGTTTTTGATGCCGTAGAGGGTGATGGGCATGGGAGTCAGTGGGCTTTTTTCATACTTGAAGTCTCTGCCACCTGTCGTATATATTACGACATGTGACGGAGAGGGCAATGACGAACGTTGATGAAGACCATAACCGAACCCCGGAAAATGAACGATTGGGAAAAGTCGCGGAACTACTGGGAGGACGGCAGAGTTTTCGAAAACCGCCCAGACATCCTCTCGAAGCTCACGAGCTGCTTTTGCGCGGTCTACCGACAAAAGCTCTCACATATTTCGTTCAAAACCTGGCAGTTCTTCGATGGGACTCGGCTTTTGCGAAGGCAATCGGAATGAGCCAACGCACCTATCAGCGCCACTTGTCCGAAGCCTCAAAACCCCTCAGCCCCGAACAGACCGCTCGAACCTGGAAACTTGCAGAAATAGTGGCCAAAGCGACGTCAGTTTTGGGCTCCCAAGAGGAAGCTGAACAGTGGCTGGAAAAGCCGGCTATTGGGCTGAATCAGCGGCGCCCGATCGACCTTTTAGCGACACCGGCGGGCACGGAGCTGGTCGAGGATTTCTTGGTTCGTCTCGAATATGGGGTTTACGTTTGACGCCGCTACCGGGCGCGCTAGGCGGCAACGAACTTGTCGCATGGCGGCTGGACCAAATAATTCATGACACGGCATGGGACAGTGGAGAAGGCGCTTCCGCGGTTGGAGGTCGATGGAACAGTCGCGGCACACACGCAGTCTATTGCTCGATTGATCCTGCGACCGCGATTTTGGAGGTCGCGGTTCACAAAGGATTTAGAGCGCTGGACGCCGTTCCGCACGTACTTACCGCAATAAACGTTAATCCACGCGGCACCGTTGTCATTCACCCCACAGACGTTCCAAATTCCAATTGGCTTAGGCCCGGTATCCCCATCGCCGGGCAGCAAGTCTTTGGTGATGATTTACTGAACCGGCACAAATTTATCGTCATACCCAGCACCGTCTCAACCGAAAGCTGGAATTTGATTTTTATCGCTTCAAAAGCGTCCGGCTCATATTCATTGAAATCACAAACTCGATTTGTGTTGGATAGGCGTTTGCACTCTCCGACGTAAAATTCACTCCCGCCCGATCGTTGCCGGGTGAACGTGACTTTTCGGCGCCAAGCCCCCGCACCCTCTTCGGCGTATCAAAGTTTTTGATGCCGTAGATGGTGATGGCCATTCGTATCACCCTCCGAATCTCACATCGCGATCTTATACGGCCAATGCTCCCAGCCCCATCGGCAAGCCAATTCAAATTCGTTGACACCCGCAGAGTGCAACTTTAAATTGATTTATGGCGAAACCCAGTGGTACTTCACTTTCCGCGCATTTTTATCGCTTTGGGGGTCACAATGAACGTCTTTGAGACACTGCGCCGGACAGCATTGGCTGCGGTGATTGCAGCTTGCATGGCCGCAGGTGCAAACGCCGCGCAAACAATTGACGGCTCCAATGCGACGCAAAATGCCGGCTCCCGCGTTGAAGAGGCACTGCAGAACATCTCTGTTTTAGTCCGGCCTGGAAAGGTCGGTTATGCGACGATTTGGGATGGCAACAAATACGTCCAATGCCGGCGCATGCCCGACCGGGCGCTGCGCTGCGAAGCGGCCGGTACCTCGATGCAGCCCTCGCTGCGAAACGTGCTGACGGGCCAGCGATTGAACCGGATCACAGCACTTGGCTGGACCCTCGATCCGAGTTTCGGAAATTACGTGCGAACATTTTCCGCGGATGCTCCGACAGTTCGTGCCGCCGAACAGATCGCACGGATTTTGTCTGACGCCTATGCCGCCGATATTGACGGTCTTGAAATCGAAACGACCTGGGTTGTGGATTTGCCTTGTCCACCGCGCAACGGCCCCGGCCAAAATCTCGCCGGAATCGTGAACGATGCCCCATCGATGCGCTCCACGGCGGTGCACGCATGCTCGTACAAGGCAGCGCCGGAGATGCCGCAAAAGGCAAGCTCGGTTGCCGATCTTATCGAAACTTACGGGCCTCGTATAACTGCCGAAATCCAGCGCTTGCGCATTAACACCGGAAGGCGCGTGTTCACCGTATTCGACGTCGGTATCGGATACGTCCAATGCAGGCCCCAAAGCCCCTCCCCCCTTCTTTACTGTGAGGCTCAATCAGCCGAAAGCTGGCCCGCTTTGGAAACGATCCTCACGCCTGAGCGCGTATCGCTATTGCACCAGGCCGGCTATGCCGATCCCGGGCGCGCGCCGAATTATTGGAAAAACTATCCTTTCGATCAATATAGCGCCGAAACGCTCGCTCATGAAATACTGACGACCCTGCATGACGTGTATGGCTACAACGGCGCAACGAAGCTGAAAATTTCAACGGAGTAATAGCAAAATGGGTACTCATTAAGGATGCGCGTGGCATTCCTTACGTCTCTTCGTGCCCTAGGCAAAGACGACTCAAATAACCCCCTCAACATCAGTCTTGCCAAAATCATTGCCAACATAAAGAAGCCGGCAGGCGTGTTCTTTGGCGACATCGTAAGCGAAGCAATCGCCGAAATTCAATCCGGCGGAATGCATGCCTTTGCCCCAGCGCGAGTAAGCATGCGCCATGCGCTGCGATGATTTAAAAGTGGCGGGGATGATTTTACAACCAAGCTGTTCAATCAATTTCGTTAATTTGGGGCCGAGGCCACGCCGCGTCGAAACAATGAATGCCTCAGCGAGGGTACCGGCAGAGATGATAATCGCGTCGTCGGTTTCGAGCGCGGCGCTGCAAGCATCTGCTTCGGGTTCGTCGAGAATAATCGCCATCAGCGCCGACGTATCCACCGCAATCATTTCGGCAGGCCGAACTCATCGTATAAAAAATCTTGGCTGCGCGCCGCGCTCGGGCCCGGCGTCGCCTTTCCTCGGCACTCCGCGCGGATCTCTTCAATAACCTTGCGCCGGTATTCTTTGTCTCTGCGGGGCTTCTCAGGAACAAGGCGAGCCACCGCGTGGCCGTGGCGGGTCAGCACGACTTCCTCGCCGGCCTCGGCACGGCGGACCAATTCGGTCAATTGTGCTTTCGCCTCGCTGACCGTAACCTGCATTTTAGGCTCCTGCATTTGCCGCAAATTTAGACCATTAAATGGTCCAAATCAAGTGGCATGGCGGGGTCACCTCACTCCCACTCAATCGTGCCCGGCGGCTTACTCGTCACGTCATAGACCACGCGGTTGACGCCTTTCACTTCGTTGATGATGCGCGTGGCGACGAGCCCTAAGAAATTCATGTCGAAGGGATAGAAGTCGGCGGTCATGCCGTCGGTTGAAGTCACCGCGCGCAGGCCCACGACATATTCATAAGTGCGGCCGTCGCCCATCACGCCGACGGTTTTCACCGGCAGCAGCACCGCAAAAGCTTGCCAGATATTGTCGTATTGGCCAGTGCGGCGGATTTCCTCGATGTAGATTTCGTCCGCCAGCCGCAAAATATCGAGCTTCTCGCGCGTGATGGCGCCGGGAATGCGGATTGCCAGTCCCGGTCCCGGAAACGGATGGCGGCCGACAAAGGCTTCCGGCAGGCCTAGCTCCCGGCCGAGCGCGCGCACTTCGTCCTTGAACAATTCGCGTAAAGGTTCGACCAGCTTCATGTTCATGCGCTCGGGCAAGCCGCCGACATTGTGATGCGACTTGATCGTCACCGAGGGTCCGCCGGTGAACGACATACTCTCGATCACGTCTGGATAAAGCGTGCCCTGCGCCAGGAATTCGGCGCCGCCGATCCTCGATGCTTCTTGCTCGAACACATCGATAAACAATTTACCAATGGTCTTGCGTTTGAGTTCCGGGTCATTGACGCCCTCGAGCGCCTTGAGGAACATCTCACTCGCATCCACATGCACGAGCGGAATGTTGTAGCTATGGCGGAACAGCGTGATGACTTTCTGCGCTTCGCCGAGCCGCATGAGACCGTGATCGACCAGCACACAGGTGAGCTGGTCAGCGATGGCTTCGTGGATCAGCACCGCGGCAACCGCGCTATCGACGCCGCCGGACAGACCGCAAATCACCCGGCCTTGGCCCACTTGCTTGCGGATTTTCTCGATCGCCTCTTGCCGAAAGGCGCGCATGGTCCAGTCGCCGGTGAGGCCGGCGATCTTGCGCACGAAATTGCGCAACAGCGCCGCGCCGTGAGGCGTGTGCATCACTTCGAGATGAAATTGCGTGGCGTAGAATTTGCGCTTGTCGTCGCCGATCATCGCAATCGGCGCATTCGGCGAGGTGGCGAGCACTTTGAAGCCTGGCGGCAGCACGGTCACGCGGTCACCGTGGCTCATCCAGACCGGATATCTCTCACCCTTCTCCCACACGCCTTCAAATAGTGGGCTATCAGCGGCGACCTCCACTTCCGCTCGGCCGAATTCGCGATGATGTCCGCCCTCCACCTTGCCGCCGAGCTGGTGCGCCATCGCCTGCTCGCCGTAGCAAATGCCGAGCACCGGCACGCCGGCCTCAAAGATCGCCTTCGGCGCGAGCGGCGCGTCCTTGTCGAGCACAGAAGCCGGGCCTCCGGAGAGGATCACCGCCTTCGGCGTCATCGCGCGAAAAGCGGCCTCCGCTTTCTGGTAAGGCACGATCTCGGAATAGACCTTCTCCTCCCGCACCCGGCGCGCGATGAGCTGAGTGACCTGGGAGCCGAAATCGACGATCAGAACTTTGTCGTGCATTGGGGGCTTTCGTGCCCGAAACAAAATGGAATCGAGCTTACTATAGTTGCTCGGTCCGTTTTTTTCAGGTTTTGGTCTGGCGGGTCAAGCCACGTTGAACCCGACGCCGCAATCTATATGAAATCCGCTCTATGCCATTTACATCCTTACATTTTAGCACCGTAAAGTCGTGGATGCGCGGAACAAGCTCGCGCATGGCGTGATCTCAAGCCGAGGGCCGTGGCCTGGAGGCGAAAACCGATTCGGGATCGCTTTTACGCTACGACGGTCGGCGCCGACCGGCCGCACCATCATCAAGATGAATATTAGACAACAATAATTTCAGATTGGGTTCAGCAACGCTTCTCTACTGTCAGCATCATACTTCCAACTAAGACTTCAGCCCAAAACGGAGACAGAACCCATGAAGAGCCACATAAAAATGAATCAAGCCATTGCAATGCTTGCCTTTGGATTTGCCTTGACAGCGGGCAGTCACGGTGCACTTGCCAGAACAATTGTCCGTCACAGCGGAAACGTCGTTCACACTCAACTCTATGATAGAGCTGGCAAGTCCGTTAACCGCCTGCCCGCGCGGGCTTATGGGATCGCACCGAAGAAGGCCACGTGCAAGGGAGGTCCGTTGGGCAATAAATGTTCTGTTCAGACAAGCCAGACATCCGGCACCTATACCGCGGCGTTCAGTGGAAGTGCCGCAACGAATGCCCCAACGACTGCCACAGCATTCAGCACGAATGCCTTAACGTTCAAATCGAATGCCAGGACGTTTGTTATTCACAGCGGAAACAGCGTTCACCCTCAACTCTACGACAGCGCCGGAAAACCGGTAAACCGCTTGCCGGGCAGAGCTCTCGGAAAATCGCCGAAAAAAGTCGTTTGCGGTCTTCGCGGACGCACGAACTTTTGCCAGGTTATTTAACTTTGAGGTAAAGTTTGGATCTGAGGGAGGGCATGCACCCCTCCCTCATGATCGTTTTTTGATAACGCTCACGAAAAAACCGTCGGTGCCCGTCGTGCGCGGTGTCATTAGCAACCCCTCTGCTGACAGACGCACGGCTTTGGTGAAGATAAAAGCGCGCTCGCCCAACGGCACGGCAAGCGTATCGGGAGTTTGAGCCGAAAACTCAGGATGACGAGCGAGAAAACCCCGCACCTGCGCCCCGTTTTCCTCGTCGAGCACCGAACACGTGATATAGGCGATGCGGCCGCCGGGTTTGAGCAATGCCACCGCGGTGTCCAGGATTTCGCTCTGCTCTTTCGTGCGCGGCTCCAACGCGCCGGGACGCACGCGCCATTTGGCATCCGGGTTGCGCCGCCAGGCGCCGGTGCCCGTGCATGGCGCATCGATCAACACCAGGTCCATGCGGCCGATGAGATCATCAAGCTCACCGCCAATCGATTTCGGCGGGCGCACTTGCACATTGCGCGCGCCCGAGCGCTTGAGACGATCGTAAATCGGCGCAAGCCGGCGCTTATCCTCATCGGTTGCAAAAATCTGTCCTTTGTTCTGCATCATCGCCGCCAGCGCCAAAGTCTTGCCGCCGGCGCCGGCGCAAAGATCGAGCACCTGTTCTCCCGGCTTCGCTCCCGTGAAGAGCGCAGCCAATTGCGAGCCTTCATCCTGAATTTCAATCATGCCTTTCAAAAAAGCCGGCTCGGCATGGATCGCCGGACTTTTCGCCTCGGCCGTGAGATCAATGCGCAAACCCCATGGCGACCAACGCGCCGGCTCCGGCTTGAGATCGGCCAGCATTTCGCGCACGTGCTCGCGATCCGCATTAATCGCGTTGACCCGCAAATCGAGCGGCGCGCGCAAAGCTAATGCCGCGCCCTCCTCGGCGCGGTCGTCGCCAAAAGCACGCGCGAGATAAGAATCGAGCCATTCTGGATAATCGCCGGCGACATACGCGGGCGCCCCGCTCAACTCTGCGCAATCAAGCCGCGCGCGCTCGTCCTCCGTCAGCGGCGCGGGGGCAAAGCGCGAACCATCGGCGAGATGTGCGATCGCATCGGTGTCAAGACCGCGCTCGCGCTTGAGCATGCCGAGCAGAACCGCGCGTGGGCTATCCGCGCCCATGATGAAGGCGCTCGACGCACGCCGGCGCAAGGCATCGTAAACGAGGCCCGCAATCGCCGCCCGATCGCCGGATCCGGCGAAGCGGTGCGCCAGACCCCAGCTTTTCAGCGCTTCGGCGGCAGGCCGCCGTTCACTTTCGATATTTGCGAGAACCTCGATCGCCGCGGCGAGGCGTCCACCGGGTGTCATATTAATCCAAACAAAATCCGGATCATGAAAATGATCCACATCGCCATTAACGCCAGCGCGCCAATGCCGTAGATCGCGCCGCGGCGCAGCAGGATATTATCGGTCGTATGGACATAGGCATGCGCAAGCCGTGAGATCACGAAAATCCATGCGAGCAGCACAAAGGTAAAATCCGCGCGGCGGGTGACGATCTCAAGGATCGTCAAGACATAAAACAACACCGGCAGTTCGAATTGATTGCTGAACGAATAAGCCACCTGCTGCGTGCGCTCGGGCCAACTCGGCTCACGCAAGGCCACATCGGACGGCTTCACCGCGCCGCTCTTGAGAGCCACGTTGCGCAGAACGGCCATGCGTATGAACAAGCCAAAGGTCAACAGAACTTCGACAAAGAGCGGGAGAAGAACGGTGGGGATGGACATTTGGGTTGTTATCCTAAACTCAGCCAAAGGCGACTCGCTCTACGAAACAAGCTCTTTTAACTAATATTCGCCCTGGCGCGTGGATATTTACAATATCTCCGGATAATTTTATTGATGGGCCGCCGCGCATTCGTGAAGTCACGGTCACGCTCGCCGCATGAATGAGCGGTTACCTGCGCTCACGGCGCGCGAGGTGATCCGCGTGTTGCAGCGTGCGGGATTTACGATGTCGCGCATGTCAGGCAGTCATTGCCGTCTCATTCATGAGAACGATCCGGCCCGTAAGGTGACTATCCCCGCGCATAGTGGCGACCTCAGATGCGGCACGTTACGCGCGATCATCGCGTAGGTAAATTTAACGATGCCGGAATTTCTGGCGTTGCTGCGTTGATTCGCAGGGCGAGCGGTTGTGATCGTCTCATGTGCTGACGTAATCCCGCTGGCCCGACGTTTTACTTCGTCCACCACATCACCCCCCGCTCGGATAATTCGGGCTTTCGCGCGTGATCGTCACGTCATGCACGTGGCTTTCGCGCAAGCCCGCGCCTGATATACGCACGAACTCGGCTTTGTCGTGAAATTCCTCTATATCCTTAGCACCGACATAACCCATGGCGGCGCGCAAGCCGCCGGCCAACTGGTGCAGCACATTGCTGACAGGGCCTTTGTATCCCACCTGCCCCTCGACGCCTTCCGGCACCAGTTTGAGCATGTCTTTAATGTCCTGCTGAAAGTATCGGTCGGCCGAGCCGCGCGCCATGGCGGCAACCGACCCCATACCACGATAGCTTTTGTAGGAGCGGCCTTGGTAGAGAAAGACTTCGCCCGGCGTCTCGTCGGCGCCTGCAAGCAAAGAGCCGATCATGGCGCAATCCGCACCGGCAGCCAGCGCCTTGGCAAGATCGCCGGAATATTTGATGCCGCCGTCGGCGATCACCGGCGTGCCCGTTGCTTTGGCGGCCTCGACGCTGTCCATGATCGCGGTGAGTTGCGGCACGCCGACGCCGGCGACGATACGGGTCGTGCAAATCGAGCCCGGGCCGATGCCGACTTTGATCGCATCAGCCCCACAATCGATAAGCGCCTTTGCGCCTTCGACAGTGGCGACATTGCCGGCGACCACCTGTGCGGCATTCGACAAACGCTTGATGCGGGCAACCGCGTCGAGCACATGGCGCGAGTGACCGTGGGCGGTATCGACCACCACGAGATCAACACCGGCCTCGATCAAAGCCTCGGTACGCGCGAAGCCTTTATCGCCGACCGTCGTTGCCGCCGCCACGCGCAAGCGGCCCTGCTCGTCTTTGCAGGCATTGGGATTGGCCACCGCCTTTTCGATGTCCTTGACGGTGATGAGGCCGACGCAGCGATATTGATCGTCAACCACCAAAAGTTTCTCGATACGATGCTGATGCAAAAGGCGCTTGGCTTCTTCGTGGCTTACACCCTCACGCACGGTCACCAGCATGTCCTTCGTCATTAATTCGGATACCCGCTGGCGCGGATCGGTGGCGAATCGCACATCGCGATTGGTGAGAATACCGACCAATTTGCCGGGCTGAGCCGTGCCGGAACGCTCGACGACCGGAATACCGGAAATCCTGTTCTCCTTCATCAAATCGAGCGCCTGTTGCAGGCTCGCTCCCGGCTCGATGGTCAGCGGATTAACCACCATTCCGGACTCAAATTTCTTGACCTGCCGCACCTGCGTCGCTTGTTGCGCCGAATCCATATTGCGGTGGATGACACCGATACCGCCCGCTTGCGCCATGGCAATCGCCATCTGCGCTTCGGTCACCGTATCCATCGCCGACGCAATGACGGGCAGATTGACGGCAATGGAACGCGTCACGCGCGAGCGAATATCCACTTCCGCTGGCATAACCTCCGATAAACCGGGCCTGATCAGCACGTCATCGAAAGTGAGCCCTTCACGCGGACTCGCATCTTTTCTGCTCGTCATTGCCAACTCCGTCTCACCCACAAAACAGACAAACGTCGGGGCCGCAGGTTGAAAACATGCCTGTCGCGAGGGTCCCTCACCCGATTCTCGGCCCACATTTAGGTTGGCATGGGCCGATAGCATGAGAAACGGCCAATTCCTAGGCCATCGCGGATAGCTGTTATGAGAGCCCCTCGCCACAATCGGCCTTCCTTCCGCCGCCGCTTTGCGGTTCAAGGACTGGCTATTTGAGGCCACCTCAGCTCGCCGGGTCCGTTCGCATGCGCCATGACCGCATCGTACCGCTTATCATCGCGGTCGCCTTGTTCATGGAAAACATCGATTCCACCGTCATCGCCACATCGCTACCGGCGATCGCGGCCGATATCGGCGCCAATCCACTGGCACTCAAACTCGCGGTCACGTCGTACCTTTTGTCGCTGGCGATCTTCATTCCGGCCAGCGGCTGGACCGCCGACCGCTTTGGCGCACGGAGCGTGTTTCGCGCGGCCATTGCCGTTTTCATGCTGGGCTCGATCGGCTGTGCACTATCGAGTTCGCTCAGCGACTTCGTTGTCGCGCGCATCGTGCAGGGCATGGCGGCGCCATGATGACGCCCGTCGGTCGCATGGTGCTGGTGCGTAATCAACCGTCGCACCGACAAAGCGAGGTTTTCAGGCCGCGCTGATCGGACCGATGTTGGGGCCGCCCGTCGGCGGTTTCATCACCACCTATGCGACATGGCATTGGATATTTCTCATCAATCTGCCGATCTGCGTGTTAGGCATCGTGCTCGCCACATATTTCATTCCCAACGTGCGCGGTGAGCATCGTGAACGTTTTGATGTGATGGGCATGATACTGGCTGGGCTCGGCATCGGCGGCATGGCCTTCGGCCTTTCTGTATTGGGCTTGAATTTTCTGCCGTGGACCGTGGTCGTTGCACTGATCGTCGGCGGCGCTTGCTTTATCGCCGCTTATCTCGTTCACGCACGGCACACCGATATCCCAGCACTCGACCTCACCCTCTTTCGATTGCCGACGTTTTTTGCCGCAGTAACCGGAGGCTTCATCTTTCGCTTAGGCTTGGGCGCCCTGCCCTTTTTATTGCCGCTCATGCTTCAGATCGGATTCGGCATGACGCCATTCCAGTCTGGGACCATCACATTCGCCACCGCGCTCGGCGCCATGGGCATGAAATGGGCGACGACCACGATCCTGCGCCGTTTCGGCTTTCGCAATATTCTCGTCGTCAATTCATTGATCAGCGCCGCCTTCCTTGCAGTCTGTGCCGCTTTCACCCGCAACACGCCGGTGACGATCATCATGCTGCTTTTGTTCATCGGCGGCTTTTTCCGCTCGCTGCAATTCACCAGCATCAACAGCATCGCCTATGCCGAGGTGGAACCACATCGCGTCAGCCGCGCAACGGCGCTCATCAGCGTCGCACAGCAATTGGCAATATCTTCCGGTGTTGCGCTTGGCGCCATGGCCGTGGAGATCACGAACTACATTAAAGGCGGCGGCGCTTTGGTTGCGGACGATTTTCCGGCCGCGTTTATCGCCGTTGCGGCGATATCGGCGCTATCGGTTCTGCTTTTCGCGCAACTCGCGCCGAATGCCGGTGAGGAAATGGCCAACCGTGCGCCCATCTCGCGTTAAACCGTCGAGCGCAAGGCCCGCTAAAGCTCAGCCACGGAAGCCAGCAGCGGCGAAACGGCAATCGCGGTCACAGCGAGGCAATCGAACGCTCTAAGCAGAGCGACGTGAATTCTTAGTTTCTGCCTGCCTCGCAGCCGGATGCATGCCCGCGCGTTGAGGCAGCAAAAAGACGCAGCCGAAAATGAACACGGCAATGAACGCTGAAGCCATTGGCCGGCTCAAATTCAACCCGCCATGACTGATGGGCTTATCGAGAAAATCTCCGAGAGTTGCGCCTAGCGGTCGGGTGAGGATGAAAGCCGCCCAAAAGAGCGTGACCCGTGAAATATTCGTCCAATAATAAGCCGCAACAATGAGTGCCAAGCCCAAACCGAACACAAGTGCGCCACCTTCGTATCCAAAGCCCCCGGTGTCGGCCAGCCAATCGCCAAGCGCCGTGCCGAGCGTTTGCGAGAATGTGATCGCCGCCCAGTAAAATACTTCTACTTTGGGGGTGCCGACCGTGTCGACCGAGATCGTTTTCTCCGACCAATACCACAAGCCGAGAATGGTCATGAGGCAAAGAAACAATAGCGTCGAACCACCGGTATAACCGATGCCTAACGAACGGTCGGCAAAATCGGCCATCGTCGTTCCAAACGTTGTCGAAGCGATAATCGTGGCCCAGTAGAGAAATGGATGAAATTCTTTGGCGATGATTTGCCAGATGACGAAGATCACCAGAAGAGAAAGGAAAATTATAGTGCCGGCCAGATATACCCCGTTCACGTCACAACCCGAAATTCCTTTGGGTTGATGACGCGGAAATTATCGGTGACCTAATCGAGGAGATCGGCCCAGTTCCTGGGCACCGTTTCCCGTAGAAAGCCAAGCGTCGCATTGGCGAATTGGGCGCAGGTTGCGTAAGCTTTGTTGTGCGTGACGTTTCTATGCATGAGGCCCCATAACCGCTCGATCGGATTAAGATGCGGGCAATAGGGTGGGATGAAATGCAGCTTGATCCGGCACCCAGGCCGGGCGAGCCATTCCCGCACCAGCCTGGCGTGATGATAGCGCGCATTGTCAAGAAAGACATGGATGCGCGCCAGCTCGGATAGCACGCCTCGATCGCTTGCAGCAGCCTGATCGTCGAGACGGCGTCGACGGTCTGCGCCTCGATCATGCGGTTTGCCCCGTTTCAAGATCGATCGCGCCGTGAATGTTGATGCGCTCGCGCCCGCTCGTTTGTTCGATCGCGATCTTCTCTTGTTTTGGCGCCCAGCAACCGGCAGGCCGCGCCGCATCGGTCGGGTGTACGGCGTCTGCGAACAGCACAGCCTCGTCATCGCCCAAGGAATTCAGCAGCTTTTCGTAGCCCTCGATGAAAGCCTTCTGCTTTTCTTTGTCGAGCTTGCGCGGGATGACATCGGGCTTGTGATATTCGAGCCCCAGCCGGTGCAGCAACGCGATCAGCCCCGAACGGCTTTCGTAAACGAGCCCGAATTCCTTCTCGATCCAGGCGCCGACTTGGCGGCTCGAGCGCGGAAGCGCCGCGCTGACAAAGACTTTCAACTTTTCTTGTCGCTCGCCGGTCAACCGGCAAGCGCCGCCCTCGTGGCCGAAGTTCGTCAGGCCCTCCATCCCATCCTTTTCATATAGGCGATACCAGGTACGGATGGTGTCGTCGTCCAGCAATAGAACCTTCGCAATCGCCTCGCAGCTCATCCCATCGTCCAGCAACACCAGCGCGTTCGCGCGCCGGGCCAAACGGTGTGCCGCCGACCCGTTCCGCGCCAACGCGATCAGCTCTTGCCGCAATTTGCTGTCCAAAAATCCAGAGCGTATCATCCGTCCGGTAAAATTCGAATCGCCCCGTTTGGCAAGGGCAATATTCGGATTTCACGGGAGTCGGGGTATAACCCAAATTCAACGTCATCGTGACAGAGTCGCCAGCGGTTTCGCCCAGCGTGGTCGCGGCAATTTTGATAATCCAAAATACAAGCGTAACTTCCGGCACTTTGCTTAAAGTAGCTTTGGCCGCTTCGTCCATGTTTCACATTTTCCAGTTTCACATTTTCCATTGTTTTCAGAGTCATCAAATATTGATCGGCTAAGTACAAAAAAAATTGACCCCACAGACGAGGCCAATTGCCTTGTATTTAAGGGGTCATTTTTTTATCCGGATGCAACCCTTCTTTTTTGTTCTCAAGCACTTTGCCCGTCAGAGCATCGATTCCAACTTCTTGCGTGACCGTACCATGTTTGATGTCGAAGGAATATCGCAGACCACTCCCGCCTTTTTCTTTTTCCAGTTCTTCACTGATGATTTTTCCCGGATGAGCCTTAAGAGCTATCGTCCGCGCTCGCTCGATGCCGACCTTTGCTTGTTTCGCAAGTTCCTGGCCCGTGTAAGCCGTCGCTGGAGATATTGTCGCAAGAAGCCCAATGGCTGCTACGCCGGTGAAACAAAACTTCATTGTCTTCGACATACGAACCCCGGATAAAAGTACCGTGTTTTACTTTAAAGATAACGGACTTGCCCTTCGAAAGGTCCTGTTCCATTAACAGCCTGCTGAAAAACAGAACAAAGTTCTCGTTTCGATTCTCGTTCGTTCACTTTCGGATTCGGTCTTGTTCACTGCGAAAATGAGTTTTTCAGCAAACTGCTAAGTCCTAATTTCGGCATCTGCATGAAAATTTGGCAACCGAATTATGCTGCTTTGGCCTTCTTTGCTCCAAATTTGGCTCTGAGCTCGGTTCGACAAAAATCTAAGGCCGATCACAATCGTTTTGCGCTCATTAAACGCCGCGAAAACCGCTCGCCAACAGATAAAGTTCGGCGGAATCCGGGCGGCTCGCCGGCGGTTTTACGTGTTTGACACTGGCAAAATCGCGTTTGAGAGAGGCCAAAAGCGAGGCCTCGGTGCCGCCTTGCAAGAC
This sequence comes from uncultured Pseudomonadota bacterium, assembly GCA_963697535.1. Lineage (GTDB taxonomy): Bacteria > Pseudomonadota > Alphaproteobacteria > Rhizobiales > Xanthobacteraceae > Pseudolabrys. The sequence continues at coordinate 2,143,884 of OY969085.1, read as the reverse complement.
CTTCGCCAGAAAAGTACCCCCTGGCGCAAGCACCTCGCGCGCAAAGTCGCCCGCAAGTTCAACCAGCGCCATGATTTTCAAGTGATCGGTGCGTGCGTGCCCGGTGGCGTTTGCCGCCATATCCGATAGCACGACATCGGCGCGCCCGCCCAGCATCTTTTTGATTTTTTCAGGCGCCGCGGGATCGAGAAAATCGAGTTGCGTGAATTCGACGCCTGCTATTGGCTCAATCGGCAAAATGTCGATCGCCACCACGCGCCCCCTATCCGGCGCGCCGATGCGCTTGGCCGCGACCTGGCTCCAGCCGCCCGGTGCGGCGCCGAGATCGACCACGCGTGCGCCTTTCTTCAGAAAATGCGCTTTGTCGTCGATCTCCATCAGCTTGTAAGCTGCGCGCGAACGAAAGCCTTCGCGTTTCGCGCGCGCCACATAAGGATCGTTGAGTTGACGGTCCAACCAGCGTTTGGACGACAGTGAGCGCCGCTTGGCGGTTTCAACGCGAACCTTCAATGCGCGCGATCCGCCGGCCTTGCCGCCCGCGCTCACGATGCGATCGGCTGGCCGGCGCCGTCCCACACGCCATCCTCGCGCATCATCGTCACCAACATGCCTTCACGCAGACCCCGATCGGCGACACGCAAACGCGGACAGGGAAAGGCCCGGCGGATCGCTTCCAAAATGGCGCAGCCGGCAAGCACGAGATCAGCGCGTTCAACACCGATGCAAGGACTCGCCACGCGCTCTTCATAGCTCATGGCCAGCAAGCGTTCGACGACCGTGTTGATTTCTTGCGCATTCATCCAGCAACCATCAACGCGGCTGCGGTCGTAGCGTTTAAGATCAAGGTGAACACCCGCGATCGTGGTCACTGTGCCGGAGGTACCGAGCATATGGAGTCCTTGCAAGCCGTCGCCGCCATGGTCCCGAACAAAGGGATACAATAGCACCGCGACGTCCGCCACCATGGCCTCGTAACTGTCGCGCGTCACGACGATGCCGCCATATCGCTCCGCCAGCGTCACCACGCCATGCGGCAATGAAGCCCAACCGCGTATGTGCGGCAACGGCGGACCACGCCGGGTTTCGCGCGGCGGATTGAGGCGGACCAATTCGGATGAGCCACCGCCGATGTCGAACAACACCGCACCATCGGCGTCCGAATCAAGCAAGGGCATGCATCCCGTGGCCGCCAAGGCCGCTTCGGTTTCGCGATCGATGATCTCCAATGCAAGACCGAGCTCTTGCGCGACCCGCGCTTGGAAAGCGGCACCATTGATCGCCGTACGGCAAGCCTCGGTCGCTATCAATCGCGTGCGCGTGACACCGCGATGTTTTATTTTGTCGCGGCAAATAGCGAGCGCGGCGAGCGCGCGCTGAATAGCCGGCTCACTCAGACGGCCGGAGGAAGAGACGCCCTCCCCCAGCCGGACAATGCGTGAAAACGCGTCAATGACGCGAAACCCATCGCCGGCCGGTCGAGCGATGAGAAGGCGGCAATTATTGGTTCCGAGATCGAGCGCCGCATAGGTCGGCTCGCGCCATCGCCTGTAAGGCCCGTTGAATCGCCCCCGCAGCATCGGCGCGCGCCCCGCTCGGCGGGGCTCCTCCCGCGCCGGCCGCACTTGCTCGATCGCAGGCTCAAGGCGCGGGATGTCCCCAACCTCGCCGCTCATGCGCCAAACCTTCCCGCCGCTCCCGGCATTTCACGCAGGGGCCGCGACGCTTCGTGTTCCTTTTTCAGTCAAAAGTGTAACAGCGTTCGTGCGCGACGCAACCCTACACCGTCACCGTGCAAATCGATGCGGATCAGGAAAGCAATTCTTGTCGGCGATCTGCGGCTGCTTTATGTCACGCGTCCCTCTAAAACGAACTTGAACGGGCGGAATGGATGGTAGAACCACCGACGCCGCGCTGGCGCCACTCAAGTCCGGTAGATGGATGGCGCCTCTTGAGCGATCTGACACGCCCCCCATCGCGCGATGGTTTTTGCCATAGTTTATTGCACCCTCCCCACTCGACATATTGACGTCTGGACGTTGTTGTGTTCTTGTTTCGTTTCATTGGTTGGGGGGACAAACGCGTGGCCAAAGCACCTGGCAGCATCAGAGATTCAATTTACGGCTATTTCCAAATGGCGGGTGGCGAGGCTTCTCTGGACGAGATTTCCCGAGCAGTTATTTCGCAAATGGGCAGCACTTCGCCGTCTTCAATTCGAAGTTATCTCAACAATAATGTTGGCAAGACTTTTGAGCGAACCGGCCGGGGCCGATACCGGCTGAAAACAAACGGCCATGATTTTAGTTACGCCAAGGATGAAAAACTGTATCTCGACCCAGTTGCAATAGTTGGCAAAGCTAAACTCTATCAGGCCGACTGTTTCGACTGGCTGGCATCGGAGCCGCCCTCATCAATTCATGCCTGCGTGACCGACCCTCCATACGGTTTGGTTGAATACACGGAAACCGAGCAGAAAAAACTTCGGGCTGGAAGGGGCGGCATCTGGCGGATTCCACCATCGTTTGACGGTCATCAGCGCGCGCCGCTACCGCGCTTTACTGTTCTTGATGACGAAGATCGAGTACAACTCTACGCATTCTTTAAAAAGCTCGGTGTGTTACTCAACCGCGTACTCGTTCCCGGCGGCAACGTCGTTGTTGCCAGTAATCCACTCCTATCACACATCGTCGGTGCGGCTATGTCCGAAGGAGGTTTAGAATTGCGCGGCAGCATTATTCGTCTTGTCATGACAATGCGAGGTGGTGACCGCCCGAAGAACGCCCACAAGGAGTTCTCTGACGTGAGCGTGATGCCACGCTCGATGTTTGAACCTTGGGTCGTATTCCGAAGGCCCGTCGAAGGACGGGTACAGGATAACCTGCGTTGGCATAAAACAGGCGGGTTCCGCCGCCCATCGGCAGAACGGCCATTCGGCGACGTTATTCAATCTCGGCCAACACCGAAAACTGAGCGTGAAATAGCCGCACATCCATCGTTAAAACCACAGGCGTTCCTGCGTCAGATAGTGCGCGCAGCCCTCCCCCTCGGCGAGGGAATCATCCTCGATCCGTTCGCTGGGTCCGGATCGACGCTCGCAGCAGCCAATGCAGTTGGATATAAGTCGATTGGCATTGAGACGGATCCAAAATACATCAAAGTGGCAAAGAAGGCGATTGCCGCATTAGGGTCACTTCGACAGATAGATCCAATTTGACCGCAGCTTCTTGATGCCTTGAGCGCTCAACGTAGAGGTCCGGGTTCCAAGATTGCCTCGCGGGTTGTTTCGGAAGTCGGCGATCTTCACTTCGCCTAGATAAACCTCGGTGAATTTCATTGGCGCTCGATCGGCCGCAGGCTCTGTCACATGGTCAGTCGTATAGACGAACACGCACATCCATTGATTCCGTGCGCCATGTGTATCGACTGCTCCACCTTGCCTCCGGGTACTCTTAATCTCAACTCCATCCGTGCCAGAGGCGACTGAGTTGTTGGCATAGCGCCCTTGTACAATTAGGTCCGGATGACCGTTGAAATACTGATTTTCCACCAACACTCGCGCATGTTTGGCCATCGATGCCGTAAGCATGTCTGATATCATACCTGACATCGCCGCAGGTCTGAGCATGTCGTCCATTCGATGCAGCCCTTTTGCGAGAAGCATCGTGTTCACGTCAAAAAAGAAGTCGTAGACATCCTGCATTGCGATCTCAAAATCCTTAAGTCGCAACGAGAACGGCAAAATCGCATTTTGATTGAACGCAGACAAATCGAGAGCTTGTTTTTTAAGCGGCACAAAAATCCCCCAAACCGCGATATCAGACGATATAAATTTTCGATTTAAATTATAGACTTTTCCGGCGCAAGCGTCGTCCCAACGGCCTGCCGATGCCGCACTGGCAGACCTCACACCCCAATTCAAAGCCGCGCTCGCCGCACATCAACACGCTTAACGCCACTATAGCAATGGAAAGGGCGCAGACCCATACGCCGTGCACACCGTTTGTCATGCCGACCATCGGGCGCCGCCCTCAACGCCGTGGTCCGGCATGGCTTGCTCAGACGAGCCGATTGCGCGATGATGATTTATTCGGGGGGATATCCGTGGAGATGCACCATGATGTTTATCCTCTCGATGAATTATACCGAACAAGGCATCCGCACTCTCAAAGATGCGCCGAAACGGGCGGAGGCGGCGCGCGAGCTTGCGAAAAAAACCGGCGTCGATATCAAACAAGTTTATCTTACCACCGGCGAGTGCGATTTGGTCGCACTCATCGAAGCCGATAATGACGCCAATGTCGTCAAATTCGCCATGGCGCTCGCCATGCAAGGCAATGTGCGCACACGCACGGCACGCGCCTGGCCCCTTGAGGACTATCATAAATTTGTATCGGCATTGCCGTAATCAATCTGCCGCGCCATGCCCTGTTAGGCTCGCCCATAAAGCGAGGGAACGGCACAGCACGCCGGCGCGGATTTCGCCGGCGTGTGGTTTGTGCCTCGAATTCCGCTCTTTTGATACTCACTCTTCGACCGCCAGCCATTTAAGACCAAAGCGGGTGACCTGATGACGAAAATTATCTTCAGCATCACTCTATTCATGACAGCAGCCCTTTTTTCTACGCAAACATACGAGGCGACGAAATCGAGGTCTATTGACGGGAAAGCAGGCCAGGCAAGGGTCGTTAAATAAAACGATGAATATGCCGCACGCGCTTACCACACTCATTCCCGCGCGGCTCGATCGCCTTCCCTGGACGCGCTTTCATTGGATGCTCGTCTTCGCGCTCGGAATTACGTGGATCCTCGACGGCCTTGAAGTCACGCTCAAAGGCGCCATTAGCGGCGTGCTGCAAGAACCCGGCACGCTGCATCTGTCCAGCGCCGAAATCGGCCTGATCGCTTCTTTTTATCTCGCCGGCGCGGTGTTTGGTTCCTTGGTGTTTGGTTATCTCACCGACCGTTTCGGCCGCCGGCTGTTTTTCTTCGTAACGCTGCTGACTTATCTCGGCGGCGCGCTGTTGACCGCCTTCTCGTGGAATTTGTGGAGCTTCATTGTCTTCCGCTTCATCACTGGCACAGGTATCGGCGGCGAATACGCCGCCATCAATTCGGCGATCGACGAAATGATCCCGGCGCGCCTGCGGGGCCGCATCGATATATTTATCAATGGCTCGTATTGGATCGGCGCCGCTTTCGGCGCAGGCGCGTCACTCCTCCTGCTCAATCCCAAAATCTTCAGCGTCGATATCGGCTGGCGCGTGGGCTTTGGCATCGGCGCGCTGCTCGGCCTCGGCATTTTATTCGTGCGCCGCTTTGTGCCGGAAAGCCCGCGCTGGCTCATTACCCACGGCTACGCCCATGAAGCCGAGCGCACGGTGTCGGAGATCGAGCGGGTTGCGGATTCGACGACGGCGGCACCGCTGCCGCACGTCGACGAGCGGGATGAAATCACCGTGCATCCGCACCATGCCTTCGGCTTTGGCGTCATTTTACGCACGATGTTCGGCCGCTATTGGCGCCGCGCGCTGGTCGGCCTTGCCCTGATGATATCGCAGGCCTTTCTCTACAATGCGATTTTTTTCACCTATGCCTTGGTGCTCACGAACTTCTATCATGTGAGTGCGACCGTGACCGGGCTCTATCTTTTGCCTTTCGCCGCCGGAAACTTCCTCGGCGTCATTGCGCTGGGTTCGCTGTTCGACACCATCGGCCGCAAACAAATGATCGCAGCGACCTATACGGCTTCCGCTATTGTCTTGGCGATCACCGGCTGGCTCTTCGCGCAAGGTGCGCTCTCGGTTGTCGCTCAAACCGCCTTGTGGACGCTGATTTTCTTCATCGCGTCACCGGCGGCGAGCTCGGCCTATTTGACGGTGAGCGAAATCTTCCCTCTCGAAACGCGCGCGCTGGCCATTGCGGTTTTCTTCTCGCTCGGCACAAGCGCGGGCGGCATTGTCGCGCCTTGGCTGTTTGGAACGCTGATCGGCACCGGCTCCGCCTGGAATGTTTTTTACGGCTATCTCGCCGCCGCCGTCCTCATGTTGGCGGCCGCGGTCATTGAGGTCGTGTTCGGCATCGCCGCCGAGCGGCAACCATTGGAGAAGATTGCCAGGCCGCTGTCGGCCGGCGGTTAAGCGCGAGAGGCTTGGCTTATCCCCGGCTTGCGTTGACGGAAAAGCCGGCATCTGGCATTTGCGCCGCTTTACTGCGAATCATAACGCTCCGATGGCACCACGACCATTCCGTCTCGGCCGCTCGCGCACAGGCTTAGGCCTTTTCGCCACCCGGCCAATCCAGAAACGTGTTCGGCTCGCCGAGTACAAAGGGCCTCGTCTCGCCCACGACGAAGCTTTGAAGGCCGAGGCGCGCGGCAACCGCTATTTGTTCGAGATCAATAGCCGCTGGACCATTGACGGCAAGGCGCGCAACAATATCGCCCGTTATTTCAATCATTCCTGCAATCCGAACACCGACGTGACCATCCGGCAAGGGAGGGTCTTCGTTTATACTTTGCGCGCTATCAAGCCGGGCGAGGAAATCGTTTACGACTATGGACGCGACTATCTGAAGAACGTCATCGGTCTTTCGAACTGCAAATGCTCGCGCTGCCGCAAGCGCCGCACAAAGCGAGCGCGGGAATTGCGCGAGTTACAGCAACGTCGCGCGGCGCGTCGGACACGTAAAGTTGAGAAAACGCGCGGCACCAACGGCACGAAGAAACGTCGCGGCGCCGGCGCATGATTCCCAAAAAGCCCACCCTCGCACTTGATCCGAGGGCTGGAACCGGTTTTAAGGACAAAGATCATGCGCAAACAAATGTTGGGACGGCAACATGCATCAATCTAAACGCATCAGACTTTAAAAGGCCCGACAACCCAAAGAAAGAAAATCGAACGGAGAGTGATGCAATGGCTTTGAATTTACGCCGCGTTGTTACCGGTCACGACGATCAGGGCCGCACCAAAGTGATCATCGATGAGCGGGTCAAGAATGTCATCTCGCTGCGGCCGGGCGCCGAATTGAGCGTGATTTGGTCGAGTGACTGCTTTCCAGTCAACAACGATGGAAACGAGGATCCTTCGGCTAAAAAAATTGCCACAACAATTGACAATGGCACCGTGTTTCGTGTCGTCAGTTTCGGACCCGGCGTCAGCCCGCGCAATCACCGCACCGATTCGATCGACTACGCGGTGGTCATATCGGGCGAAATCAATATGGAGCTCGATATCGGCTCCGTTCGCCTCAAAGCGGGAGACGTCTTGGTCCAACGGGGCACCATCCACAATTGGGTCAACGAAGGCACAGAGCCTTGCGTCATTGCGTTTACGCTCGTCGCCGCCAAGCCGTTGCAGCCGGCGGCAAAACCCTCCCCGCGCATGGATGAACACGCCTTACAAAAAAAATCGCAGCGCGATTGCGCCGGCTATGAATCCAATTCGGGATAATGCCGGAATATTCCGTTCTCGTTGAACGCCAAGCGCCGCTCCGACACCAGGTAGGCCTTGACGCGCGGCCGCTTGGCAACGCGCTCGTGCAATTCGGAAAGGCGCGGCGTCTGGTGCTCGATCCGCTTCATGGCCTTGGGAAAGGCATAGCGTAGTCCTGCGACGAGCTGAAACATCGACAAATCACCATAGGTGAATTTCCGGCCGAGCAGATAAGGGCCACCGCTTTTTGCCAATACGCGTTCGAAATAGCCGAGATATTTCGGCGCCCGTTCAGCGAGAAAGCCTTTGCCATAGTTTTTGGCTTCGGTTTTCTGATCCTCATAATAAAGTTCGGCGTTGATCGGATGGTGAGTATCGTGAATTTCTTTCACAAAATCGCTCACCGTCAGCTGGAGTTGATGCAGCCAGAGCCGCCCCGATTCGTCACGCGGCGCAAGTGGCAAATGCAGGCCGAGATAGAAGAGAATCTCAGCGACTTGAGCGATCACGATTTTTCCGGCTTTCAGGAACGGCGGCGCAAAGGGCGGGCGTCTTCCATCATCCATCATCGCCAGCATTTGTTCCAGGCCGTTCGCTGCGCGCGCGACGTCTTCGTAGTCGGCGCCGGCCTCTTCAAGCGCAAGGCGTATGAATTCGCCGCGGCCTTGGATCTCGGGCCAATAAAATAATTGGTAGCGCATAAGGCCACCGCACCGATAAAAACGCCGATGGCCGCTCGCACGCTTCCTTACGGCTACCGGCGTTAATTGAAGGTTTCGAACGCTGGAGTATTGCGCGCCTGCGTCCGTTTGATCGGATCACAATCTAATTGACGGCAAAGCAGTAAAGAAGCCCGTCACCTCCGGTGCTCCGCAGATCGGTCTGACTGCATCCGCCGTCGGGCCCCCGCGACGGATGCGATGAGTTCCACGATTTTGAGGAATCGTCGTCACGCAAGCCACGCCGGTCTGAATGGCCGAGCATTGCCGAGCCTTGCGTGCTGCTTGTCCAATTCTTGCAGGTCATATCTTTGCCGGCGGGAAAAGCCGTGCCGTCAGGTTGCGAACCGGTGAGAATGTCATGACGATTGGGCTTGTCGCCACGGCCGTTGTTGACATCGCCTTTTTCCGTCAAAGCCGTTTGCTTGGTGATATCATTGGCGCCATGCAGCGCGGCAACACTCGTGGCGATGACCACGCCCTTGGCATTGACCCAAGGCCCCTTGCCGATGCGATCACGCGCATTCACCGCGTCAGCGCCTTGCGTCGATAGATAGGCATGCCAGGTTTTCGCCCCCGCACCCACCGATTGAGCGAGTTGCTGACAGTGACGATCGGCGCCGGCCAATCCGCCAAGATCGGCGCCCTTGCCGAGGCCGACGCTGGTCACGAAGAAAGTCATCTCCCGCTGTTGCGCCCGCAGAGATGGAGCGCAGAGCAGCACGACGAGAACTGTAGCAAGCGCCGGCGGCGCGCCTTTCAGAACCAGGGTCATTTTGGACACCTCCTTAAAATGGCGCGACGCCATCGCCGGCCATCGGCAAGCATTAACCCCCCTTTCCGCGAACTATTCCAAGGCCGGGCATTTTCATTTGATTTGGTCATGAGCGCACAAAGCAGTTCGAATCGGATAATTCCGCTCGTCTCCGCGCAAGCGCGAATTAAGGGACGAGATTTTCTCTCAAGCCCCAGTTTCGTGGGTGAGCAGATGAGGTCAGCGACTCGCTTTTAACGGATTTCCCGATAGTCAACCCCAATCCCGGAAAGAAAAACCCAGCATCTTTTCGACGCTGGGCTGAACGTGACGTCTGATAAATCCGATTGGCTTGCGCCAATCTCACCTCGGTTGCAGATTGCCTGCCGTCTGCTTGCCACGCTCGGTGACAATTTCATAGCTGACCTTTTGACCTTCCTCCAGCGAACGCCATCCGGCGCGCTCCACCGCGGTGATGTGTACGAATATGTCCCTAGAGCCATCATCCGGCACGATGAAGCCGTAGCCCTTCTTAGAATTGAAGAACTTCACAGTTCCAACAGGCATCATAATTCCTTTCAAGCTTCCCATTTGATCGGCCGCGCGCTTGTTGCGCGCGACAACAAGCCGAGTTTTAGGACGTCACTTGGGAGAAGATGAAGCCGGAAAACCAGGTTGCTGCCGGCGGGCAGATAAACGAATTTCGCTAAAACGGTCAACGGAGAAACCATGATCGACCGCATCAGAACACCACCGCCTGCGGCGGTCTTTGGCATTTATCGGCCCATTCACATCGTATGGTTAGCACTGCGTTAAGTTCGTTGACAAAAGGACCGTGATGCAAGCTGACGAGAGCAGAGGCGACGCGCCGGCACGCGCTGACGATGATTTCATTGCGCCAATGTCTTTTTCACCTCGGCAACGAGTTGTTTCAGCGCAAACGGCTTGGCCAAAAACGCGTATTGCTCCTCGTTCGGCAAATTCTTGGCGAAGGCTTCCTCGGCATAGCCGGACACGAAGATCACCTTCACCTTTGGATCGCGCCGGCGCAACTCTTTGAGCAGAGACGGACCATCCATCTCGGGCATGACGACGTCGGAGACCACCAGATCGATATGACCTTCTCGCTCCAGAACCGCAATGGCATCAAGACCATTGCTTGCTTCAAGCACCGTGTAGCCGCGTGAAGATAGGCCGCGCGCATTGAGTGCACGCAAGCCGTCTTCGTCCTCGACCAGCAATATCCGGCCCTGACCGGTGAGGTCTTCATTGGCCGCGCGCGCCATCGCCTCCGCCGCTGTAATGGTATTGCGTGCCGCGGCCTCCAAAGCGAGACCGGTTGCTTGCCCTTCACCCAACTCGCCGATGTGGCGCGGCAGGAAGATACGGAAGCACGTGCGGCCCGGTTCGCTATCGGCGTAAATAAAACCGCCAGTTTGTTTAACAATTCCGTAGACGGTCGACAAACCAAGCCCTGTGCCCTTGCCGACTTCCTTGGTCGTAAAAAACGGCTCGAAAATTTTATCGATGATCTCCGTCGGAATGCCCGCGCCGGTGTCGCATACTTCGGCCAACACGTAATCGCCGGCGGGCATGCCTTTGGCATGGAATTGCACCGACTCCTCCGTCGATACATTTTTTGTGCGTAGGGTCAGACGTCCGCCATCCGGCATGGCATCGCGCGCATTCACCGCTAGATTGACAATAACCTGCTCGATTTGTGACAGGTCCGCTTTCACCGGCCAAAGATCGCGGCCATGGACGACATCGAGCGCCACCTTTTCGCCGATCAAACGTTTCAGCAGCATGCCAAGGTCGCCAAGCACTTCATTGAAGTCGAGCACCTGCGGCCGCAACGTCTGCTTGCGCGAAAATGCCAAAAGTTGACGCACCAATGCCGCCGCTCGATTGGCGTTCTGCTTGATTTGCATGATGTCCTTGAAGGATGGATCGGTCGGCTTGTGCGCATTGAGCAGAAAGTCGGTCGCCATCATGATGGCAGACAGGACGTTATTGAAGTCGTGAGCGATGCCCCCGGCAAGCTGGCCGACCAACTCCATCTTCTGCTGCTGATAAAAGCGATTCTCCAAGGAACGCTGTGCCGTCGTCTCGAGCACATAAACGATGGCCGCTTCGCCATTGCGGTCGCCTTCATCAACGGCCGAAACAAAGAAACTCGCCCAGCGCTCGTCTCGACCGGCGAGCGCGGCCTCAACCGGCGTAATATCGCCACGCCCTTCGGCCGCCTGCCGTACCAATATTTCGAGAGCCGCACGGTCACGCTCTGCCACGACCGAAAGAACCGACCGCCCGCCACTTCTGAGCGCTTCCTCGAAGGCGGATGCAAAGCGTGCATTGCTGTGCAATATATGGCCTGATTTGTCGATGGTGGCGAGCGCCATTGGCGTGTGCTGGAAGAAGCGCATAAAGCGCACTTCCGCGGCGCGTTGCGCATCGTTGCCTTCATCTTTGGCGCGGTTGAGCACGAGCGTGCGCGAAGGGCCCGGCCTGCCATCGTTGCCGTAGGCGACATGATGCAAGAGTCGGACCGGGACCGCTTTGCCGCTCCGGTTGCGCAGATCGAGATCGAAAGTCTCGGTTCTTACGCCGCCCGGCGCCGGCGGCAATGCGGTCAACAGCGCGCCGGCTTGCCCCGCGACGATGTCGTTGAGCTTGAGCGATCCCACACCCACTTCGGCAAGGTCGTGATCCAACCAGGTCGCCAAAGTGGCGTTGAGATAAACGATATTGCCCGTCGCATCGACCGAAAAGAATCCGGCCGGCGCATGATCGAGATAGTCGATCGCTTGCTGCAGGTCCTGAAACACATTCTCTTGCCGTTCGCGCTCGCGCGTCACGTCGGCAATCGCCCACACCGTTCTGCCGTGCCGGCCATCCTTCAATGGCCGGACGCGCATGCGGAGCCAGCGCGCGCCCTCGGCGCCGTCACCGCCAAGCCGGACCTCCTCTTGCAGGCGGCGGCCTTCACGCGCTGCTTTGACCAATCGGTAAATCGCTTCGGAAACATCGGGCTCGCTTATGAAAACGCGTTCGATCGGACGCACATCGTCGGCCGCCCCGGTCAAATCGCGATAGGCCTGATTTGCGTAGACGATGCGCCCGCCCTCGTCGGTGATCAAAATGCCCTCAAAGGCACTATCAATCACCGTCTTAAAGAGCGGAACCGCTTCGGGCCGGCTTCGCCAGCGGAGCATTGCGAAGGCTTTGGCAAGCATGACAAAGGCACCGCCCGCGGCAAAGGCGGCCGTATAGGCCGACGCATGGCCCCCGTCGAAATAGATTAGACCGCCACCCGCCAATGCGGCGCCCAATAGTAGCCCTATGGTTAAACCCCAATGAAGGGAACTCTCGCGCATGTCGTTGGCCTAACGAGCCATGATTTCATCAAAATTCTGACGTGGTTCACTTCCGCAATAGCAATTTTTCGGTCGATTGCATGTAAAATAATTAAAGACTTGATTTGCTTCTGGCGGCTAATATCGGCGCCGGCCGAAGCCGGCCGCAACAAGGATGCGCGGGTAACCGGGCACAAGAGGAGTGAGCAATGTTCGAGACCTTCTTAGGGTTGGAAATACCGATGGCGGTACGGTTTCTTATCGCATTTCTGGCCGTGCTCGCTTTGATCGGCTTATCGGCCTGGCTGGTGCGTCGTTTCGGCGCAAACCGTTTCGGCGTGACGGGGCTGCGGGGGCGTCAGCCGCGGCTCGCCGTCATCGACGCCGCGCTCATCGACGGCCGGCGGCGCCTCGTGCTCATCCGCCGCGATAATATCGAACACCTGCTCATGCTCGGGGGACCCACCGATTTGGTCATCGAGCCGAATATTATTCGCGCACCGGCTGGCCGCGACATTGGCAGAGCGGCCATGGGCGCCGAGATCGCGGGGCGCGGCGCACCCGCGATGGACAATGGCTGGCCGCTTCAGTCGGCGAATGAACCGTCGGCATTCTCACGCGGCCAGCGCGCCGCCACCCCCGATTCACAGGGGTTTGCCGGCGAGGCAAATGCGCCATTGACGGCGTCGGATATGCGAGACAGCGCCGCCGCTGAGATTGCCTCCCGCCGCATCGCCGATCTTGGATCGCCCGCGCGCGGCGAGACGGCGCGACGCACCGGTGTGGCGCCTGCAGTTTCCTCAGCGGCGATCACGCAGGCCAATGGGGGCGACCGGGATCGCAATCTGACCGATATGGCGCTTCAATTGGAAACATCATTGCGCCGCAAACCGCCACTCGATAGCCGCTCATCCGCGACCGGCCCTGCGGGACCATACGCCAACCGCCCATCCGATCCCGCATTAAAAGCACCCGCGCGAGATTTCAAACGATCACTTGAGCCGACAAGCGATGCACAAGCAGAACCAAAATTCGAGCCCAAGCAGGATCTGCGGCCGGAGCCGAAGATAGAAGCAAGCCCTCCGACCGGCTCGAAAGCCGAGCCTGAAATCGGCGCCCCTGCGCGTGCTCCTTTGACCGCCGAGACGGCGGCTTCAACCGCGAACCAGCTTTACGACAATTTGGAAGAGGAAATGGCCAGCTTGCTCGGACGGCCGACCGCGAAGTCGTGATCAACTTGGGATCGAATCCTCTCATCGGCGCCAGTCCCAATGGCCGGTGGTGCTTTTGGCAGAATTCGCGTTTAAGTGTAATATTTGGCACAGGGCGGAAAAACTCGGCTGGCAAGTGCCGCCGGGGGTCAGGGCTAAGCTGAATCCGGACGATACCGCGCCCGGGTCGCCGCAGCCTGTGGATCCCTATTCCCAAGCTCCGGCGGGAACGAACGTCGGGGGGATGCAAGACGTGGGAGCGACAACGGGCAATGGGGCTGCTGCCCCGTCCCAGCCTTCAACGGAGCAGCGCCGCGCACACGGTGTTGCGGTCTGGCGCGCAAGCATCGAAGCCGGCAATAAATTTATGGCCGCGCAGTGGAAATACAACGCGGTTAAAAATGAGCTCAGCCATCTCAAAGATCCCACGGACGACGACGTACAAAGGCTGACGGCCGCCCTCGATGCGGCTCGCACTGCCGCGCAGGCTTATTTTGACGCAGCAAGCACCTGGAAAACGTTGCTTGATGACCATTCGGATCTTGATCGTAATCACGGAAATGATCGCAAAGACGCGGCTGCTCGGCTTGAAAATGCCGCCGAGGCACTCGATTGGTGTGACCGACAAACACAACCGGCGTGATTGTGTGAATAACAAAGCACGCGTGCGTAGGGTGGGCAAAGGCGCGGGCTTCCGCGCCGTGCCCACCATCTCGAACGCACTATGATTTATTTTTTTGGTCGGCACGCGTTCCGCTTTGCCCACCCTACAAATTGCACGAAATTCAGCTTTTGCTTAATCATCGCGATAAACGCGCTCGCGCCGTTCGTGGCGTTCCTGTGCTTCCACCGATAGGGTTGCTATGGGACGGGCCTCCAAACGCCGCAATGAGATCGGCTCACCGGTCTCCTCGCAATAACCGTAAGTGCCATCGTCGATACGGCCAAGCGCCTCGTCGATCTTGGCGATAAGTTTGCGCTGCCTGTCGCGGGCGCGCAGCTCAATGGCTCTATCCGTTTCGGTCGAGGCGCGATCGGCGAGATCGGGATGGTTTTGATTCTCTTCCTGAAGATGCTGCAAGGTCTCTTTTGCTTCTTTCAAAATATCGTCGCGCCAGGCCAGTAATTTTGAACGAAAATATTCGCGCTGCCGCTCGTTCATGAACGGCTCTTTATCGGATGGCCGATAAATCTTGGCGTTTGCTAACATTCCATTGCCTCCCGCTTATTTTCTTTAAGCCGAAGCGATGCCCCGATGCGGCAGGCTTATATACGGCCCCGTTTCCCCGAACAACATCCGCCTAACCCCTGCGATCCGAATTTAGGCGACAGCCCAATGACGTCGAGACGCCCCGCGCGGGGTCAGGGGACACGGCATTGTCAACCAACCAATAGTGGCGCTCCCGGTTCCAACGCTGGCGCGCGAAGGTCAAAGGCCAAATCGTGCGGCAAGAGACGGCGTTTGCCCGGTTTACACTTCCGTGACCGGGCACACCAAAATACCAAGGCCTCGCCGCCAAAGATTACGACCGTCCTTGTTCGAAAGAAGCGCGTCAACGAATGGCCAAAGAAAAACGCTGAACAATGAGAGCGGCTCGTGCCGAGGCGTTCTGCCAGGCAAGCCGTACGGGGTCCAGTCAACCTTGCCGGAATTTATGACGAGGATGGCTCGGCGGGCGTGAATTTTAGCGCCGCTCCGTTCATGCAATAGCGAAGTCCCGTGGGCGGCGGCCCGTCATCAAACACGTGCCCCAAATGTCCGCCGCACCGGCTGCAGTGCACCTCGGTGCGAGCCATCAAAAACGAACGGTCGGTCTCGGTGCCGATCGCCCCGGGGAGCGGCCGGTAAAAACTCGGCCAGCCGGTGCCGCTGTCAAACTTGGTGTCCGATGAGAACAGCGGCAGATTGCAGCCCGCGCACGCGAAAACACCCTTGCGCTTTTCGTGGTTGAGCGGGCTCGTACCCGCGCGCTCGGTGCCATGTTGGCGCAGGATGTCGTATTGCTCCCGTGTAAGACGTTGGCGCCATGCAGTATCGCTCAAATGAAGCCAATCTGTCGCCGCTTCGTCCGTCGTCATTGCCGCCTCGCTATATAGACTGGTCAATCCAAGTGCGGCGAACGCCACACCGGTTTTCAAGAAAATACGCCGATGCATTGCCATGTCGGATATCTCCATTTTCCGTCATCGGATTTTCCGTTGTGGGAGCACAGGGCTGCCGTATAGCAGGACTCCCGTATATATGTGCTCGCGTGAATTTAAGCGACCCAAGCTTAAATCTCCTTGGTCGAGTTGTCCTGCCACGTCCGGCTTGAGCACGCCCGTTCGCGCCGCCGCGCCAGGGCCTGCCTCAGGGCGCCGGCAAGGCCGCTCCCCCAATGGATGCCTTGTGCCAGCGCGCGACCGCCCCAGCCACCGGCCCAGACCAACTCATATGGCGCAAATAATCGCCAAGTCTGATCTTGCTCGACAATGGCGCGCGCGACAAGTTGTCCACCCATTGCCGTCGTGTTCAGTCCATGCCCGCCAAACCCGCCGAGCACCCACACGCCTGCTTCGATTTCACCGATCTGCGGCATGCGGTGAACGGTCTTGCCCCATGTGCCGCACCATAAATCCGCGACGGAAACGGCGCTGAGCGCGGGAAAATGACGCCGGATATCCGCCAATAAGCCGCGCCGCAGCCTTTGTGGATCAACCTCCCATGCGCGCAAGCATCCCGCCCATTGCAGCCGATCGCCATCGACGACGCGATAATGGCTGCCGGCCGGGTTCGTATCGCTGACCGCCCCACGATACCGGATCACGTCGGTCAAATTCGCGATCGGCTCGGTGACGAGTACAAAGGTGGTGATCGGCAGCAAGGTGGCGGCGAGCCGCGGCATCAAGGGCCCGAGATAGACGTTGGCGGCCAGCACGGCATGCGCCGCTCGCACATGCGCCTTGGGCGTGTCGATACGCTTGCGAAGCCCCGCTGCATCGATCGAAACGGCGGCGGTTTCTTCGAAAATGCGCGCGCCGGCCCGCTCCGCGAGAGCGGCCAGGCCGAGCGCATAATTGAGCGGATGAATATGGAACGCATTCCTATAGTGAACGGCACTGAAACAACGCGGACTCGAAACTGCCGTGCGCACGCGCTCCATCGGCCAAAACTCGACATCGGCGCCGATCCAGCGTAGCCGTTCGACCTCCGCGCGGATTTGTTCATCGTTGTCCGTTGGGGAAATATGCAGCCAGCCCGGTACCGGATCAACGCCAGGCATTTTCGTCGTCGCGACCAGGTCCCGGATATAGTCGAGCCCCTGCTCCGACAGCGCCCACATTTCCTTGGCACGATCAAGTCCCACACGCGCGACGATATTGCCGATAGGCGCGTCGAACCCCGGCATGACAAAGCCGATGTTGCGGCCGGACGCGGCCCGCGCCAGCCGCCCGCGCTCGAGAACGGCGACCGACCAGCCGCGCTGCGCCACTTCGCGCGCAACCGTGAGACCGGCAAGGCCCGCGCCGATAACACATACATCGACGTCGAGATCGAAGTTCAAAGACGGATATGCGGAATCCGACACCCGCGTCGCCTCGTACCAGCCATCCGCCTGTGACGCAGATTCAGACATTGGTCGGGACTTCAATCATCGCTTTGGAGGCTGCATATTGACCCGTGTCGTCCTTATAGGGCCACGAAGTGACTGAGCCGGTTTATATCGCAATCTCGAAGCTTTCAGCGTAACTTTCAGCTCAAGTATTCGGTACAACCATGCGCCGTCTAATGCTGTTTCGCCACGCCAAAGCCGAACGATCCGAGCAGGCCAAGCCGGACCACATTCGGGCGTTGATCCGGAGGGGACGCGACGATGCCGCGCGCATCGGGGCCTATATGGCAAACCATGCCTTGATACCCGACCGGATCGTGACCTCGCCCGCCAAGCGTACACAGGAAACATGGCAAATTGCCGCCGCGGCATTGCCCTCCGCGCCGGCTCCCGCGATTGTGGAAACGTTGTATGACGCTTCGCCCCAAGCTTTGTTCGCCGTCATTAAGGACAGTCCCGAGAATGTTCATACTTTGTTGGTGGTCGGCCACAATCCCGGTTTGCATGAGCTTGCGCTCATGCTGACCGCCTCGGGCGATATCGACGCGCGCGAAAGTCTAGGCGAAAAATTACCGACCTCCGGCCTTGTCATCATCGACTTCGCTTTCGACGATTGGCGCAAGTTGCACCCGCTATCGGGCCGATTAGAGCGATTTGTCAGCCCCCACTCGCTCACCGGTACTTCCAATTGATGTAATTATAATCTCAATTTTTGCTTGCATTACTTGTTGGTTGTATTATAATAAGACTATCGTAAAAGAAAGTGGGTTTCTGCAAGCAACACGCTTTTGGGGGAGACGGACGTCTTTCTACGCCTAAGACGCCGTGAGGTATAGCTGCCGTTCAAAGGCACGGGTTTGCAAGGCGTATATCCGCATAGTGTCCGGTTCCCCCCAATACGAACATTAGCCTGAGAGCTCCGTCCTTCTCGTGTTTCGAAACAACTGGGGCGTCATGTCAATCGACAAAACAATTGCAGCTATCGCGGACCATGCTGAGCCAGTTTCAACAGCAGAATTGCTGCGGCGTGCGCTAACTTTGGAAGGCCGGATCGAATGGAATGATGCTGTCGCAGCATTGTCGGGCGCAGAGCGTCACGCATGCAATTGTATAATTTCGAAAGAACATATTGCATCGCCCCATACAGGAAATCTCAGCCTCGCATTTCGGCCTCGCGGGCGCCTATATCTCATACCGCGTGCGGAATTTGAAGCGCAAGCCGAGGCCTTCACGCTGCTTTGCCATGTCGATCTGGATGAAGATGATCTGCAAACATATTTCGTGCTTCGACAGTCGATGCGGGAGACGCTAGATCGAGATCGCGTCGAAATCTGCGCCGATCTCAGCGAACAAGGATTTGAGCGTGTCGGTAAAGATCTCGCTTTTGCTGCCGAGCACATGGCTCCGCTGATCTATTATGTCGGAGAGCATTGTATTTCAAACTTTTACGACATCGGTAAGTCTGACTTCACATTGGAGATGACGTTTGCAGATGCGCTGCAACAAGTTGCCGAGCATCGTGAACGAGCCGGCATCGAGGCGCTTACCGTTGCCCACTGCCTACATCTAGCTTTGTGCTCGGGCAATTACACGCGCCTGGAAGAACTGAATTCCAGCCAACTCTCGCGCGGCGCTCTGTTAGAGTTTTTCGATCAAAAATGGGCCTTTTATGAAAAGATCAATGACCGTCCGGCGGAAGAGCGCTTTGAAGCCGCCTCTTTGCGCGGAAAAGCGGCACTACTCGCTCGCATGCGAGAGACAATTGCCGCAAAAAAACGCTTCGTCCGTTTGATCAACGGGCCAAATCTACGCAAGAGAGAGGCTGTTCTACCTCTTTCTCCCGTATCTGCGTGCGATGTCCTCTCGCCACATGCTCACGTCCTATCCATTCTGCAGCGCTTTCTGCCGCCGGGGAGTTCGGCGCAAATTTTATCGAATCCGGAGCACTTTGAGCGCTTGTTGGGAGAGAATTTAATTCCAAAAGATAAGTCGCCTTTCTTCGGCTCCTATCTCGAATATCTGATCGACCAAGTCGTAAGCGAAGCGGTGTGCAGCACCAATTCGGATTTTGGCATGACCCGCAGTGTCCGCGATTATCGGCGTTTCGCCCAAGTTTTGCACGGCCAACAGACCGAACTCGCTTGCGGATGGACTCAGGCCGAGTATTTCTGCCACGTAGTGCCTAGTTCGAACATACTCGGGACTTTCGCGCCTAAAGTTCTGATTATGACTTTGAATGCGATCTCCGCACGGATGCGTTTCAATACCTGGCATTATATCCCGAGCTATTTTGATTTTGCCGCCATTCCAGCAGATCGCGGATGGTTTACTGCACCGCGCATGGCGGATATTGCGGATGACTCCGATCAGCATCACAACGGACATATTCATGCCACGGTGCGCCACAGCATTCGTTCACCTCTTCCGTTACGCGTCGGCCGTGAGGTGCTGCCCGGCTTCATCGACCTGCGTTTGATGCGGCAATCGAAAAACCCGTACAACGAAGAAGAATTGGCAACGGCCATCGCTTACACGGAGGCTCTTCAATTCCTTTATCAAATCCTCATGAACCATGTTCTAGAGCATAACACAGCCTTTGTTTTCTCGTTCGGCGACAAGAAGTGGTTCGACAAAATGTATTCCATGCAAGTTGCCCCGATACCGCATTCGGAATCTATGTCCCTTTTGCAGCAATCGCCTCTTAGAGAAACAAGTCCTGAACGCGTTTAATGTGAACTGAAGGAGATAAGTCGTGACTTTTGTCGTCACGGAGCAATGCATTCGGTGCAAGTTCATGGACTGTATCAAACCGTGTCCTGTGGATTGCTTTTATGAGGGGCCGGAGTTTTTGGTGATCAACCCGGATGAATGCATCGATTGCAGCGTGTGTGTCACGGAGTGTCCGGTCAACGCCATCTACCAGGATAAAGACTTACCCGCCGACCAAAAGGAATTCATCGAGATTAATCGTCGGCTATCGCAGATTTGGCCACCCGCGGATTCTTCCTCTCCGCAATTGTTGAATCGCGAGGAGTGGCGCAACGTGTCAATGAAACGTCAGTTCCTCCAGGAGGACACGTCTGCATTGCCTGAGTTCCCAAACGAATAGCAAATTGCGTATCTGGGTCAATTAAGGGGGGCGACTTTGAGCGTTCAAACCGGTGCCGCGGAAAATCAACTACAGAGCATGAGCAAAAACATTTCTTACGAAGAATCGGCGAACATTTCGGCTCGCGAGTTGGCCGTCCTCTTTCGTTCCTCCGGAATTCGCCGGCCCGTTGATGATCTTCCTCGCCTCGAGAAAATGTTGAAAAACGCCAATCTTATTATCGGGGCCTATGCGGACAATCGTTTGGTCGGGATTGCCCGCGCGCTGACTGATTTCAGTTATTGCTGCTATCTGTCCGACCTCGCGGTGGCGAAGGAATACCAACGGCATGGCATCGGGCGAGAATTGGTCATGCGGGTTAAACGCCGTGTCGGCGGCCAATCCATGCTGCTGCTTCTCTCGTCTCCCGAAGCAATGGAATATTACCCCAAGATAGGTCTTGATGCGGTTACCAATGGATGGATCATCAAGCGGATCAGCTAGCGGATGCAGCTCAACCACATTGCCATCATCGGCGCTGGCCCGCGAGGCCTCAGCGTATTTGAGCGCATAATTGCGCTCTACACCGAACGCAAGCCGGACTGGGGTATTCATATCCATCTGATCGATCCTGGTGAACCGGGGCAAGGTACGCATCCGTCGTTACAGCCGGATCATCGCCTGACCAATACCGTGGCCGGGCAGATTACCTTGTTTACCGATGAAAGCGTGCGGGATGCTGGCCCGATCAAGCCCGGCCCTTCTTTGCTTGATTGGGTTCGAGCCGCAGGTTATCGGCGGGTGGATGCGCGATTTGTCCGGACACCCAGGGACGGGCGGGATGTTCACGAAGATGACTACCTCCCTCGATCCATTTTGGGTGAGTACCTGACCTACGTATATGATCTGTTGGCTAATTCGCTTCCGCGTAATGTACACCTGACACATCACCGTCGTTTGGCCGAAGACCTTCAGCCCCTGGACGATGGCAGGCTGCGCGTTGCAATCGCGGGCGGTTTCACCATCGTAGTCGATTGCGCAGTTATCACGACAGGACACAGTGAAAACTGTGCGAGCGAGGAAGACGAGGCTCTCGAAGAACAGGCACGTTCAGGTACATGGAAAAATCCCAAGTTACAGTATCTGAGAAGTGTCAGTCCTATAGGTTGCCTGCAGTCAATTAGCTCCGATGCGCGAGTCGGCATACAGGGGATGGGACTCACGGCTTATGACATCGTTTCGGAGCTGACAATCGGCCGGGGAGGCTGCTTTCTTCCTGATGGAAGTGACCGATTCAAATACAAAGCAAGCGGCCGAGAGCCGGCACATATGATCCTCTATTCTCGTCAAGGCGTGCCCTTTTCGGCGCGTGGAGTCAATCAGAAGGGAATTGGAGGCTTACACCGGCCGGTGTTTTTCACGAGAGCATGGATAGACGAAGTGAGGCGCCAGAAGAAGGTGACGACTGGCAGCGCTAAGCTCGACTATGATGTCGATCTTTGGCCAATGCTGAAAAAAGAAATGTGTTTTGTGTACGATGCCACTCGTTCGGGATCAGAACAGGTTGATCTTAGCCAATACGTGCCGAGCATAGAGAGCGAGCGGACGATGGCAGAAATTTTTTTCCCCCTGGGCGATGGGCGTTTCGAGGACCAGCGGGCGTTTGCCGATTCAGCACGGCATCATATCGATCGCGATCTAACGCATGCCCTGGGCGGCAATGTGCGTAATCCTGTCAAGGCGGCGACAGACGTATTACGTGATGTTCGTGATTACATCCGTTACGCCGTCGATTACGGCGGTTTGACCGAAGATAGTCACAGGCGCTTCATAAGCACAGTTATGCCAAATATGTATCGGATCGCCGCCGGCGCTCCCAAGGAGCGCAATATGGAGCTGCTTGCGCTGCTCGATGCGGGTGTTGTGTCGCTGGGGCCTGGTCCGAATCCGGATCTGTCGCTTGACACAGCGAGGGCGCATTTCATCCTTCGTTCGACGCAGCTTGCCAAGCCTGTCGAAGAATATATGGACGTCATCGTTCGTGCCCGGATCGACTGTACGGTTTATCCTGAGAAACAGGAATCCGCGCTGATCCGCAATATGCTGCGCCGCGGCGCTCTGCGTCCCTACAGAAACGGCGGCTTTCACCCCGGCGGGATCGATGTCGACGCTTCACAAAACGTGATTAACGCGTCCGGGCGTGTGCATTCCAACATCTGGGCGCTCGGCATCATTGTGGAGGGTGTCAACTGGTGTACCTATGTGTTGCCCCGCGCGCAGGTGAATTCGCGCTTTATCCAGTTTTCCGGCCGTTGCGCTTTGAAGATTTTTGCGCTTCTCGACACACGTCGTTCACCGGCTGCTTTTCTTCCGCTATTGGCCCTCGCAGATGACGTGCGCGGTGTAAAGTCGCAAATACCCGGCCATCGCCAGGTCTGATTTTGGGCAAGGCTTCAATGACACACTCCTCAAGAGGCGATCAAGTTCGGCGCGGCATGCGAAGTTGCAAGTGGCCTTCGCGTGATACGCAACAGCATTGTGCAAAAAAAGAACAAAACGTAGCGAAGGACCGGTGCAAGCAATGATGGGCTCAGATGGCGGAGAACCGCGCTGAGTAAGGCTACGGCGTGGTACGAGGAGGGTGTAGATGCCTATCAAAACGGAAATTGCAAGGACCTTCGCGAGCCAGGACATATTGCCGGGCTTGATCAGTGTCGCCTGCGTTATTTTGATTGTTATCGGATTTCATGGCGCGTCGGTTCTTACCGGCGCAGGACTGATCGTCGGCGTCATTGGTCTTGTATCGACAACTCAAAATAATTGGCGCGGTAAGTTCTCGACCCGCCTAGCCGCGGGAATATTCCTCTTGGTTACAGTTGGGACTGTTTTTGGCAACGCGCACCTGGACTGGATGCAAGGTTTGCAGCGATACCGAATCGTAGTCGAGCTTCTGATCGGGATCGCCTTGCTGCAAAGGGTCGTATCGAGGTTAGGCTTGCACGGACTCATCAAGAGGTCGGTCGGCAGCGTCCGGCCGTGTTGGCGTTCCGGTGTTGTTGGCATCCTGTCGATGATTCTGACGTTTCCGCTGAGTCTGGCAACTGTCCCCCTAATAACGACGGTCGTGGCGCCAGTTGTCACGCCCCCGATCGCGGCAGCGCGAATCTCGATGCGCGCAGTCACCGTTACGATGCTTCTCGTTCCGACAACACTCGCCTCGGCTGCCGTAAGCGCTTCATTACCAGGTCTGAGCGGAGCGATGGTCGCGCTAGCCGGATTTCCTTTGTTTCTGGCCGGGTTCGCCTCCATCTGCTTGCAGCGCATTGAGTTGTCTGGCGCCGTGGGGGAAGAACCAAAATGGCGGCACATAGGCATTTTGGGCGGAGTGTTCTGGCTTCTTTTCGGTATTGCCTCCGTTCTAGGTTGTCCGATCCCCGAAGCCATCGCGGTGGCGGGCGTTTGTCTTTACATTGGTGAAGCGCTTTTCGCTTCACGGTCCCTGCAGACTTGTCTCACTGAATTTCGCGAAGCAATTTCCGGCAGCAGCGCCGAAGTGTTTCTGTTGCTCGCCTGTGGTGTTCTCGCGACTTTCGTCACATCGATGAGTGAATCGGCACAACTCAGTCAAACCGTTGCTGCGCTTTGGGGAGGACCGCTGCTGGCGACAGCCTGGGTTACTATTCTACTTCCAGCAATTTGCGTTCTCGGTATCCATCCAATCATCCTCTTCAGTTTGGTTTTTCCGCTGGTCGATAGCGGCATATTCGGTGGTCTACATCTGCAATACCTGGCTTGGGTGACTATGTTTATCGCCGGACAGCTGGTTTCACCTGCTTCGATCAGCGCGATCCTGGCTGCGTCGAGCCTCCATACTGCGCCCTCAAATACGAGCTATCGTCTGCATGGTTACTATGCATTGGGAATGTGCCTAATCACGTATTTTTATTTGATCGGCATGAAATATCTTTCTTGAAGATTCGGGTTATGCCGCCGCTACGCAATCGATCTCGATGTCGAAAGGTCCTGGCCAAGCAGGAACGCACAGAAATATCCGAGCAGGAGCTTCCACCGGGAAATACCGAGAATACACATCGTTGACCTTGCCGAAATGCGCAACATCCGTGCAATAGACATTGCATTTGAGCACTTGCGTCATGGACGAGCCGGCGCTCTCCAAGCATTGTTTCATTTGTTCCAGCACAATCTCAGCTTGGCGCTCTATGGGATGCCGTTTGATCTCCCCGCTTTCCGGATCGAACGGCGGTAGCCCTGATACATAAACAAACCCGCCGGCAACCGCGACCGGATAGATCGGCCCCTTCCGGCGCGCCTCCAAATAAGTCGATAACGGTTCAACGCGGATTCGTTTTATCATAGCCTCCCCCTTTGCTTTTATGACGACAAATCTGTGTGCGGATTAATTCAGGATGACGAATTCATTCCGGTTCGGAATACATCGACGGACTATCTCATCCATTGGTTTCACGTGGTACCGAGCACGTGGGATATCGCGCTCATCATTACAATGAACTTTGCAAAAATCGCAGCAGGCGTGGCGCGATACTTGCACCAAAGCCGGACGGTTCGTTCTCGAACGGATCGGCGGCCCACAAATGTCCGGCCCCCGGAACGACAATACGGCGCACGAAGAATCCCGCGCGCGTAAGCGCTCTGAGGAAAGCACCCGACTGGCTCGGCGCGTCGACGATATCGTCGTCGGCGCCGTGAATCAGCAAGAAGCGCGTGCCTTTTCGATCGATAGTCGCATAGCTCAGCGGCGACGATTCGAAGTAAATGCGACGATTCTGCATTGGCGAGACACCCAGGAAATTTTCAACAATATTGTCGAGCGGACGCGCATTTATGTCATGATCCCATTGTCCCAGCATGTCATACACTCCATAGAAACCGACGACAGCTTTGACGTTAATTGAAGTAGAGGCGTTCGGATCATTGCGATATGCAGTGCTATATTGATTTCCGGCGAGCGCAAGCAATGCCGCAAGATGGGCGCCTGCTGAATCTCCGATTAGCCCGATGCGATACGGATCGAGATCATATATCGCCGCTTTTGCCCGTACGAATTGAATCGCTGCTTTGGAGTCGTAAACCGCCGCCGGATAAACGCCGGGCCTCCCCAAGCGATAATCGATTGCGAACATGGCAATTCCGTTACGCGCGAGGAACGGCCCCCAATGTCGATACACCGCCCGGGTACCCGCCTTCCAACCACCGCCGTGGATTGCGACGACGACAGGAGCATTCGAAAGCCCTTTCGGGCGATAAAGATCACCTAGTAATTTGGTCCCGTCGTGCTCTGCGTAATGGAGGCCTCGCTCGATGCTCACCTCGTATTCGGCGGCAGTTGCCACACCGATCGGCAGAAGCATCAGAAAAAAAATGCAACCGAACTTGAAGCGCATTGTTGCCCCCCAGCTGCGAAACTTCACTAAATCAACTCTCCGTTCGCACTGAACTCACACCTGTGAAAAAACTCATCATACTTGCGTACTAACTCCTAATTGTATGTTAATACAATACCTCCTTTTAAGATACTGATTATTTAGTTGCGGACCGAGATTTTTCTCTCTTTTCAAAAAAACGGATCGAAGCCCATTCGTGTGGTCGATAACTATGCCGTTGATTGTCGACCTGACGGCGGACGATTCAGCGCCGCTCAAGGCATCAGCTCCGGCGGCGGCGCATCGGGCGCGTAAAGGCCCGGCCGGTTACGACGGAAAAAATTGCCGCCTTGCCAAAGAAACAAAAGAAGGAATGCCGCAATAAACACCAACCCGCCGATCGCTTTTGCTTGCACTGCGCGGGCGATCAGTGCCGCAAAGCCCAGCGACATGGCAACAAAGGCGAGCAGACCTGGCCAATAGAGATATTTATTGGCGCCCTTTTCACAGCGGACGAAGGCCCCAGCCGCGGCAACGCGCCGATGCAGTTCGGCGACAAACGCCGTATAGGACTGGTCCAGCCGCTCCTGCTCGACCAGACTTTTCCAGGACGTCGAAACAAGGTGCAATTTTTGCCCATCCTCAGACCAGACGTCGGTCGTAAATCGCTGCCATTGCATGCTCATCGGCCGAAAACGCATACGAATCCGCCTGATGTTGCCGTAACGCATGAGGTCCGATTTGTTGCCGGCGCTCCACGCCACCCCCTCCTCGGTCAGCCGGAATGTCCAGCCGGGGGCCAAGAGCGACGGACGGTAGCTATAGCTCACCCCCGCCTTTGCAGACGGGCTTTCGGCTTGTTTTGTCATGGCGACCTGCAATCAGCACGTTTTTCGATTTCAGGGCAATTTCCGGCCATTCACCATGATCGCGGTTCCCCGCCGTCAGAATTTATTGTTCCAGTACGGCATAGTCTGTAATATCTTGATACCGCACGATTAGGGTTGCGTCTTCTTGCATCGCATTGGGGGGATTCATGGCGAAATTGTCGGAGCTATTTGGCCGCAAGGCCAACGACGGTTCAAACACCAGCGCGTCGCGGCCAGGCCCCGCCGGCCCAAATGACGACACCCCTCCCAAGCAAGCCCAGAATTTCGAAACATTTTCCGATATCGGCTCGCGCATGGGCGAAGAAAACGAAGCCCTGCGCAATTTGCTGAACGATACGGCCCGCAAGATCAGCGAACTCGACGAACTCAAGGAGACCTTCTACAGGCTGGTGCAGCCTTTTAACAGCACGCTTCGCGCCTTGGAGCAGGAAAAATCGCAAACGGTCAGCCTGACGAACCGTCTCGATGAAGCACGCGCCGCTTACGAAACATTGCGCGCCGAATTTTACGCCATCGAGAAAAAGACGACGGGGCTCGAAGCCGAAAACGACAAACAACGCGACGAGATCGAAATTACGCGGGAGACCAACCGCACGCTGGAAAGCAAGCAGTTTGAGCTTACGGATGAAATTAGAACGCGCAGTGTCCAAATCGCCGAGCTCGAACTCCAGCTCGAACAGGAGCAATCTCAACGCCGCAACTTGAACGAAATTCGCGGCTCGATGCAGGAACAGATCGACGATAGCGACCAGCATATCCTGGCATTGGAAAGTGACCTCGCGGCTTCGCGAGAGAAACTCGCGCTGGTCGAAGACGACAAGCGCTCGCTTGAGACATCCCTCGACCGTGCCCTCAATGAAACCGCCCGCCTTAACCAGCGGCTGACCGAAACCGAAAACGGCTTGACTGCCGCTCGCGCCGAATTAGGCAAAATAGAAAAAAACTTCGCCGAAGTCTTTGCCGAGCGTGACCGGCTGGCGGCCGCGCTCGATGAATCCAAGGAGCAGCATCAGACCGATCGCAGTAACCTCACGATGCGGTTGGGTGCCCTGCAATCGCGCGCGGCCACGGCCGAGCGGCTGCTTGCGGAAGCACGGCAAAACCTCATCGCCCGCACGGAGGAAGTGCGCGCTTTTGATCGCCGCTCCGTCGAGGCCACGATCGCTCGAAACAATTCCGAGAAACGTCTGGCCCAGCTCGAAGCATCACAAGAGCGGCGCGAGCGTCACATCCATGATCTCGAACAGGCGCGCGTCGCTCTTGCCGAACGCAACGGCGCGCTGACGAAGACGCTGAAGTCTCGCGACGCTGCTTTGGCGCGGGCTGAAGAAAAAATCGCCTCGCTCACCCAGCGCAACGGACATTTGGAGGCGGATATCCAAGTCAGCCGCACCAATATCGAAAAACGTATCGACGACCTCAATTCGGCGTTACAGCGCGAACGGGTGGAACGCGCAGTGGTCGAAGGCGCTCTGGAAGCCGCCCGCCGGGATAATGACCGGCTGCAAAGCGAGGTCACCGGTTTGCGGTCGAGTTTGCGCCGCGGCCCAGTCATCGATGGGCAAATGACGCCGGGCGAACCGGCCAACGACCAGGCTTTACGCGACGCCGCAAAAGAAGCCGCAAAAATTGAGACGATCAATGCGGCCATCGCCAAAAGCGACCGCTAAAATCTCACCTCCGCCGCTCACCCCCGCGAAATTGGGGGCCAGCGCAAAAATGATCGACGCTTCAATGTCGTTCCGGATTCCTGCTTGCGCGGGAATGAGCCGGCTGCTTCGACCCGAAAAGATCATGCTCGTCGAGTGCCCTATGCGGTATTTATACGTTTTGGCGCCTTTGCTCGGGCTTTTGGCCGCCTCGCTTTGGTTTGCGTTCTCGGCGTGGAGCCGTCTGGCGGACGAAACCATCCCCGTCTATGGCTGGCTTGCCATCATAGGCGGGGTGGTTTTCTCCGCACTCGTCGGCGGGGGCTTGATGGCGCTGACATTCTACAGCAGTCGCCACGGCTATGACGATCTTGATCGTAACGATCCAGATAACCCATGACCAGTTGTCGCCACGTTCAGATATCGGCTATGTCATAGGCCGTTCGACCCTCCCACTTATTTGGCGACCGCCCATGAACAAATCCCTGGTCCAACAAGAATTCGGAAAAACCGCCGCCCATTATCTGACGTCGAAGCCGCACGCGGCGGGCAAGAGCCTTGAGCGGCTCGTCGCACTCACGGCGCCGCAGAAAGAATGGCACGTGCTCGACATCGCCACGGGCGGCGGCCACGTCGCCTACACATTCGCCCCGCATGTCGCCCGCGTCTGGGCGAGCGATATTACCCAAGAAATGCTCGAAATCGTGAAGGCTGAAGCGCAAAGGCGCGGTCTTGCCAATATCCGCACGGCCTATGCCAAAGCCGAAGCGCTGCCGTTCGAAGACGAGGGTTTCGATCTCGTTACGTGCCGCATCGCCCCGCATCATTTTGAGTCGATTCCGGACTTCCTGTCGGAAGTGCGCCGCGTGCTGAAGCCGAACGCGCTTTTTGCACTTGTCGACAACGTAGTATCGCCCGGCAGCGTCGGCGATTACATCAATGCCTTCGAGCGCTTTCGTGACCCAAGCCACCTGCGTGCGTGGTCGATGACGGAATGGCGTGACGCGCTCGCAAAGGCTGGTTTAATCATTCGCCACGACGAGGAAATATATAAATCGATCGAATTTGCCAGTTGGGCGGGGCGTCACGACGAAACAATGCAGCGACTGCTGCGTGCCATGCTGACGCAAGCCACATCGGAGGTCAAAACGGATTTGCAGCCGGATGACGAAGGTGGTCGTTTAAGCTTTCGTCTGTGCGAGGGCCTTTTTATCGCGTCAAGCCTATCGGATTTAAGTGTAAGCAGAGACGGTCCGCTCATTCCGGCGAAAGCGCGAATCCAGAACAATGCTTCATGACAACGCAGTGGCCCCGGGTGAAGCGTGAGCCAGCAAGGTGGAATGCCTTCACTGTGAACCTAAGCGACGCGTGCGGCCAAAAGCGGCTCTCTTTGCTTTTGCCTATGATCGGTTTTGCCGAATTGGCAGCCGCTCATGCGGATGACGGCGATCGCCACGCTGATTTGATTTGCGCACGTAGCTGACCAACGCCTCCGGGTTTTCGATTTTAGCGCGGAGCGCGGCGAGCAGCGCATCTTCTGCTTCAATCGTCAGCGCTTTTGAGCGTGTTCGATACCGAAGACCAACAATATACGTGGTCATGCCCGCCTCTTTTTGCGGCAACAATGGTCGACATTTCTTTCTTCATAGCGTCCGGCCGCCGGAGAAAAACCCATTTGCGCCGGCGTTGCATTGATACAGGTCAATAATGAAACCGGGAACCAGTCCGGCGCAATCTGCCGGCTTTTGCGTATGGTGCGTCAGGGGGATTGCCATTCATCACCGGCTGAGGAAACGATTTCGATCGGCTTGATGGGCGGCGACAAGAGAGCGACTCGGGGATAACATATCAGCTCTTAATCGCCGTAAAGGGGGAGCCGACGATGTCCAAAGAACTGACGTGGCTGGCATGGACGGTCGTTCTGACCGGAGTTTTGTGGATACCCTATATTCTCGATCGCATTGCGGTACGGGGATTGAGGGGCGCGATGGCAAACCCGTCGCGCGACGACAAGCCGCAGACAGCCTGGGCGCAACGGCTGCATGCGGCTCATATCAATGCCGTTGAAAACCTGGTGATCTTTGCCACTTTGGTGTTGATCCTCGACGCCGAAGGTCACTCGACCGCGATCACGGTCATCGCCTGCGCGCTTTATTTCTGGGCGCGGCTGGCGCATGCGGTCATTTACACGCTCGGCATTCCGGTGTTGCGAACCTTATCCTTCGCCGCTGGTTTCGCCGCGCAGGTCATGCTCGCTCTAGCGGTGTTCGGAATCTTGTAAAGGCCGACGGCTACTCTCGGCGCGTTTGCAACCAGCGTCGGAGATAAACCAATGCGAGGGCGCGTTCATCTTCGGTCGCCTGCTTGAAGGCGCTCTCGTATAGTTTCGTAACCCAAGGCTGCTCATCGGCGTCCGCGCTATCTTTGGCGAGCGTCAACCACATGAGTCCGTGTGCGGGTCGGCGCGGAACGTGGTCGCCCGCAAACAGCATGGCGCCCAATATGGCTTGCGCATTGGGCTGACCTTTTTGCGCCGACAGACCGAACCACCGCGCCGCCTGGCGCGGATCATGGGGCGCACCGACGCCATCCAAATAAAGCCGCGCCAAATGATACTGCGCGTCCGGGTCGCGAAAATAAGATGCGGCATAAGAAAACATCCTGCGCGCGCGTACGGGGTCGCGCTTGATGGAGGTATTCGGGATGCCATCGAGATAATACTGGCCCAGCGCGACAAAGGCGTTTGCGACAAAGCGCGCCTGCGGCGTGTCGGGCAGATCGTCGGCGTGACTGTCGGCAATGTCACGGAAATAATCGAAAGCCTTCAGATCGTCGCGGGCGACACCCTTTCCTTCCGCATACAGACGCCCAAGCTTCCACTGCGCCAAGGCGTTCCCGTTCGCCGCCGCGTATTCGAGCGAATGCAGGGCTTTGGCCGTCTCGCCAGCCTTGAGCCAATGCGCGCCGGAGCGGAAGGCCTCCATGGCGGACACCGGAAGCGAGGCCATCGTGGACTCGGACTTGCCGCCGTCAAGTGCGGGTGCCGGCGCGGCGGAGAGGCCAAGCGCGATGGCCGCGATGCTCAGCAGAGATTTAGGTGTCTGCATAGCATTCCTTTTCGGCCGCGCCGCCAGGATGGGTGACAGCGCCATTGACCGCCGGCCCCACTTGCTGGGCGTATTTCCATAAATAGCCGGAGGCCGCCGCATCGTTCGCACGCGGCTTCCAAGCCGTTTTGCGTTGCGCCAATTCAGCATCGGAGAGCTTCACCTCGAGCGCGCCCGTCTCGGCGTCGATTGCGATGATATCGCCATCGCGGATGAGCCCGATGGGACCACCCACAGCCGCTTCCGGACCGACATGGCCGACGCAGAAACCGCGCGTGGCGCCGGAGAAGCGTCCATCGGTGATGAGTGCCACTTTCTCGCCCATGCCCTGGCCGTAGAGAGCGGCGGTGGTCGAGAGCATTTCGCGCATGCCGGGACCGCCGCGCGGCCCCTCGTAGCGAATGACCAGCACTTCGCCTTCTTTATAAATGCGGTTCTTCACCGTTTCGAAACAGGCTTCTTCGCCGTCGAAGCAGCGCGCCGGGCCTGAGAATTTCAGCGTCTTCATGCCGGCGATTTTCACGATCGCACCATCGGGCGCGAGATTGCCTTTGAGGCCGACGACGCCGCCCGTCGCCAGCAGCGGCCTATCGGCCGGGCGGATCACGTCCTGATCCGGATTCCATTTCACCGATCGCAAATTCTCGGCAATCGTACGGCCAGTGACGGTCAGACAGTCGCCATGCAGGAAGCCGTGATCGAGCAATGTCTTCATGAGTAACGGCACGCCACCAGCCTCAAACACATCCTTGGCAACATAACGGCCGCCCGGTTTCAAATCCGCGATATAGGGTGTCTTTTTGAAGATATCGGCGACGTCGAACAGCGTGAATTGGATACCGCATTCATGCGCAATGGCCGGCAAATGCAGCGCGGCATTGGTCGATCCGCCCGTGGCGGCAACGACCGCCGCGGCATTCTCCAAGGCTTTGCGCGTCACAATGTCGCGAGGGCGGATGTTCTTGACGATCAGGTCTTTGATCATCTCTCCGGCCAGCGTGCAGAACTTGTCGCGCATTTCGTAAGGCGCCGGCGCGCCGGCCGAGTATGGCAACGCGAGCCCAATGGCCTCCGATACCGTCGCCATGGTGTTGGCGGTAAATTGCGCCCCGCAAGCGCCGGCCGAAGGACAGGCATTTTGCTCCAGCGTATCGAGGTCCTCCTCGGTCATTTGCCCGACGGAATAGCGGCCGACCGCTTCGTAGACGTCTTGAATGGTCACTTCTTTGCCCTTGAAATTACCGGGCAAAATCGAGCCGCCGTAAATGTAGATCGACGGTATATTGAGGCGGCACATCGCCATCATCATGCCGGGCTGCGACTTGTCGCAACCGGCCAGACCGATCAATGCGTCATAGGCATGGCCGCGCACGGTCAGCTCGACGGAATCGGCGATCACTTCGCGCGAAGGCAGCGAAGCCTTCATGCCGGCATGTCCCATGGCAATGCCGTCGGTCACCGTGATGGTGCAGAATTCGCGCGGCGTGCAGGCGACCGAGGCAACGCCTTTCTTCACGGCTTGAGCCTGGCGCATCAGGGCGATGTTGCAAGGCGCTGCCTCGTTCCAGCAGGTGGCGACGCCTACAAAGGGCTGATGGATCTGCTCCGAGGTCAGCCCCATCGCGTAATAGAAAGCGCGGTGCGGCGCGCGCTCGGGCCCCTCGGTGGCGTGACGGCTCGGCAGCTTGGATTTTAGCGTGGTCTTTGCGTCCATGACACGAATTGCCTCCTGCCCGCCCGTGATGCCACATTGCTCGCCTTTTCACCCGCGTTCACCCGCGCAAGCCGTGGCGAGCAACCGGCCGAGAGCGAGATTAAAGTCTCATCTGGGGTTCACCAGACCCGCGAAACGCGGCATCCGAGCAAGTGGTTCCGATCTCGATGAAACCTATGGCCAAATCGCGGCGACACCACCTCAGAAAAGCGGCGGCGTTCAGATTGTTCGCGAGGTGTTGCAGTAGAGACACAATGCCAGGGCGTTAATGTTTAACGTCAACAAGAAATTTTCTGAAAATATTACAAGGCACTCGGTTAAAATTCTTGTCTTCACTTTTGGCTTAGCCAAGGCCCACCGCATCTGCTTCAAAATGCCTTTTCCGGACCGGGCGAACGACCATGGAGCGTAAGCTCACCCGAGACTTCTTCGCCCGCTCCGTGCACGCGGTCGCGCCCGATCTGATCGGGACGATGCTCATGGTTGATGGCGCAGGTGGGTCTATCGCTGAAGTTGAGGCCTACCATCACGCCGACCCCGCGGCGCATTCCTATAACGGCCGCACAGCGCGCAACGCCGTGATGTTTGGCGCTCCCGGTTTCGCCTACGTGTATCGCTCTTACGGCATTCATTGGTGCCTCAACTTCGTCTGCGAAGAAGAAGGCTCGGCCAGCGCGGTTCTCATTCGGGCGCTGGCACCGGCACACGGTTTGCCGGCTATGCGGCGGCGGCGCGGCCTGCGCGACGAACGCGCTCTTTGTTCGGGGCCGGGCAAACTGTGTCAAGCGCTCGGCGTGACCATTAAGCACAACGGCCTGCCCCTCGACCGGCCGCCGTTTGAACTCTACGAGCGCCATGAGGCACCGGACATCGCTGTCGGCAAACGTATCGGCATCAGCAAGGCGGCGGAGCATCCCTGGCGCTACGGGCTGAGAGGCTCAAAGTTTCTGAGCAAACCATTCGCGGCCGAAGCGACGAAAATCAAGCGATAAAATTTAGGGCTCTTTCGCGCCTCCTTGCCGGGCCCAATTCAGCGAGACCCAGAACATCACCGCAAACAACGGAATAGCGATGATCGAACACCACCAGGCAAATTGAAAATAGTCGGTCCGCCAGTCGACCAAGTCGGAAAGACGATCGATCTCACGGGTATAATCCAGACCGTGGGGGGCGCTGCAGCTGACATAATAAAAGAACGGATAGGAAACTTCAGAGACAAAAAGACAGGCGGCGGCGGCGGCAAGCGATAGAAAGATAATGACGATCGCCAGCCAGCGCGCCAAACCGGGCTTTTGAAAGACGCCGCCTTTCTCCGCGGCGAATGTGGTAGCAGCGACAATGATGCCGTCGAAGGCCAGAAGCGCCAGTCCTTTATTGTCGAGAATAGTCAGAATGTCGTAAAAGGTCCGCACGACCTCCCGGCCATCCGGGGGCGTGAATTGCGTCCCCGCCGCGTGCAAAAGCTCCAATTTTTGCAGCAAGTCGCAATCCATGGGCGCTCTCCCGGCGCGCGCAGGTTAAGCCAATATAGAAAACCGAATGACGTTCCCTCATTACCACTAAACAAACATCATCGCCTTTAAGCATCCTCGTGCTCGCGTTCACGGGCGGAATGGCGAATGGTGAGAATTAAGATTTCTTCGCGCTGATTATCAATCGCGTAATAAATTAAATACGGGTATTTGCGAACGACGAGCTTGCGCACGCCTTTGGCCGTTTGCGCTCTTCCAAGTAACGGAAAACGACTAATTTGTTGCAACGACCTCACAAGCGCCGCACGGACATCTTTCGCAGCAGCATGATTGTGCGCGTGGAAATAATGTGCGCGTGGAAATAATGTGCGTGTGGAAATAATCGGCGATATCGGCAATATTGCGTACCGCTCGCGGCGCAAGCCTAAGTTTCATCGACCGAAACGGCGAAATGCAGCTTCGATTTCTTCGTCCGTCGCGAAGCGATTATCACGCGCCTGCGACATGCCTTCCATGACGGACGAAAGATGCGCCGGATCGATGGGCTCAGGCTCTTCGTCGCCGGCCAAAGCCAGCATGGCACGCGCGATCTCGTCCTGGCTGCCGGGGGGCAGCAGGCGTACCACTTCAAAGGCCTTCTCCAAAAGCTTGGTCATGGCAACATGATAGGCTTTAGTGAGAAAATTGGAAGGGCTTTTGGGAAGGCCATATGATGCGTGGTGCCATCATTTCCAGACACTGGCTGCAGCAGCGTTCATTCGCACATCAGAAATAATGCCACGAGCAACAAGGCGGCTCTACTCCGTGCCCTTCAGCCGCTCCAGCGCCTCGGCGATCTTGGTTTTCCGCGCCAAGGCTTCCTCGCGTTTTTCTTTTTCTTCCTCCACCACTTCTTCCGGCGCGCGGGCAACGAAATTAGTGTTGGATAGTTTGGCATCGACGCGCGCGATATCGGCTTCGGCCTTCTGCATTTCCTTGGTAAGGCGAGCGCTTTCGGCGTCAAGATCGATGACGCCGATCAAGGGCAAGGCGGCCACTTCGCCGCGCACGATGAGCTGCACCGAGCCCTGCGGCGCGGCTGCGGCTGATGAGATGTCGGAAACGCGTGCGAGCCGCTTGATGAATTCGGCCCAGCGCTCGGCGCGGGCTTGCGATTCGCGTGACGCATTGACGAGAACCAGCGGAATAGGCGCGGTGAGGTTCATCTCCGCGCGCATCGAGCGGATCGCGTTGACGAGATCGATCACCCAGCCGATCTCGGCTTCGGCGGCGGCGTCTTCGAGACCACCGAACTGAGGCCATTGGGCAAGGGCGAGCAGCGAATTCCTCTCTCCCCCCTTGTGGGGGGGTAATTGAAATGATGGTGATTGCCGCCCATGACCACCCCCCTCGCTACCCTCCGAGGGAAAAACGCCGTGCGTCCCTGACGCAGTAACAGCCCAAAGCTCCTCGGTCACGAACGGCATGAACGGGTGCAGCAGTTTCAAGATTTCATCGCGCGCCCAAGCGACCATGGCTTGCGTCTCGGTTTTTGCGGGGCCTTCGCCGCCGAGCAGCACAGGCTTGGCCAGTTCAAGATACCAGTCGCAATAAATATTCCAGACGAAGCGATAAGCCGCGCCCGCCGCCTCGTTAAACTTATAAGCTTCAATCGCCTCGGTGATTTCGCGCGCGGCTTTTGCCGTTTCATGCGCAATCCAGCGGTTGAGCGTTTCTCTCGCCGATTGTGGATCAAAACCGGGTATCGTGACGCAGCCATTCATCTCGGCAAAGCGCGCGGCGTTCCAAAGCTTGGTCGCGAAATTACGATAACCCTCGACGCGTTGCGTGGAAAGTTTGATGTCCCTACCCTGCGCCGCCATGGCGGCCAGCGTGAAACGCAAGGCATCGGCGCCATATTCGTCGATCAACGCCAGTGGATCGATGACGTTGCCTTTCGATTTCGACATTTTCGCGCCGGAAGCATCGCGCACCAGCGCGTGGATATAGACGTCCCTAAACGGCACGATTTGATCGACCGGCGCATCGGGCCGCTCCTTCTTCATGAAGTGCAGGCCCATCATCATCATGCGCGCGACCCAGAAGAAGATGATGTCGAATCCGGTGACGAGCACGCTTGTCGGATAATAACGCTCGAGCTCTTTCGTCTTCTCCGGCCAGCCGAGCGTGGAGAACGGCCACAGCGCCGAGGAAAACCAGGTGTCGAGGACGTCCTCGTCGCGTTTGAGCAGGGTTGTTCTTCCATAGTGCTTATCGGCGTCGCGCTGTGCATCCACTTCGTTTAACGCGACGAATACTTTGCCGTCCGGTCCATACCACGCCGGAATCTGGTGTCCCCACCAGAGCTGGCGCGAGATACACCAGGGCTGGATGTTCTCCATCCAGTCGAAATAAGTCTTCTCCCAATTCTTCGGGATAAAATTTGTCTTGCCTTCACGCACGGCAGCGATGGCGGGTTTCGCAAGTTCTTTCGCGTTGACGTACCACTGATCGGTGAGGAATGGTTCGATGATCGCATGCGAGCGGTCGCCATGTGGAACGGCGTGTGTATGCGGCTCGATTTTTGCTAGACCAAACCATCAATCTTCGAGCTTACGAGAGTATTGTTATTGCGCGCCTTGAAGTTCGATCGAAACCTTTGACATTGTCCGGAAGATCCTTCCAGCTGCAGGTACATGTAACCAGCCGGATCCCTTTGGTCGCTTGTCAGGCCCATACCGATATGGCGTACCTGAAAGCGTGACATCGAGTTGCACGAAATATCCGGCCGCTTCATCAAACACATTGATCTGCGGCAGCCCATGCCGCTTGCCAACTTCAAAATCGTTGAAGTCGTGCGCTGGCGTGATCTTCACCGCGCCCGAGCCTTTTTCCGGATCTGAATATTCATCAGCAATGATCGGAATATGTCCGCCGACCAATGGCAGCACAACATTGACCGGCTTACCCGCCTCAAACGCCGCGACGTATTCCCTGTAGCGATCGTCATCTGGATGCACGGCCACCGCCGTATCGCCCAGCATTGTTTCCGGCCGCGTCGTCGCCACGACAATAAAAGTGGAAGGATCGCCGGGATCAAACGTCTTGCCCTCGATCGGATAGCGCAAATGCCAGAGGTGCCCCTTCGTCTCCACCTGCACCACTTCCAAATCGGAAATGGCGGTGAGCAGCTTCGGGTCCCAATTGACCAGCCGCTTGTCCTTGTAAATGAGCCCTTCGCGATAAAGCTCCACAAAAACTTTAAGGACCGCGCGCGAAAGCCCTTCGTCCATCGTAAATCGCTCGCGCGACCAATCGCAGGACGCGCCCAGGCGCTTGAGCTGGTTGACGATGGTGCCGCCCAATTCCGCCTTCCAGGCCCAGACGCGCTCGAGAAACTTTTCGCGGCCCATCGCGCGGCGGCCGGGTTCCTGGCGCTCCATGAGCTGGCGTTCGACCACCATTTGCGTGGCGATGCCGGCGTGATCCGTGCCCGGCTGCCAAAGCACGTCCTTGCCGCGCATGCGCTCGAAACGGCAGAGAATGTCCTGGAGCGTGTTGTTGAGCGCATGGCCCATATGCAATGAGCCGGTGACGTTCGGCGGCGGAATGACGATAGAATATGGCTCAGCTCTGGCGCGCTCAAGCCGGCCGGCCGTAAAGGCGCCCGCCGCTTCCCACATCCGCGCGATGCGGCCTTCGACCTCTCGGGCCTGATAGGTCTTATCGATCATTGTCTTTACTCGCCTAAACCCGAACTGTTTGGCACGGATGCTCCAAAAAGAACCTGAATATCAGAATAACGCGCTAAAAAGCCCGGCCGACCTCGAGAGTCAAATCATGCTGAAACCCGCGCCGGCCTCACTCGGTAGCCCCGTCAGCGCCATCACGCTGCTGGCGATGGCCGGCTTCGCCGCCCAAGCCATGGTGCGGGTCACCGATTCCCTTCTGCCGCAAATCGCCGCCGACTTTCGGGTCAGCGTCGGCGCCACATCGCTCGTGGTCACGATCTATTTGCTGGCGCATGGATCCGTGCAGCTCGTCATCGGACCGATTGGAGATCGCTTCGGCAAATATCGTTGCGTCGCCTATGCGGCCAGCGTTTCCACGATCGCGGTAGCGCTTTGCGGGCTCGCCCCGACATTGCCTTTCCTGATAGCGGCGAGATTTGGAAGCGGACTTGCGACCGGCTGGATCATCCCGTTTGCACTCGCCTTTATCGGCGATGTCATTCCTTATGACCGACGCCAACAAGTCATCGGCCGGTTTCTCTCCGGGCAAATTCT
The DNA here is from genome assembly GCA_963697535.1 of uncultured Pseudomonadota bacterium. Lineage (GTDB taxonomy): Bacteria > Pseudomonadota > Alphaproteobacteria > Rhizobiales > Xanthobacteraceae > Pseudolabrys. The sequence goes on along the minus strand of OY969085.1, from coordinate 2,105,237 downwards.
CGGTCAATTGTTCGGTCAGGCCGCCGGCGGCGTGCTTGGCGATCTGTTTGGATGGCGTACCGTGTTTTTCCTGCTCGCGGGGCTGCTCGCGCTCGCCACCGTCGGACTTTACATCGAATTATGGCGCAATCCGATCACGCGCAGCGGCTCGCTTGTACAACAGAAGCACGGTTTATTCGCCGGCTACGGCGCCGTTTTGCGCTCCCCCTGGGCGCGCGCATTGATCCTGGTTGCTTTTATCGAGTTCGGCGCGATGTTCGGCGCCTTCACCTATGTCGGCGCCGACCTGCATTTACGCTTCGGCGAGAGCTTTACCATCGTCGGCCTGTTCGTCAGCAGTTTTGCGATCGGCGGATTGATTTACAGCCTGTCCGTTAAAATCCTGGTGCAACGCGTCGGCCAGGCCGGCCTTGCCGCGGGCGGCGGCGTCCTATTGGCCGTGGCCTATGTGATGCTCGCCATTGCGCCGCATGCCTATGCCGCCCCGCTCGCGATCACCGCGATCGGGCTCGGCTTTTACATGCTGCACAACACGCTCCAGACCAACGCGACACAGATGACACCGCAGGCGCGCGGCACGGCGGTCGGCATATTTTCGTCATCGCTCTACCTCGGACAAACAGCGGGCGTGGCGCTGGGCGGGTTCGTGTTCGACCGCTTTACGGCAGTGCCCGTATTTTTGGCGGCAGCGATCGTCCTGCTCACACTGGGACTGTGGTTTGCACGCCGGCTGAAGCGGCGAAGCCAAGAAGGCTAATAAAACCCATAGGCTGACACTTGCTACGGCTTGCTTGCGCAAGACGCGAAAGGCGGGGGGGGGGGGGGGGGGGGGGGGGAACATATGCGCCGATACATGCACAGCGAGATCATACAGCCCACAGCGAGATCGAATATTACCGAGAAGCCGGTCCTCGGACTTCGCGCATCTGCTCAATTGGAAAGTAATGAAGATTCTCGATCATGTATCTCACGCAGGCGGGCAGCATTTAATTTAATGAAGTATACGAAGATATCGTTATATTTGGGATCGACCCCTAGCCGGTATTTGTTAGACCGTATGAGCCACCAGATAATATCCGTAACCTTCATAAAAGATCTTCCTTCCCAATTCCTTGGATTTTTAATCCAGTCTAGGTTCGCTCGGTCCATCATTTGGCGATGGTTCGCGTACAGCCAACCTCGAACATCGGACTCTGTTGGTGAGACTTCATCCATCAGGGGGTGTGCGACGCCGTGATTTATTATCGGCACGCCGCTTCTGAGAACTGCATCTGCGTCATCGCCCCTTAATTGGTCGAGCTTTTTCGTACGGGCATCGATCAGCTCCACGTATTTTAAATAGATGTCACGATATTTCTTTCCACCCCACCAGCCTTTTTCGGCCAGCCGGCCTTTGTCGGACTGAACGATCCACGCGACGATATTGTCTACCGCCGTGTCTGCATTGGAAGCGACCGGATTTGTGGGTGGGTTTCGATACGGATCAAATCCTCCGTGAGCCGTCTGGTCTACATTGATACCGTGCGCTTCCAGCTCTGCTTTTGCTTTTGTTAAAATATCACCGTGTTCTTTACCCAGCCACTCAATGAATTGCTCTGATGCACTTGCCGGCCGAGCGCCGCCCGTTCCCGTCGAATCCGGCAGGAGGATGGCCTGGCCGCCGCGGTCGGCGCGAGGATTGTCGCGTAGCTCTTGCAGCCTTCGGGTCAGTTCGTCCCGGTGTTTCTCGCAGGCCGCGATATCGTTAACGATGGCAGCGCGCTCTTCCGGCGTCAGATCAGCGGAAAACTGAAGTTTAATCTTCTGTTGGGCGATCCAGATGTCGAGTTTGCGGATGTCGAGGACGATGGAGCCCTTCTCCGTGCCCCATCTCGCGCCGACCCAGCGGGCGAGCATTTCCGTCAATCGAATATCGCCTTCCGCCTCACGCGCGATCCGCTCATGGATCGCGATCCGTTCCTTATCATTGACTGCATCCTTGCCGACAAAGACCTCATAATGGTGGCCGTCGACCAGGCGGGTGGCCACCTCATTGCCCTTGACCGAGGAGTGGCCGAGATGGACGGTCGGCGGCGGCAGGTATTCCGCGATCAGCGCCCGCGCTTGCGCCATGGGATTGAAGGCGCGCCCCAATCCGCCGGCCTGATGAATGCCCACCCCCGACATCAGCCCCTGCAAGCCCAATTGGACGATGGCGAGGCCGATCTGGTCTGGCTCCATCCTTTTGTAATTTCCTATCAGGTCGACGACCCCGTTGACGAAGGCCGCGGCATCCGTGCCGGCCCCGATCGTGTTCGCCAAGCCGGCGAGTAGCGCCATTTCGTGGGATAGCCGGCCGGCATAGATGGCCTCTTTCAAAATCGGGCCGACGCCGAACATGAAGCAGGAAGCGATACTCGCGCCCAAACTCAAATTTACGGCCCGCCCTGCGGGGTCGGACCAGGCGTTGCTCAGCCCTTGGTCGGCGCGGTCTTCTCGCTCCACGATGGCGCTGAAGATTCCGTGAAGAGTGGATCCCGCACCAATCCACGAGGCAAGCCCGCCGCCCGCGCCTGCAAGCGTCAGGCCGCCGGCGAAAATGCCGCCGACCAGCATGGTGGCGGTGATGCCCCGTTCGAAATTGCGACCCTTTTCCGGTGTATCGACCATATCCAGCGCCAGGGTGCCGGTTTTTTCATCGCGGGAGAGATGGCCGTTGCGGGGGAAGACGACCACGCCGGAAGGCATTTGGCTCGTTCCGAGCCATTCTTCGAGAGCACTGTCGGCCGGGGCGGCTTCCGGGGTTTCCCCTTGCGCGAGAAGCCTTGGAACGCGGCCTTGGTTGGGGCTGGTTTTGGAGGCGCGCCCCATGTCGTCGACATAGAGGTGATCTCGAAGAAACACGTTCTGGCCAAACCGGTTTGGGCCGAGATTCGCAACAGTATCGGCGCGGTACAAAGGGAATTGCCCGATGCCGGTGGTCTCGCTGGAAAAAAACACCGGCCTGAAGGACACGACGGGCTCCGGCCCGCCCTGCCTGATCAGCTGATCCACAATCAGCTTCACCTTCGGATGATCGGGCGGCAGGCCCGAGGTAATGGCGACAAAGTCGACCAGGTACTCACGGCTTTCGAACTTGATGGGCACATCGATGGGCAATTTGGCTTCGATGAGGCCCGCCATTCTCTTGGCGGCGATGGCTTTGACGAGAATGGGATTTTCCCACGGGTTCAGCGTCTCTTGCAGCTGTTTGGCGGTGATGTGATTGTCGAGGATGACCTGGATCGCCTCTAGTTTGGTAGCAAGGTCGACTCGTGCATCGAACCCATACCAGCCGAATCTGATTTGCTGGCCTTGTTGGGTGGCGAGGATGTCGCCCATTTGCCGGACCAAGGCGTCGCGATTGGGGGCCTCGGCGGGGATCATCCCTTCCGCCAGAAGGTGAGCGAAGGTCGGCTCGGTCACCCAGGGTCCTTTGTGATGGGCAAAGGTTTCCACGGTGATATTGTAGCTTTGCAGCGTCGCCAGAATGCGCTCTCGTCTTTCCTCCGAACCGCGCAGCATCAATAAGTCGCCTTCACGACTTTGCAGAATGGGGAGCAGGCGGTTTTTTGCAGACTCAATTGCGGCTTCAAAGCCTGGCTTTCCACTTAAGTTGGAGCAGAACTCGTGCGCCAGCGCTGCGGCCAGGCTTTCGGCGAGCGGGGGGTATTTCAAAATGTCGTCGGCGTCCATCAGCAGATAGAGCGTCTGTACCACCGCGCTGGTCGTTTTCGTATGCGCGTTGTTGAGCGCGGACAGAAGCCGATGACGCGCCTCCAGCAGAGCAGTGCTGTTATCCAGTGGATTCTCGACACCCAGGATCTTGGCAAGAAACTCGCCTTCTTCGGGGGAGAGCTTCTGCGCGATTAGTGTACCGAGTTCGGCCTCGTGGCCCGGTTCTGCATCGCGACCCTGCATCGCCTTGATGGTCGCCAAAACGTAGATGCGGGCTTGATGGTGCGGACCATCCAGCGTGTCGCGGTTTTCCGGCGTGCTTTTGGCTTCCAGCTCCGCCGCCCGATGCAGAATCTGTTCGACAACGAGCTTGTGAAGGCCGGAGTTATCTCGGACTGCATCGATCAGATTTTTGACGTGACCAACATCCCCGAAACGCAGCAATGCCTGGTTGACGACATAGGCCGCCTCTTGTTGCTGGCCCGGGCCCGTTAGTCCTTCCAGGACTTTGACGGCATCATCGACGTCGTGCCAGTTGGCAATCAGAGCACTCGAATCGGTGAACGAAAGAGAAGGCGCGGCCGCGGTGGCTGCGGCGGCACTGGCCGGAATAGCCTGACCAGCAAACTGAGGCGGCTGCGCAGAACACACACCGTTTTGGTCCTGAGCATTCGTGCCGGAAAAAATTACGTTCGCCGGCGAATTGGGCGTGAGCGAGGGTGCGTTAGGCAGTGTGGTCACGGCGGGGCAGGACAAGCCGACGACCCCGGATGTCGGCGGGCTCGCCTTCTTAGGTCGTTGATCTTTGACGACAGGCTGTTTGCCAGCCGGCTGTTTGCCCGCTCGCAGTCCAGCGGTTTTTCGCTCGGGCGGTTTTTCTCGGTCCGCTGCCAGCGCGCCCACGGACCCCTGACTTCGGCCAACTGGAGGAGACATAAATCCTGCTCAATATTCTCTCGATTTTATGGTCCGATGGGAGGGGTTCACCCTTAGAGCACGTTTTCCATTTGTCGAGCCGCTCGTGCTTCCTAACATTTTGTTTGCGCATGATCTTTCCCGAAAACCGGTTCCCACCCTCGGATCAAGTCCGAGGGCAGGCTTTTTCGGGATCATGCTCTAGTGGTCCGATTCAAACATTCGCTACCCATTTCGGCGGGGATCTTTTGCGAATGTTTGAATTGAAAGACCATGAGCCAAATATAAGTTTCTAGTGGAGTTTTGGATTTGACATTCGCTTCGCGAGCTTGCGGCCAGGTGGGTAGCGAATGTCAAATCCACTCCACTAGCTTTCACACAATACCAATGATTCAGTAGCCCAGTGTCACATACATTACACAAACCCAAAGTCTTATCCGGATGTAAGGTCTGCAGGGCCACGGCCGCGGGAAAACCATAACCCATGAAGCCCGAGGTTGGGCCGAGCAGGCCGCCATGCGAGCGGCAACAAGCTAGCAAGCGAGCCGGAGCCACTGATCGGCTGGTTTGTTGAGCTTGGTCTTGAGCTTGCCGGGATTGGACTATTATCGAACGAGCGCGGAAGCACCGATCTAGCGGCTTCGCGTCACGCGCTCGATTTCGGCGCGCACGATACGTTCCACCAGCCCGGGCAAATTCTCATCGAGCCACGATTTGAGCATCGGGCGAAGCATTTCCTTCGCCATATCTTCGAGCGTAGGCGTGTTTTGCCCGTTCATGGTCAAGACCAGCGATTTAAACGCGTCGTCGACTGCCGCACGCGTGTTGCTCGACAATAAACTCTCCGATGTCGAATCGTTTACCGGTCTCGGTAGCGCCGTGGCCGGACGGGCATCTCTCGAAGCAACCTCGTGATCACGCTGACGCTCCGCATCAAAAGCCTCCGCGTCGGCCCTGGACGCGGGCGAGGCCGATACTGTGGTCGTCGACCTGGGAGAAAATTGTCTGGCCCGGCCGGCGATGGATGAGACCGCCGTCCGCCTTGTCTCCGGCATGGGTGCGGAGGATTCCGACGGCCTGTCCGTGGCCGCTGATGTTGGCGCGGGATTGTCGGAAATGATGCGTCGAATGGAGGCGAGGATCTCCTCCATCGACGGTTCTTGGACCTTGGCCGCATACGTCATCTGGTCGAATCCCGGCATCACCCGTAATGCGAATCACCGCTCATAGGCGTTTATACGCCGAAGAGGGGCCCATGTGTGAGCTCGAACCGGAGCGCGAGAACCGCATTGATCGGAAAAGTCGAAAGGGCTTTCGCAAAAAGATCATGCGCAAACAAAATGTTAGGAGAGTCAGATGGTTCAAGTCCGTCGCATCGCACGCCGGCAAAGAGCTGTGGACATGCACGGGGTAGCGCGCGAGCGCGCAAAACACGACGCCAAAGCCGTCATCCTGAGGCGGCCGCGGAGCGGCCCTCGAAGGATGATCGGCCACAGAGTCGAAGGAATGGTAGGCGAAGGTTTGTGCCGGAATGGTTTAACCTAAAATCGTCAAGCGTCAGCGGCCGTCGGGATTGCGAACGCCGGCCCAGCTATCGCGCACTTGAACATAGTGCACCTGCGGCCGATAGATCGGAACGTGCAGGCCGAGCACTTCGGGCGTGAGACGGCCCACGGACGCCAATAGCGTATACGAGGCCACGACGCGGTCGCGTTGCGCCGTGACCATGGCCACACGCGAATTCACGAGCATCTGCTGCTGCGTCAGCACATCGAACGTGGTGCGCTGCCCCACGCGCGCTTCCTCACGCACACCGTTAAGGGCAATCTCGGCAGCCTGCACTTCGGCGCGGGTCGATTCGATCGCGGCCTTGGCGGCCTGAAGCGCCCCCCAGGACTGCATGACGGTCTGACGCACTTGATCCCGCGTCGTGTCAAGATCGAGCCGCCGCTGGCCCAGCACCTCCTTGGCCTGACGAATGGCGGAATATTCGGCGCCGCCCTGATAGACCGGCACCGTGAGCATGCCGAGGATAGAGGCGTCGTAACCTTCGATCGTGTTGAGACTGCCGACCGGAGTGAGGTTTTTTTCGAAGCTGCCCTGCACCGAGACCGTCGGGTAAAGCGCGCCTTCCGCCACTTTCACCTGCCGGAGCGCAACGTCGACATTGTATTGGGCGGCGGCCACCGCCGGATGAGTCGCCGTGGCAAGGCCGACCGAAGCCGGCAAAGTGGACGGCAAAAGACGATCCACAGGCGCTCCTGGTGTCAAGCGTCCCGGCTGAATGCCGATCACCTGCCGATATGTCGCTACCGATGTGATGTAGTTCGATTGCGCGACCAACACTTGCGAACGGCCGGCAGCCAAACTCGATTCGGCCTGCGCCACGTCCGTGCGTGTAACCTCGCCGACATTGAAGCGATCGCGCGTTTGCCGCAGCTGCTCCTGCAGGACTTCGACATTGCGCCGCTGCAAATCGAGAATCGCTTTATCGCGAAGAACGTTCATGTAAGCGGTGACCGCATTCAGCAGAACGGTCTGTCCAACGTCGTGCAGCGTCGCGCGCGAGGAGAGCACCTGCGCCTCCGCCTGGCGCGTGCGATTGGCCGTCTGAAAGCCGTTGAAGAGCGTTTGGGTGATCGTCGCATTGGCTGAGAATGGCGCGTTACTGCCGCTCTGTGTGAGGTAACGCGCGGGCATATTCGGCAGAACACCGAAACCGGTGACCTTCTGGGTTGTCGAGAGCCACTGTTCACCGCCGACGGCGGAAAGAGTGACGGTTGGCCGATATCCCGATAAAGCTTGCGGTACATTCTCGTCGGTGGCGCGAACCGAAGCCCGCTGCGCGTTCAGTGACGGGTTGTTTTCATAGGCCCGCACCAGAGCCTCTCGGAGCGTTTCAGCTTGCGCCGAAAACGGCAAGAGGACGGCGGCACCCATAATGATGCCCACTCGAAGCCCGCGCCTTGCAAGCCCACGCCTTTCAAGCCGGCACGTTACATGCCACCGCTTATGGCGCCCCATGCCCCAAGCCCCCACTCGACCACCCCTTAGCCTTTCCTCGACTTACACGTAAAAAGTCATATCGCTAAATCGGCAAACCATAAGTGGCCCCAGCCCATTTTGAAACCCCTTACAATGCATTCGCCCCAAAAACCTCGCACACTGAGGATTTTTCGTCACAGTTGCACCGATAAACGGTACAATAGTGGGTAAATTGCGCAATACAGTGTGGTGAATTGTTGATAAAATCATGTGCTAAAATGCGAAAACCGGTGCCCGGGCAAAACCCGGCAATATCGTTGCTGTCGCATCAAAAATCGGCCGCGCGCCGATATCATCCCCACTACGGCGATAGAGCATGGCTTTCGCATCCGGCCCCGCGCCCAGCACACATACAAGCCGGCCGCCGTTCTTCAGCTGCCGGCAAAGCGTCTGCGGCATAATCTCCGTTGCGCCTTCGAGAACGATCACGTCGTAGGGTGCACCCTGCGTCCAGCCCTCCGCTAACGGCCCTTCGGCCACGCGGACATTGGGAAGCGCCGCGACCTCAGCACGCGCGGCTTGCGCGAGTCCTTGGTCCTCCTCGAGGGCAATCACCTGTCCGCCAATTCGTCCGAGCAAGGAGGCGGAATATCCCCGCGCGCAGCCGACATCGAGCACGTGGTTGTCGGGGCCGATTGCCGCCGCCTGCAGCATTTTGCCCAACACCATGGGTTTGAGTAGACGCCGGCCGGCCCCCACATCCAAATCGAGATCGAGATAGGCGAGCGGCGCCGAATGCGGCGGCACGAAGCGCTCGCGCGGAACCTCTTGCATCGCCGCCAAAATACGAAGATCCGTGACGTCGGCCGTACGAACCTGGCTGTCGAGCATATGGCGGCGCGCAGCAGTGTAATCAGTCATCCGCGATCCCATTTTCAAAAGGCGCTTACGAAAACCGCTCGCTTTTTTGCGGGAAGCCCTGATAAAAGGCAAGATCAGATGCCGGAGGTCGGAGGTCGGATGTCAACCTCTGACATTTCATCTCCGATTTCTGATCTGGCCACGTGGCGGAGTGGTGACGCAGCGGACTGCAAATCCGTGTACGCCGGTTCGATTCCGGCCGTGGCCTCCAAGCTTTGTCAGTTCCCGGCAGTCATACCAAATCCCTCAAAACCGGGGTTTTTGACATGAAATCCATTCCCACGCTTTGCAAAACGGGCAAGCTTTGTTATAGGCGCCCCTCGAAAACTCCGGCCTATTCCCTGGTAGCTCAGCGGTAGAGCATTCGACTGTTAATCGAATGGTCGCTGGTTCGATCCCAGCCCAGGGAGCCAATTCATCTTAACGCGCTCCCTCACGATTCGATGTGGAGAGGCGACATAGGCCAAATCCATTGAACCTAAGATCCGAAGGGCGGCGGCGTTAAAATAGCATCATATCCCTCTATCCCAATGGGTGCGCTCGCTAGGAGTGTGTCCATTTAGCTCTATGGTCCGGCGGTTTCATGAAGGATAGTGCGCTCAGACCGCTCTGGCGATCTTGTTGAGGTTGTGGGCGGTGCAGATCAGCGCCCATTCGGCCGTCACTTTCTCGATACCGCGCAGCAGGAACTGCCTAAACCCTCTTGCCTGCTTGATTTGTCCGAACACTGGTTCGACGATTTGCTTTCTAAGCCTGTATCTACTTCGCCATCCCGCCCGCTTGAGCTTGTCGCGCATGGCCTTGGTCAACGTCCCGGTGATGTTGCGGTTGGCATTGCTGGGATACTTGGCGCGGCCGATGGCGATGTAGCCGTTGATGTTGCGCGCGGCCAAGGCGGCGAGGTTGGCCTCGCTCAAATAGCCGGCATCGGCCGAGGCTTCCTTCGGCTTGCGGCCGAGATTGTGGTCAATGGCGTCCATCAGCGGCACGAGCTGGTCGTGCTCGCTCGTGCTCGGCGTCAGGCCGTGGGCGACGATGATCTGGGCTTTGGCATCGACCGCCGCCTGCGCATTATAGCCTTGGATATAGCCATCCTTGCTTTTCAAGATGCGGCTTTGTGGATCGGTGAAGTTGCGTTGTGTCTTGCCGTCAGGCTCCTGTTTCGGCGGTGCCGGGGTCCGACCGTTCTTCTTGCGGCCTTCGGCGAGGCGCCGGTCTTGGGCCTGCTGCCGGCGCCGTTCCTCTTCGGCGGCCGCGGCTTTGGCTTCGGCCTCGAGCTCGGCCTTGGCTTGGCGAATCCTCTCAAGCCGCTTCTGCTTGTCCCTCACCCAGTCGGGCAGCTCGTCGCCGCGCTTGTTGCCGTAGAGCTTGTCCTCCGCCGCATCGGCCGCCTCGGCGGCTTTGAGCCAGCCGTCGACCTCGGCCGCAAGCTCCGCTTCCCGCTGCTTCATGCGCGCGTAACTCATCGCCTTGTGCCTGGAGGCGTTCGCCTTGATCTTGGTGCCGTCGAGCGCGACATGCCCGAGCTTGACCAGCCCCGCCTTCTCGGCCAATTGCAACACCTGCACGAACAGCGCCGCCAGCGCCTTCAAGTGCCGCCGGCGGAATTCCGAAATGGTGCGGAAATCCGGCGCATCGCCGGCCACGATCATCATGAAGTCCGCGCGCTCAACGCACGCTTTCGCGATCCGCCGCGACGAATAAAGGCCGCTCGCGTAGGCATGCAGAAGCAGCGCCGTCATCATTTGCGGATCGAATGGCGGTTGCCCCAAACCGCTCCTGTAGCTGCCGGCGATTGCCGAAAGGTCCAGGTTTTCCCGCACCAGCGCCACAATCAGCCGCGCCAGGTGGTCATGGGGCACGTAGTCCTGCACGCTCGGCGGCAGAAGCTGCGTATCGTCGATCTTCCAGGGGCGAAAATGTTTGCTCATAACCCCGCAAGGAATCAGATCGAGCCCCACTTGACCAGCATTTATTCAGACTTGACCAGTGATTATTCAGACAGGCTCCTAGTGGAGTGGATTTGACATTCGCTACCCACCTGGCCGCAAGCTCGCGAAGCGAATGTCAAATCCAAAACTCCACTAGAAACTTATATTTGGCTCATGGTCTTTCGATTCAAACATTCGCAAAAGATTCCCGCCGAAATGGGTAGCGAATGTTTGAATCGGACCACTAGCGAACACGTCAAGTGTTCACAATTAACAATTCGGTATTCGACTTCAATTCAAGCCATTCGGGGAGCGGCAAGTTCTTCGAACGCAGGAATTGCGGATCGAACAGTTTCGACTGGTAACGCGTACCACCGTCGGCGAGCACTGTCACGATCGTATGGCCGGGGCCGAGATCGTTGGCGAGGCGAATAGCGCCGGCGACATTGATGCCGGAGGAGCCGCCGAGGCACAGGCCTTCGTGTTTGAGCAAATCAAAAACGATCGGTAAGGCTTCCTCGTCGGGAATGAGATAGGGTTTTTCGACCCTCAGGCCTTCGATAATGGGCGTGACGCGGCCAAGGCCAATACCTTCGGTGATTGAACCGCCGTCGGTGGCTTTGGCCTCGCCGTCTTTGAACAAATGATACATGGCCGCGCCGCGCGGATCGGCAACGCCGATAACCACGTCCTTTTTGCGTTCGCGTAAAAAGCCGGCAACGCCCGCAAGCGTCCCGCCCGTCCCGACGGAGCAGATAAAGCCGTCGATGCGGCCCTCGCATTGCTCCCAGATCTCCGGCCCCGTCGAAACGTAATGCGCCTTGCGATTGTCGAGATTGTTCCACTGATCGGCGAAGAGGACGCCGGTCGTCTCCGTCTTCTTCAATTCCTCGGCCAGCCTGCGGCCGACATGCTGATAGTTATTGGGATCGCTAAAAGGCGCCGCCGGCACTTCGATGAGTTCGACGCCGTAGAGCCGCAAAAGATCCTTCTTCTCCTGGCTCTGCGTCTGCGGGATGACGATGAGCGTCCGGTAGCCGCGCGCATTGGCGACCACCGCCAGCCCAATACCGGTATTGCCGGCTGTCGCCTCGACGATAAGGCCGCCTGGCTTGAGCTCACCGCGTTTTTCCGCCTCCAGGATCATCTGCCGGCCGGCGCGGTCCTTTACCGAGCCGCCGGGATTCATGAACTCGGCCTTGCCCAGAACGGTGCAGCCGGTGATCGCGGAGGCCTGTTTGAGCTTGATGAGGGGCGTGTGGCCGATCGCTTCGATGACGCCGTCGCGAATATCCATGCGGGTTCCGGAGAATGGGGTCGAGACGTTTTGATGACCCTAGTGGTCCGATTCAAACATTCGCTACCCATTTCGGCGGGAATCTTTTGCGAATGTTTGAATCGAAAGACCACTAGCAAATATAAGTTTCTAGTGGAGTTTTGGATTTGACATTCGCTTCGCGAGCTTGCGGCCAGGTGGGTAGCGAATGTCAAATCCACTCCACTAGTGGTCCGAATCCGAAGTCCGCCTCATTCTGCGGCATACTCTGGAGCGGACTTCGGATTCGAGGGACACTAGAGAACCTATGATTCTAGTGTGGTTTGGTTCGGAAATCCGCTTGCAGAGGTTGCTGAAACAATGAAGCGGATTTCCGAACCACCACACTAGTAAACCCCAGGCGAGGTCACAAGACTATACCCCAACTCATTGAAATTTCGGTAGAAATTTCTTGAATTTTCCGGTCTGGCGGATTCCGATGCGGTCATGATTCGAGCCCACTTCCTCAGCGAAGCCGATCGCAAGAAGCTGATGGCGTTGGCGCGCGATGGGTCGGCGGCCTCGCGCTTGACGCGGCGCGCCAATGCCTTGGTGCTTTTGGACGCCGGGTGGAGTTGTCAGGAAATCGCCGCTGCATTGTTGCTGAACGACGACACGATCCGTGGCTGGTTCAAACTGTTTGAACAAGACGGGATCGAGGGTTTGACCCGTTTCGACATGGGCGGGAGCGCGAGCTTTTTGAGCGCGGCGCAGGAAGAGGCATTGAAAGTTTTTGTCGCCGCGGCGCTGCCGCGCACGACGCGGCAGATCGGCGCCTGGATCGAGAAGGAATTCGGCGTCGTTTACGAAAGCCGTTCGGGACTGATCGCGTTGCTGCATCGGCTGGGGCTCGAATATCACAAACCCGATGTCATCCCGCGCAAGCTCGACCCCAAAAAGCAGCAAGCATTCATAGACAGTTATGAGGATTTGCAGAACTCTCTTGGCCCTGACGAAGCCGTTTTGTTCGCCGACGCCGTGCATCCGACCCATGCGGCGCGGCCTGCCGGCTGCTGGGCGCCCAAACAAGAAAAGCTCGCCATCGAACAAACGAGCGGGCGCGAGCGCATCAACATTCACGGCGCCATCGACCTCGAGACCGGGCAAACCCGCATGATCGAGGCGCAGACCGTCGACGCCGTCTCGACGATCAGGCTGCTGCAAGCGATCGAGGCGTGCTATCCGACGCTGGCGCGCATCCATGTCTTTCTTGACAATGCGAGCTATCATCACGCCAAACTGGTGCGGGAATGGCTCGCCCGGCCTGGGTGCCGCATCAATCTGCATTTCATCCCACCCTATTGCCCGCATCTTAATCCGATCGAGCGGTTATGGGGCCTCATGCATAGAAACGTCACGCACAACAAAGCTTACGCAACTTGCGCCCAATTCGCCGATGCGACGCTTGGTTTCCTGAGTGAACACGTTCCCAGGACTTGGGCCAATCTATGTGATTCGGTCACCGACAATTTTCGCGTCATCAACCCCAAGGAATTTCGGGTTGTGAGGTGAACGGGGTATATCTCCGAAAACCTGCCGGACATGTATTCGTGTGTGCAAGTGCCTTCGTGCCGCGGCCGCCCCCGATTGACCGGAGGCTTCGAATTGGTTTGACTTTAAGTCGAATGGATCGGCTATTGATCGATCCGCGACGATTTGTCGGGATTTCGAATTATTCGCCCGGCGTTAGGGAGGAGACAGAATGGAAAACAAATTGTGCAGGCTCTTGGGGTTCGCCGCGCTAGCCCTCATCATGGGCGGTACCGCTCAGGCCGCCACCGTCAAGATCGGTGTGGTGTTGCCGTTTTCCGGCGCCAATGCCGACCTCGGCCACCAGATCGACAAAGCCTTCGATCTTTATGTGAAACTCCACGCCAAGGACATCGCGCCAAACAAGGTCGAACTCATCAAGCGCGACGAAGGCACGCCGACCGGCGCCCAGGCCAAGACCGTCACCACCGAACTCATCACCAACGACAAGGTGCAGCTCGTGACGGGGTTTGTGTTCTCGCCCTCGGCCATCGCGCTCGCGCCGGTTATCACCCAGGCCAAGGTGCCGATGGTCATCGCCAATGCCGGCACCGCCTGGATCACGAACTTGTCGCCTTACATCGTGCGGCTGTCGTTTTCCATGTGGCACCCGGCCTATCCGATGGGCCCCTATGCTTACAACACCATTGGCTGCACGACCGCCGCCGTCGCCTATACTGACTTCCCGCCGGGCAAAGATTCGGTGGAAGCCTTCAAGACGGGCTTTGAAAAAGCCGGCGGCAAGGTCGCGTTGTCGATCCCGATGGGCAGCCCGGTGCAGGTGCCGGACTTCACGCCCTTCCTGCAGCGCGTGAAGGATGCGCATCCCAATTGCCTCTATGCTTTCGTACCCTCCGGCGCCCACGCGGCTGGCATTATGAAGGCCTATGGCGAACTCGGTCTACGCAAGGCCGGTATCAAGCTGATCGGCCCCATGGACCTCGTGCCCGACAACAAACTGCAAGACATGGGTGATGCCGCGATCGGCACCATCGTCATGGGCCATTACGCGGTTGATCTCGACAATGCGGCAAACAAGGCCTTCAAGGAGGAATGGCACAAAGCCTATGGCGCCGATTCCTATCCCGATTTCATGTCGGCGGCGGGTTGGGACACCATGCACGCCATCTTCGACACCATCAAAAAGCTCAACGGCAATCTGTCGGATGGCGCCAAAGTGGTGGCCGCGCTCAAAGGCTGGTCGGCTGACGGCCCGCGCGGGCATGTGATGATCGATCCGAACACCCGCGATATTGTCGAAGACGAGCACGCCATGGAGGTCTATCGCAAGCCGGATGGCAAACTTGGCGAGCGCGTCCTCGAAACGACCAAGGCGGTGAAAGACGAGTGCAAAGTGCTCAAACTCGGCCGCTGTGGCTCGTAAGCCCGTAGGGTGGGTTAGGCGCGCGGAACGCGCCGTAACCGACCATGAGACTTCGGGATTTAGTTGGTGGGTTACGCGCCTTCGGCGCTAACCCGCCCTACGAACGCCGCCGCGCATAAAGACGCGGCGGCGTTTTGATTGATCGAGGTGAGGCTCGTGCCGCATTTCGCCAACACGGCCGTTAGCATCCTGTTCGACGGTCTGGCCTATGCCATGTTCCTGTTCATCACTTCCGTCGGCCTGTCGGTCACGATGGGGCTGATGGGTTTTGTGAATCTGGCACATGGCGCCTTCGCAATGTGCGGCGGATTTTTCGTCGTATCGCTCACGCGTACACTCGGCATCGACTTTGTGCCGGCGCTCATCATCGCTTCGATTGCAGTCGGCCTCATCAGCATTCCATTCGAGCGCTATCTTTATCGCCGGCTCTACAAATCGACCGATCTGGAGCAAGTATTACTCACGATTGGACTGGCGTTCATGTCGATCGCCACATTCACCTATTTCTACGGACCTATTCCGAAGTCCGTGCCTTTGCCGAACTGGCTGCAAGGCGACGTCAATCTCGGTTTCCGCGCCTTTCCAAGCTACCGCGTTTTCCTGATCGTCGTCGGCGCGATGTTGATCGCCGTGCTCTGGTACGCCTTCGAGTGCACCAATATTGGCGCGAAAATCCGCGCCGCCGTCGACAATCGGCGCATGGCGGAGTCGGTCGGCATCAATGTCGATCGATTGTTCACGCTCACCTTCGCGGTGGGCTCTGGCTTGGCGGCGCTGGGCGGCGGGCTCGCCATTCAATTGTTCGGGCTGACGCCCAGCTTTGCCGTCATTTATCTCGTGTTGTTTTTGATCGTTGTCGCGGTCGGCGGGCTTGGCAGCCTGACAGGCACGTTGTTGTCGGCACTGGTGCTCGGCATTTTCGATACCGGCGGCAAATATTTACTGGCCGATGCCGGCGGTTTCTTCATCTATGCCGTCGTTGTTGTGGTCTTGCTCATTAAACCGGCAGGTTTCTATGGCCGCGAGTGACACGATAATGGATTCTGTGGCGCCGATGCACATGCGCGCGCGCGCGGCGGAATATCTCGTTCGGCGGCACCGTTTCCGCTGGCCGGAGGCGTTGCCGTGGCTGTTCGCCTTCGCCGCTTTCTTCATTTTTCCCGATCGCATGACCTTCGGCAGTCAGGTGCTGATTGCCGTCATGTTCGCGCTCTCGCTCGATCTCATTCTCGGTTACGCCGGCATCGTGACGCTCGGCCATGCGGCGTTCTTCGGTATCGGCGCTTATACCGTTGGACTTTCCGCCGCGCGGTTCGGCTGGAGCGAACCGATCAGCGGCTTGTTCGCCGCGGCATTCGTATCCGGTCTCATTGGTTTGATCACCGGCTGGTTTCTCTTGCGCTATCGCGGCCTCACATTGCTGATGCTGACGCTTGCAACCGCCATCATGCTCCAGGAAACGGGCAATCTGCGCTCGGATATTTCCGGCGGCTATGACGGTTTGCCGGGTCTGAGCTTTCAACCGCTACTGGGCATGTTCGACTACGATCTCTATGGTCACACTTATTTTCTCTATGTCTTGGCGATTTTGGCCATCGTGTTCTTCTTTGTGCGCCGCATCGTCTATTCTCCCTTCGGGCAAGCTCTCACGGGCATTCGCGAAAACGTCCGCCGCATGCATGCGATCGGTTCGCCGGTGCATTGGCGCCTTGTCACCGTTTACACCATCGCCGCGGCGATTGCCGGAGTTGCCGGCGCGCTGTTCACGCAGACCAATGCCTATGTGACGCTGACGGTGTTCGACTTCGACAATTCCGCCAAGGTTATTGTGATGCTGATCCTGGGCGGCACTGGGCGGCTATACGGCGCATTTCTTGGTGCCACAGTCTATATGGTGTTGGAGGATTATTTCTCCAAGCTGAGCCCGACTTTCTGGCAATTCGGCATCGGGCTTTTGCTGGTGCTGGTTGTGCTGTTTGCCCGGCGCGGCTTGCTCGGCCTGTTCGAGCAGCTTGGCCGATATGTGGCGAAGAGGCGATCGCCGTGACCGCCGCGCTGCAAGTGGATATGCTCAACCGTAGCTTCGGCGCGCTGCATGTCACGCGCGACGTCAATCTCACTTTGGCGCGCGGTGCGCGATGTGCGCTCATCGGCCCGAACGGTGCGGGCAAGACCACGCTGGTCAATCTCATGACCGGCGTATTGAAGCCGTCATCGGGCCGCGTCTTACTCAATGGCGATGACATCACCGCCCTCGGCCAGGCCGCGCGGGCGCGGCGGGGCTTGGCCCGGACGTTTCAGATCAATCAGCTCTTTCGCGGGCTCACCGTTCTCGAAAATCTTTGCATGACCATCGGCGAGCGCGACGGGTATTGCAACAATCTCTGGCGTCCGGCCGGTGCCAAACACGCCGTGATCGACGAAGCACTCGATCATCTGGAATTGCTCGCGCTGGTCGACGACGCCCTCAAGCCGGTGCGTGAGCTGCCCTACGGGCGCCAGCGGCTGGTAGAGATTGCCATCGCGCTCGCGCAAAAACCGCGCGTGCTGCTGCTCGACGAACCGGCGGCCGGCGTGCCGTCTTCCGAAAGCCATCTCATTCTCGACGTAGTTGGCGGTTTGGACCCGGATATCGCGGTGCTGATCATCGAACACGACATGGATGTCGTGTTTCGCTTCGCCAAGGAGATTACCGTTCTCGTGCAAGGTGCTGTTTTCACGCAAGGCACGCCCGACGAAATCCGCGTCAATGAGAAGGTGAGGGAAGTCTATCTCGGTCACGAAACGCATCGAGAAACGCATGATGTGGGGCACGGTCATGGCTGAGACGGCGCTCGCACTCGACAACATCCGCGCCGGTTACGGCGAGACCGTGGTGCTGGAGGACATTCGCCTTTTCGTCGCCTCCGGCGAAACTGTGTCGATCATCGGCCGCAATGGCGTTGGGAAAAGTACACTGCTCGCCACCATCATGGGCCACACCACGCTCCATGGCGGCCGTGTCGCGTTGCATGGGAAAGATATTTCGACGCTCACCACGTATAAGCGCGTGTTCGCGGGCCTTGGTTATGTGCCGCAGGAACGCGAAATATTTCCCTCGCTCACATTGCGGGAAAATCTCGACGTGGCCGCGCGGCCGGGTCCGTGGACCTATGACACCGTGTACGAATTATTCCCGCGCCTGGCCGAACGTGCCGGCAATCGCGGCAATCAATTGTCAGGCGGTGAACAGCAGATGCTGGCGATCGCTCGCGCATTGATCGGCAATCCGAGCGTGCTGTTGATGGATGAACCCTCGGAAGGGTTAGCCCCCGTGATCGTCGAGGAATTGGCGCTCGCGGTGAAACGGCTGGCGCGGGCCGGCGGCCTCGCCATGATACTGGTTGAGCAGAACTCGCGCCTGGCGCTCGACATCGCGCCGCGCGCAGTGGTGATGGATCGCGGCCGCATTGTTTATGATGGAGCGAGCGCGGCGCTGCGCGATGATCCGGAAAAGCTCGAGCAATTCATTGGCGTGGTGAAGGGGTAGGGTGGGCAAAGGCGCCTGGGGACTTGCGTGGCCTCCAATAAAACGGTTGAAAAGGCGCCGTGCCCACCGGCTGACTCTCATAGATGTTGAATGCGGTTGGTGGGCACGGCGTGCTTGCGCACGCCTTTGCCCACCCTACGCTGCGCGTCTCACACACCGTTGCGTTTTGCGCGTCTTGAAGGCATAGCCGAGCGGCAAACACGAGAGTCAACAATCCATGAAGCACAGCAGCAACCGCATTCTCACCACCCATGTCGGCAGCCTCATCCGCCCCGCGCCCTTGCAGGATTTCCTGCACGCGAAACAAGCGGGCAAGCCTTACGACGAGAAGGCCTATCAAAAGTGCCTCACGGAATCGGTCGCGCAGATCGTGCGCGAGCAGGCCAATGCCGGCATCGACGTGGTCAGCGATGGCGAGTTCGG
The DNA here is from genome assembly GCA_963697535.1 of uncultured Pseudomonadota bacterium. Taxonomy (GTDB): domain Bacteria; phylum Pseudomonadota; class Alphaproteobacteria; order Rhizobiales; family Xanthobacteraceae; genus Pseudolabrys. Next base: position 2,086,608 of record OY969085.1, on the reverse strand, counting down.
CAAATCGATCAGCTGGGCGCAATATGCGCTGGAGCGGCTCTCCGGTTTCGAACGGCGGCCGATCAAACAAGAGAACGTCAATCCGTTCAAGCGCGGCGCCGACCGTGCCAAATTCGCGGAGTTTTACGCTGAGCTTGACGCCAAGGAAGCTGTCGCCACGACGACGGATGCGGTTTGCGTCGGGCCGATCAAATATACCGGCCAAGCGGAGCTTCAGCGCGACATCGATAATTTCAAGGCGGCGCTCAAAGGCGTGAACGTGGAAGAAGCGTTTTTGCCGGTGGCCGCGCCGGCAAGCGTTATCCCCGATCGCAAGAATGAATATTACAAGAGCGACGAAGACCTACAGGCCGCGATCGCCGAGGCCATGCGCGACGAATACAAAATGATCGTCGATGCCGGCTTCGTCGTGCAGCTCGACGATGCGCGCAGCGCCGTCACCTATGACCGCATGGTGCCGCCTTCGACGTTCGCCGATTACAAGCGCTGGCTGGAAAAGCAAATCGAGATTCTCAACCATGCCATCGAAGGCCTACCGCAAGACCGCATCCGTTATCACATCTGCTGGGGCTCATGGCCGGGGCCGCACACCAGCGACGTGCCGCTCAAAGACATCGTCGATGTGTTGCTGAAGGCGAAAGTCGGCGCTTTCGTGATCGAAGGCGCCAATCCGCGTCACGAGCACGAATGGCAAGTGTGGAAGAACGCCAAGCTCGCGCCGGGCCAAGTACTGATCCCCGGCGTCATCAGCCATGCGACCAATGTGGTGGAGCATCCCGAGCTTGTCGCCGAGCGCATCGTGCGGCTTGCCAAGATCGTCGGCCGCGAGAACGTCATCGCCGGCACCGATTGCGGTTTTGCGCAGGGGCCGTTCTATCGCCGCGTCCATCCCTCGGTGATGTGGGCGAAACTGGAAGCACTCAGTGCCGGCGCGCGGCTGGCGAGCAAGGCGCTGTGGTCCTGATCGGCCTCACCGCTTCACAAGGCGGTCGGCCTCCTTCGCAAGTCGCATGAGCGCGTCCGAGATCTGCACGGGATAATCAACGCCCGGCACCAGCTGGCGTAATGGCTCCGGCAGACGGGCGAGGTCGCGCGCTGCGTGCTCACGGATTTGCGCAAGCGTCGGTGCCGGCGCGAGGCGCTTGCCGCCGCGCATCACCGGAACGATCAAGGGTTCGCCGGGCTGCGTGTCGGATTCCAGCGATAGGATATCACCGCACATGCGGCCATCCGCGTCGTTAGCGCGCCAGACTTGTTTGCGGCCGGGCCACGTCGACTTGCCTTCCGACAATTTGCGTTTTGGGCGGCCACCGTATTCCTGCATTTTGTAAGCGCAGTCGAGTGACGGTGCATCGATAGATGCGTCGAGATTGACGCCGATACCGAAGCCGTCGATCGGCGCCCTCTCGCGCATCATGCGTTGCAGCACGTCTTCATCGATGCCGCCGCTCACGAGGATGATTACATTGCGCAAACCGCCGTCATCGAGAATGGCCCGCACTTTCCGCGCGTGGGCGGCAAGATCGCCGGAATCGATACGCACGCCGCGAATGGCAATGCCGTCGGCTTTCAACTTCGGCGCCAGATCCACCACTTTGCGAGCGCCCGCTTCGGTGTCATAGGTGTCGATAAGAAGAATGACATCGTCGGGGCGCGACCGCGCGAAATTTTCAAATGCCGCGATCTCCTCCTCATGCACCTGCACGAAGGAGTGCGCCATGGTGCCGACGATGGGGATGCCGTAGCGGTGACCTGCCGACACATTGGCCGCGCTGGCAAATCCCGCGATATAGCTTGCCCGCGCCGAGTAGAGCCCGGCTTCGGCGCCGTGCGCGGTGCGCAGGCCGAAGTCCGAGAGCACCTTGCCGGGCGCGGCGAGCACCATGCGCGCGGCCTTCGAGGCGATCAAAGTTTGGAAATGCAGAATATTGATGAGCCGCGACTCGACGAGTTGCGCTTGCGGCAGCGGCGCGGTGACGCGGATCAAAGGTTCGTTGGGGAAACACAACGATCCTTCGGGGATGGCGTGCACGTCGCCGGTGAAGCGAAAACCGGTCAGATAGTCGAGTAAGTTTTGGCGAAAGCGGCCGGTGCTTTTCAGCCAGGCAATGTCCTCAGCTGAGTAACGCAAAGTCTCAAGATAATGGAGCGCATCTTCCAAACCGGCGGCCATGAGAAAGCCGCGGCGCGCCGGCAGCCGCCGCACGAAAAATTCGAACACGGCTTCCTTGTCTTCGCCGCGGTCCAGATAGGCCTGGACCATGTTGAGTTCGTAAAGGTCGGTTGTGAGCGGGCTGGCCGAGGGCGTCATAACGCCTCGCGATACCGGACAGTTGTGCAACGAGCAAGTAGCAAGCAATCGGATGCGTTATGCGCAGGCATAGCCGTTCGAAGAACGGCGTCGCTTGGCTCGCCTATGTCCCGCGCATCCATATCTTTACAGATAGTAAAGCGTGGATGGGCGACGAGCGCGGCCATGAGAAGGCGGGTCTGCGGTGTATTATGCCTTTCGTCGCGCCGCATGCCTGAATTTGCCGCCGGCCGTGAAGTGCGCGCTCGAGGAGGCGAGAATGCGGAGACAGGCGGCATCGATGATTCTAGTGGAGTGGATTTGACATTCGTTACCCACCTGGCCGCAAGCTCGCGAAGCGAATGTCAAATCCAAAACTCCACTAGAAACTTATATTTGGCTCATGGTCTTTCAATTCAAACATTCGCAAAAGATCCCCGCCGAAATGGGTAGCGAATGTTTGAATCGGACCACTAGGAGCCTGTCTGAATAATCACTGGTCAAGTCTGAATAAATGCTGGTCAAGTGGGGCTCGATCTGATTCCTTGCGGGGTTATGAGCAAACATTTTCGCCCCTGGAAGATCGACGATACGCAGCTTCTGCCGCCGAGCGTGCAGGACTACGTGCCCCATGACCACCTGGCGCGGCTGATTGTGGCGCTGGTGCGGGAAAACCTGGACCTTTCGGCAATCGCCGGCAGCTACAGGAGCGGTTTGGGGCAACCGCCATTCGATCCGCAAATGATGACGGCGCTGCTTCTGCATGCCTACGCGAGCGGCCTTTATTCGTCGCGGCGGATCGCGAAAGCGTGCGTTGAGCGCGCGGACTTCATGATGATCGTGGCCGGCGATGCGCCGGATTTCCGCACCATTTCGGAATTCCGCCGGCGGCACTTGAAGGCGCTGGCGGCGCTGTTCGTGCAGGTGTTGCAATTGGCCGAGAAGGCGGGGCTGGTCAAGCTCGGGCATGTCGCGCTCGACGGCACCAAGATCAAGGCGAACGCCTCCAGGCACAAGGCGATGAGTTACGCGCGCATGAAGCAGCGGGAAGCGGAGCTTGCGGCCGAGGTCGACGGCTGGCTCAAAGCCGCCGAGGCGGCCGATGCGGCGGAGGACAAGCTCTACGGCAACAAGCGCGGCGACGAGCTGCCCGACTGGGTGAGGGACAAGCAGAAGCGGCTTGAGAGGATTCGCCAAGCCAAGGCCGAGCTCGAGGCCGAAGCCAAAGCCGCGGCCGCCGAAGAGGAACGGCGCCGGCAGCAGGCCCAAGACCGGCGCCTCGCCGAAGGCCGCAAGAAGAACGGTCGGACCCCGGCACCGCCGAAACAGGAGCCTGACGGCAAGACACAACGCAACTTCACCGATCCACAAAGCCGCATCTTGAAAAGCAAGGATGGCTATATCCAAGGCTATAATGCGCAGGCGGCGGTCGATGCCAAAGCCCAGATCATCGTCGCCCACGGCCTGACGCCGAGCACGAGCGAGCACGACCAGCTCGTGCCGCTGATGGACGCCATTGACCACAATCTCGGCCGCAAGCCGAAGGAAGCCTCGGCCGATGCCGGCTATTTGAGCGAGGCCAACCTCGCCGCCTTGGCCGCGCGCAACATCAACGGCTACATCGCCATCGGCCGCGCCAAGTATCCCAGCAATGCCAACCGCAACATCACCGGGACGTTGACCAAGGCCATGCGCGACAAGCTCAAGCGGGCGGGATGGCGAAGTAGATACAGGCTTAGAAAGCAAATCGTCGAACCAGTGTTCGGACAAATCAAGCAGGCAAGAGGGTTTAGGCAGTTCCTGCTGCGCGGTATCGAGAAAGTGACGGCCGAATGGGCGCTGATCTGCACCGCCCACAACCTCAACAAGATCGCCAGAGCGGTCTGAGCGCACTATCCTTCATGAAACCGCCGGACCATAGAGCTAAATGGACACACTCCTAGTGGTCCAATTCAAACATTCGCTACCCATTTCGGCGGGGATCTTTTGCGAATGTTTGAATCGAAAGACCATGAGCCAAATATAAGTTTCTAGTGGAGTTTTGGATTTGACATTCGCTTCGCGAGCTTGCGGCCAGGTGGGTAGCGAATGTCAAATCCACTCCACTAGACAGGTTTCATCCATGACCACGCATCTACCCTCCAGCCGCTGGCTGAAATCGACCGAATGGCTGGCGAGCAAACTTGATCAGCCAGGCTTTACGGTCGTCGACGGCTCCTATTATCTGCCGACGCAGAACCGCGACGCCAAGGCCGAATATCTCACGCGGCACATCCCTGGCGCAGTGTTTTTCGATCTCGAGGCGATTGCCGATCATTCAACCGATCTGCCGCATATGCTGCCGGGGCCTGCTCACTTCGGCGAGGCTGCCGGCGCGCTCGGCATCAGCGAAACCGACACGATCGTCGTTTACGATTCTGCCGGTCTGTCTTCGGCGCCGCGCGTGTGGTGGACGTTCCGAATCTTCGGCGCCAAGAACGTCTTCATCCTGGATGGCGGGCTGCCGGCTTGGATGACGGAGGGACGCAAAACCGAGGCCGGTGAGGTCAAGCGCCCGCACCGTCGTTTCAACGCCGAGATGAATACGCGCGCGGTCGCCCTGGTCGCGGACGTGCAGATGGCGCTCAGCGACAGCGACACGCAAGTGATCGATGCACGTCCGCACGGCCGTTTCACCGGACGTGACCCCGAGCCGCGGCCGGGTTTGCGCGCCGGCCATATGCCGGGCGCGCTCAACCTGCCCGCCGGCGAGCTCGTCGAAAACGGCCGGCTTGTGCCGCCCGGCCGCATAGCGGAAGCTTTCAGACAAGCCGGCGTCGATGTCGAAAAGCCGGCGATCACCACCTGCGGCTCCGGCGTTTCCGCCGTTGTTCTTGCGCTGGCGTTTGACGCGCTCGGCAAACCCCTCCCCGCCGTCTATGACGGCTCGTGGTCGGAATGGGGCGCGCGGCCCGATCTGCCGGTGGCGAAGGAGAGTTCGTAGATTCTATGGGCTGATAAAAAAGCCAATCCGTTGGGGTAGAGTTGAGGAGAGGCGCGGTTGCTTGGGGCATTGTGCCATCGCTCCGTTTCCGCTCCCCGCTCATCGAACCGGACGTGCGGTTTTCCCGCATCCGGCCACCGGCGGCCGGCCGCGCTGAACGATCTTCCCGCCTGTGACGATCTCGGCCCGGTCGAAAAAAGCGTCGTCCAGTTCCGGCGCTTCGTCGGGATCGACCGCGGTTACCGGCCGTCGCCGAGCCATTGGGTTCGACGGGCCGCCTTTGGCCTTACCCGATCCGCTCGCGCCACTTGGCTTCCTCTTTAGCATGGCAAAACCTCATCGAAATCACATGACGATCCGCGCCACGTCAGCGCGTTCCGAAGGAATGCCCTGCCACCGACGGCCGTCGGCGGCAGGGCGGCTGGCGTTGTGGCTGCTCTGGCTTTTCGTCGGCGGAGGATTACATTTATTCGCACAAGCCATCCTTGGGAGGCTTAAGGAATGACGGTGCTGCAAATCTATCGAACTCGTCGCCCCCTTGGTGCTTTTTGCGCTCGGAGCAGTCGCGGCTTATTGGTGGACCCACCGCCCCGACAACAGCGGTCAACGGTCGCATTGATGTCCCACGACCACGCCCCGAAATGGAAACATGATGGCGTGCGGGTCATTCCCGGCAATTCGCTCGATTCCAACACCGCGCAAACACCGGGCATGGACCGCAAGGCGGCGATCAATTACGCGCGCGTCGGTGCGCAGAAAATCTGGGCCGGCACGGTTGCCATTCAGCCCAATGCCAAGACCGGCGCGCATCATCACGGCGCGCTGGAAAGCGTCATTTATGTCGTGCGCGGCAAAGCGCGCATGCGCTGGGGCGAGCATCTGGAATTTACCGCCGAAGCGGGCCCCGGCGATTTCATCTATGTTCCGCCCTATGTGCCGCATCAGGAGATCAATGCCAGCCGCGACGAGCCGCTCGAATGCGTGCTGGTGCGCAGCGACAACGAGGCGGTGGTGGTCAATCTCGACATCGAACCCGTCGAGAAGCCCGAAAACGTCGCCTGGATCGACCCGATTCATAGGTGAGGTCTGCTTGACCCTTTTGGCCCCGCGTCTTAAGACGCTTCAGTTAGGGTGGGCAAAGGCGCATTTGTTAGCCGATGCCAATCGATAGAGGCGAAAAAGCGCCGTGCCCACCAACGACGCCTGCGCGTTAACGAAATCAGCAGGTGGGCACGGCGCCAATTCAGCCTTTCCTTGTGGATAGCACAAAGCACGGCGCCTTTGCCCACCCTACGGGCTTAATTGCGAGAGGTCGGAACGCGGAGGCCGGTCAACATGATCGTTCTGATCGACAATTACGACAGCTTTACCTTCAACCTCGTCCAATATCTCGCGGATTTGGGGGCCGAAGTCGCCGTGCATCGCAACGACAAAATATCGGCCGATGACGTCATCGCCGCCAATCCCGATGCCATTGTGCTCTCGCCCGGCCCTTGCACACCAAATGAGGCCGGCATTTGCCTCGACCTTATCGGCAAAGCGGCCGAGACAATTCCGATACTCGGTGTGTGCCTCGGTCATCAAGCGATCGCTCAGGCCTTCGGCGGCAAAGTCGTGCGCGCGCCGGTTCCGATGCATGGCAAATTATCGGAAATCCGCCACACCGGCAGCGGCGTTTTCCGCGGCATCAACAACTCCTTCAAAGCGACGCGCTATCATTCGCTTGTCGTCGAGCGGACCGGTATGCCTTCGGTTCTTATTGCCAATGCCGAAACCGATGATGGCGTGGTGATGGGGCTGATGCACCAAGACTTGCCGCTGCATGGTGTCCAATTTCATCCCGAAAGTATCGCATCCGAGCACGGGCATTTGATGCTGCAAAATTTTCTCGACATCGCTGCTGCCTGGAATGTGCAACGTGGACGGCAACCCATGGCCGCGGTAGAAGGCACTGAGTGCTCCCCTCCCCCAAAGCCCGTCGAAGACGGGCGTAAACGCCCTGATGGTGGGGAGGGGTTGGGGGTGGGGGTCAAGGCGAAAAGCAACGCCACGACCTTATCAATTACCCCCCTCCCTAACCCGCCCCCACAAAGGGGGGAGGGAACAAGGCAGAGACCGCCGCGGCGCTTCAAATCCATCTGATTCGAATATGCTCTGGCGTCTAAAGGGGTGACTTTGATCCATGGCCGACGAAATCAAGGCGCTCATCGCCAAGGTCGCGACCGGAGCGAGTTTGACGCGTGAAGAAGCCGCCCTCGCCTTCGACCGCATGATGGCGGGCGAAGCCACGCCGTCGCAAATGGGCGCCCTGTTGATGGGCTTACGCGTGCGCGGCGAAACGGTCGAGGAAATTACCGGCGCGGTGACCGCCATGCGCGCCAAAATGATTGGCGTGAAAGCGCCGCCCGACGCCATGGACGTGGTCGGCACCGGCGGCGACGCGTCCGGGTCGTTCAATATTTCAACCTGCGCCGCTTTCATCGTTGCCGGCACCGGCGTGCCGGTGGCCAAGCATGGCAACCGCGCGCTGTCGTCGCGCTCGGGCGCGGCCGATGTGTTGCAAGCGCTCGGCGTGAACATCGACCTCAATGCCGTACAAGTTGGCCGTTGCATCGGTGAAGCCGGCATCGGTTTCATGTTCGCGCCGGCACATCATCCGGCCATGAAAAATGTCGGGCCCACGCGCGTCGAACTCGGCACACGCACGATCTTCAATCTGCTCGGGCCGCTATCCAATCCGGCCCGCGTTAAGCGGCAAATGATCGGCACCTTCTCACGGCACTGGATCAGGCCGATGGCGGAAGTGCTCAAAAATCTCGGCTCGGAGAGTATTTGGGTCGTGCACGGCTCCGACGGTCTCGATGAGATCACCACATCGGGGCCGACCAGCGTGGCGGAATTAAAAGACGGCGATATCCGCAGCTTCGAGATTACACCGGAAGACGCGGGGTTAAAGCGTGTAAAGCCAGAAGCCTTGCGCGGCGGTTCGCCTGAGCAAAACGCGCGAAGCTTGCTCGATGTGTTGAAAGGCAATCCCGGTCCTTACCGCGAAGTGGTCTTGCTGAACGCGGCGGCCGCACTCATTGTTGCGGGAAAAGCCGGGAATTTGAGGGAAGGCACGGCGCTTTCCGCTAAAGCAATTGAGAGTGGCGAGGCCGAAGGCCGTCTCGATCGATTGATCGCCATATCCAATAGAGCGAGCGCTTCATGATCTCGGACGTCCTCGCCAAAATCGAAGCTTACAAACGCCAAGAAATCGCGGCCGCCAAGCGCGCCAAACCGCTCAATGTTGTTGTAGCGGAAGCAAAAGCCGCGCCGGCTCCGCGTGGCTTCCTGCGCGCTATCGAAACGCGTATGGCCGCGGGCGGCATCGCGCTCATTGCCGAGATCAAGAAGGCTAGTCCATCGAAAGGTCTGATCCGCTCCGACTTCGATCCGCCGTCTTTGGCCCAGGCCTATGAAGCGGGCGGCGCCACCTGCCTTTCCGTGCTGACCGATGCGCCTTCATTCCAGGGACGGCCCGAATTCTTAGGCCAAGCGCGCGCGGCCACGCGATTGCCGGTACTACGCAAAGATTTCATCTACGAGCCTTACCAGGTGGCGGAATCGCGGGCGATGGGCGCGGATTGCATTTTGCTTATTATGGCAGCGGTCGACGACGCGGTGGCTCAAACCGTCGAGGAATCCGCATTTTCTTATGGAATGGATGTTTTAATTGAAGTTCATCAAGAAGATGAACTTGCGCGCGCGCTTCATTTAAAGTCGCGTCTGATCGGCATCAACAACCGCGACCTGCATAGTTTTACGACCTCGCTCGAGGTGAGTGAGCGCCTCGCTCCGAAAGTGCCGCGCGATCGTATCGTGGTGGCGGAAAGCGGGCTGAATACGCCTGATGATCTCGCCCGCCTCGGTGAAGTCGGAGTGTCGACATTTTTGATCGGCGAAAGCCTGATGCGCCAGACCGACGTGACCGCCGCGACCCGCGCTTTGCTTGCGCGCAAGGAGCGCAACGCGGCGGCGGGATCGCCGTAGTCCTAGTGGAGTGGATTTGACATTCGCTACCCACCTGGCCGCAAGCTCGCGAAGCGAATGTCAAATCCAAAACTCCACTAGAAACTTATATTTGGCTCATGGTCTTTCAATTCAAACATTCGCAAAAGATCCCCGCCGAAATGGGTAGCGAATGTTTGAATCGGACCACTAGCTAGGGTTGAGCGAAGCGAAACCCTGGGATAGGTTCGCACACCCCGCATTCCGCTTGGCTTCATGTGACTACAGTTTGCTACAGCTTGCCTTACAGTAACCTCTAGCCCGGATGAGCGTCAGCGAAATCCGGGATCGAGCCGCGCCCCGCATTCCGCTTCGCTTCATGCGGGCTACAGGGCGTCTTACAGCGACGGGATAGGTCATGGCCAGCAAGAAGAGAGCTTCGTCAAAAAACGCCATAAAAAAAACGGCGCCCGCCGCAGCCAAGCTCAGTCACATCGATCAACGCGGCGAGGCACGTATGGTGGATGTTTCCGCCAAGCCGCGGACCGAGCGGATCGCTATTGCTGAAGGCAAAGTGATCATGCGCAAGGAGACGCTCGACCTTGTGCTCGCCGGCAATGCGCTCAAAGGCGATGTGCTCGGCGCGGCACGGCTTGCGGGCATCATGGGCGCCAAACGCACGCACGGGCTTATTCCGCTGTGTCATCCTCTGCCGATCACGAAGGTGGAAATCGAGATCAATCCCGAACACGCCCTCCCCGGCTTTCTTGTGCAGGCAAGCGTCAAAGTGACCGGACAAACCGGCGTCGAGATGGAAGCGCTCACCGCCGTATCGATTGCGTGTCTCACCATTTACGACATGGTCAAAGCCGTGGAACGAGGCATGCGCATCGAAGGCATTCGCCTCTTGGAAAAAAGCGGCGGCAAATCCGGCACCTATCGCGCGGAGACTTACAGTTAAGACGCACACGATACCCCCCGTTACGGAAACAGCGCACCGTCACTGGCTTGTTCGCGCGTGCTTGCAGCCCACAACCCATCACCACCACGACAACGCTTTCGATATCGCATCACCGAACAGCAAGAGCAGCGCCGCCCAGACGAAGGCCGATGAGAAATTGGCGAGCTGAAAATGCCAAAACGGCATTTCGAAAATGCCGGCGGCCAGGGGCACCGCGGCGCGCAAAGGACCGAAAAACCGGCCGATAAATATGCTGGGTACGCCCCATTTGCGGACAAAAGCCTCACCGCGCGGGATCAAATCGGGGCGACGCGAAATTGGCCACACATGCGCCACGGCATGTTTGAGTTTCAAACCGATCCAATAGGAAAGCCAATCGCCGCAAGCCGCGCCGAGCGCACCCGCAACCCAAACCGGCCAAAAGCTTAGTCCGCCGGAGGCCACAAGCAAACCAATCGCAACCAGTGCCGCCCAGGCCGGCACGAGCAGCGAAACAAAGGCAAGCAACTCGGCAAACGCCAATGCGAAAACAATAGGCGGCGCCCATTCGGCATGCCCGCGCGCGAAATCGATGGTTTGCTGAAAAAAGGCATGAACGTTCATCACGGGAAATCGCATCTCGGCGTCGTGGCGTCGCGCGTGCGTCTTGTTTATCCCGCAAGCGCGCCAAGCGCCAGTTCACCGGTCAGGCTTAGGCTGGAAGCTCCGGCTTCTCGGGCGGGGAAAGGTGGTGGATCACAACCAGACCCACGATCAGCAAAGGCGCCGCCAGAAAGGCTCCGACCGGTCCCCACAGCCAGGCCCAAAATACCAGCGATAAAAACACCATCAGCGGATTGAGGGTGAGCCTATATCCGACGAGACTTGGCGTTATGAAATGCCCTTCGAGTGTCGCGATACAAAGGTAGAGCAGCGGTGGAATGATCGCGTGTGTCAGTGTTGGAAAGGCTACAAGGCCGACAAGAAACATCGATGCTTCCATAACAAGCGCGCCAATATAGGCAATATAATTCAAAATGAAACCGAGCACCGCCCACGCGATAGGATAAGGCAGGCCGGTGCCCCATGCGATCAGTCCGGAACAAATGCCGATACCGATATTGATCGCCGATATTATGCCGAGATAGCCGGTGAGGCTGCGCTCGATGTCGTTTATCGTTTTCAATGCACGTAATTTCGCATCGCGACTATTGAAGAAAGCCACCAGCATCCGCCGCAATTGACTGCGCCCAAGCAACATGAAAAAAAGCACGCCAAAGAAAATGAGCATTTGTCCGATGCCGGGCACCACGACAGCCACAACAGGTTGGACGAAATTGACGATATCGACCCCGAGACTACCCTTGGCATTCACCGGTAGGAGCGCCGCGCGCAAGCTTTGTAGCGTGCGCAGCGGCCGATCGAGCACGTGCAGCTTTGCTTGAATATTGCTGCCGATCTCGGAAGCCTTGCCGATCCACTCCACCACCGGCGCGGCGAGCGAAGTCAGCACGCCGTAGAACAATGCGGCCACGAGGACCCATAACACGATCGCCGTCACCAGCGTCGGAACGCCGAAACGTTCCGCGCGCGCCGAAAAAGGGCCGAGCATGAGCATCACCACGAAAGCCGAGGTCACAGGCAGCAAGACCGGCCGGCCGACGTCCAAAGCTCCGATCGACAAGATCACAAAAATGCCTATCGTTGCCGCATGTGCCGATTTGCGCCAGAGCCTTGCCATGCGCGTCGGCATCGGATTGGCGACCGCAACCAGCGAGCGGCGTTGTAGCCCCTTTTTGACGGCATCGGATTTACTCACGCCAGTCCTCCACCCGGCCCTGCCGGCTCGTAGCCATCGGATAACGAGTGAACTCTCCGTTGGTTGCCCAGGTACAGACTGGACAAGGACGCGGCCCAAGGCGCCGACATCACTTCGGCGTCGCGGGAGGGGCATATAAGCTGCTTTCTTTTCGCTGGAGGCAGTTTTCAGCCATCCTTAGTCCTGCAACACCTTGCTGCAACCGCGTGGCATATTAGCGTCTAAGTGATTCGCTCAACCTATCTGAGGCGTGTATGGCTCTCGCGTGAGGCAACGAAAGACATGGCAAAGAAGCCGGCCAAATTGAAATCCGCAAAGCAACCCGATTTATTCGAAATCAACGCGTCAAAGCGCGCGATAGCGAGCGAACGCGACCTGCCGGCATTCAATAACCAGGGCCGAAACGCTACGAGGCCCCGCAGCAAACCTGATGGCCGCGCCTCGAAAGCAGACACCGGCTATACCGCCAAGCACATTGAAGTGCTGGAGGGGCTCGAGCCCGTGCGCCGCCGTCCCGGCATGTATATCGGCGGCACCGACGAGAAAGCGTTGCATCACCTCTTTGCGGAAGTGATCGACAATTCGATGGATGAGGCGCTGGCAGGCCATGCCGATTGGATCGAGGTCGAGCTTGAAGCCGACGGCTTCATCGCCGTCACCGACAACGGCCGCGGCATTCCGGTCGATCCACATCCGAAATTCAAAAACAAATCAGCTCTCGAAGTCATCATGTGCACGCTGCACGCCGGCGGCAAATTCGACTCCGAAGTCTACGAGACTTCTGGCGGCTTGCACGGCGTCGGCGTCTCCGTCGCCAATGCACTGTCCGAACGCATGGAAGTTGAAGTCGCGCGCGGGCAAGCGCTCTACCGCATGACTTTTGAACGCGGCAAACCGAAGGGCAAGCTCGACAAAGTCGGCCGTGCACCGAACCGGCGCGGCACCAAGGTGCGCTTTAAGCCCGATCCGGAGATTTTCGGCGCCAAAGCAGCTTTCGACCCCGCACGCGTTTTCAAAATGGCGCGCTCGAAAGCCTATCTTTACGGCGGCGTCGAAATTCGCTGGCACTGCGCGCCGGACTTGTTGCACGGTCGCGGTGACGTGCCGGAATCCGCGACTTTCCATTTTGCCGAGGGACTGAAGGATTATCTCAGCGCCAGCCTTTCCGGCGCGACCTTGGTGCACCCCGACATTTTCACCGGCTCATCGGGCAAGACCGGACGCCATGGCGCGGTCGAATGGGCGGTGGCGTGGACCGCGGACGCCGACGGCTTCCTCAACTCTTATTGCAACACCATCCCCACGCCCGACGGCGGCACCCACGAGTCCGGATTGCGCGCCGCGCTTTTGCGCGGTTTGAAGGATCACGCCACACGAGTCGGCCAGGAAAAACGCGCCGGCGTCATCAACGGCGACGACATCATGACCGGCGCCGGCTGCATGCTGTCGGTGTTTATACGCGAGCCGGAATTTCAAGGCCAAACCAAAGACCGGCTGGCGACCGCTGGCGCGCAGAAAATTGTCGAACAGGCGATCAAAGATCCGTTCGATCATTGGCTGTCGGGAAATCCGATGCAGGCCAATAAGTTGCTCGACTTCGTCATCGAGCGAGCAGAGGAGCGAGTGCGCCGGCGTCAGGAAAAAGACATTGCGCGCAAGACCGCCGTGCGTAAATTGCGTTTGCCCGGAAAACTTGCCGACTGCTCAAGCTCTGCTTCGGAAGGCTCGGAAATTTTCATCGTCGAGGGCGACTCCGCCGGCGGTAGCGCCAAGCAGGCGCGCGACCGTCGCACGCAAGCGGTGCTGCCCTTGCGCGGCAAAATTCTCAATGTCGCTTCCGCCGGCAAGGACAAGCTCGCGCAAAACACCCAACTTGCCGATCTCATTCAGGCGCTCGGTTGCGGCACCGGCGCGCATTTCCACGAGAAGGATTTACGTTACGAAAAGGTCATCATCATGACCGACGCCGATGTCGACGGCGCGCATATCGCCTCTCTGCTGATCACTTTCTTTTTTCGGCAAATGCCGAAATTGATCGAGGCGGGCCGGCTTTATCTTGCCGTTCCGCCGCTCTATCAACTCACACACGGCGGAAAAATCGTCTACGCGCGTAACGACAAGGATCGCGATGCACTTCTCAAGCGCGAGTTCAATGCCAATGCCAAAGTCGAGATCTCACGCTTCAAAGGCCTCGGCGAGATGATGGCGGCGCAACTTAAAGAAACGACCATGGATCCGGCGCGGCGTACTTTGCTGCGGGTCGTGCTTTTAGAGGATGAAGCAATGACGACGGCGCGCATTGTCGAGCAGCTCATGGGCAATAAGGCCGAATCGCGGTTTGAATTCATTCAGGCGAAGGCGGAATTCGCCAGCGAGGAGTTGTTGGATGTGTAGGGCGTGATGTATTTAGGTTTTACGCAGCCTGTAACCCATAGGGCGGATTAGCGTTTACGCGTAATCCGCCATTTCGCTTCCCAACAATCTCGGCCCAATGTGGCGGATTACGGCCTTCGGCCTAATCCGCCCTACGCTTGCTTTTAGAGGATGAAGCCAAAACCACCGCGCGCATTGTCGAGCAGCTCATGGGCGCCAAAGCGCAGTCGCGGTTTGAATTCATTCAGGCGAAGGCTGAGTTTGCGAGCGAGGAATTGTTGGATGTGCGAGCGCAACAGTCTTAAAACGATATCATGCCGCTTTGTGCTTTGCTTTCGCACCGGGTGGCGGAGGTAGCAACACGTCGGCGGACACATGAAACCGCGCCCGTATGCGTTGCACCATCGTCATACTCAGCCCCTTTTTGCCCTGCAGAATTTCGCTGACACGGCTTGCGGTACCTAGGATCGGCACCAAATCGGCGCGCGCAAGTCCATGCTGTTCCATAAGATAGCGGATTATGTCGGCTGTGCTGGGTTGACGGCGCGGCCATTGACGTTCTTCGTAAGCGGCGATTAACCGGGCCTGTGCTTCCAACCGCGCAACATCAGCGGCATCATCCGACGCCATCAATCGGTCGATAAGTCGATGCGCGCGAGCCAGCTCCGCATCGTTATCGATCACGATTAAATTTGCGTCCATTACACAGTCCCCGCATCTATCTTGTTGTATTCGGCATGTGTGCCGAAGAACGAGGAAATGTTGGATGTGTAAGCACGAGACAAGCGAACAACACACTGACTTTCGAAAGGTCACGGATAGTTCGAGTAAATTTCCCGAAACTGACGATCTTTAGCGATGCTCGCGGGCGTGACGATATTTTGATTTAGAATGTATTCGTAGCATTTTTCAAAGTCATAGTTTTTTATTTTGCATTCATGATCACGCCGCCAACGTTGCTTGATCAATTTTTTGACGAATACGTTGTCGAAATGCAGTTGAGATACTTTTTGGATTCGGCCAATAGAAATGCCTGCCTTTTTAAAAGCCATATAAGGGAGTTCACTACAATAGATCGCGTCATTGTTGAACGAAAAGAAAATATCGTATGGCTTTCCGTAGAGGGCTCTTGCGGAGGAAATGACGATCTTTGCCTGTTCGGGTGTTAATTCGGGATCGCGATATATGGCAAACCGTTTGAGAACGCCGCGATTGATCCAATCTCTTAGTGGCGTGTCTTTTACTTTTGCTGCCGCTTCGATAACGACAATATGATCTCCATGATGTTTGATAATACCCATGTGCGTGAACGGATGTGCTGTTGCCACTAGAATGGCCATTGATTGATTGCTGGTGGATGTCTGAAAAATTAAGTCGCCGTCGTTTAGAGGCGGATAAACATCATTTGTAGTTGCGTATAAGATTCCGCTCACTGCTCCGATGCCCAAAATGAGAGCAATGAACAATTTTTTCATCGCTTCTTCTTCCACGCCTCATAACGCTTCTTGTTCTCCTCGTTCGGCGGATAAAGGCCGGGAAGCTTGGCGCCTTTTTCCACTTCTTGCACGAGCCAGCTTTCCAGAAGCTCGTGCTCGGCGCCTTCATGGGCGACGAAATCGACAAGCGCCGCCGGGATCACCACCGCGCCGTCGTCGTCCGCAACGATGATGTCGTCGGGGAAAATGGCGCAGCCGCCGCAGCCGATCGGCTCGTTCCAACCCACGAACGTAAGTTGATTGACGGAGGCCGGCGCGGCGACGCCTTGGCACCAAATCGGCAAACCGGTGGCGAGCACGCCATGTTTATCGCGCATCACCCCATCCGTGATCAAAGCGCTCACGCCGCGCTTGACCATGCGCATGCAGAGGATGTCGCCGAAAATGCCGCCACCGGTCACGCCCATGGCGTCGGCGACCACGACGCAGTCTTCGGGCATGGCTTCGATGGCGCCACGGGTGGAGATCGGCTTCGACCAGCTTTCCGGCGTCGCCAGATCTTCACGCACCGGCACGAAGCGCAACGTGAAGGCCGGCCCCGCCACGCGCTTGCCGGAAAAGCCGAACGGCATGGCGCCGGCCATCCACGCGCGGCGAATGCCCTTATTCAAGAGCATCGTCGTAATCGTGCCCGTCGTGACGGTGCGCAAAATCTCCAGAGAAGAACTCATCGATTTCCCCACTACATTGAATTCACGCGGCTTTAAGCCCGAGCCGCTCGTCGCGACGGCGCAGATAGGCGATAAAAGGAGCGGCGAGCAAAACCATCCAAAGCTTACCGATGATTTGGCCCGGCAGGAAAGCGAGCGAGCCGAAGGCGAGATAAAGAAACACGATCGAGTCCACCACCAAACCGACTATGCTCGATAAAATAACCGCAGTGACGAGCCGGCGCCGAGCCAATGGCGTGTAGACGGCAAAGTCGGCAAATTCCGACAGCAGGAATGCGGCCGCCGAAGCAATCACCAGCGCTGGCGGCGCCAGCGCGGCGGAAATGATCGCACCGACAATGATCGCGGCCACACCGAAAGAAATTCCCAGCCGCCGCTGCACAAGATCGCGCAAGACCAAGGCCGCCCCGACCATCAAGACGCCGGAAGGCGCCATGAGGCCCGGCGCCACCGGAATGACGCAGGGAGCGTCGCGCAAACAGGCCGTTCCCCAATGGCCAATCATCCAATTCGCAGCCGGAATGGTCAGGCAGAACAGCACGAGGAAAATCGCGCCTTCAACCGTCCTTCGACTGTCATTTCCGGAATTTATCATGTCATCTTCCACTTCCACTGACTTATCCAGCAAGCTCAGGGCACATCCCATTTCGGGGCGTGCGGCGGATTGACGATGCGCATATTGTTTGCATTGAGCGCTTTGAGTTCGGTCATTTCGCCTTCGGACAAATTGACGTCGAATACGTCCAGATTTTGTTTCATATGTTCCGCCGTCGCGGTGCGCGGGATCGCGCAAACGCCTCGCTGGACCAAATAACGCAACGAAATTTGCGCAGCGGTCTTGCCATGCGCCTCGCCGATATGCTCGAGCGCATCGGCGCCAGGGATTTTGCCGCGCGCGATCGGGCAATAAGCAACCACCGCCATGCCGTGTTTCTTGCAGGCAGCGAGAACCTTATCCTGATTGATGAACGGATGCATTTCGATCTGGTTGCAAATCAGGGGCTCCGACGCGACCGCCCAAGCTTCGTCGAGCATTGCGGTGGTGAAATTGGCAACGCCAACATGTTTGGTAAATCCGTCCTTTTTGGCCTTGCACAGCGCGCCCACCGAAAGCTTGAACGGAACATCCGGATTGTTCCAATGGATGAGCAGTAAGTCCACGAAGGGCAACTGCAAATTCTTTAAACTCTGTTCGACCACGCGCGCAAAATCGTCGGGCATCAAATCGCCCTGGCGGACTTTGGTGCAGATAAAGACATCCTCGCGCTTGACGCCGGAGGCGCGTAAGCCCTCCCCGTTCTCTCTTTCGTTGCCATAGAAAGCCGCCGTATCGAGATGACGATAACCCATTTGCAACGCGGTCTTCACCGCTTGGACACAGACATCGTCTTTAAGAGTCATGGTGCCGAGGCCGATCTGCGGAATGCGGGCGCCGTGGGCTTCAACAAATTGCATTGCTATCTCCTGATACACGAAGGTCGAATACGGTTTACGGCGAAAGTAAAAAAATGACCGCCCCCGACAGGTCTACTGACACTCGATTCCATTCTCTGCAAGGCGCAAACGGGACTATCCTAAATCACGCGATTTTTTTTGCCGGGCGGAAATAAACAACTCGACATTGAGTCACAAGAACTTACGGCCCCTTCTTACATTAGAATAATTCAAGAGTGAAACGACTCTATTGCAATAACACCGTTTAATGCTTTTGTGAGCGTTGGCATCCCTATGGGAAACAGAATCGCGCGTTTTCTCATTGGCGTCGGAGCAAGAATTAAGGTGATGGCATAGTCTATGCTCGGAGCACTTATCATCGTCTTTCGCGAGGTCATCGAAGCCGGCCTCATCGTCGGCATCGTGATGGCCGCAACCCAGAAAGTGGCCGGGCGCGGCCGCTGGATCGTCACCGGCCTCGCTGCCGGTGTTTTGGGCGCAAGCGTGGTCGCGGCCTTTGCCGGCGGCATTGCCCAGGCCTTCGAGGGTGCTGGGCAAGAGCTTTTCAACGCCGGCGTGCTCGCGCTCGCGGTCGTCATGTTGATGTGGCACAACGCCTGGATGGCGCGGCATGGCCGCGAGATCGCGGCGGAAATGCGCCAAGTCGGTCACCAGGTGAGCGAGGGCGCCAGGCCGCTGACCGCGCTCGCCATCGTGGTCGGTTTGGCGGTGCTACGTGAGGGATCGGAAGTGGTGCTGTTCCTATACGGCATCGCGGCGCAGGGCACTTCCCACATGGCCTTGCTGACGGGTGGCATTCTTGGTGTTGCTGCCGGCGGAGCCTTCACGGCGCTGACCTATTACGGGCTGCTCGCGATCCCCTCGCGCTATATATTTTCCGTCACCAGCTGGCTCATCGCGCTACTCGCGGCCGGCATGGCGGCACAGTCGGTGCAATTTTTGAATAATGCGGGCCTGGTCGTAACACTCGAAAGCACGGTCTGGGATACGTCGTGGCTGCTCTCCGAAGGTAGTCTCTTGGGACGGCTCATGCACACACTCATCGGCTACACCGAACGGCCGACCGAAATGCAGCTGGTCGTCTATATCGGCACGCTGCTCGTGATGTTCGTGCTCATGCGCATTGCGCGCTATAGGCCGCGCGGAAAGCGGGTGGCGGTCTGATGACGAGCCGAACGAGCTGCACGCCTCGTCCGCATGCAGGAAGCCGTAGCCAGGCTTGAGCGGAATGCGAAAGCCGGGACAAGCCGGCGCGCCTCGCCGGACTTCGCGTAGTGTTGGGACTCTAACGCTTGTTTCGCCCGGATCCATCTCCGTCATCCTGAGGTGCTCGGCCATCGATCTCGGGTTTACCCGAGATCGATGCTTTAGCGGCCAAGTCGGCTAAAGCCGACTTGGCTGGCCGAGCCTCGAAGGATGATCGGCCCCCAACCGAAAGGTCCAGGTCCACGGATGTCGGGTATACCCGACATCCGATCCAAAACTACGCAAGTCGGCAATAACCGACTTGCGATGGCTCGCGCGCGGTTCGCGCGCGAGCGCCTCAGAACGACGGAAGAATTTGTGAATCATCCGTCAGTGACACAACACTAGCCGCGAAGTCCGGGCTACAGCTTGCTGCTTGCCATGTTCGTGCGCATGCGCATTGCGCGCCGCAAAAATCAATGCCGACCGCCACCGAGCGTTGCGAAAGCGACATCCGGAGCCTTGTCGATCAATTTGAGCAAGGCGCGCGCCGGCCCCCGCGGGCTGCGTTTGCCTTGCTCCCAATTGCGCACGGTTTCGATCGGCACCTCGATTTGTTCGGCAAAAGCCGCTTGCGTGAGCCCGAAACGCGCCCTCACCCGGCGTACGAATGCAGCCGGATCACGATAGTCGATCGAGATTTCACTGCCGTCAGGACGAATTTCGACGATCCGTCCATCGGCCTTCAGGCGCACCCGCAACATGGCCGCGTTCTCCATCTATCGCATCGGCCAATGACCTATTTGATTCGGCTTGTACAAAAGTTAATGGATGTCATGTGCGGGCATAGCCGTTCGAAGAACGGCGTAACTTCCTCCGCGTCTCGCTATCTGAATCGCTGTAAAGACTGGATGCGCGGGACAAGCCCGCGCATGACGAAATCTAAATTGGACAGCTGTGCAACAAGTGCGGCCAGGACAAATAGGAAATCCCGTGAACAGCCTTCAACCCAGTGCAAATTTACACACGCGCTACCGCAGGCCGAACCAGAGGGTCGCAATGCTCAAAAACGAAAAGAAGCCGATGACGTCGGTCACCGTAGTCACAAATGGGCTCGACGCCACGGCCGGATCGACGCCCAAGCGGGCAAGCCCCAGCGGAATCAAAACTCCCCCCAAAGCCGCCGCAACAAGATTGCAGATCATCGCCAGCCCAATGACCACACTGAGCCCCGGCACCTTGAACCAGATATAAGCGACGACGCCGGTGATGACGGCGAACGCCAAACCGTTCAAGAACCCGACCATGACCTCGCGCATGAGGACGCGCCGGGCATTGGCATCACTCAGATCGCGGGTGGCCAAGGCACGCACCGCGATGGTCATCGTTTGCGTCGTGGCATTGCCTCCTTGACTGGCCACAACGGGCGCCAGTACAGCCAATGCCACCATCTTTTGCAATTGACCTTCGAAGAAGCCAAGCACCGACGAAGCCAGAAAGGCGGTGGCCAAGTTGACGAGCAGCCAGTTGAAGCGGCCGCGAGCGATTTTCCACACCGAGTCGGAAAGCTCCTCACCGGAGACACCGCCGAGGGCCTTGATGTCTTCTTCGGCCTCTTCCTGAATGACATCGGCCACGTCATCGAAGGTGATGACGCCGACCATGCGCCCGACAGCGTTGACGACCGGCGCCGCGACCCAATTGTAGCGCTGGAAAAGCCGCGCCACTTCTTCCTGGTCCTGCTCGGCTTTTACCAGCGGACGATCGCTTTCCATCAAATCGGAAATCGGCACCGGACGCTTGGCGCGCAGTAGCCGATCGAGCGGCACCGCGCCAAGAAAATGATTGGATGCGTCCACCACATAAAGCTCGTAAAAGCGCTCGGGCAGTTCGACCGTCTCGCGCATATAGTCGATGGCCTGCCCAACGGTCCAATCCTGCGGGACGGCGATGAATTCGTCCTGCATGCGCCGGCCGGCCGAGTCTTCGGGATAGTCGAGACTGCGGGCAAGCTTCACCCGTTCGCGGACGGGCAATTGCTGGAGAATTTCCGCCTGATCTTCCTTCGGCAGGTCGCCGAGAATGGCCACCGCGTCGTCGGAATCGAGATCACGCACGCCTTCGGCGACGGTTTCCGGCGCCAACTCATCGAGGATTTCCTCGCGCACCGCATCGTCGACCTCCGTGAGCGCGGTGAAGTCGAAATCGATGCCCAGGAGTTCCACCAAACGCGGGCGTTTTTCGACGTCGAGAGCCTCCAAAAGCGCTCCGACATCGGCCTCGTGCAAAACGCCCACGGCCGAGCGCAAGGCATCCGTCTCGCCCGCGTCGATGGCCTGCGTCACGTGCTCGATAAATTCCGGCCGGATGTGGCCGGCCTCGTCGCGCAATGTGGGCGCGTGGGTGTCTTGATTGAGCATACCGGGCCTCGGGCACTACTTCCCAGATTTTCGACGTTCGCAAAACACATTCCGGCATAGTCTTATGCGAAGTTCGTGTTCGTGGCACTCCCCCAAACTCCCTCCAACGCATAATGCTCTCGATTGCGATCGATACGGCTCTACGGGGATCGGAGCCGTTTCGTCGGCTTCGGCGGCTGCGGAAGCATGATGCGGCACAGAAAGGAGGGCTCCCGAAATGCACTACAAAGCGAAGACTATTGCGGCGCTCCAAATGATCCTGGACGGATGGCCGGACGAAACGCCGGACGAAGTCGATCCGGATAATCGGCCTGTCCGCGAGGACGGTCGGCGAACTTCGCCACTTGACGGCCTGGCCTGAAAATTTAGCCATCACGACGCCGCCCGGCGGTTCGCGCGAGGAGCCCATAAGGGTGAGCAAGGCGAGCCACGCCACGCGCTTTACGCGGAAGCCATGAGGCAAACGTCAGCGTTTTGCGGAGTTTGCTTGCAAATTAATTGGATCAAATGAGACTGGCTCAGCGTCGCGAGAACACCAAAATTATTTTCTTGTTTTATTATTTGGCTCAACCACCGTTTTCGAAGAACCTTCCGGAGCCGCCTGCATATTGGGTGGGCTTTGTCCCTGCGGGCTTTCGGGCGGAGAGCCGCCGCTGCCCGTTGTCAAAGGACCGGTCCAGCCTTGCGGCTGTTTCTGGCCCTTGTCTTGCGGCGTCACCGTTCGTCCCGTGCTCTGATCGGATTTGTTCACAGCTGGCGATTTATCTGGCGCCTTGTTTTCGCTTTGGGCCCAAACCGATCCAGTAGTGCACAAGAGACAGACAGCCAAAAAAGCAACACGCGTGAGCATTTTGTTTCTCCATGAGAATACCATCAACTTCCGTTCAATCTCATGGTTCCTCTCCTCTCTGCATGCCCGGCCAGACCCTCACGATTTTGATTGCGGTCCGCGCCGCTTTGTCGCAACCAGTGCGACGGCAATATTGCCTCCGCAATGGGGGCATGGGATGGGTGTTTTAGCTCACTGGCCGACGACACCAACCTCAAGCACCTTGACGCCGGTCGCGTTTCCTTACCCGTTTTTGGTCAATCAAACTCTCCCGTCAAATGAAAGGCTGAACAGATGCAGCCGCAAACAAAGCAGGTCATGCTTGGAACACCCGCCTTGGATGGTTCTGTGCGTGTCCAGTATCTTTGCTCGCTATTGGACACAAAGCCGCTTCTCACCTCCGCCGGCTGGCACTTGCGAACGCAATATGTCGTTCAAAACAGCCTCGTCATGGATGCACGCAATCACATTGTGGGTTCGTTTCTCGAGTCTGATGCAAACGATCTCATCATGATAGACAGCGATATTGGTTGGTTGCCTGCGGATTTTCTGCGCCTGCTCAAACACGACGTCCCGATCGTGAGCGGGGTATACCAACGCAAATCGGAGGAAAAACTCGACTTCACCGTGAAATTTCCGAGGGAAGGCGCTGTTCGCGACAGGCAAACGGGCCTCCTCAAGGCTGAGCGAGTGGGGGCCGGCTTTCTGCGGCTACGTCGTGACGCGCTCGAGCTCATGACGAAAAGCTATGGAGAATTGAAATACCAAGACACGTCCGGAAAAATTCGTCATTGCTTGTTCGACACAAGCCTTCGCGACAACTCCATGGTCGGAGAGGATTTCACGTTCTGCGATCGTTGGCGCGCAATTGGCGGTGAGATTTGGGTCGATCCCGATATCCGTCTGTCGCATATTGGCAGCAAAACATTCGACAAATCTATTTGGGATTCGCTGAGTCCTCAAACAAGCAAACCTGGTCCGGATGGAGTGCGGTAAGCGTCCCACAGATGAGAGCCCCATGATGTGGACGAAATGTGTGGCTGGGGGACCGAACGCAGCGGCACATTCAGCCGCCAACCAATTTGCCGAACAGCGCCGCGTCGATATTGCCGCCGGACAAAACCGCAACGACGACTTTCCCGCGCACATCGAGCTTGCCCGTAAGCAATGCGGCAAGCCCGATCGCGCCACCGGGCTCGACCACCAATTTCAATTCTTCAAAGGCAAAACGCACGGCCTGCGCCACCGCGGCGTCGCTCACGGTGACGCCTTTGCCGATCAAGGCCTGCGTGATCGGAAAAGTCAGCTCCCCCGGCGTTGAAGTCAATAATGCGTCGCAGATCGAACCACTCATTTGCGCATTGGTCTCGCGCCTGCCGCTTTTGAACGAGCGCAGCGTGTCGTCGAAGCCTTCGGGTTCGACGATGTAAAATGTCGCTTCGAGCGCGCACGCCTTAACGCCAACAGCAATGCCGGCCGCGAGCCCGCCGCCGGAAGCGCCGATCGCCACGAGCTCGGGCTTCAGGCCTAGCGCCTGAAGGTCCGCGACAATCTCGGCGCCGATCGTACCTTGGCCGGCGATGATCAAAGGATCGTCGTAAGGCGGCACCAGCGTTGCCCCGCGCTCCGCCACGATCCGTTCGGCAATGGCCGCGCGATCTTCGCGATCGCGGTCATAGAGCACGATTTCAGCGCCCAGTGCGGCCGTGCGTTCACGTTTGGCGCGCGGCGCGTCGGCCGGCATGACAATAGTGGCCTGCATGCCGAGAAGCCGCGCCGCCGCCGCCACGCCTTGGGCGTGGTTGCCGCTCGAGTAAGCAACGACACCGGCCGCGCGGCGCGCCTCCGGGATCGACGCAATTTTATTGTAGGCGCCGCGAAATTTGAACGAGCCCGTGCGCTGCAACGTTTCCGCCTTGAGAAAAACACGCGCCCCGATACGCTGGTCCAGCACCGGCGCGTGGATCAAAGGCGTGCGCACCGCCACGCCGGCTATGCGCTTGGCGGCGGCATCGATATCGGCGGCGGTTGGGCGGTTGGATGTTTCTGGGAGGTTCATGGGCCTTAACAATTAACCGCAAGACACTGAAGTGGAAACCAGTTCGCCCTTAGACCGCACAAGTACGGATCAGTGTAACATTTAGCACACCGAAGGTTGCGCGATTGCTATATTATCGCTCTACTATGAGCTGTTACCTGCCTGATTTAGTAGACGTAAATTGGCATGAGCCGAAAAGAAAACATTTAGGATATTGCTATGGTTGCTACGGAGAGGACTGGATTGGCTCAAGAACGGGCAGCCGCACTCAATTCAGGTGTTCAGGCGCCTCCGACGGCTAAACAGATCACACGGTCTGAAGGCTCGACTATCTCACCCGGCTTGTCGTTTGGGGGACCGGGATTGATGCCGGCTTCTGAGGCTCCACTTTCGCTCTCGCGACGAGCGGCGATTCCTGAGGAGAACAAAGGCACGCATAACACCGCTGCAGAAGCGACAAGTGCTGGCACGCCGGCAAAAGACAATAATCAGCAAGCGCACGCGCCTCAACCGCCAGGAAACGAGTTTGCGGAGGTTTTGTCATCCGGGAAAGGAAACGCGCCGGCGCTTCATAATCCACAGTACTATTTCAATAAAGCGAAAGCTCGGCATTCGGTTGCTTTGGGCGCAGCCGACAAGGTCGACGAAGCCATAATAACGCTTCGTGAAAAGATACTGAGGTACGCAGACGTCAAAACTCATCCACATACACCAGACCAAGAGTATAAGGCCTGGCAAGAGGCTAATAAGGCCGCAGAAGACTTTCAAAACGCAGCAAATGACAGTTACGATAAATGGTCCAAAGCGCTCGATGCGGCCCATGCGGCCGCAGGAAGAGCGAAGGGAACTATTTTCGACGACCCTGCAAAAACCATGGTTAAAAGGTGTAATGACGGTCTTGATGAGGCAGAGACAATGCGTAGAAATGCAAATAAGGCAGTCGATTGGGCTCAATCGAACCCAATATTGACCCAGGCGTGATTGGCTTCATCTCGACTCGACTGCCTCAATCGTCAGATCGGGCACTTTTCGTCGCTAAGGTTTGTTATTCAGTCGACGGCTTTGCCCTTCAGCACTTGTACATCATGCCGCCGTTTTCAGCCCTCCACCTTGGGCGGCCTCGGTGACGTAATTAAGGAATGTGCGCACGCTCGCTTCCCAAGTCATTCTCTCGGCAAAAGCGCGGCAGGCCTCACGCGAGCATTCGAGTGCGGCAAGGCAGGCCACCCGCAAATCTTCATTGAGTGCGCCCACCGGCGCATCACCGATAACGTCACGCGGTGCCGCAACCGGAAACGCCGCCACCGGCACGCCGCTCGCCAAAGCTTCCAACAGCACCAAACCGAACGTATCGGTGCGGCTCGGGAATACGAAAACGTCCGCGGCGGCATAAATCTCGGCGAGCGCCTCGCCTTGCTTGGAGCCGACAAACACCGCGTCGGGATAGCGGCGTGCAAGCTGCGCGCGCGCCGGCCCGTCGCCCACCACAAGTTTGGTGCCCGGCAGATCGAGCGCGAGGAACGCTTCCAAATTCTTTTCCACCGCCACGCGCCCCACCGTCAAAAAAATTGGCCGGGGAAAATCGAGCGAAGCCGCCTCGCGCGGGCGAAACAATTTCGCATCGACGCCGCGCGACCAGAGCTTCACATTGCCAAACCCGCGCGCGCCAAGTTCGCGCACGAGCGTCGGCGTTGCCGAGAGCACAGCCGCGCTTGGAGCATGGAAACGGCGCAGCCACGCCCAGGTCATATCGCAGGACCAGCGCGCGGGGATCGGCAGGCGCTCCGCAACGTAATCGGGAAATCGCGTGTGGAAGCTTGTCGTAAACGGCATGCCGCGCTTGAGACAGACCCGCCTCAACGCAATTCCGATCGGGCCTTCGGTCGCGATATGGATTGCATCCGGCCGCGCGCGCTCCAGCCGCCGCGCGATGACGCCGGGCGCCGGCACTGCAAGCCGAATTTCCGGATAATTCGGCAGCGGCAGGGTGAAGAACGCATCCGGGGTGAGAAACTCGATTTCAGCGCCAAGCCCCGATGCTTCGCGCGCAATGTGACCAAGCGTTCGCACAACCCCGTTGACTTGCGGATGCCAGGCATCGGTCGCGACGAGAATTTTCATGCCGCCTGTTGCCTGATGCCGGCCGTCGCGAGAAGTTGCTCCGGTGCAAGGTCGCGGCCATCGTGCGTCCAGGTGATGATTTCAAACCGCCCATCGTGATGTTCGGCGACCGCCGTGCAACTCTCGACCCAATCCCCGCAATTGATGTAGCGCAGGCCGTAATCGTCGTGTATCGCCGCCGTATGGATGTGACCGCAGATCACGCCGCCGACTCGGTGATGTCTGGCCTCGGTCGCCAGCGCCTTCTCGAACGCGCCGATGAAATTGACCGCATTCTTCACTTTATGCTTGGCCCATTTCGAGAGCGACCAATAGGGCGCACCGACAATCCGGCGGAAGGCATTGAACAGGCGATTGGCGGTGAGCGCGCAGCTGTAAGCTTTGTCTCCGAGCAGCGCCAACCAACGCGCTTGCGTGACGACGAGATCGAAAATGTCGCCGTGTATCACCAGATAGCGCCGGCCGTCGGCGCTTTGGTAAATCGTATTTTCCACGACCTCGATGCCGCCAAAATGCGTACCGTAATAGCCGCGCAAGAATTCGTCGTGGTTGCCGGGAATATAGACGATCCGCGCGCCTTTACGCGCTTGACGCAGCAGCTTTTGCACAACATCGTTATGCGTCTGCGGCCAATACCAAGAGGAGCGAAGCGCCCAGCCGTCAACGATGTCGCCGACCAAATAAATCGTCTCGGCTTCGTGGTAGCGCAGAAAATCGAGTATCTTGTCGGCTTGACAGCCGCGCGTTCCTAAATGCACATCGGAGATGAAAAGCGCGCGAAAATGCCGGGCGGCTTTATCCGTCACGCCAGCCTCCAGTGCTGCATCCATGGACGCGGCCTTAGCCGCTCTCCA
The DNA here is from genome assembly GCA_963697535.1 of uncultured Pseudomonadota bacterium. GTDB lineage: Bacteria > Pseudomonadota > Alphaproteobacteria > Rhizobiales > Xanthobacteraceae > Pseudolabrys. The sequence goes on along the minus strand of OY969085.1, from coordinate 2,059,144 downwards.
TTGCAGTTTTATGACGCGACGATCTTTTTCCGCTCGGAGCGGCGAAAACGGACAAGCGTGTAGACGCCGAAGGGCTTGACCTTGCGTCGTTCGACCAATTCGGCTTCTTCGTGGTTGTCCGCCCATGCGGCCAGCCGCTGGAAGGGGAATTCCGGCCGCAGGCCGAGGTTACGTGCTTTTTGCGCGAGGAGCCGTTCGATGGCGGCGGCAAAGCCCTTTTCGGAATAAAGGTGATTCACCAGGATAATCTGCCCGCCCGGCCGCACCACGCGCGCGCATTCGGACAAGACGCGCTCGGGGTCCTCGACCAGGGTGATGACGAATTGCCCGACCACGCAGTCGAAGCTCGCATCGGCAAAACTCAAATGGTGCGCGTCCATCACGTGCAGCGCTTTAACGTGCGGATAGCGGCCCGTTTTCAGCCGCTCGCGCGCGCGCGCGATCATCGGCTCCGACATATCGACGCCGGTTATTTCCGTGTTTGTGTCATAGTCGTCGAACGAAAGGCCGGTACCGACGCCGATCTCGAGAATACGCCCGCCGATATCGCGCGCGGCAGAAGCCGCCGCGCGCCGACCGTTAACGAAAATCGGACCGCACAGCACATCATAGACCGGCGCCCAGCGGGCATAGGCTTTTTCCATGACCTCTTTGTCGGGATCACGTGACATGGTTTTTCCCTCGCGAACTCAAAGAGTGCTTGTTTGGTGTGTCAGCTAGTGTCCCGATTCCGAAGTTCGCTTGATCTCGCAGCACCGTTTTTAGCGAACTTCGGAATCGAAGGACACTAGCCAAGTTATTGGTTCTAGTGTGGTTTGGTTCAGAAATTCGCTTGACGGTGTAGCCGGATAGAATGAAGCGAATTTCTGAACCACCACACTAGCAAGCAATTGCTACAGTTCGGCGACAGTCGACCCCGCCGCCGCAGCAACATTCGCTCGCGTATGGATGCACCCCAGGGCCTTGACGCCCCGCGCCAAGGCTCTAACACTCCGCGCCCGAAAACGTTTCACGCTTAGGTAGGACGTTCCATGAATCTCGAAATCGCCGGCCGCAAGGCCATCGTCTGTGCGTCGAGCCGTGGGCTCGGCAAAGCCTGCGCGCGCGCCTTGGCGGAAGCGGGCTGCGAGGTCGTCATCAACGGCCGGGACGCTAAGAAACTGGAGGCCACCGCCGCCGAACTTGCGAGCATTGCCGGCGTCAAAGTGATCCCCATCGCCGCCGACGTGGCAACGGCGGAGGGCCAGAAGGCGCTGCTCGCGGCCTGTCCGCACCCCGACATTCTCGTCAATAATAATGCCGGTCCGCCGCCGCGCGATTTCCGCGAGCTTAGCCGCCAGCAAATGATCGATGGCGTAATCGCCAATATGATCGTGGCGGTCGAACTCATCCAAAAAGTGATCGGACCGATGTCCGAGCGCAAATTCGGCCGCATCGTCAATATTACGTCAGGCTCGGTGAAAATGCCGCTGGCGGGCCTCGATCTCTCCTCCGGCGCGCGTGCAGGCCTCACGGCGTTCCTCGCCGGCGTCGCGCGCACGGTCGCCGACAAAAACGTCACCATCAACAATATCCTGCCCGGCGCCTTCGACACCGACCGGCTGAACGGCATCCTCGCCAAAGCCGCCGAACAAAAAGGTATCAGCAGGGACGAAGCGGCCGCGGCACGCGCCGCCACGATTCCGGCCAAGCGCTTCGGCCAGCCGGAGGAATTCGGCGCGGCCTGCGCCTTCCTCTGCTCAGCCCAGGCCGGCTACATCACCGGGCAGAACTTGTTGATCGACGGCGGCACGTTCAACGGCGCGTTTTGATGTTCACCCAGCTTGTTGAAATTCCCCGCCAAAATGCGTATGCCACATCGGCCGTTTTCTCTCCCTGCTGCAAATCGCATGCGATCAACGCCCTTTTAGGAGATATTCATGAAGCTCGTCCGCTACGGCGCGCCCGGCCGCGAAAAACCCGGCATCATCGCGGAAGACGGCAAGATCCGAGACCTCTCGCGCGTGGTGAAGGACATCGACGGCGCCATGCTCGCCCAAGGCGGCCTCGCCAAGATCAGGAAGCTCAACCTCAAGCGCATGAAGCCGGTCGCCGGCCGCCCGCGGCTGGGCCCCTGCCTCGGCAACGTGAAGAACTTCATCGCCATTGGGCTCAACTATTCCGACCACGCAGCGGAAGCGGGCATGCCGATCCCGAAAGAGCCGATCATCTTCAACAAGGTGACGAGCTGCATCTGCGGGCCGAATGACGATACCGTCATCCCGAAGGAATCCACCAAGCTCGACTACGAGGTGGAGCTGGGCATCGTCATCGGCAAGCGCGCGCGCTATCTCGACCGCGCGAAGGCGAAAGACGCCATCGCCGGCTACTTCCTGTCGAACGACGTGTCCGAGCGCGCCTTCCAGATCGAGCGCTCCGGCGGCCAGTGGGACAAGGGCAAAGGCTGCGAAACCTTCGGGCCGATCGGCCCCTGGTTCGTCACCAAGGACGAAGTGCGCGACCCGCAGAACTTAGATATGTGGGTGGACGTGAACGGCGAGAAGCGCCAGCGCGGCAACACCAAGACGATGATTTTCAATTGCGACTATATCGTGTGGTACTGTTCGCAATTCTTCGTCATGGAGCCGGGCGACATCATCATCACCGGCACGCCGCCGGGCGTGGCGCTGGGCAAGAAATCCGGCGAGTGGTTCTTGAAAGCGGGCGACGTGGTGACCTTGGGCATCGACAAGCTGGGTGAGCAACGCCAAAAGATTGTCGCGCTTAAGAAGTAAGCATTTAAGCCCTCATCCTGAGAGCCTGTCCCCGGACTTGATCCGGGGCCCGAAGCGCAAGCAAAGGCAGGCGTCTCGAAGGATGGGGGCGTTTTATTTGTGGCGTCATTCCGGGGCGCGGGCTTTAGCCCGCGAACCCGGAATCCAGAGTGGTCGCAACTCTGGTACGACGGCCCTACATCTCGTGGCAACTTATATGACTCCAAAACTAGCGTATTCGCGCGCGCGCCCAATTAGAGTTGCTTTTTTTATTGAGAAGAATGAATACGTCGCGACAACTCTTGATGCAATTTTCAATTACTGTTTTGGATTTTGGGGAGGTCGTTTTAGCCTAATCATTCCGTGCAAAGATGGCTGTCCGGAGCCGGCGTACGATGACTGGCTAGAAAAATTCGATCCAGATATCATTTACTCGTATGTTGATTTGAAAAGTAACGCTGTCGAAGATCTTCACGAACGACTTTATCCAAGCTTTCTAGTACGCCACCGAATCTATGACAGAGATATAAGCGTTCACGCGTTGCGCCCCACGCTACCGATTGATCCGTTAAGCGTATCAACATTACTGCCAGTAGCAGCCGGTCCTGCGCTTTTTGAGGCGGCACAGCCAACTCGTGTAGTCGATTTAATGGGACGAATGAACGATGATCATTTCATTCATGATAATTTTGGTTCTTGGACCAGAAGCGTAGGCGGCAGCTTTCCAGGCTACCTTCGTCAATACGCACACGTCTTGTCTGTTATCGACGACAATGATGCACGGCCACGAGAACGATACATCCGCCAGCCTGATGAGACGATAAATTCTTCAACCTCATTGCTAGACGCGTTTGGAAGTGGCCGAGTAACACCAGTCGCGCTTCTGTCCGCGATGTTCGCTCCACGTCTAGAAATCGACAATTCTCGACTGGGCTTAGAATTCAATATTGTGGTCGGCGATTCATGGACAGATCGCCTACTATACTGGAATATGCGAACACATTTCCCCAAGTGGCGCGATACCGGGTTTGTTGATTTAAGAATTCCCGCATCATTTTTGGACAACGAGCCCGCTATAAAATCAGTTGGGCAATTCCTAAAAAATCGCAATCATATAACCGGCAACGGCGGCGGCTCGCCGTATGCAGTTGTAAGGTCATCTAGCATTCCACGCGATAAGCTTGAATCCTTTTCAGCTAAGCTAAAAGAACATCATTCATGGTCCGTATTCCGTGTAGAGCAATTTACTTCTGAGGAAGCATGTATTCCGCCGAGAGAGATATTAGCTAATTCTTCTTATTTAATGACGGATACCTTCATAGGCAGATCGTCAAACGTCTGGAGTGAAACTTCGTTTCAAGAGGACGAAATCAGGATAAGCCCGCCCGCGCCCGATCATCTTCGGTACGCCTCCACCGCATTATTGAGCCCCTACGAGGGCGCCTGGGCTGTCGATTTAGACATAGAGCGAAAAATTGATTACTCGCGCTTTTCTAACCTAACGCAGCGCTGGCGACTGCCGCGCCGTCTTAGGATGACAGCAAGCTTCGTAAATACTTATGACATAGAGGGCCGGCACGGGCATACCGCGATCCCGCGCGTAGCTAGAGGAGGACTACTCACACTATATGCGAATAGCAGATCCAAGTTTCCGATCATTCATCAGCCAGACGACAACACGGTTTTCGTTCGTTCCTTCATTCAAGGAAGAGATTGGCATCCGTTTGAAAGAAACCAAATTCAAGCAAAAATAATTCAGCGCTGTCGAGGAATGGAACGATCAGAGAATGGGCGCTACTTCTGGGGCGTCCTTCAGTTGTTCGGTAATTTGAATGATGCAAATAGAATTCTTTTGAGTAAATTTTGGCAACGCCAATTTGAAAAACTTGGCGCATCGTCTTCACGATCGCAGCAGCGTCGTGAGGAAGTTGAAAAAACGCTAGAAAAACGATTTCCTTCGAGAATAATCGGCTTTCGTAAACAGAATGAATTTGATCGCTTAACCAACATTGTTTTGCAAGAGGCAGAGCACTATCGCTCATTTATACCGACGATTTCTTGGACGATACTGGAAAATTCATATAGAGCGAGTCAAGATCAGGACTGGTTGAGTAACCCGCCACCACAAGAAATGCGCCCTGATGAACAAGATGAATTTCGTCTCGCCGAGCTCCACAGATTTACTTCGGAAGTTAAATGGCTATGTCGCATTGGAATTTTGCATCAAGGTTATGAACATAGATGCAAGAAATGTTTACACAGATCTTGGATTGCAATTGATAACATAAACCGCGAAATAATGTGTGAAGTATGCAGCACAGCAGAACCAGCACCGGTAAGTCAGCCGTGGCAATTCAGACTAAATGAGTTCGTTCGCGAAGCGCTACGAAAGCACGGAATATTGCCACTGTTTTGGGCCCTGTCTCGACTTCGGGAATTTAGGGAAAAGTCATTTTATTTTGAAGGACCGATGGACGTTTGGTTTGAAAAGAATCCTTGGGAAGCAGACGGACCAGAAAGTGATCTAGATTTAGTCTGTGTTTCAAATGGAAAAGTACATATTTGCGAAGTTAAGCAGTCCGCGAGACAGCTACGTAAAGCGCAAGATTTTCTCGAGCACTATAATGCGATTGCGTCCAGATGTGGCAGTGATAGCTGTAATGGAAACCAACTCCTCCGGAATTTCCGACACATTTCACAACTTTTCAAACGATCTAGGTCCTGTCGCGAACGTGGTTGGAATTAAGTGTGGCGCAGTCTGCGGTGACATGAGGGTATCGGATCAAGCGGCGAGGTCAATTGGCTGATCGAGGGTCGTTGTAGCGAGGGTCTGCCAGCCATCGACCTTGCGCATGTTGATCTGGCCGGACGCGAGCAACGCCCAAAACAGCATGGCCGCGGTGTCCGCGGAAGGCAACACAGTTTGCGTCTTGATCCTTCGCTTGAACTCCTCGTGCAGCCGCTCGATGGCGTTGGTTGTTCGCGCGCTCTTCCACTGGTTTGGCGGCAATCGCGCGAAGGTGAACAACCGATCGCCGGCTTCCTCCAGGCTGTCGGCGACGGCGCGGTGCTTGAGCCGCCATTTGCGAAGGAACGCCTTGCGGCGCGCTTCGATCTCCCCGCGCGTTTGGGCGTAGATCATGTCGTTGTAATCGGCGGTGATCTCCTCATGCAGGCGCTCGGGGGCGTGCGCGAACAAGTTTCTGTGCTTGTGGACCGTGCAGCGCTGGACCGGCACGCCATCCCAGACAGCGGCAATCGCCTTGTCGAGGCCGGGGGCGCCATCAACGATGAGGAACTCCGGCCGCCGCAGCCCGCGTTCGATGAGATCGTCGAGGACGGTGCGCCAGGCCTCGGCGCTCTGCCGCCCATGCTCTTGATCGCGAGCAGCACCTTCTGGCCGTCCGCGCGCACGCCGAGAACAACGAGCAGCGAGATCGAGGTTGCCTTGCGATCGAGCCGCACGCGCACCACCGTGCCGTCGAGAATGAGCCGCACGATCGGTTCATCGGCCAGTGAGCGGGCGTTCCAGGCGTCCCAGTCGCTCTTGACCTTGCGCCACACCCGGCTCACCGTGTCTTTGCCGACCGCGCCCCCAAACAGGGCTCCGAGCGCACGGCGCACCCGCCGCGTATTGGTGCCGGCAAGGTAAGTGCCGGCGATCAGTGCGTCGGCAGTCAGCGTGCGCCGCTGATAGGTCCGCAGCGCCTGGCTCTTCCACTCCGTGGTCTTGCCATCGGCGGTCTTCAGCCTGGCACGCGGCACTTCGATCTCCACTCGGCCGAAGCTTCCCAGCAGCGACCGCGACCGGTGGCCATGGCGGTGACCGGCGGCGCCAACCGCGCCCTCGCCCTCGCCGTCGCAGCTCGATGGCCGCCCTCGGCGGGCGTAGCGCGAGCGCGCCAGAACCATGTCGAGCTCACCCTCGAACATCGCTTGCAGAAAGTCGCAAACCCGATCGCGCAGGCCGATTTCGATCGGATCAAACCAGTTGTCGAAAAGATCGGCAGCCGCATCGGTTGTAGGCTGAGAAGAATCAGAATGCGCGGTATTGTTTGCCATGGCGTGGTCTCCAGTCCGGCCCTTCAACGCCGGATGATTCGAGGTTGAACACCCCGGAGACTACGCCACACTTAATTCCTACCAAACCAGCGACGGCACCACGATCTACATGGAACAGAAATTGAACCAAAACTCCTCACCGTTCAGGAAGGGCAAGAGCAAGAATTTTATTTGGGATGAGCATTATCTGACTCTCACTCTCTAGGAGATACTCCCCCTCACCCCCTCGCCGCCTTTACCAGCCCGTCCCACACCTCGTGCAGATGGTTGAGGCGTTCTTCGGCAGCGCGGGCGATGGCGATAATGGGGCGGTTGCTGCGTCATGCCCGGCTTTCTGCCGGGCATCCACGTATTAATTACGGCACAGTGCTCGACTAAGTCGAGGATGGCCGGGACATAGGCGAGCGAAGCGACGCCGTCCTTCGAACGGCTATGCCCGGCCATGACGAGAATGCTGGCTTTCACGAGAGATCAACGAAGAACTCACAACGCCCTCACGCCGCATCCAGTGTCGCCGCGTATTCGCGCGCGCGTTTCTTCAGGCGTTGGCCGATATGGACGTCGCCTTGGGCCACCGCCTCATTGGCCTGGCGCACGATCTCGGCGGCGAGCGCGGCTTCGCGGCTGAGCTTCTTGTTTTGAAACATCCAGCGCGCCACCGTCGCCCAATCCCACAACGGGCTATCGGACGTGACTTTCGCGACCGGCGCTGGAAAGGCTTTCGCACGCAGCCCCTTGAAATAATGCGTCATCGCCGCGCGCGTTAAACCGGCGCGCGCCGCCATGTCCGAGAGACTCACCAGCGGGTCCGGCTCAACGCGCTCCACCTTGGCGCCGGCCTTCGCGACCGCCGCGACAGCGGAAGCGATGGCGTCCTCCAGCGTCTCTGCCTCGCGGGCGAAATCGACGATGATATGGCCCTTCTGAAAGGCGATGGTGGCATCGTCGCAACCGGCATCGTAGAAACGCGTATCGAAATCCTCCGCTTGAGGATCGAGGCCGGAAGCAATGATGCTGAATTCATAAGTTTTCATCGGGGCACCATTCAGATTGAATCGTTTGCTCATCCGCTTTTTTATTTGCGCATGATCTTGTCCGAAAACCGGTTCCCACCCTCGGATCAAGTCCGAGGGCAGGCTTTTTCGGGATCATGCGCTCTCGCCCTTCTAGTGGAGTGGATTTGACATTCGCTTTCCACGAACTCGTGGCCGGGTGGGTGGCGAATGTCAAATCCACTCCACTAGGATTGCCCCCTCACCTTCTCGCCGCTTTCACCCGCCCTTCCCACACCTCGCGCAGGTGGTTGAGGCGTTCTTCGGCGACGCGGGCGATGGCGACAATGGAAAGCCCACATTGCCGCTCATGTCTTCAGGCTGAAGCCGAGTTGCTTGGCGCACCCTAACGCCCGGGAAGCGTCATGAATTTATATGTGCGCTATACACACAATTAAATCGTTGCCATCTGTGCGCCGACAGCGATGGAACCGGGCATTGACTCGTTTCATTCTGTGCGCATGGCGAAAAGTCCAAGAAAATGGCGGAAAACTTTTTTGCGGGAGTGGCGCGAATATCGCGGGCTTTCGCTCGAAGTAGCGTCCGCGCAAATGGGCTTGACCCATGGGCAACTGTCCAAAATCGAGCGCGGGCTGCATTTATACAATCAACATGTATTGGAGGTGGCTGCGTTGGAATATCAATGCGGCGTTACCGACCTTTTGACCAAGCCGCCACCGCGTGAGCCATCTGTCGATCAGCGGCGCGACGGCTCCGTAAGAGCTTTGAGGACTCGCTTTTGATGCTTGCCTATTTTCTCCGCCCACTATTGCCGGCGCGGCCCCCGAATCGACATGACCGGCAGCCTAATAGGCTTAGGCTTTCTTTGAAGCCAATCGATTGTGCGCTAATCGCACAATTCACCTTGCGCTGCTGTGCGTCACACGCACAATATTTCCACGTCTATGATTAACCCGAGGGATGAGAATGACGGCCGCCATTAAAGCAAGATCACCCAATCCGATCGACAAGCATGTCGGGGGGCGCGTTCGCATGCGCCGCAAGATGCTGGGCATCAGCCAAACAAAACTTGGGCAAGCGCTCCAGGTCTCATTTCAGCAAGTGCAAAAATACGAAAACGGCGCCAACCGCATCGGCGCCGGCAAATTGCAACAGATCGCGCAAATCCTCGACGCCCCCGTGGTATTTTTCTTTGAGGAAGCGCCGGCCGGAATGAACGCGAAGGCGAATGGTTTAAACTCTCTGACGCCGTCTCAGTGTCTGTCGCTCGTAAAAGCATTCATGCACATCAAAGACCCCATTATGCGCCGCCACATCGTCGGTTTGGTCATGCGCATCGCGGAAGCCTAAGCCCCCGATGTTTGAATTGGACCACTAGCACACCGCGCCCAGTGCTTTTTTATCGAGCCCTAAAACACAAAATATCCCAAGTGAAAAAGTCAGGATAAGCCGATCCAAACGTCCAAACTATAATCGAAGTAGCGTCCTACTTTTGCGCCATCCCACTCATATTGCAGGTGCCGTTCTTGTATCGGAATGCCAACAACATTCGGCCAGAAAGCCGCGATGCATTGCCCGCCTTTGTGTCTTACGCTTGAATAAACAAAGCCGTCAGCGCCAGCCTCTCGCCTATCCGATGCGAATGGCTGACTTGCCGCATAAGAGTTTGGATCGAGAAGGTCTTCTTTGCGAGGCGATTTAATTTGATCAATATCTTCAAAGCTATTGTTGATTGATCCCACCAGAACACGCATGTCCTCCCTTCGGGGCGGATCGCTGGAATCCAATGCGAACCTGGAGAATTGATGCGCCGTTTCGGCAATCGACGTTTCCAATCTCTCGGCGGCATAATAAACACCGAAGCTTCCGTTAGAAAAACGAGAGCCTCTTTTGTTGATGTGGGTAAACGGCGCCATGACCCATGACGCATTGGCCCCAGTGACGCGCTTGTGCGCCGGCACCAAGCTTATTTCGCCAATTTCATCGCGCAAACGCGGATTGGTCATTTGTTCGAGTTCGATCAGCGCATCCCAAACCTGCGGATTGCTTGAGACGCGTTCAAAAAGATCGATCGGCGGATATCGAGACGCGATAACGCGCCAAGCTTGCGGCCAAACGACGTTGCGCTTGGGATTGTCATGACCAGGGGGCTCTCGCGGCATCAACGTATTCCCTGACGACCGCAAGATCGGTGACATCTCCCGCCGCCATGCGGGCAAGAGGCGTTTGATTGCCGAAGGCTTTGTTCGGCCGGTTCACCCACGAATCTGCAAGTTCTGGATTCGAGTAGATAATCTCCAGGGCCTTCCATATCCCCGCGATATAGCCAATTCTCCGAAGTGTGTCGTGGGACACACGTGCAACCTTGCCCTTTTTCCACTCGAAGTAAGTGCGCTCGGGCGGCACGCCCAGAATGGCCCTGGCCGTTTGATTGCTCACACCCCAGCGGCTCATGATGCCAAAAAACCCTTGCATGGCAAGGCCTTGGCGCTCAGCGGGCAGCGGCTTCGAGGATGTGTGCAGATCTGCATTCATGATGGTCTCATCTGCAATATTGCAGTTATGCTCTACCCATTCGTTAATTTCAAGAGGTTTCGAGCCGGCGTTTGGCTATGCCCATGGTCGGATCCAGCTATGGGGGCTCAAGTCCGGCCGTGACGCGCCAACAACGTTGTCCGGACAATGTACGGTTGCCAGTGTGGAGTCGAGGAGAAGCGCCATGGCCCGAGCGACGCAGTCCAACAGCACTCAATCCCGCTCCGAGCGGGTTGACCTGCGTATGACGCCCGCGGCCAAGCGCACGCTGCAACGCGCGGCGACGGTCAAAAACAAAACGCTGACCGAGTTCTTGCTGGACACGGGGATGAACGCCGCATACGACGCGCTCGCCGACGCCCGCGTGTTTGAACTCGATGCCAAGCGCTGGAATGACTTCATGACGGCGCTGGCAAAACCGCCGAAAGATAATCCAGCCTTGCGCAAACTGCTTGCCCGCAAGCCGAAGTGGAAAGCTTGAAACATCCATCCGGTCATTCCGGGACGCTCGCAACTGCGAGCGGACCCGGAATCCATACGCCGCAGCGTTGGTGGTTATGGATTCCGGATTCGTTCGCCTTCGCTAAAGCTTCCGCCTTCGCCCTTGCGGCTTCGGCGGACAAGTCGGCGGCCGCCCCGGAATGACGGGGCTTTCATCATGAGCGGCGCAAAGCCCCGAGCGCAGGCGCCAACCGCGCCTGCCCCGCTCGCGGCCAAGCATGAACTGGTGGCCAAAATCAAAACCTTTGGACTGCGTCGTTAACCTGACTTCTGAGCCATAATTATAATAATACCCCCATTTGACCGGGGCTCGCCAAAAGAGTATCAAGACCTTGTTGAAACAAGGTTTTTTAGCTCTGACTTGGCTTCGCAAGCCCCGTCGAGATCGGATATCCGACTTCGACCACTTAAGTGCTGAGCTCGGCTGACCCGAGTTCAGGTGGGGAGCTTAACAAGTCGTCCCTGAAAACCCGATGTTTCGATCGCCGCACTGGGAATTCCGCGGCGGCGCATCTCATTTCGATCAGTTCACGAGGATAAACGCCATCATGGCAACAGGTACCGTAAAGTTCTTCAACACTAAAAAAGGCTTCGGCTTCATCACCCCCTCCGACGGTTCGCGCGATGTATTCGTTCACATCAGCGCCGTGGAACGGGCCGGAATGAGCACGCTCAACGAAGGCCAACGCATTTCGTACGAGGTCATCACCGAGCGCGGCAAGCAGGCGGCAGGCAATCTGCGAAACGCCTGAGCGCTCGCAGTGCGAGCTTAGCCTTATGGACGCCCGGCCCCTCGCGCCGGGCGTTTTTGTTTAATATCATCGCGGCAGAAACAGCAGAGCATATCGATGGACAATTCGCCGTCAACGCAAACGCGTGGGCGGATTTCAAATCGGCGCCGCGCTCGGCCTAACTATCTTCGAAGTGGCATTTTCAAAGCTGCTGTTTATCGATCCTCGTAGAACGCAAATGTCCTCCCCTTCGAGTTGGATCATTGGAATCCGATGCAAATTGAGGGAAGTGATGCATTGCTTTGAAGACGTGGATGCCCGGCATAAAGCCGGGCATGACGAAGGCGGCGATTCAATAAGGAGAGGGAAATGCTCTCGAGAGGCTTGCCTTGGATTTCGCGTTCCGCTCACGCTCGCCGATTCGTCAGTTACGTGGCTATCTGCTGTAACCGTCTCGCAATTCGCCAGCGATTATTCGCTCAATGCGTCCAAGCATCGCGGCGATTGAAAGCAAAATTATCCGCGTAAGAGATCGTGCGCCGGCGCGACGGATTGTCGTCTGTCACCTGGTAGGCGATTCCGCGGCGTTCACAATAGGCAATCGCCTCGTCCTTACTGGCAAAGCGCAACCTCACCTGCTGGCGCATATCTGCAGACGAAGTCCAGCCCATCAAGGGTTCGACACGGCGCGGCTCGGCCGGCTCAAAATCGAGCGCCCAATCCTTGGTATTGGCCATACCGGACTGCATTGCAGTCCGGGCCGGTTTATAGATGCGTGCGGCCATTATCACCTTATCACCTTTTCACAAATTCGAACGTCCCTGCGCCGATATAGAGCCAAGGTCGCGGGGAAGCAATGCGGCTACCGGCGAGTGATGTGCCTTCCGCCCGCGGCCGGGGGATGAACACCGCGTGCTTTCCGCTTCTTCGGTAATTTTTCATTGAGAGGCTCCGAAATTCCCCCCACCCGGCTCGCAGCTTACGCTGCTCGCCACCCTCCCCCGTAAACGGGGGAGGGATAAGAGGGCTGGGTTAAAAAAACCCCCGGCGATGGCTCGCCGGGGGCAATTGTTGCATCAGCCTTCGATCAAAGATCGATCAAGCCGCGATCAGGGATAGAAGTTCCGCTGCACGCGGAAGATGCCCTGCCACCAGGTCTGGCTGCTTAAAGCGTAGACCGCCGTCGGCTTACCGCCACCCGGTGCGAGGGAGAACAAGCTACCATCATAGCTGCTGTCAAGGTGATTATACATCACGTCGATGCTCAGATCGAGGTTCTTGACCGGAGACCACACCGTGCGCGAGCCGGCTTGCCAAAAAGAGAAGTCGGGGCTGCCGACGACCGGCGTTGCGCCGAAGAAGCGGTCGTTGAGAAGCGCCGTGGCAACGTCGTTATAGTCAACCTTGCCATAGGCGCCGTACAGCGACGAAGTCAGATTCGGCAGCCAGTGGTGATCGATACCCGCCTGAACGCTCCAGCTTTTGGTCAGCTCGAGACTGGAACCAAGCGCACCGCTGTAGACAGCATCGCTGGCGATCCCGAAGCCGACGGTGTCGCCGTCGTAGACGGCAAAGCCGTTATTGTTGATGCCGGTGAAATTGTAACGGGTGGCACCTTCGGCATAATCTGCCTGGATCGAGAAACTGTCACCCTGGCCAAGGACCGGCAGGTTGACGGTTACACCGGCGCCGACGGCCCAGCCGAGTTCGTCGTCGGGATGACCGCTCGTCTCAAGCGTGCCAAAGTAATTGGCTCTCACCTCATGCAGAGCACCCATGATCTGGGCATTGCCCCAGGCCTGATCGACGCGGACATTGGCCACCAGATCTGGGAATTCGCTATTCGCGTAGGCATCGCTTGCCCCCGCCCCGGTACCGCCCTGCGCGAACGACGGCCCGCCAAAATCCCCAGTGGCGCTAAAGCCCGACAAGTCGCTGTTGATAATCGTGTTGCGGCGCACATCGTTCTGTTCCAACGACAGGGTAGCCGACAAGCCATTGCCGAATTGAGCGGTATAGGCGAAGGCGGTGGTGCCGTTGCCGCCAGTATCCGAGCCGAGGATAGCGGTCTCGTTCGAATATTTGCCAACCGGATAGGCGTCGAAGAACGACTGGGTAAAGCCCGCCGTGAAACCGGCAAGTTGCACGAAGAAGCGATAAACCGCAGTTGCCGCCGTCGGCGTGGCGCCATTGTCGGACTGCCAGCCGCCTTCGATGTAAGACCGCAGCGTGCCGTATTCGGTCTGCGTGCGGGCATCGAAGCTGATGATGCCGCGGGCGCGGGAGTTGATCTCCTGCGAGTTACGGTTATGGAGCGCGCGCGAACCGTTGATAATCGGCGCGAACGACCCGTTCGCATAGATGTTGTATTCGGCGCGGACCCAGCCGCCGATTTTCAAGCACGTGTCCGTGCCCGGTATATAGTAGAAACCTGCGCCATACAGGCTGCAAATCTTCACGTATTGGACCGGAGCGGCCTTTACGGGAAGATCGGCCGCCTGGGCTCCCGTCAGCGCAACGAGACCCGTTGCGGTACCGAGGAGAAGGCCTTTCACCATCTTCATATTGGAACCTCCAGATGTCTTATTTAATTTGAGAGGGTTTCGTATCCGCCCAGTGACCAGAAAACGTGAGACTTCACTGAAGGCACTTCCCCTGCCCCCCACGAGACTTCGCCTACCCGACTTAAGCCAAACCAATAGCTGATCTGGCCTTGCGATTAAGGTCTGCCCCCTGGACAGCCCGACCTGGGGACACCCCCTTTGTCGTGAGGTCACTTTAGTGAATGCGGTGTTCCATGCAATAAAGAAGAAACCTTCCACAGGCTCTCCGTTACTTTTTTGTGTGGGGTGTTGCTTAAAAAACACATTGAGAAATCGCGGGTGGGTACCTGATTGGACCGCAGGTTAGCAAACGGAAACCCATTCAGTTCAGTATCTTAGTTCAGTATTTGATGAGCTGAAAGCAATTGAGAAGCAGCGAAATCAGGTCTTTGACGCCGTTTCTTTGTGGGCGGACCAACGGCGGCTCGTTACTATTTTTATACCTACGCGCGGGTGAGTCGCCTATTCGATCGCGTGATATCAAGCCGGTGATCAAGACACAAAGCGGCCCGTCTTGCAGTGCCGAATACATTGCGGAGATCAGATCGTTTGGTTTCATGTTCTCCCGTCGAGGCAGTATCACCGCAAATCCAGCATTTCCGATTAGGATTCCTCTGATGCCATAGTTCCATAGGTTCCAAAGAACCTTGCAAACCATCGACAATCCGTTCGGCCCGAGATTGTCACCCATGTCTTCGGTACAATCTGTTACCTATGTGTCCGGGTCGGACAAATTGAAATCTGGCGGAGACGGAGGGATTCGAACCCTCGATACGCCTTTGGAGCGTATAACGGTTTAGCAAACCGCCGCCTTCAGCCGCTCGGCCACGTCTCCGGGTCCGCAAGAGCCTTATAGTTTCGTCATTTACTCGTCAAATCTATGAACAATCACTTAGGCGCCGTTCAGCAGCTATTCAGCAGATCCCTGCGAATAAGCGTCAAGATAATTTCAGCGCCAGCAGAACCATACCCCCGACGCCGAGATTATCCTTCGACCCATGCAAGTCGAAAATTTTCCATGGAGGCCGCTCATGCAAAAGCCACTTTATCTCTTTCTCTTTACGATGGTGATTTTCGTGCTCCCCCTCGCCCCGACGCCTAGCAACGCGCAGAATTACGATCCCTACCCCTGGTGCGCACAATATGGCGGAATGGGCGGCGGCGGCGGCCGCAATTGCGGCTTCGTCACCTGGGAGCAATGCCAAGCGGCCATCAGCGGGGTTGGCGGCTATTGCGAACCCAATCCGTTTTTCACGGGCCCTGGGCCTTACGCCGGACCGCAACCTTCCGAACGCCGCGCACCGAGAACCTATCGGCATTATCGCTACGAACGCGACTAAAACGGAACTGAGAGGAATGGATAAGCCGGAGGTGCCACGATTGCGCCTTCAAGCCCGCGCCCGTTGTCCGAACAAGACGGATTGCACCTTCGGATCCTTCATATCGATGCCCTGGCGCCACTCGAGGCCAAGCGACATGCCCCGTTTCACCGCGGGACGGGCCTTCACGGTTTCAAGCCAGCGTTTCAAGTGGGGAAAATCGTCGATGTCTTGATCCTGCCGCTGCCATAAATTGACCCAGCCCACACAGGCCATGTCGGCAATCGAATATCTGCCGGCGAGAAACGGACGATCGGCAAGCCGCGTGTTCATCACTCCGTACAATCGGTTCACTTCGTCCCCGTAACGCTTGATCGCATAGGCAAGCGTTTCGCGTGCATAATGCCTGAAGTGATTGAGTTGCCCGGCCATCGGCCCAAGCCCGCCCATTTGCCAGAACAGCCACTGATCGACCTCAACCCGAACCCGTTCATCCGCCGGATAGAACCTGCCCGTTTTGCGGCCGAGATATTGAAGAATGGCGCCGGACTCGAAAATCGAAATCGGCCGCCCGCCGGGACCTTGCGGGTCGACAATGGCCGGCATGCGGTTGTTGGGAGCGATCGCAAGAAACTCGGGCGTAAATTGCTCGCCTTTGGCGATGTTCACCGGGATCGTTCTGTACGGTAATCCGCATTCTTCCAGCATGATGGAAATTTTGAAGCCGTTCGGCGTGGGCCAATAATAAAGGTCGATCGGCTTCGCCGCTTTGGCGAGCGTGCCTTCTTTCGCTTTGGCAATCTTTCCAATCTTTGATGTCTTGGTCCGTGTCTTTCCCATTCCCCTGCCCCCAAATTTCATGTTCCGGGAGACTAGACGTGTGCAACCACAAATGGCTATTTTGGCCATAGGCGGTTGCAAAACCCCGGTCGGGATTGTGGCCGCGTTATTCGAACTCAACAAGAGGGGACATAAGATGTACAAATACATTGCGGCCGTGGCGCTCGCGGCCGGATTGATTATTTCGCCGCTGCCGGTGCTCATCCATGGGGCCTCCGCTCAAACGCAATCGGCGCCGGCGACCGAGGCAAAAAGCAAAACGGCGCAGACACGCAACCAAGTGGCTTTGCGTGAGCGGCAAAGAAAATGCGGCGCGGAATGGCGCGCGGCGAAAAAGGCCGGCAAAATCGAAAAAGGAATGAAATGGCCGCAATACTGGAGCGCATGCAACAAGCGCCTGAAAGCGGGTGGCTAGGCGTGTTGCATTATCGTTCCGACAAAACCAGAAAAATCCAATCGTCGTAACAAATAAAGCGAGGGCATCGACGAGGCTGCGTGCCTCACCGACGCCCTCTTCTATCATCCGGCACCGGAACGCTTTGAAGCGAGAACGCTCCGCTCATCGCTCGTAATGCAAAACGGCTCCGTATGACGCAACCTTCAGCACGGGCGTGCGAAGATTGGCAGTGGTATCGGACTAGAGCTTCTTCTTCTTGCGCTTCGTCTTCTTTGCCGTCTTCACTGCCTTCTTTTTGCGTTTAGCCATAACTGCCC
Organism: uncultured Pseudomonadota bacterium; assembly: GCA_963697535.1. GTDB lineage: Bacteria > Pseudomonadota > Alphaproteobacteria > Rhizobiales > Xanthobacteraceae > Pseudolabrys. The sequence goes on along the minus strand of OY969085.1, from coordinate 2,042,073 downwards.
TCCTAGCCATACATTGTATGGCGATGTCGATATGAGTGCGCTCGGGAATCGAAGCGCACTACACTTCGTGTACTACAGCGCAATAAAAAAAACAGTGCTCGCTTAACGAATCGTATACGCGCGATGTGTTCGCGGCCATTGATGGCGCTAAACATACGCGATGCGGATACAACGCTGTCTTAACAAGCGAGCTTTGCCGAAAACGCGAGCATATTTTCGCGATTGCAAAAAAATACGATAAAATAAGCACTTTCTGCATCGCCGAAATCTCTTCGGAGGACAAACAAAACTCGTTTTTCCAATTTCCGGCGCTGAAGAGACGCATTGGCCCCTATCGAGATTGAATGTCGACGCCGCGTGAAAAAATTTTGCACAGACCACCTGCCGGGAAGGTCTAAACGTCCGAAATCGAGCAAAAAACGCCGAATCAGCGGCAGGTGATTCGCGTCTCAAAACCTCGTTCGAGGTAACATCGAGCCGTTATCAACCGACTGATGACGGCCGTTCAATCCATAATTGGAACGTGCGCAGTCGCACGCGCGCACGTCCGGCGGTGCTTTCAGATGCCGAGTTTGGCTTTCAGGAGATCGTTGACTGCTTGCGGATTGGCTTTGCCGCCGGAAGCTTTCATGACTTGGCCGACAAACCAGCCGATCGCTTTCGGATTGGATTTAGCGTCGGCCACTTTGTCCGGGTTCTTGGCAATGACCTCGTCGATTGTTTTCGCAAGTGCACCAAGGTCGGTGACCTGCTTCATGCCGCGCGCTTCGACGATCGCGCGCGGATCGCCGCCTTCGGCCCAGACGGTCTCAAACAAGGCCTTGGCCATCTTGCCGGAAATTGTGCCATCGGCGATCAAATCAAGGATCGTGCCGAGTTGCTCCGCCTTGACCGGCGATTGCGCGATGTCTTTGCCCTCTTTGTTGAGACGGCCAAACAATTCGTTGATCGTCCAATTGGCGGCCATTTTCGGATCGCGCCCGTTTGCAACCGCCTCAAAATATTCCGCCGTCTCGCGCTCGGCCACCAGCACCGCCGCATCATAAGCCGACAGGGCGAACTCTCGCACGAAGCGCGCTTTTTTTTCGTCCGGCAATTCGGGCAAGTGCTCCTGCAGCGCTTGCACCTCGTCTGCCGTCAACTCCAGTGGCAGCAAGTCCGGATCGGGGAAATAACGGTAGTCATGCGCTTCTTCTTTCGTGCGCATGGACCGTGTCTCACCGCGGCCGGAATTGAAGAGACGGGTCTCTTGCACGACCACACCGCCCTCTTCGAGAAGGCCAATTTGGCGGCGTGCCTCATATTCGATCGCTTGGCCAACGAAGCGAATGGAATTCACATTCTTGATCTCGCACCGCGTGCCAAGCGCCTCGCCCGGACGGCGCACCGAAACGTTGATATCGGCGCGCAGAGATCCCTTCTCCATATCGCCGTCGCAGGTGCCGAGATAGCGCAGAATGGAGCGAAGCTTGGTGAGAAAGGCCTTTGCCTCCTCGGCCGAGCGCAAATCGGGCTTTGAGACGATCTCCATTAAGGCAATGCCCGAACGGTTGAGGTCGACATAAGATACGTTTGGGCGCCGCTCGTGCAGGCTCTTGCCTGCGTCCTGCTCCAGATGCAGCCGCTCGATGCCGACCGCGACCGTCTCGCGGCCCTCAACATCGACGGTCACCTCACCCTCGCCGACAATGGGTGATTTGTATTGGCTGATTTGATAGCCCTGCGGCAAATCGGGATAGAAGTAGTTCTTTCGGTCGAAAACCGATTTCAGATTGATTTTTGCGTTCAACCCCAGCCCCGTGCGCACGGCCTGCTTGACGCATTCCTCATTGATGACCGGCAGCATGCCCGGCATGGCGGCATCGACCAGCGACACTTGGCTATTCGGTCCCGCGCCGAATTCTGTTGAGGCGCCCGAAAAAAGCTTCGACTTCGACGCAATTTGAGCATGCACTTCCATGCCGACGACGACTTCCCAGTCGCCGCTCGCGCCCCGGATCAATTGATCGCCGCTGCCCTGAAAACGCATATGCCAGACCTAACCAGATCGTATTGGAACGGCAAGAGCGCTCTTATAAACAATTGATTATCGCCAAATTGCCCCAATTTCGTGTGGCTTTTGCCGAAATCGCAGCGCATATCGCGATTTCGGGAACGCATCCGTCAAGCGAACGTTGGACGAGCGTCATGAAGCAAAAAAATCATATAGTCAGCATCGTCGTTGGCGGCATCGTCGCGCTGGTAGCAGCCTTTTTCATCCTCACAGGCGGTGAATTAGGAGGCAAAAAAACCATTGAAAGCGACAAGGATCTGCCGCCGGTGGCGACGGCCGACCAGTAGCGCAACGCGATAGACTTTCGGTTCATCCCCACCATCGCGCCGGCTCAAAACGCCCGGCCGCCCGCTCAATCACTTCGCCGAGGGAGAACAGCGTCTCCTCATCGAAGGGGCGCCCAATCAATTGCAAGCCGAGCGGCAGGCCTTGCGCGTCGAGCCCCGCCGGCACCGCAATGCCTGGCAAGCCCGCCATATTGACGGTCACCGTGAACACATCGTTCAAATACATTTCCACCGGGTCAGCGGCGCTTTTTTCGCCGAGACCGAACGCCGCCGACGGCGTTGCCGGCGTTAATAAAGCATGCACGCCGGCATCGAAGACCTGTTCGAAGTCGCGCTTAATGAGAGTCCGTACTTTTTGCGCGCGCAAATAATACGCATCGTAATATCCGGCCGAAAGAACGTAAGTGCCGATCATCACGCGCCGGCGCACCTCGGCGCCAAAACCGTTCGCGCGCGTGCTTTCATACATTTCCGTGATATCGCGCCCCGGCACCCGCAGTCCGTAACGGACGCCGTCATAGCGGGCGAGATTGGAAGAGGCTTCCGCCGGCGCCACGATGTAATAGGCCGGCAGCGCGTATTGAGTATGCGGTAGTGAGACCTCGACAAGTTCGGCGCCGGCATTCTGGAGCCATTCGCGCCCCTGCTGCCATATCGTCTCGATTTCAGCCGGCATGTCTTCGAGACGGTATTCTTTCGGAATGCCGATGCGCAGGCCTTTGACTGATTTGCCGATCGCCTTTTCATAGTCCGCTACCGGTAAATTGGCGCAGGTCGTATCCTTTGCATCGTGTCCGGCCATTGAGCGCAGCAAGACGGCCGCGTCGCGCACCGTCTTGGCGAAGGGGCCTGCCTGATCGAGCGAGGACGCAAAAGCCACGATCCCCCAGCGCGACACGCGCCCATAGGTCGGCTTCATTCCTACCGTGCCGGTAAAAGCCGCCGGCTGCCTGATCGAGCCGCCGGTGTCGGTGCCGACCGCGCCCAAACACAATTGCGCGGCTACCGCCGCCGCCGAGCCCCCCGACGAACCGCCAGGCGTCAGCGGAGTGTTCGAGCCTTTCCGCCGCCACGGCGAATGGACGGGGCCGAAATAGGATGTCTCGTTCGACGAGCCCATGGCGAACTCGTCATTATTTGTTTTGCCGAGGAGAACCGCGCCATCGCGCCACACTTGCGATGTGACGGTGAACTCATAGGTCGGTATGAAGTTGTCGAGGATGTGCGAACAGGCGGTTGTTCGCACGTCTTTTGTGCAAAACATATCCTTGATAGCGAGTGGAATGCCTTCCAGCGGCCCGGCCTTGCCGGCGGCGATGCGCGCGTCGGCGGCTTTCGCCATCTGCTGCGCGCGTTCCGGCGTCTCCAGCACGTAGGCATTGAGCGCGCGGGCTTGCACCATCGCCGTTAAATGCGCCTCGCACAATTCGACGGCGCTGAAATTCTTCTCTCGAAGCCCGTCGCGCGCCTCGGCCAGCGTCAAACTTGTCAGTTCACTCACGACTTGCGCTCACGCTTCTTATTGTCAACAACCAGGCCCCTCTTGAAAAAAAACGGAAATTCACTCGATGACTTTGGGCACGAGGAAAAAATTGTCGTCGGTTTCCGGCGCGTTTTTGACGATGTCACCAACGATCCCGCCATCGGTGACTTCATCCTTGCGCTTTTGCATGGGCATCGGCATGACCGATGTCATTGGCTCGATACCGCTCACGTCGACTTGCGCAAGCTGTTCAACGAAAGCAAGCATGGCGTTAAGCTCGCCCTTGAGATGCTCCACCTCGTCCTCGGCGACTGAGATGCGCGCCAGGTGCGCAATGCGTCGGACTGTCTCGGCGTCAACGGACATGATGCGTGTGGCCTCTCGCTTCTTGTACTTTCTCGTTTCTTGTACTTTATGGTCCGGGCCTATAGCAGAGCCCCCTCGCCCAGGGCAACAAAGCGCAATGCACCGGTCACTTTCGCCGCCCACCGCGCAGACAAAACGAGCGCCCCGCTACGAACGTTAGCCGCGGAGCGAGAAGGCAAGGCACAATTATAAAGGATTAGACGTCGAGCCAACTCACTGCAGCCTGAACTCACCGTTGATCGCTTTCAACTCCGCCGGTTTGATCAGCTTGCAGTGCGCGACCTGGACCGAATGCAAAGCCCCATCCAACTTCGTATGCCAGAAGGCCAAGAAACGCTGCAACTCGGGAAATTCCGGGAAAAGATCATAATCTTGCCAGATGTAAGACTGGAGCAGCCAATGGTGATCGGGGCGCCGATAGAGAATATGCGCCGTCGTCAAGCCGTAACCTTTGAGTTGCTTGTCGAATTCCTTTGAAGCCATTGACATCCTCCGCGTATAGCCGCTCAGGAAATTTCCAATTTTACCCTCTCCTTCGTCATAGATTGCAAGCCGGAAAATCAAATAATTGTGTAAAATAAATGCGTTAGCAGCAATCCCTCAAGGTTGCTATGAATCCTCTTTACGAGAATGAGACATAAGCAATGCCGGAAACTAAATGTCGCTGAAGGTCAAAGATCTGTCGGAATTGCGATGATTCTGAAGGTATTTAACCCAATTTTGCTCAAACCAATCGAGACGCCGACCTAACGATTTTTGAAATTTGTTGGCACTCTGCCGCGATGAGTGCTAAAAATTCTCGGCCCCCCTCTTGCGAACCGCAATCATACAACCCATGTGCCGCATGAGGTACCGGAACAATCTCGTCAGGTACCGAAAAATCAGGTTCGTGCAATAACTTAGGAGGACTGCCATGAAATTCCGTCCGCTTCACGACCGTGTCGTCGTCAAGCGCATCGATGCCGAGGAAAAAACCGCCGGCGGCATCATCATTCCCGATACCGCCAAGGAAAAGCCGAGCCAGGGCGAAATCATCGCCGTCGGCCCCGGTGGCCGCGACGAGAGCGGCAAGCTCATTCCCATCGATCTGAAAGTGGGCGACGTGGTGCTGTTCGGCAAATGGTCGGGCACCGAAGTGAAGATCGACGGCCAAGATCTCCTGATCATGAAAGAGTCGGACGTGATGGGCGTCATCGAAGGCGGCGCCAGCAAGCGAAAGGCCGCTTAAGCGCAAACCGTCATCCTCGCAAACAGTCATCCTGAGGTGCGCGCTTAAGGAGCGCGCCTTGAAGGATGAAAGACACAATCCAGCTCATCCTTCGAGGGTCGCCGCTTCCGCGGCTTGCACCTTGAGGATGACGAACGAAGGAAAAACTCAAATGGCTGCAAAAGACGTCAAATTTTCCGCCGACGCCCGTGAGCGCATGCTGCGCGGCGTCGATATCCTCGCGAATGCGGTGCGCGTTACCCTCGGCCCGAAAGGCCGCAATGTCGTGCTCGATAAATCCTTCGGCGCTCCGCGTGTCACGAAAGACGGTGTGACGGTCGCCAAGGAAATCGAACTGGAGGACAAGTTCGAGAATATGGGCGCGCAGATGGTGCGCGAGGTCGCCTCAAAATCCTCAGACTTCGCCGGTGACGGTACCACCACCGCCACCGTGCTGGCAGCTGCGATCGTCAAGGAAGGGGCGAAAGCTGTTGCCGCCGGCATGAACCCGATGGATCTCAAGCGCGGCGTCGATCTCGCGGTTGAAGCCATCGTGGAAGACCTCAAGAAGAATTCCAAGAAGGTCACCTCCAACGAGGAGATCGCGCAGGTCGGCACCATTTCGGCCAACGGCGACAGTGAGATCGGCAAATTCCTGGCTGACGCCATGAAACGAGTGGGCAATGAAGGTGTGATCACGGTTGAAGAGGCCAAAAGCTTAGAGACCGAGCTCGACGTGGTCGAAGGCATGCAGTTCGACCGCGGTTATATTTCGCCCTACTTCATCACCAACGCCGACAAGATGCGCGTGGAGATGGACGATCCCTACATCCTGATTTACGAAAAGAAGCTGTCCGGCTTGCAGGAGTTGCTGCCGCTCCTTGAATCCGTGGTGCAGACGGGCAAACCGCTTCTGATCGTCGCTGAAGATGTGGAAGGCGAGGCGCTCGCCACACTCGTCGTCAACAAGCTGCGCGGCGGCCTAAAGGTCGCGGCGGTGAAAGCGCCCGGCTTCGGCGACCGCCGCAAAGCCATGCTCCAGGACATCGCGGTTCTCACCGGTGGCCAGGCCATTTCGGAAGATCTCGGCATCAAGCTCGAGAACGTCGCTATCAACATGCTTGGCCGCGCCAAGAAGGTGACCATCGACAAAGAGAACACCACGATCGTGCATGGCGCCGGCAAGAAGGCCGACATCGAAGCGCGCGTGGCGCAAATAAAAGCGCAGATCGAAGAGACCACGTCGGACTACGACCGCGAAAAACTGCAGGAGCGTTTGGCCAAGCTCGCCGGCGGCGTTGCCGTCATTCGCGTCGGTGGCGCGACCGAAGTCGAGGTGAAGGAGCGCAAGGATCGCGTCGACGACGCGATGCACGCCACCCGCGCCGCGGTCGAGGAAGGCATTCTGCCGGGCGGCGGCGTTGCTCTGCTCCGCTCGGGTGAGGCGCTCAAGCGTGTGCGGACTCACAACGAGGATCAGAAGCACGGGGTTGAGATCGTCCGCAAGGCGATCCAGGCCCCTGCCCGTCAAATCGCGCTCAATGCCGGTGAGGACGGATCCGTCATCGTCGGCAAGATCCTTGAAAAAGATCAATACGGCTACGGTTTTGATGCTCAGAACGGTGAATACACCAATATGATGAGCAAGGGCATTATCGATCCGACCAAAGTCGTGCGCGCGGCGCTCCAAAACGCAGCCTCTGTCGCGGGGCTCTTGATCACCACCGAAGCCATGGTGGCGGAGCTGCCCAAGAAGCAAGCCTCTGCCCCCGCCATGCCGGGCGGCGGGATGGGCGGAATGGATTTCTAAGTTCATTCCTTATCGGCATCGAATTGCCGAAACAGCAAAATGAGAGGGCCCGGGAGGAATTCCGGGCCTTCTTTTTGTCGCGAACAGACGGGCGCGACGATCGGCGCAAAAAGCGTGATCCCGTAGCCGTATTGAATACTACACCGCCGCCTGAGATTCGGCCCGCCGCGTTTCAATGTTCGTGACAAGCATCGCCAGCATCGCCGTCGCCACGAACATCACGAAGGCAACGCCCGCATTCACGCCGAGCACGAGGTTGAAACCGCCCCATTCATGCAAGACCGAGATCAAGCCGATAGCGGCCGCCGCGCTGATGAACAATAAAAAATAACGCACGGCATAGACACGGCCGCGCCAGGCATCGGCCGTATAACGCGCGAGCACAATATCGTTGACGGTGATCTGTCCGTAAATCGCCGCAACGGCGATGGCCAGCGCGACCATCAAGGCAATGCCATCGGCATGGGCCGCCCATAGATTGCCGAGAAAGCCGAAAGCAGTGATGACGGCGAACATGACATGGGCCGAAAAACGCTCGACCAGCCGCCCAACGATCAGTTGTGCGACGGCCCCGCAGATGAGCACCATGGTGGCAATACTGCCGGCAAGCAGTAACGGCACCTTTGCGCCTAGTCCCTCGTCGACAATCTTGGGAAGCGCAATCGTCAGCACGTTGAAAGTCGTGCCCGAGGTGAGCGCGATGACGATGAAAAGCCCAAACATCATTGCCGCGAGCCGCGGGGTCAAAGGCACGGCCGGTGTCGACTTCCGGTTTTTGATGTGGTGGCCGTCGTCCGGTATCAGGCGCACATAAAGGATACCGACTGCAAAGGCCATTATGGCCGGCGCAAGATAAGCGGCGCGCCAGCCGAGCCAAGTCGCCAACAACGCGCTGACTGCGGCGGCAAGCGACACGCCGAGATTGCCGCACACGCCGTTGAAGGCCAGTGTGCGTCCTTTGGCGTGGGACACTTCGATCAACATCGCCATTCCCACCGGATGATAGATGGAGGCGAACACGCCAAGTGCAAACAACGCCAGCCCCAGCATCGGCAAATTCGGTGCAAAACCCGCGCCCATAAGCGAGACGGCGCAGCCGAAATAGAAAGCCGCCATCATATTGCGGCGGCTCCAACGATCCGCAAGCCAGCCGGAGGGAAGCGAAAACACGCCGAAGGCAACGAAAGCTGCGGTCGACAGCGCAATCAGCTCGGCATAGGAGCGTTGATAGACAATCTGCAATCCGATCACGATGGTCGGATAAATCAGCAGCACGAAATGGTCGAGCCCATGCGCCACATTGAGGAACGCGATTGAACGGCGGCGGGCGGCGTCATCCATGGCGGGAACGGTGATGGTCGAGGTTGGGTTCATTGGGCGCGGCGCCTCAAAGCGAATTCGGTTTGGATTAAGTCACCACGCAATCCTAACATATTGCCGGCGCATGTCAGCCGCGTTCAAGTGACGAGCCCGTAGGGCGGATTTGGCCGAAAGGCGTAACCCGCCAAATGGGGTCCAGGAAGCGAGCTGTAGCGAGCTGTAGGGTGGGCAAAGGCGCCGGGGCACTTGTCGGTCCACAATTAAAATACTTGAAAAGGCGCCGTGCCCACCGGCTTAACTCTCATCAATGTTTGAATGCCGCCGGTGGGCACGGCGCTGACGCGCCTTTGCCCACCCTACGATGGCTACGAGCGCTCAAAAGAAACGTGGGGTCTCACTCGGCGGCTCGGACGTGGACAGGCGAAGCAAGTCATGATCCTGTCCATCTTTCTCGCTTGACCCATGGCGATAGACCAGAAACTCGTTGTCGTGATTGCGCACGATACTATAAACAAGCTCGCCGCGCGGCAGGCGGCGCCGGCTGGTCATCGTCACGATTGCTTCTTTGAGGCACCAGGCAACTCCGACAATCGTCGCGGGCACGGAAAAAATCCATAACATCTGGATCCAATCAGACGCGGTGTGAAATTTGTCGAGCAGGTCGGCAAAGAAACTGTACTGATCCATTTTACTCCCTCTATCTCGCGGTAGCGGTCACCAGATTGCTCTGGTGACCGGGGAGTTAGAAAAACCGCCAGTAGACGGCCGCGCTGCCCTTTAGGCTTTCGCCCTGGACATGCAACAGCGCCTCCCCGGCCTTAAAAGGCGAGGGAGGCATCAATGACGGCTGATGCCAGCCGCTACTGGAGAGGTTTTCTACGCCCCGGTGCAAAAGCGCACCGGCTGTAAAATAGATCGGCGGCGGCAAGAAATAAAGATGGTGTTGCAGCCCGTAGGGCGGATTAGGCCGAAGGCCGTAATCCGCCAAATTGAGTCCAGGAAGATTTTTGCAAGCAAAACGGCGGATGACGCGTTCCGCTCATCCGCCCTGCGGGCTACCGCTCATTGCCGCGATACATAAACGAAATCGCTTTCGTTTGGATTTGGATTAGGGGCGACCGTGCCGTCGGGCATTTTTGTTAGCACTGAGGCGTCATCGCCGTGCACAGATCTATCGTAATATGCATCGCCCTTTGTATATGGCGTAATAGAGGGAATGCCGAGCAATACGTTGACTCCTTTATTCGCGGGATAATTCGCAGAGTGACCTGCACCCCCAAAAATCACATATTTGCCTGACCGCTTGGGCTGAGTATTGTTAATCACCTCAGCCCAATGAGGATTCGCTCTTGCAGTACGTGAAGATTGCGGGAGCTTACCACTGCCCTGTTCATCAATCCCGTAGAGTTTGATCCCATTATTTCTTGCTTCGGCAAGCATAGTCACGAGATGGTCAACCCATTTCCCATCCTGACCTATATCCCAGCCCGCTTTTATCAAAAACTCTTTCAGAGCTTTGGTATCACCATCTTTTTGGAATCTGTCCAAGACAGATTGGTCGGCAGAAGGCACCATTTCGACGTAAAGAGTCTGCACGCCAGAAGCTTTCAAGGTTGGGAGAATCTCTTTAAATGTATCGATAACATCTATTGTGCCGTGGCTATCTCCAAAAAAGAGGCCAGGATTTTTCGCCAACAATGCTGGTACCAGAGTTTCCTTTCCGCCTTTTACAGTCCCATCTGGATTAAGCGTTAAGTGAGGTATTTGCGCTGGATATTTATCACGGACCATCTTAACAGCCCGCGTTACTGTGTCCTGTTGAGCCTCAGCGTTACCTAATGCTTGCCCAGCCGCGTCGATTTTCTTTTGGTCGTGCGTTCGCGATGCGGCTTTTCGTGCCTTATCACATGCGTCGACTTCCGACTGAGCAGCCTGCTCAAGTTCATAGGCTTTTGTGAGGATCTTTGATATCGCCGCGGAGTCAGGCTTTTTGCCCAAATTAACAACCCCAGCATTGTAGCTGCCGTTTGCGGCATTAAAGTCTTTCCGCGCCTGTTCTGCGGCTTTCTGGGCATCATCAAAAGCTTTGTTTGCTTCGTTCTGCCCTGCTTGCGAGCGAGGATCTTTAGGAACCGGTTGCGGCGGTGGAGTGGGCGTGGCACTGCCGCCCTTCGGCGCCGGCTTGGCCTGAGGCGTGGCTTGCGCAACGACGGGCGGTGTTGCGCGAGTGTGGTCAACCGGCCTAGAGCCTGACACTGGTCCGCCCGTTGTTGCGCCCATTTGCCTCTCCTCCTTAACGGCCCGCCTATTTCACCTGCCCGGCCTTCGCGCCTTTAGCGTGCGGCCATGGTCGGCCTTCGCTCCTATCGCGAGTGTCCGTTTCGTAGCACCATTTTAGCGAGGCCTTTGTAACATAAATCACAGGGGTGGGTATTTTGTGAGCCCCGCAACCGGCGCGAATGGCCCGGGCGTTTTTACATAACAACATTGTGTAAACAGCCTCGCATAAAACGAAGCGCGGCCTCTCTCTCCCCCGAAATCCCGTCCCTCCCCCCGCAACGACCCATCAATCAACGACCCCCACCCCGACCGCTGCGCGGTCGACCCTCCCCACAAGGGGGAGGGTAAAGAAGCATGGTTGTACTGGACAACACCACGATACCTCTCTTAAGTTGTAGGCGGTTGTAATGCCGGGAATGGCAAAGGGGCGCAATGAGACGATGGAGGTGCGCGGGTGCGGCCGCTGCGGCTGCCGCCATTTTCGTTGTTTGTTGGGTCGATGCGTCGCTTCACCCGGCAAGGGCCAATGACGACAAGACGACCATGCTCCTGTTCTCCGGCCACGATATTTGGCGCAACAGCGCCTTCCTCTATGGCGGCTTGTTAGTGGCCCCCGGCGGATTTGATCGCGACGGGTTGATGCTGAAGCTGCTCTATTCGAACGGCGCCTATCGTTACAAGTCCGGTTATTTGGGCGGCAGAGAGGTCATCGGCGCACAATTCGTCGGCGATCTCATGCCCGGCTGGCGCATCAAGCGGCACGGCGTCGAGATCAAATTTTTCTTCGGTCTCGATGTTGAGCAGCACCGGCTTTGGCCCAACGATCCATCCGGCAAGCTTCGCGGCGGCGCCATCGGCGCGCGGGTGGCGGCCGAGTTCTGGTATGAACCGACGCCGGCAACGTTGCTGACCGGAGATATTTCACTCGCGAGCATCGCCATCAACAATTCGGCGCGGCTCGCTTATGGTTGGCGCGTATTTGAAGATGGTTGGCGTGTATTTGACGAGCGCCTCGGCGGCGGCGGTTTCTATCTCGGCCCCGAGATTCAATATTTCGCCTCCGACGGCTACCGGCATTGGCGCATCGGATCGCACCTTACGGGCCTGAAAATCGGCCGCTACGAGTGGTCGGCCGCGATCGGCTGGGCAAGCGACAGCGATTCACGTTCGAGCCCCTATGTGCGGCTGAATTTTTTGACGCGACGGTGACCGGGGTTGGTACCCACTTTCGGTTGGATGGTGTTCGAGGCGCGCGCCGGCGTCTCAAGCCTGCATTCGAACTCGGTAACCTCATGGGTTCAAATGGGCCCCGTGGCACTCCCTTAGTCGGTTTTCGGCTTCTCAGTTTTGGGCTTATCGGTTTTGGACTTGTCAGTTTTGGGCTTGTCCGTTTTTGGCTTGTCCGTTTTTGGCTTGTCCGTTTTTGGCTTGGCGCTCTGGGTCCGCTTGCTCGCGTGGCGGCGGGACAGGGTATGTTTCTTTATGTCCGCAGTTTTCAAATAATCGGCGATTATTGTCGCCGATTCGCGGCTGGCCGCGTAATGTTCACGTAGGAAGCTTGCAAGGCCAAAGATGCCGCCGGCCTTGGACAGTCCATCGGACAATCGATGACAGATCGCGCAATCTGCTGCATAAAGCTGCGCGCCCGATTTTCCCTCGTCCAGGTTTTCCTCCGCCACCGCTCTTGTGGCGGCGCTAAGCGTCAATAGGCCGCCAAACAGCAACATCACGGCCCGGCTGGCAATCATCATCAATGAACCCTTCGCTCGTATCCCAATCTACCGCTCTTAAAACATGCTTTGTTCAGATTAGACTATAGGTATTTTCAACTTTTTGCTTTCGCACATCTTTTCGAAAAGAAGGGTCCTGCGCCGGCTTGCCGCGATACCAGAATCGTGGCTTTGACAGCGCATTCGCTTGCCTTTTGGCCTTGCCGAAATCGCATCCATCAGGCGAAAATGCGGGCATTGCTACTGGACCTCAAGTTAAATGAGCTGCCAGGTCCGACCGTGTGAACATTGATGCGCGTTAGGGGCTGGTAATGCCTTTTTTAGGCTTACGCCCCAATGCCGATTATGGGAGGCGGCCGATGGACCGGTTGCTCCGATTTTTGCTGACGACCTTTGTCCGCCGAGGGACGTTTAAGGTCACCACCGCACGCGGTGCGAGCTTCACCTTCGGCGACGGCACCGGCAAACCGGTGGCCGTGCGTTTTACAAGCCGCGCCGCCGAATGGGGCATTCTCCTCGATCCGGAGCTTAAACTCGGTGAGGCGTATATGGATGGCACGTTCATTGTGGAAGACGGCACGATCGCCGACGTCCTTGCGATTGCTCTGGGGCAAGACGCCGAGGTGCCGCATTGGGCCCGGCCGCAATGGTTGCTACGCTATATCGGCCGACGGCTGGCGCAATTTAACCCCCGCAGGCGCGCGCGCCGTAATGTGGCACGCCACTATGATCTCGACGAGCGGCTTTACTCGTTATTTCTCGACGCGGACCGCCAATATAGCTGCGCCTATTTCGAAAGAGCGAACCAAACCCTCGACGATGCCCAACTGGCCAAAAGACGGCATTTGGCCGCAAAACTTTTGATCGAACCAGGCAAACGCGTGCTCGACATTGGCTGCGGCTGGGGCGGACTGGGGCTTTATCTCGCCGAGATCGGCGGCGCGAACGTCGCCGGCATAACTCTTTCAGAGGAGCAATATCGCATAGCCAATATGCGCGCGGCAGAACGGAATGTAAGCGATCGCGCCCGGTTCAGACTGCAAGACTACCGTGACGCCACAGGCCCGTTCGACCGGATCGTATCCGTCGGCATGTTCGAACATGTCGGCGTCGGACATTACGACACTTTCTTTCGCAAATGCGCGAACCTGCTGTCGGATGACGGCGTTATGATGCTCCACTCAATCGGCCGCTCGGACAGTCCGGGGATCACCAATCCGTGGATTGCCAAATATATTTTTCCCGGCGGTTACATCCCCGCGCTTTCGGAAGTGCTGCCCTGTATTGAACGCGCGGGGCTGTTGGTCACCGACATCGAAATCTTGCGCCTGCACTACGCCGAAACCTTGAAGGCTTGGCGCGAGCGCTTTCTGGTCCATCGCGAGGAGGTCGAACGCATTTACGATCGCCGTTTCCTTCGCATGTGGGAATTCTATCTGGCGGCGTCCGAAATGTCGTTCCGCAAACAGAACTTGATGGTTTTCCAAATTCAGCTCACCAAGCGCCAGGCTGTCGTGCCGATAACGCGCGACTACATCGCGGCCAACGAACAACGGCTCAGGGCGGCGGGAAACGAGCACCGCCCATCATTGCAGCTTGCGGGGGAGTGATACCAGCGGCAGTCATTCTTGACCTTTCCCCGTCATCCTGAGGTGGCCGGCCCAGCCGGCCCTCGAAGGATGATCGGCCACAAAAGTGTGTGCTTTACGAAGTAATGCGGGGCCGTCGCCCTTCGAGGCTCGGCCTTCGGCCGAGCGCCTCAGGGTGACGGATATAAGTCATCATTTGTTGCCATTGGTATGAGACGCGCCACTCAACAACGTTGGGATGAGGCGTTTTACGCCTCGGCCATCAACAATGTTATGGCTTGGGGGCGATCGAAAGCGCCGTTGCGGCTTTGGCCTCTTTAAGCATGATATCATCAAGATAATCCACATGCTTTTGGACAAAGCTTGGGCGCAGATGATTGGCGTCCTTGTATATTGGGTGGCCATCTTCATCGATCGCTCGGCAAGCACGCGCGTCGCAGAAATACGAAAATGGATCGATCACGGTCGCCCCCGCCGCGGTCGCAGCACGCGCGAGATCTCGCGCGATCTCTTGGTACTTGACGGGCATGGAGGCACGTTCCACTTCGTCCACTTGATTGATTTTTATGCCGGCGAGCGTGCGCTTGATCCAAGATCTGGGCGCAAATCGCGGGCCGACGGGCATATTGAGAACCAAATAAACTTTTTTTCCTCGTCTGGTGAGCGACTCCAATTCCGACTGCAGAGCCGCGAGGGATTTCCGCCGCCCTTCCTCGCTTCCAAGAGAGGCATTCGCGATAAAGTTCCGATTGTTGCTGAAATATCCGTTCCACTGCGCCGCGATCACGACGACACGGGCATCGCTAATCCTTGCAAACTCATAAGCGCGTCGAACAAAGTCGTAACAAGCCGGCTGCAGGCCTGTGGCGCCCGGAATGGGAATACAGCCTCCATAAGTCGCATAGATCGCCGACAGCCGGTCCGCATTGCGCAATGTGAGATCATGAATGCGCAGATAGTACTGCTGCATGTTACTGTCGCCGATGAACAGCACGGCGTTTGATGCTTTCCCATCCCGGTAAAACGTTTGCCCCTCGAATACGACCCGTGTTTTGCCGGTGCCGACCCAATCCGTCATCGCGCTTTCGATGGCCACGATTTGCGCACCAGACGATTTCGGTGGCAACACCGCCACGTAGGCCGCCGTAGCGACCGCAGCAATGCCGCAAGAGGCACCCACGAGCGGGATCCACACCGATGGTTGGGCGCGACGTATAGGGGTTTCGACAAAGCGATAGGTAAGCCACGACAGAGCGACGGCGGCCACAATCGCAGCGGCACGCTCACGTCGCGTGTTCGAATCGCAAATGACGAGAAACGACAAAAGCGGCCAATGCCACAGGTAAAGAGGATAACTAATTAGTCCGATGAAAACCGATTTAGGATGTGCGAGCAGTTTGTAATTGAGCCAGGCTGCCGGTCCGGCCCACAGAATGAAGGCCGTGCCGACCGTCGGCAATAACGCGCGCCAGCCGGGAAAGCTTGTCGACCAATCGAACGCGAAAACCGCAACCAGAATGAGACCGGCGCCCGCAAAACTCACAAGATTTCGTAGCGACAGAGAACAGGTTTTGGAAAAACGCCCAAAAGGCGCCGGCATTGACGCAAGACAGCTGCCAAGCGCCAATTCCCAGGCACGCGCGATCGGCAGATAAAATGCAAAAGCTGAATGGGCGCGAACAATGACCATGTTAAAAGCAAACGACGCCAGTACTATGACTGCACCCCAAAAAAAGATACGACGGCCGAATTTCCAGACGGCCACGATAATCAAAGGGCACGCCAAATAAAATTGCTCTTCGATTCCCAGCGACCACAGATGAAGAAGAGGTTTGTACTGGGCGCTCGGGTCAAAATATCCGGCCTCGCGCCACTGAACGATATTGATCACAAAGGCGGCGCCAGAAAGAATATGTTTGCCGAGCACGGCAAATTCACCCGGCATGAGCAGCAGCCAACCAAGCACGAAGCAGCACGCCAACACTAAAATAAGCGCTGGAAAAATACGCTTTATCCGCCGTATGTAGAATTCGGTGAAGCTGAATGTCCCTCGTTCAAGACCGCCCAGAATAAGCGACGTTATGAGATATCCGGAAATGACGAAAAACACGTCCACCCCGACATAGCCGCCCGGGGCGAGATTTGGAAACGCGTGAAAGCAAATGACGGCCGAAATGGCCACAGCACCGAAGTCCGTCAATATCGGGACGATAAGATTGGCGGTAGCTCATTGCCGGAATTTGATGAGTGGATTTTGGGAAAAACCGCCGGAGGCAATGACCGGTCGATAGGTCATGTCATGGCACCGGCAGCTAACATATGGGCTGACCTTAATGCAACCACTATTATGAATGATTCATCGTCGGCAAAATTATGCGTAGCCTTTAGTCAAGCAGTTTTGCGTCATCATCGGTTTGTTTGTGAGTTTTCATCAGTTTGTTTGTGAATTGCGGGACAAGCGTGCCTCCCCTGTCCTGCAGTAGCCGATCGCGTGCTATGCCGATGCATCGAGACAAACATTTGCCATGTCCCCCGTCGAAGCCATCGCCCGTAAGCGGATCGAAGAACCGACACAAGCCTATCGCTCCGCGCCGCGCAATGCCGAAGCGGAGCAGGCGTTGTTGGGCGCGATCCTCGTCAACAATGAAGCCTTCTATCGGGTTTCCGATTTCCTGGAGCCCGCGCACTTCTTCGAGCCGATCCACCAAAAGATCTATCAACTCTGCCGCGACCTGATCCGCGCGGGAAAAACCGCGACCCCGGTCACGCTCAAGACGTTTCTTGACGCCAATATCGACATCGGCGGGCTCACTGTGAGCCAATATCTTGCCCGCCTCGCCGCCGAGGCGACGACCATCATCAATGCGGAAGACTATGGCCGCAACATCTATGACCTGTCGATCCGCCGCGCGCTGATCCAGGTCGGCGAAGAGACGGTCAATGTCGCCTATGACGCGCCGGTCGACTTCGCCCCGCGCGACCAAATCGAGGAGGCCGAACGCAAACTCTACGAATTAGCGGAGACCGGCCGCTATGATGGCGGCTTCCAGCGTTTCGCACAGGCATTGACAAGTGCAATCGACATGGCCGCGCACGCTTTCCAGCGGGACGGCAAGCTGTCCGGCCTGGCCACCGGCCTCGACGATCTCGACCGGATGATGGGCGGGCTCCAGCCCTCCGACCTCATTATTCTCGCCGGCCGGCCCGGTATGGGCAAAACGGCGCTTGCCACCAATGTCGCCTATAACGTCGCCAAGGCTTGGCAAGGCGAAGTACGCGCCGATGGCCACACCATCACGACCAATGGCGGCGTCGTCGGCTTTTTCTCGTTGGAGATGTCCGCCGAGCAACTGGCGACGCGTATTATCGCCGAGCAGACGGGCATTCCTTCCAGTCAAATCCGCCGCGGGGGGATCAGCGAGGGTGATTTCGAGAAGATCAAGGACTATTCCATCGAGCTGCAACATCTGCCGCTTTTTGTGGACGAGACCGGTGGTCTGTCGGTTGCCCAACTCGCCGCGCGGGCGCGGCGCCTCAAGCGCCAGCGCGGTCTCGATCTCCTGGTCGTCGATTACCTACAACTCTTGTCGGGCTCAACCAGGCGTTCCTCGGAAAACCGCGTGCAAGAGATCACGGAGATTACCACCAAGCTCAAGGCGCTGGCGAAAGAACTGAACGTGCCGATCCTCGCTCTTTCGCAGTTGTCGCGCCAGGTGGAGGGCCGGGAGGACAAACATCCGCAGCTTGCGGACTTGCGTGAATCGGGTTCGATCGAACAGGACGCCGACGTGGTGCTCTTCGTTTATCGCGAAGAATATTACCACCAGATGCGCAAGCCGCTAGAATCCAACGCCGACAAGTTCGCCGAGTGGATGGCCGAAGGCGACAAAGTGCACGGCAAGGCGGAAGTCATCATCGGCAAACAGCGCCACGGGCCCACCGGCACCGTCGAGTTGCAATTCGACGCCGCGGTGACGCGATTCTCGTCGCTTGCCAAAAACGTACACCTACCGGAGCACGCGTAATATTTTCTGCGGCATGGACGGGCTGAGCGGTTGAGGCTAAATTCATTGGCATGAGCGAGGCTCGCAGCTTCACCGCGCATCCGTTCGCCGGCAAAGCCGCTGTCGCCGAAAGCGAATTCGCCGTGGGGCCGCCGCGCGCGCAGGCGGGCGGCGTTCTCACCATCGACCTTGCCGCCGTCGAAGCTAATTGGCGCGCGCTGGGACATCGCGCCCTGCCAGCCGAATGTGCCGCCGTCATCAAGGGTGACGCCTACGGCTGCGGCATCGAGCCGGTGGCCCGGCATCTGGCGCGCGCCGGGTGCAAGACCTTCTTCGTCGCCGATTTATCGGAAGCGCGCCGGTTGCGATCCATCGTCGCGGAGGCAGCGATCTATGTGCTCAACGGCTTATTACCGGGAACGGCGCCGGCGTTTGCCGAGATTCGCGCGCGGCCGGTCATCGGCAGCCTGATTGAATTTGCGGAATGGGATGCGTTTTGCACGATCAATCAATGGCGTGGCGGGGCCGCATTGCATGTCGACACGGGCATGAATTGGCTCGGTGTTTCCCTGGACGAAGCGGCGGCGCTGGCCTCGCGCATCCGCACCGAAAGCCATTGCATCACACTGCTGATGAGTCATTTTGCCTGCGCAGAACAGCCGGAGCATCCGCTCAACAAACGGCAGATCGAGTTGTTTCGTGAGGTGCGCCGGCTCTATCGCGGCATTCCGTCATCGCTGGCCAATTCCTCCGGCGTTTTCTTAGGCGGGGCGGCGCATTGCGACATGATACGCCCCGGCGTTGCGCTTTACGGTGTCAATCCAACACCCGGCCGCGATAATCCGATGCAGCCCGGCATCTCGTTACACGCACATATCGTGCAGGTACGCGTCGTCGGGAAGGGCGAGACTGTTGGTTACGGCGCCTCATGGACCGCACGGCGCGAAAGCCGCGTCGCTATCGTCGCGGCCGGCTATGCCGACGGCTATTTGCGCGCGGCGAGTTCGTCCGATGCAGCACCGGGCGGCAGTGCGATTATTGCCGGCAAACGCTGCCCGATCGCCGGACGCATCTCCATGGATTTGCTGGCGCTCGACATCACGGCGCTGCCGGAGCACGCGGCACACCGTGGCGACCTGGTAACCCTAATCGGCGGCGAACTGACCATCGACGCCGTCGCCCGCGCCGCCGACACCATCGGCTATGAAGTGCTCACGAGCCTCGGCCACCGGTATCACCGCGTGTATCGGGGGTAACAAATCGAAAAGGAGTTTTTGAAGCGGTAAAACGAGCTGTAGCCAGAAGTGATCGAAGACCTGCTGGGCTGAACGGTGATCTTCATTGCGTGATAGTCCTCTACCGCACGGCCTCTCCGCTCCGCTGTTTAACGCGCTCATTTTATCGTAACATTATTTATGCCCAGCAACAAAGAACAAGTTGCCCTCTCCTCGATCGCCGCCTCGGCCGCCCTGACGATCGCCAAGGCCGCGGTCGGGTTATCGACCGGATCGCTGGCGATCTTATCGGAGGCTGGGCATTCGCTGATCGATTTCGGCGCAACCGTGATGACTTACATCGCCGTGCGGGCTTCCGGAAAGCCCGCCGATGAGGAACATCATTACGGTCACGGCAAGATCGAGGCCATCTCCGCGCTCGCGGAAACGGCGCTTTTGTTTTTGCTCTCCGGTGTCGTCATCTGGGAAGGAATGAAACGGCTGCTCGGACCCGGCACGCATGCGGTGCAAGCAACCGCGTGGGCCTTCGGTGTCATCGTCTTGTCGATCGTCGTCGATTTCTTCCGCTCGCGGGCGCTGGCGCGCGCCGCGCGGCAAACCCAAAGTCATGCACTGGAAGCCGATGCCCTGCACTTCTCGGCCGATCTGTGGTCTTCGGCTGCGGTACTGATCGGCCTTGTCGGCGTGCACTTCGGATACAAGCAAGCCGATTTAATCGCCGCCCTCGCGGTGGCTAGCGTCGTCTGCATCGCCGGTTGGCGGCTCGGCCGGCGCACCATTGATATGTTGACCGACGTCGCGCCGCCGGGCGCCGCCGCGACGATCAACGCGATTGCCGCGCGCGTGCCGGGCGTCGTCCGCATCGAGCAGGTACGCGTCCGCGCCGTGGGCCAGACGACATTCATCGAATTAACGGTTGCCGTCAGGCGCACTTTGCCGCTCGATCGCGTCAGTGCTATTAAACAGAGCGTAGCCAAAGCGTTACGCGAGCAAATGCCGGGCGCGGCGCCGACTGTGAGCACCGATCCCGTCGCTCTGGACAGCGAGACCGTCCTCGAGCGCGTGATGGTGATAGCACGCAACCGAGGCCTCGCCGTACATCACGTCACGGTTCACGATATTCGCGATCGCCTGGCCATCTCATTGGATCTCGAAGTCGACGGAAAATTGTCGTTGAGCGCGGCGCATGCGCTCTCCGACGGATTGGAGGAGGCCATCACCGCGGAAATGGGCCCGCATGTCGAAGTCGAGACCCATATCGAACCGCTACAGTCGCAAGGCGTGACGGGGCGCGAAGCACCGACGGAACGCGTGAAAGCGATCGAAATCGCGCTTGGAGAATTGGCGGCGGAAGGGCGGGTCTTGCGCGATGTTCACAATGTGCGCGTGCGCGAAGCCGATGACGGCGAAATCGTTAATTTCCACTGCCGCGTCGACCCGCAATTGAGTGTAAAAACGGTGCACGAAAATGTCGACGCGGTAGAGCGCGCGCTGAGAGAACGTTCTTCCTCGATCAAACGCGTCATCGGTCACGCGGAGCCGACGCGGTAGGGGCATCGGCCACAGCTATCGCCCACGCTGATAACGGCGCAGAACAGCCTTCCAATCTCGCCCGAGACATTTTAAATCAAACGCCATGCGCACGGATATTGCAAAACCTATTCGCCTCAAGGATTACCGCCCGCCCGATTGGCTGGTGGAAACGGTCATGCTTGATATTTCGTTGCATCCGACGAGCACGCGGGTGCGCGCGACGCTAAAACTCAAGCCAAATCCGCAAAGCCCCGCCGCACCTCTGAAGCTTGACGGCGATGGCCTGTCCCTGGTTTCCCTGAAACTTGATGGTACAGCATTAACGCCCGACCAATACCTGGTCTCACCCGATAATCTCGTGATCACTCAGGCGCCGAACACAGCATTTACGCTCGAGATCGAGACGCAGGTCGATCCCTCAGCCAATACCCAGCTCTCCGGACTTTATCGCTCTAACGGCACGTATTGCACCCAGTGTGAGGCGGAAGGCTTCCGCCGCATTGCTTATTTTCCTGACCGGCCTGACGTGATGGCGGTTTACTCGACCCGCATCGAGGCCGACATAACCGAAGCGCCGGTGCTTTTGTCGAACGGCAATCTTGTGGACAGCGGCGAGCTTGCAGGCGGGCGGCATTTCGCAATCTGGCACGATCCTCACCCCAAGCCGTCCTATCTTTTTGCGCTCGTCGGCGGCGATCTCGCCTGCGTAGAAGATCGCTTTCGCACCATGTCCGGCCGCGACGTGACCTTGCGGATTTATGTCGAACACGGAAAAGAAGATCGCTGCGGCTACGCCATGGATTTGCTCAAGCGTGCAATGCGCTGGGACGAAGAGGCCTTCGGCCGCGAATACGACCTCGATATTTTCATGATTGTCGCCGTGTCCGATTTCAATATGGGCGCGATGGAGAACAAAGGGCTTAATGTCTTTAACGATAAATATGTGCTCGCCAGTTCGCATACGGCGACCGATGCGGATTTCGCGCATATCGAGGCGGTCATCGCCCACGAATATTTCCACAACTGGACGGGAAACCGCATCACCTGCCGCGATTGGTTCCAGCTTTGCCTGAAGGAAGGACTCACGGTTTTCCGCGATCAGGAGTTTTCATCTGACATGCGCTCGCGCCCGGTGAAACGCATCGCCGACGTGCGCAATCTGCGCACTGCACAATTCATCGAGGACGCGGGCCCCTTGGCGCACCCTGCGCGGCCGGAGGCATACAAAGAAATCAATAACTTCTACACAAGCACCGTCTATGAGAAAGGCGCCGAACTTGTGCGCATGGTGCAAACCTTAATCGGCGCGGACAAGTTCCGCGCCGGCATGGATCTTTATTTCGCCCGCCACGACGGCGAAGCCGCCACGATCGAACAATTCATTCAGTGTTTTGCCGATGCAAGCGGACACGACACGACTCAATTCATGCGCTGGTATGCCCAAGCGGGCACACCGAACGTGACCGTCAGCACGTCCTTCGACGCCGCGCGCAAAATCTTCACTTTGCAAGCCACGCAAAGAACCGCACCGACGCCCGGTCAGCCGATGAAGTTGCCGATGGTCATCCCGCTTGTTTTAGGCCTTGTCGACAAAACGGGACGCGATCTGCCGCTCACGCTGTCGAGCGGAAAAGTGATCGACAACGGCGTGCTTGAACTGACCGAAGCGTCGCAGAGGTTCGAGTTTTCGGGGATTTCTGAACGTCCGGTTCTCTCCATCAACCGCAATTTCGCGGCGCCGATCATACTTGCCACCGATTTGAGGACCGAAGATTTGGCCTTCCTTGCCGCCCGCGATAGCGATCTCTTTAACCGTTGGCAGGCTTTGCAGACCCTGTCGATGCGCCTGCTGCTCGACAACGTCAGGGCGGCACGTGACGGCCGGCGCTTGCACATGGACGAAAAATTGGCGATCGCATTCGCCTCCGTGTTGGAGGATGAAGCGTTGGAGCCGGCGTTCGTGGCGCTGGCGCTCACTCCGCCCGGCGAAAGCGACATCGCGCGCGAGATCGGTCACAATGTCGACCCGGATGCGATCTTCCGCGCCCGCCAGGCTTTCCGCGCCGACATCGGCGCACGGCTTACCCCTGCCCTGTCGACCGTTTATGAGCGCATGACCGTCTCCGGGGGCTATTCGCCCGACGCGGCAAGCGCGGGCAGACGATCGCTGCGAAACGTTGCACTCGATCTCATGGCGGCCACGGCAACGCGTGAGGCCATCGCCCGCGCCGTCCAGCAATACGATACGGCCGACAACATGACCGATCGCATCGCGGCGCTCTCCACGCTTGTCTCGCATGGTGGTGCAGAACGACACCGCGCGCTTGCCGATTTTTATGCCCGCTATTCCTCGGACGCGCTGGTGATCGACAAGTGGTTCTCGCTGCAAGCCATGGCCCCGCATCCCGCTACGCTTGAGGACGTTCAAGCCTTGACCGCCCATCCCGGCTTTTCGCTCGCCAATCCGAACCGCGTACGCGCTTTGATCGGCGCCTTTGCGCACGGTAATTTTGCCCAGTTCAACCGCCCCGACGGGGCGGGCTATGACTTCGTGGTCGAAGCCGTGCTCGAGCTCGACTCGAGAAATCCGCAGGTGGCGGCGCGTATGACGACCTCATTTCGTACCTGGCGCACATTAGAGCCGCGCCGCCGCGCGAAAGCAGAAGCCGCTCTCAGGCGGATTCAGCCGCACGCGGGCCTCTCGCGCGATGTCGCCGACATCATCGAACGCGCGCTGGCGGCGTCGTAAACGAAGGCCGCCCGGCGTTAATTTACGATTTTGTTCCTCGCAGAGTTTGTGGGTAAAATTTTTCAGACATTGACTTTAGGGACTCTCGACAAATCAGCGAACATCGATTCCAATCGAAAGTGATTTGGAAAGATGCTGCACATCGTTCCGGCTCGAGGATGATCAAAAAAATTCCAAACGGAGGCGACCATGGCGCGCGCCGCGGCGGCGAGTGCGTCTGCAAATTTCGATTCCGCAAAAGGGGGGCCGCGGACGGTCGCTCGGCGGCGCTATCGACCGTTGCTGACGGCCGAGCCTTTGCTCCGCCGCGCGGTTCCCGCGCTTATTGTCGCATTCATTGTGACGGTTGGCGTTGGCGCGGTTGTGCAAGTGCTCGCTCAGCGACACCAGGCTCTGACAACCAGCACCGTAATGCTTAATGCCGCGGCCGAAATCGCCGCGGAACGCATTAATACGCGAACGAACAGCGCCGTTACGTACCAACGTGAAGCGCTCATAAGCGCCCTGCCGGCCTGGGCCCTTTCCAGCGGGCGCCATTTTATTTTGACTAAAAGTGATGGCATTGTGATCGCGGCCGTGCCCGACGGCAGCCTGATCGGCCAACGTTTCACGACATCACTCGGAGCTGATACCAGTACGCTGACGAGCATCCGCCGCTTAAACGCCCCGTTCGGCCAGCTCATCGTTACGCAGCCATTTGGAGACGCAATCGCAAATGGGCACGCCCTTACGTCGCTGACAACGACTTTAATGACGACAACGGGATGCATGGTTCTCATTCTTGGGTTTGCATACCACTGGCAGGCGAGACGGGCGCGCGAAATAGATTTGCGTTACGAAAAAATGCAGGAAGACGTCACAAAGCTCGAAGCGGAAAAAGCGGCGTTAATCGAATGCGACCATCAGTTGACAGCGCCTATCGCTGATTTGCGCGCCTACCAAGATAACACCTGCGAAGGCCCCGGCACGCGATTTACAAATAAACGGGCTGCCGAAAGATGGACCACAGACGAACCTAATCGGATAAAGTCAAAATTTCTCGCCGAGATGAGTTACGAATTGCGGACACCGTTAAATGCTATTATCGGCTTTTCCGAAATCATGAAATTGGAGATGTTTGGTCCCCTGGGCGCCGACAAATATCGCGAATATTGCGGTGACATCCATGAGACTGGAAAAAGTTTACTTCGGATCGTCAGGGACGTCCTCGACACGTCTGAACGCGAGACAGAATGGGCGCGAAGACAAGGCGCGAAAGGTGCCAAACAAGAGGCTCGCTAGTGGAGTGGATTTGACATTCGCTACCCACCTGGCCGCAAGCTCGCGAAGCGAATGTCAAATCCAAAACTCCACTAGAAACTTATATTTACTAGTGCCGAAATGTAGCGAATGTTTTAATTGGACCACTAGTGGAGTGGATTTGACATTCGCTACCCACCTGGCCGCAAGCTCGCGAAGCGAATGTCAAATCCAAAACTCCACTAGAAACTTATATTTGGCTCATGGTCTTTCATTCAAACATTCGCAAAAGATCCCCGCCGAAATGGGTAGCGAATGTTTGAATTGGACCACTAGTGGAGTGGATTTGACATTCGCTACCCACCTGGCCGCAAGCTCGCGAAGCGAATGTCAAATCCAAAACTCCACTAGAAACTTATATTTGGCTCATGGTCTTTCGATTCAAACATTCGCAAAAGATCCCCGCCGAAATGGGTAGCGAATGTTTGAATTGGACCACTAGTTTTAAATTGCCCCACCTAAAATTCGTTCGAAGCTTTTTCGCACTTTCGTCTGCGTTTCGGTCAACGTCGCCTCGAGCGTCGCGAAATCGGGCACGTCGGCCGCCCCGGCAAGCAGCTCCGATAAGCTTGCCTTGATGTTTTTTGGATCAAATTTTCCCACCCAGCACATACGCAGGATTTGGGTGAGGTCCTGATAAAGTTGAACCGCAGGCCGCAAAACCTCGGCGTCCTCCGCGGCGAGCACACCCGCTATCCATGCCTTATCGATCACGCGCGCGGTCGAGGTATCGAGAAGATCGGGCATTCCGTTTGCATGCACAAGCTGCAAATACTGCGCAATGAATTCGATGTCGACCAGCCCGCCGGCCGCATATTTCAGGTCCCAGCGGTCATGATCTGGCTTTTCCTTCGCAACGGCCTTGCGCATTTCCAACACATCTTCGGCGATAAGCTTCGGATCGCGCGGCCGGCAAAGAACATTGTGAATAATCTGCCGCACCTCGCCGCTAAACTCAGCTGAAGCCGAGGTCACGCGCGCACGGGTGAGCGCCATATGTTCCCAAGTCCAGGCTTCGTTCTCCTGATAGTCGGCAAAGTGGTTGATTTCCGTAGCCAGCGGCCCCGCGCGTCCGGACGGACGAAGCCGCATATCCACTTCGTAGAGCCGTCCGAGATTCGTGGGCGCCGTCAGCGCATTGATCAATCGCTGCGTGAGTCGCGCAAAATACTGGCCGCCATAAAGCGAGCGCGCACCGCCCGACTCCGGAAAAGCATGATCGAATTGATAGATCAGTATCAAGTCGAGATCGGACGCGGCGGTCATCTCGAATCCGCCGAGCTTTCCCATCGCGATCACAGCCGTCGCCGCCCCGTGTATCCGACCATGGGTTTTCGCAAAATTTTCCGACACCGTGCGATGGACCGCCCGGATCACGGCATCGGCAAGTCGCGCAAAGGTTTCTCCCGCCTGCCGTGCCGTGACTGTTCCCGTCAACACCCGCACGCCGATCAAGAACAAATGTTCGAGACCAAAGAGGCGAATACGTTCGAGCAATTCTTCGTGGTCGCGCGTCTGCACCAAAGCCGCGGCAAGGCTTTCGTCGAGTTCGACATCGGCTGGATTCCTTCCAAAGAATTGGGGATCGACCAATGCGTCGATCACCTGCGGATGTCGCGCCAACATGTCTCCGAGCCGTGGCGCAGCGCTCAATATCAGTGTGACCAAGCCAACAAGATCGGTGTTCCGCACCAGCAGCGCCAGAAAACGTCCTGCCCCGCGCAGATTGGACAAGAAGCGATCGAACAGAATAAGCGTCGCATCGGGAGCATCGGTGCGTGCCAAATGCTCCAGCAAAACCGGCAAAAGCGCGTTGAGTTGCGCGCGCGCGATTTCCCCCTTGAGTGCGCCGTAATGACCGGCCAGCCACTCTCGAATGAGACTCGACGCGGCCAGCGGCGCGTTGAAGCCCAATTCCGAAAGGCGATCGAGAGTCTTGCGATCATCGTGATCCGACGGAAACAGTAGTGGCGGCTGGTCAGAAGTTGCCTGCGTTTCAAACAGACGGGAATAAGCAAACTTAACGTCGTTGAGACGATTGAGCAAAACGGAGCCGAACGCATTTTTATCGTCGAAGCCGAGAAAACGGGAGAAACGATGAAGGTCCTCGGAGGTTTCGGGTAAAGTATGCGTCTGCTCGTCGTTCACCATTTGCAACCGGTGTTCGATCTTGCGCAGAAAACAATAAGCGGCCTTCAAGGCATCGCGCACCCCGCCATCGATCCAATGATCGCGCGCGAGTTTATCAAGCGCCGTCAACGTATCGCGATCTCGTAAATCGGGGTTACGGCCGCCCGCGATCAATTGCTGGGTTTGTGCAAAAAATTCAATTTCACGAATGCCGCCGCGGCCGATTTTAATGTTATGGCCTTCCATCGCGATTTCGCCGTGCCCCCGATAAGCGTTAGTCCGTTGCTTCATGGCGTGAATATCGGCAACCGCGACGAAGTCGAGATATTTACGCCATACGAACGGAGCGAGTTCATTGAGAAAATTTTCGCCGGCGGCTAAATCGCCTGCACAAGGCCGCGCCTTGATCAACGCCGCGCGCTCCCAATTTTGGCCAACGCTCTCGTAATAAGATAGAGCGGCTATGGTCGACATAGCGATCGGCATCGACGCTGGATCTGGCCGCAGACGCAAATCGGTGCGAAACACATAGCCATCGCCCGTATGCTGTTGCAGCAATTTCACCACGCGCTGCGTGATGCGAACAAATGTTGTCGCCGGCGCGGCATCCTTCGGCAGGAGGGGTGAGTCTTGGCGGTAAAATACAATAAGGTCGATGTCGCTCGAGTAATTGAGCTCGAACGCCCCCATCTTGCCCATGGCGAGAACGAAATAACCGCTGCCTCGCTGCGGTTCATCCTGGTCTGCGAGCACGATTCGGCCCGCATGCGCCGCCTCAATGAGAGCAAAGTGAACGGCCGCCGCAACTGCCGTATCGGCTAAACCTGTCAACGCGCGTGTCGTCTGTGGCACCGCCCACACGCCGCCAAGATCACAAAGCGCGATCAACAGCGCGGCCTCCGCCTTCATGCGGCGCAACAGCCGCATCGCATCCGCTTCTTCTTCCGCCCCGGCCACCGCCTTTGCCGTATCGGCCAAAAGCACGGAAAGGTGACGAACGGGGTCCGCGTCCATCAACCGCTGCAGCCGTTCTGGCTCGTGCTTTACGAGCGACCAAAGATACGGCGAACTCTCACTCAGGCTCTGAAGCAGAGTTCCAACAATCGGAAACGATGCGATGAGCGCTTGTAGCGGTGCGCGCTCGGCCGGCGAAAGCCCGCCGAGCCAGGTCCCAACCGCCGCACCCGCATTCGTAGCCCTGACGAGCTTCGGAGCCGTGACAATTTGCTCGGCCAATTTTGCGGTCATCCCGTATTCTGTAGCGGTCCTCCCCGTGGCAATGCAATCACGCTTTTGAGACCGGGATGATTGTCCTCCAGCGTCAGCGTACCGCCGTGCAAGCGGGCCACCGCTGCCGCAAGGCTGAGCCCCAGGCCAGAACCCGGTTGCGAGCGGCTTTGCTCCAGACGAACGAAACGCTCGAGCGCCCGCGCGCGATCGGCTGTCGGAATGCCGCAACCATGATCGGCTACTGCCAGCATAATGCGCTCGCCATCGCGAAAAGCGCGCACGGAAATATCGTTTGCAATGCTCTCAGGTTTTTCGGCCTTCGGGTCCGTATATTTGATGGCGTTATCAACTAGATTTGCAAGTGCCTGACTGATGAGTTCGCGGTTACCCCTCATCGGAGTTGGCGTATCCGCTTCTATTTGCAACGTGATGCCTTTTTCATCCGCCAAAGGCTCGTAAAGCTCTCCAACGTCGCGCGCGATCTCCGCGGCATCGAATTCTCTCATATCGTCGCGGGCTTGGCCTGACTCCGCACGCGCGATCATCAAAAGCGCGTTGAATGTGCGGATCAAACTGTCCGATTCCTCGATCGTAGACTCAAGCGCGTTACGATATTCGCCTTCATTGCTGGAACTGCGCAGCGCCTGTTCGGCACGATTGCGCAAACGCGTGAGAGGCGTTTTCAGATCATGCGCGATATTGTCAGAGACCTCCTTGAGACCGTTCATGAGCGCTTCGATGCGCTCGAGCATGGCGTTGAGATTTTCTGCCAAACGATCGATTTCATCGCCGGTGCCGGCAACCGGCAAGCGTTCGCTGAGATCGCCATGCATGATCGTTCGGGTGGTTTCAGTCATGGCGTCAACGCGGCGTAACACACGGCGGGTCACGAGCAGACCGCCGGCTAAACCCAATACGATCACAATGGCCACCGACCAGCGGCCGGCCGCGAGTACGATCCGGTAGAGCCGCTCGCGCTCGTCGAGATCGCGGCCTACCAACAAACGAAAACCGCCCGGCAACTGGAATACACGCACCAGCGCGCGATGTTCGGGCCGGTCCGGTGCTTCAGCTTCGTCGAGCCGGCGGTAGGCCGCCTCATTCCAGCCCGGGCTGTCGAGCGTGCCGGGCGACAGCGCCGTCACGTTGCCGGCGAGCGCCAGGCCGTTAAAGGTGGATACGAGATAAAGGCTTGAGCCCGGACGGCGCGCCCGCGCATCGACGACGAGAACCACGCGCCGAATACCGCCGAGCCGGTATTGCTCGGACAAGCCGTTGATTTCAGCATTGACCGTCTCGATAATCTGCTCGTTGATCAAACGGCGCGTATTAAGAGCGAAATAACCGAGCAAAAACGCGGCGAATAGGGCAAACACGACCAAATAGACCAGCGTCAGCCTGAAAGTCGTGGTGCGAAAAAGCTTACCGAATGCCGTCACGTATCATGTATCCGGCGCCGCGTATTGTGTGCAGAAGCGGCTGGGAAAAACCTTTGTCGATTTTCGAACGCAAGCGCGAGATATGAACATCGATGACGTTTGTCTGCGGGTCGAAATGATAATCCCACACGTTTTCCAGCAGCATGGTGCGGGTAACAACCTGTCCGGCATGACGCATGAGATATTCCAAAAGACGAAATTCCCGCGGCTGTAGGATAATTTCGTCGCCTTCACGGCGAACTTGGTGCGACAGCCGGTCGAGCTCTAGACCGCCGACCTTTAACACCGTCTCCTCATTGCGGCCCCTACCTCGGCGGCGCGCCAAGACCTCGATCCGGGCGAGCAGCTCGGCAAATGAGTATGGTTTCGGCAGATAATCATCGCCACCGGCATGCAGGCCCTTAATTCGGTCGTCGACCTGACCGAGCGCTGAAAGAATAAGAGCTGGGGTTTCGATTCCTTTTTCGCGCAAGGTGCCGATCACCGACAAGCCATCGCGCTTTGGCAGCATACGGTCCACAATCAAGACATCGTAGGCACCATCAAGCGCCATCGCCAAACCGTCTTCGCCATCGGCCGCCGTATCGGCGACATGTCCGACCTCACGAAATGCCTTGACCAAGTAGTCGGCGGCATCGCGATCATCCTCGATAATCAAGAGACGCATGGTGACGCGATCCGGTTGTGCTTCGGCCAACCGGCCGAAAGCACCCTGTCTTTGAATATCGCCATATATACGCATCTGTTTATATCAATTTTAGCCGATTCCGCCGAGCCGGCACCACTTCGTTGTTAAAACGGACGGCGCGGGCAAAAGCCGGGACAGGCCTTGAGGCCCGTCCCGTTGAGGTCTGCGCCCCCCGCGGGGCGACGATACCGGAGAGCCGGCCCCAAAGCGCGAATGCGTCAATTGATGACTTTACCGACTAACCGCGACTTACGGGCAAAGCAACAAAACGCGTATTCTCGCCGCGTTTCACCCGCATGAGAACCGCGTGCTTGCCGTCCTTACGCGCGCTGGCAACCGCCTTGCGCACATCGTTTGGTGAAGCAACCGCTTTGTCCCCTGCTTCGAGAATGACATCACCCACGCGGAATCCATGCTCGGCCGCAACACCGGACGATTCTACGCCGGTAACGACGACGCCCTTGCTGTCGGCGCCCGCGACGCGATCGGCCGGCGCGAGAGTGAGGCCGAGCTGGCCGAGATCAGCGGCATTGTCGTCTTCGTCGGCTTTCGGAACGTTGCTGGCTTCGCTCGTGCCGGGCATCTTGCCGAGCGTCAACATGACCTGTTTTTCCGCGCCTTTGTGAAGAACGGAAAGTTTGATGGTCGAATTGGGCGCCAACGCGCCGATCTTTTTGGCGAGATCGCGCGCATCATTCACCTGCTGGCCATTGACGGCAGTAATGACATCGCGCGCCTCAATGCCCGCCTTTTGTGCGGGACTGCCGGCCTGCGGCTCGGCGACGAGAGCACCTTGCGCTTTCTTGAGCCCAAGACTATCGGCGATTTCCGGCGTGACTGTCTGTATCTGAACGCCGATCCAGCCCCGTGTAACAGAGCCATGCTCTTTCAGCTGAGCAACGACGGTCTTGACGGTCTCCGCAGGAATGGCAAACGCGATCCCGACGGAGCCGCCCGAGGGCGAAAATATCGCCGTGTTGACACCAATAACGTTACCGTCAACGTCAAAGGTGGGCCCGCCCGAGTTGCCCTTGTTCACCGGTGCGTCGATTTGGATGAAGTCGTCATAGGCGCTGGCGCCGATGTCGCGACCCCGCGCCGACACGATGCCCGCAGTGACGGTGCCGCCGAGACCGAAAGGATTACCCACGGCCAGAACCCAATCACCAATGCGCGGTTCTTTATCGGCTAGTTTCACGTAAGGAAACGAGCCGCCTTCGACCTTGATCAAGGCAAGGTCGGTGCGCGGATCGGCCCCTATGACTTTCGCTTTGTGAAGCTTGCCACTGTCATCCGTAACTTGAACCGTTTCCGCCTTGTCGACGACATGGTTGTTCGTCACCGCATATCCGTCGGCGGAAATAAAGAAACCAGAACCTTGGCCGGTGATGACGTTATGCCCGCGACCGCCCGGCACGTTGTCCGGAAGGTCTGGCATTCCGAAGCGGCGGAAGAAGTCACGCAAACCCGGCGGAAGGTCTCTGCTCAGCTCATTGCGCTGGATGTCACCGTCAATTTTAACGCGGACGGAAACGACCGCCGGTTTAACCTTCGCGACAATATCGGCAAACCCAACGGGCGCCGGCAGTCTACGCGCCTGCTCGGTTAAATTTTGCGCCAACGCATTTGGATAATGAGCGGAGAAATTTAGGTCGGGAGCGATAACGAGCGAAGCAGCCCCAAGGCCGGCAATGGTCGTGCCGACAAGCAGGCTGCGGCGAAGCGAAAAGAGTTGTTTGTGAGAGGGCAGGCTCATCGATGAAGCTCCATCTTGAGAATCACAATGTGCGGAGTCGCACAGTTCCCCCTATAAATGGGGCCTGCACCCTTACAGCGGCGTGTCGGGGGGATTAAACTTTTGTAAGGTGAAAAAATGAAAAAAGTTCATCGTTCAGGACTGCGTTTTTTCTGCAAATCGGCGAGGCGTGCCTCTTCCTCCGCGCTCAATCCGGTTTCTTGGAACCCGTAAATCCTACTCCGCCGCACCAGAAAAAAGAGACCAGCCATTCCCGCAATCAGCGCAACTGGCGTAAGCCCCCAAAGAATCAGCGTATCAAATTGCAGCGGCGGTTTGAGCAACACGAAATTTCCATAACGCGCGACCAAATAATCGAGCACTTGTCGGTCGGAATCGCCCGCCACAAGCCGGCGGCGCACCAGCAAGCGCAGGTCGCGCGCGAGCGGGGCCTCTGAATCATCGATTGACTGGTTCTGACAGACCATGCAGCGCAGCTCGCTCGACAAATGGCGGGCACGCGCCTCCAGCACCGGATCTTTCAACATTTCATCCGGCTGCACGGCAAGAACGGCGTGCGGAAGCAACGTCATCACTAGCGTCAAGATAGGTACAATGCGTCGCAAGTCACTACTCCGCCGGTTGCAAGACCGATTTTGCGGCGGGCTTTGGCGCCCCAATGCGCAGACGCCGATCAGACAATGAGAGCGCGCCGCCGAAGGCCATCACGGCGGCACCAAGCCAGACCAGCAAGACCATCGGCTTATAATAAAGCCGGATGGTGATTGAACCATCGGCATTGGCGTCGCCGAGCGACAGATAAAGTTGGCCTGCGCCACGCATCATCAACGCCGCTTCAGTTGTCGTCGCGGCCCGCGCGGAGAAATTGCGTTTTGACGGCTCCATTGTGCCGATGACGACCCCCCCGCTGCGCACGGTGAACTTCGCAATTTGCGCTCGGTAGTTCGGGCCGTTTCGTTGCGCGAGACCGTCAAATGTCAAATCGTAACCGGACAGCGATACTGTTTCTGCAGGCTTCAACGCAACGATGCGTTCGGTACCCCATGTGGCGGCGCCGACAATGCCAAGCAATATTACGCCGACGCCGAAATGAGCGAGACCCGTTCCCCAAGCCGAACGCGGCAACCCGCGCGCGCGCATACCCACGGCCGCGAGCGGCAAACGAAACAAACCGGTTCGCTCCACCAAATCGGCGATCGCGCCCACCATAACGTAAGCGGCAAGGCCTACACCGAACGGCGCGAGGATCGATTGGCCGCCTTCCCATGCGAAGGTGATCGCGATGGCCGCAATTCCAAAGCCAAACGCTATCATCAAGCGCTCAATCACGCCCAACAAATCGCCCCGCTTCCAGGGAAGCAGAGGGCCGAGGGGCATGACTACCATGAGCACGATAAATAGCGGACCAAATGTCAGATTGAAGAAGGGCGGGCCGACAGAGATTTTTTCCCCGGTCAGCGATTCCAAGGCCAATGGATAGAGCGTTCCGACCAAAACCGTCAGGCATGCGGTCGTCAAAAAAAGATTGTTGAGGACCAGCGCGCCCTCGCGTGAGACCGGCGCGAAGAGTCCGCCTTTCTTCAACAAAGGCGCCCGCCAGGCAAAGAGCGAGAGGCCTCCGCCGATAAAGAGCACCAAGATAGCAAGAATAAATACGCCGCGCCTTGGATCATTGGCAAAGGCGTGTACTGACGTGAGCACGCCTGAGCGGACGAGGAAGGTGCCGATGAGCGAGAGCGAAAATGTAAGGACGGCGAGCAGTATGGTCCAAATTTTCAGCGCGTTGCGCTTTTCCATAACCACGGCCGAGTGCAAAAAAGCCGTGCCCGCCAGCCACGGCATCAGCGAAGCGTTTTCCACCGGATCCCAAAACCAAAATCCGCCCCAGCCGAGCGTGTAATAGGCCCAATACGAGCCCATGGCGATGCCGAGAGTCAAAAATGTCCAGGCCGCAAGGGTCCATGGCCGCACCCAGCGCGCCCAAGCGGCATCGATCCGGCCTTCGATGAGCGCCGCAACAGCGAATGAAAACGCAATCGAGAAGCCGACATAGCCGAGGTAAAGAAGCGGCGGATGAATCGCGAGGCCCGGATCCTGTAAAATCGGATTGAGATCGCGGCCCTCGAATGGCGCTTGCGGCAAACGCAAAAAGGGGTTGGAGGTGAGCAGAATGAAAAGATAAAACGCGCAGGCAATCCACGACTGCACGGCAAGCGCCAGCGCCTTCAATGAGACAGGCAGATTGCCGCCGAATATCGCCACGAGCGCCCCGAACAGCGCGAGTATGAGAACCCATAGCAGCATGGAGCCTTCGTGATTGCCCCACACGCTGGTCATTTTATAAATCAGCGGCATCATCGAGTGGGAGTTCTCGTAAACCGCCGCGACGGAAAAATCAGAACTCACGTAACAAACGGTCAAGGCCGCAAAGGATAAGGCGACAAAAAGGCCCTGCATCACCGCCGTGGAACTGGCCAGGCGCATAAGAGCATGGTCGCGAGTCCACACGCCAACGACCGGCGCAATCGACTGGATCAAGCCGAGGGCCAGCGCCAAGACCAGAGCATAATGACCAAGTTCAGGAATCATGGCTTCGTCACTCCGGTGGAGGTGTCCGACTTTCCGCCTTCTTGCCAACGCCCGGCCTTTTTCAAGGCGTAAACGACTTCCTTAGGCATGTAACGTTCATCGTGCTTGGCAAGGACCGCGTCCGCCGCAAGAGCGCCGTTCGAATCGATTGTGCCTTCCGCCACCACGCCCTGCCCCTCGCGAAATAGATCAGGCACAATACCTTGATAACGAACTGATATATCATGACTGCCGTCGGTCACAGCGAAGCGGACGTGTAACCTGTCCCCGCGTTCAAAGCTTCCAGCCTTCACCAGGCCGCCGATACGGATTCGGGTTCCGGCAGCCAAGTGTTTTTCGACCACTTCGGTGGGCGAATTAAAAAAGACGATCGAGCCGCTCAGCGCGTTAAGAATAAGACCGAGCGAAAGCGCAAGCACCGCGGCGCAGGCGCCGACCAATGCGAGGCGCCGCTGTTTACGAGTCATGGCCTGTTACTCACCCCTCAAGTCCCATCTGTTTAATCACGTCTTCTATGCGGCGTAATTTCTCCGGATCGCTGGCGAGAGCCTTTTTCGCGTCCCTGGCAGCGGCGTGCGCCTTGTCGCGTTCCCCGAGCACCGTATAGGCACGCAGCAAACGCTGCCATCCCTGGATATCCTCGCCATTTTGCTTGAGGCGATCGGCAAGCCGCGCGACCATACCCCGGATCATGACGTTTCGATCCTTCGCGCTCATGCCGGCGGCGGCGGCGACGTCTTGCGCGCTCGGCCCCGGCGTCGCAGTTGCGGGCGATGACGCGCCTTCGACCCGCGCCAACATTTGCGTGACAGCATCAATCCACGGAGCCTCCGGCGGTGCCTTGCTCAGCATATCGCGCCAAATGCCGGCGGCTTTTTTATTGTCTCCATCTTGCTCGGCCGCCATGCCGACATAGAATTGAGCCTTAAACTCATGGGCATCGAGTGCGAGGGCGCGGTCGAATGCAGCCTTGGCGTCAGCCGTCACGATACCGTTGGCGGCCGCAGTCAGCGCTTCACCGAGATCGGCCTGCCGTTCGGCCGACTCACCCTTTAGCGCCAAAATCTTGCGGCGCGCATTCACCGCATCATCGAATCGCCCAAACCGCATGTAAACGGGCGCCAACAATTCGTAACCTCGCGCATCCGTTGGATCGGCATTCAAATGCGTTTCCACGCGCGAAATGAGATTTGCGAACGCGCTGTTTTGGTGTAGTTCGCGCAGCCGCGCCGCGAGCGGCTTTCCAGGCAATTGCGGCGATCCTACCGTAGTATAAAGTGCAATAGCGCCAATCGGCAGCAATAAGGTCCCCGCGAGCGCCGTCACACGGCGCGGCCAGAGCGACGCCGGGGCGGTTGCCGACTTTTCCGCATTGTTATCCGCGGCGATAAGTCTGCGTGATACCTCGACCTTAGCCGCCTCCGCTTCCGCCTCGCCGATGAGACCCGCTGAGCGGTCGCGGGCGATCTC
This sequence comes from uncultured Pseudomonadota bacterium, assembly GCA_963697535.1. Lineage (GTDB taxonomy): Bacteria > Pseudomonadota > Alphaproteobacteria > Rhizobiales > Xanthobacteraceae > Pseudolabrys. The sequence goes on along the minus strand of OY969085.1, from coordinate 2,005,826 downwards.
ATCGAGCTGATCGCGATAGACCTCTAAATCGCTGCCACCAACTCCACCGTCACTTCGGGCCGGGCTTCCGGCTAACGGCCAAAACACGGCAAACGCCGACACCACCGTCATTAATGCGAAAAGAAGCCATAAAATCATGAGCAATCTATGTGCCTTGGCCAAACGAGCTCACTTGGTATACATCACGCCCGATCACGCCCGCAACGAGCCAGAACGCCTCACTTGGCCCGCCGGTTCAGGAACCAAGCTATCCTAACGGGTTCGTTAATTTCTGAACTGTCCCGGTCACACAGCCGGAAGCACGAGTATCGCCCGCAGGCCACCGATCGAGGCGCTATCAAACATCAGTTCTCCACCGTAAAGATTGGCGAGCTCAACGACAATTGACAGGCCTAAACCGGAGCCAGGTTTTGTTTCATCGAGGCGGCAGCCTCTGGTCGCGATCTGCTCGCGCTGATCCGGCGGCAGACCGGGCCCATCGTCTTCGACAGCGATGCGTATGAAACCCTGCCCGCCCGGTGCTTTCGCTCGCTCACGCGTCAGTTCGATGACCACGCGGGATGACGCCCACTTGCAGGCATTGTCAACGAGATTGCCGACCATTTCTTCAAGGTCCTGGCGCTCTCCATGAAAGCGGGCCGCGCTATCCCCGGATGTCTGAACCCGGATACCTCGTTCACGATGGATTTTCTCCATCGTGCGCGCCAAGGCCTGCAAGACCGGCATGGGTTCTGTTATAGAACCGACGATCGTGAGGCGCGCGGCAAGCCGCGCCCGCTCGAGATGACGCATCACCTGATCGCGCATGATTGTCGTTTGCTCAAGCACTTTGCCGGCAAAACCCTCGTGGTGATGTGCCGAAGCTTCATTTACGATGACCGAAAGCGGCGTCTTCAGCGCGTGGGCGAGATTGCCGACATGGGTGCGGGCCCGTTCGACGATCTGTTTGTTGGCGTCGATCAATGCGTTTGTTTCACGCACGAGGGGCGCGATTTCTCTGGGGAATTCTCCGGCGAGCCGCTCTGCCGTCCCGGTACGAATGGCGGTCAATCCTTCGGTAATACGCCGAAGCGGCGCCAAACCGAACCGCACCTGAAACATCGTCGTCAATAGCAACACAATCGCCAGCAATGACAGAGTGACGATCAATGCCCGATCGAAAGACGTTGTCTCGTCGGAGATTTCCGTGGAGTCGCCCGCCACGGCGACAAGATAACGCCCGCCCTCGCCTAAATCGACGGCCTGCTCCACCAGCCGCAAGCGCTGATTTTCGGGACCGGGCAAATAGCCTTCGCGTCTGCCGTCCGCATCCGCGGCGGCTCCAGGATTCTCCAGGTGCGGAAGATCGTCATCTGCGAGCGAGCGCGACGTCTCAACCACCTCTTTCTTGTCGCCGCCCAATTTTGTGATCTGCCAATACCAGCCCGACGCAGGCACATCGAACAACGGTTCACCCAGCGATTGCTGGAGTTTTTCGTTGTTATTGTCGGAGGACGAAACATCGGCGACCAGCGTGCGCAAATAAATATCGAGGCGGCGGTCGAAGGCGCGTTCGACGGCGCTACGGTTGAGCGATGACAAAAGCAATCCGGTGACGAGAAGAATTGCCACCGTCCACGCGCTCGCCGAAACGAAAAGTCGTAAAGCGAGTGAGTTGGCGCGCATCCCGCGGATCATTCGCCCGGCGCGTTGACGATGTAACCGAGGCCGCGTACGGTTTCGATGAGATCGACCCCGAGTTTCTTGCGGACGCGTCCGACGAAGACCTCGACCGTATTGGAATCGCGGTCGAAATCCTGGTCGTACATATGCTCGGTCAATTCCGTACGCGAAACGACGCGGCCATTATGATGCATGAGATAGGCCAGCAGCCGGTATTCGTGGCTGGTGAGTTTGATGGGATTGCCGTTGACAGAAACGCGTCCACTACGGGTATCGAGGCGCACACCCCCGCACGTGAACTCGCTTTGCGCGTGTCCCGCGGAACGGCGCAGCAATGCGCGCACACGGGCGAGCACTTCTTCAAGGTGGAAGGGTTTGGCGACGTAATCGTCGGCGCCGGCATCGAAGCCTTGCACCTTGTCGCTCCAACGGTCGCGGGCGGTTAAAATGAGGACCGGCGTGAGGCGGCCCTGGCGGCGCCAGGACTCCAGCACCGAAATCCCGTCCATTTTCGGCAGACCGATGTCGAGGACGATGGCGTCGTAGGGCTCGGTGTCGCCCAGAAATTGCCCCTCCTCACCGTCGAACGCCCGGTCGACGACGTAGCCGGCCTCGGTCAAGGCGGTGGTTAGTTGGCGATTAAGGTCCGGATCGTCTTCGACGACAAGAAGGCGCAAGTTGTGGTTCCCCCCGGTAGACGGCCATTTAATAAGCTTGTCGGTGAGGGGTCAATATTGGCCGGCATCAAGAAAGCAGAAAACTTTTTACGAAATCCGCTTGATTTTATAGGCCATAATTTTTGCCGGCAGGCATGAGTTCTAATCTTGCTCATCGCGAGGGTTCAGCGCATGGAGGCTATAAATAATGCCGGCAAGGCCGGAGACCAAAAGAAATGGCTTTGTACTGCCAAGAAGCTTCAAAATATCGTCGTCTACGATGCCGAGGAGAAGCATCAGCGAGCCGGAAAATGTCGCACTATCAAAAATACGGGTGAGCAAAAAGCGGTTGTCGTCATTGCCTGGCTTTTTGGGAGCGATAGAACGGATAACATAGGCCGCCGTGAGATAGGCAACCATTAAAATGAGAATCCAACGGTAAAGACCGTTATTGTCGTTTGGAATGAGAGACAATCAAGACCGCAGCGCTAATAGGGCTCCGACGAATCCGCCAAAAGCCGCAACGCCGCCTTGCGCAACGGGAGTTAAGCTCACACCGAAAAGCGGCACGACGGCACCGAACAAGGCAAGCGTCGCGACACTCAATCCAGCAACGGATTTCAAAAGGAACACAAATGATACGGCCTTTAGGCCGCGATGAAGAACAGTCATGGCATTTACCTATCCGCTACCTATCCGCAGGGCTTTCTTTGAATTCAATCACAGCTTTAAATCTATCGTACTTTGCTCTTTACAGTTGTCAACTTTAAACCCACTTGCGAGACATTAGAATGGGTATACAAATCACAAAAAAGCCGAACAGCGCCTGCCAGCGCCTACTTCTCGATCACCTCGACTTGCTTGAGCGCTTCCAACAATTCCGCGCGGAGTTTGGCGGGCGGCCTTTCCGAGGTTGTGGAGAGATGCAGGTCGATCCAAGTCCCCGCCAGCACGCGCTCGGCGCGCAAATGGACGCCGGAGACGTGGATGACGACAGACCAAGCGCACGGCTGTCCGGTTTAATGACGATAAGATGCCGCAATCGCGGCTAGTGGTCCGATTCAAACATTCGCTACCCATTTCGGCGGGGATCTTTTGCGAATGTTTGAATCGAAAGACCATGAGCCAAATATAAGTTTCTAGTGGAGTTTTGGATTTGACATTCGCTTCGCGAGCTTGCGGCCAGGTGGGTAGCGAATGTCAAATCCACTCCACTAGCTCCCTCTCCCGCCTGCGGGAGAGGGTCGGGGTGAGGGTTTTTTCTACTCATTCAACCGATGCAATTGTTTTGTGACCTGCTTACCCCTCACCCGACATTCTCTCTCACGCTCGAATGTCGACCTCTCCCGTAAACGGGAGAGCTGAATGCCGTGAGTCTGTGGCAAGCGCGCCCCCTTTTGATTCACACCTCAAACCCCTCAAACAACGCAAACTCGTCGAGCGATTCCCGAGGCGAACGCCAGGAATTAATCGGCGCGGCCTCGTCGGCATAGCCCAGCGCCATGCCGGAATAGATCATGAGATTGTCGGGGAGGTTTAAGAAGGCGCGCAGCGTGCGATGCCACGATACCCAGGCCTGTTGCGGGCATGTGTGCAAGCCATGGCCGCGCGCCAGCAGCATCACCGATTGCAAATAGCCGCCGATGTCGGCCCATTGCGCGGGCCCATGCGCGCGCTCGAGCGCGAAAAACAAACCGACCGGCGCGCCGAAGAACTCAAAGTTACGCGCATATTGTCGGTAGCGCGCGGCTTTATCCTCGCGCGGCACGCCGATCGATTTATAAAGCAGTTCACCGACGTCGGTGCGCCGTGCGCGATAAGGCTGATCCAATGGATCGGGATAGACCCGGTAATCGCCGCCCTCTCCCTTCGGCAACTCGCCCATGCGCGGCGCCAAGAGTGCCTTTAATTCTTCCACACGCTTGCCGGCAATGGCGTAAACGCGCCACGGCTGCATGTTGCCGGCCGACGGCGCGCGCGCCGCGCGTTCGACGATAGCCCGCACGATTGCTTCCGGCACCGGCGTGGGCAAAAACGCGCGGCAGGAATAACGCGAGGCAACCGCTTCGAATACGTCCATGACCAGTTCCACTGCGCATAAACTGAGTAGCAATGCACTCATTTGGCCAAACACTATAAAAAATGCTGAATATAAATCACGGGAGAGTTTAACGATCATGGCCGGCGCAAAATATTCCAGATTCACTTCCGGTATTGTGGTGCAAACGCCACAATGAAAGCGGAAGTGTCAGTGAATTTTAGCGAATATTGGCTAAGGCACGTTTGTAGTGCTATTTGAAGTTGAAAAAGAAGCGTTCCCGTTCGGACGCCGCCCATGCACGAACGAACCTACGACGGTGCCTAGAACAGCGGCGCCTAGCAAACCACCGCCAATAATTGTTTTCTCGTGATAGACTAAAAACACGCCGCAGAGAACCATTGCGATCAATGCGGCAAAACCAAGATACAAGCCTACTCGGCGGTCGTAATACTCGTGCTCTATTAGTTTATCCTTTCGATCTTCGCGTCGCTGTTGCGCGAGTTCAGCCATTTTGATGATGCGGTCGGCGGCGCCGTGACAAGCGTCTTCATACGCTTGAATATGCTTTGGGTGTGGAATTGGCCCTCGAAAAATTTCTGCCGACATCATTTGCGTCACGCGTTCGACTACCTGAACGCGCGCTTGTCCCCCTTGGACTAACGGTCCAATGGTCTCCTCAACCTTTTCTCTAATATCCTTAACGCGTGCCAGCGCGTTCGCGGGGTCGGCCAACGGGTCGTCGACTACTCCGGTTTTGTTTGGCGGCAAATTGGGCAACTTGGCCATGACCGTACGCGTTCATCGAGTTGGTCAGCAGGTCGCCAACCTCAACCCACGCGTGATACACCGAATCTTCGCTATTTTGCAAAAGGTTCCGCCGCGCTAAAATCGTCAGCAGGTTTCCAGGACACGAAAAGCCGTCAAGAACCCCGCTCCAGAATTGGTGCGAGACGACCAGTTTGTGGATTGGCGTATGGTTAAAAACGACTTTTGTCATAGTTCTAAGCTAAGTTACGTCCCAGAATAATGTAAGATGCCTTCAGACCCGGTAAACGCCGTTTGATACGCCCAGTCTCCGACGAACCAAGCTTCTGTAACAGCTCCCAGCCCTGGCGCAAAGCCCCTTATTGCCCCTCAGGGTCATGGCCTGGTCGGCTTGTGGCGTTCGCGCATGAATACCACTCACTTCCGCCCCAAAATCCTCGCCACCTTCTCCAGACTGCGCCCGCCAAAATAGGCGGTGAGCACCATCATCGCCCATTGCGACACCTCGCCGGCGAGAGGATCTGTCGCCCCCCAGCCCAAAACTTTGTCCCACACCACCACCTTCCACACATATATAATGTAGGCGCAGGCAAAGAGCGGGCGCGGCAACGCCGTGTACCAGCGCCCCTGCTCGGCAATTTCGACTTGCGTCGAAAGCTCGCGTTCGCGCGCTTCCACCGCAAGCTCGCGCGCGGCGAGATCGGCGGCGATCTTTTGCGACGTGCTATCGGACGTGAGCTTCGCTTTATAAGCATCGACCGCTGCTTTAGCGAAAGGACCGCCGATGAGATTGCCAAGCCAGGTGAGAATGGTGGCGAGCATCGCGATCACACTTTATCCGCCGTGCGCCGCCGCGCGATTTCGGTCACAAGACCGATGGCGATCACGTAATAAGGAATGTATTTCGGCTGCAAGGCCGATTGAATCGCGCCGCTGACATTCGGGTCTTGCAACACCGATTGTCCAGCGGCCAATAACAGCCCGGCCACCGTGACGACACGCGCCCACAAAATCGTGACCGAATGCCGGAACCAGCTTTTAATCTTTTGCCACATAAGATACATTCCTCTTCGTTGTGTTGTTCATTGAATGATGAGCTGAAGCACGCGCCACCGTGGCGGTGTTGAAATCGACAACAGACCATTACGTCCACATCCTCAAATCGCTCGGCCGTGGCAAGACGCCATCGGCCGTCATCTCCAGCGCGACGGTTTTTACTTCCGCGACACGCCGGCTCCAACCTTTGCCGAATACACGCCAAGTCTTCAGAGATTGAAGAAAGCGAAATCGCTCGTCGCAAATTGCGGCAATCACCGCTCGCGCATCGCCCACCCGCGCCGCTGCGACGACTTCATCAGTTACGCTGTTGCCATCCGGCAGACCGAAAACGCGCCGCAACACGCGGCTTGAGCGCGCGATGCCCGAATTCACGCCGTAATCGAACACGGCGTAATCGATGCCGCTGGGCAATTCATCGCAGCGCAGCGCGTCCCAATACTTGGTGCGATAGATCGCTTTGGCTTGGTCAAGCGTCATGGCGCGCACATCGGCGGCGGTCGCGTCGGGCTTCACGTATTTTCGGTAATCGAAAATCGTAATGCCGAAATTGGTCGGCCCGCCGGGGTCGGAGGGATGATTGGTGTAGCCGCCCTCGTGCACGAGTACGCGCGCAAGAGAAGGCTCGAAATTCATCGACGCCATCGAATGATTTTCCTTTTTTTTTGGCGGAATCGTACGGGCGCGGCCGCCGCTAACGCGACATCGGCCGATTAACGGCGGAAGTCGCTCACGTACCGGGCGCGCTCATTTCGAGGAAATAAATGACAAGCCGCACTTTGCCGCCGGTGAAACTGCCGCCATTGGCAGTGATGCGCACTTTGGTATCGGCGTAAAAGGCGGTGGGGCCGATCACCCCGATATTGGTCGAGCCCTGGGTGATGCCAAGCAGATCGCCGAATTGGCCGGTATTGCCGTTAACGCCCACGCCGTAGGATGTCGCACCGGTGATCGCCAGCGTCGTACGCGAGGAAACGCCAAGCACAATGGCGCGGTTTGCAATGAAGGCCGCGTCCGCCGTTTCGACAAACGCGCCGCTCAGCGTGAGTTCTTCTTCTTTGGCGCGTAGCGTGACACGCCCGCCATTTGCGGTAAGCGCGATGCCGTCGCGCCACATGCCGTCTTCATAAGTCAGTGTGAGCCGCTCTTCTTTTACCCACGCCTTCAGGCCGGACACGGGCAAGACGCGCAGCCAGCCGCCGCCGCTGAAAAGCGCGATCTGTCCGTCCCAGCCGCTCCAGGCGCCGCTCGCACCGAGAGCCGGAATGTAACAAGCGCCATCGGCGGGCGCCGTTGGCGGCACGGTGAGCGTGCGGCTTTCGACGGCGAGCTGCGTCAGCACATCCAGCAGCACCAGCGCTTGATTGTGCGTGACGTGTTTTTGCGCTTGCGCGGCTTCGATCGCCGGCAAGGCCAGACGTGGCGTATCGGTCATGGATTATTGCTTTCATGGGAGGCGAGCAAAACCACTTGCTCGTGTTGTTGCAGTGAGCAAATTCGTTAGGCTGCGTACTCAAACGAAATCGAGCTCGACATGAACTCATCATGGAGAGAGCGGTTCGAGGGCCGATGGCGTAGTGACGGATGATCGCGCCTATGCCAGGTCCCGATTTTTCGAATGATATAAATCTTTGCGGACCTTATCGGCGCGTTGGCATGCAAAGCCGATAATGATCAAACCCCGCATCGTCTAATGATGCAGAAAAAATGATGCTAAAAAGCTCATTGAAATAACGAGGAAGATTCAAAGAAAATGAAGCCCCAGATTGCTCTCGGGCCTATATGTTGGGCGCAAAGCTCTTCGAAGCCGCTCTCACTCCCGGCTTCCACCGATTGTTAGTAGAGCAGAACGATGCTTGTGCGTATTCAAGCTGGTTCAGTTCAGCCAACTTTTCCAACATTCTTCGGACATGACCATCCCCGCCGATGTACTCAGCGTACAGCGTGCGAATAAGACGATCCGCCGGACCTGGGATAGCTTTGTTTCGATATTTCTCCCATAGCCGAAGAGTTTGTTCGGTTGTCCCAATGACCCCGGCGAGATGTTTTTGCGTTTGCTCCATCTCGATCCGAAAGAAACGAAGCTCCGCCCCGTTAAGTGGTTTAGGGATGGAAACGAGCCATCGGCCGATTGCCTTATGGAGTCCTTCGGTGTTTTTGATCGAAACGCCTTCTCCATAAGGCGTTCGATGCATCGTATACCCGTTCTCCAGATAGATATTATCGAGGCCGCTTTCTTTATAACGATACATCGCAAGCCTCCTTTCAAAACGCGTTGATTACCAATAACTTGCGCGGCCAATCAATGGCGACGACGCAAGTCAATTTTTCACCCGATGCGCGACGATACAAATTCATTTGCCAGTGACCGTGGGAGTTCAAGAATGGCCCCTCATCGATAGTGCCCATTTGGACACAGCGCTCTATCAGTCGCCGTTCAATTCTCCTTTGCCTGGTTCTTTTCTTCCCGTACGGGATCAGAACAATGTTGTCTGTATCCGCCGCCAACAATTTTATGATCTTGATGGCCTCAGGAGCCGACAAACGGTCGGGCTGCCGCGCGGGCAAAACCCGGCTATCAAACTTGATAACCTGGGCCGATTGTTTTGCCTTGTCAGGCTCTGCTTTCGGCGCCGCTTTTGGCTTTTCCGGCTCGGTCATCGACCTATAAATATTATAGGTCACGCCGTGGGTCAAGCAAGTCTGACGAAATTCATCCAGTCGAGCATAAGCTGTTGTAAATTAATGATTTAAAAGGCTTTTGTTAGAATTTTCTGAATTTGCGGCCGCACTTTTCGCCAAAGCGTCGAATGGTTGTTTGAATTCAAACACTCATTAATTTTTCCACCATGAAACCCCGCCCCACCGTCGCGGAAACTTGCGCGACACGGACATGCAAGTTCGTCTGCGGCGCGCCGAAATCGCCAAGTTCGTCGGCCGCCGCGTAAAGCACCATTGGCGTCGTCGCATTCAACGTGCGTACCACACTCGTCCCCGAGAGAATATCGACAACGTATTGCTCGCTGTCCTCCCCAATCGGCACTTCGCCCACCCAGCTGTCGCCGTCGATACGCGTGCGGCGAATCCAGGACATCATCACGCCATTGGCATCGCGCCTTGCGCTAACGTGCACCGGCGCAAGCGGCTTCAGCGCGGTGGCTTGCGGCGTTGCGGTCATGACCAAAGCCGACGGATCGCCGTGGTCGTGATCCGCCGCTACGATACGCAATGGCAAGCTCCTTTCGAGCGCATCCAAACCACGCGCGATCGGCACGATATGCTCGTCGAGCAAGACGAACGGCGCGCCCGCCGCCAAGGGCATGCCCATGGCCCATTCGCTGCCCGCCTGCCCGCGCAATAGTCGCGACAAGAGATAAGTGCGCTCGTCCACCAATTCGGCGTCGGCGAATTGGAGGATTTCCCACGCGCCGTCTTCGCGCTGCACGGCCGCGGCGTTCGCGCCGGCGAACAAGGCGCTCTCCGAGACCGAGGCAATGGCGCCGCCAAAAAGCTGCAAGCGAAAGCTTGCATCGTGCCAGCGCGCCGTCGGCCCGGCAGGCAAATCGTCGAGCGTCTCACCAACAATGCTTGGTGCGACCGCCAGGGCCGTCCGGCTGTAACTTGAACCATCATTGGATGCCCACACCGCCACCGGCCCCGGCCAGGGATTTGCAAACACCGCGAGGTGCGCCAGCACCGGCGGCTGCGCCGAGGTCAGCGTCGGCAAATCCAACACCAGCGCATGCACCGGACCGATTGCCGGCGGCAAGGCAGGCACGCGGCGACGGGGCGGCAAGAGTGCGAGGTTGAACACTTCCGGATCGATAGAGACAGCGCTCACCGCGCGGCTTTCAGTGTCGGCAATCTCCTGAAGTTCAATCAGCCGACGCCGGCCATTCGCGGTCAAACCGATCACATCACCGAGACCCAACGCTAATCGGCTTGGCGGCAATGCGAAGCTTGCGCGCTCGCGCCCCGCCCACAGATCTTGCAGCCAAATTTCCGCGCGCCGCTCGGCCGCGGCATCGTTAGTTACCACCGCGAGATCGGCATGCGCGGTGCGGTTTGTCAAACCGACCAACCGGCGCGAGGCGGCGACGCCGCGCTGGTAATCACTGCCAATATCGGTATAGCCTATTGAAACATTGCGCGGCAGATCGCTTTCCTGCGTACGCGTGAGCACCGCTGGCGCGGTATCATCTGGCAGAACTAAATCATCGTCGGTCAGCTCAGTGACCGGCGCGCCGCCGCGCTGCACGAAGCGCAGCATACCGTCTTGCTCCATTGCATCGAACGCGTAAGCCAAGGCGAGCGGATCGAGCATCGCGCGCGGCGCCATCGGCCGGTCGACGATATAACCCTCGGGCCCCTCGCCCAATCCGTCGGTATCGGCATCGCTCACGCCGCTGTCGCTCAAAATCGTAGACACGAGTCCATCGAGCGGCGTTGCGCCTAAGCGGCCAGTCAGCCAATGCCCCGTTTCCCAATTGGGTCCATCGCTCCAGACATCCGTTGCCGCGGGAAATACGGGATAAGGCCGCGCATCCCAGGTCCACAAATAAATCCCGTCGGGCGCAATCATCCGCCCGCCGTAAAGCGATGAAACCGGATTGAGCGTCGCCTCGCCGAACGCCGGATCGAAAGCGCCAAGCACCGCTTGCAGGTAACGGCGTTGAATCAAATCGTCGCGTTTGCCCGTGGAGAAATGAGGACGATTGTTTTCCGATGATTTCGGATCGGGAAAGACGCTCGGCTGATTGGCACCTTTATCCACCGCCGGACAGCCAAGTTCGGTCAGCCAAAATGGTTTGCTCTCCGGCAGCCAAGCGGTCGGGTTTGCCAATTCGATACCACCGACGCGCTCATAATGGGGCTGCGACCAAAAACTCCAAAGATCCTTTTGACGGAAAACCCATGGCTTGCCGAGACCGTCGGTGATCGGCGTGCGCACCTGCGCGGCGCGCGCGGCGTCATCCGCGTAGAACCAATCGAAGCCTTCGCCGCCGTTGAGATTGCCGCTGAGATAACTCACGCGATAGGGATTGTCAGTGATCGTGCGGTCGGCTTGGTTGGCGTCGTCGCGCCAATCTGCCAGCGGCGCGTAATAATCGATACCGATGCAATCGATGGCAGGCGAAGCCCACAGCGGATCGAGGGGAAAGCGCACTTCGCTTGCCGCCGCATCGACGACGTGCGCGCCATATTCGGTCCAATCCGCGCCATACGTGACTTTCGTGTCGCTGCCGACAATCGCCTTCACCTCATCGGCAAGCGTCACCAGCGCGTTCACCGCCGGATAAACGCCGGAGGCCGCGCGCACGCGCGTCAAGGCTTTCAACTCCGAGCCGATCAAGAACGCGTCGACCCCGCCGGCGCTTGCCGCAAGCAAAGCATAGTGCAGCACCATATTGCGGTAATTCCCGCTATCAGTGCCACCGTTAAAAAACGCATCAACTTGAGCACCCGCTTCCGCCGTGCCGTCCGGAGAACCGATTGCGCCCGGGGCGGGATCGCAAGTAATACGTCCGCGCCACGGATAAGCGGGTTGCGAGGTCGAGCCGGTGTAAGGATCGGGCAAGGTATTGCTCGCGGGAATATCCATCATCAGAAACGGATAAAGCGTCACATTCAAGCCGCGCGCTTTCAGCTCGGCAATCAGATTACGCACGCTTTGATCGGACGGTGTGCCGCCAAAGGCCGGACGGCCATCGACCGTCGAGACGATCGCGGCCTCGGCGCGCGAAAGCCCCGCCACCGACCAGCTCGCGCCGCTCGTTTGTTTTACGCTGTTGTCGACCGCCGGCCGCACGCGGCATTCGCCGCAACGCAAATCGGTACCGAACCACGCTACGACCACAGCGACCCGCTCGACATTCGGCGCCACCGCCTGCAAATCGTCGAGTGAAGCCATCAGGTCGGACGGCGCATAAGTAATGTGCCGGTTCTCCGGCGCCGACTGCCCCGGCCCCAGAACTTGCAACACGGTTGCCGGTTCGTAACCGAATTCGGTGCCGCCTGGGATGAGCGTCAATGCTTTCGTCATCTGCTCGAGGCGGCCAACCGGACGGACCACTTCGAACGACAGTTGCGGAATGCGGTTGCCGAAATTGGCGAGCGGCAAGCGCTCGAACACCACATAAGCCAACCCGCGATAAGCGGGTGCATCGCCTTCTTTCGCGACGATCAACGGGTCCGGCATTTGCATCTCGTCGCCGCGATAAGAGCGCATAGTGATGCGGGACAGATCGAGCGGCTTGCCATCGGCCCACACGCGCAGCGGCGCGCCGATCGTCCCCTCGCACAACCCCACCGCCAAATTGGCAAAATACGAATAGGTCGTGGTCGTCGTGGTGGTGCTCGGTCCGCCAAATCCCTTACCGCCACCACCCGCTCGCGTCGTTTGCGAAGCCGTGTTGACGACTTCTTGCAAATGCGTGGCCCAGATCACTTGGCCCGACAAACGCGCGCGGCCATAAATACGCGGGATCGGCGCACCGGCCGTTGAAGCCATCACGTCAAGGTCGGCGAGCCGTGGACCTTCCACGGCGCGCGATGTATGGCGTCCAAAGAGCGCTTGGTCGACAACATTGCCGGCGACGGCGCCGATAAGACGGCCGGCAATGGCGCCGGTCGAACCGAAGACGGCATTGCCGGCGGCGGCGCCAGCCACCGAAAGAACGAGTGCGGCCATCAGACGATCACTCCGGGAAAGCGAAACGCAAAAGCAAGCCGCCGCCACCACCAGGGCGCGATAAAAACCTCCGCGACCGCCGCGCCGTCATGCGCGTGCACCATCAAATCGTGCGCGGTGACGATGGCCGCGTGCTTGGCGGGAAAAGTCGCGCGCCAGCGAAACAGCAGCACGTCGCCTTCGCGAAACGCATCGCGCTCGATGGCAACAAGATGCCGCGCAGCAGCTTGCGCAAAGCGTTCCTCGCGCGCGGCCTCCGCCCAATCCGGCGCATAAGGCGGCGCGCGCTCGGGCTCTTTGCCGATGAGCGCGCGCCACACGCCGCGTACGAGGCCAAGGCAATCGCAGCCCACGCCTTTCAACGAAGCCTGATGCCGATAAGGCGTGCCGATCCACGCGCGCGCTTCGGCAACGATGTCTTGTCGCAATAAAAACATGTCAGCTTTGCATGCTTGCGCCATCGTTGCCCGGCTGGCCTTGCAACGGATAGCTGATGACGAAATCATTGCCGGGGATGTGCGGAAAACCGCGAAAATTGACGACGTTGTCGAACTTGTCGTGACAGGTCTGAAACCGCTTGTCGCAACCGGCCGTCACATTGAACATATCGCCCACCGCGATCGGCTCCGCCATCGCCTGCCACAAATCGAAAGCGACGGCACCGTTGTTGCGATGGCTTTTGACTTCCACGCTTAGGCCGGCATTCGCCCCGCTCGTGAAAGTCAGTTTGCCGGCGGTGAACCAGGCATCCGCAAAAACATCGAGGCCGCTGGCGGTGAATGTCGATGTCGCGGTAACGGAAGCGACAACGCCACTGCCGCGAAAAGCAGGGTCGTTCAAATCGATTTTACAACGCTCATCACCCAGATCCACAGGGCAGGTCGTCGTATAAAGTCGGCCGCTATCTTCCGCGAGTCTTTGGCTTAGACCACGCACTTCCGCGGTAAAGGCCGCACCCTCGCGCTTCACCTCGCCGAGCGATCCTTTCGCCAGCAACAGACGCAAATCCGGTTCGCTCCAATCGACAAGCCAAAGCTCAACAGCCGCGCTGTCGTAACGGCCGGCGGCCAAATCGTTTTCATTGAGTGTGTCGTCGGCAAGCGCGCCGGACAATTCCGACCCATCGACCGCGAGGCCGAGCTTTTGGGTGACTTCGCTGCCGGTCAAGCCGCTTCCGGCGCGGCAGATCACATTGTCCAGCGCAATGTCTTCATCATGCTCGGTAAAGCCCTGGCGCACGCCATCGGCGCGCGTGATCAGCCAACAACGGCATAAAGTCGTGACGCCACTATTGAGCTTGTCTTGCAGGGCAGTAGGAATAGCGCGCATGGCGTTAAACTTTCAATCAATGGACTCTTTGATATTGCGCGTGCCGTAAAGCTATCGCTAGTGGAGTGGATTTGACATTCGCTACCCACCTGGCCGCAAGCTCGCGAAGCGAATGTCAAATCCAAAACTCCACTAGAAACTTATATTTGCTAGTGGTCTTTCGATTCAAACATTCGCAAAAGATCCCCGCCGAAATGGGTAGCGAATGTTTGAATCGGACCACTAGCTGTAGCCGCGGGAAGAGAAGTGAAATCCGGGCCCGTCATGCCGGGCTTTATGCCGGGCATCCACGACTTACTGCCTCGATATGAAAAAAGACGTGGATGGCCGGGACAAGCCCGGCCATGACGCATGAAAAAATATAACCCGGCCTTTCGCGCTCCGCTCAATGCCGGCTACAAAGGTGGCACCATGAACGTGCGTTTCAAAAAGACCGGCAAGGGCGAGGTCGCCATCCTCCCGCGCAAGGAATATGAGGTGCTGGCGGCCAAGGCCGCCGAAGCCGATGAGGATATCGGAACCGCGCGTCTCGTCGCGCGGGCACGTAAGGCGATCGCGGCAGGCACACCACTTATTCCGAAGACCGTCATCGACCGCATGAAGTACGTAGCAACCGTAGGGTGGGCAAAGGTGCGGCGCGAGCCGCACCGTGCCCACCGACTGCATCAGCCGGTGGGCACGGCGCCTTTGCCCAAGTAATTCGTTGTGGACAGGACAATCCAAGGCGCCTTTGCCCACCCTACGGTCACGCCCTAATCTCCACCAACGGAATCTTCGGTATCGCCCCGGCCGCGAAAGCGGACAGATCGACTTCGAGATAATCCGTATCGAAACGCACCGGCACGTCGAACAGAAAACCGGCTGTGACGGCCTCGCCGTCCGCCGGAATATGCCCGGCGAGAAATGTCACCACGCCGATCATCGTATCGACAGTGAAGTCGCCATCCTCTTCCACTTCAGTGCCCGCAACTGCGACACGCACGCTGCCGGGAACCGGCTTCGTGATCGGCCGCTGATAAGGCGAAAAAAGCGAACCGTAAGTTTTGCTCAGCGCGAATGCCGCCGTTCCGCCATCGCCGGTCCCCAGCACTTGATCCGTCGCCGATATGGCAACGCCGGGCGCGGCGGAGGAATGATCGAGCCGGTCGCGCCAGCGAAAACCATGCAAACGCCCGCGCCGCTCCTCGAAAAAAGCGACGACCTGCGAGAGCGCGTCAAACGTCTTCACGCCATAGCCGGCGTCGTAACGCCGGCGTGAATGCGCCCAGCGCGCATTTCGCTCCTCCGCGCCCGAGCCGAGCGCGACCACGTCGGTGCGCCGCTCTGGACCGCCCGCGCTGTTGAGCGCGATATCGAGCGGAAACAGGATTTCGTGAAAAGCGGCGGACATGATGATCCCTTAGCGTTGGAACTTTTGCCGCACTCGCAAATTAATCGCCTATCCGCATCCAACGAGCGAGGCGCGCCATGCCAGTCTGCGAGACTTGCGGCAATGATTACGACAAGACCTTCCAAGTCATGGTGAACGGCGAATCGCATACGTTCGACAGTTTCGAATGCGCGATCCAGGCCTTGGCGCCCACTTGCGAGCATTGTGGCACGCGCATCGTCGGCCATGGCCTGGAGAAGAGCGGCACATTCTTCTGTTGCGAGCATTGCGCGGAAAGCGAAGGCGTCTCCGGGTTGCGTGACCGGGTATAAAGACGCCGTCAGAGACTCCGCTGCCCTCGCGCGACCGCGCGGGCAATCTGTCCGCTGAGAAAAGCCTCGGAACGTTTGAAACTTCCCGCGTCCGGCGTGGCGATATTCACGGTGACATTTACGGGGGCCGACGCGCCCGCCATGGCAATGCCAAGCCGGCCATCGCTGCCACGCGCAAGCGGCACGATGGCTTCCGGCCCGGCCTCGCCCGCAAGGCCAACTCCGCCTGACGGCAACGGAAAATAGGTCGGCGCGCCTATCACACCACCCGCTGCGAAAGGCAGAATGGATTGCAGGCCACCACCACTCTGGCCGGCGGAAAATACATTGGAAGAAAGACTGCCGATCAGCTTACTGAGACCGCCGCCGATGTCCGTAGCAATCGACTTGAAAGCCTGTTGGACAACCAGGTTCGATAGATTGAGGCCCACGGATTTAAGCACATCCTCGAATTTCTTTCCGCCGGCGGTCACATCGGTGAAGGCCTTGGTCATGATGTTGGCGAATTGCTTCGCGCTAGCGCCAAGAGCGTTCGTGCGGCTGCCCAAGCCGTCGACGGTCTTGGAGAGATCCTCGCCGGCAGTTGTTGCGTCAATGAAATCGTCAATATTGGTCATCGGGATAACTCTTCATCAATTCCGTCAAGGCGCGGCGATCGAGCGGCGATGAGCGCCCACTCACCGCTTCAATGGCATAAGAGAGTTCGCGCGGCGTCATGCGCCAGAATTGCTCCGGCGAAAGACGCAGGACGCCAAGGCCAAAACCAATCGCCTGCTTCCAGGGAAAGGGCCGCGCGCCGAGACGGTCATTCACCGAAAGTCACCGCGATCAGTTCGGCCGCGATGCGGGCGTAGCCTTGCGCGCCGCCGTCCACAGCCATGGCGGCCGCCTCCTCGTCGCTGATTTTTTCGCCCGCGCCACGCAGGCCTGCGCCGATGATACGTATCAGGTCCCGCGCCTTGAGCCTTCCGCTGCCGAAGCGCTCCGTCAGCGCCACCAGATCTTCCGCGCCGAACGCATCTTCCAGTTCGGCCAAGGCGCCGAGCGTCAAGACGAGCCTGCGCCGCCCGCCGCCGATCTCGGCCTCGATTTCCCCGCGATGCCGGTTCGCCATGTCACATCCCCGTGAAAATCATTTCGCCGGCCGATTCCAGCGCCATGTCGTAGGTGACTTCGCCATTGTGCTCGCCGGCAAATTCCAGGCTGGTGATTTGGAACGGCCCTTGCACCGTACCGAACGCCGGAATCACGACTTGGTAATCGGCAATCGTACCATCGAAGAACGTTTGCCGCATGAGCGCGTCGGTGGAGGCATCCTTGAACAAACCGCGTCCTGAAACCGAAGCGCGTTTCACCCCAGCGCCATCGAGCAATTCGCGCCAGCGGTTCGCCGACTCCGCATGCGTGATATCGACGGTTTCCGCATTGAACGAAAGCCTGCGCGTGCGCAGGCCAGCCACGGTGGTGAAGCTTGCGCCGTCGGCAATTTTAATGAGCAGGTCTTTGCCTTTTTGGGCGGTCATGATGTGTGTTTCCTTGAGATTGATTTAGCTTTCATCCGCTCCTCCCCGCAAACGGGGACCCAGCGCAAAAACGATGTGAATTTTCTGTTTCCGGATTCCCGCGCGCCAGCGATTTGATCGCCGGGTTCATAGCCGGGTGGAGCGAAGCCGATTCGTAGCCCGGGTGGAGCGAAGCGTAACCCGGGAACGATGCCCCGGGTTTCGCACACGCTTCAATCGGGCTACAGTTCGCCACCTAGTGGTCCGATTCAAACATTCGCTACCCATTTCGGCGGGGATCTTTTGCGAATGTTTGAATTGAAAGACCATGAGCCAAATATAAGTTTCTAGTGGAGTTTTGGATTTGACATTCGCTTCGCGAGCTTGCGGCCAGGTGGGTAGCGAATGTCAAATCCACTCCACTAGTCCGGGGAGATGCTTGCCCCGGCTTTCGCGGCTCCCCGCTCAAGCCTGGCTACACTTGCTACAACTGCTTTCCTGCTTCTTCGCTGACCAAAGCGAAAAATCCCCGTACCGTTCCATGCGCATAGAGATAATAGTCGGCAACCGTAGCCATCCAGATTTTTTGCAGTTCATCCTCGGTCGGATTACTCTGCAGAAGCGTGTCAATGAACGCTTTCAGTTCCTGTTTTTCCTCTACCTTAAGGCGGCCCAGTGCACCATGTATCCAATCCGGCATTGTCGTATATTCTTTGTCGCTACCTTGAATGAATCCGATTGCGAATTTGTTGAATACCGCTGGAACGATCATTGAAATTTTTTCAGCCTGCATCGCCGCCTAGCGACGCGAAGACGTGATCTCTGTTAGGGTGATATCTGCCGGGGCAAGGAATATCTTGAGGCCCTCCACCAAAACATCGACGTTTTCCTTTGGCGGCGGCGCACGATCGTGCTGCGGATAAAAGCCGATGGAAAATTTGAAACCAAGCTTCATTTCTTCCTCGCTCTCCATGCCATGGAGACTGTTATTGGAAGAAACAAGCTCGATGTCATTGCGGTCAAATACAAAAAATATATCATAAGAGTTTTCGCTCATTTGCCTCGATTTGTTTTCGAACGAAAACCTCTCGGCGAATCTGACCATTTGCGCCTCGAACTGAGGAAACGCAGCCCTGCTGATGCGCACTTCGAAATAACGCATCGGAGGGATGCCACGACCTATTATATACCGCTTAGGACTCAACATATACGTTGCCTCCCACGCCACACCGAAAAGCAGGACGATGGCCAGCGTAAGCCCCACGCTCGTGCGCAACGTTATGCCCCTTTGTATGATGTCTCTCAACATTGGCTCGCATCCGCCGGTCGACACCGTCGAAAATGCCAGGCCCGAAGGTCTGATTGACGACGTTCATTCCGGGAACGACATTATTCCCGATTCCCTCCGTCGTCACCCGCCAGGAGCCGTCGGCCGCTTGGACTGCGCGCCTTGTGATGATGCCATCGTGAAAGATATGTCCTTCCTGGGTCATATTCATAATCGTCAACCCATCCGCACTGACAAACGTTCTGACTTTTCCGACGTATAAACCAGTGTCGGGATCATACACAGGATAGATCTGGCCATTTTCCACCGGCTGCGTCGGATCTTGCCCCGGCACTGAGTAACGCGCCAACTGGTCGGCCATTTCTTCGCGCGAGCATTGTCGGTCGGCGGAACACACCACATTCGGCCCCGCTTGATAGTGGTGATAGCCTTCTTTGGATGGGCTGTATTGGACGGGCACGACATTGGTGCGAGGCCGACCGATCTCGTTCCGAGTCTGCGCCGATGATGCCGTTTGGCCCCCGCCATCACTCGTCGTCCACCGCCCGCCATCGGGATTGCCGCGCGGCACGCGCGGCTGGTCGGCGCGATATTTGCGTTCGATATATTCGTAAGTGGCGGCGAGTGTGGAGCCGGGCTGAACGTAACGCCGCCAATCGGGCCGGATGAAACGATAGGCGTCATGGCGCAGCCAGCGCTTGCGCTCGTATTCGAGCGCCGCGGGATGGATGTAGGGCATATGATGGACTCGGTTTGCGGCTTGCTCACACCGGCTCGGTCACCGCGCGAAAGCGCACCAGCGCATGATATGTGCGCCCGTCCGCCTCGCGCCGCACATCGGCGACAGAAAAACGAAAATTGACCAGCACGTGATCGGCAAGCGCGAGCGGCGCATCGTCGAGCGCTTGCAACAGTGCACCCGCAATCGAATGCGCTTCGCGCGATCCGCCCTGGCGCGACCACGCATGCAATGTCAGTTGATGCTCCTCGCCCGGCTCGCTGCCCGCGGAAAAATCGCTGACACGCGCCTCGCCCAACGTTACGTAAGGAAACGCGGCCGCGCTTGTTACATTGCTTGGCGGCTCGTCGTAAATCTTCGGGCCGCCAAGCAGTGTGACGAGCGCAGCACTGTTGGCGAGCGCATCACGCACAGCGGCGCGCAGCGCAACGGAAGCGGGTGTAGGCATAACGACTCCTGAGGCCCGCCGTCATCCTGAGGTGCGAGGCGGCATAGCCGCCGAGCCTCGAAGGCTGATCGGCCACCGCAATGCCGGGGCCGTCGCCCTTCGAGGGCTTTGCGTTCCGCGAAGCCACCTCAGGGTGACGGTGAAAGGTTCGCGTTCTGCGCCAAGCATCTAAGGGTGACGGTCAATGAAATGAGTGGATCAATCCCCCCGCACCTCGGCATCGATTTCGAGGAAGCGGCGGTCGGCGCTCTCGCGTGCGGCGGTGATGCGGTAGATGACATCGCCTTCTTGAAAGCGATGGTGCAAGGTCACATCATCGCGTTTGCGGAGGACGATACGATAACGCAGCGACGCGCCGAGACTGCCGGCACCGATATCGGCGGCCATCGTTTGCGGCGCTACTCGCGCCCACAGCGTGCTCACCGGCGCATAATCGCGCGTGACGCCGCCTGTGCCGTCATCGGACTCGAACGGCGCTTGCAGCACCAGGCGGCGGTTAAGATCACCGGGCGTAATCATAGCGACAACATCCGGTAAGGCGCGATCAACGCCGCCACCGTCGCCGGCAGCGCCGCGCCGTTTCCACCCACAATCCCGCGATTTTCATACCAATGCGCGATGAGCAGGCGCACGGCATGCCGCAACGGTTCGGGCGCGTCGAGCGCCGTGTCGCCATAGCCGACCGTCACATCGATCTCGACGCCATCGGCGATACGCGTGGGTTGCATCAACGTCCAAGGGATGAAGGCCAGTTCCGACGCGCCCAGGTCGAGCACGAAGGCTTGAAGATCGAGATCATGCGCGTTGTTTTCAAAATCGAAAACGCGCACCGCCGTGAGCGCGCGCAAGGGCGCCGGCCGCACGGCTGTGCGTCCGCATTCCGGCCAGCAGTCACGCACAATGCGCCAGCTCTGTGTGATCAGCGCGCGCCGCGTTTCCGTTTCGATGTGGATGCGCGCCGCGGCGATCAATGCAACGATCAATGCGTCGTCGTCATTGTGTTCGACACGAATGAATGCTTTCGCCTCGTCGAGCGATAGCGGCTCGGCCGCCGGCGCGGTGAGAAGAAGCGATGACATGGTTTTTTCTCTTATTTTGCGACAGAAAACGCTTGGCCGTTGCCATCCACAGGGACACGGCGGCCACTTGGAATAACCGCCCAAGCGGCTATCTTCCCTCCGATTCGGCGGGGACCTCTTTGACAAGCCCCTCCGCTCTGATTCGAAAAGGAACCGATATGAAAAAAGTTATTTCACTCTACACGTCGATGGACGGCCGTATCGGCCGTAAGACATGGTGGCTGGCGACGACTGCATTAATGATGGTGTGGTTCGCGATCCTTGTACCGATTTCGCTCGCACATCTAGCCGATCTAACCGATCTACAGGAACATTTAGGGACCGATGCTGCGGCGGCTTCGATGGCGTTCGCAAAAATCACGTCTCGGCAGCATTGGCTAAATCTCATAGCCTACGTTATTTCTGTCGTTCCACTTACAGCATTGTGCGTCAAACGTCGGCACGACAGAAATAATTCCGGCCGGGATGTCATGGTTGTATACGCTCTTTATTTCATTTTTGGCATCATAAACCTATTGGGAATCGGCTATGTCGCTAAAGACTTAGGCAACGGCGTGATGGTTCCACAACCATCTCTCTACCTGATCATCGCCAGCGCACCTGTCGCCATCTACGGCTTATATTTGTTCGTGCTCATGGGCTTCTTCAAAGGCACGGACGGAGCCAACGAATACGGCTCAGATCCGCGAAAATTAGCGGCGCGTTGATGTTATGTCCGTGAGGGTGACGCCGGCCGGCGCCAGGAATGTCTTGAGGCCCTCCACCAAAACATCGACGTTTTCCTTCGGCGGCGGCGCACGATCGTGCTGCGGATAAAAGCCGATGGAAAATTTGAAACCAAGCTTCATTTCTTCCTCGCTCTCCATGCCATCGAGACTGTTATTGGATGAAACAAGCTCGATGTCATTGCGGTCAAATACAAAAAATATATCATAAGAGTTTTCGCTCATTTGCCTCGATTTGTTTTCG
The DNA here is from genome assembly GCA_963697535.1 of uncultured Pseudomonadota bacterium. Classification (GTDB taxonomy): domain Bacteria; phylum Pseudomonadota; class Alphaproteobacteria; order Rhizobiales; family Xanthobacteraceae; genus Pseudolabrys. The sequence continues at coordinate 1,983,900 of OY969085.1, read as the reverse complement.
AACGAAAACCTCTCGGCGAATCTGACCATTTGCGCCTCGAACTGAGGAAACGCAGCTCTGCTGATGCGCACTTCGAAATAACGCATCGGAGGAATGTCCACGAACTCATATCGTAGCGGATGGTTCAACATAGACTTAACTCCCCATGCCAAGCCGAAAAGCAGAATAATAGCGAGCGTAAGCCCCACGCTCGTGCGCAACGTTATGCCCCTTCGTATGATGTCTCTCAATGTTGACTCGCATCTGCCGGTCGAGACCGTCGAAAATACCAGGCCCGAAGGTCTGATTGACGACGTTCATTCCGGGAATGACATTATTCCCGATTCCTTCCGTCGTCACCCGCCAGGAGCCGTCGGCCGCTTGGATTGCGCGCCTTGTGATTTTGCCATCGTGAAAGATATGTCCTTCCTGGGTCTTATTCGTAATCGTCAACCCATCCGCACTAACAAGCGTTCTGACTTTTCCGACGTATAAACCAGTATTAGGATCGTGAACGGCATAGGTGTGCCCGTTTTCCACCGGCTTCGCCGGATCTTGCCCTGGCACTGAATAACGCGCCAACTGGTCGGCCATTTCTTCGCGCGAGCATTGTCGGTCGGCGGGACACACGACATTCGGTCCCGCTTGATAGTGGTGATAGCCTTCTTTGGATGGGCTATATTGGACGGGGGCGACATTGGTGCGAGGCCGAGTGATCTCGTTCTGAGTCCGCGCCGATGATGCCGTTTGGCCCCCGCCCCCGCCCGTCGTCCACCGCCCGCCGTCGGGATTGCCGCGCGGCACGCGCGGCTGGTCGGCGCGATATTTGCGTTCGATATATTCGTAAGTGGCGGCGAGTGTGGAGCCGGGCTGAACGTAACGCCGCCAATCGGGCCGGATGAAACGATAGGCGTCATGGCGCAGCCAGCGCTTGCGCTCGTATTCGAGCGCCGCGGGATGGATGTAGGGCATGGGACCAATGTTTGATTTGAAGAAGAGGAAATCGGTGAAGGAACGAAACGAAAAAATTCACCGGGTCGCGGCGTCATCGCATCGCGCGCTTCACGCGATGCAAATGACACCGGCCCGGTGACGATGGCCGTATGGCGGATCGGCGTAATCCGCTATCTTTCTTGACGGACCCGTCTCATACGGCGCGTTAGCTGACGCTAACGCGTCCTACGCGCTGCTCAACTCACGCGAACTTCAAGAGCTTGACCGCGTCGAAGTCCTGCACGCCGCCGCCCACGCGCTTTGTGGTGTAGAACAGCACATAGGGTTTGGCCGTGAACGGATCGCGCAGCACGGAAACGCCCGCGCGGTCCACCACCAGATAACCGCGATAGAAATCGCCGAACGCGATCGACAGCGAACCCGGCGCCATGTCCGGCATGTCCTCGGCGTCGATCAAGGGGAAGGTCATCAGCGAGGCCTTGCCGCCCGCCGTGGCCGGCGGCTGCCAGAGATAGTTGCCGGTCGAGTCCTTGAACTTGCGGATGATCGATTGCGTCCGCCGGTTCATCACGAAGACGCCGTTCTGCCGATAACCCGGTGTTACCGCATAGATCAGGTCGATCAACACGTCGGAGGGATTGGACGCGGGAAAGGCGCCCGCTACGCCGCTCGCCACGGTGCCGATATTGCCCCAACTCCACGATGCGTTGTCGACGGTGTTGTAGGCGAGAAAACCCTTCGGCTTGTTGTTGCCGTCGCCGTTGACGAAAGCGGCGCCCTCCTGCTGCGCAAACACCTGATCTACTTCCTGCGCCAGCCATTGGTCGATGTTCACCGCCGAGTCTTCAAGCAGCGTCATGGTCGCGGCCGGCATGGCGTAAAGCTCCATCGCCGGAAACGACAATTCGTCGAGCACCGGCGAAGCGGTTTGCGCCCGCGCATCGGTTTCGCCGACCCAGCCGGTTGCCGGCCCTTCGGTCATCACCGGTTTTTTATAGATATTGCTGCTGATGGTGCGCACGCTGGCGATGCCGCGGATCGGCGAGATGTTGATCAGCCGTTGGCCGATCACCCGCTCGATTTCCGGCGGCACCAGAAAACCGCCATCCGGATTGGAACCGACCGACAGCGCTTTGATTTCCAGCGCGCGCAGGTTCGTTGCGTCGCCGGCGCGCACATAAGCCTCGAAAGCCGCCTTATGCTCCAGCGCGCCTTGCGCGCGCGCGCCGTCACCACCGCCATCGCGGCCGATAGCGGGTCTCGCTTGCTTCAACATGATCGCGTCGAGCTTTTTGGCCTGCGCTTCCATGGTGCCGTTGATGCGGGCGAGCTTTTCCTCCAGCACGACGTCCTTGTCGCGCTTGGCAAGCCGCTCGTCATTGGCTTCCTTGAATGCGTCGAAAACACGCATCATCTCGCCATGCGTCACCAGCGCATCGTGCGGCACGCCGGCCTTGGTCTCGAGTTCAGTGTGGGTATCGATATCCATTGGTTTCTCCTTGTTGGATGGATGGATGGATGGATGGATGGATGAATGGAGGGGCGTGACTCATCAGTCGCGCGCATGACTGACGCGTTCGGTAATCGAACGAGGTCTCGATCAGATTTTTAGATAAAGACAGGCCTCTTGCCGTCACCCTGAGGCGCTCGGCGCGAAACACGCCAAACCTCTCGCCGTCACCCTGAGGCGCTCGGCGCGAAACACGCCAAACCTCTCGCCGTCACCCTGAGGCGCTCGGCCGAAGGCAACGATCCTCTCGCCGTCACCCTGTTGGTGGCGGCCGCTAGGCCGCCCTCGAAGGGCGACGGCCCCGACCGTGCCCACCATCCTTCGAGGGCCGCGCTTTGCGCGGCCACCTCAGGATGACGGAGCATCGATTTAAACAAGGCTCTAGACTAGCAGATTGCGGTTGTTTTTGGTGATTGTAGAGATCTGATGGCAAAGGTCATTGGTTTTTTTTTGTGATCGGTTCTAGGCGACCACCGCGATCGATGTCACTTCATCCACACGACATAACTCATGTTGTCATAGGCTGACATAAAAGCCATCCGAGTATTTTGCGCGAGCGGTTCGATCGTGCCGGGGTCCATTTTTTTATCCAGCGGCAGTGGAACCGGTGGATCTACAATGAACCCACAACGAAAGAACCCTGTAGAACCGGAAGCGTCTTCCAAGTCTCTAAACAAATCACCCGAGCGTGGCGCCAAATAAAGGTATCCTTCGTTCCCAAAATACTCGCCTTCAACAGGCCCGCGCTCCTCATTGGATTTTGCAATTGGCTCTTCAAGAATGACCTCACAGCCGGAGCCCCAACGCCGCGTCACGTATTCGGCTAGCCATTTATGAGCGACTTTAATTCCAATTTGAATCATTGAATCATATGAATCATAATCGAAGCGCTTCACATATTCGGACGTTGCTCCTTCTTGCATCGGAGCAAACGCGATGCCGCCGGTCCCAAATAGTCTAGCGACCTTTCGTGACATGGGCCCGTGCTTGAGCAATTCGGATCGGATAAAGGCGATCCCTTCCGGCGCGACGTCAATAGCAGCGATCACATGCGGATTCCCGTTTTCGCCGTAAATGGTCAGCCGCAGGTCGGGGGTTTTGCTTTGGGTCATAAGATGCTCTCAATGATGATCGGTGCTAGGCGACCGAATGAAATAGTATGATCCCTTTCGGCTCCATGGTGCCGTCAGGATACCACCGATACAACTTCCCATCGGGTGCGCGATAATCCCAATGGGGGTTGTGGCCTGGACTATTATCATAACGTAAGGTCTCTGGCTCAGCAGCACCTGGTTCTTTCGGCTTTACATAACTCCCCTTTCCATCTCCCGGCGTGCTGCCCGGCTGTCCCCTCCATTCATAACCCGGCGGCGCTTTAGTCGGATCGGTCGGCCATTCTTCTAAAGGCGGCTTTATGACCGGGCCAGGTTCGATCGGAGGTTCTATGACCGGACCTGGTTCTGTCGGCGGTTCTATGACCGGCCTTGGTACGACCGGAGGCTCAGATAAGAGAAAAGGGAAAAGTTGTGCGAGCTGCTGATTTTCTCGTCCCGAATTGCGGTTTGATGAGCCCGGCGACCGGCCGCCGTTGACTCCTCCACCCTCCCTCGTCCACTGCCCGCCATCGGCATTGCCGCGCGGCACGCGCGGTTGATCGGGGCGGTATTTCAGCGCGCGCCGCAGCGCGCGGTCGTGGCGATGCATGGCAATCTCGAAGCGCGTCGCCGCCGCGAGCCATTTCAAGCGCAAGAAGCCCGACTCGATGGCGCGCAACGCCAGCAAGCGGCGAAGGTCGAGATCGTCGGAAAGCATTGGTGTTCGCTCGCTCACACCTGCCGCCAGGCCACGATGCGGCCGGGATGGCGTTTGACGCCGGCGGGCAACGAGCGATGCACCACACGCGGCGTTTCTAACGGGCTGTAACAAGTAGCCCGCATGGAGCGAAGCGGAATGCGGGGCGGGCGATCCCGGATTTCGCTTCGCTTCATCCGGGCTACGGCTTGCTCGTGCCGGCCACTCTCACTTGCGCAAGACTCGCTCGCCACTTTCACCCAGTCGGCCTCCGCACGCGTGCGGATGTGCGACGCTTTCGGCTGGGAGGGAGATTGCTTCACCGCATGCACGCGCGCGCCGTTCAGCAACGGAAAAGTGACGATGGAAATCTCCCAAAGCTCGACCGCGATCAGACGGCGAATGCGCGTTTTCGGATCGATCTGCGCCCTCGCCGTGCGAAAGCCGATGGAGAGGCCGTCGACGGCGCCTTCGCGCAACAGCGACAGCAATTCGCGCGCGCGCTTAACTTCCGGAATGAGCCGCCCGCGCGCGAACAAGCCGCGGTGGTCCTCGCGCAATTCCTGCCAGATACCGATCGGCTCGGCGGGATCGTGCTGAAACAACATCGGAATGCGATTGATACCGCGCTGAGCGAGCGTCGCCGCAAACGCGCCGCGCATCACCATGTCGCGTGCGGAATTGATTTCGCCGAACAGGCTGGCATAGCCTTCCACGGTACCATCGGTATCGATGGTGGTGCGCGGAGCAAAGACGGAAGCGACGGTTGGTTCTCTCGAAGGTGCGAGCATGATTCTTCCTTCACTCTCCTCGGCGAGGAGGCGGGCGAACGGCCGACAAAATGATTTCTATTTTTTCAGGCCTGTAGGCGCGCCGTAGGGTGGGCAAAGGCGCCTTTGTTTGTCGTTGCCTACAGCAATAAAAATTCTTAGGCGCCGTGCCCACCAACGACGTTTGAACGATAAATAAAGTCTGCCGGTGGGCACGGCGCTAACGCACCTTTGCCCACCCTACAGAGTCTTACCTATTTTGTGTCGCGCTTGGGCTTGGCCTTCGCGTTCTCCGGACGCGCCGGCGCTCTACGCCGCGCGGCGCGGTCGAGATGGCCGAGGAATTCGCGGAAAATATCGAGGTGGTCGCGCCGGCATTTGGTTTCGCCGCCTGCCGAGCGCAACGCGGCATGCAGTGTATTCATTTAACGGCCTCCGAACGTGTCGTTGAAGCGCGCCAGCTCGCGCACGAAATCGTCAAAGCGCCGGCTCGCGGCGGCCAGTTCGCGCAGCGCGAACCAGGCGAGTGCGCTGGCGGATAAAGCCCATGCCAGCAGCGCCAAGTGTGCGAGATCGCCGCGCGTGACAAAGATCTGAACGAGATCGCTCATCGCCATCGCCGCATAAAAAAACGCCCGCGGGGGCCGAGCCCCGACAGGCGTAAAAGTACATGCCTCACCGGCAAGCGCTCAATTTAACGCGACGATTGCTCGTTTTTTTGGAGCGATTGCGCGATCTGTAGATGTTTCCTCAACGTCGGCAGAGTTTGCTGTGCGAACTGCCCGGCAGGATCGGATTTCTTTGCTTGTTTTTGGAATTCCGAAATATCCTGTTTGTGATCCTTGACCATGGCTTGCGCGAACTGCCGGTCGAATTGCGGGCCGGAAAGCTTGCTCAGCCGGTCATAGATCGCCTGCTGTTTCGACGAAGGCTGCGAGGGCTGCGCGATACCCATCGACTGCGCAAGATCCTTGACCTTTTGCAAATTGGCCGAATGATCGCTCTCCAAGGTCTGACCAAACTGTTTCACGCTGCGGCTTTGCCCTTTTTCTTGCGCCAGCTGCCCCATCTTCACTTCGGTCATATCGCCCTGGATGGCTTCTTTTATGAATTTCTGATCGGCTTGGCTGGGAACCTTGGCCTGCGACGACATCCGGCTCGATCTCTGCGACTGCGAGGGGGTCGTTGATTTATAGGTCTGCGCCTGCATGGCGCCCGCGGCAATGGCAAAAACTGCCGCGACGCCGACGGCGAGCATCGGTTTCTTGATCATGATTGCACCTCTGTTCCATTGATGGAGGGCCTCGCGCGTGCAAAGCCTGCTTAGCAGAACGGAAGGGCTATAAATCTTGTTCCTTAACTCGGCTCCTATAACATGATGCGTTGAGGTCGATGCGGGCCTTCGCTTGCAGCCTTCACTTCTCTTGTTTGCCGAGGCGATAGCCGAGAATGTCGGGTGAGCAGATGAGCATGGCGCAAATTGAAACAACTGGTGCAGAATCCACCTTCATGCAAACACATCCCCGCCTTCGATGGTTCCGTAACCCGTGGCTGCACGCTTTTCGTTGACGGTCAAGAACGGCGCCTTGGTCACGCGCTCCCACAGCGCGGCGCGGTCGGGCGCGAGCGCCTCGATCTTGTCGGTGTCGACGGCGAGCGTCAGCCCCTCGCCGAACGAGGGCGCGAGCCACTGCGTGAGCGCGCAACCGATGCGGCCGGCCAGCGGCAAGACGGTCTGACGCCAGAACACGCGATTAGCTTCCTGGTAATTCGAATAAGTATTATCGCCCGGAATGGCGAGCAACATCGGCGGCACGCCGAAGGCCAGCGCGATCTCGCGCGCGGCGGAATGTTTCGCCTCGATGAAATCCATGTCCTGCGGTGAAAGCGACATCGCCTTCCAATCGAGCCCGCCTTCCAAAATCATCGGCCGCCCGGCATTGCCCGCGCCTCGATATTGCGCGTCGAGCTCACGCTTCAAACGTTCGAATTGCTGATCGGCAAGGACCATGCCGTCCGGACCGTCATAGACGAGCGCGCCGGAAGGGCGCGCGGCGTTGTCGAGCAACGCTTTATTCCATCTCGCCGCCGCATTGTGCGTGTCGACGGCGATCGCCGCCGCTTCCAGTGGACTGAGGCCGTAGTAATCGTCGAGCGGATTGAACAGCGACAAATGCAAGATCGGCGGCTGCGCCGCGTTTTGATCGAAGCGCACAGTCGAACCCGCTACCGTGTATTCATAAGCCTGCGGCCAGCCGCCCGCACCCGGCACCACTTTCATACGATCGGGACGCAACACGTAAAGCTCACGCACTTGCATCACGCTTTGTGCCAGGCCGCCCTCCTCGGTTAGACCGACGGCTTCAACATAGGCGTTGCCGGCAAGCAAAAGATGTGAAGCGAGGCTTTCGAGAAAACTCGCACCGTCCTGCCGCGGATTGGGCCTGCGGATAAGATCGAGCAACGGATGCGCATCGTGTTCGGCCGCGCCCCCATAAAGCACGAAGGAAAGCCCGCCGATGCTCTCGGCGGTCAGCCGCACCGCCCGATGCACGATGGCGTTGCGCGTATAGCCCTCGCGCGCGAGCGCGGCGTAATCGCGCGGCGTCCAGCGCGCATAGCCGCCGCCCTCCAAGGCCATATAGCGGCCAACGCGCGATGCTTTTTTCTCCGGCGCGCGGAGCATTTTTTTAATTGCATCGAACATAAAAGATCCTTTTATCGCTCACATAAAAAAGCCCGCTGTGCGGCGGGCGGAGTTCATTGTGGGGCTTTATCGCTGCATTTATACGACATAACCGATGTCGTCTTTGGCTCATCCGAAACTCTTAAAATGAGCCAGGCTCTGCGACGATTATCCCGTATCATATCGCATTTATAATGCATCGATTTTCTTCATGAATCTCGCAAAGGCTTCGTATTCATCATTATCGACACAATAAAAATCGTAAACTGAATCATCCGAAAGCCCTCCCCTCACGCGATCGGACATGCCCGTGAGCCTTTTAAGGAATCTTCGTGCCTCCTCAAATTGTTCTCGGTTTTTAAAGCGGCAGATCCCCTCAGCACCACCATGGTAGATGATAATTTTATAAGGCCCAGAGTCGCTCATTACCTGCTCCGGTTCGTTGGAAAACTCGTGTAAATCCTATATCCTCGAGAAGCGTAAGGGTCGTGAATGATAAAGACCCCGACCTTATATGTCTTTTGAATATAAGGTTGAGAACGAGCATTTGGCGCGACGGCTTCGATGCCGGTGATAGAATTGAATTCGCTTATGATAACCTTCTCCTTGATCACACCTGAAGCAACACTGTCCACGATAGCCTGATTTTGCGCCAAGGTCGAGTTTACGAGTTTATTGGCCGCCGCTAAGGATGAAAATGAACCAGAGCGTACATCTTCCGCTTTTGGGTTTGAATCGAATCGTGCCTGAGCTTGTGCCTTTAATGCTATTTCGCTTCGATTAACGTGAAATTCGATCGTGTGCCCACCCTTTAATTCTTCGCCTTCAAGCCGTATTGGTTCCTGTCTCTGTCTTTCGTTCTGAGCAAGCTGTGTCCCCGGCTTGTAAAAATTATCCGGCGTTGCGTCGGAAAGTATTCGTGGGTCGCTGCGACCGCTACCGGCTGTCGGCTCATCCGGTGTACGGGTCAATGACTGCCCCCCCGCTGAGCCTCCCGCGCTCGTCCACTGTCCGCCATCGGGATTGCCGCGCGGCACGCGCGGCTGGCCGGGATTGTATTTCAGCGCACGTCTCAACGCGCGGTCGTGCCGGTGCATGGCGATCTCGAAGCGCGTGGCGGCAGCAAGCCATTTCAAACGCAGGAGATTGGATTCGATGGTGCGCACCGCCATCAGAGCCTGAATATCGAGATCGTCGTTGGTCCTCGCGCGCTCGTTGACGTCTCGCGGCGGCTTATGAGTTGCTTCGCGAGCTCGTTGCTGCCCTCCGGCAAAGCACGGCACGCGCGGTTGGTCCGGGCGATATTTGCGCTCGATGTCTTCGTAAGTGGCGGCAAGTGTGGTGCCGGGCTGAACGTAACGCCGCCAGTCGGGGCGAATGAACCGGTACGCGTCATGCCGCAGCCAGCGCCTACGCTCGTATTCGAGTGCATCGGGATGAATGTAAGCCATGACGTGAAGCTTGTTTGGAGAAAAAGAACGGGAGAATGGCGCGGCGCGCGACCAAGCACACCAGGGCAAAAATTCAGAATGTTTTGGAGGTCACCACGTCACAACTTGCCGCGGCGACTCACAAGGCGCGGTTTAAGTCGTAGCATATCGAAATCTGCTTTCGGCCTAACGTCGCTCTAACGTCACTCTAATGTCACTCTAACGTCAGTTGGCGAGCTCATCGCACCAGGCGGCGGAAAACTGCGGCCCGCGCGGTCCGCCTTCGCTTAGCGCCAACCAATCTTTCAAGTCGCCGAGCAAGCTCGCGGCGGAATTCGTCGATATCGCGGGGTATGGGATCGTCGTCGGCTTCATCTTCGTCGATCGGCGTCAGAGTCTCTTCATGGAGACATCGATCTGCGGCCATGAGTTCAGGTGCTATGTCTATTCTCGGCGGCATGTCGATCCTCCTAAAAAACGGTTTGAGATTTCCCGCAATCAAAAAGCAAGTATCCTGGAGTTCGCGTTCCGCTCATCGGGCTGCCGCCGTCTCTTGCCCGCGCGAAGCGCCGGTCAGGCGAAGAAATACAAATAAACGATCGCGAACAAAACGATGACACCGACCGTGCTGAAGACCAAGACATAACGGGCGCCCTGCCCGGTCACACCCGCGCGCGCTTCCGTCGTCGTTTCGACAATGTGGTTGTCTTCTTTATGCGGCATGAGCCCGTCTTTTCAAACTCGTTGCGTTTACACGTCCGCTTATATTTACCAAACGCTACGCACCGGACGGCTGTTCCTGAAAAACGCTGCGGCTGCGCTGACGCCAACGCCCTGCGCTTATCGAAAACCTCGGCCCCGCAAACGCAATTGTGGAGCATGCATGATATGGTAGCAGAGTGGTATCAATGTCTTCCTCGGCACAATGTCTTACTAGGCACAATTTCTACTACTTCACCGCCAAGATCCGAAGATGTGGTCGGGGCTCTATCTTAATCCCCCCAATAGGCGCCGTTGTCCAACCTCGGCCGGCCGCTTCACAATTGTGGAGCATGCATCATGTGTAGCAAAGCAGCGTCGCGCTGTCAATAGCCTCCTAGGCTATTTTTCAGATTTTTCACCCGGAGGTGCGCCTCACTCATCCAGACCGCTCACTCGCAATTGCGGAGCGTGCATCATGTGGGACGGTGCAGATATCCTAGGCTGTTTTTCCATATCCGCCAATACCCCGACGACACGCTTGCGCTGTTCCATGGGCCGCGGCTTCCGGTGCGCTACGGTGCCGAAGGCCAAATCATCGGAGCAAACCCTTTAGAGGCGCCCGCGTGATCCGCTTCGACGCGCCGAATTCAAGGGCTTGTGGACTTGTGGACGGCCTTCGTCCCGCGCCCCACAAGCTCCACAAGCCAACAGCAGAAACAAACAGAAGCGGACAAATGATGTGCTACAAAAACCGCACATCTTCAAAAGCTGCCGACAATGCCCTCAGCATGAGCCAGAACTCGAACACACTATCAAAAGCTGGAAACCTTTACACATGCGCGGCGTGTCACGGCGACGGAAATCGAGGATGAAATCAAAGAATCCGGTCGCACTTTGCTTGTCCCCACCGTCAGGAAACCGACGCAATTCGCGCGGCCAAAACAGAAGTCCAGATTTGGCCGGTGAGGGCGCCGTGTTGGACACGCGAAGAGGGGCGTTCCGATCCAACACTGGAAATGACGATTGAAGATTATGACGACCGCGTTGTCATCGAGATCGACGGAATACATGTTTTGTAGGAAACGGGCTTCCCCTCTTGTCCTGTCCGCGCACGCCCGCTAACCCGTCAGCGGCAGGGGGACGGAACACGCATGAACATTCTCATTCTCGGTTCCGGCGGGCGCGAGCACGCGCTGGCCTGGAAGATCGCCGCAAGCCCGCTCACCGACACGCTTTATTGTGCGCCGGGCAATGCCGGCATCGCCCAAGAGGCGGAATGTGTTTCCATCGACCTTGCAGATCATGCAGCGCTGATCGCCTTTGCCCGGGACAAGAACATCGATTTGGTCGTGGTGGGGCCGGAGGCGCCGCTCTGTGCCGGCATCGCCGACGATTTGGAAGCGGCCGGCATCAAGAGCTTTGGCCCCGGCAAAGCCGCGGCCCGGCTCGAAGGTTCAAAAAGCTTCACCAAGGATTTGTGCAGAGCCCACAATATTCCGACCGCCGTTTATCGGCATTTCGAAAGTCCAACCGCGGCCAAAGATTACGTTCGGGCGAGAGCTGCGCCCATAGTGGTGAAAGCCGACGGGCTCGCCGCCGGCAAAGGCGTGGTCGTTGCCGAAACGATCGACGACGCCCATGCCGCGATCGAGATGATGTTCGGCGGCGGCTTGGGCGCGCCGGTCTCACAGATCGTGATCGAAGACTTCCTCGAGGGCGAGGAAGTCTCTTTTTTCGCGCTGTGCGACGGCGAGACGGCGCTGCCATTCGGCTCCGCGCAGGATCACAAGCGCGTGGGCGACGGCGACAAAGGACCCAACACCGGCGGCATGGGCGCCTATTCACCCGCGCCGATCATGACGCCGGACACGGACAAGCGCGTGATGGATGAAATCATCCGGCCCACGCTGCGCGCATTGAAAGCAATGGGTACGCCCTATAAAGGCGTCTTGTTCGCAGGTCTAATGATCACCAAATCCGGGCCGCAATTGATCGAATACAATGTTCGGTTTGGCGATCCCGAATGCCAGGTTTTGATGCTCCGCTTGATGTCCGATCTGGTGCCGGCGCTCATGGCCGCGCGTGACGGACAATTGAAACATTTCGATTTGCGTTGGTACGCCGATGTCGCGCTCACGGTCGTGATGGCTGCAAAAGGCTATCCCGGCCCCTACGAGAAGGGAACTGTCATCGGCGGTCTTCGCGAAGCGGGCGAAGTCGATGGCGTCGAAATCTTTCACGCCGGCACCAAAGCGGACAATCACCGCATCATCGCCAATGGTGGACGCGTGTTGGACATTTGCGCTCGCGGTAAAACCGTGCGCGAGGCGCAAGCGCGGGCTTATCAGGCCGTCGATCGCATCGATTGGCCCGGCGGCTTCTGTCGCCGCGACATTGGCCGGCGAGCGATCGAGCGCGCGGACGATTAGGATGCCGCGGATATTGCCCGCCCTAGCACCGGCACGCTTTGACACGAGAATACTATCATTCTGGTGACGCATAGCCGCATGTTCGTCACGCATGGATTTGCCGTCTTCGTCAGCGTGGATCGCCGCTTGAATTTCATGGCTCCCGTTCGACGTTGATCAAGACAAGAGCAAGAAAACAAAGCCGCTTCTTACGATGGCCGAAGTTGACGGGCCTTCGAATTTTTAGCGCGCCTGCAACGGCGCACCATGCGCAGTTTGACAAAACGATGGCGAAAATGGGCAAGCCATCCGCCAATCAAGAAAATATCACAAATGATTTGCAAAACTTTCTCGTTCGTTCGCCGTTGGGCTGCCCGAGGGGACATGGGTGGCAGCAGTTCCTCGAACAAGGCGATCAAGGAGATCAACATGATCCGAAAAATCATAATCAGTGGTGCGGCCGTTCTCACATTGGCGGCAATGCCGGCTCTCGCGCAGAATGTCCCCGCACCGGGGGAGCTGGCACCAATGGCCGGTGAACCGCCTCCCGGCCCTGTCCCCTATTTGGGCCCAAATGTCGGCATGGCCCCCATCTACGGCGGTGAAGCTTTTGCTGCGGTTCCCGGCGGCCCCGTCGGCCCGATAATGCAGCCTGGCCTATATGACTGTGGGCGTTATCTCGGCTGGGATCCGGATCCAAACATTCGTCTTCAGCTTCTCCGCGATGCCTGTAGCCCCAACGCCGGCGGCGACTGAACCGCGGCAACAACGAAACGATGCCCGGCGTAAATGCCGGGCATTTTTTTGCGGAACACGTGACTGCCATCCGATCAAATGGATCGATGATCCCGATTGCTCCCTCCCTTTGATGGCAAGGGGGTCGGGGGCCGGCCCAATGAGCAACGCTGCGGCACGACCGGCGATCCCCTCACTAATTCTCCCGCACCGCGACGAACAAGTTTGAGACCGCCATTCGCGTTTTGATTCCATTCGAGCGAAAACTCTATCGCTTGTCTTGAAAAAATATCTTGAGCAATGCGGCGCACTCGCTTTCACTCATCCCGCCATAGACGTCGGGCCGGTGATGGCAGGCGGGCGATGTGAAGAAGCGCACACCGTGCTCGACCGCGCCGCCTTTCGGATCGCCGGCACCGAAATAAAGCCGGCGAATACGCGCAAACGAAATCGCCGCCGCGCACATCGCGCAAGGCTCCAGCGTTACATAAAGATCGCAGTCGGTCAGCCGCTCCGAGCCGATCGCCGCAGCAGAGGCGCGGATCGCGAGCATTTCGGCATGCGCGGTGGGATCTCGAGCCGCAATTGTGCGATTACCGGCACGTGCAATCACCTCACTGTTGCGTATGACGACACAGCCGACGGGCACCTCGCCGCGCGCGGCCGCAGCACGCGCCTCGTCCAGCGCGATAGACATGTAACCGGGTCGCATTACGTTTTTCCGTGTACGAGGGGGGCCTCTAATTCCGCTTTGCTATCATAGGGGCGCATAAGGCTTAACGTAAGCTGTCGATGTGTGGGCTGAGTACTGCTTGGCATATCTTTACTTGCGCGTGCCCTGCGCGGTTCTCGCTCGCTCAGTACCGGATCGCAATCGAGTCTTCGAGCAATTTGATCTCATTCGGCGTCAAGTCGAACAGGCGATAAACGATGGCATCGATCTCCCGCTCGGCGCTTTCGATTTCGCCGGTCAAGGCGCGCACTTTCTCACCTTGCTCGGCCAGATAGCTCTCCCATTGCCCGCGTTCCTTGACCGGACTCTCGGTGCGGAAAACGCGCTTCACCTCGTCGCGGAAGCCGACGAAATCGAGCGTCCACCAGTTTTCCAGTTTGCGCGAAAGCTTTTGGCGCTCGGGCGGAGCGAGGTCGAGAATGCGGTGGCGAACAGTCGATGCGATTTCGAGACAACGATTTGCAAGAACGGCGCAGCTTTTGCTGATTTTAAAAAGCTTATCTTTTTCGTCCCTTGAACATTCCGGCAAGCTTAGTTGCTCTACATATTGGGCTTCAGCTTCGATATATCCTCCACGTTTTATCCGTGCGAGCGAAATAAGTTGAAACCAAAGGCACCTGCTGTTCAGTAGCGCCACTACCGAAGCATCATCGCAAGGGACGAGAAAACATTTATTGTTGAGTAAAAATCCGGACGATTCCGATGCAAACGCACGCTCCAACTGAAAATGTGGCCATACAATTTTTGATGATTTAAAAAGAGGCTGATACGCCAACTGCGCTTGCTGTAATTCGAACCACTCCTGCTTGGTCGCGCGCTTCTCCAAGTCCTTTTTAAACGGCAGAAGCCACTTGCGGATGGCGGGATAGGCCTTGATATCGACTTTGCCTTTCGGGATATTGATGAGGAACAAGCCTTCCGGCTCGACGCGCCAGCGTTTGATATTTTCCCCGCGCAAGAATGGCACAAGCAGTTCGGCGGATTTTGCATCCTGCTTTACTAGAAGGTCGCGCGTCGGCGTATCGATAACAAATGCGTCATTCAATCCGGTAACAATACCACGCAGCGGCGCGCCGTAAACCTCACCCAGCGTCTTCCTGCCCTTGACGATCTTGTCGCGCAGGCGTGCGAGCGCGTCTTCCTCCAATTGCCACGAACCGCTGCCCAGCCGCGCGCGCGGCATGGCCCGCGCATGAATCGTGAACTCCGCTTCCAAATCTTTGGGCAAGGACTTAACTTTCAGAAAAGACAAGGCCCCTTCTTTTACCGCGCCCTTGCGCAAGGTGATGATGGCCGGATAGGTGGTGACGCCCTCGAAAATCTGAAGATCGCCGAAATCCACCACCGACTCCACCTCGGCGTTGTCGCCGATAAACTGACGCAAGTTCTCGCCCGAGCCGGTGCGAAAGAACGTCGACGAAGAGATATAGCCGAGCCGGCCGCCTTCCTTCAGCACATCCACCCCGCGCTCGAAGAAATAAGCATAAAGGTCCGCGCGATCCGCCGCGACAACGTAGTGCTTTTCCAAATAGGGCTTGACCGGCTTGATCAGCTCCATGCGCACATAGGGCGGGTTTCCGATCACGATGTCGAAGCCGCCGGCGGCGAAAACATCGGGGAATGCCGCGCGCCATTCGAACGGGCGGTCGGTGAAGTCTTTATGATCGATCAGGCTGTTTCCGGCCTTGATCGTCGTCTCGAGATTTTGCAGGCGGTGCTTGTTACGCGCGGTCTTGAGCCAAAGCGCAAGCCGCGTGATCTCCACCGACTCGGCGTTAAGATCGACGCCGTAAAGATTTTTGGTCACGATCTCGTCGAACGGATCGAAGTCCGCGCGCTCGCCGAGAGCATCAAGGTGCTCGGTAACCCGGCGATACTCCGCCGCGAGCTGATCGAAGGCGGCGACAAGAAACGCGCCGGAGCCGCAGGCTGGATCGACGATGCGCAAACCGCGAAGCGCCGCGAGATAGTCGCGCCAGAATGCCTGTTCGACCGATTTTTCATTTTCGGCAAAAATCGGGTCGCCATTGTCCGGCAGCATTTTGCCGTGTTTTTCCAAGAGCGCCGCAAAACGCTCGGATAAGGTCAGGCCGATGGTCCGGCCCACGAGAAAGCGCGTCACGATATCCGGCGTATAAACGACGCCCTCGCGCTTGCGCTTGGAAACCGTTGGGGCTTCCTCGCCCCGGCTTTCCGCGCGCAGCTCTTCCAAATCGGTGATCGATTGCTCGAAAAGATGCCCGAGCAAGGTCACGGGAACGTCGTCGCGATAATTCCATTTGGCAAGGGCGCCCAGATCGGTCGCCAAAGGATCGGGGATCACCAGTTCATCGACAATCTTGTCGGCTGAAAACAAGCCGCCGTTATAACCCCAAATGTAGAGCCGATCGTTTCCTTGATCGACGCTTTGAAACAGCGCCTGAAAATTGCGCCAAAGAGGCTCCGGATTCCATTCGTTTCTCGCGTTGACGGCGCGTTCCAGCAGCTTGTCGGGTAAAAGCGCTGTGCGCTCGGCAAATGCGATGAATAAGATACGGTCGAGAATTTTTTGCGCCGGCTCGATCGCCCCGGCAAGAGAAAGCTTCGGACCGTCGGCCGCATCGACAAGAAAATGAATCAAACGTTGGCGCAGATCTTTATATTCATCATAAAGCTTATTTGTAATGTCTTTGTAGCCGCTCTCGGTTTCGCGCAGCAAAGCGTCCGTTGCCCCACCGAGCAGCCGGGCGGCCGACAATAGCAAACACAGCCTGGCATGCTCGTCCGGATCGTCGAGTTTGCTCAAGTCGAATAATTCATAGGCATCGCGGCCGCGCCCAAAACCGTAAAGCCTAATCTCCACGCAATTGGATACGAGAACCCAGCGCGAGCCGGGCACATCGATGGCGTAGTCCCATGCCTGCTGCACCGGGCTGCGGCCGCGACCCGGCATAATGGCGTCAAGATTGGCGGTATCCGGTCCCTTTAATTCGAAAGGCGCGACGATCTCGTTGCGCTCGCCGGGGCCGCCGAAAAATCCAAGCGCCGCATCCACCTTGCCACGGCGAATGGATCGCTCAAACGCAAGCGTATAATCCCCTTCAGCATCGAACTGCCGGTAGCCAAGAATTTCACCCAGCACCCGCTCGAAAAATAGATTGCGGACTTCGGTTTCTTTCCGTTTGGAAAATTTTGGGCTTTTGACTGTTTTCGCGTAACTCGCAGCCGCCTCGATTTGTTGCGCCGTGGGATCGAAGGCAAAGCGGGTGCGCGCTTCCGCAACCACTCTGTAGTTTAGGAGAGGCACACGCAAGCTACGCGCCGGGCCCGAGCGGCCGGCCCGGCCGCCCCTTCCCCCATCCCCCAAATCGAGGCCGCTGGCTGCGAATAAGTCCATGTCGGGAGCAACCGTATAGCGACGGCATGCGCCACGTCGACCCAGACAAACATAAAACTAACAGTTTCAATCAGTGGCGCGCCCTTATTTCCACCGCGCCCCCGCGCCCTCAATTCCCTTTGACGACGCGCGCGCGCGCGCCCTTCGTCCATTTTCCCGGCCAGCACACCACATAATCGGGCAGCTTTTCGTCCGGCACGTTCTTTTCGCTCGCGGTGACGCGGCCGCGCGCGGAAATGCCGGCTTGGTGCACCGTCGCGGCGTGCCGGAGACGAGCGGATGCCACTGGAGACGAGCGGATGCCGCTAAGGCAAGTCTTTGCCCACCGCCACCAGGCGATAAAAGCATCGCTGCCCACCACCTCCCCCACCGGAACCCGTCGCCGTTGCGGCGCATTGAGTAAGGCGATCGTTGGCCGTGCGCTTCGCGCCTTTCGCTGGTGCTGCCGGATACCGGCCGGCTCGCGCGGTGAGATGCGCTTTCGCAAGGCGAACGCCGTGGCAAGCCGCGTGTGGCGAGCCATCCATAAGCCCCGCGAAAGCAGAAACTCTTGCGCCCGCTATTGCCTCCCAACTGGCCGTCATTACCGCCGCATTGGCCGCCATTGCCGCCCGAATGGAAGGCCGCGCTCAAACGTACCCTGCTCGCGCTCGATGCTTGGGTTGATTTAACGCTTTTCCGCATCTTCGCGGGTACGCGCGAACGTTATCAGCGCTTTTCCACCTTCATGGACCGCTTTCACGTCGCCGGCTGGCGGCGCTGGTTCAACGAGGCCGTCTCGGAAGCCACGACACTCGGTTTAGGGGGCCTCGTCTTGATGCTGGCGCTCGCCCAGCCCGCCTTTCAGCTGACCGGCGACGGCGACTGGCTGAAGAAGTCGGAGCTCGCGGTCACTTTCCTCGACCGCTACGGCAACGAAGTGGGCGCGCGCGGCATCAAGCACAACGACTTGGTGCCGCTCAACGAATTGCCGGATCATTTGATCAAGTCGGTGCTGGCCACCGAGGATCGGCGATTTTATCAGCATGTCGGCATCGACCTGCCGGGCATTTTACGCGCGCTCCTGACGAATGCGCGCGCCGGCGAGGTCGTGCAAGGCGGCTCCTCAATTACCCAACAACTCGCCAAGAATTTGTTTCTCTCGAACGAGCGCACGCTCGATCGCAAGATCAAGGAAGCTTTCCTGGCGCTGTGGCTGGAAGCCCGGCTGACGAAAAACGAGATTTTTAAACTTTATCTCGATCGCGCCTATATGGGCGGCGGCGCCTTCGGCGTCGATGCCGCCGCTCAATATTATTTCAACAAATCGGCGCGCGATGTCGATCTCGCCGAAGCCGCGATGCTTGCGGGCCTGTTCAAAGCGCCCACCAAATATTCGCCTAACATCAATTTGCCGGCGGCGCGCGCGCGCGCCAATGTCGTGCTCGACAATCTGGTGGAAACCGGATTTATGACCGAAGGCCAGGTGTTCGGGGCACGACGTCATCCGGCAACGCCGGTCGATCGCCGCGACACAGCCGCGCCGAATTACTACCTCGACTGGGCGTTTGTGCAGGTCAAGCAAGTCGTCGATGCATTTCCGAAATCGGTGACCGAGCGCGTTTTCGTGGTTCGCACCGCGCTTGACACCGACCTTCAGAAAGCGGCCGATTTTGCGGTTGAGCATTCGCTCGCCGAGCATGGACGCGCCTATCACGCGAGCCAAGCCGCCGCTGTGCTGATGGATATCGATGGCTCGGTTCGTGCCGTCGTCGGCGGCCGCGACTACGGCATCAGCCAGTTCAATCGTGCAACCGACGCGATGCGTCAGCCGGGCTCGTCTTTCAAGCCCTATGTCTATTCAACCGCGCTGAAGCATGGACTGAATCCGGAGTTGATCGTGGTCGACGCGCCGATCTGCCTGGGCAACTGGTGCCCTCACAATTACGGCCATTCTTACCATGGCCGGATGACGCTGATCAGCGCGCTGACCCATTCGATCAATACCATTGCCGTGCGATTGTCGGTCATCGTCGGCGACGGCAATGCCAAACGCGGGCGCGCGCGCATCATCGAAACCGCACACGATATGGGCATTACGACGCCGCTGCCGGATACGCCATCGCTACCGATCGGCGCCGACGCGGTGACTTTGATCGAGCACACCGGCGCTTATGCCACCTTCCCCAATCTCGGCATGAGGGTGAAGCCGCACGCCATCCTCGACATACGCACCGGTGATGGCAAAATGATTTGGCGCTACGACCGCGATGGGCCAAAATCGCACCGCGCTTTACCGGTACGCGTCGCAAGCGACATGATCAAAATGATGAACAGCGTGGTCGAAAACGGCACCGGCCGCCGGGCTCAGCTCGACGGCGTCCCGGCAGGCGGCAAAACCGGTACCACGAACGCTTACCGTGATGCATGGTTTATGGGCTATACGGGAAATTACGTTTGTGGCGTTTGGGTGGGCAATGACGACTATAGCTCGACCAACCGCATGACCGGCGGCTCGCTGCCCGCTATGACGTGGCACAGCATCATGGACTATGCGCATCGGGGCATTGAGCTCAAGCGCTTGCCCGGCCTTGCCGCGCCCGCACAGCCCGCAATCGCCGCGGTCCACGCCAAATCGGGCGAACCGCCGGCTAAACCCATGCTCCTGACAAAACGTGGCGCCGATATTCTCACGCGTATCGGATCGATGCTGGAGCAGGCAAACAAGAGCGCAAGCCCCAACCCTGCAATTGCTTTGGTTGATCGCCGGAGTGATCCCGCGGGAAGCCGAGATGACGCATTCGCCACAATGCTCGAAAACCGCTCCCTCAAGGGAAGTCAATAACCCGGCCAAGATATCCTTTTTCGCCAAGGTGAATGATTGTGCGGCTGATTATTGGAGCCTTGTTTGCTTTAGCTGTCGGCGCCGCCAGCGGCCTTGGCGCGACCTATTACGCTCTGCACCGCGATATCGCCTTTGACTCGTGGAACGTCGGCCCATGGACGATGCGGCGGGAAATCGGGACGGCGCATGCCGATCCTTACACGCGCGCATCGATTGCGCGTATCGGACGTTTGCCGCTCGCGTTGGGCGATGGCGTGTCGTTCACCGCCAAGACTGATATCACCGGCAAATTACTGGACGGCCGCTGCGAGGCGGTTATCGCCGGCATCACGCCCATGGCGCGTTTCTGGACATTGACCTTGTACACGCCGTCGGGCGATTTGGTCGCGAACGCGATCGATCGCCACGGTTTTACCAGTCAAGAAATCGTTCGCCGGGCGGATGGCCATTTCATAATGACGGTGGGACCGCGCGCAGCGCCCGGCAACTGGCTGCCGAGCGGCGGCATTGCGCGCT
Organism: uncultured Pseudomonadota bacterium; assembly: GCA_963697535.1. GTDB lineage: Bacteria > Pseudomonadota > Alphaproteobacteria > Rhizobiales > Xanthobacteraceae > Pseudolabrys. The sequence goes on along the minus strand of OY969085.1, from coordinate 1,963,486 downwards.
ACGTTCTTGTCCTCCGTCTTTACGATACGCCGATAGGCGTGGCGGCGACATCCAACCGTGAAATAGCCATGCCGACGATCAGCATGAGGAATTGCCCATGATTCGCTGGGTGCTTCTATTTGCCGGCGGCCTGGTTCTCGGCGGCATCGTCCATCTCGCCATCATCATCACGCTTCCACGAAGCGCCACACGCGACGCCTATTCGCGGCTGGCACAAGTTATCAAAGTCAATACCGTGACGCCAATTCCCATCCCCTCCGCCAGCCAGACGACAATGCCGTTTACAGACCCTGCATTTGCCGCCGCCATTTGCCGCTACGATTTATCGAACGGGCCGATGAAGCTTACGGTTCCGGTCGGCCCGGCTTATACGTCAATCTCCTTTTATACCCGCCGCGATATCGCCTACTACGCGATCAACGATCGAGCGGCCGGGCGGCGGGTGATCGAACTCAATCTCATGACCGAAGACCAGCACAGCCAATTGCCGGACGAGGAGGATGTTACGGCGGCGGATCGCCTTATTATCGACTCGCCGACGGTCACGGGTTTGATCGCAATCCGTTCGCTGGCACCGGAGCCGGGCCTAATGGAGAAAGCAAAGACCGCGGTCGCCGGCGCGACATGCGGCACGGCGGAAGTGGCTAAAGCGGCGAATTAGCCAAGGTTTGATCCAGTGTCAAACGGCGCCAATGAGAAACACCTCGGATTGCTCGAATAAGTCACCCACTTCCGAATCTCTCGAGCAGATTCGTCAAGTGATCGCGTAGCGCGGGAAGGCTATCTTGAATCGTACGCCACACGATCCGGTGGTCGATGATGTCGTAGCCGTGAATCAGAATGTTGCGAAATGCGACCGCACTGCCGAGCTCAGGAATTTGTTTGGCCAATTCCGGGGCGGCCCTCTCCAGCTGCCGCAACGCTTCGCCGATGATTTCGAATTTTCGCTCGACCGCGGAGCGCACGATGGGATCGGCGATATAATCTTCGAATGTGCGCCCATTGACGAACTCGGCGATTGCATCCGCACTTTGCCTGGCATCCCAGAGATAGGCGCGCGGATCACGCTCCATAGACCGTCTCCGCCGAGCGCTCAATCCCCGCCCGGATGAACGGGTTGCGAACGCTGCCCTCGGTAATGAGATCGACGGGCCGGCCGACAAGCGCCGACAGAGCATCGCGCAAGGTGAAGAAATCTCTTAGGGAGATCGTGTCCACATTCTCGAATGCAACCAGGAAATCGACGTCGGAGCGCGTCGGATCGAAATCGATACCGCGCGCCGCCGAGCCAAACACGTCAAGCCGTCGCACGCCGAAACGGCGACATAACGCTTGCAATTCCTCGCGATGCGATGCGATGTTCGCGATCATACGATGATCCGTAGTGCCTGCGCTCGTGCAACCGATTTCTGCGGATGGCTCTTTGCTCAGCTCGTAGGCGCGTTAGCGGAACGCGCCGTTCGAAGGCGGAAACGGCAAATTACGCTGACGCTAATCCGCCTCCCCGTTACGGTTAGAGCGCATTCCCTTTAGATTGAGTCGCTGTGCGTTACTAACATATTGCTTGCGCATGATCTTTGTCCCGAAAATCGGTTCCCACTTTTCGGGATCATGCGCTAGCATGCTACCAATTTTGATTCCTTTGTAACACTCGGGCGTGAGAAAACTACGCCGCTTCCAGGCGCGCCAGTTCTTCTTCGAATTGGAAACGCAATTGCGCGGCTTCATCTTCGGGTAGCCAATTCGTCATCTGCGGAAAGATGGTGCGGTAGAGCGAGACGGTCGTCGGTTCCCAAGGCAGTTTTTGCGCCGCCCGCGCTTCGGCGAGAATTTTATGCAGCCGCGAACGCACTTTGTCGGGATCGGGCCGATAGACGGGCGCAGGCTCGGCGCCGAACAGGTCGGGTTGAGGGTCCTCCCCCAAAAGGTCTGCGTCGCCGTTGCGGGACCTGGAAACGGACATTGATCAGTGGGCGCCGCCACGCTCTTCGCGACCATCCTGCCGCCGGCTGATAACGGCGACAATAGCCACAAGCGCAAGAACTGCAAACGGCATTGCCAGCGCCATGATTTGCAAACTCGTCATTCTCGCAATCCTTTCAAGGTCAGGCTTGCAACAAAATGTATAACCGCCCCAATCGAAATGCAAACAAACGCGAGTAGAACAAAATAGGCGGTAGAAATGATCAACGTGGATGTTCCATAGATCAATGCCGCGAGCGGGGCCAATGCACCCGCAGTCACAATTGCGGTGGCGAGCCCGTTTATCCAATTTGCTGTGAGCCTGATCCGTTCGTTACGAATAAAATTCATGACAATAAACCCAACTACAATGACCAAGGCGGAAATTACTTTTCTCGCCGAACACCTTTGAAGGGATGTTTGTCCGCTTTCTGATCCAAAAATTTGCCGGTGCTATCGTCGCGCTTCACCCAGCGGTCATTTTTAGGATTGTGAACTTGCGAGCGATCGCGCACCGCGCCCTGGCGATGATTATCACCCTTCGGTGGATTGGTAGCCATGATGAGCCCCTTTTGAAGGTTAGGAACAAATCATGAACAATGTTCAATCCCTTGTCAACGCTTTTCTGCTTTCATCGCTTCGACAATTTTCATGGTCTCAATGCTCACGCGCGTGACACGCTTGAGCAAGTCGATGACCTTTTCTTTGTGATCCTCAAAGCGGTAGGTGTTGAACTTCTCGCGGATGGTCGGATCCTTCGGCGTCTTTTCCTTGTACTGGTCGAGAATCCATTCCAGTGCCGAACGATTGCCGAGTTTGTAAGTCCAGGCTTCCGGCGGCACGCCGGTTAGTTGCGTTTCGCTATCGAGCTGGATGTTGCCGGCATCCTTGTTCGCTTTAAGAATGGCCTTGGGGGTTAAGCCTGCGCTCGTGCAACCGATTTCTGCGGATGGCTCTTTGCTCAGCTCGTAGGCGCGTTAGCGGAACGCGCCGTTCGAAGGCGGAAACGGCAAATTACGCTGACGCTAATCCGCCTCCCCGTTACGGTTAGAGCGCATTCCCTTTAGATTGAGTCGCTGTGCGTTACTAACATATTGCTTGCGCATGATCTTTGTCCCGAAAACCGGTTCCCACCCTCGGGTCAAGCCCGAGGGCAAGCTTTTCGGGATCATGCGCTGTGAGTTTTTTTTCTTCACCCTCCCCTTGTGGCAGGGCTGTCGCATGTGGCACGGCGCCTCTTCTCCCTCCCCCGTTTACGGGGGAGGGTCGGGGTGGGGGCGGGCTCGGGCTGGGGGCAGGCTCGGAATTGTAGAACAAGCCCCTCACCCGACCGCCTCGCTGACGCTTCGGCGGTCGACCTCTCCCGCAAGCGGGAGAGGTGTAACACTCGGGCGTGAGAAAACTACGCCGCTTCCAGGCGCGCCAGTTCTTCTTCGAATTGGAAACGCAATTGCGCGGCTTCATCTTCGGGTAGCCAATTCGTCATCTGCGGAAAGATGGTGCGGTAGAGCGAGACGGTCGTCGGTTCCCAAGGCAGTTTTTGCGCCGCCCGCGCTTCGGCGAGAATTTTATGCAGCCGCGAACGCACTTTGTCGGGATCGGGCCGATAGACGGGCGCAGGCTCGGCGCCGAACAGGTCGCCTTGCGCGTCGCTCTCAGAAAAATCCGGTTCGTCGCCTCGGGTCATGTTGGCCGCCCTACGCCACAGCTTCTTCCAAATCAGCCTCCCACGCCTGTTGTTGAAGCAAAATGCGGAAGCGCATTTCATCGGCGCGGTCATCGAATAGATCGACTTCCCCTGCCTCCACACCCTTTGTATAGGCCTGTTCGAGCAAGTTGAAAAGTTTTTGCTTGAAAACCGTGTCGTCGTTACCTTGCAGCTGCTTCCCCTTGGTCTCGAGGACCAGCAAGCGCGCCACGTCCTTTTGCGTATCGAGTTGGACGAGAAAATCGGGATAAACTTTGTGTTTCATCCAGCCTTGCAAGCCCCAGTCACGGCGCGCGGCGATACGATACCACCAAGATATCGCATCGCTTCCGTCGAGATAAAGCGCAATGTCTTTTTCGAAACCATTGACATGGTTTGTGAAAGCCGTCTCGTACAACGATCGCTCCAACGGGGTCCCCATCGTCCGAAGCAATGGAGCTTTTTCATCGCCTGATGCCATATGGAATTTCAGCACCTCGTCGAACGTGTAGTTTAAATCAAGAGGGGCGGCCAATAACTTAAACACAATCTCGCCCGACTTGACCTTATCGCGAAACACTTTCTCGGCCGCAGCCTCGACTTGGCTTTGTATTTCACGCTTGATGTGCTCGACCAGCGTCAATCGCGCGGCAATGATTTCCTGCTCTTTTGCACGTTTGCGTAACTCTGCAAGAGCCTCATCGAGAATGCGTGCGCCCTGCCACGGATTGGGGATTACATCGAGCATGCGGCGAATAAGCCCCGGGCGATCAAGAGGCTGTTCTACAATGACGCTCACCGCGCGGCTTGCCTCAATATCAAACTGCTCGCTCGCTGTAATATCGACCGCAAAAGTTTCCTGTTTACCCACGTCATAGGCGGCCAGATCGAACGTCTCCGCAGCGGGCCAGGAAAAGCGCTCAAAGTCCACGCACGCCAACACATCGGCCTCATAGTCGAGATCGCGATAGTCCTTTTTTCCCTCACGATGGAGCACACGCGGCACCATAATGCGCTTGCCGCGAAACTTTTCGCGGAAGCGGACTTCCACTTCCGTTTTGCCGGTGTCGTCATTACCGGTTCTAATCTCTCCACCGAGATCACCCATGCCTTCGGCTTCCAATCCCTCCCGGATTTTCTTTACGGCCTCGCCAACATCTATATCGGCGCAGAAGACATGCGCCTCATCGAGCAATTCAACATCAGTGCGCGCGGCCTGTGGCTGGCGCAGCACGCGGCCGATCATTTGCGTGAGGGCGGTTTTGGCTGTGCCTTTGCTGAGAATAGCGAGCACATAGGCAAAGGGGCAATCCCAGCCTTCGCGCAGGGCGTCTTTGGTAATGATGAAGCGCACCGGGCAATAACACGACAGGAGATCGTCGTTCGCTAATTCCTTCACCTCGGCGGTCTGCCGGCGAATTGCGACAGGCCGAATACTCATCTTTAAGTCAAAAATTCGAATACATCTTCCGAATGCACGAGATCTTTGATGCTCTTCTCGCGTTGATCCTTGCCCGTGCGATCCACCCGCACAAGCATGATCGGACGAATGTAACGGCCCGTTGCATTTCGAAAATCATCCGCGTCTTTTGCCAATTGATTGAGCCGGTCCACCGCATTCTGCAACGTGGTTTGCCAGCGCAAGTTTCTGCCGACCTCAAGCCGGATCGGCAGCTTGATCATATCTTCGTCTTTGAGCGCGCGGCCGGAAACGTTGACCAAAATATTGGAAAGGCCCAGAGTCGGGAGTCGCCGAAAGTTCAAGAAGGAAACGCGGATTGAGTCCGGCGAGCGTCTTGCGCGCAATTTCGGAATAAGCGCGATGGCCTTCATCCAGCACGATCACGGGCCGAATGATGCGCAAGCTATTCCCGAGGCTTTGCCTCACCCATTTTGCGTTTTCTCCGCCAAGCGCCGCTTCCACGAGATCGGCTTGTTCGAGATTGGGCACTTGTTTGAGCAAATTGGCGCGCGCGGCCGGATCGTCCTGCGGGAAAAAGCTGGTATATTGTCCGGCGTCGCGAAAAACCTTGAGCGTTTCTTTGTTTTCACGTCCGGTGGATTGCAGCATCAATAACAGAACGCAAAGTTTTTGCTCCGTATCTTGCTTAGTGAAACCATCAAGCTTCTCAAGAATTTTCACACGCCCGCCGCTGAGACGATCAAGAGTCTGGCGAATGGGATGTGCGCGGTCGGCAAGTTGCGCTTTGGTTTGCGTGTAGATTGCCTCTGACGGCACGATCCAAAGGACAAAGCCTGTGGTCTGTCGGAAATGACTTACCAGAATTCGGTCAATGCCGTGGGCGGCCAGCAGCGTTTTGCCGCCGCCGGTTGGCAATTTCAAACATACATGTGGAATGGAGCGGTCCGCGCCGTCTTTTAGCTCTCTCCATGCGTCGGACGCAGCCGCAAGCCCCTGTTCCTGTGCCGTGCCCCAGGCAGCAGCAACGGGATCGCCTAACACAGATAAAACCTTTTGCCTGGTGGCGGCGGGCAAAGCTTCAATGTCCGCAAGCTCTTTTGCACGCTTGTCGTATTCGGCGCGCAGGATTTTCAAATAACCCGATAACGTATCGAGCGCGCTGTTTTGGTAATCCTTAAGGCGCATCAGGCGCATCCCCAAGCACACGATGCACAGAATAAGGAAGCTGACAAAAGGTAATGCCCTGTTTGGTCAAGGCTTCCTGCGCCATGAATTTCGCGGCCGCATAGACCAAAACCGGCTTACCCTTCGCGACCTTGGAAATTTGCTCAACGAGCGGCTGTGAAAGCGCGGCATCATTGCCGCGCATGAAGGTAAGGTCCGGCTTATAGATGAGGTGAATGCGATAGCCACCCGCCTCACCCACGAACCAATCCTTGCGCGGCTCACTGGGCACATCTGGCAGCGAATGGCCGGTGGCAGTGTAGATGACATAACGCGCCACTTGATCGTAACGCGGCGCACCTTTTCCTTCAAAGAAGCGGTCGAGATCAAGCGACTCGCCGAGTTCGCAAAAAGTGAAAGACCCACCGAAACCGTTCTTGAGTGCTTCGTCCTTCGCGCCTGGCACGCCTTTCATGACGCGACGAACGCGTTCGGCGGTGATTTTGTCGGCGTAGTCTTCGGTTTCGATGAGGATGAATTTGCGATTTGCCGTTGTCTCGTCGCGCATTTGATGACAGAACGGCATGTGCCTGTTGCTACCGGAACCTGCAAATGAATCGAGAACTAAAGCGCATCTTTTTGCCTGATCCAACTAATATATTTCAATCAATGAGACTAGGTTTCGGCGTATCGATATATCTTCTCATGCTCAAAATTCTTATATTTTTCCAATTGTTCTCTGTACACCAATGCCACTTGTCATGAAGGCAGAAAAAAATCTCTCGGCGGTACATAGTATTGTCAAACGCTCTCAGGACCCAACCTGAGAAAATCAAGCTCTTACGCCAGTTTCAATCAAATTTGCGCCTTCCCCAATATTCAGTCGATATCGATAGCACCTGAGTTCTCGAAAACTTGATAGTTTTCCGCCGCCTGTTTTGAACGCGATTGCTTCCATCGCCATTGCCTCTTTCAGGGGTTTTCCCCGTAAATAATTTGTATCGTAAGCTTTTGCCGACGCTCTGTGCGCGCTGCCAAAAATGTATCCCACTTGCCTGGCTCCTCATCACTTCAAGGCTATCGTAATCGAGAATTTGGCTAATCATCGCGCGCAGAATTTGGCGAGTCTTCTTGTCGTATAAATAACAATTACGTCATGACCAGCCGATAAGCGCGTAATTATCGTTGAATTGTGCTTCTACGTTTTTCATGCCTCCGACCAACAATTTGTTCGTTCCGAAAATTATCTTCCCCAAAAATTTCATCCATTATACAACTTGAACGTGGTGACGCTTCATTGTCATCGCAGTTGATCACAAATACCGAACCTGTTTCGGACTTTAATTGCTCAGAAAGCAGTTGAAGTCGCGGCCACATCATGCACAGCCACTTGTCGTGACGCTCCAAGTCATCGCGATCGACGACTTTGCCGAGCCATTCTTTCATCAGCGGTGAGTTGACGTTGTCGTTGTAGGCCCAGCCTTCGTTGCCGGTGTTGTAAGGCGGGTCGATGTAAATCACGTCCACCTTGCCGGCGTAGCGCGGCAGCAGCGCCTTCAGCGCTTCCAGATTGTCGCCATGAATAATGAGATTGTCGTCGAGCGAGGGCTTGGCGCCTTTGGCGGGCAGGCTCTTTTTTGAGATCCACCACCAGCTCGCGAAACGGCACCGAAAGATGGTGCGAATAGACGAACGGCTTACCCTTGAACTCCAGCGTCGGCATACGGCTCCCCCGGCAGTGCGGGGCGAGCATAGGGGGTGCGGCCCGGAAGGTCGAAGCCTCAATTCGCGCTGTGGATGACTCTGAGACGCCCCATCTCAACGCGCGGCGCGTCGACGGCGGCCTCGGCGAGCGCCGCTGCCGGCCGGCTTTACGCCCTCGGCTCTCTCTGTATGCCGCTCGATGCGGATCACCGGCAAGATTATCACGGCGGCCGGCGCCATTTTTGCATCGATACAGGCGCGGCGCGAATAGCCTGCCTCGTGGGGAAAGCGGATGACGTCGCCCATTACGGTTCTCCCTTTTGGCCGGATTAATAGGCGGTAAGGTTAACGCTTTGCTAAGGCGTCGACTGTATCGTGAAGCAAACCACGACAGATGACGACCATGCCGCAGACACCGAACACCTTCGCCGACGAACCGCTCGATCGCCTCACGAATCTGGCAGGCCGCGCTTCCGCCGATATTCGTCCAACCTTGCTGCGGGCCTTGACGGCGCTTTACCTCGAGAAGCCATATCACACGACAGACGAGCAAAATCAGTATGTCGAACTGGCGCTCGGCCTGATTGCGGCCGTCGATCGACAAACGCGCGCCGCCATCGCGGAGCGTTTACGTCATTATCCCGCCGCCCCCTCTGTCGTCCTCGACAAAATCGCCGAGCTCGACGCCGCGCGGGATGCCCCGCCGGAGTCGCGTACAGCCGCTTCCAGTCGACCCAGCGCCGCGGAAGACGATCTCGTTGAGTTATTTTTTACAGCGTGCGCCGAGGAACGCCGCCTCATTTTGCTCAATCTCGACGTGGCCATGCGCACACCGCCTCGTCCGCTGTCCGGACGTGCCGATGCCGTTAGCGGTCTTGAAAAAGCAGCGATTGAGCGTGACACAAATGACTTCATTCGATTGTTGACCAGAATCCTTGGCGTGAGCCGCTCCTTGGCCGAGCGGATTGTAAACGATCGGTCCGGCGAACCTTTCGTTGTCGTGGCAAAAGCGCTCGGACTAAGCGGCGCCACGCTACAAGGTCTTTTGTCAGCCCTTCCCTCGGACACCGCGCAGCCCGACGCGCGTATGGCCAGCCTGATGCAGCTGTCCGAAGACCTTTCCGCCCATGCGGCAAATCATATGATCTGGATCTGGCAACAATCAAGTAAACGCGGGTCGCTACCCTACGAATCCCTCCATTGGGATGACGAGCACCGCGACGCCCGTTCCCTGTCAAGCCCGACAAAGTACAATGTTGCGCGCGAGCACAATAGTCAGTCCGGGCGCACTAAGACCGGAACACGCTGACAACCTATCTCTCATCCGTATCGCATCAATAAATCGGCAAGAAAATGAGAGCCGGCACGGTCTTCGACTTCGACGATCCATATGTCGGGATCAAAACGAATTTCACGCTTGAGACGCGCCTCGATCTCGGTTTCGCAAACGGGTGTCGGATGGCCAAGAACCGCGCTGAAATAGCGGTCCATCGGAGCAGCGTCGGCGAACACTGTTTGCGGCGCCGGTCCGTACAAAGTCCCGGTGCCGTCAAGGCGATTTATTTTAATAAATATCGCTCCCGCCTCGTCCGCACCATGCCGGCGCAGAGCGGCAAAGGTGCCTTCTTTGTTGCAACGACGCAAATAGGCCGCAACCCATATGCTCGATTTCAAACGCATGAATTTGTGTAGCATATTTTGCTGTTTCCGGAACGCCCATGCGCTAAAACACAGTCATCGCGCTGAAGGCTTGATCAATCCAGCAATCGGATCATCCTTGCGAGCGGCTGATCTCTCAACCTTTGCATCAGAGGCGATAATGGCGCGCAACAAGCGATCGCTCGCCTCCGGGCTGACATCAAGCTTTGCCGAGTGTACGAAATCTCGCGCCGCGAGATCGGTTTTGGTGCCCCAAATGCCGTCCACCTCGCCTGCATAAAAACCGCGCCGACCAAGCTCGCGCTGAATATCCGAAACGAGCAGCGACCGGGCTTGTGCGCCCGCTTCCACGTTTCGGCCGGAATTTAGGTCATGCAATCGCCCGGGGCGCAAGTCCGGCCCGTTCGACAACAATGATCGCGGTGCAAAGACAGGCACGGAATGAGACCTCGTCTGCAGAAAGAGCGCGTTGGTAAAAACGGCCAAGGTTACAAGCAGCGTTACAACGATGCCGACAAACTCGCGTGGACGACGCTCGATCGCTTGCAGAAGTTGACCCCCGAGACGGGGGGAATTGATGGTTTCGGTTTTTTTTCGTCTACGCACTGTTCTTGACCCAGATATTCGCGTCTCAATTCCGCAGCTAGTGGAGTGGATTTGACATTCGCTACCCACCTGGCCGCAAGCTCGCGAAGCGAATGTCAAATCCAAAACTCCACTAGAAACTTATATTTGGCTCATGGTCTTTCAATTCAAACATTCGCAAAAGATCCCCGCCGAAATGGGTAGCGAATGTTTAATCGGACCACTCGCGTGCTCTTCCGGCACGCTCTCGTTGGGGACGCTGACGAGCTTTGACTCGACCGGCCGGAATTATAGCGGCGTCGTCAACGTGTCATAGGCCGGCCCGCTTAAGCGAACACTAAGACGGCCGAGGCTCTCCATCGCAGGCCAGTTTACATGACGCCGATGTCGAAGGAGTGCCGTGCCATTTCTCCGTATGGTTAATAAATGTTTGAGTTGACCCCATTAGCATCGCTCACCGCTACCTTTTGGGTAACCATACGAATTGGCAGGTGTTTAAAATTCAAGCTAAAAATGATTATTTCACGTTTAATGTAAAATTGGGTGAGTTCATATTTCATCTCCCAAAAGCCAATGGTGTTTTTCGTTGGAGCGATCAGGCGGCAAAGTCTATAGCGGGGTGGGATCATGTCCTTTCTGTTGCGGCTGACCTTTTGGCTTGCACTGGTCTGTATCGTGCTTCCGAACGGCAGCACGACGACGAACAACGAGGAGCAGATCAGCGGAGCCCAAGCCGTCACTTTGGCAAGTGCGGCCTTATCGGATGCACGCGGCTTCTGCGACCGGCAGCCCGACGCTTGCCTCACCGGCGGCAAGATCGCCAAGGCGCTTACACTCAGGCTCGAGGCCGGTGCGCGTACCATCTATGAATTCGTCGCCGACGGCATCAAAGCCAAGCTGAACGATAGCCCGGCAAGCGCCGGCAAATCGATGGAAAAGGCGGCCGCCAATCGGGACAATGGCGCGCCATCGCCCTTGCGCGCCGGGCATGGAACCTTGCTGCCGGCCGATACGGTCCTCCCCTGGCACGCTCCGGTTCCATACCCATCGCGCCGTGACGCCCAGGCCGGCTGATTTGCGCCTCCGTCGCCGTCGTGCGCCCCTTGGGGCGCGCCCTCTCGTCTGGCGCGCCCCCCACCCAGCACCGCGGGGCGTGACGCAACCCATCGTAATGCTTATATCAAAACCGCCGTTATGCTTAAGTAGACGGATCAGGCCGCGAATGGAATGCGGGGTGCGATGATCACAATCGACGACATCGTTGAGAATTTCTCGCTGCTCGATGAGTGGGACGACCGATATCGCTATGTCATCGAACTTGGCCGCACCTTGGCGCCGTTGCGGGACAGCGAGCACACGGAAGCCAACAAAGTGCGCGGCTGCGCCAGCCAAGTCTGGCTGATCACGCAGGTCAAGCCGAATGGGAGCGATGGCCCCGTACTCGCTTTTTCCGGCGACAGCGACGCTCACATCGTCCGTGGCCTGATTGCCATTCTATTCGCATTGTATTCAGGCCGAACGGCGCGCGCGATTCTCGACACCGACGCCCATGCGTTGTTCGATCGTTTGGCTTTGCGTGAAAATCTCACACCGCAACGCTCAAATGGATTAAATGCCATGGTTGAACGCATTCGTGCCGCCGCCAAATCAGCACTTTCTCAAGCTGCGTAAGATCCGAACACCGAGCGCTTAAATCTCAGAGGCGGCCATCGGCTCTCCTTCGGCGTGCCAGCTCCGCACCTTGGCATTGGCGCAACCCGCGACCTGCGCGGCGTAGCCATAATGACGGGCGAGGCGATCGAGTGCGAGTTGCAGGACGACCTTGGCCGAACGCGCCGGCCACAGGCGTTCGCGCTCAATATCTTCAAGCCGCTTGAGAAAACAACAGACGTCAAGCAAAAGCCCGGCAAATTCCGGTCCGACCGCGTCGAGCGCTTGATGCACACGTTGCCGGGCGGCGATCGTCGTTTCGGTGAAATGGTCCGCGCGGTCATTGCGCCTATCGCAGCGCGCGGATGCGATGGGGTTTGTCCAATTGGCGGTCGTGCGCGGCATCAAACTGGCCCGCGTGAACTCAGCCCGCAAGCGTTCGCCCGCCTGGAACTGATGCGGTTCGACGAACGGGCGGCCATCGCGCCCCCGCCGGCGGGCGAGCCAGACCAGAGGGCTTTCGGATTCGTCGATCAGAACCTCGGCGTAACCGGACTCGCCCGCCACCGGCTCTCTTGCCAATGCCAAATGACGGCGGCGAAATGCATTGATATCGGGTCGCGACCGTGTAAGCGCCCCATCGGTTATTTTACGGCCCTTATTGCTCATGCCAGCACCGTCACACAGACGTGGATTAGACCATTCATCGACATCCTCGTTTTTTTGATCATCCTCGTTTTTTTGATCATCTGCCTGTACCCCGGCAAGCCTTTGTCTTCCGCGAACGGCATGGAAAGCCGGTCCGGGTGAGACGCGCAATGCCCGGCGTTCGGACACCCCCCGCTATTCGGCGGGATATGCAGCTATTTATCCTAGGTATTTCGGAACGTCAAGGACTTTTTTCAATGTGGATTGCAGGGCCGCGAGTTAAGGACTTTTTTCAACGTGGATTGCGGGGCTACGACCTCTCTCGACCGAACGTCAAAATTCCACGCAAGGTGCTCAAAAGCGGGTCGCGCCTCTGCGTGCATCCTATGGCCAAAAACTCACACCTGCATTGTCGCGCTTGCGCACCGGCAATTCGAGATGTTTATTGCGCGAGCCAGGCGAGCGCGCGGGCAATACAAAAATTACAGCATCGCCAAATGTCTCGGCTCGGCACCGCGCACGGCAGACAGTGGAACGCCGCTATCGAACGTCACTAGTGGTCCGATTCAAACATTCGCTACCCATTTCGGCGGGGATCTTTTGCGAATGTTTGAATCGAAAGACCACTAGTAAATATAAGTTCCTAGTGGAGTTTTGGATTTGACATTCGCTTCGCGAGCTTGCGGCCAGGTGGGTGGCGAATGTCAAATCCACTCCACTAGGCGGCCATCGTTCTTCACCGCCAGCGCGAGAAGATAAATATCGGTGATCTGTTTGGGCCCGAGAATGCGATTTGGATCGAAAAAGGTGCCGTCACATAATGAAACATTGTCCGGCCAGAAGGCGTGGTCGGTTTCATCCTTTTGCTCGACGAGAAGATCAATCGCGAATGTCGTCGTGATCGGGTTCTTATAACCCGGCTGGGACATGATCCGAACCAGACCGTTCTCGGTTAAAGGGCATGTAGCCCAACCCGCAGACTTATTTGCCGCCCACCATTTATGCACTACCTGATGATGAACATGCTCCTCATCAAGAAGGGCAATTAAGGCGTTGACGTCAAAGAGAACGCGCATATTCAGTATTTCGGAGGCAACCCGGCGTCCGCACGATCGGCCTCTTCTTCCAATCGCCTCACCAATGCGGAAGTGACAAGGCCTCCGCGCGAAGACAGCACGAAAAAGCCGTTACGTTTGACCAGGGGCCCGGCTGCCGGACGCGTGAGAGCTTGCCGGGCGAGATCTGAAAGGACCTTCCCCGCCGTTGTCTTTCGCTCAACGGCCTGTTCCTTGGCCGCAGTGAGCACGTCCTCATCAATGTCCAGCGTGGTGCGCATGCATAGATGCTAACGCATCTGATGCGAAATGCAAGGGCAAACAAGCCTGCACCTCTCCCCGCAAGCGGGGAGAGGTGAAGATTAAAGCGGCAAATTGTCGTGCTTGCGCGCCGGCATTTCCACGTGCTTGTTGCGCAGCATTGCGAGGCCCGCGCGATGCGCCGCCGCGTGGAGTGCGGCATGATCACATCGTCGATATAGCCGCGCTCGGCGGCGACGAAAGGCGACAGGAAGCGCTCTTCATATTCTTTGGTGCGCGCGGCGATCTCATCCGCCGTGCCGCCGCGGAAGATGATCTCCACCGCGCCTTTCGCGCCCATTACCGCGATTTGCGCCGTCGGCCAGGCATAGTTCAAATCGCCGCCCACGTGTTTGCTCGCCATCACGTCATAAGCGCCGCCGAAGGCCTTGCGCGTGATCACGGTCACCAAGGGCACCGTGCATTGCGAATAAGCGAACAGAAGTTTGGCGCCGTGCTTGATGAGCCCGCCATATTCCTGATCGGTGCCGGGCAGAAAGCCGGGCACGTCCACGAAGGTGACGATGGGAATGTTGAAGGCGTTGCAGAAGCGCACGAAGCGTGCGGCTTTGCGTGAAGCATCCGAGTCGAGCACGCCTGCGAGCACCATCGGCTGATTGGCGACGAAGCCCACCGTGCGGCCTTCGATGCGGCCGAAACCGACGACGATGTTTTTCGCGTAAGCCGCCGAGATTTCGAAGAAGTCGCCCTCGTCCACCGTCTTCTCAACCAGCTCTTTGATGTCGTAAGGCTTGTTCGGATTGTCGGGAACGAGCGTGTCGAGCGAGTCATCGACGCGGTCGGGCGCATCCTGCGTCGGCCATTGCGGCACGCCCGCCTCGTTGTTCGCCGGCAGGAAGTCCATGAGCCGGCGGATTTGCAAGAGACATTCGACGTCGTTTTCAAACGCGCCATCGGCGACGCCGGATTTGGTGGTGTGAATGGACGCGCCGCCGAGTTCGTCCGCGGTGACGACTTCGTTGGTCACCGTTTTCACCACGTCGGGGCCGGTGACGAACATGTAAGACGTGTCGCGCACCATGAAGATGAAATCGGTCATCGCCGGTGAATAGACATCGCCGCCCGCGCAGGGGCCCATGATGACGGAGATTTGCGGGATGACGCCGGAGGCGATCACATTACGCTTGAACACATCGCCATAACCGCCGAGCGCGGCGACGCCTTCTTGAATGCGCGCGCCGCCGGCATCGAACAGGCCGATGATGGGCACGCGAGCCCTCATCGCCATGTCCTGCACTTTGATGATCTTCTGCGCGTGCGTTTCCGAGAGCGAGCCGCCGAAGACGGTGAAGTCCTTGGAGAAGAGATAGACCGCGCGGCCGTTGATGGTGCCCCAGCCGGTGACGACGCCGTCGCCGGGGATTTTCGACTTCTCCATGCCGAAGTCGTTCGAGCGGTGTTCGACGAACATGTCGAACTCCTCGAACGAGCCTTTGTCGAGCAGGAGTTCGATGCGTTCGCGCGCGGTGAGTTTGCCGCGATTGTGCTGCGCCTCGATGCGCGCTTTGCCGCCGCCCAAGCGGGCCTTTTCGCGCCGATGTTCGAGTCTGTCGAGGATGTCTTTCATGTCGCCTTTTGCATGTCGCCTTTCGGCCCCTGCGCCCCTCGCGGAATCCGGTTGGCTAAAGACCTATCATGCTCAGACCGCCGACGTCATTCCGCAGTAGCGCCACGCGGCCGCTTCTCCCCTCCCCCTTGTGGGGAGGGGTCGGGGGTGGGGGTCGCTGTTTTGTGATTTCCGCCGCGCTTCATCGCAATCACCCCCACCCCGCCCGCCTTCGCTCACGCTTCGGCGGGCGACCCTCCCCAGTCGAAGTCGGATGTTTCCGACTTCGACCACTTTAAAATGCCGAACTCGGGTAAACCCGAGTTCGGATGGGGAGGGTTAAGAGCGGCAGCGCCACAAACTGGACCTTTGCCTCGGCAGAAAACCCTGCTTACAAGCCTCCATGGACAACCACCAGACCAGCTCCGCGACAGCATCGGCTGTAACCGGCATTCCACGTATCGTGCTGCGCCTTGATTGTCTCACTCCTGCCCTCGCAATTGTTGTCCAAAGAAATTCTAAATCATCTCTCCATAATCAGCTTAATTTGGCTTGCCCATATCGGCTTCGACCGGATGCTCGGCTATGGGCTCAAATATGAATCCGGGTTCGGCTTCACGCATCTCGGCCGCATCGGCCGCGCCTCGCGCGAGCAAGCGTAACTCCATCGCGAGCGCGGGGAACCATCTTTCAAGCATGGCATTGGCTGCTTGGGGGCGCGATGCCTCCGAGCAAGGTGCTCGTCCATGAATACCGCCAGACCCACAGCGACGACTGCCAGACCCGTGACGCCGCGCCTGAAGACGCCGAGCGACCTTCCCGCCAATGCAACCAAGGACATAGCGGGCGCGCTGAATGCGATTCTGGCGGACACGTTCGCGCTCTACATGAAGACGAAGAACTTCCATTGGCACGTGAGCGGGCCGCATTTCCGCGACTACCATCTCCTGTTCGACGAACAGGCCGAACAGATTTTCGCCGCGACCGACGTGATCGCCGAACGCGTGCGCAAACTCGGGCAGAACACCTTACACTCGGTCGGCGACATTATGCGTCAGCAGCGGCTCTCCGACAACGACGCCGCCTATGTGACTCCGGACGACATGCTCGCGGAACTGCGCGATGACAATCAGCGCGTCGTTTCATCGCTGCGCGAGGCCCATGATCTTTGCGACGAACACAATGACGTTGCGACCGCGAGCCTGTTGGAGGTCTTTATCGACGAGGCCGAGAAGCGCGTGTGGTTCCTCTACGAGGCGGGGCGTCGCGGCGATCCGACGGGGCATTGACCTGAACGGACACTGTTCTAGTGGTCCAATTCAAACATTCGCTACCCATTTCGGCGGGGATCTTTTGCGAATGTTTAAATCGAAAGACCATGAGCCAAATATAAGTTTCTAGTGGAGTTTTGGATTTGACATTCGCTTCGCGAGCTTGCGGCCAGGTGGGTAGCGAATGTCAAATCCACTCCACTAGGGATTTTCGGCTCGCAGCAAGGCCAAAACCGTCGCCGCCGCTTCGAACTCGGTGAAGCGATAAGCGCGGCGCGCCAACGCAACTTCGTCCCTGCCCCATTGTGACAATTGCCAGTCTTCGTCGACATGCGCGGCCGCCCAGGCCGCACCGGGCGCGATAGCGCCGCGTGCAAGCGCAAGCGCCAAGAGCGCCGAACCGGTCAACGTGGTGATCGACGAGATGGCGCCGAGGCGCCACATCTCTTTCGTATCATTTGTATCGACAGGGATTCCGGCGCTCGCGGCGGTGACGGCCTCGCTCGGTTGCCCAGAAAACATCACGCCTTGAATTTGCATGAAGCGCGCGCCGAGTTCGTCGCGCACCCAAGCGAGTAGCGGATCCCAGCTTTGCGTTTGTAACGCAACCAAACCCTCCGGCGCATCAGCGCGGTAAAAGAGAAGATCACTACCCAGATATTTCACGATTTCGTCGACAACCGGTCCGGGATAGTCCGCGACCGCATCGATGATGGCGTTGGCAAGCCGTGTGAGCGGCATGCGCGCCGGATCGATGACATCGATTTGACTGTCCCATTCTTGCGCGATGGCTGCGGCCAGCGCCCGGTTCGGCGCCGCTAATAGACGAAGTGCCGGCGTGCGAACCGGTTTACCGTCAAGCAAGATTTGAAACCCGTCACCGGTTCCGCGCTCACCGACCTCAACGCGCTCATAAAAACGTTTGCGCAGGCGCGGCCGTGTGCCGCGCCGCACAGACTCCACGGGATCGAGCGGCTCGTTCGTAAAAATTTCCTCGAAAATGTCACGCATCACTTTTTTTCGATGGGAACGCGAGAAGCCCGCGCGCATTCACTTAACACGACGAGTGGCGGGTCCGCTAACCGGCGCGCAGATGAGTGTTCCGCGCGGGATGTGATTGCGCCTCTTTTAGCATGCTGGAGACGCCTCGGCCCAGCCTGTGCGCTGTGATCGACGCCACCCAGCCTAGGACATGAGGAGGTCGGTATGAAACTCAAGAGCATCATGACGACGCTGGCGGCAGCCCTGCTTACAGGCGCTCTTATGGCTGGTCCGGCGATAGCAAGAGGTGGCGGTGGCGGTCACGGTGGCGGATTTGGCGGTGGCGGTCACGGTGGCGGCTTTGGTGGTGGCGGCTTTGGTGGTGGCGGCCGCGGTTTCGGCGGTGGCGGTTTCGGTGGTGGCCATATTGGCGGCATGGGTGGTGGTTTCCGTGGAGGAGCCATCGGTGGCTTCCGTGGTGGCGCCATTGGTGGCGGACGCTTCATGGGTGGCCCCGCCGGCAGAGGCTTTGCCGGTCGCCCGTTCGCAGGTAGAGGCTTTGCCGGTCGCCCCTTCGTAGGTAGAGGCTTCGCCGGTCGCCCCTTCGTAGGTAGAGGCTTTGCCGGTCGCCGTCCCTTCGTCGGAAACGGCCGCTTCTTTCCCGGTCGTCGTTTTGCAAACAGGGGCTGGGGCTGGGGCAACAACTGGGGCAACAACTGGGGAAATAACTGGGGAAATAACTGGCCTTGGTGGGGTTTAGGACTCGGTTTGGCCGCCGCGTCGACCTGGCCGTATTACGATTACGGCTACGGGTATGACTATCCTTATGGGTACGGGGATTATCCCTACTACGGCGGCGGCGGCGGTATTGCTTTCGGCGGCGCGTTTGGTGGCATGGACACCGGGTGTGGCGTCGGGTTTGCCGCTAGAAAACTGATTGCCGAAAACGACGTGACCATATGACGGCACGTAAAAAATAGAGATTGGAACAACGCCGGTGCAGGTGGCTTTCACGCGCACCGGCGTTGCATTAGCGCACAATCCCGAAAAAGCCTGCCCTCGGACTTTATCCGAGGGTGGGAACCGGTTTCGGGATAAGATCATGCGCAAACAAAATGCTGGGAAGGCAAAGCGCGTCAACGTAAACGCGTCATGCTTTAAGCGTAGCGACATCTTAGTTCGGGCCTGACGCCTCCTCTGACATCGCGGCTCATATCATGGCGAAACGCCGCGGCCCCTCATCCAGAACAGATCATCACGACGCCGGCCGGTCATCCGGCAAGGCCGAAGACGGCGTGCCGACGAAAGGCATTACCGAACACGAAGTCGAAGCGGTCGAGGAAATGTCCGTGCCCCGCACGCCCGTCATTTACGAGGTGGTGCGCAGGCTCGGCGACGAGGAAATGGAGCGCCCGGCCACGTCACTGTGGTGGTCGGGCCTTGCCGGCGGACTGTCGATGAGCTTTTCGCTGCTGGCCCAAGCGATTCTTCAAAGCCATCTGCCTGACACGGAATGGCGGCCCCTCGTCGCTGCCCTCGGTTACGCCGTCGGGTTTTTGATGACGGTGCTCGCACGCCAGCAACTTTTCACCGAAACTACGATCACCGTTGTGCTTCCCGTGTTGAGAGATTTGAAATGGCGCAACCTCTCGCGTATGAGCCGGCTGTGGGCGATCGTGCTTTTTGCCAATCTTTTCGGCACGTTGCTCGCCGCGCTGTTTTGCCGTTATTTCCCGGTCATCCCGGAGAGCTTGTTGCGCGGCATGCTCGACGTGAGCCATACATTGATGGCGCTCACATGGATCGAAATGTTCCTGCGCGCCATCGGTGCGGGATTCTTGATTGCCGCCATGGTGTGGATGATCCCCACATCGGAAAATCAACAATTCTTTGTCATCACGATGATGACATGGCTCATCGCAGTCGCCGGGTTCACGCACATCATCGCCGGCAGCATGGAAGCCTATTTGCTCGCGCTTGCCGGCGATTGGGAATGGTGGCAGGTGATCGCTTCGTTCATCATTCCTGTGTTGCTCGGCAACATTATCGGCGGCACGGCGCTTTTTGCGGTGATTTCCTACGCTCAAGTGATGAAAGAACTTTGATCGATCATTGGTTGGCGCAAGCGGCAATATAGGCGCTGCGGCGCCCGGCACGAACTCCATATATCCCGGCCTGATGCGCGCAACGCGCGGCGCGATCTTGATAGGTTTCTCGGCCACGGCGACCCGATGGCGATACCGTGGGCAAATTCGGAAGCAGTTGGCCTGTTCGCGGCACGTAAATCGGTGGCGGGGGCCGCGCCGCGTTCGAACGCGGGGGCGGTGCGGGCGGTATCGGAACGACATCCTGAAGCGTACCGCGCGGTGATTGGTAGGTGGCTGGATGCCGCAGCTCCAAACCAATGATCGGAGAGCGGCCGGCGTCTGCCGATCGAGCCTGTAAAGGCGTCGCCAGAGACAATACGGCCGCGATCGCTAGCGCATGATCCCGAAAAGTGGGAACCGGTTTTCGGGACAAGATCATGCGCAAACAAAATAGCGCATGATCCCGAAAAGTGGGAACCGGTTTTCGGAAAAGATCATGCGCAAAACAAAATAGCGCATGATCCCGAAAAGTGGGAACCGGTTTTCGGGACAAGATCATGCGCAAAACAAAATGTTAGGAAGCGTGAGCGGCTCGACAAATGGGAAACGTGCTCTAGAGCAGGGTACGTCATCCCGAATAGATAGGTGTGCGCTCGCGCGGCGGCTATGCCTCTTCCGGTGCCTCTTCGATCGGATCGTAACGCGTGGCGTCGAAGCCGAGCAGGTTCCAGCTTTGCTGCATGTGCGGCGGCAGCGGCGCGCTGACATCGATGACGCCGCCGCGCGGATGCGGCACAACGATGCGTCGCGCCAGCAGATGGAGTTTGTTTTGCACACCGCCCGGCAATTCCCAATTTTCGATATTGAAATATTTCGGATCGCCGATAATTGGATGATGAATGTAAGCCATGTGCGCGCGCAGTTGATGCGTGCGTCCGGTCACCGGCTTGAGCGACAGCCAACCGAGCTTCTGCGCTGCCGTTTCCACCACCGCGTAATAAGTGACGGCGTGCACGGCATTTTTCTCGCCATGGTCGGCGATGCGCATGAAAGAATCGTCTTCCACTTCCTGCTTGGCGAGATAAGTCGAAATACGGCCCTGACGCGGCTTCGGCACGCCGGCGACCAGCGCCCAATAAATCTTGCGCGCCGCGCGCGAGCGGAACGTCTTGGTAAGAGCCGTCGCGGCGAAACGTGTCTTGGCCACGAGCAAACAGCCGGCGGTATCCTTGTCGAGCCGATGCACCAGACGCGGCCGTTGCGCATCGACTCCCGGTCCGCGTAGCCCGCCCAGCATGCCGTCGATATGGCGCGTCGTGCCGGAGCCGCCCTGCACAGCAAGCCCCATTGGCTTGTTGAGCACCATCACGTCGTCGTCTTCATAGAGCGTGATCGATTTGATGAAGGCGCGATCTTGTTGCGCCTGCGGGGCATCGCCGCGTGGCGCCGGCGCTTCGAGTTTGAGCGGGGGAATGCGAAGTGTCTGCCCCGCTTCAAGCCGTGCTTTCGGCTCGGTTCGTTTGCCGTTCACGCGCACCTCGCCTTTGCGGATGATGCGCTGAATATGACTGAAGGACAGGCCCGGAAAGCGCGCCTCGAAAAAACGATCCACGCGCATGCCGTTTTCGTCGGGGGCGACGGTGACGATTTGGACGCCGTGCTGCTCCCCTCCCCCCGCGCGCGCAGCGCGTGGTGGGGAGGGGTCGGGGGTGGGGGGCCGTCTCAGCTCGGGAGTAAAATGGCGTCCCCCCCACCCCGGCTCGCTTCGCTCCGCTCGCTCGCCGACCCTCCCCGCCGCTGCGCGGGGGGAGGGTAAGCCGTGCTGCTTGCCAGCGCTCTGCCCTTTGCGCCACTGCCGTTGCCGCGGACCCGCCTCTTGCCGTCCGCCGCCCGGCTGACGCGGGCCGCTTCTGCCTCTACTCATCCCCCGCCCGTTCTTTCCTCAGCTTCGCCCAATGGTCCAATCGCCTGCGGATTTCTCGCTCAAAGCCGCGTTCCGACGGGTTGTAGAACTGTTGGCGCGGCAGCGCATCGGGAAAATAATTCTTCCCGGAAAAGGCTTCCTCTTGATCGTGGTCGTAAGCATAGCCGCGGCCGTAGCCTTCCTCCCGCATCAGCTTGGTCGGCGCGTTGAGAATGTGTTTGGGCGGCAACAGCGATCCCGCTTCTTTCGCAACGCGCATGGCCGCGCCGAAGGCGGCATAACCGGCGTTCGATTTCGGTGCGGTCGCGCAATAAATCACCGCCTGGGCGATGGCCAGCTCGCCCTCCGGGCTCCCAAGAAAATCATAAGCATCCTTGGCGGCATTGGCGACGACCAGCGCCTGCGGATCGGCAAGGCCAATGTCCTCGATTGCCATGCGCACGACGCGGCGCGCTATGTATAGCGGCGGCTCGCCGGCATCCAGCATGCGGCAGAGATAATAAAGCGCGGCATCGGGATCGGAGCCGCGCACGGATTTGTGTAAGGCGCTGATGAGATTATAGTGGCCGTCTTGGGCTTTGTCGTAGATCGGCGCACGGCGCTGCACGATTGCTTGCAATTGCGCCGGCGAAAATATTTCACCCGGCCGCACCGCGCGCCACACTTCTTCGGCGAGCGTGAGTGCGGCGCGGCCATCGCCGTCCGCCATATTGACGAGTGCGGCCCGCGCCTCTTCATCGAGCGGCAGCGGCTTGGCTTCGATCGCCTCCGCGCGCGCCAGCAATTTCTCGATCGCATTCGGAGCAAGCGATTTGAACACCAAAACGCGCGCGCGCGACAGAAGCGGTGCATTGAGTTCGAAAGACGGATTTTCAGTGGTAGCGCCAACGAGAACAATCGTGCCGTCTTCCATCACCGGCAAAAACGAGTTTGCTGGGCGCGATTGAAGCGATGGATCTCATCCACGAACAGAAGCGTGCCCTGCCCTAATTCGCGGCGGCGGCGCGCTTCTTCGAAGACTTTCTTCAGATCGGCAACGCCGGTGAAAATCGCCGAGACTTGCTCGAAGTACATGTCGGTCGCCTGCGCGAGCAGCCGCGCCACCGTCGTCTTGCCGGTGCCGGGCGGCCCCCAAAACACAAGGCTGCCGAGCGAGCGCGTCGCGAGCATGCGTGTGAGCGCGCCGTCCGCTCCCAGCAGATGATCTTGGCCAACGACATCGTCGAGCTTTTGCGGACGCAATTTATCCGCCAGCGGCCGCGGCGCATCTTTGTCGAGGCCGGCGGCGGCGAATAAAGTCGGTTCGCTCGCTTTGGCGCGGGGGGTCATCCGCTATGCACTTTCTCCGTCATCCTGAGGTGGCTTCGCGAATGCGAAGCCCTCGAAGGATGACGGCCGATGTAGCACTGCACAGACCCTTCGAGGCTCGGCGCTTTGCGCCTCGCACCTCAGGGTGACGAAACGAATGTCGTGTCCCAGGTCACTCATCCGCTGAACACCACGGAAATTTTCTGCCCGCCGCGCAAAATGACGATGCGCCATGTGCGGCGCGGCGTTTCACTCTCGCGGGTGAGATCGCGCGTGTGACCAATGCGCCGGCTATTGACTTCTTGAATAACATCGCCGCGCCTGAACCCAAGATTACTGGCATATGAACCGGCATCGACATCGACAATGACGACGCCGGACTCGGTATTCTCCACTTGCAATTCATCGGCCAGCGCCGGCGAGAGGTTCGCCACGCGGGCGCCGAAAAACGGCGAGCGCGAACGGATGGTGACCTCCTCACGCGGAATCTGCGGTGCGGTTTCAAGGGCAATTTTAACCGGAAGATCGCGACCGCCGCGCGATATCCCGAGAATGGCCGTGCCGCCGATCGGCTTCGTCGCAAAGCGGTAGTCGAAGGCCTTTGGATCGTCGACACTCTTGCCATCGACCGACACGATCAAATCTCCCGGTCGCAGCCCCGCATGTGACGCCGGGCTTTGCGGCCGCACACTGGCAACAAGCGCACCGGCAGGCCGATTAAGGCCGAGGCTGTTGGCGATATCGGCGGTCACCGCTTGCAGCTCGGCGCCGAGCCAAGGCCGCTTCACCGCCTTGCCGCCGTTCTCGGCGGAAGCAACGACCACCCGCACCATGTTCGCGGGGATTGCAAAGCCAATGCCTTGCGAACCGCCCGAGCGCGAGAAGATCGCCGTATTGATGCCGACGAGTTTACCGTCGAGACCCACCAGCGCGCCGCCGGAATTACCGGGGTTGATGGCGGCGTCGGTCTGGATAAAGAACTGGTAATCGGTGATGCCCACCTGTGTGCGCGCGAGCGCCGACACAATGCCATGCGTTACCGTTTGCCCGACGCCGAATGGATTGCCGATGGCGAGCACGATATCGCCCACTTGCAGCGCATCGGAATCGGCAAAGTCGAGCACCGGAAACCGCTGGCGGCCATCTTTAATGCGCAGCACCGCCAGATCGCTGTGCCTATCCTTGAGGACAATCTCGGCCTCAAACTCCCGCTTGTCGGCCAGTGAGACCTTTACTTCATCGGCCCCCTCGACCACGTGCACATTGGTGACCACAAGGCCGGAGGGATCGACGATGACGCCGGAACCCAGCGAACGCTGCAACTGACTGCCTTCACCGGGCACGCCGAAGAAACGCCGAAAGATCGGATCGTCGAACAGCGGATTGCGGTTGCGCACGACTTTAGCCGCATAGACGTTCACCACGGCCGGCGCGACGCGCTGGACGACCGGCGCGTAAGACAGGTCTAACTCGGCCTGCGTCGGAACTCTGCGTTCCTGCGCCTGGGTAGAAAGCGAAAAAGCCACCGCGATAATGGCAAACAAGGAAATGGTCAGCTTGTGCATCGGGCGCATCATGTCGAATCCCCGCCAATGGCCGAGATATAGGCCTCTGCAGGAATTAAATGAAGCCGGTAAGATTAAATGAAGCCGGTAAGAGAAGTCAGCAAGATTGGTTTTGGGCCCAAGGCGAAGACAACCGATGGGAATGCCGTTGGCATTCTCGAAAATCTCCAAAGATGATCGTTGACAGGTCTTATTTATTGTATATACAATAAATCAATGAAATAGATTTCGACCCGATCAAAAACGCCGAAAACATACGCAAGCACGGCGTTTCAATGGAACGGGCAATCGATTTTTTAGCTGTAGCCTCGATTGAAGATGACAGATTTGATTAAGATGAAACGCGTATCCGCGCTTACGGCCACATTGACGGCGCGGCGCATTGTATTGTGTTCACGATCCGGAATGCGACCATCCGCGTCATTAGCTTACGACGCGCGCACGCAAAGGAGATGAAGCGATATGCCGCGCAAGAAAATTGACGAAAATCCCGAATGGACCAAGGCCGACTTCAACAAGGCAACCAAATATCCGCGTGGCATGGCGCTAAAGGATTTGGCTGCGAAAGTTGCGAGAGGCCGACCGAAGCTGGAAAACCCAAAACAGGCCATCAACCTCAGGTTAAACTCGGACGTTGTTGAATCCTATCGAAAGACCGGTAGCGGCTGGCAGACCAGGATCAACTCCGATCTTCGGAAGGCGAGAAAGTTGAAGGCGAGTTAGAAACGACAAGTAGACGGCTTGCGGTGTAAAAACCTACGATTTATTTATTCCCAATTGCCTCACGGCCGTCGTCAGCTTCATGCACTATGATCTCGGCTATATCGACCTGGAGCAAAGAACCTTGCAAACCATCGACAATCCGTTCGGCACGAGATTGTCACCCATGTCTTCGGTACAATCTGTTACCTATGTGTCCGGGTCGGACAAAAACCTGTTTGGAGCGGGTGAAGGGAATCGAACCCTCGTCATCAGCTTGGAAGGCTGTTGCTCTACCATTGAGCTACACCCGCGCAACGTTGACCATTTAGAGGATTTGGCCTGGCCACGCCAAGAGGGGCGCAACCAATACACGCCAAGAGGGGCGCAAGCAATAAAAGCTCAGAGCCGGTTGATTGCAAAGTCCTCGCAGCTATAGCCGAGCATGGACAGACCCTCTTCGAGGAAATCACCGAGCAGCGGCTCACCGAGCAGATACTCGGCCGTGCGCTTGTTGTGGGCGCGTGCGGCTTCCTCTCGGACCGGCCACCAATCCTCGGCGGTGTAGTCGTCGCGCCCGAGCCACATCAGAGCGACGAGATCGACCTGCTCGTCCTCCGAAAGCCCGTTCACAAATTGGGTAAGCTCCTCGACGACGGGGTCGTCTCCGTGGCTTTCGAGAATCTCTATGTCCTTGTCATCGGAGGGATTGGAGGCTGGATCGGACTCGGTTACCTCGTCCTTGGCATCGAACTCACGCGCCTTGATGATGACGAAACAAACCTTCTCCGCCGAAATGGTCAATCTATCGCTATTGTTGTTATCACCGTTGCCAGTGGAGTGGATTTGACATTCGCTACCCACCTGGCCGCAAGCTCGCGAAGCGAATGTCAAATCCAAAACTCCACTAGAAACTTATATTTGGCTCATGGTCTTTCGATTCAAACATTCGCAAAAGATCCCCGCCGAAATGGGTGGCGAATGTTTGAATCGGACCACTAGAGGAGGCATCTGCCTGACCGGTTGGTCGCTGCATGGCGTCGCTCATAAAACGGGCGGTGCGAGATCGCTTTTTCCATGTATTTGCGCGGACGATACGGCTGCTTTGCACGAAGAGAAGAGACGAAAAAGCACGAAGTTCTCTTTTCGCAACGTCCGTGCTGCTGTCATACGTTTGAGAACGCGCTTGGTTCCCTGGACGCGGTCCAGGCTGCAAACGGCGATGCTTTCTCTTTGCTGAAAATCCAGCTCTTTGCTGAAAATTCAGGACGGAACTTCACGCCGCGTCCCGGCTTTGATCACGGGGGGCGAAAGACGCGCGGCTTATGCCTCAACTGTTCCGACCCGCCGCCGACACAATCGCCCGTCTCGTTCTGATTGCGATCCTTGTAGTGCCATTCGTCGCCATGGCTGCCGGATACGCGGTGATGCGATCGGAATACATCACCGGGCAGTCGATCACACTCGAACAGCCTGTTCCCTTCAGCCATCTTCATCACGCCGGCCAACTCGGTATCGATTGCCGTTATTGCCATAGCTCGGTCGAAAAAGCGGCCTTCGCCGGCATGCCGCCGACCCACACCTGCATGACGTGCCATTCACAGCTGTTCACCAATGCGGAGATGCTGGCGCCGATACGGCAAAGCCTCGCCGAGCGAAAGCCGATCCGCTGGAACCGGGTCTATCGGCTGCCGCAATATGTTTATTTCGATCATTCCGTGCACGTCGAAAACGGCATCGGTTGTTCGACCTGCCACGGGCCGGTCGACACCATGCCGCTCATGCGTCAGACGGCCCCGCTCACGATGTCCTGGTGTTTGAGCTGTCATCGCGATCCTCAACTTCACGTGCGGCCGAGCGATCAGATTTTCAACATGAATTGGAAGCCGCCGAAGGATCAAAACGAACAAGCGCGAAAGCTGCTCGTTGAATACCACATCGATACCGGACACCTGACCGATTGCTCGCGGTGTCACCGATGACAAAGATTCCGATGGATCCTACGCAAAGCGCAATGCAATCGAAATGGGCACTCGATCGTCGCGCGGCCCTCAAGCTGCTCGGCAGCGGTGCCGCGCTCGCCCTCGCCTCTTGCGGCAAGCCGCCCGAGGAAATCGTGCCTTACGTCGAAATGCCCGAGCGGCTCGTGCCGGGCGAGCCGCTTAAATTCGCCACCACACTTGCACTTTCCGGCTTTGGGCGCGGCGTACTGGCAATCTCGATAGACGGCCGGCCCATCAAGATCGAAGGCAATCCGCGCCATCCGGCCAGCCTTGGCGCCACGGACGTGTTCGCCGAAGCCGCGATCATGTCGCTTTACGATCCGGATCGTTCGAAAGCGCCGCGGCATCGAGACGATATCTCCACCTGGAATGCCTTTGCCGGGGCGCTTCAGGCACAGATGGCTCAGGAAAATAAACGCGATGGCGCGGGCCTGCGCCTTGTCAGCGGCCGCATCGCCTCGCCGACTTTGGTGCGGCAGATCAACGATCTGCTCAAACAATATCCGAAAGCACGCTGGTACGCTTACGAAGCGATATCGGAAGACGCCGCCCTTGCCGGCAGCGCCCTGGTTTATGGCCAAAGGCTGATACCGGTCCCGCGAATCTCCGAAGCCGCCGTAATGTTGGCGATTGACGATGACCCGCTCGGCCCTGGCCCGCGGCAAATTGCCAATGCGCAGGGCTTCTCACAGCGGCGGCAGCGGACGTCAAATCCGTTCATGCGTCTTTATGTCGTAGAGCCGGAATGGTCGTTGACCGGTGCAAATTGCGATCACCGGCTCGCGCTACATCCGACTCAAATTCGCAATTTTGCGCTTGCCGTCGCCGCCGCCATGCAAGGCGAAAGCGCGCCGGAATTGCCGCACGAGGCCGCGCACTTCGCGCAAGTCGTCGCCGCGGACCTAAAGGCCCATCGTGGAAAATCGCTGATCACAATCGGCCGGCGCCAACCGGCCGACATGCACGCGCTCGGCCTGTGGCTGAACGCACAACTGCACTCGCCGGTCGATATGATTGCGCCGATCGACGGCAATCCGCTGAGCGACGCCCAAGCCTTGCAGGCACTGGCCCACGATCTCGATAGTGGTGAGGTCAAAACCCTGATCATTCTCGATGCCAATCCGGCTTACGACGCGCCCGCCGACTTAAATATCGCGGATAAGATCGCCAAAGTCGAATTCTCCGCCCATCTCGGACTGCACGATGACGAAACCGCGCAGCGCCTGCATTGGCAGCTGCCTATGTCACATACGCTTGAAAGCTGGTCTGACCTGCGCGCCTTCGACGGCACGGGAAGCATCGTGCAGCCGCTTATTCTGCCGCTCTACGATTCACGCAGCGCGCATGACATCATCGGCTTTTTAGGCGGCACGGTCGCGCCTTCCGCCTATGATCTGGTGCGCCAAACCTGGAAGGCGCAGGCTCAAAGCCAAGACTTCGACGCCTGGTGGACGCAAACGCTGCATGACGGCGTCATCGCCAATTCCGCCGCCAAGCCGGTTTCCGTTGGCCCACCTAAGCGACCCGAGATCACGCCGACAAGACAAGGGAGCGGCTTGACGCTGCTGTTCTCGCCCGACCCTTCGGTTTGGGATGGCCGCTTCGGCAATAATCCCTGGCTGCAAGAATGCCCGCACCCCTTCACGAAAGACGTGTGGGGCAACGGCGTTCATCTATCGCCGGCCGACGCACAGCGAAGCGGCATCGCCGATGGCGACATCGTCGAGATCGCTCACGAAGGCAAAACTCTACGTGGGCCTGCGCGCGTCCGGCACGGTCAAGCGGATGGCGTGGTCGCCATCACGCTCGGCTATGGCCGTACGCATGCTGGCGCGCTGGGCAACGGCGTGGGGCTGGATGCCTATGAATTGCGCACACTGGATACGCCGTGGATGATCGAAAACGTCACGCTTAAGACGACGGGCGAGTATCACAATGTGCCGACGATGCAGCACCAATTCGTGCTCGAAGGCGAAGCCAAAGATCTTTATCCGGTACTGACGCTGGCGGAGCTTGCCAAAGGTGAGCGCCCGCCCAACCATCAAAATGAAAATCAACCCTCGCTCTATCCAAAATTCGCGTACGACACTTACGCCTGGGCGATGGTGGTCGATACTTCGCTGTGCATCGGCTGCAACGCGTGCGTCGTCGCCTGCCAAGCCGAAAACAATGTACCGGTCGTTGGACCGGAAGAAGTAGCGGTCGGGCGCGACATGCATTGGCTGCGCATCGATCGTTACATGCCTGACCCGAATAAGCCGCCCGGATTCCAGCCGGTGCCGTGCATGCATTGCGAAAAAGCGCCATGCGAACCTGTTTGTCCGGTCGAAGCTTCAGTGCATGACGGTGAAGGCCTGAACGTTCAAGTCTATAACCGCTGCATCGGTACGCGTTTCTGCCAATCCAATTGTCCTTACAAGGTCCGCCGTTTCAACTGGTTCGGCTATGCGAGCGGCCAACCCTACGGCAATCTCGATGCGCCCGTCATCAAGGCCGCTTACAATCCGGATGTCACGGTGCGTGACCGCGGCGTGATGGAAAAATGCACCTATTGCGTTCAACGCATCAGCCGGGCGCGGCGGGAAGCCGAAAAAATCGACCAGCCGATCGCCGACGGTGAAGTCGTGACCGCTTGCGAGGCCGCCTGTCCGACCCGCGCAATCTCGTTCGGCGACAAGAACAACAAGACATCGCACGTCAATGCGTTGCGCGCGGAGCCCCATCACTATGCCCTGCTCGGCGAGCTCGGCACGCGACCGCGCACGACTTATCTCGCACGGCTGCGCAATCCCAATCCGGCCATGGCGCAGGAGACGCAAACATGAGCCTGCAAGCCGAAGCTCCGGAAATTGAGCGCTGGACGCTCCCGTCTGGACGAAACTACGAAGAAATCAGCGAACTTGTTTCGGCGCCGCTGATCGACCGCAAACAATGGCGCTGGCGCGCCTGGTGGATCGCCTTTTCCGCCGCCACGGCGCTAACGCTGGTCATGGCGATGGCGATGTCGTGGCTGTTTGCGGTCGGCATCGGCATTTTTGGCAACAACACCACCGTGGTCTGGGGTTTCCCGATTGCCAATTATGTGTGGTGGATCGGCATCGGCAACGCCGGCACTTTGATCTCTTCCATGCTGCTGTTGATGCGGCAGCGATGGCGCGCCTCGATCAATCGCTTTGCCGAAGCGATGACGCTCTTCGCCGCAACCATCGCCGGCTTGTTCCCGATTATGCATCTTGGGCGGCCGCAATATTTTTACTGGCTCCTGCCCTATCCCAACACGATGGCTGTATGGCCACAGTGGCGAAGCGCGTTGATTTGGGATTTCTGGGCGATCCTATCCTATATCCTGTTCTCGATTATTTTTTGGTATGTCGGCCTCATTCCCGATCTCGCCACGCTGCGCGATCGCGCAACAGGCAATGTCGCCCGTTATTTTTACGGCGCCTTGGCGCTCGGCTGGCGTGGATCGGCGAAACACTGGCGCCTCTACGAGCATTATCACACCGCAATGGCCTGCCTTGCCGTGCCGTTGGTGGTGTCGCTGCACAGCGTGGTGGGGCTCGATTTCGCCGCCAGTCTCATGCCCGGCTGGAACGAAACAATATTTCCGCCTTATTTCGTTGTCGGCGCCATGTATTCCGGCTTTGCCATGGTGGTGCTTTTGACCGCGCTGGTACGTTGGGGCTTTGGACTTCAGGCGCTGATCACACGCGAGCATTTCAACGTTATGGCGAAGATCATGCTGGCGGCCTCCATCATCATGGGACTGTCGTATTTCACCGAGTGGTTTGCCGCCTGGTATCACGGCGAACGAGCCGAACGCTGGTTTACCGCCTTTGAATTTACCGGCGCTTACGCCCCGCTCTATTGGTGCATGTTGTTGTTCAACTGCGTTGTGCCGCAAGCTTTCTGGTTCGTGCGCGTACGTTGCAGCATCGTCGCGGTGGTGATCATCGCCATTTCGATCAATGTCGGCATGTGGTTGGAACGCATCGAGATTGTCTGGAACACGCTGTCGCACGGCTACCTCCCCAGTATGTGGCGCATTTTCATTCCGACATTCTGGGATTGGGCATTGCTCCTTGGTTCGTTGGGATTCTTCGGCTTTCTCTATTTGCTGCTGGTGCGGATTTTCCCAATGGTCTCCATGCACGAGGTTCGGCGGCTTGTTTACGAGGAGAAGAAGTCATGAGCAGCGCTTTGCTCGCGCGCTTTCCAGACGCGGATGCGCTGCTCGACGCGGCACGAAATGCGCGCAACGCCGGCTATTATGCGCTCGATGCTTTCTCGCCGTTTGCCGTCGACGGATTAGCGGAGACAATCGAGATGACCCGCTCGCATGTGCGCGTCGCCATGTTTATCGGCGGTATCGCCATTGCCGGCCTCGCCTATGGGACAGAATGGTACAGCGCCGCAATCGACTATCCGTTCAACAGCGGCGGGCGCCCTCTCAACGCTTGGCCGGCTTTCATGTTGTTCCCCTTCGCCATCGGCATTTTCGGCGCCGCCGTTACCGGACTAGCCACCTTGTTTGTGCAGAGCGGACTGCCACGTCTCCATCACGTGCTTTTCTCGGCCCCGGGTTTTGAACGGGTGAGTCAGGATGCCTTTATTCTTATGCTCGAAACGCCGGTCACGGAGGCCGCCAAGGAGCGCGCTTTCGCGTGGCTGCGCGAGGCAGGCGCCACCGATATCCGGGAGATCAAGATGTGAAATGGATCATTTTGCTCGGTTCGCTGCTTTTACTTGCAGGATGCGGACTGAGCATGACCGAGCAAAGAAAATACACCACCTACGCGCCGGCGCAGCTTTGGCCCGATGGAACCTCGGCGCGTCCCATTCCCGATCAAACGGTCGCTCGGATCGATTCTGAACGCGCGAAGGAGATCTCCAATCCGCCGGCGGTTACACCGGCCCTCGTGAAACGCGGCCGCGAACGCTTCAACATCTATTGCTCCCCATGTCATGGGCTCGATGGAAAGGGCGATGGCATCGTCGCCGAACGCGGCTTCCCCCATCCCCCTTCCTATTTCGAGCCGCGACTGCTGGCAGCGCCGGCCGCAACTTTTTTTAACGCCATCACGAACGGTTATGGTGTCATGTACTCGTATGCCGACCGCGTCGAGCCGCACGACCGCTGGGCCATCATTGCCTATATCCGCGCATTACAGCTCTCCCAGAACGCCACACTCGAGCAAGCGCCTGAAGCCAGGGAGAAGCTGCAATGAGCGTGCGCTACATTGTCGTGCTGATCCTCACACTCGCTGCAAGCGCCGCGTTGATCGCGATCGGAATTGTCTGGCCGCGCTATGCCGCAGGCGGATGGCTCACAGCTTTCTTCTATGTCGGCGCCATTCCGCTCGGCAGCTTGCAAATGCTGTTTGTCCATCGGCTCACAGGCGGAATTTGGGGCGACGCGCTGCGACCATTCTTCGAACGCGCAGCCGCATGTATTCCACTGCTCGCGATCCTGTTTATTCCTGTGCTGGTCGCAATGCCGGTTTTGTTTCCCTGGGTCGACCACCCCCACGCAATCGATAATTTAAAATCCGACGTGACAGCGTATTACCTCAACACGCCGGAATTCATCGGCCGCACGGCCACGGCCTTCCTCGTTTGGAGCGTACTGGCGCTTGTGCTGCCGCATGTGAGCGGCAAAGCCGGTACGCTGATGGCCGCGCTCGGCATGGTTTTTCACGCCGTGATCATGAGCCTGCTGGCGCTCGATTGGGTATTGTCCACAGCGCCCACATTCATCTCGACTTCATTTGGCGCAAGCGTCGCTGTCATGCAAATTTTATCGGCGCTCGCCTTCGCTGCGGTCGCGGCGCCGATTCGCAACTCCCAAGCCATCCGCGATCTCGGCGCGCTGATGCTCGCGGTCGTTCTGGGCCTGACCTATATCGATTTCATGGCCGTCCTGGTGATGTGGTATGGCGACATCCCCGCCAAAGTCGGCTGGTTCGTTCAGCGCGCATTCAGTCCCTGGAAGTGGCTTGCCATCGGCGCTTTTATTCTCGGTTCGCCGCTTCCGATCCTGGCGCTACTGCTTGAACGCATGCGCGCAAGCCGCACGGCGTTGCGTTACATCGGCGCGAGCTTCCTCACCGGCTTGGCGTTTTACGACGCTTATCTACTGACGCCAAACTATGGCGCGTGGTCAATCGCCACGGCAGTGCTCGCGATAGTGGCACTCGGCGGCGCGCTCATTTCGTTCGTCGGTTTCGGATGGTCGGCCATTTTGCTGCACGGCACGAGAACTGCACGAGGGACCGCGCATGAGTGACGCGCATGAGTGAACGCGCATGAGTGAACGCGCATGAGTGAAGACGCCCACAACGAACATCTCGAGCCCGACGGCGTCGCCACACGGAAAGTGCTGATTTTTGCCGTCGGCATCTTAATTTTTCTCGCGGCAAGCATTGGCGGGCTATACGTTACATTCGTCGAACTCGACGCCGGCAAACCGCACTCCGGTCATAAAACAGTTTCCGCGTCCGCGGCAGGAAGCCGACCCGGCGCGCGAGCTGCGTGCGTTGCTGGCAAAACAGCGCAACGAATTAAGCACCTATCGCTGGCTCGATTCCAGCCACAAGCGCGTGGCAATCCCCATCGAACGCGCGATGCAAATCATCGCTCGACGTGGAGAGAACGCCTTTGCTCCGATCGAAACGAACGAGCAAGCACCACCGAGCGGCTCGCATATCCGGCCATCGGCGTCGCCGATCGTAGCGCCGCCGCCAAAATCGGGAATGCCCGACGGGCCACGTCCATCCCAATCATCGCTAACGGGAGAAATGCCGTGAGATGGCTTGTTCTTCTGATCAATCTCGCCTTGACGGCTACGGCCTGGGCCAATGTCTCCCCGGCGCAACTCGAAAAGGTTCGCGTCGATGCCGCAGCCGGGGCTTTGTTTCCGATGTCGCTGCGCTTTGCCGAGGTCGACGGTGTGGTCCATACGCTGGCGCAAGTGGTCGGTGACCGCCCCGCCGTTCTTATATTTGCCGATTACACATGCAGCAATCTGTGCGGACCGATCCTCTCTTTTGCCGCCGCCGGCCTGTCCCAATCCGGTCTGACGCCGGGCCGCGACTTCCATCTCGTCGTCATTGGTCTCGATCCCAAAGACGGCGCGCGGCAAGCGCGTGCCATGAAATCCACGCGCATCGGCGAACACGGTGCGCTGGCCGATGCCAGCGTGTTTTTGATCGGCAATGCTCCCGCTCTCGGAGCGGCGGCCAAGGCAGCCGGCTATCATTATGTTTACGACAAAGAGCACGACCGATTTGCCCATCCGGCGGCCGCCTATGTGATCAATCAAAACGGCGCCATCGTACGCGTTCTCTCCGGATTGGGCCTTAGCGGAGACAATTTGCGCCTTGCGCTGGTCGACGCAAGTTTGGGGCGTGTCGGCACGCTGCTCGATCAAATCAGATTGTGTTGTTTCGGATTTGATCCTGCGCGCGGCATCTACACCGCTTCGATAGCCAGGATCCTGACAATTGCCTGTCTGAGCGCCGTTTCCTTTCTGGCCGGCGGTGTCCTTTTTCTGATGTTCAAGCGGCGCGGCAGGGCGGTCTGATGAATATTTCCGCCTTTAGTTCGGTCGTTTCCAACCACGCCGCGATTGTCGATCGAATATTTTACGGACTGTCGGCCCTGACATCTCTCATTGTCCTTTTGGTGTTCGGACTCGT
The DNA here is from genome assembly GCA_963697535.1 of uncultured Pseudomonadota bacterium. Classification (GTDB taxonomy): domain Bacteria; phylum Pseudomonadota; class Alphaproteobacteria; order Rhizobiales; family Xanthobacteraceae; genus Pseudolabrys. Next base: position 1,928,547 of record OY969085.1, on the reverse strand, counting down.
CATTGGCTTCTCCTTTCGCTATTACCGGGGCTCAACGGCAAAACGCAAACCGATATCGCACGCGCTCGAAAACAAATTTGAAATAGGCTGGTCGTCGGCCACGCTGATTCTTTTTCTTATTATCTTTTGGTGGGCCGCCAGCGCGCAGCTCGCAGCACTCACACCGCCGGACCATGCACTGCAAATCCACGTGGTTTCAAAGCAATGGATGTGGAAGGTCCAGCAACCGAGCGGCGTGCGCGAAATCAACGAAATACACGTCCCGACCGGTGAGCCGGTCGTACTGAGTATGACCTCGGAAGACGTCATTCACAGTATGTTTTTGCCGGCGTTGCGCATCAAGCAAGACGTATTGCCAGGACAATACACTTATCTCTGGTTCACGGCCGACAAAGACGGCACGTATATGCTGGAATGCGCCGAGTTCTGCGGCACCGGCCATTCACGTATGACCGGCCGCTTCATCGTCATGCCGCCGCAAGCCTATGCGCGATGGGTGTCGGCCCAGCCGCAAACCACCGGGCTCGCCCAACAAGGCGAAGCGCTGTTTCGTTCGCTCGGTTGTTCGGGTTGCCATGCCAAGCAATCGTCGGTTCATGCGCCCGACCTGCACGGCGTGTTCAATCGCATGGTGCATTTATCCGATGGGCGCACGGTCGTAGCCGATGAAGCCTATTTGCGCGAACTCGATCCTCCAGCCGACCAAGGACATCGTGGCCGGTTTTGCGCCCATCATGCCGAGCTTTCGCGGAGCTGTGAGCGAGGATCAACTGGTGCAGCTTATCGCTTATCTGAAATCGCTATCCGCCACACCGCAGGCGCAACCATGACCGATATCGCCGTTATCGACCTCCCTTCACCGAAACCGACAAACTACTTGGAAGAGGGCTCCACGATCTGGTCCTGGCTCACCACAACCGACCATAAGCGGATCGGCATTCTCTACGCATTGACCATTACGGTGTTTTTCTTTGCCGCGGGAGCCGCCATCAGCCTTGTCCGCATCGAATTGCTGCAGCCGGGCGGCCTGTTCTTGACGGACGACCAATACAATCGGCTCTTTACGATGCACGGCATCGTCATGGTCTGGTTCTTTCTGGTGCCGTCGATACCCACCACACTCGGCAATTTCTTGTTGCCAATGATGATCGGCGCCAAGGACGTCGCCTTTCCCCGCCTTAATTTGATGTCCTGGTATTTGTTCGCCATCGGCGGCATATTTACGATTTACACGCTCTGGGCCGGCGGCGTGGACACCGGCTGGACATTCTACACGCCCTTCTCAACGCTGTATTCAAACGGTCATGTCCTTGCCGCCGCGTTTGGCGTGTTCGTCGTCGGATTTTCATCCATTGCGACCGGTTTAAATTTCATCGTGACCACGCATTTGTTACGGGCGCCGGGAATGACCTGGTTTCGCCTGCCGCTGATGGTGTGGGCGCTTTATGCCACAAGCCTGGTCATGGTTTTGGCAACGCCGGTATTGGCCATGTCGCTTTTACTGATTATGGCCGAACGCTTTTTCGGCGTGCCGATCTTCAATCCGCAGAATGGCGGCGATCCGATTCTATTTCAGCATCTGTTTTGGTTCTACAGCCATCCGGCCGTCTACATCATGATCTTGCCGGCGATGGGCGTGATTTCGGAGGTGATCACGTGTTTCGCACGCCGCCGCGTGTTCGGCTACGTGGGCATGGTGTTTGCGCTCTTGGCCATTGCGGTGATCGGCTTCATGGTCTGGGGCCATCATATGTTCGTGTCGGGACAATCGCCTTATGCCAGTCTCGTCTTTTCCTTCCTATCCTTCATCGTCGCCGTGCCATCGGCGATAAAGGTGTTCAATTGGACAGCCACTCTTTATCGCGGGCACATCTCATTTGAAGCACCGATGCTCTACGCGATGGGCTTTATCGGGCTGTTCACCGTCGGCGGACTAACCGGTTTATTCCTTGCCGCGGTGCCGATCGATATTCATGCCACCGACACGTATTTCGTTATCGCGCATTTTCATTTCATCATGGTCGGTGGCAGCGTGACTGCCTATTTCGCGGGATTGCATTATTGGTGGCCGAAAATCACCGGCAAAATGTACCTCGAAAACTGGGCCCGTTTCGCCGCCGTCACGATGTTCGTCGGATTTATGCTGACCTTTATGCCGCAATACATCATGGGCTGGCTCGGCATGCCGCGCCGCTATCACGTCTATCCCGACGTTTTCCAAATTTGGCACGTACTCTCGAGCGGCGGGGCGGTGGTCTTAGGGATCGCTTACACCTTGCCGCTGGTCTATCTGCCGCTCTCACTCCTGCGTGGAGAACGCGCGCCAGCCAATCCCTGGCACGCCACGGGATTGGAATGGCAAACGCCATCGCCGCCCCCCAAACACAATTTCGAACACACGCCGGATGTAGCCAACGATCCTTACGATTATCATCCGGAGGGCGTGCCAAGCGAGGTGCAAATGGATAGGCCTCATCGCACGCAAATAGAGGCAACATGAGCGAGACAAGCGCAGCCGTGCGCGAACCATGGCCCGATCTTGCGCGTCAGCGCGAGGGCGTTTCATTCGGGGTGTGGATATTTCTGGCGACCGAAATTCTTTTCTTCGGCGCTTTGTTCCTGGGTTATGCCGTCTATCGCACCCTCTACACCGACGCCTTTCGTGAGGCCGCCAAAGAAACCGATTTGTTCTACGGCGCACTGAACACAGTGCTGCTGTTGACAAGCAGTTTCACGATGACCGTAGCCGTGCGCAGCGCCGATCTCGGCCGGCGTCGCATGACATTGATCTGCCTCGTACTCACGCTGCTGCTCGGCATGGGATTCCTCGTCGGGAAGGGATTCGAATACAATGACGATCTTATCAAAGGCTATTTCCCCGGCCCGCAATTCCCCCTCACCGTCGCGGAAACGCAAATCTTCTGGGCCTTTTATTGGGTCATGACGGGGGTCCATGCCATCCATCTGTCCGTCGGGGTGGGACTGGTCGCCGTTGTTTCAGTCATGTTGGCGCGAAATTCCCTCAAACTCGAAAGCGCCACTTTCAATGCCGTCGGGCTCTATTGGCACTTTGTCGACGTCGTTTGGATTACACTTGTTCCGTTGATCTACCTGATAGGCCGCGCATGAGTGAACGGAATTCATCGCGTCGGCATCCAAGTGCGCTGCGTCTTTGGCTCAGTACCGGGTTGATCTGGCTATGCTTGCTCGCGCTTTTTGCGCTCAACGTATTTCTCGCTTATCTGCATTTCGGAGCCGCAAATGTAGCCGTGCACATGTCGATAGCGATCGTCATGATCGCTCTCCTGGTTCTCTTCTTTATGGACTTCAAAGACTATACACCGCTACTACGCCTTTCCGCGATTGCCGGCATATTTTGGCTTGTATTCATGTTCGTGCTGACTGCGAGTGATTATATGACGCGGCAGTGGCCTTCGTCGTTAACGCCTCATTCAGGGGCGACTTCCGATCATTCAACCGTCTCTCGCCGTTAGCGATCACCAGACATGAATTCGAGTTCCTGGCCCGTTTTTGACTGAAAGATCGGAACTCGCGAAGCGCCAGCGCATTGGACCAGGAAAATATCATCGCGAACCGTTATTGGAACTGGCCGGAAAGCCGATGCAATTTGCCAAAGCATCTCGCGAAGTGAGCGGATTCAGCCGGCGTAACTTTATTAAGACCAGCGTGGCATCAACCATGACCTTTAGCTTGCTCGATAGGTCGAAGGCTAATAAGGCTCCCTCGGCTGGGCCCGAAGGCGACGTTCGCCTTCCGCTCGCGGTCACTCTTCGTGTCAACGGCCGAACTCATCAACTTGCGCTTGATGTGCGCACGAGCTTACTCGACGCGCTACGCGAACATATGGGCCTCACCGGCACGAAAAAAGGCTGCGACCATGGCCAATGCGGCGCCTGCTCGATTCTGCTCGATGGAAAGCGTGTGCTGTCATGCCTCACTTTTGCGACCATGGCGCAAGGTCATGACATCGGCACCATCGAGGGCCTGGCCTCCCCCGATGGCACCCTCCATCCCATGCAACAGGCATTTATCGATCACGATGCCTTCCAATGCGGCTATTGCACGCCCGGCCAAATCATGTCGGCCATTGCTTGCGTGCATGAAGGCCACGCCGGCAGCGACGCGGAGATTCGCGAATACATGAGCGGCAATTTATGCCGCTGCGCCGCTTACCCCAATATCGTCGACGCCGTTAACGACGCGAAGACGAAGATGAAGATAAGGTGAAGGGAGCGTAACATGCACCCTTTCCACTACATTCCCGTGACCAGCGCGCAGGCTGCCATTCAATCTCACCAAGAAAGCGGAAGACAAGAAGCTGGCGACTTTTCACCGCCGACCGCACGCAGCCAGTACATTGCCGGGGGAACCACGCTGATTGATCTCATGCGGCTCGAGGTCATCCAACCGGACGTGCTGATCGATATCAATAGGCTTGAAACTTCGCCGTCCGGCCGGATCAAATTCGGTCCCAAGGGCTTGTGGCTTGGCGCCCTTGCGCGGATGTCTGCGGCGGCGGAGCATCCCGAAGTCCGAAAAAATTTCCCGGTTATTGCCCAGTCGCTCGAACTCGCGGCCAGCCCGCAAATTCGCAATATGGCGACGCTGGCGGGTAATGTCCTCCAACGAACGCGCTGCACCTATTATCGTGACGTGTCTTATCAAGAATGCAACAAGCGCAAGCCGGGTTCAGGCTGCGCCGCGATGGAAGGGTTTAACCGGCCGCATGCGGTGCTTGGGACCAGCGCCCACTGCATCGCGACCTATCCGGGAGATTTCGCACAGGCACTGATTGCGCTTGATGCGGTGGTCGATATTGCCGGCGAACACGGCTCCCGCATTATTCCGTTCGCTCAGCTCCATAAGCTACCGGACAGCCAGCCGAATATCGAAACGGCACTTGCACCCGGCGACCTGATTGCCGCCTTTGTGGTGCCGCCCGCGCCGTGGGCGAAGCGTTCGTTGTTCTTGAAAATCCGCGATCGCGAGTCCTATGAATTCGCTCTGACTTCCGCCGCAGTCGCACTCGACCTCGAGGATGGCGTGGTGCGCGAGGCACGTATCGCGCTGGGCGGCGTCGGCACCGTCCCTTGGCGCGCCCGAGAGGCCGAGGCAGTGCTCAAAGATCAGGCCCTCAGCGACGCCGTCCTCGCGGAGGCTGCGGACAAGGCTTTTGCAAAGGCGCGCCCGAGGACTCATAACGCGTTCAAAATCGAGCTTGGCAAGCGAACTATGATTCGCGCCCTACGCCAAACGGCAGCTTTAGAGATATGACCATGAATTGAGCCGCGCCGGAACCTAAGGCCAATATGGGCCGCCCCGAGCCAAGGATCGACGGCCGCCTGAAAGTCACCGGCGAAGCACGCTACGGTTCGGATTTTCCCGTCGGCAACCCGGCCTATGCTTTTCTTATCACCAGCACGATTGCGCGCGGGCGGATCAGGTCCATCGACCTATCGGCGGCGAAAGCGATTCCGGGCGTCATTGAAATCTATACCCATGAAAACACCGGCGGTTTGAAAGAGGTAAAATTCTCAAGCGGCGGCGGCGCGACAAGTTCGATGCAAACGATGGGGCCCGATATCGCACACGATGGGCAAATTATCGGAATGGTCGTCGCCGACACCTACGAAGCCGCGCAAGAGGCGGCCGGCTTGGTTAAAGTCGCCTACGACGAACAAGCCGCAAGCGCGACGTTCGATTCATCCGGCGTAACGCTTGAGGACGCGAGGAAGGCGAGCGTGCGCGCTAAAAACTTGCCGCAAGCAGGCGATGCGCAGGCCGCGATCGAAAAGGCCGAGATTGTGCTTGACGTTGAATACGCGACTCCGACGCAGCATCACAACCCGATCGAGCTCTTCACCACGACCTGCGTCTGGCAGAATGACATTTTGACCGTCTATGAACCAAGTCAGTTTGTATACGGACTGAAAAATACGCTCGCGCAAAAACTCGGCGTTCCGCGTGAGAAAGTACATGTGGTGAGCCCTTATGTCGGCGGTGCGTTTGGATCGAAAGCGCAACTCTCGCCGCGGACCGGCTATGTCGCCTATGCCGCGAGAAAACTCAACCGGCCGGTAAAACTTGTGGCCGCGCGCGATCAAGGTTTTACGATTCAGACCTATCGCGCGGAAACGCGGCATCACATTCGCATGGGCGCGCAACGCGATGGAAAGATTGTCGGCTTTGACCATGAAGGTTGGGAGCTTACCTCCCGACCGGATTCATATTTGGTCGCCGGCGTCGAAGATAGCGCACGGCTTTATGATTACGGTGCGGTCAAAACCCGCGTCAGCCTGGTCCATGCCGATCGAAATACACCCGGTTTTATGCGTTCGCCGCCGGTCGTGCCGTATATATACGCGTTGGAAAGCGCGATGGATGAGCTTGCGGTCAAGCTCAAGATGGACCCCATCGAACTACGCCGCCGCAATGACTCAATGCGTGACGCCACGGGCAAACAATGGTCGAGCCGCTCGCTGATGCAATGCTACGACGAAGCCGCCAAAGCTTTCGGCTGGGCAAAGCGCGGGGCCGAACCCGGTTCGATGCGCGATGGCGATTGGCTGATCGGATGGGGCTGCGCAAGCGCGGTCTATCCCACCCATACCGCGGCCAGCGCGGCGCGTGTGCGCTTCATGGCCAATGGCGATGCTTATGTGCAAGTGGCGGCGCATGATCTCGGCACCGGCGCCTATACTGTCATCGGCCAAATGGCGGCGGAGCGGCTGGGCACGCCGTTGGCCAAAATCGAGGTGGAGATTGGCGACAGCGCATTGCCCGCGGCTCCGGTCGCGGGCGGCTCAAACACGACGGCGAGCTGTTGCTCGGCGGTGCTGAAGGCATGCGACGCCATTCGCAACAAATTGATAAGAGCGGCCACGACCGCCAATGACAGCCCTTTGGCCGGCCGTGCGGCGGACGCCATAAATTTTACCGATGGGCGCGCCGTCGCCGACAACGGCGATGTCGAAGACATCAATGCGTTGTTTAAGCGTCTCGGCGTCGGCGCCATTGAGGAATATGCCGAGTTCCTGCCGCATGGCGCTAAAGGAGACGCCATGCAAAAACTCTATGCCGGCACGCCTACGTTCGTCGGCGGCTCTCGGGGCGAAAAATTGATGTATGCGTTGGGTGCCGAATTCGTCGAAGTCAGAGTCCATTCGCAAACGCGGGAGATACGGGTGCCGCGCATCGTGGGTGCATTCGCCGCCGGTCACATTATGAACACGCGGACCGCACGCAGCCAATTACTCGGCGGGATGATTTGGGGCATTTCGTCGGCGCTGCATGAAGCTACCGAAATCGACAAGCACAATGCGCGTTATGTAAACGACAATTTCGCCGATTATCTGATCCCGGTAAACGCCGATATACAAGAACTCGAGGTTATTCTCGTCCCCGAGAATGATGACGCTGTGAATCCGGCGGGTGTTAAGGGTATTGGCGAGCTCGGCAATGTCGGCACGGCCGCCGCTGTCACGAACGCCGTATACCACGCCACCGGGATCCGTGTGCGCGAGCTGCCCGTTCGATTGGAAAAACTGATGGCGTAAGCCCTCACACACGCCTGTTCCTCAGAAAATTCGATGCAAGTACCGCAAGCGCGCCAACGCACGCCGCCCCGCCCGCAACAACAGCTAAACGCGCAGCCGGCCCGGGCACGTCGATGGCCTCGCTCGATGCCTCATCGCTGAACGAACCACGTGTACGGTGCAAGGCGTGGACCGGCCAAACAAGATTATCGCGGCGCGCGCTCGAGACCGGGCGGCTGGCCATTTGCGCTTTGTAAGCGTTGAAAGCCAAATAACGGTCGAGCAAAACCGGCCCGAGCATATTGCCGAGGATGACCTCGACCGTGCTTAAACCCAGCCAATATTCGCGCCGGCGACCCTTTGCCGCTTTGATAATGGCCGCCGCGGCCACTTCAGGCTGATATACCGGCGGCACCGGCCGCGGCTGAAAAGCCATGTGAGTCCGTGCCCAATCGAACTGGGGCGTGTTGACCGCCGGCAAGTTCACGACCGTCACATAAATATTACTGCGTTCGTGGATCAATTCGGTGCGCAGCGAATCCGTGAATCCGCGAATGGCGTATTTGGCGCCGCAATAGGCCGATTGCAACGGAATGCCCCGATACGCCAATGCCGAGCCGACTTGCACGATTGTGCCGCGGTTACGCTTTCGCATTGCACGCAGCGCCGCCATGGTGCCGTATACAAAACCGAGATATGTCACTTCCGTGACGCGCCGAAATTCATCCGGAGTCATCGCGGAAAACGGCGAGAACACCGTGACCATCGCATCGTTGACCCAAACATCAATCGGCCCGAGCCGACTTTCAAAGTTTTCCGCCGCACTGAAAACGGTGTTGGGATCGGAGACATCGCCCGGCACAACCGCCGAACGCACATTCATTTTCTCGATTTCATGTTTGACATCTTCGAGCGCTTGCTCATCACGTGCGATCAAACCAACGGCGGCCCCTTCCTTGGCGAACCGGAGTGCCGTCGCGCGGCCAACACCGGCACTCGCACCGGTCACCACGACGTTCTTGATCTTCCACGACATGACCGGACCCGTTCAAAATGGTGGAGGTAGACGATCGGCAATGACTTCGGCGATGTGCTGTGTGTCGCGGCCGGTTCCTTGTTCGATTTGCTCGCGGCAACTGAAGCCATTGGCAATGATCAAAGTGTCGGCTCGCGCCGCGCGCACTTTCGGCAGCATGACGCGCTCGGCAGCCGTCATGGACACGGTGTATTTGTCGATCTCAAACCCGAACGATCCGGCCATGCCGCAACAGCCGGATGCCATGACTTCGAAGTCGAGCCCGAGTCTTTCCAAAATCTCTTCTTCCGCCGTAGGCTTGATTACCGCATGATGATGGCAGTGCAATTGAACCAAAGCAGGACCTTCGACGCGCGGTAAATCACAATGATTGCGCTCGAGAAATTCCGTCAGAAACAATGTTTGCGCGCTAAGCCGGCGGGCGCGGTCGTCTGAAGGAAAAAGCGCGACCAGTTCGTCGCGAAATGCGGCGACGCAGGCCGGCTCAAGCCCCACAATGGGAGTGCCGGCCTGAATTTCCTCCCTCAGCACATGAAGCGTTTTCCGCCAAAGCGTCTTCGCTTCACGCAGGCGGCCCCAATCGTAGAGAGGCCGTCCGCAGCACAGCACGCGATCCGGAATGACGACATAAAAGCCCGCCGATTCCAGTACCCGCGTGGCGGCAATTGCGACTTCAGGATGAAAGTAGTTATTGAACGTGTCCGGCCACAATAAAACACGCCGGCCAGCGGTTCGTCGCTTGCGTGTTCGGAACCAGCTACGAAAGGTTTGCTGTGCGTAGGGTGGTATCTTTCGCTTGGCTGCGATGCCACCCACCCATTTGGCCGCTGCCGTGCCGACCATGGTGTTCGCGAGGCCCGGCGCCAGGGCCGCGAGCCGCGACCATCTGTGAATCAAGCCCATCGAATACGATGCACGCGGGCGCAAACGTCCCCGATAATGCTGCGAGCGGAATTCCGCTTTGTAGGTCGCCATATCGACATGCACAGGGCAATCGCTCTTGCAGCCCTTGCACGCAAAGCAAAGATCGAGCGCCTCCTCGACCTCCCGGCTCCTCCACAGGTCCTCAAGCGGATCGCCACGCATCATTTCAAAGAGAAGCCGCGCGCGGCCGCGTGTGGAATGCTTTTCTTCGCCCGTCGCCATATAGCTTGGGCACATTACACCCTTCTCGCTGGTTCGGCGCCGGCAGGTGCCGACGCCGACACAGCGGCGCATCGCCTGTGTGAAACTCCCGCCGTCTTCCTGGTAAGCGAAATGGCCGCCGTATTCGAGCGGTCGATATTCGGGCCCTAGTCGCAAATTTGACGTGATCGGAAACGGGTCGACGATCTTGCCCGGATTCATCCGGTTGGCGGGATCCCAAATCGCCTTGAATTCGCGAAACGCCCGGACCAGTTCCGGCCCGTACATTTTTTCCAAAAGCTCCGCACGCGCTTGACCGTCTCCGTGCTCTCCCGAAAGCGTGCCGCCATAACTGACGACCAAATCGGCCGCCTGCTCCATGAAATTATGCCAATTGTCTACGCCTTTTTCCGAGGCAAGATCGAAATCGATCCGACAATGCACCAACCCATCGCCAAAATGGCCGTAGACCGATGCGTCATAGCCGTGACGATGAAAAAGCGCTTTCAGATCGCGCAGGTAACCGCCGAGCTTCTCGGGCGCGACAGCACTGTCTTCCCAGCCCGGATAGGCTTCGGGCCAATCGGGCACATGCGCGGTGGCGGCAAGCCCCGCCTCGCGCAACTCCCAAATTTTCTTTTCATGCTCGATGTCGTCGAGTAGTTTAGCGTCACTGCCGCTTTTTTTGAATTCATCGAGCGCGCTCTTGGCGCGACGCTCCGCTTCCTCCCGGTTGTCGGCGCCGAATTCAACGACCAGCCACCCCCGTCCTTTCGGCAACATTCTGACATCGTCCGGATGAAGGTGCTTGCGCGTCATAAAGTCGACCAGCATGTCGTCAAGTCCTTCGACCGCAATCGGCTTATGCTTCAGCACGGCTGGAATCGCATCGGCGGCAGCGAAGACATCGTCGAAGCCGATGACGGTGAGTACACGCGAGGGCGGGCTGTGCACCAGATTAAGCTCGGCTCGCAAAATCAGAACGCAGGTCGCTTCCGTTCCCACCAATGCACGTGCAACATTGAAACCGTTTTCCGGCAGGAGTTGATCGAGATTTTCATAACCCGAAACACGCCGAGGGATCTTCGGATAACGCGCGCGGATCAGATCGGCGTATTTGCGACGAAATTCGTCGAGCGCCCGGTAAATTTCGGCGCGCCGGCCGCCACGGGCCAGAATGTCTTGAAATAACGCATCGCTCGTGGCCCCCACCGTCATCCGCACACCGTCATAGGTGAGAATATCCAAACGTGAGACATTGTCCGATGTGCGTCCAGCCATCACCGAATGCACACCGCAAGAATTATTGCCGAGCATGCCGCCCAAAGTGTTGTGGTCATGTGTCGCCGGATCCGGTCCAAAAGTCAGGTGATGCAGCTCGGCGGCATCGCGCAAATCATCGAGCACGCATCCGGGCTGCACCTCGGCGAGACGATTGACAGCATCGACTGAAATCAAATCATGCATGTATTTTGAAAAATCGATGACGACAGCGACGTTGCATGTCTGTCCGGCGAGGCTGGTGCCGCCGCCGCGCGGCACGATGGGCGCGCCGTGTTGGCGGCAGAGGTCGACGGTGGCGGTCACGTCGGCGATATGACGCGGGATCACCACGCCGATGGGCACCTGACGGTAATTGGAGGCATCAGTGGCATAGAGCGCGCGCCCGCCGGCGTCGAAACGCACTTCCCCTTCCAGATTGCCGGCAAGGGCAGAACCGAGCGCACGATAGGCGCTCTCGCCGGCGAAAGAGGCGATGCTCGCGATGCGCCCATTGGGTGCACGCCTAATCCGCGCCGCCCAGCTGCGGCCGGAGCCGTTCTCGCGTCTGATCTCGATTACGTGCCGCATTGCGTGCCCTTCGGGATCATTGTATTAGGCGGCCAGCCGTTCAGCGTCCGCCAACTTGAACGTGAGCCCCAAACCCGGCCGGTCCGGATCGGGCGCGATCATGCCGGCGCGCGGGGCCGGCGCACCATCGAATACCGCGCGCTCAATACGGACATGGTCGTAAAACCATTCGAGATGGCATAGCCGCGGTGCCGCACAGCAGGCATGAAGATGCAGCGCCGGCGCAGTATGGGCTGAAAACGGGGTTTGAAATGCGTCGGCAATAGCCGCCGCCTTAAGGAAACCGGTGATGCCTCCACAGCGCGTCGCATCCGCCTGAAGGACATCGACGGCGCCAGCTTGCAGCATGCGGCGAAAGTAAAACGGATTATAGCCGTATTCACCGGCCGCAATATCCATGCCGGCCGGCGCCCGGTCGCGGATCAAGCGAAGGCCCTCGAGATCGTCACTCGACACCGGTTCCTCGAACCAGCCCACACCGGCAAATTTCTCCGCAAAGGATAAAGCCTGCTTGCGCGAATAGGCGCCATTCGCATCGACGAACAGAGTGGCCGCGCCGATCGCGCGTCGAGCCGCCTGGACGCGTTCAAAGTCTTTGTCGGGCTCGCTGCCGATCTTCATCTTCACCCAGCGGCAACCGTTTTTCTCGACCCAGCCGGCGAGCTGCTTCTGCAAATGTTCGACCGTATACGACGTAAAGCCGCCGCTGCCATAGATCGGCACCTCGCGCCGTTCAGCGCCGAGCAACGCGAACAGCGGCTGCCCGAATAGCTTGGCTTTGAGATCCCACAGCGCGGTATCCACCGCCGAAATGGCGCAGGCGGCAATCCCTGGCCAGCCGAGGTTGCGCACCGCGCCGACCATGACGGACCAAAGCGCCGGAATGTCCAAGGGGCATTTGCCGCGCACCAATTCAGCAAGGAGATTGTCAATCACCGAGGCGGCCGCAGCCGAGCTGTAAGTGTAACCGAGACCACGCTCGCCGCCCGCGCTTACTTCCGCCAGCACCATCGTCGTGTGATCCCAGCAGATCGTGCCGTCGGCCTCCGGCGCGTCGGTCGGGATGCGAAACACCCGACACGTGATGCCGTCGATAGCCGGCGTCGAACGCAACATGGGAGATCACCTCAGATCAGTTCGCGGACCGTGTCCGACACAACGGTGAGCGCGATTTTGCCCGCGGCCGGCGTACCGCGCGCCAAAGCTTCGGCAAAATTCTTGGCGTCGCTGAAGGATATTTTGGGCGGCATCGGCGGCTCGTGCGGATCGACCACCGCCTCGACGAGCGCCGGACCGGGGGTCGACAACGCCTGGCGCAGCGTGCCGGCACATTGCTGGGGATCGTCGATCGTGAACCCGCGCATGCCAAATCCCTTCGCCACCGCCGCGAAATCGATCGGCTGGAGCTCGCAAACATATTCAGGATTTCCCAAGAACACCATCTGCTCCCATTTGATCTGACCGAGCACGTTGTTCTTGATCACGATGATCTTTACGTCGAGACCGTATTTCACGCAGGTTGCCAGCTCACCCACCAGCATCGTCAACCCGCCGTCGCCGACAAAGGCGACGACTTGGCGGCCCGGATAAGCCACGGCCGCCGCGATTGCATAGGGCAGGCCGCAAGCCATGGTGGCGAGGTTGCCCGAACAGGAGAATTTCATGTCGCCGCGGATCATAAGATGCCGCGCGATCCAAGTGGTAATCGTACCGGAGTCGGTGGCGATGATCGCATCATCGGAAAGGAGCTTGTTGAGTTCGTGCGCGACCACCTGAGGCTTCATCGGCTTGTCCTTCACCGTGCCGCGTTCCTCCATGACGGCGTTCCATTCCTTCATATCCCGCTGCGCTTTTTCCAGGAACGAGCGGTCCTCGTGCATCGTGAGTTTGGGCAGCATGGCACGCAGCGTGCGATCGACGTCGCCGACCAGGCCGGCCTCCACCGGGTAACGCAGACCGACGCGCATGGGATCGAGTTCGATCTGCACCGCTCTCGCTTGGCCGGGTTTGGGGTAATATTCAATATAGGGGAAGTTCGAGCCCGCAATCAGCAACGTATCGCAGTCTTCCAGCGCCTCCTGTGCCGGTCTGGTGCCGAGCAGGCCGATCCCTCCCATGCAATAAGGGTCATCATCGTGCACCGCCGCCTTGCCGAGCAACGGCTTAACGATGGGCGCTGCCAAACGTTCAGCCACGGCAATGAGCGCCTCGCCAGCACCGAGCGCGCCGCGCCCGGCCATGATCACCGTCTTCTTGCCGGCATTGAGGATATCGATGGCCTTATCAAGTTGCCTTTCACTCGGCATCTGATTCGACAGCGCCAGCATATCCGGCACATGATGGGCGATATTTCGCCTGGATCGCATGCCTTTTTGGAGCGACTCCGATTGTATATCGACTGGCATGGTCACGTGCGCGACACCGCGATAAACGAGCGCGGTGCGGCACGCGAGCTCCACCACGTTTTCCGTATGCTGCGGCCCCATAATGCGCGTGTTGTAGACGCAGACGTCGATGAACAGCTTGTCGAGCTCGACATCCTGCTGCGTCCAGGTGTGTAATAGGTCGTGGAACTGCAATCCGGTGATTGCCAGCACCGGTTGCCCGTCGAGCTTGGCATCATAGAGGCCGTTGAGCAGATGAATGCCGCCAGGCCCCGAAGTGGCGACGCAGACACCGAGCCGTCCCGTCCACTTCGCATAGGCACAGGCATTGAAAGCGGCCGCCTCCTCGTGCCGCACTTGAACGAATTTAATTTCGTTTCGGCGCTTGCGCAGTAATTCGATGATGCCGTTGACACCGTCGCCCGGAAGGCCGAACACGGTATCAACGCCCCAGCGGATCAGCGTTTCGACCAGCACATCGCCGGCTGTCACGTTCGCCATGGGGAACCTCCTGAGGCAACTCCGCTCCCTGGCCCCTCCTTGGCCCCTCCTTGGCCCCTCCTTGGCCCCTCCTTGGCCCCCGTTGCCGACCCGCTGAGCAAGAGCACTGCGTTTGGTCAACGAACATGAGCAGCTGGCGTTCCAGTGGCGTCGCGGAACAAAGAATGGCTGCTCGCTTTGTCCTGGCGAGGGCGAGCAAATACAAGCGATAGCGAGATGGAGAGCAGGCTTCTGAACGAGTCCAACGGCCAGCGGACGTTCGCTGTGATCATGAAGAATGGTGACGAAGTCCTTTCCTTGACGAGGGATTTTGCGAGGCGCGAGCATATCCGCGCGGCGCAAATCACCGCCATCGGCGCGTTCAGCGATGTCGTGCTAAAATATTTCGACTGGGAGAAGAAGGATTACCGGGACATTCAGGTGCGCGAGCAAGTTGAAGTGGCCTCGTTGAACGGCGATGTCGCGCTTGATCCCGAAGGCGAGCCTGCCGTTCATATTCATCTCGTCGTCGGCCGAAAAGACGGCACCGCGCTTGCAGGTCATCTCGGTGAAGCGCATGTACGGCCGACACTCGAAATGATTATTGACGAGCAGCCGGGCTATTTGCAAAAAACGCAGGACCGTGAAACCGGGCTGGCGCTCATCGACGTGCGGGAGCCGCGCCATGCTTGAGATCGGCCACCGCCGCTGGGCGATCGCCGAAGGTTACATTCCGAGCGGGAGCGTGAGCCAGGACCACGCGCTGGTCTCGCATGAAGCGGTCTGTCTACTCAATGCGAGCGATAGAGATGCAGACATCGCGATCACGCTGTATTTCACCGACCGCGATCCGGTCGGCCCCTATCGCGTCAAACTTGACGCCCGGCGCACGTTGCATTTGCGCTTCAACGACTTGAAAGAGCCGCCGGTGCCGCGTGATACGAGTTACGCCTCGGTTATCGAGTCGAACGTACCGATCGTGGTCCAGCACACGCGGCTCAATTCACGCCATCCCAATATTGCGCTGTTGTCGACTATCGCCTATGCGCAGACCTAGTGGAGTGGATTTGACATTCGCTACCCACCTGGCCGCAAGCTCGCGAAGCGAATGTGCGGCCCGGCGTTTGCAAATGAAGAAGCTCGATGTTTAGGCGATTTACTTGTCCGTCCGGTCAAAAGCGTTCCCCTCCACGTCTGTCACTTACGTTACAGCCCGCGGCGAGGAATGGCC
The DNA here is from genome assembly GCA_963697535.1 of uncultured Pseudomonadota bacterium. GTDB lineage: Bacteria > Pseudomonadota > Alphaproteobacteria > Rhizobiales > Xanthobacteraceae > Pseudolabrys. The sequence continues at coordinate 1,912,884 of OY969085.1, read as the reverse complement.
GTATAATGGCAAATGCTGAATTTTCCGACACGAAGGAACCAAAAAAATGGGTGATCGTTCTCATGCTATCAACAAGACGCCCGTCAATGCTCCTGCCCCTAACGCCGTAACTCCTGCCGATCGCCCCCAAGGCAATGTTATAATTATCGGAGTGAAGCGCGTAATGCCGGGCAATGCAAATCTCAATACGCTTGGACCGAAGACAGAAACAGCGCCCACGCAGAATCTGTTACCGACCCCTTGGGGTTAGACAACCTTTCCTGCCAGACGGGGATGAGCCCGTTCCAATAAAAAACAAGGGCCAAATCGTCGGTTACAAGGCTGTCAAGAAATGATAGCGAGAACGGCCGTAAAAGCCGTAAAAAGCCGTAAAAAGCCTAAAAGGAGTAAAAGGAGTAAAAGGAATATGCAGAAAGGGCTTTGACGTTTAGGCAGCCGCGCGCATTGTTGTTGGTTTCTCCAGTCAATCGGAGTTGGATTGGCCAAGTTTATGGAGGTTTCCATGACCGAGCTCCACGCGACAAAACGCCGGTTCATTCAGGCTGCCGCCGCCGGTATTGTGCCGCTGGCGTTCGCTCCGCACGTCATCACGCCTGCGGCACGCGCGGAAGAGGACAAGCCTGCGGCAGGAGAACGCAATCACACCGCGACCGACAATCGGGAGGCGGTCACGCCACCCGAAGACCTCATGCGCGAACACGGCGTGCTCGATCGCGTGCTCCTGGTTTATGAGGCCGGATTGCGCAAATTCGCAGCGAACGAAGACTTCGATCCCGCCCTCATGACGAATGCCGGCGGAATCATTCGCGACTTCATCAACAATTATCACGAGCGGCTGGAGGAACAATACGTGTTCCCTCGCTTCAAACAAGCCGGCCAATTGGTCGGCCTCGTCGAGACGCTGCTGCAGCAACACGAAGCGGGGCGGCGCCTGACCGACACGGTCCTGCACTTTGCACCGAAGAGCCGCAGCAATGGCGAAGACCGCCGGCAGCTTATAGTCGCCGTGCATTCGTTCATCACGATGTACCGGCCGCATGCCGCGCGCGAGGACACCGCTCTTTTTCCCAAGCTCAAGGAGCTCGTATCGTCAAACGAATACAATTCCATGGCCGACGAATTCGAGAAGAAGGAGCACGAACTCTTTGGCGACGATGGCTTCGAAAAAATGGTTCAGCGGGTGGCGATCCTGGAGCAAGCCATGGGGATTTACGACCTCAATCAATTTACGCCGCGTGGATAACCGGTATTGCGCGTCCGCCGAGTTCAACCGTATCGTCACGCTCAATGCCACCCTCGTGGTCAAAACCGCCCTCACCCCAACCCTCTCCCGGCGTAAGGGCGTTCACGCCCGTCTTCGACGGGCTATGCGGGAGAGGGTGGCTGAGCGCGCCAGCGCGAAGCCGGGTGAGGGTGTCGGCGCGGGTCTCGGCCTCGTTCATGCCACCTCCCGCGCGATATCAAAACGTGATACAAAACTCTTCGGCACGCGAAGTGGAGAAGAACATGAGCATCGCCGAGATGGTTTACGAGCAGGTAAAGGCATTGCCCGAGCCGCTCGCCCGCGAGGTGCTTGATTTCGTCGGCTTCTTGCGCGAACGGCGCGACCGGGCGGAGTGGCAAGATCTGATGAAGGCCCAGGCTGGCTCCCTTGCGCCTCTATGGGACAACGCCGAAGATAAAGTCTGGGACAATGCCTGAGCGCGGGGATTTGCTGCCTGTCCCTTTTCCTTTCACCGACTTGTCGGCCGCGAAGCGCCGCCCGGTGCTCGCACTGACAAATGCCGACAGCTACGGCGATTTCATCGCGCTTCCCGTCACATCGCGTCCGCAATCCGAGCACGCGCTGCCGCTTGCGGCGGCGGACATGGTGAGCGGTGCCCTGCCGGCGGCAAGCTGGATTCGCATCAACCGTATCGTCACGCTCAATGCCGGCCTTGTGGTCAAAACTGTGGGACGCATCTCCGAACGGACCGTTGCAATGGCAATAGAGCGCTTTTGCGCGCACATCGGGTATCCTCAACGCAGGTAATACGCGGAACTCCGCTATCCGCAGCGCGGGGTCGATCAACTCGGCGCGGGTCTCGGCTTTGTTCACTCGGCCGCCTCTTGAATGGCTTGCGATGGCGGCAAGGTCAGTTCGCCGGAAATTGGCCGGGGCCGGAACCAACCGCCGGCCTGAGCCATGGAAGCGGTTGAAGCGGTTACTGTAACCCTACTCAAACTTGAAGATGCGCTTCCAGTCGGTCTTCATGCTCACCACGGTCCATTTGTCGAGCGCGGCGGCGTCGAGCGCTTTGTCCAGCCGGCCGAAGCGCGCGTGCCGGTCATAGGCATATTCGCGCACGCCGTCGGTATGGTGCACGATCAAAGCGAAGCGGCGGCCGCCAGTCCCTTGCGTCGCCCATTGCAACATTTGCAGATCGCCGTCGGAGTTGCCGAAGGCGGCCACGGGACGCAGACCGATGTGCGAATTGATGCCGACCGGCTTGCCCGGCCCATCGTCGACGAAATCGACTTGCGGAAGGCGAAACAGCTCGGGCGTGCTATTGCGCATCTGAAACCGCGTCTTGATGCTCGATCCAACGACCTGTTCGGGCGGAATGCCATACACCGGCTTGGTCCACGGCCGCATGAATTCGACGCCGCCGCCGGAGACGATGAACGTTTTGAAGCCGTTAGCACGCAAATAAGCGAGCAATTCGAGCATCGGCTGATAGACGAGATCGGTATAGGGCTTTTTAAATCGCGGATGGCGCGCGGTCGAAAGCCATTTCGTGACGATCTCTTCGAACTCACCCGTGGTCATGCTCGCGTGCGAGGCCGTGATGAGTTCGACGACGCCGTGTTCTCCCGCCTCCCCAAGCGCTTTCATGTCGCCGTCCAAAGCGGCTTTGAACGGCTGTTTGTTGTTCCATTCGGGATGCATCGGCGCGAGCACTTTGACCCGATCGAGCGCAAAGGCAAGCTGCACATACATTGGGTGCTCGCACCATAACGTCCCATCGTTGTCGAAGGTGGCGACGCGTTGCGGCGCCGGAATAAAGGTGGGCGAGCCCTGGCGGGTCACATCGGCGACAAAATTTCTGATCGATCGCTTCGCTTGGCCCTCGTTCCACGAGGGCAGCGGGTCTTCTTGCGCCAGCGCCGTGACAAGCGGCGACACCAGTCCGTACGCCGTTGACGTCAACAGTCCCGCCAATATCGCGCGTCTATGAACGTGGTAGCGCCTATCCATTGTGGCTACCTCTTGGGTTCAATTCGCGGCGGCAGCGACTAAATCGCTATTGCCGCAAAATCTAAAATGGCCGGGACATAAGGCCGAGCGAAGCGAGCGTTCTTCGAACTATGCCCGGCCATGGCGGCGTTTTTTGTGGCGCGTGTTGCTCTAATCTCCCTCGTGTTGATTGAGCTTCTGCTGGATCTCCCTTTTGATCGCATCGAGATTGAAGGAAGCCGGTGCTTGCATCGGCGGAAATTCGATAGCCGTTTGCGCCAGCTTCGCGACCGCGCCCTGTACCAGCACGAAGCGCCAGAATTCGCGGGCATAAAAATCGTTCATGTAACCGCCGCCGAGATGGTTGAGGGTTTCGCCACGGATTGACGGCGTGCGCTCGAACGGATCTTGGCGGATGTTGACGATGCTCGGCATGTCCGTCGTGACCTTTTCACCAGGCCAGCCATAGGGCTGCTGATAAAATTGAAACTTGAGGTCGTCGATGCGAATGGCGCCGAGTTGCGGACCGCCAAAGTAGAAGAGTTCATGGCGGGCGGATGATCCCTTGCCCGTCAAAAGGTCCATCTGATTGTAGCCGTCGAGGTGGTTTTTGTAGTGCCGGCCTTGAAGCGTTACGCCGTTCAAGAGTTGGTCGGTAATGTTTGAATTGCCGGCCGCGGCGGTAAGCGTCGGCAGCCAATCAAGCCCCGAGATCAAGCCGTTCTCGACCGAGCCGGCTTTGATGTGCCCGGGCCAGCGGACGATGCACGGCACGCGGAAGCCGCCTTCGAAAACGGTGCCTTTGGTGGCCCGAAACGGCGTCATGCCGCCGTCCGGCCAAGTGAACACCTCGGCGCCATTGTCAGTGGTAAAGATGACGATCGTGTTGTCGGCTTCGCCGATGTCCTGCAAGTGCTTTAGGAGCGCGCCAACGTTGTCGTCGAGCTGCGCCATTCCCGCCTCTTCGAGACCGTAATTGCTCGTGGGATTCATCTTCTTTTGGTATTCCGGCGAAAGATAAGTGAACACGTGCATGCGTGTCGTATTGTGCCAGATGAAGAAAGGTTTGCCGTCCCTCTTCGCTTTATCCATGAAGGCGGAGGTAGCCTTCACAAGCACGCTATCGAAAGTTTCCATATCGTACTTGGCCTTCGGCCCTTGCTGCCAGTTCTGCCTCCCCGTCATGTCGGGGAACGGCGCCAGTGGACCTTCGTCGATGATCTGCTGCCTGCCGATCCTGCCCCAGCGCGGCTCTACGGTAAAGTCGTCTTTATCGGTCGCGTAGGAATGGATGAGGTTGCGCGGCCCGTATTTGTTGATCCAATCTTGCGGGTAATCGAACCAATAGGGATCGGACATCGCATCGAGGTGATAAAGGTAACCGAAATACTCGTCGAAGCCGTGCACCGTGGGTAGATACTTATTCAAATCGCCCAAATGATTCTTTCCGAACTGCCCCGTTTCGTAACCCAATGATTTAAGCACGGTGGCCAAAGTCACGGCCTGTTCGGGAATACCAACATCGGCGCCCGCCTGACCGACCGTCGTCAGACCGGTGCGGATCGGCAGTTCGCCGGTGATGAAATTCGCGCGCCCCGCCGTACAGCTCGCTTCGGCATAGTAGTCGGTAAAACGCATGCCCTCGGCGGCAAGTTTATCGAGGTTGGGCGTCTTCCCCGACATGATACCTTGATGATAGGCGCCGACGTTGAACCAGCCGATGTCGTCGCCCATGATGACGAGAATGTTGGGCTTTCTTTGCTGTTCTTGCGTGGCCGGCTGTTGTTGAGGACCTTGCTGCTGCTGCTGTGCCCATACCGGCGTACCCGCCAACGTCGTAATGACAAGCGCGGTCGAGAACACCGTACCGAGAAGGGCCTTGCGCATCACACTCTCCCTTGGTTGCCAAAGCGTGCAATTTCAACAACCATGAACGGCGAAAGTTCACCGCTCTTATTATGTGGCGCATCGAAAATCGTCGGCACAATGTCGACTGTCATCATGTCGATAAACTCTGGAAGCCCGTAAGGCGGGTTACGCCTTCGGCCAATCCGCCCTACGGGCTAGTGGTCCGATTCAAACATTCGCTACCCATTTCGGCGGGGATCTTTTGCGAATGTTTGAATCGAAAGACCATGAGCCAAATATAAGTTTCTAGTGGAGTTTTGGATTTGACATTCGCTTCGCGAGCTTGCGGCCAGGTGGGTAGCGAATGTCAAATCCACTCCACTAGGGGCTTAATACGCCGGATGTAAAATGCCGTGCGGCACGAGCGGGCCGCCCCATAAACTGCGGATGCGCGGGCCTTGGCCGCCGCCGCGCGCGATCAATGCCGTCACCGCCCACACCAGCGCGTCGAGCCGGTCCGGCGAGGCGCCGCTCGAGAGGCCATCGATACCGAAGTCGCACATCTCGTCCTCGAGTTGGGTGAAGGGACGGCCCACATGTTTCGCCTTGCCTTGCGCATAGAGCGCGGCCACCGGCTCCGCGCGCAGATATTTGCCGCGCGTGGCGTGCACGCATTTCACCGGCACGCTCGCATCCACCTGGCGCAGCACGGCGCGTACCATCTCGCCGCCGAAATTCACTTCGGCGACGATCGCGTTCGCTTCATGCCGCTTGTAAAGCGCAATGGCGCGCGCGGCCCAGCCGGCGGGGGCCAAGCCTTGCGCACTGGCGTCCTCCAGCACATAGACGATGCCGTTTTCGGTGACGCCCGCCGCGACGATGCCGCAAGCATCCGCGCCCTTCTTCGCCGAACCGGGCGGATCGACGCCGATGACGATGCGCCTAAGCGGCGGCGCGTCGCCGACGCGCGCGTCTTCGATCATTGCGCGCGTCCACAGCGCGTCGTTGCGCTCCTCGATGATGTCGCCGTCGATCTCCTGGCGCCCCAGCCGTGTGCCGGCATAGCGGCCGACGACGTCTTTCAGAAAGGCGGGCGAGAGATTGCTGGCGTTGTCTTGCGTTTTCGCACGCGTCACCGCCGTGCGCGGATCGGCGATGAGGCGTTTGATGAGCGGGATCGGCCGCGGTGTGGTGGTGAGGAGCTGGCGCGGATGCGCGCCCAAGCGCAAGCCGAATTGCAGCATGTCGAAGGTCAAGTCGGCGTGCTTCCACTTGGCGAGTTCGTCGCACCAGGCGGCGTCGAATTGCGGCCCGCGCAACTGCTCGGGATCTTCCGCCGAGAAGGCGTAGGCGACCGCGCCGTTCGGCCATTCAAGACGGCGGCGCGAGGACGTCCAAACGGGGCGTTCGCCGCGCGGAGAAACAGCGAGCAGACCCGAGGGGCCTTCGATCATCACCTCGCGCACGTCGTGTTCGGTTTCGCCGACAAGCGCGATGGAACGGTGCGGCGCTTGCGTATAAGGCGATGTGCCATGCACGAGCGCGCGCACGAACTCCGCGCCGAGACGCGTTTTGCCCGCGCCGCGCCCGCCGAGCATCAGCCAGGTGGTCCACGCGCCGCTATTGTTGGCATGCGCGCGCGGCTCCTGGTGGCGATGCGCGAGGAGGATGAAGTCGCGGTCAAACCGCATCGTCTGCGGCAGCGGGAGATCCAGCAGCATCGCTCTCGTCTGGCCGGCTTTCCATAAACGCCTCAATTCTTTTCGCAAGCGATTCACGGAATTCATCGATATCGGCGGGCATGTCGTCGTCATAGTGTCCTGCATATTGTATGGGCTGCGGGCCGCTTTGCGCGCGCTGAAGATCTCGCAACGTCGCGTTGAGGCTGGCGTAAGTCTGTGCGAGGCGCTGCGCATCGAGCGGCGTCTGTTCATCTGCCGTGCGCGCCTGCATGACGTTGACGGCGGCAAGCACGCGACGCACGCCGGCAAGCACGTCCGCGATGCTCGCGGCAATGGCGTCCGCCGGCATCTCGAGCGCGTCCGTCGCAGCCCCGGCTTCGTTTGTCGGCATCGACGGCACGGCAGTCTCCTCCCCTCCCCCCTGAAGGCGCAGAGCAATCGCATGTGGCACCGCGCCTCTGCTCCCTCCCCCTGAAAGGGGGAGGGTTGGGGTGGGGGTCTCCCCCTCACCCGACTTCCTCGCAGTCGCTCGGAAGTCGACCTCTCCCCAGTCGAAGTCGGATATATCCGACTTCGACCACTTGATAATGCCGAACTCGGGTAAACCCGAGTTCGGGCGGGGAGAGGTGAAGGCTGCGGCCACGGGCACATGCGATTGCCCTGCCTGAAGGCGGGCTTGCCCCGGTTCCGCACTGCTTCGCGCAAATTGCGCCTGCCCGACGTGCGGCGGGCAAAGATTGGCGGTGGCAGTCCGCGACGTTGCGGACTCCGAATTCGCCTTTCGCTGCACCGCCTCCGCCAACGCTGCCGCGCGCTGACGCAAGCGCTCCGAAGGCGGCAGGTCGAGCGGCGTAGGGCGAAAGCGCGTCCAATTGTTTTCCCGAGCCAGACACTCGATTTTATGCGAACTGACACCGCAAAAGACCGCGATCGTCTCCGCGCCCTGCGGCGTCTCCTCATAACGGCGGCGGCATTCCGCCAGCAGCGCGGGGGTGAATTGAATTTTTGGCGGTCCGCATTTTGCGGGTTGCGGGTAAAAGCGTGTCCAGTTGTTTTCCTTGGCCAGACGTTTGATGATGATGCGGCTGACGCCGCAGAGGAGTACGATGGACTTGATGGTCGCCGTGGTTTCCTCGTAACGGCGCCGGCATTCCTCGAGCCGATCGGGTGACAAGCAGATCCGCGGCCGGCCGCGGCGCTTCGCCGGAATTATCGCGCCAGGCTCGCGAGTTTTGACGGGCTTGTCGTTTTTAATGCGGCACCGTTGTTGTGATGCGCCCGGCGTTTTGCCGGTTTTATCGTCCGCATGGTTTGCTTTTTTTTCTTTCGGCGGTTTTGCCGTCACGCCTTTCAATGGCGCTTTTTTGGGCGCTTTTTTGGGCGCTTTTTTGGGCGCGCGGTTAAGGCGCGCTTTTTTGTGGGTGCCGTTAAGGCGCACTTTTTTGTGGGCGCGGGTAATCCGCGCCGGCGCACGGCTTGTCTTCGCCATGGCGATACTCCGTTCGACTGCGATGTTGGGAATGAATTTTGGCAACGGCCGGCGGCACGACGGCATTGCATGGCGCGCCACGCCGACCCTGCCGCAACGCTAGCGACGCAGCGTCACGTTGTCAAGGATTTTGTTCCTGACTTAAGGAAGCCCCTGTCACCTCCCCTTGAAATGAATGAAGGCGGTGCCGCAGGTTAACCTCCCCTTGAAAAGGGGAGGTCGGCGCGTCAGCGCCGGGTGGGGATCAAAGCCTCGCGGTTCACCACAGACTTTCGCCAATGATTGAATGCAATTGTTTGTGAGTCAGCCGGTGGGCACGGCGTGCTCGCGCACGCCTTTGCCCACCCTACGCTTGCTCATGAATGAAAACGGTGCCGCAGGTTCACCTCCCCTTGAAAAGGGGAGGTCGGCGCGTCAGCGCCGGGTGGGGATCAAAGCCTCGCGGTTCACCACAGACTTTCGCAAATGATTGAATGCAATTGTTTGTGAGTCAGCCGGTGGGCACGGCGTGCTCGCGCACGCCTTTGCCCACCCTACGCTTGCTCATGAACGAAAACGGTGCCGCAGGTTCACCTCCCCTTGAAAAGGGGAGGTCGGCGCGTCAGCGCCGGGTGGGGATCAAAGCCTCGCGGTTCACCACAGACTTTCGCCAATGATTGAATGCAATTGTTTGTGAGTCAGCCGGTGGGCACGGCGTGCTCGCGCACGCCTTTGCCCACCCTACGCTTGCTGATCGTTGGCCTCGCGTCTATCGCGTAGCATGCCACCGATGGCGGCGATACAAATACCAATTGGGATTTTCGAGGCAGAAATCGCTTGCGGGGCCGACGGCCGCCGCGCACAGCGACAGCGTGCGAAAATGACAAGCCCACTGAATATCGCCAAGCCCCGGATTATGCACCGCGCACCAGCGCGCCTCGACAATGGGGGGCCACCACACCGACCCGATGACAGCAGCAACAAAGATAAAAGCCAATCCTGCGCGCATATGATGGTGCCTCCTGTTTTTAAATGTCCTTGCTACTCAAGCGCGACTTCGCGCCAAATTCAAGCGCCGCGCATCACCTCCCCTTGAAAAGGGGAGGTTAACCTGCGGGCACCGCCTTCATTCATGAGGGTCGTCAGGCATTTCCAGGGTGATCAGGCAAAGCCTTTCCGCGACGTCACCTCCCCTTGAAAAGGGGCCGCACCGGTCGGATGTTTCCGACCGGAAGGCGGTCGGGTGGGGATCTCTTGTCAGGTGGGGATCTCTTGTCAGGTGGGGATCTCTCGTCGGATTGAACCGCGAGGCTTTGATCCCCACCCGGCGCTGACGCGCCGACCTCCCCTTTTCAAGGGGAGGTGAACCTGCGGCACCGTTTTCATTCATGAGCAAGCGTAGGGTGGGCAAAGGCGTGCGCGAGCACGCCGTGCCCACCGGCTGACTCACAAACAATTGCATTCAATCATTGGCGAAAGTCTGTGGTGAACCGCGAGGCTTTGATCCCCACCCGGCGCTGACGCGCCGACCTCCCCTTTTCAAGGGGAGGTTAACCTGCGGCACCGCCTTCATTCATGAGGGTCTTCTGTCAACAAATTCGGTATTCCAATAAATCGGGAACTTGCAATCTTGGCGCGCGCACGGTGGTATCGTTTCCATTTCGGAAATTTGTCAAATTTGTCGGAAACTTTATGTTGAATTATAATTAAATGAGTAGTTCGCTATCCCGAATTGGTTAGTCAAGGCCGGCCCGGTAAGGCTCGGATACATCGAAATAGATACGCTCAAAGCTTGGACGGACGTTTTCGCCGCTGAATACCAGTTCGGGAGGCGTTTTGGTTTGCATCGGCGTCGATCACGACGGTGCATCGGGAACGAGTCTGCGTAGGGCCATCATGAGCCGCTATCCGTGCATTGCCGTTATCGATGAAAGAGAGTTTCGGCGGACCGGCCTTATGCGGCTGCTCGAGCCATGGGCGGCCGTTGAAAAGATCCGGATCGTTTCATTCACCCCGGAGCAGACCGAGCAATGGGGCGACGGACGTTCTGAATTCAAAATGCTGATTCTCGGCAACGGCGGCGAGCTGTTGTCTGAAAGAAGAACCCTCCACATTCTCGAAACATTGCGTACCCGCGCTCCAAACACGCCATTGGTCGTTATTTCCGACAGAGAAGACGATCAAGACGTCGCTGTCGCGATGCGGAAGGGCGTACAGGGCTATATATCCAGCGGCATCAATTCCATGCTCGCCTTTCAAGCGCTCTCGTTCATATTGCACGGGGGCACGTATTTTCCTCCTTCGGCATTTCGTAACTTGCCGCAATTGGAGGACAGCCGTCATTATCGCGACCCGCAGCTTGAAATGCCGGAACGCGAATCGGGAGTTTCGCCCGGTAGTGACGCAGCCGTAAGCATCGTTCCGGGGAGGAGCGAAGAGAATTTCAGCTCGTCCCATCTGACGCTCCGCCAACGACAAGTACTCGAGCGCATTCGGCTCGGGGAATCCAACAAGCTGATCGGACGCCACCTCGGTATGACGGAAGGCACGGTCAAGGTGCACGTGCGTCAAATCATGCGTAAAGTTGGCGCGTCGAATCGTACCCAATTGGCGGTCGGTCGAACCGCGCCTCTAAAGAAAGTCGTCGAGACTTGATCATTAAACTTGCGGCGGGTCGTATCTAAAGGGGGTCGAGAGCAAGAAATGAAGATGCCGGATTTCATCCGGAAAAATCGGTTTCGTTTCCTCGATCAAGTTTTCAAGAAGCTTTTGCTCGTCCGCGTTATCCGTAAGTTTGGCGGTAGAGACCTTATGCTGTGCCTCAACAACTCGCCATGCATGACCGTTCGCGCGCCGCTTACTAAATTGGAGCTCTTCGAGAGTCGAGATACCCGATGGCATTGACGAGACCGGCAATAGTTTGAATTAGCTCCAGAGGAGTGGAGCGCAAAGACGTATTATTATTTCTAATCCATTCCCCAGCAACCTTATCGTCTCCGCCGACGATTGCGCCCAACGATCGATAGAACCTGACGAAAAGAATTGCCAGTTCGAACGGCTTATTTCCACGTTCCAAGAAATACTCGCCCTTGCGCATACGAGAAACGGTTGGCTCGGAAATGCCGTTCCTTTCCATGGAAAGAGAACGCTGCCCGACTGACCGACCGAAATGTTCTATGTCTAAACAGGTGGCTGGGGAACTAGGATTCGAACCTAGATTCTCGGAGTCAGAGTTCGATGTTCTACCGTTGAACTATTCCCCATCGGAACGCATGCGAGAGGCGAGACGGCCTTGGCGGCCAATTGAATGGGACAAAACAATTCATTTGACAAGTCCGGGGAAACCCAATTGCTCGGCCCCTTGGCACTTGCTCTTGTTCTTCGGGCGCCATCGACGGCCCGCGTTTGCTGATGGCCCTCATGAATGAAGGCGGTGCCGCAGGTTCACCTCCCCTTTTCAAGGGGAATTATATACTTGAAAAGTACAACTACAAGTTCCTACTGACCACTAACGAAACGCTCACGCACCCTGCGCAGACGAGTGCCGCACCTACTTGATCCAACACGATGTACGCGAAAATTCCGGACCCAAGCACAAGCAGGGCCGCCGCAATGTAGTCGCGCTGGCCGAGGCGCTGAGCGGTCACTTCTTCTTTCCGCGCGGCTCGGGCTTCGTCCTAGCCAAGCGCTCCATCAGCTTGTCGGCAGCCGAATGCTTTTCGTCAGCCCCGATCTCTTTGGCCTTTTTTATAAAGGCTTTCGATTGTTCGGGGTCATCCTTCCGGATGGGCTTCTGGCGCGGGTTTCTCGGCATACATTTTCTCGAATAGAGGCGCGGGCGCGCCATGCCCCGGCTTGCATATTTTCAGTGGTTCGCCAGATGGATTTTTCAAAAGACCGTTCATATCCAGCAATTTGCCATCAAAGGTGTGTAGTTCTTCGACCCCAGGAGAAAGAAGTGCTGTGGCAAGATGAATTGCGTCCGGCGGCTTCAGTTTCGCAAATCCGCCCATCATTAATTCGCGCGCCTTTTCACCTATTGCAGTATCGACGTTGATCACAAAAATAAAATCTCGTTCGAAGAACGCGGCGATTTTATCCGTCGTCTGTGATTGTACTAACGCAGGGTTTTTGCAAACTTCAGCCAAACAAAGCGCAGACATTAGAATCTCAATATTTCCCTTTTTTGCCGCCTCGATAACTTCGCGGCACATTTGCTCTCTATCTTCGAACTTGCCGCCATCCCTTGGAATTTTTCTTTCTGGATCAGAGCGATCCAGGCGCAAGCATCCCAAGAAACGCGCTTAAGAGAGTTCGCCATCCCTCAGCCTTTTCAAATACTCTTCGGAAGGCAGGCCTCCCGTGAAATTCTCATCAAGAATATCTTCAACATCAGGCAAATCAGGTCTATCACGGAAAAACTTGATCTGAGCGCCATCAACTTGGCTTAGCTTACCTCTGCCTTTGTAATGCAGAGTTCCAAACACTCTAAGTCTGCGACGCTGCCAAACTTCCTTTATTTGGTGTTCGCCCATTTCAGCCTCAGCTTCGCCAGTCAAAATGCATTTTACCTCCTCGCCAGTCAGCCTCTCTCCGAGCCACATCACGAGACGACCAAACCCGTCACGGCCAATCGTTCGCGGAGTCCCTTCAACGGATCCAATTTCCTTATAGGGCTGGTCTGGCGGAGTGAGCGCTGCGCGCACGTTTGCAGCTGCTGTCCTTGCCACACTGGGGGTTATATCCAGATCAGGAAAATTGCCCGCGTATGCAATCTTGGTCTCATCCAAACCGTTCGTTACGCGTTCAAAGAAACGCCCGGCTCTAAGCATCACTTTATCGTTAAAGTAAGGAGGCCGCTCTCCGCGCACTTTCAATAACTGCAAGCCATTTGCCGTATAGCGCGTTGTCAATTCTGCACGGCGCGTAATATCAACGGCAAACGTCTTTGCAGACGCCTCGGCTGTAAATTGTATTGGAGTGTTGGTGGTGGCATTCACGATGCGCCAGTTGATTGCGCTCGTACCATCCTCCGCAAGAGCTTCTTCAACTCCCTTAAGAATATCGAAATAGTCCCGCAGTTGATCAAGCAAATCTTCCACGGTCGGGGAATCGACTTCACCCCGCGCTCTTATACGAAGCGTTATCCGTGTACTCATGGCGATGGCTCGTGTTAGCCGGTGCCCGGAAACGAGTCCCGGTAAGTCAGCCGTTTACCAACAATACCACGAAGCGCCTTGATTGTGCGAGCTTCATCAGACACACCAAGAGCCATCCGTTCATTGTACCTGAAGTCGAATTCGGCCAAATATCGCTTCAGGTGCTGCGGGCTGACGTGATGATAGGTGCCCGTAATCCCACGCTTCAGGATAGAGAAATATCCTTCAATCGTGTTTGTATGCACGTCACCACGCACGTATTCTCCGATGCTATGGTTAACAGTTTGATACTTGGCAAACATCCGGCCGACACGCGCGCCGCCATCATCGCTCATGACGCTTGTCGCGTCATGAAGCTGCTGATGCAAGATCGGGGCAAGATTCTTGACGCTCACTGTGGCAACGTGGTGACTACGGACGCTTCCGCCACGCTCGACTAGGGAAAAAACGGCTGCCTTGCCAATACCGCCGTTAGCACCCTTTACGCGCTTATTGCGGTGCTTGTTCTTTTCCTTACCGCCCACATAGGTTTCGTCAATTTCGACGGTCTTGCCTTCGCCGCCCATAATGAAGTGCCCTTCACGCATTGCCTCACGCAGGCGATGCTCCATGAACCATGCGGTCTTGTAGGTGACCTTCAAGGTGCGGTGAAGCTGATGGGCGCTGATGCCCTTCTTGCTGGACGCCATGAGGTGAGCAGCCTGAAACCAGATATGCAGCTTGACGTGGCTGCGCTCAAAAATGGTGCCGACAGTTACAGTGAACTCGCGCTTGCACGGGCCGCAGCGGCGCAGACCCATGCGACCGCCCTTGACGTTAGTAATGCGGTCAAAGCCACCACAACGCGGGCAGCAAGGCCCTTGAGACCACACGATTTCCTCCAGTCGCGCGATTGCTGCGGCTTCGTTATGAAAATGCGGCGCGGATAAAATGGACATTAAAGGCTCCCCTTGTGATTAACTCTCTCACAAAGTACACGTACTTGTCAAGTATATAATTCCCTTTTCAAGGGGAGGTGAGATCCCCCCCCACCCGACCGCCATCCGAACTCGGCTATAGCCGAGCCAGGCTTGCTACGCTTGCTGGAAATGCGTGATGGCCCTCATGAATGAAGGCGCCGCCTCAGGGTTCACCTCCCCTTGAACAGAATGAAGGCGGTGCCGCAGGCCCACCTCCCCTTGAAAAGGGGACCTCCCCTTGAAATGAATGAAGGCGGTGCCGCAGGTTCACCTCCCCTTGAAAAGGGGAGGTCGGCGCGTCAGCGCCGGGTGGGGATCAAAACCTCGCGGTTCACCACAGACTTTCGCCAATGATTGAATGCAATTGTTTGTGAGTCAGCCGGTGGGCACGGCGTGCTCGCGCACGCCTTTGCCCACCCTACGCTTGCTCATGAATGAAGACGGTGCCGCAGGCCCACCTCCCCTTGAAAAGGGGACCTCCCCTTGAAATGAATGAAGGCGGTGCCGCAGGTTCACCTCCCCTTGAAAAGGGGAGGTCGGCGCGTCAGCGCCGGGTGGGGATCAAAGCCTCGCGGTTCACCACAGACTTTCGCCAATGATTGAATGCAATTGTTTGTGAGTCAGCCGGTGGGCACGGCGTGCTCGCGCACGCCTTTGCCCACCCTACGCTTGCTCATGAATGAAGGCGGTGCCGCAGGTTCACCTCCCCTTGAAAAGGGGAGGTCGGCGCGTCAGCGCCGGGTGGGGATCAAAACCTCGCGTTTCAATCCGACAAGAGATCCGCACCCGACAAGAGATCCCCACCCGACCGCCATCCGAAGTCGGAAACATCCGACTTCGGCATTTTAAGTGGCCGAAGTCGGAAACATCCGACTTCGGCGCGGTCGACCTCCCCTTTTCAAGGGGAGGTGAGATCCCCACCCGACCGCCATCCGAACTCGACTATAGCCGAGCCAGGCTTGCTACGCTTGCTGGAAACGCCTGATGGCCCTGGGCATGCTTATTCACGCCGAAGCGTCCACCGATAGGCGAGGAACTGGGCCTCGGTAATTTCGTTCGCATCCATCTTTGACGCGACGGCATCGCGTATCCTCAAATAATAGTCGCGCTGGCGGCCCGTCACACGGGCGGCCGCCAAAATCAGCCATTTTTGCGCGGTAATTCTATCGAGGGGCACGCCCTGGCCCTTGTCATAGGCGAGACCGAGCAAATATTGCGCGGTCGGGTTGCCGCGAACCGCCGCCCGCCAATACCATCTCGCCGCCAAAATGAAATTTTGCGGCACGCCTTGGCCTGTTTCATAGGCAAAGCCCAGCATGGTCTGGGCCCGCGTATTCCCACGCTCCGCGAGCACCCGCAAGGAGAGACCTCTCGTCTTTTTCCAATCGCCTAGGGAGGCCGTGCGATCGGACAATGACGCCGCTTCGCTTGCCTGGTGCCCGGCAAAAAGCCAGACAAGAACGCCGGCCGCGACAAAAACCGCACGTATTTTCATGCACGCTGTGACTGTCTGTTGCTGGTCATTGCGATGTTTGCTCATCATTGGGAGTGACCCGCCGTCATAACTTCAAACAACCAGCCGAACCAGATGGCCGGCGCAAGGAAAGCACCAAAAGGTAACCGATCAGCGACCCGGATCTGGCGTTTTAAGAACCATTGGCGAATTAAGTAGGTTGCGAGTCCCGACAGCGCGGCGACTTCGATTGCAAGAGGTATTGTTGTCACGCCGAGCCAAGCACCCGCCACACCCGCGAGCTTGACATCGCCCAGCCCAAGACCCTCGCGGCGGCGCAGCCGGCGATATATCACGCAAAACGCCCAAAAGATCGCCGCGACGGCAGCGGCCCGCATCGTGGCGAGCGCAACGGAAGTCACAATCGATTCGCCGCCGACCAACGCTTCGTGGATTAAACCCGCCACGAACCCCGCCGCGGTAAGCTCGTTCGGAATTATAAAACTGCGTGCATCGATAGATGCGATCGGCAGCATCAGCGACGCGAGCACGGCCCCCATCAGGCCGTTGATGCCTGAAGCCGCGAACAGGCTTACCAGAACGCCGGCAACAAAGACCGTTGCCACCGGCGTGTGCCGCAAGATTTGGCGGCACAATGGCCCCGACCGTGCGGCATATTTGCCGATCTCAAATGCTGCGCAGGCCAATTTCATGCCAAACCTATTGAGCGACATAGCCGCGTAAATCTTGCGCCTGCGGGGTTCCCCTCATTTTGGATCGTAATTCCTCGGCAACAAAATGCGCATCGACGCTGTTTCGAATAATTTCCGGGCGGATGAAAATGATGAGCTCCGTTCGCGATGTCGTCGCCGCCGTATGGCTAAAAACTTCGCCGATGATCGGTATGTTTTCGAGTTCCGGTATGCCGGGACGGCTTCCTTCCTGTCGTTCCTGGATCAAGCCCGCCAGCAATACGGTCTGCCCGCCGGCGACGGCGATTGTACTTTTAACCTTGCGCTGTGACACCGTCGGTGTAAGCGACGCCGCTGCCGACGTATTGGACACATTGCTGATCTCTTGCTGAATATCCAGAACAACACTGCCATTGGCATTGATACGCGGAATAACCTGCAAGATGACGCCCGTGTTACGATAATCGATCGTGTTCACGACTGTATTGTTTGTCGTCAGCACGGTAGCGGAACCGGTCGACACCGGGACTTCATCGCCGACCTGCAATACGGCCGGCTCGTTATCGACCACCACAACCGATGGATTTGACAAGACTTTCACGGTCGTCACATCGTGCAGAGCATCCAAGATGACGCTCGGCTGGGCTTCGCTGCCGATCAGAAAATTAAATCCGGGAAATACGTGGGACAGGACCGGCCCCACCACGCCGGCGACGTTCACCGCCGACGCATTATTATAACTGCTTGAGATCGAGCCGCTCTTGGAATTGATACCGAGATTGTGACTGTTGAGATAAAATTGGACACCGTAGTTTAGTTGATCATTAAGCGTGACCTCCGCAATCGTCGCATTGATGGCGACTTGCAACTGCGGCCGGTCAATCTGGCGAAGCGTCCGCTCGACAATGCGAT
This sequence comes from uncultured Pseudomonadota bacterium, assembly GCA_963697535.1. GTDB lineage: Bacteria > Pseudomonadota > Alphaproteobacteria > Rhizobiales > Xanthobacteraceae > Pseudolabrys. Next base: position 1,895,494 of record OY969085.1, on the reverse strand, counting down.
AATTTTGCTGGCTCGCGTAGATCAGCAAGGTATTCGTTACCGGATCGGCTGTGATCCGGACATCCTTGAGGATAGCATCGCCGCTCGGAGCAGGCTCCGTATCGCCTCCGGCTTCTTTCGCCGCCGTCCTCCGCAAATTCGCGGCCATTTCGCCGAGATTTGGTGCGGCATTTTTCCCCGAGCCAAGCCCCGACGAGGCGTTGGCGGCCGGTGCCGATGCCGATGCCGTATCACGGCTGGAAGCGTTAGCCAGACCGGACCCGGGCGCGATTTGGTTGACCGGCGTATCAAGATTGCTCGGCGAGCCGCCAATAAACAGATTGTTCAAAACGCGGGCGATCTTTCGAGCTTCGCCATAACGTACATGATAGACTTTGACGCCGGTGCTTGCACTGTCGGACCGGTCGAGGCGCGCGATCCATGTCGCAGCGGTGTTCAGCAAGGACGCCTTTTTTGTCACCGCCAAAATTGCGTTCATACGATCAATTGCCTGAAATTTAATCAATTCATACGACAACCCTCCATCGCCGGAATCCATGATCTTTTGAAGATCGGCAATGACCTGGTCAGGGACACTATTGCGTATCGGATAAATACCGACCGATTGGCCGCGCATCCAATCCGTATCGAAGCTAAGTACGGTGTCGACAGCGGCGCTACGCTCAGCGCCGGTCCCCTGAATGAGAACCAAATTGCGCTCGGAGATGACACGCACGGAACCGGGCTTGGTCGCAAAGCCGTCGAGAAGCTTTGTAATTGCGCGCGCCGATATGTTTTGCAGCGGAATGATCGAGATCCCATAACCGGGTTCGGCGCTTGCATGGTCGACATGTCCGCCGCCGACGGCCGCGCTTACGGGCACAAGGCGATATCCATTTGCATCCCGAACGAGAACCGCATTGCTTAGCCGCAAAGCAGATTCCAGTACAAAAAGTATATTCTCCTTCGGCACGGGGCGCCCCGACGCCAAAGTCACCGTCCCTTGCACCCGCGGATCAATGGTGTAGCCGGTGCCTAGAATGTCCCCAAGCACGGCCTTTGCGACAGTTGCGATCGGAGCATTTTCAAAGTTCAGATCGTAGCCGTCACCCCCCGAACTCGAAGACTGTTGCGCCCGATCCGATGCCGGCTCGCTGGTTCCCGGAAAAAGCTGTGGTTGCGCCTGAACGCCCGCAGACAGATCGGGAGCTGGCAACGTCGGCTGCGGATAGCGCGGCAACAGGTCCAATCTGCGAACCTTGTCCAAAACATCGGCACCGCTCGCATCCTGCGGTATGGCATATTGATTGCAGCCGGCGAGCAAAATTGTAGCCGCCGCAAGCAAAACAAACACGAATTGTTCGCGCGCCGCACATGATCGGCGTGGTCTGATCTGGGTATGTGAGAACAATAGCCTAAACCCGCCCCGATATCTGGTCATCGGCACAAAAAAGTAGGGAATGCAACAATCCCAAGGGAATCAGTCGTACGATCTTACCGGCCGCTTATGACAGAAATGGTACAGGTGAGGTAGTCATACAATTGCAAACAACGAGCCCTTATTCACAAGCGATTGAAATTTCACGGGACAGCTTAGGGACGTCCACCGCCACATTTGCAATTCAACGGACGGAATCAGATTACGAATCTGTTCCCCAATTTGTATGGGCTAGGCAATTAGATTGATTCGCTTTCCACCGAACTTGAATTCAAGCTTTGATCCAATGACAACGTAAAATCTTCGGTATCGTTACGATAAGAAATTCGTATTTCAAATGTCCTACAAATCGTGGCATTCTCGGTTTGCATCGGCATCCGCCTTTTCCTTGCAGTGACCGGCCAAATCACCGAGTATTGTCGGCGCCGGCAGGCATGGACGCGCGCGAAACCGTGCGCGCGCTTTCGCCGTTTTCTCGGGGGGCGGCATAATGTACGCAAAAATACATGCGGGTTTCATTGACTATCTGCTGGAGAAAAAATACCTACCAGCCAATAGTGGGGCGTCACTCGATGTTTCCGACCCGCAGAGCGGCAGTTCGACATGGCGTAACCTTTGGAAAATGACCGGCCTTTCAGCCGACGATTTTGCCGATCAGGTCGCGAATTACTATCGACTGCCGAGAATCGATCTCTCTGCCCTCATGGCCGCATCGGACTGTGTTTCCGGTTTCGCCGAACGCTTCCTGCGCGACACCATGGTTTTTCCCTACCGCACCGCTGATGACCGCGCGGTTTTGGCACTCGCCGATCCGCGCGACGAAAGCGCTATTCGAGCGGCGGAGATCGTTTTGGGTGAGCAGGTAAAGATACAAGTCGCGTCGCTAGAAGATATTGCGACCATTCTGAACGAGCGGCTGGGTCAGGCGAATTTTGCCCACGGAATCGGTGTATCAGATGCGCAAATCGACGAAGACATCGACAGCCTGCGTGACCTCGCCAGCGGCGCGCCCGTCGTCCGAGCGGTGAATGATCTCCTTGAAAGAGCGCTGGATTTGCGGGCGAGCGATATCCATATGGAACCAATGCGCACGGGGCTCGTGATACGCATGCGCGTTGATGGCCTGTTGCGCAGTGTACCCACGCCCGCCGGAGCGCCGTCTCAAGCCGTCATTTCGCGCGTCAAAATCCTCGCCGGCCTCGACATAGCGGAACGGCGGCTGCCGCAAGATGGCGCGGCACGGATACGTATTAATCAGACAGATGTCGATCTCCGTGTGGCGGTCATGCCGACGCAATACGGCGAGTCCGTAGTCATACGTCTTTTGGTAAAAGACCGCGGTCTACTCGATATCGGTAGTCTCGGCTTAAGCGCACCGGACGAGAGCAAACTGTCCCGTCTCCTTGCGCTTCCGCACGGCATGATCGTGGTCACGGGTCCGACCGGAAGCGGCAAAACGACCACGCTCGCCACCATGCTTTCAATTTTGAACGAGCCGGTCCGCAAGATTATCACCATTGAGGATCCGATCGAATACGAGATCGCGGGAATCAACCAATCCCAAGTCAAGCCATCAATCGGCCTCACATTCGCGGCCGCCTTACGTGCTTTCGTTCGCCAAGATCCGGACGTGATCATGGTCGGCGAAATTCGCGACGCCGAGACCGCACGCATCGCGATCCACGCGGCACTCACAGGTCATCTCGTCTTAACGACGCTTCACACCGAAACAGCCCCCGCGGCAGTGCCACGACTACTCGATCTCGGCACCGAAGGCTTTTTGCTCAAGTCGACCTTGCGTGCCGTGATCGGGCAACGGCTCGTGCGCGTCTTATGTGAGCGCTGCAAGATCGCCCATAAGTTGACTGATAATGACCTGGCCGCCGATCCTCGCCATACGGCACTCGGGTTCAAAGCCGGCGATATTGTCCACGAGCCGGGGCATTGCGAACGCTGCGGCGGCACCGGTTACCGCGGCCGCCGCGGTGTTTTCGAAATACTTGAGATGACGCCGGAACTGCGCAATTTGATCGGTTCTCAAACCAACTCGACAATGGTCGAACGGATTGCGATTAAAGCCGGCATGACGACAATGATCCAAGACGCCGTCGTCAAATGCCGCCAAGGCGTGACCTCAACCGCCGAAGTTCTACGGGTTACCACGGTCCGCTGACACCATGGCGAATTTTCGCTACAAAGCGCTAAATCAAAACGGCGATGTAGTCACCGGCTCGATTTCAGCGTCAAGCGCGGCTGAACTTGCCAATCGTGTCGAATATCTCGGACTCGTTCTGATCGAAGCGGCAAGTGAAGGCGCCAAGACCTCGGCCAAATCCTCCTTTTCCATTTTTTCGCGGCCGAGCGCCGAAGAAGTGACCGTTTTCACGCGCGATTTGGCGCTCTTGCTAAAAGCCGGAGCGCGCATCAACGATGCCCTCGATCTCTTAGCCACCGATATCGATATTGGCCGATTGCGTCGCGTCGTCGCGGACATTAATGCGTCCGTTCTGTCCGGGGAAACCTTCTCCGACGCCCTATCCCAATATCCAGCTCTGTTTCCGGCAATTTATGTCGCGCTCGTGCGCGTCGGCGAAAGTTCCGGCACGCTCGATCACATTCTTGAAGTGCTTAGCGAAGAAAGGATACGCGCAGATGTTCTGCGTCGTAAGATAACCGAGGCGCTGCGATACCCGGCGTTCGTCCTGTTCGGAGCCGGCGCTGTCCTGGTCTTTTTTCTTTTTTTCGTGCTCCCGCAATTCGGCGGCGTTTTGCGTGATCTAGGCGCCAAGCTTGACCCGATCGTGGCCGCTCTTTTGAATTTATCGGATTTTGCGCGCACCCATACCGTGCCGATCCTTTTGATCGGACTCGTCCTATTGGTTGGTGGCTGGATCTTGATGCGGCGAGCCCGCACGCGTGCGGCAATAATCTCGTCCCTCGCGCGCTTGCCACTCGTCCGTACGGCTGTCAGGTTCAATCGCACCGCGTTGTTTTGCCGCAACCTTGGTGTTTTGCTTGCAAGTGGTGCGACTTTGACCGCGACGCTTCGTGTTCTCAATGAGATGATGGCCGCAACAGGAGGAGGCATTGCCGCATGGAGCAATGCCGCCGATCGCGTCCGTCACGGCAGCAAGCTCTCCGAAGCTCTGGCCGATACTGCGACACTGCCGCCGATGGCGGTGCGAATGCTGCGGCTGGGCGAAGAAACCGGCCAGTTACCGATGCTTGCCGGACGTGTCGCGGACTTCTACGAGGCCAAACTCCAACGCAGTCTCGACCGGGTTGTCGCCATCGCCGGTCCCCTCGCCATTATCGTCATCAGCACGGTGGTGGGCGGCTTGATCGTTTCGGTGATGACGGCCCTTTTGTCCGTCAGCCAGATTGTCGGGTAAATGCGGTTAATAAGTCGTGATTTTTTGCGAAAAATGGTTCTGAACGGCCGCGATTGTCATAAACTCTTTACGATTGAATTCGAAAAGTCGGCACCATACGATGTCATCGAACGACGGGCTGGCGCCGGCCGAGGCGCGCGGGTGACAATACGACCAAAGATCGGTTCCTTTTCGCTTGGGTCTGACATGCTTCAATCACCACTCGCCCAGTCCAGCAAAGCCGGTGTCGCATTTCAGCGCTTCCGAAGGAAGCGGCGACGACCCGGCTCGCCGGGCTTTACTTTAATCGAGATTCTCGTTGTCATTACCATCATCGGCCTGATCATGGCGCTGGTCGGTCCGCGCGTCCTCAATTATCTGTCCGAATCAAAAGTCAAAGCTGCCAAGATTCAGATTGAAAGCTTTCAGAGCGCATTGGATCTCTTTTATCTCGACACAGGCCGGTATCCGTCGACATCGGAGGGGCTCGCGGCGCTGGTACAAACGACCGGCGCCATACAATCCTGGAATGGGCCTTATCTCAAAGGCGGCAACATACCAGCCGATCCTTGGGGGCACTCCTATGTCTATCGCGCGCCGGGCGAACATGGCCCCTTCGACATCGTTTCGTTGGGTTCGGATGGACAGCAAGGTGGCGGCGGCAATGCGGCGGACATCACCAGCTGGCTCCGATGAGCCTCGTCACAATACCGAGGGTTTCACCCTTCTCGAGGTGGTATGCGTCGTCGCCATGATCGCGCTGCTCGCCGCTATTGTTCTGCCCGCAATTCCGTCAGGCACTTCCCAGCCAAAGCTTTATGCCTATGCCATTGAGATCGCATCCGTTCTCAAAAGCGATCGGAATGCCGCTATTCGTCAACGCCGTTCGGTGGCGACAAGCATTGATGCGCTTGCGCGGTCGGTCCGATCCGGCTCGAGCGATCACGTGATCGAGCTGCCCCAAGATGTTCGGTTTACCGCAACATTGGCCGCCCGGTGCAACGGCCGGCGAACGGATTCAGTCATCGTCTTTTTCGCGTCGGGCCTATCTTGCGGCGGGACTTTGTCGCTGCTCCAGGCGGCAGCGGCCTATGAGGTACGCGTCAATTGGCTGACGGGAGGAGTCGAGATTGTTCGACACCGTACCCTTTAAGAAACGAGAGAAACGCCGAGCGATCGCAGGCTTCACACTTATCGAAGTCCTTGTGACACTCACTATCGTGACGGTGGCTTTGACAGCCATCGGCGCCCTCATTGGCGTCAATGCCCGCAGCACGCGCGTCCTTGGAGAACACACAGCCTTACTTTCCATTGCCCGGGCGGTGGAAAATGGACTGCCCGATTCATCACAGAACCTAACTGATACGCTAAGCGGAGAGATCGATTCGTACCGATGGCAAGTCGATTTCCGTCCGCTTGCGGGGATTCGTCCGCCCGCAAACCAGCCCGTTGCGTGGCTGCCGCAAAAGACATCAATCACGGTGACCGCACCAAACGGAGCGAGATTTCAAATTGAGACCGTGCGGTTATGGCGGAGCGCCGCACGATGAGCCGACGGCTCCGTTCAGCGGAATTTGGCTTCTCGCTTCTCGAGGCATTGATCGCGATGGCCCTCATGGGTCTCGTCCTCGCCGGCTTGTCGACGATTACGGCTCAATGGCTGCCCAATTGGAACCGTGGCTTTGTCAGCGTCCAAAGCCAGGACCTGCTTCAACGTGGTCTTGAACGCGTACTCGCCGATCTTTCAGCCGCCGAATACGTGCCGTTCAAAGGCGGCGACCTTAATCCGCTTTTCGCCGGCACCGAAAACTCGGTTACGTTTATTCGTCCCGCGCTCGGTCCGAACGCCAGTCCCGGGCTGGAAATTGTGCGCATTGAAGAGAATCTCGATCAGCACGACTTAATCTTGGTGAGAACCCGCGTGCGCTTCACACCGGGCGCGCCCGACGCAGATTCATTGCCGCCACTCGGCGATCCGGTGGTGGTCATTCGATCTCCCTATCGCGTGACGTTCTCCTATGCCGGAGACGACCGCGTATGGAAAGCGACTTGGCAAAATGCCGCGCAATTGCCTCGCACCATCCGCCTGCTCCTTCGTAATACGGCCACGGGACGGCGACAGCCGGTATCGACAGTGGCCCGAATTCATGTCGACACGCCGCCACCGCGGACGCAAGACGGCACTTCGACCAAAGCCACACAAACGGCGAAAGACTTGCGACAATGATTGTCATCGCTGACCGCACACGTCGAACGAACGCGGATGGATTCATCCTCGTCGCCGCGCTGTGGATCATCGTCGCCTTGGCAACCCTTGCGTCGATATACGCCTTCTATCTCAACAACACCAAACAAACGTTCGCGGCAAATGACGATCGTGTTCGAGCTGAGGCGATGATATCGTCAAGCTTCGCGCTCATCGCTTATCGATTGTTGTCGACAGAAAAAGAAAATCCATCAAATCGCGGTCGTATCAACTTTCGTCTTGGATCCGCAAATGTCACGGCTGACTTCGTCCCCGAGACGACCAGAATTGATTTGAACGCCGCCCCGAAGGAGCTATTGGCCGGACTCTTCGTTGCGCTCGGAGCCTCGAGCGAGGCCGCAAGTGTTTACGCCGACCGCATCGATGAGTGGCGCTCGTCGCGCGGCTCGCAGGACGATGATGCACAATCTCGTTACCGGGATGAAGGCCTCGGCTATGGTCCGCCCCAAGCGCCCTTTGCAAGCGTCTCCGAACTGTGGCTCGTGCGCGATTTACCGCACAATATGATTGAACGCATCATCCCCTATGTGACCATCTTCAGTGGCAAGGCGGGCATCGACTTGATGGACACGACGCCGACAGTCATCGCGGCGTTGCCGGGAATGACGGCAGATCGAATAAAGGACCTTCTCAACCGGCGTTTGGCGGCCCCTGAAGACGAGAAAGCCCTGCGGTCCCTCCTTACGCCTTTGCAGACGCAATACCTCTCATCTAAAGGCGCTGTCACCCGAACAACGATAGATATCAATTTTGATAATGGAAGACGGGTCGAAGCCGAAGGGGTCATAAACATCACTGACCAATCCCGGCCACCCTATCAAATCCTTTATTGGCGCGATGATTTGGACGGTGCGCCATTGCAGGGACTTGCCGGAGTTTCGCCATGAATTTCTTAATCGCTGCCAAAACCCTCGCCGAAATCTGGCTGGATGGCGTCACACGTGCTATCCTTATTTTATTCGATCGTCTCGGTTCATCGCGGCTTGTTCGTATAGTCGAACAGGACGGCGGTGCATTTCGGTTCGAAAGTGCAGAGCCGAATAAAACGGAACATTCCGGGGCGCAGACGTTTGTTGCCCCTCTCGGTGAAAACTTGCCCGCCCATCTCGCCGCTCTGATCGAAGGCGCACATGTCGAACTTATCCTGCATCCGAAGCACTTTCTCTTTCGCTCGTTGGAACTGCCGCATCGGGCCAGCGACTTTCTCGAAGGAATAATACGCGCCCAATTCGATCGACTAACGCCATGGACCGCGGATGAGGCCGTATTCGGCTACATCTCCACAGGGGAAGCCGGCAACGGCCGCATCAGCTTGACCGTTGCCGCCACCTCCCGATCAGCCACCGATCCGCAAATAAATGCGTTGCGCAAGCTCGGAGTTCGGTCGCTTTTTATGTCGACGCGATCGGAAACGACCGAGGGTAGCGGCACCAACGTCAAACTATTGCAACAGACCGACAATATCGGCGGCGCCTTTCGTCTTCGCCTCCGGCGAATCGTTCGCTTCGCCCTTATGGCCAACGCGGCCGTAACGTTGGCCGCGATCGTTTTGGCGGCCGTTTTCGGAATGGTGATCGGGAATGAACAGGACGACGTATCGAAACGTATCGCGGCAGAACGCGCCACGCTGATTGCGGAACGAGGCGCGACCATCGGCTCGGGTGATGCGCGTCGAAGTTTGGAACAACGCAAACGCGAAACTCCACTGAGCGTGATCTTGCTGGAAGTTCTGTCGCGCGCACTTCCGGATGACACCTATCTGACGGAGTTGCGCATTTCAGGAAACAAGCTTCAGATTGTCGGCATGACGCGCAACGCCCCAACTTTGATTTCGCTCATCGAAAAATCATCATACTTCGACCGGGCAATTTTCTTTGCTCCGACGACACGCTCGGCCGACGATTTACGCGAACGCTTTCACATAGAGGCCACGATAAAACCAGGAATGGTTCCCCTCATATGAGCACTTACAAATATATCGCCCAATTCATGCAGCGCTCGCCGGTCAGCTGCGCGGCGGTCTATGTGCTGATCATGTTCGCGTTAGTCGTGACAGGCGGCGTTTTGATTGCCGATCTGCAAAATCAACGTACGAAGCTCGCTTCGGCAACCGATTTGTTGAAGCGGCTGCAACGCCGATCGTTACCGGCAGATTTCGCCGCGGATAGCGGCGCCCGGACAGGCGTCACCACCGGCTCAGCGTTCTTGGCGGGTCAAACAGTAACCGTCGCCGGGGCCAACCTGCTGGAGCGCGTTTCGAAAGCCATCGCCACCGCCGGCGGACGCGTGGTTTCGTCACAGGTCGATCTTCAAAGCACGCGCGCGAATCCCGGATTGGCCAGCGTGATCATCAACTGCGAAATCGATCAGTTGAGTTTACAAAAATTGCTCTTCGATCTGGAAGCGGGATTGCCATTCCTGTTCATCGATCAGCTGGAGATACAAGCACCCGATCTCTCATCCGGTTCTCAAACGTCCGCTATGCACGTTATCTTAACGGCTTCGGCCCAATGGTTAGGCAAACAATGAAAGCAAAGCTCGTCCTGCTTACGGCAATTGGGCTCGCCACATCATTACAATTGAGCGGCCACACTCTCGGTACCCCGCTGCCGCCCGGCACGTTGGGGCATAAAACGCCTGATACCAAGAGGGCCGGCACCACCCCGGACGCCGAAATGGCGATGCAGGCGGCGGGCAACACGGACCGGCTGTCGTCCGCCAATCCGCTCTGGTCGATTCCACTCGCAAACTTAGCCGAAACCCGGCGCAGACCGCTGTTTACGCCGTCTCGGCGCGCCTCTTCCCCAAGGCCCATTCCGGACACTCGACCACCGGCTGAACCGGCTAAACAAGCAAAGCTGCAACTGGCATTGGTCGGTACCATCATCCGTGACACCGAAGGTTGGGGTCTTTTTATAGACAGAATTACAGAAGCCCCTGTTCGCCTCAAGACGGGCGGCGAGTACCAAGGATGGATCGTTCGATCCTTACGCCGAGACGAAGTCGTTCTTCAAAGCAAAGATTTCAGCACGACGCTGTCATTGCCTCGAGAGAATCTGAAAGATTTATCGGTACGAAAGCACAGCCCCTAGTGGTCCGATTCAAACATTCGCTACCCATTTCGGCGGGGATCTTTTGCGAATGTTTGAATTGAAAGACCATGAGCCAAATATAAGTTTCTAGTGGAGTTTTGGATTTGACATTCGCTTCGCGAGCTTGCGGCCAGGTGGGTAGCGAATGTCAAATCCACTCCACTAGCAGTCCGCTGAAAAACTCGATTTCGCCGTGAACATAACAAAATCCCGAGGTGAACGAATTGGAATCGGAACGGGAATATCGTTCTGTTTTTCGCGTGGCGAAACCTTTCCGCGACGTCACCTCCCCTTGAAAAGGGGAGGTCGACCGCGCCGAAGTCGGATGTTTCCGATTTCGGCCACTTAAAATGCCGAAGTCGGATGTTTTCGACTTCGGCCACTTAGACTTCGGCCACTTAAATGCCGAACTCGGCTATAGCCGAGTTCGGATGGCGGTCGGGTGGGATTTTTTGTTCGGGTGGGGATCTCTTGTCAGGTGGGGATCTTTTGTTCAGGTGCGGATCTCTCGTCAGATTGAACCGTGAGGCTTTGATCCCCACCCGGCGCTGACGCGCCGACCTCCCCTTTTCAAGGGGAGGTGAAGTCAGCGCCGTGCCCACCGGCTAACTCACAAACAATTGCATTCAATCATTGGCGAAAGTCTGTGGTGAACCGCGAGGCTTTGATCCCCACCCGGCGCTGACGCGCCGACCTCCCCTTTTCAAGGGGAGGTGCACCCGCGGCACAATTGCGCGCCGCCCCCGCCCCCACCCGAAGTCGGATATATCCGACTTCGGTCACTTAAGACTCCGAACTCAGGTAAACCCGAGTTCGGATGGGGGGAATAGGCCCTGCTCGCTTGATCGAAAAGTGCTCTCCTGAGGCTGCTACGGAGGCCCCCTTAAGCTTACGTGGTACAGCGTCCGAAAACATTCGCATAAAAGCCCGACAGCGGGCTAAATGCCTGATCACAGCCAACCGGTATGGTTTGATTGTGCGGTTGGGGCTCTTTCTCAATCCGCGTCACAGATACGTGAAGACGATCGCCTTTATGCGTCCGATCGACGGTCTGACTTCTCGATGTCGATAGCCGCGCCGGTTGCGCGTTTCGCACGGCATCGATTGCCGCCGTCGGCACGCCACACAAAAACAGCCCTTGCGCCAGCAACATACCCGACAAGACGTAACCCGCGGATTGACGCATGACGCAATTCTTTTTCCTTTTTGCCGATCGGCAAAAGATCATCGACGCAGACAATCAAAACGGAGAATTGCGCTTTTGTGTTCCCTCGCTCAAAAAAATCTGATCCAATTTTTTTATCGGCCTGTAAATTATTACTCTCGCCGGTTCATTTGGAACTTAGCCGCGCGGCTCACGTTTCCGAGCTGAGTTTTCTTCACTTTTCGAATTCGAGGTTCCCGATGGCAGAACGTTCAAGACTCTCATCAACCGACGAGGTCGAGACTATTCAAGAGTTGATGGACGACCTCGAAAAACGACTTAAGCGGCTCTCCCAACAGGCGCGTGCGAAAGCGGTAGGCGGCTCCGAAAAAGCCGGAGACTTTTTAAGCGAAGCGCTGGAGAGCCTCATGAGCCGCATGCGTGAGACCGCCGCCGACGCAAGCCAGACGCTCACCAGCGAAGCAACTCGCGTCGGTGGCAATGTCGTCAAGAAAATAACTGACGAGGTGGAGCACCGCCCGCTGTTCATGCTCGCGTTGGCGGCAGGCGCCGGATTTCTTATCGGCGTCGCAAGTCGGCGCTAAGACATGCGGATCGACAAGTTGGCCACACATTTGATCAGTCGGCTTGCCGCGCGCGCGTTGCGTAAGATTGTTTTGCTCGTCCTGACGGCGTATTTCACCCTGGTGGCTATCTATTATTTTGGCGGAGCGGCGCTGGTGGCTCTATCGCTGGACCATGGACTTGTAAATGCGCAGCTTATTGTCGGCGGGATTTATGTTGGATTGGCGGCCCTCTGTTTACTGATTTCGTGGGGGATAAACGTTAAGGGCGCGGCGGCGCCCGCGCCCGGTCGATCGCGCGAGGCGTTGATTGTGATGCTCATCGAAGCACTGATCCTCGGCTATCAACTGGCCCGGCGGCGCGACCGAGAATCATAAGGGGACTATTGCGCCATACCGTTTCAACTCGCCCGGCGCTCGCGCCGCTTGGCGTTGCGCTCGAAGAACAAGGCCTGGCTCAGCACTGCCGCCACCGTGGCCGGCTGGAACGGCTTGGCGATCAAAAAAGCGGGCTCCGGCCGCTCGCCGGTCAAAAAACGCTCCGGATAGGCGGTAATGAAAATCACCGGCACCTCGAAACTCTTGAGCATTTCGTTGACCGCGTCGAGGCCCGATGATCCGTCCGCGAGCTGAATATCGGCCAATATGATCCCCGGCCGCTTGGCCCTCGCCAGCGCCACGGCCTCGCCATGCGTGCGAGCCACGCCGAGGACGCGGTGACCAAGATTTTCGACCAGGTTCTCCAAATCGAGTGCAATGAACGTCTCGTCCTCAATAATCAGCACATCGGTGGCGATTTCGGCCGCAAGCTCGCGCCCCGATTCCTCGATAAGCTCGCGCAGAGTTTGAACGTCGACGTCGAGCACGCAGGCGGCGTCCTGTTCCGAAAGTCCTTCCAGCGAGATCAACAGAAAGGCCTGGCGCGGCTTGGCCGTAATCTGCGCGAGGTGGCGTTCCACCGCCTCGTTCAAATCGCCTGGGGTAGCCCGCGTATTTTCAGCGACCGAATTCCAGATTTTCGTCAGCAAACGATAGAGGCCGATCCGGACCGGGAGCCCGGAGTCCAATACCCCCCGGTCCTGGGCCATCGCCTCCAAAGCGGCGGCGACATAGGCATCTCCCGAGCTCTGACTGCCGGATAACGCGCGCGCGTAGCGGCGCAGATACGGCAAATTTTCCCCCACGATTTCTGATGTTGGCAATTGACCCTCCCGATTGGTTTCTCGCGCTCATCCCCGGCCCGCCAACGCGCCCGTCGCAAAAAAGTTCCTCACCAGCCGGAACAATAGACCAGGTCGCGGGTTCTGCATGGACGGGGCGCCCCGAAACTTAAAGGCGGACAAGGGGTTTTTAAAGAGATGAACGACCGAAAACAGATGGGACAGCCGCTGAAGGGCATGGAGACAAATAGAAGAGAATCCGGCAAACCGGCGAAGCTCAGCCGGGAGGTACAGGCACGCCTCGGCCAGCAATTGCGCGCAATGTATGATGAAATTTTGAATCAGGGCGTACCGGACCGCTTTATTGACTTATTGAATCGTATTGACCGCAATGGAAGCAAGGACGGGCACTAATAATGCCAATGGACGAGTCCGTTCGTAAAGCCGTTCTCGGGGCGGTTCCCAGCCTCCGCGCATTTGCCATTTCGCTCTGCGGTAACGTGGACCGCGCAGACGATTTGGTGCAAGAAACCCTCGTCCGCGCGCTCGCAAACATCCAATCCTTCCAGCCGGGCACGAACATGTCGGCTTGGCTGTTTACCATATTGCGCAATCATTTCCGGTCGGAATACCGTAAACGCCGGCGTGAGGTGGAAGATACCGAGGGTCATTATGCCGAATCCCTCAAATCTCAGCCCGAACAATACGGCCAAGTCGAGTTTCGCGAATTCCGCCAAGCCTTGGCCCAACTGCCGGCCGATCAACGCGAGGCGCTGATCCTGGTCGGCGCCTCCGGCTTTTCTTACGAAGAAGCAGCCCATATTTGCGGCTGCGCGGTCGGCACCATCAAATCCCGCGTCAATCGGGCGCGCACGCGCCTGGCCGAATTGATGTCCATCGACGGCGGCGATGATTTCGGTCCCGACGAACAAACGCGTGCCGTTTTGGCGGGCAGCGAGTAGTCGCCAACATCGGGTTTACCCGATGTTGGCGGTAATCAACGCAATCCACTGGTAGGGGCGTTTCGACGCTTGTGAACGAAGAGAAATGCCCGCATGCATTCGCTTGACCGCTCGCCGCAGTCACGCTTTCATTCCTCTCCGCTTACCTCCGCAAAGAAAGAGAAACAGGGCCGCGATTACCCTCGTCCGACGAAAGGCATCGTATTGGCCATCACGGTCATAAATAGAACATTCGTACCCAGCGGCAGGTTTGCCATATAGACGACGGCATTGCCGACATGTTCGACATCCATGCGCGGCTCGATCATCTTGCGGCCATCCGCCTGCAACGTCCCTTCGCCTTGCGCCATGCGCTCGGTCAATGGCGTGGCGGCATTGCCGATGTCGATCTGGCCGCAGCAAATATCGTATTGGCGGCAATCGAGCGAGGTTGATTTTGTAAGCCCGGTGACCGCGTGTTTTGTTGCGGTGTAGGCGACCGAATAAAGCCGCGGTGCATGCGCCGAGATCGAGCCGTTGTTGATGATGCGGCCGCCGCGGGGTTTTTGATCCTTCATGATTTTGATCGCTTCCTGCGTGCACAGGAACATGCCGGTCAGATTGGTGGCTACCACGTTCTGCCAAGCATCGAAGGGCAGTTCCTCGAGCGGCACCGCCGGCGCGCCGGTGCCGGCATTGTTGAACAAGACATCAAGGCGTCCGAAATTTGTCTTTATCGTCGAAAACAGCGTCATGATCAATTCGCGCTTGGCGACGTCCGTCGGCACGGCAAGCGCCTGCGCGCCCGCAGCCTTGATCTCGCCGGCGACCTGATCGAGCGGCTCTCTCCGACGCCCCGCAAGCACCAGGTGATAGCCGTCTTTGGCGAGAGCGATGGCGACCGCCCGGCCTATACCCGTGCCGCCGCCGGTGACCAATGCAATTTTCGCGTTCATAGGTTGGTTTCTCCTGCGCTTTTTTTTATCGGGCCAAAGCCAAGCGATATCACAAATGAGCCGTGCGGCCACCCGGCGCCGCCATCTCACGATAAAAACCGGTGGACGATCGCTGGGACTGAAATGATTCTTCCCGACACCCGGCGTTCATGCTTTAACCAATACCAACCTGATTAGATCTCACTTGCGAGGCCGCAAGGAGGCCCTATGAGCGTCGCGCCAGCCGAAAACGCCATCGTCACCGCGGCGGCCTTGGTCATCGGCGATGAGATTTTCTCGGGCCGAACCAAAGACAAAAATATCGGCTATATCGCCGACTATTGCAGCGCCATCGGCATAGATTTGAAGGAAGCGCGTGTCGTCTCCGATGAGGAGAGCGCCATAGTCGAGGCGATCAATGCGCTTCGGCACAAATTCGATTACGTCTTCACGACCGGCGGCATTGGACCCACGCATGACGACATCACCGCGCAATGCGTGGCGACAGCATTCGGCGTGGAGCTTGAGGAAAATCCACAGGTGGTTGCTCTTCTTCGGGAGCGCGTGGCAAAAATGGGTGGTGAGCTCAATGAGGCCAGGCTACGAATGGCACGTATTCCGCACGGTGCGGCGCTTGTCGCAAACAAAATTTCAGGCGCGCCGGGATTTTGGATCGGCAATGTCATCACCATGGCCGGGATTCCCAGGGTCATGCAGGCCATGCTCGACGAGATCACGCCCAAACTCAAAACGGGGGCCAAGCTCTTGTCGGAGACCATTCGTGCCGATGCCAGGGAGGGCGATGTCGGCACCGAATTGGGCGCTATCGCCAAAACACATCCCCACGCGATTATCGGCAGTTATCCGTTTTGGGATGAAAAACTGGGGCCGAACACCAATATTGTCGTGCGCGCGCGTGATCCTCGGATACTGAATGCGGTGAAAAGCGCCGTGGAGGCCATGCTCGTGGACGTCAAATCACGGCTGGACGCACGCAAAGGTTAGTCCGGCCGCTTGCGCAAAACAGGCGAAATTCGCTGATGCGACCACGCCGATGCGACCCCGCCGATGCGACCAAAAAGCGATGGAGGTGAACGAGATGTCACGCGCGAGCGGTGAGCCGCCCCGCCCGGAAAAGATCTTTCCCGTCTCTTGGGACCAATTTCATCGTGACTCGCGCGCGTTGGCCTGGCGGCTGCACGAAGCGGGACCTTTTGATGCCATTGTCTGCATCACCCGCGGAGGCTTGGTGCCGGCGGCGGTGGTCGCGCGCGAACTCAATGTACGGATGATCGAGACGATCTGCGTCGTGAGCTATTACGATTACAAGAACGAAGGCGACATCAAAGTGATCAAGGGCCTGGCGGCCGAGGTGACCTCGATGCGGGCGCAAGGCAAGGGCGTGCTGATCGTCGACGATCTTGTCGACACCGGCAAGACCGCGCGGGTGGTGCGCGATCTCTTGCCGGCCGCGCATTTTGCCACTGTTTACGCCAAACCCATTGGCCGGCCGCTGGTCGATACCTTCGTCACCGAGGTCTCGCAGGACACCTGGATCTATTTCCCGTGGGACACCGGGCTCGCCTTTCAACCGCCGATCCGCGAAGGCGGCGATTGAAGTCCCGCTTTTAGGAATCATGCGTTAGGAGTATTCATCGCCTCGCGCGGACGTGGCGGAATGGTAGACGCAACGGACTTAAAATCCGTTGGGAGTAATCCCGTGAGGGTTCGAGTCCCTCCGTCCGCACCAGGGCTCAGGGCTAACCGCGTCGCCGATCAAAGAGTTCAACGGCACGGTCATTCTCGTCCAGGAATTATGATTCTCGTTCAGCGAACCATGATCGCGAGCAGACATAAAAAGGCGTGGCCGGCTGCAATGATCCTGCTGGCGCTTTCCGCCTGCGTGGGAGCGGATGACGACATGGCGCGGTTCTTGGTCGCGCCCGGAAAATTCGATCTCTACACCTGTCCAGATCTGATGCAGCAGGCGGCCGCAAATTCTCAGCGCCGGCTCGAACTGGAGCGGCTTATCGGCAAGGCCCGCCAAGATGCCGGCGGAGAATTCGTCGGCGCGCTCGTCTTCCGGCCGGAATATCTCGCAGCGCAAGGCGAATGGCGCGATCTGCGCGAAGCGGCGGCTGCCAAAAAATGCAGTCTGGCTCAATTCGAAACCGCGCCTGCGGGTCCCGACAACACAGCCGCGCTGAAGGACGCACTGCCCGCCCTCCGATAAGGCGGCTACAGCATGATTCGATCAAGGTTGAACCACGTTCTGCTCATTCCCGCGGAAGCGGAAATCCACGAGCAATATTGAATCGTCGATCATTTTTGCGCTGGGTCCCCGTTTTCGCGAGGAAGGAGCGGATAGTTGCATTGCACGTGATCGCATCGTCGGCTACAGGGCGACATATCGCAGCCGCAGGGCATTGCCGACGACGCTCACCGACGACATGGCCATGGCTGCGGCGGCGATAATCGGCGAGAGCAGCAAGCCGAACACCGGATAAAGCACACCGGCGGCCAGCGGCACGCCGAGCGAATTATAGATAAAGGCGAAGAACAAATTCTGCCGGATATTGCGCATGACGGCGGCGAGAGCATGCGCGCTTTCGCGATGCCGGTAAGATCGCCTTTGAGCAAGGTCACACCCGCGCTTTCGATGGCAACGTCGGACCCCGTGCCCATGGCAATGCCGACTTGCGCGGCGGCAAGCGCGGGTGCGTCGTTAACACCATCTCCAGCCATGGCGACGATGCGGCCCTCGCGCGTAAGTTTTTCGACGACCGCGCTTTTTTGCTCGGGTAAAACTTCTGCTTCCACTTGCGTAATACCCAGGCGTTTGGCGACAGCTAAAGCGGTGGTGCGATTGTCACCCGTGAGCATGACAACGCGAATGCCGTCCGCGGCGAGCGCCTTGAGGGCCGCCGGCGTCGTGGCTTTGATTGGATCGGCGATGGCGATGATGCCTGCCGGCTTGCCATTCACGGCCAGGAAGATCGCCGTGGCGCCGTCGGCGCGCTGTTTTTCAGCCGCATCGATAAGGTTCGACGTATCGATATTCAATTCGGCGAGAAACTTGGCATTGCCAAGCGCAAGCTGCCGGTCGTCCACCATGCCGATCACGCCTTTGCCGGCAGGTGCATCGAAACCGCGCACGGGCGCGAGGTCGATCTTGCGCTCCTGCGCCGCAGCGACAATGGCCGCGGCGAGGGGATGCTCGCTGCCACGCTCAACGCTTGCGGCAAGATGCAGCACTTGGCGTTCGTCAAAGCCGGAGGCGGCAATGACAGCGACGACTTTCGGCTTTCCTTCCGTGAGCGTACCGGTCTTGTCGATGACAAGCGTATCGATCTTCTCCATGCGCTCCAACGCTTCCGCGTTCTTGATGAGCACGCCCGCATGCGCGCCACGCCCGACGCCGACCATGATCGACATCGGTGTGGCCAGCCCCAGCGCACAGGGGCAGGCGATGATGAGAACGCTCACCGCCGCGACCAAGCCGAAGGCAAAGCGCGGCTCGGGCCCGAATGTCGCCCAGGCAAAGAAAGCCGCAAGCGCCACCGCGATCACCAAAGGCACGAACCAGCCGGCCACTTGATCGGCGAGGCGTTGGATCGGCGCGCGGCTTCTTTGCGCGGCCGCCACCATCTGCACGATTTGCGCAAGAAGCGTGTCGCGGCCGACCTTGTCGGCGCGCATGATGAAACTACCGGATGCATTGATCGTGCCGCCGATGACGCGCGCGTCTTTCTCTTTGGTCACCGGCATGGATTCGCCGGTCACCATGGATTCATCCACCGAGGAGCATCCCTCCAAGACGATGCCGTCGACCGGCACTTTGTCGCCGGGGCGCACGCGCAGTTTGTCGCCGAACTGCACGGCTTCGAGCGAGACTTCTTCGTCGCCGCCATCGGGCTTGACGCGCCGCGCGGTTTTCGGTGCAAGATCGAGCAGTGCTTTGATTGCGCCCGATGTCGCTTCTCTTGCACGCAATTCCAATACTTGCCCGAGCAACACCAAAACCGTGATGACGGCGGCGGCTTCGAAATAAACGGCCGGCCGGCCGCCATGCACGCGGAAGGCTTGCGGGAAAATGCCGGGCGCGAAGGTTGCCACCACGCTGTAGACATAGGCGACGCCGGTGCCCATGGCGATGAGCGTGAACATATTGAGATTGCGTGTGAGAAGCGATTGCCATCCGCGCACGAAAAACGGCCAGCCCGCCCACAGCACCACGGGTGTCGCGAAGACAAATTGAATGAGGTTCGATGCGGCCGGCGCGAGCCAATGGCTGCCCGCGATATGGCCGCCCATTTCCAGCGTAAACACCGGCAGGGTCAACACCAGCCCGACCAAGAACCGGCGCGTCATGTCGACGAGGTCGGGGTTGGATCCGGTTTCGGCACTGGCAATCTCATGCTCCAGCGCCATGCCGCAAATGGCGCAAGAGCCCGGGCCCGCTTGCCTGATTTGAGGATGCATCGGGCAGGTGTAGATCGCGCCTTTGATCACGGGTTCTGGTTCGCGCTCGCCGAGATATTTCTGCGGATCGGCAACGAATTTTGCGCGGCAACCATCCGCACAAAAATAATACGTGTGGCCGTGATAATCCGCGCGGTGCTTGGCGGTACGCGGATCGACCGTCATACCGCAAACGGGATCGATCGCGCTTTCGCTGTGCATCGCATGGTAGCGATGCTTGCGGCTCTCATCAGCCATAATGAACTTCTTTCAATTGCCTGAATGCGGATCGCCATTGATTATAAATAGGAGAAAACGCAGAACCAATGTTGATCGAAATCAAGTGTCTGGCTGCTAAGCAGATATGGCGGTTCTGAACCAGATCGGCAACTTATGCAGGACAGGTGTTTCGACCTAAGCGGATTAGGCCCTCACCCCAATGTCTGCCTTGCCAAGGCAACCCCGGCGCCGAGCGCTTTGAGTTTGGCTTGCGCGATGTCGCGCCGCATCGGCGCCATGCCGCAATTGGTGCAAGCGACGATGCGTTCCTTGGGCACGAATTTCATCGCTTCGGCGATCACGCCGGCGACTTCCTCGGGGGTTTCGATTTTATCGGTCGCCACGTCGATCACGCCGACCAAAATATCTTTGCCATCGAGCAGTGAGAGCAATTTCATCGGCACGTGCGAATGAATGCATTCGACCGAAACCTGGCCGATGCGGCTTTTTGCCAGCGCGGGGAAAATCTCTTCGTATTGTCGCCACTCTTGCCCCAGCGAATTCTTCCAATCGATATTGGCTTTGATGCCGTAACCATAACAAATGTGTACGGCCGTGGTGCAGGAGAGGCCGTCAATCGCACGCTCCAGCGCCTCAATGCCCCAGCCGGAAACCTCGCTCATGAACACGTTAAAGGCGGGTTCGTCGAATTGGATAACGTCAACCCCGTCGGCCTCTAACGCGCGCGCTTCTTTGTTCAACAGATCGGCGAAGGCAAAAGCCATTTTCACTTTATCGCCGTAGTGAGCATCGGCGACAGTATCGGCAATGGTCATGGGGCCGGGCAGCGTGATTTTGAGCTTGCGCCGCGTATGGGCGCGGGCGTGGCGCGCCTCTTCTTTGTGCACCCGGCCTTTGAGTGTGAGCGCGCCGCGCACCACAGGCACCATGGCTTTGTAGCGGTCGGCGCGAATGCCCATCTCCACCTTGTTGGAAAAATCGATGCCGTCGACGAACTCCAGAAAGCCGTGCACGAAATGCTGCCGCGACATTTCTCCATCGCCGACGATGTCGATCCCTGCGTCTTCCTGGAGCTTGATCGCAAGCAGCGTGGCGTCGAGCTTTCCTTGCGCGAGCTCATCGCCCGACAAGCGCCATTGCGGCCACAATTTATTCGGCTCGGCGAGCCAAGCGGGTTTCGGGAGACTGCCGGCGACGGTCGCGGGAAACATCATGACGGAGGGCTCGCTTTCATATGATGAATTTTGAGCGGACGCATCACCGGCGCCTCAATTGGGACTATGCCCAATTGAGGTGGGCGGTTGCCAATTATAAACCCAGTCATAGCCCTTAAGCAGTCTTTCTCCACCGATTATGCCCATCATAATGTCGCGGAAGAACGCGGCCGGTCCGTGCAGACTATAGATGCGGCCCTGCCAGGCGGAGGCGCGGCTGGCACATTCGGTGCGCCTGCGCCTTCTTTCCTCGTATTGACGTAGCGCCCGCTCGGGAGCGTCGCGTTCACGATCAAGGCGATCGGCCAAGACCGCCGCGTCCTCAATCGCCATGCCGGCCCCCAGCGCCAGAAACGGCAGCACCGGATGCGCCGCATCGCCGATCAATGTGACGGGGCCGGTCCCACCGCGAAACGGTCTTGTGCGTTCGTACAGCGCCCATTTCTGCCAGCGTTCCGGTATCGCGATGAGGGCGCGCGCTTTCTCCGGCCAGGCGGCTTGCGAGAAACGGCGCAAGATTTCGTCGCGCTCGCCCGCGGCCGAGAAGCCGCTCTCGCGCCATTCGTCGCGCGCGATGCCGACGATGTTGATGAAGCGGCCGGCCTTCACCGGATAGTGCACTAAGTGGGTATGTGGGCCGAGCCAAAGATGCACGAGGGCGGCACGGAATTCTTCCGTAACGGCATCCGCCGGCACGAGCGCGCGCCAGGCCGTGCGACGGGCAAAGCGCGGCGCGTTTTGCCCTAAACGCGCGGCCACACTTGACCATATGCCGTCCGCGCCGATCAAGGCTTCGCTGTGCTCTTCGATATGTTGATCGCCGCGCTTGCAGACGACGCTCACGCCAGTTTCACGACTGGCGAAGCTTTCGACCTTTACGCCCAGCTTAAGCCCAATGTTTTGGCTTTGCGCCGCAGCGTCCACCAGCGCGGCCTGCAAATCGCCACGATGCAGAACCCAGAATGGCGCGCCGTAGCGGGCCCCACCTTCGCTCAATGGAATACGCACGATCTCGCGGCCGGAGCGCGCAGCCATCACGCGGATAGCGCGCGGCGCGACGACCGACGCCTTAAGTCGTTCGCCGAGCCCAAGCGCGATCAGCACGCGCGTGGCGTTGGGCGACAATTGAATGCCCGCACCCGCCGTTTCCAGAGTTTCGGCCTGCTCGAGCACGGTAACCCGAAAACCGTTGCGCGCAAGCGCCAGAGCTGAGCTTAAACCCCCGATGCCCGCGCCGGCGATGATCACATGATTTGTGGACGACATAACCTTCGACTATGCGGGCACGCCGCCGCACGGCTCAGGCCGTTTTGGCGGCGGGCAGCGCGCATTCGGATGGCCGGGCCGCGTGCGGATCGAGGGACGAATTATAGCAATAGAGCGTCGAGCAATACGGGCAGACGATCTCATTGGCGCTGCCCATGTCGAGGAAAACGTGTGGATGATCGAAAGGCGGCTTTGCCCCCACGCACATGAATTCCTTGGCCCCGATGTCGATCCGAGCGACGCCGGAATCGTTATGAAAATGAGGGACAACGTGCTCCGCCATGAAAAAACCTAAAGAAGAAAGCCCCAAGAACTTTGCCATATTCGCGTTGAAGGGGCCTATTTGACCGCAATTTTCGTCCCACCATAGCGGGATCGAGGGCCAATTCCTAGTGGAGTGGATTTGACATTCGCTACCCACCTGGCCGCAAACTCGCGAAGCGAATGTCAAATCCAAAACTCCACTAGAAACTTATATTTGGCTCATGGTCTTTCAATTCAAACATTCGCAAAAGATCCCCGCCGAAATGGGTAGCGAATGTTTGAATCGGACCACTAGTGTTGTGACTCTAACGCTTGTTTCGTCCGAGCAAAGCAAACTTATGGAGTCGTAACACAGAGCCAATCTCCGTCATCCTGAGGTGCTCGGCCATCGATCTCGGGTTTACCCGAGATCGATGCTTTAGCGGCCAAGTCGGCTAAAGCCGACTTGGCCGGCCGAGCCTCGAAGGATGATCGGCCCCCAACCGAAAGGTCCGGGTCCACGGATGTCGGGTATACCCGACATCCGATCCAAAACTAGATGTCGGGTATACCCGACATCCGATCCAAAACTAACCGGCGCGCCTCAATCACGCCGCGCCGGTCGATGCCGTCATTATTTGTTTTGATCGTTTCGCTGGTTTTCACCACCCTGGTCGCTTTGATCGTTCTGCTGGTTCTCACCACCCGGCTGGCTTTGACCATTTTGCTGGCTCCGACCCTGTGGCTCGGTTTCGCCTCTACCCGTGGTGCCCGATTGCTGCTCCGGCCGCACGAAGCCGGTATGCCGATTGAAGTCGAGCGTCTGCACGAGCGAATTACCTTCCTTCGTGACGATCTCCGCCGTGATTGTGTTGTTGTCCTTCTCTTTTACGCTGCCCACCGTCAGGTTCGGATTGCGGATCATTCGGTTGAGATAATTTTTTACGTCGTCGGTTGAGAGATTCAGATCACGCCGAGCGCCATTACCGTAGCCATACATCATACCCGGTCCCATACCGCCAAAGCCCGGTCCGCCACCACCGAACCTTCGCATCATCCAGCCGCGCTGTCCGTAACCGCTGCCCATGCCCGGTCCATTGCCGTAACCTCGGCCATCGCCGTCTTCATCGCCGTGCATCCAACGGTGCATCATCGACCCGGGGTGCTCCTCCATCCACTCTCGCATCATTTGCCAGCGCCAGCCGGAACCAGGACCATAGCCGTGATCTCGGTCTTCATCATGACGACCGCGCTGCATCCAACGATGCATCATCCAACCGGGATGTTCCCTCATCCACTCCCGCATCATTCGCCAGCGCCAGCCGGAACCGGCACCGTAATCCTCTCCTGGCTCATTGCCGTAGCCATAGTCGTCATTGTCGCCACCCATCATGGGATGATCTTGATAGCCGCTATTGTCGCCGGCGATGCTTGGCGTGCTCACTGCGAGCATTGCGAGGAGCGCGGCTGACAAGACCTTGGAGCGCGTGAAAGACATTGCTTCTCTCCTATCGTGTGGACGCCCCCACAATTACGCACGTCGGCAAGATCCTCGCCGATCGAAGAAAGAAGTCGGCGGCTGGCGGAGTTGTTCCGGCGAAATTCGCAATTGCGCCGGGCGCGAAGAAGATTATTTGCGCCGGAAGAACGACCGGGCCGGTTCACCAGAGTTCATTGATTGCGGCGCCTTCGAGCACTTCGGCGATGCGTGCGCGAGTACCGCGGGTCACATCGTTGGGCAACTCATTGAGCGAGAAGAAACCGTGCGCGACAATTTCCCGGTTAGGCTGCGGGGCGCCTTGTTCAAATTCGCGTACGATAAACAAGGCCACGTGATCGCGCCGCGAGACATGCGCATTGAAGTAAAGGCCGTGAAGCTTCGGCGGACCTAAAAGGGTGATATTGCCTTCTTCGGCAAGCTCGCGCGCCATGGCGTCGAACATGGTTTCACCGATCTCCACCCCTCCGCCCGGCAAATGCCATCCATCGACGTAGCTGTGTTTGACCAGGAACAACCGGCCCCCACGGTCGATGACCATCGCGCGAACACCCAATGTCAGGCCGCGCGACAATCGCCAATAAAAGTGGAACGCGGGCCAAAGAAACGGCTCGAGCATCCGCCGCCATGGATCCAACATCGTTTTTTCCGCCTTCGTTGGCAGTCAGTTCAAATGCTTGGCCTATCTTGTGCAAAAATGCCACAGGGGGCTTTTACGATTGGAACAGTTCCAAGATAAGTCACGTCTGTAGAAATGTCCCCAAAGCCGCAACTTAAAAGGCAACTTGCGTGAAACGATTTGCCGACCTGACCGAACAAGAGGTGCTGGCGCTGGCCATCACCAACGAGGAAGAGGATAGCCGCATTTATCGCGGCTTTGCCGAAGGCTTGCGGGAGCAATTCCCCTCCTCCGCCAAGGTGTTCGATGAAATGGCTGAAGAGGAAGTGCATCACCGCACGATGCTCTTCGAGCTCTACCGAAAAAAGTTTGGTGACTATCTGCCGCTGATCCGTCGCCAGGACGTGAAAGGCTTCATCCAGCACAAATCGTCACTGTGGCTGATGCGGCCGCTCGGCCTCGACGAAGTGCGCAAATTCGCCGAGGACATGGAATTCGAGGCCGAGCGCTTTTATCGCAAGGCGGCGGCGACGGCGCGCGATGCCTCGGTACGCCAACTCTTGATCGAGCTCGCCGAAGCGGAAGCCGGCCATGAATTGCTTGCGCACAAACTCAGCGAGCAGATTTTGACGAGAAGCGCGCGCGAAGCCGAAGATGAAACCGCGCGCCGCGTTTTCATCCTGCAATATGTGCAGCCCGGCCTTGCCGGGTTGATGGACGGCTCGGTGTCGACACTGGCGCCATTGTTCGCCGCGGCGTTCGCCACGCAAAACACGTGGGCGACATTTCTCGTGGGGCTTGCAGCCTCCGTCGGCGCGGGCATTTCCATGGGCTTTGCCGAAGCGCTGTCCGACGACGGTTCGCTCACCGGACGCGGCACGCCCTGGCTGCGCGGCTCGGTCTGCGGCACGATGACCACGATCGGCGGGCTTGGGCACACGCTGCCCTATCTGATCCCACACTTCAATATCGCGACCGCCGTCGCTATCTTCGTCGTCGCAGTCGAACTGGGCGCGATCTCCTGGATCCGCATGAAATTCATGGACACGCCGTTTTTGCAGGCCGCCTTCCAAGTCGTGGTCGGCGGCGT
The DNA here is from genome assembly GCA_963697535.1 of uncultured Pseudomonadota bacterium. Taxonomy (GTDB): domain Bacteria; phylum Pseudomonadota; class Alphaproteobacteria; order Rhizobiales; family Xanthobacteraceae; genus Pseudolabrys. The sequence goes on along the minus strand of OY969085.1, from coordinate 1,869,953 downwards.
GCTGGTGTTTGTCGCGGGAATCCTGATCGGGAGTTCTTAGAGTCCATGCATTGTGCCTGTGAAAGGATTTGCGCCTTCCCTGTGAAGGAAATTGCGTCCCTCGTATATGATGTTTCCTTGAGCGATTTGACGCCAGACATACATCTTCGCCCGTGAATGCGCAGGACAAGCCGGCGCATAACGAAACCAAAACCGGACAGCCGTGGGACGGGCCCGGCCATGACGATGGATGTTTCTATGAAAGCGGTAAATGCTCTAAGCGGCCGCGGTCGCCTCTTGCGCGACGTGCTCGTGCACCGGCCCTGAGTCTTTGCCCTTGGCGTCGAGGTCGCGATCGACGAATTCGATCACGGCGACGGGCGCAGAGTCACCGTAACGAAAGCCGGCTTTGAGTATACGGATGTAACCGCCGGCCCGGTCTTGGTAGCGGGGCGCTAACACGTCGAACAGCTTCTTGACCATGGCAACATCGCGCACTTCGGAGATCGCTTGGCGGCGCGCGTGCAAGCCGCCCTTCTTGGCGAGCGTAATCAGCTTCTCGGCAACCGGCCGCAATTCTTTGGCCTTCGGCAGCGTGGTAACGATCTGCTCATGTTTGATAAGCGCAGCCGACATATTCGCAAACATGGCGCGGCGATGCGCGGGTTTCTTGCCCAGCTTGCGGTAAACTTTCCCGTGACGCATCGCTAAACTCCAGTCCTCTCATTCGTCATGCCCGGCCTGTACCACGGCTGTCCGGTTTAGAGCCAGTCATGCGCTGGCTTGTCCCGCGCATCCACGTATTTACTCGGCAGGCGTTTTGAGTGAATTCAAACGGTCAAGACGTGGATGGCCGGGACAAGCCCGGCCATGACGCCTCAATTACATCAATAGTGATCCTCGAAACGCTTGACCAGATCCTCGATGTTTTCCGGCGGCCAGCCCGGCACGTCCATACCAAGATGCAGGCCCATTTGCGCCAGCACCTCCTTGATTTCGTTGAGCGACTTACGGCCGAAGTTCGGCGTACGCAACATTTCGGATTCCGTCTTCTGCACGAGATCGCCGATGTAGACGATATTGTCGTTCTTCAGGCAGTTCGCCGAACGAACGCTGAGTTCGAGTTCATCGACCTTTTTGAGGAAGGCGGGATTGAACGCGAGATCGGGAATGGCTTCGGCGGCGGCTTCTTTGCGCGGCTCTTCGAAATTCACGAAGATGTTGAGCTGATCCTGAAGGATCCGCGCCGCGTAGGCCACGGAATTGTCCGGACTGACCGCGCCATTGGTTTCGACGGTCATGGTCAGCTTGTCATAATCGAGGATTTGGCCCTCGCGCGTGTTCTCGACTTTGTAGGAGACCCTACGCACCGGCGAATAGAGACTGTCGACCGGGATGAGACCAATGGGCGCATCCTCAGGCCGGTTGCGCTCGGCGGGGACATAACCCTTGCCGGTATTGACCGTAAACTCCATGCGGATCTCAGCGCCTTCATCAAGCGTACAAAGCACGAGATCCGGATTAAGCACCATGATGTCGCCGACGGTCTGGATATCGCCGGCTGTAACTGTGCCCGGCCCTTGCTTCTTCACCACCATGCGTTTGGGACCTTCGCCCTGCATTTTGATGGCGATGTCCTTGATATTGAGCACAATGTCGGTGACATCCTCGCGCACGCCGGGGAGCGACGAGAATTCGTGCAGCACGCCATCGATATGCACCGATTGCACGGCTGCACCTTGCAGCGAGGACAAAAGGATGCGGCGCAGCGCATTGCCCAATGTCACGCCGAAGCCGCGCTCGAGCGGTTCGGCGACAACCGTGGCAATGCGCGCCGGGTCGATCCCGGCACTGATTTGAAGCTTGTCCGGCCTGATTAATTCTTGCCAATTCTTCTGGATCACGTTTTCACCTTCCAAGTGGCGCGCGTTCTCAATCATCGCGCAAAACCCCATCCCCTGCGTGGGACATTCACCGGCAGCGGGCCTCAAACCACCCGCCAAGGCAGCAAAATTCATACGCGCCGACGCTTTCGCGGGCGGCAACCATTGTGCGGAATCGTTGTCACGTCACGGATCGAAGTCACGGTAAAGCCAGCCGCCTGCAGCGCGCGAAGCGCCGATTCGCGGCCCGACCCTGGACCCGAGACCTCAACTTCGAGGGTGCGCATGCCATGCTCCTGCGCCTTCTTCGCGGCGTCTTCTGCCGCGACCTGCGCGGCATAGGGCGTCGATTTGCGCGAGCCCTTAAAGCCCATCGTTCCCGCCGAGGACCAGGCAATGGCATTGCCTTGGGCATCGGTAATGGTAATCATCGTATTGTTGAACGATGCGTTCACGTGTGCCACGCCGGAGACGATGTTCTTTCGTTCGCGCCGACGGACACGGGTGGCTTCCTTGGCCATTCTCAATCCTTTCAAACCCGCCGGGCTATCCTTGTCAGGCGCGGGCAATGATCAATGATCAGGCGGTCTTCTTCTTGCCGGCGATGGTCTTGGCGGGACCCTTCCGGGTGCGCGCGTTGGTATGCGTGCGCTGACCACGAACGGGCAAGCCTTTGCGATGACGTAGGCCGCGGTAGCAACCCAGATCCATCAGCCGCTTGATGTTCATCGAGACTTCACGGCGCAGATCGCCCTCAACCCTATGGTCACGGTCGATCACTTCGCGAATCTGCAACACCTCGGCATCGGTGAGCTGTGACACGCGGCGCTCCGTCGGCAGGCTAAGCTGCCTCATGATATCCCCGGCGATCTTGGGCCCGATGCCATGGATATACTGCAGCGCGATGATCACGCGCTTATTGGTGGGTAAATTCACGCCCGCAATACGAGCCACGAATATTCTCCTGTTACCGGCCGGACGCGCCGCGCGCGCCAAATTCTTGTGACCCCACAAGGGGATAGTACAACACATAACACGACGCTTTTCCCCGCCTCTTGGGGGCCAAGCATCGCATCAAACTCCTGAATGCGCAGCTTATTAAGGGATTTATCGCCTCCTCGTCAACCTCTGTGTGGTCCGGGAGGCCGGCCGGCGGGCGCGGGTAGACTTTGTCTTCGCCCGGCGGGTCTTGGTCTTCGTTTGAGAGCCGTTGGCCCGAGTTCCGCCACGGCGGACCTTGCCCAGGGTTTTGCGCCCGGCGCCGCGTACCGTCGCCGATTCCGACGTTCGCCGGCGCGATGCGCGCTTCGCGCGAACCTTTTTGGCCCGGGCTTTGCGGGACTTCGCCCTTTTTACGGGCTTTTTCGGCATTGTGCCTCTGCGCGCACGCCTGGCCCTGCCCGGTTCGACGAGGCGATCGATGGCGGCGGTCACCCGGACGATCGATGCCATGCCGTTGATGCTTTTAAGCGCGTCCTTGGCGGCATAATAGTCGACAAGCGGCGCCGTTTGCTCTCGATACGCGCTCAGACGCCCCTTGAGCACGTCAGGCGTATCGTCGGCACGGATGGTCTCGCCCCGCGCCGTCATCTCGGCGACCCGCCGTTTAATGCGGTCAAGAAGAATGCCCTCATCGACCTTTAATTCGATGACGCCGTCGAGCTTAAGCCCGCGTTGCGCAAGAAGTCTGTCGAGCGCCTCGGCCTGCGGCACCGTGCGCGGGAAACCATCAAGCACGAACCCGCGCGCGGCATCCGGCCGGTCGATGCGCTCGGCAATAATCGCCACCACGACATCGTCCGGCACCAATTCGCCGCGATCCATGATCGCTTTGGCGCGCTGTCCGACTGGCGTGCCGGCGGCCGCCGCCGCGCGCAACATGTCCCCCGTGGAAAGCTGGACGATGCCGTGCTTCGCAACGAGACGCTGCGCTTGCGTGCCCTTCCCCGCCCCCGGCGGACCGAGCAGGATCAGCCTCATAACCGCTGGCCCCCTAGTTGTAACTGTGCAAGCTGCCTGAACTGGACCGACTGCTTAAGCTCGGCAACGATATCCAACGTCGCGCAGACCGCGAACAGCAGCGACTCGCCCCTGAAATAAAACGGCAGGTGGAAAAATGCGACCAATAGTTCGGGAATGAGAAACACAGAAGCAAGATAAAGCCCGCCAACAAGCGCGATCCGCGACATCACCCCGTCGAAATAGCTTGCCGTGGCCTCCCCCGGCGCGACGGCGCGAACCGCGCCGCCCAGCGTCTTAAGCTTTTCGCTGGCAGTCTCGGGGTCGAGCAGGAAGGCTGCGTAGAACAACGTGAACAGGATAATCAACGCCGCATTCAGCACCATGAACAATGCCCGCCCGTGCTGGAGCTGAGCAACAAAAACATTGGCTCCACCAAAAGAACCCGGCGCAAGGACAATACTCATGACCGATACCGGCAACGCGATGAGCCAATTGGCTAGCACTATCGGAATGATGCCCGCATTGTTCAGCTTTAGCGGCAGCGGTGCCGATACGGCCTCAACGATACGGCCGCCAATCTCCCGCTTTGGATAGTCGAGCAAAATGTTTCGCCGCGCGCCTTCGACAAAGGCGATCATGGCTGTGAGCCCAACCATTACCACAATTTCCACCAGGACAAAATTGGGGGGCAGCACGCCCAGACTCCCAAGCTCGAGTAGTTCTGCGAAGTTGGCCGGTACGTGGCCGAGGACTCCCGCCGCGAGAATGAGCACCAGTCCGTTTCCAATCCCTCGCGCGGTGATCTGCTCGGCAAGCCACACCAACAGCAGCGTTCCGGCCGAAAGGGTAAGCACCGTCGAGAGCTCAAACAGCGGACCGGGGATTATTACTCCAGGGCTCCTCTCAAGCTCGATGGCGATGCCGTAAGCCTGAAAAGCCACCAGCGCGACCGTAAGATAGCGCGTGTAGGCAACGATTTTTCTTCGTCCGCGCTCGCCTTGCTTGTTCAGCGCCCGAAGTCTCGACGAACCAATCATGATTACTTGCAGCAGAATCGCCGCGATAATGTAGGGATAAATACCTAATTCGAAAATGGTAATGCGTCGGAAGCCGCCGGCGGAAAATAACTTGAACATGCCCAGTAGCCCACTTGAGCTAGGATTTAAGCTCCGCGACAAATTCGCCATATCGATACCGGGCAGCGGAATGTAAGAGCCTAAACGGAAAACCAGGAGCGCGCCCAGCGTAAAGGCGATGCGCCGCCCCAACTCCAGATTCATCGATTGCGCCCCCGCAATTTCGACCGCTTGATCAGGCCTTCATATTGATGCGCGAGCAAATAGCCTTGGATCTGCGCCACCGTATCCATGGTGACACTGACCACGATGAGGAGCGAGGTGCCGCCGAAATAAAACGGCACCGCCGCATAAGAAATCAGAATTTCCGGAATGAGGCAGACGATGGCGAGGTAAAGCGCGCCGACGACGGTAATGCGCGTTAACACGTAGTCGATATATTCGGCCGTGCGCTCACCCGGCCGGATGCCCGGAACAAAGCCGCCATGTTTTTTCAAATTCTCGGCGGTTTCCGTCGGATTGAAGACGACCGCCGTATAGAAGAAGGCGAAGAAGACGATGAGCGCGATATAGAGAATGAGGAATAACGGCCGTCCGTGGCCGAGCAGCGTGGTGACGGTGGTGAGCCATCCCGGACCGGATGCGGCGTTGAAATTCGCAACCGTGGCCGGCAACAGCAGCAGCGAGGAGGCAAAGATCGGCGGGATCACGCCGGAGGTGTTGAGCTTGAGCGGCAGATGTGACGATTGGCCCTCGAACATGCGGTTGCCGACCTGGCGTTTGGGATACTGGATCAGCAGACGGCGCTGTGCGCGCTCCATAAAGACGATGAAGGCGATGACCACAACCGCCATCACCAGCACCACCAAAATAAGCCCGGTCGACAATGCGCCTTGACGGCCGAGTTCGAGCGTATTGACGAGGGCAGCGGGCAGCTGCGCCACGATGCCGGACAGGATGATGAGCGAAATGCCGTTGCCAATCCCGCGCGAGGTGATCTGCTCGCCCAGCCACATCAGGAACATGGTGCCGCCGGTGAGCGTAATCGTCGTCGACATCAAAAAGAAGATGCCGGGGTTCGATACGGCATTGCCGCTGCCCTGGAGTCCGATCCCAATGCCGTAGGCTTGGAACGCCGCCAAAACCACGGTGAGATAGCGCGTATATTGGTTCATGATCTTGCGGCCCGCCTCGCCTTCTTTCTTCAAGGCTTCGAGCGAGGGCGAGACCGTGGTCATCAGCTGGATGATGATCGACGCCGAAATATACGGCATGATACCCAGAGCAAAAATTGCCATCCGGTGGATGCTGCCGCCGGAAAACATATTGAACATGCCAAGAATACCGCCCGATTGGCTATTGAAAATCTGCTCCCAACGGGCGGGATCGATCCCCGGCAGAGGGATGTAGGTGCCAAGACGATAGATCAAGAGCGCCCCGACCGTAAACCAAATGCGTTTCTTGAGTTCGCTGGCTTTGGCAAGCGCCGAAAAATTCAGATTAGCCGCCAGTTGTTCTGCTGCCGAGACCATTTCGTTGCTCCTGTCGACACCCCGCCGTCAGAGTCCGCCTTTGCACCACGCGAGCAGAGCGTTTGCGCCGTTCGAACGCACGGCTCTCTATACATAGACCGCGCGCTCCGATCTTGCAGCCCCATGCAGCCCCATGCAGCCCCATGAGGAGCGCGAAATTGCTCATCTAAGTCGGTGCCAAACCGACCGAATTAACCCTGGGCGCTTGCGGCCGAGGCCTGCGCCTTGCGCCTGTTCTTGCCTTTCACTTTGGCCTCGGCGGCTTCGGGTGCCGGCGCCAAAATCGTTACCGAACCGCCTGCCTTTTCCACCGCGGCAACGGCCGATTTCGAGGCACGAAAAACGGAAAAATTGACTTTCGTCTTGAGCGCTCCCTCGCCGAGCAATTTGACGCCGTCCTTGGCGCGCCGCAACAGCCCCGCCTTGACCATCGCTTCCGCATCAACCGGAGCCGCGACGTCGAGCATGCCGGCGTCGATCGCGGCTTGCACGCGGCCGAGATTGATCTCGTTGAGATTGACGGCAAAGGCCGTATTGCGGAAGCCGCGCTTCGGCAGACGCCGGTGCAGCGGCATTTGACCGCCTTCGAAGCCCTTGATGCTAACCCCCGAACGCGCAGTCTGGCCTTTGCCGCCACGGCCCCCGGTCTTGCCCATGCCGGAGCCAATGCCGCGGCCGATGCGCAGGCGCCTTTTGCGCGCACCGGGTTTGTCGGCGATTTGGTTGAGTTTCATTGCCTTTTCCTCGTTCTCTCTGCCGTCATATCCGGCATAAGCAATCAAGCTTGCGCAGATTGCGCAAACCTATCTGCGATGCCGCGCATCCACGTCTTCGCCGCGCGCTGGCAAGGAAGGCGTGGAGGCCGGGGCATAGGCGTTTTATAAAACGCCGTTCTACGAACTTCTATGCCCGGCCATGACAAAGAATGTTATTTCGTCTCGCCGACCACGCGCACCAGATGTTGCACCTTGCGGATCATGCCGCGGGTCGCCGGCGTATCCGGCAGGTCGCGCACACGTCCAATCTTGTTGAGACCAAGCCCAATCAGCGTCGCCCGCTGATCATGGCTGCGCCGCATGGGACTGCCCACTTGCTCGACTTTGATGACCTTTTTTGCCTGAGCCATTGTCAGCACTCCTTACTCGGCGACTTGCTCGGCATCACCGTCGCGGCGGCGCGCTTGCAGCGTGGAGACTTTGATATTGCGGCGCGCGGCGACCGCACGCGGTGAATTTTGATGCTTGAGCGCGTCGAAGGTCGCCCGCACCACATTGTAAGGATTCGATGAGCCGAGCGATTTGGCGACGACATCCTGCATGCCCAGCGTCTCAAAGACGGCCCGCATCGGACCACCCGCGATAATGCCTGTGCCCGCGGGCGCCGCGCGCAAGAAAACCTTGCCCGCGCCATGACGCCCGAACACATCGTGATGCAGCGTGCGGCCCTCGCGCAGCGGCACGCGAGCCAAACCACGCTTGGCGGCATCGGTCGCCTTACGGATCGCTTCGGGAACTTCGCGGGCCTTGCCATGACCGAAGCCGACCCGGCCCTTTTGGTCGCCGACCACGACAAGCGCGGCAAAACCAAAGCGCCGGCCGCCCTTCACAACCTTGGCGACGCGGTTGATATGAACCAGCTTGTCGGTGAATTCGCTGTCGCGCTCTTCACGATTACGGCCGCCGCGCTCTCCACGTTCTCGTCGTTCTTGTGCCATGTTTGTTCAATCCGTATCTAGCATATGCCAAAAACCGATAGCTCAGTTTTTGAGAAATGATGGAGTCCGTTACAAGTTGAGACCGCCTTCGCGCACGGCATCGGCTAAAGCCTTAACACGTCCGTGATAGAGATATCGGCCGCGGTCGAATACCACGTCCTTGATGCCTCTCTTGGTGGCCCGATCGGCAAGGAGCTTGCCAACGGCCTTCGCCGTTTCGACATCGGCTCCCGTCTTACCGCCTTCACGCATGCTCTTTTCCAGCGACGAGGCGGCCACCAGCGTCTCGCCCTTGTCGTCATCGATAAGCTGAGCATAAATATGCTTGGAGGAACGAAAGACGGACAGCCGCGCACGCCCACGCGCCGCAAGCTTGACCCTGCCTCGCACCGACACAACCCGCCGCGCGGTCCGGTCGTTTGCTCTCGACATAACCCCTGTCCCCTCTACTTCTTCTTGCCTTCCTTGCGGAAGACGAATTCGCCGACATATCTCACGCCCTTACCCTTATACGGCTCGGGCGGACGATAGCCACGAATCTCGGCGGCCACCTGACCCACCTGTTGCTTGTCGGCACCGGAAATAACGATTTCTGTCGGCTTGGGCGTGGCAATCGTAATCCCTGCCGGAATCGAATAATTCACGTCGTGGCTGAACCCGAGCTGCAGATTGAGCTGCTTACCTTGCACGGCTGCGCGGTAACCGACGCCGGTAATTTCGAGACGCTCCTCAAAACCTTTGCTCACGCCATTGATCAGGTTCGCCACGAGCGTGCGCGAAGTGCCCCACATGGAGCGCGCGCGCTTGGTCTCAAAGCGCGGCGCCACCCTGATGCTATTTTTGTCCATCGAGACGGTGACATCATCGTGCAGCACGAGCTGCAAGGCGCCCTTCGGCCCCTTCACTTTGACGGTCTGGCCCTCCAAATTGGCGGTAATGCCGGAAGGGACCGCAACGGCTCTCTTTCCAGTGCGCGACATTAGAGTATGATCCGTTCAGGTTGACTCATAGTGCATTCCCAACATTTCATTTTGCGCATGATACGTTTTGCAATCATGCGCTAGTGGAGTGGATTTGACATTCGCTACCCACCTGGCCGCAAGCTCGCGAAGCGAATGTCAAATCCAAAACTCCACTAGAAACTTATATTTGGCTCATGGTCTTTCGATTCAAACATTCGCAAAAGATCCCCGCCGAAATGGGTAGCGAATGTTTGAATCGGACCACTAGAACACCGTACAAAGAATTTCGCCGCCGACATTCGCCTCGCGAGCGGCGTGGTCGGCCATCACGCCCTTCGGCGTCGACACAATAGCCACGCCAAGGCCGTTATTGATGCGCGGCAGCGCCTTCACCGAAGCATAGACGCGCCGGCCCGGTTTTGAGACGCGCGCGATCTCGCGAATGACGGGTTCGCCATCGAAATATTTCAACTCGATCTCAAGCTCGCTGCGGCCGTTGGCATGCGCCACACTTGCATAGCCGCGGATATAGCCTTCAGCCTTGAGCACCTCGGCGACGCGTTCGCGTTGCTTGGAACCCGGCATCGACACCTTTGACTTTGTTCGCATCTGCGCGTTGCGGATGCGCGTGATCATGTCGCCGATCGGATCGTTAACTGACATTTCCGCCCCCTCACCAGCTCGACTTGACCAGGCCCGGAATCAGGCCCTTGGAGCCGAGCTCGCGCAGCGCGATACGGCTGAGGCGAGGCTTACGATAATAGCCCCGCGGACGGCCCGTGAGTTCACAGCGGTTGCGAATACGGGTGCGCGACGAATTACGCGGCAATTTTGCCAGTTTAAGAGTCGCTGCGAAACGCTCCTCCAGCGGCGCCTTCTTGTCTCGTGCGATTGCCCTAAGCTTCGTGCGGCGGCCGGCGAATTTCTTCGCCATTCTCCGCCGCCGGTTGTTCTTCTCGATCGAACTCTTCTTCGCCATCAGGTTGCTCCTTGGGTCCCGCGTATGAGGGCCGGATACGCCTCACTGCCGGAACGGGAAGTTAAATGCCGAAAGCAGCGCACGCGCTTCGTCGTCGGTCCGCGCCGTCGTGCAGACGGTGATGTCCATGCCCCACGTATCAGTGACTTTATCGAAGTTGATTTCGGGGAATACGATATGCTCCTTTATGCCCAGACTGTAGTTGCCACGACCGTCGAAACTCTTCGGATTGAGCCCGCGGAAATCGCGGATGCGTGGCAGGGCAACGTTTACCAGCCGATCGATGAATTCATACATCCGCGCCTTGCGAAGCGTGACTTTACAGCCGATCGCCTGGCCGTCTCGTAGCTTGAAGGTGGCGATCGATTTACGCGACTTGGTAATCACCGCCTTTTGACCGGCAATCAGTGTCAGATCGGCGCACGCATTGTCCACCTTTTTGCGGTCGGCGACGCCTTCACCAATACCCATATTGAGCACCACTTTGGTGATTGCCGGCACCTGCATCGGATTTCTGTAGCCGAATTGCTTGACCATACTTTCATGCACGACTTTGTCGTAATGCGTGCGCAGACGCACCGTATAGTCCGACGGCAGATGCGGCTTCTTGGGCTTCGCCGCCGCGGCTTCTTTTGGCGTGCCTTTTGGCGTTTCGGCTGGCGTTTTGGCGGCCCTCGGCTTCTTGGCCTTCGTTTCGATTTTTTCTTGCGTATCAGCCATCGATCTCTACTCCGGAGCGCTTGGCAACACGGACTTTCTTGCGGTCGCTGCCTTCACCGACGAGCTTAAAGCCGACGCGGGTTGGCTTGCCGTCCTTTGGATCTGCGATTGCCAAATTGGACAGGTGGATCGAACTCTCCCTGGAGACAATTCCGCCTTCTTGGCTCGCGGTCTGGCGCTGGTGACGCTTGACCATATTGACCCCGCGCACCAAAGCACGGCCATCGGCCGGCCGCACCTCCAGCACCTCACCGGTACGACCCTTGTCGCGCCCGGCCAGCACCACAACGTTATCGCCCTTGCGAATTTTGGCGGCCATCAGAGCACCTCCGGAGCGAGCGAGATGATCTTCATGTGGTTCTTGGCCCGCAACTCACGCGGCACCGGCCCGAAAATACGCGTGCCGACCGGCTCCATTTGCGGATTGATCAGCACCGCCGCATTACGGTCGAAGCGGATCACCGAACCGTCGACACGCTTGATATCCTTGGCAATACGCACCACGACCGCCTTCATCACGTCGCCTTTTTTGACGCGGCCACGCGGAATCGCCTCTTTCACCGACACGACAATCACGTCGCCGATGGTGGCGTATTTGCGTTTTGAGCCGCCCAGCACTTTGATGCACATGACGCGGCGCGCGCCGGAATTATCGGCCACGTCTAGGTTGGTTTGCATCTGAATCATGATGCGGCTCTCGTCTTCGTTGTGCGCGTCGCGCAGGTCGTGCTGCACATCGCGCTTATTGCACTTTCTGTTTCTTCTCGCCCCGAATGACTTCCCAGCATTTCAGCTTGGAAATCGGCCGGCGCTCCTCGATCCACACCACATCGCCAATCGAATAAGTATTGGCGGCGTCATGGGCGTGGTATTTCTTTGATCGGCGAACGGTTTTCTCCATGGTCGGATGCGTGAAACGCCGGTCAACGCGGACGACCACCGTCTTGTCTTGTTTGTCGCTGATGACGACGCCTTGGAGCGTGCGCTTCGGCATTTCTAGAACCCCTTACTTCTTCGGCTCAGCCGCGGCCTTCGAGGCAGCGGCACGCTTTTGCGCGGCAATGGTTTTCATTCGCGCGACATCACGGCGAACCGCGCGCACACGCGAGGTGTTCTCCAACTGCCCGGTCGCCCGTTGAAAGCGCAAGTTGAATTGCTCCTTTTTCAGCTTGAGGACTTCGTCCTCGAGCTGGTCGATTGTCATCGCTCTTACGTCGGCGGCTTTCATGGAATGTTACTCGGCGATACGTTCGATAAATCGGGTCTTGACCGGCAATTTGGCGGCCGCCAATGCGAGCGCTTCCCTGGCGACCGCAAGCGGAATGCCATCCACCTCGAAGAGCACACGGCCCGGCTTGACGCGTACGACCCACAATTCCGGTGAGCCCTTGCCCTTACCCATACGCACTTCGATCGGCTTTTTCGACACCGGCACGTCGGGAAAGACGCGAATCCAGACGCGGCCGGCCCGCTTCATGAAGCGGGTGAGCGCGCGACGCGCCGCTTCAATCTGGCGCGCGGTGACGCGATCGGGCTCCAGCGCCTTGAGCCCATATTGGCCGAAGGCGAGCGTGGTACCGCTGGTCGCGACGCCATTGATCCGGCCCTTATGAGCCTTACGGAATTTGGTGCGCTTGGGTTGCAGCATAATCGTTCAACTCTGTTCGTGATTGCCTTCAGGCCGCGGTCTCGCGGCGCGATCGGCCGGCATCGCCTTCACCGAGCTTCTTATCCTGCGCCATCGGATCGTGCTCAAGAATTTCGCCCTTAAAGATCCAAACCTTCACGCCGCAGGTGCCATAAGTCGTAAAGGCGGTGGCCACGCCGTAATCGACGTCGGCGCGCAAAGTATGCAGCGGCACGCGGCCTTCGCGATACCATTCGAGGCGCGCGATTTCGGCGCCGCCGAGACGGCCCGAGCAGTTAATGCGGATGCCTTCGGCGCCAAGGCGGAGCGCCGATTGCACAGCGCGCTTCATGGCGCGACGGAACGCCACGCGCCGCTCAAGTTGTTGGGCAATCGATTCCGCCACCAGTTGTGCATCGAGTTCGGGCTTGCGAATTTCGACAATGTTGATGACGACATCGCTATCGGTGATCTTCGCCACCAGCCGGCGCAACTTTTCGATATCCGCGCCTTTCTTGCCGATCACGACGCCCGGCCGCGCCGAATAGATCGTAACGCGGCACTTCTTGTGCGGACGCTCGATGACGATACGCGCCACCGCCGCCTGCTTGAGTTGCTTCATCAACTCTTCGCGAAATCTTGATGTCTTCGTGCAGCAGCCTGCCGTATTCGGTTTTACCCGCGTACCAGCGCGAGTCCCACGTACGGTTGATGCCAAGGCGAAGCCCGATCGGATTGACTTTCTGACCCATCGATAAACTCCTCAGGCTTGCGCCTGCGCCTCGACCTGACGCACGACAATGGTCAGGTGCGAGAATGGCTTGAGAATTCGACCAACGCGGCCGCGGCCGCGTGGATTGAAGCGTTTGATCACAAGCGCCTTGCCGACATGCGCTTCCGCAACCACGAGCTCGTCGACGTCGAGGTCATGATTGTTTTCGGCATTGGCAATGGCCGACTCCAGGCACTTGCGGACATCCTTGGCGATCCGCTTGCGCGAAAACTCCAAGTCCGCGAGCGCGCCGGCAACCTTTTTGCCGCGGATCATCTGCGCGACAAGATTGAGCTTCTGTGGCGAAACCCGCAACATCCTGCTCACTGCTTTCGCCTCATTGTCGGCGAGGTCCCTTCCGCGTGCGCGCTTGCCCATGACTTTGTTCTCTTAATCTGCGTTCTCTTATCTGCGTTTTTCTTATCTGCGCCTTATCCGGTTCGCTTGGCTTTACGATCCGACGCGTGGCCGTGGAATATGCGGGTCGGCGCAAACTCTCCGAATTTGTGACCAACCATTTCCTCGGTAACCAACACCGGGATGTGTTTCTGCCCATTATAAACGCCGAACGTCAGTCCAACGAACTGTGGCAGAATCGTCGAGCGGCGGCTCCAGATCTTGATCACCTCGTGACGGCCGGAGGCGCGCGAAGCTTCCGCTTTGCGCAGCATATAACCATCGACAAAGGGGCCCTTCCAAACTGAGCGGGTCATAGTTTCACGATCCCTACTTCTGTTTCCTGCGTTCGTGGCGGCTGACCACAATGAATTTGCTGGTACGCTTGTTCTTGCGTGTCTTTTTGCCCTTGGTCGGAAAACCCCAGGGCGTGACCCAATGGCCTCCGCCTTTCGTGCGCCCGCCATGCGGGTGATCGACGGGGTTCATCGTGATGCCGCGGTTATGGGGCATCCGGCCCCGCCAACGCTGACGGCCGGCCTTGGCAATGGTCGTGTTCATGTGGTCTGGATTTGACACAGCCCCCACCGTGGCCATGCAGCGGCCGTGCACCAGGCGCTGCTCGGACGTGGACAGGCGCACAATGACGTAATCTTGGTCGCGGCCGACGATCTGCACATAGCTGCCAGCCGAACGGGCCATCTGTCCGCCCTTGCCGATCTTCAACTCGACATTGTGCACAATGGTGCCGACGGGAATGCTGCCGATCGGTAGAGCGTTGCCAGGCTTGATATCGGCTTTCTCCGACGAGATCACGGTGTCGCCGGGGCTCAAGCGTTGCGGCGCCAGGATGTAAGAGAGCTCGCCATCCTCATATTTAATGAGGGCAATAAACGCGGTGCGGTTCGGATCATATTCGATGCGCTCGACGCTAGCCGGCATGTCAAGTTTCGTGCGGCGGAAGTCGACCCGGCGATACGCTTGTTTATGTCCGCCGCCACGGAAGCGCGAGGTAATCCGGCCGCCATTATTACGGCCGCCGGTTGAATGCTGGCCTTCGGTCAATGTTTTGACCGGCGGCCCCTTGTATAGGGCTGAGCGATCCACGCTCACCAAATGACGCTGACCCGGCGTCGTCGGATTGTAAGTTTTTAATGCCATCGGCCGCTCCCTTACAATCCGGTGGTCACGTCGATGCGATGACCCTCTTCCAGAGTGACGATCGCGCGCTTTGTGTCGGACTGCTGGCCGACCCGGTTCTTGAACGTTTTGACTTTGCCTTGCCGGACCAGCGTGTTGACGCTCTTGACCTTGACGTCGAACAGCTTCTCGACCGATTCCTTGATTTGCGACTTGGTGGCGCTCTTGGCTACTTTGAACACAATTTTATTGTGCTCGGAGGCGGTGGTCGCCTTTTCAGTGATCACGGGAGCAACGATCACATCATAATGGCGCGGATCGCTGGTGCTCATTTAAATCGCGCCTCCAGCGCATTGAGCGCGGCCTTGGTCAGGACCAAGGTTTTGCGCCGTAGAATGTCATACACGTTGATGCCCTGCACCGGTAGCAGGTCGATGTTGGGAATATTGCGCGCGGCCCTGCTGAAAGCCATATCGACCTCGGCGCCATCGATGATCAGCGCATTGGAAAGACCGAGTTTGTCAAGCTGCGCGGCGAGCGCCCTGGTCTTGGCTTCTTCGATGCTTGCTTTGTCGAGTACCATGATGCCGCCATCCTGCGCCTTCGACGACAGCGCATGCTTAAGCGCGAGCGCGCGCACTTTTTTCGGCAAGTCGATCGCATGGCTACGCACGAGCGGTCCAAAAGCGCGGCCACCGCCACGGAATTGCGGTACCCGTGCAGAGCCATGACGAGCACCACCGGTGCCTTTCTGGGCATGCATCTTTTTACCGGTGCGCCAGATTTCGCTACGTCCCTTCGCCTTATGCGTGCCGCGCTGACGTTTGGCGAGCTGCCAATTCACGCAACGTTGGATGATATCGATGCGAGGCTCCAGGCCGAAAATGGCATCCGGCAGACTGACGGAGCCCGCTTCTTGACCTTCGAGGGTGGTGATCTTCATTTCCATGTCACGCACCCTCATGCTGCGCGGGCACGGCTTGCGCGGCCGGCGTCTCGGCCGGCCCGGATTGCGCCGTCTCGGCCAAGCGGAATTTGCCCGGCTTCGGCGCGTCTTTCGGCAGCGCCTTCTTCACGGCATCGCGCACCATAACCCAGCCGCCCTTAGGCCCTGGAACCGCGCCCTCGACGAGAATGAGCCCGCGCTCGCTGTCAAGTTGCACCACTTTGAGATTGAGCGTGGTCACGCGGTCAACGCCGAGATGACCCGGCATCTTCTTGTTCTTGAACGTCTTGCCGGGATCTTGGCGGCCGCCGGTGCCACCGATCGAACGGTGCGAGATCGAAACACCGTGTGATGCCCGCAGGCCGGCGAAATTCCACCGCTTCATGCCGCCGGCATAACCTTTGCCGATCGATATCCCGCAAACGTCCACAAATTGTCCGGGCACGAAGTGGTCGGCCGTCATTTCGGCCCCGATGGGAATTAGCGCGTCATCGCTCACGCGAAACTCCGCCAATTTACGTTTCGGCTCAATATTGGCTTTGCCAAAATAGCCGCGATCCGCCTTGCTCATATTGTTCGGTCGCCGCACGCCCGCCCCAAGCTGAAGCGCGACATAACCGTTCTTGTCATTGATGCGATGGGCGACAACCTGGCACTGGTCCAGGCGCAGCACGGTCACCGGCACATGCTCACCGTTTTCGGAGAACACCCGGGTCATCCCTAGTTTTCGCGCGACAACGCCCGTACGCATAACGATTGCACCCCACCTGCTCTAAAGCGTTATCTCGACGTCGACCCCGGCCGCCAAGTCGAGTTTCATCAAAGCGTCGACGGTCTGCGGCGTCGGATCGAGAATGTCCAAGAGGCGCTTATGTGTACGCTTCTCGAACTGTTCGCGGCTCTTCTTATCGATGTGCGGTGAACGATTCACGGTAAATTTCTCGATCTTGGTCGGCAGCGGAATCGGTCCAAGAACCTGGGCGCCGGTACGCTTGGCCGTATTCACGATCTCGCGTGTCGACGCATCGAGAACGCGGTGATCGTACGCCTTAAGCCTGATCCGAATCTTGCCATTCATCTGTTTCGTCTCTCTGCCCGTCATAGCCGGGCTTGTCCCGGCCATCCACGTCCACTCGCTTCAAGTCGTTCATGCCCGGCACGAGGCCGGGCATGACGAGTTTCGTTACTCGATGATCTTCGACACGACGCCGGAGCCGACCGTGCGGCCACCCTCGCGGATGGCAAAACGCAACTTCTCTTCCATGGCGATCGGCACGATCAGGTGCACTTCGATCGCCACGTTGTCGCCCGGCATCACCATTTCCGTGCCCTGCGGCAAATGCACGATGCCGGTCACGTCGGTGGTGCGGAAATAGAACTGCGGACGATAATTGGTGAAGAACGGGGTGTGACGGCCGCCCTCTTCCTTGGTGAGGATATAGGCCTCGGCCTTGAACTTGGTGTGCGGCTTGACCGAACCGGGTTTGCACAGCACCTGACCGCGCTCGACTTCCTCGCGCTTGGTGCCACGCAGCAGCGCGCCGATGTTATCGCCGGCCTCGCCCTGGTCGAGCAATTTGCGAAACATTTCGACGCCGGTGACCGTAGTCTTCTGCGTCGGACGGATGCCGACGATTTCGATTTCCTCACCGACCTTGATGACGCCACGCTCGACGCGGCCGGTGCACACCGTACCGCGACCCGAGATCGAGAACACGTCTTCGACAGGCATCAGGAACGGCTGATCCTTCGGACGCTCCGGCTGGGGGATGTATTCGTCGACAGCCTTCATGAGCTCCAGGATGGCTTCCTTACCGATTTTGTCGTCGGTGCCTTCGAGCGCTTTGAGCGCCGAACCCTTGACGATCGGAATCTTGTCGCCGGGGAATTCGTACTTGGTGAGAAGCTCACGAACTTCCAGCTCGACCAACTCGAGCAGCTCCGGATCGTCGACCATATCGACTTTATTCATAAACACCACCAGCGCCGGCACGCCGACCTGACGGGCGAGCAGGATGTGCTCGCGGGTCTGCGGCATGGGGCCGTCGGCGGCGGAGACAACGAGGATGGCGCCGTCCATTTGCGCCGCGCCGGTAATCATGTTCTTCACGTAGTCGGCATGACCGGGGCAATCGACATGCGCGTAGTGACGCTTATCGGTTTCGTATTCCACATGCGCGGTCGAGATCGTGATCCCGCGCGCCTTCTCTTCAGGCGCCTTGTCGATCTGGTCATAGGCGGTGAAGGTGGCCCCGCCCCTCTCGGACAGAACCTTCGTAATCGCCGCGGTCAAGGTTGTCTTACCGTGGTCGACGTGACCGATTGTCCCGATGTTGCAATGGGGCTTGGTCCGCTGGAATTTTTCTTTTGCCATGGAACTCTCCGTTCAGATCCTTCAAGTTACGACCGTCACTCAATCAAGCGAATTTCTTCTGTACCTCGGCTGATACGTTCGCCGGCAGTTCTGCATAGTGATCGAATTGCATGGTAAATGTGGCACGGCCCTGAGACATGGACCGCAGGTTGTTAACGTAACCGAACATGTTCATCAGCGGCACCATTGCGTTGATCACATTGGCGTTGCCACGCATATCCTGCCCCTGGATTTGCCCGCGCCGCGAATTGAGATCGCCGATGACCGAACCCGTATAGTCTTCCGGCGTCACGACCTCGACTTTCATGATCGGCTCGAGGAGAACCGACCTGCCCTTCTTCAGCGCCTCGCGCAACGCCGCCCGCGACGCAATTTCAAACGCGAGCGCAGACGAATCGACGTCGTGATACGCGCCGTCGATGAGCCGCACCTTCAGATCGACCACCGGGAACCCGGCCAGCACCCCGGAATTGAGCACAGACTCAAGACCCTTCTCAACGCCGGGAATGTATTCTTTCGGCACCGCGCCGCCCACGATTTCATTTTCGAAGTCAAAGGCAGCGCCCGGCTCGGCCGGCTCGACGACGATCTTGACGCGCGCGAATTGACCCGAACCGCCGGTCTGTTTCTTATGCGTATAGTCAACCTCCGCAGGCACCGTGATTTTCTCACGGAAGGCCACCTGCGGCGCGCCGATATTGGCATCGACCTTGTAGGTACGCTTCAAGATGTCGACTTTAATGTCGAGATGCAGCTCGCCCATTCCTTTCAGAATGGTCTGGCCGCTTTCCTGATCGGTGGAGACGCGGAACGAGGGATCCTCCGCAGCGAGCTTGGCGAGCGCAACTCCGAGCTTTTCCTGGTCGGCTTTCGATTTCGGCTCGATGGCAATTTCAATAACCGGATCCGGAAATTCCATTTTCTCCAGGATGACAGGCGCCTTAAGATCGCAGAGCGTGTCGCCGGTACGAACTTCTTTCAAACCGGCAAGCGCAACGATGTCACCGGCATAAGCTTCCTTGATATCCTCGCGATTGTTCGCATGCATCAATAGCATGCGCCCAATCCTTTCTTTGCGGTCCTTGCTCGAATTCACCACACCGGTGCCGCTTACGAGCGTGCCGGAATAGATGCGGCAGAAGGTAATCGTACCGACGAACGGATCATCCATGATCTTGAAGGCGAGCAGCGCCAAGGGCTCGTTGTCGTCCGACCTGCGCACGACTTCTTCGCCGTTGTTCGGATTGATACCTTTGATGGACGGCACATCGATCGGTGAAGGAAGATAGTCGACAACCGCGTCGAGCAGCGGCTGCACGCCTTTGTTCTTGAACGCCGAGCCACACAGCACGGGGAAAAACGCGCCGGTAACAACCGCCTTGCGGATCAGCTTTTTAAGCGTGGCCTCGTCCGGCTCCTTGCCTTCGAGATAGGCAGTCATGGCGTCGTCATCGAGCTCGACGGCGGCCTCGATCAATTTTTCCCGATATTCTTTGGCCTGATCGGCAAGTTCGGCCGGAATGTCGACGTCCTGATATTTAGCGCCGAGGGACTCATCGTCCCACACCACGCCTTTCATGCGGACCAAATCAACAAGTCCCTTGAAGTTTTGCTCGGCTCCGATGGGGAGCTGGATGGCGACCGGCCTGGCGCCAAGACGCTCTCTGATATCGTCGAGACATTTGAAGAAATCGGCGCCGATTTTATCCATTTTATTGGCAAAAACGATACGCGGCACATTGTACTTGTCGCCCTGACGCCAGACGGTCTCGGTCTGCGGCTCAACGCCTTGATTGGAGTTCGAGCACGCACACGGCGCCGTCGAGCACGCGTAGCGAACGCTCGACCTCGATCGTGAAATCGACGTGGCCGGGTGTGTCGATGATGTTGAGGCGCTTATTCTTCCAGAACGCGGTGGTCGCGGCCGATGTAATGGTGATACCGCGCTCTTGTTCCTGTTCCATCCAATCCATCGTCGCGGCGCCCTCATGCACCTCGCCGATTTTGTGGCTCTTGCCTGTGTAATAGAGGATCCGCTCAGTCGTCGTCGTTTTCCCGGCATCGATGTGGGCCATGATACCGAAATTACGATAATCTTCGATGGCGTGACTGCGTGGCATAGAAAACTTGTTCCTTAAATTCCTGCGTCGCCGTTGTCACCAGCGATAATGCGAGAAGGCCCGGTTGGCTTCCGCCATCTTATGGGTATCTTCACGCTTCTTAACGGCATTGCCTCTGTTGTTCGAGGCATCGAGCAGTTCCGCCGAAAGACGCTCCGTCATCGTTCTTTCGTTGCGACCCCGCGCCGCCGCAATGATCCAACGGATGCCAAGCGCTTGCCGGCGCGACGTGCGCACTTCGACGGGCACCTGGTAGGTTGCGCCGCCGACGCGCCGCGAGCGCACCTCGATCGAAGGCATCACATTGTCGAGGGCCTGCTGAAATATCGTAAGCGGATTCTGCCGGCTCTTGTTCTCGATCAGTTCGAGCGCGCCATAGACGATGCCTTCCGCGACCGACTTCTTGCCGTCGTACATGATAGCGTTCATGAACTTGCTGACGACAACATTGCCGAACTTCGGCTCCGGAATAATGTCGCGTTTTTCAGCGGCGTGACGGCGGGACATTGTTCAATAATCCTAAGCTCTCGTTTTTCTCTTCGTCATGGCCGGGCAAAAGCGCGGAAAGCGCGTCTTCCCGAAAATGTCCCGGCCATCCCGCCGGGGATCTCTGCAACGCGACCATTATTTGGGTCGCTTTGCTCCGTACTTCGAACGGCGCTGTTTGCGGTTCTTGACACCCTGCGTGTCAAGAACACCACGCAGAACGTGGTAGCGCACGCCCGGAAGATCTTTGACGCGGCCGCCGCGGATCATGACCACCGAGTGCTCTTGGAGGTTATGACCCTCGCCCGGGATATAGCCGATCACCTCAAAACCATTGGTAAGACGCACTTTGGCGACTTTACGCAGCGCCGAATTCGGCTTCTTCGGCGTGGTCGTATAGACACGTGTGCACACGCCGCGCTTCTGCGGACTGGCCTGCAAGGCCGGCACCTTGTTGCGCGCCTTCAGCGGCCGCCGCGGCTTGGCAATTAGCTGGTTAATCGTCGGCATTGTTCGCCTTCGCCATCCTCACATTTGGGCACCGGCCCAGACCTAACTTCCGTGGAACAGAAACACGACCTGCGTCATATCTCCGCGCAAAACGAAATTCTCCGCGCAAAACGAAATCGCGCCATCCGCTCCGCGGGGCGCTTTTCGCTCCGGATAAACCACGCCGCGGCTTACCCGCCCCGTGGCCGATCGTTCATCAAACCTGACAAATGGCTGTCAGAGGCAGCGTTTGAGCTTCATTAGTCGAGGCATTGTGCTCGGCGCGATCCAGGAAAAGCTTATCATCGCAAAGATCTACGCCGGCTTGGCCGTTCCGAACAAGCAAAGCTCACCGCCTGCCGAAAAGTCTGTGGTATGTATCGGCGCCGTCCCCCCAAGTCAAGGTAGAAATGGCCAGATTGTGGGTTAGCTCCGGGCCTCGGCCCGAGGCGGGCCTACGCTCGTCTTGTTTCATAAAAAGGGGCCGTCCTTCGTGGACGGCCCGATGCCGACATTCCGTCTCGTCTTTTTTACTCCGCCGGAGGCAAAGCCGGGGCTTCGACAGAGACTGCAGCGGCCTTGGCTGCTTCTTTCTCGCGCTCCTCCAGGATGAGCGCGTCGCGCTTGGTCGCCACCTCGCGCAATTGATTCATCATCGCGCCGGTCCCCGCCGGAATCAGGCGGCCCACGATGACGTTCTCCTTGAGACCGTCGAGCGTATCCGCCTTGCCGTTAACGGCGGCCTCGGTGAGCACACGCGTGGTCTCCTGGAAGGAGGCCGCCGAAATGAACGAGCGAGTCTGCAGACTTGCCTTGGTAATGCCGAGCAAAACAGGATGACCTATCGCAGGCTTTTTGCCCTGGGCCTCCGCGCGGGCATTGACGGCATCGAAGTCGGAGCGATCGACCTGCTCGCTCTGCAGCAGCTCCGTTTCGCCGGCGTCGTCGATTTCCACCTTCTGCAACATCTGGCGCACGATCACCTCGATATGCTTGTCGTTGATGGCAACGCCTTGCAACCGGTAGACTTCCTGGATCTCGTTCACCAGATAGGCGGCGAGATCTTCGACCCCGCGGATGGCGAGAATGTCATGCGGCGCGGGATTGCCCTCGACGATGTAATCGCCCTTCTCGATCACGTCCCCATCTTGCAAATGGATGTGCTTGCCTTTCGGGATCAGATATTCCCGCGGCTCCTCGCTTTTGTCCGCCGGCTCGATGGTAACGCGGCGCTTGTTCTTGTAGTCCTTACCGAACCGCACCGTGCCGCCGATTTCGGCGATGATCGCCGCATCTTTCGGTTTGCGCGCTTCGAACAGCTCCGCCACACGCGGCAGACCGCCGGTGATATCGCGTGTTTTCGCGCTTTCCGTCGGAATACGCGCGATGACGTCGCCCGCCTTCACATGACTGCCCGGATCGACCGAAATAATGGCATCGACGGCAAGCTGGTAGCGGGCTTCGCCGCCGCGACTCAGCTTGAGGATCTTGCCGTCCTTACCTTTGATGACGATGGACGGACGCAGCTCTTGCTGATTGCGGGACGAACCCGTGCGCCAATCGATAACGACTCGTTTGGCGATGCCCGTTGATTTGTCGAGTTGCTCGGACATGGACAAACCATCGACCATGTCTTCGAATTCGATCGTGCCTTCGACCTCGGTCAGAATCGGTCGCGTATAAGGATCCCACTCGGCAATACGCTGGCCGCGTTTGATCATCTGATCGTCCTCGACGCGCAGACGCGCACCGTAAGGAATGCGGTGGTGCGCACGCTCGGTCCCGTCGGGGTCGACGACCGACACCACCATGTTGCGCACCATGGCCACGACTTCATTGTCCGAGTTCTTGGCGAGGTTCTTGCTCTTGAATTTGATCCTGCCGTCGAAGTTCGACTCGATGAATGACTGCTCGGAAATCTGCGCCGCGCCACCGATGTGAAACGTGCGCATGGTGAGCTGGGTGCCCGGCTCGCCGATCGATTGCGCAGCGATGACGCCCACTGCCTCACCCATATTGACAGGCGTGCCGCGGGCGAGATCGCGTCCATAGCAGGCGCCGCAAACCCCGTTCTTCGCCTCACAAGTCAGCACCGAGCGGATGCGCAATTCCTGCACGCCCGCCGCAACGATCCGGTCGACGTCTTGCTCGTGCAACAGGGTGCCGCGTTTGAGCACGATTTTGTCGCTCGACGGATCCTTGACGTCTTCCGCCGTCGTGCGGCCAAGAATACGGGAAGCGAGCGACGCTACCACGGTGCCGGCGTCGATAATCGCGCGTACCTTGATGCCGGCATTCGTGTCGCAATCAGGTATTGTAATAATGCAGTCTTGGGCCACATCGACCAGACGCCGCGTCAGATAGCCGGAGTTCGCGGTCTTCAACGCCGTGTCTGCCAGACCTTTGCGCGCGCCGTGCGTGGAGTTGAAGTACTCCATCACCGTGAGGCCTTCTTTGAAGTTCGAAACAATGGGCGTCTCAATAATCGAGCCATCGGGTTTGGCCATTAGGCCACGCATGCCGGCGAGCTGACGCATTTGGGCGGGCGAGCCGCGCGCGCCGGAATGTGCCATCATGTAGATCGAGTTGATCTGCCGGTCGCGCCCATGCTCGTCCTTCTTCGTCGACGAAATTTCACGCATCATCTCTTCGGCAATGCGGTCGGTGGACTTCGACCAGGCATCGACGACCTTGTTGTACTTTTCGCCCTGGGTGATGAGACCGTCGTTATATTGCTGCTCGAATTCCTTGGCGAGGTTGCGCGTCGTTTCGACGATTTTCCATTTCGAACCGGGCACCACCATGTCGTCTTTGCCAAACGAAATGCCGGCCTTGAAGGCGTGATAGAATCCGAGCGCCATGATTTGATCGCAGAAAATGACCGTCTCCTTCTGCCCGCAATGGCGGTAGACGGTGTCGATCAACGTCGAAATTTCGCGCTTGGTCATCAGCTTGTTGACGATATCGAACGGCGCCTTCACGCTGCGCGGCAGCACGCTGCCGAGCACCACGCGGCCGGGAGTTGTCTCGTACCATTTCTTGAACGGCTCGCCGTTTTCACCGACGCCTTCCCAACGATATTTAATCTTCGTGTGCAGGCTGATAACCTTCTCATGCAAAGCATGATCGATCGAGGCCATGTCGCCGAAGGCTTTCCCTTCGCCGGGCATGCCCTCGCTCATCAAGCTCAGATAATAAAGGCCGAGCACGATGTCCTGCGACGGCACGATGATCGGAGCGCCGTTCGCCGGATGCAGGATATTGTTCGTCGACATCATCAACACGCGCGCTTCCAACTGCGCTTCAAGCGACAGCGGAACGTGCACGGCCATCTGGTCGCCGTCGAAATCGGCATTGAAGGCAGCGCAGACCAACGGGTGCAACTGGATCGCCTTGCCCTCGATCAGCACAGGCTCGAACGCCTGAATGCCGAGGCGGTGTAAGGTCGGCGCGCGGTTCAAAAGCACCGGATGTTCGCGGATCACCTCGTCGAGGATGTCCCAGACCTCTGGTTTTTCCTTCTCGACGAGCTTTTTCGCCTGCTTCACCGTGGTGGACAGCCCCTTGGCATCGAGCCGCGAGTAGATGAACGGCTTGAACAGTTCGAGCGCCATCTTCTTCGGCAAGCCGCATTGATGCAATTTGAGCTCGGGACCGACGACGATGACCGAACGGCCGGAATAGTCGACGCGCTTGCCGAGCAGATTCTGCCGGAAACGTCCTTGCTTGCCTTTAAGCATGTCGGCGAGCGACTTCAGCGGACGCTTATTCGCGCCGGTGATCACACGGCCGCGGCGGCCGTTATCGAACAGCGCATCCACCGCTTCCTGCAGCATGCGCTTTTCGTTACGGATGATGATATCCGGCGCGCGCAGTTCGATCAGCCGTTTTAGGCGATTGTTGCGGTTGATGACGCGGCGGTAGAGATCGTTCAGGTCAGATGTCGCAAAACGCCCGCCATCGAGCGGAACCAGCGGCCGCAAATCGGGCGGAATCACCGGCACCACCGTCAAGATCATCCACTCCGGCCGATTGCCGGAGGCGATAAAGGCCTCGATCAACTTCAAGCGCTTGGCGATTTTTTTCTTTTTGATGTCGCTGTCGGTATCGGCCATTTCCGCGCGCAATTCGGCCTGCAGCTTGTCAAGCTCGAGCCCTTTGAGCATCTCACGGATGGCTTCCGCGCCGATCGAGGCGGTGAAACTGTCCCCCCCGAACTCTTCCTGGGCCTTAAGATATTCCTCCTCCGAAAGCAGCTGACGGTCCTTAAGCGGCGTGAGGCCCGGCTCAAGAACGACGTAGTGCTCGAAATAAAGGATGCGCTCGAGATCTTTCAGCGTCATGTCGAGCAAGAGGCCGATGCGGCTCGGCAGCGATTTCAAAAACCAAATATGCGCGACCGGCGCGGCCAATTCGATATGACCCATGCGTTCGCGCCGAACACGCGACAGCGTCACCTCAACCGAACATTTCTCGCAGATGATACCTTTGTATTTCATGCGCTTGTACTTGCCGCACAAGCATTCGTAATCCTTGATCGGTCCGAAAATGCGCGCGCAGAACAAGCCGTCGCGTTCGGGCTTGAAAGTACGATAGTTGATCGTTTCCGGTTTTTTGATCTCACCGTAGGACCACGACAGAATCTTTTCCGGGCTCGCAATCGAAATCCGGATTTGGTCGAAGACCTGGGCCGGCACCTGCGGGCTGAAGAGATTCATGATTTCCTGATTCATCGAGTCCTCCTTAACATCGCTGGAGCCGTTGCTCCGCGTCGTATAAAGCTCTGGCTCTTTTCCCTCCCCCGCTTGCGGGGGAGGGTCAGGGAGGGGGCGTCGCCGTCGAGAGCCCCCTCCCGGACCGCTTCGCGGTCCGACCTCCCCCGCGAGCGGGGGAGGTGAAGGGTTGGACTACTCCGCCGCTTGCGCCACCGGTTCACTGCCGGGCCGCTGCTGCTTCGAATTGTGCAGATCGATATTGAGGCCGAGTGAGCGCATTTCCTTGACCAACACATTGAAGCTTTCCGGAATACCGGCTTCGAACGTGTCGTCGCCGCGCACGATTGCTTCGTATACTTTGGTGCGGCCGGCGACGTCGTCCGATTTCACGGTAAGCATTTCCTGTAACGTGTACGCAGCGCCGTAAGCCTCTAACGCCCAGACTTCCATTTCGCCGAAACGCTGGCCGCCGAACTGCGCCTTTCCGCCGAGCGGCTGCTGGGTCACCAGCGAGTAGGGGCCGATCGAGCGGGCGTGAATCTTATCGTCCACCAAATGGTGCAGCTTCAGCATGTAGATGTAACCGACGGTGACCTTGCGATCGAACGGCTCACCCGTCCTTCCGTCATAGACGGTCGATTGCCCGGAATGATCGAGACCGGCGAGATCGAGCATCTTTTCGATGTCGGCTTCCTTCGCTCCGTCGAACACGGGCGTTGCGATCGGCACGCCGTGACGCAGGTTGCCCCCGAGCTCGACGAGTTCATCCTCGCTCAATGATTTGATGGTCTCGTCGTCGCCATAAACCTTCTTGAGCATATCTTTGAGCGGACGAGCTTCGTGTTTGTGGTTGTAGGCATCGACCGCCTGCCCGATCTTGAGACCGAGGCCGGCGCAAGCCCAACCGAGATGCGTCTCCAAAATCTGGCCGACATTCATGCGGCTCGGCACGCCGAGCGGATTGAGCACGATATCGACATGCGTACCGTCGTCGAGGAACGGCATGTCTTCGATCGGCACGATCTTCGATACCACGCCCTTGTTGCCATGACGGCCCGCCATCTTGTCGCCGGGCTGGATCTTGCGCTTCACCGCGACGAAGACCTTGACCATCTTCATCACGCCGGGCGGCAATTCGTCTCCGCGCTGCAATTTCTCGACTTTATCGAGGAAGCGCTGTTCCAAAAGCTTCTTCGACTCGTCGTATTGCTTCCGGATCGCTTCAATCTCGGCCATCAGTTTGTCGTTGGGCGACGCAAATTGCCACCACTGCGCGCGCGGATATTCATCCAATACCGCGCGGGTGATCTTGCCGTCTTTTTTGAAGCCCTTCGGACCGGCGATGCCTTGGCGTCCCTCGAGCAATTCGGCCAAACGGCCGTAAACGTTACGGTCGAGAATGGCCTGCTCGTCGTCGCGGTCCTTGGCGAGCCGTTCAATTTCCTCACGCTCGATCGCGAGCGCGCGCTCGTCCTTCTCGACGCCGTGACGGTTGAACACGCGCACTTCGACGACGGTGCCCTGCACGCCCGGCGGCACACGTAACGAGGTGTCGCGCACGTCGGAGGCCTTTTCGCCGAAGATGGCGCGGAGAAGCTTTTCTTCCGGCGTCATCGGACTTTCGCCCTTGGGCGTGATCTTGCCGCAAAGGATGTCGCCGGCGTGGACTTCCGCACCGATATAGACAATGCCGGCTTCGTCGAGATTCTTGAGCGCCTCTTCCGAGACGTTGGGAATATCGCGGGTGATTTCCTCGGGCCCGAGTTTGGTATCGCGCGCCATCACCTCGAATTCTTCGATGTGAATGGAGGTGAACACGTCGTCCTTCACAATCCGCTCGGAAAGCAGAATCGAGTCTTCGAAGTTGTAGCCGTTCCACGGCATGAACGCGACCAGCACGTTGCGGCCGAGCGCGAGTTCGCCGAGATCGGTCGATGGCCCGTCGGCAATAATCTCGCCTTTTTCGACGCGATCGCCGACTTTCACCAGCGGCCGCTGGTTGATGCAGGTGTTCTGGTTTGAGCGCTGATATTTCATCAGCCGGTAAATATCGACGCCAGGCTTGGTGGAATCGGTCTCGCCGGTCGCGCGCACGACAATACGGGTCGCATCCACCTGGTCGACGATTCCGGTGCGCCGCGCGGAAATCGAGGCGCCCGAATCGCGCGCGACCACGCCTTCCATGCCGGTGCCGACGAATGGCGCCTCGGCGCGAACGAGCGGCACCGCCTGGCGCTGCATGTTGGAGCCCATCAATGCGCGGTTGGCGTCATCGTTTTCAAGAAACGGAATGAGGGCTGCGGCCACCGACACGAGCTGCTTCGGCGACACGTCCATGTAGTCGACCTTCTCGCGCGGCACCAGATGTACATCGCCGGCTTGACGGCAGACAACCAGGTCTTCCGTGAAGCGCCCGCGCGCGTCGAGCGATGCATTGGATTGAGCGACCGCGTGCCGCCCCTCCTCCATCGCCGAAAGATAGACCACTTCATCGGTGACACGGCCGTCTTTCACCTTGCGATAGGGTGTCTCCACAAAACCGTATTTATTCACCCGCGCATAGGTGGCGAGCGAATTGATGAGTCCAATGTTCGGACCTTCCGGCGTCTCAATGGGGCAGATGCGGCCGTAATGCGTCAAATGCACGTCGCGCACTTCGAAGCCCGCGCGCTCGCGCGTCAACCCGCCGGGACCCAATGCGGAGAGACGACGCTTGTGCGTGATTTCCGACAGCGGATTGGTCTGGTCCATGAATTGCGACAGCTGCGAGGAGCCGAAAAACTCGCGCACCGCGGCCGCGGCGGGCTTCGCATTGATCAGGTCCTGCGGCATGACGGTGTCGATATCCACCGACGACATGCGCTCCTTGATCGCGCGCTCCATACGCAGGAGACCGATGCGATACTGGTTTTCCATGAGTTCGCCGACCGAGCGCACGCGGCGATTGCCCAGATTGTCGATATCGTCGATCTCGCCTTTACCGTCGCGCAAGTCCACCAGCGTCTTGATCACGGCAAGGATGTCTTCTTTGCGCAACACGCGGCAGGTGTCGGGCGCATCAAGATCAAGCCGCATGTTCATTTTCACGCGGCCAACGGCCGAGAGGTCGTAACGCTCGGAATCGAAAAACAGCGAGCGGAACATCGCTTCCGCGGTGTCGACGGTCGGCGGCTCGCCGGGACGCATAACACGATAGATGTCGAACAAGGCATCCTCGCGCGTCATGTTCTTGTCGACGTTGAGGGTGTTGCGGATATAGGCGCCAACATTGACATGGTCGATATCGAGCAGCGGCAATTCCCTGTAACCCGCCTCGATCAAGACCTTCAGATTCTTCTCGGTGATCTCCTCACCGGCCTCCATATAGATCTCGCCGGTCTTCGCATTGACGAGATCCTCGGCAAGATAGTGGCCGATCAATTCCTCATCGGTCATTCGGAGCGCTTTGAGGCCCTTTTCGGCGAGTTGGCGCGCCTGACGGACCGTGAGCTTCTTGCCCGCTTCCACCACGACTTTCCCGGTGTCGGCATCGACCAGATCATTGATCGCCTTGTAGCCCCGCATGCGGTTGGCATCGAACGGCACGCGCCAACCTTCCTTGGTCCGCTTGTAGACGACGTGCTTATAGAAGGTGCGAAGAATTCCTTCGCCGTCGAGGCCGAGCGCATACATCAGAGATGTCACCGGAATCTTGCGGCGGCGATCGATGCGCGCATAAACGATGTCCTTGGCGTCAAACTCGATGTCGAGCCAAGAGCCGCGATAGGGAATGATGCGAGCCGCAAACAGCAATTTGCCGCTCGAATGCGTCTTGCCCCTGTCGTGATCGAAAAACACGCCGGGCGAGCGGTGCATTTGCGAGACGATCACCCGCTCGGTACCATTGACGATAAAGGTGCCGTTGTTGGTCATGAGCGGAATGTCGCCCATGTAGACATCCTGCTCCTTGATGTCCTTGACCGAACGCGCGCCCGTCTCCTCGTCGACGTCAAAGACGATCAGCCGCAGTTTTACCTTCAGCGGCGCGGCAAAGGTCATGCCGCGCTGACGGCATTCGTCGACGTCGTATTTCGGCGGGTCAAATTCGTAAGAGACGAAATCGAGTTGCGAGGTGTTGGAAAAATCCTTGATCGGAAACACCGATTTGAACACGGCCTGCAACCCCTCGTCGGGACGGCCGCCGATCGGCTCCTTCACCAATAGGAATTGATCATAGGATGCCTTCTGAACCTCGATGAGGTTCGGCATCTCCGTGACTTCTTTGATGGATCCGAAAAATTTTCTAACGCGCTTGCGACCGGTCAATGTCTGCGCCATCGTTTCTCTCTCGATTCGATGTTGGCGGCGAGCCGCGGGCGCCTCTCCGAACAGCCGCAATCCATCGCGACCATCGGGACAAACGTCGGAGCTGTCCGAGTTCTCTTTATGTAGTTCTCTTTTGTAGCCCGGGTGAAGCGAAGCAAAACCCGGGGTTAGCCAATCAATCGGTCCCGGATTTCAGCTCACGCTCCTTCCGGGCTACTTGCTACTTGCTATTTCGTCATGGCCGGGCTTGTCACCGCAGGTCGGGTACGCCCGACCTGCGCCATTTAACCCGCTGCGCAACTCGGGCAAGCCCGAGTTGCGCGTGCCATCCACGTCTTAAATTCGTTTCGATCCCCGGGTCTCGCTAACGCTCGCCCGGGGATTTCGCTTAAGTAAGCTGCGCTTACTTAAGCTCAACCTTGGCGCCGACCTTCTCCAACGTCGCCTTGATCTTGTCGGCTTCTTCCTTTGCGACGCCCTCCTTGACCGTCTTTGGCGCGCCCTCGACCAAGTCCTTGGCCTCTTTCAGGCCGAGGCCGGTGAGCGCGCGAACTTCCTTGATCACTTCGATTTTTTTATCGCCGGCTGAGGCGAGGACCACAGTGAATTCGGTCTTCTCTTCGGCGGCGGCGCCGGCGGCTGCGCCGGCCGGACCCGCGGCGACCGCAACGGCGGCGGCAGCCGAGACACCCCACTTTTCTTCCAACATCTTTGCGAGATCCGCCGCTTCCAACACGGTCAGGCTCGACAATTCGTCGACGATTTTCTGCAGGTCAGCCATTGTTCACTTCCTCAAAGTTCGAACCAATCAGATTGCTTGTTTTAAGCCGTCAAGCCGCCGCATCCTTGGAGGCATAGGCCTGGACCACGCGCGCAAGCTTGGCCGCGGGCGCATTGGTGAGTTGAGCGATCTTGCCCGCCGCAGCCTGGATCAGGCCGACGATCGTGCCGCGCAGTTCGTCGAGAGACGGCAGCGAGGCGAGCGCCTTCACGCCGTTCACGTCCAAAGCGGTTTTGCCCATCGACCCGCCGAGAATGACGAATTGTTCGTTCGCTTTGGCGAAATCGACGGCCACCTTCGGCGCCGCAACCGGATCGCCCGAATAGGCGATGACAGTCGGCCCCTTCAACAGGGGCGCGATGACGGCAGCGTCGGTGTCCTTGAGCGCGATCCTGGCGAGGCGGTTTTTCGCCACCTTCACCTGTGCGCCCGCCTGCTTCATCTGCCGGCGCAGCGCCTGAATTTGAGCGACGGTGAGGCCTGAGTAATGAGCCACCACCACGGCGTTCGAGGTCTTAAAGACCCCGTTCAGCTCAGTGATGGACTCCTGTTTAGCCGCTCGATCCACTCTCAAGCTCTTTCCGGTATGACGGCTCGCCCGCCTGTCTTGCGGAGGCCGCCGGGTTGATACCAGCCGTCCCGCTTTCAGGCTCAACGCGAACCCGGCAGGACGACAATTGAGCCTGCCCCCGACCTCGGCTTGAGACGCCGCTGTCGGAATTTCCGAGGTTCGAACCAAATTCGCTGGGCCGTTGCGCAAGGCCGCACAAATTGGAACTGATCCCCGTCTATGCTGGCCCTTTATGTCCGGCCTACCCGCAGATAGAGCGGACCGGGTTTAAGCGTCAGGCCGCTAAAAGGCCTTCCGCACCGGCAGTCTTGGACAGGTCGGCCGCCTCTTTCGAGGCGTCTTTGGACGGGCGTGCAGACAATGGGTTTAGGTTCTTTCCTTTCAGGAGTCCCGTCGGGATATCTAAAAGGAATGAAGGCCTGCCACCAATGTTTTGCAAGGACGCGCAAAGGCGCGCCGACAAACGAGGGCCGGCACGCCCGATAGCCACTATTTAAACCTTTACACGGGTTTTGCCAAGGGGCTGTTCAAGGCATTTTTGCCGGTAATTTTCTACCAGAGTCTCCTACCAGGTCATCAAGCGGGTATTTAACTCGTTTGACCATCGTAAAAAGCGACAAGCGCCGTTGGCGGATTAGCGTGGCGCGTAATCCGCCATTTCGCTTGCCAATCATCTTTGCTCCATTTGGCGGATTACGGCCTTCGGCCTAATCAGCGACGCACTGGCTCAGCTCTCGTCTATGTTTGAATGCAATGGGTGGGCGCGGCGCCCGCGCCTTTCGCTGGCGCAGGGCCGATAGCCAATCGTCTACAGCCCGTAGGAGGGGTTGAGCGTGAGCCGAAACCCATCGCACGTACGACAAACATGATGGGTCTCGCGGGTCGCTCGACCCATCCTACGGGCCCTCGCAGGGAAGCAGAGCAGGTGAAGCGGCGCCCGGTCGCGTCACCTTTCACGCCACCTTTAATGTCGGAATTTTTCTGACGTCCACCTCGCGTTCCGCATGCCACGCATCGTACGCAGCCTGCATACGCAGCCAGGATTCCGGGCTGCCGCCGAACGCTTTCGCAATTCGCACGGCGACCTGCGGCGAGACAGGCTTCTTCTCAGCCAAGAGATCATAAAGATGCTGGCGCGAAATCCCCAGCAGTTTAGCAATTTCCGTCTTTGACCGACGAATGTCTTGCAAAATATCGTCGATGACCGCGCCGGGATGGCTCGGGCAGCGGTTCTTGCTGCGAATGGCTTTATATTCAGGCATCGCCGTTCTCCTTGAATTTCGTTCAGGACAAGTCAGAGGGCATGCTTTTTTAAGACCACACGCCTAATGGTACTGCTCAAAATCAACGCTCAATGCATCTTCGCGCGTAAAGATGAATGTGACGCACCACGGCCCATTAATATGGATCGTGTATCTTTTTGGATTAAAACCCCTAAGAGCATGAAAATTAAATCCAGGATGATCGAGTTCATTGACGGAACTGACCGCATTCAAACGATCCAAACGAACGAGAATGCGTTTATGCAGTTTGGCATCGATCTTCGACGTTTTGCCCGTAGCCCATAGCTCGCTCAGCGCCTTGCTTTTAAACGTCTTGATCATGGAACATGTAGGCAAATTGTCGACATATTGTCAACTAGATGCTTACAAAAAGCCGGTAGCGCCGTAGGGCGGATTAGCGCGGAACGCGCGTAATCCGCCATTTCGCTTGCCGATATTTGGTCCATTTGGCGGATTACGGCCTTCGGCCTAATCCGCCCTACGCGCTACGCGCTTGAGCCGAAAAGACTCGACGGCTCCACCTTCACCCCCGGTCCCATGGTCGAGGAAATCGCGACGCGATTGATGTAATGCCCTTTGGCCCCCGGAGGCTTGGCCTTCTGCACCGCATCGGCAAACGCCTTGATGTTCTCGACCAGCTTATCCTCGGCGAACGAGGCCTTGCCGATACCCGCCTGAACGATGCCGGCTTTTTCCACCCGGAATTCGACCGCCCCGCCCTTCGCCGCCTTGACCGCACCGGCAATATCCATGGAGACGGTCCCGACCTTGGGGTTCGGCATCATACCGCGGGGACCCAAGACCTTACCCAAGCGGCCCACCAGCGGCATCATGTCGGGCGTTGCAATGCAGCGGTCGAAGTCGATCGTGCCGCCATTGACCTTTTCGAACAGATCCTCCGCGCCGACAACGTCCGCGCCGGCGGCTTTGGCTTCATCGGCCTTGGCGCCGCGGGCGAAAACGCCCACCCGAACATTGCGGCCGGAGCCGTTTGGCAGAGTCACAATGCCGCGCACCATCTGGTCGGCGTGTTTGGGATCGACACCCAGATTCATGGCGATCTCGACGGTTTCGTCGAACTTCGCCTTGGCGCGCTCCTTCACGAGCTTGACGGCTTCAGCGATGGAATAGGCCTTGTCGCGGTCGATACCGTCGCGGGCGGTCTTCATGCGTTTTGCAATTGCCATGGCCTTTACTCCGCCACCGCCAGGCCCATGGAACGGGCCGAGCCTTCAACCATCTTCATGGCCGCATCGATGCTGTCGCAGTTCAAGTCTTTCATCTTCTGCTCGGCGATCTCGCGCACCTGTGCTTTGCTCACCTGGCCCACCGGCTCGCGGCCGGGCGTCTTGGAACCACTGTCAAGCTTGGCGGCTTTCTTGAGAAAATAAGACACCGGCGGCGTCTTCAGCTCGAAGGTAAAAGAACGGTCCTGGTAGGTGGTGATGATGACCGGGATCGGCGTGTTCTTTTCCATCTTTTGGGTCTGCGCGTTGAAAGCCTTGCAGAACTCCATGATGTTGAGGCCGCGCTGACCCAAGGCCGGGCCGATCGGCGGCGAGGGATTTGCGGCGCCGGCGGGCACCTGCAATTTCAGATAGCCTGTAACTTTCTTTGCCATGTCTTAACTCCTGTAAAAAGGTCTTAACTGCTGTAAAAGGGCCGGCATGCCGGCCCGTCTTTCTTCAGGTCCGTGGTGCGGATTTCGACGGTTTGGCGAACCGACTCACCTTCCACGACTTCGCACGTCCCTCTAAATTTCGTGGCGTCATGCGCGGGCTTGTCTCGGCCCAGACGGACGTATTCTTTATACTTTATACCTTATACCTTCTCCACCTGACCAAATTCCAATTCAACCGGCGTGGCGCGGCCGAAGATCGACACCGCGACTTTCACGCGCGAGCGCGCCTCGTCCACTTCCTCGACGACGCCGTTGAACGAAGCGAACGGACCATCCGACACCCGCACCTGTTCGCCGATCTCGAACGACACGGATGGTTTGGGCCGCTCAACGCCTTCTTGCACTTGCTGGAGGATGTGATTGGCCTCGGCATCCGAAATCGGAATCGGCTTCTTGTCGGTACCGAGAAAGCCTGTGACCTTCGGCGTGTTCTTGATCAGATGATAGACGTCATCGGTGAGATCCATTTTCACCAAGACATAACCCGGAAAGAATTTACGTTCGGCATGCACTTTTCGGCCGCGGCGCATTTCGGTCACCGTTTCGGTCGGCACCAAAACCTGCTCGAAATGATCTTCCAAGCCGCGCTGCTTGGCTTGCTCGCGGATCGATTCGGCAACTTTCTTCTCGAAGTTCGAATAGGCATGGACGATATACCAGCGCTTCGGCCGGGTCGAACTCATCGTCACAGCAGCAATATCGCTCATCGTTTCAGCTCTCTCGTGGCGCCTGATCCGAAAATTGGCTTTCACCTTTCGGCATCGGCACCTTAGTTTCCGATGCCGAGCACGAATGTGACGGCAATCCGGATGAGTTGATCCGCAACCAAGAAGAAAACCGATGCAATCGCCACCATAACAAAGACCATGGCGGTGGTGACCGTCGTTTCCTTGCGCGAGGGCCAAGTCACCTTGCGGGTTTCCTCGCGCACTTCCTGGAGGAACTTGAATGGAGAAGTTGCCATAAATCTAGGTCCCGGGCCCGCCGGTCCTCGTGTTGTTAGGTTTCTGCCTGTAACTCATTCTGTAACTCATTCGCTTGTAAGCAGGAGCGGATCATTGCGCAGGCTAGTGGAGTGGATTTGACATTCGCTACCCACCTGGCCGCAAGCTCGCGAAGCGAATGTCAAATCCAAAACTCCACTAGAAACTTATATTTGGCTCATGGTCTTTCAATTCAAACATTCGCAAAAGATCCCCGCCGAAATGGGTAGCGAATGTTTGAATCGGACCACTAGATAGCCATCAATACACGTTAATTAAAGGTATCCAGTGGCAGGAGTGGAGGGACTTCGAACCCCCAACCCCCGGTTTTGGAGACCGGTGCTCTAGCCATTGAGCTACACTCCTCCGTAAAGCGGCTGCGGCGGACCGTAAAGGCCCGCCGCGCCGATGTCATGCATGATAGATGTCATGCATGATACAAGCGGCTATTGCAAGCATCCTGAGACCCTGCCATTAACCTTTAAATCCGATCCTCGGCTCGTGCAACGGACGATGGGGACCGGCGTTAGGAAGCAATACGGAAGGTGAAACGGCGCCAAAAAACGGGAGACGAATGTCGCCGCCACGGTCGCCCATTCGCCAAGAAATGCAAGGTACAAGACCAAGAAATGCAAGGTACAAGAAATGCAAGGTATAAAGGTATAGACGTCAAATATAGACGCTACGTAATATAGGAACTCCATCAATGCCTTTTTCTTTTCTTTTGCCGCCTTTGCGGCGCCGGATCACGGCAATCGGATGTTTTCTCGTGCTGGTTCTTGGCCTGCTTTGCTTGGGGCAGGATCAGACCATCGCCGCAACCGGGCCGTTCTCCGGATTTACCGGCCGCTGGTCTGGGAGCGGCACCATTCGGCAAGATGCCAACCCTGCGGAACGCGTCCGCTGCGCCGCCAATTACCGGACGCGCGGCAGCGCCGGACACGAGGTCGACCTGCAGCTGCGTTGCACCAGCGACAATTACAATTTCGATCTGGCCGGTCAATTTCAGGCCGATGCCGCCAATCACATTGGCGGCCGCTGGAGCGAATCCAGCCGCAATATCGGCGGTACGGTGGTCGGCAGTGCGCGCGGCGATCGCCTTCAAATTCACGTCGAAAGCTCCGCCTTCGCCGCAAACCTGGTGATGG
Organism: uncultured Pseudomonadota bacterium; assembly: GCA_963697535.1. Lineage (GTDB taxonomy): Bacteria > Pseudomonadota > Alphaproteobacteria > Rhizobiales > Xanthobacteraceae > Pseudolabrys. The sequence continues at coordinate 1,833,329 of OY969085.1, read as the reverse complement.
TCACCCGTGGCCGGCGGCAGGCGGTCACGATCGACTCCTTTGGGGGCGGCCAAGTTGTCAGGGCGACGATAACACTGCGTCGAAGTTGAAGCGCGTCGAAGTTGAAGCGCGTCGAAGTTGAAGCGTTCGCTACACACCAATATCACCATTACCACACGCTCAGCAGGCTGAATAATGGAAAACCGCGCGCGCTATACGCTCATCGGTCTTTTTGTGCTGGCCATCATCGGCGCCGCATTCGGGTTCGTCTATTGGCTGGAGAACACCGGCGGCCTTGGCGAGCATGCGACCTATATCGTCCGTTTCAACCAGCCGGTCTCCGGTTTGACGTCGGGATCGGGCGTATTGTTCAACGGCGTGCGGGTCGGCGTTGTTTCCGATGTCCGCCTCGATCCGAATGATCCCAAGCGCGTGACGCTGACGCTTTCAATCGACCCGCAAACACCCATCCGCGCCGATACGGAGGTCGATGTGACCTATCAGGGCTTCACCGGCGCGCCCGCCATCTTGCTGAAAGGCGGCTCCGAAACCGCCCCGCGCCTGAGCCCGCAAAACGGGCAGCCGCCGGTGATGACGGCCGGCCCCGGCGTCGGCCAAAATTTGAGCGAATCGGCGCGCGAGACATTGCATCACCTCGACGACATTCTCACCGACAACGCCAAGCCGCTGCACACCGCGATTACAGGCATCAGCACGTTCGCCGATATGTTGGGGCGCAATTCGAAGCGGCTCGAAGGCATCATCGGCGGGCTGGAGCAGCTGACCGGGACCGGCGCCAAGCCGCCGGCGCCGACCGTTTACGATTTGAACGCACCGACATCCTTTCCCGCGCTGACCAAAACGATCGAAGGCCAACTGGTCGTCGCCGATCCCTCGGCGCTCATCACTTTCGATACGCAAAAAATTCTCGTTCGTTCGCCGGCCGGCACCTATTCGAGCGTGGAAAACGCCCAATGGGCCGACAATCTGCCGAAACTGGTGCAGGCTAAGATCGTGCAGAGCTTCGAGAATGCGCACCAACTCAAGATGGTGAGCCGGCCGATCGATGAGTTAAATCCCACATACCGGCTGGAACTGTCGATCCGCCGCTTCCAGATCACGCCGGCACCAAAACCTGCCGCCGAAGTCGAGTTCTCCGCACGGATCATAAACGACAAAGGCGAAGTCGCCGACGCCCGTGTTTTCAACGTATCGGAGCCGACGGAAAGCATGCATGCGCCCGCGTCCGTCGATGCGCTCAACGAGGCTTTTGCGAAAGCCGCACAAGCACTCGTCGTCTGGACCGTCGACGCGATTTAGACGAGCGGCGAATGGCGCGTAGTGAATGGCGAGTAGCGAATCGTGGTTTATTTTCCCTATTCGCTATTCGCTACTCACTATTCGCCACAGCTTGCCTATTCATAAATCCCTTTGCTAATGCGCCGCCGGCACGTATCGTCGCGCCCAAGGCGCGCATTCGTGCGCCCCGGGGCTTTACAACCCCGCAGTAAGCGGCTGGCATCAGCCGTCATTGATGCCTCCCTCGCCGTTGTTATGGCCGGGGAGGCGCTGCCGCATGTCCAGGGCGCAAGCCTAAAGGGCGGCGCGGCCGTCTTACTGCGGCTTGTAAACTCCCCGGTCACCAGTGCGATTACTGGTGACCGCCTCACCGCAAGGCGAAAGGGGAATTGAAATGTTGTTTACGCGCAAACCGAAGCCGTCGCTGTTGGATGCCATTTTCTTGGTGAACGATGCGAGCGCGGTCGCGAATGAATATCTACGCGATCGGCAATATTTGCCCAGCGAAAAAGACCTGTGTTTGCTCAATGTTCTTGTCGAAGCGTTATCGCGCAATCATGCGACGGTGGCGCAGATCACCCGCGATCTGCATCGCAGAGCGCGGGGCGAGCCGGAAGGCGCGAAGAAGTTTCCCGACCCAAAGGTGCTCGCCTTCCCCGACCCATCATACCGGCCAAGCCGTGAAAGGGACCGTAGCCCGTCTTGAGCAAGTAGCAAGGGGCCCGCATGGAGCGAAAGCGGAATGCGGGGTTTATTCGCGGCGATGCAGTCCCCGCCCCGGATTACGGCTCAAGCCGGGTAGGGTGGGCAAAGGCGCCTTGGCACTTGCCGGTCCGCAATTAAAATCTCGGAAAAGGCGCCGTGCCCACCGGCTTTATTCGCCAAATGCCAATTTCGGCGCGTCGCGAACATCGCCGCCCCAATCTTCCGGCAATTCACCGCGCTTCACATATTGATGAAAGCTGCTGTGTGGCCAATCGTTCACGCGCGATACAAGACCGTGCTTCACCGGGTTGAAATGAATGTAATCGATATGACATGCCAAATCCTGTTCGTTGCGGATGGCGTGTTCCCAACACCGACGTTGCCAAATGCCCTTTTCACGCTTGCCGATCTTGCTTGCTGACCGAGACGTTGCGGGTAGTCCACGCGAAAAATTACTTTTGATGAGATTCCATCTGCGCGCAAAATCAAAATCATCCGCTGGTAATGACCAGATTGCATGCAGGTGGTCGGGCAGAACGCAAATCGCGATTGTTTCAAATGGCCGACGTTGTTGGATGCCGACGTAAACGCGGCGAAGGCGATCGATTTCCCTGACCAGGAGATCGCCGGAACGATCCGCAAGCGTGAGCGTAAAAAAGAACGTGCCGCCCGCAATTTTTGCGCGCCGATAATCAGACATGGCGGGATAATAGCATGAGGCCATTTGGTGGGCACGCTGCGTTCGGGATGGTGGGCACGGCGCGTTCCGCGCCTTTGCCCACCCTACGGCTTGCTGCATCTATGACATCAAACCCTGACCTACCTCCAGTATAAGCTGTTGCAATAAGTTTTTCGGCGCGTCGTGCTTTCGCAAGGTCAAGCATGCTTTGGTTGCGCGCGTGAAAGACTGGCCGTATTCGTCGTTTCATCGCTTCGCCGGTATAGACAACCTTCATGCGCCGCGCAGTTTGGCGAGCGCGGCTTCAACTTGTTCTTCTGTCGCGAAGCGGTCATCGTCGGCGGCTCGCAAGCCCCGGTCGATGCCGGCGAGTTCCGCCGATGTCGGCTCGTAAATGCCTCTGTGGAGGCTCTGTTCGATATCGCGCGCGATCTCCGCCAGTTCGTCCTGTGCCTGCGGTGGCCACATTTCAATACGTTCGAGAACTTGGGTGAGGGATTTGGTTTTCATGGCGGCAATATAGGCGATTTTGCAAAGGCCGCAAAGCGCCGCCACAGGCGCGCGAAAGAAGGGGCGGGCATCTCCCCGGACTTCGCGCATCCGCGAAGTTCTCGTTACGCCTTCAACGATCGTTCGCAACATGCATCGGCGCGCGCGGGGCGAGGCGGAAGAGGCGGAAATGTTCACCGGCCTGGACCTGTTCGATTTCCATTATCCGCTATATTATATCGTTAAGGCGTTACGCACCTAACCCGCCACCTACGGGCTGTTGGTTCGAGTTGCAAACCCAAGCCTATCGGAGACGCGCTCACCCCATAGAGCTTGCTGAATATTGCGTGCTCAACGAGTACTTATCCCATGTCCAATCGTAGGTAGAATGTTGATTCAACTGTCACTTTTCGCACACCGGTCCATTCTGTGGAGTAGTAGATAAGCTTCTGTATACACGCTGGTCGGCGCGCCGGCCGAATGAAAGAATAATGCAGAGGGCTGCCTATGTCTGGAGTTGCTGGAACAACGGATCCTCGGTCGGGACGGGCTGACACGCGGCCGCCGAATCAGGAAAAAATGCCGTCGAAGCGGGGCGATGCCAGACAGCCGGATTCGAACACGCAGCGTCCGGCTGCGGAGTCGGATCTGTCGTGCGGCAATGCGGATATGAATGCTGGCGGCGTGCGCGAGCTGCCTGCCGTCCCGGCGCTTGCGGTACTTCAGTTGGGTGCTAATACGCAAGCTCAGGGCGGAACGTGCTCGGCGGAGCCATCACAGCCTTCCACGCAAGCTCGTCCGGCCGCTCCCGCACAAAACACGGCTGCCACGATTCCCGAATGGAAACTTTCGCTCAATAACGTAACGTCCAATTGCCGGGAGCCTGCGGACTATGTCCGTGTCCTGAAAAATCTGAAGAAACCCGAGGAGCGGGAATACGTGGTCGATCTCGCTATTTTGCGTTCCATGGACCTCGATTTTATCGATGGTCTTGCCGAGGCAGTGAACGGCGATCTGGACCTCCGCAATGTTGTTGTTGAACGGCTTTTTTATTTCATCCGGAATTACGAAACCGTCAGGTCGCCATACGTGTTCGGATCGGCCGTTGCGCCTGCGTTGAACGGCGGCCTTGATCCTGAGCCTACGGAAACGGCGGAGCGTAGGAAAAAATTTTTATACAGCTGCGCGGGCGCTATCGCCACAGCGTGGCGACCGCTTTCCGACAGCGAGGTCAGCCGAAAAATTTCTTCTCTGCCTCAGGACCAGGCCGCGTATTTCGCGTTCACTTTGAGCGGCGATACCTTGAGCAGCCGTCCGGCTGTGGCAGACGCGCTGGGGCGCAGGCTCGTCGGCCTCATTCCTGCCAGCGGAATTGCTGTCGGTGATAATCCGGTCCAGCGGCTTTCCGGTATTCTCCAGAAAGGCCTCTTTTCCGGTCCTGCCGTGTACAAAGCAAAGGTGGAGATGGCGGCGGCCATTGTCAGGGATAACAGTATCAATGCCGCCTCTTTTACAACGGACAATCCGTTCGCCAATCGTCAGCTGCAAAAAGACATTGCGCCGCTCTACGCCACCGCGGGCGACGTTCAAGGTGATCTATCCCCGACCGCGCGTCGCAATGTGATCGCCCTTACCCTCGGTCTGACGCCGGCCTTTCCGGACGGCGTGGACATCTCTCTGGAGGACCTGAAGGCCGGTCAAGAAGCCTTGGCGCAAGGGAAGAGCATCAAAGATTTTCCTCCTAAGCTGGCCGCGCTATTCGAGCGGCCATTGTTTGCGAAAAACAACAACGTCGAGGCAATTGAGCGCACAATGGAAAGTCGGGCCAAGGCCAATGGGGTCCCGGTTAGATTTGCAGTCGATTACAATGTTGTTTTCACCGAGCTCGGGCCGGTCTCATGCCCTGTCTACCGCTTGCAGATCGCCGACTTCAAACCGGAAACGGCAGGGCCCGAATACGAGACTATCGACAATACCGGGCGGGACTATCCGAAAAACGGTCAATACGCGACGAGCGACGAAAATTATTTCAACACAAATCAGCTGCCGGAGGGCGATCTCTACCGCATGCCTTCGGGTCCGTTTAGGTACCGCGAGAATGGCGTGGTCGTGCTGGAACACAGACCGACGCCTGAAAGCCATAAGACGGTGGAACACGCGCTCGACGCGGCCATTTCCGTCGGCTGTCTGGTGGCGGGCGTGGCCGGTGTCGTGTTCACCGGCGGCGGATCGCTGGCGCTGGCCGCCAGCGTCACCGGTATGGGGTGGAATACCTATCGCGGCATTGAATCGACCCGGGACAGTCTCGATCACGGCCAAGACGTCGACGGCCAGGTGGTCATCGGCATGGTCGCGACCGCATTTACTGCGCTCGAGCTTGGCGCCCCGCAAACCCTTGCCGGCGCGCGCGCGCTCGGGTGGATCGGCACAGATTCCAGATTGGCGAAAGCGGTGCTGGTTGGGGCGAGAGCCGGTGCGATAGGAACGCACTTCGTGGCGCTCGCCACGGGCGGCGCGGCCATTGCTACCGACGAAAACCTAACACGTGACCAACGTCTAAAGGCTGGTGCGGCGCTGTTCTTTCACGCGGTCCTCGGGGCCAAGCCTCTCCTGCCGCGCCGGGCCGTTGCGCCGGAGAAAATACAAATTCCACTCAAACCGCGCAAGCTGCCGGAGGCCGTCGCGAGCAAAGGCGCCAAAAATCAAAATCTCGCGCTGGTGAAAGGTGGCGAAGCTCAAAATACGCGCCGGGCCTATGATCCGACGCGCGGCAGAGCCAGCAATGAGAATGCCGGCGATGCGGCGGCCCATGATGAACAACAATGGCGACAACCGCTGCCGATGGCTGCCAATGGCGGCGAGCACGTCGTTTCGACAGGACTCGATACGGAACAGCCCAGCGCTGTCGGGTCATACGGGAATAATGGGCGCCCCCCTGGAAAAGGATCGGGCCACCCCCCTAAGAATGGATCTGGCCATCCGTCGAGCCCGGGCCATCCGCGTCCGCCTTCTAACCCGGGAGCGGGACCACGCCGTCCACATACACCCACTAAACCAGGAGCAGGACCGGCCCAGCCAAAACCGGGAACAGGACGGCCAGGCTCGAATCCGGGCGATCGTGCTCCGGATGACGAACACACACGGTACGATATTCCCGTCTACAGGCCGCATAGTGAGAACCCACCGCCGGCTGCCCCGGCGGGCCCTAGGCCACAACCGCAACAACCGTGGCGCCGGTCCGCGGACCCGTATACGGACGATGATGGTGCAAGCCCTAATATTCGTCCCTACACGGACGTGATAGGCCGAGACGATGATCCCACAGTCGTGACGAGGCCACAGGTTACGCAAATCATACGAGCGGAGCAATCGATACCAACAAGTTTACGACGGCGTTCGGCAATGAACTTCCGGCAGAGGCTCATGCGCCCCATTTCCTGAATACGTTGAAAGCGAAATTGCCTGAACGTGGCACGATGAGAGTGGGAGATTTCGTGCGGGCCGTTAATGACAGTGCGAAGGAAGTCTTCGGGAGTTCTTCCCCCACGACCGTAGCAGTGACGGAAAAAATGAATGCTTTGGTCAGCTTCGGCCAACAAACGTCAGACATGTCGGCTATCGCCGCCGGTCAGGTCGGTGCTTACAAACCGGATAATCTAATACAGGTCAATTCCGTCAAGCTAGCCTTGCAAGCTTTCAGCATACATCGTCGGCCGTGACTTTTTTGAGGCGGCACGTTTATTAGCCGGTGAATTTCCATTTGCGGCTGATACTGATTCTCCGTCCTACTTGCTGCTTGCATCGTGCCACAATTAACCCCCATGGGACCCCGGTTCGCTTAAAAGCCGCTCAAGTAGAATTCAAATAGAATTAGGTCGGGCCGACCGTCCGGACATTGCCCGCTTGCGCAATGACTCTTGCGAAAAAATTTGGTCAGAATGTTCGCTATTGGCGCAAGAAACGCGGACTCTCGCAGGAAGAGTGAAGCGGGTCGGGCGCGTCTACACCCGACCTATATCAGCGGCATTGACATGCTGACTTTTTGGGGGTACAAAAATTTAAATGGCGCGCTGTTTTTACGACTGGAGCCCCGCCAAAGAAGCTCTCAATAAGCAAAATCATGGCATCGCTTTTTCTGCCGTCGAGTGCTTCGATTGGGAAACCGCATTGGTGGCGGAAGATCAGCGGCGTGACTATGGCGAGAAACGTTTCGCGGCCTTGGGCAAAATCGGTCGCGTCGCGTGTACGTGCTGGTGTTCACACGCCGCTCCGACACAGTGAGGGTTATCTCGTTGCGCAAAGCCAATGTAAGAGAGGTGAGACGCTATGAGCAAAGGTAATATGAAGGTCCGCGCGGCTGTCATCGACGACGACAATGCGCCGCTCGACGAGGAAACGCTGACGCGTATGCGCCCGGCGCGTGAAGTCGTGCCTGACATCGTTAAGGCGGCGGCCAAAATGGGCCGCCCGAAATCGGAGTACCCGAAAGAAGCGGTCAAGTTGCGTATTGATCACGACATCCTGGCTCATTATCGAGCAACCGGCTCTGGATGGCAGACACGGATCAATAACGACTTACGACGCACTGCAAAGCTTAAATTGGCCAAGCAGCAAAAGAAGAGGGCGAGAGCATAGTTGATTGTATGTGACCGCCCTTACTAATGGACCTTGGACCCTATCGTCCAGGTATGCCAGCGCGGCAGTGGCAGCGCGTAGGATGGGTCGAGCGAACAGTCTCGCGTTCCGCTCGACCCATCCTACATGCTCTGACGCTCAACCCATCCGCTCATCACTTTGCAGGTGAAATATCAGATGGTCGCCGCGAGCCATCACGCATTGTCCCGAAGATAACCGCGCAATTCGTCGATCGAGGCAAAGCGTAACGTGCCTTGCGGCATTTCCGCTTCGATCGAGCCGTCGACGTAAAGCGTATAGCCCATTCCATCCACGATGCCGGATTTGAGGATGGCCACCTCGGCCGTCGCCACCTCCGCCCTCTCCGCCGTTCCCCGCGCAGCGAGCGCAGGCGCGGCGACGGTTTCCTTGACGAAATCGCCTTGCGGCACGTTTGCGCTTCTGGCCCTCGGCATGTCCGGCTTTGAGCCGCCAAACGCTCGCCTTTGCGCCGTCGAGATTTGCTCTTCCTGCACGTCTTGGCCGCGCCCGCGCGAGTCCAGACGCGAGTCCAGACGAGTGTTGTGACTCAACGGCGGCGGCATATCCTGCATTGGCGCCACCGGCGTCTCATCCGGATTGGCCAATGACGGCGCGAACGAAGGTGAGGTCTGTTCGCGCAGGACCGAAGCTGCGCCTGCCTCCGGCACGGTCCCCGCTCCGCCCGGAAGAGAGGCCTTGCCCGTGAAACGCCGCGGCCGCGGAAACGAATATTGACCGGCCGGCGCTTCGGGGTGAATGGTATTGCGTATGGTATTTTGATCCGCAATCGCGTCATTCCGCGAAAGCTCCGTTGAACGCGCCGGCGTTTGAACCGCGATGGCAGCCATCACCTGCTGCAATTGCGACACCACCGCACCGAACCCGATACTGATCAAACCGCCGACAGCGGTCGTAGTCCCGGCGATGATCAATGTATTGCCAAAGCTGAATTCGCTGACGGGAATGCCAAACCCCGCCATCGCAAGGCCTCCCACAAGCGCGCCAGCACCTACGCAAAACAACAATATGGCCATGCCCGCCAATCCTTCTCTTGACCTCATCAACACCTAGTGGAGTGGATTTGACATTCGCTACCCACCTGGCCGCAAGCTCGCGAAGCGAATGTCAAATCCAAAACTCCACTAGAAACTTATATTTGGCTCATGGTCTTTCGATTCAAACATTCGCAAAAGATCCCCGCCGAAATGGGTAGCGAATGTTTGAATTGGACCACTAGGCGCGAAGCGCCACCACCTGGGACCATTATCCGTGGAAATCGCTTCGGCTTCCTACCATTTTGTTTGCCACCATTTTGTTCGCGCATGATCCCTCGGATCAAATCCGAGGACATGCTTTTCCGAAAACCGGCTCCCGCGCCCGGATCAAGTCCGGGGGCAGGCTTTTTCGGATCATACGCGAGAGAGCATAGACTTAATGAGCAACTTAATGAGCAGACGCGATAACTAAATCATTAAAACCACAAATAATTTTTGCCTTTTTCAACATGTAAATTATAAATATAGTCGACCATGCTCTTTCGCCGTCGCCAGTTCTTTGCGCCACGAATGCGGTTTTTCGTTGTTGCCGCACGGCTCTGACGCTTGGCAGCCGCTTTGGCAGCCACGGCCGGAACCCGATGTGAACATGGGCAACCCGTTCGTTCCGACATCACCTATTGTGGACCCAGGAGGACATCATGTCGTTCAAGCTGCCCGATCTTGAATATTCTTACGACGCTTTGGCGCCTTATATGTCGCGTGAGACGCTCGAATATCATCACGACAAGCACCACAAGGCTTATGTCGACAACGGCAATAAGCTTCTGGAAGGCAGCGGTCTGGAGGGCAAATCACTCGAAGAGGTGGTGAAGGGATCGTTCGGCAAAAACGCCGGTCTCTTCAACAATGCCGGTCAACATTACAATCACATTCACTTCTGGAAATGGATGAAACCAAACGGCGGCGGCGACAAGCTGCCGGGCAGACTGCAAGCCAAGATCGACAGCGATCTTGGCGGCTTTGCCAAAATGAAAGAAGATTTCGCGCAAGCCGGCATGACGCAATTCGGATCGGGCTGGTGTTGGATCGCCGTGAAGGACGGCAAGCTTATCATCACCAAGACGCCGAACGGCGAGAACCCGTTGGTCCACGGCGCGACGCCGATCTTGGGCTGTGACGTATGGGAACACTCCTACTACATCGATTATCGCAATCGGCGGCCCGACTATCTCAAAGCGTTCATGGATCATTTGGTGAACTGGGACTATGTCGAGGACATGCTGTCGGCGGCGATGACGTAATGTTCGGGGAGCCACGATGGCCGCTCCCGTCATCCTGAGGTGGCCGGCGAAGCCGGCCCTCGAAGGATGATCGGCCCCAACGAAAAAGGCCCGCGTTCTTCGAGGCGCGCGTGCGTTTCACGCGCGAGTGCCTTAAGGACGATGGGAGAGTGCGGCGGCGCAAGGCGCCGGAGCGCCATGATTTGTGAATCCTTCGTCGGTAACGCTACACTGGCCAAGACGGCCGATCGCGCGGCTATTCTTGTCCTCGCAGTTGTCGCAATCGCGGCCGCTTTGACCTTTCGGGATTACGGTCTGGGCTGGGACGACTACACCCATTCGCAGTACGGCGAATACCTGCTCAGACTTTATGGATCCGGTTTTGCCGACAAGCACGCGCTCTCTTTTGTCAATCTCTACGAATATGGCGGCGGATTCGATATGGCCGCCGCCCTCCTGGCCAAGACCCTGCCGTTCGACCTTTTCGAAACCCGCCGGCTGACCGGCGCGATCGTCGGCTTGATCGGCTTGTTCGCGACGTGGCGATTGGCCCGCCGCCTCGGCGGACCGCTCGCGGGTTTTAGCGCGATCACGCTGCTCGCGGCTTGTCCGCTCTATTACGGCCACATGTTCATAAATGCGAAGGACTCGCCATTTGCCGTGGCCATGGCTGTGCTGTTGCTCGGGATTGTCCGCGCGCTGGACGAATATCCCAAGCCCGACGCACGCACCGTCGCGCTATTCGGCGTCGGCCTGGGTGCGGCTTTCGGCACGCGCGTTCTCGCGGCCGTGGCCGCGCCCTCGGTTGCATTCGCTTTACTGCTTATTGTCGCCTCCGAGGCGCGCCGGCTCGGGCGGCATCGCGCGCTCACGCATTTGGCGCAATTTACCGGGGCACTGTTGCCGGGTTTTGCGCTCGCCTATCTGATCATGGGAGCTCTCTGGCCGTGGTCGATAATCTCCCCATTGAACCCGTTACGCGCACTCTTCTATTTCGATCAATTTTTCGAAAAGCCGTGGCGGGAACTTTACGACGGCACGCTGTTTTGGGTGCCCGCCATGCCGCCTTCTTATGTGCCCCATCTTTTCTTTCTCAAACTGCCTCTGGTGATGCTGATACTCGGGCTTATCGGAATGGCCGGGGCGATCACTTTATGCATGCGGCACAAAATTCCTTCGACGCAACGGGCAAGCCTGTTGACGGTCGCGCTTGCGCCGCTCGTACCCATCTTGATCGCCATGATCATGCGGCCGGCGTTTTACAATGGGGTACGCCATTTCATCTTTCTGGTGCCGCCTTTCGCGGTGCTCGGCGGGCTTGCCGCGGCATGGCTGTTTGAACCCGCACGTGACCGCAACGTTCGCATTGCGAGCGTTGCCATGGCTGCTGCTTTTGCTGTTGGAATTGCCGCACCGGTCATCGGCATGGCGCGACTGCATCCGTATCAATATGTCTATTTCAATCCGCTTGCCGGCGGCGTGGCAGGCGCCAAGGGCAATTACATGCTCGATTATTGGGGGCTCGCCTTCAAGCAGGCCGCGGATGGCTTACGCGAACGGCTCGCCGCATCCGACGAGCTGTCACGCAAAAAGCGAAAATGGATCGTCGCCATTTGCGGGCCGCAAGCGGCAGCGCAGGCCGAATTGGGAGCGCAGTTCGAAACAACCTGGACGGAAAAAACGGCGGATTTCGTCCTCACATTGGACGCGTTCTATTGCCGTCGTTTGCGGGCGCCGGTGCTCGCGGAAGTCAAACGCGAAGGCGTGATCTTCGCCCGCGTCTATGACTTGCGGGGACGGCTCACCCCGAACCTTTTGAGACAGCCGCCGTAGTCAACGGCGCTTCGCTATTTCGTGGCAGCCATCCGAGAAACGGATCGCCGGGACACCTCATAGCTCGGCGCTCATCCGCGTCCTGGCTGAAGGGGCATCGCGGCGCCGGTCGCCGACGAGACGGCCGTCTTCCATATTTACGATCCGGTCGGCGAAGGGCATCAGGCGCGTATCGTGGGTTACTACCAGAACGCCACGCGCTGAATCTTTGGCGATCTCCGCAAGGACACTCAAAATGGCCTGCCCATTGGCGCTGTCAAGCGCCGCCGTCGGTTCGTCGGCGAGAACGGCCGAAGGACCCGCCACCACAGCGCGCGCGATCGCAACGCGTTGCTGTTCTCCGCCGCTCAGCTGGCGCGGGAAGGACTTGATTTTGTGGGCAAGGCCCACCCGTATCAGCGCGTCACGTGATTTCGCTTTCGCCCGCGCCCCGGTTTCGCCGCGTAGATCGAGAGCCAACTGCACGTTTTCCATGGCCGTCAGCGTTGGAAACAAATGATAGGATTGAAAAACAAATCCGATATGCGCCCGGCGCAATTTCGCCAGCCATTCGGCATCGGCGTCTTGGGTCGACGTGCCGCGCACGTAAACCGCCCCCGATGTCGGGGTCAGCATGCAGCCGAGAAGAGAAAGCAGCGTCGTCTTTCCGCTTCCCGACGGTCCCATGAGCATGGTCAATTCGCCGCCACGCAAAGCCAGGCTGACGTCGCTCACCGCGACAACCTCACCGGCTCCCTGGCCGAGAACCTTCGTGACGCTTTTCGTCTCCAAGACAAGGTCCGTCATCGCGTGAAAACCATGGCCGGATCGATTTGCAAAATACGAACGATCGCGGCGATTGCCGAAAAAACGCACATGGCCACGGTCAGGGCGAATACGGCCGCCATCAGTTTGGGAGTGATCAAAACAGGCAAAGCACCGCCTGCGGTCAGCCTGACGAGGAGAAAACCCACGGCGGCTGCGAGAACAAAGCCGATCACCGCATTGAGAATGGCTTGGTAAATGATGACACTGTAGATGTAGCGGTTTGACGAGCCCATAGCCCGCAGAGTTGCAAATTCATCCAGGTGATCCTTCGTACTTGAATAAAGCGTTTGCGCAACGATGACGATCCCAACAATGATTCCCAGAATTGAACCGGCGAACAATGCCGCGCCGGCGCCCGTGCCAAACAGCCAATAGGCCCGCGTGCGATCACGAAATTCATCACTCGTGACAACCTCGACATGCGCGATATTCGTTTGCAAATCGTGTCTGACCTTCCCCGCGTCGGCGTCGTGGGCCAGATTGACCAGAAAATAACTGGTCAAATTGTCGGGCACGCCGATAAAGCCGCGCGCGCGGTTTATTTCGGTGAAAACGTAGGGCGTTGTGGTAAACGAACGAATGCCGTTCGTCACCGCCGCAACACGCGCTGCCTGGCCGCGGATGGTCGCCTTTGAGCCGATACCCGACACGCCGAGGCGTTTGAGGTAGGAACGATCCACGGCGACAGCCTCCGGCGCCGTCAATGCGTCCGTTGTCCCTTCGACGATGTTCCACGGCTCGAAAGATCTGTTCGGCAAATCCATGCCGACCACAAACACCGGCGTGATTTCACCGTCCGACAAAATCCAACCCGAAAAACCGACAACGAGCGGGCTCACCGCAACCACGCCCCGCGTTTCGGAAATACGCGCCTGAAGGCTTGCGTCCAAAAGCGAGGGATCCTCGAAACATTTTGTCCCCTGTCGGACAACCCACAAATCCGTCGACGCATGATCGATCGCACCGGTCACCATGCGACCAAATCCGAGATAAAGGCCCATTTGAACGATCACGAGCACAACGGAGAAAACAATGCCGATCGTGGTGGCCACGAAACGAACCCGGTCATGGAACAAATTGCGAGACGCGAGAATGAGATTGAGCGGCATGCGGGCAATTTTTCTTTAGACATTCGTTTACACCTGCCGGCAGGTCAAGTGTCGTAGGGCGGATTAGCGGAACGCGTAATCCGCCGTTTGCATCGAGAAAAGGCGGGTTAGGCCTTCGGCCTAACCCGCCCTACGCACTCGTTATTCGTTTACACCGGCCGGCACGTCAAGTGTCGTAGTGCCGGAGGAGGGGTTGAGCGTTAAGCGAAACCCATCAAAGACGGTGTATATTTCGATGGGTTTCACTTCGTTCAACCATTCTACAAACTACAAACGGTTAGACTTCAATAGTTTCCCGCTCCAGTTCCGTCGTTGGAAAACGACCTCCTTTTTTTCGTGAAACAGCCGCATTCCTGGGAGAAATTTTATCGTACCTCGGCGGACGAGATCAAAATGATACACCGATTGCTCTGCTTCGCGATCGCCATTTTCGCGTTTGCATCTTTAACAGATGGCCATGCACGACCCATACAGCCGACCGTTGCCGGCCTTTGGGAGAAGATAAGCGACTCCGGACGGCCGGTCGCGTGGTTTTTGTTTGTGGAGCACAACGGCACCTATGAGGGTACCATTGCAAAAATGTTTCCGCGGCCGGACGATCCACCGCTTTCGATCTGTCGCGAATGTACCGACGACCGCAAAGATGCCCCCGTGTTGGGAATTTCCTTCATCCGCGGCATGAGGCGACACGGGTTGGACTACGATCACGGCACCATCCTTGATCCACGTGACGGCAGCATCTATCCCGCACAGATGACTCTGAGCCCAGACGGGCAAGAGCTTACGGTGCGCGGTTATCTTGGCATTCCGCTTCTGGGCATGGATGAAGTGTGGCGACGGCTCCCCGACAAGGCGGTGCTGAATTTGGATCCGAGCGTCCTGGCAAAGAACCTGCCCGACGCCCTCGCCGCCCGCACCAATAAGCACTGAATAGCTGAATAAAAGCGCGACATTGGCGCCGGCGTGAGGTCGAATCGGTTAACATCAATACAGGACTACAGGCTGGCGGTGACCGGCGAATGGGGCTATATGCCCGAACGAGCGTCCGCGCCTTTTGACCTTCGCCCATGCAGCCCATTATTTCCGTAGCCGATCTATCGAAAACCTACGCAACCGGCTTCCAAGCGCTGAAAGATATTAATCTCGACATTCGGCGCGGGGAAATCTTCGCTTTGCTTGGCCCCAACGGCGCCGGCAAGACCACGCTGATCGGCATCATCTGCGGCATCGTCAACCCCACGGCCGGTTCGGTGACAGTGGCCGGTCATGACATCGTCACGGGTTATCGCGCCGCGCGAACGCATATCGGGCTTGTGCCGCAGGAACTGCACACCGACGCGTTCGAAACGGTTGGGGCTACGGTGACGTTCACCCGCGGTCTTTTCGGCAAGGCCCCCGATTCCGAACATATTGGCAAGGTGCTAAAGGCGCTTTCTCTTTGGGACAAGAAGGACGCCAAGATCATGACTCTCTCCGGCGGCATGAAACGCCGTGTCATGATCGCCAAAGCGCTCGCCCATGAGCCGGAAATTCTGTTTTTGGACGAACCAACAGCCGGCGTCGACGTCGAACTACGCAAGGACATGTGGGACGTGGTGCGGCGCTTACGCGCGTCGGGCGTGACCATCATCCTCACGACCCATTACATTGAAGAAGCCGAGGAGATGGCTGATCGCATCGGCGTCATCAACAAGGGAGAGATCATCCTGATCGAAGACAAGGACGAGCTGATGCGCAAGCTCGGGCGCAAGCAGTTGATCCTGCATTTACAAAGCAAGCTCGATGCCATACCGGCGGAACTGGCAACGCATAATTTGATGCTCAACGACGGCGGCAACGAGCTTGTTTTCACCTATGATACGCAAGGCGAACGCACCGGCGTCACCAGCTTGTTGAACGATCTCAATCGCGCGAATATTCGATTTCGCGATCTGCAAACCGTCCAAAGCTCGCTGGAGGATATTTTCGTCGGCTTGGTGAGCGAGCGACGATGATCAATTTCAGAGCCATCCAAGCGATCTATACATTCGAAATGGCGCGCACCGGACGCACGATCTGGCAGAGCATCGTCTCGCCGGTGCTGTCAACCTCACTTTATTTCGTGGTCTTTGGCGCCGCCATCGGCTCGCGCATCACCCATATCGAGGGCATAGCCTATGGCGCCTTCATCGTGCCAGGCCTCATCATGTTGACGCTGCTTACGCAAAGCACCATGAACGCTTCCTTCGGCATTTATTTTCCGCGTTTTATCGGCACCATTTACGAAATCCTCTCCGCGCCGGTCTCCGGGCTGGAAATCGCGCTCGGTTATGTCGGCGCCGCCGCGACCAAATCGGTTATTCTCGGCTTGATCATTCTGGCGACGTCTTGGCTTTTCGTCCCGCTGCGCGTCGCGCATCCGGCTCTGATGCTGGCATTCTTGGTGCTGACAGCCTTTACCTTCAGCCTGCTCGGCTTCATCATCGGCATCTGGGCGGACAATTTCGAGAAGCTTCAAATCGTCCCTTTGTTGATTATCACGCCGCTCACTTTTCTGGGCGGGACGTTCTATTCTATTCATGTGCTGCCGCCGTTGTGGCAAAAAATCACGTTGTTCAATCCCGTCGTTTATCTCATCAGCGGCTTCCGCTGGAGCTTCTTCGAAGTGTCGGATGTAAATGTCGCCGTTAGTCTAGGCATGACCCTGTTGTTCACGGCCATTTGCCTCAGCATCGTCTGGTGGATTTTCAGGACAGGCTATAAGCTTAAGCGATAGCCTTCGAGTTGGAGCGTAGGGCGGATTAGCGGAACGCGTAATCCGCCAATTTGTTCGTCTGACTATGTGAAGAACCTCACGCTTCCGCAAGCGCGTGCAAAATCCGCGCCCAGCTGCGGATGCCTTTATGGAAGCATTTCAAGTCGTATTTCTCGTTCGGCGAATGCACGCGGTCGTCGTCGAGCGCAAAACCGACCAGTAACGAGTCCATTCCCAATACGTTCTTGAAATCGGCCACAATGGGGATGGAGCCGCCGGCTCCGACGGTTACGGCTTTCGCGCCCCATTCCTCGGCCAAAGCCTTGCGGGCCTTATTGAGCGCAGGGTTGTCGAACGACAATTGCAGCGGCGGAGCTAGACCGAAATTTCCGAATTCGACTTTGCAATCGGCCGGTAGCCGTGCCCGTACGAAGACACGGAAGGCGTCGCGGATTTTCTGCGGGTCCTGATCGCCGACCAAGCGGAAGGAGACCTTCGCCTTGGCTTCTCCGGGAATGACGGTCTTCGCCCCTTCACCCGTATAACCGCCGATGATGCCGTTGATTTCCGCCGTCGGCCGCGTGGTGATCTGCTCGATCAATAGTCGGTCCTTCTCGCCCGCCGAATTTTTCAGCCCGATGGGCCCGAGAAATTTCTCCGGCGTGAGATCGAGCGACGCAAGATCGGTCTTGATGTCGATCGGCAAATCCTTCACGCCGTCATAGAAGCCCGGAATGGTGACGCGGCCATCGTCGTCCCACATCGCGCCTAAAATCTTGGCCAAAAGCCGCAGCGGATTCTGCGCCGCGCCGCCGAAGAGGCCGGAATGCAAATCGCGGTCGGCGCAAGTCATCTTCACATCCTCGTAAACCAGTCCGCGCAGCGATGTGGTCACCGCCGGCGTCTCTTGGTCCCACATCGCCGTGTCGCAAACGAGCGCCAGATCCAGCTTGAACTCCTCGGCATTGTCACGCACGAATTTGAAAAGATGCTGCGAGCCGCATTCCTCCTCGCCTTCGATCATCATGGTGATCGGCAGCGGCAGCTTGCCCGTGACCGCTTTGTAGGCACGACACGCTTCGATAAAGGTCATGGCCTGGCCTTTATCGTCGCAGGCGCCGCGCGCGACGATGATCTTGCGGCCGTCCGGCAGCGTATCGATCCGCGGCTCGAACGGAGGCGTCTTCCACAAATCCAAGGGATCGACCGGCTGCACGTCGTAATGCCCGTAGAAGAGCACGCGCGGTCCGGAAACACCGTTCGCTTTGCCCACCACCACCGGATGGCCTTGCGTCGGCCGCACGGCGGCCTCAAATCCGATCGAGGCAAGATCGGCCGCGACGTGAGCGGCGGCTTGACGGCATTGCTCTTTATAGGCCGGCTCGGTGGACACCGACGGGATGCGCAACAGCGCAAACAATCGTTCGATGCTTTGATTGATATTTTCATCAATATGCGTCAAAACAGCGTCGAGCGTCTTCATTTTGGTCTCCCTTCCGGCATCGCGCCCGGCATTCTTGTCATTATGCGCGACCATGTTCAATATGAGGCCGCGCCGTCATTGCTTCCGAGGTATGAGAGGTTGGCACCTATGGACGAATTGATTGCGCGGTTGGTCGAGCATATCGGCATCGACCAGGCTTCAGCGGAAAAGGCGGTCGGCATCATTTTTGAATTTCTGCGCAAGGAAGGCCCGCCGGACAAGGTGAAAGCGCTCCTGGACCGTTTGCCGGGCGCCGAAGAATTAATGGAAGCGCAAGAAGGCTTGGACGCGAGCGGCGGTGGCATGTCTGCGCTGGGCGGCATCATGGGCGCCGGCACCAAAATGATGGCGGCGGGCTTGAGCATGGGCCAGGTGCAAGCCGTGACGCGGGACGTCATCGCTTACGCGCGAGAACAGGTGGACGATGAGACAGTGGGCGACGTCGTCGGCGCGATCCCGGGCCTCGCGCAGTTTTTGTAGCCCCGCTTGAGCCGGGAACCGCGGAAGCCGGGGCGGACCTCCCGGAGAGCTCACTTCCCGCGAACTTTGGGCGATGGCCATTGCGCAAAGGGAGCCATATGACCGAGAGAGTGACGGTTTCGAACGCGCGCGCTCAAATGCAGCAACAGCCGACCATTGGCAGGCTTTCATCGCTCCTTAAGACCCGGCGCCCATTGGTTATGGGCATTCTCAATGTCACGCCGGATTCTTTCTCCGATGGCGGCCGCTTCTTCGACCCTGCCCGGGCCATCGATCATGCGCGCGAAATGGTGCAAGACGGCGCCGACATGATCGATATCGGGGCCGAATCCACGCGGCCCTATGGCGGCGCCAAAGAGGTGCCCGCCGATGAAGAGCGCGCGCGGCTTGCGGCGGTCTTGCCTTCGGTGGTCAAGCTTGGCGTCCCGGTTTCGATCGACACGATGAAGGCGCAAGTCGCCGCGTGGGCGCTCGACAATGGCGCTTCCATCGTCAACGATATTTGGGGCCTGCAACGCGATCCCGGTATGGCGCCGCTCGTTGCCAAACGTGGCGTACCGGTCGTCGTCATGCACAACCGTTCGGTCGCGGAGGAAGGCATCGATATCGTTGCCGACATGACCGATTTCTTCGTTCGCTCTCTCGCAATCGCAAATCGCGCCGGCATTGCGCGAGAGAACATTGTGCTCGACCCCGGCATTGGCTTTGGCAAAACGCCGGGCCAAAGCATCACTTCTCTGGCACGCCTCGACGCATTGAACCAATTTGGTTTGCCAATTCTCGTGGGCGCGTCGCGCAAGCGTTTCATTGATTCCGTCATCGCCGTCCCGCCCGGTGAGCGCCTCGGCGGCTCTATCGCCAGTCACCTTCTCGCTGTCGAAAAAGGCGCCGCTATTGTGCGCGTGCATGACGTCAAGCAAACCGTGCAGGCTTTACGCGTGGCGGCCGCCATCGCGGAGGCGCAATGATCGATCGCATTTTCATTACCGGCCTGTCGCTGCATGCATATCATGGCGTCATGGCGTATGAGGCCAAGGTCGGTCAAACCTTTACCCTCGATCTCGAACTCGAAATCGACCTTTCCGACGCCGCGCGATCGGACAGAGTGGTTGACACCGTCTCCTATGACAAAGTGGTCGCATGCGCGAGCGAGATATTCTGCGCGCAGCGATTCCGGCTGATCGAAGCCGCCGCCGGAAAGGTCGCCGACGCGATCCTCGCGACGTTTCCGCGCGTGCATACCGTCAGAGTTACGATCCATAAGCCGCATGCACCGATTGCCGCCACGTTCAAGGACGTCGGCGTGACGCTTTTCCGCGCGCGGCAAAAGCCCAAGTGACCGTTCAGGCAAACAAGTGACCGTTCAGGCAAAAGAGGCCTACCTCGCCTTCGGCGGCAATATAGGTGACAGCCGCGCGACCATTCAACGCGCTATCGATTTAGTTTGCGACGGACACGACGTGCGGCTGACGGCGCGATCGTCGGATTACCGCACGGCGCCCTGGGGCATCACCGACCAGCCGCCGTTTATCAATGCCTGCATCGCCGTTGCGACGATATTGAGTCCGCAAGCCTTGCTCGCCCGCGCGCAGACGGTCGAGCGTGAACTCGGCCGTAAGCGCCAAAGCGAGCAACGATGGGGACCGCGCACAGTGGATATCGATATTCTCGCCTATGACGAACTGACGCTCTCGGAGCACGATCTCCTTTTGCCGCATCCACGTCTATTTGAACGCGCTTTTGTATTGGCGCCGCTCGCGGAAATAGTACCGGAGCGGCAAATCAAAGGCATTCGCATCGGAGACGCCGCCGTAAACATCGGCCACGCCGGCGTCGAAAAATTGCCGCCTCGGTAAGACGACGCGGCACGCCGGTGATGATTCCCGCCGATTGTGAACCGCGCCTCGAGCACGGGAACAGCGAAGCGCGCCGTGCGATAAAAACTCGGTTCCGCACATCTTCCTCCGGTTTCACGACGGAACGTCAGAACGATTTACCAGCTCTGGCGTTGGCATCCGAGGGTTAAAAATCAACCCGCGGACAAATCAAACAAATCGAGACAATTGGAGATCGCGATGAAAAAAATTCTGCTTGCAACAGTAGCAACTGTCGCACTTTCGCTGCCGGCCATGGCGCAAAAGCAAGACATGCAGCAAAACGAGCCGCAACAATCGCAGACGCAACAGCCCTCGGGCTCAAACCAATCTGAAATGGGCCAACAGGGGAACCAATCCCAGGGACAAGCGCAAGAGCAGCAAGAGCGGACTGAGCCGCAACAGCAGCAGGCTCAGCAGCCCGTCGACCCGTCCGACTTGAGCAAGGCCGAAATCCGGCAAATTCAACAATCTCTCGATAAAAAAGGTTTTAATATCAGCGAAGTCGACGGCGTTTGGGGTCCAAACACCGAGGCCGCGCTGAAGGAGTTCCAGCAAAAGAACAACCTGACCGCCAACGGGCAACTGACGGAAGAAACCATGGCTGAACTCGGCGTATCCGGCGCTGGTAGCAGCACAACCGGCGCGGGTTCGCATGAGACGAAGCCTGGCGAACAGAGCACGCCACCCCAGACTGCACCCAGCGAAAGTGAGCCCTCGGGTTCGAAAGACCAGTAAAAAGAACAGTAACGGCTTCGGCCCAAACTCAATCCGAGCAGCGAAAAAGCGGCCGCAAAATGCGGCCGCTTTGTTTATCCGCTAAGCCGGACAAAGCGGGAGCGGGTCGCACTGTGCGGCGTGCCGAAATCGTGGCAAGTTATGGGCATGTCCGAAGCGCATGGCAAATATCTTTCTTTGGCAGCAGAATTTGCGGCCGTCGACCAAACGCAGTGGTGCACACTCGTCGAGGCCGCGCTGAAGGGCGCATCGTTCGCCCGGCGCCTCGCGAGCCAAACCTATGACGGATTGAGCGTACAGCCGCTTTACCCGCGCGCGATGGGTGCGACGGCACTCGCGGGGCGGCCTGCAATCCCGTGGCAAATCATTCAACGCACTGACCACCCCGATCCGGCGGCCGCGAATGTGCAAGCGCTGCACGATCTCGAAAACGGCGCCACCGGGCTTGCGCTCATCTTTGCCGGCGCGCCGGCGAGCCGCGGTTATGGCGTGAGCATCGGTAGCGTGGACGATCTGGACCGGTCGCTCGCGAACGTCATGCTCGAAATGATTTCTTTGCGGCTGGAAACAGCGCCTTTTTCCGGCCGGCCCATCTCGATGTTGATGACGGAGTTGGTGGCGCGCCGCAGGCTCGACCCGGCGGAAGCGAAAATCGACTTTGGGCTTGATCCCATCGGCGATATGGCGCGCACTGGACAATCCATTCTACCCTGGCCCGAACTGTCGGAACGCGCCGGCCTCTTCGCCAAAGATTTGCACGCAAAAGGCTTTTGCAAAGCGCGTCTGTTGCGTGCCGACGGCCGTGCCATACACGATGGCGGCGGCAGCGAAGCGCAGGAACTAGCCTTTGTGTTGGCCGCGGGTGTCGCTTATCTGCGTCTGCTGGAGGCAAGCGGGTTCACGCTCGACGAAGCGCGAGGACGCATTTCATTCATGCTGACGGCCGATGCCGACGAATTTCTCACCATCGCCAAGTTTCGCGCCTTGCGGAAATTGTGGGCGCGCGTTGAAGAGGCGAGCGGTCTTGTACCGCAGCCGGCTTTCGTCGCGGCGGAGACGGCGTGGCGGATGATGACGGCGCGCGACGTTTACGTGAACATGCTGCGCACGAGCATTGCTGTCACCGCGGCAGGCCTCGGCGGTGCCGATTCCATCACGGTCCTTCCGTTCACGAATGCGCTTGGCCTGCCCGATCGTTTCGCCCGCCGCGTCGGGCGCAACACACAACTCATTCTGCTTGAAGAAGCTCATTTGGCGAAAGTCGCCGATCCCGCGGCCGGATCGGGCGGTATCGAAGCGCTGACGAGCGACCTCGCACAGGTCGCATGGACACTGTTCCAAGAAATCGAAACGGCGGGCGGCGCGGCGGCGGCGCTCGAACAAGGATTCATTCAGAATAAAATCGCGGGCACGCACGCGTCGCGTGAGGCCAATGTCGCGCGCCGCAAGGACGCCCTCACCGGCGTCAGCGACTACGCCTATCTCAATGAGTTGCCGGTCAAGGTGCTGGATGTTGCGCGCATCAGTGCGCCCTCCGTCCCGGCGCAGGTAACATTTGAATCGCTGCCAAGCATACGCCTCACCGAATCATTCGAGGCGCTGCGAGACAAATCCGATGCAATTCTTGCTAAAACCGGCAGCCGTCCAAAAGTATTCCTCGCCAATCTCGGCAAACCTTCAGACTTCACCGCGCGCGCGAGCTTCGCCAAAAACTTCTACGAGGCCGGCGGTATCGAAGCGGTGAACAATGATGGCTTCCTTACTTCACCTCTCCCTGAAAGGGAGAGGGCTATCGCATATGGCACGGCCCCTCTACCCCCTCCCCCGCTTGCGGGGGAGGGTCGGGGTGGGGGCGGGCTCAGAATCGTAAAAAAATCTTACCCCTCCCCGGAGCGCTTGCAGCGCTCCGACCCTCTCCTTTCAGGGGAGGGTTCAACCGACGTTGCGGCCATGCTCGCCGCCTTCAAAGTCTCCGGCGCGAAGCTTGCGTGCATCTGTTCGTCCGACAAAATTTACGAGACCGAAGCTGCGAAAGCCGCCAAAGCGTTGACCGCGGCCGGCGCCATCGTCCATCTCGCCGGACAGCCCGGTAAGCATGAGCAGAAATGGCGGCAGGCCGGCGTTAAAGACTTTATATTCGCGGGCTGCGATGTCCTTTCGACGTTACTGGCCGCGCATGATAATCTTGGCATCAAATGAGTCAGGTACCGAATTTCACGCATATTGATTTTGCCGACGCGGCGGTTGCCACCGCCAATACAGCTTCGGTTCCCTGGCTCACGCCCGAAGGCATCGCGGTGAAGCCCGTCTACAGCGAAGCCGATCTCGCCGGCCTCGATTTCCTCGACACCTATCCCGGCAAGCCGCCGTTCCTGCGCGGTCCCTACCCCGCGATGTACGCACTGCAGCCGTGGACCATCCGGCAATATGCGGGCTTCTCCACTGCGGAGGATTCCAATGCCTTTTACCGGCGCAATCTCGCCGCCGGACAAAAGGGGCTTTCCATTGCCTTCGATCTCGCCACGCATCGCGGCTACGACTCGGATCATCCGCGCGTGGCGGGTGATGTCGGCATGGCGGGTGTGGCGATCGATTCCATTTACGATATGCGCACGCTGTTCGCCGGCATTCCACTCGATCAGATGAGCGTGTCGATGACCATGAACGGCGCGGTGTTGCCGGTGCTCGCGCTCTACATCGTCGCGGCGGAAGAACAAGGCGTGCCGCGCGAAAAATTATCCGGCACGATCCAGAACGACATCCTCAAAGAATTCATGGTGCGCAACACCTATATCTATCCGCCCGAACCATCTTTGCGCATCATCTCCGACATCTTCGCTTACACCTCGGCGGAAATGCCGAAGTTCAATTCGATTTCCGTTTCCGGCTATCACATGCAGGAAGCCGGCGCGACGCAGGACCTCGAACTTGCCTATACGCTCGCCGACGGCGTCGAATATGTGCGCGCGGGCGTCAAAGCGGGCCTTTCCGTCGACCAATTTACGCCGCGCGTCTCGTTTTTCTGGGCGATCGGCATGAACTATTTCATGGAGATCGCTAAACTCCGCGCCGCGCGCATGCTGTGGGCGAAGCTGATGAAGCCGTTCAAGCCGGAGGACGAGCGCTCGCTGTCGCTGCGCACCCATTGCCAGACCTCCGGCTGGTCGCTCGCCGCGCAGGACGTGTTCAACAATGTCGCGCGCACCATGATCGAAGCCATGGCGGCGACGCAAGGGCAAACGCAATCGCTCCATACCAATGCGCTCGACGAGGCGCTTGCATTACCCACAGACTTCTCCGCGCGCATCGCCCGCAACACCCAAATTGTTCTGCAACAAGAAGCGGGCGCGACCCGCATCATCGACCCATGGGGCGGCTCTTACTATGTTGAGCGCCTCACTTACGAACTCGCGCGCAAGGCCTGGGGTCATATCGAAGAAGTCGAAAGTCTTGGCGGCATGGCCAAGGCGATTGAGGCCGGTATCCCCAAGCTGCACATCGAGGAAGCGGCGGCGAAGACACAGGCCCGCATCGACTCCGGCCATCAGTCGGTGATCGGCGTCAACAAATATCAGCCCGCCGGCGAGGCGCCGATCGAGGTCTTGAAGATCGACAATTCGGCGGTGCGCGCGCGGCAGATAGAGAGGCTCAAGCGCCTGAAGGCCGAACGCAATCCTGTCGCCGTGCAGGATGCGCTCGACGCCCTCACCCGCGCCGCCGACCGCGGCAATAATCGATTGGCGGAAATCGGGCAAGCCCGACTTCCGATGCAACTTACTGGCGCTCGCGGTTGACGCCGCGCGCGCCAAGGCCACCGTCGGCGAGATTTCATTCGCCCTAGAGAAAGTGTTCGGCCGCCACGTGGCTTCGATTAAAGCCATCACCGGCGTCTACAAACGGGAGGCTGGCAAGGAAGGAAAAATGATTGGTCCGGTCGCGCGCGTGCGTGAAGCGGTTGAATCTTTTGAGGCCGCCGAAGGCCGCCGGCCGCGCCTTTTGGTCGCCAAGATCGGCCAGGACGGCCACGATCGCGGACAAAAAGTCATCGCGTCAGCCTTTGCCGATCTCGGTTTCGACGTCGATATCGGACCTTTGTTTGCCACACCGGCGGAAGCCGCGCGTCAGGCGGTGGAGAACGACGTGCATATTCTCGGCGTTTCGTCCTTAGCCGCCGCGCATTTGACGCTGGTGCCTGAACTTAAAGCTGAACTTGAAAAACAAGGCCGCGGCGACATCATGATCGTGGTCGGCGGTGTGGTGCCGCCGCAGGATTACGACGCGCTGATGCAAGCGGGCACTGAGGCCATCTTCCCACCGGGCACGGTGATCGCGGAGGCGGCGGAGAAGCTGCTCACATCTTTGAACAAGCGCTTGGGCCACGACCAAGGGCGGATTAGCGCGGAACGCGCGTAATCCGCCGTATTAAACTCATTCTAAAAAGAGATATCCAAAAAAGAGAGATGGCGAATTACGCTTTCACTAATCCGCGCTACGGGCTCCCTCCCCCGTTTACGGGGGAGGGTTGGGGTGGGGGCTTTTTTGCGTGATCGACCGACGCAATGTTTTGGTAGCGCCCTCAACCTTCACCCGACATTCTCGCTCACGCTCGAATGTCGAGCTCTCCCGCAAGCGGGAGAGGTGAAGCGAGCGGTAGCCCGGATTGAGCGGAGCGAAATCCGGCGGCGGCGGCTAATACCAGCGGCAACAAATGATGACTCATATCCGTCATCCTGAAGGTGGGCGCCGTTAGGCGCGCCTCGAAGGATGACGGGCACAGTCCGGCCCACCATCCTTCGAGGCTCGCGACCTCCGGTCGCTCGCCTGTCTCAGGATGACGGAGCGTCACCTCGGCTTGTTTAAACGATATGAATATTGGTCGCCGCGACGATGGCGTGTTCGTCGAACACCGCGAGCGCCGCCTGCACGCCGCCGGCATTGCTGCCGTTGGAATCGTAGAGCAGCGTGTGCGTCGCCGTATTATAGTGGAAACGCTCGGCGGACGACCCGAAATTGTCGTTCGCGCCGCTGCCGAAAATCGCCGCGACGTTCGTGCCCGCCGCAAGATTGCCGAAGGCCGCGCCGAGAATCTCGATGACGTCGCCCTCAGCAGCATTGAAGTCGAGAATGTGATCGGCTTTTGACTGATCGGCGATCGTCCCGCCATCCGCCGTGGACATAAATTTGAAATGATCGGCGCCGGCGCCGCCCGTCAATGTGTCGGAGCCTTTGCCGCCGGCAAGGATATCATCGCCCACCCCGCCTTTGAGTACATCGTTGCCGTCGAAATTCAGCCCATCCATAACGATGTGGCTCGCTTTGGTGAGAGCGGAGGCGTCAATGGTCACGCCGCTTGTGAGCGGCGCGCTGGCCGAGATGAAGAGATCGCCGCCGATACCGTCTTTGTTGTAGTCGGCGCCCGACACCATCGCATCGCCGAGGATGATGGCCGCGCCCGCGGCATTCGCGCTTAAGACAAGCTGGTCGATATTGCTCGACATTGGCCGTCGCGAGATCGAAAGTGCCGGTGCCGTCGAGAATTAACGTGTCGGTACTCGCTGCTTCACCTGACACCCACAACGGGATGATTGGCGGTGAACTCACGCCGGACGATGAGAGCGTGAATATTTCTGCCGGACCATCCCCGCCTATCGGCCCCGTATGCCGGCGGAAGTCAACTGATTCCCGACTCGCAGCGTCGCGGTCGCATGTCTGATCCGTCGGGATCGGCAACAGTATAGCTAAATATATCGGTCAACGCTAACGGAGCACGTACGCCGAAATAAACGTAGTTGCCATTTCCGTCGATGTGCAACGAGCCATGGACGCCCATAATTGTAGCATTCATAGCCGACGAAACTCGGGCACGCGATCTTCACCGCGATGACGTGCAAGCCGCCATCGGCACCCGCGACATCCGCAACGCGGGCCCCCGTCCCGCTGTCGGTGTTGGAGCCTGTGAGCACATTACCGGTCCGGACGTTCCCTTCATTGGTCATTTCGATATCGATATCGTTCTGGCGATCGGAACATCTTCCATGATGTTGACGGTCAGTCGTTGAGCGCTTCTCCGCCAGTGTCGCTCGTTCGCTGACGGTCCACCGTTGCCACAAGGTTGTCCCCGAAGAAGAAAATTGTGGTGTGGCGGATATTGTCAGTCAGCACGTACGTGTAACTGATCGTTCCGATATTATTCGCGCCCACCGTGTAAAATGCCGTGATCGTGCCGCCGGCCGTCGTCCCCGTCAATCCTCGGCATATGTCACTGCCGGTGACAGCCCTCAGCATGCAGGGTTGCCATTGTGATCTGCCAGCGTGACCGTCAAACTCCATTTGGCGACGCAAATGTAATCGCCCCCGAAGTCCCCGTCGACGGACTTTGCCCCGCTAGCGTCCCCGCCAGGACAGGCCGGCCCCGCGTGCGACCGCCGCTGCCCGGCACCATGCTTGTGACTATCGGAAAGAGAATCCGGCGTCCCTGAAGTCGGGGATCTAACGAGAGCTCGCCAGCGGTATGGAAATTATTATTACGCCGTCCGTGTCTTCGAGCTGGTAGGAAAATGTATAGGTTCCCGCACCGTTGGCTTACCACCGTTGCGCGCATAATTATACGAGCCATGGTCAGTCGATCATTAAACGTCCCAAACGAACCCGATATTGTCGCCGCGCCCGCCGTCGGCACGCAAGTACCCGAAACAATGAGTTCGCCGCTTAGAAACGCACTATGTCGACAACATGCGCCGCCTCCGCGCCGACGATATCCGCCCTCGCCGTTCCGCTATACGTGTCTTCTGCCGGTGATCACATTTCCGTCGTCGAACTTTTCAGCAACTTCATCGCTGTCCATCTCGTCGTGGGCGATCGGTTTATCTTCCAGGACGAGGACGGTCCATTTTCCAGCGTGCTGCCGCGGTGTCGCCGTCGACTGTCCGTCACCAGCACGCCGAAAGATCGAATTCACGTTAGGATCCGTCTTATGGTCAACATTGTCCGTAAGCACATAAGTGAAGTTGATCGTGCCAGTACTATTCGCCCCCAGCGTGTAGAACGCCGTCAGCATCCCCACCGTCTGCCCGCCGGGGGACAACACTTAAGCAAACTCACCGCATTCGCCGCGCCCACGCTCAGCGCATGCGAAAGGCCGTTGCCGTCGGTCAGGGCAACCGACTGATCCCATCCGGCGAGGTGAAAGTAATCACGTCAACTGCCGTTTCCGTATGCACGCTGTCCGGGTTGGCCGGGTCGTTAAGCTGCTCCGCCGTCCCCGAGGGCTCACTCCCGCGCGGGCCCAGGCCCGACTCAAACACGAACGCCAGGTGACTGGTCGGGAAATTGAGGGTCGGCGTACTATCCTGGTTCGTGATCGCCAGCTGTGCGTTCGAGAAATCGCCGTCAGTATCCTCTAGAAAATACGTGAAGGTATCGGTGCCATTAGCAGCGCCCGTATGCATATAATTATACGAGCCCTGCGCATCGATGGTCAAAACACCGAACGAACCCGTGATCGCCGTCATCCCCGTTGCCGGCACGTCAACTGACCTGATGACAACCCCGCCGCTGACGAGCTCTACGGCAACAACATGCGCGTCATCCGCGCCGACGAGATCTACCCCGGCCGTCCCGCTATCAGTGTTTGTGCCGGTAATGACATTGCCGTCAGTCGAGGTTTGACCGGCCTTCACGCTGTCCGTGTCGTCATGCGCGATCGGCGCATCGTCTCTAATCGCGACCGTCAGTGATGCACTACCCGTGTCGCCGTCGTTATCCGTCACCAGCACGGCCAGGCGCTCGTCGGGATTGGGAAACTGCTGATGATCCACATTTCCGGTGAGCACATAGGCGTAGCTGATCGTACCCTGCTGCCCGCTCGCGTCCAGCGTGTAGAACGCCGTCATCATGCCGACCGTCGGACCCCCGGAGACTAACACTTCGGCAAACGATACGGCATTTGCCGAGCCCAGACCCAGCGTATGCTGCACGCCGCCATTGATGTCGCTGAGCACAACCGCGCTCACGCCGTCCGGCGAAGTAAAAGTACCCGTGCCGGTTACCGTCTCAGAATGATTGTCGTTATTGTTCGGGTCTCCATCCGCCGCTTCCGCCGTCCCCACGTTGCTCGTGCTGCCGCCATGCGCGCCCAGCCCCGCCTCAAACACAAACACAACGGGACTTGCACCCTCCGGAAACAACGAGACCGAAGGCGTCGAATCCCCCGTACCGATACTCCCGATCACCAGTGACGTGGTCGAGCGATCGCCGTCGGCGTCTTGAATCGTATAATTGAACGAGTCCGGGCCGGACCCCTTCGCCGTATCGTGCGTATAGGTATAAGAGCCATTCGCATCGATCGTTAAGTCGCCGAATACGCCGTGAATTGTCGTCAGGCCAGAAGCCGGCACCGCCGACATCGCAAGCGTATTCCCGATGGCGTCGACGGCGGCGATGTCAACGACATGCACGCCGTCCGCACCTTGAACATCCTTGCCTGAATGGCCCGCTTGGTCCGGTATCGTGTCCGCACCGGTGATGACATTGCCGGTGGCCAGCTGAACATTGCCGCTCGCATCAGCGATGTCGACCACATCGGTATCGGGCAGCGCCACCGGCATGTCGTCGACAATGCCGATGACGAGATTTGTGCCGACCACCGTATCGCCGTCGATATCCGTGACCGATACGGCGAAGGTCGAGCTTATCGAATTGCCGGGCACGACGGCATTATCCACCAAAGTGTACGCGTAATTGATCGTGCCGATTCCGCCGTTGAGCGTGTAGAACGCCGTCACTTGGCCAATCGTCGTACCGTCGGGCAACACATCCGCAAACACAGAGGGGTGCGCCGCGTCGTTGCTCACCGCATGCGAACCCAAGGTCAATGTTTTCACGCCGTCCGGCGAGCTGAACAAGATCACACCCGTGGCCGTCGTCGGCGCATTCGGATTGGAGCCCGCAGGCTCATGACCGCTCGCCGTGTCACGCTCGGGAAGACCACCCTCGAACACAAGCGTATCGCCGAAAATCTGAAAATTGCCGGGCTGAGAGTCTGGATTGAGAATCGTCAGCGTCGCTGTTGAGGTGTCGCCGTCC
This sequence comes from uncultured Pseudomonadota bacterium, assembly GCA_963697535.1. GTDB lineage: Bacteria > Pseudomonadota > Alphaproteobacteria > Rhizobiales > Xanthobacteraceae > Pseudolabrys. The sequence goes on along the minus strand of OY969085.1, from coordinate 1,803,102 downwards.
TGATCCTGGATCGTGTAGCTGAATATATCGGCGCCCCCGCCACCCGTGCGCGTATAGGTGTAAGAGCCGTGGGCATCGATGGTTAAAGCGCCGAACGATCCCGTGATCGTGGCACCGGTTACGGGATCAATCGTAACCGGCGCGCCCGCCACACCGCCGCTGACAAACGCAGCGCTTATAACCGGGCCGCCCGATTTCCCGTCGTCGGCACCCAGCAAGTCGGCGTTGGCCGTCCCTTCCACCGTACTTTCACCGGTGACCACATCGCCGGTCGCGGTGTTTGTGCCCGGGTCGATTTTATCGACCTCCGATTTCGCAACCGGTGCGTCGTCAACGATTGTGATGACAAGTTCACCACCATTGGCCGCGTGGCCGTCCGACACCGAAACGCCAAAGCTCACATTCGTGCCACTGCCCGGCACCAACTCGTTATCCAGTAGCTTGTAGTTGTATGTGATCCTGCCGATGCCATCCGTGATCGTATAGGACGCGACCAGCGTCCCCACCGCATCCGTCAAAGTGCCCGTCTGGCCCGGCGCCGTCAGGTGGATGACCTGCCCGGTCGCGTCGTCCGTCAACGTGACCGATTGCACGCCGTTGGGCGAAGTAAACCCGATCTGCCCCGTCGTCGTCGTCGGGAATGTCGGTTCTCCCTGGTGTGTCCCCGGAGGCTCGTTTCCGCGCGGCCCAAGCCCGGCCTCAAATACTTTTGTGCTGGCACCGCCCGCGCTCGGAAATATAAAATTCCCAGGCGCGGAATCCCCAGTGGCGGAGGCAGGAATGCCCTCGGCCACAATAAACGGGACTCTCGGAAGCTCCTCCGGAGGCAAGAGATCCGGCAGCGGGATGTCGGGTAAAGGATCTACCGTCGGATCATGAAAATCGGCGCCGCTCGCGGGGACTTTGTCGGCTGCGGGCAGAACCGACCGATCATCGGTTATCGGAAATAACTCTTTAAACTCTTCCGCGCTCAGGTCTCGTCCCGGACCAAATTGCACTTCAACGTACGGAAACGGTTTCCCCGACGAATCGAAAAATGGCTCGGCTGTCACGGTCCCCTGGTTATCGAACAGAATAACCAGTTTTTCTGCTACGTGAACAAGCGTCAGTTTTTCATTGGCGATTGCCGAAAAATCGAGCTTTGTCCCTTGGTCGTGATTTAGATCAAGTGTAAGCGCCTGACCTTGTAGAGGCTTTACGACTTGGAGGATTCGCGGCTGCGCCAGACTAGAAACTTTAAAGCCGGTTGATTGCGCGACAATAACTTCTTTCAAGGCACGCTACCCCCACCATTATGGCGACCCTTTTGAATTTTAATTAATGTGATCGCCAAATAACCAATTATTAAGCGGACGCCCGTTTCCCCCGATGATAAATTGTCGCGCACGTATTTTAGCAAGTCAAGTCAAGCTGGAATAATAGCAGGTCAAATCTAATTTTCGATCTATTTTTAGTTAATATATTAGATATCTGCTTTTCATGGCTTGCCGCAATTTGTCGATGGCGTTTTGTTGCTTGAAATACAAAGTTAATAAATGTCAAAAGCGGGGCGCCGTTTTAAGCGGGCTGTTTTTAATCTTTTATTTAAGTCTTTGGCTTAGAGTGGAAGCTACTGATGTCGTTGTACCACCAGTGCATGGAATACCAGTTCGGCTACTGTTGTTTCGAGATAGGCGTACATGAACCACATTGAAAAATCGTGTATCATCACGTGGATTCCGTTAACCAACCTTCGCCGTAAACTAGCCACCGCGCTTCTGGCCACCACGGCTTTCATAGGGGCAGCCTCGGCCGCCGATCTGGCGGTTCGTCCGGCGCCGACGCCGGCTTGTTACGATTTTGTCCTGTCCTGCGACAATGGACGTGTTTATCCATTCTGTCCGCGCGCCGTCAGTCTCGCGGGCGATGTCGTTACCGGCACGCTGATAACCGGGCCATATCGCGCCATTCATATGCGGCTGATCCCCATGGGGGTTGGTTATCGCTTTGCCGGCCGCGGCGTATGGTTCGATGGCTTCCATAGCAGCGCTATTTTGAATTTTGGAAAGTATAGTTCCGTCGCTTGTACCGTCACGACGTCCGGTCCGTGGGCGCGCCGTTTTTCCGGGCTCGACTAGGACCAAAACACAAGCTCAGATCATCGTCGGCCGTTGTTTGACGCCGAGCGGGAGCGAGCATGACCAGCTCGCGCCGCTGCCGGACGCCATTGAACACAATCCCGGTTGCAAACCGGAAGAAACCTCAGCCGATGCGGGGCTACACAGAAAAAAATCCTGACTTGCGAAAGTCTGTGGCAGGCCGTTATACCTAGGATAAACGACTGTCCATACCGCCTCGAACCGGCGGCGGGGTTGGCTCTTTATTTTCTCTTGATGCACCTCGAGCGAATTCCGCATCGTTTCCTTATCCTAAATTGCTTTATCTGCATCGTCGCTCCAGGAATTTGGAGGGAGTAACCATGCTCGACCTACTCATGCTGGCCCTCGCGTCTGGCCTTTTTGTCCTGACCTTTGGTTACGCCGTCGCCTGCGACCACTTCTGAAAGGTTGCGCGATGATCGCCGATTATTCGCTGGCCGCCCTCGTGACCATGGGGCTGCTGATCTATCTTACTTACGCGCTCCGAGGAGCATCGGTCTCCGGAGAAGAATGGCCTGGATTGTACGCAAGCCATACCTCATCATTCTGAATAAAATTGACCTGTAAACCTACCCTAAGCCCTTCCAAAGGTCGGCTCAATTAGTTTTCGTCCTGGACGATTTCATCGTATTCAAATCGAAATCAATGGCTGCCTCAAATGCTCGGCGCAGGCGGGAATCGTTAATTCTTGCAAGGTGACGGCGCAATATTGCAGTACTGTGCGGACTGTTTTTGTCTGCAATGGCATTGCAGATTTCTGCACTGGCTTTCGTGAAGAAAGAAAACGCTGCTGCCAAATTAGTTGCCGACTGGTCTAGACACATAGCCGCAGAGAAGACGGCGGCTCGATCATCCTGATCGAGCGTGATGGCAAAACGTAAAATATGCAACAGCCAATCGGTTAATTTTTTCGACGGCGCTTGCTGCAAGGTGACATCATTCATTGGGAAAACGCCCAAAGCTCGCGCAGAAGTTTTGAGAAGGCGCATAGCCCGTTAGCTTTGAAATATATCGGCCAGTAGGGGACATTATAATTTAACTTTAGCGATGCTCGAAAAAACGTATCGTTGGTTCATATTGCGAGGGACATCAGGGGATCACTTTGCCGCTCATATTGAGTTCGAAAACACCGGGCACCATGATGACCGCTTGCGGCCGATTACCATTTTCAAACATCGCAAAACGAAGAGCTTCTGTGCGATTGACGAACAGGCCACCGCAAAGACCTTGCTCATCTTGCACCACCCAATTCCCATGACTGTCTTTGCCGATAAGGAATTGTAGCGGTTTTGAATGTGGCAGTACCGACACAGGTTCTACATGTTTCATAACGCCACCCTCTCATGAGTTTTTCAGAAGACGGATTTGATAACCAAGGCCACTAGCCAGATGACGATCCGCAAAACGATCGTCGCGAAGAATGCGACAAAGAAGAGCGCGCACAGAAAGAGAAGCGGACGAACTCGTCTCTCCATTGTAAGGTCCCTCGTCGTATACGCTCCCAAACTGTCGTCATGTCCGGGGACGATGGCGGACGTGCGGTCCGCGAATTCTCACGAGTGCGCAAAGTGGCTGGCATATTAACCTCCCGAGCCCTTGCATGCCTCAATGAAAAATCGGGAGGTCATCGTCATTCTTGGACACATGTTTGTAGTGCGATAAAGATCGACTTCGATCGCTGGCCCGATGCAGTTGCGCTTCGTAAACTGATTGCGCGATTCGTTTCACGCTTTTCACGATAGCCCTACATAACCAACTAAAGGCGGTCAGAAACACAGCTCGCCACTGTTCGTGACGGTTGTCCTTGCCATAGGTTTTCAAAGGCGACTTCTGGATGGTCATGGTCGACATAGTCCGCGTTCCCCCAAGGCCCGGTCTTTGCCGTCGACTGCTCGGTTAATCCCGAGCTTTCCGCCAACACTTCGTTTTCTTGTTTGCGGAATAGATCTTCATCTCCGTAGCGGCAATGTGCGTGCCGCCGCATAGGAATTCGATGGGGAATTCAACGCCCTGATATAAAGGCGTCATAAAGAGGAGCCACCGTTCCCGGCGTCTTTATTTCTTCTTGATGTATCGCAAAGACGATCCGCATAGCTTCTTTATTTTATAAAAATTAACTGGAGCTGCGCTCCGGCTCATCAATTAAAAGGGGGCATTTATGCTCGATTTCGCCCTGCTGGCTCTTGGTCTTGCTTTATTCGCTCTTTCGGTGGGCTACGCCTACGCCTGCGACCGGCTCTGAGGAGGCACCTATGATCTTCGACTATTCGCTCGCCGCCCTCGTGACCGCTGGGCTGCTGTTCTACCTCACCTACGCTCTGCTACGGCCCGAGCGGTTCTAAAAAGGCACATGACCATGACTGTTAATGGCTGGATTCAGATCGCGATCTATTTTGTGGTCCTTACTGCGCTCGTCGTTCCGCTCGGCCGCTTTATGGCCCGCGTGTTCGAAGGCGAACGCACGTTTCTATCGCCCGTGCTGCGGCCCGTGGAGGTCACGCTCTACAGGATCGCCGGTGTTGACGAAACCCGCGAACAGCACTGGCTGACCTACACGGTCGCCATGTTGCTGTTTAACGCTGCGGGGTTCGTGCTGCTATACGCGATCATGCGCTTCCAAGCGGTGCTGCCGCTCAATCCGGCCGATCAGTCGGCCGTGCCGGCAGATTTGACATTCAACACCGCGGTGAGCTTCACCACCAATACCAATTGGCAGAACTACGGCGGTGAGAGTACTCTTAGCTATCTGACCCAGATGGTCGGGCTAACGACGCAGAACTTCGTTTCAGCGGCGACCGGCATAGCACTCTTGATCGCATTGATCCGCGCTTTCGCACGCGCCTCGGCCAGGACGGTCGGTAATTTCTGGGTCGATCTCACCCGTTCCACGCTCTATATCCTGCTGCCGCTGTCGATCATCGGCGCGCTAATTCTGATCTGGCAGGGCGTACCACAGAACATGGGGCCCTACGTCGACGCGACGACGCTGGAAGGCGCCAAACAAGTCCTTAGCCAAGGACCGGCAGCCGCGCAGATCGCGATCAAGCAGCTCGGCACCAATGGCGGCGGCTTCTGGAACGCTAACTCGGCCGTGCCATATGAGAATCCGACTGCCATCAGCAACTTCCTCGAAGTGCTCTACATCCTGTTGATCTCGGCGGCGCTCACCCACACCTTCGGCCGCATGGTCAAGGATGAGCGGCAGGGTTGGGCAATCTATGCCGCGATGTCAGTCATCTTCATCGGCGCACTGGTCGTCTGCTATTGGGCCGAAGGTCACGGTAACGATATCCTCAACGCCATGGGCCTTTCCGGCGGCAACATGGAAGGCAAAGAGGTCCGCTTCGGCATTGCCAATTCGAGCCTGTGGGCGACTGCGACGACCGCAGCCTCGAACGGCTCGGTCAACTCCATGCACGACAGCTATACGCCACTCGGCGGAATGATCCCGATCATCATGATGCAACTCGGCGAGATCATTTTCGGCGGTGTGGGTTCTGGCCTCTACGGCATGCTGCTGATGGTCATCATCGCCATGTTCGTGGCAGGCCTGATGGTCGGCCGCACACCTGAGTATCTCGGCAAGAAGATCGAGGCGAAAGAAGTGAAAATGGCGATGCTCGCGCTTCTGATCCTGCCGCTATCGATGCTGGGCTTCACCGCCATTGGCGTAGTTTTACCAGCTGGCGTTTCTAGTATGGCAAACGCAGGCCCTCACGGCTTCAGCGAATTGCTCTATCAATATACCTCTCAGACCGCCAATAACGGCTCGGCCTTTGCGGGCTATACCGGCAATACGCTCTGGAACAATACCACGGGCGGTCTCGCCATGCTGATCGGGCGCTATTTCGTTGCTATCCCGGCAATGGCGGTCGCGGGCGCGCTGGTCGCCAAGAAAACCGTGCCGGCATCCGCAGGTACATTCCCGACGCACGGACTGCTCTTCGTTGGCCTTCTCGTCGGCGTAATCATCATCGTCGGTGGTCTTACGTTCTTCCCGGCACTGGCACTTGGGCCGATCGCCGAACATTTCGCGATGCTCGCGAAATCGGTGTTTTGATCAAATTTCTCGGAGTTACGACAATGAAAACCTCCAAAGTACGCAAGCGCATGCCGGTGGCCACGCTGCTCGATCCCAAGATCGTCGTCCCGGCGATCGGCCAAGCTTTCGTTAAGCTCGATCCGCGCACCCTGATCAAAAACCCGGTGATGTTCGTGCTCGAGATCGTCACGGTGCTGACCACGGTCATTCTCATCCGCGACCTCCTCACGGGCGGCGGTAATGTTGGTTTCGAGTTTCAAATCATCTTGTGGCTGTGGTTCACAGTCCTGTTCGCAAATTTCGCCGAAGCTGTGGCGGAAGGCCGCGGCAAAGCGCAAGCCGATACGCTGCGTAAGGCCCGCACTGAGACGCGCGCCAAACGCATCCTGATGCCCGACAACTACAAGGTTTATGAAGGCATCGCGGCGGACGAGCTGGAAGCGGGCGATCTTGTTGTATGCGAGGCCGGCGATGTCATTCCCGGCGATGGCGATGTCATCGAAGGCATCGCCTCGGTGAACGAAGCCGCCATTACCGGCGAATCCGCACCCGTCGTCCGCGAATCCGGCGGCGATCGCTCGGCGGTTACCGGCGGCACGACCGTGATTTCCGACCGTATTATTATCCGCATCACGTCTTCGCCCGGCTCGTCATTCCTCGATCGCATGATCAAACTGGTCGAGGGCGCCGAACGGCAGAAAACGCCGAACGAGATTGCGCTGAACATTTTGCTTGTCGGCCTGACAATCATCTTCGTGTTCGCGACGGCAACGATCCCAAGCTACGTGACCTACGCCGGCGGCGCCATCTCGGTGGTTATTTTGGTGGCGCTCTTCGTCACGCTGATTCCCACCACCATCGGCGCGCTGCTGTCAGCCATCGGCATCGCCGGGATGGACCGCCTCGTGCGCTTTAATGTCCTCGCCATGTCCGGCCGCGCGGTAGAAGCCGCCGGTGACGTCAACACATTGCTGCTCGATAAGACCGGCACTGTGACTTTCGGAAATCGTTTGGCGGCCGAGATCATCCCGGTACCGGGCGTCAGCGAGCGTGAAGCCGCGGAAGCGGCCTTACTTGCCAGCGACGCGGATGAAACCGCAGAAGGACGCTCCATCATCACGCTGGTGCAGGATAAATACAGCGTGCGCCGCCGTCCGGCTCCAGCGGATGCAAAATTTATCGAATTCTCGGCTATGACCCGTTTGTCAGGCGTCGATATCGGCGGACGCAAGCTGCGCAAGGGCGCCATCGAACTCGGTGCTCAAATTCGCACGCGAGCAAGGCGGCCAAAACGTCGCCGAGCCGCAAGAATTTCGTGCTGCTGTCGACAGGATCGCGCGCTCGGGCGGCACGCCGCTTGGGCTGGCCGAAAACGGCCGCCTTCTTGGCGTCATCCACCTAAAAGACGTGGTGAAACCGGATGTGAAGGAACGTTTCGCCGAATTGCGCCGCATGGGCATCAAAACCGTGATGATTACCGGCGACAATCCGGTGACCGCGGCGGCCATAGCTTCCGAGGCTGGCGTTGATGACTTCATCGCTCAGGCAACACCTGAGGACAAGTTACGCTATATCCGCAAGGAGCAGGCGGAGGGGCGGCTGATCGCCATGTGCGGCGACGGCACCAACGATGCCCCCGCGCTGGCCCAAGCAGACGTCGGCGTCTGCATGCAGAGCGGCACGCAGGCCGCGCGCGAAGCCGGCAATATGGTCGATCTCGACTCGAACCCGACCAAGCTGATCGAGATCGTGGAGATCGGCAAGCAACTCCTGATGACGCGCGGCTCGCTGACGACGTTCTCGATTGCAAACGATGTGGCCAAGTATTTCGCGATCATCCCTGCCATGTTTGCGGCCTTTTACCCGCAACTCGGCATTCTCAACATTATGGGTTTGTCGACGCCGCGAAGCGCGATCTTGTCGGCCATCATCTTCAACGCGCTCATCATCATCGCGCTCATTCCGCTGGCGTTAAAAGGTGTGAAGTACCGGCCGATTGGTGCCGCCGCATTGCTACAACGCAATCTGTTGATCTACGGCGTCGGCGGCATCGTGTTGCCGTTCATTGGCATCAAGGCGATCGACATCGTCGTGACGGCCCTGCACCTGGTTTAAGGAGAATGGTCATGTTGAAAGAAATTCGTCCAGCAATCGTTTTTATTCTTGGCCTGACCATCATCACGGGCCTAGTCTATCCGCTGGTGATGACCGGCATCGCCGAAGTCGTGTTTCCCTATCAGGCGCACGGCAGCCTGATCGAGAAAAACGGTAAGGTGGTTGGCTCGGCCGTGATCGGTCAGGTCTTCGCTGACGACAAATATTTCCATGGCCGCCCGTCGGCTACCAGTGGCCCCGATCCAAAGGATCCGTCTAAAACCATCGCAGCGCCCTATAATGCCGCCAATTCCGGCGGCTCTAACCTTGGTCCGACCAGCAAGGCATTAATCGAACGGGTCAAGGGCGACGTGGACAAGCTCAAGAAGGAGAATCCTGCGACATCGGTTCCGATCGATCTTGTAACGGCATCCGGCAGCGGTCTCGACCCGGATATCTCGCCGGAGGCGGCATTTTTTCAGATAGCACGCGTTGCCAAGGCGCGAGGTCTGCCGGAAGCGCGTATTCGCTCCCTTGTGGAGAGTCAGATCGAGGGACGGACTTTTGGCCTCCTGGGCGAGCCGCGCGTGAATGTGCTCAAGCTGAACCTCGCGCTCGACGCATTGAAGTCGTAAAGTCGCTCCCGTAAGGGAGCCACATGCCTGGCAACGAGACACAAAGAGCTTCACCGGATGCCCTCCTAGCTATTGCCAAGAAAGAAGGGCGCGGGCACCTGAAGATTTTTCTTGGCGCGGCGCCCGGCGTCGGGAAAACCTATGCCATGCTTACTTCGGCTCGCGCCGAAACGTCGGGGGGGAGAGGTGTGGTCGCGGGGCTCATCGAAACCCACGGCCGGCGCGAAACTGAGCAATTGATCGAGGGCTTGGAAGTCCTTACGCGAAAGCCGATCATCTATCGCAATCAGATCATGAAGGAATTCGACCTGGACGCGGCTTTGGCGCGGCGGCCAAATCTGCTTCTGGTCGATGAATACGCCCACACCAATGTCCCCGGCAGCCGGCACCCCAAGCGTTGGCAGGATGTTGACGAGCTTTTGGCGGCCGGCATCGACGTTTGGACCACGCTGAACATTCAGCACTTAGAGAATCTCAACGATGTCGTCCAGAAAATCAGTAAAATTCGGGTGCGCGAGACCGTGCCCGATACTGTATTCGACAAAGCCGACGAGATCGTGCTGGTTGATTTTCCGCCTGACGAATTGCTGAAACGGCTGGCTGAGGGCAAGGTCTACGTCCAAGACACCGCGGCACGCGCGGTCGAACATTTTTTCAAACCGCAAAATCTCACGGCGCTACGCGAACTCGCCTTGCGTAGAGCGGCGGAGCGCGTCGATGCAGCTTTGATCGAACGGATGCAGGCGCAGGCAATCGAGGGCCCTTGGGCGGCTGGCGAGCGTATTTTGGCCTGCATCGGACCCGATCCGATATCGCCAGCCGTAGTTCGCACGGCCAAACGGTTGGCCGATCTTATGGATGCGCCCTGGATGGCGGTTACTGTGGAGCGGCCGGGAGACACTCTCGACAAAACCGCGCGTCAGCGCCTGGATGAGGCGATGAAGCTCGCAGACAGTCTTGGTGCCGAATCACAAACGCTCACCGGTGCCGATTTGCCAGCCGAAGTACTGCGTTTCGCCAAATTCGAAAATGTCACTCAGATCGTGATTGGCCGCTCGCATGGCGGTTTCTTTAGCGAGATGTTGCGGCGATCCTTGCCACACGAACTGGTACGGCGAGCAGAAGGCATCGCTATCCATCTGGTGACGCGTGAAGCAGATGTAGCGCCTGCCTCGAAACGGCCCTTACCATTTATCGCGCCAGAGCTTTTGCATTTTCTCTATGCAACGGCGGCGGTGGCGGTCGCCTTCATTGTCGGCGAAGTGCTGACCGAGCTTAGGCCTATCCCGAACTTATCAATGGTCTTTCTTATGGCGGTGCTCTTCACAGCTGTGAGCTTCGGCATCTGGCCAGCGATCTACGCATCCGTGCTATCATTCCTAATCTACAATTTCTTTTTCATCTCGCCGCTCTACACCTTCACAATCGCTGAACCTTATGAGTTGCTTGCCCTTCTGATTTTTTTAGTCGTCGCAGTTGTCAGTTCGACGATGGCCGGCCGCGTTCGCGAGCAAGCGCGAATATCGGCAAGCCGCGCGCGCGCGATGCGCCGTCTTTACGAGTTCACGAGACGACTATCGCGATTGGCGACACAAGATGCGGTTGCCGAAGGAGCGGCCAGTGAAATTTATGCAAGTCTAGCGCGACCAGTTGTCGTGTTGTTGGCACAAAGGGACGACCTTGTACTTACAGCCGCATGGCCTCCCGAAGATGTTCTCGATACCGCCACAATAACGGCCGCGCGTTGGGCCTATAACCATACTGAGCCGGCAGGTGCCGACACAGGCACATTGCCGACTATCCCTTGGTACTTTGTTCCGCTCCGTGCCGCCGACAAAACGCTCGGCGTCATCGGGGTAGCAAAAGATAAAGATACTCCTCCGCTCGATTCCGAAGCACGGGCGTTGCTTGATACTCTCTCGGAACAGACAGCAGCCTCACTCGACCGTGCATCGCTGGCTCGTGAGATGGTGAGTGCGAAATCCGCCACTGAAACCGAGCGCGTGCGTAATACCTTGCTCGCTTCGATTTCACATGACTTCCGCACACCTCTATCCTCGATTCTTGGCTCCGCGAGCAGTCTCCTAGACTATGGTGACAAGCTCGACAATGCGACCAAAAAAGACCTCCTCCGTCACATCAAGCAGGAGGCGGAGGGGCTCGATGAGATGGTTCGTAATCTCCTCGCCATCACCCGCATCGATGCCGGTGTTTTGGAATTGCGTCGCGACTGGACCGACCTTCGCGAGATCATTGATCGTATGTCAGGCGCGGCCCGGCGGCGGGGTGCTTTGCAACAGATCGCGATTGAATTACCGCTTAATCTTCCGCTCGTTCGCGCCGACGCCATCTTAACCGAGCAGGCCATCGGCAATATCCTCGCCAATGCGCTCGTCCATACACCTAAGGAAACGCGAGTTGTGATCGATGCCGTCATTACACCGGACAATATTGCGTTGCGAGTGACGGATGACGGCCCAGGGATTGCGCCGAATGTTTTGCCGCATATTTTCGAAAAGTTTGCCACAGGCACTAAAGAAACCAACGTCGCCGATAGAAGCCGAAGCACGGGCCTTGGGCTTGCAATTGCCAAGGGCATCATGGAAGCGCACGGCGGTACGATCACTGTGGAAAGCCCCGTCACTGATAGCCGGGGCACACGTTTCGTTTTGACGTTTCCAAGGGAACAAGCAGCGGCATGAGCGGCGGGACTCTGCGTGCTGGTCGTTGACGATGAGGTGGCAATCCTGCGCTTCCTCAAACCGGCGCTGGAAGCAAACAATTACGAAATGGTCAGTGCCGGCACGATAGCCGAGGCGATCAAACGAATTGCGGCCGAGACACCCGAAATTGTGCTGCTCGATCTCGGCCTACCGGATGGCGATGGCAAGGATGTTATTCGACGCGCACGTGAATGGTCCGATGTGCCGATTATTGTGCTCTCGGCTCGCGAACGCGAAGCTGAAAAGATTGAGTTGCTCGATCTTGGGGCCGACGACTATGTCAACAAACCATTCAACGTGGGCGAGTTGATGGCGCGCATGCGGACCGCCTTACGGCATCGCATGCAGCGCAAGGCCGAAATCCCGGTGCTGCATGTCGGCGATCTTGAGATTGATGCCGTGCGCCATCGCGTGGCACGCGCCGGAGCCGAGTTGAAGCTCACACCCAAGGAATTCGAACTGCTGTCGTTCCTCGCCCGCCACGCCGGCCGGGTCGTCACACACAAACAAATTTTGGCAGCCGTGTGGGGGCCAGCGCATACGGACGATACGCAATACTTAAGAGTTTATGTTGGGCAATTGCGCCAGAAGGTCGAAATGCATCCAGACGATCCCAAGATTATTCTGACTGAGCCAGGGATCGGCTACCGGATTGCTGAGGAGTGATATCCATGAATTTGGTACGGGTCCATTAGACAGCAATCTGGTTTAGCAAAAGTCTAATCCCCTGAAGGAGCGTCTAAGACCGCTCTATCCGGGATCGTAGTTCATTCCGTGGGTTAAGGGGGATGGGAATAAGAGTTCTCCACCTATGTGCTACCACCCCCCTGAAGGCTACGGGGCTCAAAACCACAGAGATGAAAATGGTTGGCTGGGGCGGGAGGATTTCGAACCTCCGCATGGCGGAATCAAAATCCGCTGCCTTACCACTTGGCTACGCCCCAATTTGCACCACTTGGCGACGCTCCAATTTGCGATGCGCCTTGCGATGATCGCGCCTCACGATTCTGTGCCGAAGAAAATCACGGTCCGAGACGTGTTTCGGTCGACAGGCCCGAAGGCGGCGAGCGGACCATAGCGACGACAGGCTGCTCGATCAACGCCGCTCATACCGATTTATCCCAGCGCGCGCGCCCCGAACGTCATGCAAAACTTGGGTCCATTTCCGAAGATGCGCTAAAGTTGTTTTTATGACCTACCGCGCGCCCATGGCCGACATCCTCTTTGCGCTTAAACATGCGGCCGGATTCACACAAGCCGTCACAGAGGGCATTTACGGCGATCTCGATGAAACAACCGTCGATGCCGTGCTGCAAGAAGCCGGCCGCTTCGCCGCCGACGTGATCGCCCCGCTCAATCGCATCGGAGACAAGTTCGGCACGCCATTTCGTAACGGCGAGGTCACGACCCCGCCCGGCTGGCACGACGCATACAAAGCCTGGGCCGCGGCCGGCTGGAATGGCCTTGCCGCGCCGGCCGAGTTTGGCGGGCAGGAATTGCCCCACGCCGTCAATGCGGCCTGCCTCGAAATGTGGAATTCCGCCTCGATGGCTTTTGGCATAGGCCCGATCCTGACGATGGGCGCCATCGACGCCCTACACGCTCACGGCTCGGACGATCTCAAAAACCGCTACCTCGAAAAATTGATCGGTGGTGAGTGGATGGCCACCATGCAGCTCACCGAGCCGCAGGCCGGCTCCGACGTCGGCGCATTGCGCACGCAGGCGAGACGCACCGAAAACGGAGACTATCGAATCTCCGGCTCCAAGATCTTCGTGACCTATGGCGAGCACGACCTCACCGAAAACATCATCCATCTGGTCCTGGCGCGGTTGCCCGATGCGCCGGCGGGCAGCAAAGGCATTTCGCTTTTCCTGGTGCCGAAATTCTTGCTCAAGAAAGACGGGACGTTGGGCCGGCGCAACGATGTGCGCGCGCATTCGATCGAGCATAAACTCGGCATCCACGGCTCGCCCACCTGCACGATGGTCTATGGCGATAATGGCGGCGCCGTCGGCTACCTCGTTGGCGAAGAACATAATGGCTTGGCCTGCATGTTTACGATGATGAACCGCGCGCGAATGGCGGTGGGGCTGCAAGGCGTCGCCATCGCCGAACGCGCTTTGCAACAAGCGTTTCATTACGCGCGCGAGCGCCGCCAAGGCGCCGCCGGCGCGATCATTCATTACCCGGATGTCAAGCGGATGCTGCTGACCATGCGCGCGCTCACCGGCGCGGCGCGCGCGATCTGCTATTCAACCGCCGTGGCCATCGACCGCGCACAGCGCGAAAAAACAGAGGTCGCGCGCAAAGCCGCGCATGAACGCGCCGCATTACTGACCCCGATCGCAAAAGCATTCTCGACCGATATCGGAATTGAAGTCGCCTCACTCGGCATCCAGGTGCATGGCGGCATGGGGTTCATCGAAGAAACGGGCGCCGCGCAGCATTACCGCGACGCGCGCATCGGCACGATTTACGAAGGTACCAACGGCATTCAAGCCCTTGATCTCGTCTCGCGCAAACTCGCGCTTGCGCGCGGCAAGACCGTCGGACTTTATATTGACGAGTTGCGTTCTGTTGTAAGCCAAGTCCAAGGCAGCAACACGCCCGCCTTCGGCAAGACTGCCGCGCGCCTGAGCGAAGCGCTCGATTCGCTTGAACGGGCAACGCAATGGTTTGATACGCAGAATTCAAATGAAACGGCTCTTGCAGGCGCGACTCCCTATTTGCGGCTCTTCGGCGTGAGCGCCGGCGGCTGCATGCTGGCAGTCGAAGCTTTGGCCGCCGTGGCTCAACATGCTGACGAGAGTCATTCGCGGATCATGCTGGCCCGCTTTTTCGCCGAGAACATTGCGGTGCAAGCCAATAGTCTCGAGCACATGGTTACCGAAGGCGCAGAGGCGATCACGATTTCCGAAGGATTTTCGTAAGCGCGGCCTATGACGGATTTATTTTTATCTCATTTTTGCAAAGCGCATTGCGATCCGCATTGCACGCCGCGGCGAAATTTCTCGTAATTTTGCTTTTGCTCCAGCAATTGTGCCACATTTAAGAACCGGAAAAAACGAAGCATTCGATGTCCACTCTTTTCGTCACCCATCCCGCCTGTCTCGACCACCTTACGCCGGCCGGGCATCCGGAGCGTCCCGACCGTCTGCGAGCGATCGAGCAAGTGCTCGAGAGCGAACGGTTCCAGGCGCTTAAGCGCGAGCAAGCGCCGATAGCGCCACCGGAGATCGTCGCGCTTTGTCATCCGCCCGAATATATCGACGCGATCCGCAGCGCCTCGCCCGAGAAAGGCATGGTGCGGCTCGATGCCGATACACTGATGTCATCGGGAAGTTTTGAAGCGGCGCTGCGCGCGGCCGGCGGCGGGGTTTTGGCGATCGACGAAGTCATGGGCAAGAAGGTTTCAAACGCCTTTGTCGCCGTGCGGCCGCCCGGCCATCATGCCGAGACCGCGCGGGCCATGGGCTTTTGCCTGTTCGACAGCGCGGCCATTGCGGCGCGTTATGCGCAAGATCAATACGGCATCGAGCGCGTGGCCGTCGTCGATTTCGATGTGCACCACGGCAACGGCTCGCAGGATATTTTTTGGGCCGACAAATCGGTGATGTATTGCTCGACGCACGAGATGCCCCTGTTTCCCGGAACGGGCGCCGTGCGTGAAACAGGCGCCTACAATACGATTGTCAACGCGCCTTTGCGCGCCGGGGACGGGGGCGATGCCTTTCGCGAGGCCTTCGAGACGGTGATTCTACCGCGCCTACGGGATTTCAATCCGGACTTTCTGGTGATCTCCGCGGGTTTTGACGCGCATACGCGCGATCCGCTCGCCAATCTTAATCTCGTCGAGGCGGATTTTTCCTGGGTCACCCAGAAGCTGATGGACGTGGCCGATCGTACCGCGCAAGGGCGCATCGTCTCGATGCTGGAAGGCGGTTATGATTTGCAGGGCCTCGCGCTTTCAGCGGCCGCCCACGTCACGGCGATGATGCAAGCATAGCGCGCATCCTTTCCTCTCGAGGGCGCACCGTGTTGCTGAGGGCTCGCCGGCGAGATGCAAAACGGCCGTATCGGTACTGGTATTGAGCCCGTTGTCACGATAGATAGCCTATGTCTTGCCTTCCCATTGGCAAACGGCACCGAAAGACACGCCGGTAAAATAGTATGGTTAACACGAGCGATTTAAAAACAATGCCCTTCGAGCGCGCAATCGAAGAACTCGAATCGATTGTGAGGAGGCTGGAAGAAGGTAAGGTTCCCCTCGAAGAATCGGTGGCCATTTACGAGCGCGGTGAAGCGATAAAGGCGCGCTGCGAAGAACTCCTGCGCCAGGCCGAAGCCCGCGTGGAGAAAATCACGCTTGACAGTGCCGGCAGACCGTCGGGCACCGAGCCACTCGATGTGGACTAGCCTTGCGGGTCTCCGCCGGTTGCATTTTCATGACACCTATTCCCGTTTCGTGCGTTTAGCTGTGGACGAAGAGCTGGGGTTAGTGCTGGCTAGTGGTCCGATTCAAACATTCGCTACCCATTTCGGCGGGGGTCTTTTGCGAATGTTTGAATCGAAAGACCATGAGCCAAATATAAGTTTCTAGTGGAGTTTTGGATTTGACATTCGCTTCGCGAGCTTGCGGCCAGGTGGGTAGCGAATGTCAAATCCACTCCACTAGGCCGCCGCAATACCAAGCGAGGACGCGTTTTGCGTCAAGGGCACAGTGAGCTGGGATGCGGCGGTCGCGGAATTGCTTGAAACCTCCGCTTTGTGTAAGTCTTGCGTGAACGGCCATCGGTTGCTTGGCCGCTTTGACATTTGTCAGCTCGGAGATCATTTTTGCCGGTCAGTCCCAACACCCCGCTTCTCGATCGCATCCATCTGCCGAGTGACATGAAAAACCTCTCGGCGGTACAGCTCAAGCAGCTGGCCGCCGAGTTGCGGGCCGAGACCATCGACGCCGTCGCCAAGACCGGCGGCCATCTTGGCGCGGGCCTCGGCGTGGTGGAACTTACCGTGGCTTTGCATCACGTCTTTGATACGCCCCACGACCGCCTGATCTGGGATGTCGGACATCAAGCCTATCCGCACAAGATCCTGACGGGCCGGCGCGACCGCATCCGCACCCTGCGCCAGGGTGGCGGTCTTTCGGGTTTCACCAAACGGGCGGAGAGCGAATACGACCCTTTCGGCGCCGCCCATTCCTCGACATCGATTTCGGCGGGGCTTGGCATGGCGGTGGCGCGCGACCTGGCCGGCCGCCATAATCACGTCATTGCCGTCATCGGGGATGGCGCCATGTCGGCCGGCATGGCCTATGAGGCCATGAACAATGCCGGCGCGATGGACTCGCGGCTCATCGTCATTCTCAACGACAATGACATGTCGATCGCGCCTCCGGTCGGCGCCATGTCGGCCTATCTCGCGCGATTGATTTCGGGCAAAACGTATCGAACGCTGCGTGATATCGGCAAACAACTCGCACAGCATCTGCCGAAATTCTTTGAAGAGAAAGCGGCGCGCGCGGAGGAATTTGCGCGCGGATTTGTCACCGGCGGAACCCTATTCGAAGAGCTCGGCTTCTATTACGTCGGCCCCATCGACGGCCACAATCTCGACCATTTGCTTCCCGTCCTCCGCAATGTACGTGACGCCGAGGCCGGACCAATTCTGGTTCATGTGGTGACGCAAAAGGGCAAGGGTTATGCGCCGGCGGAAAACTCCGCCGACAAATATCACGGTGTGGTCAAGTTCGACGTCGCGACCGGCGCGCAGGCGAAAGCAAAAGCCGGTGCGCCGCAATATACAAAGGTGTTTGCCGACGCGCTCATTAAGCAAGCGCGCAAGGACGACAAGATCATCGCCATCACCGCCGCCATGCCCTCCGGCACGGGGCTGGATCTTTTCGAGAAGGAATTCCCCGAACGTTGCTTCGATGTCGGCATTGCCGAGCAACATGCCGTGACTTTTGCCGCGGGTTTGGCGGCCGAAGGTTTCAAACCCTTCGCCACGATCTACTCGACCTTCCTCCAGCGCGCCTATGATCAAGTGGTGCACGACGTCGCCATCCAGCGTCTGCCGGTGCGCTTTGCCATGGATCGCGCCGGACTTGTCGGCGCCGATGGCCCGACCCATGCCGGCGCTTTCGATGTCGCCTATCTCGGCTGTCTGCCCGGTTTTATCCTGATGGCGGCGGCCGACGAGGCGGAATTGGTGCATATGGTGGCTACGCAGGCGGCCATCAACGACCGGCCCTCGGCCTTGCGCTATCCGCGCGGCGAGGGTATCGGCATTGCAATCCCTGCGGCAGGTGTACCTCTCGACATCGGCAAGGGCCGCATTGTACGGGAAGGGCACAAGGTGGCGCTCTTGTCGTTCGGGGCACGACTTCGCGAATGCCTCAAGGCCGGCGATGAATTGGCGACGCTCGGCCTATCGACGACGGTCGCCGATGCGCGTTTTGCCAAACCTCTCGATCTCGATCTGCTGACGCGCCTCGCGCGTGAGCACGAGGTGCTGATCACCATCGAGGAAGGCTCAATCGGCGGCTTTGGCTCATTCGTGCTGCATGCCTTGGCCGAAAAAGGCATGCTCGAGAACGGTCTGCGCGTGCGCAGCATGGTTCTGCCCGACGAGTTCATCGATCAGGATTCGCCGGCAGCGATGTATGCCAAGGCGCGTCTCGACGCCAAGGGCATCGTCGCCAAAGTGTTTGAAGCCCTAGGCAAGGCAGCCGCCGCCGAGACGGTGAGGCTGGCTTAAGACGCTGTGTAGCAGAAGACGTTTCGCTCACGCGGGTCTGGCTTTTGGACAGCCTTATCAATCTTCCAGGGGCAAAAATGCTTGCTCATAGCCCCATTAAGGAATATTATCATAGCGCCGAAACTTGATTGTCGCTGACCGATGGTCGCTCTGCCGACGCGTTAAATAAACCGTGGTGACGCATTGCCCCGTAAACTCTACGCGGCCGGCTTGCGTTCGGTCTTCAGGCGCCTGTCGAGATAGTCCCCGATTGAAGCGAGCAGCGTGTCCACCTTTCCGTCGAAGAAGTGATTGGCGCCGGGCACGATCTTTTGTTCGATGACGATGCCCTTTTGCATCTTGAGTTTTTCGACCAGCGCATTGACGTCCTTCTGCGGTACCACAGCATCCCTGTCGCCATGGATGATCAGGCCCGACGAAGGGCAGGGCGCGAGGAACGAGAAGTCGTAAAGATTGGCGGGCGGGCAAATCGAAATGAAGCCCTCGATTTCCGGCCGGCGCATCAAAAGCTGCATGCCGATCCAGGCTCCGAAGGAGAAGCCGGCAATCCAGCAGCTTCGCGCTTCCGGATTGATGGTCTGCGCCCAGTCGAGAGCCGCCGCCGCGTCGGACAATTCGCCTTGGCCGTGATCAAACGAGCCTTGGCTGCGGCCGACACCGCGGAAATTAAAGCGCACGGCGGAAAACCCCCGCTGCACGAAGGTATAATAAAGCTGGTAAACAATCTGATGATTCATCGTTCCGCCGAATTGCGGGTGCGGATGCAGGATGATGGCGATCGGCGCGTTTTTCTGATGCGCCGGATGGTACCGGCCCTCGATCCGGCCGGCTGGGCCGGTGAAGATGATTTCAGGCATTTCCGTTACGACCTCAAATCAAATCGCCGCCGCAAAATCGGCGCGCATTGGGGTAAATGGACTAGTGGAGTGGATTTGACATTCGCTACCCACCTGGCCGCAAGCTCGCGAAGCAAATGTCAAATCCAAAACTCCACTAGAAACTTATATTTGGCTCATGGTCTTTCGATTCAAACATTCGCAAAAGATCCCCGCCGAAATGGGTAGCGAATGTTTGAATCGGACCACTAGTGTCCCGATTCCGAAGTTCGCTTGATCTTGCAACACCCTCGTGAGCGAACTTCGGAATCGAAGGACGCTAGCAAGTTATTGATTTTAGTGTGGTTTTGGTTCAGACATTCGCTTGACGGACAAGCGGATAGAACGAAGCGAATTTCTGAACCACCACACTAGTGGAACTTTCGAACCTGGACCTAGTGGAGTGGATTTGACATTCGCTACCCACCTGGCCGCAAGCTCGCGAAGCGAATGTCAAATCCAAAACTCCACTAGAAACTTATATTTGGCTCATGGTCTTTCGATTCAAACATTCGCAAAAGACCTCGCTGAAATGGGTAGCGAATGTTTGAATCGGACCACTAGTGGCGAATTCTTCGGGTGATATGATTTCCGCTGTTCGCGTTGACAACACAGGCTATAGACTTAAGCCTGCGAAGACGTTCACGCGAAGAACGCGTGGGCTTCTAACACGATCCCGAGGGCAAAACGCAAGTTTTTTGCAGGGACACGAGCGATGAGCACCCGCGCCTATTTCGATTGGAACTCCACCGCTCCATTGCGGCCGGAGGCACGAGCCGCCACGCTGAATGCGATGGAATGGGCCGGTAATGCCTCTTCGATCCACTCGGAGGGGCGGGCCGCGCGTCGATTGGTCGAAGCGGCGCGCGTTGAGGTCGCAGCCCTTGTCGGCGCCGAGGCCGAAAATGTCACCTTCACCAGCGCGGCGAGCGAAGCCAACATGCTGGCGTTGACGCCCGCCTTAACGGTCAACGGCCGCATAAGGCCGCGCGATCGGCTCTTTGTCTCGGCGATCGAACACCCATCGGTGCTGATGGGCGGGCGTTTCGCGCCGGATATTGTCGAGCATGTGCCGGTCACCGCCGACGGCCTCATTGATCTTGTCGCGTTGGCGGCGCAGCTTGGCAAAGCGGAGTTCCCGCTTGTTTCGGTCATGCTGGCGAACAATGAAACCGGTGTGATCCAGCCGATTCGCGCGGTCGCCGATATTGTGCACACGGCCAATGGTTTGCTGCATGTCGATGCGGTGCAAGGGGTCGGCCGTATTGAATGCGATATGGCCGAACTGAGCGCCGATCTGCTGACTCTATCGTCGCACAAACTCGGTGGGCCGCAGGGGGCCGGCGCGTTCATTCGCCGCGGCGAAGTCCATATTGCGACGCCCCTCATCACCGGCGGCGGGCAGGAGCGCGGCCAACGCGCCGGTACGGAAAATGTGGCGGCGATTGCCGGTTTCGGCGCTGCCTGCGCAGCGGCTCAAGCCACAAAGCAGGCTGAGGCCGGCCGCATGGCGAGCTTGCGGGACCGCGTGGAGGCTGGTATTCGCGCGGCAACGCCTCATGCGGTCATTTTCGGTAGCGATTCCCCTCGTCTGCCCAATACGACGCTCGTCGCGGTTCCCGGCATAAAGGCCGAAACAGCTGTAATTTCTTTTGATCTCAATGGGATAGCTCTATCGTCCGGGGCCGCCTGCTCGTCCGGGAAGGTACGGGCCTCGCATGTGCTTGCCGCGATGGGCGCGGATCCGGACCTCACGCGGGGAGCGGTGCGCATAAGTCTTGGCCGCACAACAACGGAAAACGAGGTCGAAATGCTGCTAAATGCTTGGACTGAAGTGGTTTCATCATTATTTAAGAAGCGCCAAGCAAATGCCGCCTGAGAGTGGCGCGACTTTAGGGATGCTCGCAACGAGTAAATCGAACCGACCATAACCGACACGATCCAACCCGCGGTCCTTGCAACCGTGAGCGGAGGGACAAAATGCCGGCCGTCCAAGAGACCGTCGATCAGGTTCGCCTTATCGACGTTGATCAATATAAGTATGGGTTTGTCACCGACATCGAGTCCGAGAAGGCCCCCAAAGGCCTGTCGGAGGACACGATCCGTTTCATCTCGGCCAAGAAAAATGAGCCGGAGTGGATACTGGCTTGGCGGCTGGAAGCCTACAAACGCTGGCTGACCATACGCGAGCCGACCTGGGCGCGTGTGACCTACCCCAAAATCGACTATCAGGACATCCATTATTACGCCGCGCCGAAGAAATTCACGGCGCCGAAATCGCTCGACGAGGTCGATCCGGAAATCCTGCGAACTTACGAGAAACTCGGCATTCCGCTCAAAGAGCAGGAAATCCTTGCCGGTGTACGTAAGCAAAGCGAGCCGTCGACGCTCGACGACGAGACGACCGGCGGCGAATTCCGTTCGGGCCGTGTCGCGGTCGACGCCGTGTTCGATTCAGTTTCAGTCGCCACGACGTTCAAGGACGAGTTGAAGAAAGCCGGCGTCATCTTCATGCCGATTTCGGAGGCGATCCGCGAGCATCCCGAACTCGTGAAGAAATATCTCGGCTCCGTGGTGCCGACCTCGGATAATTTCTTTGCCACGCTCAATTCGGCGGTATTCTCCGACGGCTCGTTCGTTTACGTGCCGGAAGGCGTGCGTTGCCCGATGGAGCTGTCGACTTATTTCCGCATCAACGAGAAGAACACCGGCCAATTCGAGCGCACGCTGATCATTGCCGATAAAGGCGCTTACGTTTCCTATCTCGAAGGCTGCACCGCGCCGATGCGTGATGAAAACCAATTGCATGCCGCGGTCGTCGAGCTGGTCGCGCTCGACGATGCCGAGATCAAATATTCGACCGTGCAGAATTGGTATCCGGGCGATGCCCAAGGCAAAGGCGGCATTTTCAATTTCGTGACCAAGCGTGGCGATTGCCGCGGGGAGCGCTCGAAGATTTCCTGGACGCAAGTGGAGACCGGCTCGGCCATCACCTGGAAATATCCGAGCTGCATTTTGCGGGGCGATCATTCACGCGGTGAGTTCTATTCCATCGCCATCTCGAACGGCCATCAGCAGGTCGATAGCGGCACCAAGATGCGACATCTCGGTAAGAATACGACGAGCCGGATTATCTCTAAAGGCATCGCGGCGGGAAAATCGAACAATACTTATCGTGGTCTCGTTTCGGCGCACCGCAAGGCAACGGGCGCACGCAACTTCACCAATTGCGACTCGTTGCTGATTGGCGATCAATGCGGCGCGCATACAGTGCCCTACATCGAAGCGAAGAATTCGTCCGCGACGTTCGAGCACGAAGCAACCACCTCAAAGATCTCCGAAGATATGCTGTTCTATTGCCGTCAGCGCGGCATGTCGGCGGAAGAAGCAACTGCGCTCGTGGTCAATGGTTTCGTCAAGGACGTGTTGCAGCAATTGCCGATGGAATTCGCGGTCGAGGCGCAGAAGCTAATTTCGATCTCACTGGAGGGGTCGGTCGGGTAACGGGCCCGTCATCCTTCGAGGCGCGCAAGAACGCGCACCTCAGGATGACGGGTCAGAGGTTGTGCCGTCATCCTGGGGTGAGAGCTGCGCGAGCAGCGGGCCTCGAAGGATGGCGGCCTCGAAAAAAGAGAAATTCAATGCCATTACTTGAAGTCAAAAACCTGCATGTCGAAATCGAGGACAAGAAAATCCTCAACGGCCTGACGTTGACTGTCGAAAAGGGCCAGGTTGCCGCCGTTATGGGCCCGAACGGTTCCGGCAAATCGACGCTCGCTTATGTGCTTGCGGGTAAAGACAGCTACAACGTCACGGAGGGTGAGATACTGCTCGACGGCGAAAGCATTCTCGACATGGCACCGGACGAGCGCGCCGCTAAGGGCGTGTTTCTTGCCTTCCAATATCCGATGGAAGTGCCGGGCGTCGCCACCATGACTTTCTTGCGCACGGCGCTCAATGCACAGCGTAAAGCACGCGGGCAAAGCGAACTCTCAACGCCGGAATTCATGAAATTGGTCCGCGATGCGGCAAGTCATCTTGGCATCAACCAGGAGATGCTACGCCGCGCCGTCAATGTCGGGTTTTCCGGCGGCGAAAAAAAGCGCAACGAGATTTTGCAGATGGCGATCTTGCAGCCGCGGCTTGCGGTGCTCGACGAAACCGATTCCGGTCTTGACATCGACGCGCTGCGGATCGTCGCCGACGGCGTCAACCGGTTGCGCTCGCCGGATCGCGCGATGGTCGTGATTACGCATTATCAGCGGCTCTTGAATTACATCGTGCCCGATGTGGTGCATGTGATGGCCAAGGGCCGCGTCGTACGCTCGGGCGGCAAGGAGCTTGCGCTGGAGTTAGAGGCCAAAGGCTATGCGGAATATACTGGCGAGGCGGCGTAAGTTATGAACGCGGATATTCGCGCCATGAAAACACCGGCTGAGCAGGCATTGAGCGCTGCTTACGCGGCCGCGCGTAAAACACTGCCGGGCAAGGGCGCGGTGGCGGCACAGCGTGAGGACGCTTTCCGTCAATTCGAGGCGCGTGGACTGCCGCATCGCCGCGTTGAGACTTGGAAATACACCGATCTGCGCGTCTTGATGCGCGAGGCCAATCCACTCGCCGCGCCGCCAGACGCAGCCGCGAAAGCGCGCGCCAAGGATGCCGGGAAAATTCTAGGCAGCGTGGACTGCCGTCGTTTGGTTTTTGTCGATGGTGGTTTCGTGCCGGAATTGTCCGATCTTACACCGGAAGCGGGACTGACAATTGGTTCGCTCGCTGAGGGATTAGCGACGAGCGATGCTCTGATTGCCAAGCATGTCGGCAAGACGTTTGCCACGGACGACGTGGCAGTGGCGCTGAACACCGCCTTCATGGGCGACGGCGCGGTGGTTCATGTAGCCGCTGGTACAAAACTCAAGCGGCCTATCCACCTCGTCTTTGCAACCGACAGCGACAAGCCGAGCGCGGCGTTCATCCGCTCGGTAGTCGTTGTGGAAGAAGGCGCACAGGCAGTGATCGTTGAGGATCACGAAAGCGGCAATGCGCAAATCAACGCCACGCTTGAACTTGTGGTCGGTGACCGGGCAAATGTGGATTATTTTAAGCTGACTCGGGCACAGGCGCTACACGTGGCGAGCTTACTGACTTCTGTTGGGGCGCAAGCGCAATTTAATACTTTTGCGCTCACCCGAGAGTCGGGTCTCGTGCGTAACCAGAGCTTCATTCGCTTTGCCGGCGAGAACACGAAAAGCGGCATTCGCGGTGTGAGCCTGTTGCGCGGCAAGGAGCACGTCGACACGACGCTGCTGATCGAGCACGCAAAGGGACACTGCGAAAGCCGTGAGCAGTTCAAGGCCGTGCTCGACGATGAGAGCCACGGTGTGTTCCAGGGCAAGATCGTCGTGGCGCCACATGCGCAAAAAACCGACGCCAAGATGATGACGCGCGCGCTGCTTCTGTCCGATACCGCCGAGGCCGACAACAAACCTGAACTCGAAATCTTCGCCGATGATGTCGTTTGCGGCCATGGCTCGACGGCCGGTGCCCTCGATGCAGGCTTGAAGTTTTATCTGATGTCGCGGGGAATCTCCGAAAAGGAAGCCGAAGCGCTGCTGATTTAAGCTTTCATCGGCGAGACGATTGAACAAATCGCGCATGCAGGCATTCGCGCGGCACTGATGAACGCGGCGCTGGAGTGGATGGGGTCGCTGAGATGATGTTTAGGTGCGCTATGATCCGTACCGTCATGCGCTGGCTTGTCCCGTGCATCCACGTCTTGACAGTGATTCAAGCAGCAAAACCGTGGATGGCCGCGACAAGCGCGGCCATGACCGGAGCGGTTAGCTGGATTCCCGCTTGCGCGGGAATGATCGGAATGTTGAGTGTGAGAAAGTTGCAATGCACCCGGCAGTGACCAACGGCTCTTACGACGTTACCCGCATCCGCGCGGATTTTCCCGCGCTGGGCGTGAGGGCCTATGGCAAGCCGCTGATCTATCTCGATAACGCCGCATCCGCGCAAAAGCCGAAGCCGGTGCTCGAACGTCTGACAAAAGCTTACACCGAGCAATATGCAAATGTGCACCGCGGCCTTCATTTTCTCGCCAATGAGGCGACCGAGGCCTATGAAGGCGCGCGTGAAACGGTGCGCGCATTTCTCAATGCCGAGCGCAGGGAAGAGGTCATCTTCACCCGCAATGCGACCGAGGCGATTAATCTGGTCGCTTATACCTTCGGCCGCGAACACATCAAGGAAGGCGACGAAATTGTGCTCTCAATCATGGAGCATCATTCGAACATAGTGCCGTGGCACTTTCTTCGCGAACGCTACGGCGCGGTCATCAAATGGGCGCCGATCGACGACGACGGCAATTTTCTTATCGACGAGTTCGAGAAACTGCTTGGCCCTCGCACCAAAATGGTGGCGATCACGCAAATGTCGAATGCGCTCGGCACGGCGGTCCCGGTGAAAGAAGTCGTGAAACTCGCTCGGGCACGCGGCATTCCGGTCCTCGTCGATGGCGCGCAGGGCGCGGTGCATCTTGAAGTCGATGTCCGCGACATCGATTGCGATTTTTACGTCTTCACCGGGCACAAACTTTACGGGCCGACCGGAATCGGCGTGCTTTACGGAAAATACGCGCATCTTGCGGCTATGCCGCCGTTCAACGGCGGCGGCGAGATGATTCAGGAAGTGTTCCAGGATCGCATCACCTACGGCGATCCGCCGTACAAGTTCGAAGCCGGAACGCCGGCGATTGTGCAGGCGATCGGCCTTGCGGCCGCTATCGATTATGTCAATTCGATCGGTAAGGCGCGTCTCCGCGCGCATGAAAGTGAACTTGTCAAATATGCGCACGACCGGCTCGGAAAAATCAATTCGCTTCGTATCATCGGCAATGCGCAGGATAAGGGCCCCATCGTCTCTTTCGAGGTGAAAGGCGCGCACCCACACGATATTGCGACGGTTATCGATCGCGAGGGTGTCGCGGTGCGCGCAGGTACACATTGCGTGATGCCGCTGCTTGCGCGCTATGGCCTTACCGCGACCTGCCGCGCCTCATTCGCCATGTATAATACCAAAGAGGAGGTGGACAGGCTCGCCGCCGCCTTGCTCAAGGCGCAGGAATTCTTCGCATGACCGATGAGACGCCTGTAACCGAAACCACAGCCGTCACGGATAAACCGCCGGAGAACGCCGCTATCACCGGTTCCTCGGCTTTGTCGGCAGACGAGCTTGCGCAACTCACCGACGGCATCATCGCCGCCGTCAAGACGGTTTATGATCCCGAGATCCCGGCCGATGTTTATGAACTCGGTTTGATTTACAAAATCGACATCGGCGACGACCGCACGGTGAAAGTCGATATGTCGCTGACATCGCCGAATTGCCCGTCGGCGCAGGAATTGCCGATCATGGTGGAAAACGCGGTCTCTAGCGTGCCGGGTGTGAAAGAAACCAAAGTCGATGTCGTTTGGGACCCGCCTTGGGATCCGAGCCGGATGTCGGATGAAGCGCGACTCGTATTGAATATGTGGTGACTGGCGAATTTAGTTCGAAGCACTAGTGGTCCGATTCAAACATTCGCTACCCATTTCGGCGGGGATCTTTTGCGAATGTTTGAATTGAAAGACCATGAGCAAATATAAGTTTCTAGTGGAGTTTTGGATTTGACATTCGCTTCGCGAGCTTGCGGCCAGGTGGGTAGCGAATGTCAAATCCACTCCACTAGTGGTCCGATTCAAACATTCGCTACCCATTTCGGCGGGGATCTTTTGCGAATGTTTGAATTGAAAGACCATGAGCCAAATATAAGTTTCTAGTGGAGTTTTGGATTTGACATTCGCTTCGCGAGCTTGCGGCCAGGTGGGTAGCGAATGTCAAATCCACTCCACTAGATAGGGCTCAAGAGGATCCTATGACGACAGCACGACCTAAACCCCAAGTCATGCGCCTTACGGAGGCGGCCGCGTTGCGTATCAAGGATGTGATGGCGCGCGCGGACAAACCGGTCGCGGGTGTACGCGTCGGCGTCAAAAACGGCGGCTGTGCCGGCATGGAATACACGATGGAATATGCCGATGCGATCAAGCCCACCGATGAGGTGATCGAAGATAAGGGCGTGAAGCTTTTAATCGATCCAAAGGCGGTGTTGTTCTTGTTGGGCACCGAGATGGATTTCAAGACCGAGAAGCTTTCGGCTCAGTTCGTGTTCAACAATCCCAATCAGACCTCGGCCTGCGGCTGCGGTGAATCCGTTCAGATCACGCCGGCTAAGCTTGATGTGAGCTCGTAGGAGCCACGATACGAGGATTTTTGCTCATCGATGTAAATCAAGAGCCAATGTCAGTGCGGAGATGGTCGAGACAAGTGCAAACTTGATGTGATTTAATTTCAACTCACTGAATATTTTAACGACTTGGCGAGGGCAATTCATTAATGTTTGTGGGAATTTCGGGTGCCGCAACCAAGCGGTAAGGTCCTCCATTTGGGTCCGAATCGAATGCGAAGAGGCCACGTTCGGCCATCATACGCCACGTGTTTTTCAATCCGGATAAAAGTACGGGCTTCGTCAAGTCGGATGTAAGATCTGGTGCAAATTGCGCGGTCGTCGAAGCATTCAAAGAAAGTATCGCGTCGACCGCTGCATCGTGAGCATCGGTATCTTGCAGAAATTCAGCGGGAATGTAGCCGCCATGCAGTGCTAAAAAATGCGACATGGTCGTCGGCATCGCTGGCCAGCCAATCGAATTCGTAACCTTTAATATCTTCAGCGATTTTTCCTGCTCCGCCGATCATGCCTTATTTTCCCAGCTTGGCCGTAAGCTGTGACAATTACGCTCGCACCGGCACCGGGCGAAGCAGAAAGGCCGGTAAGTGCTCCAACGCGGATTCATCATCGTGATCACGCCGTGCGCGCGGCGCGGCGGCGCGGACGGTTTTCCTGGCAATGCGAGGATTAGCGTTCTGACTTCGACGCGGCTGGTGACGGCCGCGGTGAACCGTTTCACTTTCCTTGACGTCAGCCGGCTCACCCGACCATGAAATCTTTTGGCCGATCAATTGTTCGATTGTGCCGACGGCTTTTCGATCGGTCGGCGTGACAATTGTGATCGCCGTTCCGCTGCGGCCGGCACGGCCGGTGCGGCCGATGCGATGAACGTAGTCATCCGGGTGATGCGGCACATCGAAATTAAAGATGTGACTTACATCGGGAATATCGAGGCCACGCGCCGCGACATCGGAGGCGACGAGAAGTTTGACCTCACCGCTGCGGAACGCATCCAACGCGGCCATGCGTGCGGTCTGATCCAGGTCGCCATGCAGCGCCACCGCATTGAATTTGTGACGCACCAACGAGCGATGCAGCTGCGCAACGTCGCGCTTGCGATTGCAGAATATGATGGCGTTCTTGAAGTTGTCGGCCGAGCGAATAAGGCCGCGCAGGGTTTCGCGTTTGTCGTAGGATTCGCGGCCCGTGGCGACCAGAAGCTGGGTGATGGTGGACGCCGCAGTCGCGGGTCTCGACACTTCGACGCGCACGGGGTTGTGCAGGAATGTGTCGGCGATACGTTGAATCTCGGACGGCATTGTCGCCGTAAAAAACAACGTCTGGCGCGTAAACGGTACTAGCTTGCCGATGCGTTCGATGTCGGGGATAAAGCCCATGTCCAGCATGCGGTCGGCTTCGTCGATGATCAGAAGTTCGCAAGCCGACAATAAAAGCCGACCCCGCTCAAAGTGATCGAGGAGCCGGCCCGGCGTGGCGATCAAGACATCGACGCCGCGCAAAAGCTTCGCATCTTGATCGTCGTAAGATACGCCACCAATGATGAGCGCGACGTTGAGCTTGTGGTTTTTGCCATATTTCTCGAACTGCTCGGCGACTTGCGCGGCAAGCTCGCGCGTTGGCTCGAGGATGAGCGTGCGCGGCATGCGCGCCCGCGCGCGGCCTTGCTCGAGCATGGTGAGCATCGGCAGCACGAAGGCGGCCGTTTTGCCGGTTCCGGTCTGGGCAATGCCGAGCACGTCACGCCGGGCGAGCACATGCGGAATGGCCTGATCTTGAATAGGGGTCGGAGCTTTGTAGCCGGCCGCGTCAATCGCGGAGAGGACCTTCTGGGAAAGGCCGAGATGGGAAAAGGACATGCAACCTCAAAGCAGGGAACCAGCTTGGTTCTCGCCGGACAATGAATGACTTGCTTTACGTGGAAGTCGCGCTGAACCTTGTCTGGCTGATGAGCCGCGAACATATAGCCGAACGTAGCAAAGTCAATGCCACGTCAACCGAATTTCGTCGAGGAGTTGGGAGCAGGTCAATGGTTTTGCCAATTCCGCTGGTTTTGGTGCCGGCGCTGTTATGCAGCGCACGCCTTTACACGCCGCAATTAACCGGTTTGTGGTCTTTTGGGCCGATCACTGTGGCCGATCACCGGCGAGATGGAGAAATTGCGCTTATCGCCGCGCGTATTCTGGCCAATGCGCCGCCGCATTTTGCACTCGTGGGATTATCGATGGGCGGTTACATTGCTTTGGCGATGATGCGCGAGGCGCCGGAACGCATTGTGAAACTGGCGTTGCTCGATACCACCGCTCGGCCTGACACAGCGGAACAAACGGCCGTTCGCAGAAAATTTATCGGTATGGCCGAATGCGGACGTCTGAACGACGTGATCGATCTGCTATTGCCGCGTTTGCTGCATTCATCCCGGCGTAATGATGAAGGCTTAAGACGCGTGATATGCGATATGGCTGCCGATACCGGACCCGAAGCATTTATTCTTCAGGAGCAGGCAATCATATCACGGCCGGATGCGCGGCCGATGCTCGCCGACGTTCGCTGTCCAACCATAGTGCTCGTTGGTGAGCAAGACGAATTGAACCCGCCCTCTTTAGCCAAAGAGATCGCATGCGGTATCGCCGGCGCCAGACTGGTGGTTATTCCTCAGTGCGGGCATTTCCCTACGATAGAGCGCCCCGAAGCCGTCAATGCAGCTCTTGCGGAGTGGCTTTCCTCATGATTTGCTTGCGAGCGTTCCCGAACGTTACGAACCTAGTGGAGTGGATTTGACATTCGCTACCCACCTGGCCGCAAGCTCGCGAAGCGAATGTCAAATCCAAAACTCCACTAGAAACTTATATTTGGCTCATGGTCTTTCGATTCAAACATTCGCAAAAGACCCCGCCGAAATGGGTAGCGAATGTTTGAATCGGACCACTAGTATGGCTGAGCCAAAAGATACTGCCGGAGTCATAGCGCCGCCGCCACTCATCGCCTTGACAGCGGTGATTTTTGGCTTCGCGTTCGAAAGGTTACTTCCAACTCTTGCGGTGACGTCAACGTTGCCGCTTCCCGCGCGTATTGTTATTGGCGTCGCGCTGATGACAGGCGGTGCGGCGCTTGCGGTGGCCGGCAGAAATGCCTTCGTCGCCCATGATACCGACGTCAATCCCTACAAGCCGGCAAACGTGCTGGTGACAACGGGAATTTTCGCCCATTTGCGTAATCCCATGTATGTGGGATTGGCCTTATTGGTCGCCGGCATTGGCATTGCATTTGCCTCGGTTTGGACCGTGGTCATGGTGGTGCCGCAGATGCTGATCATCCACTACGGGGTCGTCGAACGTGAGGAGCGTTATCTCGAAGCAAAATTCGGTGAAAGCTATCGGCGTTATAAGGCGAGCGTGCCACGCTACGGTTTGCCGACATCGTTCGGTTAATTTCTGCATCTTTTAACCATCGACTTGCTCGGCTGAGTATCGGTCCTATAGGTCCTTTGAATATTCGTTGAGGAGGCACAGCTTGCGCACACAAGTCGGTATCATTGGGGCAGGGCCAGCGGGCTTAATGTTGGCGAGGCTTCTGAATTTGCAGGGGATCGACTCAATCATCGTCGAGAACCGTAGCCGCGAATACATCGAAAACCGGGTCCGCGCGGGCCTCATCGAGCATTGGGCGGCCGATCTGCTGGTTGACGTTGGCGTGGGGGAGCGTTTGAAGCGCGAAGGCCTGACGCATTGGGGCATCAATATCGGCATTAACGGCGAATTGCGTCGCATCGATTTCAAAAAATTGGTAGACAAGCGCGTCACCATCTATGGCCAGCAGGAAGTTGTCAAAGACCTTGTCGCGCAACGTCTCGCCGACCAGGGCCCGCTACTGTTCGAGGTAGAAGACGTTAAGGTCGACGGATTGAAAACAGACAAGCCGACGATTCGTTTCATCCATGAGGGTCGGACGCAAGAGATCGCGTGTGATTTTCTCGCCGGCTGCGACGGCTTTCATGGCGTTTGCCGACCAAGTATACCCGACGGCGTGCTGACCCCGTTTGAGCGCGACTATCCGTTCGGATGGCTCGGTATTCTGACCGAATCTGAGCCGCCGGATGACGAGTTGATTTATTCCAACACCGACCGTGGCTTTGCTCTCTATACCATGCGCTCGCAGCAAATTTCGCGCCTCTATTTGCAATGCGACCATGACGAGAACATTGAGAACTGGCCGGATACACGCATCTGGGACGAGCTGCACAAACGGCTTGGCCCCGCGCGCACGCTCAAGGAAGGCAAAATGCTGCAAAAGGGCATCACCGCGATGCGCAGCTTTGTGGTTGAGCCGATGCAATACGGCCGGCTGTTTCTTGCCGGCGACAGCGCGCACATCGTGCCACCAACCGGCGCAAAAGGAATGAATCTTGCATTTGCCGATGTGGTTTTTTTGTCGCGCGCGCTTGTTCAATTTTATCGAAATAAAGGCGGCAATCTATTGGACAATTATACTGCAAGATGTTTGCGCCGTGTTTGGTACGCGCAACGTTTCTCGTGGTGGATGACGCAGATCATGCATCGTTTTCCCAATGAGTCGGCCTTCGACCGCCGGCGCCAATTGTCGGACCTCGATTATCTCACCAGCTCCGGGGCTGCGGCAAAGTCGTTGGCCGAACAATATGCGGGGCTGCCGCTGGACTAAGCTGAGGGCATGGGTATGCCCGTGCTGTTTTCGCTGCGATCTCGCGTGGAAGGCGGCGCATCCAGTGAACCTGTG
The DNA here is from genome assembly GCA_963697535.1 of uncultured Pseudomonadota bacterium. Taxonomy (GTDB): domain Bacteria; phylum Pseudomonadota; class Alphaproteobacteria; order Rhizobiales; family Xanthobacteraceae; genus Pseudolabrys. Next base: position 1,770,791 of record OY969085.1, on the reverse strand, counting down.
ACGCAATTTCCCGCGTTATGACTCATACCTCCTTTTCGCCGCATCTTCGCTGTGCGAAATCGACTACAGTGACGCCCTGCGATGCTGTGAATTGGTAATGAGTGTAACAGGGGAGTGCTTAATCCATGCGGATAGCTGCATGTCTCGTGTTGGCATCCGCTTTCGCCGCGCCTGTTTTCATTTTCGCCGTCCCCACCGCGCTCGGGACACAGAATAAATCATCCGCGCCGCATTCGGCGTCTGCAGCCGTGCAAGAACTATTTAAACAATTCGGCCTGTTCGGCCGATGGGCGATCGATTGCAAGGAGCCGGCCCGGTCGGACAACCCGCATGTCCGCATCAGCAGGTCCGACAGCGAAACAGTGCTGGAAGACCATGATCTCGGCCCGGATTATGCCGTCAATCATTATCGTGTGCTCTCAGCCGAACGCATTTCGCGCGCGCGTCTTTCTGTTGACGTTCTCTTCCAGCCGGGCACGGAAAGCGAAGAGCGGCAAAAACTCATCTTTCTTGTCCGCGACGGCACCCGGCGCACATTGTTCAATCAGCCTGCCGACGGCCGCGCTCGCGTCAAAGATGGCGTTGCGCTCGCCGGCGGCGAGAAGACGCCCTTGCTTGCGAAATGCGGCGAGCGTTAGTCGTTTGACGCCGATTCAATTTGCACCACTTCATTGGAGCCCGCGTAATAGGTGTAACAATCATCGTCGCCGGATATGTTTTTTTGGCAGCGGTTTTGAATTTCGTTTGCAGGTCTTCGCAGCTTTCGACGAAAGCTCCCTAAGCTACGCGTTTCTTCCATCGCGCGCTTAATCCTTCGCAGGCAAGCGACACCACACGAGGAATCGGCCGGGAGCCGGTGCGATAATGCGCGATCATACGCCGTGAAAGGCCGAGCGCATCCGCAGCCGCATTGAGCGAAAGGCCGTGCTCAGCCATCCAGGCGGCGAAATGTTCCGGCCCCCATTCGCCCGCCTGCTCGCGCGTGAGTGCGTAAAGCTGATCGGCGCCCATGTCGATATCGCCGGGCCAATTCACCGCATGGCCCCACGGATCGGCCTTGGCCTTGGCGAACAGTGCGGCGTTCTTGAGCGGCGCGTAGAGTCTGAAACGCTTGACGAGACACTCGACATCCACCGCAAGCGTTTCGCCAGTGTTCCAGGCGATTTCTAATGCCGCCGGAAGCCTAGGTTTCACCGTACGGATCAAAGGCGGTTTGCTCATCGCATAATCTCCTTCCATTTCAGCAACAGCCGCTTCCGGTTTGCCGCGATCCACGCAAGCGGCGTCTTCAGCTTTGCGGATGGGCGTACGGTGCCCGTCACGAGAAGCGTCTCGATCTCTACCATGCAACGGTCGCCGCTACGGAATTCGATATGCACATGCGGCGGTCTGTGATCACGCGGGTACATTACGACACGGCAGCTCGGAAATTGCTTGAGCTTTGGCACTACTAATTATGGTGAAATTATTTCATCACGTCAATGCACGTTCATGCACGTCTCGCCTGCATTGCGAGAGCGGCATGTAGCCCGATTTGAGCGAGGGGGCGGCCGGGATGTGTTTTCCATCATCCTAGCTTACGTTTGGGACGTCGCGTTTACGTCGGAGCAAATTAAAAGCACATATAATTCTAATTTTGCGCTTGCGATATCAGCAGCGTATTTTGGAGGAAAGGTTGCTTCCTGGAAATCTGTGAAGCTATGAATCCTCATTAAGGGCCGTGGGGCGCATTAGCATTACAGTTGCTTTATCGGAAGGTTTCTGAATCCATGGGCAACCATGATTCGGAGATCGTGGACGCGGGCAGCGTCGATTGAAGAGACGCTTGCGCTGTGGGCGGCGTCGTTTCGGGAGATCAAGCAGCGGATACGTCCGTTGTTCAGGCAAGAGCGTGTCGCGGCGAATGCAGGCCTGTTTCTGGAAGGTCTTCTCGGCGATGAGCAACGCAAGACCGGTTGGATGCGCGCGGAGGCGGCTGGCGATCCCGGCCCATGGCGGCAGCAGGCGATTTTGGGTCGCAGGGACTGGGACGCCGATGCCTTGCGCGATATCGTGCGCGATTATGTCATCGAGCATTTGGCGGATGACGATGCGGTGCTGGTGATCGACGAGACCGGCTTTCTCAAGCAGGGCAAGGCGTCGTGCGGAGTGGCGCGGCAATACACTGGTTCGGCGGGCAAGATCACCAACTGCCAGATTGGGGTGTTCGCTGCCTACGTTTCGCGCCACGGTCATGCCTTCATCGACCGCGCGCTGTATCTTCCGAAGGAATGGACCGACGATCCAGATCGCCTGGAAGCCGCATACGTGCCTGCCGATATAGGGTTTGCGACCAAACCAAAGCTTGCAACGGCAATGATCGCGCGCGCGATAGCCGCGTCTGTACCATTCCAGTGGGTTGCCGGCGATACCGTCTACGGTGTTGGCGATATCGAACGGCAACTACGCCGGGCAGGCAAAGGCTACGTGCTTGGGGTCAGCAGCGCTCATGTGTTTCGATCCTGGGGCAAGCAGCGATCGGTCGCCGGCAAGGCCGCAGACATCGCCCGGGCACAGCGCCCGTCCGACTGGAAGCGTCTGTCGGCAGGCGCCGGAACCAAAGGACCACGGCTGCATGATTGGTGTTATCTCGAATTGGCCGATCTCGAGGTCGAAGAATTCAGCAGCCCAAATCAAGATCTGTGGACACGCGGTCTGCTGATCCGCCGTCGTGTTGCCGATAACGATCTCGCCTTCTTCACCACCTGGTGTCCAGCGGGAACATCGATCGAAACGCTGGTGGCGGTCGAAGGCAATCGCTGGGCGATCGAGGACAGCTTTGAAACCGCGAAGAACGAGTTCGGGCTCGATCACAACGAGAGCAGGTCATGGCATGGTTGGCATCGTCACGTGTCACTGGCGATGCTCGCCTTTGCCATGATGGCGGCGATCCGCCATCGCGCCAATCCCCCGCCGCCAAAAAAACCAACCGCCGAACCACGGGAAAAACCAAGGCATCGCCACGCCGTCATTGATCCGTTGGTCAATCCAGGAAATCCGCCGCATCGCCATCAGACTTGCTCGAAAGCGGATTCAGCCAGCGCATGTCATCGCATGGTCATTCTGGCGCAGGGCTCACCAGGCCGCCGCTCAACGCGCCCACCTCAACGCAAAAAGGCAACTGTAATGTTAGCGAATGCGTAATGCGCCGTTTGCCATCAAGTGGCGCAACACACTCGCGCTATTGCGCGCTACACGCTTCAGCGCACACATCACTCCCCCGCCTCCTCGGAGAGCCGCTCCACCGACACCACGCGCTCGTCCTCGTGTGTGTCGAGCACAATCACGCCCTGCGTTGCACGGCCGGCGATGCGGATGCCGGAAACGGGTGTGCGGATGAGCTTACCGGCGTCGGTCACCAGCATCAGTTGGTCGTCTTCTTCGATGGGGAACGAGGCGACCAATCGGCCGATCTTCGGCTTGAGCTTGCGCGCGCCGCCCTTGGCCTTCTCCCAGATGTCCATGGCGACGATGCCTTTGCCCCCACGGCCGGTGATCCGATACTCGTAAGACGACGAACGTTTGCCGTAACCGCGCTCGGAGACCGTAACGACGAATTGCTCGGCCGCCGACAACTCAACGTAGCGCCGTTCGCCAAGCTCGATGGCCGCGACCGCCTCCTCGCCGTCGCTCGCGGCTTCCTCCTCGCCATTGCCGTTTCCGCGACGCACCGCATTGGCGCGCTTGAGATAAGCCGCGCGCTCTTCGGATGTCGCATCGACATGGCGCAGGATCGTCATGGAAATGAGCCTGTCGTCCTCGTCGAGCGCAATACCGCGCACGCCCATTGAGGTGCGGCCGGTGAACACGCGCACATCGGTGACCGGGAAACGAATGCACTGGCCGCCGGAGGAGGTGAGCAATACGTCATCGTTCTCCGTGCAGATCTGCACGCCGACAATGCCTTCACCCTCCGCGAGCTTCATGGCGATAATGCCCGAGCGGCGTACGTCGGCGAAATCGGAGAGCTTGTTGCGCCGGACCGTGCCCTTGGTGGTGGCGAACATCACATCGAGCTGCCCCCAAGTGGTCTCGTCCTCGGGCAGCGGCATGATGGAAGTGATGGTCTCGCCCGGATCGAGCGGCAGAATGTTAATGAGCGCCTTGCCGCGCGCCTGCGGCGCCGCCAAAGGCAGCCGCCAAACTTTCTCTTTGTAAACCTGCCCCGCCGAGGAGAAGAACAAAACCGGCGTGTGGGTATTGGCGACGAACAGACGCGAGACAAAATCTTCCTCGCGCGTCTGCATGCCCGAGCGGCCCTTGCCGCCGCGCCGCTGCGCGCGATAGGTCGACAGCGGTACACGCTTGATATAGCCGAGATGCGACACGGTCACGACCATGTCCTCGCGCTGAATCAAGTCTTCGTCGTCGACTTCCGCTTCTTCTTCGGCGATCACGGTGCGGCGCGGGGTGGCGAATTCCGCCTTCACTTTCGCCAGTTCATCTTTGATGATGCCCTGAATGCGCGCGCGGGAACGCAGAATTTCGAGATAGTCGGCAATTTCGGCGGCGAGCTTATCCAATTCCGCCTTGATCTCGTCGCGCCCCAAGGCTGTCAGGCGTTGCAGCCGCAGATCAAGGATCGCTTGTGCCTGTTCAGTCGATAACCGCGTAGACCCCGCCTCCGAGACCCTGTGGCGCGGATCGTCGATCAGCGTCACCATGGCGATCATGTCCTTGGCCGGCCAGTCGCGCGCCATCAAGGCTTCACGCGCCTCTCTCGCATCACGCGAGGCGCGGATCAGTCTGATGACCTCGTCGATATTCGCCACCGCAATGGCGAGGCCGACCAAAATATGGGCGCGGTCGCGCGCCTTGCCGAGCAAATGTTTAGTCCGCCGCGAGACCACCTCTTCGCGGAAGGCGACGAAAGCATTGAGCATGTCGCGCAAGTTCATCACCAGCGGACGCCCGCCGTCGAGCGCCACGACATTGGCGCCGAAGGAAGATTGCAGCGGAGTGAAGCGGTAGAGCTGATTGAGCACCACATCGCGCTCCGCATCGCGCTTGAGCTCGATGACCACGCGATAGCCGTCGCGATCCAACTCGTCGCGCAGATCGGAAATGCCGTCGATTTTCTTGTCGCGCACCAATTCGGCGATGCGCTCGACCATATTGGCCTTGTTCACCTGATAGGGAATTTCGGTGACGATGATGGCTTCCCGCTCTTTGCGGATCGTTTCAAAACCGACTTTGCCGCGCATGACGATGGAGCCGCGGCCTGTGTGATAGGCACTGCGAATGCCGGCCTGACCGAGAATGATGCCGCCGGTCGGAAAATCCGGCCCCGGCACGATCTTGATCAGATCATCGATCGAAAGCGCCGGGTCGTCGATCAAGGCCGTACATGCATCGATTACCTCACGCAGATTGTGCGGCGGGATATTCGTCGCCATGCCAACCGCAATGCCGCCGGCGCCGTTGACCAGGAGATTGGGAAAGCGCGCCGGCAGCACCACCGGCTCGCGTTCGGCGCCATCGTAATTATCCTGAAAATCGACCGTGCTCTTATCGATGTCGTCGAGAAGCGCCATCGCCGCGCGCTCAAGGCGGCATTCGGTGTAACGCATGGCCGCCGGCGGATCGCCGTCGACCGAGCCGAAATTGCCCTGGCCGTCGATCAGCTCCAAGCGCATGGAGAAATCCTGCGCCATGCGCACCAGCGCGTCGTAAATCGCCTGGTCGCCGTGGGGGTGATACTTACCCATCACGTCGCCGACGACGCGCGAGGACTTCACATATTTCTTGTCGGGCGTATGGCCCTGCTCATACATCGAATAAAGAATGCGACGATGCACGGGCTTTAAGCCATCACGCACATCGGGCAGCGCGCGCGAGACGATCACGCTCATGGCGTAATCGAGATAGCTGCGCTTCATCTCATCGGTGATCGAGATGGGACGCGTATCGGAGGGGTGAGCATCCCCCGATCTGGGGTTTTCGGTGTCGGGCAAGCAAGTTTCCTAAACAGCGTATTAAACGGTGCTTTTCTATATGATTCACATAGGCATTGCCAAGCGAAAGCGCACATCGATTTGGCTTATTTTGACCGTATTATCAGACGGTTACATGGTATGTCATTGCGCCGCAACCCCGGCGCTCCTTTGTCCCTGCTTTTGCGCGAAAGCCCAAAGCGTTAGGGTCGGCTTCTATGCTGGGTGAATTCCTCGTCTCCGCCTTTGTCACGCTGGTGCTCGTGGTCGACCCGATTGGGCTGGTGCCGAGTTTTATCGGCATCACGCATGATTTGCCGGACGCCCCGCGCCGCACGGTGGCAGTGCGCGCGGCGTTCATTGCTGGTTTTATTCTGGCCGGCAGCGCGCTGATCGGCGACTGGCTTTTGCGCACGCTATCGATTTCATTGCCGGCCTTCCGCATTGCCGGCGGCTTGCTGTTGTTCTCAATCGCTTCGGAAATGGTGTTCGGCGTGCGCGTGGAGCGCCAATCGCGCGAGGCCGAGGAGGCGATGGAAGAACGCGTGCGCAATATCGCCGCCTTCCCGCTCGCAGTGCCGTTGATGGCGGGTCCCGGCGCGATCACGGCGACCGTGCTTCTGGCCGGGCGCGGCGAGCCCGACCCAATCCGGCTCGCCATTTTGCTCGCCGTCATTGTTGTGGTCATGGCGCTTTGCGCCCTCGCATTCATCCTCGCGGCGCGCATCGCGAAAGCGCTCGGCACGACCGGCAGCACGGTGCTTTCGCGCCTGCTCGGCGTGTTGCTGGCGGCGCTTGCCGTGCAATATGTCGTCGATGGCGTGCGCGCGGCGTTGAGCATGTGAACGGCCTGAGCCGCTTGCGGCCACCGCACGATCTGGTAGGCCAATACGGTTTCATTCGAACTCGGCCCCCTCATGATCTCCGTCATTATTCCAGCGTACCGCGCCGAAGCGACCATCGCGCGAGCCGTTCGCAGTGTGATTGCGCAGACCTTTGATGATTGGGAAGCGATCATTGTGGCCGATGATAACACCGACTACGCATCGTCATTGCTTGGTTCTGGGATCGAGGATACACGCCTGCGTTTCGTGTTGACGGGGCGCATTGGATCGGGTTGTCACAACGCTCGTAATATCGGGCTGGCTCTAACACGCGGAGACTTTATCGCCGCGCTAGATGCCGATGATCTCTTTTTGCCCACGCGTTTCGAGAAATTGCTGCCGGTTGCAAGCGGTTTCGGTGCGGCGGTCGATAATCCGCGTGTCGTTGACAATGTAACCGGCCATGAGATGTATCGCGCACTCGACAACGATTCCTCCCCCACGGTTTTCAATATTCGAAGTTTCCTGAAAATAAGCGTACCTTTATTTCCATTGGTCGCACGAGAATACGCCAAACCGCGTTTGGCCGGCATCGACTTTGGCGAGGATGTGGTCGCCAACCTGCGGCTTATCGACCGAATTGGCGCGCTCTTTATTATAGCTGAGCATCTCTTCGAGTATCGCGTGGTTCGCGGATCGCTCTGCCATAGCGATCACTCAGCCGAAAATTTCGAACAAAGCTATTCGGCGTTGATCGAAAGGCTTAGCAGCGGCGACAGGCTCGGTCTTTCGCCCGCGAATGCCGCCGCCGCGCGCGAAGGCTTAATACAAAAGCGCGAGCTCAATCGCGCTTTTTCCGCCGCGCGACAAAATCAGCGCGAACTGGATTTCCAAACCTTTGTCGCCGCAAGCCGTCGATCCGGCCTGCTCGCCTAAAACGGAATCTCGTCGTCCATATCGTCGTGCTTGCCGCCGCCGCCAGCCATGCCCGGCGACGCACTCACGCGCGGTGAACCGAAATCGCCGCCATGATCGGCGCTGCTACCGGCACCACTCCCGGCGCGATCAAGCATAGTGAGATTTGAGTTGAACCCTTGCAGCACGACTTCGGTCGAATAACGATCCTGGCCTTCTTTATCCTGCCATTTGCGTGTTTGCAGCGCGCCTTCCAGGTAGACCTTCGAGCCCTTCTTCAGATATTGCTCGGCGACCTTGGCGAGGCCTTCGTTGAAAATCACCACGCGGTGCCACTCGGTCTTTTCCTTGCGCTCGCCGGTCGCTTTGTCGCGCCAAGTATCGGACGTCGCGACGCGTAAATTCACGATCGGCCGGCCGTCCTGCATGCGGCGCACTTCCGGATCGGCGCCCAGATTACCCACCAAAATAACTTTATTGACGCTTCCCGCCATGATGCTCTCCGCTCGATTGTTCCAGTCACCCTAGACTTCGATCCCGCAGCAGCAAGCGCGTTCGGCCCTAATCCACAGGGAGGACCCCGCCTGCCTACCTCGTCGATGGTCTTGACAGCAGACACAAGTTCTCTGTTTGTTCTAGACAACAATCGCCCCATATGCAACTGATTTGTCGGTGAAAGCGGCCTCCCCCATGAAAAAGCGCCGAGGCTATTCGTCGGTTATCCCCATAGGGGCATGCGCTCCGCAGAAGGACTGGCAAAAATATGCCGTTCTTCCTACGTTCCAACGTATCGTTTTCCGTCTTAAGGCTATGACGAACGGCCATCGGAGCTGCGACGCTGAGGCCGCGACGCTGAAGCCGCGACGCTTATGTCGCGGTCGCGCGCACGATTGGCAACGGAAACCGGTTTTTTTAAGTCAGATGATCAACATCAGGCCTCTATGAACAACCAGCCCCACAAGAAGCCCGCCAACGCCCACGCGATCACAATCCGCGGGGCGCGCGAGCACAATCTCAAGAACGTCGACGTGACCATTCCGCGCGATGAACTCGTCGTGTTCACAGGGCTCTCCGGTTCGGGCAAGTCGTCGCTCGCCTTCGACACGATCTACGCCGAGGGCCAGCGCCGCTATGTGGAGTCGCTCTCCGCTTACGCGCGGCAATTTCTGGAGATGATGCAGAAGCCGGACGTCGATCAAATCGACGGCCTCTCGCCCGCGATCTCCATCGAGCAGAAGACAACGTCGAAAAATCCGCGCTCGACCGTCGGCACAGTCACCGAGATTTATGACTACATGCGTCTGCTCTGGGCGCGCGTCGGCGTGCCTTATTCGCCGGCGACTGGATTGCCGATCGAAAGCCAAACCGTCTCGCAGATGGTCGACCGCGTTCTCGCTTTGCCGGAAGGGACGCGCATTTATGTGCTCGCGCCGATCGTGCGCGGGCGCAAAGGCGAATACAAAAAGGAACTCGCCGATCTGTTGAAGAAAGGCTACCAGCGCGTCAAAATCGATGGCGCCTTCCATGAAATAACCGACGCTCCGGCGCTCGACAAAAAATTCACCCACGACATCGACGCGGTGGTCGATCGGCTGGTGGTGAAAGGCGACATCGCCACGCGGCTCGCCGATTCATTGGAGCAATGTTTGAAGCTGGCCGATGGTTTGGCGGTTATTGAGTTGGCGGACGGCGCCGCAAGCTCCTCTTCACCTCCCCTTGAAAAGGGGAGGTCGACGCGCGAAGCGCGTCGGGTGGGGATCGACGCTGAAGATGATCCCTCCCCGGACCGCCTGCGGCGGTCCGACCCTCCCTTTTCAAGGGAGGGTCAAGAGGCTGCGGCGAGCGGCGATGGCAATTCCAAAAAGGCTGCCAAAATTCATGCGCAGCTTTCAGGACCAGAGCGCCTCATCTTCTCGGAAAAATTCGCATGTCCGGTGTCCGGCTTCACCATCCCGGAAATTGAGCCGCGGATGTTCTCGTTCAACAATCCGTTCGGCGCTTGTCCGGAATGCGGCGGGCTCGGGGTTGAGCAACACATCGACACCGATCTGGTCATTCCCGACAAGAACGCCACCTTGCGTAAAGGCGCCATCGCGCCGTGGGCGAAGTCGTCCTCGCCCTATTACGTGCAAACCTTGGACGCTCTCGGCAAGCATTATCGCTTCACGCTTGATACCAAATGGAAAGATCTGCCGAAGAACACGCAAGAGGCCATTCTCTACGGCTCCGGTGAACACGAGATCAAATTCGTCTATGACGACGGCCTGCGCGGCTACACGACGAAAAAACCGTTCGAAGGCGTCATCACCAATCTCGAACGCCGCTTCAAGGAAACCGAGAGCGAGTGGGCGCGCGAAGACTTGCAAAAATATTTCACCGACGTGCCCTGCGCGGCCTGCCATGGCGCGCGGCTGAAGCCGGAAGCGCTTTGCGTCAAGATCGGCGGAAAAAACATTTCCGAGATCGCCGATCTCTCCGTGCGCAAGGCCGGAGATTGGTTCGCCACTTTGCCAAGTGAACTGACCCCCAAGCAAAACGAAATCGCCGTGCGTGTACTCAAGGAAATCCGTGAGCGGTTGACCTTCCTCGTCGACGTGGGGCTCGATTATCTCACGCTTTCGCGCGCTTCCGGCACGCTTTCCGGCGGTGAAAGCCAGCGCATTCGCCTGGCTTCGCAAATCGGCTCCGGCCTCACCGGCGTGCTTTACGTTCTCGACGAGCCCTCGATCGGCCTGCACCAGCGCGACAATGCGCGCCTGTTAGAGACGCTGAAACGCCTGCGCGATCTCGGCAACACGGTGATCGTGGTCGAGCATGACGAGGACGCGATCCGCACGGCCGATCATGTGCTCGACATTGGCCCCGGCGCGGGCATTCACGGCGGCCACATCATCGCCGAAGGCACGGTCGAAGACCTCATCGCGGCGCCCAACTCATGGACCGGCAAATATCTCTCCGGCGAACGCTTCGTGCCGGTGCCGCAGCGCCGGCCGCCCAATCCGCGCCGCCAGCTACGCATTGTCAATGCGCGCGGCAATAACCTGAAGAACATCACCGCCGAAATTCCGCTCGGCCTATTCACCTGCGTGACAGGTGTGTCCGGCGGCGGCAAGTCGACGCTGCTCATCGACACGCTTTACGCCGCGGTCGCGCGCAAGCTCAACGGCGCATCGCTTAGCGTCGCGCCGCACGACCGCATCGAAGGCCTCGAGCACATCGACAAGATCATCGACATCGACCAATCGCCCATCGGCCGCACGCCGCGTAGTAACCCCGCGACTTACACCGGCGCCTTCACGCCGATCCGCGAATGGTTCGCCGCGCTGCCCGAAGCGAAAGCGCGCGGCTACGAACCGGGGCGCTTTTCCTTCAACGTCAAAGGCGGGCGCTGCGAAGCCTGCCAGGGCGACGGCGTCATCAAAATCGAGATGCACTTTCTGCCCGACGTTTACGTCACCTGCGATGCGTGCCGCGGCAAGCGCTACAACCGCGAAACGCTGGACGTGCTGTTTAGGGCCAAGTCGATCGCCGACGTGCTCGACATGACGGTGGAAGAAGCGCTCGAATTCTTCAAGGCGGTGCCGCGCGTGCGCGACGTGCTGGCGCTGTTGCATCGCGTGGGCCTCGACTACATCCATGTCGGGCAGCAGGCGACGACGCTTTCCGGCGGCGAGGCGCAGCGCGTGAAGCTCGCCAAGGAGCTATCCAAGCGCTCCACCGGCCGCACGCTTTACATTTTGGATGAGCCGACCACGGGCCTGCACTTTCACGACGTGGCAAAATTATTGGAAGTGCTGCACGAACTGGTTGAAAGCGGCAACACCGTGGTGGTGATCGAGCACAATCTCGAAGTGATCAAAACCGCCGATTGGGTGATCGACCTCGGCCCCGAAGGCGGCGACGGCGGCGGCGAGATCGTAGCTAGCGGCACGCCGGAGGATATTGTGAAGGCGAAGCGCAGTTATACGGGGCAGTTTTTGAAGCCGGTGTTGGAGCGGAAGGAAGCGAAAAGAAAGAAAGGGATGGAAGCGGCGGAGTAATCTTTTCTTATGCCCTTCTTTAAGGGCGGGTAGCACGCGGAACGAGCGCTGGGTTTAGATGAGCGGCCATTCCATCCCACTTTCCTTCTCCACACTTTATGGTAGTATTATGGTCATGCCAATGGACGTCGAAGCCGAGATTCGCGACTTGAAGCGCCGGGTGAGCGAGTTGGAAGGCTCGTTCGGATTCCTCACGCGCCAGGTGCAGGGCGTGCACAAGGATTTGCTGGGTTTCGAGGAGAAGACCGAAAGGAAGCTGCATGAGCATGATAGCCGGTTCGATAAGCTTGACGACCGGCTCGATAAGATCGATAGCCGGCTCGACCACGTCGATACCAGCATGCGCGGCTTACGCACCGATATGCCTAAGATCGTCGGCGACACCATGCGCGAAGTGTTGCGAGAGCAACGAGACGCCTCGTGAGACGAACGCGGTCGCACTGGGTGCACGAAGGCAAATACCGGTTGAATTGATCGATACGGCCTGGTCGCCTTATCTCTTCCCGGCCGAGGTGCATAAACTCGACACCGTTCGTCTTGCGCTTCGTCGCGGCGATATCGCCGAGGCGGCAAAGCACGGGCGTGTGTTCGAGTTGACGCCATTGTCGGCGAAGTAATGGCGGTGGTGAGAAAGTTCGCCCCCAGGCGTCCTCGGGCTACATCCTCATTGTCAAAACCCCGCCGTCTGACTATCTTAATTCCATGCTGCTGATCGAAACCGAACGCGAGGAAGACGGCCGTTGGCTGGCCGAGGTGCCGGGCCTTCCCGGCGTGCTCAGCTATGGCGCAAGCGACACTGAGGCGCGCTCGAAGGCAACGGCGTTCGCGCTTCGGGTGATCGCCGAGCGTGTCGAGAATGGCGAAGCGCTGCCGCAAGTCCGTAGGGTGGGTTAGCGCCGAAGGCGCGTAACCCACCGCCGAAATTTCCACGAGTTTGCCAAGGCGCTCGCGCGTATCGCGAAGTACACCGGTTTAGCTGTGGACGATTTGTAGCGCCCGCATAGCGCAAAACACTCCCTGCCCGTACATTTTGGTTCCTCCCCCATGCTGGAGGATATTGCGAAGGTGTCTTGTCCGCCGTAGTCCGAGCGCGAAGGCGGATGGAGCGGCAAGAAGCGCCAAAGCGCAAGAAGGGCATGCAGGCGGCGGAGTGAATAATATTTGGTCGCTCTGCCTGCACGCGAGCCATTTTTTATTTTAACGTGTCGTTACCACCACGGTGTTAGACTAATAGCTTTCGAGCTAGTGGTCCAATTCAAACATTCGCTACCCATTTCGGCGGGGATCTTTTGCGAATGTTTGAATTGAAAGACCATGAGCCAAATATAAGTTTCTAGTGGAGTTTTGGATTTGACATTCGCTTCGCGAGCTTGCGGCCAGGTGGGTAGCGAATGTCAAATCCACTCCACTAGTATGGGTTGTGCTCAATGCCGACGGTAAACCCTGAAATCCTACGATTGCCGTTACGCGGCGTGACGAATGCTACAGAAGCATCCGAAGCTACTAGGCTAATTGGCGCCTCGAAGTGTAGTTCCATTGCTACAGCCGATTATGTCGCTGAGCGGCCGAGCAGCCTAAGGGTCTCGATAGGCTACGGCGTATGGATCCCGGGTCTCGCGTTGCTCGCCCGGGACAACAGCGGGCAAAATCAAGCCGCGTCGGCCGGACGCACGCGCTTTGCAATCTCCCTGCCCTTCTCGCGCTCGACCACGGCGATGTCATACTGGCTTTGCAAGTCGAGCCAGAACTGCGGGCTGTTACCAAAGTAACGTCCAAGCCGCACCGCTGTATCGGCGGTGATCGAGCGCCGGGCGTTGAGAATGTCGGTGATGCGGCCGGACGGCACGCCGATATCAAGCGACAGCCGGTTGGCGGATAGTTCACGCGCCGCAAGTTCACGTTTCAGCAAGCGGCCGGGATGGGAAACGGGTGCCATGTTATGTCCTCTTGATCATCCTCTGTGATAGTCGACAATCTCGACCTCGTAGGCGTCGCCTTTGCGAAACTCAAAGCAAATGCGCCAGCGCTCGTTGACCGTCATCGCCCATTGTCCTTTACGATCGCCCTTGAGCTTGTGAAGCCCGACACTTTTCAATGGACTAAGGTCACCAAGCGATTTGGCAGCATTAAGCGCCAGCAGCAAATCGGCCGCATTCTCAAAATCGAGCCCGCGCAGCGCGTTCGGCCGCTCTCCGTCCCAGACCTTGCGGGTCACGGAATTTCGCCACGACCGGATCATGGCATAAATATACTACGACAAACGGTGAATGCAAGCGGGCGATAATCCGGGGGGCGTGAGAGCGGCGTGCATTTTTTCGAGTCAGCCTGTGGGCTCGGCGCTTCGCCTCACCCTACCCGGCGCTATGCGCGGGGGCAGCCCCGCATCAATAACTTCTCCCCTTTTTTTATTCCTATTCACTCTTGACTTTCGTCCTATATGACCCTATACCTATGCTCATCCCGCCCCACCGCATGTCGGGTTTACCCGATATGCGCCAGCTAAAAAGCATGTCGGGTTTACCCGATATGCGCCAGCTAAAAAGCATGTCGGGTTTACCCGATATGCGGCCGCGAAAGCGGAGCGAGGGGTGTCTGATCAACGCATCTTCAGATGCGGGGCGGGGAGCGGTGGCCGGAATGCGGGTGTCGGAGATGCGGCACTTAAGCCCCGGCAGGTCCAAGCCGCGAGTTCTTCCGGTGCAGCGGCCCTGCACCAGCCCCTGACGGCCGGTAATCCGGCGGCTTTGTCAGAAGGCTGCCGGGTGAGTGCCTGGGCTGAGAAACGGTGGAGAGTTGAGCCGAAAGGCAGTCGACGAACGGCGACCACCGGGGAAGACGCGGAGCAAACCTTAAAAACACCGCGCGCGGGACGCTTCTCGGTTGGGCGGACTTGCGGCAGCTTGGCCTCGTTCGAATCTGAACGCTGTGTCCAAGCAAAAAACGGCAACGACAAGCCTCGATGTCGCGAGGCGTCGAGGCCCGTGGGTCCGTCGAGGACCTTGAATTGCGTCCCGCGCGCCCTCGCATTTCTTGAAGCGAGCGCGGCGGTGATTTCTTAATCCCTCCTTTGCAAGGGGAGGGTCGCCCGGCGAGCGCAAGCGAAGACGGGCGGGGTGGGGTGAAATGTTTTCCGCATTCGCCCCCCACCCGGCTCGGACCTTTTCGGTCCTCGCCACCCTCCCCCGCAAGCGGGGGAGGGATAAGGCTTCGAACGAGGGCCTGCCCGGGGCCGACATCAACAATACGGGCGATAGCGCATGTCGGGTTTACCCGATATGCGCCAACTAAAAAAGCATGTCGGGTTTACCCGATATGCGCCAGCTAAAAAGCATGTCGGGTTTACCCGATATGCGTCGACTAAAAAGCATGGCTGGATCACGTAGGTGGATCGGACAAGGCTGGATGAAACCAGATTGGCGAATGGCGAATAGAGAGTAGCGAATTGAGAAGAGAAAACCAATCATCGCGAACACTACTCGCTATTCTATTCACTACTCGCTACTCGCTACTCGCTATTCGCTGCCCCCGGATTTCGCTCCGCTCATCGGGGCTACAAACTACAAACGAAGCCATGGGCTCACTCTCGCAATTGAACGCCGCGACAAGCCGCAGCATCAATCGCTCCCTCGGACTTCGTAACCAGCGGGCCACCCTATTTCTGCAAATAATGCTCTTCCAAAAACGCCGATCTGAATTTTTGCGGCGGCGTCGGAATGTCCGGCCGGCCCTCCGGCGTGAAGTCCATCAGATTCCAATACGGCCACACCGTGTCGACATGGTTCATCATCGCTTCGGTGGCCCAGAAATGAAAAATCTTGCCGTCGCGCTTCGCAAAAACATGCATCACCGGCCACTGCATGTCGTCGGTATCGCCCTGACACTTGTAGTCTGCCTGATAGGTCGAGTGCGCGCCGGACAGCAGCGGGATTTGCGACCATCCGCGCTCTTTAGCCCACGCGTTGATCCGTTCGGCCGGAGCCTTGGCGACCGCGGCAAAGGCGGCATCCCGGCTGACCGAATACCAGGCGCGGTCGAAGCCATCCATCAGCGACGTGCAGGATGGGCAGGGCTTGTCCCAATTCGGGCCGAACATGAACGAGTAGAGTAGCAGCGTGGTCTTATCGCCGAACAACTCGCTGAATTTTACACGCTGCCCGAGCTTGCCATCGTTGGCCCATTCAAAGACGTAGTCCTCCTGCAATTGCCCGCCGAGCGGCAGTTGGCGGCGTTTCGCCGCCACGGCTTTCGTCTTATCGATGAGTTCTTGCTCGTCCTTAAGCAAAGCGTCGCGCGCCTCGCGATAGGCCTTGCTCTCGTTCGGATAGCGAAGCTCGCTCATAGGCCTTTCCTCTCGTCTTATTCTTAGTTAGGAGTCGACTTCTTAGTTAGGAGTTGACCGCCTCAATGCAAGTGAGTGCGAGCCGGCATAGCTGGATGAGCGTGAGCCGAAATCCGTGCTCGCATTCGCCACGAGAAAAACCCCGCATGTCGTTTAATACGGCAATACCGCGTGATGAGCGGTTATCCACTCACAAACCATTCCGCGTACAAGCCACCGCATTTTTTCCGGTCAAGGGCAGGAACGAATGGGCATGCAACTCTATTCGTTTGGCATGCCACCTTTATCGAAAAGGAGCTAGACAATGAGAACGCGCTTGCTTGCTACCGTGATAGTCGCCGCCACATTGATCCCCGGCGCGGTTCTTGCGCAAGGCCGAAGCGGAATGGGTTCCGGAGGAATGAGCTCCGAGCAGACGGCCCAGCAACTGCCGCAGCAAATCAAGGACAAACTCGAACAATTTGGCTTGACCGACGTAAAAGTCCTTCCGCGTTCATTCGTCGTCACCGGAAAAGACAAGAACGGCGATCAGGTCAACATGCTCATTGGCCCGCACGCGATGTTGGTTCTGACCGAATCAGGCACCGAATCCGGAACAACGGGCAGCAGCGGAACCATGAGTCCGAACAAGTAAGCAAGTAGGGACGAGGTCCGAGAATCTCGGGCCATGGCGCTTCCCGTCTCGCGCCGTGGCCCGGCTTGCCCTTGTTTGTCCCGCCTACGTCATGCTCCCGGAGCAAAACGCACTTGCCGTTCGTGTGGCGGGCGGGCTTGAGGGTCGAGCCCGAACAAAGAGCCTATTCGACATCCTCCACCGCGCCGGGGACGCCACCGAAGGCCTTTTGCGCCAAGGCGGCCTGCATGAAAGCATCGAGATCGCCGTCGAGCACGCCTGAAGTGTCGGAGGTGGAAACGCCCGTGCGCAGATCCTTGACCATCTGGTAGGGCTGCAACACGTAAGAGCGGATTTGATGGCCCCAGCCGATGTCGGTTTTCGCCGCCTGATCGGCGGCGGCCTTGTCTTCGCGTTTCTTCATTTCCATTTCAAACAGCTTGGCGCGCAGCATATCCCACGCCATGGCGCGATTGCGGTGCTGAGAGCGATCTTGCTGGCATTTCACCACGATATTGGTCGGGATGTGCGTCAGACGCACAGCCGATTCGGTCTTGTTCACATGCTGGCCGCCGGCGCCGCCTGCGCGCATGACGTCAACGCGCACATCGCTCTCGTTGACGTCGATTTTGATGCGGTCGTCCAGTACCGGGAACACGACAACGCTGGCAAAAGACGTGTGGCGTCGCGCGTTGGCGTCAAACGGCGAAATGCGCACAAGCCGGTGCACGCCGCTCTCGCTCTTGAGCCAGCCAAAAGCGTTATGGCCTGTGATCTGTACCGTCGCCGACTTGATGCCCGCGCCCTCCCCTTCGCTCTCTTCCAGCCAATCGACCTTGTAACCATGATCTTCCGCCCAGCGCACATACATGCGCATGAGCATGTTCGCCCAATCCTGGCTTTCGGTGCCCCCGGCGCCGGCATGCACTTCGAGATAGCAGTCGTTGGCGTCGGCCTCGCCGGAAAACAGGGCTTCGAGCTCTCGGCGCGCGGCCTCCTTCTTCAACCGTTGGAGCGCCGATTCCGCTTCCGTGATGGCCGCAACATCATCCTCGTTTTCGCCGAGATCGAGCAATGTCAACTGATCGTCGAGATCTTGCTCGATATGGCCGATGGCTTTGAGTTGATCCTCGAGCGCGTCGCGTTCGCGCATGACGCGTTGAGCGCGCGCTTGGTCGGTCCATAGATTGGGGTCTTCCGATTCCTTGTTGAGTTCGGCAAGACGGCGTTGCGCGGCATCGACGTCAAAGATGCCTCCTCAGCAGCTGCACCGACTGCTTGATGTCATCGACGAGATTTTGAGTTTCCGCGCGCATCGACAATTCCGTTTCCGTTTCCGTTTACGTTTACGTTTGCCGTGGTGAGACAGCA
Organism: uncultured Pseudomonadota bacterium; assembly: GCA_963697535.1. GTDB lineage: Bacteria > Pseudomonadota > Alphaproteobacteria > Rhizobiales > Xanthobacteraceae > Pseudolabrys. The sequence continues at coordinate 1,752,717 of OY969085.1, read as the reverse complement.
ACAAATTAGTATCGCATCTAATGCGGCCACGGCGCACAAGCAACCCGTTGCTCGTTTGGACATCAATAGAGCCCGCCGGTACCTGAGCGCACGGAAGAATTCACATTCGGTGTGACACCCGGTGCTCCCATCCGCGGATCACCGCCCCAGCTGGAAATACCATCGCCATCGCCGATGCTGACAATCGAGAGCTCATCAGGCGGCGAGGTACCCGGCTTGAAGGCTTCCAAGATCACTTTTTGGCTTTCCGGGCCGGCCCGGGCGCCGGTCTTCAAGTCAACGCGGACAAGTTTGATTCCCGGCGGCACGCGGAATGGCACCGCGGGCTTGTCCGCAAGCGCGACTTTGAGAAAATCCCGCACGATGGGTGCGGCCACATGACCGCCGGTCATCCCGCGTCCCAAAGGCTTTGGCTTGTCGAAGCCCACATAAACCCCGACGACGATATCGGGCGTAAATCCGATGAACCATGCGTCCTTCTCATCGTTGGTCGTGCCGGTCTTACCGGCGATGGGCTTGCCGACTGCGCGAAGCACCGTCGCGGTCCCGCGCTGGACCACGCCTTCCATGATGGACGTGATTTGGTACGCGGTCAGGGGATCGAGCACCTGCTCGCGCCGGCTGACAAGCGACGGCTCCGGCTGATCTTCCCATTTCCCCGCGTCGCAGCCGAGGCATTCGCGCGTATCGTGCTTATAGACAGTCTTGCCGTAGCGGTCTTGGATGCGATCGATCAAAGTCGGTTTTATGCGCCGGCCGCCATTGTCGATCATGGCATAGGCATTCACCATGCGCAGCAGCGTGGTTTCACCCGCGCCGAGAGAAAATGACAAATAGGGCGGCAGGTTGTCGTAAACGCCAAAACGTCTGGCGTAGTCGGCAATCAAGGGCATGCCGATATCCTGCGCAAGGCGCACCGTCATCACATTGCGCGAATGCTCGACGCCAAAGCGCAATGTCGACGGCCCGTAGAAATCGCCTTCAAAATTCTCGGGCTTCCAGGCCCGGGCGTTTGGCCCCTGATTGATCTCGAGTGGGGCATCGAGCACAAGAGAGGATGGCGTATAGCCGTTATCGAGCGCGGCCGCATAAACGATCGGCTTGAATAAAGAACCTGGCTGACGCAACGCCTGCGTGGCGCGATTGAACTGGCTCTGATCGTAAGAGAAACCGCCGATCATGGCGAGCACACGCCCGGTCATGGGGTCTTCAACCACCATGGCGCCTGAAACTTCCGGAATCTGCTGTAGACGAAATTGCCCGTCCGTTTTTGCCGGCGAGACATAGACGACTTCGCCGGGGCTGAGCACCTGCGTGACTTTGGTTACCACTTTGCCACCGCTCCGCACCCATTTGACTCCGCCGAGCGGGAGAATGCCGACCTCGCGTGATTTGCTGACATAGCCGCCGGGATCCCGATAAGGCTGCAAGCCAATCCGTGCCGACTGGTCATTGACCTCGAGGACGACCGCAAGCCGCCATGGCGCGACGTCCTGCAAATAATTCACATCCGCGAGTTTGACTCCCCAATCTCCGGCGGTGTCGATCTTAGTGACGACGCCATGCCAGCCATGCGCCTCATCATAACGTGTGAGCCCTTCCTGCATCACTTTGCGCGCCAACTCCTGCAACTTCGTATCAAGCGTCGTGCGGACCGACAGGCCACCCTCGTAGAGCCGCTTTTCGCCGTAACGGCCTGACAGCTCGCGCCTGACTTCTTCGGAAAAATATTCCGCGGGAAAGACATGCGCGAAGGCCGCCTTCATCGTCACGCCGAGTGGTGCTCGTTTTGCTTTCTCCGCCTCGGCGGCCGTGATGAAGCCTTCTTCCGCCATGCGATCGATGACCCAGTCGCGCCGTGCAAGCGCACGCTTGCCCTGACGAAAGGGATTGTAGTTGTTCGGCGCTTTCGGCAGCGAGGCGAGATAGGCGGCCTCCGGGATCGTGATCTCGTTAACCGGCTTGTCGAAATAGGCGAGTGAAGCCGCGGCAATGCCGTGGGCGCCAAGCCCTAGAAAGATTTCGTTCAGATAAAGCTCAAGAATCTTGTCCTTGGAATACGTGCGCTCGATTTTCAGCGCCAGCAACGCCTCTTTGATTTTCCGGGCGATGGAATACTCGTTTGTTAAGAAAAAATTCTTTGCAACCTGTTGTGTAATCGTTGAACCGCCTTGCGAGCGTCGCTCCGTGCCAAAACTCTCGGCGTAAGACAAAGCGGCACGGGCAACGCCGGTGGGATCGACCCCCCAATGTTGGTAAAAGTGCTTGTCCTCGGCGGCGAGGAAGGCATTGATCACGACCTTCGGCACCGCCTGAATCGGAACGTAAAGCCGCCGCTCACGCGCATATTCGGCGAGCAGCGAGCCATCGGCCGCATGCATACGCGTCATTACGGGGGGTTCGTAATTTCTTAGTTGCGTATAATCGGGCAAATCCCTGGAATAATGCCAGAACAACCCGGCGAGCGCGGCGATGCCCACCACAAACAAGATGGTGCCGGCGGTAAACAAGAAGCCGCAAAAGCGCAAAAAGATTTTCATCAAGCGTCGTCCTGCATCAATCGGAATATTTAATGATCAATGGCATTTGTATCACAGCATCTTAATCATGCGACCAGACGGTCGCGTCACTATCCGCGCAGCAACTTGCTCGACCCGTTTTATGTTGAAACTGAGGCTCATTCCACATCTTAGTTGGCCTTCCCATCGGCGCCGGCCAAACGCGGCCCCAAAAACGCGTCGACGGCGCCCACGAACGAGGCCGCCGTGCGGCGACGCCAATCCGGTGAGCTTAGAAGTTTGAGGTCGTCGCGCGTCGACATATAGCCGAGTTCGATCAGCACAGACGGCACATCCGGCGCCTTCAAGACGACAAATCCGGCGGATTTTAATGGGTGCTTATGCAGGCGCGCGGATTTTCTCAATGTGCCGATCAGCGCGCGCGCAAATTGCAGAGAAAAAGTCTTAGTCTCACGCTGCGCCAGATCAACAAGGATATTGGCCACGTCGTCGGGCTCGGCGGCGAGATCAACGCCCGCCAAGGCATCGGATTTGTTTTCGTCCTCCGCAATCGCCGCCGCTTCGGCGTCGGAAGCCTTTTCCGACAGGGTATAGACACTGGCTCCCTCGGCCTGTCCTTCGCGGCGCGGAAGCGAATCCGCGTGAATAGAAATAAACAGCGCCGCCTTGCGATCGCGGGCAAAACGCACGCGCTCATTGAGCGGTATAAAGGTGTCGTCGCTACGCGTCATCCTCACGCGATATTGGCCTGCCCTGAGAAACTCGTCTTGCAACGTGCGCGCGAAGGCCAGCACGACATCTTTTTCGCTTTGACCGTCGAGACCGATGGTGCCGCTATCGATACCTCCGTGTCCTGGGTCAAGGACAATCAAGGGCCGCATATCGCCCGTATCGTGAGGCGTCGCTTCGGAATGAGGCGCCGCCAGGGGAGCAGGCCGGGCCGCAAGCGCAATATCGCGGAGAAAGCTTGCGCGGTCGGTGCGGGAAAGATCGAGCACAAGACGCGCCGGCCGATCATCGGTTGCATCAAGGGTAAAGGCCTGGTCCACATGCACCGGCGCCTTGGTGTCGAGAACAACGCGCGAACCACCCTGCATGATCAGGCCGAAACGAAACGCGCTGACAAGCCCGCCGCCCTGCGTGCCGGTCTTAGGCGGCAACTTGAAGACGACCTGCGGAAGATCGAGCACCACGCGATAGGGGTCCGCCAATGTGAAGACCGCCAGATCGATTTTCCGATCGAGGATCATAACGAAGCGAGTGCGGTGGTCGTCGCCCTCAAGCCGCGCCACGCTCACGATCGCCGGCGCTGGTTTTGCAGCCGGCCGCCCCTGGGCGGCGAGCGGCTCCGCCGGCCATACACAAAAGGCGCCGGCGCCGAGACTGGTGCCGAGACTCACGGCGGCAGCCCCGGCAATTGTGGCGATGCGAAATGTCACGAATTGGCGCTCCTTTACCCTTTTTTTAATTCATAAGTGCCCGTTCGGTTAACGAAAGTTTAAGCAAACACACCATTTTTCCGCGTGCTGTGGCCTTCAGGCACCGCGGGGCGCCGCTAAGGAGAACGGCCACGATGTTCCCCCGCCGCTAACCTCTTACTTGCCATCGATGGCATCCGGCCGTATGTATGGGGTGCTGACGGTTAGTACTCCGGTTTGTGCCGCGTTCGGGCCTCCGGCGCGCCGTTCCAGAATCGCCCCCTCGAGGAGGCCGGCGGATGGAAGGCGAAAAAGCCGAAACCCTTCTGAAGGACATCCGGATCAGCTTACGGTGGCCAAGCCGTCGAGCGACTTCGGCCGCCAGCAATAGAAACCTCGCCGCGCCGTGACGGGCGCGGCACCAATGGTACGGATCGCAAATTTTATGCTGCCATCAATGCAGCAAAGGCAATTCAAGGTCTATCGCTTTCGCGAGATAATCGCGAATGCAGGGTTTGCTACGGGCCTTATAGAGTTGCCGCCCTGCCACGCGGTCCCTCCTTCCACATCTATCAGGCCGGCTCCTGTGCATTGGCTTGCGCCGCCGTCACGATCGCGCGAGCGCATCAGCGGGCCTCCCTCAACGAGATTACAAAATGGCCGACAAAATGCTTATCGATGCGACCCATCCGGAAGAAACCCGGGTCGTGGTCGTGCGCGGCAACCGAGTTGAGGAGTTCGACTTCGAATCAGCTAACCGCAAACAGCTTCGCGGTAATATTTACCTGGCAAAGGTCACGCGTGTAGAGCCGTCGCTGCAAGCGGCCTTCGTCGAATATGGGGGTAACCGGCAAGGGTTTCTGGCGTTTTCGGAAATCCACCCCGACTATTATCAAATCCCGGTCGCGGACCGGGAAGCGCTTCTTGCCGAGGATGAAAACGAGCGCCGCGCCGACGGCGATTCCAATGATCGTGCCCAGCGGCGCGGACCGCGCCGGGCTCGCCGGTCCGAGCGTCACCTTGAACGCGATTCAATAAGCAGTGAACCGCTGCGGCCGGAGGATCTGGCCGGTGAGGAACTGGATCGCGATCATGCCGAACCCGCGGCAGGCGAAAGCACGCCTGCCGAATCCGTCACCGACCCCGCCCCCGAGATCGCCGAGGAGGCAACCGCAGAGCCGGTGCACGTGCCCGAGCCGGGGGATAGCGAGACCCCGCGTAGAATCAGCCTCGATGAGGCTCGGCATCGGTCTCATACCTTGGTGGAGGATGTGGAGGGCGAGGCGGCGCAGAACGAAACGGCGGGTCCAGTCGCCGCCGACGTTAACAATGTGGACAATCACGAAGACGAGTACGTCGCGGACGACCATATAGAGTTGGTCGGCGGAGCCGATGCTTTGGAAGAAGTGCAAGAGCGGCTTCCGCGTTTCCGCCGCCAATACAAAATTCAGGAAGTCATCAAGCGCCGGCAGGTCTTGCTGGTGCAGGTCGTCAAGGAAGAACGCGGCAGCAAGGGAGCGGCGCTGACGACCTATCTTTCGCTTGCGGGACGATATGCGGTGCTGATGCCGAATACGCCGCGCGGCGGCGGCATTTCTCGCAAAATCACCTCGGCCGAAGATCGTGCGCACCTGAAGGAAATTGCCCAAGAAATGGACGTGCCCGCAGGCATGGGGGTGATCTTCCGCACCGCGGGCGCCAACCGCACCAAAGCCGAAGTCAAGCGCGATTTCGAATATTTGTTGCGTCTGTGGGAGACGGTGCGCGACACTACGTTGAAATCGGTGGCGCCGAAGCTCGTTTACGAAGAAGGGTCGCTGACAAAACGAGCCATTCGCGATCTTTATACCAAGGACATCGACGAAATCACCGTGGCCGGCGACGAGGGCTTCAAAGAAGCGCGCGACTTTATGCGCATGTTGATGCCCAGTCATGCCAGGAACGTAAAATTATATAAAGACAGCCAGCCCCTTTTTACGCGTTACGGCATAGAAACGCAGCTTGATGCCATGTTTTCGCCGGTGGTGCAGCTGCGATCGGGCGGTTACATCGTGATCAATCAGGCGGAAGCGCTGGTGGCCATCGACGTGAATTCCGGCCGCGCAACGCGTGAGCACCACATCGAGGACACCGCGGTCAAAACCAATGTCGAAGCGGCGGAGGAGGTCGCGCGGCAATTGCGCTTGCGCGATCTTGCCGGTCTCATCGTGATCGATTTCATCGACATGGATGAGATGCGAAATAACCGCACCGTGGAGCGGCGCTTGAAAGAAGCGCTCAAGCACGACCGTGCCCGTATCCAAGTCGGCCGCATCTCACATTTCGGGCTTTTGGAAATGTCGCGCCAGCGCATCCGTTCGTCTGTTCTGGAGAGCTCGACCGAGAAGTGCTCCGTCTGCGGCGGCTCGGGCCATGTGCGTTCAGTATCGTCGGTCGCGCTACAGCTCCTGCGCGCCATCGAGGAAATGTTGATTAAAGGCGCCACGCATAATCTGATCGTGCGGACGCGATCCGAAGTCGCGCTTTACGTCCTCAACCATAAGCGCGCGCACTTACGGGAAATGGAGGAGCGTTTTCGCATCAGCGTCACGGTATCGGCGGACGCAACGGTCAGCGGCCAGCAATCTTACGTCATCGATCGCGGCGAACAGGTGCATACGCTGGAAGCCGCAAAAAACCTTGCGGCCGCCTCACAGCCGCAGCTTGTTTCCACGACCGAAGAAGACGAGTTCGCTTTCGAGGAAGGAGCGGCGGAACGGATCGCTGAGACTGATCCCGACACTGCGGAAACCGGCGTTAATGGCGACGGCGAGCATCGCCGGCGGCGGCGGCGCGGACGCGGCCGTGCGCGCGGTGGAGAAGCGCGGGAGGCACGCCCGAGCGCGGCCGTTCCTTTCACGCATGAGACAATGGCCGAGCACGCGATCGCGCATGAGGACCACGATGCGGGATCGCCCGAGGAGGAGGGATTCGGCCAGGATATCGACGACGTCGCGCAACGCCAGGCAGGCGATCAAGCGGGCGAAGAGGCCCACCGGCGGCGGCGCCGTGGCCGTCGCGGCGGCCGGCGGAATTGACGGCGCAGCGGCGAGGATTCATTCCAATCCGGGCGCGGGGGCGAGGGGTCCGATTTCGACCATGCAATCGAACCATCGCAACACCCGCTCGTCAGCGATGAAGATGCATCCGCAATCGCGCCGCCATTCGACGCCGAACCCATGATCGAGAGCGCGCCACCGTCGCCGCTGGCCTTTGTGTCCGATGCCCCCTCGGCGGCAGCCACCCAGGAAGGGCCCCGCCGGCGTTCGACGATCCGGGAGCCTGTGCCGGACCCTACCGAAGGCGCACCGCCCATGCATACCGTGCCAGCGTCGATACCGGTAATTTCAAGCACGGGAAGTGAAGAGCCCGCAGCCCCCAAGCGCGGCTGGTGGGCCAAACGCCTTCTCGGCGATAAGGGCTGACATGCCCCGGGCAATTTGAAATCGGCATGAAGTCGGCATGGATCGAACGCGACGCTCAAACAGCGATCGAGCGCTACGGCCCAATCGGGGTTTCACCTGAGCTGGCATTACGGATCTATTCGACGCAATTGCTTGGCCGCGACACCGTGCTGGTGCTGCACGGCGGCGGCAATACATCGCTCAAGACGACGGGCACCGAGTTCAGTGGCGAGACGGTCGCCGTACTCCACGTCAAAGGCTCGGGCTGGGACATGGGCAAAATCGAGCCTGCCGGCATGCCGGCAGTGCGGCTTGCACCGCTGCAAGCGCTCCGCACGCGCGTCACTCTAAGCGATGACGATTTTGCCCGCGCACAGCGCGCTTATTTGCTCGACCCTATGGCGCCATCGCCGTCGGTGGAAATGCTGCTGCACGCGTTTCTGCCGGCGAAATTCATAGACCACACGCATGCGACCGCAATTTTGAGCCTCATCGACCAGCCGAATGCCGAAGAATTATGGGCGGAGGTCTTCGGCGCACGGCTTGGCTTTGTCCGATATCGCCGGCCGGGCTTTGGTCTGGCGCGTCTGGCTGCGGAGGTTTTCGACAAGGATCGGACGATCGAAGGCCTGATCCTGGACAAGCACGGCATCGTCACCTTTGGCTCCGAGGCGCGCGAATCTTACGAACGTATGATTGCATGTGTGACGCTGGCAGAAATGCGGCTGCAAAAAAACCGCCGCCACGTTTTCGTTTCCGCAACGCTTCCCGCCGCCATGGCGTCGATCAATGACCTAGCCCCCATTTTGCGCGGGGCCTGTTCGTTGCACGACGCCTTTGGCGAGGGCGCGCATAAGCGGCCCATTCTCGAATTTCGCACGAATGGTGCGATCTTGAATTTTGTCAATGGCAAGGAAATCGCCGACATTGCGCGGCGCGGGCCGCTCACACCGGACCATGCAATCCGCGTAAGACCTTGGCCGCTCATCGTACCCGCGCCGGAGGCCGGCAAGCTTGAGGATTTCAAAAAGGCGACGCACGCAGCGGTGGTTGAGTTTACGAACGACTACAAAGCCTATTTCGCGCGGAATACGTCGCGAGTTAGCGGCGCGTCGATACACGATCCCCTGCCCCGGGTCGCCTTGATGCCAGGTGTCGGTTTATTTGGCATGGGAGCCAATGCCCGAGAGGCCAAGATCGCCGCCGATATTGCGCAGGCCACGGCGGCGGCCATCACCGATGCGGAAGCGATTGGCCGTTTCACCTCGATCGGCGAAGCTGACTTGTTCGATTGCGAATACTGGCCGCTGGAAGTGGCAAAACTCGGGAAACGTCGACCTTTGCCACTCGAAGGCCAGGTGGCGGTCATTACCGGCGCGGCCGGCGCAATCGGTTTTGCCACGGCGCAGGCTTTTGCGCGGGCCGGCGCGGAATTGGCGCTCCTCGACATTGATTTTCAGGCGACGCAAGAAAAAGCGAGGATGATCGGCGGTGCGGCACTTGGCCTTGCCTGCGATGTGACCAGCGCGCCGTCAATCGCATCCGCTTTCGCGCGGGTGATCGCCGCCTTTGGCGGTGTCGATATTCTCGTGTCCAACGCAGGCGCTGCCTGGCAGGGCCGGATCGGCGAGGTCGACGAAGCAGTTTTGCGCCAAAGCTTTGAATTGAATTTCTTCGCCCATCAGCGGACGGCGCAAGCGGCGGTGAAAATCATGCTCAAGCAGGGCACCGGAGGGTGCCTCCTGTTCAACGTCTCCAAGCAGGCGGTCAATCCCGGGGCGAATTTCGGGCCTTACGGTTTACCCAAAGCAGCGACACTTTTTTTGCTGCGCCAATACGCGCTCGACTATGGCGCCGACGGCATTCGCGCCAATGGAGTGAACGCCGATCGCATTCGCTCAAGCCTGCTCACGGACGATTTCATCGAGCAACGGGCGAAGGCGCGCGGCATCAGCGAGAAAGAGTACATGAGCGGCAATTTGCTTGGCCGCGAAGTCACCGCGCAAGACGTTGCCCAGGCCTTCCTCGATCAGGCACTGGGGCTAAAGACCACGGCGAATATCACTACCGTCGACGGCGGCAATATCGCCGCCGCTCTGCGATAACCGGCCGGGAATGTTTCGACCTGCGCGGATTTTGCTGTAAAACGTCACCGACGACTTACATAGGAGCCAACACATGCTGCAACGCTTAAGCCTCATCGGCCTTTTGCCGTTTATGATGATAACCACTCCCGCCTCCGCCGTGACGGCCAAGCAGAAGATGGAAACGTGCAAATTCGGGGCCGACGATCAGAAACTCACCGGCGCCAAACGCAAGACTTTCATTTCCCGCTGCATGGCGAATGAAAAGCCGAAGAAAATGGCCAAGCCTATGGCCAAGCCGGGCGCCATGGCGCCAAAGCAATGATTCGATCAAACTAAGCAGCGCATGGCCCATGCGGGCCCGTGCATACCTTGCAAAGTTTCCCACGAGCGATTCGAGGCCGTTATGCCGGAAGCGGATCAAGACGGAAAACGCTATCAACTCGACCGCCCGCAAGAGGCGCCGAAATTTTTTCTGAAAGGTTCGCATCAGCTCGACTGGGGCATGAAAAACCGGCTCGCCCGCACCTTCAACCCGCAAAGCGGGCGCACGGTGATGCTGGCGATCGATCACGGCTATATCCAAGGTCCGACGACGGGCCTTGAGCGCATCGACCTCTCCATCGTGCCGCTCCTGCCGCAATGCGACGCGCTGTTCTGCACCCGTGGCATTCTGCGTTCGGTGATTCCGGCCGAAAGTACAAAACCGATGGTACTGCGCGCGAGCGGCGGCGCCTCGATTTTACGCGCGCTCGCCAATGAGCAAATCGCCTTGGACATGCAAGATGCCGCGCGGCTCAACGCGGCCGGCGTCGGCGTGCAAGTCTATATCGGCTCGGAATTCGAGACGCAGACCGTGCATAACATGACCCGCCTCGTCGATGCCGGCATCAAGCTCGGCATGCCGGTAATGGGCATTACCGCCGTCGGCAAAGACATGAAGCGCGATGCGCAATATTTTCGCCTCGCCTGCCGCATCATCGCCGAGCTCGGCGCGCAATATGTGAAGACTTATTATATCGAGGACGGTTTCGAAACCGTCACCGCTTCGTGCCCGGTGCCGATCGTCATGGCCGGCGGCAAGAAACTGCCCGAACGCGACGCGCTGACCATGGCCTATAATGCGATCCAACAAGGCGCGGCGGGCGTCGATATGGGCCGCAACATTTTCCAGTCGGAAGCGCCCAAGGCGATGATGGCCGCCATCAATGCGGTGGTGCACCAGAACATGAATCCGAAGGACGCTTTCGACCTGTTCAACACGCTCAAGGGCAAAGGTTAAACGTGGCGCCTAGGATCTGAAATTTTTTTCATGGTGTGCCGCTCGGAGATAAAGACACACTACTGGCGCAACAGCCAATTTGCAATTCGCTCCACCGCCTCGCGCATATCGGCGGCCGACCCCGCGTAACAAAAGCGCATAAAATGCCGGCCGTTGACCGGATCGAAATCGATGCCCGGCGTTGCCGCAACATGCGCCTCGTTCAGCATGCGTTTGGCGAAGTCGAGACTGTTGTCGGAGAAGCGCGAGATATCGGCATAGAGATAAAAAGCGCCATCGACGGGCAGGAATTTGTCGAGCCCGGCCTTTGGCAATCCTTCAGTCAGAATTCGGCGGTTTTCTTCATAGCCGTGTTTAACCGCTTCCATTTCCTCCCGCCCATCGAAGGCGGCTTCGGCCGCGATTTGCGCGAGCGTCGGCACCGAGATGGCCAGATTTTGTTGCAGCCTTTCGGCGGGACGCACCAATTTCTCCGGCATCGCCATCCAACCGACACGCCAGCCCGTCATACAGAAATACTTGGAGAAGGAATTGATCACGACCGTGTTACCCGACAACTTCGCCGCCGTCTCAGCCGGAAAAGCATAGTCGAGCCCATGATAAATCTCGTCGGAGATCACACGAATGCCTTCGGCTTCGGCTACGGCGATGAGACGTGCGAGGGCTTGGGCCTTCATCATGGTCCCCGTCGGATTGGCGGGACTTGCGATCACCACGCCCTTGAAGCGTTTCTCGCGATGCGCGGCAATCAAGTTTTCCGGTGTGATCGTCCAGCGCGTCTCTACGGATGTCTCGATCAGAACCGGCTCGCAACCGAGCGCACTCAAAATATGCCGATACGGCGGATAGCCGGGATTGGCCAGCGCCACCCGATCACCTGCTTCGAACATTATCAGAAAGGCGAGGCTAATCCCGCCCGACGAGCCGGTGGTCACAACCACGCGCCCGGGATCAAGCGACAGACCGTAGCTGTCGGCGTAATGTCGGGCAATTCGGGCTCGTAAAGATGGTAATCCCAAGGTCTCGGTATAGCCGATGTGGCCCCCGACGAGGGCGGCTTGGGCGGCCGCACGCGCCCTCCGCGGCGACGCCGCCGCGGGCTGGCCCACCTCCATATGGACAATGTGCGCACCCCGCGATTCGAGGCGCGCGGCGGCCGCCATGACATCCATCACCATGAACGACGGCACGTCGCTACGCGAAGAGGGCACGCAAAGCTTCCTTGCCGATTCGAAGGTGGTCATTCGTCCGCGAGCGCAATGCCCGCCCCGTTATTGCCGCATTCCGGCCGATTGCTTGTCGCAAGGGAATTATAGCGCATTGTGATCTGTAACGCGTTGACCGCATCGGGACACACGACTAATTTTCATGGCCTCGCCAGACAGCAAAGTCACAATGAAAAGCGCAATGTTTGAGAACGAAATCCCTTTCAAGACACGGCGCATGAGGCCCGCGGGCCGCGCCCTGGCGGTGTTGACCACTTTGGCAGTTGTCACGACGACGATCGGCTCCGGCGTCACGCCAGCCCGAGCGCAAGACCTACCCCGCGGCGTGCCCGTCATTCGCGATACCGAAATCGAGCAAGTTTTGCGTGACGATGCACAGCCCATTTTGCGCGCTGCCGGCTTGGCGCAGCAAAATGTAAAAGTGGTTGTGATCAACAATCGCTCCTTCAACGCCTTCGTCATGGATGGCCGGCATATCTTCGTCAATGCCGGTGCATTGTTCGATGCCAAGACACCGAATGAAATCATCGGCGTTTTGGCGCACGAGACCGGCCATTTGGCCGGCGGCCATCTCTCGCGCATGCGCGAGCGTCTCGCCGAAGCGCAAACGCAATCCATCATCGCTATGCTTTTGGGTCTCGGCGCTGTTGTCGCCGGCGCGCGCGCCGGCGGCGGTGCGGGCAATCTCGGGGCCGCCGCCATTTCCGCCCCACAGTCGGCCATCCAGCGTTCGCTGCTTGCTTATGCCCGCACCCAGGAAGATCAGGCGGACCATGCCGGCCTGAAGTTCTTGAGCGCGACCGGCCAATCGCCGCGCGGCATGGTCGATCTGTTCAAGCGCCTGAGCAATGATACGCTTTTCGCCACACGCGGCGCGGACCCCTATTTGCAGTCCCACCCTCTCCCCGCCGATCGCGTGGCGGCCCTAGAGCAGCAAGCCAAAGCGAGCCCCTATTGGGACCGCAAAAACTCGCCCGCGTTACAATTGCGTCACGACCTCATGCGCGCGAAATTATCCGGCTTTCTGGAGACGCCCGGCACCGTCTATCACCGCTATCCGCTGAGCGATCATAGCCTGCCTGCGCGTTATGCCCAAGCGATCGCAACCTACCGGCATTCGGATTTGCGCCAAGCCATTGCACAGATGGATGGTCTTATTCAGGCCGATCCAAACAATCCTTATTTTTATGAGCTCAAGGGCCAGGCGCTGATCGAGGGCGGCCGTCCCCGCGAAGCCATCGGACCACTGCACCGCGCGGTGCAATTGTCACACAACGCGCCGCTCATCGAAATTTTGCTGGCGCAAGCGCTTAACGCCACGAACAACCCGAAGCTGGCTGAAGAAGCCGTAGGCCTTTTGCGCGCAGCGATCAGCCGTGAAACCGATGCGCCGGAAGCTTATACACAGCTCGCCATGGCCTATGGGCGCAAGGGCGATCTCGCCAATGCCGACCTTGCTTCCGCCCAGGCCGCATTCACGCGCGGCGATTTGAAAACCGCGCGCCAACTTGCGGCGCGGGCCAAGACGCGTTTTAAGGTCGGCTCGCCCGCTTGGGTGCGCGCCGACGATATTGTCAACGTCAAGCCGTCGAACAAAAAAACAGACCAATAAGCGATCCAGAAAGGCCGATCGAATGAGAACATGTAGGCGTTTAATGGAGGCCCTTGCCGCTTTTGCGGTTTTGTTGATGATCGGATTGCCGTCCGCCGTCCGCGCCGACGAATTCTCGCGCGCGCAACGGGGCGAGATCGAGCGCGTCATCCACGATTATCTCATCACGCATCCGGAAGTGCTTCAAGAGGCGATGAGCGAACTGGAAAAGCGTCAGGCTTCGGCCGACGCCGAGAAGCACAAAGACGGCGTTAAACAGAACGCCCAGACCCTCTTTTCCTCGCCGCGTCAGGTCGTGCTCGGTAATCCGTCGGGGGATGTCACTTTCGTTGAATTCTTCGACTATAATTGTCCCTACTGCAAACGCGCTATGGGCGACATGCTTACCCTCCTCGAGCACGATACCAAGCTTAAGGTCGTACTTAAGGAATTTCCCGTGCTGGGGCCCGGTTCGGTGGAAGCCGCGCAAGTTGCCATCGCCGTGCATATGCAGGACAAAACCGGCAAGAAATATCTCGAATTTCACCAGAAGCTGCTGGGCAGCCGCGGTCAAGCGGACCGCGCGCACGCGCTTGCGGTGGCGAAAGACATCGGCATGGACATGGCCAAAATTGAAAAGGATATAAACGGCGCGGAAGTCAAGGCGACGCTGGAGGAAAATTTCAAACTGGCCGACGCGCTCGGACTGAACGGCACGCCAAGCTACGTAATCGGCGAGAATGTCGTTGTCGGCGCCATCGGCCTGCCGGGTCTGCAAGAGAAGATCAATACGGCGCGCTGCGGCAAGGCTAGCTGTTAGGCGCGGCAAGGGCCTTCCCCTGAGGCTCTAAGGCACCTATAAAGCAACGGTCCCGAACTGGCCGTAAGCCGATCCGGAGACCATGTTTTCAAGCGTCATGGCCGCGCGAAGCCGTTCGAAGACCAGCAACTTTCGCGCACTGTGCCGTATCCGTCCAGGCTCATTTTTTGGCGTAACCATTTGGCGTAACCATTAAGTCGTCGATCTCCGGCATGGCGCGGGGCACGACTTATCCCCGGCGGGCATATTGCTATGACCAAATCCATTTACATCCTCAATGGACCCAATATGAACCTTCTCGGTCTTCGCGAACCCGAGACTTATGGCCATGCCAGTCTCGCCGACGTGGAAAAGCTTTGCCGGAGCACTGCCGAACGCTTCGATCTGGATATCGTTTTCCGGCAATCCAATATGGAAGGCGAATTGATCAACTGGATTCAAGAAGCGCGTGCGAAGAAAGCCGCCGGGCTCATCATCAACCCCGCCGGCTATACGACGACCTCGATCGCCATTCTCGACGCGCTGCTTGCGGTCCGGCTGCCTGTGATCGAAGTGCACATCACCAATATTCACGCGCGCGAAAGCTTTCGCCAAAATTCCTATACTTCAAGAGCTGCAAAAGCGGTCATTGCCGGCTTCGGCATCGACGGCTACGCGCTTGCGATCAGCGGCTTGGCGCGGCTCATCGGTGCTCACAGCGATTGAACCCGCCCGGACTTGTAATGGCAAAATCGTCAAAACCCTTGGTTGATCGTGAGCTGATTGAGGAGCTGAGCAGGCTCCTCAATGAGACCGGTCTGACCGAAATCGAGATTGAACAAGATGGCCGGCGCATTCGCGTGGCGCGCGGCGGCGCGGCCGCGCCGGCAGCCGCTTTGCCGGCAAACCGGCGCGAGGCGGCGCCTGCATTCCAACCAATTACAGAGTCGATCGGCGCGCCGCTCGATCCGGCAAAACACCCGGGCGTGCTGCTCTCGCCTATGGTCGGCACCGCTTACGTTGCGCCCGAACCAGGCGCCAAACCGTTCGTAGAAGTCGGCAGTAAAGTGGAGGCCGGTGAAACTTTGCTGATCGTGGAGGCCATGAAAACCATGAACCAAATTCCTGCGCCACGCGCCGGCACCGTAACGCAAATTCTTTTCGAAGATGGCCAGCCTGTGGAATTCGGCGAGCCGTTGGCGATTATTGAATGAGTAGAAGCGAATAGAGAATAGCGAATAATGAGTAGCGAATAGTAAGTAGTGCTTTATTACTATTCGCTATTCGCTACTCAGTATTCACAAACTAAGCCATGTTCGATAAAATTCTCATTGCCAATCGCGGCGAAATCGCACTCCGGGTCTTGCGTGCGTGCAAGGAGCTCGGCATTCGCACGGTCGCGGTGCATTCAACGGCCGATGCCGATGCGATGCATGTTCGCTTTGCCGACGAAAGCGTCTGCATCGGCCCGCCCCCTGCAAAAGACAGCTACCTCAACATTCCGGCGATCCTTGCGGCTTGCGAAATCACCGGCGCCGATGCGGTGCATCCCGGTTACGGTTTTCTGTCCGAGAATGCGCGCTTCGCCGAAATTCTTGCCGAGCATGGTTTGCAATTTATCGGCCCCAAGGCCGAACATATCCGCATCATGGGAGACAAAATTGAAGCCAAGCGCACGGCCAAGCGCCTCGGTATCCCAGTGGTGCCGGGCTCGGATGGCGGTATTAGTTCCGAGGCTGACGCCGCCAAAGTGGCCAACGAAATAGGCTTCCCGGTTCTGATCAAGGCGGCGGCCGGCGGCGGCGGGCGCGGCATGAAGGTCGCGCGAAACGCGTCCGAGCTGTCAATGGCGCTGTCGACGGCGCGGGCGGAAGCCAAAGCCGCTTTCGGCGACGACGCGGTCTATATCGAGAAATATTTGGAGAAGCCACGCCATATTGAAATCCAGGTGCTGGGCGACGGCAAGGGCAATGCAATACATCTCGGCGAGCGCGACTGCTCGCTCCAGCGGCGACACCAAAAAATCCTGGAAGAGAGCCCCTCGCCTGCCCTCAACAAAGAAGAGCGCGATAAAATCGGCGAAACCGTCGCCAAAGCGATGCGTGAACTCAAATATCTCGGCGTGGGCACCGTCGAGTTTCTCTACGAAGACGGCCGGTTTTATTTCATTGAAATGAACACACGCATTCAAGTCGAGCATCCGGTAACGGAGGCCGTTACCAATATCGATTTGATTTTTGAGCAAATCGGCGCCGCCGCAGGCGGCGACCTTCCGCTTGCGCAACGCGATGTTCGCTTTCATGGCCACGCGATCGAATGTCGCATCAATGCGGAAAATCCCGTTTCCTTCCGCCCCTCGCCGGGAAAGATCTTGCATTACCATCCGCCCGGCGGGCTCGGCGTGCGCATCGATAGCGCCGTTTACCAGGGCTACACGATCCCACCCTATTACGATTCACTCGTCGGCAAATTGATCGTGCACGGCAAGACGCGCACCGAATGTTTGATGCGGCTCAAACGCGCCCTCGACGAAGTCGTGGTCGAAGGCATTGAGACGACGCTGCCTTTGTTTCGCGCGCTGGTGAGCGAGCCGGATGTCATCGACGGCAATTACCACATCCATTGGCTGGAGCAATTCCTCGCGCGCGGGGCGTAAGGCCGTAAATCATCAACGCGGCGATTAGAAAGAACCGGCTGTTCTTTGCTTTAACGGCGCGGTGGGACGCCGGCCCGGCTGAGGGCGGATTAGCGAGGCGTAATCCGCCATCTTCCTTCCAAGGATTATCTCAAATACGGCGGGTTACGCCTTCGGCTGTCGAATTTCTGCACCGTCAAGGAATCCGCATCGACGCCATCGAGGCAGCGCGCGCCCTACGGCGCATTTAAATCACCAAAGCTCGTCGACGCTGAGCTTGCGCGGGATCAGGTCCTGCTGCACCGCGTAAGCGATAATTAATTCAAGACAAGCACGATTCGCCTCTTTGCCGAAGGGCGCGGTATCGACGGGGCCCGCGGGCGGCGCCGCGTTTCGCCCCGCTTCCAGCAAGCGATAGAGCTCGGCCACCGCCTCGGGCTTTGCGCGCGCGAGCGCTTCGGTGACGACGACCATGTGATTGACCGGCACGAGACGATGCTTGCCGTACCATGCGCGCGCCGCATCGCCCGGATCGGGAATGATGCTTTTAAGGCGCGAATCGTCCGGCATGGCGGCGCCGTAAATCGCGGCATCGAGTTCGCCGTCGAGCAGCATTTGCGTCATGTCTTGATCGGCCCGCGCGCGGATGACGCCTTCGGGGTCTTTTGCCTCGGCGACGTGGCCGTCTTCAAACGTCACCCACTCAACGCGCGAAAAATCGACGCCGTAATCGTTTTGCAAAATGCCGCGCATCCACGCGCCGGTGGTTTGGCTGTAAGAGCGCACGCCGATGCGTTTGCCGGCGAGATCGGCGGGCGTGAGTGTCCCGCGCGCTGCGTTGTAAAGCACCGTGCCGTGCTGAAAGCGGGCAAGCATCGCCGCGGGCAAAAGCTTGAGGCCCTTGTTGTAAGCCTTGGCTTGCAGCACCGTGACCAGCGCCAGTTCGCTGGCCTCAAAGGCGTGCTCGCGCACCATCGGCTTGAACGCCTTGTGCATCGGATTTACCTCGACAAACTCGAGCTTGAGCCAGGGCGAGGTGATGTCGCCGCGCTTGAGCGGCAGTGTATGGGGGTAATCGCCTATGGCGATGCGGAGGGTGATTGGCCTGTTCATGGACCCTGCCCATTTCGTCATGCCCGGCACCCGGGTCCGGCCTTTGGCTGGCCCGAGTGTAAACCTTGTGCCGGGCATCCACGCTTTTATTACTGTACAGGGTTATAAGACGTGGATGGCATACGCAACTCGGGCCTGCCCGAGTTGCGCAAAAGGGCAAGTGTCGCAGGTCGGGTATACCCGACCTGCGATAACAAGCCCGGCCATGACGTCGTGGCCAGGGAGTTGAATATCCAATGTCGGAGCAGAAGACCGGGCTCGTGATCACCGCCCATCCGGGCGATTTCGTCTGGCGCGCGGGCGGCGCCATCGCGCTGCATGCCAAGCGCGGCTACCGGATGAAGATCGTCTGCATGTCTTTCGGGGAGCGTGGCGAAAGCCAGTTCGCGTGGAAGGAGCCGGGCGCGACGCTGGAAAAGGTCAAGGCCGGCCGCAAGGACGAAGCCGAACGCGCCGCCGCCCTCCTCGGCGCGGAAATCGAGTTTTTCGATTGCGGCGATTACCCGCTGAAACTGACCGAAGAACATTTCGACCGCACGGTCGATATCTACCGCGAGATGAACCCCTCGTTCGTGCTCACGCACGCGCTGGAAGACCCGTATAATTTCGACCATCCCAACGCCGCCCACTTCGCGCAGGAAACGCGCGTGGTGGCGCAAGCCATGGGCCACAAACCGGGCGCGCAGTATAAATACGCCGCGCCGCCGGTTTTCCTGTTCGAGCCGCATCAGCCGGAAATGTGCAACTTCAAGCCCGATCTTATTCTCAAGATCGACGAGGTGTGGGAGCAGAAATATAAAGCCTTCCAGATTCTCGCCGCGCAGAAACATCTTTGGGGTTATTACGAGCGCGTCGCGCTCAATCGCGGTATTCAGGGCTCGCGCAACACCGGCGTGCCCGATGACCTACGGTGAGGCCTATCAGCGGCTGTTTCCGACAGTGGAATTGGAGTTGGGGTGATGGGGATGACCGCTTTCTTTTTACCTCCCCCTGAAAGGGGGCGGTCGAACCGCAAAGCGGTTCGGGTGGGGGGTCAATCGTTCGAACGCAACGACCCCCACCCCGACCCTCCACCTTTCAGGGGGACGGAGTTGAAGCGCCCGGTATTGAAGGAACCGAAATCATGAACCCGTCGTCGTCCGCAATATCAAACGCGCAGATCACAATGCCGTTGGCACGCTGGAAACGGGCGTAGCCCGCATGAGCGTCAATGAAATGCTGGGATAAACGGCGAGCCTCCCCCGGATTTCGCGTTCCGCTCATCTGGGCTACAGCTATTTATTTCAAATCGATATTGTCAGAAACTTGGGATTTCTCATTTTCAATCTTTATTTTCCAGAGCACGGTTTACGGCGTCGTTTTCGGCGCCTTCAATGAAAGGATCCTTAGAACCATCACGTCCGGATAGATTAAAAACAATATCACGGCCTATGTCTCTTATTGTGGCCGAAGGGAGATCAGAGAGGTTTTGCCATTTGGCAGGTGCGACGACTAGGAGCTTATAGACATCGGCGTGAAGTCTGTTTCTGGCGTTTTGGAAGTCATGGTAGTCCCCTGGGCAATAACAAACTTCATGTGGAGTTTGC
The DNA here is from genome assembly GCA_963697535.1 of uncultured Pseudomonadota bacterium. Lineage (GTDB taxonomy): Bacteria > Pseudomonadota > Alphaproteobacteria > Rhizobiales > Xanthobacteraceae > Pseudolabrys. The sequence continues at coordinate 1,733,021 of OY969085.1, read as the reverse complement.
GTATGAATTTTTCTTAGCTCGGCGAGATCGCTGCTAACTTTTTTATCAGCCTCAGGATAAGTGAGTCTCGGGAGCATGAGCAGCCGCAGAATTGTCGTTCAGGCCTGCCGGTGAAGAAACTGCCGGTTTTGAATCACTTGGCATTGGACATTCTATTGCCGTATCCGGGTTTCCTGCTGCCCTGGCTTTGATCAAGTGTTTTGCACCTTTTTTCGCAACGACCTGCCCATCTACGGGCGACAACTTGCCAACATCCCGATCGAGCCTTCGTGTAAGGTCAGCAACGCTTCCCTGATCTTCAATTAACCGAGATGGATCAAAAGGAACGTCGAGTCCTACAAAATTACCAAGGTCAAACGACACTATTCGCTCAGCTTCATTTAGCTCTATGAGGTCGCGGTGGACATTATCCGCGAGTGCCCGGCAGCTTGATGGCCCCCGCTCTGCTGATATGCCAGGCATAATGGCACTTCTAGGATCTGATGGCTGATTTGAAGCCTTGCTTTCTCCATTAATTTGGATCGGAGCCGCTGTAGTTCGAACCGCTGTAGTTGCTGATCGATTTGTTGCCCCGGGCATGCCCATTTCTATTTCCTTTGCGGCTAAATTAGAGAACGTTCGTCACACTCTGATGGACTTTTACGACCGTTTTGTGTATGGCCTATGACGAATGCACTTTTTTCGCTGTTAATTTAAGATTGTTGCCATCTGGTTGGCTTCGCAGCAGCGGGCAGTATATGAAACCCGTCGTCGTCCGCAATATCAAACGCGCAGATCACAATGCCGTTGGCACGCTGGAAGCGCTTGGCGTTTCCACATCGCACGAGGCGCTCGGCCGTTCGGGCTTGATGAAGCCCTATATGCGGCCGATTTATTCCGGCGCGCAGATCGCCGGTTCCGCCGTGACCATTCTCGCGCAGCCGGGCGACAACTGGATGATCCACGTCGCGGTTGAGCAATGCCAAAAAGGCGATGTGGTGGTGCTCGGCTGCACGGCCGACAACACCGACGGCATGTTCGGCGAACTCCTCGCCACCTCGATGAAGGCGCGTGGGGTCAAAGGGCTGATCATCGACGCCGGCTGCCGCGATGTGCGGGCTTTGCAGGACATGGGTTTCCCCGTGTGGTCGCGTGCGATCTCGGCGAAAGGCACGGTGAAGGCCACGCTTGGCGCGGTCAACGTTCCGGTCGTCTGCGCGGGCGTGAATGTCGAGCCCGGCGACCTTGTGGTGGCCGACGACGACGGCGTGGTGGTGATCCCGAAAAAACTCGCAATCGAGACCGCGCAGAAAGCGCAAAAGCGCCACGACGAGGAGGATGGCAAGCGCAAGCGCTTGGCCGCAGGCCAGCTCGGCCTCGACATGTACAATATGCGCGAGGCGCTTGCGAAAGCGGGCCTGCGCTACGTCGACAATCCCGAAGATGTGTGAGCGATATAACTTTAAGGTCGCTTAAACCGCTCCGATGTGAGGCCGAAATCTGAACACCGCCAAAGCCCCAGCTACGACAAACAAAATCAGCGACGCTGCCTGGGCGATCAGGAATGGCGGCTCATTGGTTTGAGTAGGCGCGAGTGCATGCAGAAACGGCACCTTTTGGAACGACTGCACGATCAGCACAAATACGTTTAGATAAAGTGCCGCGATGGCAGTGACGACGTAAATCCAGCGCCAATCGCCCATGAGGTGTTTGCCGTAAAGCGCGACCAAGGCAATCGTCAAAATTATCAACGAAATGACGCCAGTGCCGAGCGCTGGCGTGAACCCATGGATCGGAAATAGAAAGCCGGTGACGCTGGTGAGCACCGTGGCTGCCAAGAAAAGCGCTGTCCAACCCACCCGCAGATCGTTAGTCAGTAGTCCGGCCAAAACGACGAGGCCGGATACAATACCAATCAAGCTGATAATGACGTGCAGAATGGTAAACACCTGGATCGACAAGCCGATTATCATAATCGTCTCCTGCCAGATGAAGCGGCGACACGATCTACCTATTGGCATGACTCCACGGCGCGATTTGCCGCTCCACCCATTTCAGGCCGGTGGTGAGCGAGACGCCGAGGATCATCAAAACGATGACCGGCACGAAGGTCTTGTCCATCTCGAAATTATTGGCGTAGCGCGTGATCATAAAGCCGAGGCCTGAGATCGTGGTGTAGAACTCAGCGACCACCATGCCCACTAGGCCGCGGCCGATGGCAAGCCGAATGCCGGCTGCGATGTAGGGCACCGCGAATGGCAATAGCACATCGCGCCAAACGCCCCATTCATTCGAGCGGAACGCGCGCGCGACTTCCAGCATATTCTTGTCGCATTCGCGCACGCCTTGATAGGTGTTGATGAGGATCGGAAACACCGCGAATAAAAATACGACGATGATCTTGGCTTTCAGATAGATACCGAACCACAACACCAGAAGCGGCACGAGAGCGACCATGGGCGTTGCATAGAGCGCGTTGATCGGCAGATCGAGTGCCCAATCGAGCCAGCGCATGCGCGCCATGGCAACCGCCAAAGGAATGCCGACGACAATGGCGGCGAGCAGTCCGTAAAGCAGGACCTCTAGGCTCTGCAAAAGATAAAAGGGCAATTCGCCGTTGGCGGTCAGATCGACAAAGGCAATCGCGATCTTGCTCGGATAGGTGAAGAAGATCGGATTGATGTGCGGCCCGACGATCTGCCAAACGAGAAGGATCAGAGCGAGAAAGCCATAGCGAAAAACCGCCCGGTGCTCCCACCATGCTTTCGCCGCCGCCGTCTTCTTCGGTTCGGCCGCGACTCTCCCGGCATGCACCTCGTTAGCGACGCTCATCATTGGCTCCCGGACACTTTGTTGTTCGACGATTATGAACTCGCGTACTTTGAGGGGTTCATCGCGGAACACGAGACCCCATGGCAAGTCGGCAATAGCCGACTTGTGCGTTCAAGATCGGGGCAACGGCTCCGGGGCCGTTCATCCTTCGAGGCCCGCGCTTTGCGCGGGCGCCTCAGGATGACGGTTAGAGGTCGAGAATTATTGCCGTTAGTATAAGCCCATCTGATCAACATATGCATTGGTTAAAACACCGGGGTCGGACAAACGGGTCCTTTCCAGGCGCCGAGATCTTTGATCGCCTTATCGGCGAAAGTCTTATCGACAATCTGATCGTAAGTCGGCGTCTTGCCCTTTTCGATATTGCCGACCTTGGTCATCAGATTGGCGGTGAAATTCACGCGCTCGGGCGAAAGGCCCGTATTGGCATCCCAGATGCAGCTCTTCACCAGCAAATCGTAGGCCGGCGATATGATCCTTTCCGGATAGCCGGTGTTTTTGACGATGATCGGCATCACCTTGGCTTTGTCGGTGTAGATGATCCGCGTTGCCTCGATGACGGCGTCCGTGAAGCCTTGCAGCGCGGCCGGCTTGTCTTTGATCGTTTGATCCTTCACCGCAAAATAAGTGTACATCTGCTTCGGCTGAAGCTCCCACAGGCGCGCGATTGCGTGCAACGTCGGCACTTTTTCCTTCGCCATCATTTCCTGTTCGACGTGGAGAATGGCGGTATCGACCTGATCGGCCACCAGCGCCGGTACGTCCTCAGTGGCAATGCTGACAAAATTGACGTCCTTCGGATCGATCTTGGCCGCGCGCAAGACGCTCTTGCTGAGAATGTCCGCGAAGCCGCCCGGCTGCTGAATGCCGATGCGCTTACCCTTCAGATCAGCCATGCTCTTGATGTTGTCGCGCACGACCATTGACGCTTCGAATTTATAAAGCGTCCCAAGAATGGCTTTGGCCGGCGATCCTTTGGAAATGGCGACCGAGGCAACCGTGCCGGGCACTTGCGCGATATCGATGTTGCCGGCAAGCATGGCGCGGAACACTTTCACACCGCCATCGAGGGAGATGATTTTCACGGATACACCGTGCTTTTTAAAAAGGCCTAAGTCTTGGGCAACGATGACCGGCATGTGCACGACATTGGGTGGACTGGTCGGAATACCGATAACCAAATCTTCTGCTTGGGCCATATGGGGCAGCGTCAAGGCGCCAGCCACGGCCATGGCCGCCAATATTGAATAGTGCTTAGGCATCGTCATCCTCCCTCGTGTTTTTTGCCGCCGTCTCTGAGCGGCCTTTCTGTTCGCCGGTTTTGGCCTTGGCCGAAGCGGCTCGGCGCACCATTTCCATGATGATCCTGCCTCATCGGCTGCATAAAAACAACGAAAGTCCTTGGATAACCGTTCTCTCTATCGGCGGTTGCGGCGCCGCATGCGCCCTTTGACGTTTCAGGACGCGCTGTGCCAAATGACGGCTTCACTGGCTTTGGCATGACAAAGTTCGTTGTTGAATTCGGCAAGTCCGGTACCGCCCCACCCGCGCCTGACGGGCGGCTGGACGCCCCCGCGTTTCACCGCAACCACGAAGCGATCTGGTCGGCCATGGCGGGCTTTCTCGAGAGCCGGACAGGCGACCTGCTGGAACTCGGCAGCGGCACCGGCCAACACGCCGTCACTTTTGCGCGGCGCACGCCGCTGCTGACCTGGTGGCCGAGCGATATCTACGACTCGCATCTGACGAGCATCGCCGCGTGGCGGCGAGAGGCCGCGCTCGAGAATTTGCGCGCGCCGCAACGCATCGATCTCACCGACCCCGAGTGGCGCTGGCAAAATGACGATGCGAAAAGTGGGCCGCTTACGGCGATGCTGTGCGTTAATGTGCTGCACATTTCGCCATGGACCGTATCGCAAAATCTCCTGGCGGGCGCTCGACGTTTTTTGCTCCCCGATGGCAGGCTGTTCGTCTATGGTCCATTCATGCGCGATGGCGCTCACACCGCGCCAAGCAATGCCGCTTTTGATGCTTCGTTGCGTGACAAAAATTCCGACTGGGGCGTGCGCGACATGCGCGATTTGGCAGCGCTGGCGCAGGCACATGGCCTCACCCTCGCCGAAACCGTGCCGATGCCTGCCAATAATTGGGTGCTGGTCTTTGTGCGGGCAGCCGGGCAAAGTTGAGGAGCGAGATTCACGCGAGCACACCGATGCAAGCCGAACCCATTCTCGATATCGCCCATCTTGGCCATCTCGAACTACTGACGCCCGCTTTCGACAAGAGTGCGCGTTTCTTCATCGATATCATGGGCATGACCATGAGCGGCGAGAAAGGCGACAGCGTCTATTTGCGCGCTTATGACGATTACGAGCGCTATACGCTCAAGCTGACGGCCGCCAAAACCAACGGCATGGCGCATGTCGCCTATCGCACGCGTTCACCACAGGCGCTCGAGCGGCGCGCGGCCGCTTTGAAAGGCTCGGGCTTCGATGTCGGCTGGACCGACGGCGATCTCGGTCACGGCAAAACCTTCGTCTGCAAGGACCCCGACGGGCATGTGATAGAACTCTACTACGACACCGAATGGTACGAACCGCCGCCCGAGTTGAAGCCGTCCCTGAAAAATCAGGCGCAACGCTTTCCTGCGCGCGGCTGCAATGTGCGCCGGCTCGACCATTGGAATGGCTTGGCCGCCGATATTTCGGCGTGCCGTAAATTCTTTGAAGACTATCTCGGCTTCCGTCTCACCGAGCGCATCGTGATGAATGACGGCAGCGAGGCCGGAATCTGGATGACCGCCACCAACAAGACTTACGATTTCGCCTACACGCGCGACCACACCGGTGCGCGCGGACGTTTCCACCATGTCACCTACGCGCTCAATAGCCGGGAGGAAGTGCTGCTCGCCGCCGACATTTTCCTCGAAAATGGCGTGTTCATCGAAACCGGCCCGCATAAACATGCGGTGCAGCAGACCTTCTTCCTCTATGTCTATGAGCCGGGCGGCAATCGTGTCGAAGTCGCCAATGCCGGCGCGCGGCTCATTTTGGCGCCGGATTGGAAACCGATTACCTGGACCGAGGAAGAACGCAAAAAAGGCCAGGCCTGGGGGCTGAAGACCATCGAGTTCATTCCACACGCATGGGATGCCGGAGGTGTCGCAAAAGGAATAGATCATATATACTTCACTACTTTAATCATAGTTATACGCAAATTGCAGAATGCGTATAATATATCAAACAACGACAAACCGCGATGTGCTCTATTCCCACCACCGCTCTCCCTTCCGGGGCGACGATTCCAACCTTCGGTCTCGGCACGTGGCGTATGGGCGAGAATTCGCGGCATCGTGCGAACGAAGTGGCGGCGCTTCGCCATGGACTCGATCTCGGCATCACGCTCATCGACACCGCCGAAATGTATGGCGGCGGCGAAGCCGAAACCATTGTCGCCGATGCGATCGGCAAACGGCGCGACGACGTCTACATCGTCAGCAAGGTGCTGCCGGACAATGCCAGTCGGCGCGGCACTCTTGCCGCCTGCGAGCGTAGTTTGCGACGGCTGAAGAGCGACTATATCGATCTCTATCTGCTGCACTGGCGCGACAGCATGCCATTGCAAGAAACGCTTGCCGCATTTGCCGAGCTCAAAGCCGCCGGCAGGATCCGCGATTGGGGCGTCAGTAATTTCGACGTCGGCGACATGAATGAGTTATGGGAATTGCCGACCGGTACCGGCGTCGTCACCAATCAGGTGCTGTATAACCTTACGCGCCGCGGCATCGAATTCGATTTGATGTCTTGGTGTCAAAGCCACGATATCCCGATCATGGCCTATTCGCCCATCGAGCAGGGCCGCCTGCTCAATCATCCCACCTTGAACGAGGTGGCCCGACGCCATGGCGCCCAGCCCGCGCAGATTGCGCTCGCTTGGCTGCTGCGCCAGGATGAAGTGATCGTGATTCCGAAGGCCGCGTCGCTTAAACACGTGGAGGAAAACCTCGCCGCGCTCGACTTGACGCTCACATCCGACGACCTTGCCGCGCTTGACCGTGCTTTTCCGCCGCCGAACGGGCCCAGGGCGCTTGATGTTCTGTGACGCTTGAAGACTTGAAGCTTTGCGGAGAGGCCCTTGAATTTGCAGTGGTTATGCGGGGCGCAAGGTCATGCAGGCTAATAGCCACACCAAAAGACCGATGGGCCAAATTCCGCATGCGCCCCCGTCACGCAGAATCGTGGTCTGCACCCCCGTTTACCTATAACAGCGAGTGCTTCCCACATCTGGGCAGCGCGGCGTTCTATTTAGGTGTGCCGGGTCTTGGCATCATACCGGGCATTGCCGCTACGAGCGGCGAAACTAAGAGCAAGAAAAAAACACGGTTGCGGCACTGACTCCGCTTCCATCGTTTGCTTCCACCCAACACACCGGCTTGCGCGGTTTTAAAGGCCTGCGGCTATGTAATTGAATTTGCTGTTATTTATATCGTTCATGTCCTTCTTAGTCTTACTGTGTAACATTAGCACAAGCTCCTGCAGGCAAGCTGTCGGCAAATTCTTCGTTGGCTTGAGCGGCAAACGTCTTGTAAGTGTCGTGCACGGCCGCTTACTATGCCACCCTCATCTCAATCGGAGGGTTACATGTTTCTCAGGAATATCGGATACGCGGCTCTGTTAGGGGCGGCCGCCGTTGGTTTCGCGCTGGGATCAGCCGGCACCAGCCACGCCAAGATGAAAAAGGACGCAATGGCGGCGCCAGACTGGAGGCCGATCATCTGCCTTGAACGCAATGCGCCCGTTTGCGGCGTCAAGGGCGGACAGGCATTCACCTATAACAGCGCCTGCTTTGCCGCGAGAGATGGCGCGAAAGTCATTTCGCACAGCGCCTGCCGGCACCAAGTCGCCAAAAAAATGAAGAAAATGGATAAGCCGATGAAAAAAATGTAGCCGGTATTTTTCTAGGACTTAGAAAAAGCGGGCTGCTGCATCTAACAGCGGCCCGTTTGTGTTTCGGCCCGCCCCCAACCGGGCCGGCGCGGGCGTAATGTCACATCTCGCTTTTGGCCGAACGCGTTGCCGGCGGCAGTCCAGTCGAATTTGCAACGCGCATAGACCAGTATTCCCATGCCCGTTCAAGACCGGTCGTCTTCGTCGTAATGGCGCTCGCCAATTCCGCTTCTCCCGGTGAAAGTGAAATAATGGTTTGACCGATACTCATGGCCTGCACCTGATATTCGGCATTGCGTGCGGCGTAAATGGTGCGGAAAACGCAATCGCGCACGCTGGTGCCGGCCACCGTAACGCCGTGGCGCTTCATCAGCACCATCCAGTACCGGCCGAGGGCGCGCGCCAGCGACGCGCCCTCTTCCGGCTCGATCACCAGCATGTTGGTATCGCCGAACTCATCACGTTGGTCCCAGATCGGCGGCTTGATGCCGCCGACGGCGCCAAGGTGGAAAACCGGCACATAGCCGACGCCGGTGGCGAGCAACGGCATGAATGCCGGTGCATGATGGTGACACACGGACATCACCTCCGGCCGCACTTTGTAAATCTCGCCATGGATCACGCGCTCGGAATATTGCCCGGCGCCCGGCTCGCGCAGCGGCCGCGAGTCCAGATCATATTCAATCAGATCATCAGCCCTCACCAATTCCGGTGCGCGCGAGCGCGACAGAAAATAGCGGTCGGGATCGCCTGGATGCCGCATGCTGACATGGCCGAAAGCATCCAGCACGCCTTCATTGGCAACGATGCGATTGGCAAGTGCAAGCTCCTCACGGGCTTGAAGGAGCGTGTCCGACACTGACGTTTCCTCTTTTTGAGATGATTTGTTTGAGCCAAAACTGCTCCAATTTGCGCTCAAACCAGTTTGAGGGGAATGGCGCCGAGGAAATCGCGCTTGCCGACTTCGACACCGAAATTGCGCACAAGTGAATAAGCCACGGTCAGGTGGAAATAGAAATTCGGCAGCAGGAAGTGATTGAGATAATCGGCTCGTTTCATTTGCCCCTTTGACGACCCGAGTGGAAAAGTAATCTCCCCATCGCTCGCGGTATCGATCGCCGATGGATCGAGTGCTTTCAGGAAAGCCACGGTCTTTGCTATGCGCTCCTTAAGCTGGTCAAAGCTGGATTCGTTGTCGTCGAATTTCGGCGGCTCGACGCCTGCCAAGCGCGCGCCGCCGTTCTTGGCCAGATCGCATGCGACCTGCACCTGGCGCGTCAGAGCGAACATATCCGGCGCCAGCCGCCAGCCGAGCAAGACCGACGGTTCGATTTTCTTGCCGGCCCCATACGCTGCCGCCTTGTCGAGCACCACCGATAGTGCATTCAGACCAATTTCAAACACGGGAAGGGACGCTTGAGACATTTTGGATGACATGGATTCCTCGGATGAATGAAAGCTACGCGGATGGATGCGCGTGGGCGGCACAATGCCCTCACTCGCATGAATATTCAATGCAATTGAATGTTTGACCGGTCCCGGCGGACGGAAAGGCTAAGGTTTTAGCAATGCTGGGCGTCGAAGCGTGGCAGGGCGCGTCGCGCAAGCGTCGCCAAGTATTCGACCCAACATCACCAGCATGGGCCCCGGCAAAGCAGCCTTTTGCAACCGCTCGGGAAGCTCACCAATCGGAGCCGCCACCACTTGCTGGTCGGGACGCGTGGCACTGGCAATCGCAATCGCCGGAGTATGCGGATCGAGGCCTTCGGCCGTTGCCCGTTCGACCAGCGCCGCCAGCGTGCGCGTGGGCATATAGATCGCCGTCGTCACCGCGGGATCGGCCAAGTTTTTCCAATCGAGATCATTAGGCAGTTTTCCCTCACTGGCGTGGCCGGCGACATATTGCAATCGCCGTGCACGCCCACGGCCCGTGAGCGGTAAGCCAAGTTTTGCAGCAGCGCCTTGCGCCGCGGTAATGCCAGGCACAACTTCGACCGCGATATTCGCGGCTGCGCAAGCTTCGATTTCCTCACTTGCACGACTGAAAATCAGCGGATCGCCGCCCTTGAGCCGCACCACGCGCTTGCCTTGTTTGGCAAGGCCGACCATCAATGCGTTGATGTCATCCTGTTTGCACGACGGACCGAAGCCCGTTTTGCCAACGAGCATTTTGCGCGCTTCACGCCGGGCAAAGTCAAGCACGTCGCGCGACACCAGATCATCAAACAAAATCACGTCGGCCGATTGCAGCGCGCGCACCGCGCGCAACGTCAACAGTTCAGGATCGCCGGGACCCGCGCCGACCAAGGTCACGGAGCCATTCTCGACCTTTTTACCGAGCCCCTTCACTTCGGCGACGAAGCGTTCGAAATCGCTTTCGCTTGGCGCACGCTCAGGATTGTTCACGGCATGCGCCGCGAACAACTGCCAGAACTTGCGCCTGCCGGCGAACGGCAGACCGGAATCCTTCACGCGTGCGCGCCAACGCGCGGCAACGGCGGCCCACGCAGCAAAACCCTTGGGCAAAATCGCTTCGAGCTTGGCGCGGATGGCTTGCGCGAATACCGGCGCGGCGCCGTCGGTGGAAATGCCGATCACCAAGGGCGAGCGGTTGACGATGGAACCGAAGGAAAAATCGCAAAACGCCGGCTTGTCGATGACGTTCACCGGCACGCCGGTATCGCGTGCGGCCTTCGCAAAAAGAGCGGCGCTCTCGTCATCATCGAAACCGCCAATAGCGATGAATGCGTCTTTCAGATCCTTTGCCGTCCAGGCTCGTCGCTCAATCGTAATCGTGCCTTTTGGCGGATCGGCCGCAACCGCAAGCAACTCGTCCGATGCCTCGGCCGCATAAACCTCAACGCGCGCGCCAGCGGCAGAAAGCAGCTCTGCCTTCCACGCGACCGCCGAACTGCCGCCCGCCAACACCGCGCGCTTGCCGTCGAGAGCAAAGAACACCGGCAGACGCGATAACGAACTCATGCGTTCGGGCGCTGCTTCGGAAGGGGTTCTACTCGTCACGCGATTTCCTGACTTAATAGACATCGGCCTGATAGCGGCCCGCCTTTTTCATGTCACCGAGGAATTGCACCGCTTCCGCCGGCGTGCAGCCGCCATGCGCGGCGATGACATCGACGAGAGCGGCCTCGACATCCTTGGCCATGCGCAAAGCATCGCCGCAGACATAAACATGGGCACCATCGTTGAGCCAAGCCCAAAGGTCGCGGCCAAGCTCCCGCATACGGTGTTGAACGTAAATTTTCTCTTCTGCGTCGCGCGACCAGGCCAGCGTTAACCGTGTCAGCAGGCCGGCCGAGCGCATGGCGACCAGTTCTTCCTCATAAAAGAAGTCGTAATTGTTGCGCCGATGGCCGAAGAAAAGCCAGTTCCGTCCCGGCGCTTTTGTCGCCTGCCGCTCCTGAAGAAAGGCGCGAAACGGCGCGACGCCGGTGCCGGGGCCGATCATGACGATCGGTTTCGACGGATCGGCGGGGAGCGCGAAATCGTGTGCCTTCTGAACATAGACACGAAGTTTGTCGTCCGGCGAGACGCGCCCGGCGAGATAAGTCGAGCAGACACCCAGCCGCTCGCGCTTGCCGACATTGTAGCGGACGGCATCGACCGTCAGCGACACGCGGCCGGGATTGGCCTTCAACGACGATGAAATCGAATAGACGCGCGGCTGCAAGGCATCGAGCAATTCAATAAAAGCTTCCGGATCGGGGCGTATGCCGGGAAATTTCTGCAAGGCGGCAAGCACGTCGAGTGTCGCAGCATCGCCATCGGGATCTTGCCCTGTCGCCAAAGCCTTCGCCTTCACGCGGCGCTCGCCGCCCGTCAGATACGAGATGAGCTGAAACAGCATGTCCGGCGCGGGCGATAACGATACGCCATCGGTCAACACCTCCCGCAAAGTTCGCCCGCCGATGGGGAAATCCGGCGGCGCTTCGAGCGCGGTGAGCACCGCTTCGACAAGTGCTGGATCGTTAGCCGGGAAAATACCCAACGAGTTGCCGGCGTTGTAATCGAGCGCCGTGCCGGCGAGATTGAATTCGACGTGCCAAGTCTCCTTTTCCGACCCCGGCTTGTTCAAGCGGCGGCGCGATAAAAGCGTCGCGTAGACAGGATTATCGCGTGAACGCCCTGGCCCTCCGACTGTCGCAGGTTTTATCTCCTGCACAAGTGTCCGTGAGACGGTTGCCTCAGGCGCTTCGAGTTCTTGATAGAGCTCCTTGAGCGCGCGCGCCGTATCCTTGCCGCCCGGCACACACAAATTCAGCCGCTTTTCGGATTTAGCGAAGAGCGCGTCGGCGTAATCCTTGCAGTTATAACCGCATTGGCCGCAGTCCTGCTGCGCCATGGCAGCCATCATCCGCCGCGGCAAAGGCTTGCCCTCGGCAAGTTTCATGCGCTCGGCAAGCGGCATGGCGGGATCGTGCCAAGGTGCGCCGTCGTCGGCATCGGGCGACGGCGCAGCAGACGCACCGACACCGATCAACCCAGGCAGGAGTTTGGCCACATCGGCATTCGACAGCGGCGAGATGCTTTCCTGCAACCCGAATACGCCCGCGAACAGACCATTGAGCCAAGTGCGCTGTTCCGGCGTGAACGGAGCATTCTCCGGAATAAAAGACGGAATGAACGGTTGCGGTGTCATACTCATTCGACGACCTCTCCTTCCATCATGGCCTTGAGCGCGGCGATCTCGTGCCGCTTGACGAAGGTGAGAAAACTTTCGTCCATCGACGCGCGATACGCCAGATAGGCCTTGAGGATGCCCTCGATCACGCGCGGCGTCTCCTCCGCGGCTACATCGCGATAGAGTTCGCGGCCAAGCGCGGCGTTCGGCCCGAAGCCGCCGCCGACGAGAATGTGATAGCCTTCGACAGGCTCGGCCTCTTCGTTCTCCTGCACTTTGCAGGCGAGCAAGCCGATTTCGCTGATGAAATGCTGCGCGCAAGAATGATGACAGCCGGTAAGATGAATGTTCACCGGTGTATCGAGCGCCACGCGCGTTTCACACCAGCTGGCGATGTCTTCAGCATGTTTCTTGGTATTGGCAGCGGCGAATTTGCAGCCGGTATTGCCGGTGCAGGCCACTAAACCGGCGCGGAGTGCGCTTGTCTCGATTGCAAGGCCAAGCGCCTCGATTTTTTGCCGCGCAGCTTCAAGCTTTGCATCCGGCACGCCGGAGATCAGCAAATTTTGCCAGACGGTCAAACGGACGTCGCCGTCGCCCATCTCCTGCGCGATCGCCGCAAGCCCTTTCATCTGGGCGACCGTCAAGCGCCCGACCGGCACAACAACGCCGATCCAGTTGAGCCCTGTCTGTTTCTGCGGATGGATGCCGATATGCGCGGTGCGGCTGAAATTGGGTCGCGGCGCGGCGGCGCCTGGTGCCGCGCGCTCCAACTTGCGACCGAGCTTCTCCTCGACAAGAGCCAGGAATTTTTCGACGCCCATCGCGTCGAGCACATATTTGAGCCGCGCTTTGGTGCGATCGGTGCGATTGCCGTGCTCGATGAACACGCATACCACCGCATCCGCCACCCGACACGCATCCTTCGGCCGTACCAGAATGCCGGTATCGCGCGCGAAATCGTGGTGTCCCGTGATGCCGCCGAGACAGAGCTTGAACCAGACGCCGGGGTTAAGGCCGAATCCGTCGGTCACCCGCACAGCCTGGAAGCCGATGTCGTTTGTATCTTCCAAAGCCGGCACGAGGCCTGCACCATCGAAGGCGACATTGAACTTGCGCGGCAGCCCGTAAAGCGAACGATCATTGAGAATGTGGAAGTGCCATTCGCGCGCATAGGGCCGCGTGTCGATGAGTTCTTGCGAATCGATGCCCGCTGTCGGCGAACCCGTGACGTTACGGATATTGTCGGCGCCCGAGCCGCGCGAGCACAGACCGAGATCTTGGATCGCCTCGATCACGGCGACGGCGTTACACGCTTCGATCTCGCGGATCTGGATGTTTGCACGCGTTGTTATATGCGCGTAGCCGCCGCCGTAATTTTCGGCGAGCTCGGCGAGTCCGGTAAATTGCGCGGCTTTGAGAATACCATTCGGCAGCCGCAGCCGGCACATGTAGGAGTTCTGGTTCGGCGCGACATAAAACAGGCCGAAGTAGCGCCAACGGAAATTATCCGGCGGCTTGGGATATTCGCCCTTTTCGACTTGCTCTTTCAGCCGTTCGTAAGCATCGAAAGGATGTTGCTCACGCTTGAACGTCTCCGGATCGGACAATTTGCCGCCCGAAGCCAACACGCGGCTCTGCGCCTTCAGCGCCGCCGCATCCGGGCCTAGCGGCTCACCTGCCGCAGGCGCCGAGGTTGCGACATTCGCCAGCCCACCTGTTACGGTTTTAGCGGCTTTGGCGATTTGCGCACCGGCGACAAACCCTTCCAGATAGCGTTTCTGTTCGGGTTCGAAGTCGCCGGTTTGACCGATCACCGGTTTACGAGCTGCCTCGCTCATTCCGCAGGCACCTGCATCGGCGCGCTGAGAGGCGCAGGCGCACTCTTGCGCGGCTTGTGCGTGATGTAGAGCGCAAGACCGGTGAAAACGAAGCCGCCCACCAAATTGCCGAGCGTCACCGGAATCTGATTCCACAACCACCATTCCGCGATCGTGATCTTGGCGCCCATCAACATGCCCGTGGGGATGACGAACATATTGACGACGGCGTGCTCGAAGCCTTGCGCGAAGAAGATGAACACCGGCATATAGGCGCAAGCGATCTTGCCGATGGTTGACGTCGTGGTCATGGCCGCGACGATAGCGAGACAGACCATCCAATTGCACAGCATCGCCTTGACGAAGACCGTAACCAGGCCGGCAAACCCAAGGGCTTCGTAACCCGTTGTTTTAGCCTGCGCGATCGCGATGATCTTGGCGGCAACGCCGGCCGGCGCGGCGGTGCCGAAATTCGTCAGCGCGATGGCCAACAAGCCGCCATAGATCATACTGCCAATCAAGTTGCCGAGAAAAATCCAGGCGAAATTGGCGAGCATGCTCGGCGCACCGGCATCGCGTTCGATCCAAGGCAGAGGCACCAAACCGAAAGCGCCGGTGACCAGATCGAGCCCGAGCAATACGATAAGAATGAGGCCCACGGGAAAGATCAGCGCGCCGACAAGCGGCTGGTTGGTTTGCACTATGCCCGTGAAGGCAAGACTGGTCGCCGCCGCCAGAATCGCGCCGGCTAAGCCACCACGAATGAAGAGGTCGATAGGTGCCAACGCAAGCTTGGATCGCCCGGTATTGACCATTACAGAAGCAATCTCTGCCGGTTTAACGTAGTCCATGTGTCAACTCCTGTTTTGAGCTGTCGATCGACAGCGGGCTAATGGAGCCTAGTACCATGCTGCAGTGCATTCCAAGCCTAATGCTGCGGCGCATTCAAATGGAACGCAATTCGATAACTAATTGAAAATACATGATAATATTTTGAAAATGTGTTCCGTTTTTAAAAACGCCTATTTTTGCAGCAGCGAAGACCGTGAAAAAATGCACACGGGATCCGTCTCGCGAGTCGTCACGATGCTCTCACGCGCAGACCGATTGGGGCACCCCGCAACAAATCGATCCGTATCAACGATCAATGGCGGATCGTATTTCGGTGGACCTCGGCGGGTCCAGGAGAGGTAGAGATTGTGGACTATCATTAGCCTGTCGTGCTTCCTCGCGGGGGATGGTTGCAAAGGAGGACATATGGCGAAGAAACTCAGTCCAATTCACCCTGGCGAAATTCTGAGGGAAGAATTTTTGAAGCCGTTCAAGCTGACGCCCTATGCGCTCGCAGCCGCGCTGGGCGTGCCGCGCACACGGATCGAGCGCCTTGTGCGCGAGGAAAAGCCGGTCACTGCCGATTTAATTTTGATAGGCCCACTCTTTCGTCATGCGCGGGCTTGTGTGGCGGCAGCACGCTTGCCCGTATTGGTGTGAAAATCGCGGCCATTGCTCGTCGCCGCAATAAAACCGGCACGAATGCAATATTCGCCGAAGCGTTCGCCGCTCTCGCGCTTGGCGGCATAAGCGGCAAAAAGCGGATCGAGCGCGGCAACAATGCCGGCGTGATCGACATCCTCGGCATAAAGCTTTGACAGACGCGAGCCGTCGAAGGCGGCGCCGAGATAAAGATTATAGCGACCAGGCCCTTTGCCGACCAAACCGATCTCCGCGAGATAGGGACGCGCGCAGCCGTTCGGACAACCGGTCATGCGAATGACGATGTCGTCGCCGGAAAGACCGTGCGCACCGAGCCGTTCATCGAGCGCCGTCAATAAATCCGGCAAATAGCGTTCGCTTTCCGCGAGCGCGAGGCCGCACGTCGGCAGCGCGACGCAAGCCATGGCGTTGCGCCGCAGGCCCGACCACGGCCCGAGCAGGCCCGCTTCGCGCGCCAGCTTTTCGATTTCCGACTGTTTGTCGGTTGCGATATTGGCGACGATGAGATTTTGATTCGGCGTGATACGGAAGTCGCCGTCGTGTATTTGCGCGATTTGACGCAAGGCCGTCATCTGCGCAAGGCTGGGACGGTCATGCACGCGGCCGGATTCGATGAAAAGCGTCAGGTGCCCGCGCCCGTCTTCGCCTTGGCTCCAGCCATAACGGTCGCCGGTCGAGGTGAAGGTGAAAGGTTTCGGCGGCGCGAGTTCTACGCCGGCGCGGCACTCGACTTCGGCGCGAAAAGCATCCAGCCCGCGATCCTCGATCGTGTATTTCAGCCGTGCGTGTTTGCGCAGTTTACGATCGCCCCAGTCGCGCTGCACGGTGACCACGGCTTCGGCGACGGCAATCGCGTCTTTCGTCACGCAAAAACCCGTCACGTCCGCCGTGCGCGGATAGGTATCGAGCTCGCCATGGGTCATGCCCATGCCGCCGCCGACGGTGACGTTCCAGCCTTGCACCTCGCCTTTATCGTCGAGAATGGCGATGAAGCCGAGGTCGTGTGCAAAGACATCGACGTCGTTCGACGGCGGCACCGCCACCACGATCTTGAATTTCCGCGGCAGGTAAGACTTGCCGTAGATCGGTTCGACGACTTCTTCCTCGCCGCCGGCGATGCGCTCGCCGTCGAGCCAAATCTCGCGATAGGCGGGCGTTCGCGGCGTCAGATGATCGGAAATTTGACGCGCCAATTCGAGCGCAACGGCATGCGCGCGCGACTGGAAGGGATTCGGATTGCACATGACATTGCGGTTGACGTCCCCGCAAGCCGCAATCGAATTGAGCAACACTTCGTCCATGCGCTTCAGCATCGATTTCAAATTCGATTTGATGATGCCGTGCAGCTGCACCGTCTGCCGCGTCGTCAGGCGCATGGTGTGGTTGCCGTAGTCGCGCGCAACCTGATCGATGGCGAGCCACTGCTGTGGCGTGAGCACACCACCGGAAATGCGCAGACGGATCATGAAGGAGAAAGCCTTCTCCATTTTTTTACGCGTGCGCTCGGGTCGCAGATCGCGGTCGTCTTGCATGTACATGCCGTGGAATTTGACGAGCTGCTGATCGTCTTCGACGATCGCCCCGGTCACCTCCTCGCGCAGGCCTTCCGCGAGCGTGCCCCGCAGGTAATCGCTGGCTTCCTTGATGCGCTCGTTGCGCGAGAATTCGTCGGTCATTGAGAGCCTTCAAATTTATTGCCGCGTAGGGTGGGCAAAGGCGCTTTAGCGCCGTGCCCACCGGCTGACTTCATCTAGTGGAGTGGATTTGACATTCGCTACCCACCTGGCCGCAAGCTCGCGAAGCGAATGTCAAATCCAAAACTCCACTAGAAACTTATATTTGGCTCATGGTCTTTCAATTCAAACATTCGCAAAAGACCCCGCCGAAATGGGTAGCGAATGTTTGAATCGGACCACTAGCGTATACAAGCATCGCTGGTGGGCACGGCGCCTATCCAGCTTCTTCCTGCCCGGCATCCACAATCCAAGGCGCCTTTGCCACCCTACGGAGTGCTCGCTAATAAACATCCTGGAGATAGCGTTTCTCGCGCTCAAGCGTCACAATCGCCTGTTCGGCCGCTTCGCCCGTCAGCGCCTTCACGTCGGCATAAGCATTGACCAGCATCGCGCGCACGTCTTTGGCCATCGCTTTGGCGTCGCCGCATACATAAAAGTACGCGCCGCTATCGAGCCACTGCACGAGTTCTCCGCGCCGCTCCCAAATCTTGTGCTGAACGTAAAGTTTCTCCGGCCGATCGCGCGAAAATGCGAGGTCAATGCGGGTGAGTGCGCCATCGCTCAAGGCTTCCTGCCAATCGAGCTGATAGAGAAAGTCGTGCGTGAACGTCCGGTCGCCGAAGAACAGCCAGCTTTTGCCGCTCGCATTGGTGGCGCGCCGCTCCTGAACGAAGGCGCGGAACGGGGCCACGCCGGTGCCCGGACCGACCATGATGATGTCTTTGTCCGGTGCCGGCAGCGCGAAATGTTTATTCGGCTTGACCTTCACGCGCACGCGCGCGCCGCGCTTGAGCCGTTCGGCGACGTAAGTAGAGGCGACGCCCTTTCGTGCGCGGCCATGCGCGTTGTAGCGTACCGCGGAAATCAGCAAATGTGCTTCATCGCCGACCTCGCTGCGGGAGGAGGCAATCGAATAGGCGCGCGGCGCCAGAGGACGGGTCAACGAGAGCAGCGCGCCGGCATCGAGATTGGCCGGAAATGCCGCAATCAAATCGACGAGCTGACGGCCCATAATCCAGGCGCGCACGCCGCCTTCGATCGGCGGCTGCTGGCCGGTCAATGTCGCATAAGTCTCGATGGTTTTAGCCGAGAGCGTGGTCACGTCGCGCGACGCTATCAACTCGTTGCGGAGCGCGGCATCGCCGGCAAGGCCGGCGAGCTGCAACAATTCGTCGACATAGGCCGGATCGTTTTCCGGATAGAGATCGAGTGAATCGCCCGGCTGATAAGCGGGCGCGCCACCTTCGAAAGCCAAAGCCAGATGCACGGTCTCCTTGTCCGACCGCGATGAGTTCAAATTCACATGCTCGATGACTTCGGCTTCGACGATATCGGTGCTGGGGGAAGCAGAAGACTTTGCGCTGAAATCGACCGCAATCACTTGACCTATTGTTTGCCCGCGGCCGGCATCCGGCGGCGCAAGGGTTTTTAGCGCACGGCCAATCCAGTCCGCTGCGGGTGCGGCAAAATCGAGATCGCAATCGACGCGATCGATGGTGCGCTTGCCGCCCAACGCTTCCAAACGCTCGTCAATTTTTTTGCCGATGGCGCAGAAGTCGGCGTAAGCCGTGTCGCCCAGCGCCAAGACGCCGAACTCGACCCCTTCGAGGCGCGGTGCGCCCTCGCCCATCAATTCATTATAAACGCGCGCTGCGCGGCCCGGCGGCTCGCCCTCGCCCCATGTCGCGGCAATCACGACAAGACGCTTCGCGGCTGCAAGCGCCGAGAGCTCCATGTCCGCCATATCGACGGTCGTGGGCTTAAAACCGAGTTTGCGCGCGGACTTCGCCGCGTCGGCGGCAAGCTTTTCCGAATTTCCCGATTCACTTGCGTAAATAATGGTGAGCGGCTCGGCCGCGCGCGGCGGTGCCGCCGCTTGCACGGAAGCGCCGGAAACGGATTCCACGCCCGCGAGAAAGCCAGCCAGCCATGCCCGCTGCAGGGGGCTTGCCGGGCCGACGACCCGGTTAAGCAGTTCGACATCTTCTTCGGAGAATGGCGCCGTTTTTGGGATAGCGACAAAGATGGAAGACATGATAAGGCCTTGACCGCCGCGCCTGCGGCAGCCCTAACTAGAAGCCTATTCGAGAAAAGCTCAATAAGTGCCGGAAAATAAGAACGCATCTGCTGCCGGGCCCCACCAGAGGCGCAACGATTTACTCCCATCGGCGACTTGTGGAGAACGTTGGTAACATGCGGTTTTGCGCTTTCCAAATGGAAAAAAAACCGCGCGATATCGTCTCTGGAATTTTCGTCAACCATGGTGACCTCAACTTACCGCAAAGCACTGCGCACCCTGCTCACACCGGCCGAAGACCGGCTCTTTGCACGTCTTAACACGCCGCAGAAGATACAAACCTTTCTCGACAAACTCCCCGCCAATTTCGGCCTTGATGGCGACACCGCCATGTCGCCGCGCCGCATGCTGCGAGAGCGCATGGCGCATTGCTCGGAGGGCGCTTTCTTTGCTGCCGCAGTGCTCGCCTTTCACGGGCGCGATGCGTGGCTGATGGACATTCAGGCGCTGCCGAGCGACCATGACCACATCGTTGCGCTGTTCAAGGAACGCGGCCTGTGGGGCGCAATCAGCAAGACCAATCACGCTATCTTACGCTGGCGCGATCCCATTTATCGAACGGTACGCGAACTGGCGATGAGTTACGCGCACGAATATTGTCTGCCGGGCGGCAAAAAATCGATGCTCGCCTATTCGCGTCCCTTCTCGCTTACATGCTATGCGCCGAAACGTTGGGTGATCGCGCTGGAAGACCTCGACTGGCTTCTACTTGACCTCGATTTATCGCCCCATACGCCGATCGCGCCGCCGCATGCACTCCGCAAGCGCCGCCGTTCGTCGAAAGTGGAGCTGTTGTCGCAAGAAGTGCTGGAATGGCCGGACCCGCGCAAATCACAAAATGTGAGCCCGCATAAAGCGCGAAGGCCAGAGAATACGTCAAAGAAACGCTAGTGGTCCGATTCAAACATTCGCTACCCATTTCGGCGGGGATCTTTTGCGAATGTTTGAATTGAAAGACCACTAGCAAAGCGCACCATTGCGTTCGATAAGGCTGGGGGGAGGCGGGTGGTCGATAGTTTTGCGGAGCGGTGCCAGGAAGACCCATGATCATAATCTACTTGTAACTATACGGCATAATTAACTTGTAATTATTAGACGATATTTACTTGTATATATACAACTGAATATACTTGTAATTCTCCACGGACAGCCCACCCTTGAAGACAAAGGATTTTAGTCTATGGCTACGCCAAACGAAAAACTGGCAGCCTCGCTTGGAAAGCTGAAAGAACTTCAGCAAGGTGGACGACGCGTTTTTAAGTCCGCCGACTTCACCCGCACGGATCGCCAGCGCCTGAGTCAAAACGGTTTCCTAAAAGAAATTATGAAGGGCTGGCTCATGTCAGCCAGTCCCAACACACCGCCGTCCGACACGACGCCCTGGTACGCTTCTTTTTGGGAATTTTGCGCGCGCTATTGCGAGGATCGCTTCGGCCCGGCCTGGTATCTTTCCGCCGAACAATCGTTGCTCCTTCTAGCAGAAAGCACGGTCATACCCAGCCAGGTCATAGTGAACAGCCCTCGGGGGACCAACAACAAAGTCAGTTTACCGTTCGGCGCGTCTCTCTACGACGTCAAACAAAAAGACATTCCGCCGAACGCCGACTTGCTCCTGAAGGATGGCCTACGCATGTTTTCTTCCGCTGCCGCGCTTATACGGGTGCCAGACAATTTTTTTTCCCGGAACCCGATAGAAGCGCAGGTCGGCCTAGCCGGAATTAAAGATGCATCCGAAATATTGGGACGGCTTCTCGAGGGCGGGCATACCGTTGTCGCCGGTAAACTCGCGGGCGCGCTTCGCCATCTCAGCCGCGCGGAAGTCGCCGATGAAATAATCAAAACCATGAAAGGCGCAGGCTACGATGTCCGCGAGGCCGACCCTTTCGCTGGTACACAAACAATCAGAAAGCTCGCTATCGGCGACACTCCGATAGCGGGACGCATACGCACTTTGTGGGAAACACATCGAGATGCAGTGATACGCGAATTTCCGAAAGCACCAGGCATGCCTAAGAACACAAAGCCTTACTTGAAATTCATCGACGCGATCTACAAAAACGACGCCTACCATTCACTTTCAATCGAAGGCTATAGCGTCACGCCGAAACTGATCGAGCGCGTACGATCGGGAAATTGGAGCCCCGCTGAAAATGAAGACGATAGAAAAAATCGGGATGCATTAGCTGCCAGGGGTTATTGGCAAGCATTCCAGAGCGTCAAGAGATCCGTCATCACAATTCTTAAAGGAGACAGAGCCGGTCCAATTGTCAGATCGGATCATCGCGATTGGTATCGGGAGCTCTTCCAGCCTTCGGTAGCAGCCGGTTTAATTCGTCCGGCAATGCTTGCAGGCTATCGCCGAGAACCGGTTTATTTGAAAGGATCGCGTCATATTCCGCCACGGGCCGCGTCGGTGCCCGATGCTATGAATATCTTTTTCGATCTCATTGAAAAGGAAAAAGAGGCAGCCCCGCGCATTGTGCTGGGACATTGGTTATTTGGCTACATTCACCCTTATCTCGACGGTAATGGGCGCATGGCGCGTTTCCTCATGAATGCAATGCTGGCCTCTGCCGGCTATCCCTGGACCGTTATCCGTGTTGAAGACCGGCAGGCGTACATGACGGCGCTCGAAGCAGCCAGCGTTGAGAATAATCTAAAGCCCTTCACCGCATTTATTGCCGAGCGCGTGAAATGGTCGCTGAAGACAGCCGCTCGAGATCGTTAGAAAATCACATGGACGGCGATGGTCAAACTGATGGCTTCGCTCGACCCACAAAATGCGGCAAAGCATCTTCCAAATCGGCCAAAGCGAACCTGATTGCCAAAAGTCATGAAAAAAGCTCGCATTAAAATGGAGGCCAGACCAAGCGCAGGTATGACAAGGGGATGTCATGCTCCGCGACAGCCGTGATATTATACGCCGTTTGCTTCAGGACGGTTTCGAGCAGGTTTCGGTGCGTGGCTCGCACCATAAATTCGTCCACAAAACGAGACATTTAATGGTTATAGTGCCGCATCCGAAGCGGGACTTGCCACAAGGAACGGTACGCAGCATCTAGCAGCATCTATAAGCAAGCAGGCTGGCAAAAGGATTGATCGATGCCGCACTACATTGCCCTGATCCATAAAGAACCGGACAGCGGTTATGGCGTCTCGTTTCCCGATGTGCCGGGCGTCATCACGGCGGGCGATACGATTGACGAGGCGATGCAACAGGCCGCCGAAGTGCTGCAATTCGCAGCCGAGGATTGGGAGAACAAGGACGGCACCACGCGCTTCCCTCCCCCGCGCACGATCGATGAGTTGCGCGCCGATGTGGAATTTCAAGAACACGCCGCCGATGCCGTTATCGTCGCCGTGCCCTTTCGCGTGACGGCCGAAGCGGCGGAGTGATTTCGCTTCTTAGCGACCGCGTGTTTCTACCCACAAATTCGAGGCTTCTCTTACACACCGCCATTCTTGAAACAAGAAATTTTGCCCACCGAGCGCACAATAAATAAAGAGCTTGTTGCGCGCGCAAAGACCCGCGTAGCGCAATGGTTTGATTCAGTAGGCGAGCCAGCAAAAACACGACCGAAGCTACTCGCTGGTGTCGACGCTATCGCGCGAGAACTGCCAAAAAGGCGGGGTTGGTTTGAAGTAATGACGGTTCGCCTGGATAACAGCAAAGAAGTGTTGAAGATCAAAAGGTCAAAGGGTAACGAGAGAACATGAGTTTCTCGTCATGGCCGGGCTTGTCCCGGCCACTTTCCCGTTCTGCTTTTAACAATTTACGCCAAGAACGAGAAAGCCGACCTTGGTTCACAGGAGAAAAATAAATTCGCGGCTTTAGTGAAGAAGATCACAAACCAATGGCAAAAAAAATAAAAAAGCGTCGTGTGGCTGATGACATACGTGAGAGCCTTCAAGAAGCGCTGAAATATGTGCGCGGCGAACCGGCCGATGTGATCGTCCATCACGTCATCCCCAGCGACACCGATGCGCGCGAGGCACGGCATAAGCTCGGCCTGTCGCAACGGGAGTTCGCGACCGTGATCGGCACGGGCGTCGGCACCGTGCGCAAATGGGAGCTTGGCACGCGCCGCCCCTCTGGCGCCGCGCGGACCTTGATCGAAGTCATCAAGCACGAGCCGAAAGCCGTGCGCCGCGCGCTCAAGAAACAGATGGCTTAACTGACATGCTCGCGCGGGCACTCCTTGGTTCGCGCGAACCGGTTTCCACTTCGCCGGATTGCGCTCTCGACGCCGCGCTCACAATTTTTCAATTGTCCCGTTGGGGCTGGCCTCGTCGACGGCGCGGGGTAGATAATCCGCCAGCGTCTTCAGCGCGTCGTCGAGCGGAACGCCGAAATGCTCCGCGATCTGCTTCGCCTGATCGCTTTGCAGCGCCGCCTTCAACTGATCGGGCGTGATCTTCATATTGGGGCCGTTGCTCAACCAGGATTTGACCTGATCGCCCAAGCCGCTCTGTTGCAGCTGATCGACAAGGCCTTGCAGATTGCCGAAGCTCGTCTTGGCGAGCACGGCCGACATCAAGGCCGGCATTTCGGCGCTCGATGCCGAACCGAGTAGCGTTTTTAGCGAGCTGCTAAGCTGATCCAATACTCCCATAGCAAACCTCCATCGCGCTAAAGTGGCTATCGACGTGCAAGTTCATTGAGCGGAGCGGGAGACTCTCAGGGATGTTTTTCGTTTTTTGCGGCGCGCATTCCCTGACCGATCGCATCCCGCTCGCACATATACGCGCCGCTTTTCGTATTGCCGTAATCCCTGTAAGCCGGGAAGTGATAAATCTTCGAATTCAAGATTAGCCCAAACAACCATGCCGGCTCCGCATCGGAATTTGGCCTGCGTTTCGGTCGCGTATTGATTGGCACCCATTGGCGTTGCCGCCGCGGAAGGGGCGGGCCTCGAGCGGACGGATCCCGGTGTTGGAGGCGGTGCGGCGCCCGTTGTGGCTCTCCGCGTTGCCGGCCGTGGCGCAGCGGTTGCGGGCTGCGCCACACGGCCGGCGACGCGGCACTGCTCGACGTAAGCCTTTTGCGTAATGCCTTTGGCCTGATTTTCGGCTCTGTTCGCGCGCCATTCCTCCTGGCATGCTCTCACCGTCTTTTGACCGGCTGCGGGCGCAGCACCGGTTGTGCCCTTGCGCTCTGATGCTGATGGTCGACCGGCCGCTGGCTGCCCGGTAGAACCTGCTGCTCGGCACTGCTCGACGTAAGCCTTTTGCGTAACGCCTTTGGCCTGATTTTCGGCTCTGTTTGCGCGCCATTCTTCCTGGCACGCTTTTATCGTCTTCTGTTGCGCATAGCTAGGAAAGCTCACAACCGACGCGATGAAGATGGCCAAACAAATAATGATACTACGCATGGTCCGACTCCCTATCCACGCCGTAGAGACCGGCAATAAAGGCACCGCGGCGGCCTAGGACGATTCCTTCTCGCATTTCGCCATGAAGCTGCTCTTCGCCGCGCCGGAAAGCGGCTTGCCGTCTTTACCGACCGCCTTGGCGGTGCAAGCGCCTTGCTTGCATTTTTTAATGAAACTGGTTTTGGCAGCACCAACGAGCGGCTTACCGTCTTTGCCGACAGCCTTGCTTTCACAAGATTGCGCCAGTGCCGAGCCGACGGAAAAAGAAGTGATCAGGGCCGCAAGAATAATACGCCTCATTGCTCCCTCCTCTAATGGTGTTACCTACGAAAAATCCGAACTCGCCGCCCGCTGCTCATGCTGCTCATAGGGCCGCGATCAGTCGCTCATGTGTGGTTCGGAAATCCGCTTCATTCTTTCAGCAACCTCTGCAAGCGGATTTCCGAACCAACCCACACTAGTGGAGTGGATTTGACATTCGCTACCCACCTGGCCGCAAGCTCGCGAAGCGAATGTCAAATCCAAAACTCCACTAGAAACTTATATTTGCTCATGGTCTTTCGATTCAAACATTCGCAAAAGATCCCCGCCGAAATGGGTAGCGAATGTTTGAATCGGACCACTAGACAACGCCTCAAACGAATTGGAAGGTTCGCGCAGGATGAATTTTTTTTGCGCGCGCGTTCGATTTTCGCGAGAAACGGGCGATCGGATTCGATTTATCGCGTGAGAATGCTACCGCCGCGAGCCGATGCCTACGTGGTTACCCCTTCCACCATTGATCGCGGCAAACAACGCCGCGATGAGGCAGCCCGGGGCTATGGACTGCGCAGCAATACCGTTATTTTCTTGGCCAGAAGCGCGGCGTCGTAAGGCTTCGCCAGATGCGGCACTCCTCTGAACGTTTCGGGCAAAGTTTCCATCGCGTAGCCGGTCAAAAACAAATACGGAATGCCGCGCCGGGATAGTTCGTCCGCCAGCGGGTAAACCATTTGACCGTGCAGATTGACGTCGAGAATAGCGAGATCGAATTCGCTCCGCTGCGTCTCGTCGAAAGCCTGCGCCAGCGTGCCGAGAGGACCGAGCGCAATGCAGCCAAGCGCTTGCAGGTCGTCATGAAGCGAGAGCCCCAAAAGCAATTCATCCTCGACGACGAGAACGCGCAGGCCCTGAAACACTTTTTGCATTCCGCCGGAAGATTGGTGATCGGAATCGGGCGCGCTGCGCTCCCGACGGTCCTGCCTCATGCATTTTCCAAACGTACTGAATGCGCGCCCGCCGGCGGGTCATCCAAGGGAATGGCAATCTCGCAACGCAGCCCCTCCTGGGCATAGTCGGGCGTGAACGTGCCGCGTAAATCCTCGGGCAAGATACGCTCCAATAATAGGCTGCCAAACCCGCTGTGCGCCGGCGGCGTGACTTTGGGCCCGCCCAACTCGGCCCATTCCAAAACGAGCTGTCGATCGCCCAGCAATTGCCAGCTGACGTTGACCGCGCCGGTCTTGCTTGACAGCGCGCCGTGCTTGGCCGCATTGGTGGCAAGCTCGTGCACGGCCATGCCGAGCATGATGGCACGGCGCGGGTTGAGCTCAATGTTTGGCCCTCCCACCTGGACGTTCGCGCCATTCTCACCGAGATAAGGCGCAAGCTCATCATTGAGAATCGATTTGAGCGAGACGCCCGTCCAACTCGTCTCGGCAAGCCGCGTATGCGTTTGCGCCAGAGCCTGCACGCGCCCGGCGAAGGTGCGTTGTATCTCTTCGATCGAGCGGCCTTTCAAAAACGTCTGTCGCGCAATCGACACCACGGAAGCGAGCGTGTTCTTGACCCGATGACTCAGCTCGGCGACCAAAAGCTCGCGTTGCGCTTCCGCGCGTTTGCGGTCGCTAATATCCACCAGCATGTTGACTGCGCCGCACATCTGGTTGGATTCGTCAAAAAGCGGCGTCGGATAAGCTAAAAAAGGCGTCCTGGAGCCGTCCGGCCGTTCCATGACGGCCTCTACCCCCTGAAGAGCGCGCTTTTGTTTCAATGCGACGGCCATCGGATATTCGTCGCGCTTGATCGCGCTACCGTTGCAGTCGAAGAGGCGCCAACTGATGCACCAATGATCCACTCCGAATGCGATCTCCCGGCCCGCCCACTCCGCCGCGAAACGGTTAAAGAAGGTGATCTTTCCGTCGACATCGGTGGTGTAAACCGCAGCAGGAAGGGCGTCGAGGACATCCCGAAACTGCTGTTGAGTTTCGTGCAGCAATCGTTCGGATTCCTTGGCTTTCGTGACGTCCTGAAAACAATTGATGGCGCCTTCAACATGCCCGTTCGCATGTCTCAATGGCTCAACATAGCAATTGACGAAGATGCGCGAACCGTCAGGGCGTTCAATGATCGCCTCTACGCCATGCTGGGCCGTCCCTTCAGCAAGGCTAACCGCCATGGGCCCCTTTTCGGGCGGCACTGGCGTTCCGTCGAGAGTATAAAGACGGTATGAGCCGCAGAATTGTTCGGTCGAATCGCCCAGCTCCGGGGTGCGCCCCCACAATTCGGTCGCCCGCCGATTGAAGCGAACGAGCACGCCGTCGCCGGAAATGACGAAGACCGCTGCCGGAATGGCGTCCAAAACGGATTGGTCGATCGCAACAAGCGCTTCGAATGCCGAGAGGCCGCGACCACGTGTAAGTTCTTGACTCATTGTCACGTCATACTCTCCCGCACATTTCCGGTCAGCTCGAGCATGGCCGGCACTGAAAAATTTTCGAGCGGTTACTGATTGGCTCCATTTTAACCAAAGCCAATAGCCCAGGCGAGACTTCGGGTGATCAATTTCGCTCTTTTTACACCTGAATGCTGATAATTATTTACACGTGAATGCTTATGTTAAATTCATTTTCAACCACAGCCTGTTGTGCTATACGGAAATAATGAGACTCATGCTCCGCCTCGGCGCTGGTTTTTCCGCTGTCATCCTGACCGCGACCGCCGCCTCCGCGTCTGAAATCAATGCGTTTCGCCGCGCGAACGGCCTGCCGCCCTTGCATACAAGCGCCGCGCTCGCCCGCGCCGCTTCCGCGCATGCGCGAGATCTGGCACGGCGCAACCATCTCGATCATGACGGATTTGGTGCCCGCATGGCCGGATATTCCACGGCGGCCGAGAATGTCGCTTTCGGTTGCGCGACGGTGAGCTGCGCTTTCAAAATGTGGGCGAATTCGGCGGCCCACCGCCACAATATGCTGTTGAGCAGCATCAAACGCTACGGCCTCGCCTCAGCCAAGACAGCCAACGGAGTGCGCTATTGGGTGCTCGAGCTGAGCAACTGAGGCGAGGCGAATTGCAGAAGGCATATCGGTGTCCGCGGAACAGCACGTCACGCACTGAAATGTCACGCGGTGAAATATTGAAATAGCGTGTCGCACGAAGCGGGCATCCGCTCGATGAATGTTCGGCGATGAATGGGAGGCGCCGCATGATCCGTAAGCTCGCCAGCGGCAAATATCGGCTCTATTCACGCAAGAAAAATCCCAAGACGGGCAAGCGCCGCAATCTCGGCACCTTCGATACCAAGAAAGCGGCGGAAAAACACGAGCGCGACATTCAGTATTTCAAACGGCATTGATCGCGCGACAGGCAGCGCTCGTTTTTCACAACCGCCGGCAAAGCCATTGCGCTCGAAGCCGCGAGAGGCGAATGTCGCGCCCGGTCATGATCGATGCCGCCACCACCCTCGCCCGTCTCAGCTGCGACGAACAAACCGCGCGCAGGCTCGCCGATTGTCTCGATACGCACTGGGACGCCGAAGACATGGCCTGCGCCGCTTTCGAAAACGAAAACGGCACGTGGCAATTGGCCATTCATGTCCGCCACAATCCGGATGAAGACGCTTTGCGTGCGCTGGTGCGGCGCGAGGCCGGCGAAGACGCAAGCGATGCGCTCGTCATTGAACAGGTGCCGGCCAAGGACTGGGTGAAGGAAAGCCTTGCCGGGCTGAAACCGGTGCGCGCCGGCCGCTTTTTGGTGCATGGCGCACATGATCGCGCGAAGGCGCGGTCGAATGATCTCGGCATTGAGATCGAGGCCGCTCGTGCCTTCGGTACCGGTCATCACGGCACAACGCGCGGCTGTTTGCTTGCGCTCGATGCGCTCGCCAAGCGGCGGCGCTTTCGGCGCGTGCTCGATGTCGGTACGGGATCGGGCGTGCTGGCTATCGCGGCGGCGAAAGTTTTTCGTTGCCATACCACGGCTAGCGATATCGACGGCATTGCAATGGCTTCGGCACGGGCCAACGCCCGCCTCAATCATGCGCCCAGCATGAGATTCGTGCGCGGTGCGAGCGTCGAAATGAACGCGATTACGCGCGCGGCGCCTTATGATCTCATCTTCGCCAATATTTTGCTGTGCCCGCTAACGCGCATGGCTTCTGCGCTTGGCCGATTGGTCGCACCCGACGCCCGCGTTGTCCTGTCGGGTCTTTTACCAGCACATGAAAATGCGGCGCTCACCATCTATGGCGTGCAAGGGCTTGCGCTCGAACGTCGCCTGCGGCTCGATGGATGGGTGACGCTGGTGCTCAAGCACGGATAAAATGGCCGACACTTACAACATGGCGACCAAATTCGAAGCGCAATTTCAATCATTCGACGATGCGAGCGACGGCGCAAAAAGCGCCGAGCGTGTCAAAGCGCTGCGCGCCGAGCTCGAACGCTGCGGCATCGACGGATTTATCGTGCCCCGCGCCGATCGTCAGCAGAACGAATATCTGCCGGCGAGTGAGGAACGGCTCGCGTGGCTGACCGGCTTTACCGGCTCGGCCGGCGTGGCCATTGTCTTAAACGAGCGGGCGGCGGTGTTTGTCGACGGCCGCTATGCGGTTCAGGCCGATACACAAATCGACAAGTCGATTTTTTCCATCGAACATTTGGTAGACGCGCCGCCGGACCAATGGCTGGCGCAGCATCTGAAAACGAAAACCAAACTCGGCTACGATCCTTGGCTGCACACGTCCGAGAATGTCGACAAGCTGCGAAAAATTTGCGCCGAAACGGGTGCCGATTTGGTGCCGGTCGAAGATAACCCGATCGACGCATTGTGGCGCGACCGTCCGGCGCCGCCGTCCGGACCAGTCACACGGCGTGACATAAAGCTTGCGGGCGAAAGCGCGCCCGACAAGTTGGCGAGAATTCGCGCCGAACTGGCCAAGCTGCGCGCCGATGCGCTGGTCGTCTCCGACCCGCAAAACGTCGCTTGGGCTTTCAACATCCGCGGCGCGGATATCGCGCATACGCCGCTTGCGCTTGCATTTGCCCTAGTCCCGCGCGAAGGCCGGCCAAGCCTTTATGTGTCCGACTCCAAGCTCGACAATAAAACGCGGCACGCACTGGAAGAAATCACCGATATTCGTCCGCCCGAGGCGCTGACGCAGGATCTTGCCGCCTTCAAAAACAAAACGATTCGCTTCGATCAAACGACTGCCGCCGAGGCGTTGACGCGGCTTGTGTCAGATCATGGCGGCAAGCCGGCGCGGGGGGCCGATCCCATCACACTAATGAAGGCGATCAAGAACCACACCGAAATCGCGGGCATGCGCGCGGCGCATCTCCGCGACGGCGCGGCCATGGCACGCTTCCTCGCCTGGCTCGATCGCGAGGCGCCGGCGGGGACGGTGACTGAGATTGACGCTGTCGCGGCGCTGGAAAGCTTCCGCCGCGAGACCAGTCTGCTTAAGGATATTTCCTTCCCGACTATCGCCGGCGCGGGGCCGAACGGCGCGATCGTGCATTACCGCGTCACGCGCAAGAGCAATCGTCGTCTCGGTCCCAACGAATTATTCTTGATTGATTCCGGCGGGCAATACGAGGATGGCACCACCGACGTCACGCGCACGGTGGCGGTGGGGACGCCGAGCGCGGACATGCGCGATCGCTTCACCCGTGTGCTGAAAGGCCATATCGCCATCGCTACCGCCGTGTTTCCTGAAAGCACCAGCGGCGCGCAACTCGATCCCTTAGCGCGCGTGGCGCTTTGGCAGGCCGGGCTCGATTTCGACCACGGCACCGGCCACGGCGTCGGCAGCTATCTGTCGGTGCATGAAGGACCGGCGCGCATTTCCAAACTGGGTACGGTGGCGCTCCGCCGCGGCATGATCTTGTCGAATGAGCCGGGCTATTACAAAGCCGGCGCTTACGGCATTCGCATCGAGAACTTGGTTCTCGTGATTGCCGCGCCGGAGCCGCAAGGCGCGGAAAAGCCACTCAATGCGTTCGAGACATTGACGCTGGCGCCGATCGATCGGCGCCTCGTCGATACCGGCATGCTCACGGATAAGGAGCGCTATTGGCTCGACAATTATCATCAGCGAGTGCGCGAAACGATCGGGCCGCTGGTCGATGTGAAGACGCGCCGCTGGCTGGAAACGGCGACGAGGGCGCTGTGAAAAGATGAGAATAACAGGTCGCCGATGTCACCTATGTTACACAACCCTCGCAAGAGCTGTGTTAGATATAAACCTGCATTACTTTTCATATTTAAATTCACGATATGAAAAGTTTAAAATAAGTCATTGAAAGGGCAAGGAAATGAGCGCCTCCCAGATACAGACCCCCCCACCGCAAGTTGCGCAGAACACGACTCAACCTGCCAAGGATAGAGATGTGGCAGCGCCCACACGTACGATTGGGCCAGGATTGTCGGCCGTGGACCTCAATAAAACAATTAATGAAGACATCGATCGTCTAAAAGAGGACGACGCGAGCCTACGGAAACATATTGCATCACCTGCTCAAATTGATCCGCGGTCGGTCGAATCCACGGATCAAAGATTACTCTCCAATATTATAAGTGCAGATCTCAAAAAATACGCACAAGACAAAGTCCGGCTCGATCACGATGCTGCTGCATTCGCACGCGCGGTTGTTAAATCACCTAATGACATCTACGCCGTTGCTAATATTTATGCGGCCCAAAAGCCGGAAGTAAAAAAAGCGATAGAGGAAAATCCCGATTTTAAGAAGATGATCGATGATCTTGCGGCACAAGCGTTTAAGATCAGCTTTGGCAGTACTGAGCAACAGTCTGAAAGTATACGGTTGAAGACTCATAACTACGACACGCCATACAATCGGGCCTACAAAGCGCTCGCAACGATCGTTGGCGATGCTCGGAAGCTTAGCGACCCCAGACTTGCGACCCTGTTATTGGCTCAAGCAATGCAACATTTTCGAGAGCTTTCTGCTTTTTCCGATAGTAGTTTTCAAAAGCCCAACATTTTAAAGTCTTTAGAATTTTTCGATCAGCTTGAACAAACAATCGGAAACGAGCCTTTTGGACAAATATTGATCGCAGAGCTCAAGACCTACGTAGACACCCCAACTCGTTAACCCGTTCCTTTCAATACGAACATGGTTTCACGATAACGATCAAACCGTAACTACGATACAAGCTTCAACCACTCATCCTCGGTGAGCACCGTCACGCCGAGCTTTTTGGCTTCGGCGAGTTTCGATCCCGCGCCCGGGCCGGCGACCACATAGTCGGTTTTCTTCGACACCGAACCGGCGGTCTTGGCGCCGAGACGGCCGGCCTGAGCTTTCGCCTCCTCGCGAGTCATTTTCTCGAGCGCGCCGGTAAAAACTACGGTCTTGCCGGCAACGGCCGAATTCATCTTTGGTTTTTCGGCATCGAGAATTTTCACCTGCTCGGTCAAACGTTCGACAATCCCGCGGTTATGCGGCTCGCCGAAATAGGTGGCGACGGCACGAATGACCGTGTCGCCGATTTGGTCGAGCGCATCCATCTCCGCGATCGCATGTTCATCGCCTTCGGCAATTCTCGAGCACGCATCATGGAAGGCCTCCCATGAACCATAGCCGCGCGCCAAAACGAGCGCCGTCGTTTCGCCGACATGACGGATGCCGAGCGCGTAAATAAAGCGATCCAGCGAAATAGCGCGCCGTTCGCGAATGGCCGCGAACAGATTGCGAACCGAGGTCTCGCCGTAGCCCTCGAGTTCTTCCAATTTGATGTTCCGGTTACGCGCTTCGAGCGTGAAAATATCGGCCGGCTCTTTGACCCATTCCTTTTCGAAAAAAAATTCGATCTGCTTCTCGCCGAGGCCCTCGATATCAAAGGCGCGGCGCGAGGCGAATAATTTCAAATGCTCGATCTTCTGATAGGGGCAAGCGAACTCGCCGGTGCAACGCGCGCGCGCACCCTCTTCGCCGGCGGCGGTTTCCTCGCGCACGATAGAAGTATGCAAAGGGCACGGGCATTTTTTGGGGAAGTGGTACGGCTTGGCATCCTTCGGCCGCCTCTCGATCACCACGTCGACAATCTGCGGTATGACATCGCCGGCGCGCTGGATGATAACGGTATCGCCGACGCGGATATCGCGTCCTTCGCGCAAAAATTCGCCGTTGCTGCCGACGCCCTTGATGTAATCCTCGTTATGCAGCGTCGCCATTTGCACGACCACACCTCCGATGCCGATCGGCTCGAGTTGTGCCGTCGGGGTCAGCACACCGGTGCGGCCCACGGTAATCAGAACACCCTTTACGACGGTCGTCGCGCGCTCGGCCGGAAACTTGTGCGCGACAGCCCAGCGCGGGGTGCGAGAAATAAAACCGAGGCGCTCCTGCCAATCGATGCGGTCGACCTTGTAGACGACGCCGTCGATGTCATAATCGAGCGAGGCGCGCTGGTCTTCGATCTCGCGGTGGAAGGCAATGAGTTCGTCCGTCGAACGGCAAAGCCTGGTCAGCGGATTGGTCTTGAAGCCGCAATGCTCGAACCATCTAATCATGCCGGATTGGGTGTCCGCCGGCATCTCGCTCATCTCTCCCCAAGCATAGGCAAAGAAACCGAGCGGACGTGAAGCGGTCACGCTCGAATCCTTCTGGCGCAGAGAGCCGGCGGCCGAATTGCGCGGATTGGCGAAAACGGTGTCCCCCGCCGCCTTCTGGCGTTCATTGAGTGCGAGGAAAGCTGCCTTGGTCATATAAACTTCGCCGCGTATCTCGCAGACGCGCGGCAGATGGTGTCCCTTTAGCCTTTGGGGAACATCGTGCAGCGTACGGATATTCGCGGTGACATCCTCGCCCTCGCTCCCGTCGCCACGCGTGGCGGCCGCAACGAGTTCGCCGCTTTCGTAGCGCAGCGACATCGACAAGCCGTCGATTTTGGGCTCGGCGCTGAAGACGATCGCCGCGTCGTCGGGGAGTTTGAGGAAACGCCGAAGGCGGCCGACGAAATCCACAACGTCCTGCTCGGCGAACGCATTGTCGAGCGAGAGCATCGGCACGGCGTGACGGATTTTTTTGAACCTCCCCGACGGCGGAGCGCCGACTTTGAGTGACAATGATTCCAGAGTGTGCAGCTCGGGAAAACGCGTTTCGATGGCATTGTAGCGCGCGCGCAGCGCGTCATATTCGGCGTCGGTGATGATCGGCAGATCCTGCTGATAGTAGCGCCGGTCGTGCTCCGAAATTTCCGCACTCAGCCGCGCATGCTCGGTCTTTGCCTGCTTGGCCGTGAGAAATTCGACCGGGGTCTTGTCGGTTTTGATTTTTGCCATTGTCTCGCCATGGCCGAGGGCATGCTTTTGCGAAAGCCGTTCCCATCTTACGGGATCATGCGCTAGTGGAGTGGATTTGACATTCGCTACCCACCTGGCTGCAAGCTCGCGAAGCGAATGTCAAATCCAAAACTCCACTAGAAACTTATATTTGGCTCATGGTCTTTCAATTCAAACATTCGCAAAAGATCCCCGCCGAAATGGGTAGCGAATGTTTGAATCGGACCACTAGCTGACACCTGTTCGGAGACAGGACTGACACTTTGTTTTGTCGTCAAGTCGATTTATCCCGGCGATGACGGGATTACAGATGGCAGCGCCGATGACGGGATTACAGATGGCGGTGCCGCAGGGTCCACCTCCCCTTGAAAAGGGGAGGTCGGCGCGTCAGCGCCGGGTGGGGATCAAAACCTCGCGGTTCAATCCGACAAGAGATCCGCACCCAACAAGAGATCCGCACCTGAACAACAGATCCCTACCTGACAACAGATCCCCACCCGACCGCCTGCGGCGGTCGACCTCCCCTTTTCAAGGGGAGGTGAGATCCCCACCCGACCGCCATCCGAACTCGGCTATAGCCGAGTTCGGCATTTAAGTGGCGGAAGTCGGAAACATCCGACTTCGGCATTTAAGTGGCCGAAGTCGGAAACATCCGACTTCGGCGGCGGTCGACCTCCCCTTTTCAAGGGGAGGTTGAGCTCCTACCAATCCCAGGTGAAGCTGCCTTTGACCGCGTGGACCTGGGCGTCGGAGGCGAGGTCGCCCCAGTAAGAGACGCCGAGCTTGGCCTGCGGCGTGACGCGCCAGTCGAGCCCGGCATCGATCAGGCCTGCGTTGCGCGCAATCGGCACGCCGGCCACGTCAAAGGCAATCCCCGTCGACTGGAAGGCGAGCGCGGCCGAAGGGCTCACATCGCCGAAGGCGTGTTGCCACTGCGCCGTCAGATGCGGGGTGAGGATCGCGCCGTTGGACAGCGGCAACAGGGTTGCGAGCCGCAGGCCCAAGGTCGAATAGCCGGTGTTCTCGCTGCCGCTCGCCACATTGAGCGCCGCCAGATCGACCGTCGTGTCGTCGCTCTCCGCAAAGCCGCCGGTGTGCACGTTCACGTAAGCAAGCCCCGCCAAAGGCTCCACCGCCAGCCGCCCGAAGCTCATGCCGTAGCCCAGCTCGGCAAAGACCTGGGCCGCATGGCCGTTGAAACTCGCGTGCGTGGCATCGAAAAAGCCGGGGAAGATGATCGAGCGATTGGTGTCGATATTGTCGAACGTATACGTGCCGCCGAGACGCAGATTGAAGCGCCCGGCGATCGGCCCGCCGGCATAAAGCCCGACCACGCCACTGTCGATATTGCCGCTGGAATGCCGCGCATCGACGCTCAGGTCGGCATGGGTATAGCCGGCGGTCAGCCCCGCCCGCCAGAGACTGCCCAACCGTGTGTCGACGCCGGCGATGAAGCCGGCGAAATTATCCTTCAACGCCGCCGCATTGCCGTCTGAATCGACATGGCCCCAAGCGCCGAAACCCTGCGCCCAGAAACTATAGGTCGGTGCGCGCGGGGGGATGAGCAGCGGCGCTTTCAGCGGCAGATTCGCGGGCCGGCCGAGATCGGCGGCGTAGGCCCCCTCACCCCGACCCTCTCCCCCCAAGCGGGGAGAGGGGGCGCTGGCGTCATGGCCGCCGCTTGCGCCGCTCGCATATTCGTTGCTCGCGCCGCTCGCGTACCGCCGCTCGCGCCTCGTTTGTATTATAGGCGAGCGCCGGCCCGCCATAACCGAGCGGACGCAAGGAAGCCGGCGCGTCATCATAGGCCGCAGCGCGCAGGCGATCGAGAATTGTCCCGCGCACCAAAAGCGCATCTTCCGCCTGCACCGTGTGCACGCTGGCATAAACCTCGCCAGAGAGCGCATCAAAGCGCAGCGGCGCATCCTCGATCGAGGAGGCCAGCACTGCCTGCACCAGCCCGCTGTCCATCGGCGCGGCGTTCAACGCATTGGCCACATTCAATTGATTGAACGTATGCGCCTGCGACGCAAACAGCCCCGGCGGCGGCGTGGGTGTCGGCGTGGGCGTCGGAGTCGGCGTGGGGGTTGGTGTTGGCGTCGGGGTTGGAGTCGGGGTGGGTGTTGGCGTGGGAGTCGGAGTTGGTGTTGGAGTTGGAGTTGGAGTCGGAGTGGGTGTTGGAGTCGGTGTCGGGGGTGGCGGTGGTGGTGGCGGAGGAGGTGGCGGAGGCGGTGGGGGCGGGCTGTTGATCGCCAGCGCCAGCTCGACGTCGGTATTGCCGTTGACGTAAGTCAGTGTCGGCGTCACGAAGGCTGGCGTGCCGCCGCTGAACGTCACGGTCGGATTGAACGCATTGCCGCCCGCGCCCAGGCCACCGGCATCGGCATGCAGGATCGTATAGCTCTTATCGCCGACGGAGAGCATCACGGTCGGCACCACATCCACCGTGGCCCCGCCCAAGGTCACGGTGCCCGTCGCGGTGAGCTTGTCGGATTTTGTCTCATTGACGCTGACGCGGAAGATCGAACCCGCGGTGAAGCTGATATTGCCGCTCACCGTCAAGGTGCTGATGGGGCTGAGTACGCCCGGGTGCAGGATACCGCCATCGGCAACCGTGAGCTCACCGACCGTGATGGTCCCCGCACCGCCCAGGATGGCGTCAGAATTGGGAGACTGCACCGTCAATCCCGTCGTGTTGAAATTGGCTGTGGCATGCACCGCATCGCCAATGACCAGCGCGCCTTGCGACACTTGCGCCGACTTTACGTCAACTCTATTGCCGTTGAGGATCCAACGCGCGCCGGCATCCGCATGCGCGTCCAAGGAGGTAAAATTGATGAAATCATTGTCGGCCTGGCCGCCCCCGGTCAGAGTCAATTGATTGACGGCATTGGCGGCCGTGCTGCCCGCCGCCGCGCCGGTCAATGTCGAGCCGGTGGTCAAGGTCAGCAGGTTGTTAGCGCCGTTAAACTGCACCGAAGCGCCGAGCGCGCCGACACTGGCGCCGGCGATCGTCCCGGCATTGAGGATGGTGCCGTTGCCGCCGACGAGAATGCCGACGCCGCCTGCGTTCGTTGCCTGAATGACGCCGCCCAGACTGTTGGTGATATTGGCGTCGCCGGTGGTCGCATCGATGGCGGCGCCGTTCGTGCCCGCCGCCTCGATCAGGCCGTTGTTGCCCTTCACCGTGACATTACCGCTGGCGGCAATGGCGTTCACGTCGCCGACGATGGCACCGCCCGCGTCATTGGCTGCCAGTGTGACGTTGCTGTTGGCGAAAATCGCGGTGCCGCCCGCCGCAAGCGCCTGAATGGCGCCCGTGCCGTTGGTGACGGTGGCGTTGCCGGTGAAGGCCAAAATCGCCCTGCTGTTGGTGGCCCTCGACTCGATCAGCCCGGTGTTGCCGCCCAGGGTGACGCTTCCGCCAACGGCTCGGATCGCGTAACTGCCGCCGGTGATGGTGCCGCTGCCGTTGGTCACGCTGGCGCCGATCCTGGCATAAATGGCCGTGCTGTTGGTGCCCATCGCCTCGATCAGGCCGGTATTACCGCCAATGGTGACGCTTCCGTTACCGACTCGGATCGCGTAACTGCCGCCGGTGATGGTGCTGCCGTTGGTCATGCTGGCGTCGCGCAACGCATAAATGGCCGTGCCGTTCGTGCCTCTGGCCTCAATCAGCCCGGTGTTGCCGCCAATGGTGACGCTTCCGCTAACGGCTCGGATCGCGTAACTGTCGCCGGTGATGGTGCCGCTGCCGTTGGTCACGTTGGCGCCGATGACGGCATAAATGGCCGCGGTGTTCGTGCCCGTCGCCTCAATACGGCCGTCATTGCCGCGGAGGGTGACCGCCCCCACGGCAAAGATGGCCGATTTATAGCCCACAATGGCGCCCGTGCCATTGGTGATGTCGGCATTGCCGTTGGCGGAAATGGCGGCAAAACCGGGGATGGCGTCCAGGGTCCGGGCCTCGATTTTACCGTCATTGCCCGTGAGCGTGACATTGCCACCAATGGCAAAAACGGCATGCGCGTCGCCTGTAATGGTGCCAGCGCCGTTACTCACCGTGACATTATTAAGGCCACCGCCGATCGCAATGGCATCGCTATTCGTACCCGTTGACTGAATAAGGCCCGCGCCGTTGGTGATGGTGGAGGAAGTGCCTCCGTTGAAGGCAAATATGGCAGTAGATCTACCTTTAATCGTACCTTCATTGCCGGCGACGTTGACGGCCCCGCCTTCAATGGCCGCCGTGTCGCCCGTGATCATTCCGCCCGCCAGATTGTTGACCTTGGCGGTGCCTACGTTGGAAAAAATGGCGATGCCTCGCGTCCCCATGGCCGAGACCATTCCGGAATTGGTGACATCGGCGGTGCCATTAGCAGCGAAGATGGCGGAGGACACTTGGCCCCCATTGCCGTTCGCCTGAATGGTGCCGGCGTTGGTGACAGTGACATCGCCCGAGGCAAAAACGGCTTGCCCGCCAAGGCCCATCGCCTCAATCAGGCCGGTATTGCCGGTGACGATGACGTTTTTCGCGCTGATTGCCGATTGATTGCCCTCGATAATGCCCGTGATGTTACCGTCGCCGAAATTGGCCACCGTCGCGGTGCCGTTCGCCGCGCTGATGGCGACGGCGCCCGGAGCAAGCGCCGAAATCGTGCCGGTCGTATCGCCCGGCGCAATGTTTTGATTGACGCGCACATCGCCGTTGTTCGATTTGACGGCGAAGGCACCCTCGCTAAGGATGGAGCCGCCCGCGAGATTGTCGAGCGTCACCAGACCGTCGGCGACGATGGCCGTGCTGCTCGCGTGAATGACGCCATAATTGTTGTTGGTGACACTGGCCGTGCCGCCCGCCGCGCTCGCGTCGATGGCGACGCCGCCGGTGATGCCCATGCCGATGCCGGCTTCGATAAACCCCGAATTGCCGGTGATGATGATGGTCTTGGCCTGAATGGCCTTGCCATTTTGGCCATCGGCGCGGATGACACCTGTATTTATGCCATCGGTGGTGTTGTTGACGGTTACAATGTTGGTACCGGGGCCATTGTTCTGACCATTTATTGCGGCGCCCGTGTCTCCCGTGGCCTCAATCAAACCTGTGTTGCCGATAACATCGACAATCCCCCCGCTGAGGCCGTCAATCCCCCCCCTTATGATACCCGTAGCTTGACCATCGCCATTGTTGGTGACCTGTACGCTCAGTGCCTGAATGCCTAAAAAATCGGTGCCGCCCGTGATAATGCCGGTGTTGGTCACCGAGAGATCAGTCCCAGCATCCACTCCGTTGCCGTTAGTACCCGTCACCGCTCCCGAATTGCCTACCGAACCATTGTCAATAGAGATTCCATCGACCGTTCCGGTCACCGAGGCACCGGCCTGGATCGTAATACTGATGCCTTGCTCGGTCCCGGTGCCGAAGCCGTTGGGATCGTTCTGGTTGGTGACCGTGCCCGAGCAGGTAATGATCGCGCCGGGGGCGACGGGTGTCATGGGCGTGCAATCATTTGCGGCTCGCGCCTCGCCCGACACGCACACCCCCAAGGCCACGATTACCGAGGCGGTGGCGAGTGCGAGCGCGGAGGTGCCGCGCAAGAGGCTCGCCTTTTGGCGCCCCGCGCGGCGGGGTGGGGCGGCTCCCTTTGCCGCAGCCGGCATTGCCGTATTGGGCGCACGAGATTGGGATAGTGCCGCATCTGCGACGGCGCCGGTTATGGTCTGCCCCTCGTTCTTAGCCCCCGTCTTGCTCATCGTCGTCGGTCCTCAAAAGCGCGGTTCGTTTTATTCGGCAGCCATAGCCCGAACGGACCGGCAGCGACGTCCCGGGCAGAATTGCCGGCAGCGCTGCCCCGGCTTTCGCTGCGCTCAAGCCGGGTGGATTTAGGTTTTCGATCAGCAATCTGTTACCAACATTTTTCTGCGGGCGAGTGACAAAAATGTCACTTTCAGGACTACTGACTCTCGGCACTACTTACTTTCAGCGCTCCTTATTTTGACGGAAGAGTTCGTGAATCATCCCTCGGTCGGCCCCTTTCATGGGAGGGTTACAAGGGCTAAGAGTGTCGCGTGCATCAATGACACGCGCTGCACGAATCTCCAAATTCCCGCTGGATTGACCTATCATCGATAAGTTATGAGTTTGCGACCCAAGCGCGCCGCGCCGCGCCCGACCCCGCGCCTTTATGTGGTGAGCCCCGTGGTGAAGAATGCCACGGACTTCGCCACGCTGCTGTCCGCCGCACTCGCGACCGGCGATGTCGCTGCGGTCTTGCTTCGTCTTGCCGATAGCGATGAACGCACATTGACCAATCGCGTGAAGCAAGTCGCGCCGGTTGCGCAGGAACGCGGCGCGGCGCTCATTCTTGAGGCTCATGCCGACCTTGTGGCGCGCGGCGGTGCCGATGGCGCGCATTTAACCGGTGTGAGCCGGTTTGCCCAGGCGCTCGAAACCCTAAAGCCGAACCGCATCGCCGGCGCCGGCGGGCTGCTAACCCGCCATGATGCGATGCTTGCCGCCGAGCAAGGCGCCGATTATGTGATGTTCGGCGAGGCCGACGGTGAAGGCCGCCGTCCCCCCTTTGCATCCATTGAAGAGCGCGTCGCTTGGTGGGCCGAAGTCTTCGAGACGCCTTGCGTTGCTTTCGCCGCCTCGCTCAATGAAGTCGCGCCTTTGGTCGCAGCCGGCGCCGATTTCATCGCGCTCGGCGATTTCGTTTGGCGCGATCCGCACGCCGGCATTAGCGCAGCATTGCCGCTGTTGCGTCTACCGGAGCCCGCCGCATGATGTCTGCGATCTCAAAATGGCACAATCTGATCGGTGTATTCGCCGTCCTTGCCGCCAGCGTGCCGGTTGCCGCAGGGCCGGTAAAATCGACGCCCAAGGCGATGCCGGTGCCGATCAAAGCCAATGCCGACGACGCCTATGGCGCTTATCAGCGGGGCCATTTTCTCACCGCCTTTGCCGAGGCGACCAAGCGCGCGCAAGCAAACGACCCGGCGGCGATGACTTTGATCGGCGAGCTTTACGCACAAGGTCTCGGTGTTGGCCGCGACGATGCCAAGGCGGCGCAGTGGTACAAGCTCGCCGCCGGCCGTGGCGATGCGAACGCCATGTTCGCGCTCGCTATGTTCCACTTCGAAGGCCGCGGCGGCCCGCCTAACCGCGACGAAGGCGCGCGCCTGCTCACCGAGGCGGCCAAACGGGGGCATGCGCTTGCCTCTTACGATCTCGGCCTTCTCTATTTCCAGGGCAAGCGGTTTACGCAAGATTTCAAACGCGCGGCGGAATTATTCGCGGCAGCGGCGGCGGCCGGAAATCCGCAAGCCCAATACGCGCTCGCCACGATGTATAAACAAGGGCAGGGCGTATCGAAGGATCTCGTCAAAGCCATGACGCTGATGAGCGCCGCTTCGCTCGGTGGCAATCTCGATGCAATGGTGGAATACGCGATTGCCGAGTTTAACGGCGCCGGCGCCGCCAAAAATGAATCCGCCGCCGCGCGACTTTTCATCGAGGCCGCAAGACGCGGCAGCGCCATCGCGCAAAATCGCCTTGCGCGCGTTTTCATGGCCGGCCGGGGTCTGCGCGCCAATCCCACCGAAGCCATGAAATGGCACATCATCGCCAAAGCGGGCGGCGTCAGCGACCCGGAGCTGGATGTTTTCGCGAGCAAGCAAAGCTCGGCCGCCCGCGCGGCCGCCGAAAAAGCCGCGAAGAAATGGATGTCGACCCTCCCCCCGACGCATTCTTGAGGGCGATTTTTCTTTCACCGGCGTTTGCGCTTGCTGTGACGCGGGTATAATTGTAATAGTTGTGGCGCGGTATTCATACCCTCATAGGTGAGGCTTCTTAATGATAATGAGAATGTTTTCCCGATTCATTCCCTCGCTCTGTTTTGTTATCGCTCTGTCGACTTTATGGCCCGGTACCACACGCGGCGACGAATGGCCCTCGCGGCCGATCAAGCTGGTCGTTTCATTGCCGGCCGGCGGTGTTATAGATTTCGTCGGCCGCGAAATTGCACAAAGTCTCTCGAACGTTATCGGGCAACCGGTCGTCGTCGATAATAAGCCTGGAGGGGGTGGCGCTATAGCTGCGACTTTCGTGGCGAAAACACGGCCGGATGGCTACACATTATTAGTTACGGCGAATGGTCCGGCAGTAATACGCCCAATTCTTGAGCAGAAGTCGCCCATCGATATGGAGGCAGAATTCGAGCCAGTCATCATTATCGGCGAACTACCCAATATATTGATAGCCAATGGCAAACATGACTTTAAAACCGTTCAAGATGTTATTGCTTATGCCAAGCAAAAGCCGGGTCAACTAACAATTGGACATCCGGGCGTCGGCACGGTTGGCCATCTCGTCGCGTTACTATTTGCGGCCGAGACCGGCATTCAAGCGAACTTCATCGCTTACCGTGGAGCTGCGCCACTCATGACCGACCTTCTCGGCGAGCGAATTGATCTTGGATCGATTGCCCTCACACCCGGACTCGCCAACGTAAGATTTCTCGTCAATACGTCGAATGAAAAGCTTCCATCGCTGCCGAATGTTCCAACAACGAAAGAAATTGGTTTGCCGAATGTTGTCGGCACAACATGGATTGGCATCTTTGCACCGAAAGGAACACCACCCCGCACGATTTCAACGTTAAATTCCTCGATTGAAGCCTCTCTAGAAGCAAAAAGCACAAAAAATAAATTCGACAAAATAGGATTTCGTATTATTGGAGGATCGGCTGACCAGATGCGTACACAAATGGCCCACGACCATGATAAGTGGGCTAAAATAATTCAAGCGTCCAAAGTCAGTATCAATCAGTAGCGCTACATATCATTGTTTCGGATGCTTTTTCCGTAGCATCGCTATGAATGCTTTGACAGGCGGAGAGGATTCGCTTTTTCGAAAAACTGCGGCGTGAACGGCGGGCTTACCCTGCGTTGAAATTTCTCGATAAACAACGCCTGGGACCACGATTTGGATGATTGGCGCTACTGGCACGCCCAGACCTATCCCAGATGCGACCATCATCAGCATGGAAAGAACGTCGGTTGCTCGGATTATTTTTTGAGCCGATTTTCCCGGCGGCA
Organism: uncultured Pseudomonadota bacterium; assembly: GCA_963697535.1. Lineage (GTDB taxonomy): Bacteria > Pseudomonadota > Alphaproteobacteria > Rhizobiales > Xanthobacteraceae > Pseudolabrys. Next base: position 1,689,465 of record OY969085.1, on the reverse strand, counting down.
ATATTGATCCGATGTTGGAGCCCATGCCGACCTCGAATTCCAGCGACATCGAAACAAACGTTTCATCAATCAGCATTTCAGGATCGATGATTTTTTCCGAAGCGAGTTTATGGTCTGCGGGTACGGCAAGCCAAAAACGATGACGCCCGACAACAATGCCGTCCAATCCCGGTGGATAACGTTCTGGCGCACGAACAAATCCAATGTCGAGTGTACGCTCCGTAAGAGCGATCAACTGGGGAAACGATTCCATTTTGTGAAACTGGAACGAGACTTGAGCATGCGATTTGCGGAATTCATTGATCATCAAAGGTACCATTCCCGAACATGCCGCGGCTAATATAAACCCCACCTCGATCGTGCCCGCCTCGCCGCGTCCGGCTTGGCGGGCTACCAGTTCGGCTCGGGCGGCCTGCTTGACCGTTATTCTTGCTTCTTCAAGAAACTGTGTACCAATTTGCGTCAGTGCGACACCTGTATTGCCCTTACGCGTGAACAGCCGCACGCCCAAGATCGTCTCCAATGCCTTGATTTGATGCGTGAGCGTCGGCGGCGTGATGTTGAGCCGTTCGGCCGCGCGCGAGAAATGCATTTCCTCGGCAACGGTCACGAAATACCGTAAATGACGTAATTCCATGATGACGTTATCCGACGCGATGATGTGCGACCCCAGTCAAGGCCTTGCCATATATTCGGTTGTAATATAATACTTATACAATCGTTAGTAAAAAGGGGGTGTCATGCGAAATCCTCTCAGCTGGATCAATGTCGTTTGTTTGGCGTTTGCCCTATCGGTTCTGCCGCCGCAAACCTCGCGCGCCCACGAATGGCCGTCGCGGCCCATTACGCTTGTGGTGCCATTTCCGCCGGGCGGCTTGATGGACTTTATCGGACGCCCCATCGCCGACGATCTTGCCAAAGCGCTTGGTCAAACGGTTGTCGTACAAAATCGTCCCGGCGCCGGCGCCACGATTGGGACGGCGTCGGTCGCCAGGGGAGCGCCCGACGGCTACACCTTGTTGATTAGCGCGATCGGTCCGGTCGTGATCAAACCAATGCTCGACAAGAATCCAATTTACACGAGCAGTGATTTGACGCCGGTTTTGCTGATCGGGGAAGCGCCGAATGTTCTGATCACAAAGTCAAAACATAATTTCAAAACGATCGACGATGTCGTCGCCTACGCCAAACAGAATGCCGGAAAACTGACCGTTGGATATCCTGGCGTAGGCACCACCGGCCATCTTCTTGCGCTGTTGCTCGCGCAAGAAACGAACATCCAAACAACTTTAGTTTCCTATCCGGGAGCCGCCAAACTTGTCGGCGATGTTCTCGGTGGACATATTGATCTAGCGTCCCTCGCCTATGGCCCCAGCATGAGCAGCGCTACAATCCTTGCGGTGACGGCAGATGAAAGGGTGAGCTTTTTGCCGAACGTTCCGGCCATGAAAGAAAGCCGGTTTCCGAACGTTGTCGGTTCCACTTGGTTTGGCATATTCGGCCCGGCGGGGCTGCCGGCTCCGATCGTATCGAAGCTCAACAAGATCATGAATGATTTTCTCAGTAAGGAGGAAACGAAAAGGAAGTTCGCAACGATCGGGTTCCGTATCCTTGGCGGACCGCCGGAAGGACTTCGAAGGCGCATCGACGGCGATCAAGAAAAATGGGCAAAGGTGATCCAGGCCGCAAACCTCGGGCCGAAATAATCTGCGTCGCTGCGGAAGTGTGGCTGGGGGCCGAGTGACAGTGTGTCGCTAGTGGAGTGGATTTGACATTCGCTACCCACCTGGCCGCAAGCTCGCGAAGCGAATGTCAAATCCAAAACTCCACTAGAAACTTATATTTGCTCAGTGGTCTTTCAATTCAAACATTCGCAAAAGATCCCCGCCGAAATGGGTAGCGAATGTTTGAATCGGACCACTAGGTTGCTCAGCCGGTTTTTAGCGTTCTTTTCCGCAACATATCGATAAATGCTTTGGTCGCCGGCGCACGTTCGTTTTTGCGAAATGATACGACATGGGCAATGAGCTTCTCGGTATTTTGAATTTTGCGGAAAACAACGCCGGGGATCGAAATGCGAGAAAGCGATTCCGATAAAACAGCAATTCCCACGCCAACAGCCACGCCGTTCAAAACCGAAAAGACGTCGGGATATCTTGCAACGATTTGCAACGATACCATCGATGAATTAACAGCAGCGATGCCGCTCCAAAATCCGACTTCTGTCTCAACTTGAGTTGTAATAGCTCGCTCACCGTGAAGCATCTCCGGATCGATAACATCATGCTTGGCCAGATGATGGTCTTTCGGGATGGCCAGCCATGGCGCTTGCGCGTCGACGGTGAAGCCGGTCAGTTCGACGGGATAGTTGCGAGGCTGACGGATAAACGCAACATCGAGTGCCCCATCGATCAGCGCCTTCATCTGTGGAATAGTCTCCATCTTGCGCCATTCGAACGAAACATCGGGGTGTGATTTTTTAAATTCCACGATCGCGGACGCCACGGTACCGCTGCACGCTGCGGTCAATATATATCCAATCGTGATGGAGCCCGTCTGGCCATGCGTTGCACGCCGGACCATACGCTTCGCCTGCTCGAATTGTTTGACCACCGCGCGCGCTTCTTCCAAAAAATCCTTGCCAATTTGCGTCAGTGCGACACCTGTGTTGCCCTTACGCGTGAACAGCCGCACGCCCAATATCGTCTCCAATGCCTTGATTTGATGCGTGAGCGTCGGCGGCGTGATGTTGAGCCGTTCGGCCGCGCGCGAGAAATGCATTTCCTCGGCAACGGTCACGAAATACCGTAAATGACGTAATTCCATGATGACGTTATCCGACGCGATGATGTGCGACCCCAGTCAAGGCCTTGCCATATATTCGGTTGTAATATAATACTTATACAATCGTTAGTAAAAAGGGGGTCTCATGCGAAATCCTCTCAGCTGGATCAATGTCGTTTGTTTGGCGTTTGCCCTATCGGTTCTGCCGCCGCAAACCTCGCGCGCCCACGAATGGCCGTCGCGGCCGATTACGCTGGTGGCACCATTTCCACCGGGCTCGCCGGCCGATTTCGTCGCCCGCGCGATTGCCCAGGATCTGACGCATCGCCTTGGTCAACCGGTGATCGTCGAAAACAAGGCGGGCAGCGGAGGCTCAATTGCCTTGACCGCCGTCGCCAGGGCTGCCCCGGATGGTTACACATTGCTCGTAACGGGCATCGGCCCGGCAATACAACGTCCGCTCATCGATAAAAACTTGTCCTACGACACGTTTAGAGATTTTGCGCCCATTGTGCTGAGCAGTGATACGCCCAATGTGCTCTTAACCGGCGCGCAATCGAAATTCAAAACCCTGCACGATGTGATTGCCTATGCCAAGGCAAACCCCGGCAAGCTCACCATCGGTCATCCCGGGATCGGTACCATGGGCCATTTCGTGGCCCTGCTGTTTGCGGCCGAGGCGAAAATCGACGCGATTTTCATCGCCTACAAAGGACCACCCGCCATCATATCCGACGTGGTTGGCGGCCGTATCGATCTCGGATCGATCGCCTATGGAGGGTCCAGCAAAGCGGCAAAAGTTCTTGCCGTAACCACCAATGAAAGCGTGAGCTTTTTACCGGGCGTACCGACAATGAATCAGTTGCGATTGTCGAAGGCGACAGGCGCGACATGGCATGCGGTTTTTGCCCCGGCCGGCACCTCGGCCAAAATCATTGCCAAGCTGAACACAGCCATCAATGTTTTTCTCGCAAAGGCGGAAACGAAAAAGCAATTCGAAAAACTCGGCTTTCGCGTCGTTGGCGGATCGGCGGAAGAACTCAAGCAACAAATGCTGGACGATCGCAGCAAATGGTCAAACGTGATTGCAAAGGCTCACCTGAACCTTAACCGCTGAAGATAATTGTTGAGGTTATCCGTTTCTTTATGGTTCTAAAGCGCGGCGGCAACACGCGAGCCGCTCTGTGGAACACCTTGCGTCGAAGCGGTCTTGAGTTCTTGCCTAAGCGGACCGGCATTTTCTTTTCTCGGGTGATTGCGAAGGCCCATCTCAGTCCAACCATGGAGCAAAAGGACTTAGAGCGCGTTCCCTTTAGATTAAGTCGCTTTCATTTCCTAACATTTTTGTTCGCGCATGATCTTTGTCCCGAAAACCGGTTCCCACTTTTCGGGATCATGCGCTAGTGGTCCAATTCAAACATTCGCTACCCATTTCGGCGGGGATCTTTTGCGAATGTTTAAATTGAAAGACCATGAGCCAAATATAAGTTTCTAGTGGAGTTTTGGATTTGACATTCGCTTCGCGAGCTTGCGGCCAGGTGGGTAGCGAATGTCAAATCCACTCCACTAGATTAATCGATACACAACGCGCCGCATTTAAGTGGTGATCTTTTTGCGCAACATGTCCAGAAATGCTCTGACGACCGGGGCACGTTCGTTCTTTCGAAAAACGATATCGTGACCGAACATCTTTTCCGCATTTCTGATTTTCCGGAAGGTAATGCCCGGAACCGAAATGCGTGAAAGTGACTCCGAGACAACCGCGATTCCAAGACCGGCGGCCACACCGTTTAGCACGGAGAAAGCATCCGGATATCTGGCGACAATTCGAAAATTCATTTTGGGCGATATCACTGTCGAAATATTGGCCCATGAGCCCACTTCCAATTCAATCTGCGCCGCCACAAATGCCTCTCCATCCAATATGGGTAAGTCAATTGTTTCATAATCGGCCAATCGATGCGAAACGGGAATAGCGAGACAAGGCGGTTGCCAATCGAACGTAAATCCCGTCAGTTCGATCGGATAACTACGCGGAGTTCGTGTGAAGCCGACATCAAGCACTCCGTCGGACAGTGCCTTTAATTGTGGGAAAGTCTCCATCTTACGAAGATGGAACACGACGTCGGGATGCAGTGTCCTAAATTCTGTGATCGAAGCTGAGACAGCGCCGCTGCAAGCCGCCGAAAGCACGTAGCCGACCGTAATTGAGCCCGCCTCTCCATGCGCAGCGCGCCGTCCCGCGCTTTCGGCTTGCTCGAATTGCTTGACCGCCGCGCGCGCTTCTTCCAGGAAGTCTTTGCCGAAATGAGTAAGCTCGACATTCTTCTTGGTCTTGCGCGTAAAGAGACGTGCGCCCAATATCGCTTCCAGCGCCTGGATCTGATGCGTGAGCGTCGGCGGTGTGATTTTGAGGCGCTCGGCCGCGCGTGCAAAATGCATCTCCTCCGCAACCATCACGAAATATCTCAGATGACGCATTTCCATGCACAGACACCTTGCATTTGGCCCGATAAGGGCCTGTGACGTTTAGTTGTAATATAATACTCTGCAATCTAAGATCAATACGTATTTTTTCCTATTATTCACATTGTTTTATCAATTTCTGCTTACGAGCCGCGTTCGTCCGCGCCGGCCGCGCGCCGATCGCCTATGGGGTGGGGTCTTTTGCCTAGTGGTCCGATTCAAACATTCGCTACCCATTTCGGCGGGGATCTTTTGCGAATGTTTGAATTGAAAGACCATGAGCCAAATATAAGTTTCTAGTGGAGTTTTGGATTTGACATTCGCTTCGCGAGCTTGCGGCCAGGTGGGTAGCGAATGTCAAATCCACTCCACTAGCGCATGATCCCGAAAAGTGGGAACCGGTTTTAGGGACAAAGATCATGCGCAAACAAAATGTTAGGAAGTGAAAGCAACTCAACCTAAAGCGAACGCGCTCTAAATGTGCTAAGCACCCAGAACCGCCGAGCCGGCCATGTTTCACCGATGTCAGAGACAAAGCCATGCACCATTCCGCCCTTCTCAACGTCATGATTGCCGCCGCGCGCAAGGCTGCGCGCGCGCTCGCGCGCGATTTTGGCGAAGTGGAGAAGCTGCAAGTCTCGATGAAGGGGCCGGCCAATTTCGTCAGCGCCGCCGATCGCCGTGCTGAAGAAACTCTGTTTCAAGAGCTCACCAAAGCCCGGCCCGGTTATGGCTTTCTCGGCGAGGAAGCCGGACTGCGCGAAGGCGCCGACAAGACCCACACGTGGATCGTCGACCCGCTCGATGGCACGACCAATTTCTTGCACGGGATTCCGCAGTTCGCGATTTCCATTGCCCTTGAACGCGAAGGGACGGTGATCGCCGGACTCGTCTACAATCCCGTGGCTGACGAAATGTTCGTAGCCGAAAGGGGCAGAGGCGCCTTTTTGAACGGTCAGCGCATCCGCGTCGCTGCGCGCGAGCGCCTCCTCGACAGCATCATCGCCTGCGGTTTGCCCCATCATGGCCGCGGCGACATCGCGCTCGCACAACGCGAGACCGCCGCCGTGCAGGAACAAGTCGCCGGCTTACGCCGCTTCGGCGCCGCCGCGCTTGACCTTGCTTGGATCGCCGCGGGCCGCTTCGACGGCTATTGGGAGCGCCACATCAAGCCCTGGGATATGGCAGCAGGGATTATCCTCGTGCGCGAAGCCGGCGGTTTTGTTTCCGACTGTGAGGGCCACAACGATATGCTGGCCAAGGGTGACATCGTCGCCGGCAATGAGACTATCCATGCGGCGCTCACGCGCATCCTGCAAAGGTTAAGTCAAATGCGGCGTGGCGCCTGACAGGCGTCGCTCCCACGACGGTAAGAAGGTCCCATTCGCGGTCCAAAACACCGTAATTTGAACTCATTCACGGGCTTAAAGCCGGTACCGGCGTCATGGCCTTGTCCTCCTTCTCGCAAATAGTGCCATATTGTTGCTTGGCAGAAATCGCGCTGGTGCTACGCTGACCGCATGGCAAAAGAACTCGATCCGCTGAAACTCTCGTCGCCCGGCATCTTCCTGTTTCGGATGTTGGTTTTTGTCGTCCTGGGCGGACTGATCGCCTTTCTGCTGTACAAGCAAATTGCGGTCGCGTTCCTCGCCAACCCCGGCCTCAATGCGGTGATCATCGGCGTTTTGATCATCGGCATCATCCTGGCACTACGCCAGGTGCTGCGGCTTTACCCTGAAATCGTGTGGGTCAATTCGTTCCGCATCGCCGATCCGGGTTTGGCAATGGAACGTGCGCCATTGCTGCTTGCTCCCATGGCGGCGATTCTCGGCAGCCGCGTCGGCCGTATGGCAATTTCCGCGCAAATGATGCGCGGTATTCTCGATTCCATCGCCACCCGCCTCGACGAAGCGCGCGATCTCTCCCGTTATTTGACGGGTCTTCTTGTCTTTCTCGGCCTGCTCGGCACGTTCTGGGGCTTGATCGAAACCGTCGGCTCGGTCGGCAATGTCATCCAAGGCTTAAAGACGGGAGGCGATGCCGGCTCGATATTTGATTCATTGCGCGAAGGCTTGGCCGCTCCCTTGAGCGGCATGGGCATTTCGTTCTCATCATCCCTGTTCGGCCTGGCCGGCTCGCTGGTCCTCGGTTTTCTCGATTTGCAATCAAGCCAGGCGCAGAACCGCTTCTATACCGAACTTGAGGACTGGCTCTCGACGACCGTTTATGATCAGGAGGCCGCGCCCGGCCTTGCCCATGTGAGCATCAGCGGAGAAGTCCGCGCCGCGATCGAACGTTTGCATGACGCGATCGATCAGCTTGGCGGCGGCAAGGCGGCTTCCGGCGCCATGGCCAATCTCGCTGAAGCAATCCAAGCGCTGGTGCACCACATGCGCAACGAACAGCAAATGATTCGCGATTGGGTCGATGGCCAGGCAGAACAACAACGCGAGATCAAAAAATTGCTGGAGATCATGGTGCGCGAGAATGTCGGTCGCTAGTGGTCCGATTCAAACATTCGCTACCCATTTCGGCGGGGATCTTTTGCGAATGTTTGAATTGAAAGACCATGAGCCAAATATAAGTTTCTAGTGGAGTTTTGGATTTGACATTCGCTTCGCGAGCTTGCGGCCAGGTGGGTAGCGAATTTCAAATCCACTCCACTAGCTTTGCGAGTCGGGCCATAGCGACGTTTTTGCGCCCCTCATGCTTCGCGGATGACCACGGCAAGGTAATGGAGAACGATTGATCATGGCCCTCGCACGATCGCGCCGCGACAATAGCGGCATGAATTATTGGCCGGGTTTTGTCGATGCTCTGTCGACGCTGATCCTCAGCATTATTTTTATTCTGACCGTTTTCGTCGTCGTGCAGTTCTATCTGCAACAGGAAGTCGCCGGTAAAGATACCGCGCTCACCCAACTCAACGCGCAGATCGCGCAGCTTACCGATCTATTGTCATTGGAAAAGTCGAGCAAAGTCGATCTTCAAGATCAGCTGGCACAATTACGCGCCACGCTCGCCAATGCAGAAAGCGACCGCGACAAATTCAAAGGCCAGCTTGAAAACGCGGGCGCGGGCGCGGCCACCGTGCAAGGCAAGGTTGGCGAACTTTCGAGCGCGCTCGACAACGAGAAAAAAGCCTCCGCCCGCGCGGTGGCGCAGGTCGAATTATTGAATCAACAAATCGCCGCGTTACGCCGCCAGCTCGCCGCGCTCGAACAGGCGCTCGACACGTCCGAGCAAAAAAACAAAGTTTCGCAAACACGGATCGCCGAACTCGGTCAGCGGCTCAACGTGGCGCTGGCGCAGAAAGTGCAGGAACTGTCGCGCTATCGCTCCGATTTTTTCGGTAAGCTCAATCAGATTCTCGGCAACCGGCCCGACATGCGCGTGGTCGGCGACCGCTTCGTATTGCAATCGGAACTGTTCTTCGATACGGGCCGGGCCGATTTGAAGCCGGAGGCGCAAACCGAACTCGACAAAGTGGCGGCCGCGCTGATTGCGCTTGAAAGACAAATCCCGACCGACATCGCCTGGGTCCTGCGCGTCGACGGCCATACCGATGTACGACCGGTGAGCGGCCTCACATTCAGATCGAATTGGGATTTGTCCGCCGCCCGCGCCATCTCGGTGGTGCAATACCTCGCCCGCAAAGGCGTCTCGCCACAGCGGCTCGTCGCTGCCGGATTTGGCGAATTTCAGCCCATCGATACGGGCGGGACCGAAGAGGCTTACAAGCGCAATCGCCGCATCGAATTCAAGCTGACCGAACGATAAAGCCGGGAGACACTTTCCGCGCGCTGATGCGGTCGGATCATCTTGGCACGAACCAGCGAATTTCATCGCAAGCCGGCAACTACCTCGGCAATTGCCACCGTGCGCCGCGCCATATCCGCATGCAGGCGCTCAACCATGCGGCCATCGACCAACACGACACCCTTGTTCTTGTTTTCCGGCAGATCGAAGGCTGCGATCATTTTGCGTGCCCAGGTGACTTCTTCCGACGAAGGTGAAAAGGCTTTGTTGCAAGCCTCGATCTGGTTCGGATGAACGAGCGTTTTGCCGCCAAAGCCGAGGTCGGCGCCTTGCCGGCATTCCATCGCGAAACCCTCCGAATTGCCGATATCGTTGTAGACGCCATCGAGAATGTCGATGCCGTAAATGCGCGCCGCCGCCAGGCATGTGGTCAACCACGGCAGCATCGGCGCGCGGCCGGGCACGAGACGCGCATGCGTATCCTTGGCCAAATCATTCGTACCCATGATGAAACCAGACAAGCGCGACTCGGAATTTTTCGCCTCCGCCGCGATGGCAAGGATGTTGAAAATGGCGAGCGGCGTTTCGATCATCGCCCAAATGCGCGTTTTATGTTGCGTACCCATGTCGAGCAAACGACGGCCGATTAGGTCCAAAACGTCTGGCGTCGATACTTTTGGCACCACGATGGCGTCAGGCGCGGCGCGGGAGGCTGCAGCAAGATCATCGGCATGCCAAGGCGTATCGACGCCATTGATGCGGATGAACACCTCCCGATGACCAAAACCTCCGGCCTTGACGGCGGCGCTTACTTGCAGGCGCGCGCTTTCTTTCGCTTCGGGGCCGACCGAATCCTCCAGATCGAGAATGATGCCGTCGGCGGGGAGGCTCTTTGCTTTTTCCAACGCACGCGCGTTGGAGCCAGGCACATAGAGAACGCTGCGGCGCGGACGGACGGTCGTCTGTATATGTCTAATATTGTCGTCCATGTTAAAGCCTTCTGCATTTAGGCAATTGCCAGATGATACGCTATGCTGCCACGCATTCGCTTGGCCTCTCTCAATCGAAGTAGACATATGCCGCTTCGCTCACTTTGGCCGAAACTCGGTAAAGCCGAGTTCGGGATAGGGAGCACGCCATTACCTGCGGCCGATCCAACTTAAAAGCGCCCACTGGCGCCCCGACAGCTCAAACAGCCGCCGTTCGTGATTTTGTCTTGAATGCGCCTTCATCCCGGGGCAAGCCAGATAGCCCGACTAAGTTTGGCGCAGGGCACAAGCGAGTGCCGGCATTCGCGGGTGCAACCGCAAACTATGGGTAAAGATTTAAGATTATATCGGTTAGACTTGCTCCGGTACTCGAAGCGGAGTTATGGGGGATCAATGTTCCGCGCTTCCGGTGTTTTCCTGGTGATGCTCATGGCGGGCGGAGCCGTCCTAGCCGAACCGGCACGGGCCCAGCACGGTAACGCGAATTCATACGGTCGTAACAGTTCGCTGCCGCCGGTCATCGAACAGCCGCTGCCGCCACCGGGAGCGACCGAACAGCCCGACCTGCCTTATCCGCCTGAGGCCGACCCGGCAGATCGGATGCCACGATTTCTTCCGCCGGATGATGCGCCTGAGGTCTACGGCCGCCGCCAGCTCGAAAATGGCCGGCCAGCCACCGCTGCGCCGGCTGGCGACGAGCGCGGCCTTAACCCTATTCGCCCGCCCGCCGACATTGGTGCCTCGCCTGCGCCCGCAGTCGCCCCGCCAGAGCGCTCGTCACCAACGACGGCCGCTCTGCCGCCCGACGAACGGCCGGAAGAGGGACAACCCAAGGCTTTGCCGTCGAATTTACGGCGTCAACTGGTAAACTATCAGACCAAGCAGCCCGCCGGCACCGTGATCATCGATACGCAAAACACTTATCTTTATCTGGTGCTCGGCCATGGCCAGGCGCTGCGTTACGGCATCGGTGTTGGCCGCGAAGGTTTCACCTGGTCGGGGGCGGAGCGCATTTCCAGGATGAAGGAATGGCCGGACTGGTTCCCGCCACCCGAGATGATCGAGCGGCAGCCTTATTTGCCGCGCATGATGGCAGGCGGGTCGGGCAATCCGCTCGGTGCGCGCGCACTTTATCTCGGTCATACACTCTATCGCATTCACGGCACCAACCAACCCTCGACCATCGGTACCTTCGTCTCATCCGGCTGCATCCGCTTGCTCAATTCGGATATCGAAGATCTTTACAGCCGCGTTCAGGTCGGCACGCGCGTGGTGGTGCTGCCGGGTCGCGCGCCGAACACAGCCAACAACAACGTGCCCGGCGCTTCGGCAACGCGCGCCAGTGTCATGGTTGAACCCTCACCCGACAATGCTCGCGTGCCGCCGGTGTCCCAGTCACCGCGCCAATGAAATGAGTGGCCCCCCGATTGGAGCTGGAGAACGCGATGTAGCGCTCACCGTGCGAAGGCCTTTGGCCGCGAATTTCAGCTCGTATGTATCGGATAGTCTCGTCCGCCCTTGACCGCGGCGCTTGTCATGAGTTCATCAGGATGAACGAACTGGATGGTCGACACCGTTCAAACAGAAAGCATCATCATGACAGACGATAAAGGTCATAAGCGCATAAAAAAAGTCGTGCTCGCCTATTCGGGCGGACTCGACACCTCCATCATCCTGAAGTGGCTTCAGACGACTTACGGCTGTGAGGTGGTCACCTTCACGGCGGATCTCGGCCAGGGTGAGGAGCTCGCTCCCGCGCGCGAAAAAGCGCTGCGCGCCGGCATAAAAGCGGAAAATATTTTCATCGAAGATCTGCGCGAAGAATTCGTGCGCGATTTCGTCTTCCCCATGTTTCGCGCAAATACGGTATACGAAGGCCAGTATCTGCTCGGCACCTCGATCGCGCGGCCGCTGATCGCCAAAAAACAAATCGAAATCGCCCGCCAGGTCGGCGCCGACGCCGTCTGCCATGGCGCGACAGGCAAGGGCAATGATCAGGTGCGTTTCGAGCTTTCCTATTACGCGCTCGAGCCGGGCATTAAAATTATCGCGCCATGGCGCGAGTGGAATTTCAAAGGCCGCGAAGAGCTTTTGAACTTCGCGCGCGAGCACCAGATTACGATTACCAAGGACAAAGAAGGCGAGGCACCGTTCTCGGTCGATGCGAATTTGCTGCATTCCTCGTCCGAAGGCAAAGTGCTGGAAGACCCGGCCAAGGAAGCGCCTGCAATCGTCTACCAGCGCACGATCTCGCCGATGGAAGCGCCCGACAAGGCGACTGAGGTTCGCATCGGCTTTAAGAAGGGCGATGCGGTGAGCATCGATGGCGTGGCGTTGTCGCCGGCCGCATTGCTCGCGCGGCTCAACCAACTTGGCCACGACAACGGCATCGGCCGCATCGACCTGGTGGAGAATTGGTTCGTCGGCATGAAGTCGCGCGGCGTTTACGAGACGCCCGGCGGCACGATTTTGTTGCAAGCGCATCGCGCGATTGAATTCGATCACGCTCGACCGCGGCGCCGGCCATCTCAAGGACGAATTGATGCCGCGCTATGCCGAGCTCATCTACAATGGGTTCTGGTTTTCACCCGAGCGTGAAATGCTGCAAGCGGCCATCGACAAATCGCAGGAAATGGTCGAAGGCGACGTGCGGCTCAAGCTTTACAAAGGCAATGTCATTGTCGTGGGACGCGAGAGCCCTGCTTCGCTCTATTCCCCGACGCTGGTGACCTTCGAGGACGACAAAGGCGCTTACGACCAGAAGGACGCCGAAGGCTTCATCAAGCTCAATGCATTGCGGTTGCGCACGCTGGGGCGGCGGAAAAGCAAGACACGATCTGTTTGAGGTGGAGCATGCGTAATTATCAAAAAAGCCTCATCAAGGCTTGTCACGACTTAGGACTGGATATTCATATCGACACGGAAATTAAATTTCCGTCAGGCCAAAAAATGGTGCCGGTTCATATTCCGCAACTTGGAGGCGGGAATGGTATGATCATAGCCACAGAATATGACGAAATACTCGAACTTCAAAAACAATTAGGCCAATCCCTTCCCGAGGCCGGATACGGTTTTTCTGTGCTGAGTGATTATAACGACCATTATAATAGAGAAGATACTATCGATATGTTTTCAGATTGGGGATGGGGTGGCTCCGAAGAGACCAAACCTAAGTGGATGAAGGATCCAATCGACGATGACGAAGTAGCGTAGGGTGGGCAAAGGCGTGCGCAAGCACGCCGTGCCCACCGGCTGAATCTCAAGTTTGGATGCCGATGGTGGGCACGGCGCCTTTGAGAGATTTTAATTGTGAACAGGCAGGCGCCAAGGCGCCTTTGCCCACCCTACGAACCTACGAACCGCGCACCCGTTTGTAGAAGCGGAGCCATGCGTGCTCAAAGCTGCCGATCGACCAAAGCTTTCTTTAGTGTCGCGATTTCCTTCGCCGGATTAAGCCCCTTCGGACAGGCCTTCGAGCAGTTCAAAATCGTGTGGCAACGATAAAGGCGGAACGGGTCCTCGACATTGTCGAGCCGTTCGCCGGTGGCTTCGTCGCGGCTGTCCTGCACCCAACGATTGGCTTGTAGAAGCGCGGCCGGTCCGAGATAGCGCTCCGGATTCCACCAATAGCTCGGGCATGAGGTCGAGCAGCAAGCGCACAGAATGCATTCATACATGCCGTCGAGTTTGGCGCGGTCCTCATGGCTTTGCCGCCATTCTTTCTCCGGCGTCGGCGTCACGGTCTTGAGCCACGGTTCGATCAAAGCGTATTGCGCGTAGAAATTGGTCAAGTCCGGAACCAAATCCTTCACCACCGGCTGATGCGGCAATGGATAAATGCGCACTGGAGCCTTATTGTCGTCGATCGCCGCGGTGCAGGCGAGCGTGTTGACGCCGTCGATGTTCATCGCGCAGGAGCCACACACGCCTTCGCGGCAGGAGCGGCGGAAGGTGAGCGTGGGATCGATGGTGTTCTTGATCCAGATCAGCGCGTCGAGCACCATCGGTCCGCAATCGTCGCGGTCGACGTAGTAAGTGTCGACGCGCGGGTTCTGGTCGTCATCGGGATTCCAGCGATAGATACGAAATTCCGTCTCGTCCGCGGGCTTCGCCTTCGGACCATGCGGCCAAGTCTTGCCTGGCGTGATCTTGGAATTTTTCGGCAGCGTGAATTCGACCATGTGTAGCGATCCGCGGTTGGCATTGTGCGTTTAGTAAACGCGCGCTTTCGGTTGGATATAAGCGATTTCGTTGGTGAGCGTATAAGTGTGCACCGGACGGTAATCGATGGTCACTTGGCCCTTCGCGTCCATCCACGCCAGTGTGTGCTTCATCCAATTCTTGTCGTCGCGCTCGGGGTAGTCTTCGCGCGCATGCGCGCCGCGGCTTTCGGTGCGATTCTTCGCCGAATCCATAGTGACGACCGCCTGCGCGATCAGATTGTCGAGTTCGAGCGTTTCGATGAGATCCGAATTCCAAATCAGCGAGCGGTCGGTGACGCGGACGTCGTCCATGCTTTCATAAACCGTGTGAATGCGTTTGTGGCCTTGCTCCAGTACCTCGGCGCTCCGGAATACGGCGCAGTCCTCCTGCATCACGCGCTGCATGTTGAGCCGTAGCTGCGCAGTGGGCATTGTGCCGGAGGCGTATCGGAATTTGTCGAGCCGCGACAGCGCAACATCGGCGGAATCCTTCGGCAGATCGGGCTGCTTCTCGCCGGGCGTGAGCAGTTCGGCGCAGCGATGCGCGGCCGCGCGGCCGAACACCACGAGATCGATGAGCGAATTCGAACCGAGGCGATTGGCGCCGTGTACCGAGACGCAAGCGGCTTCACCCAGCGCCATCAGGCCGGGAATGACCATGTCGTTGTCGGCGTTTTTCCTGGTCACCGCCTCGCCGTGATAATTCGTGGCGATGCCGCCCATATTGTAGTGCACGGTCGGCAGCACGGGGATCGGCTCGCGCGTGACATCAACATTGGCGAAAATACGCGCCGTCTCTGAGATGCCGGGCAGGCGCTCGTGCAACACCGCAGGGTCGAGATGATCCAGGTGCAAGTAGATGTGATCCTTCTCTTTGCCGACGCCGCGGCCCTCGCGAATTTCGATGGTCATGGCACGCGAAACCACGTCGCGCGAGGCGAGGTCCTTCGCCGACGGCGCATAACGCTCCATGAAGCGCTCGCCTTCGGAATTGACCAGATAGCCGCCTTCGCCGCGCGAGCCCTCGGTGATCAGGCAACCGGCCGGATAGATGCCGGTTGGATGGAATTGCACGAATTCCATGTCTTGCAACGGGAGCCCTGCGCGCAGCACCATGGCGTTGCCGTCGCCGGTGCAGATATGCGCCGAGGTGCATGAGAAGTAAGCGCGGCCGTAACCGCCGGTCGCCAAAATCACCATATTGGCGCTGAAACGATGGATCGTGCCGTCATCCATGTTGAACGCAATCACGCCCCGGCAACGGCCTTCATTGTCCATGATCAGATCGATCGCGAAATACTCGATGTAAAATTCGGCCGAATGCCGTAATGCCTGGCCATACATCGTGTGCAGCATGGCGTGGCCGGTGCGATCGGCGGCAGCGCAAGTGCGTTGCGCGGTGCCTTTGCCGTAATGCGTGGTCATGCCGCCGAACGGCCGTTGATAGATTTTACCGTCTTCCTCGCGGCGCGAGAACGGCAAGCCCCAGTGTTCGAGTTCGTAAACCGCGGCCGGTGCGTTCTTGCACATAAATTCGATGGTGTCCTGGTCGCCGAGCCAATCGGCGCCCTTGACGGTGTCGTACATGTGCCAGCGCCAATCGTCCTCGCCCATATTGCCCAGCGCTGCGGCGATGCCGCCTTGGGCCGCCACCGTGTGCGAGCGGGTCGGGAAAACCTTGGTGATACAGGCGGTACGAAGGCCGGCTTCGCAGCAGCCAACCACGGCGCGTAAGCCGGATCCGCCCGCCCCGACGACGACAACATCGTAAATGTGGTCCTCGATCGGATAGGCGCGGCCGCCGACGTGAGGCCCGCCGTTGAACTTCCCATTGCGCTGTCGTTTCGCCGCCATGAGATCAAACTCCGAACGACATTTTCAGAATGGCAAAGGCGGAGGCCAAGGCGATCGTGAAAACAAAGAAGGTATTGGCCATAAAACTCAAGAACTTCCATTTATCCTCGTGCACGTAATCGAGGATGATCTCCTGCATGCCGATCCACATGTGGTATGCGCTATTGCCGATAAACAACAGCATGGTAATGGCCACGAGCGGCGAGCCGAGAATTTGCACGACCGCCGCGTGACCGCGCCCTAACAAACCGATCACAATGACCACGAATGCAATCGAAAGCGGAATGCCCGCCGCCGAGGTTATGCGTTGACGCCAGAACTGCCCGGTGCCGGAATGGCCGGCGCCTAACCCGCGCGCGCGGCGCGCCGGCGTGCACATGGTTTGCGGCTCGTTCATCGCGGCCCTCCCATTGCGAGGTAGCCGATGCCCCAAAGAAGCAGCGTTAAAGCGCCGGAGCCTATCAATGTGACAAGGGCCAGCATTTCGCGCTCAGTCGGCTCGAAACCATGCAGCGTATCCCAGATCAAGTGACGGATGCCGCCGAGCATGTGGTGCATAAGCGCCCAGGTGTAACCGAACAGCACCAGTCGTCCGATCAGGCTGCCGACGAACCACTCGAAATTCGCATAGGCATTGGGGCCGGACGCGGCGGCAATCAGCCACCATGCAAGCAGCACTGTACCAAAATAGAGCGCCGCTCCGGTGAGGCGATGAACGATGGACATCATCATCGTCAGCGTGGGGCGGTAAATCTGAAGATGCGGAGATAGCGGACGCGCGGGGCGAGCGCGCCCGGTGTTCATCTCAAGCTCGGCCATCATCATTCTCCAAAAGCGGAAAACCGAGGCGCCTCACGCAACCCCGATCTTAACGTCGCTACTTTATTTATTGCGAAGCTTGAACCCGCAAGTCGCCTGTAGCAATGTGTGTTTTACGTAGCCTGTCTTCGTGAAATAAGAAGACAGCGGAGGGTGCATGCGTTTCGATTTCACCGATCTCAGCCTGTTCCGCCATATCGTTGAGGCGGGCAGCATTACCCATGGCGCCGAACGCGCAAATCTGGCGCTGGCCGCGGCCTCGACGCGAATCCGAAAAATGGAACTGGCTTTCGGCACAGAACTTCTGGTGCGCGGGCGCGCCGGCGTCACGCCGACACAGGCGGGCCGGACACTGTTACAACATGCGCGCGGCATTCTGGCGCAGTCGGAGCGACTGCAAGAGGATTTGAGCCCGTATGCCCGCGGGCTGGCCGGACAGGTGCGGGTTCTGTCCAACACCAATGCGCTCACGGAATTCCTGCCCGAGACGCTGAGTTCATTTCTGACAACCCATCCCGATATCAGCGTCGATCTTGAGGAGCGATTGAGCGATGAGATCGTGGGCCTGATTGCCGACGGCACGGGCGACATCGGCATTGTCGCCGGTACCGTGGATTTCGGCGGATTGCATAGATTTCCCTTTCGCAGTGACAGGTTCGTCTTGGTGGTCGGTCACCATCATCCGCTCGCCTCGCGTTCACGCATCGGCTTTGCCGAGGTACTTGATTACGATATGGTCGGTCTCGATCGCGCCAGCGCCATTCAGCGCTTCCTCGCCGACAAAGCGGCCCGCGTCGGCCGCGCGATCCGTTTGCGTGTACAACTACGCAGTTTCGACGCCATCTGCCGCTTGGTTGAATGTGACGTCGGCGTCGGTATCGTGCCCGAGACCACGGTGCAACGCAGCGCGCGCAACATGGCGATCACGGCCGTGCAATTGACGGATCCATGGGCTTTGCGTGAATTGACGATTTGCGTGCGCGATGAAAATGCTTTGCCGCCTTATGCGCGTCAGCTGGTGGATCATTTGAGGGAGAGCGTTTGATCAACGCGGTATCAGCACCCAATAATCCAGGTCGAGAATGACCGCGGGGTCGTAATGATCGCCGTCTCTATAAGGATAATCCGCGCACGGCCGATCCTTGGTCGCAATCGTGCGCAGGCGCAGCGCGCCGACATCGGCGCTACCCGGCAATTCCGCCTTGGCCAAGACCTCCGACCAGGCGAATACGGTACATCCGGCAAACAAGGGCGCGACGTGCCGCCCGCCATTGATCGCGGCGATATGAAAGGCATTGCCGAGACCGTTAAACGACAGTGCGCGCGCCAGCGAAATCGCGTGGCCGCCATAAATCAGGCGCCGGCCGAAGCGGCCTTTGCTCTCGGCGAATTGGTTGAAATGAATGCGCGCGGAGTTCTGATAAAGCCGCGTGGCAATCTGATGTTCCGCCTCTTCAACCGTCACACCGTCGACGTGATCGATTTTCTCGCCCGCTTCATAATCGTCGAAGCGAAAGGGACTGCCGGCCAAACCATTATCGTAAGCTGCGGCGTTAATTCGCGGACAGGCGGCGCCTAGCGCCTCGGGCGGCACAGATTTCGGCAGTTCGGGCACTGTCTCGGTTGGCGCGGGCGCGTGCTCGTCGCGCTTTCGCACCATCACCCAGCGCACAAATTCGAGCACCGCGACTCCATCCTGATTAAAACCGCGCGAGCGTACATAGACGACGCCGGTTTTGCGGCTGGAATTTTCTTTCAGGCCGATGACTTCCGATACGGCGCTGAGCGTCTCACCGGGATAGACGGGCTCGAGAAAACGGCAATCGGCATAGCCGAGATTGGCCACCGCATTTAGGGAAATGTCCGCGACCGTTTTGCCGAAAACGACGTGAAACACCAACAGGTCGTCGAGCGGCGCGCGCGGGTATCCAATTGCCGCGGCAAAAGGAGCGGACGATTGTACCGCAAATCGCGATCCGAATAGCCCCTGGTAAAGACCCACGTCGCCGACACTAAGGGTGCGCGGGCTAGCGTGGCGAATGCGCTGGCCGAGCCGAAAATCCTCGAAAAAATTGCCCTGGCTGGCTTTGAGTTCCGAGGACAAATTCATACTTAATACTCCCCTCCTTCCTTACGTTCACGGTCACAAAACTGTGAGCTGGTCTTCAACATTTGACAACCGGAACTGAATAGGAAGTGGCTGCATGCTATGCTAGCGATGCAATGTTGAATGTAATCCTCCGGAGGACTAATTATGAAGAAGGGTCTAGTACTGTCCGCTTTAGTTGCCGCTGGTCTGATTTTGGCGCCGCTTGCGCCCGCGGCTTATGCCATGGACGACATGAAGAAGGATAGTAGCATGTCTAAGGACAGCAGCATGTCTAAGGACAAGAAAATGAAAAAGACGAAAAAGACCGCTAAGAAAAAATCCACGTCTAAGGACAGCATGTCTAAAGACGAGATGAAGAAGTAAGCTTAAGCGGACGCCACCGGGCCGCGTAAGCGTGGGGTCCGGTGGCTTTCCGCCCGACAGCTCAGGCCCCTGACAACTCAGGCAAGTAACGCCGGCATTTGTGACCATACGGGGCCATTATGAGCGCAGATAGCAATTCATCAACGCGTCTCGCGTCGACAATGATTCATCCCGCCTGGGTGCGTGTCACCCATTGGATCAATGCCATCGCCATTTTAGTGATGATCGGCTCGGGCTGGCAGATCTATAACGCATCACCGCTGTTCGACTTCACCTTCCCACGCTCGATAGCGCTTGGCGGATGGCTGGCCGGGGCCCTTCTTTGGCACTTCGCCGCCATGTGGATCTTGGTGGTCAATGGCCTTGTTTACGTAACGCTCGGACTCGTCACCGGACGCTTCCGCAACAAACTGCTGCCGATTTATCCAAGCGAGGTTCTCGCCGATACCAAAGCGGCGCTAAGCTTCAAGCTCTCGCATGAGAATCTCTCGCGCTATAACGCGGTGCAGAAGGTGCTTTACGCCGGCATTCTTTTTACCGGCATTGTCATTGTGCTATCGGGTCTATCGATTTGGAAGCCGGTGCAATTTCAAGAACTGACGGCGTTTTTCGGCGGTTACAATACGGCGCGCTATGTGCATTTCGCCGCGATGGCGGCGATCGTTTTATTTCTTGTCGTGCATGTATTGCTGGCGCTTCTCGTTCCTAAGAGTTTGCGCGCGATGATTACGGGAAAATAGGAGCGTCGCGATGGCCGGCAAGCGTAAGGTAATCCCAGGCGTCGACCCAAAATTCCTGATCAAGGACGCCGCCAAGCTCATGCCCAATGCGGGCCGTCGCGGCTTCTTGCGCGGAGCGGCGAGCCTTGGCGCGCTTACCTTTCTCACCGGCTGCGATATCGTCGACGGTCCTTCGGCGGAAAACGCGCTGCGCAAGGTTTCGCGATTCAACGACGAAGTACAGGCGTGGCTGTTCAATCCTCGCAAACTAGCGCCAACCTATACCGAGGCCGATCTCACCCGGCCGTTTCCGTTCAATGCTTTTTACGACGAGGACGAAGCGCCGGCGGTCGATCCGGCGAATTACAAGCTCGAAGTCGCTGGACTTGTGGAAAATAAAAAGCCATGGACGCTCGATGAACTTCACGCGTTGCCGGAAGTCTCGCAAATCACCCGCCATGTCTGCGTCGAGGGCTGGAGCGCGATCGGCTCATGGCAGGGCACGCCGCTTTCGGAATTCTTGAAACGCATCGGTGCCGACACACGCGCGAAATATATCTGGTTCAAATGCGCGGAAGGTTACACCAACACCATCGACATGCCGAGCGCCCTGCATCCGCAGACGCAAATGACCTTCAAATACGATCACAAGATTTTGCCGCGCGCCTACGGCTTCCCGATGAAAATCCGCATTCCCACCAAGCTCGGCTTCAAGAACCCGAAATATGTCGTGGCCATGGAAGTCACGAATACTGACCACGGCGGTTATTGGGAAAACCAGGGTTATAATTGGTTCTCGGGGCTGTAAACGTTATCCCGTTGACATCGGCCGAGTAGAAAATGCTTGAAGTTTCGAGTTGATTGAATATGAAATTGCCGAAGGACGACTAATGAAGAATAGCATTCAATCGTCTATTTCGATCCAATGGAATGAAAAAAGGTAAATGTTGTTCATTCGGTCGGTGATGAAAAAGGCTGTGTACTATAGTTTAATGACTATTGGTGCTCTGATTTTCTTGTGGGGTGCTCTGTCCCTCTTGTGGATTATCGGAGGCATGGCTCTGTCGGATGAAATCCGTTACATGAGTGATTTCTCAGAAGCAAAAATTTATATTGCGCAACTTGAGCGATATAGACAGAGGAATGGACACTACCCCGACGACGAGAAGAACCAAGACATAGTACCGCCATCAGATGCGAGTCAGTTTACCTATAATACTGACGGGGGCTCCGGGTACATATTGTATGTTGCTATCGATTTTGACGAGACCTATTGCTTTTTTTCCAGCACGCGAAAATGGTCACGAGCCTGTCCGCCGTCCAAATGAGTGAGCAACATTAGCGGCAAAAATTGCCGATGTTTCTCGTTATACCAGTGGCAATAAATGATGACTCATATCCGTCATCCTGAGGTGGCCGCGTAGCGGCCCTCGAATGATGACGGGCACAGTTCGGGCCGCCATCCACGGATATCGGGTTCACCCGATATCCGAACCTTAGGCGCGCAATTCGGCCAAGGCCGACTTGCGATGGCTCGCGACCTCCGGTCGCTCGCACCTCAGGATGACGGTGAGAGGTCAAGATTTGCTGCCGTTGGTATTAGTCACCAATAAAATTCAACGCGATGAAAATGGGTTCAGCAATTTAACGTCGAAAATCCGAAAGTCTTTCGTATTTCTCGTCACCACCGTCAGGCCGTGACTAATCGCGGTGGCCGCAATCATGGCATCTTCGTACAGATGGTCCGGACGCTTGTGCATCAGTTTACCCCATATCCGAAAACTCGATGCGTCCATCGAAAGCACGTTCCATGTGGTGGCTAGGGTGTCAGCCCAGGCTTCGATCTCCGCCGCTTTCGCCTCATCCTGAGCCCGGGTGATTTCGATGCCGGCCTGAATCTCTCCGAGTGAAACAGTGGAAATATGCAGATCGCGATCTGGCCGTTGCCTCAACCATTCCATGACGGCGCCATGCGGCCGCGTTTTGCGGGTTTCGGAAATAACGTTGGTGTCGAGGAGATACAATGCTCTACTCGAAAACCGGCGGCGCACGCCGCTTTCCGTGACCACGTGGCGGAATAGCCAGGTCGCCCCGCGGCTGGTCGGATAGTAGAAGCTCTTTCAGCGTCGGTTTTCTCGCTGAGGCCAGACGGCGCCACTCCTGCGCCGAAACGACTACGGCCGTTTCTTCGCCCCGCCGCGTCACAACCTGAGGGCCGTGGGTCACGCATGCCTCGAGCATTTCGCTAAAGCGCGCCTTGGCATCTTGTACCGGCCATGTTTTCATGGAAAGCGGCCTTTCATCTGACTAGTTTGATGACTAGTTTATGACCGGCCGGGTCAATCCGCAAGGTCCGGCCATGCTCAAACCCGCCTCGCTCGGCGAGATCGATCAGTCACCCTTCCGGCGGCTGATTGGTGATCAGCCGCGCGCCGCGCTGAAAGGTGAGATAGCTCCATAGCCAACTGAAAGCGACGATGAAGCGGTTGCGCAAGCCGATGAGAAAATAAATATGGACGACGCTCCAGAATAGCCAGCCGATAAGCCCCCTTAACTGTAAGCGTCCGAATTTCACCACTGCGGCGCGCCGGCCGATGGTCGTCAAATCGCCGAGGTGTCTGTAGCGGAAAGGCTTGCTGCGCGTATCTCCGGCGATGCGCGCGGCAATCAGCTCACCGACATAATGTCCCATTTGTTTGGCCGCGGGTGCCATACCCGGCACCGGATTGCCGTTTTCGTCCGTAACCGCAGCAGTATCGCCGATGACGAAAATCTCAGAGTGGCCCGGCACGGAAAGATCAGGCTCAACTTTCACGCGGCCCGCGCGATCGGCCTCGGCGTTAAGCCAGCGCGCCGCCGGTGAGGCCATGACGCCGGCGGCCCAGATCACGGTGCTGGCATCGATGCGGCCCGCATCGGTGTCGACGCCGCGGTGATCGATATGAGTCACGCGCGTGGAGAGCATAACTTCAACACCAGAGCGCGCGAGTGCATTGCGCGCATAATCGGACAAGGTTGACGGAAAGGTCGGCAGCAGCCGTGGGCCCGCTTCGATCAGCACGATGCGTGCCGTGCGCGGATCGATGCGGCGGAAATCGGCGGCCAATGTCTGACGTGCGATTTCGGCAATCGCGCCCGCCATTTCCACGCCGGTCGCGCCGCCGCCGACGATGACGAAGGTGAGCAGTTGTTCGCGTTCGGTTGGAGCCGCGATCACTTCCGCCCGCTCGAAGGCGATCAATATGCCGCGGCGAATGCGGGTTGCGTCTTCGATGCGCTTGAGACCCGGCGCCAAATCGGACCATTCATCGTGTCCGAAATAAGCGTGGGTGGCGCCCGTGGCGATCACCAGATAGTCGTAAGGGATATCGCCGGCCCCCGTAAGCAAGCGCTTGGCATGACAATCCACACCGTTCACCGTATCCATAAGCACCGTCACGTTGCGTTGACGACGGAGGATGTGACGGATCGGCCAAGCAATGTCCGCAGGCGACAATGCCGCCGTCGCCACCTGATAGAGTAGCGGCTGAAAGCAGTGATGATTGTTGCGATCGACAACGATGACATCGGCCTTGGCCTTCCGTAGCGCCTTGGCCGCTTCAAGTCCGCCAAAGCCGGCGCCGACGATCACCACTTTGGCACGGTGTTCGGCCATTTCGCTCCCTTAAATACATCTCTCGCAGTTGCCAAAAGCGCAATGAAGTTTTAGCAATCCGCGGCTTTAGTCGTACACCTGCACGATTTCCGCGTCTCAACAAAATTCAGGCGAGGCCCTCAAATGGCGACCCATAAACTCCTTCTGCTCCCCGGCGATGGCATCGGCCCGGAAGTGATGGCCGAGGTGAAGCGCATCATCGATTTCTTCAACAAAACGGGACCGGACAAGTTCACTGCCGAGG
This sequence comes from uncultured Pseudomonadota bacterium, assembly GCA_963697535.1. Classification (GTDB taxonomy): domain Bacteria; phylum Pseudomonadota; class Alphaproteobacteria; order Rhizobiales; family Xanthobacteraceae; genus Pseudolabrys. The sequence continues at coordinate 1,665,501 of OY969085.1, read as the reverse complement.
AAGGCCTGGTCGGCGGCGCCTGTTACGATGCGCACAAGGTTTCCATTACCGACGAAACGATGGAAAAGGCCAAGGCCGCCGATGCCATCATCTTCGGCGCGGTCGGCGGACCGAAATGGGACAAAGTGCCCTATGAAGCACGCCCCGAGGCAGGTCTTCTGCGGCTGCGCAAGGACCTCGATCTCTACGCCAATCTGCGCCCGGCCGTGACCTATCCGGCGCTGGCCGACGCCTCTTCGCTCAAGCGCGAACTGGTCGAAGGCCTCGATATCATGATTTTGCGTGAATTGACCGGCGGCGTTTATTTCGGCGAGCCCAAGACCATCACCGATCTCGGCAACGGGCAAAAGCGCGCCGTCGATACGCAGGTTTACGATACCTATGAGATTGAGCGCATTTCGCGCGTGGCTTTCGAACTTGCGCGCAAGCGGCGCAACAAAGTCACCTCCATGGAAAAGCACAACGTCATGAAGAGCGGCGTGCTGTGGAAAGAAGTCGTTAGCCAAGTTCACGACCGCGAATTCAAGGACGTGCAGCTTGAACACCAACTCGCCGATTCCGGCGGCATGCAATTGGTGCGTAATCCGAAGCAGTTCGATGTGATCGTCTGCGATAATCTGTTCGGCGACATGCTTTCGGACATCGCCGCGATGCTCACCGGCTCGCTCGGCATGCTGGCGTCGGCTTCGCTGGGTGAGGTCGATCCCAAAACCAAAAAGCGCAAGGCGCTCTACGAGCCGGTGCACGGTTCGGCGCCGGATATTGCCGGTAAAGGCGCCGCCAATCCGATCGCCATGATCGCATCTTTTGGCATGGCGCTGCGCTACTCGTTCGACATGGGTAGTGAGGCGGACATGATCGAGGCGGCGATTGCCGCAACCTTGGCCAAAGGTTTGCGCACCGGCGACATCGCTTCCACCGGCATGAAAGTGGTGGGTACCACTGAGATGGGCTCGGCGGTTCTGGCCGAGTTGGAGATTCTCACAGCCTGAGTTTCCGCCGGCTTTGCCTCTGTCCTAATCAGACCGATTGATGTTTACGCCCAGGGGCGGGCCGCCTTGATAATATCTCTTCTCCCCATACCCCTCGCCCCCTCATTGCAAAAATCAACAAACTATTTCCACTCCCGCACATCGACAAAATGCCCGGCAATCGCCGCCGCCGCCGCCATTGCTGGCGACACCAGATGTGTGCGGCCCTTATAACCTTGGCGGCCTTCGAAATTGCGGTTCGACGTAGACGCGCAACGCTCGCCCGGTTTGAGCTTGTCGGGGTTCATCGCAAGACACATCGAGCAGCCGGGCTCGCGCCAATCGAAACCGGCAGCCTTGAAAATTTGGTCGAGGCCTTCGGCTTCGGCCTGTTCTTTCACCAGACCCGAACCGGGCACGATCATCGCATAAACATTGGCATTGACGTTTTTTCCAGCGGCAATGCGCGCCACTTCACGCAAGTCTTCGATGCGCGCGTTGGTGCAGGAGCCGATGAACACACGGTCGAGTTTGATGTCGGTGATTTTTTCGCCGCCGGTCAAGCCCATATAGCTGAGGGAGCGCTCGGCGGCGGCGCGTTTCTTTTCATCGTGAATCTCGGCAAGCGCCGGCACGCGGCCGGTGATCGAGGCGACTTGCTCGGGGCTCGTGCCCCAAGTGACGATGGGCGGGAGTTTTGCGGCGTCTAAGCCGAATCTCGCGGTCGAAATGCGCAGCCTCATCCGAATGCAGCGTCTCCCAATAACGCATGGCTTCATCCCAGGCTTTGCCTTTTGGCGCCATGGGTCGATCCTTGAGATAAATAAAAACCTTGTCGTCGGGCGCGATAAATCCGGCCTTGGCGCCGCCTTCCACCGACATGTTGCAGATGGTCATGCGGCCTTCGATGGAAATCGCGCGGATCGCTTCGCCGGTATATTCGAGCGCATAGCCGGTGCCGCCCGCCGTGCCGATCTCGCCGATGATGGCAAGGATGATGTCTTTCGCGGTCACGCCGGGCGGCAATCGGCCGTCGACGACCGCGCGCATGTTCTTCGATTTCGTTTGAATGAGCGTCTGCGTCGCCAGTACATGCTCGACTTCCGAGGTGCCGATGCCGTAGGCGAGCGCGCCGAAGGCGCCATGGGTCGCGGTATGGCTGTCGCCGCACACGATCGTCGTGCCGGGCAAGGTGAAGCCTTGCTCCGGCCCGATGATGTGAACGATGCCCTGCCGTTTGTCGAATTCGTCGAAATATTCGATGCCGAAATCTTTCGCGTTTTGCGCAAGCGTAGCGATCTGCTCGGCGCTTTCCGGATCTGGATTGGGCTTGCTGCGGTCGGAAGTCGGCACATTGTGATCGACCACCGCGAGAGTTTTCTCCGGCGCATGCACCTTGCGCCCCGCGCTGCGCAACCCTTCGAAGGCCTGCGGTGAGGTCACCTCATGCACAAGGTGGCGATCGATATAGAGCAGACAAGTTCCGTCCGGCTGCTCGTCGACCACATGATCGTCCCAGATTTTATCGTACAAACTGCGTGGTTTCATGCTTTTGATGACCTTGCCTGAACAAGAGCACGATCCAATCGCACCGCACTCATCTGGTCCCGCGCCGCGGCGCTCCAGGCCAGCTCAATCTGAGCTGATCGCGCTCTAATCGCTATATAGCCAATTGTTTTTGCCGCGACAAACGCATGCCATGCCAAAAAGGGGCCGGGTGCTCGAAGGGCACCCGCCAACCAGGCAGTAGAAACGCCGGCGCCTGCAGGCCACCGAACTGCCTGGCGGGCGGTTGCGTCGGATAGAAATACCGACGAAACGCTATGAATGATCATGCGTTTCACCATTGTGCACGAGACGGCGTTCTGCCGTCTGGCCGGAGCCACAGCCACTCGGACGACGCCGAGGAAAGCGTCCCGGCGAGGGATGGATCAAATGTTGGAGGCGTTATCGAAAACGGACAGATCGCTTGCGGCCGCGGTGAAGGTTTCGGGGCTAAGTGTTAAGCGCGTGCTGCATGATTTCATCGAGAACGAGATTCTGCCGCAGGCGGGCCTGTCAAAGAAAACCTTCTGGCGCGATCTAGCCGGCGTCATTCGCGACCTTGCGCCATCCAACCGACAGCTGCTCGTCGTTCGCAACGAGTTGCAACTTCGCCTCGATGAATTCTATCGGCGCCACGCTGGACGACCCATCGATCCTGCGACGCATGAGCAATATCTACGCGAGATCAAATACGTGGTTCCCGAGCCGCCCCACGTCACGATTGATACCAGCAATGTCGACGATGAGATCGCGCTGATAGCCGCTCCGCAGCTGGTCGTTCCGCTCTCAAATCAGCGTTACGTCCTGAACGCGGTCAATGCACGGTGGGGCAGCCTGTATGACGCGCTCTACGGCACCGATGCGATCCCCGAGCGCGATGGCGCGGCGCGTACGCCCACGTACAACAAGCGGCGCGGAGACCGCGTGATCGCCTATGCGAAGGCATTCTTGGACGAAGCGGCGCCCCTGGCCGAGGGGAGTCATCGAGACGCCGTTCGATACCGCATCGCCGACACAAGGCTCGTGATCGATTTACGTGATCAGATCAGCACAGGCCTTGCCGGTCCGGAGCAATTCAGAGGATTCCAAGGACCTGCCGATGCGCCGACGGCCGTGTTGCTGCAGCATCACGGGCTTCATATCGATATTCGTATCAATCGCGACTGCGAGGTAGGGCGCGCCGACCCTGCGGGAATCTGCGACGTCGTTCTCGAGGCCGCTGTAACGACAATCATGGATCTGGAAGACAGCGTCGCGGCAGTCGATGCCGAAGACAAGGTTGCCTTGTACCGGAATTGGCTTGCCATCACGAACGGCACATTGACGGCGCGGTTTGAGAAAAATGGCCGAACAGTGGATCGCCGTCTCAACGACGACCGCGTCTATGTAACACCGCAAGACAAGCAACTTCGGCTGTCCGGTCGCAGCTTAATGCTTGTACGCAATGTCGGCTTGCACATGTCTACGGATGCGATCTTGGACGAAGCCGGCCGGGAAGTGCCCGAGGGTATCCTCGACTGCGTCGTCACAGCATCGACAGCACGTCGGGACGCGCAAGGCCGCAGCCGCGCGACCAACAGCCGTGCCGGCTCGATCTATATCGTGAAGCCGAAGCTCCACGGTCCGGACGAAATTGCGTTCACGGACGGGCTGTTTGCGCGCGTCGAAGATATGCTGGAATTGCCCCGGTACACGCTTAAGCTCGGCATCATGGATGAGGAGCGACGCACGACTTTGAACCTAAAAGCTTGCATCGGCGCAGCCAAAAGTCGCGTGGTGTTCATCAATACCGGATTTCTCGATCGTACCGGCGATGAAATCCATTCGGTGATGGAAGCTGGTCCTGTGGTCCGCAAGCACGACATGAAGCAGACGACTTGGATAAAGGCCTACGAGGATTGGAATGTGGATGTCGGTCTCGCCTGCGGCCTGCCGGGTAAGGCGCAGATCGGCAAGGGCATGTGGGCTATGCCGGATCGAATGGCGGACATGTTGGCGCAAAAGATCGCCCATCCGTCCGCGGGCGCGAGCACGGCGTGGGTTCCCTCGCCGACCGCTGCGACGCTTCATGCGCTCCATTATCACAAAGTTGACGTGACCGCTCGGCAGCGGGGCATCCGCATGTTGCGCCCATGTGCCCGCATGTCTGATCTATTGGAGATTCCGGTGTTTCGAGGGAGGTGGACCAAGGACGATATCCAGCGTGAGCTCAACAACAACGCCCAGGGACTTCTGGGATACGTTGTGCGTTGGATCGATCAAGGAATTGGCTGTTCGAAGGTTCCGGACATTGAAAATGTCGGATTGATGGAAGATCGCGCCACCCTTCGAATTTCCAGCCAACATATTGCCAATTGGTTGCGCCACGGCATCGTGACCGAATTCCAGGTGATGGAGACCCTCAAGCGCATGGCGGCCACGGTCGATGAACAGAATAGATCAGATCCGCGCTATCGTCCGATGGCGCCTACTTTCGACGGGCCCGCATTCAACGCCGCTTGCGATTTGGTGTTCGAGTCGTGTTCGCAGCCAAACGGTTATACGGAATGGGTCCTGCACAAATGGCGACGCCAAGCCAAAGCCCGAGGGCGGGGGGACTGCGCATCCGGTATGCCGGATTTATGATATCGCCGAACGAGATCTGTGTCGTCGGCAGCCGCGCGCGGCAAAAACGCAGCCGCCTTCCGATTGGAAGATTGCAATTTATCGACAGCCGAATATTTTATCGAAATGAAACAACCGTTTCGGCGGGATAGTCGACGCGGTGGTCGGCATTTCCTTGGCATACGTCAGCATACGTCAAATGTCGACAATGCCCAGCGTGATGGCTTTTGCCACGGCATGTGTCTTGTTCGAGACGTGAAGCTTCTCGAGCGCGCGTTTGACATGGGTTTCGACGGTCCCCTCCGAAATCTTGAGGATGTCCGCGGTTTCAGCCACCGTCTTTCCGCGCCCGGCCCATGCAAGCACGTCGCGCTCGCGCGCCGAGAGCTCATACTCCAAATTCGAATCTGGAATTCCGATTAACGACTCTCCACCGCGCCGCTGGACGGCGACGAGGTCAATGCACTTTTGAATAAAATAGATCATGATCAAGTGGAGTTCGTGCCGTTTGCCGGCTATCAAGGACTTGAATCTCTGTAGGTTGTCTTTCCAGTAAAACACGCTCGAGGCCGAGTGAATGCGCCCCAGCCGGTCACGGAAATGAAAAGGGATTACGAGGCCTTCAGTGAATCCAAAGTCGTGCGCAGCATCCATCAACCGCTTCACCGGCGACTTCGGACCGCGACGGGATTCGGGCAGCTCGATATCCTGCCAGATAAAGGGAATGTTTGACCGTCGCGTTCGCGTAACGCACGGATCGGCATGAACGAATTGATTGCTGTCGTAAGTCCTTTCCCAACTCTCCCCCGACGTGCCGAAATAAAACGGTGTTTCGACATAGGGGCGACCGGCATCAAGAAAATTGTAGGAAGCAAAGCCATAGCTTTCGGCGATTCGCTGCATCGTGTTCTTGAGTTCAGCGGTGGTTTCGCAGGCTTCAATATCGCTGATGGCTTCGTTTAGCTTCATTCGAAATTGTACCTGATTTCTGGTATTGCCCGACGAGCCGGCTTTCCGCAGGGTACCAATGTACCTTAACGGAAAGTTGGTGACCATGGAAACTCGGGCGTCACGGCTGCGGGCCGTATTTTGCCGAGGGCAAGACGATCCCTTGATCGTTACCGACTTTCAGCGCTTTCGAAAGCGGCTGTTCGTGGATCATCTGGGGTGGGCTCTGCAAACCCGAGGTGACCTCGAAGTGGACGATTTTGATCGGCCGGAAACAAATTACTGCGCTTTCTATACGAACGATATTTTGGTCGGCGGCTTCCGTGCCATTCGAACCGATTGCGAATACTTGGCGCAGAGAGTCTTTCCGCAATTGGCGAGCATCCGGGAGTACCCGCGCCGGCGGGATGTCTGGGAGATCAGCCGCTTCGGGGTCCTGTCCGAGCACGCGTGCGAGCAGCTATCGCGGCTTAATTACGGTTTGATGTTTCGTTTCGCTTACGTCCGAAAGGCAACTGCATTGGTTGCGATCGCCGACCTTGTCTACGAGCGTTATTTGCGCGTGATCGGCATCCGCACGCGCAGGTATGGCCTGCCACAAGTCATTGGCACCAACAGGTTCGGCCACGACCTCCTGTGCGTAGCCGGGGAGATACCACTGGAAGATCAGCGCCAGCGAATTGCCGCACTGGTGGCTCTCACAAACTCGATCGAGGTTTTCGATGCGACATTGGTTCGCCGATCTACCGCCATTTCGGCGTGATCCGCTTGGGTTTCTGTTGGAACGCGGCTGCGCAGCAGAACTGCCTCTCGTTCGCCTTGCATTTGGACCAAAGCGCATTTGGCTGGTCACCGATGCGAGCCTTGTAAAACCGATTCTGAAGGCGAGTGAAGACGAAATCGACAAGGGCTACTTCATTCATAAGTTGCGTGCGGTTGTCGGCAAGAGCTCTCTGACGATCAGCGGCGAAGAACATCGCCGTCGACGGGGAGCTTTACATGCGACCTTTGCGCGAGGAGCTGTGCAGCAACTCGTGCCGCAGCTATGCGCGGCGATACGTGAAGTCGGCGCTACTTTGGTGAAGACCGGCAGCTTTATTGCTCACGAAGTCACCGCGCCGCTCACCCTTCGCCTGATTTGCATGGCGATGTTCGGTAGGGATGTGCTTTCTTCAGGCGACGAAAATGCCATCGTAAACGCCATCAAACTCGTCGAGGACGATCTCGCCGACGAGCTATTTAAAGTCGTTCCGCGTGCTCCCTGGACGGCAATCGCTTGCCACCGCCGTCGTGCCGAGGCGCGAGGGATAATGGATTTTGTCGTAACTCGCGTGAGAGACCGTGCCGCAAGCAACAGCGCCGTAGGCGAGCTTACTTCACTTGGCTTGAGCGACGATGAAATCCGCGACGAGATCGTGACGATGCTTGTTGCCGGACATCACACGACAGGCTCGGCGGCAGCGTGGGTGCTGTACTATTTGGCGACTATCCCTGCGCTCGCAGACGAGATCGCAGCGGAAGCGGCGTCAATTTCGACCGCTGACGGAGAGTTGCGCGCCGAGGCGCTGCCACGGGCCGATCGTAGCCAGGCTTTCGTTCGTGAAGTTCTCCGCCTCTTTCCGTCTGCGCACTGGTTTTCACGGGATGTAAAAGCCGACCTGACCATGGCCGGCGTCGAACTGCGGCAAGGTGATGCGATCATCATCAGCCCGTGGCACTTGCATCGTGATCCCCGGTGGTGGTCGCAACCGAATGATTTCGACATCGATCGATCGTACGGCGGACAAGCCTATCTTCCCTTCGGGGTGGGACCGAGGGCGTGCCTTGGTATGGGTTTGGCAATGTTGGAATTACAGCTGCTGGCCTTGGAATTTTCCGCAGCCTTTTCGCTTGGCATACGCGGCCCAATTCCATCACCGGTCCCAATACCGTCAGTCACGCTGATTCCTCCCAGGATGTCGCTCGAATTGCGGGTGCGGAACACCGAAACAGCTCATCGTCATCGTATGACAAGCACTCCTTCGCAATCATCGATCGAAGAGATCCTGGTGGCTTAGTGCAAGGTTAAAGGAGTGGGAAGCATGTCAAAAAACAAGTGCAATCAGAGTTGTCTGCAACTCACATCCGAGAGGTCTCAAATCATTGGATTGTTGCGTTACGTGGTCGACGACGTCGACTTGATAAGTCCGCACAGCGCTTTGTTTCTCAAACTGGCCATCCAAAATTTGGAAAATGAAGAGGAAGAGCACCTGCAAAAGGCTTGCCAGTCGCGAAAGGCTTGCCAGTAATGAGTGATTCAAAACCGCCGCCGGCGGCCACGGAAGCCGTCTTAGGTACAATCTGTCACCCAATGTCCCCGGGCCGGGTCTCCGGGCCGGACGACGCTAGTGGTCCGATTCAAACATTCGCTACCCATTTCGGCGGGGATCTTTTGCGAATGTTTGAATTGAAAGACCATGAGCCAAATATAAGTTTCTAGTGGAGTTTTGGATTTGACATTCGCTTCGCGAGCTTGCGGCCAGGTGGGTAGCGAATGTCAAATCCACTCCACTAGTGGTCCGATTCAAACATTCGCTACCCATTTCGGCGGGGATCTTTTGCGAATGTTTGAATTGAAAGACCATGAGCCAAATATAAGTTTCTAGTGGAGTTTTGGATTTGACATTCGCTTCGCGAGCTTGCGGCCAGGTGGGTAGCGAATGTCAAATCCACTCTACTAGTGGTCCGATTTAAACATTCGCTACCCATTTCGGCGGGGATCTTTTGCGAATGTTTGAATCGAAAGACCATGAGCCAAATATAAGTTTCTAGTGGAGTTTTGGATTTGACATTCGCTTCGCGAGCTTGCGGCCAGGTGGGTAGCGAATGTCAAATCCACTCCACTAGGACCGGCGGGGGGACCGGAACCGGCATTTAACATGCAGAAGCTCCGCAGAAGTTCCGGGCGGAGCTTCATGCGACGCGGGCGGCCGGCTCAGTAGCGGACTCAGCCGATTGCCCCACCAGGTCGGCACCGGTGCGGTAAAGAATGCGCGCCGGCGTAGGCGTGAAGGCGATGATGCCGATCTCGGTGAAGCGTTGCAGCGCATCCCAGGCGCTCCCGTCGATCAATTCGACCGGCGCAACGCCGGCGGCGCACTCCGCGGCAAGGCGCGCTCGTTCGGCAACGATCACCGACGCGTCCCCGTTGAGCACCATGAGCAGGCGGCCGGCCCGCATCTCAGCATGTAGGAAAGAAACGCCATGACGGCTGCGCATGTCCTCGATCAGCGCCTCCACAGGCGACAGCAGCTTGATCGGCCGGGCCTTGCTCTGGTCCAGCAGGGTTTGCATGCGCTCGACTAGAGCAGCACGACCGGAAGGCAGCTTGATTGCCGAGAAATCCACCGTCCCGTCGAGCACACCGTCGGCAAGCGTCTGTTTGTGCGCCAGCAGATGCAGGATCGTGTGCTCGATTGAGTCCTCGGTCACGAAATTGATCGCCGTCACCGCTTGCAACTGCCCCTTACGCCAGACGCGGCCGATGCGTTGTTCGAGTTTCGCCGGATTCCAAGGCAGGTCGAGATTGATGACGCAATTTGCAGCCTGAAGATTGAGCCCAGTCGCGCCGGCATCCGATGTGAGAAACAGACGGCAGGTCGGGTCCTGTCGGAAGCGCGTGATCTCGGCACGCCGGCGCAACTGCGGCACGTCACCGGTGTGCCAAGCGCAATCGATGCCCATCTCCGCCGCCAAATCACGTACGAGATTCAGCATCCGCACCCATTCGGAGAACACGACGATCTTGCGTTCGCCGTCTTCGAGCAGCTCGCTTAGCACGCCTTCGAGCTCTTCGAGCTTGGGGCACACACGGCAATCGGGATCGAGAATGGCGGGCGTGTCGCAGATCATGCGCATGCAGGCAAGATATTGCTGCAGGCGATCAAACTCCTCCTTGGTCAGCGGGCGCCGCTCGGCGACCGCCGCAAGTCTGCGAGCCCGATATTCGTAATCGGCATAGCGCGCAGCCTGCTCCTCCGCCATTGGCACAAAGAAGGTCTTGACGGTGCGTCCGGGAAGCTCCTTCTCCACGTCGCGCTTGCGCCGGCGCAGCATGATTCTGGACAGACGTCCGTGCATTACGTCGAGGTTGCGATAGCCGATGGGACGACCACGCTCGTCGAGATCGTAAAAATCACGGTTGAAGCGGAACAGCGGGCCGAAGATCTCCGGATCGAGGTACTGCACGATGGAATAAATCTCGTCGATGCGGTTCTCCAGCGGCGTGCCGGTGAGCACGAACGCAAAGGGCGACCGGAGCGACTTGACCTGCCGTGCCGTCTTGGCCTGCCAGTTTTTGATGCGTTGCGCCTCATCGAGGATCACGACATCGGGTTTGAGAAGGCGGTTGATCTCGTCGGCGTCCCGCACCACCTGCTCGTAGTTTACCAGCGTAAAAAAAGTCGGCTCGGCATAGTGCCGCAACCGTTGCGGCCGCAGACCCGCGACGAACCGCGCGTCTCGGTCGGTGAAGCGTGTGATCTGCTCTTCCCATTCCGCCTTGACGGAAGTGGGGGAGACCACAAGCACTCGCGTTACACTTCTTTGCCGCGCCAACAATTCGCAGGCCGCGATTGCCTGCACGGTCTTGCCGAGGCCCATCTCGTCGGCGAGCAGCGCGCGTTCGTGGAATGCGAGATGCGCCGCGCCTTCCTTCTGATAGGGCAAAAGCGGCAGCTTTAGGATATCCCAGGGATCGTGTCCTGCCTCCACGGCGGCGAGAAACCTCGCGCGCGCCCCTTCGCGCGCCGCAGAGCGCCTCTCGCGCTCAAGCCATGATTTTAAGTAGCGTGAAATACGGATGGATTTGGGCGCAGAGGGCGCAGCATCCACCAGCGTCTCGATGTTGGTCAGGCCTGGTTTCAGCTTACCGTCGCGGCGGCAGAATTTAACAAGGAACGCGCGCGCCTTCTCGTTCAGTTCGGTTTTGGGGTAGAGGATCGCCGGGACCGCCTGTCCAGTGCGATCAATGAAGATCTCGACACGTGGCACCTGCGCCGCCGCCGCTGTCTTAAACTTGCGAGCGCCGCTCTTGGCTTTAAGCGCCGCTAAAACACCTTCGATGTGTTTGCACGTGCCGAGGCCATTGACGCGGTGATCGATACAGCCGCAAGAATTGCCGGTGCCCGCGAGATCACGGATTTCCACCTCGTAATCGCGCCCAGAGATTGAACTCGCGCGGAATGTGCCGAAAGCCCCATGCTCCGGCTCCAGCGCCTCAATACGCGCGATCTCGGTGCTGCCGCGCCAGCGTCGCAAATTCAATTCGTCCGCGTCGCTGGTTCTCCAACCGAGAACCGGCGACTTCTCCTGCATCTTGCGAGCGCGGCGGCTGGTCTTCCGCATTTTCCCGGATTTGGCAATCTTATCCATAGGCCTGACAATGACGATGGGTCTGCGAATTGATTCGGTTGAGTTGAATTGTCGATAGATTCGCCTTCCAAAACCAGGGCTACGATTAATCGTTTGGGGAAAACAATCGATTGATTTTTGGCGGGCCCGCGCGCGGCAGGGATCGGCGGCGGGCGTAGCGCGCGCGGCGCCAGAACCGTGCCGAGCTCACCTTCCAACATCGCTTGCAGAAAAGTCGCAAACCCGAGCGCGCAGACCAATTTCGATCGGATCAAACACCCCGGAGACGACGCCACACTTAATCCTGCCGAACCAGCGACGGCACCTCACCGTGACGCGCTTTTGCTGAATCCTATAGTGCTCCGAAAAAACTCATGCTCAGTTGTGCGGCGAAGGAGAATGCTGTTGTCGAGCATATTCCAACTCTATGATACGGAGGATTTTTCCCAGGCGGCTGAGACCGTCTTCGAGCGCCTTTTGCTCGATTTTAAGGTCGTTGTAATTATCCGACAGAGAAGCTCCGCCGCCAAGAAAATCCTCAAACGTCTCGATCTGCGTCTCGACCTCCTTAAGCCGCTCGGCAGCTTGGCCTCGTTCGAATCTGAACGCTGTGTCCAAGCAAAAAACGGCAACGACAAGCCTCGATGTCGCGAGGCGTCGAGGCCCGTGGGTCCGTCGAGGACCTTGAATTGCGTCCCGCGCGCCCTCGCATTTCTTGAAGCGAGCGCGGCGGTGATTTCTTAATCCCTCCTTTGCAAGGGAAGGGTCGCCCGGCGAGCGCAAGCGAAGACGGACGGGGTGGGGTGAAATGTTTTCCGCATTCGCCCCCCACCCGGCTCGGACCTTTTCGGTCCTCGCCACCCTCCCCCGCAAGCGGGGGAGGGATAAGGCTTCGAACGAGGGCCTGCCCGGGGCCGACAGCTGGATCGAACTTGGCTGCAATAAATCGAAAATCGAAGCTGCAATAGGTCGACATCGAACTTCGCCGTTTGAAAACCGAAAAATGATTTAGCGGGCGTAGCGTAGTGGCAGGAACGCACGATCGATCGGCCTATCGACCAATGATAACGCATTGAGACGTGCGATCACTGAGATCCACGCTTGCTGTGGCTTGGCAATTACAAACTACCTCTCCGCCAGCCCCTTCCGACACGCCGCCCAAAGTTTCGCGGGCGTTGCAGGCATGTCCATGTGATTGGCGGCGCCGTTTGGAATCGCGTTGGAAATCGCGTTCATCACCGCCGCAATGGCTGCCGTTGTGCCGGCTTCCCCCGTGCCCTTCACACCCAACGGGTTGGTCGTCGACGGCACCGAATGCGCGGCCTCGCGCAGTTCGACCGGCATATCGTGTGCGTGCGGCATGCCGTAATCCATGAACGAGCCGGTCATCAATTGCCCGCTCTGCGTATCATAGATCGCGTTCTCGACGAGCGCTTGGCCGAGCCCTTGCGCGATCGAGCCCTGCACCTGACCTTCGACCACGATTTTATCGAGCATGTTGCCGGGATCGTCCACGGCGGTATAGGTGACGATCTCGAGCGCCCCTGTCTCGGGATCGATCTCCACTTCGGCGATATGACACCCGTTCGGAAATGTGATCGGCGCCTCCGCCTTCTCCTTGGTATCGAGCGTGTCGGGAATATCACCACGGCCGCCGGCGTCTTTGGCGCGCCGCGCCGTCTCGAACAACGAAATCTTGCGGTCGGTGCCGATCACAACGAAATTGCCGTCACGATACTGGATGTCGCTTTCGGAAGCCTCCAAAAGCGCCGAAGCAATTTTTTTGCCTTTGCCGATCATGACGTCGGCAGTGCGCACAATAGCTGCGCCAACGCACATCGCCGAACGCGATCCGACCGAGGCAAAGCCGGTGAGGCCGAGCGCGGTATCGCCATGTCGGTGTTGGATCTTTGATGGATCGATGCCGAGCTTGCCGGCAAGCAATCGCGGGAACACCGTCGCATGGCCTTGGCCCGTCGACTGAACATTGCAGCCGAGAACGATCGTGTCCTCACCCCGAAACGTCACCGAGGCTTGCTCCATCGGCAAGGCGCCCGCGTGTTCCAGCATGCAGGAAATGCCGATACCGCGCAGTTTTTTGCGTTTGGCCGATTGGCGCTTGCGCTCGTGGAAGTTTTCGTAGTCGGAAAACTTGACCGCCTGTTCGACAATAGCCGGGAAGTCGCCGCTGTCGTAAGTATTGCCGACGGCTGTCTCGAAGGGCATGGCCGAAGCGGGGATGAGGTTCTTCCTGCGCAGGCGCAACGGATCGATGCCGGTGATGCGCGCGGCCTCTTCCACCACACGCTCGAGCGCGTAATTCGCCTCCGGGCGTCCGGCCCCGCGATAAGGGCCGACCGGAACGGTGTTCGTAAAATAACACGCCGCCCCCGCGTCGATTTTGGGAATGCGATACATGCCGGGCAAACAACGCGCGAAATTTGCGGTGTTGATGTTGACACCGGCGGTGCTCACATAAGCGCCTTGGTTGCATAGATGGCGCATGCGCAGCGCAAGGAACTTTCCCTTCTCGTCAAGCGCCAACTCGGCATGGGTGAGCGTATCGCGCGCTTGCGTGTCGGTGACAAAGCCCTCCGAACGCGTCGATTGCCAATGCACCGGTCGTCCCAATTTGCGTGCGGCGACAAGCAGCGCCGGATATTCCGGGTAGGGCGGCGTTTTCATGCCGAAGGCGCCGCCGACGTCTTCGGTGATCAGCCGCAATTTTCCCGGCGGCAGGCCCATGACCGCGGCGACTTGGTTGCGCAGCGAGTTGGCGCCTTGCGAACAAGCATACAAAATATAGCTGTCGCTTGCTTTGTCGTAGACGCCGGTTGCGCCGCGCGTCTCCATCGAGGCGACGACCATGCGCTGGTTGGTGACCGAGACGCGCGCCACATGTGACGCTTTGGCGATGATCTCATCGACTTCGCCGTCGTTCTTTTTGTTCGCGACGGGCCCGGGCCAGTCGATGCAGAGATTGCCCGGTGCGTCTTCGAAAAGCTGCGGCGCGCCCGGCTTCATCGCTTGATGCAAGTCGACGACGGCCGGCAGTTCCTCATATTCGACGGTCACCAGATCGGCGGCATCGAGCGCAAGCGCCGCGCTTTCGGCGACGACCATCGCCACCGGTTCACCGACATGCATGACTTTGTCCGCGAGTGCGGGGCGGAACGGCATGACCACATTTTTTCCGCCGCGGCCGGTGAGCGGCGGGTGGCGCGACACGCTGCCGACGCCCGCTTCCTTCATGTCGGCGGCGGTTAAAACCGCCAACACGCCTTTGGCTTGGCGCGCGGGTTGTGCGTCGAGCGACAAAACGCGCGCATGCGCATGCGGTGAGCGAACGAAGACGGCATAGGCCTGATCTTGCAGGTGTGGGTCATCGGCAAAGCTGGCCCTGCCTCTGACCAAAGCATCGTCTTCAACCCGTGGTTCATGCGCGGTGCGGTCAGGGGGCATTGCTGTCATGGAGGATTTCCGGCGGCGAGGTTGGTCTGCCCGGTTATAGCCGAAAATCCCGCTGTCGACAGCGACTGCATGGCCAATTCTTGTGCTTGCCAGGTCCCCTCAATTTTGCGACGTGGTGAAAATGACAAGATTGCAAGACAAGCTGCGCGCCGGCCGCTTCGTCCTCACCGCCGAAGTGACCCCGCCGGCGACCGCGGACCGCAACGAATTTCTGGCAAAGGCGCTGCCGCTCAAGGGCCTTGCGGACGCGGTTAACGTGACCGACGGAGCGGGCGCGCGCGCCCATCTCAGCGCGCTCACCGCGGCGGCAATGCTTGTGCAAGAGGGCATCGAGCCGGTCCTTCAATTGACCTGCCGCGACCGCAATCGCATTGCCTTGCAAAGCGATTTGCTGGGCGCGGCGGCCTCCGGCGTGCATAATCTTCTCATGCTGCGCGGCGACGAACCGGGCGCCGGTGATCAGCCCGATGCCGTGCCGGTCTTCGATCTCGACGCGCGCCAGCTCATGAACACGGCGCGCCGCCTGCGCGATCTCGGTGAATTGCCGACCGGCCGCAAGATCACGGGCCGGGCCGATTTTTTTATCGGCGCCGCCGATAATCCGATCGATCCGCCGCTTGGCTGGGCGCCGACAGGTCTCGAAACCAAGCTCGCGGCCGGCGCGCAATTCGTGCAAACGCAGTTTTGCATGGATGCGGGCATTGCACGCCACTACATGGCGCGGCTAACGGAGTACGGCATCGCCGGAAAAGTCTTCTTTCTCGTCGGCGTCGTCCCGTTGCGCTCAGCCAAAGCAGCGCGCTGGATTCGGGAAAAGCTGTTCGGCGCGATTATCCCCGACGCCATTATCGAGCGCATGGACAAGGCCTCCGATCCGGCGGCGGAGGGTTGTCAAATCTGCATCGAGATCATGCGCGAATTATCTGAATTACCGCACGTTGCCGGCTGCCACATCATGGCGCCTAACAACGATGCCGCAGTGCCGCAGGTTATTGCTAAAGCGCGTAAAAGCATAAAACGGTTGGAGTTTTTCCAGCCGCAACAGTGACGCTCCCACATAAAAATTGCGAGGTCCCGTGGTTTTGATCCGCGGATGCTCGAAAAGTTTTTCGCAAACACAGGACAAAGCTAATTTAGACTGGAATCACTCAAGCGGGCGCGCCTCCTCCGGCAGCATAATAGGAATGCCGTCGCGAATCGGATAAGCGAGCTTGGCCCCGCGTGAGATGAGTTCCTGACGTTCGGCGTCGTACTCCAAAGGCCCCTTCGTCAGTGGGCAGACCAGGATTTCCAACAGCTTCGGATCGACGCTGCTCGCCGGCCGTTCGTCGGTAGGTGCATTGGACATAATGCCTCTCTTAAAACAAATTATAGCGCCGCGGCGAAGGAAAAAAACGATTATGTGGCCGATAAATCCGGCGGGGTGACAAACTCAACGACAGAAAAATCTTAATGCAAATGAGGGTCGCCCTCGCTGTTCTTTTTGGCAAGCTCGATTTCAGTGATCGCGATGAGAACATCGGCGCGGATTTTCAAATCCGGCGCTTCCAAAAGCGCTTGTTTTTCCGCCGCGCCAAACGGCGAGATCATCGAGAGAGCATTGACCAGTGCCTCGTTTGGCGCCTTCTTGATGCCGGCCCAGTCAGCTTTCAGATCATTGGCTTTGAGGAATGCGCGCAAGGCGCTTAACAAGGCCTCGCGATTGACCGCCTCCTCACCTTCGTGCGCGATAAAATCACGGCTGAAACGTGTATAGCTGACACGGCATTGACGATAAGCGGTCGCAACATGCAGTTCTTCCTCGACGCGAAATCGAGCCACTCCGGTGAGTTCAATCAAATAGCGCCCGTCACCGGTCTCGGAAAATTGTGTCACGCGGCCGAGGCAGCCGATCGAGTAAAGCAGCGGCTTCTCGGCTGGACCCCCACGTGCCGGATCCGGCTGGATCATGCCGATGAGCCGGCGGCCGCTACAGAAGACGTCGTCGATCATCGCGAGATAGCGCGGTTCAAAAACGTTAAGAGGCATTTGCCCGCGCGGCAGCAGCAGCGCCCCCGCCAACGGAAATACCGGAACGATATCGGGAAGTTCGGCCGGCCCGTGATATTGGACATTTATCGGCATGGCGTTCCACACCCTTTACTTTGTCCCCGCCCCACAAAAGCGGATATTCCGTCGACACCGACTTCGCACGCGGCAACATTGTGGGTCGCCCACGACCGCGCGCGGGGTCTAAGAAAACAAAATCGTTGACAGCCGTTTGCGGCCCTCAATGGCCGTGGGATCAGAAAAGCCCCAGGCTTCAAAGAACTGGACAAGCTGTTTACGCGCGCCGTCGTCGTTCCATTTGCGGTCGCGTTTGACGATCTCCAACAAATGACCGGCGGCATCCTCGCGCTTGCCTTTGGCATTGAGGGCAATGGCGAGGTCGAAACGGGCCTGATGGTCGAGCGGATTGGCAAGCACTTTTTCTTCCAATTCCGCCAGTGGTCCAAGAGACTTGGCCTGTTCGGCGACCTCGAGCGCGGCACGCGCGGCCGCAACAGGCGCCTCATTGCGTTTCCCCTCAGGGACCAAGGCGAGCGTCTGTTTGGCTTGCTCCAGCGCGCCTGTTTCAACGTAACAGCGCGCTAACCCGGCGAGCGCATGAACATGATCGGCGTTGGCGCTCAGAATTTGCGCATAAATTTCGGCGGCTACCGCCGGATTGCCTTTGACCAAGGCCGCGTCGGCCGCCGTCAACAAATCCGTTTCCTCACCACCGATTTTGCCCCTGGTCAGCCGCTCCAAGAAAGCGACGATTTGACTCTCCGGCAGCGCCCCCATGAAGCCATCGGCCGGCTGGCCATTGACGAAGGCGATCACGGCGGGGATCGATTGGATGCCCATCTGGCCGGGAATGGCCGGGTGCTCGTCGATATTCATTTTGACAAGCTTGACCTTCCCCTTCACGGCTTTGACGGTCTTTTCCAGAACAGGCGTCAATTGTTTGCACGGGCCGCACCAGGGCGCCCAGAAATCCACCAATACCGGTTGGCGCTTGGATTCTTCGATCACGTCTGTGATGAAGCCCTGCGTGGTCGTGTCCTTGACCACATCCTCGGCCGCCGCCACGGCCCCGCCATTTTGCAACATAGTTTTTTCGCCTCTACCAAGCCTGTTGAATACCACACATACCAATCGGTTTCCCTACGGATCAGCTCCGAAGAGGACCCTTTTTTACCATAACGAGCATCTAAATTTTACACCTTTCCATGCTGAATTAAATGGTCATCCTGGCGCTGAATGCAATCGAAGCAAGCCCTTTACGGTATGAGGAGGGAAACCCGTTCGATTCGGGGCACGTGGCCGGTCAATTCGAGGAATTTCAACAGGTCTTCACGCGCAATCGAGGTGGTCATTGTATTCACCAGTGGATGAAAATTCAGCCGTTGGTGTGCCATCATCACGGCGTCCAGCACCACTGTCACCCGCGCTCGCAGATCATTTATGACGCCGAAGGGAGTCACCGCTCCGGGCGCAACGCCTATAACTTCGGCTAGTGGTCCAATTCAAACATTCGCTACCCATTTCGGCGGGGATCTTTTGCGAATGGTTGAATCGAAAGACCATGAGCCAAATATAAGTTTCTAGTGGAGTTTTGGATTTGACATTCGCTTCGCGAGCTTGCGGCCAGGTGGGTAGCGAATGTCAAATCCACTCCACGAGAAGGGCGGAGGAAGCGAACGAAAAGCGGCCGCTGGCGCCGAGGACTCGGTGCAGGCTTCTTAGATCGACGTGGGCGTCTTCAAGGGCCACAACCAGATAGAGCGCCGATCTCTTGTCACGTAGAAACAGGTTTTTTGTATGCCCCCCTGGAATTCGGCCACGCAGCCTACGGCTTTGCTCGACTGTGAACAGCGGTGGGTGTTTGGTTGGTTTGATAGCCTATGTTGAGGGCGTCGAAAGTCGCGAATAATTGTTCCGGCGTCTTTGACATTTTACGGCGCGGCCTGATTTATGGATGAACAGACTAACATTTTCTCCGAGCTGTCTTCACAAGATAGCGCCGGCCTGAAAATAGGCCCTCTACCCGCAAACCGGCCAAGGGCTGCGGTGATAGGTATCGTCGATCACCTCCATCTGTGCTCACGGTCGCTTCGGCGCTGAATTGATATTATTTAACTGAGATCTTTGGCGAGGAGATCGGAACGATGCTTAGAGTTCTCATTGCAAGTGCTTTCTGGGCAGGTGCTTTCTTGGTGGGGCCGTTTGCTGAATTAACGTCGGCGTCGGCGCGTCACAGTTACGCCTATCCGCCCGACGAAGCGCCGTGGTGCGCCGTGATTTCGCTGGGCCGCGGGAGCGAGTATTGGGATTGCCGCTATGCCACGATCGAAGCCTGCCGGCCGAATGTGCTCGCCGGAAACCGTGGTGTCTGCAGCACCAATCCGCGCTGGCCCGGTTGGGCGAAACAAGTGGAAGGCCCCACGGAGCGCGCATACCGGCATTGGCGTCGGCGCTGAGCGGGCCTCGCAGTTGCCAAGACCCGGGCATTATGGCTATAGAACCGCCTGTTGGTCGGCGGTTGCCGTCGGGCCGGCAACCGTCGGATGCGGGTGTAGCTCAGGGGTAGAGCACGACCTTGCCAAGGTCGGGGTCGAGGGTTCGAATCCCTTCGCCCGCTCCATTTTTTCTTTTGTCCGACCCGGAGACATAGGTAACAGGGAGACATAGGTGACAGGGAGACATAGGTGACAGGGAGACATAGGTGACAGATTGTGCGTAAGACATCTTGTACCTAAGACATCGGTGATTTGTACCTAAGACATCGGTGACAATCTCGGGCCGAACGGATTGTCGATGGTTTGCAAGGGTCTTCGCTCCAGGTCGATATAGCTGAGATGGCAACGTATGAAGCGGACGAGCCACATGCCGTCGTAGTTCTCCCAGCCCGGCGAGGCTCCGCCACCATACATGACACGATTAAGGGCTCTACTCGCGTCTATTTGGTTGACGGCAGCTCAAACAGACTTCTGGCATAGGGTGGGACGCCGATGGCATAGGGTGGACGCCGAAATGGTGCCCAGGGGCGGAATCGAACCACCGACACTGCGATTTTCAGTCGCATGCTCTACCAACTGAGCTACCTGGGCGTTGCGCCCGCTGTAAAGCAGGCATAAAACGCGCGGGCGTTATAAAGCCTGGCCCGCGGCCTGTCCAGGATGGCCAATAGCGGGCCATTTATAGCTAGCGCTGTTACGAATTCGCGACCGGCACACTGCGAAAACTTTTGTATTTTTTTGTACTGCCGTGTGGGCGACAATCAAGCTCCAGGCCCTGTGCTCCCAATTGCTGCCCCCCGAGCATAACGACGACGAACCCAATCAAAGATCCGATCACGCCATCAAGTCGGGTTACATAGTGCCTTCCGCGGTCTCTTCAGGCTTCCATATTGCCCGGCCTTGTCGGCCTTGTTATGACCACGCCGCCTACGGTTTTAAGGAAACGAGGTTTTCGTGATGTCGGGCAAGAACGGGGCGATCAAACTGGTCGCCGGCAATTCCAATCCGGCGCTGGCGCGCGGGATTGCTGCCCATCTGAAAACTCCCTTGACTAAGGCTGTTGTGCGGCGCTTCGCCGATACGGAGATTTTTGTCGACATCCAGGAGAACGTCCGCGGGGCGGACGTTTTTGTCGTTCAGTCGACCTCTTTCCCCGCCAACGACCATCTGATGGAGCTGTTGATCATTATTGATGCGTTACGCCGCGCTTCGGCGCGTCGCATCACGGCGGTGATCCCCTATTTCGGCTACGCACGGCAAGATCGTAAACCGGGCCCGCGCGCGCCGATTTCCGCAAAGCTCGTCGCCAATCTTATCACGCGCGCCGGCGCCGACCGCGTGATGACGCTCGATCTGCATGCCGGACAAATACAAGGCTTCTTCGACATTCCCACCGACAATCTCTATGCCTCGCCTTTGATGGTGCGCGATATGCGCGAAAAGCTCCCGCTCGATCGGGTGATGGTGGTTTCTCCGGACGTGGGCGGCGTTGCGCGCGCGCGCGGACTCGCCAAGCGCATCAATGCGCCCCTCGCCATCATCGATAAGCGGCGTGAGCGGCCGGGCGAGTCGGAAGTCATGAATGTAATTGGTGAAGTGACCGACTTTATTTGCGTGCTGATAGATGACATCGTCGATTCCGGCGGCACGCTGGTGAATGCAGCCGATGCTTTGCATGACCATGGCGCCAAGGAAGTTTATGCCTATATCAGCCATGGTGTGCTGTCCGGCAGCGCCGTTCAGCGGATCGCCAAATCGCAATTAAAGGAATTGGTGATTACGGATTCGATCCTGCCGACGAAAGAGCTCCTGGCCACCGACAATATTCGCTTGTTGACGATCGCGCCCCTCATCGGCGAAGCCATCGAGCGCACCGCGCACGAAGAGTTGGTGTCAAGCCTGTTCGATTGAACGCTTTATTGGCGACCGAAACCCGGCCTGGCCGGCCGATTTATCCACTGTCGATTCCAATTGTTACGCCATTGGCCTGTGGAGAGTCCGCGTCTTGCGGTTGCTTACGGAAAGCAAATCACGTCTCACTGCCTTTTAATAGTGCCTTTGGTAGGCCGAGCCGAACGCGATATAGTTGATCCGCTTTGTGATTTGCGTCTGCCGTCACGGTAAAGCGTAGCTCAGCGTCAACCCGTACCCAGCGTCAACCCGTACCCAGCGTCAACCCGTACCCAGCGTCAGGCCGTACCCAGCGTCAGGCCGTACCCAGCGTCAAAATGTAAGTCCGAACTTTCGGGGCTTTTCGACCCGTACGCGTTTGGCGGCGTGCGTTTCCCAACCTCTATTTCTCGATCGAGACCATATGTCCCTTACGAGCTATTCCGACGATCAACGAATGAACCCGCTGGACGTGGTCGAACGTCTTGCCAACGGCAAAGACTGGTCGTTCGAACGCGCAACCGATAACGAGATTACCATTCTGGTGAGCGGTCAATGGACTGATTACGAACTATCCTACACCTGGATGGATGAGATTGAGACGTTGCATCTTGCTTGTGCTTTCGATTTAAGGGTGCCGGAGCCGCGCCGGATCGAAGTGCAACGGCTGATTTCGATGATTAACGAACGGCTGTGGATTGGACATTTCGATCTTTGGATGAATCAGGGTCTGATCATGTTCCGTCACGCTTTGGTGCTGGCGGGTGGCAGCGAAGCCTCCGGTACTCAATGCGAGGCCTTGCTCGGCAAAGCGCTCGACACCTGCGAGTGCTATTTTAGCGCATTCCAATTTGTGGTTTGGGCCGGAAAAAGCGCTGACGCTGCCCTGCAAGCGGCCATGTTTGAAACCTCCGGCGAAGCATAAGTATTGAGGCAATAGTATATATGAATGCGCGGGCCGAATCCCGCTCGGCGTTCAACCACCGCCAGATGAAAAAACGCGCGAGCAAACAAAAGATCCTCGGCGGCTTTACGGGATCATTATTGCTGATCGGCGCAGGCAAGATGGGCTGCGCCATGCTCGAGGGCTGGCTTGCGCGTGGGCTCAACCCGAAAAAGATCGTGGTCATCGAACCAGAACCCGGGCTGCCGCTGAAAGCGTTGGTGCGTCGCGGATTGGCGCTTAACCGGCAAGGCAGGCACGGCAAAGTCGAAGCGATTGTGATTGCGGTCAAGCCACAGAGTGCAGCCGCTGCGTTAAAGCCGCTCTCCGCCGATATCGGACGTCACACCTTGGTGCTCTCCATCATGGCCGGGCGTACGCTCGATTTTCTGCAGGCTAAACTGCCGCCGAAGACCGCCATTGTGCGCGCCATGCCGAATACACCCGCGGCCGTTGGGCGCGGCATTACGGTCGCCGTTGCCAACACCCGCGTTTCCGCTCGCCAACGTCAGCAAGCGTCCGATCTTCTTGCGGCCATCGGCAACGTGGAATGGATCGAGAACGAAAAGCTGATGGACGCCGTTACCGCTTTATCCGGATCCGGCCCCGCTTACGTGTTTTTACTGGCTGAGGCGATGACCAAAGCCGGCGTCGCCGCCGGCCTGCCGGCCGCGCTCGCCGAGCGGCTGGCGCGTGAAACAGTGGCCGGATCGGGTGAGTTGTTGGCCCGATCGGCACAAAAAGCCGCATTATTGCGCCAGAACGTGACGTCTCCCGGCGGCACGACCGCGGCGGCGCTTGACGTGCTCATGGGCCCCGGCGGATTTGAAATGCTGCTGTGTGAAGCCATCGCCGCCGCCACCCGGCGTTCACGCGAGCTGGCCGGATAGTAAGGTTCCCTTGCGGTCGAAATTCGCGGGACCTCGGAACCCGCGACATTGGCCTACAACAAGGCTCTTTGCGCACCTAGATCGAGGGCATAAGATATTGACCCTAGGAGGTCATCATGGCCCGCAAAAGCAAGCGCCACCCCAGCAGAGCCCCCTCCCCTGCGACGCCGCACGGTACGACCGATCGCGACAAGGCGATCGATGCGTTGATGGAATTGCTCGCCGAGCATCCTTTCGAGGATATCGGACTGGCCGAGGTCGCAGGGCGCGCCGGATTGACACTGTCGCAGTTGCGCGGCGAGTTCGGCTCGACCTTCGCGATTTATGCCGCTCACGTTAAGCGCATTGACCGCGAGGTGCTCGCCGGCAGCGACGCCGATATGGCGGAGGAACCGGCACGCGAACGTTTGTTTGACGTTCTGATGCGCCGCATCGAGGCGCTGGCACCCTACAAGGAAGCGATACGTTCCTTAATCCGCTCGGCCGCGCGCAATCCGGGACTTGCTTTCGCGCTCAACGCAATGGCGGTTCGCTCGCAAAATTGGATGCTGGAAGCCGCGGGCATCTCCACCACAGGTCCACGTGGAGCCGTGCGGGCGCAAGGAGCGGCATTGATGTTCGCGCGCGTGCTGAATGTGTGGATCGATGATGACGAAAGCTTGAGCCGAACCATGGCCGCTTTGGACCGCTCGCTTGCGAGCGCCGATCGCTGGGCCGGCTTACTGGATGACCTGCTGTGCCTTCCCAATTTGATCTTCCGTGCGCGGGGGCGCCGCCGCCGCCGGATGCGCGATGACGGTGAAGCGGAAGCCGCCTGATTACACCGGAATTCGCACCGTCGCGCGCAGCCCGCCGATCGGGCTATCGCCGAGGGTTATGTCTCCTCCATGCGAGCGGGCAATATCACGGGCGATTGCCAGTCCAAGCCCCGTGCCGCCCTCGTCTTGATTGCGTGCGTCGTCCAGCCGCAGAAACGGCTTGAAGACCTCTTCGCGCAATTCGAGTGGAATGCCCGGACCATCATCATCCACCGTGATGGTCAAATAACGATGGTCGCGTTGCCCGGTAATGATGATCGACGGCGCGAAGCGGGCTGCATTGGATACGAGATTGTCGAGGCAGCGTTTGAATGCGGCCGGACGCACGGTGACGATCGGCGGCCCGCGAAAGACCACACCCGCCTTGTGCCCATTCCGCTCGGCATCGGCTTTCAATTGTTCGAGAAAATCCGCCATATCCGTCGGTGCGGCACTCTCGCCGAGATCGCCGCGTGCGAAGGCCAGATACGCCTCTAACATATGCGCCATCTCATCGACGTCTTTTTTCATCGCGTCCAATCCCGGTGTTGCACCGATCAATGCGAGTTCGAGCTTGAATCGCGTCAGAACCGTGCGGAGATCGTGCGACACGCCCGCGAGCATGGTCGTGCGTTGCTCTATCGCGCGCTCGATGCGCGTCTTCATTTCAATGAAAGCGGCTGCCGCGCGCCGCACCTCGCGGGCGCCACGAGGGCGGAAGTTCGGAACCTCGCGTCCTTTGCCGAAATCTTCAGCAGCATCTGCGAGTTTGAGGATCGGCTTGATCTGATTGCGCAAGAATAGGATGGCCACGATAAGCAATACGGTCGAAGTACCGACCATCCAGATCAAGAACGCCCCGGCATTGGATGCATAAGTGGCGTTTCGCCGCGCGAAAATCTGCATGACGGAGTCGTCGAGCTGAATACGGATTTCCACCACGGGCAATTTGCCGACGGTATCGATCCAAAACGGGCGGGCGATTTGTTTACGCAATTCTTGCGACAACGCCTGATCGACCAACGAAAAAAACGGCTTTGGCCCCGGCGAGGGAAGTTCTCCCAAGGCCAAGAAATCGACGATTAATCCGAGGCGATCCTGCGCGATTTTGCGAAGCAGCGCCCGGTCTTTTTTTTGCGGATAACCGCGATAGACGTCGATGAGGGCGGCGAGGTCATGCACGATGTCGGCAGACAGGCGCTGGGTGACCACGTTCCATTGGCGCTCCACAAATACAAAGGCTATCACCGATTGCAGTATCACCATTGGCGCGATGATGATGAGCAGGGCGCGCGCGTAGAGGCCTTTCGGCATCGCGCCGTTGAGCCAATAACTTACGCGGCGCCAGCCGGCCGGAATATGCACGAGCCATCCGTGCACTCGCCGCACCGGCGGAAGGGCGTCGTATCGCCGCCAGGCGCTGACGAGACAATCACGTGCGGTGCGGATCGAATTGCCGATATCGAGGCTGGTCATGTATTCGTCACGAGGCGGTAACCGACACCGCGCACCGTCTGCAAGAACAATGGATTGGCAGGATCGCGTTCTATCTTGCGGCGTAACCTATTCACCTGAACATCGACGGCGCGATCACCAAACGAATTACCGTTACCGGCCAGCGCCAGCCGCGATACGGTCTCGCCGGGGGTCGTGGCGAGGACACGCAACATTTCGCGTTCGCGGTCGGTCAAACGAATGACGTTTTCACCCTGTCGCAGCTCGCCGCGTTGCAAATGGTAAACAAAAGAACCAAAACGTATGGACTCGCGCGGCAGCGCGGGTCTGGCCGGATTCGCCCGCTTGAGAATATTGGAAATGCGCAGTGACAGCTCACGCGGTTCGAATGGTTTCGATAGATAATCGTCGGCGCCGATCTCAAGACCCTTAATACGGCTCTCGGCTCCATCGCGTGCCGTCAGCATGAGGATGGGCACCTGCGATGCGACCCGCAGAGATTTGGCAAAATCGAAACCGGTCTCGCCGGGCATCATGACGTCCAGAATGAGCAGATCAAAGCTAAGTCCCGTCAATTTCGAACGCGCCTCCGCCGCATTGACCGCGGTCGTCACGCGATAACCTTCGCTGATCAAGAAGCGGACAAGCAAATCCCGGATGCGCCGGTCATCGTCAACGATAAGCAGATGCGGCGCGTCATCGGCAAGGAGCGTAGGCATCGCCATTGGAGCCCCCTATGCCCGCGGCGGCTTTATCGTCTGGTCGGCCCGCGCGATCAGCCGCAGCACGCTTTCGCGATTGTCGCCGTCGATCATCGCGGTCAAAAAATCACGCGCCGCTCGATGAGCGCCCGGACCGAGACGATCAAATGCGCGCGCAATCCGTGCGGTCTGCAAACCGGCCAGCCTGAGCGACAATGCTTCCCCCTTGGCGGTTACATAAAGCAATCGCTGACGCCGATCCTGCTCACCTTCTTTTTGCAGCACATAGTCTTCATCAACCAATTGTTTGAGGACGCGGCCCAGGGACTGTTTTGTGATGTTGAGGACTTCGAGCAGGTCGGCAACTCTGATGCCGGGATTGCGATTGACGAAATGGAGCACGCGGTGGTGAGCACGGCCGAAACGAAGCCTGGATAATACCTCGTCCGCATCGCCGACGAAGTCGCGATAGGCGAAAAACAACAACTCAATAATATCCCAAGCCGGCACGATCGGCCGCCGTGACAGCTCGTCGAGTGCTTGCACAGACGCGATTTTGGCCCTTGAATTTATGTCAGTCATGTTGACATATCTGGCTTCTATGTTACAAAAACAGCGCATTTGACGAAATAATCGTACTCACGACTACAAGGTCACCATACAGGGTTTGATCATTGCTGCGTTCACTCTATTCATACCGGGTGTTGCCGGGTGACGTAAAGTGTTCGAGAGGGAGTCCAAATTTGTGCCGTGTGGTTCAAAATCGGTGAGGCAATCGCTTATCAGAACGGCAAAACATTTGAAAAAAGCGACGGAGGAAATCATGGCTGCGCAGTCTTATGACCGGCTCCAAGGCGTCATCTGGTACGACGGCAAGCTCGTGCCCTGGAACGAAGCCAATATCCACGTACTTAGCCATGGTCTCCATTATGCAAGTTGCGTGTTCGAAGGCGAACGGGCTTATGACGGCCATATTTTCAAGCCGGTCGAGCACGCCGAGCGGCTCAAGCGCTCCGCCAATATCCTTGATTTCGAGATTCCTTATTCCGTCAACGAGATCGTCGCCGCGAAAAAAATGGTGGTTGATAAAAACGGCAAAAAGGAAGCCTATGTCCGGCCGGTGGCCTGGCGCGGCTCGGAGATGATGGGCGTCTCGGCGCAAAACAACAAAATCCATCTCGCCATCGCCAGTTGGGAATGGCCGAGCTATTTTGCGCCCGAGCAACGCCTCAAAGGCATCCGGCTCGATCTTGCCGACTATCGCCGGCCCGATCCAAAGACGGCGCCGTCGCTCGCCAAGGCCGCTGGCCTTTACATGATCTGCACGATTTCCAAACACAAAGCCGAGCGCAAAGGTTGTGCCGACGCCATGATGCTGGATTGGGAAGGGCGGGTGGCCGAATGCACCGGGGCCAATATCTTTTTCGTGCAGGACGGCAAAGTTCACACGCCGATTGCGGACTGCTTTCTTGACGGCATTACACGACAGACTGTGATCGGACTGGCCCGCAAGCGCGGGATCGAAGTCATCGAACGCCGCATCCTGCCGGAGGAACTTAGCAATTTTTCGGAATGTTTCATTACGGGGTCGGCCGCGGAAGTCACCGCTGTTTCGGAGATTGCCGATTGGAACTTCAACCCCGGCGGCCTAACCAAAACACTCATGGACGACTACAGCGCCGAGGTGAAACCGAAAGCAGCGGCGGCGTAGGCCACAGACCGTTTTTATTTCGTGACCATATCCGCAAGCGTCGACCAACGCTCTGCGGCGGTATCATCGCTGGACCGGGCATCGACCCAGCTATGGCCATCGGCTTTTTCGACCTGCTTCCAAAACGGCGCGCGTGTCTTGAGATAATCCATCAGGAATTGGGCCGCGTGGAAAGCGGCGGCGCGGTGCTCGGAGGCAGTGGCCACCATCACGATATTTTCGCCCGGCAGGATGCGCCCGTAGCGATGAATGACCGTCACGCCGAAGAGCGGCCAGCGTTCAACGGCCTCGGCGACATGACGCTCGATCTCCGCTTCCGCCATGCCGGGAAAATGCTCCAGATTCAGCGCCACAATCGGCGCGCCGGCTTCGCGATCGCGACACCGGCCGGTGAAGGTGACCACCGCGCCGATATCATTGCGGCCTTGCGTCAGCTTTGCGACTTCCGCGGCAACATCAAATGCGTCGCGTTGCAGACGCACAGTGGAAAAGATCGTCATTCAATAAACATATATAGGACAAGAGAAGCGCGCGAGTCCCTAGTGGTCCGATTCAAACATTCGCTACCCATTTCGGCGGGGATCTTTTGCGAATGTTTAAATCGAAAGACCACTAGCCGCCGGTCATCGGCGGAAAGAATGCGATTTCCGAGGCCGTATCAATGAGCGCGTCGGGCCGGGCATGGATGCGGTCGATGGCCGCGCGGATCACCTTCGGGTTCTCAAAGGCATAGGCGTATTCCTCGCCGCGAAGCGAGAGCCAGCCGACCAATTCGGCAACCGTGGTCACATTCGGGGGAAGCTCAACGTCTTCCTCCGTCTTGCCAATCCGCTCACGCACCCAGGCAAAATAACGCAGCCTCATCGCCATCACTCGCGTCCTACTCATCAATCATGAAACGCAAACCCGCGCGCATATAGTCCCAACCCGTATAGAGCGTCACCAGCGCCGACAGCCAAAGTAAAAAAATGCCGGTTTGGCTGACGCCATTGATCAGTTGGTCGCCGGCCCGGCCGGCCACTAAAAATCCGACGGCAACCATTTGCACGCTGGTTTTCCACTTCGCAAGCCGGGTGACCGGCACGCTGACTTGCAACTCGGCCAGATATTCACGCAAGCCTGAAACCAGAATCTCGCGGCAAAGAATGACAATGGCGGCCAACAACGTCCAACCGCGGATGGTTTCTTCGGCAGCCAGCATCAGCAGGCATGAGGCCACCAGAAGCTTGTCGGCGATCGGGTCAAGCATGTGACCGAGCGAGGACTGCTGCGACCACATACGGGCGATGTAGCCATCGAAAAAATCGGTCACGCCGGCGGCGACGAAGACGACTAAGGCCGCCCAGCGAAGCCACAAGGGGCCGGCAAAAATGCTCTGCCAGAAGAGCAGCCCGACGACCACCGGCACGGCGACAATGCGCGCATAGGTCAAAATATTCGGCACGGCAAGCGGGCGGGCCGGCAGGCGTCTCGAGCTAATGATATTCATCTCGTACAACGAAACACCGCCGCCTCCCTCAGGTCAACTCCCAGGTTGGAACAGGCAAAACAAGATAGTTTGAACTCATTGGATGGGCGGCTTGGGCAATCGGCTTTTACCCGGCTCCATCACGAAGGTCTGATCCAACGAATACCACGGCCCCTCGACATCTGCGGCGGGCGCCGGGCCCTCGTGTCGCACATAATTTCCCACCAGCGCACGCGTGACGCCGAATTGGACATCACTTTCGAGCTTGTCGTCACCATTGACGTATACCTGCGAGATCAGCGTCTTAAATCCGTCCTTGAAAATCAAGAAGTGCAGATGGGCGGGCCTGAAATTGTGCCGTTTGCCCGCGCGGATCAAATCGCCGGTCGGCCCATCGATTGGGATCGGATAACCCGCCGGCTTGACGCTGCGGAAGCCGAAATGCCCGTCCGCGGCGCTCACAAATTTCCCGCGCAGGTTCATATCCGCCTGTTTGGGGTCTTGTTGCTCGTAAAATCCTTCCGGCGAAGAATGCCAGATGTCGATTTCAGCGCCTTCGATCGGCGTCCCCTTCTGATCCTTGAGCCAACATTTCACGAACAATGCCGGACCCGGCGTTGGCGAACGTATGATCGAGGCGCCATTTTCGGTGGGCGGCGAATTCATCCGCCAGAACGGCCCAAGCAAATTGGCCGTCGTTTCGGTCTGGCCGTTATTGCCGTTGTTGAGAAGGCAAACGAGCGAGGAAAGCCCGAGCGAGCCGGCCATGAGCACCACCTCATTGTGGGTTGCGTTCGTCAGCTGGCCGAGTCTGGCAATGATTTCGGTGCCCTTCTGAAATTCCTCTTCGGTGAGACGCACTTCACGTGCGAAGGCATGCAAATGTTTGATCAGTGATGCCACGATTTCGCGCAAGCGCGGGTCCTCGATGTTTTTATAAGCATCAAGAACGGCCCGCGTGACGTCTTCATGGCTCGAGATAATCATCTTCGTTCCTCCTGACTAACGGCAGCTTGCTCGTGAAAAAATTCGTATATCTTTCTTGCGGTCTGCGCGTTGATGCCCGGTACCTGAGCGAGGTCGACCAGGCTCGCACCTTCAATGGCCTGCACAGTGCCGAAGTGACGCAAGAGAGCACGTTTACGCATTGCACCAATTCCGCGGATTTCCTGCAACCCGGCCTCACGGATGTCTTTTTTCCGGCGCGTGCGGTGTGAGCCGACGGCAAATCGATGTGCTTCGTCGCGCAATCGCTCGACAAAATAGAGCAAGGGATCGCGCGGGGGTAGTTTAAAGGCGGCGCGACCCGGAAGGAAAAAGGTTTCCCGCCCCGCCTCGCGGTCCGCTCCTTTGGCGATGGCGGCGATCGGCACGTCCGTAATCCCCATTTCGGCAAGGGTTTCCGTTGCGGCTTTAAGCTGCCCTTGACCTCCGTCGATCAGAACGAGATCCGGCCAGGGGGACTCGGCTTCCTCAGAATTGAGGCTGTCATCCTTCGAGGCTCGCTGCGCGAGCACCTCAGAATGACGAGCGGCGGCCGCGCCGTCTCCGTCATGCGGCGCCGGCCGCAGGCCGGCCTCCTTCCCGTCATCCTGAGGCGCCGGCCGCAGGCCGGCCTCGAAGGATGACGGCACCACGGTCTCCCGCGAATTTTCCATCAATAGCCGTTTGAAGCGCCGGCGCAGCACTTCGCGCATCATGCCGTAGTCATCGCCGGGCGAAATGTCCTGCGAACGGATATTGAACTTGCGGTACTGGTTCTTGCGAAAACCTTCCGGCCCAACGACGATCATGCCGCCGACCGCATTCGCGCCCGCAAGGTGGCTGTTGTCATAGACCTCGATGCGGCGCGGCGGCCGTGCAAGCGCAAAGGTTTCAGTCATCGCTTCAAGCAACTTCTGCTGCGAAGATGTGTCAGCGAGTTTGCGGCCCAAAGCCTCGCGCGCGTTGGCAAGGGCGTGCAACAACAATTCTTTGCGTTCGCCACGCTGCGCGGTGCTGACTTCAACCTTGCGCTTACCCCTGATGCTGAGCGCTTGGCTCAGCAATTCGCGGTCCGCAAAATCGTGCGACACGAGAATGAGCCGCGGCGGCGGTTTGTCGTCGTAGAACTGCGCCACAAAGCTACTCAACACCTCTCCCGGCCCCAGCGCGTGGTCTGTTTTCAGAAAATAGGCGCGGTTGCCCCAATTCTGCCCGGTGCGGAAGAAAAAGACCTCAATGCATGTATTGCCGCCGGCCTGATGGATCGCAAATAGATCGGCCTCCTCCACGTTGCGAGGATTGATGCCTTGATGGGCTTGAATAGCCGATAACGCAGACAACCGGTCACGGTAAACCGCAGCATGTTCGAAATCGAGCGCGGTTGCGGCTTTATCCATCTGCGCGGCAAGTTCGTTCTGAATGGAGCGGCTTCGGCCGGAGAGAAACTCATTGGCCTCGCGCACCAACTCGTTATAGCCGGCAAAATCGATCTCGCCGGTACACGGCGCCGAGCAGCGTTTGATCTGATAAAGAAGACAAGGACGTGTACGCGACTCGAAAAAATTGTCCGAACAGGAGCGCAGAAGGAACGCGCGCTCCAGAGCATCGATGGTGCGATTGACCGCGCCGGCGGACGCAAACGGTCCATAATAGCGGCCGGGGCGCATGCGCGCGCCGCGGTGCTTGAGAATCTGTGGCGCCCAGTGGTCCGACGTAATCAGGATGCAGGGAAACGACTTGTCGTCGCGGAGCAACACGTTGAAACGCGGCCGCAAGCGTTTGATGAGATTGGCCTCCAGCAACAAGGCCTCGGTTTCGGTCTTGGTGGAGACGAATTCCATTATCGCCGTCGCCGCGATCATGCGCGCGATGCGATTATCGTAACCCGTCGGACGCGTATAGGACGTGACTCGCTTCTTGATGTTCTTGGCTTTGCCGACGTAAAGCACATCACCCTTGGCATCGATCATACGATAGACGCCGGGAGCCGTCGGGGCGAGTTTGGCAAAACGCGCAATGGCGGCGCGACCCGCGGCCAGCGCGCCGACAAGCGCCTCCTCCGCGAAAATCGCCGGTGGCGAGGTTCCCGCGTTCGCGTCGCCGACATCTTCGTTCGCCTGATCGATGTCCGTTTTACCGTTCATAAGGGCAAGATAGTGATTGGCCTGCCGTAAGCTACTCCGCAAGATTGCTGTCCGGTGTGCGCCAGGCAAGGTGTTGACCGCCGTCGACGGCGATCGTTACGCCGGTGACGTTTCTTGCCTTTGCCAGAAAAAGGACCGCAGCGGCAATCTCGTCGGGCGTGGGTCCATGCGCGAGCGGCAACGTGGCTGTTTGCGCCAAAAAGCCTTGTTCTGTTTGGCGCGGGCTCGGCAGCGTCGGCCCCGGCGCCACCGCGTTGACTCGCAGCTTGGGCGCGAGCGCCTGCGCCAACATGCTCGTCGCGGCATAGAGCGCACTCTTGCTCACACTATAGGAAAGAAAACGGGGCGTCGTCTTAAGGACGCGCTGATCGAGCATGTTGACGATCGAAGCATCGATGCCTTCGGGGGCCTGCGCGGCAAACGCCTGAGTGAGAAACAAAGGAGCCGCCAAGTTCACGGCCAGCGTGCGATCAAACCGACCCCGCTCCAATGTTTCGATTTCGTCACATTCGAATTCACTGGCGTTGTTAACGAGAAGGGTCAACGGACCAAACGCGGTAGAATTGGATATCAGCCCAGGCACGACGGCATGGTCGGCCAGATCGCCGGAGACGACCGCGGCGCATCCACCATCGCGTACGATTTCAGATGCAAGACGTTCCGTCTCGTCACGGGAGCGATACGTGTGCAACACAACCGCATAATCGGCTCGCGCGAGCGCCAGCGCGATGACTCGACCAATTCGACGGCCTGCTCCCGTGACAAGCGCGACATGAGGCGCACCTCTGGTCCTGTTGCTGTTGCTTTCACTCACATTTGACATTGGCGGCGCTCCCAACGAGCCGTTTCTGCGCATAGATCTCACCGTCAGGCGGGTTTTAAGTTGCGGTCGCGCCCGTTTAACGAATTCTACGGGAACATAGGCCCCATGAAGGCAATAAAGAATACTTAAGAATTCTCTAAGGATAAGAGACACCGACCATTCGCGATTTAGAACCCATTAATTAAGAAGATTCGATAAACCTCCACGAAAACGCCAAGTTCATTTGGCTTTGACGATGGCCTCGCTCGTCAGGTGCCTCAATAGGCGTGGCAGGGAGTGGACAATGAAGAAAAAGATTTTGGCGGCGGTTCTCATGGCGGCCGCGACGGCTACGGTCAAGGCGGCCGATCTGCCGCGAGGACCGGCGCCGTATTATCCCCCGCCCGTCGCGGCCTATAATTGGGCGGGGTTTTATCTGGGCGCGAACGCGGGCTACGAATGGGGCAAAATCACGAATTTGGGCCTTGATCCCAATGGCGCCATGGGAGGCTTACAAGCCGGCTATAATTGGCAATACGGCGAGTTCGTGTTTGGGGGCGAAACGGACATTCAGGTGTCGGGGGCTGACGATACGTTCGCGCCGTACAAATTTTCGAACCCTTGGTTTGGCACGTTGCGCGCGCGTGCAGGCTTTGCCCTCAATAATATTCTGGCCTACGGCACCGCCGGTTTGGCTTATGGCGGCCTTAAAGGTCAGTTCTTCGGCGTCAACGAAGAAAAGACGCTTGTTGGCTGGACCGGCGGGCTCGGTATGGAGGTCGGCTTCACGCCCAATTGGTCGGCGAAGGTAGAGTACCTCTACATGGACCTGAGCAATCGTGGATACGCAATCACCGGTGTCGACAACGGATTACAGGCGAATATCCTGCGCTTTGGCGTGAATTATCGTTTTTAATGCCGTCGCCGGCAAGCTATCATCGTCATCCGACGGGCTCGTGCTAATCGGCTCTACCGGCTATCGTCATTTTGACGTGATCGAGGACTGACGCGGGCGAGATGCGTCGTGAGAGCAACCAGCGCGCGGCGCAAGTCTTTATCTTCGATCGACGCAAACATCGTAACGAGCTGTAACGACTGTGGTTCGAATGGGTCTCTCATTCGCTCGACCCATCCTACGGGCTAAGTTCTCGGAACGAACGGGCTGGTTCGACCCAAACGCAAGGCTCTCTCTCTTAAAAATATTGCCGCAACTCGGCCGCGGCGGCCTCCGGCTTTCGATCGAGTTTAAACGGCATAACGAATTTTCCGTCTCTGTCCATCAGATAGACCAGCGCCGTGTGGTCCATGCTGTAGTCAGCGTCGTTTCCGGTGGGCACTTTTTTGGCATAGACGCGATAAACCCTCTCCACCGCATCGACCGCTTTGCGATCGCCGGTCGCGCCAATCAAGTGGGAGTCGAAGCTGGAGAGATAATCCTTCATCACCGCGGATGTGTCGCGCTCCGGATCCACCGTGACAAACAAGACGTGCAACCGCTGCGCATCCTTGCCGAGCACACGCATGAGCTCCGACAGGTCGAACAGCGTCGTCGGGCACACATCCGGGCAGTGAGTGTAGCCAAAAAATACGAGGAACGGCTTTCCTTTCAGGTCTTGATCGGTGATCGGAGATCCGTTCTGGTCGATGAGTTTGAACGGGCCGCCGATCGCCGATGCGCCGGAAACAGCGCCGCTTCCCCATTGCCCGGTGACGTAAAAAAGACTGCCGAGACTGAGCGTCAAACCGGCGACAAACGCCAGCAAAATCACGCCGAGGCGAGGTGTTTGTTGATCTTTCTTCATGACCACGGGCTTCATGACCACAGGGTACGACTGCACGATCCGAATTTAGCTTAAGCATCAACATCGCCGCGTTTAGCTTAAGCATCAACGTCGCCGCGGGCCAACATGTAAATCATAATGGACCGCGATTTAAAGCCGCAGATCGCAATCCGCGGCCGCATGATACTCCATGTTTTATCGCAATCACATCGCACAGGCATCGACAAAAATGCTAGACTGAGGTGAAGGGGGTGCATCGTAGGACGAAGGATCATGCGTAGTTTTTTGATAGGGTTTGCTTTAACGATATGCGTGACAACGACAAACGTTCTGGCGCAAACGTCTCCACCTGTCCCCACAATCACGGAACCGAACCATTGCGATAACCCGAATGCGCTCGGCGTCGCGCGTATCGTGCAGATCGATACGACAAATGGGCCCGGATTCGGTTTCGAACAGTTCAAAGCGTACGACTTTTTGCGCGATCATGAAGTGGTGCTCAGTTTTGATGATGGCCCATGGCCCGGAAATACGCCGCGCGTCCTCAAGGCGCTCGCGGATCAATGCACCAAGGCGGTTTTCTTTCCGGTCGGCGAACATGCCGGGTGGCACCCCGAAATCCTCAAGCAAGTCATGGCCGAAGGCCACACGATCGGCTCGCACACTTGGTCGCATAAGGACCTCACGCGTTTGACGACGCAGCAAGCCATCGACGAAATCGAGAAAGGCATCGCCGCGGTGAGCATCGCCATCGGCAACAAGCCGATCGCGCCGTTCTTTCGTTTTCCCGACCTGCGCAACCCGCCGGCAATGCTCAAATATCTCGCTCAGCGCAACATCGGCATCTTTTCCGCCGATTTTGATTCGTTCGATTTCAAAATGCGAAAACCCGAGCAGGTCGTAAAGTCGGTCATGACCAAGCTCGAGAAGCACGGCAAAGGCATTATTCTGATGCACGATTTTCAGCATGCGACGTCGGAGGCGCTGCCGGAAATTCTTAAAAGGCTCAAGGCCGGCGGCTACAAGGTCGTCCAGGTCGTCGGCAAAAAGCCGCTTGAGCCAAAAAAGGAATATTTAGAGGCGGTTGTGAAAGAGATCGGAGGCGGCCTTGACCAAATGCGCCCAATGTCAAGCGTCGTGCAGACGATTCAGGTAAAGTGAGATGCTCCAACAAGGCGCGGACTGCCGCGTCACGGCTCTGCCTGTCCGGTGAAAGCGGTGAAGATCGCCGACGCGTTATGGACGTGCTCATACGCGATACGGCTTGCCACGACGAACAGGGTTGCTGCCAAGATGAGCCGTAACGTCCGCTCGGGGATGCGGATCGCAAAATAGCTGCCAAGAAAAATGCCCGGCAACGACCCAACCAACAGCGATCCGATGATGTGCCAATCGACCGACCCCATCATCCAATGACCGGCACCGGCGATAAGCGTCAGGGGTACCGCATGCGCGATGTCGGAACCGACAATCTTTGCCATGGGTAAGTTCGGGTAAAGTATGATCAGCGCGATGACCCCCATTGCCCCGGCGCCTACCGAAGAAATTGAAACCAATACGCCAAGCATCGCACCGACAGCGAGGGTCGCCAGCGCGGTTCGCCGCGGGTCGAGTTCGGATATTTTCGACCGATAGATAGTCACCATCGACTGGCCGAAGACGAGAATGGCGGCCGTTGTGAACAGCGCGCCACTCAGCACGATCGTGATGAGATGGCGTGCGGCTTCGCCGTTCGGAGACAGATACGACAATACTAAAAGTGTGATGAGCGTTGCCGGGATGCTGCCGCTCGCCAGCCTGCGAACCACGGCCCAATCAATACTGTGTGCAAATCCATGAACCAGGCTGCCGCCGGTTTTAGTGGCGGCGGCATAGAGCAGATCCGTGCCGACGGCGGTGGTGGGTGGAACACCGAACAGCAGGATCAACAGGGGCGTCATCAGCGAACCGCCGCCGAGGCCCGTCATGCCGACCAGCGTCCCCACCAAAAAGCCTGAAAGCGAATAAAGGGGATCGATCATCAAAGCTGTCTCGGTTCCAGCGGATCGTAATTCGGAATTTAACCACAGTCCGATGTCCCGGTCACGAGAACGAGTTTACCGTATGTGGGTTCCCGCCCTTGACGGCTTCTTTTTCATGAATTTTTCTGAAAAAGGGCGGCATTAAGCGATACGGACGGCCGCCAGCAATCATCGAAAGTGCTGTATCTTTTTCCCATTCACGTTAGGACGTGATCGATCGCAGAAAGCAGGGGACTCGTATGCGGGACATCGTCACCATCACAATCAATCCCGCGGTCGACATTTTTGTCAATGTCTCGCGCCTCGAACCGGCTCGGAAATTGCGCTGCTCGGCGCCCAAGCGCGATCCGGGAGGGGGTGGTATTAACGTGGCGCGCGTCGCCCATCGGCTCGGCGGTGAAGTTACCGCGATTTATCCGACCGGCGGCGCCATCGGAAAATTGCTGCATCGGCTGATGAACCGCGAGGGCATCGACAGCCTCGTCACGCCATCACATGTCGAAACGCGGGAAAATTTCACGGTCTACGAAGAAACGACCGGCGAGCAGTATCGCTTTGTCTTGCCCGGCTCGACGCTGCACCGAATGGAATGGGAGGCATGCCTCGAAACGCTTATGGCCTTGCCGCAGAAGCCGCATATCATCGTGGCGAGCGGCAGTATTCCGCCCGGCGTCCCCGACGAGTTTTATGCCCGCGTTGCGCGGCACGCGAAGCAGCTCGGTGCAGAAATGGTGTTGGACACATCCGGCGCCGGCTTGCGGGCCGCACTCTCTGAGGGCGTTACGCTCATCAAGCCGAACCTGGTCGAGTTCGCGGAGTATGTCGAAACACCCCTTACGACGGAGATCGACTACATCCGGGCCGCGCGCAAATTGATCGCCGCTTCGCAAACGCAAGCGGTCGCCCTCACGCTCGGCGAACATGGCTCACTGCTCGTCACGGCAGATGGCGCTTGGCGCGCCGAGCCAATGGCCATTGAAGTCGTCAGCACGGTTGGCGCGGGTGACAGTTTCGTCGGGGGCCTCGTCGCCGCGTGGGCCAATGGCCAAAAATTGGAGCATGCGTTTCGTATGGCCGTCGCCGCCGCCTCCGCGGCGGTCATGAGCGCGGGGACCGAACTCTGCCGTGAGGACGACGTAAAACGTCTTTTACCCAAGATTCGGATCAAAGAGGCTGACCAAACCGCGGCTTGATTTCGCCCCAAAGCCCAGCGGTTAGCTTGGCGCGGGGAAACGGCGAACACGCGGTTTCTGAGCCACGATCACAGACTGACGAAGATCTGGAGCGGGCGAAGGGAATCGAACCCTCGTATGCAGCTTGGGAAGCTGCTGTTCTACCATTGAACTACGCCCGCGCGCGGGCCGACCATAGCGAAAGCTTGGCTTGGGCGGCAAGAGGCTTACACGGGGCAGCCGTTATGCCTTAAAGTGCTTGCTCAATTTCAGGCCCTGAGCCTGATAGTTGGAGTTGATCGCCTGGCCATAGAGCTTAGCGGGTAACGCCAGCATTTTCTCGTACACCAGACGTCCGACGATTTGCCCGTGCTCCAGGATGAAGGGCACTTCGCGTGAGCGCACCTCCAGCACGGCGCGCGCGCCCTTGCCGCCGGCGCCCGCATAACCGAAACCGGGATCGAAAAACCCGGCATAATGCACGCGAAATTCGCCGACCAAGGGATCGAACGGCACCATTTCGGCGGCATAACCGGGCGGGACTTGCACGGCTTCCTTCGAGGCGAGGATGTAGAATTCGTTCGGATCGAGCACGAGACTTTTATCGGCGCGCGCCGCAATCGGCTCCCAAAAATCGATCATCGAATAACCGCCGCGCCGCTCCACATCGATCAGCCCGGTATGACGCTTGGCGCGATAACCTACGAGCTTATCAGGTCCGAAACCGGAGAGATCGACGCCGACGCCGATACCATCGCTCACATCGGCGTCATCGCTGTCCACCAGCCGCTCGCGCAAATGAAGTTCACGCAAGGCTTCGCCGTTAAGCCGCGCATGACCATGGTGGAAACGAATCTGCGACAGACGCGAACCCTCGCGTACCAAGACCGGAAAGGTGCGAGGACTGATTTCGGCATAAAGCGGCCCATGATAGCCAGGTTCGATGCGATCAAAGCCGCGCGTCTCGTCCGCGATGACGCGTGTGAAAACGTCGAGCCGCCCGGTCGAGCTTTTGGGATTGGCGGCGGCGGCAATATCGCCGGGCAACGCCAGGCTTTCCAAAAGCGGAGCGATATAGACACAGCCGGTCTCGAGCACCGCCCCGCCGCTCAGAGCGAATTGGTGCAGCTTCAATTCGTCGACGCGCCGGGCCACCGTCGTCGATCCCGGCAAGAAGCTGGCGCGCACGCGGTAGGCCATCTTGCCCAGCCGTAAATCGAGGCTTGCCGGCTGAATTTGATCGGGCGCGAAGTCGGACGCGCTCACGATGGCGCCCTCGGCCGCCAGCCGTCCGATCATATGGTCGGGCAAAATACCCTTGTGTTCGTTGGCGAAAGAAAGGGGCACGCTGCGTTTCCCTCCGCGATGATACTGATCTAACCTGACCCGTCTCTTGACGGGAAGCCGTCACTCTCGCTACAAACAGCTTATCCCGTGGTCATTTGAGCCGGCCGGCTTGCAGCCACGTTAAACAAATCGCTAAAAGGCCGGGGACGCGTGTGCCCGGCCGAGAAAATCTCCGGCCGGTTTTTTGTTGGTCGGCGCGTGGTCCTGAAACCTGCTCTTTTCAGAACAACTCATGCGCAAGGCCGAAAGGAGGCCCGCATGTCCGCGTCGAGAAATTATCACCCCGAAACCCGCCTGGTGCATAGTGGCACATTACGCTCGCAATTCGGCGAGATGTCGGAAGCTTTGTTTCTCACTCAAGGTTACGTTTATCCGACCGCGGAAGAATGCGAGGCACGATTTGCCGGCAAGATTCCCGGTTATGTCTATTCGCGCTACTCCAACCCCACAATGACCATGTTCGAGCAGCGCATGGCCGCGCTCGAAGGCGCCGAGGCCGCGCGCTCCACCGCGACCGGAATGGCCGCGGTCACCACCGCGCTGATGGGGCTGGTGAAAACAGGCGACCATGTCGTCGCCGCCAAAGCGCTGTTTGGTTCCTGCCGCTGGGTCATTGAGGAATGGCTGCCGCGTTTCGGCGTGAGCACTACATTGGTCAACGGCACCGATCTCACCGCATGGAAAAACGCGGTGACAAAAAATACCAAGGTCTTCTTCTTTAAGTCGCCGACCAATCCGACGTTGGAGGTGATCGATATCACCGCGGTCGCGGACATTGCCCATGGGGCCTGCGCCAAACTGATCGTCGACAATGTCTTCGCCACGCCGCTATACCAAAGCCCACTCAAGCTCGGCGCCGATTGCGTCGTCTATTCGGCGACCAAGCACATCGATGGGCAGGGTCGCGTGCTTGGCGGCTGCATCCTCGGTTCCGAGAAGCTCATCCTCGACAACTATCACCAATTGCTGCGGCAGACGGGGCCGTCGCTGTCGCCATTCAATGCCTGGATTTTGCTCAAGGGCTTGGAAACCCTGCCGGTGCGTGTACAACGGCAAACCGAGAATGCGGCGGCAATTTCCGTTGCCCTTGAAGGCCACGAGAAGCTTGGCCGGCTGATTTATCCGGGCCGGCCCGATCATCCACAGGCCGAGGTCGTGCGCAAGCAAATGCGGGCCGGCTCGACGCTTGTGTCGTTCGAGGTCAAGGGCGGCAAAGAAGGCGCTTTCCGTTTTCTCAACGGCTTGCAGCTGATCGGCATCACCAACAATCTCGGTGACGCCAAGAGCTTGATTACGCATCCGGCGACCACCACCCATCAGCGCTTGACGCCCGAACAGCGCGCCGAGCTCGGCATCGGTGACGGGCTTGTGCGCTTCTCAGCCGGTCTCGAACATGCCGATGACTTGATCGAAGATTTGTTAGGGGCGCTGGATAAAGTCTGATCGATCGGACACGGGCAGCGGCGCTGGCCGCGGCACGGCGTTTGCCGACATCACCCGTCGCTGCGCGGATTCGGCAATGGCCATGGCCAGGCCCTTGGCCATGCATGCATAACTCCAATCGTTCATATGCAACCCGTCGGGAGCAACAAAGGTGTCGAAGCCCAAATGATCGACATCGTGCCAGCGTTGCATCATCTCGTAGCGACGGAATAAATCGACGCCCTCCTGCTTGGCGGTCGCCGCAATCAACTTAACCACCTCCGACGCATCGGTTTTGGCAATCACTTTCGGCGCGAATTGCGGATCGATCAATACGATATCGGCGCCGGTGGCGCGGACTTGCGTCACACCGGCGCGGATTGCCGCGCCATGGTCGTTGAACGGATGATTGCGAATGACCGAATTGGTGCCAAGCTGCCATAAAACGAGGTCTGGCTTGTTGGCGATCACCGCTTTGTCGAAGCGCTTGAGCATGTCGCCGATTTCCTCACCGCCGATGCCGCGATTGATCACCGTGATGGCATGGTTCGGAAAACGCTGCTTCAGTTCGGCGGCGAGTCGGCTCGGATAAGTTGCCGACGGCGAACTCGCGCCTGCGCCCGCCGTCGACGAGGAGCCGACGGCAACGATCGTGACCGGCTCCCCGCTTACGAGCTTTTGCGCGAAACGCGCCAAGGGATTTGCAAGACGAACCAGGTCAAGCGGCGTATCGCAGTAGGGCATAAGCGAACCGGCGCGAACCGCCGGTGGAAATGGAAGCCCCACAAG
The DNA here is from genome assembly GCA_963697535.1 of uncultured Pseudomonadota bacterium. Lineage (GTDB taxonomy): Bacteria > Pseudomonadota > Alphaproteobacteria > Rhizobiales > Xanthobacteraceae > Pseudolabrys. Next base: position 1,623,710 of record OY969085.1, on the reverse strand, counting down.
CAATGCAGCGGCAAACAGCTTCACCCCATGACGAAATATACCGCGGCCCTGCAAGACGAAGCCTCCCGAGCTAAAATCTCTTTCTTCTTAACACACTTAACGCGGAAATTTTTCCGCCGCCTTTATCGAAACACACTGTCAGCCAGCGGTTCCTTTGGTTTAATCGATTCCAATACCAAATCGGCCAACAGCCTGCCAAGGCAATCGTGGATACGTTTGGCGACGTCGCGTTTGTTCGCGGCGGAAAATAAATTGAAAGTACCCAGGTCGGCCCACAGCTTCATAATACTGAAACGGTCAAACAGCGGTATCTCGTGTTGCACGGCGACCCATCGCATGCTCTCGACATAGGCGCCGAGTGCGATCATCGATTCGGTCCGAGGGCTATATTGCGAGTTGACAAAAATGACGTCGGCACCGGCGGAACGGATGGTGTTAATGCCCTGCTCGAGAACCTGATTGAACTGATCTTGGTCCACACCCCGCATCGCATCGACAGTGCCGGTCTGCCAGATGACCAGCGCCGGCTGGGCCGCGTCCAAAGCCGCGGGCATCGATTTCACCATCTCCAATGCGGTGCGGCGCGATTCGACATTCGCCGTCACCGTGACCGAGACGCCGGGCAAGGCGGCGGCCAGCGCGCTTTGCAAACGGGCGGGATAGGCGTTTTTGACGCCGTCCGGCCCCGGCAAGACCGACGATCCGGCGCCAACCACAAGCACCCTGAGTCGTTTTGTGGCAATGGCGCGGATAACCCGCGGCAGAAGAAAATCGTCGGCGATTTGATGTTGGGCCACGCGGCACTCGGCCGGATGATCGATTACCGCCAATGGCTCCGCCTTCGCCGATCCGCCCGGCACGGCGGCAAGCGCCCCCAGAATTAGCAAACGCATCATCATGCGTCGTGCCCCGCATGGCCGGGTTTATTCGAAACCTTGGTCGAACCCGGCCGAACCGCCTGTCGCTCCGTTCGCTTATACCACGAAATAAGCACGGCCGTGGCAACCATAATGAAGATACCGGCCAGGCTGACAACGACCTGGATCAGCAGCCGATTGGACATTTCAATAAACACAAAGTGGCCGGCGAAAGCCAAAAACACGCCAAGGCAAAAGATTTCCAGCGAATGTTGACCGCAAACAATTGCCGGCCAACTTAAGGGCGATTTCAAGCCCCCCCATTCGCGAGGGACGAATAAGAGGGCGACCACCGCCAGCGAGAGGAAATGGGCAATACGCAGGACGTCAAGATTGGTTTTGTCGATCGGGTAGATCGCATCGCCGACGAATTTGGGCACATAGGCGCCCAGCTGTGGGAAGTACCAGGTCATGACAATGGCAAAGGCGAAGCCGAGATAGGCGAGCGCAAGACCGACGATGACCGGCGAATGAATCCATCGCCCCAGCCGCTGGGAGCCGCCGAGGGCGCACCACGCGCCGAATACGAACAACAATTGCCACGCAAAGGGATTGAACAACCAACTGCCATGCGGATAGGCGGCAAGTTTCCAGCCGAACGTCCAAGTCAGAACGTAAAGTGCGGCCGAACCGGCCAACGCGAAGGACGGCGCGCGCAACAGCAGCCATAACGCCGGCGCAAAACCGGCCAGTAAAATGATATAGAGCGGCAGAACATCCATGTTTACCGGCTTAAATTTCAACAACAAGGCCTCAACGATAGTGATATCCGGATTTTTGAGAAAATCGAGAACACCCATTTCCTCAGTGTAGAGCGGATTGTTGAACGAATGAGCGATGTAAGCGATCTCGGCAAGGTAAATCGCAAACAAGAAGACATGGGCCACATAGATTTGCCACGCGCGTTTTAAGATGCGGGCGGACGCGATCACGAACCCGTGCTGATGCATGGCCCGCCCATAAACAAAGGCTGCCGTATAACCCGAAATAAAGACGAAAATTTCGGTCGCATCGCTAAATCCGTAGTTACGGATCGTGATCCAACTCACGGCGTTGGACGGAATATGATCGAGAAAAATCAACCAAAGGGCGATGCCGCGGAACAAATCAAGGCGCAGATCGCGTTCGGCTGAAACGGGAGGCATGAATGGCTTTTCTTTCCTGCGGCCGTTCGGTCATAATTCATTACCGGGCGGAGAAACCCGGCGGATATCGTCAAGGCATATAGATGTACCGGGCCGTAACCCGCAAGATAGAGGTCACCGTAACGCCCCGCTTTGTTTCCGAGCGGTCGTCACCGAACAACGGCTTTTATTTCTGGGCCTATACCGTCAATATCGCCAATCTCGGCGGCGAAACTGTACAGCTCAAGACGCGGCATTGGCGGATTGCCGATGCCCGCGGCCGTATACAGGAAGTCAAGGGTCCTGGTGTCGTCGGCGAGGAACCGGTTCTTCGCCCCGGTGACTCGTTCGAATACACAAGCGGCGTGCCCTTGCCGACGCCGTCCGGCTTCATGCGTGGCAGCTACGGTATGCTGACCGATAGCGGCGAGTTTTTCGATATCGAAATACCCGCTTTCTCGCTCGACCTGTCGTTCGCCGAACGCACGATTAACTGATGGTCCGCGCGGCGCCGATCGTCTGGCCTCCGCGGGCAAGCTTTCGAAGACGAACGGTTGGCCATCAGACCCATCGCCAAAGACGGCCAATTCGCAATCTGCTTCGGCAGCAGGCTAGTGTGTTGGATTTGACATTCGCTACCCACCTGGCCGCAAACTCGCGAAGCGAATGTCAAATCCAAAACTACACTAGCAGCTTATATTTACTAGTGATCCTTTGATTCAAACATTCGCAAAAGGACCTTACCGAAATGGGATGCGAATGTTTGAATCAGATCACTAGTCGCAAAAATCGACTTGACCGCAAAACAAAGTGTCGGTCATGTTTCCGAGTAGGTGTCAACTATGTCCCCGGGATGAACAACAAGGGGGCGGGAACAGGCCAAAACTATAGCAATGCTAAAACCTTAAACGACCGCGCCCTAACGCCACCTGCACAAATCCCTGACGAACCTTATGGCCAAACCGCAACCGACCGGCTTTAGCGACGACCGGGCCCCAACCGCCAGCGATTCCACCTTGGATTCCGCCATCAACTCCGCTTTGCGCACGCTGGAAGCCGAGCGCGGCGGGATCGATGCGCTCGCCGCCGCCTTGCGCGACGGCTTGAGCGGCGCCTTTACCGCTGCGGTCGCATTGATCCGCGCCGCAAGCGGCCGGGTGATCGTCACCGGTATGGGCAAATCCGGCCACGTGGGGCGCAAGATCGCCTCCACCCTCGCCTCCACCGGCACGCCCGCCGCTTGCGTGCACCCGGCCGAAGCGAGCCACGGCGACCTCGGCATGATCACCGAGAGCGACGTTATTCTGGCGCTGTCGTGGTCGGGCGAAACGGCGGAACTGAAGAATCTCATCGACTATTCGCGCCGTCACCATATCGGCCTCATCGCCATGACGGCCAATGCGGATTCCACGCTGGCGAAAGCCGCCGACGTAAAGCTGGTGCTGCCGAGCGCGCGCGAAGCCTGCCCGCATAATCTCGCGCCGACCACCTCCGCCTTGATGCAGCTCGCGCTCGGCGATGCGCTGGCGATTGCGCTGTTGGAAAGCCGCGGCTTCACCGCGCTCGATTTCGGCCTGCTGCATCCCGGCGGCAAACTCGGCACGCTGCTGAAAACGGTGAGCGATCTGATGCATAGCGGCGCGGCGATGCCGCTCGCCCCGCTCGGCACCGCGATGTCGGAGGCGATTTTGGAAATGACCGCCAAGGGCTTTGGCTGCGTCGGCATTACCGATGCGCGCGGGCGGCTTGCCGGTATTATCACGGACGGCGACCTGCGCCGCCACATGCGCGACAATCTCATGGAAGCGAAGGTCGAGGCCGTTATGACGCGCAATCCGAAAACCGTGCGGCCCGATCAGCTCATCAGCGAAACCTTGGACCTGCTCAACACGATGAAGGTGACGGCGCTGTTCGCGATCGACGCCGGCAAACCCGTCGGCGTGATCCACGTGCATGATTTACTGAGGGCGGGGGCGGCGTAAATCGACAATGGGTTACGCCGCCGAAGTCAGCGTAACCTACCAAAGATTCGTGATTCCGATTAACGAACGCATGAGCCTATCACACCTTTAAGACCGCGCTGTTTCGCACGGGCTTTCATTGCGTCAAATATTTCATCAGCCCGGGCTTCCACGGCAACAAATATATGATCAGCTACATCAACATCAGCTGAATTCGCTTGTTTACGTAGCCACACGGGATAATGGTCATGAAGGGCTTTGTTAATGCGATTAAGCCTAAATAATTGATCGTTGGCGCTGCATTCGTTGCGATCAATGCCATTACCATTGAATATCCAATCCACCATGCCCTCGATAGCAAAGTCTCGCTTGTTGGGATCATCGGCCATTAACGCGAAGTGATCTGTCGCAAATCTGTCTATTAGTTCACGAGCTAAACGTTGGCCTACTTCTCTAGCCCCTGCATCGTCCAACCTGGACAACTCGACATAAGCGCGAAAGCCCGCTAGCCGACGATCGGCCATACGCACACGGAGAGAATTCCCAAAATAGGAACTGATCTTTAGTCGCTTGATATTTGTTTGATAATAGCGCCTGTGAAATTAATCTCTGCCCGCTCGAGTTCAGATATGTTGCGGCTGCCGGGTCTAAGACCTTTACTTTTAACCTTACTGGCAGCGGCCGAGTCCTTGCGTGCGGCCACATACGCGTCATAGGAATCCTTTATCTTCCCAAAAGAATCGAAAGGGAGCAGCGGCGCTGGCTGAGATGTCTTCGAAGCCTGAGGTTTCTTTTGGCTTGTTGCAGACGATGAAGACGAGGTGCCGCCTGCTCCGAATGCGAGTAGTCCAGGCATTAGTTTGGATTCGGAGTTCGCGGCCACGACCGGACTTCCTTGCGCCTTGCTCGACCCAGCTGCCAATATCGGGCTTTTTGAAGCTCCTACGACGTTAGTAGCAGCCATTAGGAACTCCCTTTATGTTCGATACTGACAGTGATTTTGGGCCATGTACCGTAATGCAGAAGGCACAGGCTAGTGGTCCGATTCAAACATTCGCTACCCATTTCGGCGGGGATCTTTTGCGAATGTTTGAATCGAAAGACCATGAGCCAAATATAAGTTTCTAGTGGAGTTTTGGATTTGACATTCGCTTCGCGAGCTTGCGGCCAGGTGGGTAGCGAATGTCAAATCCACTCCACTAGTGACACTATCACACTCACGCACGTGCCAACGTCACAAATATTACACCTCCAATCGAAGGTGGAGCGCTATTCAACTCACGGTGAAGAAACAGCATCACACCCGATCAAGCCTGCTTCAACCACGCTGACCCTCCGCTCGGCAGCCTAACCCCGGCAGGAGGTTCCACTTGAATTTGTTCAGATAACCGGGGCCGCTTTAGGATCAAGCAGTGACATTGAACTCAACAATTGTTCAGTCTGGAACGACATCCCATTGTTCGGCAATGCATTCAACAAATAAATCTCCAATGAGATCGGCCTCCGCCGAAATCCGGGCATTCCGTTAATTTCAGCATGGGATGGATCATCTAGGTAAGGGCTCTCCGCAGCAAGCGGCTCATGAATAAAATTAAGTTGCACTTGCACTTGGGACGGAGCATTTGTCTGCACATGATTCCGGGTGTGGCCCACGTTCAACCGGACGAGCTTACCCCGTTTCTCATACTTTATTCGCCTGCGAGCGCGAATCTCGTTGCACTGATTCTCCGTCGGCGGCGCAAAGCATTCCATCCAATTTACGGATGGCGCAGCTTCATTTGGACGGGGCAGAAATCCTGCCCCATCGATAAGGTTCTTTTCGCCATCAACATGCTTTCTACGTATATATCTGAGCACGTTGTCCGAAATCGGGAACGGGAAAACCTCTCGTTGGGACGAACACGTTTCACCCGCGGAACAAATGTGCGCATTTTTTTATCTCCACCATTCCCCGGATTGCAGACATAATATCGGTTCCATATTGGCGAAACAGTTCGGTCGATTGAGGGCGTCGAAAAAAAATCACAAACTGAACTCGAGTATTACCTAAAAACTGCAGTGCAATTTGTTCATTTTGTTCGTTACGCCACACCGCCCGCACGTTACCATTATCAAGCAGGAAAATTGCCGGCCGACTAATTGCGCCAATTTCTTTCAGAAACTGCCGTAAATCATTTGCCGAGACTTCCGAAAATTTTTCTTCATTTAATTCCGCGTCAATTCTGAGTTCTCGAAGGCGATTTTCTGTTTCAACGCTCACCCTCTGTTGACCAATCCGGTTGCGGGCAATTTCATTTGTCTTCTTCTGAATTGGATCAATAAAATCATCCTCTACTTGGGTATCTGTAAACACGACGTTCTGCAGGTTAAATCCCGTCGGGAAAGCATGCATCGGCGCATCGCCGCCAATAAAGCCTCGACGATCAAGAAGTCTCATACCGAACAGGCATGAAAACAGCCGTTGTAAAACTATCGAGAGCCGTCATCAAATCTACTCCCAATAGTGCTTACGTATTTCTGAACTTGTCATGCCGATAAAACAATCAAAGACGGTTTGATGGGCTTCGGCAAACCATTCATCCACTTCCGTTTTCCGAACGGAACCCAGAGCACCAATCGCGCGCAGTTCAATAAGGAGCACTGGCTCTTGAGTGGCAGTCTCACGAGCACTTTTAACGGAAGTAGTGACTGAAAGCACCGGAGAAAATCTCTGTATCGCTGATTGATTAAAATCAGCAGGCTTTGAAATCTGCAAATTGGCTATCGGCAATCTGAAAGAAGGGATCACCTTCGAGGTATCTTCTGGACCCTTCCAATATTCACCGGCTTTAATCACATTTACGTAATTAAGATCTGCAATCTGAATTGCAGGCGGAGAAATCTTCAGCTCGCGTTCAAAAAAAGACATCAGACGATTGAATTGTCTATCGAACTCTTCTTTTACAATTTCGAAGTGCGGATATGCGCAACTCCTGTTTGCGCCAGTTTAATCGAAATGCATTCTTTTAGAATCTGCATCATAAAAGTTTTATCTGCGTTCTCTAGCCAGTAACGAGGCATTGGAAAAATCTCACCGACATTTCCAATTCCAGCCTCAAAGGCCATGCCTGGAACTGCGCCCGGGGCGCTTATTCCCATTTGCTGATTAATTATAGGAAATTCTTCTCGTATCCTGCCCCAGAACAAACCGACATGTTCCGAGCGAAGTTCCGGTATTTCCCTCTCGAAAAATAGGCCGATTACAAGCTCATTAATCGGCGGATTTTTGAACTTCCGTTCCATTTGTAGAGGGTCGTTGTTCAAATGAAGTGCCTAGCCCTAATGCTACCGTGCACTTAAATCGGGGTGAGTTAAGTTCTTTTATGACTATCAAATAGTTAAGTTCTTCGCCAGCAGGTCTGGGGATATATGGCGATGCCGCACTGTCCCGGCAACAAGCTTACCCCCTCACCGCCCTCGCCGCTTTCACCAGCCCCTCCCACACCTCATGCAGCTTGTTGAGGCATTCTTCGGCGGCGCGGGCGATGGCGATGAGCCCGGCGTGCGCTTGAAAAAACCGGCACGGAAGTCACGAGGCCCCCACCCGCCGCTCGCAAGCTCGCGGCTTCCCTCCCCCGCAAGCGTGGGAGGGATTAAGAAAGCAACGCCTCCGCAACACACTCTAATCCCTCCCCTGCAAGGGGAGGGCCGCTCGCGTTAGCGAGCGGGGTGGGGTTTGGAAAATTGCGGGTCTCGCGCAAGCGCACTCGCCCGGGACGACAGATAAAACCGAGCCCGCGCATCCACGTCTTTTCCCATGCACTATCGTAAGCAAGACGTGGATGCCCGGCATGAAGCCGGGCATGGCGAGAATGTTAGCTTTCGCGGGGACGAGCGGAGAGTGCCCTTAACGATGAAGCGCGGACGATCATACCGCGGTTTGACCGGGCTGCTCAAAAAGCGTATCAAGGGCTTGTTGAAACAAAGCTTTTTAGCTCTGTCTTGCTGCGCTGTCCCAGTCGAAGCCGGATTTATCCGACTTCGGCCACTTAAGCACCGAACCCGGGTTAACCCGCGTTCGGGTGGGCAGCTTAACAAGTCACCCCTGAAAACCCGATGTTTCGATCGCCGTCGTGGGAATGCCGCCGCGGCGCGTCTTGTTTCGTTCAACTCACAAGGATAACCGCCAGCATGGCAACAGGTACCGTAAAGTTCTTCAACACCCAAAAAGGCTTCGGCTTCATCAGCCCCTCCGACGGTTCGCGCGATGTGTTCGTGCACATCAGCGCCGTGGAACGGGCCGGCATGAGCACTCTCCATGAGGGCCAGCGCGTTTCGTTTGACGTCATCACCGAGCGCGGCAAGCAGGCGGCAGGCAATCTACAGAATGCCTAAACGCGCCCCGGAAGTTTCGTGGTAATGCGACGCCCGGCCGCTGCGCCGGGCGTTTTTGTTTGTCAACGGCGCAACGGAGAAGATCATGGATCACAAATTTTCGGTCGGCACCACCGTCTATTACGCCGGCGGGCTGCAAAGCGGCGGCGCACGCGGAATTTATAAAATCATCCGGCAATTGCCGATCGAGCGCGACAACAAACTTCTCTACCGCATCAAGAGCGCCGCCGAGACCTTCGAGCGCACGGCGGAAGAAACCCAACTCACCCGAGACAGCTGAGCGGCCCGACGCAAAATGTGGCGCGCGCGTGAAAAAAATAGGGTGGACGTAACCACCCGTCATGGCCGGGCATAGAAAGTTCGAAGAACGGCGTTCTCCCAGAACGCCTATATCCCGGCCGTCCAGACTTAACGGTATTGCCGCAAGTAAGACGCGAATACCCGGCATAAAGCCGGGCATGACGAGAATGTGAGCTTTCGCGGGACGAGCGGTCAATGTATCAACGTATCAACTTGACCGCCGCTGCCCGCACCTCTTCCACTGGCGGCGGCTCGCCTTGCGCGCCGAGCACGGCGAGCGGCCCTTGGCCGATGGGCGCGGTCAATTGCGGTTGGCTCGCCGTAAAGATGGCGACCGACGGCACACCGAGCGCCGCGGCCAGATGCAAAAGCCCGGTATCGACGCCGACCGCCAGTTCGGCTCCCGCGATGAGGCGCGCCACCTCATCGAGCGGCGCGCGGTCCGGCACACGCGCGCGCGGCAAGCCGACGGCGATGCGTTCGCTGCGCACCCGCTCGGCCGGCGTGCCCCAGGGCAAAAAAAGCTTAAGACCGACACGCGTGAGGACATTGCCAAGCGCGATCCAATTCGCCATTGGCCACTCTTTCTCCGGCCGCGCGGTGGCGTGCAGCAAGACCGCATAGCGCGAACCAAGTGTTTTAAAGCGCGCGCGATCGAGCCCGAAGTCGGGCGCGCCTTGCGGCGTATAGCCAAGCGCGAGAGCGGTGAGCATGCGATTGCGCTCAACCGCATGCAAATCATGGCCGACGCGATGCCGCACATCGTAAAACGCCGACGCCATCGGCTCGCGAATGCTGACTCTGTCATATCCGTGACGGCGCCCGCGCGCCAACCGCGCCATCAGCGCGGATCGCAATAGCCCTTGGCTGTCGATAATTTGATTATAGGGCCGTTCACGGATCGAACGCAAATTGCCGGCGATTTCAGCGAGCGTGCCCGGCGAGAAAAGCGATTTGCGCCAGCGCCGCCAGGCCACGGGAATAACTCCATTGACCGCCGGATGCATCCGCACGATAGGCGAGAACGCCTCCTCCACGAGCCAAACAAAATGCGCATCGGGACGATGGCGGCGCGCGTCTGTGACGGCCGGCATGTGATGGATCACATCGCCAAGAGATGACGTCTTAATGAAAAGAATCGAGGACATGAGAATTCGCATTCCTCTATAATGGCAGCGCCGCATCACCGCCATAAGCAATCGTCAAGGTTGAGCACAAACGATGCGGGTTTGGATATTCTCCCGTCGTCCTGAGGCGCTCGCGCGCGAGCCTCGAAGGACCTGAGCCTCTCGGTTGATCCTTCGAGGGCTTCGCGTTGCGCGAAGCCCCTCAGGATGACGGAGACATCTGGCTATCTCAAGAGAGCTAAGGGACGTAGAAGGACGCGAATGACGATCCTGGTCACAGGCGGCGCCGGTTACATCGGCAGCCACATGGTGCACGAACTGCTCGACTCCGGTGAGACCGCGGTCGCGCTCGACAATTTGCAAACCGGATTCCGTTTTCTTGTTCCAAGCAGCGTACCTTTCGTCTCCGGCAATGCCGGTGATCGCGAGCTGGTGACAAAAGTGCTGGCCCAATACCGAATTTCCGCAATCGTCCATTTTGCCGGCTCTATTGTCGCGCCGGAGTTGTTGCGCGATCCGCTCGGATATTATCGCAATAACACCGTGACAACCTGTCATCTCCTGGAAGCTGCCGTCAAAGCCGGCGTGCAATACTTTATCTTTTCATCAAGCGCGGCGGTTTATGGCAATCCAACGCATAGTCCGGTGCGGGAGGATGCGCCAACCATGCCGATCTCACCCTATGGCGCCTCAAAACTGATGTCGGAAATCATGCTGCACGACGCCGGCAAAGCCCATGGATTACGTTTCGTTGTGCTGCGCTATTTCAATGTCGCCGGCGCCGATCCGAAAGGGCGAACCGGACAATCGAATCCCGCCGCTACACACCTGATCAAAACGGCCGTGGAAGTTGCACTTGGCAAGCGGGACAGGCTTGCGATCTATGGCAGCGATTATCCGACGCCGGACGGCACCTGCGTTCGCGACTACATCCATGTCAGCGATTTGGCGCGCGCGCATTCGGCGGCGCTTGCTTACCTGCGCCGCGGCGGCGCCAGCACGACTTTCAATTGCGGCTACGGCCGCGGCATTTCGGTGTTTGAGGTCGCCGAAGCGGTGCGGCGTCTCAGCCGGCGTAACTTTCGCGTGGAGATTGAAGGCCGCCGCTTGGGCGATCCCGTAAGCTTGGTGGCCGACATCGAACGCATCCGCCGCACGCTGGACTGGTATCCGCAATTTGCCGATCTTGACACCATGATTGCCCACGCACTGGCTTGGGAACGCAGGCTTCCCGGCAAAATCGGCAGCGCAGCAATTTGATCGCGCCCAAAAATGTGGCTTTTTCTGCGGTCCCTTTTTGACTTGAAAAGTAACGCCGTCGCAGGCAAGGAGATGGCCATTCGGGTCCGATCTCGCTTTCGCCAGCAACATACATGCCCGATTAGGCGGATGACCGACGAAACATGACATCATCCGAAAACGCGCAATACCGCGCGACCACCCTGATCCGGCGATTGCTCGTCGAACAAGGTCTCATTTACTGGCGAAAATATGCCATCGCCTTTGTGCTCATGGCGATTTCGGCCGGCTGCACGGCGGCTAGCGCCTATCTCATCCGCGATGTCATCGACCAAGCTTACGTTAACCGCAATCTTTTCGGTATCATTACTCTCGGCGCCGTCTCGCTCGTCCTCTTTATCAGCAAAGGTCTTGCGACCTACGGCCAAGCGGTCATGCTCTCACACATCGGCAACCGGATCGTCGCCGACAATCAGCGCGCCGTCTTTGCCAAGCTGCTCAATGAAAGCATTGCATTTTTTTCCGAGCGGCATTCAAGTGAACTCATCGCGCGGCTTTCGGCCGGCGCCGCCGCTGCAACTCAGGTGATCAATCTGCTCATCACGTCATTGGGCCGCGATCTCCTGTCGCTCGTCGGTCTGGTGATCGTGATGGTCGTGCAAGACCCTCTGATGTCGTTTTTCAGCTTTGTCGTCGCGCCACCGGCGCTGCTGGTGCTGAGAAAACTCGTCCGTCGCGTTTACAGAATCGCGCGAATGCAGTTCGATGGCAATACGCAGGTTCTTGAAACCTTGCAGGAGACTTTGCAAGGCATCCGCATCGTCAAAGCTTTCACTCTCGAAAATGTCGTACGTGAACGCTTCGATCGCAACGTCGCCGCGGTTGAGCATGAAGCCAACAAAATGGCGCGCGTATCCAATCGCTCCGGACCTTTGATGGAAACGCTGGGTGGTTTCGCTGTCGCCATTGCGATCACTTATGGCGGCTATCGCGTTATCGAAACCGGCGCGACGCCGGGACAATTCTTCTCCTTCATCGCCGCATTTTTGCTTGCCTATGAACCGGCCAAGCGCCTTGCGCGCCTTAACATCGAGTTCAACAGCGCGTTGGTCGGTGTGCGTATTCTTTTCGAGGTTCTCAACTCGCCACCCAGCGAACCGAACGACGACAGCAAGCCGGACTTACAGATCGACAATGCCGGCTTGGAATTCAAAAATGTTTCTTTTGCCTATTATGGGAAAGAACCGGTGCTGCGCGGCATTTCATTTAACGCCGAACCGGGCCAATTGACCGCACTGGTCGGCCCTTCGGGCGGCGGCAAGTCAACCATACTCAATCTCATTTTGCGATTTTATGAAGCGCAGGAAGGCCAAATTCTCATCGACGAACAAAACATCGTGCAAACATCGCGTCATTCGCTGCGCCGGCACATCGCCTATGTCGGGCAAGATGTCTTTTTGTTCCGCGGCACGATTCGCGAGAACATTGCCTTCGGCAAACCGCTCGCAAACGAAGAGGAGATCATCGCCGCGGCCAAGGGTGCGTATGCGCACGACTTCGTCATGTCGTTCCCGCGCGGCTACGACACGCCGGTCGGCGAGCATGGAATGCAGCTCTCCGGCGGGCAGCGTCAACGTGTTGCGATCGCCCGCGCGCTGATCAAAAATGCGCCGATCATTCTGCTCGACGAGGCGACCGCCGCCCTTGATTCGGAATCCGAAATGCAGGTGCGCAAGGCCATGCAACAGCTTTGCCAAGGCCGCACAACGCTCGCCATCGCCCACCGCCTGCACACGGTGTCGCATGCCGATCGCATATACGTCATCGAGGACGGCCAAGTCGCGGAATCGGGTAAACACGACGACCTGCTGATAAGGAATGGCCGCTATGCGGCTTTCTACCGGCTCCAGCTGCAGGCGCAGGACGGCCCGATGCCGCATGTAAGACCCTTATACCGCACCTCACCCGCGGACCCGTTGACGGCGGCGGCGCCCAACTGATAGGGCAACACACCTCGTCTTCCGGCTGCCGTTCGGGCCGGAGCTATTCCAACCTCATTCACTTGGCTCACTCCATGAATTCAATGAACGACAGTCGTTTCGTGATTCCTTCGCCCCCGCAAGCCAGCATTACCGTTGCCGGCATCGACAAGAGCTTTCCAGTCCGCCGCATCTGGTGCGTCGGGCGCAACTACGTCGAGCACATCCGCGAGATGGGGCAGGACGAGCGGCTTCCGCCATTTTATTTCGCCAAGCCCGCCGACGCGATCGTGCCGGACGGCGGCACCGTGCCTTATCCCCCGCTCACCAAAGACGTGCACCACGAGGTCGAACTTGTTGTCGCGCTCAAAAGCGGCGGCCGTAATATTCCGATTAGCCAAGCCAATGATTGCATTTACGGCTATGCCGTCGGCATCGACCTGACGCGGCGCGATTTGCAGATCGCCTCACGCGAACTGAAACGTCCATGGGAAATCGGCAAGGCATTCGACTGCTCGGCGCCTTGCGGTCCGATCAGACCGGCAAGTGAAATCGGCCACCCGACCAAGGGCAAGATCACACTGAGATGCAACGGCGATGTCCGCCAGAACGGCGATCTCGATCAACTGATCTGGAGCGTGCCCGAGATCGTTTCCGATCTGTCGGGAATCGTTGCGCTTGAGCCCGGCGATATCATCATGACCGGCACACCGGCCGGCGTTTCCGCCACCGTTCCAGGCGATAGGCTGGAATGTGAAATCGAACGCGTAGGCCGATTGACCGTGATCATTGGCGCGCCGCTAACGTAGTCTGATACGAGGGAACGAATTTGGGCGAGGCGGCTCAAAGCCACTTCTTCCAGCGAAAATATAGAATCGGCACCACGGCCGCCAAGATCATGAGCGCGAGCGCGAAGGGATAGCCGAACTCCCAATCGAGCTCGATCATATTGCGATGGAAATTCATGCCGTAGATCGACGCGACAAGCGTCGGCGGCATAAAAACCACCGCCGCGATCGAGAAAATCTTGATGATGGCGTTTTGCTCGATGTTGACGACACCAAGCATGGCATCGAGAAGAAAGGTGATTTTCCCCGCGAGATAGGTGGCGTGATCGGAAAGCGATGCGGTATCCCGCCGCATCGATTGCAGATGAGCGCGAGTGTCCTTGTTCCAACGCATGCCCTCTGCCTCGGTGGCCAGGAAAAGGAGCAGACGGCCGATCGATACCAAGCTCTCGCGCACTTTCGACGTTAAGTCGCCCTTGCGGCCGAGCGACCTGAGGACGTCTTTGTAAGAAGGTGTCCCCGCGCCATTTTCCGGCTCGAATATCGCGTGAGAGACTTGGTCGATTTCGATGCCAATGCGTTCGAGAATATCGGCTGAACGATCAACGATGGCGTCGAGCAAATCCATCAGAACCATTTCACCCGATATTTTGGGCGGACAGGCCCGACCAAGCTTGTGTTCAATGATGGCGAAAGGACGCGGATCATCGTATCGCACGCTCGCCAATCGATGATCGGCGAGAATGAACGTAACCGGGGTGGTCCCGGGAATCGCGGTATCTGAGCGGCACATCAGCGTCGCGGTCATATAACGCGCGCCGTTCTCAGCATAAAGTCGGCTGGAGACCTCGATCTCTTGCATTTCTTCGCGGGTCGGCACCGCGATGCCCAGCAACTTTTCGACGAGCTTGTCTTCTTGCACCGTGGGCGAAACGAGATCGATCCACACAGCCTCCTCCGGCAACGCCATGCCGGACTCGACCGGGACCCGTTCAAGGCTCGTGCCCTTAGGAACATAGACCGATAACATCGCTTTCTCCTCGGCGATCAGGTTTCCGCTTATAGGCTTGCCATCGTCAGCCGGATCAAGATTGTGCTCACGGGGGGCACACTCTTCGCAATGCCGGGCATCCCAAAATCGGCATAGTGACGGCCGCTGAACGGCCGATATGATGAACTTCGTGTTAACATATTGATAGCAATATTCAATTTGCACGCCTCCGCGGCCAAATCCGGTCAATACTCAGAAATGGGTGCTGCATTATTGCAACAGTCTCATCAAAAGATGCAGCGAGAGGCCGAGGAACTATGGCCTTCCGATGGCGTTTTCAGCTAATTACACGAGGTGAGTGCCCCGAATCAGGGCGGTGGCGAAAAGGGGAATTTGGCGATGGGGATACCAAGAATGTTGGCCGTTCTGGTGTGTCTTGGCACGGTCCTCGGCGGATGCATGCAATCGACGCTTGATCCCAGCACGCAGGCGAACTGGACGGCACGCGACAAAAAATTACTGTCGGCTCCGCCCTACGCCCAGGTGAGCATCCCCGAACCCTACCGCCGGCATATCGTTTCCTACCACCGCAATGAAAAGCAGGGAACCATCGTTATCGATAGCGATGCACGTTATCTGTATTATGTTCTGCCGCAAGGAAAAGCCATTCGCTACGGCGTTACGGTCGGCGAGGAGGCGATGGCCTGGTCTGGCGTCGCCAAGGTCGCCCGCATGGCGGAATGGCCGGCTTGGGTGCCGACCACCGGCGAACGCGAGCGTTTCAAGGTACCTGCCTATGTCACCGGCGGCGCGCAAAATCCGATGGGCGCGCGCGCCATGTACTTGTATCAAGGCAATAGAGACACGCTTTACCGTATCCATGGCACCAATCAACCGGAATATATCGGTCAAGCTATTTCGTCCGGCTGTATCCGGATGACGAACGAGGACGTCATCGACCTCTACAAACGGGTTAACCTAGGCACGGTGGTGGTTGTATTGGCGCCGCACCAGGGCGATTTACCTTTCAATCCGCGCCTGGCCTATGGCAGCCGATATATCAATTAAACGCTTTGCGACGATCCAAACTAACCGAATTCCCAAACTCGCGCCTGGCTCTTTGGTCGAGCCGGCTCAGCTGGTTCGCACTGACCGTGGCTGCCTTGTCGGTCGCAATCGTTCGGTCCGGCATATTTGAAGTTGAGCCGGCACTTGCCACATTTGCCGCCGCGCTCGTGTGTGCCGTCTTGGCCGTTTTTCTCGCGTTGGCTTCTTTCATTGTTATCTGGCGACGGGGATTTAAAGGGCTCGGCCATGCCCTGAATGGCATGGCGCTGGGCTTGGCGCTTCTGGCTTATCCGGCTTACCTCGGCTATTTCGGCAGCCGACTGCCGCTGATCAACGACATCACCACTGATCCTGATCATCCGCCTCAGTTTAATGAGCTGGCGCATTTGCGGCCGCGTGGCACAAACGATTATCCCGGCACCCAGGCGGCGGCACTGCAAAAGTCCGCTTATCCGGACATTGCCCCACTGCAACTCGACGTGCGGCCGCGCGTGGCGTATAATATCGTAATAAGGGTGATCACCGGCCGAAAATGGCATGTCCTCGATTCTCACCCTCCGGATCCCTTTGGAGCGCGTCAGAATGGTCTCATCGAGGCGGTCGCGCGCACGCCGGTCATGGGCCTTCGCCATGATGTCGTCGTACGTGTGGGCGCAAGCGGCACCGGTGCGCGGGTTGACGTGCGATCAGCCTCACGTTTTGGCATTAGTGATTTCGGTGCCAATGCCAAGCGTGTGCGCGAGCTGATCGAGGCCATTGATGATGCAGCCGGCGAGGTCCCTGACACGGTTCCTGAACCGGAGAAGAGGCCAGCCATCAAACGCATACGCAGCAATCGATGACTATTGCGCCAGCCGGTAGATGCCATCGATAGAGGCTACGCCGTCCGTCTCGACAAGCCCGCGCGCGACCAGGTCTTCCAAATGCGCCAAGACCGATAACGCAGCCGCGCCTACAAGGCGCGGATCGAGACCGATGTAAACCGCGCGCACGATGGTCGCGATGTCGGCGGCGCTCTTATTCAACCGATGGAGTATCGAAGCTTCGCGTGCCTTACGGTGTTCGATATAATGCTGCAAAAAACGCGGCGCGTCGGTGATGGCCGGTCCGTGACCAGGGAAATAAATCGTTTCACTTCGTCGCGTGAGCTTTGCAAGAGAGACCAAATAGTCGCTCATCGCCCCATCGGGCGGTGCCACAATCGGCGTCGCCCAGCCCATGACGTGGTCGCCCGAGAAAAGCACGTTGCTCTCTTTCAGGGCGAATGCCATGTGGTTTGCGGTATGGCCTGGCGTGCTCACCGACTCGATAGTCCAGCCCCCGCTGCTCACGACGTCGCCGTCCTCGACCGTGACGTCGGGCCTGAAGTCGTGGTCGGCGCTCGCATCGAGCGGATTGAATTCGCCGACATGCAAGAGCCGCGCCGGGCGATGCGGGCCTTCAGCATAAACAGTCGCACCCGTCGCCGCTTTGATCGCGGGCACGGCGGGCGAATGATCCCGGTGCGTATGGGTGACGAAAATGGCCGTCACCGTTTCGTTACGCACCGCATTGAGCAAGGCCGCGATATGCGCGGGATCGTCAGGGCCAGGATCGACGATCGCAACGTCGCCTCGGCCAACCAGGTAACTCATCGTGCCTTTGAACGTAAAAGGCCCCGGATTGTTCGCCATGAGCAGCCGCACGCCGGGCATCATTTCAGCGACAGTATCCGACGCCAGATCAAGGCTTTTGTTGAATGGGATGTCAGCGCTCATAGCCATGAGCAAATGCCTATTGCGGTGGTAAGCGTCAATGCCTCGTAGGTTATGCAAATAAACGCATTCCGCCACGACTTTGCCGGATGCGGCTCATGAAAAAACCGCGAGCCCCTGATCCATGGGCTTGATCGGAGGGGAACGTCAAGATGCGCTATCTCATCGCGACCTTCATCGGGTTGTCTTTGTTCGCGCCGGCGCAAGCCGCGAGATTGCGCGCGGCCGACCTCGTTTCACCCGACGCCATGCTCCACTGGATCAACGTTTATCGTAACCACCCGGCTCCGGCCGACGTGCCGAACGTGCTGCGCGGGTTAAGCCGTTTCGGAGCCTTCAACGATCCTGAGCATGCCGGCGTCTACGTCGGTTTCCTGGCCGGCGTGCTCGCTGAAAATTCGCGCGATGCCGAGAAAATTATAGCGCGCACTGGATCCCTCCGCGCCGAAGACCGCTGGATCGTCGTGCGCGCGATTGCCTATTCCGGTTTGCCCGATTGGCAAGCACTGTTGCGAAAATTCTCGCGGCAGATGCCGCGCTATGATGCGCTCAGCGACAGATATATCTCCGGCAAGATGGCAAGGCTTGCGCAATTCACGGTGCCGCCCAACCCGAGCGCTTTTGAACGCATGCGTCAGCAATTACACATCGACAAAGTGTTCGGAACACCGCCGCAACGCGTGATGCTTACGCCGAGCCCCGAAGTGCTGGATGTGCTGTGGGGCTATTATTTCGCGACCGGCAGCTACGGACCGGTGATGCACATTATCGCAATGCTGCCGCTTTCCACCGACCACAACGATGCCGACCGGCTGACGGTGGGCAGCATGGCCAAATACACGCTCGCCAGCAACGCCATGCACGATCCGCGCTTACTCGCGATGCTCAAGGCCTCGCGCAAAGCACGCAATGAATCGAAACAGACGGTAACGGTAATTGACGACGTGATCGACGCCGCTGAGACCGTAGATACCGCGCGTATCCGTAAGCAAGTCGCTGCAACAATGGACGAACTGCACAGCAAGGGGCCGGCCTTCAGGCGCGACGTATCGTGGTGGGGTTATATCGGCCAAAGCGTCATCGCCGGCGGCTGTGTCGCCGCCGCGACGGCGGGGGCACTCGTACTCGGATTGCCGTGCGTGGTGGGCGGCGCGGCCGCCTCCGCGGCGACGAGTTTCTGGAACAATAGCCCGTAGCCTAAGCGCCGCGTCAGCGCACGATCAAAACGCCCTTGGCCTGCTGATTGAAATCATCGGAGTAATTATAACTGCCGGGCGACAACGGCCGCAGCCGGATAATCCCCTCGCTGTTTCCGGTGACGACTTTTTCAACGCGCAAGCTGACGCTTTCGAATTCCATCGGTGTGGAATCGAGATTTCTGATGCGTAACACGATCGGCATATTGGCGGGGGCATGTATTTGCGCGGGCTGGAAGCGATGATTCTTGATGCTCACGCTGACCGAGGCCGCCTGTTGCGCCTGCACGCCGGTAAGGGTCAACGCACCGGCAAGCAACAAGCCAGCGACAGCAGCAAATCGTTTCGATGTCATGTTACCACCTCGCTTTTTTTGATGGGGCTATCTCAACCAATTTAGAATTCGATGGCGAATTTCAGCTTCCCGCGCTGGCGCGAGAACTCGGAGAGATTGAGCGAAGAACCCGGAATATCGACATCACTGCCAGCGACCTGCACGTTCCATGCTGCCTTCACGAATGATTTCGGACTGAGCCGAACAAACAAAGTCGGCCCGATATAAACCGCGTCACCGGTGAAACTATTGAACCAGGCGCCGTCATAATGGCGCAAATACCAAACCTCGCCGCCGGCAAAAACAGCCGGGACGATACGATAAGACAAAGCGCCGGAAATGCCGGCCTTCGACTCCTTTTCCCAGCCGGCGCCGATGCCATCTGGATCGTGAGTTGCTTCAGGCTCATAAAGCATATTACTGCCGAGATAGAGCCGGTTCTTGATCAATTCCAAATCGGCATCGGCCTTCAGCTCAAATTCGAAATTCGTAACGCGTTCGCCGCTCGTCTCGTCGATATGGCGCCATTCCGGCTCGGCTGAAAGCGTGATCGATAAAGGCAATGACGGCGTGCGATCGAGCAAGAGATAACGAATTTCGCCAAACAGCCCGCCAAAGCCGATCCGGTTGAGATTGTCGAGATCGGTCACATCCTTGATGCTATGGGCGGATACGAAGGGGCCGAGCTCGAATTGGACGTATTGGTTCGGCGTGAACTCGTATTCGAGTTTGCTTTCGCTCCCCCAATAGTGGCCGCCACCCTTGCCCATTCGCGCTTCGGTATCGAACGAGAATTCCTTCTCGCCTTCCAGGCCGATGCCCGAACCTTCGGTAAAGCCAAAAATATATTTGGTCTCGACGTCGCCAAAAGCGGTCGAGCGATCTTGAGCGTGTGCGGTGAAGCCGCTGGCTGCGACAAGAAACGCGGTGGCAAAAGCCACACTCATATTCCGAGTGAGATGCATCATTCTTCCTATCGACCGGGTTCAAGGCCCGGCAATCGGGTTCGCCATCACGCAGGATCGCGTGCGTGAAATGACTTCGCTGATGTACAGGGCGAATGTCAATCGATGCCACAAACATTAGAATATTCTATTTAAGAGCTGTTCTAAGTAGAACTCATTTGAGAATTTTTCTAAATTGAATGTGCGTGCCTAAGCCGCGCATTCATTAATGAATCTCAGGCTCGGGAATCGGCCCAAGCGGCGCCAAAAAATCAAAGTCGCAACCCTCATCGGCTTGCCCGATATGCTGTGAATAAAGTGCGCCGTAACCGCGCGGATAATGCGGTGCCGGCTGCTGCCAGGCGGCGCGGCGGCGCGCGAGCTTCTCGTCGCTCACGTGCAGATGAATGCGGCGCGCCGCCACATCGACGTCAATTTCATCGCCGGTCTGTACGAATGCCAGGGGCCCACCGATGAAACTCTCCGGCGCGACGTGAAGAATGCAGGCGCCGTAACTGGTGCCGCTCATGCGCGCATCGGAAATGCGCAGCATGTCGCGCACACCATGTTTCACCAATTTTTTCGGGATCGGCAGCATACCCCATTCCGGCATTCCGGGACCGCCTTTCGGCCCACCATTTTTAAGCACGAGGATATGATCGGGCGTAACGTCGAGATCGTCGCGCTCCACCTCCCGCGCCATGTGGTTGTAATCATCAAAAGCGATGACCTTGCCGCGATGTTGCAGCAAACGCTTTTCCGCGGCGGACGGCTTCATCACGCAACCGCGCGGCGCGAGATTGCCGGTGAGCACCGCGAGCGCTCCTTCGCTGGATACGGGATTGTCGAAAGTGTGAATAACGTCGCGCTTATAAACTTGGGCGCCGGCGATATTCTCACCTAAGGTTCTACCGGCAACCGTGAGACAGGAAAGATCGAGCGTGTCTTTCAATTCGCTCATCAGCGCGCGCAAGCCGCCGGCGTAAAAGAAATCTTCCATGAGGAAATCGCCCGAGGGCCGCACATTGGCGAGCACCGGAATTTCGCGCGAAATGTCGTCGAAACGTTTCATGTCGAGCGTGAGCCCTGCGCGACGCGCCATCGCTACAACATGAATGATCGCATTGGTCGAGCCGCCCATCGCCATGTGCACGCGAATGGCGTTGTCAAAGGCCGCGGGCGTAAGCAGCCGTGGCGGCGTCAAATCCTCCCATACCATATCGACGATGCGCCGGCCGGCGGCGGCGCACATACGCGGATGCGCGGAATCGGCGGCGGGGATCGATGACGCGCCGGGCAGCGAGAAGCCCAAGGCTTCCGCGATGGCCATCATGGTGGCGGCGGTGCCCATGACCATGCAGGTGCCGAAGCTGCGCGCGATGCCGCCCTCGAGCTCGGCCCAATCGGCCTCACTGATGCGGCCGGCGCGTTTTTCGTCCCAATATTTCCAGGCGTCGGAACCGGATCCGAGCGGCTCACCACGCCAATTGCCATGAAGCTGCGGCCCGGCCGGCACGTAGATCGCGGGCAGCCCCATACTGATGGCGCCCATAATGAGGCCGGGCGTGGTCTTGTCGCAGCCGCCCATCAGCACCGCCCCGTCGATCGGATGGCTGCGCAGCAGTTCTTCCGTCTCCATCGCGAGCAGATTGCGATAGAGCATGGTCGACGGCTTCACGAAGGGCTCGGAGAGCGACATCGCCGGCAGTTCGACCGGAAAGCCACCCGCCTCCCAGATGCCTCGCTTCACGTCGTCGGCACGCGCCCGTAGATGCGTGTGGCAGAAATTGATGTCGCTCCAGGTATTGATGATGCCGATGACCGGTTTGCCGCTCCAATCCTCGGCGTCGAAACCGCCCTGGCGCAAACGCGCGCGATGACCGAACGAGCGCAGATCGTTGACGCCGAGCCAGCGATGACTGCGTAGATCTGAGAACTTGCGGATGCGCATGATTTCAGAGCTGAGCGGCCTCGTGCTTGACCGGTTCGATCTTGCGCAGATGGGCAGCGATGGCACGCTCTGCCATACGTACGTCGTAACGAGACTGGAGGTTCATCCAAAACCCGACCGAATTTCCGAAGAACCTTGCCAAACGAAGCGCCGTATCGGCGGTGATGCCGAGCTCTTCACGCACAATGCGTTCGATACGCGTGCGCGGCACTCCGCAAGCCTTTGCAACCTTGTAGGCCGTCAAACCCATCGGCGTCATGAATTCTTCCCGCAGCATCTCGCCCGGATGCAAGGGAGGCAGTTTGGCGACAATTTTCATCGGCATCCTCAATGATAGTCAACGACTTCAACGTCAACGGGGCCGCTTTTGGTCCAACGAAAACATATCCGCCACTGGTTATTAATGCGAATCGAGTGCTGCCCTTTCCGCTTACCTCGCAAGCTTTCGAGCCTGTTACCCGGAGGCACTTTCAAATCATCCAGAAACTCTGCCGCATCCAGCGATTCCAGCTTGCGCCGCGCGAGCGGAAATATCTGCACCGGAAAACCTTTCGGACACAGACCTTCAAACACTGCCTCCGTGATCCGGTCTTTGAAGCCACGGATCAACCCATTCTCCCCTACGAACAGTTTGATAGTATCGTTTACCGATACTTTGGTCAAGATTTAATATTGTCAACTGATACACATGGAGTCGTGGAGGATGTCTGCTCGGCTTTGCGTTTGCTTATTTAGCTGCGATCTCGGACTTGATCTCGGGCCTGGAAACAGCGGTGCGGCGCGCCATCAACTGCGTTACGATCACGGCAAGTGCCAAGACGGCACCGAGGAGATCGCTCTCCCAACCTGGCTTGATGAGGAGCAAACCGGCCACCACGAGCATGGGCCGCTGCCAATAATTTGCGGCGGTGAGCAGATAGCCATGCAAGCCACCGGCAAACAGCACCACACCGATGATGGCGCTCGCGCAACTGGACAGCACCGTCGGCCAAGGCCCGATCATCAACAGCGACGGTTCATAGACGAACATATAAGGTACGATGAAACCGGTCGCGCCGATTTTCACTGCCGCCCAACCGGTCGACCACAAGTCGGATTTCGCAATGCCGCAGGCCGCGAAAACCGCGAGCGCAACAGGCGGCGTGATCGACGACAGGATGGCGAAATAGAAGGCGAACATATGCGCCGCCGGCACGACAACGCCGAGCTTGACGATGGCCGGCACCAAAAGCGCGGTCATGATGATATAGGCCGGCGTGGTCGGAATGCCCATGCCGAGCACGATGCCCGCGATCATGGTCAGGATCAGCGCGACCAGCAGCATGTCCTTTGCCAGATGCACGACGAATTGGGTGAAAACGATGCCGAGACCCGACAGCGTCACCACACCGACGATAATGCCGGCGACCGCGCAGGCAAGCGCCACCGTCAAAGTATTGCGCGCGCCATCGACCATCGCGCCGATGAGATTTTCCCAAGTGACGTAATGACGCGTATTCGCGCGCAGCGCCGCCACCGGGAAGCAAGATAGCGTGCCTGCCAGCGCCGCCATCGGCGCACTGAAACCGGAATACATCACCACCAGAATAACGGCGACCGGGATGAACAGATGCCCGTTGCTGCGCACGACTTGCCCAAGCCGAGGCAACTCCGCGCGCGGCAAGCCGACGAGGCCGAGGCGCTTGGCCTCGAAATGCACCGCCGAAAAACAAGCAAGATAGTAAAGTACCGCCGGGATGATCGCCCAGAGCACCACTTCGCCGTATGAGACACCAAGGAATTCCGCCATCACGAACGCAGCCGCGCCCATGATCGGCGGCATGATTTGCCCGCCCGTGGAAGCCACCGCTTCAACGGCACCGGCAAATTCAGGCCGGAATCCAGTGCGCTTCATCAGAGGAATGCTGATTTGCCCTGTGACCATCACATTGGCCACTGCGCTGCCGGAGATCGTGCCGAACAGAGAAGAAGAAACCACCGCCACCTTTCCCGGACCGCCGGTAGCGTGGCCGGTCAAGCCGGTAGCGAAATCCATGAACAATTGGCCGGTGCCGGTGCGCTCCATGAAGGAACCGAACACCACGAAGATCAGCACATAGGTCGCCGAAACCGACAGCGGAATGCCGAAAATTCCCTCTGTCGTCATATAGAGCTGGTCGAGCAAGCGCTGCGGCTCGAGGCGCGCGATCAGTAGACCATAGACGAGAAAGACAATCGCGGTAATCGGCAGCGCCCAACCGAGCACGCGCCGCACGGCCTCGAGAAGAAGCACGATCATGATCACGCCCATGATCTTGTCGCTGAGATAAAGATCATCGACGTAGAAGATGCGGTTGACGATATAGTCGTAATTGTAAAAAAGATAAAAAATCGGCAGCGCCGCTAGCACGAGCAGCGCAAGATCGGCCGGATCTGGCGTACCCTCCGGTTTGCCGGAGACGCGATAAATCAAAAAAGTCAACACCAGCGCGAACAGCAGATGCGTGCCGCGGAACCAGATCGCTTCCGGCGAACCGAAAGCGATCGCCCACATGTGATAAAGCACCATGAGGACGGCGAGCGTGGCCGTGATCAGGCGCATGAGATTCGGATAGCTGGTATCGATTTTGAGATTCATGGCGATCTCGCAGCTCGCTCTTCTGACCCCCACCCCGACCCTCCCCCTTTCAGGGGGAGGGAGAAGCGAGCCGCTTTGCTCTTCCTCCCCTTTTAGGAAGGGAGGAGCGAGCCGCTTGCTCTTTCCTCCCCCTGTAAGGGGAGGATTAGAGTGGAGGTCTTTTTATCACCGGTTCGTCATAGGAACATTGAGTTACGATCAATGCGAGGCGACGTTAATGCCGTGGTCTTTGTAGTATTTCGCGGCGCCGGGATGGAACGGCACGCCGATATCCTCAGCAAAATCGGCGGTTGTCTGCTGACCGATGGCCTTGGCAATGCTCGCCAGCGTGCTCGTGTGTTCAATGAGTGTCTTCGTCATGGTGTAGACCTCATCGGCCGGCAACTTGCACGAAGCAAAAACGTGCGTGGCATAACCGATCACCTTCACATCCTGGTCTTGCTTTGGATAGCTGCCCTTCTTGATCGTCACCAGCGTGTAGCCGGGATTGAGCTTCTTCATTCCCTCGTAACTCGCCGATTGATCGAGCAATTTGATCGGGCGCGCGGACGCAAGATCCATGATTGCGCCTGCCGGCACTTGCGTGCCGAGGCCGAAGGCAACCGCGTGGCCATCTTTCATCTGATTCACCGAGTCGGAATAACCGACGAAGCTCACCTTCACATCGTTATAAGTGACGCCGTTGACGCCGAGAATCTGACGAGTGATCAATTCACCGGTATTGCCGCGCTGCTGCGTGGTGATGGCCTTGCCTTTTAGATCGGCAATTTTGTTAACGCCGGCATCGGCGGGAACGACGAGTTGATAATATTGCGGATAGAGTGTGGCGATGTTGCAGATATTGGTGGCCGCTTTCGGGAAGGGCGCCTTGCCGTGCACGCCGTCGACGGTGGAAATGGAATTGCCGAAACCGACATCGGCCTTGCCTTCATCGACACCGCGCACATTGGCGATGCCCGCGCCCGGCAAGACTTGAACCTGAAGGCCGGGAACGGCCTTTTCCCACATGTCCTTGAGTTGCCCGCCGAGCGGAATCCACGACCCGCCCTGCGGACCGGTCATCATTTTTATTTCAGCCGCCGTGGCCGAGCCGGCGGCGGCCAAGGCCAGCCCGAGACCGAGACCGAGACCGAGACCGAGACCGAGACCGAGACCGAAAGCGCAATCCAACCCTCTTGATCGCAATTGTCATGTGCGTTTCTCCCCAGGCCCGCCAGGGGCGCGGGCCGTTGTTCTTTTTCCCCTGCCGGCAAGGGTACGCGGGCTTCCGCCATTCGCACAAGGGCGCTTACGGCCAAGCCGCGGTAATAATGGCGCGAGGCTGGGAGTTGCCCCAAACACCAGAATTCTCCGATGTGCGCGCCCCGAGCCGTTTGCGAATGGTTGCAATGTTCGGCTTTCCGCTGTTACCACTGCCCGCTATTAGATCGCGTTCAGGGTTATGGCATTTGACGGCGCAAGTGTTCCTTATAAGGAAGATACCGTCTTCCCTGCACGCATAAGCCCAAGGCCAACCAGTTGTGCGCTGTTCTGAAAACGCACCGACTCTTCGCTGAAAAAGCTGGCCCTGCCGTTCTTGCGCATAAAGTCGAGATAGGCGCGATATTCGCGCGCGCCTGCGTAATGCTCACCTCTTGTGACTTCTGTTTGTTGGACAAATAAAAATGTGGCCAGTTCGTGGTTGGGCTAGTATATCTCCCCTCAAATCAAACACTGCAATTCTTTAGATGATTACCAAGCTTACACTGCACAATTTCAAAAGCATTGGTGAGCAATCCTATGGGTTCACCAATTTTGATCTCTTGGTGGGACGTAACAACGGTGGGAAAAGTACCGTTTTACAGGCTCTGGCCATTTGGCAATTTTGTGTTGACGAATTCCGAAGATCAAAGCGCTCAGGAAAGAAAGGTATTCAAGTTGTTTTGCCGAACTTTACGGCATTACCGGTGCCCCAATTCAACTTGCTTTGGAAAGACAAGACAGACCGACGCTATGCGGAAGTCGAAGGCAAAAGAAGTAAGACGCCCGAATATATATTGATCCATATCGCTGTTGAATGGCAAAGAGCAGAAGGAAAAAAAGGCGTCTTTGCAATTGATTTACGTTAGAGCCTCACAGCATAAACAAGTAGCCTGGATGGAACGAAGCGAATTGCAGGAACGAATGATCGGCTGTCCCGGATTTTGGGAACGATGGAGTAGCTAACCCTTGACGCAGGAATTCCGCGTCAGAAACCAAACATGCCGTGCGAAACACGATACTGCTGGCGGCGATACATAACAGACCGGAATTCCTCCATTTTTTTCATGCAATAGGCGTACGTTACCGTTTTCTTTTGGGCCTCCGTACGACAATGGGACTCAAATATTTGGTCTTGAAGAGTGTTGCAGCCTGACAAAGCCGCCGCGAAAATTGCAATCCATGCGAATTTCATAACGCCCCCCTTAAGGTCGATCGACGCCACGTGGATAAACATAACCATCTGAGATGACAAGGGACGCGCGGCCGCGCTTGCCATTGATCCAAATCATGAAAGTAGCGTAGCTTAGAGTGCGGTGAGCGACCTGAGAGATAGGTGACAGAACGTAGCGGACACAGTGAGTAATGGTCGGAGTGGCAGGATTTGAACCTGCGACCCCCTCGTCCCGAACGAGGTGCGCTACCAGACTGCGCTACACTCCGACTGATGGCGGTTTTATAACCCGAGGCCCCTTAAACGCAAGCAGGCCGCATAATTTCCGAAAAGCTTGCCCTCGAACTTGATCCGTGGGTGGGTACCGGCTTAGGGGCAAGCTCATGCGCTAAACGCAAGGTGACGCGCCACCCCCCGACGAGAAACCTATGACCGCCGAACCGGGAACGCAGGTCCTAAACACCAATAAAGACGCCATCGCGGCGGCGGCGCGTTGCCTTGCGGCCGGGGGCCTTGTCGCCTTCCCCACTGAGACGGTTTATGGCCTGGGCGCGAACGCGAGTAACGGCGAAGCCGTGGCCCGGCTCTATGCCGCCAAGGGGCGCCCCACCTTCAACCCACTGATCGCACATGTGAGCGACATTGCAGCGGCCCGCCGGGTCGTTCAATTCAATGAAGCCGCCGAGCGACTGGCAAATTCCTTTTGGCCGGGGCCGCTGACCTTGATCCTGCCCAAACAACTCAATTGCGGCGTCTCAGACTTGGCCTTGGCCGGGCTCGATAGCGTCGCGATACGCGTGCCCGCGCATGAAACGGCCCGCACCTTGCTTCAAGCGTTCGGCAAGCCCATCGTCGCCCCTTCCGCCAACCGCTCGGGCCATGTTTCGCCGACCAGCGCCGCGCATGTGCTTTCCGACCTGCGCGGGCGCATCGATATGGTGCTCGACGGCGGCGCATGTAACGTCGGTGTAGAGTCGACCATTATCAGGTGCCTCGGCGAGCCGGTCCTGCTGCGGCCCGGTGGCGTGCCGCGCCAAGCGATCGAGCGCGTGCTAGGCCACCCGCTCGCGGTGCAAATTACGCCGGACGATGAAACACCGCTCGCGCCCGGCATGATGACGTCTCATTACGCGCCGAAGGCGCGCTTGCGGCTCAATGCCGACACGCCACGAGAAGGCGAGGCCTTGCTTGCGTTTGGACCCGCCCCCGCCTGTGATACCCTCACGCTCAATCTTTCGCCACGCGGCGACCTGATCGAGGCGGCGGCCAATCTGTTCTCGCACCTGCGCGCGCTGGATGCTTCCGGTACGAGCACCATCGCGGTGATGAAAGTGCCGCACGAAGGGCTCGGCGAAGCGATCAACGACCGGCTCGCCCGCGCCGCCGCGCCGAGGGCCGCTTGACGGCCTTGCACTTCACCGCCACACCCGCTATATAACTAGTCTGACTAGTCAGAATTAGGCCCCACGAAATGACCGAAACCGATGTCTGGAAACTCCAGGACGCCAAGGCGCGCTTTTCCGAATTGGTGCGCCAGGCGCGCGCCGGCAAGCCCCAAGAAGTGACCGTTCACGGTAAAAGCGCCGTGCTGATCGTGGATACGGAGCGTTACGAGGTCCGTCCGAAAAAGAAAAAGCAGGAAACCCTCGCCGGCTTCATCGAGGCATCGAAGAAGTATCGCGGCTCAATGGCCGGTGTCGTGTTTGAACGGCCGATGAAAACGACTTTCAAACGGATCAGGCCATTCGATTTTGATGAGGACACGAATTGAAATGGCTGCTCGACACCAATGTCGTGTCGGAAACCGTCCGGCCACGCCCCAATAGGTCGGTGCTTGCATGGTTTGCGTCGCAAACACCCGATCTCGTCGCCGTTAGCTTCGTTACCATGGCGGAATTGCGTGTCGGCATTGCGGCAACGCCGGACGATCGTCGCCGCCAGGAACTTACCGAGTGGTTCAAGGAAGCGTTTCCGGGTTGGCTCGCGAACCGCATCCTGCCGGTAACAGTCGAAATATTAACCGATTGGCTCGTTGTCGGTGACGCGCTGTCCCGCAAAAGACAGACGCGCAATCCGGCCGACTTACTGATCGCGGCCACCGCGCGCGTCCACAATCTCACGCTCGTCACCCGTAATGTGCGCGATTTCGCAAATACCGGCGTGGTCGTTTACGATCCCTGGCAGAATGAAACGCATCGGACGGAACACACCTAAATGCCTTCCGTGACGGCTTGCATAAAATCGGACCTGCTGGCGCGTTTCACCGCCATTGTCGGCGAGAAATACGCAGTGACCGACCCCGCGGCGCAACAAGCCTATCTCGTCGAGATGCGCGACCTCTATCACGGCCATACGCCGGTGGTGCTGCGGCCGGGCTCGGTCGATGAAGTGGCACGCATCCTCAATCTCGCCAATGAGACTAAGACGGCCATCGTGCCGCAAGGCGGCAATACCGGCCTGGTCGGCGGACAGATCCCGCTCAATGGCGAGGTGCTGCTCTCGCTTACGCGAACTCGATAAAATCCGCGAGGTAGATCCCGTTTCCAACACGATGACGGTGGAAGCCGGCGTCACGCTTCAGCGCGCGCGCGAAGCGGCGGAAAACGCCGACCGGCTCTATCCGCAGCTCCTGCCGTCGGAAGGCACGTGTACCATTGGCGGCAATCTTTCCACCAATGCCGGTGGCACGTCTGCACTTGCTTACGGCATTGCGCGTTCGCATGCGCTGGGTCTGGAAGTGGTATTGGCCGACGGGCGCGTGCTGCGTAATCTCAACAAGCTGAAAAAAGACAATACCGGCTATGATTTGACAAACTTATTTATCGGCGCAGAAGGCACGCTCGGCATAATTACGGCGGCCGTGTTGCGGCTCGTTCCGCGGCCGCATTCAATCGAAACCGCTTTTGTCGGCGCTCCTTCCCCGCAAGCCGCGCTCGAGCTGCTCGGCATTGCCGAAAAACATATATCCGGCGGCGTGACTTCGTTCGAGCTGATGGCACGCGACGGTGTCGATGCCGTGGTGAAACATGATTCGGCAAGCCGCAACCCGTTTGCCACGCCTTATCCCTGGTATGTGCTGATCGAAACGTCGTCGCAAGCGCGCACCGGCCTGCGCGACGTTCTGGAGGAAATTCTAAGCGAAGGTCACGAGAAAGGCCTCGTCCTTGACGCCACCATTGCCGACAGTCTTGAACAAGCCAAAGCCTTCTGGCGCATCCGCGAATTGTTCGGCGAGGTGCAGCGCTATATCGGCGGTTCGATCAAGCACGATGTATCGGTGCCAGTCGCCGCAGTGCCCGCTTTCATCGAGGAGGCGAACGCGGCGGTGACTAAGCTCATTCCCGGCGCGCGTCCCCTGCCCTTCGGTCATCTCGGCGACGGCAATATTCATTACAACGTGACGCAGCCGGAGAGTGCCGATAAAAAAGAATTCTTGGCGCGCTGGGATGACGTCAACAAACTCGTGTTTGCGGTTGTGACGAAATGGGGCGGCTCGATCTCGGCCGAGCACGGCATCGGCGTCATGAAGCGTGACATTTTGCCGGACTACAAGGACCCGGTGGCGCTCGATTTGATGCGCAAACTCAAACACATGCTCGATCCGAACGGCATTCTCAGCCCGGGAAAGGTGCTGTAGCGGCTCCACCTAACGCACGACAACAATCCGCCCTTTCATGTTGGGGTGATATTTGCAGAAGTAATCGAGGGTGCCCTGTTTCTTCAGCACCACACGGGCCGTCCGATGAGGTGGCAAAATAGCGTCCCAATTGCCGTTTCTTGCAGTGGCGGAATGAACAAGAATGTCTTCGTTGATCCATTCGACGGTGTCACCGAGTTTTGTCGTCACCTCGGCAGGGGTGAAAGCGAAATTTTGGACAGTCACTCGAATTGTCGCTGCCTGCGCCGAGACGGACACGAGCCCCGCCGTGAGAAAAACATAGAGGCTTGTCCATCTCGGCATTGTGGCAAGTCCCCCGATTACCTGCCAGCAGAGACGTGGTTCGCCACTTGCTCGGCGTGCTGCTCGTGGCCTTGGAAGAGTTTAAGGCCGGATTGCAGTAGGCTTTTGAGCTCGGCATTGTTTGCCGATGGAATAAGCGTGTTTTCAAGTGCGCTATTCACGGTCTTATGGTAGGCGACCTCATTGGTGACATAGGCCTTGTCGAAAGCGGCGCCTTTGAGCTTTGAGAGCTCTTTGCGTTTTTCGGCCGCTTGTTGGCTCAGCCCACGACTGGTGTCGTTGTCTTCCGGCTTCACCTTGAGCTTCTTAAGCAGCGCGAGCGCCTGCTTGTTCACCGCGCTATGGTCGCGGATCATAGTCCGTGCAAAGGCACGCACTTCTTTATTCTTGGATTTCGCCAGCGCTTGCTTGGCGGCCTTGATATCAAGCTGACCGGCCGTATAGGCGATATGCGCGATTTGCGGATCCGTCAGCTTACTCGCGCCCTGCGCAAACACCGGCGCCGATAACAGGCAGAGCGCAATAAGCCCCGCCGATAGTCTCGTAAACATTGGGACCTCCCTT
This sequence comes from uncultured Pseudomonadota bacterium, assembly GCA_963697535.1. Taxonomy (GTDB): domain Bacteria; phylum Pseudomonadota; class Alphaproteobacteria; order Rhizobiales; family Xanthobacteraceae; genus Pseudolabrys. The sequence goes on along the minus strand of OY969085.1, from coordinate 1,592,108 downwards.
TGACGCGGCCATTGGCCGCGTTGATGCATCCATGAAGGATTGGATGCAGAAGGCCCTCGCAGGTTCCCGAGATTTATCCAGCGCAAATGCGGCGAACGACGGCCTCAGTCATCCGCTCGCAATGCTTGCCGCCAAAGGGGAAACTACTTGTGAGCGCGGGGCCGAGCTGCTTGTCCAGCTCCTCGCGCAAGAGCAGACGCGCCCGGTGCAGACGCGTCTTCACGGTGTCACGCTGGAGCCCGAAGAGATCGGCCGTTTCCTCGACGCTCATTCCTTCGACGATGCGAGCGACGAAAACCGCTCGAAATGCGTCGGGCAGTTCATCGATCGCCCGCTCGAGGACCGCACGAATTTCACCTTGCACCATCGTTTGCTCCGGATCGCTCGCGGCCGCCGAAGCCGGAAACTGGACGATTTCGGCTTGTCGACGATTGGCGCCATAAGCATCCCAATCCACGGTCGGCCGCTGACGCCGCAAGCGCCCTAAGGCTTCGTTCATCGCAATGCGGGTGATCCAGGTCCCGAACGCGGCATCTCCGCGAAACAAGTCGAGGCCCGTAAACGCTCGCACATAGGTTTCCTGAACCACATCCTCCGCTTCGGCGTCATTGCGCAGAATACTGCGAGCAATGCGAAACAGACGGCGATTATAGCGCTGCGTAATAGCGCGAACCGCAGCCTCGTCGCGCTGGCGCGCGAGCTCGATGAGCGTATCATCGCTCAAATTTTGCGCAGCGGTCTTTTTTGCCTCGGTGATAGTCATAATGGCCGCGCCTCTTTAACAGCCGGAGATCGTTTGTGACATTGGATGCAGCCGGAAGGGAAAGGTTCCCACAGGAACGGCTAAAATAGCGAGCCCTGGGTGTCGTCTCCTTTCGATTTGCGTTCAACCTTGCGTTTGGCGGTCGCTTTCGCCGATGCTACAGTCGTGGCCTGTCTTGTTGTCGGCATTGGCTCGATCAATTGTGAACTGTCATTGCCCACCTGGTTGACCGCGGTCGAGATCGGATAGGCATCCAAAAGATCGTCGGGCGCGGGCTTGATGATTGTCTCGGCGGTCTTGGCATCGACTTTCGTGCAATCTAGCCAAAGGTTGAACGCCTCTGGCGGCACGATCACCGGCATGCGGTGATGGATATCGCTGAGCGCGTCGTTGGCGTTTGTCGTAATTATCGCCGCCGTTTCCAATTCTTCGCCGTTCGGACCCGTCCATGTTTCCCACAAACCCGCGAAAGCGAGCGGTTCACCCGATTTCGGGCGCACGTAATAAGGTTGCTTACGCGAGCCGACCGTTTTCCATTCATAAAAACCGTCGGCCGGAATCAAGCAACGGCGATATTTCATGGCGGCGCGGAAGGCAGGCTTGTCGCACACCGATTCACCGCGCGCATTGATGAGAAGCGAAAACGTGCCCGGGTCTTTTACCCAGGACGGCAGCAAGCCCCATCGCACCAGCGCGAAATGCCGCTTTCCGTCAGCCATCCGCGCGATCGCAATCGGCTGGGTTGGTGCAATGTTATAGCGCGGCGGAAAATTCGGATGTTCTTCGTATTGAAAATTCACCCGCAGCAGTTCCGGCGGCGAGATCAAGATAAAGCGGCCGCACATCGTGTATTGCTCATTCGATTTTGCTACAAGCGTTCTCACGCGAACAGTTAATATGTTTCGGCGCAAGCCTACAATCTAGTCCGCACGAATGACGGAAAGCCGCACTTACCCCCAGCATCCACTCCTCGCCGTCAGCGCCGCAATTTTTCGCGACGGCCAGGTCCTGGTGGTGCGGCGCGCGCACGCGCCGGCAGTCGGCCTCTACACACTGCCCGGCGGTCTTGTCGAAGCCGGTGAGACCTTAAACGAAGCCGTCATCCGCGAAGTGCGCGAGGAGACGGGCGTTGAAATCGAGCCCCTGGTGCTCGCCGGTCACCGGGAGATTGTTAAGCGCGACCATCAGGCCAGGGTTGAGCGCCACTTCGTTATTCTCTGCTTTGCCGCACGCTGGGTTTCGGGAGAACCGAAGCTAAACGGGGAACTCGATGACGCCCGCTGGATTGACCCGTCGGAGCTGGCTTTCATCCGTACCACCGAAGGATTGGCCGAGATCGTGGAGGCCGCCCGAGCAGCGAAACTGGCCTAAGCATTCGACGGGGCGGTAGCGCGACACTCAACTTGAACGTGACGGTTTTGAGCAAAATGCGCTTGAAACATTTCCTTATCATTGGCGCGGCCCTGATATGCCTCACCTTGCCGGCGAGCGCGCAGGATGTGGCGCCGGCGCCTTTCGACGGGGAATTAGCCCGCCTTTCCGAGATACTCGGCGCTTTGCATTATCTGCGGGCCATTTGCGACGCCAATGACGGACACAAATGGCGCAATGAGATGCAAGCGCTCATCGATGCGGAGGCCCCAAGCGGTCAACGCCGGCGTAAACTGGTGAATAGCTTTAACCATGGTTATCGCGGCTTTCAGCAGACCTATCGCACCTGCACGCCTAATGCCGAAATGGCCATTCACCGCTATTTAGATGAAGGCACTAATATCGCACGCGATATTACCGCCCGATACGGCAATTGAGTCTTGGCAATTAACCTTTATGTTCATTGCGCGCTGTCGAAGCGCGCCTGCGCGTGCTAAATTGTGCTTCCGATCGGAACTCCCGCGACGAACCTCATAAAAAGAAGGCAACACGCAACCATGACGACGGCCCGCAACTCTCTTCACCCGCGCGAACATGCGAGCGAGCAGGAGCAAAAGCGTGCAGCCCTCGGCTATCTTCAAGAAGCCTGGGCGGAAGCGCGTCTCGAGGGAATCGACGGCGATTGCTTGGCACAAGCCTGTCTATTTACCGCACTTGCCGAATTCGTCTCTACTTATGGCGAGGAAGCGGCTGCCGCCTTCGCCGAAGGTCTTAGTGCCCGCATCCGCAACGGCGAATTTTCACTCGATCGGTCGCGGCAATAGACGCTGCATTCGCTTTTGAGAATCCCTAACTTCCAAGAGGGCGTGCCGATTTCGCCAAATCGAAAAGTGCCTTCCGTCCTCACCTTCGCCAGGACAGGCTTTTTTCCTGCTAAAATGCATTGCAGGCAGCACCCGATTGAAGCGCTTGACTCTTAAGTTAGCGCATGCTAACTGATGGATCATGGCAAGCGAGAATTATACATTCATTACCTCTCCCAACGATCCGCCCTCAAAACAGGCGATCGTGCGGGCCGCACTGCGGCTATTCGTTCGCGACGGCTTCGACGCAACCAATATTCGAGCGATCGGCGATGCCGCCGGCTACACCAATCCAGCGATTTTCAAATTCTTCAAATCCAAGGACGCGCTCGCACTCCATTTGTTCGAGCGTTGTTACACCCGTTACCACACCGCACTCGAAGCTGCGACCCGGCCTAGCGCGACATTTCACGCGAATATCCAGGTCCTCGTCGCCAAGTTCGTAGAGATCATCGACGAGAGCCCCGACGCGTTCCTATTCGTTCAGGATCACCTGCGGACGCTTTGGCCAAAACTTCCCGCAACAGCGCGGCGCAAATCGATTTTGCGTCTGGTGCAATCACTGCTCGAACAAGGCATACAAGAACGCGCTATCCGAAAAGACGCCCCGCTCCCCTTGTTGAGCGCGGCGCTCGTTGGATTTTTGAACCAGCTCGCCCGCATGCACTATTTCGGCGAATTCAAGGGAAAGACCGAAGACTGGACGGCAGACATCGAAACCATCGTCACCAACATGTTTCGTTAAATTTTTTTTGTTCGAAAGTTAACGTTTGCTAACAAAATGGAGGGTACTGTGGAAAATATCATGTTCGTTCTCGGCGCCAGTGGCTTCGTCGGTCAGCGTGTCGTCAAAGAAGCACTCGCATCTGGATGGAAGGTCAAAGCACTTGCACGATCCGCTGATAGCGCGCAACAACTTGCCGCGACAGGTGCGGAGATCGTTTACGGCAGCGCCGACAACAGCCGCGACTGGGTGGACCAATTGCGCGGCGCACGTGTCGTCATCGATTTGCTCCAGCCGAAGATCCCTTCGCGCCTGACGCAGCAGAGAGTCAAGGTCGTCTCGGAAGAACGGCAACGACTGACGCGTGAGTTGCTCAGCGCGCTCAACGAATTGCCGAAACAACAGCGGCCATTGCTGATTTCGGTTAGCGGAACCGACGACTTCAGCCCGGACGAACACAGCCGTGTCACATCATATACACCGATCCGATCGGACTTGGTGGGTTTTGCGCATATCGGCGTACCAGTCCGACGCCTGGTCGAGAAATCCGGCGTCGATGCGACGTTCGCCTATCTCGCCTCAGTTTACGGCCCCGGGAAAACATTCGCCGACATCATCATACCGAGAATTGTCAATGGACGATGGCGGGTGCTCGGCGATGGACGCAATCGTATGCCGTTGGTTCACGTTGAAGATGCCGCACGCGCTCTGGTCCACATCGCCAGCATGCAGCGGACGGATGTATTGAAGAAGAATTTCATCATTGCGGATCGCGATCCGGTCAGCGCCCGCGAATTCTACGATCATACGGCACAACTCATCGGCGCAAAACGTCCGGGGCGGGCGCCGCGTTGGCTCGGATCACTGATCGCCGGGCCGATCATGGTCGAGACCATGACGCGGGATCTCGTCGCCGACAGCACCGAGCTCCGTAAGTCCGGATTCGAATTCAAATACCCGAGCTATCGAGACGGGCTGCCGCCGACCATCGAGGCGCTCGGCTATAAGCGACAGCCTCCGGCCGCGACGCCGGGAGGAAAAAAAGGCCTCGCTTTTGCGTTACTGACGATCGCAACATTCGGCGCCTTAGCTGCGGAAAATCTTTTGGACTTCAAGCTGAGCGTTCCTTCGATGCTTAGGTACGCCGGTGGTCTGCCGTTATTGGATATGCGGCTCGGCTATACGCCGGATGCGGCCTATCATTTACTCGACGTTCTAGGCACGTCGGGACGCGAAGCTTACATGCAGTTGCTGTGGAGCGTCGACATCCTCATTCCATGTCTCGCGATGTTATTTCTGTGGTCGGCCATTTCGCGCGGCGCGCTAAAAAGACTACGATTTCTGGCACTGATCGGAGGCGTGGCGGATTACTTGGAAAATATAGCCGTCACGGCGCTCTTGATGCTCTATCCCGAACATTGGAATGGATTTGTGAGTTTTGCTTCCACTTTTACGCTGATCAAAACTGTCGGCTACCTGAGCGGCTTTGCGGTCGCGATCATTGGATTTGCCATCAAGCTCTTTGCGCGCAAGAAGCTGTCGAAGCCTGGGTACTTGTGAATAAAACTTAGAGCGTGTCCCGCATGGAAGGGATTGGAAGGGAAATTCTCACCAGCACCGATATGATTTATTCATTCGGGGCACGCTCTAAAGCTTCCAGAAAGCGTACCCGCTCGCCTTGCGCCAGTGACGTGAGGCTGCCTTCCCACATGACTTTATGGCCACGCACCACGGTGCCGACCGGCCAGCCGGTGACGCTCATGCCGTTATAGGGCGACCAACCGGCGCGCGAGGCAATCCAGTCATCTGTAATGGTTTGACGCCGCTTGAGATCGACCACCGTCACGTCGGCGTCGTAGCCGACGGCGATGCGCCCCTTGCAGGCGATGCCGAACACCCGCGCGGGACCCGCACTGGTCAAATCAACAAAGCGCGCCAGCGACAAGCGTCCGGCATTGACGTGATCGAGCATGAGCGGCACGAGCGTCTGCACGCCGGGCATGCCGGAATGCGTTTTCGGATAAAGATGCGCTTTTTCTTCGCGCGTATGTGGGGAATGGTCGGAGCCGATGCTGTCGATCACGCCTTGCGCAAGGCCCCGCCAGAGACCCTCGCGATGTTCGGCATCGCGAACCGGCGGATTGAGCTGCGCCAACGTGCCGAGCCGCTCGTAGCAATCGGGCGCAGCGAGCGTGAGATGCGCGGGCGTTGCTTCCACTGTCGCGACATCCTTGTGATCGGCCAGGAAAGCGGCCTCTTCTCTGGTGGTTACATGCAGCACATGCACGCGCTTGCCGGTTTCGCGCGCGAGCCGAATTAAGCGCTGCGTGCACATGAGCGCGGCGGTGGCGTCCCGCCATACCGAATGCGAGCGTGGATCGCCTTCGACGCGCAGGTTTTTCCGATCACGCAAACGATATTCATCTTCCGAATGGAAGGCAGCACGCCGGTCGATAACTTTCAGCACGTTGCGCACGCTTTCATCATCTTCAATCAAAAGCGAACCCGTGGATGAGCCCATGAACACCTTGACCGCGACGACGCCGGGTAGCCGTTCAAGCTCGGCAAGGTCACGCGTGTTCTCGCGCGTGGCGCCGACATAAAAGGCAAAGTCGCAATGCATCCGGTGATGCGCGCGCTTGACCTTATCGGCGATCGCGTCGGCGGTGATGGTCGCCGGATCGGTATTCGGCATCTCGAACACCGCCGTGACGCCACCCAGCACCGTGCCGCGCGAGCCGCTCTCCAAGTCTTCCTTGTGCGTCAAGCCGGGCTCGCGAAAATGCACATGGCTGTCGATAACCCCGGGCAACAGGTGCAGGCCGCGGCAGTCGATCACCTCGCCCGCGGAAGCCCGTGAGAGATCGCCAATCGCGGCGAAGCGGCCTCCACGCACGCCCAAATCGCGCAAACCCTCGCCATCATGGTTGAGGACGGTGCCGCCTTTGAGAATGAGATCATAGGTTTCGGCCATGCGGGAGTCCGGCCTCGAGGCACGTATAGTGGATTATGAACTCCTATCATAGAACGACAAATCCAACACCGAACTAAACTCGTGGACCTGCTAGTGGAGTGGATTTGACATTCGCTACCCACCTGGCCGCAAGCTCGCGAAGCGAATGTCAAATCCAAAACTCCACTAGAAACTTATATTTTCTAGTGGTCTTTCGATTCAAACATTCGCAAAAGATCCCCGCCGAAATGGGTAGCGAATGTTTGAATCGGACCACTAGTGGAGTGGATTTGACATTCGCTACCCACCTGGCCGCAAGCTCGCGAAGCGAATGTCAAATCCAAAACTCCACTAGAAACTTATATTTGGCTCATGGTCTTTCGATTCAAACATTCGCAAAAGATCCCCGCCGAAATGGGTAGCGAATGTTTGAATCGGACCACTAGATTCTAACTTGCCTCGCGGAAGCGCACGGCCGCTTCCAGATCCACCGAGACGAGCTGCGATACGCCCCGTTCGGCCATGGTGACACCATAGAGGCGGTTCATTCGCGCCATGGTAATCGGGTTGTGTGTGATAATCACGAAACGGGTGTCAGTCGAGCCGATCATCTCATCAAGCAAGTCGCAGAAACGCTCGACATTGTGATCGTCGAGCGGTGCGTCCACTTCGTCCAAAACGCAAATCGGCGCCGGATTGGTCAGAAATACCGCGAAAATCAAGGCCATCGCGGTGAGCGCCTGCTCCCCGCCGGAAAGCAGGGAAAGGGTGGCGGGCTTTTTGCCGGGCGGCTTGGCGAGAATTTCCAGGCCCGCCTCGAGCGGATCCTCGCTCTCGATCAATTGGAGTTCCGCGGCGCCTCCGCCGAACAGGCGCGTGAAGAGGTGCTGAAAATGTTTATTGACCTGTTCGAAGGATGCCAGCAAGCGTTCGCGAGCTTCCCGGTTGAGACTTTGAATACCAAGGCGCAGCTTTTTGATGGCCTCCGCCAGATCGTCGCGCTCGGCAGTCAATGATGCATGTTGCGCTTCGATTTCCTGCAATTCCTCATCCGCACGCAGGTTCACCGCACCTAACCGTTCTCGCTCGCGGCGCAGCCGTTCGAGCACCGCCTCGGTTTGCACAAGCTCCGGCAACGGTTCATCTTCTTTGATCTCGGCGAGCGCTGCGACATTGTCTGGCTCTGTTTCCAACATGTCGCGGATTTCCCGCGCGACATCGCCGAGCCGGCGCCTGGCGCCATCGAAGCGCTCCTCGGCGCGCGCGAGTTCTTCGCGCGCGGCGCCGGCGGCTTCCAGCGTGGCACGGACATCGCGGTCGGCGTCGGCAAGCGCGCTTTCGGCTTGCGCCAGATGATCGGCGCAGGCGCGGCGTTCGGCTTCCGCCGATTGAACTTCGCTGATGAGCCCCTGGCGTTTCGCGCCGAAAACCTCTGGGGCGCTTTCCAATTCCGCGCGGTTTTGTTGTGCTTCGGCACTGCGCTGTTCGAGCGTGGCGATCTGTGCGGCTGCGCTTTCGTAACGGCTCGCCCAGCTGCTTTTGTCGGCCATGAGCGCCGACAGGCGCCGGTCGGCCAATTCGGCTTCGCGAAGAATGGCCCGTTGCTCAGCCTGAACTTCCGCGAGCTGGGTCCGCTTGCCCGCGATCTCCTCGCGTATCTGCACCAGTTCAGTTTCAAGATGCGCAGCCGGTGCGAGCGCACCCAGCGCGCGCTCGGCATCGGCCTTGCCGGCCAAAGCTTCGTCGCGGGCGGCCGTCAAGCGCAGATGCGCCTCGGAAAGCGCCGATTGACGCGCTGCGTGACGATTGTATTCGCGCTCGCAGGCCTCAAAGCGGTCGCGCGCGGCATGAAGGTCGCGTTGACGTTCACGCGCGGCCGCGCGCGCTTGTGTCTCGGTTTCCGAAGCCGCATGCAATGCGGCTTCGGCTGCATCGGCGGTTGCGCGGGCTTTTTTGGCATCGGCGCGCGCCGTCTGTAATTCAGCCTCGATCTCTGCAAGCCGGGCGCGTTCCGCCAGGCGCCGCGCCGCGCCGGTTGGCGCATGCGCATCGGCGGCAAAGCCATCCCAGCGCCAAAGATCGCCTTCCGCCGAGACAAGCCGCTGTCCGGGCTTTAACTGCGCGAGGCTATGGGCGGCGTCGGCACGTTCAACCACGCCAATTTGATTGAGGCGGCGCGCCAATTCCGGCGGCGCTTGCACATGGGCGGATAACGCTCTGACGCCGAGCGGCAGCGCGGGATCGCCGGGCTCGACGCTTGAACCGGTCCAGCGCATGGGCGCCGAAGCGTCGATCGGTGCGTCCAAATCATCGCCCAACGCTGCCCCGAGCGCCTTCTCGAAGCCTTTTTCGACCGTGACATGATCCATCACCGGCGGCCACAGATTTTTGCTTTCAACCGCGAGCACTTTTGCCAGCGTTTTTGCCTCGGTCTCGAGCCGCTGCACTCGGCGCTCGGCCTCCGATAGCGGACCGCGCGTCGCCTCCAATTGCGACCGCGCCGATGCGTGCGCCGATTCCGCCTCAAGCGCGGTTGCTTCGGCCGCGCGGGCCGCGGCCTGAACTTGCTCAACCACGGCACTGAGCGCGGCAAGATCAGGGCCTTGCGCGGCCGAAAGTGTGGTCAGTTCGGTTTCGATTTCGGCCATTTCCGCTTCGACGCGCGCGGCTCGGCCGCCATGCTCACGGATAGCATTGGCAAACTGGCTTCGTTGCGCCGCCAGTGCGGCATGCTTCGCCGTCAGTTCGGAAAAAATCTTTTCAGCCGCCGACAATTCGGTATCGGCTTCTACGACTTTCGCATCGGCACCGCTGCGGCGGCCGGCATTTTCGCGCGCTTCGGTGCGGATGGTTTCTTCTTCGGCCGTCAGCCGGGCGATAGCTTGCTGCGCATCGCTCGCCAGACGCTGTTCGCGTTCGGCGTCGGCGGCAAATTGGACCAATTGCTTGTCGAGCTCGGCGAGACGATCGCGCGCGCGCTGCTCCTCACGATCGATATCGGCCAAAGCGAGATTGAGCCGATGCAAAGCCGCGCCGGCGCGCGCTTCGGCTTCGCGCAAGTCGGGCAGGGCTGCGGCGGCGTTGACCTGGCGCGCCGAAGCTTCCGCCTCCGCGCCGGTGCGTGTTGCAACCTCGCGCACACAGACATCCTTGGCGGCCTCCGCCTCCCTTACCTCGACTTTCGCCGCGCTCCAACGCAAGTGGTACAGCGTGGCTTCGGCCTTGCGCACTTGCGCGGAAACGGTGCGATAACGGACGGCCTGACGCGCCTGTTTTTTGAGCGCTTCCATTTGGCCGGTCAGCTGGCCGATGACGTCTTCCACGCGCAGTAAATTGGTTTCCGCGGCTTTCAATCGCAATTCGGCTTCGTGCCGGCGCGCATGCAAGCCGGAAATGCCGGCGGCTTCTTCCAACACGCGCCGGCGCTGTTCGGGCTTTGCCTGAATGATTTCGCCGATGCGACCCTGGTGCACGAGTGCAGGAGAACGTGCGCCGGTGGAAGCATCGGCAAACACGATCTGCACATCGCGGGCGCGCACCTCACGGCCGTTGATGCGATAGGTCGAGCCAGCCTCCCGCTCGATACGGCGGACGATTTCGATTGTGTCGGAGTTGTTGAAAGTGGCGGGCGCGGACCGCTCGGCATTATCGATCGAAATGGCGACTTCGGCATTGTTGCGTGCCGGCCGCGTATTGTTGCCCGAAAAGATCACGTCGTCCATCGAGGATGCGCGCATGGACTTATGCGACGACTCGCCCATGACCCAGCGCAGCGCTTCGACCAGATTGGATTTGCCGCAGCCGTTCGGCCCCACCACGCCGGTTAAGCCCGGTTCGATCAGGAAGTCGGCCGGTTCGACGAACGACTTGAAGCCGAGAAGGCGCAGCCGCGTGAGCTTCATACGTCAGGCCTCACGTTTTTGTTCGAAGTTTTGTTCGAAGTTTTTGTTCGAATACGAGATCGGCGTTTTCCGTGCCATCTTGGCCGGAAGAATGACCAGCCGCGGCTCATTGGGCAACAGCGATGGCCAAAACTTTTGTTGTTTTCCAGACCTTTCAGCGCACGGCCTTACACGCCGAACGCCGCTCGCGGCCTCACGCGAATCGATGAAGCCGATCAGCTCTTCAAACGCGCATCGATGAGCTTGCTCATGTCCTCGATCGAAATCGCGCCAGGCACCTTTTCGCCATTGATGAAAAACGTCGGCGTGGATTGCACCTTGAATTTGTCGACGGCGCGTTTTCGTATGGCGTCGATGCCATCGAGAATCTGTTGATTCTCCAGGCATGCATTGAAGCTTTGTTCGGTGAATCCGGCCTGCTTGGCGATCGTCAGCAATGGCGGGAGTGGATTTTCGACCGCCCACGTGTTTTGCTGGCGAAAAAGCGTATCCACTAGGGCAAAATATTTGCTCGAATTGAGCTGACCGGCGCAGCGCACCAACATGAAGGCGCCCGCCGCAAGATTGTCGAGCGGAAATTCCCGCAAAATGTAACGAACTTTGCCGGTATCGATGTAGCGCTTCTTGAGTTCGGGAAAGGTCGTTTCCTGGAAATGCGCGCAGTGCGGGCAGGTCATCGACGCATATTCAACAATGGTAACCGGCGCCTTGGGATCGCCCATGACCATATCCGGGAGCGCTTCCGGTTTCATCAGCTCCGACATGGGGACGCTTTCCGCCGCTCGGGCGAACGAAGATGGACCGGTACTCAACATTGAGACGGCAATGGCCACCAAGATGGTGCGCTGGCACAATAGACGGCGGGTGATCTGCAAGGGAAAACTCCGATCTTACAACGGATTTTTTAGGGGCGATCTTGCCCTAGTGGAGTGGATTTGACATTCGCTACCCACCTGGCCGCAAGCTCGCGAAGCGAATGTCAAATCCAAAACTCCACTAGAAACTTATATTTGGCTCATGGTCTTTCGATTCAAACATTCGCAAAAGATCCCCGCCGAAATGGGTAGCGAATGTTTGAATCGGACCACTAGCCGGATATAACAAGTCTGGCAATGGTCGGACGCGCTGCCAAGCGGGGCGCGCTCAATTTCGCTGGATCAGCGCGCCCAGCCGGGCAAGCGCGTCGCGCAACGCCTCGTCCGCAACCTGGGGCAGGCTTTCGGCAATCCGAGCGCTAATCGCAGGGTCAGGCGGCGGTTGTCGGTTGCGCCGCTCGCGCCGGCGCAACGGCGCCTGACGCAGGCCGATGCGGCCGATCGCCTGCCAGCCGAAAAAGCGGTTGACCCGCTCGAGAATGACGCCCGAGAGGTGCTGGATTTCCAACGCCGCCGGACCTTCGACCCGTAGCATTAGAGTGGCCGGCTCCGGCGGCTGCTCATCCGAATTTTCGGCGTAAGCGCGCGGCCAGTTGATCCTGATGGGTTCGCTGTGCGCGGCAATTTCCGGCCCCACGATATCGGCCCAGCGCGTCAAAATTTCAGTATTGGCGAATCCCTGCGCCTTGAAGGCGCCGCGCAATGTGGCCCCGAGCAACTCGGACAAGGGGCGGAGAAAATTGGGCCGGGAAGTGCGGGCGGATTTGTTCATGCGCGGGGCGTTTCATGGCGTAGGTCCACAAGATAATAGCAGCCAATCGCCGCCGCATCACGAAGCTCTTGCAAAGATTTATTTTTAACCCCGGCTGTCGCGATGCTCAAGCGGGGCTACGGCTTGCTACGGCTTGCTACGGCTTGCTACGGCTTGCTACGGCTTGCTACGGCTTGCTACGGCTTGCTACGGCTTGCGGGCGGACTAAACCGGACAGCCGCGGGACAATGACGAAGAGAAAAATCAAGTCCACGGGTGAGACGGGTTGGTAAATTTGGGCGAGCCTTCCGGCTCGCCGCGCGATCGCTGATGCATATAGCGGGCGATGCGCTAAACCTTTGAATAACTCCGATCCAGGGTTTTCGTCAGCATATCGAACAGTTCCCAGGTCCTTTTCGCTGGGCGTATAGGTACGATCGTGCTGAAACTTGTAGGCGATCTTGACGACCTCGTTCACGATATCAATGAGGCCCATCAGCGGCGGCTTTGGTTTGCGCTTGAAGAACATGATAACCCCCTTTGATTGCGCCTTGCGGTGAGGCGGTCATCAGCAAGCTGGTGACCGGGGAGTTTACAAACCGCACAAAGACGGCCACGCTGCCCTTTAGGCTTTCGCCCTGGACATGCGACAGCGCCTCCCCGGCCCTAAAAAGGCGAGGGAGACATCAATGACGGCTGATGCCAGCCGCTTCGTGCGGGGATGTAAAGCCCCGGGACGCACGAGGTGCGCCTTGGGGCTCAAGATACGTGTCAGCCGTTCAACAGCAAGTGGTAAGCCGTGACAAATACCAGCGTGGTTTGGTTCAGAAATTCTCTCGATGGACAAGCGGATAGATAAAATGAAACCTATTTCTGAACCACACGCTGTTGCCGGCGCTGCGACGTGCACATAGCTCCTCCGCAACGGTACGGACCGGCAGTTCGTCGAGGCATCTGAAACCGTAGAGTTTTCCAAGTGAACCTTGCCCGAGTCGCTGTCTCATTTTTCCTTTTGACACGCGCTGCGCTCTGGGCGGCGCTATTTTTGCTTGTGACTTTAGTCGCGACCTGCGGCCAACGGCAAAAACAAGCCGCAGCGCCCCCGCCGCCTGCGGTGACCGTCGCTGGGCCCACCAGGCGCACGTTGTTCGATTTCGACGAATATGTCGGCCGCTTCGCGGCCGTGAATTCAGTCGAAGTCCGCGCGCGCGTCTCGGGATATCTCGACGGCGTCCATTTCACCGACGGGCAAATGGTCAAACAGGGCGACCTTTTGTTCACCATCGACAAGCGGCCATTCGAATACACGCTTGAACAAGCGCGCGCCAATTTGGTCACGGCGAAGTCCAACCTTGCTTATGCCGAATCCGATCTCAAACGTGGCCAGTCTCTGGTGAGTGAGAGGACCATTACGAAGCAGATCTTCGAGCAACGCTCGCAAGCCTTTCGCAATGCGCAGGCGTCGGTCAATAACGCGGAAGCCGCGCTCAAGCAGGCCGAACTCGACCTTGAATTCACCGAACTGCGTGCGCCGATCAATGGCCGCATCGGAGATCGGCGTGTGTCCCCCGGCAATCTCGTAACCGGGGGCACGAGCGGCAATACGACCTTGCTTGCAACGATCGTCTCGACCGATCCGATTTATTTCGAGTTCACTTTCGACGAGGCGTCCTATCTGCGTTACGAGCGGCTGTCGAAACTCGGCAGTGACGTGGCCAGCCGTGGGGCCAGCGTGCCGGTAGCGCTCGAATTGATCGACGAGAAAGACTTCGATCATAAGGGCCGCATGAACTTCGTCGACAACGTAATCGACCGCTCCACCGGCACCATTCGTGCCCGCGCCATATTCCGAAATCCCAATGGGGTCTTCACGCCGGGGATGTTCGCCCGTGTACGCGTGCCCGCGTCGCCGCCCTATGAGGCGTTGTTGGTGCCGGACGCCGCCATCGGGACAGAACAAGCCCGCAAATATGTGCTGATCGTCAATAACGACAACACCGTCGTGTCGAAATATGTGACGCTAGGGCAGATTGCCTCAGGTGATATGCGCGTGATTAAAGGAGGGATTGGTCCCGACGATCGCGTTATCGTCAAAGGCTTGATGCGCGCGCGACCGGGCCGGAAGGTGACGCCACAGGAGCAAAAGACGGCAGCGGCTGAGCCGACGGCGGGTAAGAGTCCGCAGCAGAAACCGAAATAAGCGCGGGCGAGCAAAGATGCGCATATCGCATTTCTTTATCGACCGGCCGATCTTCGCTTCCGTCGTTGCGATCGTCTTTGTGATCCTCGGCGGAGTCGCCTTCGAGCGCTTGCCCGTGGCGCAATATCCGGAGATCGCGCCGCCGACGATCACGGTCAGCGGCCAATATCCCGGCGCCAGCGCCGATGTCGTCGCCGCAACGGTGGTGACGCCCATCGAGCAGCAGATCAACGGCGTCGAAAAAATGATCTATCTCACGTCGAATTCGACCGGCGACGGCCGCTTTACGATTTCGGTCACCTTCGATATCGGAACCGATCTCGATATCGCGCAAGTCCAAGTGCAAAACCGTGTTGCGATTGCGCAGCCCCGTTTGCCGGCGGACGTGCGCGCCCTCGGCGTCACCGTAAACAAAAGCTCGCCCGATCTGATGATGGTCGTGCATCTTTATTCGCCTGACAGTTCGCGCGATACGCTGTTCATTTCCAATTACGCGACGCTGGAAATTACCGACACGCTCACCCGCATAGACGGGGTCGGCTCGATTACGGTGTTCGGCAGCCGCGACTACGCGATGCGCGCGTGGCTGGACCCCGACAAGCTCCAATCAGTCGGTTTGACGGCCGGCGATGTCGTGGATGCTCTCAGGGGACAGAACGTGCAGGTGGCCTCCGGCGTGCTTGACCAGCCTCCGATCGACAAACCGGGCGCGTTTCAAATTTCGGTGGAGACGCAAGGCCGTTTGTCCAATCCCGATGAATTTGGAAACATCGTCGTCAAGCAGAGCAGCGATGCGGTGGTGCGGATTAGGGACGTGGCGCGGGTAGAGCTGGCGGCTCAAGACTATTCGACCAACTCCTATCTCGATCATTACCCCGCGGTCGCACTCGGGATTTTTCAGCGGCCCGGCTCCAATGCGCTGGCCACCGCCCAAATAATTCAAGACACCATGAAGAACCTGGCAAAACGTTTTCCGCCGGGGCTGAAATACGCCATCGTCTATAATCCGACGCAGTTCATCCAACAGTCGGTTGATGCGGTGCGTTCGACCATCGGCGAAGCGATCATTCTGGTCGTGCTGGTGATCATGATTTTTTTGGAGACTTGGCGTGCCGCAATTATTCCGATCATCGCCATTCCGGTCTCGCTGATCGGCACGTTCTTCTTCATGTCGGTTTTCGGATTCACGCTCAACAACCTGACGCTATTCGGTTTGGTGCTGGCGATTGGCATCGTGGTCGATGACGCGATTGTCGTGGTGGAAAACGTCCAACGCAATGTCGAGGCGGGACTTACGCCGCGCGATGCTGCGCGCAAGAGCATGGACGAAGTCGGCTCGGCGCTGATCGCGATTGCGCTGGTGCTTTCGGCGGTGTTTGTACCGTCCGCGTTTATTACCGGCATTTCCGGACAGTTTTACCGGCAATTCGCGCTCACGATCACCGGGGCTACGCTCATCTCGCTCATCATATCGCTGACGCTGTCACCGGCGCTGTGCAGGCTGCTGCTCAAGCCACGGCATGAAACGGCGCCGGGCCATTGGTGGAGCCGGCCGCTCGGCGCTTTTTTCGGCGTGTTCAATCGCGGCTTCAATAGTTTGACGCGCGGCTATGGGTGGCTGACCGCACGAATAGTGCGCAGGGCAGCGTTGATGCTGGTGATTTATATTGCCGCCATCGGATTTGGGCTCAACGAATTTCGCAAGACGCCGGTCGGCTTCATCCCACAGCTCGACCGCGGTTATCTCATCATCGTCACCCAACTGCCGCCGGCGGCTTCGCTGGCCCGCACCGACGCGGTCAACCGGCGCGCGGTGGATATTGCGCTCAAAGTACCAGGCGTTGCGCATGCCGCAAACATCGTCGGCTTTTCCGGCGCTACCTTTACCAATGCGCCGAACTCCGGCGCGATTTTCGTCGTGCTCGACCCGTTTGAAAAGCGCGCGCATGATCCCCGGCAATCGGCCGCCGCGATCCAAGGTGAATTGGTCAGACGCCTTGCGGCGATTCAAGAAGCGCAGATTTTTGTCGCCGCGCCGCCGCCGGTGGCGGGCATCGGCAACGCCGGGGGCTTTCGCATGATGGTGGAGGATCGCGCCGGG
The DNA here is from genome assembly GCA_963697535.1 of uncultured Pseudomonadota bacterium. Lineage (GTDB taxonomy): Bacteria > Pseudomonadota > Alphaproteobacteria > Rhizobiales > Xanthobacteraceae > Pseudolabrys. Next base: position 1,575,605 of record OY969085.1, on the reverse strand, counting down.
CACGGATCGGTCGCCTTGCAAAATGCCGTCTATGCGATGATGACGCGCGCCGAACATACGCCGGGTGTCGTCCAGGTGTTTTCGCTTTTCGAAACCAAGACGCCGCAGCTTTATCTCGACATCGACCGTACGAAGGCGCAACTGCTCGGGATCAACGTGCCCGATGTTTTTGCGGCGCTGCAGATCTATCTCGGCTCTATTTTTGTCAACGATTTTAATTTGTTCGGCCGAACCTATCGCGTGCTGGCTCAGGCCGATAGCCAATATCGCAGCGACACGAAAGATGTTCTGAAAATCCGCGTGCGGAACAAAGATGGCGTCACGGTGCCGCTCGGCGCTTTCACGACGGTCCGCAGCACGACCGGGCCTTATCGCGTACCGCGATACAATCTTTATCCGGCGGCCGAGCTCGATGGCGCGGCGGCTCCCGGCTATAGCCAGGGCCAGGCAATCCAGATCATGGAAAAACTCGCCGCCGAAACGCTTCCGGCCGGTTTTTCTTATGAATGGACAACGCTCGCATTTCAGCAATTGCGCGCCGGCAACACCGCCATTTTCGCCTTCGTGCTGGCGGTGGTTTTTGTATTTTTGGTATTGGCCGCACAATTCGAGAGTCTGACATTGCCGTTGTCGGTGATTCTCATTGTGCCAATGTGTCTGATCGCTTCTATCGTTGGCGTCGTATGGCGCGGGCAAGACAATAACATTCTGACGCAGGTCGGATTTATTGTGCTGATCGGCCTTGCCGCCAAAAACGCGATTCTGATCGTCGAATTCGCCAAACAGCTCGAGGATGGCGGCCGCGATCGCTTCGCGGCGGCGGTGGAAGCGGCGCATCTGCGCTTGCGGCCGATCCTGATGACATCCTTCGCATTCATCCTGGGTGTCTTACCGCTGGTTTGGGCCATCGGCGCGGGGGCGGAGCTGCGCCAGACCCTTGGCACGGCCGTCTTCTCCGGCATGATTGGCGTCACGCTGTTTGGCTTGATTTTCACGCCGGTTTTCTATGTGGTGGCGCGGTGGCTGGCGGTGCACGTCATGAATTGGCGTGACCATTCCGCGCATAAGGAAAAGCATTCATCTCACGGCTGAGGATCTTCATGGCGATGAAGTTTGGTTTTGGGCAGGCGCTGCAACGCACGGAGGACGATCCGCTACTTCGCGGGGCGGGATGCTATATCGCCGACGTTGCCCCCAGCGCGACGCTTCACGCCGTGGTGCTGCGCTCGCCCCACGCGCATGCGCGTTTTTCAATTCATGACCTTGATCGCGTGCGAGCGATGAATGGCGTGCATCTCGTTCTTTCGGCCGCGGACGTAGCGAATCTTGGTCCCATGCCGACACCCGGCGTCATTCCCGGTGTCGAGATCAAGGTGCCACGTTATCCGGTGCTGGCCGAGAGCGTGGTCAAACATGTCGGTGACGCGATCGCATTTGTCGTTGCCGATACGCTCGAGGCCGCGAAAGATGCCGCGGAGGCGATTGCGGTTGATTGGCAGCCATTGCCGCATGTGATCGGCGCCATCGCCGCCCTCACACCGGGTGCGCCGCAGGTATGGCCCGATCAGCCCAATCTCGCCTTCGAGACCGCGACGGGCGATGCGCCGGCGACCAAAGCCGCGTTTGCGAGTGCTGCCCGTATCGTCGAGACCACCATCGTTAACCAGCGTCTTGTAACAAATTACATGGATACGCGTGGCGTTATTGCCGAATATGACGGCCACCGCTTCACGCTCACGCTCGGCAGCCAAGGCGCTCACATCATTCGCGACATAATCGGTGGCGCGGTCATGCACTTGGCGCCCGAGAAAATGCGCGTGATCACACCCGATGTCGGCGGTGGCTTTGGCACCAAGCTCTTTCCCTATCGCGAATACGCGCTCGCCGCCGTGGCCGCCGAGCGTTTGCGCAAACCGGTGAAATGGGTGGCGGAACGTTCCGAGCATTTCCTCGGCGACAGCCAGGGCCGCGATAATGTTTCGACTGCGCGGCTCGCGCTCGACGAGAAGGGCCGTTTTCTCGCGCTCGATCTGGATATCGTCGCGGATATGGGCGCTTACCTGTCTTGCTACGCGCCGTACATTCCCTGGCTCGGCATGGGCATGGCGACCGGCGCTTACGATATTCCGCTGGCCTACATACGATTGCGTGGCGCCTACACCAATACGGTGCCGGTTGACGCCTATCGTGGCGCGGGCCGGCCGGAAGCATCCTATCTGATCGAACGCGCGGTCGATGCGGCGGCGCGCGAAATTGGCGTTGCGCCGGATGCGCTGCGCCGAAAAAACCTCATCAAGCCGCCTGACCTGCCTTACACGACTCCCACAGGCAAAGTCTATGACTCAGGCGAGTTCGCCGGCACCTTGGCGCGCGCGCAAGAACTTATCGACTGGAAAGGCTTTCATAAGCGCGCCGCGCAAGCCAAACGTGCCGGCAAATTGCGTGGCATTGGCTTAGCAACCTATGTCGAAGCCTGCGGCAATAACGGGCCCGAAACCGCCACGATCAATCTGGATCGGGATGGCGGGGTCACACTGTTGATCGGTTCGCAATCCACGGGCCAGGGCCACGCCACATCCTATGCGCAACTTGTCGCCGAGCAGCTTGATTTACCCCCGCAACATGTGCGCGTGGTGCAAGGCGATACAGACCTGATCGCGTCAGGCGCCGGCACCGGCGGCTCGAGTTCGATCTCGATTGGCGGCGTCGCGGTCGGCCGCGCAAGTCAAGCGCTGGCCGAGCAGCTCAAAGAGCTTGCCGCCGAGATCTTGGAAGCACCCGCCGGTGACATGGAAATCATCGGCGGGGGGGCGCGTGTTGTTGGCACCGACCGTGCGATTTCCTTCGCCGATCTTGCGGCGCATCCGAGCGCCAAGCCCAAGAAACTGCGCGCGGTGAAAGAATTCGGCAATGACGCGCCGACCTACCCCAACGGCACGCATGCGGTCGAAGTCGAGATCGATCCGGAGACCGGAGCCACGACGATCGTGAACTATGCGATCGTCGATGACTTCGGCGCCACGCTCAATCCGCTTCTCCTTGCGGGGCAGATTCACGGCGGCACCGTGCAGGGCATCGGCCAGGCGCTAATGGAGGATGCGGTCTACGACAGGGCGTCCGGGCAGCTCGTGACCGCCAGTTTCATGGACTACGCCATGCCGCGCGCCGAGCATGCGCCGAACTTCATTTTCGAGACCCGCAACGTGCGATGCAAAACCAATCCGCTCGGTGTAAAGGGTGCGGGCGAAGCCGGCGCCATAGGCTCTTGTCCGGCGATCATCAACGCCATGATCGATGCTCTTGACCGCGCCTATGGCATCCGCCATATCGACATGCCGGCGACCGCCGAGCGGGTCTGGCAAACGATTGAAAATGCGCGGGGGACAGAAATCAGGGATCAGAGATCAGTATCAAAGTAGCGGAACCAGCATCGGACCGGAATAACGATCGCAATCCGGTGTTTGTGAAAAACCGACTTATCAGGGGGAACCTTATATGAAGCTTGCTACCAAATTGGCGGTCGCGGCCACCGCCGTCGTTACTTTGAGTGCAACGGCTGTGATCGCCCAGCAGGATCCGATCGCCGCGCGCCAGGCGCTGATGAAGGAAAACGGCAAGCACGCCAAATTGGGTGCGGCCATGGCAAAAGGCGAAGCGCCATTCGATCTTGCACAAGCGAAGGAGATTTTCGTCACTTTCGAACAAAGCGCGGGCAAAATGCCCGATTTGTTTCCGGACAATTCCATGACCGGTCACGACACGACGGCCTCGCCTAAAGTCTGGAAGGATATGGCGGAGTTTAAGGCTAAGTTCGTCAAGTTTGGCGCCGACGCCAAGGCCGCGCAGGCTTCGGTGACGGATATCGCGAGCTTCAAGACCGCTTTTGCCAGCATGGGCAAGGAATGCGGGGGCTGCCACAAGGAGTACCGCGTCAAGAAAAAGTGATCAATTTCATCTCCTGCGGAGACGGTTGCTGTCCGGCTTGTCCCCGCGGGGGCGAGGACCCAGCGCAAAAATCAGCGCCTCAAAAATCAGGGCCTCAAAAATCAGGGCCTCAGTGCAGTGCTGGACTCCCGTTTGCGCGGCCATGAGCGGAGTGTCTTTCAACCTGGGATTTTGCCGTAAGACATCTGTGACAGGCGGTCGTCCGCAAGGATCGGCCGCCTTCTTATTTTCAAGAAAGCGGCCGACAATCCGCGGGAGGAACAATTTGTGTTCGGGCGGGAGGAGCAACGATGCTGCGCAAGCTGGTTCTATCGAGCGCTGCCGCATTTATTGTCGGGCTTGCCGGCTTCTGGATTCTCACAATTCCTCAAACAGTGGCGGAAAGCACGCTTGCGGTGCATGAGCCCGATCTCGCCAACGGCAAGACGCTCGTCAATGTCGGTGGCTGCGCTTCATGTCACGCGACCCCAGGACAGAAAGACAGGACGCGGCTTGGCGGCGGCCTGGCGTTGAAAACCCCCTTTGGCACGTTTTATCCGCCGAATATTTCCTCCGATCCGAAAGACGGCATCGGCGCCTGGACCGAGGCGCAGTTTGCGACCGCCATGCACGAGGGTGTGTCGCCCGCCGGTTCGCATTATTACCCGGCCTTCCCTTATGCGGCCTACCGGCAGATGAGCCTCAATGACCTGCGAGATCTCTTCGCGTTTCTTGAAACTCTGCCGGCCGTCCAGGGACGCAGCCGCGATCAGGAGCTGTCATTTCCTTTCAATATTCGCCGTCTTGTCGGCATATGGAAGTTCCTGTTTCTCGACTCTCTACCATTCAAGCTCGATCCCTCGCGATCTGCGCAGTGGAATCGTGGCGCTTATCTCGTCAATGGTCCCGGCCATTGCGCCGAGTGTCACAGCCCGCGCAATGCTTTGGGCGGAATCATCGAGCATCAGCGCTTTGCCGGCGGCCCCGATCCCGAAGGCAAAAATTGGGTGCCTAATATCACCCAAAAAACGCTTGCCGACTGGTCGGTCAAAGACATTGCTTATCTGCTTGAGACCGGCACGACGCTGGATGGCGACTCCGTCGGCGGGAGCATGACGGACGTAGTGCAAAACACGGCGCAGATCAGCGAGGCCGACCGGCTCGCTATGGCGACCTATATTAAATCATTGGCGCCCATCGACAGTCCGCCGCGGCCGAGCGGGGTTTCGCCGCATCAGCACGCTAGTGGTCCAATTCAAACATTCGCATCCCGTGGCGGCGGGGACGTTACCTCCCGTTGAAAAGGGGAGGTCGACCGCCGCCGAAGTCGGATGTTTCCGACTTCGGCCACTTAACTTCGGCCACTTAAATGCCGAACTCGGCTATAGCCGAGTTCGGATGGCGGTCGGGTGGGGATCTCTTGGCAGGTGCGGATCTCTTGTCGGATTGAAGCGCGAGGCTTTGATCCCCACCCGGCGCTGACGCGCCGACCTCCCCTTTTCAAGGGGAGGTGCACGTGCGGCGGCGTCTTCATTCATTTCAAGGGGAGGTGAACCTGCGGCCCCGCCTTCATTCATGAGGGCCATCACACATTTCCAGCAAGCGAGCAAGCGAGCAAGCGAGCAAGCGAGCAAGCGTAGCAAACGTACCAGCCATTTCCAGGGTCGTCAGGCAAAACCTTTCCGCGAAGTCACCTCCCCTTGAAAAGGGGAGGTGCACCTGCGGCGGCGTCTTCATTCATTATGGTCATCGTGCGTTTCTAGACGGTGAATGCCTTGAAGGTGATGATCGTATAAGTGTCCTTGACGCCGGGCAGGGATTGTATTTTCTCGGTCACGAAGTGCCCAATATCGGTGCCCTCATCGACGTAGAATTTCACCAACAGGTCGTAGTCGCCGGCGGTGGAATAGATCTCGGAAGCAATCTCCGTTTCGGCCAGCTCGTTGGCAACCTGGTAGGCCTTGCCGAGTTCGCATTTGATCTGAACAAAAAAAGGGATCATGGTGCCTCCGCTGCGCGTTAGCGATCAATGATTGCGTGACAATCCGCCAAAACGCATGCGTCTGGCAAGGCGTTTGCCATTAATATGCGTGCTTTACGTTGCAGACGAGAGGCCAATGATGACCGCGATTGCCGTTACCATTGCCGGATCCGATTCAAGCGGCGGCGCCGGCATTCAGGCCGATCTCAAGACCTTCGCCGCGCTCGGCGTCTATGGCGCATCCGTCCTTACCGCGGTCACGGCGCAGAATACGCAAGGCGTCAGGGCCATACACAATATTCCAGCTCCGTTCGTTGCGGCGCAGATCGATGCGGTGTTCTCGGATTTAGCTGTCAATGCCGTGAAAATCGGCATGCTATCGCGTAGGGAAACGGTCAAAATGGTCACCGCCGCTCTCGCGCGTCGCAGAGCGCGTAACATCGTGCTCGATCCGGTGATGATCGCCAGTTCGGGTGCTCGTCTATTGGCGCCGCCGGCGATCGGGGCTTTGCGCGATTTGCTCGTTCCTTCGGCATTGTTGGTCACGCCCAATTTGCCGGAAGCCGCCGAACTCACGGGTGCATCACCTGCGCGCAATGAAGAAGAAATGGAAGTACAGGCGCGTGAGATTTTATCTCTCGGCGCGCGTTATGTGCTTATCAAGGGCGGTCACGGCCAGGGTGACGAATGCGTCGACCTTCTGCTCGGGCAGGGCGACCTGGTGCGGCTTTCGTCCAGGCGCATCGCCACCAAAAATACGCATGGGACCGGTTGCACATTGTCGTCCGCGATTGCCGCGGGCCTTGCCAAGGGTTTCGACCTTGTCACAGCGGTTCACCGGGCCAAGGCTTATGTGACGGCCGCGATTGGCGCTGCCGATCATTTGCAAGTCGGTCACGGCCACGGACCGTTGCACCATTTCCATGCTTTCCGCGAAGAATGGAAAGAATAACGTTCAGCCAATGTGAGGGGTGGCGTCAAAGCGATTGCGGTGTCGATCCAACTCCGCAGGGAACAAGAGCCAGCGGTTTGGGCGGGCGATGCTTTTGACGCGTTTTGCGTGGCTATAAGCGCTTCCGTATCAAGCCGAAAGCGGCTATGTGTGAGCCGACCCGGTTGGGTCGTTCCCGTTCCGCCGTCTTCTCGAAATCCCTATGAATATGCACCTTTCCGGCCGCCATATCCGGCTTGTCAAAGTGGCCTCGGCGCGTTGGCAAAGGCGCGCCATTTTTCTGGTCGGCGGCCTCGCCGCGGGCGGGCTGGCGGTTGCGCTTGCTCTGTTGGCCGACGGGGCGCAAGCCGCGTTCGCGCATTTGGTCGATAGATGGCGATATATCCCCTTTGTATTAACGCCGGCGGGTTTTGCGCTGTCCGCGTTTCTCACGACGCGCTTTTTTACCAACGCGCAAGGCAGCGGCATTCCGCAGGTCATTGCCGCGCGCCAACTCACGGATCAGGCGGCGCGCGGGCGTCTGGTTTCGCTCCGCATCGCGATCGGCAAGGTCGTGCTGACCGTGCTGGGGCTTTTGTGCGGCGCGTCGGTCGGCCGCGAGGGACCAACGGTTCAGGTGGGCGCGTCGATCATGTTTGCGATCGGCCGGGTCTCCCCGCGCCGTCAGCCGGGTGTGATCCTAGCCGGCGCGGCCGCAGGTGTGGCCGCCGCCTTCAACACGCCGCTCGCCGGAATTGTCTTCGGCATCGAGGAGATGAGTCGCAGTTTCGAAAGCCGCACCAGCGGCGTCATCCTGGGCGCCGTCATCGCCGCCGGCCTCACCTCGCTCGCGCTGCTCGGCAACTACACCTATTTCGGCAGCAACGCGGCCATGCTGCAAAACGGATTGGCATGGCTTGCGGTGCCGCTCTGTGGCGTTGTCGGCGGTCTCGCCGGCGGTGCGTTCAGCCGTATCGTCATCGCCGTGTCGCACGGACTTCCGGGCGCTCTCGGAGAAAAGATCAAGCAGCATCCGATTGCGGCAGCCGCTCTTTGCGGCTTGGGCGTCGCCTTGTGCGGACTTGCTTCCGGCGATCAAATTTACGGCACCGGCTATGCCCAGGTGAAAGGCGCGCTGGAGAGCGGCGCGCCTTTGTCGTGGAATTTCGGTCTGTTGAAATTGATGAGCACGGCTTTATCCGCGGTGAGCGGCATTCCCGGCGGCATATTCGCGCCATCGCTGGCGGTCGGCGCGGGGCTGGGCGTCAACATCGCGCAACTATTTGCCGATGCCCAGGTCGGGCCGATCATCCTTCTCGGCATGGTGTCGTATTTCGCCGGTGTCGTGCAGGCGCCGATCACCGCGTTCGTCATCGTCACCGAAATGACCGACAATCACGCCATGGTCGTGCCATTGATGGCGGCTTCGCTGATTGCCTATGCGACATCGCGACTGATCTGTCCCGAAGGCATTTACCACGTGCTGGCTCGAGGCTTTCTGCAACGCGAAGTGGGCACGATCGATCAAAAGCGCAAATGGTGACCTAACGTATGATCCCGAAAAGTGGGAAGGCCCACGAGCGAAAAGTCCGCGTCGCACGCATCGGTGCCGCGCATAGCGTGCGCGGCGATGTGAAGCTCTGGTCGTTCACGCAAGACCCGGCGGCAGTTGCGAATTATGGACCGTTGGAAACGGAAGACGGCGCTCGGCGCTTCGAGATTGAAAGCTGGCGTGCGGCGAAAGATCACATCCTTGCGCGGCTCGTGGGCGTGACGGATCGCAATAAAGCGGATGCTTTGTGCGATCTCGATCTCTTCGTTCCCCGCGACCGGCTGCCGGCCATCGAAGAGCCGGATAGTTTCTATTGCGCCGATCTGGTCGGACTAAGCGCGGTGACAAAGGACGGCAGCGCGATTGGCACGGTCATCGCGGTGCATAATTTCGGCGCCGGCGATATCATTGAAATTGCGCCCGAAAGCGGCGGCCAAACATTGATGCTGCCTTTTACCGAAACGGCCGTACCGGACGTTGATGTGATAGCCGGCACAATCATCGTCGTGCCGCCTTCGTCCATCCCTCCACTGAAAAAGAAAGGTCGGCCGCGAAGCGGCCGGGGTAGGGTCAAAGCCGGGGACGACGAATTATGACCCCACCCGCGCGCAAGAGCGCGCGACCTCCCCCTTGCCGAGAGAGGTAAAGGAAAGGACCATGTGGCGCGCAACGGTTTTAACGCTGTTCCCCGAGATGTTTCCCGGACCGCTCGGCACAAGTCTGGCCGGCAAGGCTTTGGGTGCCGGCATATGGACGTTTGAAACGCGCAATATCCGTGACCATGCGAGCGACAAACATCGCACGGTCGACGATACACCCGCCGGCGGCGGCCCCGGCATGGTGATGAAGGCGGATGTTCTTGCCGCCGCGCTCGATGCGGTGCCGGACGATGATGGCCGGCCACGTTTGCTCATGAGCCCGCGCGGCAAGCCGCTGACACAAGCGCGCGTCATGACGCTTACCCAAGGCAATGGCGCCGTCATCCTTTGCGGCCGATTTGAAGGGGTCGACGAACGCTTGATCAAGACCCGACAGCTCGAGGAAATCTCATTCGGCGATTTCGTCCTCTCCGGCGGAGAGATCGCCGCCTTGGCCGTTCTGGATGCTTGCGTGCGGCTTCTGCCCGGCGTGATGGGCAAGGAGGCCTCTCACGTCGAGGAGAGTTTTGCCGAGAGCCTGCTCGAATATCCGCAATACACCCGCCCGGCCGTTTTCGAGGGCGAGCCGATCCCCGAGGTCCTCACCTCAGGCGACCACGCCAAGATCGCCGCCTGGCGGCGGATGGAGGCGGAGCGTATCACCCAAGAGCGGCGGCCCGACCTTTGGGCGGCCTATCTCGCTCGAAAAGGGCCGCAAAAACCGTAACTTCCGCGTCTTCGGCCGACGGCCGCGGAAAGCGTGACAAGCGTGGCGAAGTGTATTAGAAGCCTCCCAACCCATTCAGACGTGGCAAAAACCGCGCGTCGATTGCCGACGCCGCCGACGGAGACTAGTTCCATGAACATTATTCAAACGCTGGAAAAAGAGCAGATGGCGAAGCTGTCCGCCGGCAAGGACATTCCGGATTTCGGGCCGGGCGATACCGTGATCGTGAACGTGAAAGTGGTTGAAGGCGACAAGACCCGCGTGCAGGCCTATGAGGGCGTATGCATCGGCCGCGCCGGCGGCGGGCTCAATGAGAATTTCACCGTGCGTAAGATTTCCTACGGTGAGGGCGTAGAGCGCGTTTTCCCGCTCTATTCGCCGATGATCGACTCCATCAAAATCGTGCGCCGCGGCAAAGTGCGCCGCGCCAAGCTCTATTACCTGCGCGGGCTGCGCGGCAAGAAGGCGCGTATCGAGGCTGAGAGCACGAATGCACCGGGATCAGGCGCATAAAACCGGGGCGGCAGTATAGAAAGGCATGCTGATTCGGCAGCGCGTAGGGCGCGTTTGCAATGACGCGCCGTTTGAGATGAAGAGGGGGCGTTGAAAGAAAGAGGGCGGATGACGCCTTCGGATAATCCATTCCGAAAGGAACGCTTCACGCGCCCGCGCGCTCGCCGGAATTCAGCTCGCCTCCACTGTCATCTTGCTCTCTGAAGACAGGCTCTATGGCTTCCGGTAACTGTCCACAGGACCTAGTGGAGTGGATTTGACATTCGCTACCCACCTGGCCGCAAGCTCGCGAAGCGAATGTCAAATCCAAAACTCCACTAGAAACTTATATTTGGCTCATGGTCTTTCAATTCAAACATTCGCAAAAGATCCCCGTCGAAATGGGTAGCGAATGTTTGAATCGGACCACTAGTGTTCTAACCCAATTATAGGATTCCCAGACGCCTGCAAATCAGATTTATTGGCGGCATGAGAAACATTCAGGCATGCCTGTACGTCAGGCCCAGTGATCGAACGACACTGGAACGGCTCGTTTGCGATGGCAAGACGCCGCAGAAGATTGTTGCACGCGCTCGGATTGTGCTGCTGTCGGGGCGCGGTTTTGGCACTGTCATGATTGGTCGCGAGGCGCGGGTGGCGAAGCCGACGGTATGGCGTTGGCAAGCTGCGTACTTGGAAGGCGGCGTCGAACGCCTGCTCAAGGACAAGGGTAAGGGCGAGCGCGCCGGCAAGAAGCGGATCACTGATGCGGTGCGTCTCGCGATTGTGACCAAGACGGCCAAAGACAAGCCGGCCAACGCGACGCATTGGAGCGCGCGAATGATGGCGGAGGCGATGGGCGTCGGCCACACGACGGTGCAGCGCATTTGGAAAGAGCACGGCCTCAAGCCGCATCTAACGCGCACGTTCAAGCTCTCGAACGATCCGCAATTTGCGGAGAAAGTCGTCGATGTCGTCGGGCTTTACCTTAATCCACCCGACAAGGCGGTCGTGCTGTGTGTCGATGAAAAGAGCCAAATACAGGCTTTGGATCGTACCCAGCCCGGCCTGCCGATGAAGAAGGGTCGTGCGGCAACGATGACGCACGACTACAAGCGCAATGGCACGACGACGCTGTTCGCGGCGCTCGATGTGAAGACCGGCGAGGTGATCGGCGAATGCTTGCCCAAGCATCGTGCCAAAGAGTTCATTCGCTTCCTGAAGAAGATCGACCGGATCGTGCCCAAGCCTCTCGACGTGCATGCGATCTGCGACAATTACGGAACGCACAAGACCAAGGAAGTGCAGGCGTGGCTCGTCAAGCATCCGCGCTTCAAGTTGCACTTCATCCCAACCTCGTCATCCTGGCCGAACCTCGTCGAGCGGCTGTTCGCAGAGATCACGCGTCAGCAAATCCGCCGCGGCGTGTTCAAGAGCGTCGGCGACCTCGTGGCTGCCATCGAAGCCTGGATCGCCGACCGCAACGCCAAACCCAAACCCTTCAAGTGGACCGCCAAAGCCGATACGATCCTCGAGAAAAATGCACGTGCCCGCAAAATCCTCGAACAGGTCAAGGCGGGTACCGTATGAATGAGTTGGACCACTAGAGCGGTTCACGTTTTTGTTGAATTGCCGCCTGGATTGTTCAGGCCCGGCTTTATGCCGGGCATCCATGTCTTTAAACCACATCAGTCACGTCTTTAAAGCACATCAGTAAAGACGTGGGTGGCCGGGACAATCCCGGCCATGACGGGATGTTTCCATGCAAGCGTGAACCGCCCTAATTTAGCGCACTGCGGGCATATCTTTATCCGTCGGATCACCGGCCCCAAAAATGGTACCAGCGTCAATATCATTGAAAAAGCCCGCGTCTTTCAGAGCTGTGACACCCGCTACTTGGCCGTTTTCCAGATTCTCAAGGAACTTCACAGCACAATCATATTGCGGCGACCCCCAACCGAACTGTTTTTGGATCCCATCCAGATAAACTTGAGCCGCACCGTAGTACAATTTCACGAATTTACTTCGTATTTCCACCCTGATATCGCGGGACGGTTGCACAACTTTGTTACTAAATCCAATTGCATTTAGGCGTGCGTCGTCGGTCTCTTTGTTAAGTTCTGAAGGTTTGATGCAGGCATTTCCAGGGCTAATCGTCGACCGAGCTTTTTTTGCGGGCGCCGGAGCAGAGGATGCGGTAGGCGCCGCAACTGGGGCTGGCGAAGCTGTATTGCTAATAGGAGCAGCCATGGATAGTCCCTTTCATTGAGCGCGTACCGGATTCGGCCATGCGCCTTTATACAGTTATCGTAGCATCAGTCGCTCGAACCTCGGTGTGTCAAATGTTACACGTGAAAGCGGAATCTTCCGCGCGGTATGGATCGGCCGGCGGCGTCAATTAACGATCCTGGGCCCGCGCATGGCGCCAGTGAGGCCGCTGACGCACGCCGCGTTTTTAAGACCTTCATCTCCCCAAAAGCGGCGGATCAATAGCCGATCCAGGGATTGTTCCAGAACGGGAGCGTCCATTGGTTGGGAAGGGGAGTCTGGTTGCCGCCGAAAGCGGTGTTGTCGACCACGCTTGAAGCATGCTGATTCGGCAGATCAAAATAGTCAAAGCGGTTGCGGTCGCTCGGTAGCGAGGCCGTGCCGGGATTAAGATATGACCGTTTTTGGATGATAATGCGTGTGCGGACGTGGCCGTCCTCGTCACGGCTGATGAACACCGTGTGTCCGCGGCTATCGATATAACGCAAATGCTTTTTCTTTGTTGCCGCGTCTGCGGGGGCTGTCAATAAGATCAGCACTCCGGTCAGGGCAATCGCGGCGGCAGCTTTAAAACGCATGGGAGCCTCAGTTATTGGGTCTCAAATTTGAACGCGATGCGCGCGCTTCAGTTCAACACAATAAGCCCCCATTGAACGCAATTGTCCACGAGAAAGAATGAGAAAGAATGAGAAAGATCAAAAAACACGTCGCCAAAACGAGCCCCGCCTAAAGGCGAGGCCCGAAAATAGGTACGTAACCTAAAGGCGAGGGCCGAGTGGGTAGCGTAAAACGCGCGCCTTAGTAGTTCTTGGCAAGATAGTCCTTGATTGCTTTCGCGTCGGCGTCGTCGATTGGCGCGCCCATGGCTTTGATCATTTTGTTGACCTCGCCATCCCAACCTTTTTCGCCCAAAAACGGCGAGTTCATGGGGATATAGGCGAGGCTGTGGCAGGTTTGACAATTGGCTTCCACCTTGTCGAGACTTGGTCCCTTCTTCAGGTCGATCACCTGTTCATCGGCCATCGCCGGAAAGGCAATCAACACGGTGATGATGGTAATGATGAATGCGCGCATGGTCGCCTCCCTTAACCCGCGTTCAGCGTGATGTTTTGCATGACATTGTTGTGATAGCCGGCCGGATTGAAGATCAACGTAGCGGTCTGGGTCTGGCCAATCGCGTTGGTTGCATTGACCCTCACCATGTTCTTGCCGCGTTTGGCATTGAGTTCGAAACTCCACGGCCGGAATGCGTATTTGCCGAGGTCCTGCCCGAGCTTTGCATCGCTCCAGGTTTTACCGTCATCGGTCGAAATCTCGACCCGGCGAATTCCATAGCCACCGTCCCAGGCAAGGCCGCCGACCGTGTTTCTGCCGCGTTTGATCTGCGCGCCGTCGCGATGGCTGGTGATCAAGGAATTGACCACGATCTCGGTGATCGGTGTTGATGTGGCGGTTTCCTGGGTGATGAAACGCGCCACCACCGGGAATTTGCCGACCGGAATGCGGTAGGCCGGATTCATCCAGAATCCGCCTTGCGGCTTGGTCAGCACGTTGATGGTGATGAGATGCTTCATCCAGTAGGTGCCGGTCCAGCCCGGCACGATCAGGCGCGCCGGGAAGCCGTTGAAATGCGGCAGCGGCTGGCCGTTCATCTCGTAGGCGATAATGGTGTCTTCATCCATCGCCTTCCAAAGCGGAATACTTTTGATGAAGTCCGGCGTCTTGTCGATCACGGGACCATCGGCGCCGTTGAGCCCGATCTCGATCGCTTCTTTTTTCACGCCGACCTTGTCGAGAATGTCTTTGAGACGCGCGCCCTTCCAGCGCGCGCAACCCATGGCGCCGTAACCCCATTCAACGCCGGGGACATGCGGCTGCGACAGGCCGCGCCGGTTGCCCGAGCATTGATTGACGGCGACCACCTCGACCGGCGGCATGTTTTTGACATCGTCGAGCGTGAGCTCCGCCTGGCCATTGGCGCCGTCGCCGCCGATTGAAATCTTGTAGTTTTTAATATCGATCTCGGGGATATCGGCCAAGTGATAGCGTACATAGAACTCGTTGTTCGAAGTAATGGGCGTGCGCAAATATTCGAGTGGCGCTTCGTAGTTCGGCGGTCTGTCGCTGAGCTGTATCAGCGGCTTCTTGCCGGGGAGCGTCCCCATCGTCACGTAGCTATCGACCCCCCTGGGCACCCCCGGCGACAATTCCGATACGGCGGATGCCGCTTCGGCTTCGGTGAAGTTCGGGTTTAGCCCGGTTGCCGCTAATGCAGCACCGGCGCCCGCGGTTTGCAGCAGGTAACGTCGTGTGATCATTGCTTCCTCTCCCTAACAGGTTAACGGAAGCCGGCCGGCCGCCGCCAGTATCAATGATATTTTATCAGAATGATCTGCCGATTGAGCGCACCCGTCAATTGACGTGAAGGCGCAGTTGACATGAAGGTCAGGCGCAGAGGTATCTTTCCAGCGAGATACGCACCTTAACCTGGTTCGGCGGCGGTTGTCTTGCACCTCATTATCCCTTAGAACGCCGTTATTCGGTTGTGGTGCAAGACGATGCGCCCGTTTAGTTTTTTGGAGCAAGCTGTAGCCCGGATGAGCGAAGCAAAATCCGCGGATATGCCCGCCCCGCAATCCGCTTCGCTCCATGCGGGCTATGGGTGGTTTTTGGAGACTTAACAATGGCTTACAAGGTCGCCGTGGTGGGTGCCACCGGCAATGTCGGGCGCGAAATGCTCGATATTCTGGCCGAGCGTAATTTTCCTGCCGCCGAAGTCATCGCCCTCGCCTCGCGCAAAAGCGTTGGCCAAGAATGCTCGTTCGGCGACAAAAGCTTGAAAGTCAAGGCGCTCGAGCATTACGACTTCTCCGACGTCGACATCTGTCTGATGTCCGCCGGCGGCGCGGTATCAAAGGAGTGGTCACCAAGGATCGCCGCCCAAGGCGCGGTGGTCATCGACAACTCCTCCGCTTGGCGCATGGACCCCCACGTGCCGCTGATCGTGCCGGAAGTGAACGCCGATGCCGTCGCTGGCTTTACGAAGAAAAACATCATCGCCAACCCGAACTGTTCGACCGCGCAGCTTGTCGTGGCACTCAAGCCCTTGCACGACAGAGCCAAGATCAAACGCGTGGTGGTGGCGACCTATCAGTCGGTGTCCGGCGCGGGCAAGGAAGCCATGGACGAATTGTTTGCGCAGACCAAGTCGGTGTTCACGCTCGATGCGGCGGAGAACAAGAAATTTCCGAAGCGCATCGCTTTCAATCTCATTCCGCAGATCGACGTCTTCATGGAGGACGGCTACACGAAGGAAGAGTGGAAAATGGTGGTCGAGACCAAAAAGATTCTCGATCCCAAGATCAAGCTCACTGCCACCTGCGTGCGCGTGCCGGTCTTCGTCGGCCATTGCGAAGCGGTGAATATCGAGTTTGAGAATCCGATCAGCGCGGACGAAGCGCGTGAAATTTTGCGCAACGCACCGGGCTGTCTTGTGATCGACAAACGTGAGCCGGGCGGCTACGTAACCCCTTATGAATGCGTGGGTGAGGATGCGACCTATATCAGCCGCATCCGCGAGGACATGACGGTCGAGAACGGGTTGGAAATGTGGGTGGTGTCGGACAATTTACGCAAAGGCGCGGCGCTCAACGCCGTTCAGATCGCCGAATGTCTGATCAACCGCAAACTCATTAGCGCGAAAAAGAAAGCGGCTTAGCGGTTGTGCTGGCGGAGACGGGCGTGAACATGCCGCTCGCCTGGTCGAGGATGGACAGCTCGCCGCTGGCAACTCCGAAATAAGCGCCGTGCGTGGCGACCTGCCCGCTTTCGATTTTTTTGCGCAAACCCGGAAAGGTCGTCAGGTTTTCGAGGCTGTTGACGACATTGGCTTGTTCAAGGCGCATTAAATAATCGGGTGATGCGTTGCCATCACTCGGTCCGATTTTTGCGGCGGCCGGCGCCATGAGCTGCATCCACTTGCCGATGAAATCGCCGGGCGACAGCGGCTCGGTATCTTCCGCAAAGGCTTTAATCCCGCCGCATTGGGCATGTCCGAGCACGACAATGTGCTTCACCTTCAATGCTATGACGCCGAATTCCAAGGCCGCGGACACGCCATGGGCCCGCCCATCGGGCGAATAAGGCGGAATGATGTTCGCTACATTGCGCACGACGAAAAGTTCGCCCGGACGCGCGTCGAAAATGACCTCCGGCGACACGCGCGAGTCGCAACAGCCGATCACCATGATTTCTGGCTGCTGGCCCATCTCCGCCAATACGCGAAACCGATTTTGTTCGACCGGCAGGCGCTCGTTGAGGAAGGCGTTGTAGCCGTCGAGTAGCCGCTGAGGAAAAGCCATCGCGCGATGCCCCAAATCCATCATCATCGTACGGCTAACTGTCATGCCCAAATTGCGCTTGGCAAGCCCGCGGCGCGGGGGAGGCGGCCGTTTGGCTGCATTCGATCGAAGCTCGACGCTCTTCCCCGCCTTCGTTAGGTTAACGGCCGACACGGCACGCACCATTGGCTTGCGACCTTTCGGCGTCAAACTCCGGGACGCAGCTCGACCGGCCTCAAAAGCAAGAGAGCCAGCGGCACCATGCAAGCGGCGAATATGGCCGAGACCCAAAAGACATCCACATAAGCGAGCAAGGTCGATTGACTTTGCACGGTCTGCGCGATCCAGGCGAAGGCGAGATCACGGGCATGGGCGAGGCTTGCGCCTTGGGCGACAAAGAAATCGGTCACGCGTTGCAGCGCATTGTGGTAAGCCTCCGATGTTGGCGCGATATTCTCCACGAGACGCGCGTGATGAAATTGCGTGCGGCGGGCGATCTCGGCGTTGGCTAACGAGATACCAAAACTGCCGCCGAGATTGCGCGCCATATTGATAAGCGCTGAGGCATTGGTGGTTTTCTGCGGGGCCAGCCCGGCATAGGCCGCGGTATTGATCGGAATAAAAAGAAACGGCAGGCCGATCATCTGATACACGCGCGCCCAAACAAAAAAATCAAAATCGGCATTGGCCGACAGCGAGGTCGTTTGCCACATGGCGATGGCGATGACTGCCATGCCGAAGGCGATGAGATATTTCGGCTGAATATAATTGGTGATCGCGCCCGCAACCGGCATCATGAGTAACATGGCGATGCCGCCGGGCATCATCGACAGGCCGGAAAGATAAGAGCTGTAATTGAAATCGTTCTGCAAAAGCTGCGGCATGATTTGCGTCGAACCGAATAAAATCGCGCCGACCGCCATCATAATGGTAAATGACGTGCCGAATTGGCGGCCGAGCACCAGGCGCACATCGACGATGGGGTCCTTGCGCGCGAGCTCCCAGGGGACAAACAGCAAGAACGCCGCGAGCGAAATGGCCGCGAGTGTCAGGATGAAACCGGAGGCAAACCAATCCTTCAACTGGCCTTCATCGAGCGTGATTTCCAGACAGCCGAGCCACAAAGCCACCAGTACAAATCCGACGACATCGACGTTCAAACCGCGCCTCAAGCGTTCGCGCCGCTCTTGTTGCAAAGCCTCCGGCTCGACCAAAAGCCAATGCACGAGGACAAGCGATAGGATGCCGAAAGGAATATTGATGAAAAATATCCAGTGCCAGGAGTAATTGTCCGTGATCCAGCCCCCGAGCGTCGGGCCGACCGTCGGCGCGATAATCACGGCAATGCCGTAAAGCGCGAAAGCCTGCGAACGTTTTGCCGGCGGAAACGTGTCGGCGAGAATCGCCTGCTCGCTCGGCGCCATGCCGCCGCCGCCTAGTCCCTGCAACACGCGGAATATGATGAGCGATGACAAATTCCAGGCGAGACCGCATAGCAGTGAGGCCGCGGTGAAGATGGCAACACAAATCATGTAATAGCGTTTGCGGCCGATAACCCCGGAAAGCCAGCCGCTCACCGGCACGATAATGGCGTTGGCGACCAGATAGGTCGTGATGACCCAAGTCGCTTCTTCCTGACCGGCGGCGAGAGTTCCGGCAATTTGCCGAAGCGCGACATTGGCGATCGAGGTGTCGAGCACCAGCATGAACGTGGCGATCGACACCACGACCGCGATCAGCCAGGGGTTTCGCGTGCCCGCCGCGGAGCGGCTTAGCGACCCCCGCCCCTCGTTCATCTCGCTCATCGTACTTTCACGCTTGGCACGACCGACATGCCCGGCCCGAGATAAACGCCGGGCCGGGCATCGAAACCGATCTTCACCGGCACACGCTGCACGATCTTGACATAATTTCCGGTGGCGTTTTCCGGCGGCAGAAGACTAAACGCCGTTCCGCTGCCTGCTTGAATACTCTCGATGTGCCCCTGAAAGGTCCTGCCTGGATAAGCATCAATGGCTATTTCGACGGATTGGCCGACGCGCATGTTTGCGAGGTCGGTTTCCTTGAAATTCGCGGTTATCCAAACATGGCGCGGTACCAGCATCATGAGGCTTTGCCCGGGCTGAGCGAGATTGCCGACCGCCGCCGAAAAATTCGTGACGCGCCCGGCTTCCGGCGCATTGATGGTGGTGCGGTCAAGATTAATCTCCTCTTGGTTGACCGCCGCTTGCGCCGCGTCCACTTCCGCGACCGCGCTTTCGCGCTGCGCCTGTAACACCGGAAGTTGTTTTTCCGCCGCGATCTCGTTTGCCTGGGCAAAGGCTTCGAGCGCCCTTTTCTGCGTCAAATCGGAGAACGTCTGTTGCTCCTGCTGCTCCGTGCCGGCGCCGCGTCTTAGCAATGCTTGCGCACGCTCATATTGTTGCTGCGCATATGTGAGGGCGGCCTTCGCTTGCGTTACTTGAGTCTTCGCCTGCGTAATTTTGGCTTTTTGCGCGGCGATTTGTGCATCGATGTTGGCAACCTTGGCTTTCACTCCCTCCGATTGCGCTTTGGCCCGTTGCAGGGCCGCTTGGTAATCGCGCGGGTCTATGCGGGCGAGTAATGCGCCTTTTTCGATCAATTGATTATCTGTGACGGGTACGGCGGTTATTCGTCCGGTCACTTGTGGACTGATCTGGACAGTCCGTGCATCGATGAATGCATCGTCTGTAGAGACGTACTGACGTGCGCTCAACCACCAGACGATGCCGCCGCCAATCGCCGCGAGAATGACAATGGCCGCGAGGGTGGCAATGAAGGGATGGCGGAGCAGCGGGGCAAAACGGCGTTGTGAAGGTTTGTTTTCTCCGGCCCTGTCGCCGGCCGGCGCCAGGCGTGGCACCTCGGCCGGCGCGGGTTTTTCGCGCAATCCGGCCGGCCGGTCGCGACCTTGATTGTCCTCGAGGGCCATGCGCAACCATGTTCCTGCAAACCCTCCATCCCCTGCGGTCAATGACAGCAGCGGCGGAAGGTTCCGGAACGACGCATGTGTGTGACCCGCAATCCAAGAGTCATCTTCATTATGTCGAAGCCGTCTTGCCTCGGGCCAGGCTTGGCAAGCACCGATAATCATGGCTGGCCTGCCGATAGTCTGGTTGACAGACATAAAGCGATTGCATCCATTGTGGCGGAAAGTCGTTTGAAAAAGGCAGGGGCATGAACGTAGTCATTGTCGGTGGCGGGGTCTGTGGGCTTTCGCTCGCTCTTCATCTCAAACAACGTGGAATTTTGGCGCGCGTCTTTGAACGCGCGCCGCAGATCAAACCGCTTGGTGTCGGCATCACCTTATTGCCGCACGCGATGCGCGAATTAACTGCGCTGGGGCTCGGTAATGCGCTCCTGAAAGCAGGGATCGAGAACAGCGCGAGCACTTTCTTCAACCGCTTCGGCCAGCTCATCTATAAAGAGCCGCGCGGCAAGTTCGCCGGATATCCTTTTCCGGAGGTCGGCATTCACCGCGGCCGCCTCCATGTGATTCTCTACGAGGCCGTGCTCGCGCAGCTCGGGCGTGAGTCCGTCGTTACCGATTGCGAGGCGATGTCGGTAGAGCAAGGCGAGCGCGACGCCACCGTCCATTTCCGCCAGACAAGCACAGGCGCCAAACGCGAAAGCGTGCATGCCGACGTGGTGATCGCTTGCGACGGCTTTCATTCGGCTGTGCGCAGGCAGTACTATCCGAACGACAAGGCGGCTTTCGCCGGCATTAACACCTGGCGTGGGATAACACGCGGGAAACCTATTCTCGGCGGCCGCAGCTATGTGCGCATCGGCTCGATCAATACCGGCAAGATCGTGATTTACCCGATCGTCGACGACGTTGACGATCGCGGCAATCAGCTCATCAATTGGATGGCGGAGATCAAGCAGGACACCACCGAACAAAACGATTGGAACAAGCCGGGCAAACTCGCCGACTTCTTCCCCATTTACGAAAACTGGCGTTTCGAGTGGCTCGATGTTGCGCAGACGATCAAGGACGCCGACCAGATTTTGGAATATCCTATGGTCGATAAGGACCCGGTCGCGCAATGGAGCTTCGGCCGCGTGACGCTTGCGGGGGATGCGGCGCATCCGATGTATCCGCGCGGCTCGAACGGCGCAGCACAAGCGCTGATCGACGCGCGCACCTTGGCCGATTGTTTGCAACGCCCCGGGGATCCGCGCGCGGCGCTCAAAGCCTATGAAACGGCCCGCATCGGCACAACCGCCAAAATCGTGAACGCAAACCGTGAGCAGCCGCCGGACCTCATCAACATCAAGGTCGAGGAGCTCGTCGGTGATAAGCCATTCGATGATCTCAACAAATATATCACGGAGGATGAACTACGCGTGCTGTCAGAAGATTATAAACGCATCGCCGGCTTTGCGCTATCGGACCTGGTACCGATCGGTGGCCCGGCTTGAGCCCTCGCATCGTTCGAGAGCGGCGCGACAAGCTGTAGATGGGTGGAGCGAAGCGCAACCCGGGAAACAGATTTGATGTAAGATCCCGGGTTTTCGTTCTGCTCACCGGGCTACAACGGAAGACGAGGACCTCCGGGGGCGACATCAACAATACGGGCGATGACGCAGTCCGGACCAGACCTCGGACATGAGACACTCACCTCCCCGAGACTATAATCATCGCATGATCCCGATCAACGATATGATTTCCATCGACGAATCCGAATTGATCGAGTTGTTTGTGCGCGCCTCCGGTCCCGGCGGACAAAATGTCAATAAGGTTTCGTCGGCGGTGCAGTTGCGCTTTGATGCGCGTCATTCGCCTTCGCTGCCCAACGACGTCGCCCTTCGTTTGATGAAGCTTGCCGGCCATCGGCTGACGAAAGATGGCACCATTGTTATCGTCGCCCAACAATATCGCGATCAGACGCGCAACCGTGCCGCCGCCCGCGAGCGGTTGATCGCATTGATTCGTCAGGCCGCTGTGAAACCGAAAACGCGGCGGCCGACCAAAGTACCGCAGGCGGTCAAGAAAAAACGTCTGGAAAACAAAAAACATCGCGCCAGCATCAAAAGCCTGCGCCAGCGCAAGCCCAATTTTGAATAGCGGGGGCCGGCAAGGTTACAGCAACAGTTGTGAGCTCCCGAGAGCACTGACTGCTCCCCTCCCTTGCGGGCAATCGCATGTGGCACGGCACCTCTGCTCCCTCCCCCTGAAAGGGGGAGGGTTGGGGTGGGGGTCAATCTTGCGCTTAAGAATCGCTACAGACCGGCAACATGGGTAACAGTTTTCCTGGTCTGTTCTGGTTTACGGCGCCCCGGCCGGGCGGTAGCTGCAATCTCGCAGCGCCGTTTTTAAGCCGATAAAGTCGGCCAACATCCGAATCAGGCCGTTGCCATGCCCGTCCGTCAACTTTCCGAAGCTATCGTCAACCGCATCGCCGCCGGCGAAGTGGTCGAACGGCCGGCAAGCGTCGTCAAGGAGCTCATCGAGAACGCGCTTGATGCGGGCGCGCGGCGCGTCGACGTGCTCACCGACGGCGGCGGACGAAGGCTCATTCGCGTCACCGACGATGGCGAGGGCATGATGCGGACCGACCTGGCGCTCTGCGTCGAGCGTCATGCCACGTCGAAACTCGCGGGCGATGATCTTTTGGCGATCGATACGCTCGGCTTTCGCGGCGAGGCCTTGCCGTCCATCGGCGCGGTCGCACGCCTTACGATCACCACGCGCCACAAAGCCGATCCGCATGCTTGGACCATCCTGGTCGATGCCGGCGTTGTTTCGCAGGTGAAACCCGCGGCGCTATCGCTAGGCAGCACGGTCGAGGTGCGCGATTTGTTTTATGCGACGCCCGCGCGGCTGAAGTTCCTGAAGACCGACCGCAGCGAAGCCGAAGCCGTGCGCGAGATCGTGCGCAGGCTCGCGATGAGCCGGCCCGATGTTTCTTTCACGCTCGCGGGCGAAGAACGCGCGCCGGTGACTTGGGGCGCGGCGGGCGAGGGTGATGGGCTGGCGCGGCTTGGCGATGTCATGGGCCCTGAGTTTCGCGCCAATGCAATTGCGGTCGAAGCCGAACGCGAGGGCGTGCATCTTGCCGGCTTTGCCGGTCTGCCGACGCTCTCACGCGCGAATTCGCTGGGGCAGTATTTGTTCGTCAACGGCCGCCCCGTGCGCGACAAGGTTTTGGTCGGCGCCGTGCGCGCGGCCTATGCCGATTACCTGCCGCGCGACCGGTATCCGCTGCTCGCTCTGTTCATCACGCTCGATGCGCGCGAGGTCGACGTCAACGTGCATCCGGCGAAAACGGACGTGCGCTTTCGCGATGGTGCGTTGGTGCGGGGCTTGATCGTGCGCGCGTTGAAGGAAGCCTTGATGCGCGAGGGCCAACGCGCGGCGACCACGGGCGGCGGCGCGACCCTCGCCAGTTTTCGCCCCGTGGGAAGCCCGCGCACGCCTTACGATTGGCGGCGCTCGCCCGCGCGGCCGATGGGTTTTGCGCCTGATGTTAGGGCATCAAGTGGCGCGAGCGTCTCCGGTTTTGCCGAAGCGGCGCAGGCGACTTTCGATGTCGGCGCGCCCGCGGCCGAAACTTCCGTCACTCACCATGAGCCCGCCGCCGATCAAATCGAACATCCCCTCGGCGCCGCCCGCGCGCAGGTGCACGAGAATTATATCGTCTCGCAAACGCGCGACGGTCTCATCATCGTCGATCAACACGCCGCGCATGAGC
Source organism: uncultured Pseudomonadota bacterium (assembly GCA_963697535.1). Taxonomy (GTDB): domain Bacteria; phylum Pseudomonadota; class Alphaproteobacteria; order Rhizobiales; family Xanthobacteraceae; genus Pseudolabrys. Next base: position 1,552,033 of record OY969085.1, on the reverse strand, counting down.
GCATCGTCTATGAGCGATTGAAAGCCGCGATGGAAAAGAGCGGCGTGGCGCGGCAGATCTTGCTCATTCCCGAGATCGTCGAAATGGACGAAGCCGATGTCGCGCGTTTGACCGCGCGCGCCGAAGAACTCGCGCGTTTCGGTTTGGTCATCGAGACGTTCGGCCCCGGCGCGCTGGCGGTGCGCGAAACGCCTTCGATACTGGGCGAGATCGATGGGCAAGACCTAATGCGTGATCTCGCCGAGCACATGGCGGAATGGGACGATTCATTGCCGCTGGAGCGGCGGCTGTTGCACATTTCCGCGACCATGGCGTGCCACGGCTCGGTGCGCGCGGGACGCAGGCTCAAGCCCGGCGAAATGAACGCGCTCTTGCGTGAGATGGAGGAAACACCCAATTCCGGCCAATGCAATCACGGCCGCCCGACTTATGTGGAGTTGAAATTGACGGATATCGAACGGTTGTTTGGACGGCGCTGAGCCTGGGCGGCGCGCAAGAAGACCAGCTCCGTATCGTCGTATTGGCGGCGCTCCAGTTCCTCGAAACCTTCCGGCGCAGTGAAACCAGCATCAGCCGCTTCTTCGACCACGACCAAAGCATGCGGCTTCAGCCAACCGCCCTCGCGCGCCGAGTTAACAGCCTTCTCGGCCAGTCCCTTGCCGTAAGGCGGATCGAGAAACACCAGCGAAAACGGCTCTAACGGATGCGCGGGGCCGAGCTTGGTGGCGTCGCGGCGGAAAATACGCGTGACCCCGCCGAGGCCGAGTGTTTCGATATTGTCGCGTAAGAGCGCGCGCGCTTCCACGCCGTCATCGACGAACAAAGCGTAAGCGGCGCCGTGCGAGATTGCTTCAATGCCGAGCGCGCCGGTGCCGGCAAACAAATCGAGCACGCGCGCGCCGGTGACCGGATCGCCGTAAGCGTGGGCGAGGATATTGAACAGCGTCTCGCGCAAGCGATCCGCGGTCGGCCGAAGACCCATGCCTTTCGGTCCGGCGATGGCGCGCGAGCGCAAACGTCCGCCAACGATTCTCATGAAAGTATCTTTCGTTTGCGCATGATCTGATCCGAAAACCGGTTCCACCCTCGGATCAAGTCCGAGGGCAAGCTTTTCGCGATCATGCGCGCGGCCTCGATGGACGCGGGCCGCTTCTACGGTCACGACGGTGATGTGGCTTTTTTTTGTGACGCTGCGACTGACTCTCCCCGTCATCCTGAGGCGGTCGCCGAAGGCGGTCCATAGCCGATTGGCCAAAGCCAACCTGCCTACTTTTATTCTGATCTCGGGTAAACCCGAGATCAGCGGATGAACGGCGACCAAACACGGATTTATCCGAGTTCGGCGGCAATTTTCGCTGACGCAAGTCGGCAACAGCCGACTTGCGATGGCCGTCGCCCTTTGAGGCGCGCTTCGCGCGCACCTCACCGTGACGGGAAGGGGTTTTCCCTTCGAGCGGCGCATCGAAATCGGCTTGCGCCCGCGCAATGATCTGCGACCCTAAAATTTTGCGCAACTCCGCGGTCTCCACTTCTTTCACTTCGCCATCGTCCAACGCGCCCAATTCGAATGGTCCATACGACGTGCGGATCAAGCGGTTGACCTTCAACCCGAGCGATTTAAGCACTTTGCGCACTTCGCGGTTCTTGCCCTCACGAATGGCAAAAGTGAGCCACACATTCGCCCCTTGTTCGCGATCGAGCGTAGCTTCGACGGGACCGTAGTGGACGCCTTCGACGGTTAGGCCTTTGCGCAGATTGTCCAGTGCGGCTTGTGTCACGCGGCCCAAAGCGCGCACGCGATAGGTTCGCAGCCAGCCCGTGGCAGGCAATTCGAGCACGCGGGCGAGGCCGCCGTCATTGGTGAGCAGCAACAAGCCTTCCGTATTCATGTCGAGCCGGCCAACGCTGATGAGCCTGGGTAAGTCCTCAGGGAGCGTGGCGAAGATCGTTCGCCGGCCTTGCGGGTCGGAATGGGTGGTCATGAGGCCGCGCGGCTTGTGATAAAGAAAAAGCCGCGTGCGCGCTCGCCCGGGTAAAGGTTGCCCGTCAACTGTAATGCGGTCTTTGCCTGTGACGTTGAGCGCCGGCGACGCGATCACCTGGCCGTTGACCGAAACGCGCCCCTCCGCGATCCAGGTTTCCGCTTGACGCCGCGAGGCAAGGCCGGCGCGGGCCATCACTTTGGCGATGCGCTCGCCCGATTTTTTATCACTCGATTCGGTGTTCACTGTCGTCCTGATGCTTTCGGTGCCGAGGAAGGCAGCGCCGGGCGTGCCGGCGTTGTAATTACGGCAGGATTGTGCGGGTTTGTTTGCCTCTTGTTCAGTTTGGTCATTTTATCATCGTATTGTAACCATTGAAGTTCAGGAATTGTTTGCTCCCGCCCCAGAGGAAAGCCTCGAAAATGACTCCACTCATCCCGCTTCGCCAGTTTGTCCTTGGCCTCGCGCTCGGTTTCGCATTGGTTATTGTTGGCCATCCGGTGCCTCCTGCAGGCCTCGGCGTGACATCCGCGCACGCACAAAATTATAATGGGCCGGTTTCCAAGCCGGTGTCCGACGAATTTGTGGCCGCACTCGCCCCTTATGGCGAATGGCGCCCGCATCCGCGTTGGGGAGAAGTCTGGGTGCCGTTTAATCGGCCGCGCGAGTGGCGTCCTTACACTTACGGCCGCTGGGTCTATACCGACGATTGGGGCTGGTACTGGATATCCGATGATGAGGAAGCCCATTGGGGATGGGTGGCTTATCATTACGGCCGCTGGGTGCACGACCCTCGATCGGGCTGGTTTTGGGTGCCCGGCGACGAATGGGCGCCGGCTTGGGTCGACTGGCGCCGGGGCGATGATTATCTCGGCTGGGCGCCCATGCCGCCCGACGATTTGATCGAAAGCGTGGAATACATCGACGATCCCTCTTACTGGGTTTTTATCGAGCCACGCTATTTCACGGCAGTGCGCGTTTTCACCTATGTGCTTCCGCTTGAGCGCGTTCGTCCCATTTTTCATCGAACAATTTTGGTGAACCGGACCACGCGATTTGACGGTGAGCATCGGCGCGTTGCGGTCAATTCGGGCATTGCGCCCGGGATTATTGCGGCTGTCGGCCATAAGCCCATTCCGACCTATCGCGTCCGTCCACAAGTTTTGCGTCATACGCAAGGCGTTACCGGGGCGAGCGTCGTACGGCCGCTTGATCTTATTCAGCACGGGTCGGGCGGCGGAGCGCGCCGGCCGCAATTTCGGACCGAGATCCAGCCCACCAGCGCCGTCATTCACGCGCTCCCTTCGGTGCCGAAACCCGAGCCATTTCCGAAACAGGATTTGAGGCAAAAGGGCACGGCACCGGTGCAGCCACATGATCAAAATCGCGGGAATGGGGATAACGATCGATCACGTGGAGATCAAAATGGTCCCGGCCGAGCGATCCGCCCCAATCCAGCCACCGATGCCGCGCCCGCGGTTCGGCCTGGGCAGCCGCCGCCGTCAAAGCGCAATGAAGTGCCGGCAAGCCGGCCGCCGGGCCCGCCTTCCTCGGCCACTAAAGAACCCGCAAAGCGGCCGATTGCCCCGCGTTCAAGCCAACCGCCGCAACCGCGCCAGGGTGCCGCACCGGCAGTGCCGGTCCGGCCGGTGAATCCTCCCCCGCAGGCACGGCGCAGGCAAGAGCCGCAGGTCAATCACGCGCGACCGATGCAGCCCGTGACGCGTCAAGCCGCGCCAACCTCGAACGGACGTCGGCAGCCCGCCGCACAAGGTCGTCCGGTGGGGCGTCCGGTAGGCGCCGGCGCGCGGCCGGGCGCGCAAGAGACGAGAGTACAACGAAACAATGTGCCGGCGCGCGGCCGAGCCGTCGATCCGGATCAGCCGCAATAGTTGACGCACGAAAAGGCGGCTGGTTTATATCAATGTGACGGGTGACCAAAACGGCTTCACCCGTTGCCTTGCGGCCTTGTTCGAGCGCTATCGCACCAGCACGTTCTTGAATTGCCAGGGATCGCGCTTGTCGATGTCTTCCGGAAACAGGCCGGGCCGGTTGGTGAGCGGAGTCCAGTCGGTGTATTGGCCGATCACCGGTCCGAGATAAGGCATCTGCACGTCGAGACAACGGCGGAAATCCATTTCGTCGGCTTCGACGATGCCGGAGTTTGGATTCTCCAAAGCCCACACCATGCCGGCGAGCACCGCGGAAGTGACCTGCAAGCCGGTGGCGTTCTGATAGGGCGCGATGTCGCGCGTCTCGTCGATGGAAAGCTGCGAGCCGTACCAATAAGCGTTTTTTTTGTGCCCATAGAGCAGAACGCCGAGTTCGTCGACGCCGTCGGCGATGTCATGCTCGTCCAATATGTAAATATCTTTCTGCCGTTCGCCGGCGCGCCCGAACAGCTCATGCAACGACAGCACCGCATCATTGCAGGGATGATAAGCGTAATGGCAGGTCGGCCGGTAAACGGTTTTCCGGCCATTCTTCAGCGTGAAGTAATCGGCAATCGAAATCGACTCGTTGTGCGTGACCAGAAATCCGTATTGGCCGCGCGCGGTCGGCGTCCATGAGCGCACGCGTGTATTCGCGCCGGGCTGCAAGAGATAGATGGCCGCCTGGCAGCCGGTCTTGTGCTTGCGCCCGTTCGTTGGAATCCATTTCTCGTGCGTGCCCCAGCCGAGTTCGGCCGGCTGCATGCCTTCCGACAGGAAACCCTCCACCGACCAGGTGTTGACGAAAACGTTCATCGGCTTGGGCTGCTTGGCGCGCTGGGTGTCGCGCTCGGCGATATGGATGCCCTTGATGCCGAGTTTCTTGGCGAACCGCGCCCAATCCTCGCGCGTCTTCGGTTCCTTGATTTTCGTCTTGGTATCGGTTGCGATATTCAGCAAAGCCTGTTTCACGAACCAAGACACCAGGCCGGGATTGGCGCCGCAGCAAGAGACGGCGGTCGTGCTGCCGGGTTTGCGCTTGCGTTTCGCCGCCAATGTTACTTCGCGCAAAGCATAGTTCGAGCGTTTTTCGGGGCCGAGCTTCGCGTTGAAGTAAAAACCGGCCCAAGGTTCGTTCACGGTGTCGATGTAGAGCACGCCGAGCTCGTTACACAGCTCCATGATGTCGACCGAAGACGTATCGACCGAGAGGTTGACGCAAAACCCTTTGCCGCCGCCGTCAGTCAGCAACGGTGTCAGCAAGTGCCGGTAGTTGTCTTTGGTGACGGGCTGATGGATGAAACGAATGCCGCGATCGTCCAGGAGCTTGCGGTCTTTGTCTTCCGGATCGATGACCACAAAACGCGATTTGTCATAGGTGAAGTGGCGCTCGATCAGCGGCAGAGTGCCCTTGCCGATGGAGCCGAAGCCGATCATCACGATGGGGCCGTCGATGCGGGCGTGGATAGGCCAGGTGGTCATGCTTTTTACCCAAGTCTCCAGTGATGGTCGGGTGATATCCGCCGCGGCCGGCAAACGGAAGGAAGTTCGTAGGATGGGTCGAGCGAACCGCGAGACCCACCGTGTTTGTCGTATATGCGATGGGTTTCACTTAACGCTCGACCCATCCTACGGGTTAAAGGAAATCTGCGCGAAGCCCGCCTATCTCCATGCGTCACTTAGATTACAATAATAGATTTGATCAAGTGATACCCTAATGGTACGCTATAGCCTAACTAATTTAGGGGCATGAAAATGGGCGACACGCACCGGTAGGAAACACAAAACCCATTCCAGTACCAGAACTCTCCACCAATCGCTGACAAGCCAGTGACGTCAGCTAAACCGATGTCCTCAGGTGTAGGTCAATTTGATACAAAAGTTGAGGAGGATTTCCTCCGATTAAAGCGGACTCATGCGGATATGAAAGCTGCAAAAAAGAAGGAGGGACATGAGAAGTTTATTGAGGCCGTCGATGCTGATAATATCGCACAAAAAGCACTTGTTGGTGATCTTATAAAAGACATCGCCGCCCGGGCCGGGAAGGAGGGGTCTTTAGAAAAAGCAGGAGGAGAACTATTTCAAAAATTTTTTGGAAAGAAAATTAATTTTCCTTATTCTGGCCCAGAATTAAACGATTTAGAGGAAAGTGTTATATATGATATCAATTGAGCCATCGATGAGCTTAGCTTTGCGAGGAAACATCGTGACATAGTTGATCGCGCCAAGCACGTAATAGAAAATGCCAACAAGCACTTTCTTGGCCAAAGCATCAGCAATTATCTGGTTGAGCTTGCTTCTGAATATCCGTCATACAATCCCGTTTTATGTAAAGCTGTAAGACAGCTTCCTGATTACCAAGCTATTATGGTTAAGACTGCAGAACACTGTTTTAAAGAAGAAAATGGGCGAGCAAGGGGATTTACCAGTGTCGTCCGGCAACTCAAATATCCTGCGAAGGCTTCGAAAGTAGAAGAACCAGATATATCAGAAGATTTTCGAAAAGCTGCGGCGGAGTATGTGGACAAGCATCGTTTTGATTTCCGATCTGACGAGGTTGATATACTTAAGTCCGTGATCAATGATAGTTCTAAATAGTCAGCCTGGAAGCCCGGGTGGAGCGAAGCGTAACCCGGGAACGAGCCATCCGGACAGGCCGCTCCCAGGTTTCGGCTCACGCTCCACCCGGTCTACTTGCTGGTGGTGGTGCCTGCATAGTATATACTAAAGGTGCTTGCGCGGCTTTGCGGAAAAATGAACGAGGCCTTGGGCATGGATAAAAAAAACCGAACCTTTGCCGTTGTGTTGGAGCCCGAAGACGAAGGCGGATTTACGGTGCGCGTGCCTACGTTTCCCGAGATCGTTACTTACGGCAAGGACGAGCGCGAAGCATTGGCGATGGCGCAAGATGCAATCCGCCTCGTGATTGAGGACTGCAAAGCGCGGGACGAGCCGGTGCCCGAAGGCGAACCGCCACGCATTCGTGAAGTCACCGTAACGCTCGCCGCATGAACCAACGTCTGCCCGCGCTGACAGCGCGCGATGTGATACGAGCGCTGGAACGTGCTGGATTCGAGCAATCGCGCATGTCAGGAAGCCACTGCCGGCTTATTCATGAGAGCGATCCCGCTCGTAAGGTGACCGTTCCAGTCCATACTGGCGATCTCAAGCGCGGTACCTTACGCGCGATTATCGCGCAGGCAAGTTTAACGCTGCCGGAATTTTTGGCGCTGCTTTGATAGCCAAGATCGGCATTCGAGCCCGTAGGATGGGTCGAGCGAACCGCGAGACCCATCGTGTTTGTCGTATATGCGATGGGTTTCACTTAACGCTCGACCCATCCTACGGGCTGTCACCTCTCCCAATCAAAATATCCGACTTTGATCACTATTAAATACCGAACTCGGGTAAACCCGAGTTCGGGTGGGAGAGGTCGACCGCCGAAGCGTCAGCGAAGGCGGTCGGGTGAGGGACTTTTTTTGCAATTCCGAGCCTGCCCCCACCCCAACCCTCCCCCGTAAACGGGGGAGGGAGAAGAAGCGCTGTACCACATGCGATTCCCCTGCCTTTCAGGGGAGGGGTTCCAAGCGAGTTATCAAATATGATACGTCCTCAGCGGTGCGAAACCGTTGAAGCCCACCGATGCGTAGCTCGCCGTGTAAGCGCCGGCGCCCTCGATCAGCACTTTATCGCCGATTTCCAGGCTGACCGGCAGCAAATAGGGCGTTTTCTCGTAGAGAACATCCGCCGAGTCGCAGGTCGGCCCCGCCAGCACGCAAGGCGCCATGGCGTCGCCGTCGCGCGGCGTGCGGATCGGGTAGCGGATCGACTCATCCATCGTCTCGGCAAGGCCGCCGAATTTGCCGATGTCGAGATAGACCCAGCGCACGTCGTCTTCCTCGCTCTTCTTGGAAACGAGGACAACTTCGCTCTCGATCACGCCGGCACTGCCGACGAGCCCGCGGCCCGGTTCGATGATGGTTTCGGGAATGCGGTTACCGAAATGCTTGCGCAGCGCCTTGAAGATGGCGGAGCCATAGGTTTTCACCGAAGGCACGTTTTTCAGGTATTTGGTCGGGAAGCCGCCGCCCAAATTGACCATCGACAGATTGATGCCGCGCTCGCCGCACTCCTTGAACACCGCCGCCGCCGAGGCCAGCGCCCGGTCCCAGGCATGCTGATTGCGCTGCTGCGAACCAACATGGAACGAAACACCATGGGCTTCCAGGCCGAGTTTGAGCGCGTGCTCGAGCACGTCCACGGCCATGGCCGGCTCGCAGCCGAATTTGCGCGACAACGGCCATTCCGCCCCGATGCAGTCGGCGAGAATACGGCAGAAGACGCGGCTGCCGGGGGCGGCGCGGGCGATCTTCTCCACCTCCGCCTTGCAGTCGACGGCGAAGAGACGAACACCGAGCGCAAAGGCGCGCGCGATATCACGCTCTTTCTTGATGGTGTTGCCGTAAGAGACGCGATCGGGCGTCGCACCCGCGGCAAGTACCAACTCGATTTCAGCGATCGAGGCGGTGTCGAAGCACGAGCCGAGCGCGGTTAAAAGCGCCAGCACCTCCGGCGCAGGGTTTGCCTTCACGGCGTAGAAGACGCGCGTGTCGGGCAATGCCTTGGCGAAGGCATTGTAGTTGTCGCGCACGATATCGAGATCGACAACGAGGCAAGGCCCGTCGTCTTGACGGTTACGCAGGAATTCGCGGATGCGGCCGGTCATTGGCGCACACTCCCAGCTCAAAGGAACGGCATCGCCGTTCTTGTGTCGCGGTTTGGGAGCTTTGCGCCGGTGCGCGATGGGGACGCAGCCGGAACGAAAACTCTTGACCGCTGGCGCTGCCTTGGCTTGGAGGGGAGACCCCGCCGCACTGCTGGCAAGATGGACAAGCCTCGTCGGTAACCCGTCGCTGGCGTTGGAAGGCCAGCAGAGACCAAAGAAGCCCGCTCCGTCGTTGCTTTAAGCCGCGTCCCCTGCTGAGAGCAGAGTGCGCCGGTTTCGCCTCCGGCTGCCGGTCAGAAAACTTGAGGCTACTTGCTGTTCTCTTCAAAGAAGCAGCTCGCTGACCTCAGGCGGCTGGCCGGCCTCTTGTCCGGCTACCTACCGACCGACACACGGCCACAGGCACGTGCGAAATTGGGCAAGAGTTGAAATAAGAAATTTTTTTCCCATACGCAAGAGAATTAGTTCGCGGCCCGCCAAACTTCCTTAACTTTTTATGGCGGCTTCGCGACTAGTGGTCCGATTCAAACATTCGCTACCCATTTCGGCGGGAATCTTTTGCGAATGTTTGAATCGAAAGACCACTAGTAAATATAAGTTCCTAGTGGAGTTTTGGATTTGACATTCGCTTCGCGAGCTTGCGGCCAGGTGGGTAGCGAATGTCAAATCCACTCCACTAGTGGTCCGATTCAAACATTCGCTACCCATTTCGGCGGGGATCTTTTGCGAATGTTTGAATTGAAAGACCATGAGCCAAATATAAGTTTCTAGTGGAGTTCGCTTCGCGAGCTTGCGGCCAGGTGGGTAGCGAATGTCAAATCTACTCCACTAGACGCGGGCGCACTCACTGACGTTCCGTAAAAGGCTCGATCAGGTGCGCGTTGCGAATGAATTGGACCATAATGGCCACGCCGCCCAAGACGAATACGAGGTCGAGTGCGTGGGCGCCAAAGCTTCCGAGGTCAAAGAGTGTCGCGAGCGCCCATGATCCGGCAAAAGCCGCGCCGAACACCTCAGCGCCGATCAAAATAGCGGCGCTAATGACGGTGATGACATTGACCCAGATGATTTGCCGGCTGATCTTGGCCATGGCCGTCTCCCTTTGAGGTCTCGCAATGTCTACGAAACGGCCCCTCGGATCAAGCCCGTGAGGGCCATCGCTTGGAACCGACAAATGCTGGCTGATTTGATCTAATTCATGGTAGCGGGGCCCGATAAGGGCTCCTGATCGATCGATGTCCATCGCGAGCATTTTGAAGACGATCCGACCAATCCTCGCGGCCTTCGCCGCCATCGGGATTGTCGTGGGGCTGCTGGCGCGGCTGGCGGGCCGTGGTGTGGAGGCCGAGGCGGTCTGGATCTCCGTCACCGTTCCAATTTTGCTTTCCCTTGTGATTGAAATTGTCACCAGCGTGCGCCGAGGCGAGTTCGGTCTCGACATCGTGGCAGCGCTATCGATGAGCGCGGCTTTGGTGTTCGGTCAAGAGCTTGCCGCAGCGATCGTCGCGCTCATGTATTCAGGCGGTCAATATTTGGAGAGCTACGCCGAGCGCCGCGCCCGCCATGAAATGACGGCATTACTCGCGCGGATGCCGCGCATCGCCCTGCGGCATCACGACGGCCAGCTCGAGGAAATCGCTCTCGACCAGGTTCACCCCGGCGATCGTTTGTTGATTCGACGCGGCGACGTATTGCCGGTTGATGGCAATGTGAGCCGCGGAATTGCGGTGCTCGATCGCTCCGCACTCACGGGTGAGGCCATGCCCGTCCAATTCAGAGCGGGTGAGCCAGTGGTCAGTGGCGCAAGCAATGTCGGCGATGCTTTCGATATGATCGCCACCCATCGTGCCGCCGAAAGCACCTATGCGGGTGTGGTCCGCCTTGTGGAGGCGGCGCAGCACTCGCGCGCGCCGATGTCGCGGCTCGCCGACCGCTACGCGATCCTCTTTCTCGCGGCAACGGTCCTGCTTTCGACATTGGCGTGGTGGCTTACGAAAGACCCCATACGCTTGGTCGCCGTCCTGGTCGTAGCAACCCCTTGTCCGTTGATCTTGGCGGTGCCGGTGGCATTTATTTCCGGTCTGTCGAGAGCGGCAAAACTCGGCATTCTCATCAAAGGGGGGAAGATATTGGAGGCGCTGGCGCAGGTGCGTTCCATCGTCATCGACAAGACCGGAACCCTGACCCTCGGGGAAGCAAGGCTGATCGACATTCGGGCATCCGCTGCCGTTAAGCCTGAAGAGGTCCTGCGCATTGCCGCCTCACTCGATCAGGCCTCGAAGCACGTTATTGCGCAAACCATCACGGCCGAGGCGCATAAGAAAGGGCTTCTCTTAACAACCCCGGCCGACGTGGTCGAAACCCCTGGCGAAGGATTGGCCGGACGCCTCAACGGCCAGATGGCGATCGTCGGCGGCCCGCATTTCGTTGCGGGCAAGCTTGGCGCTGCGTTGCCGCCTCTTCTAAGTGAGAGACCGCCCGGTGCTCTGGCGGTCGCGGTGGCGGCCGACGGCAAGCCGATCGGTGTCCTCATTTTCGCCGATGAATTGCGTGCGGGCATCGAAGTGCTTTTGCACGAGCTACGCCAATTCGGAATCGAGCGAATTGTGCTGGCCACGGGAGATCGTCTCGACGTCGCTCGTTTCGTGGCGGCGGGGCTGCCGATCGACGCCGTGCGTGCGGAGCTTACACCCGACCAGAAAGTGCTCGTTGTGTTGTCCGAACGCAAAAATGGTCCCGTCATGATGATCGGCGATGGTGTCAATGACGCGCCGGCGCTCGCCGCGGCTGATGTTGGCATCGCCATGGGCGCAAAGGGCGCAGCCGCTTCCGCCGAAGTGGCCGACGTCGTGCTGCTGGTGGATCAATTGGACCGCGTTCTGCCCGCCATGCGAATCGCGCGCCGCTCACGAAGAATAGCATTGCAGAGCGTGATTGCGGGCATCGGATTTTCGATCGCTGGAATGATTGCAGCGGCGCTCGGCTTTCTGCCGCCCGTGCAAGGCGCGCTGTTTCAGGAGTTCATTGACGTCGCAGTCATTTTCAATGCATTGCGGGCGTTGCGCGGCTGAAAGCAAGACCGTAGGTTAGATGACATGACGCATGCCCAATCGATCTTACTGAGCGGCCAAAACCCGTTGCTCGTGGAATGGCGAGGGCCATATGGTTTGCCGCCATTCAGCGGTATCGCGCATCATCATTTCCGTCCCGCTTTCGATCACGCGATCGCTACGCACCGTGCCGAGATTGATAAAATCGTCAGCAATCCCAAGGCGCCGAATTTCGACAACACAATTGCAGCTCTGGAAAAAAGCGGCCGCGATCTTGAACGCATCTCAAATCTGTTCTTCGTGCTGGCCGGCGCCAACACCAGTGACGCTATCGAGGCGGTCGAACGCGATATCTCTCCGCTGCTCGCCCGCCATTCGAATGCACTTTATCTCAATGCCGCGCTTTATGTCAGAATTGCCGATCTTTACGCCGGGCGCGAGGCGCTCGGTCTTTCGTCCGAGCAAGCGCGCGTGCTCGAGCGCTATCACACGCGTTTCGTTCGCGCGGGTGCCGCGCTCGACCAGACCGCGCAGGATCGGCTTTCGGCCATCAATGAACGGCTGGCCACACTCGGAACGCAGTTCGGCCAAAATGTGCTGGCGGACGAAAAATCTTACGCGCTCATTCTGGAGGAGAGCGATCTCGAAGGTTTACCGGACTTCGCCCGCGCCGATGCGCGCGCGTTGGCGGAAGGGCGCGGTCATCCCGGCAAATATGCAGTCGCCCTTTCGCGCTCATCGGTCGAGCCGTTTCTGCAATTTTCCGCGCGCCGCGATCTGCGTGAAAAGATTTTCCAGGCTTGGATCAAGCGCGGTGAAAATGGTGGGGCGAGCGACAATCGGTCCCTAATCGCCGAGGTGGTGGCGTTGCGATACGAACGCGCCAAACTCTTGGGCTTTGAAAGCTTCGCCGATTATCGGCTCGACGATCAAATGGCGAAAACGCCTGCCGCCGCACGCAACCTTCTTGAGGAGGTTTGGGGGCGCGCGCGCGCCAAAGCCGAAGCCGAACGCGATGCGCTGCAAGGCGTGATCGCAGACGAGGGCGCTAACTTTGCGCTCGCGCCATGGGACTGGCGCTACTACAGCGAAAAGCTGCGCAAAGCGCGATACGCTCTCGACGAGGCCGAGATCAAACCATATTTCCAGCTCAATAAGATGATCGAAGCCGCCTTTGACGCGGCCGGCCGTTTGTTTGGCTTGAGCTTCACGCCCGTCGATGTGTCGGTTCATCACCCCGATGCTCGCGCATGGGAGGTCAACGATGAAAACGGCGCACATGTGGGTTTATTTATTGGCGATTATTTCGCGCGCCCGTCCAAACACAGCGGCGCGTGGATGACCTCTTTGCGCGATCAGGAAAAGCTCACCGGCGACGTGCGTCCGATTATTCTCAACGTGTGCAATTTTTCCAAGCCCGCGCCCGGCAAACCTGCGCTTTTGTCGTTCGACGATGCGCGCACATTGTTTCATGAGTTCGGCCACGCCATGCACGGTCTGTTGTCGAACGTGACCTATCCGTTGCTTGCCGGCACTGCGGTGTCGAGTGATTTCGTTGAACTGCCCTCGCAGCTCTACGAACATTGGCTCGAAGTGCCGGAGATTTTGCAAAAATATGCGCGCCACGCCCGCACAAACGAGCCGGTGCCACGGGTCCTGCTCGATCGTCTCCTGGCGACGCGCACTTTCAATCAAGGTTTTGCCACGGTTGAATACACCGCCTGCGCGCTGGTCGACCTCGATTTGCATGGCTTGAGTGAACCGGGCACGCTTGATGTCGGCGATTTCGAGCGGCGCGATTTAGCGCGCATTCATATGCCGCCGGAGATCGTCATGCGGCACCGTCTGCCCCATTTTCAGCATTTGTTTTCCGGCGGCGGCTATGCGGCCGGTTATTACTCATATATGTGGTCGGAAGTGCTGGATGCCGACGCGTTCGAAGCGTTCGAGGAAACCGGCAACGTTTTCGATTCCGCAACCGCCCGGCGCTTGCGCGCGTTCATTTATAGTGCGGGCAATCTGCGCGATCCGGCCGACGCCTATATGGCGTTCCGGGGACGGATGCCATCCATCGACGCGCTCTTAAAGAAGCGCGGGCTTACCAATGCAGCCGTTTAGGCGTGTTGCCGCCGCCCTCTCTTTTGGCGTTGTAGGCTTCTAGTGTTGTGTCACTGACGGATGATTTACAAACTCTTCCGTCGTGCCTCAAGGCGCTCGCGCGCGAACCGCGCGCGAGCCATCGCAAGTCGGTTATTGCCGACTTGCGTAGTTTTGGATCGGATCGGGTATACCCGACATCCGTGGACCTGGACCTCTCGGTTGGGGGCCGATCATCCTTCGAGGCTCGGCCAGCCAAGTCGGCTTTAGCCGACTTGGCTGCTAAAGCATCGATCTCGGGTAAACCCGAGATCGATGGCCGAGCACCTCAGGATGACGGAGATGGATCCGAGCGAAACAAGCGTTAGAGTCACAACACTAGTATTCATCCGACGATCGCCCTATGTTCAATTTATGCACGGCGGTCACAGCCACGTTCGCGCGCCGAAAAACTTTGGCCGCAATTTCGCAATAGCAACAGGGCTTAACGTCGCGCTCGTTGTCGCGCAGGCGGTTTACGGCTTTTTCGCCAATTCCCTCGCGCTATTGGCGGATGCCGGGCACAATTTCGGCGACGTCATGGGACTGATTTTGGCCTGGGGCGCTTTGGCGGTCGCCGATTGGCGGCCGAGCCATCGCTTCACATATCGTTTGCGCGCGGCATCGATTCTGTCGGCCTTCGCCAATGGTTTGATTTTGCTTGTCGCGACCGGCGCCATCGCCTGGGAAGCCGTTCTGCGTTTTATCGAACCGCAGCCCGTGGCCAGCGGTACGGTTATCATCGTCGCAACTTGCGCGGTGGCCATCAACGGCGTCTCGGCGTTGTTCTTAAGCCGCGGCAGTGACCTCAACACACGCGGCGCGTTTTTGCACATGGTGGCCGACGGCGCCGTGTCGGCTGCCGTTGTCCTTGCCGCTTTGGGGATCGTGCTCACCGGCTGGCAGTGGCTCGACCCGATGGCGAGCCTGATGATTTCGGCGGCCATTCTGTTCGGCACCTGGAACCTCTTGCGCGAGGCGTTGCGGCTGTCGCTCAATGCCGCGCCGCGATCCATCGATCCGGCGGATGTGCGCGGCTACCTCGAGGGCTTGCCGGAGGTCGGCGAAGTGCATGATTTGCACATCTGGGCCATGAGCACGACCGAGACTGCCTTGACTTGTCATATCGTCACGCCCGCCGGGCACCCAGGGAACGATTTTTTGCGGCGCACGGCCCATGATTTGGAGCGCAAATTCGAGATTGGCCACACCACGATCCAGATCGAGCTTGATCAAGCCGAGGGCTGCACCTTGCGGCCAGACCACGTGGTGTAAAGGCAGACCAACGGTTCAGGAAAAATCGTCGTCGCACAGCTCGATGGGTTGGCCATGTGGTGTACGATCACAGGCGTGATCCCAGGCGTCGCGGTAGCGATGAAGTGTATGCTTCGAGGCGACGCCTTTTTCAGCCACCAATTTTTCCAGCGCTGCAAGCCAATGCAGATAATAGGTCTCGCCGGTGTCTGGGTCGCCGGCGCATTGTGCGCGTTTTATTTCATCGGCGAGTGCTTGCGCCCATTCCGGCCAGGTGAAAACGCCGAGTTCATGCAGCGCCAAGGTCATAGCAAAGGCTTGCGCTTCCCATGGCTCGCGGAACACGGGCCCTTCGGCATCGCGCGGGGCGCTCGGCATGTTTTCGGCGGCGCGCTTTGCTGCAGCTTGGTCGATCATGCCGGCTCCAAATAGGGCTCCCAAGCATCGACCGATACCTTCAATGTCGGGTCGCCGTCGCCGCCCCATAATTCGGAAGCATCAAACCGCACGGTGTAAAGCCATTGCGGGTTTTCACCGCCGCCATGCGCATTGCTGTCGGGAAACACATGACAGCCGATAAGGCGCTCGATAATGCCGAGGTGGCCGCGTACATAGCGTGGCAAGCGCGTATGGGTCATAGGATTGATGTTTTTCGCGCGTACGCGCGCGCCGATAGCGAACGCAGGCTTTGTGTTCGTGCCGCGTTCGGTCGGACCGCCGCGATGCAACGTCTTGTCCACATCGTTTGCCGACAGAATACGTTTGACCGGCTTTGGCGGATGCAGGCTGTGGCCGGCTTCGATTTCGTCTTCACTCACCAGTCCGCGTTCTTTCAACATGCTCTCGAGCGCGGCGAACCAGATCTGGTAATAGCTCATGCATAAATATTCGCGCGGATTTCGATTTTCGCGCGCAAAGCGCAACATATCAATGTTCCAGCCGCCGGGCATCGCCATGGCGAGCGTGAGCGCAAAAGTGCGTTTCTCCCATTCGCCATGGAAAACGGGTTCATTCGGCTCGGGCACGACGGGGCCAAATCCATGCATGCCTCCCATGTCGTGCGCGCCGTTCATTTGGCGATTTCCTCCGGCCGCTTCGGCAGTCCTGTGCCGATCATCGAATCACGCGTGACGAGCTCGGCGAGCTGTTCGTCGCTCCAGTCCTCGGTGCCGGCAGGGCGCATCGGCAACACCATGTAGCGAATCTCGGAGGTCGAATCCCATACGCGGATCTCGGCATCGGGTGGTAACACCACGCCGAATTCCTTGAGCACGCCGCGTGGATCGGCGACCGCGCGCGAACGATAGGGCGCCGATTTGTACCAAACGGGGGGGAGCCCCAGCACCGGCCAGGGATAGCAAGAGCATAACGTACATACGATCATATTGTGCAGTTTTGGCGTATTCTCGACCACGACAATGTGTTCGCCTTGCCGTCCGGCATAGCCGACTTCGGCGATAGCGGGCGTGCCGTCGTTCAAGAGCCGTGCGCGATAAGCGGGATCGGCCCATGCCCTGGCGACGACGCGTGCGCCGTTACGCGGACCGACCTTTTTCTCGTAGGTTTCGATCAAAGCGTCGAGCGCGGCCGGGTTGACATAGCCCTTTTCGGTGAGCACGCTCTCCAGCGCGCGTACGCGCAATTGAGTCTCCGAGAGCTCGGAATGGTCGTGATCGTGGTTACTATGTGTTTGATCATGAGGTGAATGTATCATGAATAAATATTAGCGTAAAAAGTAGTGGCGCGCCAGAATGCCCGTGCTTTGGAACGGGTGCGAAATTTCTTCACCGCCGATCGGAGGACCGCCGAATTGACCACAGGTCTTTGACGTACAGGCTTTTCTCGCGCGTCATCCGCTTTGCATATTGGCGCCTCAACCTATATGAGAAAGAAAGGGCCGCTTGGCGACCCCAAAGTCTCGAGCGATCTCGCGCCAAGGCCAGCCATGACGCTTCGACCGGTTAATCTCGACGACAAATACGACCTGACCCAGAACTCAGGTGCTGGTAACCGGCTATCATGCGCTCATACGCGCCTGCCTGATTCAGAAAGAGCGCGATCGCCGCGCCGGGCTGCACACCGCGGGCTTTGTCACCGGGTATCGCGGCTCGCCTCTCGGCGGGCTCGATCAACAATTCATGCGCGCCGGCCGGCCGATCGCCGCCGCCGATATCAAGTTTCAGCCCGGGCTCAACGAAGAGCTTGCCGCCACCGCACTTTGGGGCACTCAGCAGGCCGAGCTGCGCGGCGAGGGCAAGTTCGACGGTGTTTTCGGCATGTGGTACGGCAAGGGTCCGGGCGTCGATCGCTCGGGCGATGTTTTTCGCCACGCCAATATGGCCGGTACGTCGAGGCACGGCGGCGTGATCGCGCTGATGGGCGACGACCACACCGCGGAATCGTCCACAACCGCGCATCAATCGGAATTTCACTTCGTCGACGTGATGAGCCCGATCCTCAATCCGGCGGGTGTCCAGGAGATCATCGATTACGCGCTCTATGGCTGGGCCATGTCACGTTACAGCGGCACTTGGACCGCGCTCAAATGCATGCACGAGACGGTGGAATCGACCGGCGTCGTCGACGGTCGGGTGGACCGTGTGCGGATCGTTACACCGGACGATTTCGGTATAGCCGAGGGTGGACTCAATATTCGCCTCCACGACAGCGTCCTTGATCAGGAAGCGCGCCTGCACGACTTCAAGCGCGACGCCATGCTTGCTTTTGTGCGCGCCAATAAACTGAACAAGTTGGTGACATCGGGCGGACGTAATCCCAAAATCGGCGTTATCACGACCGGCAAAGCCTATCTGGACGTGCGCCAGGCGCTCGATGAACTGGGTATCGACGAAACCCAGTGCAACAATCTCGGATTGCGGCTGTTCAAGATCGGCTGCGTCTGGCCGATCGCCAGAGGGGAACTGACGGCGTTCGCCCAAGGGCTCGACCTTATCATCGTCGTCGAAGAGAAGCGTTCGCTTCTTGAAATGCAGGTGCGCGAAGAGCTTTACGGCACCGCCAATCAACCGGTCTGCATCGGCAAAAAGGACGAGCAGGGCCGTTGGTTGTTCCCGGTCAAGGGCGCGCTCGATCCGAACGACGTGGCCATTTGCATTGGCGAACGGCTGTTGCGTTATGGCGTCAACGACGAAATTGCGGCTCATGTGGCGCGCCTGAAGCGTGCGCGACACGCATCGGATGAAACGGCCGAGATGGCGGTGCGCGTTCCCTATTTTTGTGCCGGCTGCCCGCATAATACCTCGACCCGCGTTCCGGAAGAAAGCCGCGCCTATGCCGGCATCGGTTGCCATTATATGGCGCAATGGATGGATCGAAGGACGCTCGGCTTCACCCAAATGGGTGGTGAAGGCGCTAATTGGATCGGCGAGGCGCCGTTCTCGAATACACCGCATGTATTTCAGAATCTCGGCGATGGCACCTATAACCACTCCGGCAATCTCGCCATTCGCGCGGCCATCGCCGCAAACGTGAATATCACCTACAAGATTCTGTTCAACGACGCGGTGGCGATGACCGGCGGACAGGCCAATGACGGCGGTTTGACCGTGCCGCGAATTGCCGCGCAAGTGGCGGCGGACGGCGCCAAGCGCGTGACCGTTGTCACCGATGAGCCGTGGAAATACGGTGGAAACGTCGAGTGGCCGCGCGGGCTCACGGTGCATCACCGCGACGAACTTGATGCCCTCCAGCACGAATTGGCGGGCGTGCCCGGTGTGAGCATTCTCATTTATGATCAGACCTGTGCAGCCGAGAAACGGCGCCGCCGCAAGCGCGGAACCTTTCCCGATCCCGACAAGCGCATCGTCGTCAATGATCTAGTCTGCGAAGGCTGCGGCGATTGCGGCGTGAAGTCAAATTGCGTGGCGGTGCAACCGCTGACCACCGAATGGGGCCGCAAGCGCGCCATCGATCAGTCGAGTTGCAACAAGGATTTTTCCTGCGTCAACGGCTTCTGCCCGTCTTTCGTCACCGTGCATGGCGCCAAGCTCAAGAATGGTCACGCTGTCGCTGAGCCCGACGATTGGCCGGCGCTGCCATCCCCGGCGGCGGCGGCGCTCAAAACTCCTTACGGCGTCATCGTTGCCGGGATCGGCGGTACAGGAGTTGTGACCATTGGGGCAATTCTCGCTATGGCCGCGCATCTCGAAGGAAAGGGCGCCGCCGTCATTGACATGTCCGGCCTCGCGCAGAAAGGCGGCGCCGTTTACAGTCATA
Source organism: uncultured Pseudomonadota bacterium (assembly GCA_963697535.1). Classification (GTDB taxonomy): domain Bacteria; phylum Pseudomonadota; class Alphaproteobacteria; order Rhizobiales; family Xanthobacteraceae; genus Pseudolabrys. Next base: position 1,532,718 of record OY969085.1, on the reverse strand, counting down.
TCCGCATCGCCAATGCGCCGGAGGACATTCATGCTATTCGCATCGCGGCGGCCGGCGCCGATCTCGTGCTTGGGGGCGACATTGTCGTGGCCGGCAATAAACATGTGCTGGGCGCCGTCAAGCCCGGTCATACCCGTGTGATCGTCAACACCGCGGAATTCATGCCGGGCGATTTCACGCGTGACGCCGATTTTTCGCTTCCGACCGAGCGGCTCAAAGCCTCCATCATCGATCGCGCCGGGCGCGCGCAGAGCCACTTCATCGACGCCAGCCGATTGACGGCGGCGCTCCTTGGCGATTCGATCGGGGCCAATATGTTCATGCTCGGTTTCGCCTATCAGTTGGGCGCGCTGCCGCTGTCGGCGGAGGCGGTCGAGCGGGCGATTGAAATGAACGGCGAGGCTGTGGCGATGAATATCGCCACGTTTCGTTATGGCCGACGCAGCGCGGTTGATCCGGCGGCGGTGCAGGCGCTGGCGACGCTGCAGCCGGCGCAAGCAAACGACTCGTTGAAGCTCTCGCAAAGCCTTACCGAACTGGTGGCGCGGCGCGAGGCCTATCTTTCCGCCTATCAGAATGCGCGTTATGCGCGGCGCTACCGTGCGCTTGTCGACAAAATTCGCTCCGCGGAAGCCGACAAGGCGCCGGGCAAAACAGAACTGACTGAGGCGGTGGCGCGCTATCTGTTCAAGTTGATGGCTTACAAAGATGAATATGAAGTGGCCCGGCTTTACGCCGAGACCTCTTTCCTCGATCGCGTGAGGTCCTCTTTCGATGGTGAGCGGTTACGTTTCGAATTCCATTTGGCGCCGCCGATGCTGGCGAGACGCGATCCCCTCACCGGCGAGCCGAAGAAGATGTCGTTCGGGCCATGGCTGCTGAGGCTTTTCGCGTTGATGGCAAAGCTCAAATTCTTGCGCGGCACGCCTTTCGATCCGTTCGGCTATACGCAGGAGCGCCGCATGGAACGGCAGTTGATCGAGGATTACGAGGCCTTGCTTCACATCATGATGGCCGATCTGAATCCCGGCAATCACGCGACCGCGGTGGCGCTGGCCGCTATCCCGGAAAAGATCCGCGGATTTGGGCCGGTCAAGCGGCGACATCTTGCCGCCGCCAAGGCAGAGGAAGCGATCTTGCGCAAACAGTTTCGCACCACCGCCATGCCGTTTCTCAATGCGGCCGAATAATTGGCCCGCTTGCCGCCGGGATCGGAAAAACATCCGCACGTGAAATGCTATGCGTGCGAATTGTTATGAAGGCGCGATGCCGCAATCTGAACTGACGACTTTCAGCATGAATGAGTCTTCGCATCAGCCATCCGGCCATCCCGCAATTCCACCGCGCCGCATTGGCGTGCTGCTGGCCAATCTCGGCACACCCGATGCCACCGACTATTGGTCGATGCGCCGCTATCTGAAGGAATTTCTTTCCGATCGGCGTGTGATCGAGGAAAATCCCATCAAATGGTGGTTCGTTCTCAATCTGATCATCTTGACCGTCCGGCCGGCTCGCAAAGGTCGCGACTACGCCAAAATATGGAACACAGAACGTAATGAGTCTTTCCTCAAGACCATCACGCGTTCGCAGGCGGAAAAGCTTGCGGCAAGCTTTAAGAGCGATCCGCGCATTGTGGTTGACTGGGGCATGCGTTACGGCAATCCATCGATTGCGTCGCGGCTCGAAGCATTGCAACGCGCAGGCTGCGATCGCATTTTGATCGTGCCGCTTTATCCGCAATATGCCGCCGCCACCACGGCCAGCGTATGCGACAAGGCCTTCGAAACATTGACCAAGATGCGTTGGCAGCCGGCACTGCGCGTGGCGCCGGCTTATTTCGACCGGCCGGTTTATATCGAGGCGCTTGCGACCTCGCTTGAACAAGGCCTTGCGGCGCTGACGTTCGAGCCGGAGATCATCATCGCCTCGTTCCACGGCATGCCGGAAGATTATTTACGCAAGGGCGATCCCTATTACTGCCAATGCGCCGCGACGGCGCGGCATTTACGCACGCGCTTAAAGCTGGATGAAAATCGGCTGATGATGACTTTTCAATCGCGCTTCGGCACCGCGGAATGGCTGAAGCCCTATACGGACGCAACGATCAGAACATTGGCCGCGCGCGGGATCAAACGGCTCGCGGTCATGACGCCGGGTTTTTCCTCCGACTGCCTTGAGACGCTGGAAGAGATCGCGATGGAGAATGCGGCAATATTCAAGGAGGCGGGGGGTGAGCAGTTTACCTATATTCCCTGTCTCAATGATTCCGCTTCCGGCATGGCGGTCATTCGTGATGTGGTCACGCGCGAGCTGATGGGCTGGCTATAGCCGCCAATCTAGTGGTCCGATTCAAACATTCGCTACCCATTTCGGCGGGGATCTTTTGCGAATGTTTAAATCGAAAGACCACTGAGAAAATATAAGTTTCTAGTGGAGTTTTGGATTTGACATTCGCTTCGCGAGCTTGCGGCCAGGTGGGTAGCGAATGTCAAATCCACTCCACTAGCGCATGATCCCGAAAAGTGGGAACCGGTTTTCGGGACAAAGATCATGCGCAAACAAAATGTTAGGAAGTGAAAGCGACTCAATCTAAAGGGAACGCGCTCTAACCGTCGAGCAGACGACGAACTTCGGCGCGAAATTCGGCTGCAAGGTCGGGCCGTTCCAACGCATAGGCAACATTGGCGCTCAAGAATCCGATCTTCGAACCGCAGTCGTAGCTGCGACCCTCGAACTTCAAGCCATAAAACGGTTGTGAGCGCGCCAGCGCCATCATCGCATCGGTGAGTTGAATTTCGCCGCCGGCCCCGGCCGTTTGTTTTTCGAGGATCGAGAAGATTTCCGGCTGCAGGATATAACGTCCGGTGATGGCCAACCGAGACGGTGCGTCATCGGTTTTTGGCTTTTCGACCATTTTGGTGATGGAAAAGGCTTTACCTTTTTGTTCCCCGATTCCGACGATGCCATACATGTGCACGCGTTCGCGCGTCACTTCTTCAACGGCGATGATATTGGCTTTTTCTTCGAGGGTTTCGGCGGCGTCCATCATCTGCGCCAGACATCCGCGTGAATGGTGCACGAGCACGTCCGGCAACAGCAATGCAAACGGTTCATGCCCTACCAGTTCGCGCGCGCACCAGGCGGCGTGGCCGAGGCCGAGCGGCGTTTGCTGGCGCGTGAAGCTGGCCGTGCCGGCCGTCAACTGGTCGTCCGAAAGCAATGCGAGGTCGCTTTTTTTGCCGCGCTCGTTGAGCGTGACCTCCAATTCAAACTGACGATCGAAGTGATCCTCAATGACGCTTTTGTTGCGCCCGGTGACAAAGATGAAATGCTCGATGCCGGCCTCGCGCGCTTCGTCGACCACGTGTTGGATCAGCGGCCGATCGACGACCGGCAGCATTTCTTTGGGCATGGCCTTGGTCGCCGGTAAAAAGCGGGTGCCAAGACCGGCGACCGGGAAAATGGCTTTACGGATTCGGGGCATGGGATTGCGCGGTTGTCCGGGCGTTGCGGCAGCGCAATGCAACGCCAGCGATAAGATGTCCATAAAGAATCGATGAACAGGGACCTTAAATTACTCACCTCATCGGAATGAGTCGAGCCTTTCGATCGCCGATAAACCTTGTGCGGCCAGTTCAAAAAATACGACAGATGCAAACAGATCGCGCGGCCGGCGCCGATCCCCCAGTTACAAGCGCAGAGAAATACCACCTCGTGCATGAGCGAACCGGATTTGCTTTGAACGCAGTGGGAACCCGTGTTGCTCGACTCGCGTTTGGTTTCATTAGCATGTTTGGCAGATGGCGATTTTCGCGTGCTCTATTCGGGCTGATCCTTTTGGCCTTCGCCGAAGGGGCGTGCGTGCTCGGCTTCGCATTGGCGGGAACGGACAATGCGAGAGCGCAATTTTTCGGCGATAACAATTCGCCATTCGTTAGCGGACCGCCTCGAGGCGGGCTGTTCGGAAACTTTTTTCCCGGATTTGGCCCGCGGCCGTATTACGACAACGAACTGCGACACCGAAGACGGCGGGAACCGCAGTCGCAGGACAATTCCCATGCGCCTGCGCCCCGTAAAATGGACAGTCGGGCGGCCCCAACCACATCGATTATGGTCATGGGCGACGGCATGGCCGACTGGCTCGCCTACGGATTGGAAGATGCGTTTTCTGACGCCCCCGAGATCGGCATCGTGCGTCAAAATAAAATAAATTCGGGGCTGCTGCATTATGGTGGAAAGGATGGCCCCAAATGGCCGGATGTGGCGCACGATATCCTGGCGCAGCAGAAAGCAAATTACATCGTTGTGATGCTTGGCGTCAGCGATCGCCAGACCATCCGCGAAGACAAAGAGGATGTGCTCGGAGATGAGAACAAAGCCAAGGATCGCCAGCCCGTCGCTGGCGACGAAGCAGCGAAGACGCATTCAACGAATAAGTCCGGCCCGTCCGCCGCGCCGGGTCTGGATCATAAGAAAGTCAACACAACGGTGCTCGAGTTTCGTAGCGAGGAATGGGGTAAGGCCTATGCGCGTCGCATTGACGCGATGATCGCTGTTTTGAAGAGCAAGGGTGTACCGGTCTTTTGGGTCGGGCTGCCGCCGATCCGCGGAACGCGCTCGACGGCGGATGCGAACTACCTCAACGATCTTTACCGCGCGCGCGCGGAGCGCGCAGGCATCGTTTACATCGACGTGTGGGACGGCTTTGTGGATGAGGGTGGAAAGTTCACCACGTTCGGGCCGGACTACGAAGGACAGATACGCCGGTTGCGTTCCACCGACGGCGCTTATTTCACCAAACATGGTGCGCGTAAACTCGCGCATTACGTCGGACACGAAATTCGCCGCGCCATGAACGGTCATATGCCGGTGGCGTTTCCTTCGGCGCCGGAAGCATCACGTCAAGGCAACGCCGCAGTGCGCCCTTTGGCGGGGCCGGTGGTGGCGCTCACGGCGGTCCCGGATCATGACGATAAGCTGATCGACGGCGCGGCAAACGCAATCGCCAACAATAACGCAATCGCCAACAATGACGCCATCGCAACCAAAGTGCTGGTTGAGGGCGATACGATCTCGCCGCCACACGGCCGCGCCGATGATTTCGCATGGCCCCGCGTCAATGTCGATCGAAAAGCGCCGACGATAGCCGAGTCGGCGCCATCGAATACCCGCGCGGCGTCCGCGCGAACACCGGCGCAAGCGTCAACGACACCGTCTAAGGACTCGCCCGCGCATAGGCAACGGCCGGCCAAAAAAACACGAAACAAAGCGAGGAGCGAGAGTGATGGCCCCAAACCCATGGAAAAAACCGCAAATGACGGCTCGCCCCCGCGCGGCGTTTTACGCGCCTCCACCCGCAAGGCGAAATCAAGCGCGCCGAGCCCCCTGCCATTTTTGTTTCCGTTTAAGTTGTTCAACAGCGACTCGCACAAGCCGTAAAGAGTAGTTTGTAGGGTGGGCAAAGGCGCGTCAGCGCCGTGCCCACCGGCTGAATTCGTTTGATATATAAACGCCGTTGGTGGGCACGGCGCCTATCCAACGCTTTCCCGTGCGTATCTCGCAATACCCAAGGCGCCTTTGCCCACCCTTGCTGCTTTCGCGTTCCGCTCATCCGGAGCTGTTTTTCTTGTCGTTCGGCATGAAGTAAGATTTAATCGTGCTACACATCGGGGCAAAGAAATCGCCATGCGCAAGACCCAATCCCTAAGCGTTACGTTACCGCTTGAAATGGCAAGAGTTGTGAGGGACAAGGTGACCTCGGGCGCTTATGCAAGCGAAAGCGAGGTCATTCGCGAAGGCTTGCGGGCCCTAAGCGAGCGCGAAGCCGCGCTGGAAGACTGGCTGCGGACAGAAGGCGTGGCTCGTTACGATGCCTTCAAGCGCAATCCTCGCGGCGAGTCCGCAAAGAAAGTATTCGCGCAACTGCGCCAGCGCCACGTCAAACGTTCTATACAGTCAGCACGATGACCTATGCGGTCATCTTTTCCGCGTCCGCCAAAGCCGACCTCTTCGCCATCTACGACTATATCGCTGAGCACGCGAACGGCGAAGTAGCGTTAAATTTTATCGACTCAATCGAAGCCTATTGCCATGGATTTGCGCAAATGCCGAATCGGGGCATCAAACGTGATGATCTACGGCGTGGTTTGCGGTCCGTCGGCTTCCGCAAACGTGCTACGATTTTATTTCAAGTCAACCGTGCGATGCGGCAAGTAATTATTCACGGTATTTATTATGCGGGAAGGAATTGGCAGAACGCGGATTGAGCAGGCTGAATCCTTATCCAGGCTTCAGCTTGCTTTAGTAATTTGTAAAGTGGGCAAAGGCATGGTCTACGCCGTGCCCACCGGCTGAATTCGTTTGATATATAAACGCCGTTGGTGGGCACGGCGCCTATCCAACGCTTTCCCGTGCGTATCTCGCAATACCCAAGGCGCCTTTGCCCACCCTACACGTTACTCTTTCCGTTCAAGTTGTTCAGCAACGACTCGGGCAAACCGGGCGTCCGCCCTACGCTACCGCGGCAATAGCGTTTCCCCCATGAGGAACTTATCGACGGCGTGCGCGCACTGGCGGCCTTCGCGGATCGCCCAGACCACCAATGATTGGCCGCGACGCATGTCGCCGGCGGCGAACACTTTCGACACCGAGGTCGAATAGCTGTTGGTGTCGGCGCTGACATTGCCGCGATTATCGAGCGTCACGTCGAACGATTTGAGCATCCCTTCATGCACCGGATGCACGAAGCCCATGGCGAGCAGCACCAGATCGGCCTCGATTTCAAATTCTGTCTCCGCGACCGGTTTGAAACCGGCATCGACATGCACACAATGCAGCTTTTTCACCTGGCCGTTTTCACCGCTGAATTTTTGCGTCAGCACGGCGAATTCGCGCTTGGCGCCTTCTTCGTGACTCGACGAGATACGAAGCTTCAGCGGCCAATCCGGCCAGGTCAGAATCTTGTTCTCGTGCTCCGGCGGCTCTCGCATGATCTCGAAATTGGCCACCGATACCGCGCCTTGGCGAACTGATGTGCCGATGCAATCGGAGCCGGTATCGCCGCCGCCGACGACGACGACTTTTTTGCCCGCTGCCAGAATCGGCTCGACCGAGCCGAGCGGCTCGTTGCTGACGCGCCGGTTCTGCTGCGGCAGGAAATCCATCGCGAAATGAATGCCCTTCAACTCGCGGCCGGGAATCGACAGATCGCGCGCCTTCTCAGCGCCGCCCGCCAGCACCACGGCATCGTGGCCACGAAGCATGGTATCGACCGGCAAAGTGACGCCGACATGGGCACCGTAATGGAATTGCACGCCCTCGGCCTGCATTTGCGCGATGCGGCGGTCGATGTGGGTCTTCTCCATTTTGAAATCGGGAATGCCGTAGCGCAGCAACCCGCCGGCCTTCGCCCAACGCTCGTAGACATGCACTTCATGACCGGCGCGCGCGAGTTGTTGCGCGCAAGCCAAGCCCGCCGGGCCGGAGCCGATCACGGCGACTTTCTTGCCGGTCTTTTGCGTGGGCCGCTCCGGTTTCAAGCCTTTGGCGATGGCGCGGTCGGCGATCTCGCATTCGATCGTCTTGATGGTGACCGGGTTCTCATCGATGTTGAGCGTGCAGGATGCTTCGCACGGCGCCGGACAAACCCGGCCGGTGACTTCGGGAAAATTGTTGGTCGAATGCAGATTGCGCGCGGCCTCGTCCCAATGGCCGCGATAGACCAGATCGTTCCAGTCGGGAATCTGATTATTGACCGGACAGCCGGTGGGCGCGCCGGTGATACGGCTCGTGCCATGGCAATAGGGCACGCCGCAGTCCATGCAACGCGCGGCCTGTTCGCGCAGCTCCTTCTCGGGCAAGGGCAGCACGAACTCGCGATAGTGCTTGATACGCTCCGCGACCGGCTCGTATTTGCGATCGTGACGCTCGATTTCAAGAAAGCCGGTAATCTTACCCATCGCTCACTCCGCGGCCTGCATCGCGGCGGCCTTCTCCTTTGTCATTTCCGCAAGCGCGCGGCGGTATTCGACCGGCATGACTTTTCTGAACAAAGGACGATAACGGTGCCAATCGCTAAGGATCAAAGCCGCGCGGCCGGAACCGGTGTAGTGTGCGTGATCCGAGACGAGCTTGTGCAGACGCGCGGCGTCGTTATTGGTCAAATCGCCCATCACGTCCACGAGGCCGTGCGACCCAAGATCGTTGTAATGGCCGAATTCCTTCTCGGAGATATCTTCTTCTTGCGGCACCGGCTCGAGTTCAACCATCGCCAGATTGCAACGTGATTTGAACGAACCATCTTCGTCGAGCACATAGGCGATGCCGCCCGACATGCCTGCGGCGAAGTTGCGCCCGGTATAGCCCAGCACGACCACGACGCCGCCCGTCATATATTCGCAGCAGTGGTCGCCCGCCCCTTCGACGACCGCAATAGCGCCGGAATTGCGCACGGCAAAGCGCTCGCCGGCGACGCCGCGGAAATAGCATTCGCCGGCAATGGCGCCATACAGCACGGTGTTGCCGACAATGATGGACTCTTCGGGCACAATGCCGGAATCGGCCGGCGGCCTGATGACGATGCGTCCGCCGGAGAGGCCCTTGCCGACATAGTCGTTGGCTTCGCCTTCGAGATCGAAGGTGACCCCACGCGCGAGCCAGGCGCCGAAGGATTGTCCGGCGGTACCGGTCAAGCGCACATGGATGGTATTGTCGGGCAGGCCCTCATGCCCGTAGCGTTTGGCGACCTCACCCGAGAGCATGGCGCCACAAGCGCGGTCGGTGCCGTTGATGGCACTTTGCAGGCGCACCGGCGCGCCGCGGTCGAGCGCCGCCGCCGCATCCGAAATCAGCTTGCGGTCGAGCACGTCTTTGATTTTGTGGTCCTGCGGCTCGCATTTGTAGATCGGTGTGTTTTTATCCGCGATCGGCTTGGTAAACAGCTTGGAAAAGTCGAGCCCTTTTGCCTTCCGGTGCTCGACCAATCGGCGTTGGTCGAGCATCTGCACTTGTCCGATCATTTCGTCCACGGTGCGATAGCCTAGCGAAGCCATCAGTTCGCGAACTTCTTCCGCGACGAAAAAGAAATAGTTGATCACATGCTCCGGCTGACCCTTGAAGCGTTTGCGCAGCACGGGATCTTGTGTCGCGACTCCGACCGGGCACGTATTGAGATGGCACTTACGCATCATAATGCAGCCGGCGGCAATCAGCGGCGCGGTTGCGAAACCGAATTCATCCGCGCCAAGCAGCGCGCCGATGACGACATCGCGGCCGGTGCGGATGCCGCCATCAACTTGCACCGCAATGCGCGAGCGCAACCGATTGATCACCAGTGTCTGGTGTGTTTCGGCGAGGCCGATTTCCCAGGGGCTACCGGCGTGTTTGATCGATGTAAGGGGGGAAGCCCCGGTTCCGCCCTCGTAGCCCGCAATGGTTACATGGTCGGCGCGCGCCTTGGAAACGCCCGCCGCGACCGTGCCGACGCCGACTTCCGAGACGAGCTTGACCGACACATCACCCGCCGGATTGACATTCTTCAGGTCGAAGATGAGCTGCGCCAGGTCCTCGATGGAATAAATGTCGTGATGCGGTGGCGGTGAGATCAAACCGACTCCGGGCGTCGAGTGGCGCACCTTGGCGATGGTCTTGTCGACCTTGTGGCCGGGCAATTGGCCGCCTTCGCCGGGCTTTGCCCCTTGCGCCATTTTGATCTGCATCACGTCCGAATTGACGAGATACTCGGTCGTGACGCCGAAGCGACCGGAAGCGACCTGCTTGATGGCCGAACGCATCGAGTCGCCGTTCGGCAGCGGCTTGAAGCGGTCGGCTTCCTCGCCGCCTTCGCCGGTATTGGATTTGCCGCCGATGCGATTCATCGCAATGGCGAGCGTGGTGTGCGCTTCTCGCGAGATCGAGCCGAAGGACATGGCTCCCGTGGAGAAGCGGCGCACGATATTCTTGGCGGGCTCCACTTCGTCCAAGGGCACCGACTTGCGCCCGTCTTCTTCCGCGCTTCTAAGGCGGAACAGGCCACGAATGGTGAGCAGGCGTTCGTTTTGATCGTTCACGATCTTGGCAAAGGCGCGATAGTGATCTTGCGAACTCCCCCGCACCGCGTGTTGAAGCCGCGCCACGGTCTCTGCCGTCCACATATGATCTTCGCCGCGCACGCGTACGGCGTAGTCGCCACCGACATCGAGCATGGAGCGATAGACCGGCGCGTCGGAGAAGGCGATGGCGTGGCGGCGCACGGTTTCTTCCGCAATCTCGGTTAGTCCCACGCCTTCGACGCGCGTATGCGTGCCGGTGAAATATTGATCGACAAAATCCTGCCGCAAACCGATCGCATCGAAAATCTGCGCGCCGCAATAGGACTGATAGGTCGAGATGCCCATTTTGGACATCACCTTGAGCAATCCTTTATCGATCGACTTGATGTAGCGCTTGACGATCTCTTTAGCGTCGAGTTTGTGCGGCAGATCGTCTTTCATGGCGATCAAAGTCTCGAAAGCCAGATAAGGATTGACGGCTTCCGCGCCGTAACCCGCGAGGCATGCGAAGTGATGCACTTCGCGTGGCTCGCCGGTCTCCAGCACCATTCCGACAGCGGTGCGCAGGCCTTTGCGGATAAGATGGTGGTGCACTGCGGCGCAAGCGAGCAGCACGGGAACGGGAATGCGGTCGGCGCTTGTCTTGCGGTCGGAGAGGATAATGATATTGCAGCCCTGGCGGACTTCGTCTTCCGCCTTCTCGCAGAGCGCATCGATCGCCCAGCCCATGCCGTCGGCACCGTGTTCGGCCGGATAGGTGATGTCGAATGTGCGCGATTTGAAATGGTCGCCGCTCATCTCGGAGATGGAGCGGATCTTCTCAAAGTCCTCATTGGTCAGAATTGGCTGGCGCACTTCCAGCCGTTTGGTCTTCGAGGCGCCCTCGAGATCGAACAGGTTCGGCCGCGGTCCGATGATGGAGACGAGGCTCATCACCAGTTCCTCGCGGATCGGATCGATGGGCGGATTTGTGACCTGCGCGAAGTTTTGCTTGAAATAGGTGAAGAGCGATTTCGGTCTATCGGACATGGCCGAAATCGGTGTGTCGTTGCCCATGGATCCGATGGCTTCTTCGCCCGTCGTGCCCATTGGCGTCATGAGGATTTTCAGATCCTCCTGGCTGTAGCCGAAAGCTTGCTGGCGATCGAGCAATGCAAGGTTGGAAATCGGCGCCTCATTGGCGGTGCCAGGAAGGTCCTCGAGCACAATCTGTGTGCGGCCGAGCCACGCTTTATAGGGGTGGCTTTTCGCCAGCGTCGCCTTGAGTTCCTCGTCGGGAATGAGCCGGCCTTCATCGAGATCGACCAAGAGCATCTTGCCCGGCTGTAAGCGCCACTTCTTGACAATGTCTTTTTCCGCGATCGGAAGCACACCCACTTCGGAGGCCATGATGATGCGATCATCGCGGGTGACCAAATAGCGCGCAGGACGCAATCCGTTGCGATCGAGCGTTGCGCCGATCTGGCGGCCGTTGGTGAAAGCGATGGCGGCGGGGCCGTCCCAAGGCTCCATCAAGGCCGCATTATATTCATAGAACGCGCGCCGCTCCTCGTCCATGAGCGGATTGCCCGCCCAGGCCTCGGGAATCATCATCATCACCGCATGCGCGAGCGAGTAACCGCCTTGCACCAGAAATTCGAGCGCATTGTCGAAGCACGCGGTGTCGGATTGGCCTTCGTAGGAGATCGGCCACAGCTTGTTGATGTCATTGCCGAACAAGGGCGAGGAAACGGACGCTTGCCGCGCGGCCATCCAGTTCACGTTGCCGCGCAGCGTATTGATTTCGCCGTTGTGCGCGATGTAGCGGTAGGGATGCGCCAGCGACCAGGTCGGGAACGTATTGGTCGAGAAGCGCTGATGCACCAGCGCCAGCGCACTCGTAAAATCCGCATCGTGCAGATCGGGATAGTAGGCGCCGAGCTGATCGGCAAGGAACATGCCTTTGTAGATGACCGTGCGGCATGAAATGGAAACCGGATAATAGCCGCTGACGCGCCGTTCGCGGCGCTTGTAGATGGCGTTGGAGATCGACTTGCGCAGGACATAGAGCCGGCGCTCAAACTCATCCTCGTCGAGCTTCTTCTTGCCCTTGCCGATGAAGACCTGCATGTGCACGGGCTCGGTCGGCTTGACCGATTGACCGAGCGTCGAATTATCGGTCGGCACATCGCGCCAGCCGAGCAGTGTCAATCCCTCGCGGTCGATCATCTCGGCATAGATGTCACGAATGATTTGCCGCCAATTATGGTCAGTGGGCATGAACAGCTGGCCGACGGCATATTCGCCCGGCTTCGGCAAGTTAAAACCAATGCGCTTGGCTTCCTTGGCAAAAAAAGCGTGCGGAATCTGAACCAAGATTCCGGCGCCGTCGCCCATACGCGGGTCGGCGCCGACCGCACCCCGATGTTCGAGGTTGCACAGAATACGCAGGCCGTCCTCGATGATCTGACGCGACTTGCGTCCCTTGATGTCGGCGATGAAGCCGACGCCGCAGGAATCCTTGTCGAGCGCCGGATCGTAGAGGCCCTGCGCCTCCGGCGTGCCGGGATCGGCGGTCGCAAGAGAGCTGAGCGCCGCACCACCACGGCCGCTCGGCGCGGGATAGATGCGCTGCCTAGATTCCGTGCTGTCTATTCGCTCGCTCATTAACCACCGCCATTAGGACAGCCTTACTGTCCTAATCGACCCTGCCAAATTTTGCCCCGTCACACAAGGTCAAGGAAAACACGAGTATCATCGTAGCGCAACGCCACAGAAGTACTCTCACCATTTTAGATATAAGCGCCGCGCTCTAAAGATCACGGGTGCCGTAAAGGTGCGGGCGGCCGACAAGCGGCACAAAAAAAGCACCCCGGATCATCCGGGGTGCTTCAATCCGAGACGCCGTTATCTCTGCAAGTTTGTCGTCAGGCTGCTTTGCTGTCGATGACTTGCGGCCCGGTTTGGACGCTGCCGATCGGGATCTGGCGCGGTTTCTTGGCCTCGGGAATTTCGCGCACGAGATCGACATGCAGAAGGCCGTTTTCGAGCGTCGCGCTCTTGACCGCCACATAATCGGCAAGCTGGAAAACACGGTCAAACGCGCGGGCGGCAATGCCCTGATAGAGCATTTCGCTTTTCGGCTCATCCGGGGCCTGTTTGGCGCCCTTGATGGTCAAGGTATTCTCTTTGGCCTCGATTGAAAGTTCGTCCTCACCGAAGCCCGCAACCGCGAGCGTGATGCGGTAGTCGTTTTCGCCGGTTCGCTCGATGTTGTAGGGCGGATAGCCCGGAGCGGACTCAAAACCGTCCAACATCGAAAAGAGCCGATCAAACCCGATTGTAGAGCGATAAAGGGGAGCAAGATCAAACGTACGCATGGCATATCCTCCATTTTGAGCGACATGCGGCGGTCCGCCTTGAAGCCGGACCTCGCCGTGCGCAGCCTGTCATTGGTCATCATGGGCCTGCGCTGGGAAAACATATGGGTTTCGGTTTTCCGCCTTGCAAGGGTCGAGGCCCCCTGCGGCGATTTTTGTGATATCCATGCTGCCCTTCGGATAATTGAGGAGGTTTGCGAAACTAAGGCGCGCGCGCGCTCGTTATAGAACTTTATCCGTCGCGCTCCGCTTGCTTTCGGTTCTCATGAAACTCGTTTCGATCGCCGCTAATCCTTTGCCCGGCCAAGCGGTCTGCGGCGCTATAAAAACGCCCGACCGGATCGATTTACGATTCGCGCGTTGGGCCGCACCACCGCGCTGCAAAGGCACAGTGGTTCTGCTGCAAGGCCGAGCCGAATTCATCGAAAAATATTTTGAGACCGTGCGTGATTTGCAGGGCCGCGGCTTTGCGGTCGTGACATTCGATTGGCGCGGCCAGGGCCTCTCCGGCCGCCGATTCACGAACCGCAACAAAGGCTATGTTCGCAATTTCTCTGACTATGCGATCGATCTCGAGACGATCATGGAAACGGTAGTCCTTCCCGACTGCCCGCCGCCGATCTTTGCGCTGGGCCATTCCATGGGTGCGGCCGTTGCCATTCATGCCTGTCACAGCGGCCACCGTTGGTTCGACCGCATGGTGCTTTCGGCGCCGTTGATTGCCTTACCACTCGGGCGGCTCGACGGGATGGCGGCGCTGCTGCTGCGCGGCGTGCGGTTTGTCGGCGGCGGCTCGGCCTCAGTGACCGCAAGGGCGCCGAGCGTCGGCACGGACGATTTTATCGCCAATATCCTGACGTCAGACCCTGTGCGCTTTACGCGTAACGCAGCGGTGCTCGAGGCGGAACCGGCGCTCAAGCTCGGCGCCCCCACCATCGCTTGGGTCGATGCGGCGCTAGCCCAGATGAGGAAATTCGCCGATCCGGTCTATGTCGCGGCCATTCGTCAGCCGATTCTGATGGTCGCGGCCGGGGGCGACAAAGTGGTATCGACACCGGCGATCGAGGCGTTCGGTACCAGATTGGCCGCCGGGCGCCATTTGATGATTGCCGGCGCCAGGCACGAGCTCTTGCAAGAGCAGGATCGATACCGCGCTCAGTTCTGGGCGGCGTTCGATGCCTTCGTGCCGGGCACGTCGAGATTTTAGGGCGGGATGATTTTAGCCGGAATCCTCATGCCCGGCGATGACGAGAGAATGCGTAAGCCTTAACACACTTCGCTCTAACGCGTGATCGGTTATTTCGATTCGTCAATTCGCGCGGAAGATTTTGCCTCGTCATCAAAAGCACGGATCACCTCGTCGATATCTGTCCCATCGAGACCGTTATTGCGATATTGATTCAATTCAGATTCTAGATACCGAACCACTCTGTTGGTGACTGCCCACAGTCGGCTCCCCGTGGGACGGTCATGCTCCTTGCATTCCAACAGCAGGGCTTTAATGAGCACCCCGCGCGAACTTGGATGCGTCGAATGTCGCTTTAAAGCCAAAGCTAACATTTATTGCAATGACGGCTTGGGTATTGAGTTAACCTCATTCGGCTGCCACTGCGCTAAATATTACAACGACGGCGATTAAATACGGGGCCTCAACTCTTTAATATTTCCAACGCCTCTGCGTGCACGCGTTTATCGCCCGCCGCAACGATACGGCCGCCGTTTTGCGCCGGCCCATTCTCCCAGGTGGTGACCACGCCGCCGGCGCCGGTGATGATGGGGATCAGCGGCACGATGTCATGCGGTTTGATCTCCGTCTCGATGACGAGGTCGATCTGTCCCGCCGCGAGCATGCAATAGGCATAACAATCGCCGCCATAACGGGAGAGCTTCACGACGTTTTCAACTTTTCGGAAAATGGCCCGGTCGGATTCATTCATCAGCAAGGGACTCGTTGTAAATAACACGGCATCATTCAACACATCACATGATCGCACGCGCAAAGAGCGGTCCCCTGCGGGGCCGCGGTAGGAAGCCGCGCCGCCATCGCCGGAAAATTTTTCCTGCGTGAACGGTTGATGCATCATGCCGAAAACCGGCTCGCCAAAGCGCATCAGGCCGATCAGCGTTCCCCAAGCCAGCATCCCCGAGATGAACGACTTGGTGCCGTCGATCGGGTCGAGCACCCAAACATATTCGGCGTCGCCGCGCTCGGTGCCGTATTCCTCGCCGATGATGCCGTGGTCGGGAAATTGCGTGCGAATGAGACAGCGAATCGTGTCTTCCGCCGCCCGGTCGGCCGCCGTCACCGGGTCAAATCCGCCCGTTCCTTTGTTTTCGACCGTCAGGCTGGTCCGGAAAAAGGGAACAATCACCTCGCCGGACGCCGCGGCGAGGTGATCGACGAAACCGGCAAAATCTATTGCAGCCATTGGCACTTGCCTCGCGCGGTCCTCCGGGTTGGGCGGGTTTTGCCGACACGGTCAACCGGACTTGGTGATATTCTCAAATTGCAGGTCTGGAAGGCTAATTGTGGCAGCAAACTGGTAGAATTGTGACAAATTCGTTACGATTTTGATCCGAACTCCGGTCCAAGCACCAAAATCCGCTTCTCAGCCATGCATTTATTGCATACAAAATCGCTTGATTTTTGTGCGCCGCGAATTATGTTGTTGCAACGCGGCAATGAGAGTTGCCGCTGCCCATTTTTGGGCGTTTCCTCCCTAGACTTGGCCGCTTGCAACCGCAAGCGGCCTTTTTTCGTTTTGCAAGACTACTCGGCTGCGGCGCGGTAGGGCCGTAGTTCTTCCAAAGGAATTTCACCGAGCCGTCGTGCCAGGCATTCAATATCCTTTGCAAGCTTCTCGAACCCTGTGGTGCGCTCGAACCGGCATTCATCCATATAGATGCCGCGGTTGATTTCGAGCTGAACCGTGTGCAATCCGACGGACGGATTGCCATAATGTTCGGTAATGAAGCCCCCCGCATAGGGCTTGTTGCGCTTCACCGTATAGCCCAAGGCGCGAAAGACCTCCTCAATCGTATCGGTCAATACCGGCGTACAGCTCGTCCCATAGCGATCGCCGATCACAAATTCAGGCCGTGGCTGTTCATCGCGGTGATGGCCGATCGAGGGCATGGAATGGCAGTCGACCAGCACGACCGCGCCATAGTCCCGGTGCAAGCGCGAAACCAGCTGGCGCAAGGCCCGATGATAAGGCTTGTAGAGCGTGTCGATCCGCTGAAGGGCGTCGGCGACGGGAATGCGTTGGTCATAGATTTCCTGCGCGTCGCCGACGAGCCGTGCAACCGTGCCGAGGCCGCCTGCGACCCGCATCGAGCGGGTATTGGCGAATGTGGGCAAGCGGCCATCGAACATACGCGGGTCGAGTTCATAGGGCTCGCGATTGACATCCACATAGCAGCGAGGAAAATGCACGCGCATGATCGGAAAGCCGCATTCGACCACGCCGGTGATCAACTCATCGACAAAACTATCCTCCGACCGGCGCAAGGCCGTGATGTTCAGTCGCGCACGGTTAAGGAATGCTTCCGGATAGGCGGATCCGCTGTGCGGCGAATTAAATAGGACCGGACCTCGGGATATCACCGGTTCGCTGATTTCGAACGGCTGGTCAAATTCGGTCTTGGGGTCGATCATACGCGGCAATGCCTTGGGCGCGGCGAGGATTTGCGCTTCTCGGCCAAATTTTGGCTCATATCGTATCAAGGACCCTCTATTTTTTAAAGTCTACCGAAATGTCTCCATTCGAGTGCGGAAAATCTCTTCTCGGCGCGCGCCCCATCGCTCTCGGTTCACGCCTTATTTACCGGGCCCAAGTTTTATGGGCACACTGAGGCCGGCCCTATTGCGGCGCCGGATGGGGACGACAGCGCATGATTTCGAAAATCCTTCTGGCTGAAGACGACACCGACATGCGGCGCTTTTTGGTCAAGGCGCTGCAAAATGCCGGATTCGATGTCACTTCCTATGATAACGGGCTTTCGGCCTATGAGCGCCTTCGCGAGGAGCCGTTCAAACTGTTACTGACAGACATCGTGATGCCGGAAATGGACGGCATTGAACTCGCCCGCCGGGCGGCGGAACTCGATCCCGATATCAAGATCATGTTCATTACCGGCTTCGCTGCCGTGGCATTGAACGCCGATTCCGACGCCCCTAAACAGGCAAAGGTGCTGTCAAAGCCGATTCATCTGCGTAAATTGGTTTCCGAAGTGCAAAAAATGCTGGCGGCTTGATGCCGGCCGCGCATGATCCCGAGAAGCTTGCCCTCGGATTCGATCCGAGGGTGGGACCGGGTTCTCGCCTTTGCGAAGCCCGCTTCGGTAAGCGAAGCAAGGTTGCATAAAACCATGCGCGGCTAAAAAGCCATGCTTGCCTCGGCATTTTGGAGCCGATACACCTAAACCCCTAAGGGCGCGTAGCTCAGCGGAAGAGCACTACCTTGACATGGTAGGGGTCACAGGTTCGATCCCTGTCGCGCCCACCATTTTTTTCCTCGTATTTTTCAATCGTTTTACGCTGCTTTATAGGCTTCTATCTTTTTTATCGTCGATGCCAAACTATCTTCGGCCGTTTCAAGATCGAATTGCGCCTGCATGTTCATCCAGAAAGCCGCCGTTGTCTTGAAAAATTTACCAAGCCGAAGCGCCGTGTCGGCTGTAACCGGTGTTTCCTCTCGGACAAGACGTTCGATGCGCGTGCGTGGCACCTCAATTGCAGCCGCGACCGCATATGGTGTTAGGTTCAACGGCTTCAGGAATTCTTCACGAAGCACCTCTCCTGGATGTACCGGTGCAAGCTTCTTGGCCATTTTGATCCTCTCAATGAGCCGATTGAATCCGCGACCTTCGCGCCCACCATTTTTTCAATCGTCCTTCGCCGCTTGTATTTTTGTCGCCTGTTTCGGCAAGATCGTCATCCGGGACGCTATAGCGGATTTGGGTCGACGCCAAGCCTTGCCGCGACATCTTAAAAAAGGAAATAAACAGCGGGAGGTGCAATAGAAAAAACGCGCAGACGTGCGTACATTGACAGATCGAGGCGGTCCCTTTATGTAGCCGCAAACTAGTGGAGTGGATTTGACATTCGCTACCCACCTGGCCGCAAGCTCGCGAAGCGAATGTCAAATCCAAAACTCCACTAGAAACTTATATTTGCTAGTGGTCTTTCGATTCAAACATTCGCAAAAGATCCCCGCCGAAATGGGTAGCGAATGTTTGAATCGGACCACTAGCAGCCCGGGACCGCCATGAAAATCCGCAACTCATTGAAATCGCTGCGCGGGCGCCACCGCAACAATCGCCTCGTGCGCCGCAAGGGCCGGGTTTACATCATCAACAAGACCAATCGGCGCTTCAAAGCCCGTCAGGGTTGAGACAAGCCGCCCCTGCACTTCACACTTGCGTTTCATCGCGGCATATTATTGGCAGCGGCAGGTGAGGAGAGTAACCTTCGCCTATGCGCCCACGATGTCTCGTTGTTCTCCTGCTCGCTGCGTCGGCCGCGGCGGCGCCGGCGTGCGCCGAGCCCGACAGGCGTGGCGAGACGCCGGGCATGCATGGGCCCTCGTTTGTCCACCCCGACATCCATAGTCTCGATTTCCTGTTCGGTGCGCTGAAAGCCGCGCCCGACGATGAAATCGCGCGTGCCATTGAACAACGAATCTGGGCGGTCTGGGGCCGTTCTTCCAGCGATACGACCTCGCTGCTGATGACGCGCGTGCAAAAAGCGATCGAAGACAAGAACACCGGTCTCGCGCTCGAGCTGCTCAATGCGGTCGTTACGATCAAGCCCGATTATGTCGAAGGCTGGAACAGGCGTGCGACACTTTATTATATGAAAAAGGATTACGGCCGCGCGCTGGCCGACATTCGCGAAGTGCTCAAGCGCGAGCCGCGCCATTTCGGCGCGCTCTCCGGTCTGGGATTGATCCTGCAAGACATTGGTGACGACAAACAAGCGCTGCAAGTTTATCGCCGCCTGCTCGTCATCTATCCGCGTATGCAGCGCATTCCCGATCTGGTGAAGGAATTATCGGAGAAGGTCGAGGGCCGGGATATTTGAGAGGCGAGGCCCGTCGCAAGCGTATGTTAAATTATCCTTCCGGCTCGCCGCGCGCACGCCGATGCAGATCGTGGGCGATCTGCTCCACCATCACATGATTTCGCAACAAGGCTTCGCCAAGCGCCTCGAGCAGATGCAGTTCCTCTTCGCTGGGCATGTATTCCCGGTCGCACAGATAATCGTAGGCGACCACGCTCGCATCGTTCACCAATAAAATGGCATCCGACAGCGACGGCTTCGGTTTGCGCCAAGATAGCATTTGATCTCCCTTTCTCGCGCTTTGCGGTGAGGCGGTCACCAGTAATCGCACTGGTGACCGGGGAGTTAGATGACGTGGTCAAAACAAATGTAGCCCGTAGTATCCCGTAGGATGGGTCGAGCGGAACGCGAGACCCATCGTCATGCCTCATAACATAAGACAGACGGAGAATGATGGTTCGCTTGTCGCTCAGCCCATCCTACCTCTGCAAGACCTAAAGGAAAAGTTCAATGTGTAAACGCCGTTCGGCGGGCCGACCTCTTCAGGCATGCTGACCTTGCACTGCCCGCCGGCGCGCGTCTATGCGCTCACCGGTTTGCTGAGCATGGCGCGCAAGCCGTGACGATTGCCGAGCTCGGCTACGTATTGTCTCGCGAAATCCGCTTTACGCCAGGCTCGGGGCTGCGCTGTAACGGCGCCGGTTTTGGCGTGTAGATTTGCACAGCGGACTTGGGTGATTGCTCCCCACGAAAATAATCCTTGACAGGCTGTTATACCTAGGATAAACGACGCTCATCCCGCCCCACCGCATGTCGGGTTTACCCGATATGCGCCAGCTAAAAAGCATGTCGGGTTTACCCGATATGCGCCAGCTAAAAAGCATGTCGGGTTTACCCGATATGCGGCCGCGAAAGCGGAGCGAGGGGTGTCTGATCAACGCATCTTCAGATGCGGGGCGGGGAGCGGTGGCCGGAATGCGGGTGTCGGAGATGCGGCACTTAAGCCCCGGCAGGTCCAAGCCGCGAGTTCTTCCGGTGCAGCGGCCCTGCACCAGCCCCTGACGGCCGGTAATCCGGCGGCTTTGTCAGAAGGCTGCCGGGTGAGTGCCTGGGCTGAGAAACGGTGGAGAGTCGAGCCGAAAGGCAGTCGACGAACGGCGACCACCGGGGAAGACGCGGAGCAAACCTTAAAAACACCGCGCGCGGGACGCTTCTCGGTTGGGCGGACTTGCGGCAGCTTGGCCTCGTTCGAATCTGAACGCTGTGTCCAAGCAAAAAACGGCAACGACAAGCCTCGATGTCGCGAGGCGTCGAGGCCCGTGGGTCCGTCGAGGACCTTGAATTGCGTCCCGCGCGCCCTCGCATTTCTTGAAGCGAGCGTGGCGGTGATTTCTTAATCCCTCCTTTGCAAGGGGAGGGTCGCCCGGCGAGCGCAAGCGAAGACGGGCGGGGTGGGGTGAAATGTTTTCCGCATTCGCCCCCCACCCGGCTCGGACCTTTTCGGTCCTCGCCACCCTCCCCCGCAAGCGGGGGAGGGATAAGGCTTCGAACGAGGGCCTGCCCGGGGCCGACATCAACAATACGGGCGATAGCGCATGTCGGGTTTACCCGATATGCGCCACTAACAAAGCATGTCGGGTTTACCCGATATGCGCCAGCTAAAAAGCATGTCGGGTTTACCCGATATGCGCCAGCTAAAAAGCATGTCGGGTTTACCCGATATGCGTCGACTAAAAAGCATGGCTGGATCACATAGGTGGATCGGACTTGGCTGCAATAAATCGAAAATCGAAGCTGCAATAGATCGAAATCGAACTTCGCCGTTTGACAATTGAATAGGTGACTGCGAGCGTAGGGGAACAGGATGGACGGCTCCCTTCGCCTGTGGCGTTACCTCAACGAGCACCGTGGCACATTTGATGCCTTCACCGCGTTTTACCCGATGAACAAAGACATTTTCACCCGCACGCACCTGTGATATCCATGTCCGCCGCAAACCTGACCGTAGACAACCAAGCAGCGCCAAATTTGTCAGGTCGACAACAACCAGCTTTAATGGAGTTAGGGTCGGACCCAAGAGCCGCCTGATTTTCAAGAGGAGGAATAAAGTTATGATCAGCCAGTGTAGATTTGCCCGCTTCGCCCTGCTCGCGGTGGTGCTCGCGCTTACGCCGCTCGGTGCCAAGGCGGAGGAATTTATCAATATCCTGACCGGCGGCACCGGCGGCGTTTACTATCCGCTCGGCGTGGCATTGTCGAAGATTTATGCCGAGAACATCAAGGACGCGAAGCCTTCGGTGCAATCGACCAAAGCCTCGGTCGAGAACCTCAATCTGATTCAACAGGGCAAAGGGGAAATTGCCTTCACGCTCGGCGATTCCCTCGCCGATGCTTGGAAGGGCAATGCCGATGTCGGCTTCAAAACAAAGCTTGACAACCTGCGCACGCTCGCTGCGATTTATCCCAATTACATTCAAATCGCCGCGCTCAAGAGCGCCAATATTCACACCCTTGCCGATCTCAAGGGCAAGCGGATGTCGGTCGGCGCGCCGAAATCCGGCACCGAACTCAATGCGCGCGCGATTCTCGCCGGCGCGGGCATGAGCTACAAGGATCTGGGCCAGGTCCAGTACCTGCCGTTCAGCGAATCCGTCGAACTGATGAAGAATCGTCAGCTTGACGCCACGCTGATCTCGGCCGGTCTCGGCGTATCGGCCATTCGCGATCTCTGCGCGTCGGTCGACTGCGTGATTGTCGAGATTCCCAAATCGGTGGTGCAAAAAGTCGGCTCTCCCTATCAGTCCGCGCCCATTCCGGGCGGCACCTACAAGGGTAACGATAAGGACGTCAACGCGGCGATCGTTCCAAACTATTTGGTCACTCGCTCGAATCTGCCGGAGCAGGAAGTCTATGAGATGACCAAGGCTCTCTTCGACAATCTGCCGGCGCTGCAAGCCGCCCATGCCGCCGCCAAAGCGATCAAGCTCGACAAGGCCGGAAAAAATCCACCGGTGCCGCTGCATCCCGGTGCGGCCAAATATTACAAGGAAAAAGGCGTCATGTAGCGGCCCGCGCGGGCTGAGCCGGGGCTAGTGGAGTGGATTTGACATTTGCTACCCACCTGGCCGCAAGCTCGCGAAGCGAATGTCGAATCCAAAACTCCACTAGAAACTTATATTTGGCTCATGGTCTTTCGATTCAAACATTCGCAAAAGATCCCCGCCGAAATGGGTAGTGAATGTTTAAATCGGACCACTAGGGTATTGCCGATCTCGGATCGATCCGAGATCGGCGGTGTTGCTTTTGCGGGGCCGCTCGAGCGTTTGCTTCTCAAATGACCGATTGAGGGAACATTCAAATGACCGCCGTTGATATCGCCGCCGTCGCGCCTGGCGAGCCGATCAAAGGCCAGACCAGAACCGAGGCGCGGCTGGAAAAAGGCTGGGGAAACAATTTCGAAGGCCGCATCCTTTTTTGGATTGCGGTCGCTTTTTCAACCTTTCAAATCGTCACCGCGACATTCAGCCCGCTGCCGAGCGAAATCGTACGCTCGGTGCATGTGGGCTTCCTGATGGTCATGGTATTCGGCGTTTCCTCGCTGTTGGCCGGCAATAAAGCGGTTAAAGCGGCGTTGTGGGCGCTCGGAATTATCGGCTTCGTGCTCGGTTTATATCATTGGGTCTTCTATACCGATCTGATCCTGCGCGCGGGCGAGCCCAACGCCGTCGACATTGCGGTCGGTGTCGCGGCGGTGTTGCTGGTCTTCGAAGCCGGGCGCCGCATGATGGGCCCGGTACTGCCTGTCATCTGTGCGACTTTCTTGAGCTACGGTCTGTTCGGGCAATATTTGCCGAGCCCGCTCAACACCCGCGGTTACGACTTCGCCCAGGTCGTCGACCAAATGTTCATCGGCACCGAGGGCATTTACGGCATCCCGATCTACGTCTCTTCCACCTATATATTTTTGTTCATCCTATTCGGCGCCTTTCTCGAGCGCGCCGGCATGATCGGCCTGTTCACCGACGTCGCCATGGGCACCGTCGGCCATGCTCGTGGTGGGCCGGCGAAAGTCGCGGTGATATCGTCCGGCCTGATGGGCACGATCAACGGTTCGGGCATCGCCAATGTGGTGACCGTCGGTCAGTTCACGATTCCGTTGATGAAGCGTTTCGGTTACACAGCCCAGTTCGCCGGCGCGGTGGAGGCAACCTCTTCGATGGGGGGTCAGATCATGCCGCCGGTGATGGGCGCGGTGGCCTTCATCATGGCCGAGACGATCAACGTGCCTTACAGCACCGTCTGCATCGCCGCGATCGTGCCGGCGCTGCTATATTATTATTCCGCGTTCTGGGCGGTGCATTTGGAAGCGGGCAAGCGCGGCCTGGTCGGTCTGCCGAAGGATCAATGTCCGAACGCGATCGAAGCCCTGAAGAAAAACTGGTTCCTGCTGATGCCGCTCGCGGCGCTCGTGGTGCTGCTGTTTGCGGGCTACACGCCGCTGTTTGCCGGTACCGTCGGCCTCGGCCTGACGGTGATGGTGATTTTCAGTCATCCGATCGTGGCGGCGATACCGCGACGGATGCTGCGCCTCGCCTTCTGGATTCTCCTTGGTTTCTCCGCGGCGCTGTTTTTCGAATACGGCGTGTGGCTCTTGATCGCGATGGTCGCCGCGCTGATGGCCCTGACGTTGTTCGTCAAAGGAGGACGTGAAACGCTAACGGTCGCGCTTGATAGTCTCGCGGACGGCGCGCGCCACATCTTGCCGGTGGGCGTCGCCTGTGCACTTGTCGGGACCATCATCGGCACGCTCACGCTGACCGGAGCCGCCACCAATTTCGTGCGCGTGATCGTTTCCGTGGGCGAAACCTCGATCTTCTTCTCGCTTTGTCTGACGGCGCTGACCTCGCTCATCCTCGGTATGGGCATTCCGACCATTCCGAATTACATCATCACCTCCTCGATTGCCGCACCGGCATTGCTGCATCTCGGCGTGCCGTTGATTGTCTCGCATATGTTCGTGTTCTATTTCGGCATCATGGCCGATCTCACGCCGCCAGTCGCGCTCGCGGCATTCGCCGCCGCATCCATCGCCAAAGAGAGCGGATTCAAGATCGGCTGGAACGCGGTGAAAATCGCGTTGCCCGGATGGATCGCGCCTTTCATGGCCGTCTATGCACCGGCCTTGATGCTTCAGCCGGTCGGCCCGCGTGTGGCGGCCTGGGGCTTTGCCGCCGCCGCCGCTTATGTGATCGTCAAGGCGGTGATCGCGGTGACACTCTGGGGCGTCACAGCAGTCGGGTATTTTCTCACGCCGGTGAACTGGCCCGAGCGCATCATTGCCTTCCTCGCCGCCGTGCTCTTGGTGTTGGAACTTCCGTTCACCGATCCCATAGGGTTTGCGGTGTGCGGCGGCTTTTTCGTCCATCAGTGGATGAAATCGCGGCGGCTGCGCCTCGCCTCGGTGAATCCGGCGG
This sequence comes from uncultured Pseudomonadota bacterium, assembly GCA_963697535.1. GTDB lineage: Bacteria > Pseudomonadota > Alphaproteobacteria > Rhizobiales > Xanthobacteraceae > Pseudolabrys. The sequence goes on along the minus strand of OY969085.1, from coordinate 1,507,772 downwards.
AATAGGCGATGCAATTTTGTTTGCTCGCAGCCGGTGCCACCATTCGCCTTGGCACGGTCGCTTTGACGCTCGCCTGGACGCATTCGATCGAAAAAACCCGTTGGGAAGAAGATTGGCGCGTCACACCGGCTGGCATGGTTTTGGAAGAAGACCGCGTTCAAACCACGGGCGCCGGCATGGAGCCGCCGCCGGATTCTCATTTTGATGGAAAATGGTGGCGCTATAAACCGCCGCTCCCGCCATTGCCGCAGATCGTGCTGCGCCGCTCCGGCACCACGGTCGATGACTGGCAGGTGTGCATCAAGGGCGCCTGTAAGCCGATGGGGGCCTATCTGCCGAGAAACGCCGACCCGGTAACGCTGACCACGTGTTCATAATGGCACGTATTGGATGTCCACACCCGGCGTTCCCACTGGCCATCTTTCGACCATGCATTGATGTTTGTTGCGGTGTCCATTGGTAGCGCGCGCGTTGCCGACTCGAAATCGACCAGGGGGACAATGATGAGGTTTCGTTTTGTGGTGACTTTATCGCTTCTTCTCATGACCGGCGCCGCGGCACTGGCCGCGGACGGAAAAATCCGCCATTCCGTAAAAACATCGATGGGGACAAGCGACGAGCAAGCCGCTTGCACGGGCGACGCAACCAGATTCTGCAACGACAAAATACCCGATACGTTCGCCGTGCTGGGGTGTCTGCAATCACACCGCAAACGCATCAGCAAAGCCTGCCGGCACGTGCTGGAGGCGAACGGGCAATAAGCTCTGTTGACTTGACCGTCGGTCAAGTGGGCTTAGCCTTGCGATTTGCCGCCGGCCCGCACATTCCACTGCTTGCGAAATTCCCAGCGCTTGCGAATATGTGCTCGCGCCTTTTCACGCCATGCGGCGAAATTGGCAATACCCATCAATGCCGCCGGGGTGACGATCAACGTCAACACGGTGGCGAAGCCGAGACCGAACACGATGGCGGTGGAAAGGCTGATCCACCATTGCGTCGCCGGTGCGCCGTGGGTGATTTCACGGCCGATAAAATCGAGATTGATACCGAAGGCGATCGGCAACACACCGAGGATCGCGGTGACGGCGGTCAACACCACCGGCCGCGCCCGTTCGCGGCATGTTTGCAAAATCGCGTCATAGGCCTCCTTGCCGTCACGCCGGAGCCGATCGTAAGTGTCGATCAGCACGATGTTGTTGTTCACGATCACGCCGGCATTGGCGATGATGCCGATGCCGGTCATAACCACGCCGAAGGCCTGGCCCGTGATCAAAAGCCCGAGCAAGACGCCGATGGTCGATAACACGACCGCCGTGAGCACGAGGCCGACCGAGATAAAACGATTGAACTGCGCCAGCAGGATCGCAAAAATCAGAAAGATGGCGACAGCGAACGCCTTGCTGAGAAAAGCGAAGGATTTGGCGCGCTCTTCGTCCTCACCTTTGAGCTTGAACGTGACGCCGGCGCCGAGATCGGCTTTTTCCAGCCGTTCGGTAATTTCCTTTTGTACCATCGCGCTCTGGAGGCCGTCGGCGACGTTGGCGGAGACCGTCATCACCCGCCGTGCGTTGACACGATCGATGTCGCCGACGCGTGGCGCCGGCACGCGTCGCACAAAATTGCCGATGGGCACGTAGCCGGCATTGGTCTGAACATGCAACGCGTCGAGCTGATCGAGGCTGCGCCGCTCTTTGGGAAAACGCACGATGATATCGACGGCTTTATCCGTACTTGACGGGCGATACTCGGTTGTCTTCACGCCATTGGTGACCAGCTGCACCACATTGCCGACGGTATCGACGCTCGCGCCATATTTGGCGGCTTCCGCTTTGTCGACCTCGAGCTTCCAATCGATGCCGGGCAAGGGCAGACCGTCGTCCAAATCGCGGATCGCCGGCATGTGTGAGAGAATCGCGGCGACTTTTCCCGCCGCGCTCGGCAAAGCGGCCGGATCGAGTGCGGATAGCTGTACTTGAATGGGCTTTCCCGTTGGCGGGCCGGCGCGCGGTGCGCTGACTTCGACGAGAACACCCGGGATGCCGCGCGTTTCGTTGCGGATCTTGTCCATGATGACATGCGCGGGAGCCCGCCTTTGCCAATCGGCAAATTCGAATTGGATGACGCCGATTGTGTCTTCGCTGATCTCGTCGGAGGTGCGTGGCTGCTCGCCGACGCGCGTATAAACCGTTCTAAGCCCGTCGGTCTTGAGGACCGCTTTCTCGACCTGCCGAACCATATCGTCCTTCTCGTCGAGCGCGAGATTGCCGCGCGCATGCACGATGACCTGGCCATAGTCGGGCTCGACTGCCGGAAAAAATTCGACGCCGTGGTTGAATTTGTGATAAACGCCGATCACGGCCGCGAGAAGCGCCAAAGCAAGCAACAAGACCATTCCGGGCCGGCGCAGCGCAAGTTTCACGCTGCGCATGTAAAGGCCGCGCTCGGCCGCACGTTCGTCATGCGGCACGGATGCGGCGCGGCCGAGCAGCCCGCCGAGCGTCGGCGTAAAAAACAATGCGACGGCAAGCGAAGCAGAAAGAGTCGCAATCAAAGTTATCGGCATATATTTCATGAACTCGCCGACAATGCCGGGCCAGAACAAAAGCGGCGAGAAGGCCGCGACGCGCGTCGCGGTCGCCGCAACAACCGGCCCGGCCATGCGCACGGCGGCGGCTTTATAAGCCTCCTTCGGCGCGACGCCTTCCGACATCCGCCGCTCGGCATATTCCGACACGATGATCGCATCGTCGACCAGCATCCCTACCGCCAGAATCAGCGAAAACAACACAACGATGTTAATGGTGAGGCCCGCCATTTGCAGGCCGAGCACACCGGCAAGAAAAGAGGCCGGGATCGCAATGCCGATAAAGAGCGACGCTCGGAAACCGAGTGCGAACAGGATGATCACCGCGACCAACAACACGCCGGTGGCGACCGAGTTTTGCAGATCGGACAGCATCTGCCGGATGAGCTTTGATTTGTCTTGCGTATAACCAGCCTTTACACTCACTGGCCAGGTTTTTTCGAGGCTGGCCATGATCCGCTTCACACCGTCGACCGTTTCAATGAGATTGGCGCCTGTGCGTTTGGAAACCTCGATCGTCATGGCCGGCTTGCCGTTGACGCGGGTGATGGAAGTCGCATCCTTGAAGGTCGGCCGCACGGTGGCGACGTCGCCCAATGTCACCGTCGCGCCGGCGGTCGCCGCAACGGGAATTTTCAAGGCGTCTTCCGGTCTTTCTATTAAACCCGGCACCTTGACGGAGAAGCGGCCGCTCGAGCCCTCCAGAGCGCCGGCGGCGATCAGCGTATTGGACGCCCTGGCCACCGAAAAGAGTTGATCGAGCGAAATGCCGTAACTCTTCATCAGCATCGGCTCGGCCGTGATCTCGACCGCTTCGTCGCGCGCGCCGCGCAATTCCGCCGACAAAACGCCGGGCGCTTGTTCGATTGCGTTCTTCGCCTCGCGTGCGATGTGCAACATGGTGCGCTCGGGCACATCGCCCGACAGCGTCACCACCAAGACCGGAAAAAGCGAGAGATTGACTTCTTGCACCAAAGGCTCATCGGCGTCTCTCGGCAGGTCGTGCTTGGCCTGATCGACCTTGGCGCGCACATCGGCAAGCGCGGTATCGGAGTTGAACCCCGCCTCGAATTCCAAGAGAACATAGCCGCCGCCTTCGAATGCCTTGGCGCGCATTTCTTTGACATTGGCAACGGACTTGAGCTGCGTTTCCATTGGCCGCAGCAGCAAGCGTTCGGCATCCTCCGGGCTGATGCCGCGCTGACTGAGCTGCACGTAAATGATCGGCACTTTGACGTCCGGCTCGGCTTCCTTGGGAATCGTCACATAGGCGACGAGCCCGGCGAGAAGCAGGAAGGCGAGCGTCGCCAAAGTCAAACGGCCATGCTCGATGGCATAGTTGATATAGCGGGTCATACGATCACCGAGACGCGCGCTCGGTGGCCGCATCCACGGCGGCGACAATCTGGCCGTCATGGACAAAATCTTGCCCGCGCACGATCACGCGCGCGCCATCGCCCACGCCCGAGACCCACATCGAGTCTTGCAAATCCTCAACCAATTGCACCGGCACGAAGGCGACTTTGTTCGACGCGTCGACGACCCGGATACCGATGTCGCCGGCTGACGAAATCGTCAGTGCCGATCGCGGCAGCCGCGTTGCCGGAATGGGGTGAAGCGACACGGCAATTTCCGACGTAATGCCATCGGGGATGGCGCCCTCGGGATTAGGCACAACCACTTCCACCCGATAGGTGCGCGTGATCGGGCTCGCCGACGGCGCGACGTAACGTACGCGCCCCGTAACCCTTTGGCCCGTCACCAAACGAACCTCGGCGGTTTGGCCGACCGTTATTCCGGCAAGCTTACGCTCGGGGACCTCGCCGACGGCCAACATCGGATCGAGCGCGACGAGCGTCGCAATTTCAGCGCCGCTGAACGAGAATGCCGCATCACCGACCTGGGCCGGCACGGACGTAATCACACCATCCCACGGCGCATGCACAATGCTACGTTCATGTTCCGCGCGCGCGGTGGCCAAAGCCGCCTGCGCCGATTTGTACTGCGCCTCGAGATTAACGAGATCGAGTTTCGGCAATGTCCCGCTGGCAATGAGCGTGCGTTTGGCTTCGAGTTCCGCCGTACGTTGCTGGACGAGAGCCTCGGCTTGTTGCACCTGTGCCTCGCGCGCTTCGTCGGCGAGAATGGCAATGACGTCGCCTTTTCTTACGTGCTGACCGCGCTTGACCTGCAGTTCATTGAGCACGCCGCCGGTGCGCGCTTTCAAAACGACCTTGTGATCGGCTTCCGTACGCCCCGACAAGACGAGCGCAGGATTGTGATCGAGGGTTTTTGCGGAAATTACCTCGACGCGAAAGGATGGCTGCGCTTTTGTCTCACTTGGGCGGATCGCGGCCTGCCCTTCCGAACTATCGCGCGGCAAGAGATAACCCGACGCGACCCATAAGGTCACGGCGGCGACCAGAACAATAGCCGCGATACGGCTTGCCTTCATGAGAAATTCTCCCCGGAATTGTTCGCTCCACCGTCCGGCTTGACGAGCAAGCAACGAACCATGCGCAAAATCATTGTCACCACTCGTTCGGCGTTCACATCCCTGTCGACGGCGCGGCGCCAAGACATGCCGTCACCAAGCACCATGAGCACGGTTGCCGCGGTCTCCAAGTCGATATCGTTGCGAATCTCGCCGCGCTCGGCCGCATGTCGCAGCATGACGAGCACGCGTTTTTTAATGTCCTGCTCGATCTCCTGATAAAGCCGGGTCACGTCGGGATTACGGCGGCTCTCCGACATGATCTCGGCACAAAGACCCACTTCCGCATCGGAGCTATCGAGCAAGTGATGGCGCGCCATTTCCGCCAATCCGTCGAAGAAATTCGGCGCCTGGTTGACCTTGGCAAAACTCGCCGCGGCATCCGCACGGTTGCGCTCGCAGATGCCGGCGATCAGCTCCTCCTTGGACCGGAAATAGCGATAAAGATTGCCGGCACTCATGCCGGCCTCCGCGCATATTTCCTGCATCGAGGCCTGGTGAAATCCGGCGCGTGCGAAACAGCGCTCGGCGGCGTCGAGGATCTCGACGCGGCGATCGGATTGAAGTTGAAGATTGGCGCGGCGCATAGGGTTCCTCAATTCATCTCCGGTATTCCATTGCCTCGTCCCTACGCCATAAAATGCGGCGCCAATCCATCAAGGCACTGATTTTTTGTGGCTTTCGGAGTTTTTGGACGCCAAGCACGCCGGATTTTGGCATAAAAAGAATGAACGTTCATTCTTTTTATTGCGAAACCATGCCTGAGTCAATGAGGTCCGATCGGAGTGGTGGCCCCGTTGACCATTCCCGGCGAGCGGACATAGTTTTGATCCCCGATGGGGATGGGGTTCCCCGATAACCGCCCGCACGGGGTTGATGACTCCTGCCGAGTCGCATTGTTGGACCGTGTTGCACGTGCTGGCCCGAAAACCCGCCGAGCTTTTCGGGTCGGTCTGCGCTGCCGGCGGCAGGTTTTGGGTCGGCTTTCACCGTCCCACAGTTTCGAAATCAGGATGGCAAAATGGGTTTTCTCATCGTATTTCTCGGCGGCGGTTTCGGGGCAGCGCTGCGTCACGGCATCAATCTGGGCGTCGCGAAGCTTTTGGGAAACGGATTTCCCTTCGCCACGTTTTTCATAAACATCAGCGGCTCATTCATCATGGGACTGGCGGCCGCCTATTTCGCCTTCAAGGGCGGCCCCTCGCAACATTGGCGGCTGTTTTTCACCACCGGCATGCTCGGCGGCTACACCACATTCTCGACGTTCTCGCTGGATGCGGCACTGCTCTATGAGCGCGGCGAATTGGGCCTCGCGGCCGTCTACGTGATCAGCTCGGTGGTGATCGCGGTCGCGGGTCTTTTTGCCGGGCTGGCGCTGGTGCGCCACTTCGCCTGACACGCATCGCCCGCATGCCCAGCTTGTCAAGAAGCCGCATGTCGCGATCGCGCTCCGGATTGGGCGTGGTCAGCAGCTTTGGCCCGTAAAAGATCGAATTCGCGCCGGCGAGAAAACACAGCGCCTGCGTCTCTTCGCTCATGGTCTCGCGCCCGGCTGAGAGGCGTAGCACCGAAGCGGGCATTGTGATTCGCGCCACCGCGATGGTTCGAACAAACTCGAGCGGATCGATTTTTTCCGAATGCCCCAGCGGCGTGCCCTCGATTTGCATCAGCATGTTGATCGGAACGCTTTCCGGATGCGCGGGCAAAGTAGCCAGCGCGACGATCATCCCCACACGATCTTCCGGCGTCTCGCCCATACCGACAATGCCGCCGCAGCAAACATGAATGTCCGCTTCGCGCACATGCGAGAGCGTGTCGAGCCGGTCCTGGTAGGTGCGCGTGGTGATGATCTCGCCGTAATATTCCGGCGAAGTATCGAGATTATGATTGTAATAATCGAGGCCTGACGCCTTGAGCCGCCGCGCCTGCGCGCCGTCAAGCATGCCGAGCGTCACGCAAGTCTCAAGCCCAAGCGCTTTGACGCCCTCAACCATGGCGCAAACCTTGTCGAGATCGCGATCCTTCGGTGAACGCCAGGCCGCGCCCATGCAAAAGCGCGAGGCGCCGGCGGCTTTAGCCGCGCACGCCTCTTCAAGCACAGCTTCAACGCTCATCAATTTCTCGGCCCTTACGCCGGTGTCGAATGTTGCCGATTGCGAGCAATAACTGCAATCTTCCGGGCAGCCGCCCGTCTTGATCGATAAAAGCGTGGAAATCTGCACCTCGAATGGATCGAAATACTGACGATGCACAGCGGCCGCCTGGAACACCAATTCGGCGAAGGGCAGCGCAAACAACGCCCGCACTTCCTCGCGCGACCAATTTTGCCTTGGTGAGATTGCGGCCACGGGTGGCATTTCTCGGGCAAGAGGCATTTCGGCGTCCCTTTTTTTCGCCGCGATCCTACACTGCCAGGACGCCCTCGCGAAAGTGAACTGACTAAATATCTCATTGCATTACACAGTCGCTTGCCTATCGCGCACGGTCTGTGAGACAAGGCCTTATGAGCGACAATAACGATATCCCGCCCGATCGTCTCTCCAACGATCCCCGCAGCCCCTATTTCAATGCCGCGATGCTTGCGCGCAACGTCGGCATCCGCTTCAAGGGCGCCGAGAAGACCAATGTCGAGGAATATTGCGTGAGCGAAGGCTGGATCCGCGTGGCCGCGGGAAATGCCAAGGACCGTTATGGCCGTCCGCTGACGATCAAGTTGAGCGGGCCGGTTGAACCCTACTTCAAAAGCAAGCCGGACTGAAAACACGATCGATTTCTATCAAACCAATTCATTTCGAACTTTCTGACCGACACAAGAGTTTTGCCGAACAGCCCCCTTCCGATTTTCGGAAAGCGTGCGCCTAATGGTTCAAGGCATGAATGAATCTGTCCACGATGAAATCGCGTGCTTGGAAGAACGCATCGAAACGTTAAGCCTTTCGATCGAACGGTGCCGGAAAATTTCGCTTGCCGCCAAACTGTTCATCGCCGCCGGCGCCATCGTGCTCATAATCCTTGTGTTGGGGCAATTCATCCCGACGCTCTTGTTTGCGGCCGTTGCGGCAATCATCGGCGGCTCCGTTCTGCTCGGCTCGAACAAAACAACATGGGAGCAAATGGACACGGCGCGGCGTGAAGCCGAGGTCCAACGGACTCAGCTCATCGGCCGCTTAAACATGCGGCTTGTCGGCGAGAACCGTAAAACCGCGCATTGAATGCGTCTTCGCTGATCCGGCGGTGAAACAAGCCACCATATCGAAAGTGCCTCGATTTCCGAACCGCCTCGGCGATGCGGCACTTTCATGACGCACGCGTGTTAATCTGGGTAAGAGTAGTCGTGCACAACCGTATCGGAGTAAGGACCATGTCCAACACAACCGTCACCAGCGCGAGGCCCTTCGGCATCCGCGGAATCGAGCCGCTGCGGGAGAAGTCCGGCTGGATTATCGCTCTCGGTGTCGTTTACGTCATTGCCGGCGCCATCGCGCTTGGCAGCGTTTTGACGGCCACGGTCGTCAGCGTTTTTCTCGTTGGTATTATGATGATGATCGCCGGCGTGGCGGAATTGATCAATGCGTTTCAGATCAAGACCTGGGGCAAATTCATTCTTTGGCTTGCGCTCGGCGGGCTCTATGTCGTTGCAGGATTTGCGGTCTTACGAAATCCACTGCTGGCCGCGGCATTTCTGACCCTGTTTCTGGGCTTTCTGCTCGTCATATCGGGAATCGTGCGGACCGTTTTGGCATTTTACATGCGACACGTCATGCCGTGGGGATGGGTCGCAATATCAGGCGTCCTCACTTTTGTCATAGGACTCATCATTCTCAACCATTGGCCCGTCTCAAGTCTTTACGTTCTGGGGATCTTCCTTGGCGTTGACCTCGTCGTCGCCGGTGCAAGCTGGATCGGCCTCGGATGGGGCCTAAGAAGAGTTGCCTAGCCATCACGTCCCCATGCGCAGCGGCGCATTGAGCTTGCGTAAGTAAGCAATCACCGACAGCGCGGTGATGCGGCCGGTCTTGGGATTTTCGCTCGGCACGTTGGCGATTTCCATCGAAAAACGTGCCGAGTTCCGCCTCCACCTCGATGCGATGCATGTTGCGGTCGAGGCCGGGATCGGCCCAAATCTCCAGCGTGGTGCGGTCGGGGCCGATACCGGCCAACGCCAGCGCGGCGGCGACATTGACATTGGCCGGAAAACCTTTGGCGCCCGCGCGCGCAGTGCCTTCGAAAATCTTGCGCGGCTCGCTCAAAGCCTCCAAGTCGATGTTGTTGGCCGCCACGTAGGGCGCCCCCAGTAATCCTTTCACCGGCTTGCGCGTGACCATGCGCACCGAATGGATGATGCCTTCGGCCGCGGCGACAACCGCATCAAGGCCGATCAGTGCGCCGGTCGGCACCGCAATCTGGCCGCCGTTCTTTTTGGCCTCATCGACGAGATCGTAATTCTCAAGCAGCGCGCCGGCACTGAGCACAACGGCGCTCTTGCCGCACGCGACAAAAGGATGAACGATCGCGCGCAGATGCGCCGCAGGCGCGCATTCGATCACCATATCGGCGACGGCTTCGAGGCCGGCGAGCGGCAAAATCTTTGGCTTGCGCGCAAGCCGCTCGAGCTCGGGCCGCGGCTTTTTCGGATCACCCACCGCGACGGCAGTCAGCTCGAGCCCGTCGATGCCTTGATCGAGCGCCCGCATCACTTTCATCCCGATCGGCCCAAGGCCGGCGATGGCCACGCGCCGAGGCGCGCTCGAATGGCCTTTCGTTTGCATCCCGCAAATATCCTTGTTCGGTTATGTGCGACTGATATTTTTAAACCATGAATGGAGCGGCCAGCGCGAGCAAAAGATGTCATTTAGATGACAATGGCTGACACAGGAAGATGCTATTCGTTGCCGGCTTCCTTGAGGCATTTGTTTGATGCTTTCCTTGTTGGCCTTTAGGAGGACATTACCCTTTGGGGGAAAAGAAATGGGCGACGCACCAACCGTCACGAGCGCATCACGGCCAGTAGAAATCCCTGCCGGGCGGCCAGCTGCATCCAAGAGCGGATCGGCTCAAGCGGCGCCGGGCAAGAGACCTGGCCCAGGTTTAATAGAAATGAATACAACCATCATTATCGACGCTAACAGGTTAAACGCGAAAAATCATGAACATAAGCAGGCGGAAATAAGCGCTGAGAATAACGGAGCGATGTGGCATGCCATAATGGACACCGTAAACGACGCACGCTACGCCAGCGATGTGAATGCTGAGTTTGCACGGCTGGTGAAGGATATTGACGATGCCTTAACCGCCCGTATTAGGCAGAGCCCAGACCTAACGGTCGAGGCGGCAGCTGCCGCATTGAAGAATGATTTGAAGGGGCGCGTTATCACTCATGGTTTGGACGATGACGTCCGCCCTTACACGCTGAATTCACTCATCAACCAAGCCGCTGATGAGATGATATATACCGCCAATGAGGCTAGAGAAGCCGTCAATAAGATGAGAGATAAGAGACTCCAACCTCTCCGAGATGAGCTTGTCGGGGTTAGGGGCCATCAACCCTATCTCGAATTTTACGGCAATGTACGACTAGATGGTTTTAATCCATCATCCGACTTTAGACCATTCAAACCCTTCTTAGCGCATGTTACGGCTTATATCGCGTCTCGTTCTGGAATCGAGACTGGAGACACGCTCGCCAACACAGCGGAAAAACTGAAGGCCGAAATTTTGGAAAGCAAAGATAAGGGTCTTTGGACACAAGAGGATCTGAACAATATCGAGTGGGTCGTCGACTGGGCTGTCAATGATGTTAATAAGATAAGAAAAATTTTTAATGGTATGATTCCTGATAAACAAAAAAACTTTCTAAGTCGTATGAATCCTGCTGAACGATTAGTGAAACAAGCCATAAAAAGAGCCGATATACTGATCGAAAAATCCAATGACTTAGCAGTAACAAGAAGAAATGAAATTGTAGGTCAATCCGGTGACCCAAGTACGATTAGCGCGGCGAAGGTCGACTGTAACAACTCGATAAAAGTCGCTTATGCTTATCGCCCCTTCACTCAGCTAGCGGTGTTTGATCGGTACTATTATCCATCGTATGATCCCGAATTAAGTAAAAAGGTAAGGGGCTCTGAAGAATATCGGAGCCTGATCAACGAGGCTGTCGTGCTGGCCCGTCCTGTGGATGGTGGTGGTCATAAATATGGTCTTTCCAAACAGGCCCTCGAGGATTGGCTCTGGCAGAGAGCTGAAGATTTGAGCGAGCCGGATGTACAAGAAGACTTCAAAAAAGCTGTTACAGAATATATTGAGAGCTTACCTGAATACATTGGGTCCTGTCGCGAACGTGGTTGGAATTCGGTGTGGCGCAGTCTGCGGTGACATGAGGGTATCGGATCAAGCGGCGAGGTCAATTGGCTGATCGAGGGTCGTTGTAGCGAGGGTCTGCCAGCCGTCGACCTTGCGCATGTTGATCTGGCCGGACGCGAGCAACGCCCAAAACAGCATGGCCGCGGTGTCCGCGGAAGGCAACACAGTTTGCGTCTTGATCCTTCGCTTGAACTCCTCGTGCAGCCGCTCGATGGCGTTGGTTGTTCGCGCGCTCTTCCACTGGTTTGGCGGCAATCGCGCGAAGGTGAACAACCGATCGCCGGCTTCCTCCAGGCTGTCGGCGACGGCGCGGTGCTTGAGCCGCCATTTGCGAAGGAACGCCTTGCGGCGCGCTTCGATCTCCCCGCGCGTTTCGGCGTAGATCATGTCGTTGTAATCGGCGGTGATCTCGTCATGCAGGCGCTCGGGGGCGTGCGCGAACAAGTTTCTGTGCTTGTGGACCGTGCAGCGCTGGACCGGCACGCCATCCCAGACAGCGGCAATCGCCTTGTCGAGGCCGAGGGCGCCATCAACGATGAGGAACTCCGGCCGCCGCAGCCCGCGTTTGATGAGATCGTCGAGGACGGTGCGCCAGGCCTCGGCGCTCTCGCCGCCCATGCTCTTGATCGCGAGCAGCACCTTCTGGCCGTCCGCGCGCACGCCGAGAACAACGAGCAGCGAGATCGAGGTTGCCTTGCGATCGAGCCGCACGCGCACCGCCGTGCCGTCGAGAATGAGCCGCACGATCGGTTCATCGGCCAGTGAGCGGGCGTTCCAGGCGTCCCAGTCGCTCTTGACCTTGCGCCACACCCGGCTCACCGTGTCTTTGCCGACCGCGCCCCCAAACAGGGCTCCGAGCGCACGGCGCACCCGCCGCGTATTGGTGCCGGCAAGGTAAGTGCCGGCGATCAGTGCGTCGGCATTAAATACATAGTCAGCTTAGATCGTGACAGCGAGTAACCCATCGCCTGCCAAGAAAAAAGATGCACTCCCTACTCCGCCGCTTCCATGCGCGGTTCGGCTTTCTCTAATTCACACCTAAGTGTCCGTCCGGAAGAGTAGTTGAATCATATGAATCTGTTGTGATTTAAGTGTGGTGAGCTGATTCGCAGAGGGGGGCACCACGATGTGGACGACACAGAACCGCGCTCGTTACGACCGCAGTAAGCTGCGCTATCCGAGCGATTTGACCGACGATGAGTGGCAGTTGATCGAGCCCTTGATCCCGCCCGGCAAGCCGGGCGGTGGCAAGCGCACGGTGAATATGCGCGAGATCGTGAACGGGCTCATGTACGTTCTTTCCACCGGCTGTCAGTGGCGCGCGATCCCGAAAGACCTTCCACCGAAGAGTTCGGTCTACGACTACTTCGATCTGTGGACCTACGACGGCACCCTCGATCGCATCCACGACGCGCTTTATCAGCAGTGTCGCGAACGAGAGCAGCGAGAAGCCATTCCGAGCGCCGCCATCATCGACAGCCAGAGCGTGAAAAGCGCCGAAAAAGGGGGGCCTGCATCGATCCGCCGGGCTACGATGCAGGCAAGAAGATCAAGGGCAAGAAGCGGCATCTTCTCGTCGATACATTAGGCCTGCTGGTGCATGCCATCGTGCATCCTGCCGACATTCAGGATCGCGACGGCGGCGTTCTCGTCTTATCGACGTTGTTCGGCATGTGGCCATTCTTGCAAAAACTGTTCGCCGATGGCGCCTATCAAGGATCGCAATTTGCCAATGCGGTGGTGAAAATTCTTCCCTCGCTCAAGGTTGAAATCGTCAAGCGTCCGGTCGGCCGGCTTCCAGATCGTTCCCAAACGTTGGATCGTTGAACGTACCATCGCCTGGCTCAATCGCTGCCGCAGGCTTGCCAAAGATTGGGAGTGCCTCAATCGCAAGGCGCTCTCCTTCTTGCGCCTCGCCTCCATTCGGCTCATGCTTAGAAAATTATGCAATCCAATCTAAAGTTTCCGGATAGACTCTAAGTGATCTCGGTGAGGTTGCTTTCAATCCATTCCATTATGCGACGATCCCGGGGCATCGCTTTGTCCATTACAATGCCTCTTAATTTTTCCAGCGCGGCCGTGTCGGTAGAGCCAAAAATTTTACTTACACACCGCCACATTACAGCGTTAAACAACTGATCACTAAGCTTGGCACGATTGAAGGAGCCTATGAGTATAAGGTGAACGAGGCGGCTAACTTGTGCCTTCATTTTATCCTTCGGGCTAGCACCGTCATCTGACAACGAGCCGGCCACTGCGTCAGTTGCGGCATCAAGTGCAGATCTAAACGCTGCTGAGTATTCTTTGTAAGATTTCGCTATCTTGGGACTCTTTTCTTGCGGATCGCCACGCCACATTAACCCCGTCTAATTTTTTGGCCGCAATCGTCAGCCGATGATCGCCAACCATTTGAAAGTAAAGATGGGTGGTTCCGGCTGTATAATTTGTCCCACCCATGACAGCCTCGGAGACATCGCCGAAGTCTGTTCCACTCTCTGCCGCTACGAGCCTTAGGTCATAGAGAGCTGAACTAAGACTAGCTTCTTGGTCACGATAGCTTTCCGAGCCTCGTGGTAGGCCTCGTGTAGCTCGTGGTAGGTTGTCTATTTTCCTAAGCTCAGCTCTTACCTCATCAATAGCGGGTAAGAGGGAACGACCGTCGGTGGTTCCGGCGTATCCAGCAGTTGGCTTAGTTCGCGCCGCCGGCTTGGAATGAGCTGTGTGTTTCGATTTGGCTTGTTCAACTTTTTCGTGAGCTGGCGCTGTACTTTCACACTGAAATCCGCCGCGAATTGCAAATGTCATAAACTATCCCTTTGTATCCAGTTGTCTGAATCTCGGTATCAAAATGCCACTGAGGTAATGGTACCGAAGTGCTACTGGGATAGTGGTATTTAAATGCCATTTAGGGCGTTGTGCGAAATGTTACAGCCAAGCACGATTTTCAATAAAAAAGTTGGCAGCTTCTCAAGCTGCGGTGTATCTGAACGCAACATGCCACGCTCGATTGTATAACTGAGTTGAAGACAAAGGAAAAAATTCACGACGCAGAGCGTCGCCGCTATGCATGACCCCGAAAAATTCGCTACTCCGCCGCTTCCATGCGCGGCGCGGCTTTCTCCACCTTCGCCGCGCAGTATTTGAATTCCGGAATCTTGCCGAAGGGATCGAGCGCCGGATTGGTGAGCTTGTTCGCCGCCGCCTCGAAGAAGGCGAAGGGAATGAACACGACACCATCGGGGATCGCGTCGTCCTGCCGCGAGGCCAGCTCCACCGTGCCGCGCCGCGTGGAGACGCGCACCATATCGCCCGGCGCGATGCCGAGCTGGCGAATTGTGCCGCGCGAGACCGCCGCCGTCGGTGACGGCTCGATCGCATCCAGCACGGTGGCGCGGCGCGTCATGGCGCCGGTGTGCCAATGCTCAAGCTGGCGGCCGGTGGTGAGAATGAACGGATAATCATGGTCAGGCGTCTCATCCGGCGGCGTGAGCTTCGCCGCGACCAGTCTGCCGAAGCCGCCGGGACGGGGAAAGCCTTTGTCGAACACAACATCGCGGCCGGGTTTGTCGAGTGCGTCCGCCGGATAGGTTACCGCGCTCTCGCGCTCGACCCGCTCCCACGGGATGTTGTCGAGCGAGGGCATCAGCGAGGCCATCTCGGTATAGACCTCGCTCGGGTGCGTGTAATTCCAGTTCAGCCCGATGCGGCGGGCGATCTCTTGCGTGATCCACCAATCGGGCTTGGCGTCGCCCGGCAACGGCAGCGCGGCGCGGCCCATCTGTACTTGACGGTTAGTATTCGTCACCGTGCCATCCTTCTCCGGCCATGCGGAAGCCGGCAGCACGACGTCGGCGTAAACCGCGGTCTCGGTGAGGAAGAGGTCCTGCACCACGAGATGCTCGAGATGCGCCAAGGCTTCGCGCGCGTGGTTCAAGTCGGGGTCTGACATCGCCGGGTTTTCGCCGAGGATGTACATGCCCTTGATCGTGTTCGCGTGGATCGCGTCCATGATCTCGACCACCGTGAGGCCCTTCTTTGGATCGAGCTTGGCGTCCCAGGCTTTCTCGACATTGGCGCGAATTTCGGGATTTTCGACCGCCTTATAATCGGGGAAGAACATCGGGATGAGTCCGGCGTCGGAGGCGCCCTGCACGTTGTTCTGTCCGCGCAACGGATGCAGGCCAGTGCCCGGGCGGCCGATTTGGCCGGTAATCAGCGCGAGCGCGATCAGGCAACGCGCATTGTCGGTGCCGTGCGTGTGCTGCGACACGCCCATGCCCCAGAAGATGATCGCGCTTTGAGCGCGCGCATAAGTGCGCGCGACCTCGCGCAGCGTATCGGCCTCGACGCCGCAGATCGGCGCCATTTCCTCCGGCGTAAAGTCCTTGATGCTCTCGGCAAACTGCGGGAAGCCTTCAACATAAGTCTGGATATATTGCTGGTCGTAGAGCTTCTCGGTGACGATGACGTTGAGCATGGCGTTGAGCATCGCCACGTCGGTACCATTCCGAAATTGCATCATCTTCCAGGCGTGGCGTTTCATCCCATTGCCGCGCGGATCCATCACTACAAGTTTGGTGCCGCGCTTAGCCGCCTGCTTAAAGAAGGTCGCAGCAACCGGATGGTTCTCGGTCGGGTTCGCGCCGATAACAATGATGACATCGGAATTCTTCACTTCGTTGAAGGTCGCCGACACCGCGCCGGAGCCGACGCCTTCAAGCAAGGCCGCCACCGATGAGGCATGACACAGCCGCGTGCAATGGTCGACGTTGTTGGTGCCGAAGCCGGCGCGCACCAATTTCTGGAAGAGATAAGCCTCTTCGTTCGAGCACTTGGCGGAGCCGAAACCGGCCAGCGCTTTCGAGCCGTCGCGATCGCGAATGGTCTTCAAGCCGGCGGCGGCTTTATCGAGTGCCTCTTCCCAAGTCGCTTCGCGGAAATGCGTCCACGGATTGGCCGGATCGATGAATTCGTGCGGCACTTTCGGCACGCCTTCCTTGCGGATCATCGGCTTTAACAAGCGTTGCGGATTATGAACGTAATCGAAACCGAAGCGGCCTTTCACGCACAGCCGGTTCTCATTCGCGGGGCCGTCGCGGCCGACCACAGAAATGAGCTTGTCGTTTTTGATTTGATAGGTGAGCTGGCAGCCGACACCGCAATAGGGGCACACGCTGTGGACCTCGCGGTCGGGGAATTCGGTGCGCACGTTCTGCGCGTTCACAAGCGAGGACGGCATCAGCGCGCCCGTCGGGCAGGCTTGCACGCATTCGCCGCAGGCGACGCATGTGGAAGCGCCCATCGGATCATCGAAGTCGAAGACGATTTTTTCGTTGTGGCCGCGTCCGGCCATGCCGATGACGTCGTTGACCTGCACTTCGCGGCACGCGCGGACGCAGAGATTGCACTGGATGCAGGCATCGAGATTGACCGCCATAGCCACATGACTGCGGTCGGCGGGCGGCATTTTCTCGCGCTCGGGAAAGCGGTTAGTGGCCACGCCCATCTTGTCGGCCCAGGCCCAGAATTTCGATTGCGGATCGTGCGAGGTTTCGCGCTCCGGCTGATCGGTGATCAGAAGGTCGAAGATCATCTTGCGCGCGGTCCTCGCGCGCTCGTTCGAGGCATTGACCTTCATGCCCTCGGCCGGCTTGCGGATGCAGCTGGCCGCCAGCACGCGCTCGCCTTCGATCTCCACCATGCAGGCGCGGCAATTGCCGTCGGCGCGATAGCCGGGCTCCGGCGAATAGCATAAGTGCGGAATCTCGATGCCGAGGCGCTGCGCCACCTGCCAGATGGTCTCGCCATCGCGCGCGGTGACTGACTTCCCGTCGAGTACGAAGGAGATGATTTTTTTCTGATTGTCGCTCATAGGGTATCCTCGCCACATGCCGCAGCACGTCCCCCTCCCCCTTGTGGGGAGGGGTTAGGGGTGGGGGTCGATGTAATTGCATCTCGGATGATGGTCAGCACGCCCTCAATATTGGAAAGCACCTCATTATTCCAAAAGCGCAAGACACGATATCCTTCCGATTCAAGTTGTCGCGTTCGTATTTGATCTGCCTTCACCCGCAATCCGTGCTGGCCACCATCAATTTCCACGACCAGTTTGTGCTTGTGACATGCGAAGTCCGCGATGAAAGGACCGATCTGGACCTGCCGGCGAAAATGTGAGCCTTTCATCGGAAAATAATGTCGCAAATGCCACCAGAGTTTCTGCTCGGCTTCCGTCGGCGTTTTGCGCATTCGTCGCGCAAAGGTTCGCTGCGGCGGAATCACCGTACGATCCGCGCGGGCCCAGATTCGCTCTTCGTTAGTAACTTTTATGGGCATCGCAATTGATGGACCCCCACCCCTAACCCCTCCCCACAAGGGGGAGGGGAACAGTCTGTGCCTGTTGCACCGTGTCTGCTCATTGCTCCGTTTCTGCTCATAGGATCCTTCGCGCTTGGTCCTTTCTCGATCAAAGGTGCATATTTGTGACTAAGCCAAATCGAGATAATCACTCCCACTGCAACAACAAATAAAGAGAAGGGCGGCTTCATGTCGGTGACAAATGCTATGACGATTGCTGCGATAATGGGGATAAAGGTCCACTGACTCGACAGCGCGCTGCCCACGCGCGTTCCGCAGGCGGGGCATCGCAATGGAAATCCGCGTATCACTATATGCCTCCGCCAAAATGGGATCGTTGGCTTGTGACAATGCGGGCATTCGTAATTTTTCATGATGCGCCCTCACCAGCGTCCCAGCGGTTTCGATAACTCCTCCGGAAAAAATTTCAGCACGCACGTGAGCGGGTTCGATGCCGCCTGGCCGAGGCCGCAAATAGACGCATCGCGCATCGCGTTCGACAGTTCGGTCAAGAGGCCCGAATTCCATGGCCCCTGCGCCATCAGCTTCGCGGCCTTTTCCGTGCCGACGCGGCACGGCGTGCATTGGCCGCAGGATTCGTCTTCAAAAAACTTCATCAGGTTCAGCGCCACGGCCTTGATGTCGTCCTTGTCGGACAAAACCACAACCGCGTGCGACCCGACGAAGCAGCCATATTTTTCCAGCGTACCGAAATCGAGCGGGATATCGGCCATTGACGCCGGCAAGATGCCGCCCGACGGACCGCCCGGCAGATAGGCTTTGAACGTGTGGCCGTCGGCCATGCCGCCGCAGAACTCGTCGATGAGTTCGCGCATGGTAATGCCGGCGGGCGCGAGCTTGACACCAGGATTCTTGACGCGGCCCGACACCGAGAAGCTACGGAAACCCTTGCGCTCATGGCGGCCTTGGGCATTCGCCCATTCCGCACCCTTCTCGATGATGTCGCGAATCCAGAATAGGGTCTCCACGTTTTGCTCGAGCGTCGGACGGCCGAACAGACCCACCTGCGCGACGTAAGGCGGACGATGACGCGGCAAACCGCGCTTGCCTTCGATCGATTCGATCATCGCCGATTCTTCGCCGCAGATATAAGCGCCGGCGCCGCGGCGCAAATACAGTTTGGTATGCGGTGCAAGGCCGGCTTTCTCGACGCGCTCGATCTCCTCAAGAAGCATCAAGCGGATTTCGGGATATTCATCGCGAATATAGATGTAGGTCTCGCGCGCCTCGACCACCCAAGCGGCGATCAACACGCCTTCAAGGAAACGATGCGGGTCGCGTTCGAGATAAAGCCGGTCTTTGAACGTGCCGGGCTCGCCTTCGTCCGCGTTGACCGCGAACATGCGAGGCGCCGGCTCGGCGCGCACCAGCGACCATTTACGGCCCGTGGGAAAGCCGGCGCCGCCGAGGCCGCGCAAGCCGCCATCGCTGACGATCTTGATCAACTCATCAGGCGTGCGCTTGCCGGCAAGACATGACTTCAGCAGCGCATATCCGCCTTGCTTCTGATAGGTGGCGAAGTCCACTTCCGGGTCCCAGACGTGCGCGTGCGGCTTCGCCTTCACAGCCGCGGCTATGTCGTCCGACGTCGCCTTGAACGTCTGCACGTGACCGACAGCAACGACCGGCGCCCGGTCGCAAGCGCCCATGCAGGGCGCGCGGACAACCCGCACATGGGGCCCAAGCTTCGCGGGCAAATCTTTGAGCAGCTTTTCCGCGCCCGCCATGCAACATGATAATGAATCGCAGACGCGGACGGTCACGGGCGGCGGCGGTGTTTCGCCTTCCTTCACCACATCGAAATGCGCATAAAAGGTCGCGACCTCATAAACTTCGGTGAGCGCCAGTTTCATCTCGGCGGCGAGCGCGGCCAGATGCGCGGCGGACAGATAGCCGTAGTGATCTTGAATGAGATGCAGATGCTCGATCAGGAGATCGCGGCGGCGCGGCCGGTCGGTGAGCAGCGCCTGCACCTCGGCAACGGCGCCCGGATCGAGCTGCCGGCCCTTCGGCGTCCGTCGCGGCCGGCGGCGGCCCTTACGCGCGATATCCGGGGCCGAGGCTAATTGTTGTTCGTGAACGCTCATTTCTTACCTCCCCTCCCCAGGAGGCTCCTTTGAACTACTGTAAACAAGCTCGCAATGCCAATGAATTGCTTGATTTTCCCGGCAAAATGGCTTGGCTGTCATAGCTGTCTCTTTATTCTGGCCCATTTGCAATGCAACATCAATTCATCGCGAATATTCGGCGTCGTCGAAAGTTTCTGAAATTGTTTCTCGCAGTTGCGAAATGAGGATCCATTGGACCGTTGAAAAACATCGATTGATTCTATGTGTCGGCGCAACACTGTGCGATAGTTAATCGGGGGGCGAGAATCTCGTCCGCTGTCATCTACTGTCCTTCAAAACACTGAACAGAAAACTTTAGGGAGAACCGCGAGATGAGTTTCCTCTCATTCCTCGACCGCAATCATACGATTGCGAAACCAGGGTTCAGCCGGTGGATGGTACCGCCGGCGGCGCTCTGCATTCATTTGTGCATCGGCCAGGCCTATGCGCTTAGCGTCTTCAATCTGCCGATGACAAAACTATTCGGCATCACACAATCCGCACCGGGCGATTGGAAACTAACCGATCTCGGCTGGATCTTTTCCATTGCCATCTTTTTCCTTGGCGTGTCGGCCGCTGTCTTCGGACGTTGGGTCGAGGAAGGGGGCCCGCGCCGGGCGATGTTCACCGCCGGCCTGTGCTGGGCGTTCGGCTTTCTGCTGTCGGCGGTCGGCGTCTACGCACATAATCTCTGGGTCGTTTATCTGGGCTATGGCGTGTTCGGCGGCATCGGTCTTGGCATCGGCTATATCTCGCCGGTTTCGACACTGATCAAATGGTTTCCGGACCGGCCTGGCATGGCGACCGGAATGGCCATCATGGGCTTCGGCGGCGGCGCCTTTATCGCATCGCCGTTGTCGGTGCGATTGATGGCGCTCTTCTCCACGCCTACCCATGTGGGCGTTGCCGAAGCGTTCATCTGCCTGGGCCTCATCTATCTCGGCTTCATGTGGGTTGGCGCCGCGATCGTGCGCATTCCCGCGCCGGGATGGAAGCCGGAAGGGTATACGCCGCCCGTCGTGGCGCAGAAGCTCATCACCAATAATGACGTCTACGTCTATGACGCGATCAAGACGCCGCAATTCTGGCTGATCTGGTGGGTGCTTTGCTTGAACGTGACCGCCGGCATCGGCGTGCTCGGACAGGCCTCGGCAATGACTCAGGAAATGTTCCCGGGCCATGTCTCGGCGGTGGCGGCAGCCGGCTTTGTCGGCCTGCTCAGCCTGTTCAATATGGCGGGGCGTTTCTTCTGGGCCTCGACCTCCGACATCATCGGCCGCAAGAACACCTATTTCTGCTTCTTCGCGATCGGAACGGTGCTCTACGCATTGGTGCCATGGACCGGCTCGATCGGCAGCGTCGCGCTGTTCGTGCTGTGCTTCCTGGTCATCATCTCGATGTATGGCGGCGGCTTCGCCACCGTGCCGGCCTATCTGAAGGATATGTTCGGCACGCGCTATGTCGGCGCCATCCACGGCTGGCTCATCACCGCATGGTCCGCGGCCGGCGTTTTCGGTCCGGTGCTGGTGAACTACATTCGCCAGTATCAGATCACGCACGGCGTACCGAAGGCGCAAGCCTACAATACCACGATGTTTATCATGGCCGGGTTGCTGGTGATCGGCTTCATCTGCAACTTCTTCATCAAGGCCGTGCATGAGCGTTATCATATGAAAGAAACCGATGCCCGTGGCGTTGCTCCGGCCCGCGCATAGTGCATGATCCCGAAAAAGCCTGCCCTCGGAACCTGGGTCCCGAGGGCGGAAACCGGTTTTTGGGACAAAGATCACACAAGAAATTAAGGAGGAATGACCATGGCTAACGATACGCAAGACAGCTCGATGACTCTGAAACTGATGCTTGCCTGGGGATTTGTCGGCATCCCGCTCGCTTGGGGCGTGATCCAGACAATCGCCAATGCGATGAAGCTGTTTCACTGAAAGCACATGCGAACAAAAGCGCCGCCTTCGGTAACGAAGGCGGCGTTTTCTTTTTTGCGCCAAGACTTTGTGGCGTCGGTGGGCAGGGCGCCTTCCCAAAACGTTTTGTTGTGGGTAACGCAATCCACGGCGCCTTTGCCCACCTACGCCTATCGTCACCCTGCGCCTATTTTCAAGGCCAAAGCGTGGGGCTTAAAACAACCCCACGATTTTGCCGTCTTTCACATCGATGGCGTCGGCCGACGGCGCTTTCGGCAGGCCCGGCATTGTCATAACATCACCGCAGATCGCGACAACAAAGCCGGCGCCGGCGGAGAGACGCACTTCGCGCACCGGAATGGTGAAGCCGGTCGGCGCACCCTTGGCGTCGGGATTGGTCGAGAACGAATACTGCGTCTTGGCGATGCAGACCGGCAGTTTGCCGAAACCCATCTCTTCCCATTGCTTGAGCTGATCCTTCACCGACTTGTCGGCGGTCGCGTCATCGGCGCGGTAGATGTTCTGCGCGATGGTGCGGATCTTCTCGAACAGCGGCATGTCGTCGGGATAAAGCAGCTTGAGATTGGCCTTGCCCGCGTCGATGATCTTGACCACCGCGCGGGCGACATCGGCCGCGCCCTCGCCGCCCATGGCCCAGTGATCGGCCATCAGCGCCTCGACGCCGAAGGCTTTACACTTCTCCTTCACCAGCGCGATCTCGGCATCGGTGTCGGCCGAGAAGCGGTTGATCGAAACCACCGCCGGCAGGCCGAACTTCTGCACGTTTTCGACGTGACGCTGCAAATTGGACATGCCCGCTTCCAGCGCCTTGAGGTCTTCCTTCTTCAGGTCTTCTTTCTTGACGCCGCCGTGCATTTTCAATGCGCGGATGGTGGCGACGATGACGACACAATCGGGCTTGAGCCCCGCCTTGCGGCATTTGATATCGAGGAATTTCTCAGCGCCGAGGTCGGCGCCGAAGCCGGCTTCCGTCACCACATAGTCGGCGAGCTTCAACGCGGTCGTCGTCGCCGAAACCGAGTTGCAGCCGTGCGCGATGTTGGCAAAGGGACCACCATGAATGAAGGCGGGCGTGCCTTCCAGCGTCTGCACCAGGTTGGGCGCGATCGCGTCCTTCAAGAGCGCGGTCATGGCGCCGTGCGCATTGAGATCGAGGGCGCGGATGGCTTTGCGCTCGCGCGTATAAGCAACGATAATGTTGCCGAGCCGTTCTTTCAGATCGTCGAGATCCTTGGCGAGGCAGAAGATCGCCATGACTTCCGACGCCACCGTGATGTCGAAGCCAGCTTCGCGCGGATAACCATTGGCGACGCCGCCGAGAGAGCAGACGATCTCGCGCAGCGCGCGGTCGTTCATATCCATCACGCGGCGCCAGGCGACGCGGCGCGAGTTGATGCCGAGCGCATTGCCCCAATAAATGTGGTTGTCGATCAGCGCCGAAAGCAGATTGTGCGCGGAGGTGATGGCATGGAAGTCACCGGTGAAATGAAGGTTGATGTCCTCCATCGGCACGACCTGCGCATAACCGCCGCCGGCCGCGCCGCCTTTAACGCCGAACGATGGACCGAGCGAAGGCTCGCGCAAACACAGCATCGCCTTTTTGCCGATGTGGTTGAGCGCATCGGTCAAACCCACCGTGGTTGTAGTTTTGCCTTCGCCTGCGGGCGTCGGCGAAATCGCCGTGACCAGGATCAGCTTGCCGTTTGGCTTGTTGGCGAGCGACTTTACATAATCCATCGATACCTTGGCCTTGTAGTGGCCATAGGGATCGAGGTTTTCCGGCGCGATGCCGAGTTTTTCTTTGGCGATGTCGAGGATCGGCCGCTTCTTGGCGGCTTGCGAGATTTCGATATCGGATTTCGGATTTTGGTGTTGCGAGGCGGGCATGAGGTGGGTTCCTGGATAATCGATGATCAAAGGTGGAATTGCGGGGCAGCCGCAGGGCCATCTCTCCCATAGGGAGAGGTCGACGCGCGAAGCGCGTCGGGTGAGCGGTTAAAAACTCGAGAGTATGGAACCCCCTCACCCCAACCCTCTCCCCGCCGGGGAGAGGGAGCGCGCTGTGCTCGTGGAGAGTTCACGAGAAAATCGCTCCCTTGGCGAGATTGGCGGACTTCGCCCATTCGCCGGCATCGATCTTCTTGCCGTCGGCGGGTTGCACGCGGGTGACTTTGAACCGGCCATCGGCACAGACGACGGTGAAACCGTCGGCTTCGACCGAAACGACTTCGCCGAGTTTGCCGCCGATGCCTTTCGGATCGCGCGCGGGAAGCGGCTTAGCATCGAAGATTTTGAGCGTAGCGCCATTCAAGGTCGTCCAGGCGCCGGGGGCGGGATTGCAGCCGCGAACGAGCCGGTCGATCTGCTCCCACGGCTTGCCCCAATCGATCTTGGCATTGGCCGCGCGGCAGAGACCTTCATAAGTCGCTTTCGACTCGTCCTGCTTAATGCGTGGCGCTTTGCCGGCTTTGACGAGATCGACCGACTCGAGCATGGCGTCGACGCCCATCGGAAACAGGCGGTCGAAATAAACGGTGCCGAGCGTATCGGTATCGGAAATCGGCGTCTTCTTCTGAATAAGAATATCGCCGGTATCCAGACCATTGTCCGGCCAGAAGATCGACAGGCCCGTTTCCTTCTCGCCCTTGATGATCGGCCAGTTGATCGCACTCGCGCCGCGATAGGCCGGCAGCAGCGACGGGTGATATTGAATGGAACCATGCGTCGGGATGTTCAAGAATTCTTCCGGTACGAACAAAGTCACAAAAGCCATGACTTGCAGGTCCGGCTTGAGCGCCTTGAATTCTTCCCAGACTTTCGGGTCTTTGTAGGACGACGGCTGATAAACCGGCAGGCCCGCGGCAATCGCGGCTTCCTTCAAGGGATCGGCCTTCGCGCCTTCGCTCGAAGGCGCGACAAAGACGGCAATCACATTATCACCACGCTTGATGAGCGCCTCCAGCACGGCCTTGCCGAAGGCCTGTTGGCCGTGAACGACGATACGCATTTGTAACTCTCCTCCTTATTCTTTTCTTCACCTCTCCCCGCTTGCGGGGAGAGGTCGACTTCCGAGCGTGAGCGAGGAAGTCGGGTGAGGGGGCCTCGACATTACGCAATAAGGCGACACGCAATACGGCGACGCCCCCTCACCCGCCTCGCGCCTATCGGCGCTCGGCACCCTCTCCCCAATCAAAGTCGGATATATCCGACTTTGATCACTTTAAATGCCGAACTCGGGTAAACCCGAGTTCGGGCGGGGAGAGGGAAGCTACGCCGCCTTCTCTTTCTTCTCCGGTGCGCTGAGCGCGCCTGAATTCTTGATCTCGGCAATATCCTTAGCCGAGAATTTGAGCACATCCTTCAGGATCTCATCGGTATGCTCGCCCAGAAGCGGCGAGCGTTTCACTTCCGAGATCGAGTCGGACAGTTTGATCGGATTACCCACCGTCAGATATTTGCCGCGGGTCGGATGATCGACTTCGACCACCGTGCCGGTCTTGCGCAGCGATTCGTCTTCGGCGATTTCCTTCATCGACAGAATCGGACCGACCGGGATATCGACCTTGTTGCAGATTTCCATGACCTCGAACTTGGTTTTGGTCGTGGTCCATGCTTCGATGCGCGCGAAGATCGCTTTCAGTTTCGGTAGTCGCGCCGGCGGCGTGGCGTATTCCGGATCGGTTTTCCAGGCCGGCTCGCCGATGATGTCGCAGATCGTACCCCAGACCGGCGCCTGGGTGATGAAGTAGATATAAGCGTTGGGATCGCTCTCCCAGCCCTTGCACTTTAGAATCCAGCCGGGCTGCCCGCCGCCGGAATCGTTGCCCGCTCGCGGCGTTGCTTCGCCGAACGGCACGCCTTCGCCATATTGGCTGTATTCCCTGAGCGGACCCGCTTTGAGCCGCTGCTGATCGCGCAGCTTGACGCGGCAAAGGTTGAGAACACCATCCTGCATTGCCGCCAGCACTCTTTGACCACGGCCGGTGCGGTTGCGTTGATAGAGCGCGGCGACAATGCCGAGCGCGAGATGCAAGCCCGTGCCGCTATCGCCGATCTGCGCGCCGGTAACGAGCGGCGGACCCTCGCGGAAGCCGGTGGTCGAGGCCGAGCCGCCGGTGCATTGCGCGACGTTTTCGTAAACCTTGCAGTCTTCATAAGGCCCGGGTCCGAAGCCTTTGACCGAGGCGACGACCATGCGCGGGTTGAGCTTGTGGATGTGCTCCCAGGTGAGCCCCATGCGGTCGAGCGCGCCGGGCGCGAAATTCTCCACCAGCACGTCGCAGGTCTTGATGAGTTCATCGAGCACGCGCTTGCCTTGCGGATGCTTGGAGTCGATCGTGATCGAACGCTTATTGTGGTTGAGCATGGTGAAATAGAGCGAGTCCGCGCCTTTCACATCGGCCAATTGCCCGCGCGTGATATCGCCGACGCCCGGGCGCTCGACCTTGATCACGTCGGCGCCGAACCAGGCAAGCAATTGCGTGCAAGTCGGGCCGGACTGCACATGCGTGAAATCGAGAATGCGCACGCCGGAAAGCGCCTTACCGTCTTGGCCGAAAGGCTTCGAGCTCGGCCGTGGCAAGTTATTCGACTTGCCATTGCCATTCGCCTTCCTGGCGCCATTGGCCTTCTTGACGGACTTCTTGGCGGCCAGCTTCACGACCTTACGTGACGATTTCTTCGCCGGTTTCTTCTTGGCTTTTGCTGCTTTTTTCGACTTAGCCATCATCATCTCCTTTATTCCGCTCATGCCCGCAAAAGCGGGCTGACATTTCGATCTCTCAACGTAGTCGTAGGGTGGGCAAAGGCGCCGGAGGCGCCGTGCCCACCAAACTGATGCCTATATCTTCGAGCGGACGCTCATGGTCTGCGCTCTGATGCGGTGGGCACGGCGTGCTTGCGCACGCCTTTGCCCACCCTACGGGTCTGTTTACTTCTTCTTCAGCTTGCTTTGCGGATTGAGGTTGCCGATACGGCCGCTCTCGCTGCCGGCGGCGGGGTCGATCACCGCGTTGATCAGCGTCGGCTTGCCGCTGTCCATCGCCGCGTTCACGGCGCGCTTGAGCTCATCGGGGGATGTTGCATTGACGCCAACGCCGCCGAAAGCCTCGATCATTTTGTCGTAACGCGCACCCTTGACGAAGACGGTCGTTGCCGGATCGGTTCCTAAAGGATTCACGTCTGTCCCACGATAGATGCCGTCGTTGTTGAAGATGACGACGCAGACGGGCAAGTTGTAACGGCAGATCGTCTCGATCTCCATGCCGGAAAAACCGAAAGCGCTGTCGCCCTCGATCGCCAGCACCGGCTTACCGGTCTCGACCGCCGCAGCGATGGCATAGCCCATGCCGATACCCATGATGCCCCAGGTGCCGACATCGATACGCTTGCGTGGTTTGTACATGTCGATGATGCCGCGCGTGAGATCGAGCGCGTTGGCGCCTTCATTAACGAGGATCGCGTCGGGCCGCTCCTTGACGATCGTGCGCAGAACACCAAGCGCGCCGTGATAATCCATCGGCACGTTGTTGTTCATCAGCCGCGGCGCCATCTTGGCGACGTTTTCTTCGCGCTTCTTGGTGACGGCAGCCATCCAGTCGGCCGGCGCCTTTGGGAAACTGCCGCCCATGCCCTGCAGCAATGCGTTGACGCACGAGCCGATATCGCCGACGACCGGCGCCACGACCTCGACGTTCGAATCCATCTCCTTCGGCTCGATGTCGATTTGAATGAATTTCTTCGAGTGCGGCTCGCCCCAGGCCTTACCCTTGCCATGTGACAGGAGCCAGTTGAGGCGCGCGCCGATCAGCATGACGACGTCGCTATCCTTGAGCACGGTTGAGCGCGCAGCGCCCGCACATTGCGGATGCGTGTCGGGAAGCAGGCCTTTGGCCATGCTCATCGGCAGGAAGGGCACGCCACTCTTTTCGACGAGGCTACAGATGGCGTCATCGGCCTGCGCATAAGCCGCACCCTTGCCGAGAATAATCAGCGGACGCTTGGCGCTCTTCAACACGTCGAGCGCGCGTTTGACCGCGTCAGGCGCTGGAATTTGGGCCGGTGCCGCATCAATAACTTTGACCAGCGACTTCCTGCCCTCTTCCAAATTCATCACCTGCCCGAACAGCTTGGCCGGCAAATCGAGATAAACACCGCCGGGACGGCCCGACACGGCCGCGCGGATGGCACGCGCGAGGCCGATGCCGATGTCCTGCGCGTGCAGCACGCGGTAAGCCGCTTTGCAGAGCGGCTTGGCGATAGCGAGTTGGTCCATCTCTTCGTAATCGCCCTGCTGCAAATCGACAATTTCCCGCTCGGACGAGCCCGAGATCAGGATCATCGGGAAGCAGTTGGTGGTGGCGTGCGCGAGCGCGGTGAGACCGTTGAGGAAGCCGGGCGCCGAAACGGTGAGGCAGATGCCGGGCTTCTTGGTCAGGAAGCCCGCAATGGAAGCTGCATAGCCGGCATTCTGCTCATGACGGAACGAGAGAACGCGAATGCCGGCCGCTTGCGCCGTACGGCCGAAGTCGGTGATGGGGATGCCCGGCACACCGTAGATCGTGTTGAGACCATTGAGCTTGAGCGCATCGATGATCAGGTGAAAGCCGTCCGTCAACTCCTGTTCCTCTGCTGCCGTCTCAATGCTCTTTATTGCTGCGTTAGCCATGCGTTTCTCCCAAATCCTGCATTACGCGTTACGCTCGTTCCGTCACCCTTAAGGAGCGAGCGAAGCGAGCCTCGAAGGGTGGCGGCCAGCACAAGTCGGCCGCCGATTTGTGCCGGAAAAATACTGCTACCACGCTCGGATAAAATTCGAGATCGGTGGCCGTGCATCCTTCGAGGCCCGGCGCTGTGCGCCGGGCACCTCAGGATGACGGGGATAGGCTGACTCATATGATCAATCCAAATAATCGGCGTATCGCTTCACATGCTCGGCGAGCCCGAGCGCGTGATCGCGTACAAGATCTCCGGCACGATCGGTGGCGCGCGCCTCGATGGCTTCTATAATGTTCATGTGATCGCGGATCGAACGGTCGGCACGATCCTGCTCGCCGATCGTTGCGCGGCGGATCATGCGCATATGGGTGAACAAATTGCTGGCAAGATCTGTGAGCACGTTATTATGGCTGAGGCGAATGATCGTTTGATGGAGTTCGATATTCACATCCGAATATTCGTCGAGATGCGCGCGCAGCTTGCCATTCTCAAAAGTGGCGAACATCTTACGTAAGCCTGCAATTTCCTCATCCGTGGCTGTCTGCGTCATCAGGCGCGCCGCCATGCTCTCGAGCGCAGCCCAGGCGGTGATCATCTCGATCACCTCACGTTTGGTCTTACGTACGACGTAAACACCGCGTCGCGGCACCGAGCGCACGAAGCCTTCGCTCTCCAGCTGCGCCATGGCTTCACGCACCGGCGTGCGGCTGATACCGAAATCCTGGGCAAGTTTGCGCTCGTCGAGGCGAATATCGTCGCGGCTCCGATAGATGTCCATGGCGACAATCGCGGTCTTCAATGCCACATAGGCTTTTTGCTTGAAGCTCGGCGGCGTGGCGATCGGCTCGAGCACCGGCCGCAAGCCAGCCTCGGCTCGGTGCGATTCGAGCGGTCGGGCGTTTAGGCTGGCCGTTCTGTGATTACGCTGTCGAACATTCATAACTGGTATACAATATGCCAGAACCAGCGGGCCGCGCAATCGCCTTTCGTATTGCATGCTTCGGACGATTGGCGCTTTTTTGCAATGCAACAAACTTTACCGAGCGCTGAAGTTCTTTACTGAGCAGTGAAGTTAATGGAGGGTTAAATCAAAGAAAGAACCGCCCGTGGACCAATGGCGGCCGACAGGCGGTAATGTTTCTTTATACGTGAAGGCCGTTATTGCGCTGGCTTCAGTCCGGCACGCGAGCCGGCACGCGGGCGCATTACCGCGCCAAGGGCCATCGAGATCAGCGGCCAGAACAGCATGATTACGCTCAGCGCCGTGATGGTGCCGACCAGCCAGTTCGACCAAAACACCGATATGTCGCCTTGCGACCCGATCATCGCTTGACGGAATGCGCTCTCCGCGCGGCCGCCGAGCACAATGGCAAGGACCATCGGCGCCAAAGGATAGTCGAGCTTCTTGAACAGATAGCCGATGACGCCGAACATCACCATGAAGATCAGGTCCGCCGGCGCGTTCGACAACGTATAGGAGCCGATCGCGCAAACCACGATGATGATCGGGGCGATGATCGAAAACGGAATACGCATGATCGATGCCCAGAACGGCACTGTCGAAAGCACAACCGCCAAGCCAACAAGATTGCCGAGATAGATCGAGGCGATCAGGCCCCAGACAAAATCTTTCTGCTCGACAAACAGCAGTGGACCCGGTTGCAAGCCCCAAATCAGCAGGCCGCCGAGCAAGACGGCCGCGGTCGGCGAGCCGGGAATGCCGAGCGTCAGCATGGGCAAGAGCGCGCTGGTGCCGGCCGAATGCGCGGCCGTCTCCGGCGCGACCACGCCTTCCAGTTCGCCGGTGCCGAACTTGCTGCCATTGCGTGAAAAGCGCTTGGCAAGGCCGTAGCTCATGAACGAGGCGGGCGTGGCACCGCCGGGCGTGACACCGAGCCATACGCCAACGAAGGTGCCGCGAATGATGGTGACCCAATATAGCGGCAGTTTCTTCCACGTCTGCCACACGACGAAGGGATTGATCTTGGCGCTTTGTCCTTCGAAATGCAGCCCCTTCTCGATTGTCGCCAAGATTTCGCCAATCCCGAACAGACCGATGACCGCGATCAGGAAGTGGAAGCCGGTCAGCAGCGTTTCGGTGCCGAAGGTCAAACGCAAGCCGCCGGTCACTTCATCTGTGCCAACGCTGGAGAAGGCAAAGCCGAGCATCATTGCCGAGATGACTTTGAACGGCGATTGCCGGCCCATGCCGACGAAGCTGCAGAAGGTCAGCAAATAAACCGCAAAGAATTCGGGCGGACCAAAATCGAGCGCGAAATTGGCGACAAGCGGCGCCAGAAAAGTGAGCACGATCGTGGCGATCAGCGCGCCAATAAAGGAAGAGCTCAGCGAGGCCGTGAGCGCTTCCCCCGCGCGGCCCTGCTTTGCAAGCGGGTGACCGTCGAATGTGGTGGCCACCGACCAGGGTTCGCCGGGAATGTTGAACAGAATGGCGCTGATGCAGCCGCCGAACAAGGCGCCCCAGTAGATCGCCGCCAACATGATGATCGCGGTGGTGTTCGGCATCGAGAAGGTCAACGGCAACAGAATGGCAATGCCATTGGCACCGCCGACGCCGGGCAAAAAGCCGAGCAGCACGCCGAACAAAATGCCCACTACCATGTAGCCCAGATTCATGGGTGTCAGCAGCACCTCGAATCCGTGCATCAAAGAAAAGAACGCGTCCAACAGGGCCTCCCATCATTCGCGCGGCGTCATGACAACCACCGCTTTTTTATCGTTGTCTTTTACTGTCTTCACCACGCCCTTGTGCTTTCGTCCGTTCGGCTTAGAGCGCGATCGTTTGGGACCATTGCGCATTCCCGGCTCAGTCGCAGGTGCATGATCGTTCCAAAAACCGGTTCCCGACGTCGGGTCAAGCGCGACGACAGGCTCTTCGGGATCATGCTCTAATAGCCCAGCCAAGCCTCAAAGGGACCCTTCGGCAGCGGCACCAAAAACCAGATTTCAAAAATGATGAACAGCGCAACCGGCACGCCGATCGCAACCGGCAGCGTCTTGTAAATCGGATAGCGGCCATGCCAGCTCATGAAGAAGCCGATGAACAGAAACGTCGAGATGTAGATGCCGATATAGACCGCCAAGAGGACAAAAATCATCATTGGAATCAATACTTGAAGCACCATCATCAACTCGCCATGCGCGATGAAACTGCCCCCTTTGTCGGCACGGCGTGCGAATAGATTCTGGACCAACGTGACGCTGCTGGTCACGAACATGATCAGCGCGACATAGAACGGAAAATAGCCGGAATCCGGCCCCACATCTTTGGCCCAGCCGGCGCCGAGACGATAGCTCGAAACCATCACCACTGTCGCGACACAGATCAGCGCCAGCGCGACCACGACGTTCATAGTGCGGTTGGAGACGACGCTATTCGTCCGATCTTCGTTGTTGGAATCTTCAGCCATTACGCAAGACTCATGATCATCACGACGCGCCGTCCATGCAGAGCGCGTCTATTGGTTCATAACGATAGACCGAACAGTAAACAAGCAAATTGCGGAAGCGCCGGTTAAGGCGCCCCCACTACGAAAGGGATCACGAGCCCTTGTGAAGGAACCCGGCCTTTTCCATCAACTTGTGATGCTCGGCCGCGGCATCCGTCAGCCACTTGTTGAACTCGGCACCGGTCATGAAGCTCTGATTGAAGGCGCCTTTTTCCATATAGGCTTTCCATTCCGGCGTCGCCCGTACCTTCTTGAGCAGGTCGATATAGTAGTCGACCGCTTCCTTCGGTGCGCCTGGCGTTGCCATGATGCCGCGCAGCATCGTGTATTCGATGTCGAGGCCCTTCGACTTGCAAGTTGGAATGTCTTGCCACGACATATCCGCGGTGATCTTGGCGGGATAAGGCATCGGCTTGGAGTTCGAACACGCAGAGCGGACGCACATTCCCCGCACGCCAGTGCGCGACGCATTCGACCGGATTGTTCACCGACGAATCGATGTGTCCACCGACAAGTTGGGTGCAAACCGTTCCACCGCCGCTATAGGGAACATAGGTAAACTTGGCGCCGGTCTTCTGCTCAAGCGCCGCGGTGATGATCTGATCCTCCTGTTTGGACCCGGTGCCGCCCATCTTCATCTTACCGCCGGTTTTTTTGACGGCCTCGATATACTCGTTCGGAGACCTGTACGGCGTCTTCGCATTGACCCAAAGCACGAACTCGTCGAGGGCCATCATAGCGACCGGCGTGTAGTCCTTCCAAGAGAAGGGTGAACCGGTGGCCAGCGGCGTGGTGAACAGGTTGGACAGGGTAATGATGAGCTTGTGCGGATCCGCCTTGGCATTCTTCACATAAAGGAAGCCCTCCGCGCCCGAGCCGCCCTTTTTGCTGATGACGACGATGGAGGTCGGCATGAGATTGTGTTTTTGGACAATGCCTTGGATCAGCTGCGCCATTTGGCCCGCGCCGCCGCCAATGCCGGCCGGAACGATGAGTTCGACCGGATGAGTGGGCTTCCACGCCGCCACGGCTTTGCTCGACGGCATCATCGATAGGCCACCCAGACAGGCGGCGCCGAGAATCAGAGCCTTCAAAGGCTTCATTGATATGGGCATAACTCCTCCTTCATTGGTATGTTGACTTGCCGGTCTGCGCCAGCTGCACACGTTTTTTGATATTACAAAGGTAGAACACATCCAAATCATAGTCCAATGCTCGATTACAGCAATAGTTAAATACCGAATGCGCTGCCACAACGAGTGGCGCTCGTGCGGCATGAACAGATCATGCACCACGGCGCGAGAATGAACCCCCCCGACGATTAAGCGTTCTGTGGATTGATCTGTCATTCACTCCGGGCACAGATGTGGCGCTGACCGTTTCTTTCATATGGTTTATCCTTGCAAGCTGGCTAATTTTCCGCGCCTTGCGTCAACGCAATGGTCTCGCGCAATTGCCGGCGTCGGAAGTCCAGCCGGCCAGCGGTGCTCCTTGCGTCTCTGTTATTATTCCCGCCCGCGACGAGGGTGACAATATCGGCGCTTGCTTAGCGTCCATGCTGAGGCAAGACTACCCGCACGAACGGCTGCGCATCATCGTGGTCGATGATGAATTGGCCGACGACACGGCCGGCATCGTTACGGCGATCGCCCGCACTCATGCGCGAGTGACATTACTTCGTGCACCGCCACTGCCACCGGCGTGGAAAGGAAAGGTCAACGCCTGTTGCGCCGGTCTGCGTGCCGCTGCACCCGATGCTGAATGGCTCTGCTTTCTCGACGCCGATGTGCGCACTGAACCGGAATTGATCGCGAGTGCCGTCTCCGCAGCTGACCGCGAGAAGCTCGACCTTTTGTCCTTGGCGCCGCGCCATGAACTCGGTTCGTTCGCCGAGCGGCTCATGATTCCTTGCGGGCTTTATCTTTTGTCGTTCTCGCAACAGCTCGAGCGCGTGCAGGCGGCGGACAGCGGTGCAGTCGTTGCCAACGGACAGTTCATGCTTTTTCGGCGCTCCGCCTATGAAGCCGTCGGCGGGCACGGCAGCGTCCATGCCGCAACTTGCGAAGACGTCGAGCTTGCGCAGTTGCTCAAACGAAGCGGCCATCGCGTATTGCTGATGGACGGCAGCCGTTTTCTCCGCGCGCGCATGTACAAAGGCTGGCGCACATTGTGGCCGGGCATTGCCAAAAACCTGACCGACATGCTCGGTGGGGCAAGCGCGACCGTTGCCACTATTCTGGCGGCGCTCGTTTTATCGTGGTCCGCGGCGCTGCTCCCTTTGATCGATCTTATGAGCTGCGCAAGAGGAGCTTCCCAGGCTTGCATTGCAACCGTGCCGGCAATGCTCGGCTCCGCGGCCGCCTTTGGCTTACATTTGGCGGGAGCCGCCTACTTCGGCATTCCGCTCTGGTATGGCGCGCTTTTTCCGCTAGGCTATACGATCGGCGCAGTAATGGCGCTCGATAGCCTACGTTGGCGATTGACCGGCCGTGTTCGCTGGAAAGGCCGCACGTACAATGAAAGATGATCGCGACCCCGGCCCCTTCGAGGCAAATCCCAGAGCGACGTCGCAACAGGCGGGAAGACGCGATTCAGCTGTAGTGCCTATTCTCGTTCTCGTCATTCTGGCCGTCTTTCTTTATTTCATTCGCGCTATCCTCCTGCCGTTCGCGGTGGCGGGGATTGTCGCTTACGTCTGCAGCCCGCTTGTCGACTGGCTTACGGCCCGCGCACGTTGGCCGCGCTGGCTCAGTGCCGTTTTCGTGTTGATTGGGCTTCTCGCATTCACGGCATTATTCGGATATCTCGGCATCCCATCCCTGTTGCATGTTGCCGAACGTATCGGCGCAGACGCAGAAGGCACGATTGAAGACTTAGTGCGGCAATTGATTGGCGCCAAAGGAATTCATGTACTCGGACAATCAATCCGCCCTGAAGAGATCGCCACTTACACCGCCAATGGTCTGCGCGATTGGCTCGGCGGCGGACATATCCTTGAAGTCGTGGGTTTCGGAATCGCCGGGCTCTTCGGATTCATCTTGGCATGGGTGCTGCTCGGATATTTTCTGATTGGCGGCCCCTCAATGGCCAGGAGTCTTTTCTGGCTCGTGCCGCCGACCCGTCGCGACTTTGTCCACCGGGTTTGGAACGACTTGCACAACGTTCTATGGCGTTATTTCGTCGGCGTGGCGCTCGTCGTGCTCTACGCGTCTATTGTCGCCTACATCGGCCTTGGTCTCATCCTGGGCCTTGATCACGCTGTCTTCTTGGCATTGCTGACGGGCCTGCTTGAGTTGATCCCCGTTGCGGGGCCCTTCGCGTCGGCGCTCATCGCCGGCCTTGTGGCCGTACAAGAAGCAAAGAGCGCGACGAACATTATAGGCTACGTTATTTATGCCATCGTGCTGCGCATCTCGATTGACGAGTTTTTTGGACCCATTGTGCTGGGCCGAGCCGCTCACGTGCCTCCGGCGCTTGTGATCTTCTGTTTTCTGGCGGGAGGTATTTTGTTCAGCATCACAGGCATCATCATGGCAATCCCAGTTGCCCTCACCATCAAGGCGGTTCTCTACGAGCTCTACAAGGAAGAACCCGCGAGCGCGCAAGATTAGTGTGGTCTTACCCACGGTCGACGGGTGACAATCACCCGGCCAACAATCATGGCAAATGTCTTGGAAAACTTGTCCGCCATTGCTTCATCGAGCAGACATGACCGGCTAAATTAATTCGGAACTTTCCTGCTGCCGCGGCGTAATCGTACTGACGGGCGGAGTGGCGATCGTTGTTTTATCCATTTTCTTCCCAGCCCAACGGGTCTTTTAACACGTGGCTGGAAAGCGCGGTTTTCACTTTCGACCGCTGGCTGCGCCAGCGGCAAGGCGTGTACGAATACAGCTCTCACCCATCGTGCATTCTTCGTATGCAACGGGCGCAAGCTGAACATGCTCTGACTCTTTCCGACGGAACGCTCATTAAGCCCGGCGACGCCATTCTTAATCTGCATCTTTGGAACGAGCAGGTACCGTCATTGGGCGAGAGCAGGGCGTCAGTCGCTTGGGGTCAGCAAATGAAACGCGCCGTACAAATTTCCCTGATCGAGCTTGCCCGACACCTGGCGGACAATGACGAGCTTAAAGCCGTCGTCGCGGTGCGAGCCGACATACGATTGGGCACGGCCGCACAGAGTACGCAACTCATCCGCATGGCTTACCGTTACGGCTTTGAACCGGTCACGCAGGATGCGACCGAAGACGGCGCGCTGCATCGTTTCGGCGAAAACATCTATGTCCTGATGTTGGTGCTGGCAACCAATCCGATTGCCGTCGGAAGCCCCGTGCTTCGGCGCGATCACACATTGGTCTATTTGTCACGTAAATCGCTTGAACAACGTTACGTTTCCACGATCGAATCTCTGTTGCTGGAGCCAGCCCGGCTATGTTGAATGCCGGCCATATTTTGCGCTGGACCGGCGACATCTGTCTTGCCGGTGCCACCTTTGGCTGTTTTTACCTCGTGATCGCCAGCGTGCTCATTGCATGGTTCCGCTCCGAGAGGCGCTGTCCGCCGGCTTCGATTCCGTCGCTCACTGTGCTCGTCCCGTTATGCGGCGCCGAACCGGATCTTCACCGCCGCCTGTCGATCTTATGCGGCCAAAACTATCCCGCCCCCGTGCAGATCATCTTTGGATCCGACGACATCGACGACCCGGCCATCGATGTTGTCCGTCATTTGACGACTAAAGATGCGCGCCATTCGATCGAGTTTCATATCGATACGCGGATCCATGGCGCGAACCGGAAAATTTCCAATCTCATCAACATGGCGCGGCATGCGCTTTATGGCACACTGGTTATGCTCGACAGCGACATCGAAATCGGCACCAATCATCTGAGCAAGATAACCGCCGAACTTCGGAGGCCGGGAATTGGCGCCGTCACATGCCCTTATAAAGGTGTCGCCACGAGAGGAATTTTCGCGCGACTTGCAGCCCTTCGTATCAATATTGACTTTTTGCCGAGCGTCATCGTCGGAAGCAGCTTCGCATTGGCGCACCCGTGCTTTGGCGCATGCATCGCGATCTCAAAACACATATTGAGACGCATCGGCGGGCTTGAGGCATTTGCCGACCAGCTTTGGGAAGACTACGCGATTGGCAATGCCGTTCGTGCACTCGGCTATGATGTCTCGATTGCGCCTTTTGCCGTTGGTCACGCCTATGCGGACGAGACTTTCAGCGGATGGCTGACCAATGAATTGCGTGCCGCACGCACCATTCGTGCAATCGAACCGATCGGTTACGCCGGCACGATCATGACCTATCCTTTGCCTTTGGCGCTGATTGCATCGATCACCTACGGATATCAGGCGATTGGACTGGCTTTCATCGCGCTGGCTTGTCGGATGATTGTATGGTTAAGCATTGAACACCGCTTCCGCACCGGCTCTGAAAACGTTATTCTTTTGCCCCTGCGCGAATTTTTATCTTTCGTCGTTTACTTCGCGAGTTTTATCGGCGCTTCTGTCCAATGGCGCGGCCGGCATTACCGCCTATCGCGCGGCGCGGCTATCGCGACCAGAATCAGAATGTGAGACGCCATGCGGACCTTATTTCTGCAGGCCCCATCTTTCGAAGGATTCGACGGCGGCGCCGGCTCGCGCTATCAGGCGCGGCGTGAGATTAAATCCTACTGGTATCCGACCTGGCTCGCTCAGCTCGCCGCGCTTGTGCCGGGCAGCAAATTGATCGATGCGCCGCCACATGCACTCACGCTCGCCGATGTGGCGCGGCAAGCCGTCGATTACGATCTTGCGGTGCTGCATTCCTCGACGCCGAGTTTTGCTTCCGATATCAAAGCCGCGCAGGCGCTTAAAGGGGCCAACCCGGCCATCAAGATCGGCATGGTGGGCGCCAATGTCGCCATCGATCCGGTACCAAGCCTCGAGAAAGCCCTGCCCGTCGATTTTATTGCCGGCAAGGAATACGACTTCACCATTCGCGACGTCGCCGCAGGGCGCCCCTTGCGCGCCATCGCCGGCCTTATTTATCGCGAGACGGATGGTGCGATTCGCCGGAATGAAGAGCGCGGCCTTCTCACCGACATGGATGAACTGCCCTTTGTTACGCCCGTTTACAAGCGCGACCTGACCATCGAAAACTATTTCATCGGCTATCTGAAACATCCTTATCTTTCATTTTACACCGGCCGTGGCTGCAAATCGCGCTGCACATTCTGCCTGTGGCCGCAGACCATCGGCGGGCACCGTTACCGTACCCGCAGTGTTGCGCATGTCGTGGAGGAAGTGCGCTGGGCCCAGCGGGCCATGCCGCAGGTAAAGGAATTTTTTTTCGACGACGACACATTCACCGACGACGCGCCACGCGCCGAAGCCATTGCGCGCGAGCTTGGGAAGCTCGGCGTCACATGGTCTTGCAACGCCAAAGCCAATGTACGCCGGGAAACCCTGCAAGTCATGCGCGACAACGGCTTACGATTGCTGCTTGTCGGCTATGAAACCGGTAATCAGGAAATTTTGCACAACATCAAAAAAGGCATGCGGATCGACGTCGCAAAGCGCTTCACCAAGGATTGCCATGAATTGGGAATCACCATTCACGGCACGTTCATCATGGGGCTTCCCGGCGAGACGCGCGAAACCATCGAAGAGACAATTCGTTTCGCGCGGGAAATCAATCCACACACGCTGCAAGTCTCGATCGCGGCACCCTATCCGGGAACTTTTCTTTACCGCCAAGCCATCGAAAACGGTTGGTTGGAGGAGAACGACGCCGATTTGGTCGATGTCCATGGCGTGCAAATCGCGCCTTTGTCCTATCCGCACCTCAGCCACACCGAAATTTTCAACTCCGTGGAAGAATTTTACCGTCGCTTTTATTTCCGCGCGCCAAAGATCGCGTCCATTGTCGCCGAGATGGCGCGAAGCCCCGAAGTCCTCGGGCGGCGGTTGCGCGAGGCGATCGAATTCTTTGCTTTTCTGCGGGAGAGGCGGGGGGCAAACAGCTAATGTTGTGACTCTACGCTTGTTTCGTCCGGATCCATCTCCGTCATCCTGAGGTGCTCGGCCACCGATCTCGGGTTTACCCGAGATCGATGCTTTAGCGGCCAAGTCGGCTAAAGCCGACTTGGCTGGCCGAGCCTCGAAGGATGATCGGCCCCCAACCGAAAGGTCCGGGTCCACGGATGTCGGGTATACCCGACATCCGATCCAAAACTACGCAAGTCGGCAATAACCGACTTGCGATGGCTCGCGCGCGGTTCGCGCGCGAGCGCCTTGAGGCACGAGGGAAGAGTTTGTGAATCATCCGTCAGTGACACAACTAGCTCATTCACCCATGGACATTCGAGCGAGTGCACGCGGCGAGAACCACAAACAATACCAATCCTGTCGGTGAAGCTTTGCGCACACCGAGCTCCTGCCGGTCCTCATGAACAGTGCTCTTTCGTTCAGGAGGCAGGACCGATCGGCAGCTCAGGTTGGAAGGCACGCAGCGACAAATTCAAATCTCGTTGCGCCGGCGAATGATCGAACACCATGTCCTGATTCATCCGTTCGGCCATGCCCACCGACCAATCGCGATATCGCGGAATCATCCTGACAAACAACATCGTGACGGCAAAAGACCATAAAGGAAAGGAAATCAACCGCGGGCGCTTTCCCAACGCCTCGAATATACGAACAACCATGCCGCAGTAAGGCAAAGTTTCGCCGCCGGAAATGTTGTAGCAACGGCCGGCGAGGTGTCCGGCTTGCAGAGCTCTAACGCACGCGGTGGCGACATCTTCGGCGTGGATAGGCTGTCGCAGCCCCTTTGCCGGACCAAAAATCGGAAAAAACCCGAAGCGGCGAATGAAACGCGCAATCTCACTGACGTTCCGATCGCGCCCGCCTCCATAAATGAGAGTTGAGCGTAATATCAACGCTTCAATATTTCGCTTACTCGCCCATTCGAGGAGGCGCCGCTCGGATTCCGCCAGTCGAGCCGCCAGTTTTTGTTCTGCCCGGTCTCTCGAGTTTTTCTTTGCCAATAGACTCGTCGATGACAGAGCAATAATTCGCTGCACGCCATCGGCCGCCATCAAATCGAAATAGTCCGGAAGCACCCAGATGGGAACGAGGCTGATCCAATAAGGAATATCGGAAACGGCAATGGATGCGCTGCCCTTGGCAGACAGACCGTGCCGCGAAAAAGGCACGACTTCATACGAAGTTTGCAGCTGCGACAGCAGACTGTCACCGACAAAGCTGGTCGCGCCCAACACGCCGACTCGCGGGGCTTGCATTCTTAGGCCTCCGTCGAGAGAGAAGAATAGTGGCCGTTACGATACTAAACCTTATCCATACGCCGGCCACCACCAG
Source organism: uncultured Pseudomonadota bacterium (assembly GCA_963697535.1). Lineage (GTDB taxonomy): Bacteria > Pseudomonadota > Alphaproteobacteria > Rhizobiales > Xanthobacteraceae > Pseudolabrys. Next base: position 1,467,345 of record OY969085.1, on the reverse strand, counting down.
ATATGTAACAAGAACAGGATATTCACTGCTGAAGAACTTGCGATAAAAGTAAACGATGCCTTTGTGCTTGTGCCACTCGGTCATGAACGGCATCTTTTTACTACTTACGCTCTTCTCATGGATCACTTTCGCGTCAGGCACAAAAAGGATGGTCCAGCCTTGTTGACGGAAGCGCACGCACCAATCGAGATCCTCGCAATGCAAGAAATAGCGCTCGTCGAGAAGCCCCACGTCGGCGATGGCCCCGCGGCGCACCAGCATACAGGCGCCGGAGATCGCATCGATTTCAATCGGCTTGGCCGGCAGCGGATCTTGATGCAGGAGGAAATGAGAAAACGCCGCAGGGAAAAACCGGCGCAAATGCGAGAGCCCGAATGCGCGCACGAAGGCGAGCCGAGGCGTGGGGATGACGCGCCGCCCGCCCGCCTGTTCCGAGCCATCCGGATTGAGCAACAACGGGCCTGCCATCCCGACCCGGCTGACACGCTCCGCCGCCATGATAAGCTGCTCAACCGCGCCTTCGGAAAGGTGGCAATCGGGATTGAGAAGAAGGACATAGTCCGACTGCCCGCGCGCAATGCCGATATTGCATGCCGCTGCGAAACCGAGATTTGCCGTATTGCGGATCACCGACAGACGATCGGCCGCATCCGAAATGAGATCCAAGCTTCCATCCGTCGACGCGTTATCGACGACGAAAACGTGGCTGACCGCCGGAGAGTCCAATGCGGTCGCGACGGCATCCTTCAGAAAAGGGCCGGCGTTGAAGTTTACGATGACAACGTCGCAAGCGACCATCATGCCCTGCAATTCATTGCAACTTAGCGCCGGCTTTCACGCGTTAAGCGCGATCACTTAGCGCAAATCGATCTGGCCCGGCAATAGCATCCTCGGATGATCAGGAGGTGTGGTTCTGACGGCACGCATCCCGAATTGCCTGCGCCATCTCTTTCAGTCGTGCCCATCGCGGTGGCACAAATAAGGCGTAAAACAACATCATCAGGATGGTGCGGCGCACATCGTGCCACACCCATCGCCACGGCGCGTAAGGCCGGCGCCACAGGAGAATGCTGTTGCGCAACAAATAGTAGTTGCGCGCCGGCGGATAGAGGAAAAAACGGCGGCGCATCCCGAGCGGCGATGCCGTCATCGTCGCCTCTCCGAACGCATGATCGAGCCGCGCTCCCGCCACGCCATACATCTTGTAGCCTTTGGCCGCCGCGCGCAACGCGAAATCTGTGTCGACGTGCTCGATGAAAAGTTTTTCGTCGAACGGCCCAATTTCCGCCAAGGCGTCGAGCGAAATGAGCGAGCCGGAGGAGATAAGGAAGTCGACTGCAACAGTCTCACTTTCCGGCGGCTTTAACGTCTGCCGACCCCACCACGTAAAGCGAATAAAGAAGCCATCGTCGCTGGTGCGCCTGTCGCGCCAAACGGGCCCGGCGGCCGCGACCGCCCCAACTCCGGAATGGCGTAAGCTCGGCGCCGGTTCACAATTCTGGTCAGCGGCGACGGATTCCAGCGGCGTAAAGACCTTCGCCAATGCCGCGACCATGCCGGGCTCAGGCACACTATCCTGATCGAGCAAGAGAAGATGAGTGGCGCCATGTTCACGCGCCCGCGCCGCGGCGAGATTATAGGCGGCGCCAAGGCCGAGATTTTTTTCCGGCGTGACAATCGTGGCGTTTTGCGGTAGCCGACAGGACCAGGGGGCGCCATCGTTGGCCACCAATAAAACGTGCTGTACCTGCGGGGCAAGGCTGGTGAGCAGCTTTGCCAAAATTGCAATTTCCGGCGCGTAAACGACGACGGCCGCATGAATGCGTAGGCTTTGGATCAATGCAAGGTTCCGCAACAGGGGTCACCGAAACTCAATTGCCAAACTATACACCGGCACGCGACTGACTTCACTTGGGGGGTGATCCCTCATATCCGATCAAGACATCCGCGCCTTCGATGACGCTTCCGTAGGCTGACAATGTACAAAGGCTAAATCTGGTGATGTTTTATGGCGCCGAAACTGGCTTTCGAAGATAGTTTGGCCGGAAAAAAGATTTTTGTGACGGGGCATACCGGTTTCACCGGTGGATGGACTTGCCTGTGGCTTAGATTAATTGGTGCAAGTGTTGCCGGATACTCTTTACCACCGGAAACAACTCCATCGCTTTTTGAAGCGGCGCAGTTGACCCACGATATTCAATCCACGTTCGACGATATTTGCAATTATAAGAGCTTGCATGCCGCCATTTCAAATTTTCAGCCCGATCTGATACTTCATCTTGCTGCGCAACCATTGGTGCGTCGTTCATATCGTGACCCGATCAGAACCTTTCTGGTGAATACTCAAGGCACTGCACATGTGCTTGAAGCCGCACGTTCTGTCAAAAGTGTCAAAGGCGTACTCTGCATAACGACCGACAAAGTCTATAGAAACAATGAATGGGCGTGGTCATACCGGGAGAACGATCCACTTGGCGGAAAGGACCCTTACAGTGCGTCCAAGGCTGCCGCCGAAATCATTATCCAAAGTTATGCTGCATCTTATCCATGGGCCGAAGCTCAAGGCCCTGCGATTGCGACGGCACGAGGGGGGAACATCATAGGTGGAGGGGACTGGTCGGAAGACCGTTTGATACCAGATTTCATCCGCGCCGTAATTCAAGGTGACACATTGACGTTACGTTATCCCGATGCAACACGGCCATGGCAACATGTCTTAGCAATTGTACATGGGTATCTGATGATACTTTCCGGACTCGCCTCGAACGATCCGGCCCGAGTTGCAAAGCCCTGGAACCTTGGGCCTCGGGATACGAAACAATACTCTGTACGTGACGTACTTGAGTTAATGAGTATCAATTGGAGTTGGCCCGATCTTGAATACATGAATAATCCTTTGCCAGAAGCACAGGCATTGGCGTTGGATAGCTCGTTGGCGCGCCATCAGCTCGGCTGGAATCCCGTCTGGGATACCGAACGAAGTATTCATGAAACGGCAGATTGGTATCGCAACTACTATGCCAATCCGAACTCCGCTCGTGTAATCACCCTCGCGCAAATCAACGCATGGCGTGAATGTCTTCGGTGAAGTTTTATATAATTGGCGGAAGAGGGCGGCTCGGACAAGCTATCGCCGCTGAATATGCACGCAAAGGAATTGTATTGCTGGAACGGGCAATCTATGACGATTGGTGGCAAAAGGACGCAGCCGATAAAGTCTCTCGATACTTCGATAACCTCTCAAATGAGAGGCCGACTGTATTTGTAGCCTCCGGTTTACTCGATCCGAGTTTGTCGGCGGACGATTTGCTGAAAGTCAACTATCACTTGCCCAAAAATCTGATCGATGGAGCGGCTACACTTGGTATCAAGGTTATTACTTTTGGTACCGTGCTGGAAGGCTTGCTGCGGTCAAAAAACTCCTATATTCAAAGTAAAATAGCGCTTGGCGATTACGTTCAGAGTATAGCCTCAAATAACAGACGGGTAATCCATTTACAAATTCATACACTATTCGGAATGGGCAAACCGAGCCAGTTTATGTTCTTGGGCCAAATGCTTGCCGCCGTCAGAAATCACAATCCATTCAAAATGACTTCAGGCCGACAATTGCGTGAATATCATCACCTCGCCGATGAAGCCAAGGCGATTGCGCATATTGAAAAGTTAGCTCCGCTTGGCACGATAAATATGAGTTATGGAGAGCCTGTAAACTTGAGAATTATTGCGGAAAGCGTTTTTCAAGCCTTGGGAAAAAGTGAGCTTTTGCGGGTCGGCGCGCTGCGAGACTTGCTTGAAGAAAATTACGAGACAATTTTTAAGCGCGCGGAAATCCTACAATCTGTTTATTTTCGAGACTTGTTGCCGGCGATTGTTCGATACATGAAGCAATGTTACTTATCCTCTGAAGAGTAAGAAGAAGAGACATGGGGGCATGATGGAGAAAAAGAAGCCATTGATATCCATCTCTATTCCCGTTCTAAACGAGGAAGGTAATATTGAAGCGTTATATGGTCGCCTTCGTTCTTTGGCAGATCGAATGCGTGATCGTTGCGAGATGGAGTTTGTATTTTCGGACAACCATTCTAATGACCAGACGTGGGAGCTACTTTCCGAATTAGCCCGCAAAGATCATCGTGTGAGGGCCATCCGTTTCTCAAAAAATTTTGGATTTCAACGGTCAATACTTGCCAATTATTTGCACACAAGGGGAGATGCAGTCATGCAGATTGATGCAGATTTGCAAGATCCTCCGGAAATGTTGGAAGCCTTTTTTGAGAGATGGAAAAATGGCTATCAGGTTGTCTACGGCATTCGCAAAAAACGGCCTGAAAGTGCTTTTTTGCACGCGTTTCGTAGGTTTGGCTATTGGGTGATCGACAAAATTAGCGAGCATCCTATACCACGTGATGTTGGCGACTTTCGTCTTATCGACAGAAAGGTTATTCAACCTCTTATCCAAATCAAAAATGCCAATCCTTATCTCCGCGGAATGATCGCGGGCCTAGGCTTCAGTCAAATCGGTGTTCCTTATGATCGCGCGGCCCGAGTAGCCAGCGAAAGCAAGTTCAATGTTTCCGGACTGGTGCGCCTTGGCTTAACGGCCGTCTTCAATCACTCGACAGTCCCTCTTCGCGCAGCTTCGTTTTTGGGCATTTGTATTTTGGCGGCCAGCATGTTGGGAGCGCTGTATTATTTTATCGTCAGGATTTTGCATCCCGATTTGCCTCAGGGCGTCACCAGCATCCTTATCCTCGTTTTATTTGGAATTGGGTTAAATGCGTTCCTTCTCGGGATCATAGGCGAATATCTTTTGCGCATTTATTTAGTTCTACGCGCCGATCCTGTGGCGATTGTCGAAAGAAGCCTCAACATCGATCCGTCTGATTTAAAACTCTGATCGGAATAAGCATGAAAGCTGTCATACTGGCCGGCGGCCTCGGCACTCGTATCGCCGAAGAATCCGACAACAAGCCTAAGCCTATGATTGAAATTGGCGGAAAGCCGCTCTTGTGGCACATCATGAACATATACGCGCACCATGGCATCAAAGATTTCGTGATTTGTCTTGGATATAAAGGATATTTGATCAAGGAGTTCTTCTCTAATTACTATCGCCACATGTCGGATATGACCATCGACCTGAAGACCGGCGAGCATCAGATACTGAACAATCATTCAGAGGATTGGCGAATAACGCTTGTAGACACCGGATCTGAAACCATGACGGGCGGGCGGCTGAAGCGTGTCGCGCCCTATCTCGGTGATGAGACGTTTTGTCTGACATACGGCGACGGTCTCTCCGATATTAACGTCAGTGCAGAAATTGAATTCCACCGTAAGCACGGCAAGCTGGCGACCGTTGCGTCGGTACAGCCGCCGGGCAGGTTTGGCGTGCTGAATATCGATTTAATGAATCAAGTTACCAGCTTTGAGGAAAAGCCCAGCGACGAAATCGGCTGGATTAATGGCGGCTTTTTCGTTCTCGAGCCGGGCATTATACCCTACATCGACGGAGATGATACTTCATGGGAGCGAACACCGCTTGCCAATCTCGCCAAGGATGGCCAACTTGCCGCGTTTTATCACACTGGCTTTTGGCAACCCTGCGATACATTGCGTGATAAACGAGAACTCGAAGCACTCTGGGCTACTGGTAAAGCTCCGTGGCGCGTATGGGGAAATATGTGATCGGGATGCGTGTTAGCAAACAAAGATGGATTAAGCCGCTCATAGGAGGAATGATTACGTTCCTATGTTTATTTGTCTTTTTTCGTCAAATTAGCTTGCCCGACGTGTTGGAGGCTTTGGAGAATTTCCGGTGGGCTTACCTCATTCTAGGTTTAGCGTCGCTTGTCACAGGATATGCGCTCAGAATTACGCGTTGGTCCATGATGCTAAAAGCTGCCGGAGCGCACGTGACATTCGCCAACTGCAGCGCGCCGTTTCTTGGGTCTATAGCTCTTAATAATGTATTGCCGCTCAGGCTAGGCGATGTAATGAGAGCATTGATTTTTCCCAGCGCTATGGGCATCACTAGAACAATAGCAGCGAGCAGTTTAGTCATAGAACGCTTAATCGACCTTATGGCACTGCTCGCCAATATGGCGCTCGGAATCTTTTTTATAGAAGCAATAGCAATTCCTTCAGAGGTAAAAAATTCGGCAATTTTCTTTGACGTATAGATGGATTAATTCTTTAGTTCTGGCGCTCTTTTTAGTGGATCGCTGAGCCAGCTTTTCACCAAGCTCGCGGCAACGTCAAAAGGATTTTTCAATGTTGGCTTGAAAAGAATTTTTGAAACGATGGCCAAGCTATTGACCGATTTCGACGCTATATTACGCCTGCGGCTTCTACTTTCTATGCTTGCAGTTTCCGTGCTAATATGGATAAGTGAAGCGGGGCTTTTCTATTGCGTAATGCTCGGCTTGGGCGTGAACGGCCCCCCTGCTGCGGGCCTTCTCGTGATGGCTGTTGCCACATTGTCCACGCTAGTGCCGTCCGCTCCTGGCTACGTCGGTCCGTTTCATTTGGCGGCGTTTGGCGCCATTTCTCTCGTTGGTGCAAATGCAACTCAGGCTGGGAGTTATGCGATCATTGTGCATTTAGCGCTTTGGCTTCCAACAACGCTTGCAGGTGCCATCGCAATTTGGGCCAGACCTCAGCTATTTCGTACTGCGAGATCTCAAGCCGCTTAAAGTACACAAGTAAAGCCTATGGACAACTATGATGTGGTGATCATTGGTGCTGGGTTCACTGGATTAACAGCAGCATACGTGCTTTCCAAAAAAGGGAGAAAAGTGCCGAGTGAAAAAGTCAACGCTAACAATGAGTGTAAGATCATGGGCAATATTTTGCAGGTGAGTTCGATGTTGATTTGAGGATTAGTACCGCTTCGACAAAATCTGCGGCAAATTGCGGTTTTTGCCGCTGTGGGCGGCGCAAACAGATCGCCTATTTTCGAGGCGGCTTTGGTCGGCTTGCCGAGAAGCTTGTGGCTGCTATCGAGCAAAACGGAGGTAAAGTCAGTTTTGGCGTTCGGGCCACCGTTATAGAAACGCATGGCACGCATATTGATGCTTTAGTGACTGATCAAGGTGCCGTACGCCGCAGCAATACTTTTGACGCCAGCCTTTCCAGTTCTTGCTGACATCAACTTACGTTTCTTCCGATCCTACGTGGATATCAGTCTCAACGCGTGAGATGTCTTGGCAACTTGTGCGTTGTGCTTCGGCTCAACCAAAGTCTTTCAGAAACTTCTGGCTTAATGTGAATGATCCGGGCTTTCCTTTCGTCGGCGTCATTGAACATACCAACTTCGATTCCCCTGAAAACTACAAAGGAAATCGCATCGTTTATTTATCCAGATACTTGCCCAAAGAGGACCCCGTATTCTTTTCAGACGAAGAATATTTCAACTTTGCCATGCAACACTTGAAGCGGTTGTTCCCCTCTTGGACCTTCATGGGTATTGGATTTCAAACTTTGGCGGTCCGAATACGCGCAACCCGTTACTGAACGAAACTATTCAGTTTTTGTTCCTGGACGAATACACCTTTCACAATGCTTCAGGTGTCAATGTTGGTTCAAATATACCCTTAGGACCATGGCAATAATTACGGAATTCGTGATTGCGTCTTTTCCACATTTTGGCCTCAGGTTAATGCAGGAATTCATTACAAATGAATAAGGCGCCGAAAATTGCATGTGCAGTGGCTAATAGCCGAATGCGGGCTATTGGTTTTTTATTATATTGATTCGATGTGGAGCGCGTCGGTTGACGTTGCCTATCATTATGCCCTCGCATTTCGCATTTCCGAGCGATGGACATTGGCAAATTTATACGTCCCGTCTTTTTCCGCGCTGGCTTCATACGATCCATCTCTCGGAGAAATGAATATATATCCTCGCCTCAGCTATATTATCGTTGCTGTGCTGGGAACATTCGTTAACTCCACGTTTCTTGGACTTCAAATAACAGCGCTAATGTCGTTGGCTTTTCTTTGGTTAGGTGCTCTACTGATTTTGAATAGCCTCCAGCCCAGATTAGCGATTACCGCCATTCTAATTTTTACGGCTATTTTTTTATTAAATGCAATCTCGATAAAGCTCGATATCCATGGCCATGAAATCGTGGGAAATTTTTTCTTCTCCCATTTCGTCGGACAAGCGGCCCTGTTTGTTGGAATGTCTATTGCGATTTATTTGGAAAAAACAAAGGGAAAAATCGTATCCTTTATATTTTTAACTCTTCTCACGTTCATAAATGCCAGTATTCATTTGTTGCCAGCAGTCGAAATGTTGGGACTAGCATGTGGGTTGCTATTTGCATATGTCTTTATTGAAATAGACCCAACAAGAACAGGTCGTGTTTAGGTTCTCAATAGCACTCATCATTGGGTTAATTGCTATTGTGGGTCTTGTAAGATCACCCTTCATTTGCCGCGATGAAAGTGATATCCGAGAATAATGGCGATTTATCTTTGCATCAACATTTCTTATCCTTATGGATTAATGATCGTTTGTTTTCTCGTGCTTATTGTTTCGTTCGTATTGCTTGTCGTATGGATCAGAAACAGCGATCGTGCCGCTAATGTTGCGATGAAATACTTGGCATTTTATGGCGGTGCAGTGGCGGCACTATGTCTGCTTCAGCTCATTCTTACGAAATTTGGATACGGCTCGGATTACGCTGTCAAAAAATATGGATTTGGCCTTGTAACCATTTTATTCATAAATGCCTCCATTGTTTCGGCATGTTATGTTTTACGTTTATTTGGTCTCAAGCAATTGCATCTGATCTTCGGAGCATATCGATTCAACGGCTATATTCTTGCCGCATCGCTTTGTGTTCTGTTTATTTTCTCAGTCCCCGGTCAAAAACTTTTCGATGTTTCCGACGTAGTCGCGACTGAGCGCCACCTTGTTAATCTTCGCGACACGGTCATTCCGGTTCCTGATCGTGGCAAATACAATGTTGTTGTTGGACTACACGAATTTCCCACGATTAATTATATGTATTCAACCGCTATCATGAGAACTCCAAAGGAGATTGCTGTTCGCGATGTGCTTTTGAACGGAATATCCGACTTATCTAAATATTCTTATGTTATCAGCTCGTTCGATAATCCTAGTTATGGCGCTTCGGGTTGCGAATCCCTTGCGCCAGGATCCATATCTGTAGTTAGAGCACAATGTATCGAGCAAAAATTTGCAAAGGCCAGCGATTGCCGGTCTATTTTCGATTTTTCAAACAAAGGAAGCATACCTAGTAGGCTTTTGGAGGGCTTCAGCGTCCCAGAAGAACATGGGCGATGGACAGACGGTCACCTAGCTAAATTCTCGTGCTCGAATAATGGAGCTCCACTAAAAAAGATCAAGTTGTACATGTCTCCGTTTATCTATGGCGAGCTCAAGAAACAAAGGCTTTCTGTCTCAATTGGTGCTACTCCAGCAGGCAGTTTTGAGCTCACGAGTGTACGTGGGAAGGATAATCCAATCGTGATCGGTATCCCCGAAAAAGCTAACTCGCAAAAGCTCACATTTGTTTTTGAAATGCCGGATGCCACCTCCCCGAAGGAGGTAGGGCTTAATGACGATCCACGAAAAATTGCTTTCAGTTTTCAATCCATAGAATTTGAATGAATTATCGTTCCAGAATTCGGGTAATTCACCATAGGGGCTGTCAAGTTGTCTCGCGAAGTCTCGAGACCAAGCCGCCCAAGCGGCAGCCGAAGCAAGAAATATGTCAGCCTCAATCCTTAAGCGTCCACACTCTTGTATCGTCGCAGGTGACCTGCTAATCGATTTTATACGCATGGTTCTCGGGGCTTTTGCCGCTTCGCAGGAGGTGCGAAGCATTTTGCACGTGCTCTACGAACCAATGCTGGACAAAGCACGGCTCGATAGCTTGCCTTCGCGGAATGCGCGTTAATAGATGGGCTAAAGATCCAACATATACGACCTATATCATTTGGCCTTTTGCATGGTGACCGGCGTTCGCGCGCAGGAGGAGTACTATGACCCCCATCATCCCCATCATCATCTGCGGCGGGGCGGGGTCGCGTTTGTGGCCCATCTCGCGCGAGGCGCATCCCAAGCCCTTCATGCGCTTGCCCGACGGCGGCAATTTGATCGGCAAGACCTATGCGCGCGCGGCGCGGCTTCCCGGTGTTCGCCGTATCGTCACGGTGACCAATCGCGACTTGTTGTTCCTCACCACTGATGCTTACGCGGAAGCAACCGATATTCACGCGCTCGCGCAAGCGCCCGCGGTCGAAAACACCTTTTTGCTCGAGCCGATGGGACGCGATACGGCGGCGGCGGTCGCGCTGGCCACGCTGCATGTGGCGCAAACGCAAGGCGGCGAAGCCATTCTTCTCATTCTGCCCGCCGATCACCTCATCCGCGACGAGCCAGCGTTCGCCAAAGCCGTTGCACAAGCGCAGGCGCTGGCTGTGGCGGGGCGCATCGTCACCTTCGGCATTCGCCCCGACCGGCCCGAGACCGGGTTTGGTTACATCGAGACCAAAGGCAACGACGTGCTGCGCTTCGTGGAAAAGCCGGATGAAAAAACCGCGGCGCAATATCTGGCGAGCGGGCGTTTTTATTGGAATTCGGGTATGTTCTGTTTTGCGGCACGCACGATGCTTGATGCGATGGAGGCGCATTGCGCGGACGTTCTCGCCGGCGCGCGTGCGGCGCTTGATGCGGCTGACCGCAAAAACATGGACAAGGCCTCAGTTGTTCAAGTCAATACAGAGTTTTTCGCCGCCACACCCGCCATATCCATCGATTACGCCGTGATGGAAAAGGCGAAGAATGTCGCCTGCGTGCCCGTTGAGTGCGGTTGGTCCGATATCGGCTCGTGGACGACCATGGCGGAGCTTCTCACCGCGGACGAATGCGGCAACTGCGCTGTTGGCGAGACGGTGCTTGAGGACGCGGAGAACTGCTTCGTGCTATTCGGAAGATCGCCTTGTCGGTCTGGTCGGCGTCTCCGATCTTCTTGTCGTTGATACGCCGGATGCTTTGCTCGTGGCCCGCAAGGACAAGGCGCAGGAGGTCAAGCAGCTCTACAATCGTCTCAAGGCGGCGGGGCACGAGGCGACAAAACTTCATCGCACGGTGCATAGGCCATGGGGAACTTACACGGTGCTCGAAGAAGGCGAGCGCTTCAAGATCAAGCGCATCGAGGTCAAGCCCGGCGCGCGCCTAAGTCTCCAGGCGCATCATCATCGCGCCGAGCACTGGGTTGTCGTCTCGGGTACGGCCAAGGTCGTCAATGGTGACCAAGAAATACTTCTTACCACAAATCAGTCGACCTACATCCCCTGCGGCCACAAACATCGGCTTGAAAATCCCGGCATTCTGCCGTTAGTTCTGATCGAAGTGCAGAGCGGGGAATATCTCGGCGAAGACGATATCGTGCGGTTTGAGGATGTTTACGGGCGGGCGTAAAGGCCTGCTTTTCGCGCTGGAATTTTGGGACTAACGGGGCATGCAACCAAAACGTGCGTTGATTACCGGCGTTACCGGCCAGGATGGGGCTTATCTTGCGCAGTTTCTTCTTGGGAAGGGCTATGATGTTCATGGCCTGGTCCGGCGCAGCGCCTCGGCGGACGTTGTCGATGCTCGGCTGAGATGGCTCGATGTTGCCGACAAAATCACGCTTCACGACGGCAATTTGATCGATCTTTCCGGCCTGTTGCGGGTCGTCAATGAGGTTCGCCCCGCCGAGATTTACAATCTGGCGGCGCAGTCCTTTGTCAAATCGTCTTGGCAACAGCCGTTATTGACAGGCCAGGTGACGGCCCTTGGCGCGGCAAACATGCTCGAGGCCGTGCGTATTGCATGCCCCGAGGCGCGATTCTATCAAGCCTCCTCATCGGAAATGTTTGGGCTGATCCAGGAGCCAATCCAATCGGAAAAGACGCCTTTTTATCCGCGCTCGCCTTACGCTGCGGCTAAGCTCTATGCCCATTGGATGACGGTCAATTATCGTGAAAGTTTCGGACTACACGCATCGAGCGGCATTTTGTTCAATCATGAATCGCCCTTGCGCGGCATTGAATTTGTCACGCGCAAGATCACCGATGGCGTGGCGCGCATCAAGCTCGGCCTTGAGGACAGACTGGCGCTTGGCAATCTTGACGCCAAGCGCGATTGGGGCCATGCGCGCGATTATGTCGAAGCCATGTGGCTGATGCTGCAACAAGACAAACCCGACGATTACGTCATCGCGACCGGCCGCACCACGTCCGTCAGCCGGTTTTGCGAGCTGGCTTTCAACCACGTGGGTCTGAAGATGGAAAATCACGTGGTTCTCGACCAACGATACTTGCGCCCGGCGGAGGTCGACGTTCTGCTCGGCGACCCGACCAAAGCGAAGAAAAAGCTCGATTGGGCGCCAAAGATCACGCTTGAAGAACTGGTCGTCGAGATGGTCGAAGCTGATCTCAAGCGCCTGAAGCGCCACGAGCATCTTTAGATCGGGGTCAAAATTTCGATGCGGGTGTTAATCACGGGCGCAAATGGCTTCGTCGGCCCTCACGTGGTCAAGGAATTGCAGAGTGCATGTGGCGCCGATGTCGAAATCGTTGCGACTTCCAAGAACGAGGATAGCCACCCTGCCATCGGCGGGATCGAGGCGCTCGATGTCACGGACGTGAATGCGGCCCGGACCGCGATCGTCCGTCATCGCCCCAGCCATGTCATTCATCTTGCCGCGCTCGCGGCGCCCTCCGATGCATTGGCGGATCCGCAAAATGCCTGGCGGATTCATGTGCAAGGCGCGCTCCATATGGCGCATGCCATTCTCGACGCGGCGCCCGATTGCTGGTTCATTCATATCGGCTCCGGACTCGTTTACGGCGAGAGCGCAAAATCGGGCCTCCCACTCGACGAAACCGCGCTGCTTGCCCCTGTCGACGACTACGCCGTGACCAAAGCCGCCGCCGATCTCGCGCTGGGTGCGCTGGCGCAACGGGGCCTTAAGAGTCTTCGCTTGCGTCCTTTCAATCATACAGGACCGGGCCAAACCGAGGCTTTTGTCGTGGCGGCCTTTGCGGCCCAGATCGCGCGTATTGAAGCGGGCATGGCTTCGCCTGTCATTCGTGTTGGTAATCTTGACGCGGAGCGAGATTTTCTTGATGTGCGCGATGTCGCCAAAGCTTATACGCTGGCCGTGCGCAAAAGCGATACATTGAAGCCGAACACAATTCTCAACATTGCATCCGGCATTCCGCGGCGCATAAGCGATGTTCTCGATTGGTTTCTGCGGCACAGTCGAATGAAAATTGCGGTCGAACAGGACCCCGAACGGGTCCGGCCGAGCGACCTGCCACGCATCGTCGGCGATGCCGAGCGTGCTCGCAAAACGCTTGGGTGGACGCCCGAGCATGCCTTCGAAGACACGCTCGCCGCAATTCTCGACGATTGCCGTCATCGTGTCGCAATGCAACGGGTTGCCGTGCAATGCTGAAAGTGATCGAAAGGACCATAAAGGTTCTGTTTAAGAGTAAACTGAAGCAAGACCAGAGACGTAATAACAACAAGATGAAATCGATGCATAACTGGCATATGAAGGGCACGTTGGGCGATATTTCCGGAGCGATAAAGCGTGCGCACTTGGTCGGGATGCTTGGGTGGCAGGATGTAAGGCAACGCTATCGCAGATCCACTTTAGGTCCGTTCTGGCTCACAATCAGCATGGGCGTTATGATCGGCACGATTGGTGTCGTATTTGGACAAATCTTTAGCGCGCCAATGCAAGATTTTCTGCCGTTTTTAGCGGCGGGCATGATCTTGTGGTCCTACATTTTGTCAGTTGTAACCGAAAGCTGTACAGGGTTCATCAGTGCAGAAGGCATAATTAAACAACTACCCATTCCGCTATTTGTTCATATCCTTCGAATCCTGTGGCGAAATGCACTTATTATGGGCCATAACATTGCCATTCTTCCCTTAGTGTATTTCGCTGTGGGTAAACCCGTTGGCTTTGTCACGTTGCTGAGCATTCCAGGGCTCATCTGCGTAACATTAAACTTGGCGTGGACTGCTCTCTTGCTAGGAATCTTATGTGCAAGATACCGAGATCTGCCACAAATGGTAGCTAATGTCCTGCAGGTTGCTTTCTATTTGACCCCGATAATGTGGATGCCGAGCTTGCTTCCGCAACGTGCAAATCTTTACTTACTCGACTTAAATCCAGTATTTCACATGATTGAAGTGGTGAGGGCGCCATTGCTGGGTAACCTTCCAACTATGACAAATTGGCTAGTGACGCTGGCATTTGCATTGGTTGGGTGGGTGGTGGCATTCATGCTATATGATCGTTACAGATTGCGGATTGCTTATTGGCTCTAGTAAATATGCCGTATATCGAATTTAAAAATGTGTGTGTGGATTTTCCAGTCTACAATGGAAATAGCCGCTCTCTTAAGAAACAGTTGATCCAGGTGGCTACCGGTGGACAATTAGGCGCCGATCAACAAGGGCGAGTCATTGTCCGGGCGTTGGAAAATTTGACTTTCGAATTTAACGACGGTGATCGGGTTGGCCTTTTAGGTCACAATGGGGCAGGAAAAAGTACGCTGCTTCGAGTTTTGAGTGGTGTTTACGCTCCATCGTCCGGCCACGCATGCATTCTTGGTCAGATTGGATCTCTTATAGATATTTCCCTGGGCATTGATCCGGAAGCAACTGGTAGGGAAAACATTTATCTGCGCGGATGCCTGCTCGGCATGAGTTCGAGCCCAAGTTACATCGCAGATTGACGAGCTCATTGACTTCTCGGAGCTGGGTGCTTTCGTTGACATGCCGTTGAGAACCTATTCAACAGGGATGCATCTGCGTCTGGCATTTGCCGTGTCAACTATTGTTCGGCCGGAAATTTTATTGATGGATGAATGGCTGTCTGTGGGGGACGAGAGCTTTAAACACAAAGCGGAAAAACGGATGAATGAGCTCCTTCGATCTACAAACATACTTGTCATCGCTACCCATTCCCAGGGCTTGGTGTTGAATACTTGCAACCGTGTAATTTGGCTAGAGCACGGGAAGCTTCGCATGGATGCAGATCCTAAAACGGTATGCGCCGCATATTTTGGATCGTGACTGACCATGAAGAAAGCTGAAATACGGGAGTGGAATGCAGCGAGAGAGGCCGCTCAAAAAATCGCGAGAACTTCTGCCACGAGATTTGCGCACTTTGTGCGGGCGCAACCGACTTTCTATCGTCTTGCGCGGCACGTTTTGCGGTGGCTGCCAGGATTGGAAACACGCCTGAAAGAAATCGTGCTTGCCGATCTCACGGGGCCGATATTTCTACCTCCATCGCCGGCCAATGTGGTGATCTTGGAATCCGCCCCCGTCCGACTGGCCTATGCACGTTTACAAGCCGCGCGGCTGCCCCTTGAATCAGAAATGATTTCCGATGCAAGGATCCCTCGTGAGAAGCCGTTGATTGCCTATTTCTCGCCCCTGCCCCCGGCCCGAACGGGAATTGCTTATTATAGTGCGGAATTGCTGCCGGCGTTGTCGCAATATTATGATATCGAAGTTATCGTCAACGGCGATGCCGAACACGTTCCGCTTCCCTCCGGTTGCTTGGCGGTGCGCGACACAGTTTGGTTCGAGCGGCATGCGAGGTTGTACGATCGCATCGTCTATCAGATTGGCAATTCCCTCTTCCATCATCATATGTTACCACTCTTGGAAAAATTTCCAGGCGTCATCGTGCTGCATGATTTCTATATCGGGCACCTTCTTAGTTTCCTTGAAACCAAAGGCGGTTGGCATGGCTTTTGGACGCGCGCACTGCATGAATCTCACGGTTATGATGCCGTACGGTCACGCTTTAAGATAGGAGGCGAAACAGAGACCGTTCGCGACTATCCCGCCAATTTCTTTCTTCTGCGTCAGGCGATGGGCGTCATCACTCATAGCGCGCATGGCCGGGCGCTGGCGCGTCGTTTTTATGGAGAAACAGTAAGCCGCGATTGGGCGGTCATTCCCAGTCTTCGCCAGCCGCCTGATCCCATGGATCGCGGCGCCGCCCGCGCCGCGCTTGGCTTTAACAAGGAGGATTTTCTTGTCTGTTGTTTTGGGTTCTTAGGCGAGACAAAGCTTAATCACCGACTGCTTGACGCTTGGCTCGGCTCGTGCCTCAGCGAAAACAAGTCCTGCTATCTTGTATTCGTCGGCGAAGCACCGAATGATGATTATTGTGGGGCTCTGCGCAAGACCCTGAGTGCTGCAAAGTCGGAGGGGCGGATCCACATAACCGGATTTGCATCGGCTGAAACATATAAACACTATCTCGCAGCGGCCGATCTTGCAGTGCAACTGCGCACGCACTCGCGTGGAGAAAGTTCTCGAACCGTGGCCGATTGTATGGCGCACGGCTTGCCGGTTGTGGTCAATGCCCATGGCTCCATGGCAGAATTGCCGGACAATTGCGTCGTTAAGCTGGCGGACATTTTTAGTGATAGCGAATTGATCGAAACTTTAGAAAGGCTGCAAAGTGATCCCGCGGGCACCAAGGCTTTAGGACTGCGTGCTGCCGAATACGCCGCGCGCGAATGGGTGCCGGAAAAAATCGCTGCACGCTATTACGATGCCATTGAGGGATTTGTGGATCGTGCCCCTGATCTTTTCAACCACCGGAAACTATCCGCGATCGCCGATGCGCTGGAGGAAACGCAGGCCGATGATGCGGCCTGGATCGCAAAAGCGCGTGATCTGACCGATTATTTGGCGGCATTGCACGATACGCTCGTCGCAACTAAACTTTCCACCAGTTCTCTCCAAGAATTGGAATCAACGACCCAGGATTTGCAAAACGCTTCTTGTTGAAGTTCTGCTGCCACCATCCATCTCCCGTCGGATCGAACAATGGCGCTGAAGTCCGTTTGAAAAAGGAGGTAGATTTAACATCGCCCACGTGTTCCCACATTGCGTCATCGCGCAAAACCTCATACATCCGTCCGATTGTGGGTATGTGGATGTCATCAACGATAAGCGTACCACCTTCGACAATATGAGGATAAAAATGGTAATAATCGAGTTCCGCGAATGGCCAGCCATGCGCGCCGTCAATTAAGGCCATATGCAAGGGCTGTCGAAAATTGTGCAAGGGCAATGTCCGTTGCGATGGTCCGACTACGAATTCGACGCTGTCAGATTGAAACAACGGCTCCATCTCCACCTTTGCAAGTGAATTTCCTTCGGCGATGGTGAAGCAGGTGTGATGACTGCTGATTGCCGAGAGGACAATCGTGCTTAAGCCGCATCCCGTCTCGGCGCTTACACAATTGTCATATTCCGTTGCCATTCCGTAAATCGCCTCCAGGACCTCGGGAAATAGATTGCCGGAATTGTGCCAATTAACGGATTGATTTATTGCCCACTGAAGAACTTCTTTCATCAAAGCATTTCCTTTGCAGCCACATTGGCGAGATTTCCCGCCTTGATTTAAGCACGTGCGCATCCTGTCCCGAAAGGCATTTATGGCTACAAGCGAGCCAAAAGAATGTCAACGGACCGTTGACTAAATGTGGCACATCAGGCTTAAAGGAGCTCTGCACTACCAATAGTGCCATACCATGAGCACAGATATTGTCCCCCCGGAATGGCTGACGTTTATGATCCTTGCAAGAGAGCCTTTGACTAGGGACACGCAAGAGCGTTTACGCCAAATCGGATTTGAGGTGACAGCAATCAAACGTGTGCGGAACAAGCTTCCATGAGCAAGGATGGGAATGTGGGCGCAAACGAGCGTCCGTTCGTGTTGATTGTCGAGCCGCATTTTGAACAAACCGCCGGACATTCGATCAGGTATGTGAAGGTGCTGGTCGAAGCGTTGACTGCGGGTGGCGCGGAAGTAGAAGTGCTTGCAAGCCGCCGCTTATCGGGCGGAGTTCGAATTGATGCGCGCATCAGGCGGGTGTTTGATCGGCCGATTTACCGCGAATGGAATCATCCCGCAGGATTACGCGTACGAATTTATCATCAACTCGACAAAATCGTTACGCTCTTCCATCATTGTCGACACTTAACCAATAGCATCGTAGGAAGTTTTGAGCCACCGCCCGCCTGGTCGCTGGTTTCGCGCCTGGTGCGACCGAAACTGTCGCGCGTGATCCATTGGGCGCGCCGATTAATAAAAGTGATTATTGCAAGCATTGCAGCCGCTTTCTTGTTTCCGTTCTTTATGATTGTGGCTGTAATTACCGTTTTGATCGGACGCCGCTCGACATTCTCCTCGCTATCACCCTTCACAAAGCACGTGCTGAAAGCAGTCGAACAAGCGCAGTCCAGAGGACCAACGCGCATCGTCGTTCCAACCGCGACGTTGGGAGTGTTGAATGAGCTTCTGGCAATACCGGTGATGCATAGCGGACCGCTGCCGCCGTTGCATTTGCTTTTTCACGACGGAATCAATGTTTGGGCGAACTGGTATCGGCCGACGACGCCAGAAGGTGTCGCGGCACGACTCCGCGCATCTGGATGGGGTTCACAAGTTTATTTCTACGCAACCACTGAGGCAGTTGCGGAACAGTTACGAGATAAGCTTGGCCACAACATCTATGTCAGAATTATCGATGATATTTCTTCCTCAACTGACTTGGATGCAATAAAGCCCGCCAACGTACGGACGAAGGACAGCGTATCGTTGCGATCTCATGAACGTGCTCTCGCGAGTTGGATTTCAGCACGGCGAGTTGCTGGTTTGCAAATTGCTTTGATTCCCGGTCCACTCCGCCTGGACAAAGGGTGCAAGAATCTTCCCGATCTGGTCGCCGCACTGAACATTCCGGAAGGCGAGAAGTTCGCCCTTGTAATTCAACGCTCGCACCAATACGAGTGGTTGGCCCCGTACTTCAGGACGGCCTCGGTTCATCCCAATGTGTATGTCATCGAAAGCCCGCTCTCTGATCATACAATGTACGAAACATTGTCGGAGGCGGATGTTGTGCTGCTGCCTTATAAAAAAAGCGATTACGTAACACGAATCAGCAGCATCGTGACGGAAGCAGTACTGAATGCCCGACCAACCGTCGTGACGGAGGGAATTGCCAGTCAGTTAGAATTTCGTAATTCCGCATGCTGCCGCTTTATTCAAGACTGGTGTGATTGGCCGAAAGTCGCATCATCTCTGATCAAGAAAGCCGATGCCGATCGTGACGCACTCGCGAGATCGGCGCTCGAACTTGATCGTCGTTTGCGCGATCGGCCATCCTGGCGCACGATTGTAAAAAATGTGTTGGCCCCGACGCCATTGCTTCGAGCAAAGCAACCAATGATCCTGGTCCGACCCTGGTGGCCCAAATCCGGCAGCGCCAAGCTCGTGGATGAGCAGCTTGCCTTCTTTGCTTCGGAAAATCGTCCAGTTCTTGAACTGATGATGGAGCCTTGGCTGCTTGCCAGTGCCAGACAGTGGTTTTGGAGATCCGTTTTGGAAGATCGGGCATCCAGCCCAGCCGGTGTCATTTGCTGCTCCACTCCGCAGAGCGGAATCATCTCGCGTTTACTTGTCTGGTTGCGGCGATCTGGAACGATCCTGCGAAGCACCTATACTGGTCAACTGGCCGAATTAACGCGGCTTTGTCCCATCCCAAATACGGCTTTAATCCTTGCCCGCAGACAACTGGCTGCATTTGCGTTGGTACACCACTATTTCAGGTTGCCATTCGTTGAATCTCTGCGACGGCACATGCCGATATGGCTTGAGACGCAGGATATCCAAGCCGCGCTTCATGTGCAACATGGCAACACCAACATGCTCAGCGGCAAATATGATAATTACTCTGATATGCTTGCTGACGAAATGCGTTGGACTGAAAAGGCTGACGCTGTGGTTGCAATCAATAAGGATGAAGAGTTCGTCTTCAAAGCGCACGTTACACCTGAAAAGGTATTTTTATGCCAACCGCCGATCAGTGTTGCGCCAGCGCCGGCTGGCGGCGATATTGTACCGCGCCGTCATATTTTGATTATTGCCAGCGACAATCCAGGCAATCTGGCGAGCGTGAAGTGGTTCATCAATGAAGTTTGGCCAGCGGTACGCGCGGCCAGACTCAATGCGACGATTGTCGGTAATATCAATTATCGCTTGGAAGTAGAAGGTGTCGATCAGCAAGGCGTTTGGGTCATAGGCCCGGTCGATCATTTAGCCCCATGGTACCGCAGTGCGAGGGTGGTTGCCTTGCCAATGATTAAAGGTACAGGACTCAGCATCAAGACAATTGAGGCGATGTCGGCCAATGTGCCAATCGTTGCCACTTCTCTGGCCTATCGGGGATTGCCCGCAGAATGGAAAAAGCCAACGCCGCCAATCGACGACCCCGCTGAATTTGCTGTCGAGCTAATCCGAATTTGTCGCAATAGCAGCGCACGCGCCGAACTGCTGGAGCGCGTACGCTTGGCTCATCAGGAGCTCAATCTCGAAAACCGCTATCGTCACCAGATGCAATTGATTGAAGCACAAGCGATCAAAAATGGTGCTCTGCGCCTTAGTCGGATGGAACAAGGGGGGCTGAACAAGGCGATCTATGGTAGGAAATTTTAGGCTGTCCGAACGACACTCCCAAATTCCCCCAACCGTCGTCGATAAGCGTCCTCCAGCGCCGGTCCAAACTTTTGCTGCGCCGACTGTGCAGCCCGCTCGCCGATTGTTCGGCCGCATCGGCGCTGTCGTAACAGTGTCGCAAGCACTGCGCCGCAAAGTCCACGTCCGGCTCGGCCCAGCGCCCTCCGCTGATAGATGCCTTGCGGGTCCTTAACCGGAACAAGCGTGTAAGGCACCAGAAATGAATTTTCCTCGCTCATGAAATCGCAATTGCCTGACCAATTCGTCGCAATCACCGGCTTCCCCGCCAGCATCGCCTGAGCAAGCAATAAGCCGAAACCTTCCGAGCGGTGCAAGGATAGCACCACATCGGCGGCGTCGATGAGGCCGGCCATTTCGGGAGCGGTTAGCGTCTCCGTCATGACGACGATGCGCGAGTCGCCATCGATTGCCGCTTTCAAAGAATTCGGCTCCACGCGGATAGCTCGCGAGATTGCTGACCTTGACGATCATCCGCGCATCCGATTTCCCCTCAAGGCCCAGGCGAAACGATCGGATCGCCGCTTCCGGATTTTTGCGCGCGTGGCATGAGAGGACATCGTAGGCAAACAGCACGGTGAATTGATCCTCATCGACTCCCAATCGCGGCCGAAGCGACGGCGCCGAAATAGAGCGTAGAAATCGGGTAAGGAAGTACGTGCACCGGTAGATCAACGTTGCGGCGGATAGCGTCGGCGCAAAATCGGCTCGACGTCCAGATTTCATTCACCAGCCGTGCGGCGGCGCGCCATTCTCGGGGTATTTCTTCAAGTTCGTAGGCCCAATAGCCGATGCGATAGGTGCTCCGATCAAGTTTGGCGGCAAGAATCGCCAGGGCCAATTCCGGCGGATTAACGTGGAGTATCGCCGCTCCCGCCGGCTGTTCAATCGCAACCTCGTTTCCAACGGCCGGAGGAAGCTGCGCATGCTCCGGTATGATTTTTTTTGTCAAATCGACAGGTGCGGCTTGCAGACCGATACGGCGCAACAGATCGAGCTGGAGACGAGCGCCTTCGCCAAGTCCCGCGCGTTGCACGTCAAAAATCCGACAACGCTTAATGGACCAGTGGTATTTCTTTGTTTGGGGGCGTCGGCAACAAGCGGCGCCAGACTCTTCAACACCAATTTCCGAACACTCGCACCAAATCTTGCGCGAAGCGGCGAAGGTAGTCTTCGCCAAAGACCGCGCGCTATTCCGTAAAGGTTGGAAATGACGTCGTTTCGGGTCAGCCTTTCGTTCATGAAAATAGAGCCTAAAACCTAAATCCGACCGGAGACGGGCTAAGCTGGAAAGTCAGAACCGTACCGATTGCGGCTCGAGCGCCGCCATTTCTCCTAAACAGCACGAAAGTGAGTTTCTCCAGTCCGGCGGCGAAATCTTAAATCGCCCTCTCAATCGGTCGCCAGCAAGTCGTGAATTCCGCGGCCTCGGCGCCGGCGATGGATAGTCTTCACTCGTAATTGGATGCAATTCAGGCGCGGCCTTGCCCCGTAGCAAAGTTTGGTCACACGCGATATCAAGTTCACGCGCAACCTCGAGGATCGCCTCGGCGAAATCGTACCAGCTTGCCGCCCCCGCCGCCGTCATGTGAAAAATCCCCGGCGCAAATCGCTTCTCGCTTCGCTCGCGGATGCCCGCTTCGATGATGGCCGCCGTTGCCTTTGCGATATCGCGCGCCCAGGTCGGCGCGCCGATTTGATCGGCGACGATCCGCAACTCGTCGCGTTCGCGCGCCAATCGAAGAATCGTGCGGAGAAAATTATGCCCGCGGGCGGCATAAACCCAGCTCGTGCGGAAAATAATGTAATTGCCACCGACTTCGCCGACCGCGCGCTCGCCGGCGAGCTTGCTGCGTCCATAGGCGTTGATGGGGCATGGCGCATCGTCCTCGGTGTATGGCGTGTTTTTCTTGCCGTCGAATACGTAATCGGTCGAATAGTGCACAAAAAGCGCGCCGCGCCGGCGCGCTTCTTCCGCCAGCACGCCGGCCGCCGTGCCGTTCACCGTCGACGCAAGCTCTTCTTCTTCCTCCGCCTTGTCGACAGCCGTATAGGCGGCGGCGTTCACGATGATATCGGGATTGACGTCGCGAACCACATCGGGCAGGCGTTCCGGCCGCGCTAGATCGCACTGCGCGCGGCCGAGCGCGACCACCTCGCCCAGCGGCACGAGGGCGCGAGCGAGCTCCCAGCCGACCTGGCCGTTGGCGCCGGTGAGCAACAGCCTCACGCAAAGACCTCCGCATCGCAAAGCAAGACCCCGGCGCGATCCTTGGCGGAGAGCGCCGGTGTGGCGCCCGCCGGCCAGGCGATGCCGATGGCCGGGTCGTTCCAGAGCACGCTGCGCTCGTGTTCCGGCGCGTAGTAATCCGTGGCCTTGTAGAGAACATCCGCGCTTTCCGACAGCACGAAAAAACCGTGCGCAAAGCCCGGCGGAATCCAAAATTGATGGTGATTATGCTCGCTCAGCTCGGTACCGGCCCAGCGGCCGAATGTCGGCGAGGACTTGCGCAAATCGACGGCGACATCGAATATGCGGCCGCTGACAACCCGAACCAGTTTCCCTTGCGGCTGCCGGATTTGATAATGCAGCCCGCGCAGCACGCCCCGTTTCGAACGGGAGTGATTGTCCTGCACGAAATGCACGTTCCTTTTGAGGAGGTCGCAGAATTTTTTCTCGTTCCAGCTTTCGAGAAAAAAACCGCGATCATCCCCAAAAACATCGGGCTCGATGACGACAACGTCAGGAATCGCTGTGTGAACTGCTTTCGGCACCTCGGCCCCGCTCTTCGAGTACCCGCAACAGATACTGCCCATAACCGTTTTTGGCGAGAGGCTCGGCCAACCGCGCAAGCTGTTGCCCATCGATGAAACCCATCCGAAAAGCGATTTCCTCGGGGCAGCAGATTTTCATGCCCTGCCGCGTTTCGATCGTTTCGACGAATTGCGACGCATGCAGCAGCGACTCATGCGTGCCGGTATCGAGCCAGGCGAATCCGCGCTCGAGAATCTCAACGGAAAGACCTCCGCGTTCGAGATAAATTTTATTGAGATCGGTAATCTCAAGCTCGCCGCGGGCAGACGGCTTGAGATTGGCCGCAATGGCGGCCACGTCGGGATCATAAAAATAAAGCCCTGTCACCGCGAAGTTGGATTTCGGTTCAGCCGGCTTCTCTTCGAGCGATGTGGCCCGAAGCTGGGCTATCAAATGCCACGACTCCATAGCGCTCCGGATCGCGGACGCGATAAGCGAACACCGTCGAACCGTCCTCGCGGACCGCCGCGCGTCGCAGATACGAGACCAAATCGTGACCGTAGAAAATATTGTCGCCGAGGATCAGCGCCGAGTGATCGCCGGCGATGAACTTTTCGCCGATGATGAAAGCCTGGGCCAGCCCATCCGGACTGGGCTGAACCGCATAGTGAATCTCCAAACCCCATTGACGGCCGTCGCCGAGGAGCTGCCGGAAGCGCGGCGTGTCCTCGGGCGTTGATATGATGAGAATATCCCGTATGCCCGCCAGCATCAGTGTGCTGAGCGGATAATAGATCATCGGCTTGTCGTAAACCGGCAGCAATTGTTTCGAAACGGCTTGCGTGACCGGATACAATCGCGTGCCGGCCCCGCCGGCAAGCACGATTCCCTTACGCCGAACCGACGCGTTCAGCATAGTTCAACCCAACCCAGTCGCGATAGGCGCCGCTTGTTACGTTTGCCACCCATTCATGATTGTCGATGTACCAGCGGATCGTGCCGCGCAGACCGCTTTCGAATGTTTGCTTTGGCTCCCAGCCGAGTTCACGTTCGATCTTGCCCGCATCGATCGCATAGCGCCGATCATGGCCCGGCCGATCTTTCACGAAGACGATCTGTTCTCGGTACGATTTGCCGTCAGGACGTGAGCGCTCCTCGTCCAGGATAGCGCAAATGCGATGAACGACTTCAAGATTCGTTTTTTCGCTTGATCCGCCGATATTGTAAACCTCGCCCGGCCGGCCTTTTTCGAGAACCCGCCGGATGGCTGCGCAATGATCGGAAACATGCAGCCAGTCGCGAACGTTCTTGCCGTCCCCATAGATCGGCAGCGGCTCGCGGGCCAGAGCGCGATGAATGACCAGCGGGATCAATTTTTCCGGGAATTGATAGGGACCGTAATTGTTCGAACAGTTGGTGGTCAGCACCGGCAGTCCATAGGTGTGGTGAAAAGAACGCACGAGATGATCCGATGCCGCCTTACTCGCCGAATAAGGACTATTCGGGGCATAGCGTGTCGTTTCACAAAATGCCGGCTCATTGCTATCGAGCGAGCCATAAACCTCATCCGTCGAGACGTGCACGAAACGAAAATCGGATTTCGCCGACCCTGTCAGCTCGTTCCAATAGTCGCAGACGGCTTTGAGAAGCCGGAATGTCCCCACGACATTGGTCTGAATGAAAGCCTCGGGCTCGTGAATGGAGCGATCGACATGGCTCTCGGCGGCCAAATTGATGACCGCCTTCGGTTTATATTTCCGTAGAATTTTTGCAATGACGTAAGCATCGCCGATATCCGCTTGTAGAAAAACGTGTCGCGGGTTGCGGCTGAGGCCGGCGAGATTTTGCAGGTTGCCAGCGTAGGTCAATTTATCGACGTTAACAACCGTCTCGGCGGTTGATTCTATCAAGTCATGAGCGAGATTCGATCCTATGAATCCGGCGCCCCCCGTAATCAGCACCATGGCCGCTCCCCAACGCGTAAAGGCAAGCGTTGTAACGGCAGACCTCTCGATATGCAATATTCTCAATATGCAATATGCGAAAAAACCCATGCAGATGCCGAAAAGGCAAAATCAATGACTTCAGCTCCGCACCGGCCGCGACGGCGAACATCGCATTTTCCTACGGATATCGAATATTGGATTTTATCGAATCGTTCTCTATTATGCCTCTTGCGAAGCATGGCGATGAAAATCCGATTGCGGCGTTTGATGCTCGTGATGCTCGGCCGAAAGGCGCTGTTGGCAGCGGCCTTGGCGGCCTTGCTGATGGGCGGGCCTTGGGCCACTCACGGCGCCGAAAAACAAAACGACACAATCCTCGTCACCGGCATCAAAGGCGCTATCGGCGTTGCAACGTCACGTCTGGTGGCGGACGCGCTTATCAAAGCGCGTGCGTTGAACGCGCGCTACCTCCTCATTCGGCTCGATACCCCCGGGGGGCTGGTCTCCTCGACGCGCGATATCATCCAGCACATTCTGACATCGCCAATTCCCGTAATCGTCTACGTCTCACCCGGCGGCGCGCGCGCAGCCTCGGCCGGGACCTTCATCGTCTATGCCGCGCATATCGCGGCGATGGCGCCGGGAACAAATCTTGGCGCGGCAACGCCAATCGAATTGGAAATGCCCGGCCTGCCGCGGCCAACCGAGCCCAAGGGCGGAAAGGAGAGCGGAAAGGAGAGGGAGGTCGGCGAAAAAGACAAGACCCCCACTGAAACCGCCGCTCAACGTAAAGCGCTCAACGATACGATCGCGATGCTACGCAGCCTTGCGCAGCTGCGCGGCCGGAATATCAAGTGGGCGGAGAACGCGATTCGAGATGCTGCGACCCTGACTGCACAGGAGGCGCAAAAGCAAGGCGTCATCGATATTGTCGCCCGTAACGACGATGATCTGCTTTCACAAATCAACGGCCGCACCGTGACGATCGACAATACCAAAGTCGCGATAAATACAAATGGTTTAACCCCCGTTGAGTTCAAGCCTGATTGGCGCATCCGAATCTTGGGCGCAATTTCAGATCCCAATATTGCATTCATCTTGCTGCTTGTTGGAATCTATGGACTCCTATTCGAATTTTGGCATCCCGGCGGGATTGTTGCCGGCGTATTTGGCGCGATCGCTTTGCTGCTCGCGCTGATGGCGCTGACCACATTGCCGGTACAATATGCGGCGCTCGGTTTGGTCGTGCTCGGCATCGCTCTCATGATCGGCGAAGCGTTCACGCCGGGCTTTGGCGTCCTGGGTATCGGCGGGTTACTTGCATTTGTCATCGGCGCGCTGTTTCTGTTCGACCCTGCCGCCTCCGATATCGATATTTCCGTGTCTTTGCCGCTCATTGTCGCCGCAGCGGCGGCTTGTGCTACCGTAACGATGTTCGTTTTCGGCGCCGCCCTGCAGGCGCGCCGGCGCCCGGTTATGACAGGCTCGGAAGAGATGATCGGAATGATTGGGGAGGTCGTCGAGTGGGACGGGATCAAAGGGCGCGTCCGCGTTCATGGAGAAATATGGTCGGCTTGCGCCGATCAGCCGCTCAATCGCGGCGATCCCGTCCGGGTTGTTCGACGTGACAGGCTAACGCTTTTCGTCAAATCCACCTGATGGAGATTTTCATGCCGTCGCCATTCGATAGTCCGTTTTTCTTCGGCGTTGCTGTTTTCGTCCTGCTCGTTGTCGCCTTCTTGCTCTATTCGATAAGAATCTTGCGCGAATATGAGCGCGGCGTGGTGTTCATGCTCGGCCGCTTCTGGAAAGTGAAAGGGCCCGGGCTTATCATCATTGTACCGATCATCCAGCAAATGGTGCGGATCGACTTGCGAACACGCGTGCTCGACGTTCCGAGCCAGGACGTGATCTCGCGAGACAACGTCTCCGTCCAAGTGAACGCCGTTGTCTATTACCGGGTCATCGACCCGGAGAAGGCTATCATTCAGGTCCAGGATTACGGTTTGGCCACCGGTCAGCTGGCGCAGACGACTTTGCGCTCGGTGGCGGGGCAACACGAACTCGACGCCATGCTGGCCGAGCGAGCCAAACTCAATGCCGATATCCAGCGTATCTTGGATGAGCAGACCGACGCTTGGGGAATCAAAGTTTCTAATGTGGAGCTCAAACACATCGATCTTAACGAGACGATGATTCGCGCCATCGCCAAGCAGGCGGAAGCCGAACGCCTGCGCCGCGCCAAAGTCATCGACGCCACGGGTGAACAACAGGCCGCGCAGAAACTCGCGGAAGCCGGCGAAATTTTGTCCGGCCGTCCGGAAGCCTTGCAGCTGCGATATCTGACCGCGTTGCAGAACATCGCGGGCGACCGAAGCTCCTCAATCATATTCCCGATTCCGGTCAATTTGTTCGAGAGCTTGCGCGGTGTCTCAGCGCGGCCGACCGATAATTAGCGTCGTGGTACAACCGGGCAC
The DNA here is from genome assembly GCA_963697535.1 of uncultured Pseudomonadota bacterium. Taxonomy (GTDB): domain Bacteria; phylum Pseudomonadota; class Alphaproteobacteria; order Rhizobiales; family Xanthobacteraceae; genus Pseudolabrys. The sequence continues at coordinate 1,439,556 of OY969085.1, read as the reverse complement.
ACCTGGCTCCGGCGTCGCAATCGCAGATTTGGGCGCGTTAAGGAACATGATCTGCCAACAACCGTTTCCACTGAGACAAAAATTTTATGAAGGAACGTTTCATGGAACCGGAACACCCGGAAAGACCTCCGAGGACCGCCGAAGACTTCGCGAGACTAAATGAGCCGCACGAATCGGCGACTGCCGAACGTTTGGAAGTGCGGGAGCGCCTGGGCGGTGCCGCGGAAGCAATCAAAGACAGAACGCGGGAATTTGTCGAAGAGCGCAAGGACGAGGGTGCGGAGCGAATCAGCCGTCTCGGCGATGCGGTCCGTCGGGTCGCCAGCGACGTCGGCGAAGAGCTTCCAGAAGCCGCGGGCTTCATCCGATCCGCGGCGGAAAACCTGGAGGGAGCGGCCAAAACCCTGAGAAATCACAGCATCGGGGATCTAACGGAACGCTTCAATCGTTTCGCTCGCCGGCGGCCTGGAGCAGCTTTTACCGGATCTGTGCTTGCGGGATTGGCCTTTTCACGATTCCTGAAAAGCTCGTCGCGGCATTAACTCGGAGGATTAGATTATGGCAGTCATTCATTCCCGCTCGACCGCCGGAATTCTTGCTGATCTGTTTGCGCAGTTCAGTGCGCTGATACGCCAGGAAAGCGAGTTAATCCGTGTGGAAATGTCTGAGAAAGCCGGTCAGGTCGGCACCGGGCTTACTTTGGCGGTCGCGGGAGCCGTTTTGGTCATTCCGGCCATTGTCATTCTGCTTCAGGCAGCGGTCCAGGGACTGGAGCAAACCGGTCTTGCCTCATATTGGGCATCGCTTGCGATAGGCGGAGGCGTGGTACTGATCGGAGTTGTTTTACTGATGGTTGGATTGAACAGGCTGCGCGCCGAAAATCTAGTGCCGAAGAAATCCATTCATCAACTTCAAGAAAGCGTAACGATGGCCAGGCAAGAAGCGAGGACAACCGATGACTTCCAGCGAGCAGCTTGAGCGCCGTGCCAAACAAACTCGTGCGCAGATTGCCGATAATTTGAGCGAACTCCGAAGGCGCATGACGCCGGGGCGCGTTTTAGACGAGACATTTGATTACGTGCGCGTTTATATGCGCGACGGAGGAGGAGAGTTCGTACGCAATTTCGGCCGTCAAATTTCGGGTAATCCGCTTCCAGTGGCCCTTATGGGAACCGGGATCTTGTGGCTGATGGTGTCGAGCGGTTTGAAGCGACGGGACTACGATTCCGGTCTGAGCGACTTTGAGACCAATTCGGACGCTAGTGGCGCTTTCGACGACGAATACGCGACGCGAGCGGTGCCCTCGAAGGCGTCGGAAGCAGCAGAACGCCTATCCGACTTTGCCGACCGTACAACGCGCAGAATGCGACGGACGCGTGAAAGCGCAAGGCGCGGCACGGAGGAGCTGGGCGAGCGGGTACAATCGGCCACGTCCAAAGCCACGTCCAAGCTCGGGGAGCAAACGCGAGCGGCGGGCACTCGAATACAAGAGGGTCTATCCTCGGCGACGGAAGCGGCACAGCATGCTTACGAGCAAACGCTTTCGGTTTACGGGAAATCCGAGTCCGGTGCGCGACGGGCCGCGGCAGCCGTCGGCGATGCCGCTTCGGCAGCTGCAAGCGGCATGGCGAGGCAAGGGCAGACGCTTTTCGCTTATGTGCGCGACGAACCGCTTGTCCTCGCCGGCATAGGCCTTGCCATAGGCGCATTGATCGGCACCGTACTGCCGCGAAGCAGGTTCGAAGACGAGCTTATGGGTGAGAGCAGCGAAGATGTAAAAGACCGTGCGGCCGAAGCGGCGAAGAAGCAATGGGAAAAGGGCAAAGCCGCGGCTGACAAGGCCTGGGAGGCGGCCAAGCACGAGGTTCAAGAGGAGAGCGCTCCCGCGAAGACGGGAAGAGAGCATCAACGAGAAACAGAACATCAACGAGGAACAATGTCGGGCGAAGGCGGGACCGGCGTCCCTCTCACGAGCGAACCTCCTGGGCAAACACCGCTCGTCCCCTCCGAGCACGAAACGGAGGAAGAGAGTCACTGATACGGTGCGCGCTGGCTTTGATATAGTCCCGCTCAATGCAAGCGGGCGGTGTTCGTTTCGAAATCTCTATTGTCAAATTTTCGCAATTTACCGACGATCGTGCGTCTTTCGCGACGAGTTTAATTGATGCGATCGGCCGCCCTTTTAAATCGACCGATGCAGTATATCCGGGGTCGGGCATATCAGGCTTCTTGAAATAATTCTTGACATCAAGTTGCGGCGTACGTCGAGCACTGCAGAATTCTTTGTTTCCATTAGCAGTTTGCTGAAAAACTCATTTTCGCAGTGACCAAGACCGAATCCCAAGGTGAACGAACGAGAATCGAAACGAGAACTTTGTTCTGTTTTTCAGCAGGCTGTTAGCTTGATTTGCCGCTTAATTCTGCAGCCTGGAATTTTCATCGACCCCTTCGGCCCCGAGATTGTCGCATCTTAGGCACGTGTTGTACCGATCCTTCCGAGCTGGACACAATTTGTTACCCATCTCTCGAGCGCACTAAGCGAATGCGCGCTTGAGCCATAGGGGGATTAAATCCTCAAGCCTTTGGGGCGCCCTAACCGCACGGGGTCTCATGCGCAGAAATTTTTTTCGCCAGTTTTTCCCGCCTAATAAAAGACGAACCATCGGAGCTGGCCCCTTATCATGTCCGAGAGCCAATCGTTCAGCATCGAATGGTGGACGCTCGATCGCGTTCGACCCTATGAGCAGAACCCACGGGTAATTCCCGACGAGGCAATCGACAAGGTTGCCACCTCGATCAAAACTTTCGGCTGGCGGCAGCCAATCGTCGTTGATGAACACGGTGTGATCCTTGCGGGCCATACGCGATTTCAGGCGGCAAAGCGGCTCGGGCTCGAACGCGTGCCGGTACACATTACTTCAGGCTTGAGCCCTGAGGCGGCGCGCGCCTATCGCTTGGCCGATAACCGCACGCACGAAGAAGCGCAATGGAATCCGGAAGGGCTTGGCTTTGAGCTGCAAGCGCTCAGTGCTGCTGGTTTCAATCTCGCCCTGACGGGCTTCGATCCCGCCGAATTGCCACTCCAGCTACCCGGTGAGCAGCCGACGTCCACTTCGGCCGGCGAAACGACAAGCGAACCGCAATCGCGCACGCTTGCCGAGCGCTTCGGCATCCCGCCCTTTTCCGTGCTGAACGCGCGCGAGGGATGGTGGCAGAACCGCAAGCGTGCCTGGATCGACCTCGGCATCCGCTCAGAACTCGGTCGCGGCGCTCCGATCGGCGGCGCGCCGATGCCGCTGGACCGCGCCAAAGCAAATGAGGCCGCGAGCTATCGCGACCAGGACAAGCTGAACGCAATTCAAGCGCAGAAACGCGGCAAGCATACCGCGACACCCGGCGGTTCGGCGCTACCGGCGGCAGACTATTCAAAATCGAAAGCGCGTGGCGACGGGCGCGGCAGGTCAATGCCCGATGGGTGAACGCAAGCGACCGGCCAATGCGATGCCGTCCGGTGGTGGCGGCGGCCTATGGGCGGAGCACAATCGCAAGCAAGCCGAACGCATGGCGGCGCGAACAGGTAACCTCACATTCGTGAAGGGTAGCCGTGACTCCGAGGACCTCGATCCGGTCAGCGCGGCCATTCTTGAAGTCGCGTCAACCGGCACCTCGATCTTCGATCCGGTCGTCTGTGAGATCGCCTATCGATGGTTTTGTCCGCCGGACGGAACTGTCCTCGATCCCTTCGCCGGCGGATCGGTGCGCGGCATCGTCGCATCGAAGCTCGGCCGGCATTACGTCGGGATTGAATTGCGATCCGAGCAGGTCGAAGCGAACAGGGCACAGCTTAGCTTGGCGGGAAATCCCGCTCCCGCGTGGCGCCATGGCGATGCGCGGAACATCGAAAGCCTCGCGAGCGACGTTGAGAGCGATTTGATCTTTTCGTGTCCGCCCTACTGGAATTTGGAAAGATACTCGGACGAGCCGGCTGACCTCTCCAACATGGGGTTGGACGATTTCCTGATGACCTATCGCGCGATCATCGCAGGCGCGGTCGCGCGTTTGCGGGATAACCGGTTCGTCGTCTGGGTGATCGGCGACGTGCGGGATGGCCGTGGTTGCTATGTCAACCTGCCAGGGCGAACCATTGACGCGTTCGAGGCGGCCGGCGCGCGCTTCTACAACGACGCCGTGCTGGTCACGGCCGTCGGATCACTTCCAATCCGCGTCGCGCGCCAATTCGAAATCTCGCGCAAGCTCGGCCGCACGCACCAGAATGTCCTGGTCTTCGTAAAGGGTGATCCGCGCAAGGCAACGGAAGCCTGCGGCGCCGTCGAGTTCGGGGAGATTTCGATTGAAGAAGAGCCGGCGCTGCTTGGTGTTGAACCGCTATGACAAAGCCGCAAGTTATCGAGCATGATGGTGTTCACGTCGTTCGCGATGACCTTTTTCCCGGTGGCACTAAGGCGCGGTTTCTTCCAGTGCTGTTCGAGGACGCTGACGAGGTCGTCTACGCCAGTGCGGCTGAAGGTGGCGCGCAAACGGCGCTCGCAACTGTAGCGGCACAACTCGGCAAGCGCGCCACGATCTTCGTCGCGAAGCGCGCACATCCGCATCCGCGCGCATTGATGGCAAAGCGGCTCGGCGCCAAGATTATGCAAGTGTCGCCGGGCTATCTCAGCACCGTTCAGGCGTGGGCCCGCGAGTACAGCCGCATAGTCGGCGCTCGGCTCGCGCCGTTCGGCGTGGACATGCCGGAAGCGATCGAAACAATCGCAACAGCAGCTCGATTGATCGATATTGATCCCGACGAGGTCTGGTGTGCATCCGGCTCGGGCGTCCTGGCGCGCGCCCTTGCAATCGCTTGGCCGAATGCGCGTCACCACGTCGTTCAAGTCGGGCGCGAATTGTCGCCGAGCGATGTCGCCAACGCCACAATCCACGTCTACCCGACACCATTCGGGAAAGAAACGCGGTTGGTACCGCCGTTCCCGTCCGGCCCACACTATGACGCGAAGGCCTGGGAGATTTGCCGGGCACAAAGGGGCTCCGGCACCGTCCTTATGTGGAATGTTGCTCCACCTGCCGAGCCATGATGGCAGCTGAAGAGTGGCGTCCAATCCCGGGATGCCCAAACTATGAGGCTTCGTCACTGGGGCGAGTGAGGCGCAAGGCTGGAACCGAGGGTTGTCCAATCTCGCGAGTCCTCAGGCCAAAAACGCGGAAGGCCCGGAAGGGCCGGCTCGCTTATCAGGAGGTTGCGCTGTCTCATGGTGGCGAACCAAAGAGTTTCCTGCTGCATCGGCTGATTGCACTTGCATTTCATGGCGACCCGCCGAAGGACAAGCCCATCGCTGCGCATTGCGACGGCGATCCAAAAAACAATCGCCCAGAGAACATTCGTTGGGCGACGCAGTCAGAAAACTTGTTTGATCGTTATAAGCACGCCAGGGCAAAGGCCGCGTAGTTATCCCCGTGCCTCAAGCGCCGTGATGCATAGATCGCGATAGCGTGCGATTGCTTTCGGACTGCTGCTGACCGGGTTGATCTCGAACGCGCGGAGGCCCTTGAGGTCCCCGGCCTTGGCGAGATTGACAACGGTGAAGGCAAACACGCGTGTCGCCGAATCTCTCTACTTACAAGCCGTGGGTGCACCGGCACAGTACGACGCCGAAGGCCACCTTATTCGTTCCGAGCAGCCACGCATCCTTGGCGCCGGTATCTGGTGGGAGAAGACCCGCGGCGGTCGCTCCGAATATGCGCCGCTGAAGCCGAAGGCGCTCGGCAAGAAAGAAGCCGCACAGCTTGCCGCGGAGACCGCGGCGCGCGGCACCGATTGGTCCGACCTCCTTGACGAGAGCCGGGCGAATTGAAGTGGGTCTTCGCCTGCCCCGACTGGGAGACAAGGATTCGCCAGGGGCGATCGCTCATCCCGGACCTGCCGCTGAATGACAGGGAGGTGCGCCGAGCGGTCGGAATCTACAACAAACTGCGGATTCCCGACGTTGCCGGCACGCCGTCCTTCGGCGAGGCCGGCGCCGATTGGTTCCGCGAGATCATCGCGGCGATCTTCGGCTCCTACGATCCCGAGACCGGCATCCGGCACGTCCGCGAGAACTTCAATCTCGTCCCGAAGAAGAACAGCAAGACCACCAACGGCGCCGCACTGATGATGACGGCGCTGTTGATGAACCGGCGCCCGCGCGCGGAATTCCTGCTGACCGGTCCGACCCACGACGTGTCGGAGCTCGCGTTCAACCAAGCCGCCGGCATGATCGAGTGCGACCCGGATGGCTTCCTGCAAAAGCGGATGCACGTCCAGCAGCACCTTAAGATCATCACCGACCGGCGCACGAAAGCACGGCTCAAGGTTAAGACCTTTGACGCGAGCGTCGCCACCGGTCCGAAGCCGGCCGGCGTGCTGGTCGACGAGCTGCATCAAATCGGCAAAATCACGAACGCCGATAAGATCATCGGACAGTTGCGCGGCGGCATGGTCTCGCAGCGCGAAGGCTTTTTGATTTTCATCACCACGCAATCGGATGACCCGCCCGCCGGCATCTTCCGTGACGAGTTGATGAAGGCGCGCGCGATCCGCGATGGCCGCGCCACCGGGCCGATGTTGCCGGTGCTCTATGAGTTCCCGGATGACATCATCAAGTCGGGCACATGGCGGGAGCCTGCGAACTGGGCGATGGTGACGCCCAACCGTGACCGGTCGGTCACGATCGGACGGCTCATCGAGGATTTCGAGGCGGCGACGCTCGCCGGTGAGAAGGAGATTCGCCGCTGGGCTTCACAGCATCTCAATATTGAGATTGGGCTTGCGCTCAAGTCGGATGAATGGGCTGGCGCGCTTTATTGGGAGAAGAATGCGGAGCTGATGCTGACGCTCGATGAGCTTCTGGCGCGCAGCGAGGTCGTGACGATTGGCATCGACGGCGGCGGCCTCGACGATCTTCTGGGGTTATCTGTTCTCGGCCGCGAGCGCGAACCGGAGAAAGAGACAAAATCGCGCAAATGGCTGCATTGGGGTCACGCCTGGGCGCACGAAGGTGTGCTTGAGCGGCGAAAAGATATTGCCGCCCGGTTGTGCGATTTTGAAAGCGACGGTGACTTGACGATCGTGCAACGCGTCGGCGATGACGTGATCGAGGTTGCCGATATTGTCGAGCGCGTGCGCGATACCGGCTTGTTGCCGGAAAAGAATGCGATCGGCGTTGACCCGGTCGGCATCGGCGCGATTGTCGACGAACTCGCCGCGCGCGACATCGATGCAAGCCCCGAAGCCGGGATCATTGTCGGTATCCCGCAGGGCTGGAAACTCAACAACGCGATTAAGACGGCCGAGCGCAAGCTCGCCGGCGGCGACCTGATGCATGGTGGCCGGCCGCTGATGGCCTGGTCGGTCAGCAACGCCAAGGTCGAGCCGCGCGGCAACGCCATCACTATCACCAAGCAAGCCTCCGGCACCGCGAAGATCGACCCGCTGATGGCTGCACTCAATCAGTCGCGTTGATGTCGATGAACCCTGAGGCCGCGGGCTCTGTCTATACGGCCGAGCGCGGCATCGTCTTCGTCGGCTGAACCAGCGCATGATCCGGCGAATTGGATACGGGTTCACCGAAAAGATCATGCGCCAACCAAAAAGTTTGCAGCACGATGGGATGGTTCTCCCGCCTGACCGGTTGGCGATCGAAGTCGACTGACACGAACGCCGACGCGTTCCTCTGGGGCGATAATCTCTGGTCGGTGCCGTCGGTCACCGGGATCTCGGTCAACCAACAGACCTCGCTCAATGCTGCTGCTGTTATGGCGTGCGTGACGATGTTGGCGGAGGACGTGGCCAAACTCCCGGCCACGATCTTTCGCAAAAAGGCGGACGGCTCGCGGGAGGTCGCAAAGGACCATTTCCTTTACGATTTGCTCGATCAGCCGAACGAGTGGCAGAACTGGATTGAGTTCTGCGAGCAGATGCAGTGCGCCTTGATCCTGCGCGGCAATGCCTATGCGGTGATCCTGCGCAACCGGCGCGGCATTCCAGAGCAACTCATTCCGATCAATCCCGATCGCGTCGCGCTTTGGCAAGGCGCCTCTGGCGATCTCTTTTACCGTGTGACGCCGTTCGGCCTACACGAGATGGCGCTCTTACAAGATCAGCCTTATCTCATCCCGGCCGATGACGTGCTGCACGTGCGCGGCTTCTCACTCAACGGCTTGCTCGGCGCTTCGCGCATCATGCTGGCCCGCGAAGCAATCGGGCTTGCGCTTGCGCAGGAACAGCAGGCCGCGCTGTGGATGGGACAAGGCGCAAAGCCGAGCGGCGTGCTCACGACCGATCAGAAGCTGACGAAAGAAGCCGCGGATCGCATCTCGGTCGATTGGCGGGGAATGATCGGTGGCCTCCAGAATTCCGGCAAGACCGCGGTCCTCGAGCAAGGCCTAAAATGGCAACAACTCAGCATGACCTCGTCGGACCTCGAGTTCATCGCGTCCAGGCAATTCCAGCTACAGGAGATCGCCCGCATCTTCCGCATCCCGCCGCACATGATTGGCGAGCTCTCGCGGTCGACCAACAACAACATCACGCAACAGAGCCAAGAATACGTGAATTACACGATCTCCGGCTACACCATCCGCTGGAAACGCAAGCTCGCGTCAAAATTCAAACTCCGCGATGACGATCTGTTTGTCGACTTCGACTTAAGCGAATTGATCCGCGCCGATCTGCCGGCGCGCTACAATGCCTACCGTACCGGCATCATGAGCATGTTTCTCACGCCGAATGAGGCGCGGATCGATGACGGCCGCGCGCCGATGGAAGGCGGCGATAAGCTCTATCAGCCGCAGAACATGGCCGCGGCAGGTAGCCAATCGACCGGCACGGGCGCTGACGATGCTGGCCGCCCTGCGAATGGCGAAGTGCCGAACTGAGGAAGACAACAATGCCGCGAGCCCTTCTCGTCGACCAGAAGCGATTCCGTCGGCGCGCGAACTCAGGGCGCGAGCATGGGTTCGGCGTGCTGCGGTTCGCGACCGATACCTCGGTTGAACCGCAGCAAGCAGATCGCACACTGCGGTTTGTGTTCTCGGATGGCTCGATCGATCGTTACGGCGACCAGATCGACCCCGCGGGCTGGGAGCTTGACGAGTACAAGGCGAATAACGTTGCGCTATGGGCGCATGATTCCTCACTGCCGCCGATCGGCCGCGGCCTCAACGTTGGTCAAGTTGGCGGCCGCCTGATGGGCGACATCGAATTCCCGGGAGCCGACATCAACCCGTTCGCGGACATGATCTACCGCATGTACAAGGGCGGCTTTCTCTCGGCGGTGTCGGTTGGCTTCATGCCGCTTGAATGGAATTTTGTAAACGAGGCCGAGCGGCGTGGCGGGATCGACTTCAAGCGCCAATCGCTCATGGAAATCAGCTGCGTGCCGGTGCCGGCACTGCCCACCGCTCTGATCGAAGCGCGCGCCGCCGGCATCGACACGGCCCCGATGATTGGCTGGGCCGAGAAGATGCTGGACCAAGGCGGCATGCTGCTTGTGCCGCGCACCGAGCTCGAAGCGCTACGCAAGAGGGCAAGTGCTGCGATCTCGGTGCGGGTAGAGAATCCGCAGCCTGAGGCCAACAAGCCGGATGCGCCTGCCGAGCCGCCTGCATACGAAAACAGGGACTCCCCAGCCCCAGCCGATGGTGACGTGAAGCCGCTCATGCAGCGGCTTGACGATACGCTCCGGACACTCGGTGACATCCTTACTGGGGTGACGGCCGAACGGGCCCCGATGCGCGACATCCCTGTGGTGGAGACGCGTGCCGGGCGCGTGCTGTCCGGCGAAAACGAAGCGGCACTGCGCGACGCGCACGATCTCATGACCCAAGCCTGCGACAAGGTGAAGGGCGTGATCGGCAAGGTCGAACCGCAAGAAGACGATCCGCCGCCGGAAGACGACGTTGCGGAAACCAATGCGAAGGCGCGCCGGATGCGCCGCGCCCGCGCACTTGGACTCTTAAAGCTCGTTACTACTCCCGCGGCCTAACGCTCAGCCCGCATCTTGAACCCCTCCCCGTCTGGCGAGGACTCACGCCGCCTCCGGGCGGCTTTTTTCTTTGGTCTTAAGGAGACACAAGATGGCCAAATTGCATGAACTTCGCCAGGCTCTCGGCGCGGCAATTGACGAGCTCAATGGCCTGGTCGACGATGCCGAAGGCTTCGAGAAGAAAGCCGCGGATATTGAAGACCTCAAAAAGAAGATCGAGCGCACTGAGAAAGCGCAGGCTGCATCCGCTTCGCTTGCTCGCCCGCTTGATGCCGGCGACGACGAACAAAACCCAAACCGCTTCAAGTCCCTCGGCGAGCAACTTGTGGCAGTCGCGCGCCACTACGGCGAAGCGCGCATCACTGATCCGCGGCTCGTGCGCGCACCGACGGGTGCCGGCGAGACCGATCCGACCTCGGGCGGCTTCCTGGTGCAGACCGATTTCGCGACGGAAATCTTCACGCGCGCCTACGACATGGGTCAGATCCTGTCACGCGTGTTCAAACTGCCGATCAGCGCCAAGTCAAACGGCATCAAAATCCCCGGCATCGACGAGACGAGCCGTGCCACCGGCAGCCGCTGGGGCGGCGTGCAGGCTTACTGGGTCGGCGAAGGCACGGCCGGCACGCCGAGCAAGCCCAAGTTCCGGCTGATCGAGCTTGATCTGAAGAAGCTGATCGCGCTCATGTACGCAACCGATGAACTCCTCGAAGACACAACAGCGCTGACCGCTATCGCCAACCAGGCGTTCGCCGAAGAAGTGATGTTCATGACGGAGGATGCTGTCTTCCGCGGCTCCGGCTCAGGCCAACCGCTCGGTATCCTCAACTCGCCGTGCCACGTGACGGTGCCGAAGGAGACCGGGCAAGCGGCGAAGACGATCGTCAAGGAGAACATCGACAACATGTGGTCGCGCATGTGGGCGCGCTCGCGACAGAACGCCATTTGGCTGATCAACCAGGATGCCGAACCGCAGCTCAACAATCTCTCGCAGGTGATCGGCACCGGCGGCGTGCCGGTGTATCTGCCGCCCGGCGGCCTTTCGCAGTCACCTTACGGCACGCTGTACGCGCGCCCCGTCATCGCGGTCGAATACTGCGAAACGCTCGGCACCGAGGGCGACATCATGCTGGCGGACTTCAGCCAATACGTACTTGCCGACAAGAACGGCGTGCAGACCGCCTCTTCGGTGCACGTTGCCTTCAACACCGATGAGATGGTGTTCCGCATCACTTACCGTGTCGACGGCGAGCCGACGTGGCACGCGCCGCTCACGCCCTACAAAGGCACGGCGACCAAGTCGCCCTTCATCACCCTTGCCTCACGCTGAACCACTACCGGCCTGACGTAATCGAGCATGCGAACGCGCGGCCGGTTTCTCATTCGCATTTGACCCGCGCGCACAGCGCCGCGCGAACTGAAGGAGCCAACCATGGCACGACAATTCTCGCTTCCGGCGCAGCTTCCGCCAATCTCCCTCCTGCCATCGACGGCCGACGCCGCCGGCCGGACTGGCGCGTTTCGTTCGCTTAAGAATGCCCACAAGGCATGGATCATCGCACGCGTGAACCAGGGCAACGCCGCGCAAGTAACGTTCACACCATTACAGGCACAGGATGTGAGCGGCACCGGCGCCAAGACCATTCCCGCGGTACCGATCTGGGCGAACCAGGACACCTCGGTCAGCGACGCCCTTCCGGCGCAAGCCGCCGCCGCGAGTTTCCAGACCTCGGTAGCGCTCAAGGACAAGATCGTCATTTTCGAGATTGATCCGTCGAACCTCGAAGTGAACAACGGCTTCGACTGTATCGCGCTTCAGACCAGCGCCTCGAACACCGCGAATATCACCTCCGCGTCGCTGCATATCCTGAGCCGCTACCAGCAGGCCTCGCCGCCGAGCTCGTATACGAACTGATTAGCTGTCGCGGGCGCATAGGAGACTTCGATGTTCACCAAGGCAAAATACATCGCTGGCGTTCAGACGTTCTTCGACAGCGCGAGTTTTGAGACGGTCGCGAAGTTGTCGCCGATCATCTTCTATGATGACTTCCTCGGCGCGGGCTCGCAGGTTATTCCCCCCGCGGGCTCTGCCGAGAGCGGTGTGCCCTGGACCAAGAAGATCGTCGGGGCTGCGCCGCCAACCGTTGCCGGCGTGACGAATGCGATCGGCGGGCAGATCGCCTGCGCACTCACTGCCGTAAACGAAAAACAGGATGCTGCGCTCTATTGGGGAGACCAAAAGGGCCTCGATGTCACCAAGGGTCTGGTGTTCGAGACCCGCGTTCAGCTCTCGGTCCTGCCCAGCGCGGCCGGCGTGCAAGCTGTGTTCGGGCTATCAGCGAATTGGATCGACGGACCGGATAACGCCGGCCAGTACCTTCAATTCGGCACGACCGCGAACGGCAACATCCTGATCCGATCGCAGGATGGCGTGACGCAGAATTCGATCGTCTCCGGTATCACCGTCCTCAACACGGAATGCCACACGTTCCGTATCGATGCGACGGACGTAACGGACGTGAAGTTCTTCATTGATGGCGCTCAAGTGTCGGCGAACGGCGCAGTCACGTTCACGGAGACCGGAGCCAACGCGGTGCTGCAACCATACCTCGCCATGTACAAGCCAAGCGGTACCGGCATCGGCACGCTCACGGCTGACTATGTGAAAGCCTGGATGAACCGTTCGTGATTTCCAATCGGCTTGGCGGCTATCGATCGCGACAAATGCGACCGGGCCGCGGCCCTTATCTAACTGAGGAATTGCATGGCGCTCCCGATCAATCTCGAACTGATCACGACGATAATCACGAGCGGACAAGCTTTATCCGCACCCGTGAATCTCGGTGCAAAGACGCTCGTCGGCATCGCGATGCCGTCCGCTTGGGACTCAGCTGATCTCTCGTTTCAAGTCTCGGTCGATGGCGGCACGACATGGCTCGAGTTTTCCGACGGATCGCTCGTCAGCCGGACGGTGGCAGCGGGGCAATTTCTTTCGCTTGATCCGTCGCTCTTTGCTAGCGTCAATGCCATCAAAGTGCGCTCGGGCTCGGCGGCTTCACCCATCAATCAATCTGCGGATCGCGTGCTTGGACTGTCGGTAAAGCCAGTTTGAGCCGCAATATTTTTTGAAGGTGCGAGATGACCGGCGCAGCGACAATCACAACGATTGTTACGCCGGCACCAAGCTATGACCTCATCGATCTGACGACGGTCACTGAAGAGCTTGGGACCTCCCCAGGCGACAATACCGTCACCGCCCGCCTGATTTCGCGGGCTTCCGCCTCGATCGCGCAATACTGCAATCGCGTGTTTGTGGCCGAAGTCGTCAAAGACGAATTCTGGCCGCAGCGCGATCCGTACCCGCGGTCAATTCCTGGCGGTGTCGCTCCGCTCCAGCTGACACGTTGGCCGGTGGTTCAGGTCAATTCGGTTGTCGAGAACGGCGTCACGCTGATCGATGGCATGGACTTCCGGATTGACAAGGTCAACGGTCAACTTACGCGCCTCGACGGCAACGGTTATCCTCGGAAATGGCCGGCGGTCGCCATCGCAGTCCAGTACAAAGGCGGTTACGAAGACATTCCCGCGGACGTCCAGGATGCCGCGCTGCGGATGGTCCGCGCGCGCTGGCTCGGACGCAGCCGCGATCCGATGCTGCGGCAAGAGTCGATACCCGGCGTGCGCGACGTGACCTACTGGGTGCCTTCGAACGACAGCAACGGCAACATGCCGCCAGATGTCGCCGACATCCTCGACAATTACCGCGCACCGGTGGTCGCGACTTGAGAATACGCCTGGATAACCCGGAGGTCGCTGCGCTCGATGAGGCGCTCGCAGCGGTCGGCGAAGACATCGTCTTGCGACGCGTTGTTGGCGAAGACCCCAACGCGACGAACGTTGACGTGACGTGCCGCGCGCTGGTCCGCACCTTTGAGCCAGAGGAATTGATCAGTGGCATCGCGAGACCATGTCCAAGGTCATTATCTCGCCGAGCGAGATCAATGCAGCAGACTGGCCGGGCGGCGAGCCGAACATCCCGCAGCGGCTCGACCAAGTCATCATCGCCGGCCGCGCGAAGAACATCGAGGCGGTTAATCCGATCTATGTCCGCGGCGTTTTGGTGCGACTCGAACTGCGGGTGCTCGGCTGATGCGTATCGAAACAAAGATTGAGCCGATCGACCGCGATATTGAGCTGATTTTTGCCGAGGAGCTTTCGCCACAAACGCGCAGCGTCAAGCTTGCCGAATTCGCCAGGGAAGCGCTTGCCCAAGCCGAGCAGCAGAACGAACGCGTGCTTGGCCACGTGCCTCCGCACGAGACCTTCGTTGACGGCAGCCCAGGCCGCTCCGTGGACACGGTGGCGCCCGACGGCACGATCATCTTTGAATTCGAACTACTAACCGACCTGTTCACCTGGGTGCATGAACAGCTGGTCGTGCACTCGCCGGTCTTGTCGGGGCGCTATTCGAAGTCGCACCTCTTTTATGCCGATGGCGCCGAGATCGACATCAATGGTCAAATCCCGCAAGCGAGCGAATACGTCTTCGTCAACATACAGCCTTACGCGCGCAAGATTGAGCGCGGCGAATCTCCGAGTGCTCCGGAAGGCGTCTACGAGGCTGTCGCCACGTTGGCGCGACAGCGGTTCGGCAACCTCGCGCGCATCCGGTTCGAGTACCGCGTGCCGGTTGGTGGTATTACGCCGCTTGACGCCTGGACCGGCCGCACGCGACAGCGCCAGCGAACGGGAAGAAAACGCTCGTCCGAGCAAAACCAGCGCCAGCCCGCGATCGTGATCACGGTGAAGTAGATGGCAAGCAAGGCGGTGGTCGATGCCGTTAAGTCACGGCTCACGGCGAACTGGACAGCGACATCCATTATCGGCGTGAACCTCAAGGGCGAACCGCCGGCGGACGGCTCGCCGTTCCTTACCGTTCAATACCCGGTCGCAAACAGCCGACACGTCGGCATGGCCGGTGTCGGCAACCGCACGTTTCGCGAGGAAGGCGTGATCCGCCTCGTGTTAAGCGTGCGCCGTGGGCGCGGCCAGTCGCAGGCGCGGCAATGGTGCGATCAGCTTGCGGCGCTGTTTAGAACGCAACAGTTCGGCGGCGTTACCTGCCGCGTGCCGAACCCGCCGATCGAAAACAATGATAACGAGAGCGGCAATTATTTCGTGCTCTCGATTGCGGTCCCCTACTTCTACGACCTCGTGGCCTGACGGTCGCGAGGCAAGTCACCGCTGAGCCGTCCTCCGGGCGGCTTTTTCATTGAAGGAGCGCTGGCATGGCTTCGACAAATCGGTCGAAGACCTCTTATGTGTCTGAGGTCACCAAAGGCGTCATCCCAAATAATCCGGCATTTAAGACGCTGCGTCTCACCAAGGATGGCATCGTCGCAACACCGAACCGGGTCACCAGCAACGAAATCCGCGCCGATCGTCAGATCACCGAACAGATCCTGGTGGCGCTCGCCTCTGGCGGCGAGGTCGGCATCGAATTGTCGTTTAATGCCTTCGACGACATGCTCGAAGCAGGGTTGCAGGGCGGTTGGTCGAACAAACCATCCATCACGGTCATCACGATCGATACTGAAATCTCGGATGTGTCCACGACAACGCTCACCGTGGCATCCGCTCTCGGCACACCATACAAGACCGGTCACATCGTTTTTACGGGCGGCTTCACGACAGCAGCAAACAACGGACTTCTCGCCCGCGTGTCGAACTCAACCGCGACGACGATCGTATTCCCCGCGGCGACCTTTACGGCCGAGACGGCGCCCATCCCGGTCGGCGCCTTCTTGCGCGCGGTCGGCTTCCAAGGCGCATCTAGCGACCTCGTCGCCACGACCACCGGCGGCAATGCGCTCACGTCGACCGCGCTCGACTTCACGACGTTGGGCTTGAATGTCGGCGAATGGGTGAAAGTCGGTGGCGATGCGGCCGGATCGCAGTTTGGCACGGCGGCGAACAATTCCTGGTGCCGCATCTCGTCAATTGCCGCAAGCCGCCTATCGTTCAGCATCGTCCCGACCGGCTGGGACGCGGACGCCGGCGCCGGCAAAACGATCCAGGTGTTCTGCGGCGATTTTCTCGTCAACGGCACGACGCAACGCAGCTTCACCTTTGAGCGCCAGCAGCAAGATATCGCAGCGCCGTCCTACGAATATTTTACCGGCGAGCAGGTCAACACCTTCGCGCTCACGCTCAAGGCCGGCGAAGTCATTGCCGGCTCGATTGGCATGATCGGCATGTCGGCAATGGTCGGCACCGTGCGCGCGAGCGGTGCAACAGATACGACGGCGCCGACCTACCCGGTACTTAACGCGGCTTCCAACGTCGGCCGGCTGGCTGAGGGAGGCGTGGTGGTGGCAGGTCCGACCTTTGTCACTGAGATCGGTATCAACATTAACAACAATCTCGGGGAGCAAAAGGCAGTCAATTCGATCTATCCGGTCGGTGTGCGCAACGGTGAAATCTCCGTCAGCGGGAATCTAAACGCTTACTTCGGCGACATCTCGCTGCTCTCGAAGGTACTCAATGATATCGATACCTCGCTGATGTTCCGCGCCGGGCGTGCCGACGGCAACCGCGAGAGCATTTTGATCGACATCCCCGCCGCGAAGGTCTCCGGCACCTCGCCAATCGACGCAAAGAACCAGGACCGCATGTTCACCGGCACCTATGCGGCCAAGATGCACGCGATGCTCGGCTATACGATCGTAACACAACGCTATTGGTACCTGCCAGTCGCGGCGTGAGCCTGATTTCATTTTCAACGAGGAGAAATCGATGAAGCTTTCCGATCTCGCGAGCGATCCTGTCGCTACCGAGCAGGGTGAATGGGTCGACAACATCCCAGAGATGGGCGACCTGCGGCTCAAAGTGCGTGGGCTGGGCAATGCCGATTGGCGTCGCATCCAGGCTAAGCTCATCGATGCGGTGCCCCGCTCAAAGCGCACCGGCACCCGCATCGATCCCGAAGAAATTGACCGCATCACCACTATCTGCCTGCACCAAGCCTGCCTGCTCGATTGGGACAATCTCATCGGCGATGACGGTAAGCCGCTTAGCTTTTCGCGCGATTTTGCGTTTGAACTCCTGAGCAAGCCTGAGTACCGCAAATTCCGCGAAGCCATTGTGTGGGCGGCAACCGTCGTTGGTGAGCAGGCCGCGGTTAAAATCGAGGACCAAAAGGGAAACTCCGCCGGCGCGTCGAGTGGGAGCTGAGCCCGCTTGCCGCGCATGCCGAAAAGATCGCGAAGGCCGCGCAGGACGTTGGTGAACCAATCCCCGACGATTGCATCCCACCAGACCTGCTGCCTGAATGCCTTTTCGTTTATCGCGCGTTCGGTGACCTCGTCTCCGACCGGCCGGTTCGCGATACCGCACTCGGCGCTATCCCCTGGACCGCGATCGATGCCTATTGCCGCCGCTACGGTATCATCGATCCCGACGAGTTCGAGCGCACTGTCGCGCTGATCCGCGCCATGGAAGAGGCAGAGCTTAAGTATCGACAGCGCTGACCATGCCTGACCTTGAAACCATCCGCCGCTTGACCATCCAGGCGAAGACGGAAGGCGTTGACCAAGCCAAGGACCAGCTCAACCAGCTTGCTGATGCACAGAAGAAAGTCGGTGACGCAAGCGGCGTCACAGCGACCGTTACTGACACGGCGGCGCGCAGTCAGTTGTCGGCTGCACAAGCATATAACCGGCTGCGCTCGCAAATCGATGAGAACTACCGCGCGCAGCAAAAGATCGCCGGTGGCCAGGCGGTGCTGGATCAAGCCCTCAAGCAAGGCGTGATCAGCACCGAGGATCATGCCCGCGGGCTTGATCTTCTCAACAAGCGATATGCCCTCATTGACCCTGCAGCGCAGAAGGTCACCACGTCGCTCGGCGAGCAGCGGCGCGCAATCAAGACGCTTGTCGCGGAGATGTCGCTCGCCGGCGGGCCGCTCGGCGACATCGTCTCGAAAAGTGGCTTGCTCTACTTAGGCTCGGTGCGGCTTTCACCCGCGATGGTCGCGGCAGCGATCAGCATCGCGGCGGTAACCGCCGCGATCTCCAGGAGCGCTGAAGCCTATATCGCGCTTGAGCAGCATCAGCAAAAGGTCGCGAACGCGCTCGCGCTGACCAAAAGCGCCTCGGGGCAGACGGCCGACAGCTTAGAACAGATCGCGCATGGTTTAGCATCATCCGGCCCGCAGACACTCGGCGAAATCCGCGACATCGAGCCAAGTCTGGACGCGGACCATCAAGAAACCAGTCGTTGACACAGTGCGTATAGCGGTCGCTGGAATTGAGAAGACGCTTGGCGTCGACTTCGATATCGATACCACAACCGGCACGATCACGTTTATCGCCAGCCATATCCCGCCCAATGACGCGCTTGTCACCGCCGGCTTCGAGTTCGACGTGCCGGTGCGCTTTAATACCGATTTCCTCAACATCAACCTATCGGCATTCCAGGCCGGTGAAATTCCTGACATCCCTATCACTGAGGTTAAAATCTGATGCGCACGTTGCCGCCGTCGATGCAGGCAAGTCTTGAGAGCGGCGTCACGACATTCTGCCGTTGCTGGCTATTGGTAAGGACCGATGGTGTAAAACTCGGCTTCACCGATCATGATCGCGACATCACTTTCGCCGGCGTGACCTATGAGGCGCTGGCCGGAATTACAGCTTCCGCCATCAACGCGACCAATGCGCTCAATATCGACACCACCGACATCACCGGTGCTTTGCAGAGCGATCATCTTAACGAGGCCGACTTAGCGGCGGGACTTTATGACAATGCCGCGCTCACGCTCTTTCTGGTCGACTGGAGCAATCCGTCTGACAGGGACATAGTCTTTGCCGGCTCAATTGGTGAAGTGTCGCGCGGTCTGAACGCCTTTAAGGCGGAAATGCGCGGCCTCTCACATGCGCTCAATCAAGGCACTGGCCGTCTTTATCAGCGCACTTGCGATGCCGACCTTGGTGACGCCCGGTGCACCATCGACCTCACATCGTCGACGTTTCGGGGCACGGGCACGATAAGTGCCATCAGCTCGAATTCGGCTTTCGCCGCAAGCGGCCTTGATAGCTATGAGACCGACTGGTTCGGCCGGGGCAAAGTGACATGGGTCTCCGGTGAGAACGAAGGCGCCGTGATGGAGGTGAAATTCCACGTCAATAACGGCGCACAGGTAACGTTCGAACTGTGGGAAACGATGCCGTTCGACATCGAGCTTGGTGACACGTTCACGGCGACGGCGGGCTGCGACAAGAGCCTTCAGACCTGCATCTCGAAGTTCAACAACGTGCTGAATTTCAGAGGCTTTCCGTACATCCCCGGCAACGATGCCGTGATGTCTTATCCGAACACGAGTGACAAGAATGATGGCGGCTCCAGGGTTAGCGGGCAGGCTTAAGCGCTCGACCATCCTCGCCGAGGCGTGTTCGTCATCTACTCGAACAACGGGCCGACCTTGCTCAGAACTTCATCAATGATCGGATCGGTGACGGTTTCGAGCTTCTTGGCACCTCGCGCCCTGAGATCGAGCGCACGCGGCTGGTCGCAGCGCACGACGCCGGTTGTCTGCAAGCCTGCGCCCATCAGCGACACGGCAAATCCAGCGATGCGGGCGAAGCCACCGCCCGTCGTGATCGGCAGCACGACCGGCACACCAGTCAATCGGTTGAACTTGCCTGGCGAGATCACCAGTACGGGCCGCTTACCCTGTTGTTCGTGACCGGCCGTCGGCTCGAGCGAGACGAGATAGATATCGCCGCGCTCCATCAGATGAGCTCACGGCCAACCGGCCGGCTGGCCGTCCACTCGCGATCTTCACGCGAACGCTTGGCCGATGGCTTGCACTTTGCCAACAGCTCATCGAGCGAATACCGTCGTCGCTTTTTTGGGTCGACCACGAGCCGGCCCGATTTAACCGAGAGCCCGACGGCCGCATCGGGTGCGAGATCGAGCGCATCAAGCATCGGCTTAGGGATCGCGAGCATAACCGATCCACCAACCTTCCGAAGCCGCACAGCATGGGGCATGGTATCAACCTTTCAAAGTTATATTTGAATATAACATGCAGGCATCGAACCAACAAGGGACTCTGACAGATTGTGGCGATCGAGCGATAAGCCGCGCTGCCATCATTGCCGAAGCGCGCGCCTGGATTGGGACGCCATACCGGCATCAGGCCTCCCTCAAAGGTGCCGGTGCGGATTGCCTCGGGCTCATTCGGGGCGTGTGGCGCGGCATCTATGGCGAAGAGCCGGAGCTTCCTGGTCCCTATACCCCCAATTGGGCCGAAGAGACCGCAAGCGAGACGTTGCGCGATGCGGCGCGTCGGCATCTCGTTGAAATCGATAAGTGCGATATTCAAGCGGGCGATATCGTGTTGATCCGCATGCGCGATGCTGGACCAGCAAAACACGCTGCCATCATCAGCGGACCAGCCTCCATCATCCACGCTTATGACCGCCATGCGGTTGCGGAGAACCATTTGCCCGACGCATGGCGCCGGCGCATTGCCTACGCATTTAGCTTTCCCGGGGTGGTGGATTAAATGGCGACTTTAGCTCTTGGTCTGGTGGGATATGCTGTTGGCGGCCCGCTGGGCGGCTTAGCTGGGGCTATTACCGGCCATTTTATCGATGCCACGATCGGCGGGGTCAAAAATACCGACGTCAACAACGTAGGGCCCAGGCTCGATAGCCTAACGGTGATGGCGTCCAACGAAGGCGCGCCCCTTCTTCGTGTCTTTGGCCGCATGCGCGTCGATACGCAATTGATCTGGGCCACCAACTTCCATGAGGTCGTCAACACCACCACGGAAAGACAGACGAACGGCGGCAAAGGATTATTCCTCAATCCGCCGACGCAAGGAACAACCACCAACACGACGACCTTCAGTTATTTTGTGTCCTTCGCCGTCGGCCTGTGTGAAGGCCCGATCGTCGATATCGGCCAAGTATGGGCGGATGGCAAACCGATAGATATTTCACCGTTCACCACGCGCCTTTACAAAGGCGATGAGACTCAAGGCCCCGATCCGAAGATCGAAGCGGTTGAAGGCGTCGGCAACGTTCCTGGCTATCGCGGCATTGCCTATCTGGTGTTTGAGGAGCTTCCTCTTGCGCAATTCGGCAATCGCATTCCGCAGATCACGGTTGAAG
This sequence comes from uncultured Pseudomonadota bacterium, assembly GCA_963697535.1. Classification (GTDB taxonomy): domain Bacteria; phylum Pseudomonadota; class Alphaproteobacteria; order Rhizobiales; family Xanthobacteraceae; genus Pseudolabrys. The sequence goes on along the minus strand of OY969085.1, from coordinate 1,418,339 downwards.
TCATTCGTCGGCCGACGTCGAACGGCGTGCGCCTTGAAGATGTTCTCGGCGGCGTGACGATGATCCCCGGCCTTGGCGAATTCGCCTATGCCACGGACTCGATCTACCGGGATGATGGCTTCGGCTCGACGGTGGCCGAAAACAGGCACGGTCGCGGCGGCAAGGCCGACATCCTTGTGGCTCTCGATCAATTGCAGTCGGCCGCGCCCAATATTGACACCGTTTCTCTTGTCGTGAGCTGGCACGGCACGGACCTGCGGTGCGGCAATTGCGAACTGAGGCCCAAGGTCGAGGCTGCGGCCAAGACAACGACGCCATGGAGCTGGCAGGCGGGCGGCATTACACGCGATGAAGCCGAGGTCGTGTCATCGGATAGCTTCGGCGCATTGCTCGGTGGCGCGCCGGCCGACCGCTCCATCGTTCAGGCGATCACGGAGATCAAAGCGCGTGGGTTACGTCTCACTCTGTACCCGGTTATCCAGATGGATATTCCATCCGGGAACACGCTGCCAAACCCTTATAGCGACAACGCCACCGCGGTCGGGCAAGCGGCCTTTCCCTGGCGCGGGCGCATGACCTGCTCTCCGGCGATTGGATTTGCGGGCACGGTCGACAAGACGGCACCCGCCGCCACGCAAGTCTCAGCATTCTTTGGTACCGCTGCCGCATCCGATTTTAGCGCGTGGAATGGTGACACGATTCCTTATACGGGTCCCAATGAGTGGTCGTATCGCAGAATGATCCTACACTTTGCGAAGCTTGCGGTTGCGGCGGGCGGCGTCGACTCCTTCCTGATCGGCTCGGAGATGCGTTCGCTCACGACCGTGCGGTCGGATGCGTCCGCATTTCCCACTGTCGATCAATTGGTGATCTTGGCAGCCGACGTAAAAGGCATTGTCGGCTCAGGATGCAAGGTCGGCTATGCCGCCAATTGGGACGAATATGCCAATTACCGTCCGTCCGACGGCTCAAACGATGTCTATTTCCATCTCGACCCGCTGTGGTCGAGTACGAACATCGATTTCATCGGCGTCGACAACTATCTGCCACTGTCGGACTGGCGCGCGGGCAATCTGCATCTTGATGCCTTGGCGGGCGTCAAATCGATTTACGATCAGAGCTATTTGCAGGGGAATATCGAGGGCGGCGAGCTTTACGACTTTTTTTATGCCTCCGATTCCGATCGCACCGCGCAGGTCCGCACGCCGGTGGTTGACACGGCCAATAACGAGCCATGGGTCTTTCGTTTTAAGGACTTTCGCAATTGGTGGCTCAATAGCCACCACAACAGGCCTGGTGGCGTTCGTTCGGCCAGCGCTACCGGCTGGGCCCCACAATCGAAACCGATCCGGTTCACCGAATTCGGCTGTCCGGCGATCGACAAGGGCACCAACGAGCCCAATGTCTTTTTTGATCCGAAATCGTCGGAAAGTTTTCTGCCGTTCTTCTCGACCGGGCGCCGAGACGATCTGATCCAACGGTCGTTCCACGAAGCGATCATCACCTATTGGGATCCGGCGAGCGGCCATAATCCCACATCATCTGTCTATGACGCGTCCATGATCGACACAGTGAATATCTACGCCTGGACATGGGATGCACGGCCGTATCCACAGTTTCCGACCAGCACATTGACTTGGCGGGACGGTCCGAATTGGCGGCGCGGTCACTGGCTCAATGGGCGTCTTGGTCTGGTTCCGCTCTCGGATGTCGTGGCCGACATTACGAAAGGACTTGGCGTCACCGTCGACGTATCCGAGGTCAACGGCATCGTGCGCGGCTATACGCTCGACGCGGTGATGAGCCCACGCGATGCGCTGACGCCGCTGATGCAGATTTTCTTGTTTGATTCCGTCGAAACGTCTGGCGTCATCCGTTTCATTCAGCGCGGCGGTCCGGTCGTCAAAACATTGTCGCTCGACGATCTTGTCGATCTGTCGGACAACGGCAATTCACAACAAGACAGCGGCAGCTTCTATACGATCACGCGAGCACAAGAAACGGATTTGCCGCGCACGGTCCATCTGCAATTTCTCGATCCCGATAACGACTATCAGGTCGCCGATGTCTATTCGCGGCGTTTGCGCGGATCGAGCCAAAGATCGATTGAGATCACGCCCGCCATTGTGCTCGATATGGCCGAGGCGCAAGGCATCGCCGACGTTCTATTGATCGACGCCTGGGTGCAGCGCGAATTGGCTAACCTTGTGTTGCCGCCCTCGAGCTATGTTTTTGAGCCGACCGACATCATCAACCTCTCGCTTAACGGCCGCATTTTCCAGATGCGTATCGACGAGATTGGCTATCAGCACACGCGGCCGGCCAAACTGACGCGCACGGATGCGGCGACTTATGGCGCCGCCGATGGCGCACCCCCGACCCGGCAACCCAAACCAGAGGCCGAACCCGGCCCTGTGGTGTTGCAGATCATGGATCTGCCGATCCTCTCGCCGAATGAGGTTGCCGGCGCGCCGCGATTGGCTGCCTATGCCAAACCGTGGGCGCGCGCCAACGTCTATCGGTCGCCGACCGGGACGGGGTATTCCCTCGATCGTTTCATTCCGATTCAGGCTGTCATCGGCAAGACGCTGTTTGATTTCTTTTCGGGTCCGGTCGATCGCTTCGATACGGTCAACAGCCTGTTCGTTGAAATTCCATCCGATAAAGCCTTGTCATCACTGGAGGACACGCTGGTACTGGCCGGAGGCAATGTTTGTGCGATCAAGAACAGCGATGGGCAATGGGAAGTGTTGCAGTTTGCCTCGGCCGAGTTGATCGCGGCGAACCAATATAAATTGACGCGGCTGCTCAGAGGCCAACTCGGCAGCGAATACACCATGCGCGATCCGGTTTTCACCGGTGCGCCGTTTGTTATGTTGGATACTGCGGTCGTTCAATCGGCTATCGCGGTCACCGAGCGTCATAATCCATGGAGCTGGAAATGGGGCCCTTCGACAAAGACGATTGACGATCCGACCTATCAAACAACCTCGTTCAGCTTCGATGGTGTCGGGCTTCGGCCTTATGGCCCCGTGCAATTAAGCGGCATCCTCAATACCAGTACGCATGACTGGACCCTCACATGGATACGCCGCACGCGCATTGACGGCGACAATTGGGAAGCGCCTGACGTTCCGCTCGGTGAGGAAACAGAATCTTACGACATCGAGATTATCGAAATGAGCGGCGGCGATGTCGTCAGGACCGTCACGGTCTCGAGCCCCAACTTCACCTACACAGCCGCAATGCAGGTCGACGATTTCGGCACAATGCGGTCGTCGATCCAATTCCGAGTTTGTCAAAACAGCCTCGCTTATGGACGCGGCAGCGTGGCGACGGCGACCACCACCGGCGACACAAGGATCTAGCCCGACATGACCGATACGCCTCATCTTGGCATGCCGCTGATTGCGGCGAGCCAATCGCAAAAGCATGTCACGCATAATCAGGCGATCGTCATACTTGACGCGATCGTTCAGTTGTCGGTGATCGATTCAGTCCACACCGCGCCGCCAGTGTCACCGGCTGAGGGCGACCGCTATCGTGTCGCAAGCGGTGCGACCGGTGTGTGGTCCGGGTGGGACCTGAACATCGCGCTCTTTACCGATGGGGCATGGGAAAAGCTCGTCCAGAAAAAAGGCTGGACTTGCTACGACGAGAACGACGACACGCTCACTGTTTGGAATGGTTCGGCATGGACAGACTTCGCCTTTATCACGGCTACCAAAGCGTCCGACGGCACGCTGACAAAGATCGGCATCAATACCGCGGCCGACGACATGAACCGCCTTGCCGTCAAATCAAGCGCCATTCTTTTAAGCCACGAGGACGTTTCGCCAGCGGATGGCAATATCCGCATATCGATAAATAAGAGTTCATCCTCAGATGACGCCAGCCTGATTTTTGAGGATGGCTTTTCGAGCCGCGCCCTTATGGGGCTTTTGGGCGACGACAACTTTTCGATCAAGGTCTCAGCCGATGGCGCGAGCTTTATCCAGGCCATCAGTATCGACAAGTCCACCGGCCATGTCGGGCTTGGCACAAGCGCGGATGGCACGAATGCGCTCAGCGTGTCTGGCGGTAATGCGCTGTTTACGAACGGCTCGGGCTCAGTGAACATCGTCCTCAGCAAGCACGCTTCTGGCGACGATGCTTCCCTTACCATGCAAAGCAACTTTAGTTCCCGGCTTCTTTTCGGATTGCTAGGCGATGACAACCTCACCGTTAAGGTCTCGACTGACGGTTCGTCGTTCACGTCCGGCATTATTGTCCACGCCGATTCGGCCAGGGTGAGTTTAGAGGAACACCCGAAGTTTTCGGCGCTTCTGAATTTCGGTCAGAACTATGCGGCGGGATCGTTTCTCGATCTTCTGTTCAACAATTTTGAACACGATGATCAGAACGACGCGGCAATATCCAGCAACGTGCTCACCTTCACCGCGCCGCACGATGGCTATTACCTCTTCGGGCTTAACGCGACTTATGAAACCACCGGCGGTACAGCGCCGACCAAGATGCAGGTCGGATTGTCGAAAAACGGCGCGGCTCCGTCCGGCGATACACTGGGCACAGCCGGCGACGCGGCGATCACCGATGGCAAAACGCAGGCGCAAGTCACTACGTTATTAAAGCTCGCCAAGAACGACACCGTGAAGCCGAAGATATTTTTCACCACGAACAACGGCCGCGTGAAGGCGAATGAGAACTATTTCTGGGGCTGCCAGATAGCTTAAAGAGGAGGAATTCCGGTGACGGATCAGATCCTGTTACCGACGAGCGCGCGCGGTTATGTGCTCGAACTTATGGATCAAGTTAAGACGCTATCGGATAGGGCAGCAAATCTCGCCGCCAATCTTGCGGTGGCTAAAGAGCAAAACGAACTCAATCTCTCGCGGATCGATGAGTTGAAAAATGAAATCGAAAAGCTAAAACAGCCATGCGAACCGCCGCCGGATAAGCCGGGCGAGAGTGATTCCACCATATAGCAACGATTTCATCGCTACCGTGCAAGCCGCCTTCGGGCGGCTTTTTGTTTGAGGTCCACAATGGCAGCTCTCGATTACGATGAATGTCTTGCGCGCCTGTTCGTGCATGAGGGCGGCTATACGAACCATCCGGCCGATCCCGGAGGCCCGACAAATTTCGGCATCACGATTTACGACTACCGAAAATACGTGAAGGCGAACGCGACCGTGACCGACGTGCGGGCGATGAAGCTTGACGAGGCAAAGGCGATCTACCGCACGAAATACTGGGCCGCGCAACGGTGCGACGATCTTCCCGCCGGCGTCGATGACAGCGTGTTCGATTACGGCGTCAATTCCGGGATCGGTCGCTCAGGCAAGGTGCTGCGGCGTGTCATCGGGTTGCCAGATAACACGAGCGTCGTAACTGACGAGGTCTTGACAACAGTCTTAAAGCGCGATGCCAAAGCAATCATTGCCGCGATCAACGATGAGCGCCTTCGCTTCCTCAAAAGCCTGAAAACCTGGCCTGTGTTCGGCGCCGGCTGGAGTTGGCGCGTGGCCGAAGTTAAGGCGTTTTCGCTGCTCCTTGCCGAGCGTTCGGCCGTTGCCCAGGCAGCAACGCAAAGCCCCATGCCGATCCCATCGGCCCCAGCTAAGGGCATCATCCCTCCGCCGAGGGCGGTGAAACAGATCATCACGAAAGGCGTGCCTGCCGGCGGTTCAGTTGCTGGCCTTGGATTCCTCGATTGGGTCGTCGCGCACCCCATCGAGACGGCGGGCATCGCCATCCTCGGCACCGGCACAATGAGTGGCGCCATCTATGCGCTCAACCGCTGGCACCGAGCCCAGCAAGAGGCGCCGACGCCCGATCTCATTCCCCTCACCACCTAACGCAAGGAGCAGAACATGGTGGAATTTGTCCTCGTGGTCACAACAATCGTCATGACTTATTGGTTTTGGATTCGTCCGATCCTGAAATTACGGCCGGCGTTCCGCGAGCTCTACAATAAGGAAGCAAGCCTCTCTGCCGCGCTGCGTACAAAACTCAAAGGCATCAAGCAAAAACTCTCATCGGCCATTGTGATTGCGGCAGGCACTGCCGTGAGTGGTTATGACTTCCTTGCGCCAATTGTGAATGGCATTGATGTGAGTTTGCTCTCTGCCAAAGTGCCGTCGTGGGCCTGGCCGCTGATCCTCATTTCAACGACGGCGCTCTTCCAGTTTTTGCGCAACGTTGCCGACAAGCGGCACAAGGCCGAGCTCGCCGAAGCGACAGTGCCCGCCCAAGGAGGTTGACATGTGGAGCTGGCTAGCGAGCCTCATTGGCGGGCCGGTGATCAATGCTTTGATCGGTGCTTACAAGGCCAAGCTCGACGCCACGAACACACACGACCAGATCGCGGCGGATCTTGCCGCCAAGGAAATCGAGCCTGAGATCGAAGCGCGCAAGCAGGCCTCCGCCATCATCATCGCCGAGCAGGGCCGATGGTACACCGCCATCATCCGACCGCTGCTCGCCGCGCCCGTGATCATCTATTTCTGGAAGGTGATCGTATGGGACAAAGTGCTTGGACTGGGCACCACCGATCCGATCACCGGCATGATCGCGAATTGGACCGGCATGATCATCACCGCCTATGTGGGCGGGCGCTCGATCGAAAAAGTCGCGCGCATTTTTGCGAGGCGTCCATGACACACGAGGAAATCCTGCGCGAGCGCGTTGCCAAGCTCGAAGTACAGATTGCTCATCTTGCAGACAAGCTCGACGATACCCACCAAAAGGTAGAAGAAATGCACGCGATCCTCTTGCAGGCCAAGGGCGCGCGATGGGTGATCATCGGACTTGCCGGGCTCGCTGGGTTGGCATCCGGTCTGTTCGCAAAGCTATTGCCATGGTCAGAAGTGTGGCCGAGGTAAGAGGGCTTCGGGCAGACGAGCAAATCTCATTGCAAGCGAGTAACGCGTAAGAGTGAAATTTATTTTCCCGATCAAAATTGTTGTTCAGTCCGCGCGTTTTTCCGTTCGGCGGAAATTGACCAACACCTCAGTCTGCGCAATCACCAATTCGAGATCCTTTTCGCGCAGCTCCGCGATAGCTGAGTTCAAACGGTCCCTTAGCAGGGATCGCCGGGACTTTTCGGATTTCTCGCTGGCAAAGCCCAAGAGCTCGTTGGGTGTTGTCTGAAGAGCCTTCGCGATGCGCGCCAATGTTGCAAGGTCGGGTTCGCGAATGCCTCTGACGTAATGACCATACCGATGCTCACTCAGTCCGCTGCGGCGCGCGGCCTCCGCTTGTGAAATTCCAAGCTCCTCTGCGCGTTGCCTCAGCTGAAAACAGAACCTATTCATGACTACAAATTGTACCAGAGGCGACTTGACGTCTATATACAATTTGTATCTATATAGTCGTACATAATGTTACTAGATGCGATCCGCGACAGACCAATACGTGCGCTCTGTTAATGTGGTTTGGCCTCAGACTAAGAACAATGACACGCAAGAAACGCAGCCCCGACCCCTATGATATTGAGATCGGCCGCCGCGTTCGTGCGCTTCGCATCGCGCAACGCATGTCCCAGTCAGAACTTGGCGCGCGCCTCGGCATCACCTTTCAGCAAATTCAGAAGTATGAAAAGGGAGCCAATCGGATTTCTGCCGGACGGCTCCAGCACATTGCTCAAGTGTTTGCCGTACCGATGTCATCCCTCTTGGGTACTGACGATAACAGTCCCGCAAATAACCGCGACGTGCTTGAATTCATGAATGCGCCTGACGCAGTACGATTGCTGCAAGCCTATTCGCGTATTAAAGATCGTAAAATGCGATTGGCTCTTCTCCATCTAGCAAATCTCATCGCAGAGACATGCGCTATTGAACCTGTTTGAAATAGTGCTCAGTTGTGATCTGCCCCATTACGATCTCAAAAAAAAGATAAGAGTGCGCCTGACGCTATCCGTTTTTTCTTTGACCAGGCATCCTAAACCAATATGCCTAATTCTAACTCTTCACCCGCATATGTATGTTTTCAGTTGCCAAAACCATTGGCTCGTATCAGCTGTCATGCTGATGAAAAGCGGGCCGCACGGAAGCTGACAACTTCCGCACGACCCTGACCCCAGCCAAAGGAGCAACCAATGGCCAAGGCTAGAGCCAAATCTACACACCTATCCTCGCCGAAGCGAATCAAGAGCAGCAAAGCAAAATCATCGTTTACGAACCGCGCCTTGATCTCTTTGACCACGAAGACCGACCCGATTTTTGCGGCAATCGATAAACATCGAAAATTGTTGAAGGAATGCGACCGGCTATTTGCGGCCATCGATCGCGCCGAAAACAAACTTAAAAAACAGAATGACCACCACCTTTTATCGCTTCGCCGGCAGTATGAACAGACATTGCGCGCTGAACGCGCAGCCGGCATGCAAATGGCCAAGATGAAACCGAAAACACTAGCCGGCGCCGCTGCGCTCGTGGCCTATACCCGCGTCGATATGAAACTAGGTATCGGCCCGAAATGGCACTTGGTCGCACTCGCAACTGTAGCCACAGCCCTCGCCGCTATGGACACTACCGGAATTGCTCAGAGTTAGCAGGCGTATGCCTCGATCTTCACTCAAGCAATATTGATCTTATCGACACCTTACCACCCGGCCTCTACGAGGCCACATTCGAGAACAAAACGGGAGACTTGGCCAATCCGGACCTAGCAATTGGTAATTGGGTAATGCGGTGCGAAGCGAGGACGCTGGACGATATCCGTGCGCTTGGTGGCAACGACATAGCGGCCGACTGCCGGTTCGCGACCGCCGCACGCGTTTCTTAGATAAATCTCAGCCTTTATCGCACATTTGTACAACCTTTTGTGCGTGATTTCGTCAATCCCCAGCTGGCTGACTGGATACGTCGTTTGCATCCACTCAGATTGCAGTATGAACTCTTCTCCGATGCTAATCCGGCGATGGCGCTGGTAGCGAATAGCGCCGAGCAGATCCGTGACAATCGAAATATCCTACCAAAGGATAATCCTTTCATCGTCATACAGGAGATCGCATCGGATCAAAATCCGCTCGGTTCCCAAAAAGCAACAAGCAAAGACGTTCTGACTTGGCATTGATATACGAGAAATCAATGAGGAACGATTATGGCTACCAAAAATGCCAGCGACGTAACAACGCTCACACAGGCTAGCCAAACGTCAAAATACGAGAGATTAATTGCGCGCGCCAAGCAGGTTCCGCCAGCAACGACGATTGTTGTTCATCCTTGTGATGAACCATCGCTCCGCGGTCCCGTAGAGGCAGCACGAGCAGGCATCATTATTCCTATTCTTGTCGGCCCGATTGCGAAGATTTCTGCCGTCGCGCTTGAGCACAGCTTAGATATTAGTCGCTTCGAACTTATCGATACGCCTCACAGCGACGCAGCCGCTGCCAGAGCGGTTCAAATGATTCAACAGTCGAAGGGCGAACTTATCATGAAAGGGAGCCTGCACACCGACGAGCTCATGCGCGAGGTCGCGTCGAGCAAAACCGGACTTCGTACAGCACGTCGTATAAGCCATGTTTTTATTATGGACGTTCCGACCTATTCCGAGACACTTTTTATTACTGATGCGGCTATCAATATATTTCCCGATCTTGACGCAAAACGCGACATTATCCAAAATGCCATCGATCTTTTCAGCGAGATTGGACTTGGCATACCGCGCGTTGCTATTCTTTCAGCCGTTGAGACTGTCACAGCGAAAATACCCTCAACCATCGAGGCGGCCGCGCTTTGCAAAATGGCCGAGCGCGGACAGATTGTTGGTGGCCTGCTCGACGGCCCTCTCGCTTTCGACAATGCGATTGATCCCGAAGCAGCTAAGGTAAAGGGCCTGCGGTCGGAGGTTGCAGGCCATGCCCAGATCCTCGTGGTGCCAGACCTCGAAGCCGGTAATATGCTAGCAAAAAATCTAACCTTTCTGGCGAAGGCGGACGCCGCGGGGCTTGTGCTGGGTGCACGGGTACCGATCATTCTGACGTCGCGCGCCGATTCGGTCCGAACGCGCATGGCATCTTGCGCGGTAGCCGTGCTTTTCGCGGACGCGCGCCGACGAAAAGCGGCACTGCCGGCTGCGTGATCAACCATGAATGCGATACTCGTCGTCAACGCAGGCTCATCAAGCCTTAAATTTCAATTATTCTCAACCGATGGCAATGCCGACCCCGCGCGTTTAATCAAAGGTCAATTGGATGGAATTGGTACGCGGCCACGTTTTCGTGCCGAAACGGTCGACAAGAACACTCTTCTCGACAAATCGTATACACGCGAAGAATTACCTGACCTCACGGCGGCTATGCAATTGGCAGGAGCTTGGCTGCGAGAGACACAAAATATCAGATTGACGGCCATAGGGCATCGTGTTGTTCATGGCGGGCCATTTTACGATAAGCCTATTTTTGTTAATCAAGACATTCTCGCTGATCTTGAAAAGTATATTTCGTTGGCGCCTCTTCATCAACCAAACAATCTTGCGCCCATCCGTTCAATTCTTGCGAATTCTCCCGATATTCCTCAGGTTGCATGTTTCGATACGGCTTTTCATCGCACTCATAATGCACTTGCAGACTATTATGCAATTCCAAAGTCTCTTTATATCGAAGGCGTGCGCCGATACGGATTTCATGGCTTGTCGTATGAATATGTTGCCAATCGCCTGCGGCATATCGCAACCGCACACCATCGAGTGATCATAGCGCATCTTGGAAGCGGCGCTTCAATGTGTGCTCTTTTAGACGGACGTAGTGTTGAGAGCACAATGGGGTTCACGGCGCTGGACGGATTGCCTATGGGCACACGGCCAGGCCAAATCGATCCGGGTGTCGTGCTCTATCTGATCGAGCAAAAAAAGATGACCGCGTCTCAAGTTCAGGCGCTATTCTATCATGATTGTGGACTAAAAGGCCTCTCGGGGATTAGCAACGATGTGCGTGAGCTCGAAGCAAGCCCTGATCCGCGAGCGCGCTTTGCACTCGACTATTTTTCTTACCGTGTTGGACTTTATGCCGGTTTTCTAGCGGCCGCGCTCGGAGGTCTCGATGCTTTTGTCTTTACTGCCGGCATTGGCGAGAATTCACCAGCCATGCGTGCTCGTATCGTGGAGAAGCTGGCGTGGCTCGGCGCGCGGCTTCATGCGAACGCCAATGCGTTAAACGCGACGTCAATAGAGGCACCCGATAGTCAAATCGGCCTTTATGTTATCCCGACAGACGAAGAACTCATGATAGCACGTCATACCATGGCGTTGCTAATTGCCCAACGTGCCCGCCATTCATTTCAAAAACCCGATGCCTCTTAGGCTGCAGACTCATAAAACGTAAGCCATAAGCGGACAATGGCAATCTTGACCAGCGCGCCAACGACGCTCTGTGTCGGATGTGCAGAGATGCCTTTCTCGACCTCTTCAAAGAAGTTTGTGACCTCGCTCGTCAGCTCGCACAGTTGATCCCGCACAATTCACGCTCGTCGGTGCGCCCTCCTTCGGCGGCTCAGCAGGGGCAGCACGGTACCGTGGGCGGAGCGGCGGACGCGCCAGCCGCTCTCGCTGCGTGACTGAAAACTCGTCTTGCAACGACTTCAGCTCGCGCATGGCGGTACCCATTCAGGATCGAAAGCCACCAACAGCAATCGACTCAGGCGGCCGGAGGAGTGGCGCGCTTGAGTGCGTCCCACGCCTTCTGATTGGCTTGATCAAAGGCTTTGCGCGACTCCGCCAAGGCAGAGCTCATCGCCGCCCAGGATTCGCTGCCCGCCTGGTTCAGCTTCTGCAATCGTGCTTCGGCCTCCGCCGCGTCCGTCTTCATCTGCTTCACTGCTGCATCGACATCAGCGCGCCGCGCGGCTGCGACTTTGACGGCCTCGCTGTGGAACTTGTCGGCCGCCTCACGCCAAGCCTTGGCTTGCGCAGCCGCAACATCCCGGAATGTGGCCTGCTGCTGTTCGATCTGCTTACCGACCGTGTCGAAATAAGTCTTGACCTGCGCTTCGAAGTCGCGCCACTGCGCTTCCAGTTGCGTCTTGTTCGCCTGCAAGGCGGCCTCGCCCGCTTGGGCTTGAGCCTTGGCTTTGGCTTGAAACTCGTCGCGCCGTTTCTTCAAGTCGGCGATGGTTTGCTCGGCCTTTGCCTTCGACTCAGTCTTGACCTGACTCGCCTTGGCTTCGAGCGACGCCAGGGTGGCGTCCATCTCGTCAATACGCTGCTTGGTCCAATTCAAGTACGCATGCATGCTGCTCTGTTCTGCCATGATCGCCTCCGCTTTCTAAAAATGAAGCGACGCGTGCCAATTCGCTTTGATTCAGATCAAGTAACCAGCTTTCTGCCTGCCGCCGCAAAAGAGACGCCCGTTTCCGCGGTACGCCATGGCATATTGTCGACGGTCCGTTTCAGCCTTCTTCAGATCGATTGCTGTCTTTGCTCGATTCTGAATCGTCACACATCCTGGGTTTCGTTCCGGCCTGTCAGAATGTCCTCCAGCAGCTCAGCCATGTCGAACGTCAGCTCGTCATTCGCGTGCAAGCGTGCAAGCGTGCAAGCGTGCAAGCGTGCAACATTGCCAATTCGTGGACGCCATGTTGAAAGTAGCGACGCGAGGCTGACAAAGACAACCAGCCTGCTTAGCACGCCGTAGAGTTTTGGACCAGTGATCGAGTTAAAGAGTACTGGCATATCCGCACTCCGTTAGTACCGCACCGGCACAAAATGCCGCCCGCGCAAGGAGGGCAGATCGGCGTATCTTTTATTCTCGACTCTCTTGGGCAACTTTGCCTTTTTCCGACGTATCGTATTGTGGGGTATCAGTGAGAGAATATACGCAATGCAATTCAAGCGGGCGCGCCGCTTGTCATCGGAGCGAAGGATATACCAGGGCGCGTGTTTGCTGTCGGTCGCCTTTAGCATCATGTCGAGCACCTTTGAGATGTCGTCCCAGTGTTTGTAGGATTCCAGATCCATCGGGCTGAGCTTCCATTGCCGCAAAGGATCATTGATCCGCGCCAAAAACCGCCGCTCTTGTTCTTCCTTACTTACCTCAAGCCATATCTTGATGAGAATAACTCCAGCATCGACTAAATGTTCTTCAAATTGCGGACAAAGAGTCAGAAATTGCCCGTAGTTCTTTTTAGAAGCAAAGTTCATAACGCGGTCGACGCCGGCTTGACTGTACCAGCTGCGATCAAAGATGATGATTTCGCCAGCGGCCGGGAACTGCTGAAAGTATCGCTGGCCAAACAACTGTGTCTTCTCGCGCTCACTGGGCGCGGGAAGCGCGACTACACGAAAGACGCGTGGGTTCACCCGCTCGGTAATCGCCCGGATGGTTCCGCCTTTGCCTGCGGCGTCGCGGCCTTCAAAAATGATGATGACTCGAAGCCCGCGCGACACGACCCAGTCCTGCAAGTGGCATAGTCTAATGTGGAGCTTGCGCAACTCGCTCTCATATTGTCGGCGCTTCAGTTTATGTGCGTCTGTGTTGGCAATCTTGGCCTTTTTCATCGGCGTCATCCAATTATACCTCAGGGAAAGTCTAGTCCTCCTTGCCTGAAGCTCGACCTATCCAAGTAACCCTCGAACGCCGTATCGAGTGCGAGTTGCCTCATCCAGGGAAGAAGGACATAATCCAGGAAGAAGGACATACAGTTTAATGGTACCAAAATTCTCAGCGCTTACCCGACTTCATTTATTGATCTTGCAATGCAAGCTAAGTCAATTTGTGAGTAAGTATGCGAGAGGATTCTGGAAGAAATAGCCTCTAAAGACTCGTGTTTGATGTGCTGGAGAGATAACGCGGCCTCGTTGCACACTTGTCTTCAGTCTAGTGGTCCAATTCAAACATTCGCTACCCATTTCGGCGGAGATCTTTTGCGAATGTTTGAATCGAAAGACCATGAGCCAAATATAAGTTTCTAGCGGAGTTTTGGATTTGACATTCGCTTCGCGAGCTTGCGGCCAGGTGGGTAGCGAATGTCAAATCCACTCCACTAGCGTTGCGCGCCCGGCCCTTCGGAAACTACTTCAATGCGTAAGGCCCTCGAACCAACGTCAGATCCTAATTGGATCATTACCCATGAAGGATACAATGTCCTGACCGAAAGCGAAGTCGAATCGCGGCTTGCCTTCGGCAACGGCTTTATGGGAATGCGCGCTGCGCGCTCTGCTGGGCGTGGACCGACTTGGCAAAGCTGGCTAGGCTTCGTTAGATGGCAATCTTGGCCGCGCTGCTATGTCGCAGGCCTGTTTGACATACCTAACATTGAGCCGCCTGTGCCTGCGCTGGCGCCCCTCGCCGATTGGTCACGCATACTCATCACGCTGGACGGAGAACCATTACTGGCGCACCAGGGCCATGTGCTCACGGGCATACGCACACTCGACCTTCGCCGTGGCCTGCTTTTGCCGGCCTGGACACACCGGACCCCCGCAGGCGTTACCGCTTCTGGCCGCGGGCTGCATCTTCTTTCCCTGTCAGACCGAGCTGCGGGGCTGCAGCTATTGCGGGCGGAGCTTGACCGGGATGGAATCGACGTGAGGCTGGAGGCAACTTTCTCAGTGGCCGGTCTCGATGTGGAGCCGGTTCGGTTGGAGCAGGACTTTTGTGCCTGGCGCACGGAGAGCACAGGCAAGGGTGTGGCGATGGCGGGCGCGGCGACGCTGCGATTGGGAGGCAAGCTGCGCGCACCCGAGCGTCCATTCCCGCTCAGATGGGTCTGGCACTGGCGCTCTGTAGCCGGGCAGGTTGCCGAGTTTGACCGCATTATCACGGTTGCGCGATCCAACACCACGAAGGATGATCCGGCTGCGCGCACCCACGCCGCACTGGAACGCAGTCGCTCGCTGGGCTGGCGCGCTATCCTGGATGCGCACGAAGCCGCCTGGAATAAGCGCTGGACCGCGAGCGATATTGTCGTCGAGGGAGATGAAGCAATACAAAAGGCGCTGCGCTTTGCAGTATATCACTTGACCTGTGCCGCCAACCCCGAGGACGAGCACGTCTCGATTGGCGCACGCGGGCTCACCGGCGACGCCTATTTTGGGCATGTCTTCTGGGACACGGAAATCTATCTACTACCGTTCTACATTGCTGTCTGGCCGGAGGCGGCACGAGCGCTTCTCATGTATCGTTTTCATACCTTGCCAGCGGCGCGCACAAAAGCGGCTTGCGCCGGCTATAAGGGGGCGCTTTATGCTTGGGAATCGGCCGATACTGGTGAAGAGACGACGCCAGAGCGTACGGTTGCACCCGACGGCTCTATCAATGACATTTTGACAGGCAAGATGGAGCAGCACATCAGTGCCGACATTGCATATGCGGTTTGGCAATACTGGCACGTCAGCAGCGACCGCGAGTTCTTTCTCAGCGCGGGGGCGGAGATCCTGTTGGAGACTGCTCGGTTCTGGGCGTCGCGCGCCATTGCGGAGCCGGATGGCAAGCGGCACATCCGCCACGTGATCGGGCCGGACGAGTACCACGAAGACGTGGACGACAATGCTTTCACGAATGCGATGGCGCGGTGGAACATCGCCCGCGCGCTAGAGGCTTTGGAGGAGTTGCACACAGACTGGCCTGATCGCGCCGCCGCACTTCGGCACAAGCTCTCGATTTCGAATGAGGAGCTTACGGATTGGCGCGACGCTGTCGCGCACATTGCGACCGGCCTTGATCCTGCCACAGGCATCTATGAACAGTTCGCAGGCTTTCACGCGCTGGAACCTCTCGACATCGCTGCATACGTCAGCACTAATATACCGATTGACGTGGCGATCCAACGCCAGCGTATACAGCGTTCACAAGTGGTGAAACAGGCTGACGTCGTGGCACTTTTAGCTCTGCTTCCTGAGGAATTCCCCGACGCAATGGCAGAGACAAATTTTCGATATTACGAGCCGAAGTGCGCCCACGGTAGTTCGCTAAGCACGGCGATGCACGCATTGGTGGCGGCTCGCCTGGGAGAAGCGGAGAAGGCATTGAATTACCTGCGCAAGACCGCAGCCCTAGACCTTGATCCCGACCCGAACAGCGCCGGTGGCATCCGCATGGCCGGGCTGGGCGGCATGTGGCAGACAGTGATCCTCGGCTTCGCAGGCTTGGATCTAATGGGCCACACTCTGGGGATCAGCCCGAAGCTGCCTCCCCAATGGCGCAGCCTCTCATTCCGGATATGCTGGAAAGGGCGCATTGTAGCGTTCCGGATTGTCGGCAGCTTTGTGCAGGTCACTCTGGTAGAGGGTCAAGCAATAGATCTACGGATCGCAGGAAGCATCCACGAGTTGAAGTTGGGTACGCCGCTGCAGGCGGCAATCTAAAAAATAACTGTCTCGCTTTTGCTTAACAAGGTTGAACATACACATTTTATAAACGTTGATCCGGATCGGTCTGCCTCTTTCATAGGTGCCCAATGTGTACTTGGGGGGATGCGGAGAGTTGCCATTATGAACCGCGATCTGCAGCAAATCGCGAGCACCTTGGTGGGCAGAGGAAAGGGTATTCTTGCGGCCGATGAGACCGTTCCGACCTTGACCCGCCGCTTCGACGCACTCGGCATTTCTTCAACTGAGCAAAGCCGCCGCGCTTACCGGGAAATGTTGTTTACCGCCCGAGGCGAAGCCGAGTACATCAGCGGCGTCATCATGCAGCACGAGACGATCCACCAGAATAGCTCAACAGGCTTACCTCTTGTACAGGTTCTTGCAGATGAAGGCATCCTGCCTGGTATTAAGGTCGATGCCGGAGCCAACCGGCTAGCGGGATCGGCCGCCGAAACGGTCACCGAAGGGCTGGATGGGCTGCGCGACCGTCTCGCGCAATATCGAGGCCTCGGCGCACGCTTCGCGAAGTGGCGTGCCGTTATTCGGATCACCGATGCATTGCCGAGCCGCACCTGCATACACGTGAATGCACACGCTCTCGCGCGTTATGCCGCACTGTCACAAGAACAGGAGTTTGTTCCGATTGTCGAACCGGAAGTTCTGAGAAGCGGATCACACACGATTGATCGTTGCGAGGAAGTGACCAACGCTGTCCTCTTTACCGTTTTCAACGAGCTTGTTGAGCAGGGCGTTGCTTTAGAGGCGATGCTGCTGAAGCCCAACATGGTAATCGCCGGGGATCAATGTCCTCAACAGGCCACTCAGCACGAAGTGGCAGTTGCAACGTTTCGCTGCTTACGCCAGTACGTCCCTCCGGCTGTCCCCGGAATCGTCTTTTTATCGGGCGGCCAGGGTGAGCGGCTGGCAACCGCTCACCTCAATGCAATCAACCAACTTCCTGGATCGAAACCCTGGCCGATCAGTTTTTCCTTCGGCCGGGCGCTCCAGGATTCGGCGTTGAAATCTTGGCACGGACGGGACGAGAATCTGATGGCCGGCCAGCAGGCACTCTATCAACGAGCACGCTGCAACGGAGCAGCCTGTCTTGGAACCTATACAGAAGAGATGGAAGAGACCGTGCATATAGCTGTTTGAGCCGGTGAATGACGAGACGATTAAATGATCGCTCAGATTGCTCTCGATGCGCAAAGAACCATCATGGAGGCAATGGAGGCAATAATGTCAAGCGTGCTGCCGGACGAGGAACGGTCACTGATTGACGCTTATTGGCGGGCCGCCAATTATCTTTCGATTGGCCAGATTTATCTTTACGATAATCCGTTGCTAAAGCAGCCACTATCCAAGGAGCATATCAAGCCACGTCTACTCGGGCATTGGGGAACGACGCCCGGGTTGAATTTTATCTATGCCCATCTAAACCGGATCATAAAGAAACATGACCTGAATATGATCTATGTCACGGGCCCGGGCCATGGCGGCCCGGCCTTGGTTGCCAACGCCTATCTCGAAGAAACCTACAGCGAGGTATACCCAAACATTTCGGCCGACGAAATAGGCATGAAGCGTTTGTTCAAACAGTTTTCGTTTCCCGGAGGCATACCCAGCCATGTAGCGCCCGAGACGCCCGGCTCGATCAATGAGGGGGGTGAGTTGGGCTACTCCCTATCGCACGCTTACGGTGCCGCGTTCGATAATCCTGATCTGATTGTGGCGTGTGTGATCGGTGACGGCGAGGCAGAGACAGGGCCGTTGGCGACCAGCTGGCATTCCAACAAGTTTCTGAACCCCGCCCAGGACGGCGCCGTTCTGCCAATCCTACACCTAAACGGCTACAAAATCGCCAACCCCACCGTCCTGGCCCGGATCAGCCATGAAGAACTGGATCAGCTTCTCCGCGGATACGGCTACACCCCACATTTTGTCGAAGGACATAATCCGGAAAAGATGCACGAGCTGATGGCAGCTTCGCTGGAAACTGTTTTGGCCGAAATCCAGCGTATCAAGATGGATGCGCGCGCGCAAACTGGCATTCGAGAGCGTTCGCGCTGGCCTATGATTGTTCTGCGCAGCCCGAAAGGCTGGACTTGCCCGAAGGAAATCGATGGCCTGCGCACTGAGGACTACTGGCGCTCGCATCAGGTGCCTATCGGCGAGCTGCAGAAGAATCCGCAGCACGTACGCATACTCGAAGAGTGGATGAAAAGTTACCGTCCAGGAGAATTATTCGATAGCAATGGCCGCCTCCGTCCGGAACTAGCCGAACTCCCGCCGCGCGGCGAGCGCCGCATGAGTGCCAATCCGCACGCGAATGGCGGCCTACTGCTTCGTGATCTTTATCTTCCCGATTTTCGCGACTACGCCGTAGAGGTGCCTGCACCTGGTGCAGCGTCAGCGGAGGCCACTCGAATCATGGGTAAGTTCCTTCGCGATGTGATGAAACTAAACATGGAGTCGCGTAATTTCCGGCTTTTCAGTCCTGACGAGAACAACTCGAACCGCTGGCAAGATGTGCTTGAGGTCACCAACCGCGACTGGCTGGCGGACACTTATCCGTGGGACGATCACCTCGCTCCTAATGGGCGTGTTGTGGAAATGTTGAGCGAACACCAGTGTCAGGGATGGCTAGAGGGCTATTTGCTGACTGGCAGGCACGGCTTCTTCTCATGCTACGAGGCTTTCGTTCATATCATCGACTCAATGTTCAACCAGCACGCCAAGTGGCTCAAGGTATGCAGCCAAATCGGCTGGCGGCGACCGATTGGGTCGCTCAACTATCTCTTGTCAAGCCACGTTTGGCGGCAGGACCAAAACGGGTTCAGCCACCAGGATCCCGGCTTCATCGACCATGTCGTAAACAAGAAGGCCAAGGTGATCCGCGTCTACCTGCCGCCCGATGCGAATTGCTTACTCTGGGTCACGGACCACTGCCTTCGCAGTCGCAATCTTGTTAACGTCATCATTGCGGGCAAGCAGCCCGCACCGCAATGGTTGACCATGGACGAGGCGATCAAGCACTGCGAGTCCGGCCTTGGGATTTGGGAATGGGCCAGCAACGACCGTGGCCATGAACCAGACGTTGTCATGGCCTGTTGCGGCGACGTGCCGACGCTGGAGACGCTTGCCGGCGTCGCCTTGCTGCGCCGTCACGCTCCCGAACTGAAGGTGCGCGTCATCAATGTCGTAAATCTGATGAAGCTGCAGCCGGAGAACGAGCATCCAAATGGGCTGCCGGACAAGGATTTCGATGCCCTGTTCACCACGGACAAGCCCATCATCTTCGCCTTCCACGGCTATCCCTGGCTCATTCACCGGCTGACCTATCGCCGGAACGGGCACAAGAACCTACATGTTCGCGGCTATAAGGAAGAAGGTACCACGACCACGCCGTTTGACATGTGTGTGCTGAATGATCTCGACCGCTTCCACTTGGTGGGCGACGTGATCGACCGGGTAGCGAAGCTTGGTGAACGGGCAGCTTATGCCAAGCAGGCGATCCGCGACAAGCTTATCGAACATAAGGAATACATTTGCCGCTACGGCGACGACATGCCTGAAATCGCTGACTGGAAATGGAGCATGGAAGCAGCATCCGCTGTAGCTTCTTCAGCGGAGGCAGACAACGTCTAATACGGCGTGAGGCAAGCGTGAATGATGTATTCGCCATCCGGCACGGTGAGACGGCATGGAGCCTCAGCGGCCAACATACCGGCGTGACAGACATCCCATTGACGGCGCGAGGGCGGAGGCGAGCCGAAGAATTGCGCCCCATACTCGCGAAGGAAGTTTTCGCCCTCGTGCTGGTCAGCCCGATGCGGAGGGCCCAGGATACGTGCATACTCGCCGGGCTCGCAGAGTTTGCAATCGTCGACCTGGATCTGATGGAGTGGAACTACGGGGAATACGAGGGACTGACGCCGAAGCAAATTCACGAGGTAAGACCGAACTGGATGATCTTCCGCGACGGATGCCCGGGTGGCGAAACGGCGGAGGAGGTCGGCATGCGAGTGGATCGGGTGATTTCCCGAACACGTGCCGCCAATGGAAATGTCGCCCTGTTCGCGCACGGACACGTGCTGCGTGTCCTAGCTGCGCGTTGGATTGGTCTGTCTGCCGAGGGTGGTCAGCATTTTCTGCTCGATGCGGGAACACTTTGCGTTCTTAGCTACTATCACAGCGTACCGACTGTAAGGGTATGGAATTGGTTGTTTGCTGGCAACACTGCGGTTGGGCAGCCGATTTCTCCAGCTTTGGACAGCAGCCACACAACAACCGGAACCGCCAAGCTGACGGGAGGTGCAAATGCAGCAGCCCATTAGTCCAATCAATCATGAACAGTATGACGCCTTCCTGCTCGACCTCGACGGCGTGATAACCAGCACCGCCAATCTGCACGCTGCGTGCTGGAAACAGATGTTCGATGAGTATCTTCAGAAGCGAGCAACTAAGAGAGGCGAAGAATTTCATCCATTCGATCCTGTTGAGGACTACCGGCTCTACGTGGATGGAAAGTCTCGCTCCGATGGTGTTCGCGACTTTCTCACGTCGCGGGGAATCCATCTTCCGGAGGGAACGCCTGTAGATCCTCCAGAGGCCGAAACTGTGATAGGGCTGGGAAACCGAAAAAACGACCTATTCAACAGAATCATTGAAGAAAGAGGTGCGCAGGTTTATGAGGGAAGCGTAAGATTTATCAAACAGATCCGGACCAACGGGTTCAAAATTGCAGTTGTTAGCTCAAGCCATAATTGCGCAGCTATTTTAAGGGGCGCTAACCTGGAGGCGTTTTTCGATGCAAGGGTCGACGGCGATACGATCGATGCAAAACATTTAGCCGGAAAACCAGCTCCCGATCCCTATCTAATGGCAGCGAAGCTGCTCTGCGTTGAGCCGTCACGGGCAGTCGTCATCGAGGATGCTATCGCCGGAGTCGAGGCAGGGGCCAACGGGCACTTCGGGCTCGTAATCGGTGTCGCCCGGAGCGGGAATGCCGAGGAGCTTTTGCGTCATGGTGCCAACCTGGCCGTGAAAGACCTGGGGGAACTGGTTGACTGACGATTCCCCATGATATTCCGGCAGGAACAGTCATATGCTCCACCATAAACGCCTCAGGCCACCGCCGCAAGATTATCCGGCTGACGAGTGGAACGTCATAGAAAAGGGATTCCACCTGGAATATCTGGCCCAGCTTGAAACGATCATGGCGCTCAGCAATGGATATATTGGGATGCGTGGTTGTCCTGAGGAAGGCGGCCCCTACGTCGAAAATAGCACCCTCATCAATGGGTTCTATGAAACCTGGCCAATCGAGTATCCAGAAGAAGCCTACGGCTTTGCCACGACCGGTCAGACCATCGTAAATGTGACCGATGCCAAAACCATCAAGCTCTTCGTCGACGATGAGCCCTTTTGGCTACCCAAAGCGAACCTCGCGAGCTTCGAGCGGCGCCTCAATATGAAAACGGGGACGCTAGACAGGAACATTTTGTGGGTGACTCCCGCAGGGAAACGAGTGCAAATCATGTCGCGGCGTTTGGTATCCTTTGCCAATCGACACGTGGCCGCCATATTCTACAGTGTGAGGCTGCTTAATTCAGCAGCGTCGCTCGCCATCTCCTCGGAGATGGCAGTAAATCAACAAGCGGCACAGCCTCACGGAAATGATCCGCGGCAAATGAAGGCTCTCGCAGGCAGCACGCTGCTCCATCAGGCTGGCTATGCGAAAGACCGCCGGATCGTGCTCAGCCACTCCACCGAAAACAGCCACTTGAACCTTGCATGCGCCATCGATCACTGGCTGGACACCCAATGTACGTATGCCCACAAAGTTACTTATACAAAGGATTTCGGCCGGGTTGCTTTTGCAATCGAGGCCCGGCCAGATTGCCCAATTCATCTCGTTAAATACATAGTCTATCACACATCGGACATGGCTTCGGCCGAAGACCTTTGCGTCTGCGCTGATTGGACGATGGATCGCGTCGTAGCCCAAGGTTTCGAGGAACTGCTCGCGTCTCAGGAGCAGTATTTGGAAGAGTTCTGGTCCCGGAGTGACGTGAGGGTGAGGGATAGAACCGAAGACCACGCAAGGCGCAGCACAGTCGAGATCCAACAGGCCACCCGCTTCAATCTCTTTCATGTGTTACAGGGTACGGCTCGTGCGGAAGATACCGGCGTGCCCGCAAAAGGGCTTACGGGCAAGGCATATGAGGGGCATTATTTCTGGGACACCGAAATCTACTTGATGCCATTTTTGACTTACACTTCGCCTCGGATCGCCAGGAACCTCCTGATTTTCCGTTACAGGATGCTGGATAAGGCTCGAGCACGCGCCAGGCTCCTCGGACATCGGGGAGCCATGTTTCCATGGCGCACCATTAACGGCGAAGAAGCATCTGCTTACTATGCGGCCGGGACGGCACAGTACCACCTCAACGCAGATATCGTGCATGCCTTGCGCAAATACGTGCAGGCAACGGGCGACGAACAGTTCCTTCAAGATTACGGCTCTGAAATACTGGTCGAAACAGCACGTTTATGGGCGGATTTAGGGTTCTACTCGGACGCAAAAGGTGGTGCTTTCTGCATCAACTCCGTTACAGGCCCCGATGAGTATAAAACAGTTGTAAACAACAACGCATATACCAACTTGATGGCCCGCGAAAACCTTCGCTACGCAGCCGGGGTCATCGAGTTCCTGCGGGCAACAAAACCCGATGCCTACGCTGCACTTGTCCGTAAAACAGGCCTCGAACCGGGCGAGGCGGAAGCGTGGTTGAAGGCGGCGGATAGAATGTACGTCCCGTTTGATGAGATGCTTAAAATCATTCCGCAGGATGACAGCTTTTTGGACAGAGAAAAGTGGGACTTTAAGCACACGCCACCGGAACGTTACCCACTGCTTCTCTTTTATCATCCCCTTAACATCTACCGGAAACAAGTGATCAAGCAGGCGGACGTTGTGCTGGCCTTGTTCCTACTGGGTGACGTATTTTCCCTTGAAACGAAAAAACGCAACTTTGAATTCTACGATCCTCTGACGACCGGCAACTCATCTTTGTCTTCATGCGTTGAGGCTGTCATCGCCGGTCAGGTCGGCGACATCGATAAGGCAATCAGCTATGGGATGTCGGCGTTGCTTATGGATCTGGCGGACGTCGGTGGAAATGTAAAGGATGGATGCCATATTGCATCGATGGGTGGTACTTGGATGATGCTCGCTTACGGGCTTGGTGGCATGCGGGACCATGACGGGACATTATCATTCTGGCCGCTCTGCGCCCCGGTGGACAACGCCATTTTGTGTTTTCACGTGACTTACCGAGGACAGCTGCTTGAAGTCGAAATTGGACTTGGTCAGGTGGAATACACACTGCGTGATGGCGATCGCCTAACGATCCATCATGAAGTGGAGGAAGTCCGTCTTACTAGAGAGCAGCCGGTTGCCCTCAGGTCGATAAGCCAGCTGTGAGGCGAGGCCCAGATCCAAGCTGCTATCGCATTTTCCTAAGATCTCAATAATGCAGGGTTGT
Source organism: uncultured Pseudomonadota bacterium (assembly GCA_963697535.1). Classification (GTDB taxonomy): domain Bacteria; phylum Pseudomonadota; class Alphaproteobacteria; order Rhizobiales; family Xanthobacteraceae; genus Pseudolabrys. The sequence goes on along the minus strand of OY969085.1, from coordinate 1,394,478 downwards.
TCAGCTCCTCGGAACAACGTGAGCCTTTTGCGCTGCGGTACCGGTCGATCAGATTGTTTGTTGAGGTATCATGAGTGGGCTTGGCGCCGGTCTCGTCTTGCAACTCGCGAATGATGCGCTGAGCGAGAACTTTGCCCAGCTCAACGCCCCATTGGTCGAACGAGTCGATGTCCCAGATCACACCCTGGGTGAAGACAATGTGCTCATAGAGCGCGACTAGCTTGCCAAGCGCTGCCGGAGTCAGGCGTTCCATAAGTATAGTGTTTGACGGCCGGTTGCCTTCGAATGCGCGGTGAGGAACAAGCCAATCCGGAGTGCCTTCCGTTTGTACCTCGTTGCGTGTCTTCCCGAAGGCGAGCGCTTCGGTCTGAGCGAAGACGTTTGCAAGAAGCATATCATGATGCGACCCAAGCGGGTTGAGCGGCTGCTCGAAGGCGATGAAATCGCAAGGAACGAGGCGTGTTCCTTGGTGAAGGAGCTGATGAAAAGAGTGCTGGCCGTTCGTGCCGGGCTCCCCCCAATAAATGGGAGCGGTCTGGTAATCCAGTTCGGTTCCTGTCAACGTCACATGCTTGCCGTTGCTCTCCATCGTGAGCTGTTGAAGATAGGCTGGGAAACGCTTGAGATATTGCTCGTAAGGCAGGACAGCGCTGGTCTCAACTCCGAAAAAGTTGATATACCACACGCTCATTAAGCCCATCAGCACGGGCAGATTTTGCTCAAAGGGCGCGAAGCGGAAGTGCTCGTCCATTTCATGGAAGCCAGCGAGCATCTCGCGGAAGTTTTCCGGGCCGATCGCTAACATGGTCGAAAGACCGATCGCCGATCCCATGGAGTAGCGGCCGCCGACCCAATCCCAGAATTGGAACATATTGGCCGTATCAATTCCGAATTCAGAGACCTTCTCCGCGTTCGTCGACACAGCAACAAAATGCTTAGCAATCGCCTGCGTGTCGCCGCCAAATCCGCGCAACAGCCAATCCCGGGCGCTATGAGCGTTCGTCATCGTCTCCAGCGTTGTGAATGACTTTGAAGAGACTATGAAAAGCGTTTGCTCCGGGTTGAGATCGCGCACCGCTTCCATAAGATCCGTTCCGTCGATGTTGGAGACGAAGCGAATGGTCAGGTCGCGGCCGCCGTAATATTGCAGGGCCTCATAGGCCATACGAGGTCCAAGATCAGAGCCGCCAATCCCGATATTGATGATGTTGCTTATGCGTTTACCTGAGTGCCCTGTCCAACGTCCATCGCGAACACGCCCTGAAAAATCTGCCATTTTACCGAGCACGGTATGAACCCCCGGCACTACGTTACGGCCATCCACTTCAATCGCGGCGCCCTCTGGCGCGCGAAGCGCCACGTGTAACGCCGCCCGGTTTTCGGTGGTGTTAATCTTCTCGCCTCTGAACATAGCGTCAATACGCGCACGCAGGTCACACTCTATCGCCAGATCGACAAGGAGCTTAAGCGTTTCATCCGTGAGAAGATTTTTCGAATAGTCCAAGTAAACGCCAGTAGCTTCGGCGCTCATCCGTTTCCCACGGTCCAGATCAGCCGCGAAGAGGTCTCTCAGATGAACATCACCCATCCTCTTTTGATGGTCTTCAAGGGCCTTCCATACGTGGCGCTTGCCTTCAGACCACATCAAGTGCGATCTCTGAGTCATGCGTATCGTGGGCCTGCTACGTCCATTCGGGCTGCTAGCGCGCGTGTGCATGCTTGGCGAGGTGCTGCGTTCCGGCATGTCCCAAAGGCGAAATCCACCCTGGAAGGCGCAAACATTATCACCTGCACGGCTATGCGGCGGTAGTTCTTCAAGATTGCAGACGTTGCCTCCGCCAATGACCGTTTCGGTAGGCTGAAGAGCTTCTATCAGATGTCCGACGACATCTAAAACATCGCGTCCCCATTGCCTCTTTCCATTTCGCTCCAGTCCGCGCAGTCCAACGTAATCCTCGTAAGTACTTTCCTTGTAAGGAAGGTGACCCAATTCCATAGGCTCTACAATTCCATCGACGATCATCGCGGATCCTAGCCCCGTTCCAAGGCCGAGAAAGAGCATCTTCCCGAACTGGTAGCACCCGATCGCTTGCATGGCTGCGTCGTTTACAATTTTGACGGGACGGCCGAAAGCGGCCGCAAAATCGAATCCAACCCAGCCGCGCCCCAGATTTCGTGGTTCTGCGACCGGTCGCCCATTGAGAACAGAACCAGGATAGCCAATTGATACAACCTCGTAGTCCCAATCGGAAACGAGCTGCTTGATTTCGGCTATCATCCGCTCGGGGGTAAGGGCCGGACCAGATACGAACTTGCGGGGCTCTGTCTTCCCAGTGACAAGAAGCTTGACTGAGTTGCCGCCCACGTCGACGACCAGCATCTTCAGAGGAGTAGGGCGCACAGATGACTGGGCGGCGGCGGCCGGTAGTTCTTTTGCAGGAATAATCGGTGAGGCCGGGTTCATCCCGCTAGTCCGCTTTTTTCCGAGAGCTATGGCTTTGAACGCGATGACGCCCATGAGTTCATTCCAGGAGGCAGCGAACGACTGTGCCCCCTCATCCTGGAGCGTTGCAGCGAGCGGGTCGCAGTCGATACCAGCCTCGGCATATCGCGTTAGCACCTCTTCCGAGCCGGCGGCGTCCTCCGACATGGTCCCAATCACTTCTCCGTGCTCCGCGAAGGCCTTTAGTGTCGCTTCTGGCATGGTGTTAACCGTGAAGGGTGCGGCGAGGGCTTTGACATAAAAAATGTCCGAGGCCGTGGCGTCCTTGACCCCAGTGCTCGCCCACAGGAGCCTTTGAGGGCGGGCGCCGGCGTTGTAGGCGCGCATCCATCGGGGGGAGGTCAACACCGCGTGGTACGCCTCGTAGATATGCTTGGCGATCGCGATGCCAAGCTGACCTCTTAGGGCGTCGGGCGCCTTATTCATCACCGCGGCGTCCCAGCGGCTGATGAACACCGAAGCAACAGAGTTGACGCAAGGGGTAAGCCCGGCATCGATCCGCCGTTCGATCCCGCGTATGTAGGCTTCCGCTGCTGCCAAATAGTGCTCGCGAGAAAACAGCAGTGTAACGTTGACAGGCACGCCAGCAAAGATCAACTCTTCGATAGCCGGGAGACTTTCCTTCGTTCCCGGAATCTTGATCAAAACATTCGGACGCGCAGCACGCGCATGCAGTTCTTTGGCAGCGGCAATCGTCGCTTTGGTGTCGTAGGCAAGGAGGGGAGACACTTCGAGGGAAACCCAGCCGTCAACGCCGAGAGTCCGGTCGTGGACTGGGCGAAAGAGGTCGGCTGCATCGGTAATGTCTTGCAGAGCCAACTCAACGAAGAGCTCCTCTCCTGATTTGCCTTGCTTGAGCTTTTCGCGGATCGAGGCGTCGTAGTCCGTACTATTCTTGATGGCGTGATCGAAGATAGTTGGATTGGATGTCAGCCCGGTGACAGAAAGCTCGGTGATGTACCGCTGGAGCGTGCCGGTGCTCAGTAAGTCTCGTGTGATATTATCGAGCCAGAGGCTCTGGCCTACATTGCACAACATTCGTGTCGATTTCATGCGTTCACTCCTTGGCGTTGCACTCCGCAAGGAAGCGCTCAACGGCTCTGGCAAACAAAACCTTCGCTTTCCACGAGCTCTTGGTGGGCTACCCGCTCTTGGGAAATTCGGCCTCGCCCTGTGAGCGATCTTTTCAAACCACTTCTGCTTATCCACTACCCGCTCGGGTAGCTCATTGCCACGCTTGTCACCGTAAAGCTGGCGGGCTTATACCTGTCTCAGCCGCCAGCGCGCCGATTGCTTGCGTCATCGGATCTGAATCCGGTGCCCTCTATGTTTCGCGAGCAAACGCTGCACGGGCTGCTGCGAGCTCCTTCTTCTTCGCGGCATCGATTTGCGGATAACTGAGCTCGAGATTATATATGGCCTCGACGATAGCGGCGGCAACGATGAGCCGGGCAAACCATTTGTTATCGGCAGGCACAACGTACCAGGGCGCATGATGTGCCGAAGTGGCCCGGATCGCTTCCTCGAACGCACTCATGTAATCGTCCCAGAAGCCGCGTTCCTGGACGTCGGCTGACGAGAACTTCCAATATTTTTCTGGTTCATCAAAACGATCTAAAAAGCGCTTTTTCTGTTCCTTAAGTGATAAATGCAAAAAAAATTTGAGGATGATCGTTCCCTGCCGGGCGAGATAATGCTCGAAACGAGCAATGTCGGCGAGCCGTTCATCCCAAATTCGCTGGCTCACGCAGCTCGGAGGAAGCTTCTGTCTTTCCAGGATTTCAGGGTGCACACGGACGACGAGCACCTCCTCGTAGTAAGAACGGTTGAATATGCCGATGTGCCCGCGCTCGGGCAGGCATTTGATATAACGCCACAGAAAGTCGTGACTGAGGTCCTCCGATGATGGCTGCTTGAACGAGAACACCTGGCAGCCTTGTGGATTGACACCCGACATGACGTGCTTGATCGCGCCATCCTTGCCTGCCGCGTCCATAGCCTGAAACACGAGCAGCAGCGACCATTGATCCCGAGCATAAAGCATCTCCTGCTGTTCCGCGAGCCACTGAGTGCCTTTGCTTAGCAGGTCGGCAGCCTCGCCTTTGTTTAGATTGAGATCTCGTGTATCTCCCGGTTTGAAATCCTTGAGTTTAAAGCCCTTCCCATCGGTGACGCGAAAAGGGTGAACGTATTTCTGGATCAGGTCGATGACTTCTTCTTTCGCCATAGCCCTATCTTCCTTTCGCCGGCCCAAATCCCAGGTTAGCCGTTCGATTTCGCGGCAAAGGCTGACTTGCGCATCAACCACTCCAAACACTTCTCAAGGTGTTCGCATCAATGGCATCGAAAGCTTCTGGAACTTTCACAAAACGCCGCCTCGCAAAGTTTAACGACACAAAAGACGACTTCCATCTCCGCCTGAAGGAGGAATAAAACATGCATGTGTTCAAAAGACGCAAGGCCCCGGAATCTACATCAAAGCTCAATCAGCCCGCAGCCAATAATCTTGTGGAACGCACAGCGGGTTCAAATGGTTCAAATATTGCGCACCTCACGCACGCGTAAACCTACTACTCGTCGGAACCAAGGAAATATAGCAATGTTTGAGCGCCAGATTTCTTCGGTAGATCAAGTGCGCCTCGCGTGGATCATGCGACTGTTTGTCGATGTGGCAGATGGGTTCGAAAACGTCGTCGCTCCATCGCCCATGAAACCCGAAATTCAAAGTCAGGCATCGTAACACCGCAGCGGAAGTCAGCTATGCGGGTCGAAGAAGACAGGAAAGTCGAAGAAGACAGGAAAAGTTCCACGGTTGTGCTTGGTTCTCTGGCTTACTGGCCCAGACCAAATAGTCCCGCCGGATGGCTGCTTATTCGCTCTGTGCGCGCGACTATACTGAGGGCCGCTCTGATTTGTGTTGTACTAGTGGGCCTCGCATCGGCGCTGGGCGTTTCGGACAAAGGCTTCTTAATTCCCAAGGCATACGCTCAATCGCAAGAGCAAAGCCCACTCGGAAGAGCACGAAAAGCAGTAGAAACGCTGATAGATCGCCTGCGCGGCCACGATATGCCGGAGGGCATCGTCAAGACCAACGGTCGGATCGAAGCGACGGAGGTCGACGTCGCGGCGAAATATCCCGGCCGGCTGGCAACGCTGACCGTGGACGAGGGCGATGAGGTCAAGGCGGGACAGCTCGTCGCGACCATCTCGTCGCCGGAAACAGAGGCCCAGTTGCGCGGTGCGCAGCAGCAAGTTCTCAAAGACAAACAGGATTTAGCGTCAGCAGTTGCGCTCATAGCCCAGCGTAACAGCGATCTGACCTTCGCCAAGGCTGATTTTGAGCGTGGAAAATCCCTGGTCGGGGGAGGGTGGCTGACGCAGCAGGGGTTTGATCAGCGTCGCAACAAATTCGAAGCGGCCGAGGCGGCGCTTACTGCGGCCATTGCACAGCGCGATGCGTCCGAGGCGTCGATTAAGGCAGCCGAAGCCGACGTCGAACGGCTCCAGGCTATTCTGGTCGACCTAAAGCTCGTCTCTCCGAGAAGCGGACGGGTACAGTACCGGCTTGCGCGGGCCGGCGAGGTCATCGCTGCCGGGCAGCGAATCCTGACAATTCTCGATCTAAATGACGTCTACATGACGATCTATCTGCCAGCGAATGTTGCGGGGCGGCTTACGCTCGGCGATGAGGCGCGAACAATTCTCGATGCAATCCCGCAATATGTCCTTCCCAATACCATCAGCTTCGTTGCGACCGAGGCCCAGTTCACGCCCAAGAGCGTCGAAACCGCAGAGGAGCGGGAGAAATTGATGTTCCGGGTTAAGCTCCAGGGCGATCCCCAAGTCCTGAACAAGTTCCATCGCCAAGTGAAGACGGGGGTGCGCGGCCTGGCTTTTGTGCGCTCCGATCCCAAAATCCCCTGGCCTAAAGAGCTTGAAGTGAAGCTTCCGCCATGACGCAGGCGATCGTTGCTAGGGTTGAGGGCGTCTCCCACCGCTACGGCAAAACGTTCGCACTCAACGACCTGACCCTCGAAATTCCGGCCCAGTGCATGGCGGGGGTGATTGGGCCTGACGGCGTCGGTAAATCCACGTTGCTTGCCCTGATCTCCGGAGTGCGCAAGATCCAAACTGGCATGGTCACGGTGCTTGGCGGAGACATGGCGGACGAGCACCATCGCCGGGCGAGCTACGGCCGCATCGCTTATATGCCACAGGGGCTCGGCCGAAATCTCTATCCGACGCTCAGCGTATACGACAACATCGACTTCTTCGGCCGCCTGTTCGGCCAGGGCGCTCCCGAGCGGCGTTCACGCATTCATGAGCTCCTCGTGGCGACAGGGCTCGATCCGTTTCCAGATCGCCCCTGCGGCAAACTCTCAGGCGGCATGAAGCAGAAAGTCAGCCTCTGCTGCTCGCTGATGCACGATCCTGATCTGCTCGTCCTCGATGAGCCGACCACGGGCGTCGATCCGCTCTCGCGGCGTCAATTCTGGGAACTGATTGATTCGATTCGCGCGCGGCGGCCGAATATGAGCGTGATCGTCGCAACCGCGTACATGGACGAGGCGAGCCGGTTCGATTGGCTTGCGGGAATGGACGACGGTAAGGTCATTGCGCAGGGCACACCGAAGGAGATCCTCGCCCGCGCGCAAAAGACCACCCTCGACGACGCCTTCATCGCCCTGCTTCCGCCGGAAAAGCGCGCCGCTCATCACGAGGTGATCGTGCGGCCTCGTGCCGCAAGCGAAGACCAGGCGCCGGCGATCGAGGCGGAGGGGCTTACGCGCCGCTTCGGCAATTTCACCGCCGTTGATCACGTGAGTTTCCGCATCGGACGCGGCGAGATTTTCGGCTTCCTCGGCTCGAACGGCAGCGGAAAAACGACAACCATGAAAATGATGACGGGTCTGCTGCCCGTCACTGAAGGCTGGGCCAAACTGTTCGGAAAGCCGATGGGCGCCGACGATATGGAGGCACGCCAGAACGTTGGCTACATGTCGCAGGCGTTCTCCCTATACGGAGAGCTTACTGTCCGGCAGAATCTCGATCTGCATGCACGGCTCTATCACCTGCCGCCGAATGAGATCGAGCGACGCCTCAATGAGCTGCTCGAGCGGTACGACCTGAAGGACGTGGCCGATGCGAAGCCGGAAAATCTACCCCTCGGTGTGAAGCAGCGTTTGCAGCTTGCCGTGGCCGTCCTTCACCGGCCGCCCATGTTGATTCTCGACGAGCCCACCTCCGGCGTCGATCCGGTCGCTCGCGATGCGTTCTGGCGTACGCTGATCGATCTCTCGCGTGATGACGGCGTCACGATCTTCCTGTCGACCCACTTCATGAACGAAGCCGAACGTTGCGACCGCATATCGCTGATGCACACCGGCAGGGTGCTCGCGATCGGCGCGCCCGCGGAGCTCATCAAGGAGCGCGGCAGCGCTTCTCTCGAGGATGCTTTCATTTCCTATCTGGAGGAAGCGGGCGGAGCCGAGAAGGACAAGAAGGTCGCACCACCGCAGCCGGCGACATCACCGGAGAAACCCGCGGCTTCGCCGGAGATATCTGCTGCATCGCGCGCTTCCAAGCGATTCGATCCCGGACGCCTATGGGCTTATGCTAGGCGCGAGACCATGGAGCTCCTGCGCGATCCCTTCCGGATCGCATTCGCGTTCATCGGTCCTGTCATTCTGATGCTGGCCTGCGGTTACGGCATCACCTTCGATGTCGAGAACCTAAAATACGCAGCCTTCGACCAGGATCAGACGCCGCAAAGCCGCCGGCTGCTCGAAAGCTTCTCAGGCTCGCATTATTTCTCCGAGCAGCGTCCGATCAGTTCCTCAGCAGAACTAGAGCAACGCATGCGGAGCGGAGAGCTGGCAGTCGCGATTGAAATCCCAGCCGGCTACGGCCGGGATCTGGCAAACCTGCGTTCGCCCGAGGCCGCCTTCTGGGTGGACGGCGCCATGCCGTTCCGCGGCGAGACGATCAGAGGGTACGTCAGCGGCTTGCTGCAGCGTTACATGCTGGATCTCGTTGTCGAGCGCCTCAGCTCCAACCCGGTATCCAACGTCTATGCCGGTAGCATCAAAATCGAAAACCGTTTCCGCTACAACCAGGCTTTCAAGAGCGTCTTCTCCATGGTTCCGACCGTCATAGTGATAATGTTAATCATGATCCCGGCGATTATGGCGTCCATCGCTGTCGTCCGCGAGGTGGAGACCGGCTCGATGGCCAATTTTCGCTCCACGCCCATCAGCAAATTTGAGTTCCTCGCCGGCAAGCAATTTCCATATATCGTCGTCGGCTTCCTGACCTTCGTCCTCATGCTGCTGATGGCGTTTTTCATTTTCCAAGTGCCGGTGAAGGGGTCTTTCGCGGCTCTCGTGCTGGGAGCCTTGATCTATGTTTTTTCCACATGCGGTTTCGGGCAACTCGTCTCTGTGTTCACCCGGACTCAGGTCGCGGCAGTCTTTGCAACCACGGTTATCGCCGTGATCCCCACGGTGAACTTTTCGGGTCTGCTCGTACCTGTGTCTTCCCTGACCGGCGCGGGACGGGCGATAGGCCTCGGTTTTCCAGCCGCCTGGTTTCAGCCGATCAGCGTCGGCACCTTCACCAAGGGACTCGGGTTTTCCGATCTGTGGCTCAATGCGCTCGTGCTTGCGGTGTTTGCTGTCGCCTACCTCATTGTTGCCCAAGTAATACTGCAGAAACAGGAGAAGTGAGATGTCGCTGGCGAGCCAGGCGGCAGATGCACGCGAACAAGGGGCAACGCATGCCGTAACGAAGGCGCAGCGGCCCAGGAGTAATCCGTCCGCCAAGCTGCGGCTGCATTTGGCCAACGTCTACCGGCTAACGATCAAGGAGCTGCGCAGCATCCGCTCCGACCCGATCATGCTGCTGCTTGTCGCTTATGCCTTCACCATTGCAATCTACGCCGCCGCTACCGGCGCCTCGACCGAAGCGACCAATCTGGCTATTGCCATTGTCGATGAAGATCGTTCGGATCTGTCACGCCGCATTGCGGATGGCCTCACCCCACCCACTTTCAAACCGGCAGTACAGATTGCATCGACGGAAACCGACCCGGCGATGAAGGCGCAACGGTTCCTTTTCGTCATCGAGATTCCGCCGAAGTTCCAGTCGGATATTCTCGCCGGGCGGCAGCCTTCGATTCAAATCAATATCGATGCCACCGCGGTTGCCTATGCCTTCAATGGCATGACTGAAGTCCAAACCGTTATCCTTAACTATGTAACCGACTTCATGACGCGACGCGAAGGATTGCCCGGTCCACCGGTCAAGATGGTTACGCGGGTAAAATTCAATCCGAACTTGAAATCGAGCTGGTTCACCTCGGTGATGCAGATTATCAGCAATCTCACCATGATCACCGTGATCCTCACCGGCGCTGCGCTCATTCGCGAACGCGAACAGGGTACAGTCGAGCATCTCCTTGTGATGCCTGTGGTGCCCTCCGAGATCATGTTGTCGAAGACCCTGGCCAATGGCCTCGTCATCGTGCTTGCGACCGCACTATCGTTGTGGCTTGTGGTCGAGTGGTGGCTGCAAGTGCCGGTTACCGGATCGCGCCTGCTTTTTCTGGGCGGTGCATGCGTTTATGTGTTTACGGTCGCAGCCCTTGGCATTGCGCTCGGCACCATCGCTTCCACGATGGCACAGTTCGGCCTGCTGTGCATCCCGGTGTTGCTGGTCATGATGTTGCTTTCCGGCAGCACGACCCCGCTGGAAAGCATGCCGGTGTGGTTGAAGGACATCATGATGGTGATCAGCCCGACGCCGCATTTCGTCATTTTCGCCCAGGATATACTCTTTCGCGGGGCAGATTTTTCCATTGTCTGGCCGGAAATTTTGGCGACGGCAGTCATTGGCAGTGTCTATTTTGGTTTTTCTCTGTATCGCTTTCGCCGCGTCATTTTCAGCGGCTGAAGGAGGCGAGTCAATGCGCTCCGCTGTACACACCGCTTGGCAGAAATATGCTCAACGCGCCGAACGTCGTCGTCCCGGAGGAACTTGGAGGGCAACCCAAAGACGATGACGTTCGGCGCGCGGCCTCTTCCATTTGACCTCCAACCCGACTTTACGGACACTACACGGACACAAAAGTTACCGCCCGGGGTATCGATCCGGAACGGGCATCTGATTACTTGAAAAATCGTAGTAATTTGGTTGCGGGGGTAGGATTTGAACCTACGACCTTCAGGTTATGAGCCTGACGAGCTACCGGGCTGCTCCACCCCGCGATAATTTTCAGTTGCGCCATACAGCAGCTGCGCAATACAGCAGCTGCGCAATACAGCAGCTGCCTCGCTGCCGTTCGACCCTTTAGGCTGCTCCGCGCGCGCGCGCCCCCCGCGCTTAAACTTCACCCTAATTGGGTGAGAATATTCCTTTCGTTCCGTTCCGGCAACCGGGCAACCGGGCACCGGCGCGTGACCCTCGTATAAGCGCAAAGCGCGGGCGTTTGGCCCGCGCGTCTTTGACGCTATGTAGCAATGGCTGACGCCCAAGGGAAGAGCGAATAACATATCTTTTTCGTGGACATGGCACGAGCAGGGCGGTGACAAAGGGACCCAGACCCGGAGATCGGACCACCGGCAGTAAGCTTTTGGCCGGGACGGCATGCTCGATTGTGGCGGCGGCACGCCACGCCCTGACCGACCCCAATCTCCCAAGGTTCAAATCCATTCACGACGTGCGCAAAGCCTTTAAGCGCTGGCGCGCGCTGATGCGCTTGCTCGAAGACCAGCTCGGTCAAGAGGCGCGCCGGATGCGGGCAGAGGCCCGTGGCTTAATGCGAAAATTGGCCCCCGCCCGCGACTTTCAATCGGCGCTCGACGCGGCACGGGATTTGCGCAAAGGCAATCCGCGACTGTCCGAAGCTTCGTTGCATGCCATCAACCAACGGCTTACCGAACTGCGCGACACGGCCGAGGCGATGCACTTCAACAAAGCCATACGCATGCGGCTGTTGCGTTATCTCGACGTTGCCGCCGTATCGCTCGAGCGATGGCCGCTCGCGTCAATCGATATCGATACGATCGCCGATGGGCTGAGCGCCACGTATCGGCGCGCGCGCAAGCGCGTTCCTAAAAAGTGGCGGCAGGCCGATGCCGAAAGTCTCCACGCTCTGCGCCGGCGTGTCGTAGAACATCGCTATCAGATGGATATGATCAAGCCATCGTGGCCGCACCTGGGCAAAGAACGAAGCGACAAAGCGCAACGCTTGCGGCAACGGCTCGGCGCTTGCCAGGATCTTGCCATGCTCGCCAATTTCGCCGCGCCGCGACGGCCACTGGCGGCCTGGCGTTCGCAGATCGAACGAGCAATCCAGGCGCGCCGGGCGGCGCATTTAAAGGCCGCTGCACGGATTTCCGGAAAATTATTTGCCGAGAAGCCGAAAATTTTTCGTCAGAAAATCACCGTGACGCGGGCGGCGCGGCGGAAAAAACGTTAGAGGCGACGCGGCAGCCCGCCTGCCGCGCCGCCTTCTTGCTTCACGCCACAAGCGGTTTCAAGCCGGGATGTTTCTTCACGAATTTCATATTTTCGACCCAGCCATCGAGGCCAAACACATGCCCCGCTTTCTTGACGATCAGGTAAACCAGCACGCCGGCATAAACGAGGTGATAGTCGACGATGAAATTATTGGTGTTCTCGATGAACGGCCAGTCCATGTGCGCGAACCAGTACATGATCATCAGCGCCGCGCCGAAAATTGCGCTGATGCGCACCATCAGGCCGACGGCCAAGGACAGGCCAATGAGCAGATGACCATACTCAACGAGGAATGTGGTGATCGGTGCCGCGGCCGGCGTTGTAAAAACGACGAACACATCGTGAAACGTCTTTGTGTGGCTTAGAAAGCCGACCACGCTGAAGCTCGGCACGAAAACCTGATGCGACGCGGCATAAAGAAATGTCCAAGCCATCGTGAGACGGAAATAAAGGATCAGAGCTTTTTCGGTTGTTGAGGTGGACACGGCGTTGCCTCCATCGGTTCAAATTTATCGATGGACATCCTGCTTCGGCTCGCAAGAACATAAGTTGATTTAGCGCAAGCCGTCGCGGGAAGCCGAGCAAAAAAAGAGCCGGGCAAAAAGCCGCCCCGGAGTTCTCCGCGGCGGCTTTCAGGTTCTCGGAGGGCAGTTTGCGAAAACAAAACGGCCGCCATGGCTGGCGGCCGTTTTTACGTCGAAGAAGAGTGTGGCCCGCCTCAAGCCGGCGATCACTGGTCCAGCGTCACAAGGTCCCCGCGCGCGGGAGCGTACGGTTCTCTCGAAAGATCGTATTCGGCGAACTCGGCGTGCTCAGTCTGCCCGCCAAGACCGCAAAATATGCAAGCCGTGCGACGACCGACGCGGGCCTTGCAAATGAAGCCGGTCGGAGAGCCGGATGCGGGAAAACCGCACGTCCGGTTCGATGAGCGGGGAGCGGAAACGAGCGATGGCACAATGCCCCAAGCAACCGCGCCTCTCCTCGACTCTACCCCTACGTTGGCTCCATCCTGCTTTTTATGGGTTTTAAGCGAACGAAAATCTCATGATCCTTCTGGGTTGCCCGGTGGGGGTAACCTCTTGGAAGCCGGTTTTTTCGAAGGTTTTGGGTGATCCCATATAGGTGTAGAGGCGGGCTTCAGGTTCCACAGGATAGGCTTCAACAATCTTTACCCCTTGAGAACGGGCGTAGTCGAGGGCGGCGGCGAGGAGCCCCAACGTCAATTGCTGATGTCTGAAACGGCGGTCGACGAAGAAGCAGACGACCGACCAGACTTGCGCGTCGTCGATTCTGGGGAGGGCCTTGTAGCGCTCCAGCGCCTCGTAGGTCTCTCGGGGAGCGACCGAACACCAGCCCACCGGATCAGCCCCGTAATAAGCCAGGACGCCTACCGGGACGCTCTCTTTCACGAGCTGTTCTAGCTTTGACGCACGAGCTTCCTTCGAAGATTTTTGATACACCGTGCTCTTCATTCGCCAGCGCATGCAAGAGCAATAGGCGAACTTACCGTGACAGCCGGAGAAATGGACAAGATCGGGCAAGTTTTTCGAGGTGACGGGACGGTAACTGATTTCGGGCTTTTGTGAGCTCATTAGATTGAGAATCTTCTTGGCTCTATTGAGTAAGCGTAGGGCGCAATAGCGCAGCGTATTGCGCCGTTTGAAATTGAAGCGGCGGATTACGCTACGCTAATCCGCCCTACGGGCTTAACGGCTTCTGACGCTGGGCACAAGCTTAAATATTTCCCGTCGATAATTTGACCCGTTGGTGAGCATCGTATTCCCCAAATAGCCCGTAGCCCGTAGCCCGTAGAATGGGTCGAGCAACGCGAGACCCATCGTCATGCGTCATAACATAAGACAGGCGGAGAATGATGGGTTTCGCTCGTCGCTCAACCCATCCTTGTTCTAGCGAAATCGGTTATCGTCGCTGCGTTCCGAAAGGAATGCTTCGAGCCGCGGACGGCCGTCCGCGGCTCGAAGCGGCTGGCGATCGGATCGAACCCATCCTGAGCAGTTTATTGCTGCCCTGTAGCAAGATCGCGCCAGCGCCTTCATCGGACCCGTATGGTTGCCGGAACTTTTAGGTTCGCGAACACAAGGTAGGGGGATGAAGATGAGCAAGACTAACACGAAAGCCGTTCGCTCAACAGCAGGCATTGATACATCGAAAGCAAAACTCGATGCCGCCGTCCATGGCGGCGGTGAATGTTGGCAGGTCGAGAATAACTCATCCGGTTGGCGACGATTGGCGGCTGAGTTTCATAAACGCGGCGTCACCCGTGTGGGCATCGAGGCCACCGGCGGTTATGAAAGCGGCGTGGTGCGTCATTTGCGCGAGCAAGGCTTCACCGTGCTGGTGCTGCAGTCGATCCAGGTGCGCGCCTTTGCCCGCATGCATCTGCGCCGCGCCAAGAACGACAAGCTCGATGCTGTCCTGATTGCCGCCTGCGCGGC
>OY969085.1:0-1370000 GCA_963697535.1 uncultured Pseudomonadota bacterium | reverse complement strand
TCGATCACCATAGCGAGATCCTGTTCACCTCGTTAACGGTCGGCGGCGAGGTTAAAGACTTCTATCGCTTTCGATCCCCCGACGACGGTCTCGTCGATTATTATGACGAAAACGGCAAGAGCGCCAAAAAATTTCTGTTACGCAAACCGGTGGCCGAGGGCGTTTTGCGCTCGGGCTTCGGCCTACGCCAACATCCGATCCTCGGTTACACGAAAATGCACACCGGCGTCGACTGGGCGGCGCCGATCGGCACGCCGATTTACGCCGCTGGCAACGGCGTCGTCGAAAAATCCGGATGGGAATCCGGATACGGCAAGTTCGTCAAGCTACGTCACAATAACGGCTATAAGTCGGCCTACGGCCATATGAGCGCCTTCGCCCGGGGCATTGAGGCGGGAGCACACGTCAGACAGGGGCAAGTGATCGGCTTTGTCGGCTCGACCGGTCTGTCGACCGGCCCGCACGTGCACTATGAGATCCGCGTCAATGACCGCTTTGTCGATCCCATGCGCATTAAATTGCCGCGCGGGCGCGAACTACAAGGCAGGATCTTGGTCGCCTTCGAAAAAGAGCGTCAACGCATTGACGGTATCTTGGCCCGCAAGGCGGCGCGTGTGGCAGAGCGGTAAGCTCAGAGATCGGATGACGGGTTTCACACTTCCGGCAGCCGTCATCCGCTCTCAAAGTCGCCCAAGGCGACCGTTAACTTTTGCAAGTCTCACCACGGTCTTTAGTCCTCGCGCGGCCACTCAGTCTTGTGGTCGCGGCACCAAACACACCCAGCTATAGCCGTGAACAAATCCGCACGGAGCCGAGGTAAGCGATTCGGACGCGGTTCGTTCCAGACCCGTTCCAAACCTTAACGGCCAAACCAATTATGTCGTTACTGTGCAACGGACGATACATGGAGACTGACGAGATGTATGATTGTCTTCCGTTGACAGGCCGACGATAAAGCAAGGCCCACTTCGGAAAAATACGTGAACGGAGTGCCCGGGCGGGCCGCTATTAACGATTTCGGACGTTGCAAGGAGTATCCGCAAACATTGGCCACTCGATCTAGTGGGGCGAAATTGTAATAACGGCCAGATATTGCCGTGAACAAATCCGTACAGGCACCGAGTCGGTGATTCGGGCACTCTTCGTTCGAGCCTCGTTCTAAAAAGTTCGATCCTCGTTCTAAAAATTAACAGAATACACGCGCGGCCGCGCGTTGTGGTACAGGAAGGCCACTGTGGCCTGGAATAGCAGCCGGCCGCCAGCCTGGATTGAACTCAATGACCATTAGTTTTTCTCCGCAACAGAACCGAGCATCATCCGGCCGCGGCGCGGGTGTTACCGCGGTGCTTGGTCCGACCAATACCGGCAAAACACATCTCGCCATTGAGCGCATGCTCGCGCATTCCAGTGGTGTCATCGGCCTGCCGCTGCGGCTCTTGGCGAGGGAGGTCTATAACAAAGTGGTCGAGCGGGCCGGTGCGAACACTGTCGCGCTGATTACCGGCGAAGAAAAGATCAAGCCGTCCAATCCGCGCTATTGGGTATGCACGGTCGAGGCCATGCCGCGCGATCTCGACGTCGCGTTTCTCGCTATCGATGAAATTCAGCTTGGCGCCGATTTCGAGCGCGGACATGTGTTCACCGACCGCTTGCTTAATGCCCGCGCGCGCGAGGAGACTCTGGTGCTGGGGGCGGCCACGATGCGACCGATGGTGGAAAAGCTTTTGCCCGGCGCGCACATCATCAGCCGGCCGCGTTTATCAACTCTTTCCTTTGCCGGCGAAAAAAAAATTTCGCGGCTTCCGCCTCGCTCGGCGATCGTGGCGTTTTCAGTGGACGAAGTCTACGCCATCGCCGAACTGATCCGGCGTCAGCGCGGCGGTGCCGCGGTGGTACTCGGCGCGCTCAGTCCGCGCACGAGGAACGCGCAAGTCGCGCTCTACCAAGCAGGCGATGTCGATTACTTGGTCGCCACAGACGCCATCGGCATGGGCCTCAATCTCGATGTCGAGCATGTCGCTTTTGCTTCGGACCGTAAATTCGACGGCTATCAGTTCCGCAAGCTCAGTCATGCCGAGTTGGGGCAAATCGCCGGCCGCGCCGGCAGAGCCACGCGCGACGGCACCTTTGGCACGACAGGACGTTGTGAGGCTTTCGAGCGGGATTTGGTAGAGGCTCTTGAGGGCCATTCGTTCGAGCCGGTGCAAATCTTGCAATGGCGCAATGCTGCTCTCGATTTCTCTTCGATTGGCGCCTTACAGGCCTCACTTGCCGCCGCGCCGAGCGAGCAGGGATTAACGCGCGCACCGGTGAGCGAAGACATTCTCGTTCTGGAACATGCCGCACGCGATGAAGTGGTGCGTTCGCTCGCGTGCAATCCGGCCGCGGTCGGGCGCCTGTGGGATGTGTGTCAGGTGCCCGACTATCGAAAAATTGCACCCGCCACGCACGCCGAATTGGCGGTCACCCTGTATGGCTTTCTGATGCGAGAGGGTAACATCCCCACGGATTGGTTTGCTCGCCAGGTTGCTCTTGCCGACCGGACCGACGGCGACATCGATACGCTCTCGAACCGGATCGCGCATGTCAGAACGTGGACCTTCGTCGCCAATCAGCCGGATTGGCTGGCCGATACAGAACATTGGCAGGCGACCACGCGTGCGGTCGAGGACAAGCTGTCGGACGCGCTGCACGAACGCCTGGCGGAGCGTTTCGTAGACCGACGCACCAGCGTATTGATGCGGCGCCTGCGAGAGAACGCCGCCTTGGAAACCGAAATCGGAAAAACCGGCGAGGTCATCGTCGAGGGCCATGTTCTCGGGCGGCTGGAAGGATTCATGTTTGCGCCCGATGCTGCCGCGGATGGTTCCGAAGCCAAGGCGCTCAACGCGGCCGCGCAGAAAGTGCTCACCGTCGAGATCGAACGGCGCGCAACGCGATTTGCGCAGGCGCCGAACGATCAAATCGTGCTCGCCAATGACTATGTTGTGCGCTGGCTCGGCGACGCTGTCGGCAAGCTGGTGGTCGGTGACGATACACTGCGTCCGCGCGTGCGCATTATTGCCGACGAGCATTTGAATGGGCCTTTGCGTGAATTGGTCCAATCGCGCCTCGACCTCTGGGTCAAGAACCACGTCGAAAAGCTGCTGGCGCCGCTGTTCTCGCTTTCCGCCGCTGACGACGTCATAGGTCTCGCGCGCGGTGTGGCTTTCCAGGTCGTGGAAGCCCTCGGCGTGCTTGAGCGCCAGCAGGTCGGCGAGGAAGTCAAAGGACTCGATCAGCCATCCCGCGCCACGCTGCGCAGGTACGGTGTGCGTTTTGGCGCCTACCACATTTATATTCCGGCTCTCCTCAAACCAGCGGCGCGTGTTTTGGCGACGCAACTTTGGGGGCTAAAGTATGGTAGTTCCGATGCCAAGCCGATCGGCGAATTGCTGCATTTGGCCGGTTCGGGGCGCACATCGATTCCAGTCGCTCCCAACGCACCCGCACTGCCATACCGCATGGCCGGGTATCGTGTCTGCGGAGACCGCGCGGTCCGCGTGGATATTCTCGAGCGGCTCGCCGATCTCATTCGTCCGGCGCTCTCCTGGCGCGAGAGCGCGCAGGGTCTTAAGCCGGATGGCGCGGTTGATGGCCGCTCTTTTGCGGTGACGGGCGCGATGACATCGCTGACGGGGACCTCGGGCGAGGGCTTTTCGTCGATCTTGCGTGCACTCGGCTATCGTATGGACCAGCGGCCAAGGCCGATGGAGCCGGCGCCCGCGCAAGAAGCGGAGGTGGCGCGTGCGTCGGCGGCAATGCAAAATGGCACCGTTGAAACGACAGCGCAAACACTGAGTTCAGAGCCTGTGTCGGATATTGCTCAAGCCTATCCGGCCAACAATGACAACGCTGCGGCGGTCCTTAAATCCACGCTGCAAGCGTCCGTTGAAGCCGCTCCCATTGGCACGACCACGTCCACCGATGCCGCGCCCGCCGCGCAAGAGCAGGCTTTCATCGAAGTTTGGCGTCCGGCGGGGCGTTCGGAGAGGCAACCGCGCCCGCGTCGGCCAGCGGCCGGGCGTCAACACCGGTTTCAGCGGGCTACGGAGGTCTTGGCGCCGAAAGGCGAGGGATCGGTCAATGCACCCGATGACGCAACCACGCCCGGCAACGGCGAGCGGCCACAAGAGCAAGATCGGCCGGGACGCCACGATCAATCCAAACACCAGCAGCGCGCCGGCCATTTACGGCGCGGCAAACATGTCGAGCGAGGATCGCACCGGTCGCGCCGTGATCGTGGCGAGGGCCCCAAGGAGGCCGAGCGTGAGCAATATTACGCCAAGCCGCAGGGTTCGCCGCGGGTCAGCAAAACACCGGATCCTAATTCTCCTTTTGCCAAACTTGCCGTGCTCAAACAGCAACTCGAACAGAATAAGGAGCAATCATAGGGATTTGCTATGCCGGGCGAGCAGCAACGAATTGATAAATGGTTATGGCATGCGCGCATGGTGCGAACCCGTAGCGCCGCCGCCGCACTCACCGAACATGGTCACGTGCGTCTCAACGGAGACCGGGTGACCCGCGCCGGTCATTCGGTGCGCCGGGACGACGTCATCACGCTGGCACTCGATCGTTTCGTGCGGGTGGTGCGGGTCAAAGGCTTTGCTAAAAAACGGGGTGGCGCATCTTCCGCCTGCGCGCTCTATCGGGATCTATCGGCCGGCCCCAAGGTCGAGGACCGCATCAAAATTCCGGCCCCACGAAATCCATAAGTCGTTACCTTGGAGCCGACTTGCGGCATACTTATTTGTGCGTTAGGCCAGCCCAACCAAAGGAGAAGCGTGGAGAGGCTCAAGATGACCTACGTTGTCGCCGAAAACTGCATCAAGTGCAAATACATGGATTGCGTGGAAGTGTGTCCGGTGGACTGCTTCTATGAAGGCGAGAACATGCTGGTGATCCACCCCGACGAATGCATCGACTGTGGCGTCTGCGAGCCTGAGTGCCCAGCGGAGGCGATTAAACCCGATACTGAGCCTGGACTGGAAAAATGGCTGGAGCTGAACGCCGAATACGCCAAATCATGGCCTAACATTACCAGCAAGCACGAGCCTCCGCCGGATGCGAAGGACTGGGACGGGGTTGGGAACAAATTTGACCGATTTTTCTCGGCGAAATCGGGAACGGGCAATTGATTGTATTTTATTAGTATGCAACCTAAATTATTCATTAACTAATTGCGTTAATTTCTGGGATTTAATGCATTCGCCCCGGCGCAGCGCTTTGATTTTTACCAAAAACGTGCTATATGAAATTTATTGAAGCATGCCGCCTTGTGACGCGCTCCCTTTCGGGAGCCTTAATTTTTCGGCGGCGAGTTTCCTTGATCCGAAGCATAGAGGGCGTGAGATCCACGCGCGCGCAGTGGCAGCAAAAACGCGTCAGAAATCGAAGTCAAAGAAGGGTTCGACCGGTTCAAACCGGCATTCAAAAAAGCCCGCCCCCCCACGGCGGACCGCACGAGCATCGCGTGGCAGCGTTCGTAGCGGAACCCCCGCAGCGAAGGCCGCCATCAGCCGGAAACCGGCGGCTGCGGGAACTTCGCCGGTGATCACAACACAAAAGAAAGCGACCCAGCGGCTCGGCTTTAAAACCAATGAATTCATCGTCTATCCGGCACATGGCGTCGGGCAGATTGTGGCCATTGAAGAACAAGAAATCGCGGGCGCCAAGCTTGAGCTCTTTGTGATCAGCTTCATCAAGGACAAGATGACTTTGCGCGTTCCGACCGCGAAAATTGTTTCGGTTGGCATGCGCAAGCTTGCGGAAGCACCGCTTGTGAAGAAAGCCCTCGAGACGCTCAAGGGCCGCGCCCGCATCAAGCGCACCATGTGGTCGCGCCGTGCGCAGGAATATGAAGCAAAGATCAATTCTGGCGATATCGTCGCCATCGCCGAGGTGGTACGCGATCTTTATCGTTCTGAGACCCAGCCGGAGCAATCCTATTCCGAGCGGCAGCTTTACGAAGCCGCGCTCGACCGGTTATGTCGAGAGATCGCCGCCGTGCAGAAAATCACCGAAACCGAGGCGGTGAAGGAGATCGAAGGCGCGCTCGCCAAGGGGCCACGCCGGGGACCAAAGCCCCCGGAAGAGGTTGGCGGCGAAGATGTCGAGGAAGAAGCGGCTTAGCCGCTCCTTGAAGGCGATATTTTGTCACGCCAAATTAGCCCGGTGGAAAGCCGGGCTTTTTTGTTGTCGCCGCAACAAAAAGAGGAATGATCCCGATAGGGGTGCTTGCGACGACATGATGCAAGCCAACCATACGCCTTTCGTGATTCTGGAACTGTGGTTCAAAAGTTACGTTTATTCTGTCCCGCTGGGGAATCCACCTTGCGGGTTGTATGGTGTGAATGATCGGCTAAAGTAACTTCATCAATATAAAGGAATTTGCAAGATGGAGGTCCAAAGGAGAGGTCCATGACCGCTATTGGCGGCTATATCGCGCCGACGCCAGAGGCGGATGCCTTGGGTGTGCATTCCCTCGATCAATTTGTGCTCGCGGTGCCGGACGCCAGCATTGCCGAAGATTTCTACGGTCATTTCGGTCTCGACGTTAACCGTGATGGCAGCACACTCGTACTCAAAACCTTTGGCCAGGAGCATCGATGGGGCTCTATCGTAGAAGGAAGCAAAACCAAGGCGCTTCATCATTTGTCGTTTGGGTGTTATGCCGACGATCTGGCGCGCTTGAAGGCGCGCATTGAAGGTGCGCGCGTCGAGCTTGTCGATCCGCCGCACGCGTTTGAAAGCAATGGTTTTTGGTTCCGAACGCATGAAGGTGTTTTGATCGAAGTCAAAGTCGGACCGAAAGTCTCGCCAGATCAAAAATCAGATAGCCAATGGGTGTCCACGCCTGCCGGCATGCCCGGCGCGAGTGTGCGCGCCAAGGCGCCACCCGTGCGTCCGCGCCGGCTTTCTCATGTTCTCGTCTTCACCCGCGACGTCGAAGCCTCGATTAGGTTCTATGAACGTACATTGGGATTGCGCTTGTCCGATCGCGCCTCCGATCTCGTCGCTTTTATGCATGGCATTCACGGCAGTGACCATCATTTGTTGGCGCTGGTGAAGTCGAGTGCGCCCGGTTTCCACCATTGCAGCTGGGACGTTCCCGGCGTCAACGATATCGGCCTTGGCGCCATGCGCATGCACGACAAAGGCTATCAGAAAGGTTGGGGGCTCGGCCGTCACGTGCTCGGCTCCAACTATTTTCATTACATCCAGGATCCGTGGGGCAGTTTCTCGGAATACTCCTGTGACATTGACTATATTCCGAAAAATGAGCGCTGGCCTACCGGCGAACATGCGCCCGAGGATTCATTTTATCTATGGGGCCCGGACGTGCCGCGCGAATTCACCATCAATCGCGAGGCCGGTGAGAGCTAATGCGCATAAGCCGGCGCAGCCGATGGTTCTCCTAAGATTCGATTAAAGCGCGGTCCGATGCCCGCGCAGGCTTTCACTTTATGACGATCTTCACACGCTCCCCAGGGCTAAGGCGGTCGTTCGGGGCAAGGCCGTTCAATATACGGAAGATCTCGAGCGGATGATCGCTTATCGCCATGCGGCGCGCGAGTCTCTCCGGCGTATCTCCGGGCCGGACGCTGATGATTTTTAGGCGCGCAGGCCGAATTGCCTGGCGCTCGGCCGGGCTCATATGATGAATGCTCATGATCGAATCGCGGAACGAGCGATCGACTGCGGCCATCTTGTTTTTGGCCGCAAAGATAAAACGAAAGACTTCGTCGCCCGATCGCAGAACATAAAGCTGGAACGCCCATTGCTCGCTATCGGCGGTCGCCGTCGCCGCCGGAAATCCAGCCACGGTGAATTCCGCTATGCTCGCGGGATCGATATTTTCCAGCCACCCCGATTTTAGATAGTCCGGCAAGGCCTGCTCGGGCGACACGCCGGCAACATCAAATCGTAACGCCTCGGCAGCCTCTTTTTTTTGGCCGAGTATCCCCTGCCTTGTCTGACTCAGCACAAATCCCGGCGGCGCGACGAATGAAAAGCCAAGTTTTGCATTCACGAAACGGCGGCCGCGGACAAATCCATCGCGAGGGTCTTCGCCGTAAACGAGGCCGTCGACATTGCTCAGATATTCGCCGCGATGCCGTTCGGCGGTGCCGGGTCCGCCGAGTTGGCCCGCGCTTGCAAGCGCATTCTGCACCCGTTCGCGTGTCGCGGGGTGATTAGTGAGAAAATCGGGCATAGGCTTTTCAAAATCGGCGCCCGGTGATTTCAAGTCGGCATTGCGTTGCATATCGGCGAGAAAACGTGAAGCGCCGAAAGGGTCATAACCGGCCAGGGCGGCAATACCAATTCCGAGCCGGTCCGCCTCGAACTCCTGTTCGCGCGAGAAGCTCGCCAAGGCCAATTTGGATTTGGCCAGTGCCAAGGCGCCGGCCTCAGGATCACTGAGAACATCAGTGACAACACGATTGACGATGGCGACCTGCTTTGCCTGTTCTTCGCGAACGGCGGCATGATGCGCGATTACGTGTCCCATCTCATGCGCGAGAACCGAGGCAAGTTCGGCCTCGTCATTGGCCAGCGCGATTAATCCGCGCGTCAGGTAAATTCGTCCGTCCGGCAAAGCGAACGCATTGATCGCCGGCGAATTGAGAATCGTGATTTGGTATTTCAAATCCGGCCGTTCGGAAGCCGCGACTAAACGGGTCGTGATCTTCTCGACGAGTGAAGTTAAGCGCGGATCATCGTGGGCCCCGCCATAGGATTCGATTATGCGCGCGTTTTCCCTTTCGATAGCCGGTACTAGTGCCCGTCGCGCCGGCGACTGCGGCAACGACAATTGCTGATTGGGAGGGAGGTTTGCGCAGCCCGCGAGCAAAACGCCGAAAATGGCCATCGCGCCATAAATCGTAAATATAAGCCGTCGTTTTTGACCGCCCAGCATGTGGATCTCGGTGTAATTCGTGATGCTTTAGTTCACGATTTCGATCTGCTCAGGTGCATCGAGCGCCATAAGCGGGCCTCGGCGTTGCTCGATCCAGCCCCGTACCCGGATTCGGTGTTTTTCGAGTCCGGTAAGATCAAGGCCGGCCCGTGAAAACGCGCTTGCAAGCCGCCGCGGGACACTCACGGAAAAATCATGGGTCCAGTGCCGCCCAAAATTCACATAAATTGTGGCGCCGCTTTGATGGACCGACAACACCTTTCCCTCAATAAGAGCAAAATGGCCGCGCTGCTTTCGTATTCCGGCCAGGTCGCTTGCATGCAAAGGCGCAAACTTGAGATCAGCCCACAAGCCACGCCGGTTACGGCGTGCCTTGCTTTCGATGGTCAGCAAAGATTGGGCGCAGCTTTTGTCGCCAACCCTGGCGCCGACACGGGCCATTCCTTGCTCGAGCAGTTTCTCCTGGAGCGATTGCCGGTCGCCATCAGTGAATGCAAAAGCGAAAAGGCGCCCGTAACGATCGTGATCGGCTCCCATGGATTTGAGGCGCAACGTTTTTCTTTCAGCGAGCGCGCGCAACGCCGTTTTACTTTCATCAATCGTTTCAATACCGGCAAGCCGCAGCTCTCGCCCGTCGTCGAGAGTGAGCGTGCGGCCATCGCGTATTGCGGTGACATGGACGGACGTCATTGAGGTGAAGCCGCACGACTCGATTGTAGCCGCCCTACCGACGATTGCCGGCAACGAGGCAACAGTGAGGGCAACATATAGTGCACGGCCGAAAGCGTTTCTCATACTGTCGATTGCCGACGCCTAACATCGAAAGGTTATTTTTCATTTATATACGAGTGAGGCGCCCGCCAAGGTTTGAGCCGGTTTTCGAGGGGGATGGCAGTTGCACATTGGTTTTGATAATAGAGAATAATCAACCGAGGAATGCCCCCAATCCGAAGGTCGTGTGAGCGTGCGCCGGAATGTTTTACGGACTTCGGATGTGGGACAATCGCCCGCCAGCGCTCGGAGCAGGCGTCTGGTCCCGTAGCTCAGCTGGATAGAGCAGCGGTTTCCGAATTCGAGGGCCTTGAGGTAAGAACGGCAGACGGATCATGCGCTTGTCCGGTGCAGGTCGCGGCCGAGTACCGGATAGGTACCGAAAACACGGATTGTCCCGGTAGCTCAGCTGGATAGAGCACTGGTTTCCTAAACCAGGGGTCAGGGGTTCGAACTCCCTTCCGGGACGCCATCTTCAGTTTTGTCCGACCCGGACACATAGGTAACAGATTGTATACCCCGTTCACGTCACAACCCGAAATTCCTTTGGGTTGATGACGCGGAAATTATCGGTGACCGAATCGAGGAGATCGGCCCAGTTCCTGGGCACCGTTTCCCGTAGAAAGCCAAGCGTCGCATTGGCGAATTGAGCGCAGGTTGCGTAAGCTTTGTTGTGCGTGACGTTTTTGTGCATGAGGCCCCACAACCGTTCGATCGGATTGAGATGCGGGCAATAGGCTGGGATGAAATGCAGCTTAATGCGGCATCCCGGCCGGGCGAGCCATTCCCGCACCAGCATGGCGTGATGATAGCGCGCGTTGTCCAGAAAAACATGGATGCGCGCCGACAACGGATAGAGCGCCTCGATCAATTCCAGGAGCCGTATCGTTGAGACGGCGTCGATGGTCTGCGCCTCGATCATGCGGGTCTGTCCGGTCTGAGTCGATCGCACCTCAATTTGATCCGCTTCGCCCGCTCTTTTGCTGTTGGCGATCTTCTCGTGTTTTGGCGCCCAGCAACCGGCAGGCGCGCCGCATGGTCGGCTGTCCAGCGTCTCAAATCCAGCACGGCCACGTGATCGCCCAAGGAATTCAGCAGCTTTTCGTAGCCCTCGATGAAAGCCTTCTGCTTTTCTTTGTCGAGCTTGCGCGGGATGACATCGGGCTTGTGATATTCGCGCCCCAGCGGGTCACGCGGCGACCTGCAATGCTTTCTAAGGCGTCTGTTTCCTTCTGGGCCTGGCGCGACTAGCGTCGTAGCGGGGAGGAGCCGCGCTGACAAAGACTTTCAACTTTTCTTGTCGCTCGCCGGTCAACCGGCAAGCGCCGCCCTCGTGGCCGAAGTTCGTCAGGCCCTCCATCCCATCCTTTTCATATAGGCGATACCAGGTACGGATGGTGTCGTCGTCCAGCAATAGAACCTTCGCAATCGCCTCGCAGCTCATCCCATCGTCCAGCAACACCAGCGCGTTCGCGCGCCGGGCCATGAAAAATGGCGAGCGTTTCGTCCGGGTATTCGCGGACGATGACGCGCGCTTTGACGTAATGCGCCCGCGCGGGACTTTCCGGCAGTTGCAGCCGCTTGCCAGCATAGGCAACCGTGTTGTCGCGGGAAACGATGCGCTCCTCCTGCACGCACAGCACCTCCCGCAGCTGCGCTACTACTGCGTAGACGTATTCTGTCGCGCGAGATTTTCCGCAGTTGCAGCCCCTTATCAGCCTTGGCAATCGTTTTGTCTGCAGGGACACGATTTTCTCAGCCTGCACGCCGCCAATGACTTCCCGCAGCTGCGCCGGATCGGCCGCCACAAAGACGCTCTCCGGCATCGCCGCGGGCTTGGCAAAGCGGGCATTGTGGCTCGGCAAATAGACCTCGCGGATGTAGCGATTGGCCGATTCAGTCCACCAACTCAACGGTATCGATTTCAGCGAAGGATGGGGACTAAAACTAATCGAGCTATTGGACACGCTTGAGCATGCAAACGTCCCGAAGATTGCAGGCGATCAGGCATCCGAATTTGAGCGATGGCGAAACACGATGGTGCGAATGGCTACTGCCGTAGAGGTTGCGCCCGAACCCGTACTTACGAACCTGCTCCGATCATGCTTATCCCCGCAAGCTTGAGCTCTTTGGGCAGGACATTGACGCAGCCAAAATAGTGGCTGCTCTGAAAGAAGCAGGTGTGCCGTGCGCGCCTTTCCTCAGGCTAGTCATCTCGTTTGCAGACCTATCAACGATCCAAGCGAACCTTCCGGCCGAAACGGCGATTCGGGTGCGGGCTCATGTTTCTTTTCATGATTTTTTGAGCGGCTCGGTAACTACCGTAACGTCACCTCAGCGTGACGAGGCGCGAAAGGCGGTCTTGCAAGGTGGCGAACATGCGTTCCGAGCGTCCGCGCGCCTCTGGCGAATAGGCCGGAATATGCTCAATGCCAAGCTGCTTGAGCGCTCGCCCCACTTGCGTGAGCCGGTCCTTGTCCACCGCCTCGCCCGCTTTGGGCGTGAAAAAGTAATGACTGCCGCGATCGGTGTAGAGGCTCGCCGACAGGCCTTTGGACAAATACCAACAGGCCGACAAATGTCGAGGCGGTGGCCCTGAACG
Organism: uncultured Pseudomonadota bacterium; assembly: GCA_963697535.1. GTDB lineage: Bacteria > Pseudomonadota > Alphaproteobacteria > Rhizobiales > Xanthobacteraceae > Pseudolabrys. The sequence goes on along the minus strand of OY969085.1, from coordinate 1,357,665 downwards.
AGGCGATCCCGAGGATTCCGAATGAATGATTGGCAACTTGTTCATGTTCCCGAGCCGGCACTAGCTTTTCGATTCGGGCAGACGGCCGAACATCCAAAGGATGGCCTCTTTCTTTTTGGCCTCCTGCTCAACCAGAAACGGCCGAGTAGATCTCGCTCGTTAGGCATCGTCCATGGCTCGCTCGCTACGAGAATTCAGGTCGAGTTCGACGATCGCGGTGCCGGAGAAGGGCAAAGAAGAGAACAAGACGATGTGGCCCGGTTTCCAGGCGGTCTTCGGTGTGCCGTGGCCAAAGAAGCCATTCGCGACCTGTACGATTGACGGCAACGAATTAAGCCGACGCATTCGAATCGAAGATCGCCATGAGGCCATTTCAGAGGCTGTGAAAATCTACGCCGATGTACTGCGAAAGTATCTGCGGGAGGAGGAGCCGCGCCCGCAATTGTGGTTCGCCGTCGTACCTGAAGAAGTGTTTAAATACGGCCGCCCTAAGTCGTTTGTTCCGCGAAATCAACGCGAAAAATCGTCCGTCGTGATTGGTAAGAAGGCTGCGAAATCTATCCTGCAAAATGGCTCTCTTTTCGTCGAGGAACTAGAAGCCGCAGCAATCTACGAATACGAACTAAACTTCCGCAAGCCAGTCAACGGCTGCCGTCTTGATCGGGTAGTCATTCATGCCCTCCTGACACGCGCTTGCGCGGCCGGTTTGCGCCGATGTGCGCCGCGCCTGCAAGGCCCGCTTCAGTAGCCCGGAACCTGTCTACGACCAGTTTTTATAAGGCGGGCGGCAGGCCTTGGAGGATTGCTGAAATTCGAGAGGGCGTCTGCTATGTCGGCCTCGTCTTCAAGCGAATCCAGAATTTGAAGCGCTGCGACAATGCCTGTTGTGGCGCTCAGATGTTTCTCTCAACCGGTGAAGGCGTAGTTTTTAAGGGCGCCGTCGGTCCTTGGTATTCGGAAACAGAGGGCACGTTCCATCTCAATAAGGCAAAGGCGGCCGAGTTGATGGACCTTGTCGCGAAGGCTTACTCCGAGATTCATGGGGGGCCGCCGCGAGAGCCGTTCATCCACGGACAGCGGGTTCGAACCGTATGAGTGGGCCGGTTGCGAAATTCGGTCCGCTCCGTACCAACCCCGTCAATACCTCCGCCGTCTAACGCGGATAAGCTCCTGCGGTAGGCGCAAGCCGTGCTCCGCGGACGTCTAGATTCTGCCTCTAGCGATGCTTTCTGTAGACGCTCCGTTTTATTGCCCAACTGGCTCCTTTGCAGGGCATGAATACCCAATCTCATGTGATATCGTAAAGGCGATCCGGACAAATCGTGTGCTACCGACATGATGGCGTTGACAAAGTTGCATTTTAACACGGCCGGGTTTTCGAGGGGGATGGCATTGCGCATTGGTTTTGATAGTCGGAGAAATTATTACGGCAAGTCCGAATGAATGCCCCCAATCCGTCAAGGTTACGTGTGAGCTGCGGAATGTTTTACGGACTTCGGATGTGGGACTATCGCCCGCCAGCGCTCGGAGCAGGCGTCTGGTCCCGTAGCTCACCTGGATATAAGCAGCGGTTTCCGAATTCGAGGGCCTTGAGGTAAGGACGTGCAGACGGATCATAGCGCTTGTCCGGTGCAGGTCGCGGCCGAGCTACCGGATAGGTACCGAAAACACGGATTGTCCCGGTAGCTCGGCTGGAGATCATAGAGCACTGGTTTCCCGCATACCAGGCCGCACGGTCCGGTGGTTCACTCCCTTCCGGGACGCCATCTTCAGTTTGTCCGCCGCGGGGACGCGCGCGCAACATCCGTTTGTTTGTACTCTGCCCTATGCGGCGTAAAACGCTTTGCGCACCTCATTTTCGCGTTCGAGTTCCATCATCGATCCATGCCAATAGATTTGACCTTGCTCCAGAACATAGGCTCGATCTGAAACCAACCGGGCAAAATGAATATTCTGTTCGGACAACAGAACAGACAGTCCGTCCTTCTTTAGTTGGACAATCATCTCGGCCATTCGCTCTACGATGAGCGGCGCGACGCCCTCGGAAGGTTCGTCGAGCAGAACAAGCAGCGGATTGCCCATCAGCGTGCGCGCCACCGAAAGCATTTGTTGTTCGCCGCCGCTCATCCTGCTGCCGAGGCGGTCCCGCAACTCTGCGAGATTGGGAAAGAACGCAAACAGCCGCTCCGGCGTCCAAAAAGGCGCCGGCGTGCCATCGGCGAAAGCACGTGCCGGCCGGCGACCGACGTCGAGATTTTCCTTCACGGTCAGATCGTCAAAGATGCGGCGATCTTCCGGCATATAGCCAATGCCATGCCGCGCGATCTCAAAGGGCTTGAGGCGCGAAATGTCTTCACCATTGAAACGGATGACGCCTTGTCGAAGTGCGAGCAGCCCCATGATCGACTTTAGCGTGGTCGATTTGCCGGCACCGTTGCGGCCCATCAGCGCCACCACTTCGCCGCAGCCGACTGCAAAATTCACGTCGTAAAGAATGCGTGCAGCGCCATACCATGCGCTTAAGTTTTCGATGGTAAGTATGGATTGGGTGTCCATAGCGGCCTACGCTTCTCCGCTCCCGCTTTTTCGGAGGCGCCGGAGCTGGCCGCGTTCCATGAAGGACCGCCACCCCGACGCGCTACGCGTGTCGACCGTCCCCGCAAGGGGGAGGGCAAGCAGAAAGAATACCCCGCAGCCGCCGCTCATCGCGAAATTCCATACGGCGCAAATGTTTTGCCGGCACCGAAATAGACCTCTTGCACCTGGCGATTTTCGCGGATCTCGGCCGGAGCGCCGTCGGCGATCAAACTCCCGCGCGCCAGAACAATAATCCGATCGGCGTAGGTAAAGACCACATCCATCGAATGTTCGGTGAACAACACGGAAATGCCGCGCTCCGTCACAAGACGTTTGATCAAGGCGATAAGGTCGTGCCGCTCCCGCGCGCTTAATCCGGCGGTCGGTTCGTCCATGAGCAACAAACGCGGCTCGTTGGCTAGCGCCATGGCCAATTCGACGCGTTTGAGGTCCTGATGGTTGAGTTGATGACTCGGCCGATCGGCGGCGTCAGCCATGCCGACCTGGTCGAGCACATCGAACGCAAGCTTGCGGTGAAGCGAAACTGCCGGACGCCAAAGCCAATAGGTTTGCCGCGCATGCGAAGTCAGCGCCGTTTGTACGTTTTCGATAACGGTCATTGAACTGAAAGTCGACGGCATTTGAAATGTGCGGCCGACGCCGAGCCGCCAAATCTCGCGTGGTTCCAGGCCGGTGATGTTCTTGCCCTCTAACAAAATGACGCCGGAGTCGGGCGCAAGCTGGCCGTTAATCATATTGAAGCAGGTCGATTTTCCGGCCCCGTTCGGACCAATCATTGCCAGAAATTCGCCCCGGGCGATGCTAAAGCTAACCACGTCGACGGCATGCACGCCGCCAAACGCCTTCGACAATGAGCGAACGGCGAGCATAGTCATGAGCGCGCCCTCGCCTTGCTGAAAAGCCGATTGAGCGCGCCGACAATGCCCTGCGGGAAGGCTAGCACCAGCAGCAGAATGATCGTGCCCAACAGCGCGCGCCAGTATTCGGTTTGCCGCGTCACCAGATCTTCCAGCGCGGTGAAAACCGTGGCGCCGACGATGGGGCCGGTAAGAGTCTGAATGCCGCCGAGAAGCACCATGACCAAACCATCGATGGAGCGGGAGATGTTGATCGTTTCCGGTGAAATCGAGCCTTTGGCGAAGGCGAATAAACCGCCGGCGAGACCACAAATGGCGCCGGCAATGGCGAAACCAAGCCAGTGCACGCGCTTGACATGGATGCCGATGGCCTCCGCGCGCAGCGCTGAATCGCGGCCGGCGCGCATCGCGTAGCCGAAAGGCGCAAAAAAAATCCGCCACAGCACCAACACACATATGACGGTCAACGCCGCCGTCAGCAGGAAATAGACCAACCCCCGATCGAACGGCGGCGGCGGCCAGACACCGATGACGCCATTCGAGCCACCGGTGAGGTCTTCCCATTGAAACACGCCGGCCCAAACGATCTGCGCAAAAGCGAGCGTCAGCATCGCCAGATAGACACCCGAAAGCCTGACCGAAAACCAACCGAACAGCAATGCGGCGGCAAACGCGAGGAGCGGCGCGGCGACAAGCGCCGCGCTCATGGGCGCGCTCAACCACTTGACCAGCAGCGCCGCGCCATATGCGCCGAGCCCAAAATAGGCCGCATGTCCAAACGAATGCATGCCGCCCGGACCGGCGATGAAATGCAAGGAGGTGGCAAAGATCACGGCGATCAGAATGTCGATGCCAAGGACGAGCAGATAGGGCGAGCCTTGCGCTATGAACGGCAGACTAAAGAGCAGCGCCAGCGCCAGAGCGCCGAGTATTTTCACGGGCGGCGTTGGTGGCCGAATGGGCTGTTCCGGCTCCGCGAGCGAACGCACAACGGCTTGCGCGCGGCCAAGCAATCCATAAGGGCGTACAATCAACACAACGGCCATCACCATAAACTCGGCAACCAACGTGAATTTCGAGACGTTAACGGACACAGAACCGAAATCTACAACACCAATACCAATGCACAGTGCTTTCACTTCGGCGATGATGACGGCGGCGAGAAACGCACCGGGGATCGAACCCATGCCGCCGACGACAACAACCACGAAAGCATCCGTGAGCGCTGTGAGGTCGATGGCGAGATTGGCCGGTTCACGCGGGATTTGCAGCGCCCCGCCGAGGCCCGCGAGCACCGCGCCGAAGGCGAAGACGGACGTGAACAAAACCGCCTGATTGACACCGAGCGCGCCGACCATCTCCCGGTCCTGCGTGGCGGCACGCACCAAGCGCCCGAAACGAGACCGCCTCAACACGAGGTGCAAGAGCACCAGCACGAGGGGGCCGACGAAAATCAAAAACAAATTGTAGCTCGGCAGCCGATGGCCGAAAATGTTCGCCGCGCCGCGCAGACCTGGAGCGCGTGGCCCCAGCAGATCTTGCGGCCCCCAAATGAAAAGTGTGGCGTCGCTGATCACGAGAACGAGCGCAAAAGTCGCGAGCAGTTGAAACAGATCGGGTGCGCGGTAAATACGTCGCAGCAGCAACACTTCGATTGCAGCGCCGGTTACGCCGACGATGAGCGCGCTCGCGACAATGCCGCCCCAAAAGCCAAGCGCCCCGCCGACGCCCGCCGCGAAGGAATAGGCGATGTAAATTCCCAGCATATAGAAAGAGCCGTGCGCCAGATTGATGATTCGCGTGACGCCGAAAATCAGCGACAGGCCGGCCGCCACGAGGAACAAGCCGGACGCGCTGGAAAGCCCGTTGAGAGCTTGGAATAAAAACGCGTTGAGGCTCATGGCTGCTTATCCCCGCTTTGGAGGGGAAGGGCCACGAACATGACGAGCAGCCGGGCGGATCTCATTGCTTCAGATTACCCCACCAGGCCGGCTTCGCCGACCGTCTCTCCCCCAAAAATGGAGAGGTGAAGGAGATCAATTCGCCGCAGGTCTTAGTTTTCTCACCTCGGCATCACTCGGCAACACGGTAGCGCCGTCGATATATTTAAAGTCGACCATCGTGCCCTTGCCGTTTTCAAGCGCGATATTCCCGACGTAAGCGCCCATGGTGGACTGATGATCGATCGCGCGGAATTTGATCGGGCCAAAGGGACTCTCGACTTGCAAATCTTTGAACGCCGCAACCAGTTTCTCTGCGTTCGTGGACTTGGCCTTGGCGATTCCCGCAGCGAGTGATTTGATCGTCGTATACCCGACGACCGAACCCAGCCGCGGATAATCGTGAAATTTCTTCTCATATGCTTTCACAAACGCCTGGTTTTCCTCGGTCTTGATCTTGTTCCAAGGATAACCGGTCACGATCCACCCGACGGGAGCATCGGCTTTGAGCGGGTCTAGATATTCCGGCTCGCCGGTGAGCAAACTCACGACGGTGCGATTGTTGAACAGCCTACGTGTTTCTCCTTCGCGTACGAATTTCGCGAGGTCGGCGCCGAATAACACGTTGAAAATGGCGTCCGGTTTAGCGTCATCGATTGCTTGCGCCACCGCTCCGGCGTCGATCTTGCCGAGCGGCGGCGCCTGCTCGGTGACGAATTCGACATCCGCCTGCTTGGCTTTGAGCATTGATTTGAACGCCGCCACCGCCGATTGTCCGTATTCGAAATTCGGATAAACGAGCGCCCATCGTTTCTTATGGGCCGCAGCCGCGGCCGGCATCAGCATCGCGACCTGCATGTAGGTCGAGGGACGCAGGCGGAACGTATATTTGTTGCCGTCGGCCCAGGTGATTTTGTCAGTGAGCGGCTCGGCGGCGAGGAAAAACACCTTCTTCTGCCCGGCAAAGTTAGTGACCGCGAGGCCGACATTCGACAGATAGGTGCCGGCAAGCGCTACGACACCTTGGCCGGCGACCAATTCCTCCGCCACACGCACGGCTTCACCCGGATTGGCGCCGTCATCGCGCGAGATCACCTCAAATTTTTTGCCGAGAACCCCGCCTTTGGCGTTGATCTCGTCGAGCGCCATTTGCATGCCCTTCTTGTAGGGCTCCAAGAAGGCCGGGATCGCCTTATAGCTATTGAGCTCGCCCACGGTGATCGTGTCTTGGGCGCAAGCGCAAGTCACGAAACCCGCGACAAGACAAATGGCGAATGCAAGGGCGGACAAGTGAAGCTTCGTCGTCATTACCAGACTCTTTTCCTATTGTGGGTGATCATTAATCGCATAAATGCGCGAAACCGGGGTCAAGGCCGAATTGTTCAATCATATCAGGCCGCGCAGCGCCAGGCGGACACCCAGTGCAAGCAGGCCAAAGAAAAAATATAGCCGAAATGTATCGGCTGTCACCCGGCTGCGGATGAATTGTCCAAACCGCATTCCCACGAGAGCGGCAATCAGACCCACGAACGAAGCCTCAACGAGCGTGACATGCATCTCGCCGGCATGTGAGAGCGCAAACGCAAGCGCTATCGTGGAAACCGTAAATGAAACCCCGAGCGCCTGCACCAGCTTGTCCCGCTCGAAATGCAAGGCTTGCAGGTAGGGCACGGTCGGTATCGCGGAGACCCCGGTCGCGGCCGTCAAGAGGCCGGTGCCAATGCCGGCAAGCATCCCCACCCAATTCTCCGCACGTCTGGGCACAGAAAAATGGATTTTGGCAAGACCAAGCGTCGCGTAAATCATCAGCAAGGCGCCAAGGCACACCGTTGCCCACGTGCCGCCATGCGGCAGGAAAAATGCTCCGAGCAGCGTACCGATGCAAATGCCGACGAGCAGCGGCCACAAACGCGAGATCAGGGCCGCGACATTACCGCCAAACGCGCATTGCCAGATATTCGTAACCAGCGCCGGCATTACGATAATCGCCGCTGCCTGCGCGGGAGGCATCGACAGGCCGAGTAAGCCGATAGCGACCGCCGGCAAGCCAAGACCGATAACACCTTTAACTAGCCCCGCGAGCAAATAGCTTCCGGTCACCGCCGCAATCATCGACAGTGAATCCATGACATGCCCCCCCTTGCGACGTTTTGACCACTGTGCGCGAAAGAACGATTTTCGGCAATGCAGCTGCCGGCAATCGGCTTTCATCATCTATTTGCAGCTATTGTCATTCATTGACAATGGAGGGACGCGCTATGGTCTCCGCCCAGGACGGCGCTACGCCGGCTCAAAAATCCTTCAAGAGCCGCTCGATATAATCGAGCTCCAATTGCGGGCGCGAGCTTTCGCCGTAACGCTTGCGCAACTCCTCGAGAATGCGGCGGGCGCGCTGCGCATCGATTTCGTCGGGCACCTTCACGCTACGATCATCGCCAAAATCGCGGCCGCGCAAGGGGCGCCCCAGGGGGTCGGTATTTTGTTCGGCCTCCATACGACCGCGTCCGGGACGGCCGTCGCGGCCCCGATTCGCACCATTCTGCTGCATTTGCTGCGCCAAGCCTTGCGCGCCTTTGCGCATGGCTTCGAGCGCGCGCCCCTGACTGTCGACCGCATCCCCGGATTCGCCCTGGCCGAGTTCACGTTCGGCCTCGCTCATGGCCTCGCCCGCATCGCCAAGCTGGCCCATCTCGTTGCGCTGCCGGTTGCCGTTCTCGCCCTCGCTCGGATTGCCAAGCCCGCGTTTGCGCAATTGCTCCATTAGTCTGTCGAGGCGCCGCCGCAGTGCCTGCTGATCCTGCTGCAGACCGCCCATTTGATTCTCGCGACTCTGGCCCCTGCCACGCTGCTGGTCGCGGTTCATGCTTTGGCCCTGCTTGAAAGTCCTATCGCGCAATTGTTGTTGCTTGCGAATCATATCCCCAAGTTCGTCGAGTGTTGATGTCATGTCATCGCCGTCCTCCTGTCCAGATGCGCCGGGACGCGCCATCTGCAAATTCTCAAGCATGGATTGCAACTGGTCGAGCAATTGTTGCGCGGCGTCTTTGTTGCCGGAACGGGCCATGTTTTCCAGCCGATCAAGCATGTTGTTCAAGTCCCGTTGGCTGAGTACGCGCGCGTTCCGATCGAGCGGGCGCGATAAATTCTGCGGATTCTTGCGTATCTCCTCCGCCAGCGCCCGGAGAAACTTGTCCATGGCGGCACGCAAATCCTGCATAAGTTTTTTGATCTCGTCGTCGCTTGCGCCACGCTCGAGCGCTTGGCGCAAAGCCTCTTGCGCCTGACGCAAAGCCTGTTCGGTCTGGCTGACATTGTCGTTCTCGATTTGCAGCGCCATATCCCAGAGGCGCGCGACGACCTCACGCAGCGCATCGTCACTTTGCGCATGGCGCAGGTGGTGATAAATCGAGCGCAGGCCAAGATAAACGCCGGCTTGGGGCGTAAATTTGTCGGGCGCAAGGCTGAGCGCGGCGAGCGCGGTCAAAACCAAGGGCTTGGCTTCGGCATCGAGCGCGAGATTGCGGCGCTGTTCAATCAGCGCGCGGGCAAGCGGTTTGACGAAAATACGTTGCGGCAGTTGCAGCGCGCGCGTCGTGCTGCGGCCCTCGTTGCCCGCCTCGTCGTGCGCCAGCAATGTGATCATGACGTTGCTGCCGGCCCAAGGATGTTCGGTGGTGTCGCGCGTGGTCTGTGCCGCGCCGGCGCGCGTGCGCGGTTGCGGCAGATTCAGCGGCAATTCGGGCGGCGGGAACAAAGGACGGCGCGTTTTTGCACCGTCCGCGTCGTTCTTCAACGCGAAGATCGCTTTTGCATCGACGACGCCATAATCATCATCCACTTTATAGTCGAGGCGAAGGGCGCCGCGCAACTGCCGTTGCGGGGCTTTCGTCCATTCGATGCGAGGCGCGTGGTCGGGAATGGCCGTAAAATTCCAGACGAGATCATTGTTCGTGACGCCACGTATCGCTGCGCTGCCATCGCCTTTGATGATGAGACGATGTTCTTCACTGCCTTTGGGCAAAGCCTGCGCATGGGCATCCGCGGCCGCTTCTTCAAGGCCACCTTTGTGCAACAGGTTGAAACGCACATTGCCGCTCGCGCGGATTAGCAATTCGCTGCCGGCCGGCACCGGCACAGATGCCATTGTTGCCGGCGTTTCGCCCGGCCGCAGCCCCTGCAAGAGGATGGGAGGCCGTCTTGTATAAACGGGCGGTGTGACCCAAGCATCGATGCGGAAATTCGCCGGCGCAACGACACCGTGCCAGTCGAAAGCAGCCGCAATGCGTTTGACCCGCTCGCCGCCCGCGGCAAAGAAACTCGTGACCAGCAATATGAGGACGAGCGCGCGCAGCGCGATCGGATCGCGCAAGCCGAGTTGCGGCGAAGGCCAGCCGGCCTTGAACTTGTCCGCCGATGCTAAAAGCGCGCGCTCGACGTGAGCGCGCCAGAGCGCCTGCGATACGGGATCATGGCGATTAGCCGAAATACGATCAGTGACCGTTGTGGCCGGACGATGCCCCTGGCCGCTACCCCGGTCGAGGCGGCGCAAGGCATCCATTTCGCTCGGCAGGCGCAACCGCAGGAGCGGGATCGCCGCCGCCGCGATGACGGCGAGAAGGACGAGTAAACCCACCACACGTCCCAGCGGCGGCAAGACAAGCCATAGACCGGACCATGAGACAACGAGAAAAAAGCCGATCGCCGTCAAAAGTCCGGCCAGGGTCGGCCACAGCCGTTCCCAAAGCAGACTGCCGCGGGCACGATTGAGTGCGCGCGCGAGTAACAGCCGAGCCGGCGGCGCCCGCTCATCGGCCTGTTTATCCAAACGGTCCAAAACTCGCTCCGTCGGCTCGCTCGGTCGCGCGGGATTGGCGAAGTCCGCTCCATCAATTCCATTAAACACGCTAGCACGCGGAAATTTCCCCCGCCATGCGGCGGTAACATCTCAAAGATTTTTTTAAAGCCAATCCGGCAAACGATCGAGCGCAATCAATTGGTCGGTTTCAAGGCGCGGACGGATAATGGCCCAATTGGCGCCCTTGACCAGCACTTCCGGCACAAGCGGCCGCGTATTGTAGGTGCCGGCCTGCACCGCACCGTATGCGCCGGCGGACATGACGGCCAGACAGGCCCCACTTTCAGGTTCCACAAGATCGCGGCTCTTGGCCAAAAAATCACCGCTTTCGCACACAGGCCCTACGACGTCGGCGCGGATGCGGCGGGCATGATGGTCGGGTTCCGCGATCGGCCAAATCTCGTGATGGGCATCGTATAAAGTCGGGCGGATGAGATCATTCATAGCGGCATCGACAACGACGAAATTTTTTCTTTCGCCGTGCTTCACGAACAAAACGCGCGTCACCAGAATACCGGCGTTACCGACAATCAAGCGTCCGGGCTCGAAGATCAGCCGGCAACCTAGATCGCGTGTGGCGCGCTTGACCACCTCCGCATATCGCTCGGGATGCGGTGGCGGCTCGTTGTCGTCACGATAAGGAATGCCGAGGCCGCCGCCGAGATCGACATGTGAAATGACATGGCCGTCAGCGCGCAGGGTCCGCACGAATTCGGCAAGCAACGTAAACGCATTGCCGAACGGATCGAGATCGATGATCTGGCTCCCGATATGCATATCCACGCCGGCAACTTTGACACCCGGCAGTTTCGCCGCGCGCGCATAGACCTCGCGCGCGCGGCTGAGAGGAATACCGAATTTGTTCTCGGCCTTGCCGGTGGCGATCTTGTGATGTGTTTTGGCATCGACATCGGGATTGACGCGAATAGAAATGGGTGCGCGCCGCCCCTTCGCCGCCGCAATCGATGCCAAAAGCTCAAGCTCGGGTTCGGATTCGACGTTGATACAAAGAATGCCTTCGTCGACGGCGAGAGCGAGTTCGGCCGCGGTCTTGCCAAGACCGGAGAAGATGATCTTTTCCGGCGCAATGGCGGCCAAGCGCGCGCGCTTGAGTTCACCGCCCGAGACGACATCCGCGCCCGCACCGAGCTTGGCCAGCGTCCTGATCACCGCCTGGTTGGAGTTCGCCTTCATCGCGTAGCAGATGAGCGCATCCACATCGACAAAAGCGCCGGCAAATACTTGATAGTGCCGCGTGAGCGTGGCGGTCGAATAGCAGTAGAACGGCGTGCCGACTTTGGCCGCGAGCGCATCGAGATTCACCGCTTCGGCATGCAATACGCCGTCGCGATAGGTGAAATAGTGCATCACAAGCTCGGAGGTTTATATCAGTTCAGTAAAACGTCGAGAGGAATGTATTTTTTCGGTCCCTTCGGAGCTCGGGGCTGCCCATTAGGTCCGATTTCCAAGGCATTACGTGAGGTGCGCCCCTCGCCAAGGGGCGATGCCCCAATCGGATTCACAAGAGCCGAATTGCGCGCCTGCGGCGTGGCCGGAATTGCGGCATCGGGCGGTGGATCAAGCGGACCTTTGCGGCCGCAGGCGGCCAGCCCAAGCGCTGCAATAAGTGCGGCCACGAGGGCGCCAACCGTGGCGACACGCAGAAAAGAACGATCACTGAAACGGCTCACGAAATGCACTCCCGGATCCGGTTTGGCGTTAAGATACCAACCATTGATAAAAGGCGAAATCAGGTCTTTTCTTTTTTGAGCTGACGCAGCCACTTGTTCGCTTGAGCGCGGACATTTTTCGGTGCGGTGCCGCCATAACTCACGCGGCTTTTCACCGCGCGGTCAACAGAAAGCACGGAGAAGACATCTTGCGTAATTCGCGGCTCGATCGCCTGCATGACGGCAAGCGGCAGCCGGTGCAGCGGCAATTTTTCCTCCACCGCCTTGGCGACAATACGACCGGTGACGTGGTGTGCCTCGCGGAAGGGGATCTTCAAATTCCGCACCAGCCAATCGGCGAGATCGGTGGCGGTCGCATAGCCTTCGCCCGCCGTTTTCTTCATGCGCGCCGCATCCGGCTCCATATCGGCGACCATGCCCGCCATGGCGGCGATGGAAAGCGAGAGCGCCGAGAGCGCATCCATCGCGCCCTCTTTATCCTCTTGCATGTCCTTGGCATAGGCGAGCGGCAGGCCTTTCATGACCATGAGGATCGCCTGCAGCGCGCCAATGATGCGTCCGGTTTTCGCACGCACCAGTTCGGCGGCGTCGGGATTGCGCTTCTGCGGCATCATCGAGGAGCCGGTGGTGAATTTGTCGGAAAGCCGGACCAGGCCGACGAGCGGCGAAGTCCAGATCACAATTTCTTCCGCCAAGCGCGACATATGCACCGAGGCAATCGCGGCTGCCGAAAGCACCTCCATGACGAAGTCACGGTCGGAGACAGCATCGAGCGAATTCGCCGCCGGCCGATCGAAGCCAAGCGCCTTCGCCGTCATGTCGCGGTCGAGCGGAAAGGATGTGCCCGCGAGCGCGCCGGAGCCCAGCGGACACTCATTCAGCCGTTTGCGCGCATCGGCAAAACGGCCGCGATCGCGCCCCGCCATCTCAACGTAAGCGAGCAGATGATGACCAAAGGTGACCGGCTGCGCGGTTTGCAAATGCGTGAAGCCGGGCATTACGGTTGCGGCATGCACTAACGCCTTCTCCGCAAGCACCTTCTGATAACCGGCGAGCGCGGCATCAAGCGTATCGACGGTGTCTCGCATCCAAAGGCGAAAATCGGTCGCAACCTGATCGTTGCGCGAGCGTGCCGTATGCAGGCGGCCGGCGGCCACTCCGATCAATTCGGCAAGCCGGCTTTCCACGTTCATGTGAATGTCTTCCAAGGCGCGACTAAAGGCGAACTTGCTTTGTTCGATCTCCGATAGAATTGTGTCTAGGCCGAGAGCGATGTTTTTTGCATCGTCGGCCGCAATGATGCCCTGCCGGGCCAGCATTTCGGCGTGAGCCTTGGATGCGGCGATGTCCTGGCGGTAGAGGGCCTTGTCGAAATCGATGGAGGCGTTGATCTCCGCCATGACGGCGTCAGGATCGGATGCAAACCGGCCACCCCACATTTTATTGCTCATCGCTTCGACCTTGCTGCCGCCATTTGGCATATTTATTTAGGTTTCGCCGGCTATGACAAACCCCATGCGTTCCTTCGATTTCGCGAAAAAACGGCTCGCCATGATCTTGGCCGGCGGGCTCATCGGCGTCATCGTCGGGCTCGCGGGGATATACGGGATGAGGGGCCTCATGCGCAACGCGCCCGACGACGAGGCCTGCCAACCGGCTGTGGGGCTAGCCAAGAAGCTCGCGCCGCTAGCGAGGGGGCAGGTTGCCGCCGTTAACGTCGCCAAAAGCCCGCTGAAAGTGCCCGAGCTCACCTTCAAGGACGCCTCCGGCAAGCAGCTTTCGTTGGCGGACTGGCGCGGGCGCATCGTGCTGCTGAACTTATGGGCCACCTGGTGTGTGCCCTGCCGCCAGGAAATGCCGGCGCTCGATGCGCTGCAAGCCGATCTCGGCGGGCCGGATTTTCAAGTGGTTGCGGTGAATATCGATACCCGCGATCCAGACAAGCCAAAGGCATTCCTGAAAAACATCGGCATCGAGAATTTGACCTATTACGCCGATGCCAGCGCGCGTAGTTTTCAAGCGCTAAAATCGGTCGGCCGCGCCTTCGGCATGCCGACGACCCTGTTGGTCGATCCGAAAGGATGCGAGATCGGCAATATTGCCGGGCCAGCCGAATGGCAAAGTGATGATGCCGTCCGTCTCATTCGGGCGGCACTGGGAAAAGGCTGAGGGCGTCTGATCGTGCCGGCGTTATGATAATTGATCGCAACAGGAGAGCAATTCAGTCATGGCTCTAAGCATCAAAGACATGGTGGCGGCCGCCAATGCCGCTGTGCCCCGCATCACAATGGCGCAAGCGCGCGAGATGATGGCCGAGCACGACACGCTGGTGGTCGACGTGCGTGATGCACCGGAAGTGGAGAAAACAGGAAAGATCGCCGGCGCCGTCAATGTCTCGCGCGGCATGCTCGAGTTTCGCGCCGATCCCGAGTCGCCTTTCCACGACAAAAATTTCGACAAAGACAAAACCGTCATCGTTTACTGCGGCTCCGGCGGACGCGCGGCGCTGAGCGGCAAGGTGCTCAAGGACATGGGCTACGACAGGGTTTACAACCTCGGCGCTTTCAAGGATTGGGCGGACGGCGACGGCGCGATTGATCAGCCAACAAAGTCCATCTGATGAGGCCGCTATGGCGCCACCAAGTAACGATGACCTAACGAACGCAAAATTTCCGCCTCAGAAGCGCGTTCAAAAATAAAAATTGCGCGATTAGAGGGTAAGATTGATACAGCCGTCGCCACCCTTTTAGGGGAAATGTATGCTATTCGCGATGATGTAAGAAAAACAGATCAATATAGTCGCGATACCAGATGGGTATTGTTCGTCACCATCGTCACCGCCGCCGTCGCCATCGGTGGACTCATCGTCGGACCTGCAACGTATGGAGACGCTTTGTTTTGGCGCGGCATGAACGTCCGCGAGGTCATTCAATCGACTGTGAAAGACACTATCGAGCACATGGGCAAGATGCCTCCTATCGGCGTCCCAAAATAGCGGTCTTTGGATTGGTGGCGGCGAGGCCCAATGCTTGCCACCACGTCAACGCGTCGGCACCGGCTTTTCGCCTCGATAGTCATAAAAGCCGCGCTGTGTTTTGCGGCCGAGCCAGCCGGCTTCAACGTATTTCACCAAGAGCGGGCAGGGCCGGTATTTGGAGTCCGCCAGGCCTTCGTAAAGCACCTGCATCACCGAGAGACAGGTATCGAGACCGATGAAGTCGGCGAGCTCCAACGGCCCCATCGGGTGGTGCGCGCCGAGGCGCATGGCGGTATCGATCGACTCGACATTGCCGACGCCTTCGTAAAGCGTATAGATCGCCTCGTTGATCATCGGCAACAGAATCCGATTGACGATGAAGGCGGGGAAATCCTCCGAGACCGCGATGGTTTTGCCCAGTGTGGAAACGAAAGCCTTGCTCGTCTCAAACGTGGCGTCGTCGGTGACGATGCCGCGGATCAGCTCCACCAGCTCCATGCGTGGCACCGGGTTCATGAAATGAATGCCGATGAAACGTTCAGGCCTGTCGGTTGACGAAGCCAGCCGCGTAATCGAGATCGACGATGTATTGGTGGCGATGATCGCTTCCGGCTTTAACGAAGCGCATAGCTCCGCAAAGATTTTTCTTTTGATATCTTCTTTTTCGGTCGCGGTCTCTATCACCAGATCGCAAGACGCAAGATCGTCGTATTTTTCCGCCGCTTTGATGAGCGCGAGGGCATTCTTGCGCTGATCTTCACTAAGCACTTGCTTGGAGACTTGGCGCGCCATATTGCCATTGATGGTCGCCATGCCGGCCTTGATACGGTCCGTCGACACGTCATTTAACAACACGCTATAGCCCGCCAATGCACAGACATGGGCGATGCCACTGCCCATCTGTCCGGCGCCGATCACCCCGATTTTCTGAAGCTTAGCCGCCATCTGCTTGGTCCAATCAATGCGAATTCCCGGACGCCTTCACCCGCCTGCACTTTTTCCGGTCCTTTTACGACGAACCGCCCAGCGAAGCCACAGCCAGCGCGGCTATTTTGCACATGCTCGAGATCAGTCTTGGTCAGGATTTGATCCGATCAAGTTCCGCCGCAAGTTCGGGCAGCGCCTGGTAGAGATCGGCCACAAGCCCATAATCGGCCACCTGAAAAATGGGCGCCTCCTCGTCTTTATTGATCGCAACGATAACCTTTGAATCTTTCATGCCGGCGAGATGCTGAATAGCGCCGGATATTCCAACCGCAATGTAAAGATCAGGTGCTACAACCCTGCCCGTCTGCCCGACCTGCCAGTCATTGGGCGCATAGCCGGCATCGACCGCCGCGCGCGAGGCGCCAATGGCCGCGCCCAGTTTGCTGGCGATCGGCTCGATGTATGTGGTGAAGTTTTCGCGACTTTGCAGGGCCCGGCCACCTGAAATGACAACCCTGGCGGCGGCTAAATCCGGACGGTCGGATCTGGATAATTCTTCGCCGACGAACGAGGACAAGCCAGGATCGACCGCCGGCGCAACATTCTCCACGCCGACCGGGGCGCTTTGCCCGGCGGCTTTGAATGCCGAGCTACGCACGGTGATGACCTTCTTTGTATCGGACGATTTGACGGTTTGGATGGCATTGCCAGCATAAATCGGCCGCTCGAACGTATCGGGCGCGACAACCTTGACGACGTCGGAAATTTGCATGACGTCGAGCAAAGCGGCAACTCGCGGCATTACATTTTTGCCGTTGCTAGTCGCCGGCGCGACGAAGGCTTGATAAGAATCGGCGAGAGAAACGATTAAGGCTGCGAGCGCCTCGGCGAGCTGATGCTCGTAAATAGCCGCATCGGCCACAAGCACTTTGGCAACGCCGTCGAGCCGCGCGGCGGAATCGGCCGCCGCTTTACAATTCTTCCCGGCCACCAGGACGTGCACCTCGGCGCCGAGCGCCTTCGCAGCGGTCAGCGTTTTGCTTGTTGCCTCTTTGAGCGACGTATTGTCGTGCTCTGCGAGCAAAAGAGTCTTCATTCGGTTGGCTCCAAGCATTGAGTTGTCATGCCCGGCTTTATGCCGGGCATCCACGTCTTGTTTTCGGGCAAAGACGTGGATGGCCGCGGCATAGGCGAGCGAAGCGACGCCGTTCTACGAACGGCTATGCGCGGCCATGACGGACAAAACGCCCCGGCAAGAAGAAGTGTGGTCATTTACAGAACCCCGGCCTCGTCTTTCAGTTTGGCGACCAATTCC
The DNA here is from genome assembly GCA_963697535.1 of uncultured Pseudomonadota bacterium. Classification (GTDB taxonomy): domain Bacteria; phylum Pseudomonadota; class Alphaproteobacteria; order Rhizobiales; family Xanthobacteraceae; genus Pseudolabrys. The sequence continues at coordinate 1,340,505 of OY969085.1, read as the reverse complement.
GCCACCGATCCGACCCTGGTGCCCGATTTGCGGCCCGCGGGTTCCGCGGTTCTCAGAACCTGCAGTCGCGGCGCAATATCGACACCATAATCAGCGGGGGTCTTTTCATCGATCGGCTTCTTCTTCGCCTTCATAATATTCGGCAGCGAAGCATAACGCGGTTCATTCAGCCGCAAATCTGTCGTGATGACGGCCGGCATTTTTAACTTGATCGTTTGCAGGCCGCCATCGACTTCACGCGTGACATTCACGTGAGCGCTATCTACGACGATCTTCGAAGCGAAAGTGCCTTGGGACCAGCCACTGAGCGCGGCCAGCATTTGGCCGGTCTGATTGCAATCGTCATCGATCGCCTGTTTGCCCATGATGACAAGGCCAGGCTGTTCCGCGGCGGCGACGGCCCGGAGGATCTTTGCAACTGCGAGCGGCTCGACCGCATCGTCAGTTTTAATGAGGATGCCCCGGTCGGCGCCCATCGCGAGCGCGGTGCGAATGGTCTCTGAGGCCTGCGCCGGTCCGATTGTTACGGCCACGAGTTCGGTCGCTTTACCGGCTTCCTTCAAGCGGATCGCCTCTTCGACCGCAATTTCATCGAAAGGGTTCATGGACATTTTGGCGCCGGCAAGCTCGACCCCCGAGCTGTCCGCTTTGACGCGAATTTTGACGCTGAAGTCAATGACCCGCTTAACGGGCACCAGAATTTTCATTTTCCCCACCCCGGCAGGGTTTTAGCGGCGCGGCGGCCAACGAAAGGCCGTTTCCCCGCATATCAACGCCTCGGCCGAGCCGCAAATAGAAACCGGCCGTTTGTTACCGATTCCGTCCCGCTACCCACAAAATGTCCTTTTTGCCCTTATCATTCGCATAACGACCCGCAACGAATAGATAGTCGGACAGACGATTAAGATATTTCATCAGTTCCGGCGAGACTTCTTCACCCGGTTGGTCGCTCAACTCAACGACAATGCGTTCGGCGCGCCGGCACACGGTTCGCGCAAGATGCAAATAACCCGAGGCCTCGCTCCCTCCCGGCAAGATGAAAGACTTGAGTGGACTTAAGCAGGCATTGAGCCGATCAATCTCCGCCTCGAGCCATGACACTTGGGCGTCGGTCACCGTGAGGCGCGCGCCGCCGGGACCTTTTTCCGCCAAGCAAAGATCGGCCTCCAGATCGAAGAGATCGTTTTGAATGCGCAGGAGTGCCGAATCGAGCGCTTGGTCCGCCTCGGTATATAAACGCGCCAGGCCGACCACGGCATTGACCTCGTCGAGCGTGCCATATGCTTCGACCCGAAGGTCGTATTTTTTGCGGCGCTCGCCGGTACCAAGCGAGGTGGTCCCGTCATCGCCCGTACGGGTATAGATGCGATTGAGCGCCACCATCAAAAGACCAGCCTCGCCTTTCAAGAGCTCCTAACGTCGGATAGCCCAGATGGTCGCCATAATGAGGACGATGGCGATGAACTGTAGCAACACGCGCAAACGCATGAGTTTCTGTGAGGTATTCGGTGAACCCCCACGCATCATATTGACCAGCCCGAACAACAGCACGGCGGCAACCGCGGCCACTGCGGCGGGCACGAGATAATGCGACATGAATTCGGGCATGGCCCGGTTTTTAGCACCATCGTTCGGTCGCGGCCACCAAGCAACGGCGAAAAGAATGATTGCAATTTGTGGTAGCATTATGGTTGTTTTAACGGTATCATCATCCCACACAAAGGGGAAGTCAGAATATGAGATTAGGCGTTCGGACCACGACAGGCGCTGCCGAGGTGGAATCCGGGGGCGTTTGCGACCATGCTCGAAGGCTCCGAATCTTCGCCGACAATAGCGAGGCGGCGGGCAGGAATCGGAGCGATTTTCCGGAACTTGATTGCCTGCGAGCGCTGCTGCCGCCGCGCATTCTGGAAAACGCCGAGGATCGAGCCACTCGCCTGGGCATCGGCGCAGACCAAATCTTAATCGCATCGGACGAAGTCGACGAGCAGACATATCTCCGTCGTCTCGGTGCCAGTCTGGACATCGAACTCGAACCGCTCACCGACGTGCCGCGAAGCCTCTGCCCTCTGAAACACGAGCGGCTCATCAATTGCAACATTGACGGCTTGCTGCTGCTGGAAACCGATGACGGCATACAGTTTGTACTGGCTCCGCGCGAAACCCAGGCCCGTTGGCTCACAAAACTCATCCGCTGCCGGCCGTCATTGGCCGAGTATTTTAGGCTCGCCACGATTGACCAGCTTAACCGCTATATTCAACGTTGCGCTGGCAGCACGCTGCTCGCAAACGCTGCTCATTCACTGCGGCAACGCCGGCCGGAACTGTCCGCCGGACCGCCGCGCCGCTTTGGTCAATTCATTTCTGCCCTTATCGTGTCGGGTTTTTTGCTGGTCGCGGTGAGCCTTATTACGCAGGCGTCGGTCGTCGTCATTGTGGAATTCATCGTCACCACGTTTTTCTTGACGTGGATGGGGCTGCGCGTGGCCAGCTTCTTCGTCTCGTCCGGCAAGATAGCGCAGCCGACAATCGAGTGCACCGACGCAAATTTGCCGGTCTATACGATCATTGCGGCGCTCTATGACGAAGCAAAATTGGTCGACGAGCTATTACGCAATTTCGAGCAATTCAATTATCCGTTTGAGAAACTCGATGTTATTTTCGCGATTGAACAGAACGATCATGCGACGCGGCAAGCGATCGAAGCGCGCAAAACCCGTATTCCCATCCGGGTTGTTATCTGTCCGGATACTAAGCTGCGCACCAAACCAAAAGCCCTCAATTTTGCTCTTCCCTTCGCACGCGGCAGGTTCACGGTGATTTACGACGCCGAGGATCGCCCGGACGAGAACCAATTGCGCCGCGCCTTAGGGACTTTTGAGTCCGCAGGCGACGATCTCGTTTGCGTGCAGGCGCAGTTGCGCATCGACAATTTCAAGGATAGCTGGCTCACGCGATTTTTCGCGGTTGAATATGCCGGTCATTTCGAGGTGTTCTTGGCCGGGCTCGCGAAGTTGCGGCTGCCGTTGCCGCTTGGCGGCTCGTCGAATCACTTTCGCACAAACAAGCTTCGCGAAATAGGAGGCTGGGATCCTTACAATGTGACCGAGGACGCCGACCTCGGCATACGGCTCGTTCGATTTGGCTATCGCTCGGACATCATTTTTTCAACGACAGATGAAGAAGCGCCCGCGCTTTTCCAAGCATGGCTGCGCCAGCGAACGCGCTGGTTCAAGGGCTGGATGCAAACCTGGGCCGTACACATGCGTCACCCGCTAAAACTCATGCATGAGCTCGGCGTCGCCGGATTTATCACGTTTCAGCTCGTCGTTGGCGGCAACGTGTTTGCCGCGCTCGCGCACCCTTTGTTGCTGATCGCGCTGGCCGGGACGGCGGTCTATGACGTCATCAGGGGGTATGATTTCGGCTTCATCATCTTCACTGCCAAATGTACGGCGTTCCTCGGCTACGCACCTTCAATATTCATCGGCTTGTGCGGTCTTTTTCGGCGCAAACTGCTGTCGATAGCCCCGATTCTGCTTTTAACGCCCGTTCATTGGGTACTGCTGTCATTCGCGGCTTGGCGCGCCCTCGGCAAATTTATCTTTAAAATTTATGAGTGGGAGAAGACTGAACATGGTCTCGCAAAAACTTCACAGCACAGCGTGGCACAGAGGCAATCCATGATTTACCTGCGCGATCAACTGCAAGACATCGAAACGGCCGGCAAGTTACCGGCGCTTGCCGACAATAACCGCCTTCGTTCTTTTACCTTGAAATCCAGCCGCAGAGCGCGCAAATGACGAAACCGCCCGAAAAAATCCAACTGGTGGAATCCTGTACCGAAGTCAACGAACTTGCGGGAGAAGGATTGCGCCTTCTGAAAGTGTTCTTGCGTATCTCCGACCCAAGTGATCGCGCATTGCTAATCGAATTTGCTGAACGCTTGGCATTTCAAAAAAAATCAACAGCCAATTGAACGGGCGCCAGATTTTCGTCGGCAGCCGTTTTGCACGTGCGCGTCGTCGCGAAAAGCACTGCATTCCGCGCATTCGATCTTTTTCAACAGGCACGCATCCGTCTCATGATCGAAAGCGCCCGCAATTTCGCGTCAGCTTGTAATAACGAGATTCACGGCTTTCGGGCCTTTACCCTTTTTATCGGGCTCGACATCGAAGCTGACGCGCTGGCCCTCATTCAAGCTTTTGAGCCCGGCCTGTTCAACGGCGGTGATGTGCACGAAGACGTCGCGTCCACCATCATCCGGTTTGATAAAACCGTAGCCACGTTCCCCATTGAAGAACTTTACGACACCGGTCTGCGCCATGGGGAAACTCCCTCTCCCAATTGCTCCGCCGCGGCCCATGCACGGCGGCTCGGCTGAACATTCGCAGTCGGGGAATGCATCGGCCGCGGACGGCCTCGTACTCCTCCGGCCTCACGTCGAGGCGGAACGTCACTGCCAATGACAGAACTACACAACAACTGCGGAGCGGTGGAAAGGGTTGAGTCGAAACGGATTGACGGGACGATAAATCAGCGCCCCGCAGCTCTTTCATCGGCAAGTCGGTCCAGGGAGAAAAGGGGGCGGTCATGGCCAAGGATTTTCGCAAGGACCGGCAGCAGTAAAGTGAGTTCTTCCTCCAGACGCCACGGCGGATTGACCACGACAAGACCTGAACCGATGAGCCGTCCGCGACCACGCGACGGAGAAACGACGAGTTCAGCGCGTAATATGTTGGCAATGCCCGAGCGGCGCAGACGCTCGGCCAGCGCGTCGGGTTCCACGCGATCCTTAATGGGGTACCATAAAAGATAAACACCAGTCGCCCATTTACGATGCGCAGCAGCAAGCGTCTCGGCGAGGCGGCGAAAATCTTTTTCTTCTTCGAACGCTGGATCGATCAATACAGCACCGCGCCGTTCCGGTGGCGGCAGATGGGCTGTCAAGGCTTGCCAGCCATCGACGGGGGAGACTTTGATACGCCGGTCGCCTCGGAAATGCCGCGCCAGAGTGGCCGCTGTCTGCGGCTCTAATTCGTAAGCGAGGAGCCGATCCTGCGGACGCAACCAGGCACGAATAAGCGCCGGCGACCCTGGATAGACGCGTAGATCACCGGATTTGTTAAGGGTAGCGATGCAGGCAAGATAGGGTTCTAGCAGCGCCGCACATTTTGGCGTTAGCGATGCGCCGACAAGTTTTTCGATACCGTTATGCCACTCTCCGCCGCGCCTGGCTTCGGCCGAACTCAGATCGTAGAGGCCCGCACCTGCATGGGTATCTATCACGCGGAATGCGGTCGGTTTGCCATGCAGATGGTGCAGGATACGGCACAATACCACATGCTTGAAGACATCGGCAAAGCCGCCAGCGTGAAATGCATGGCGATAGTTCACAATTTTGCCTGGCGCTGTGCCATGAGCGTCAAATAGAGGGCACTAAATTCCGGCATTATCGACTCAATTTGACCACAATTAAAGCTGCTGATCTCCGCGCGCTGACGAGCCTGCGACGACAAACGATTCATCAGCATTCGCCCACTCATGACTTGCGTTTCGGCCGTATTCGAGTCATAATAAAAAACAATGAGTTTGGGGTCCGTTATGCGTGATACGTTGAACGCAGCCGAATTGCGTCGTTGGGCGATGCGATGCGCGGCAAAAGCCAGTGATCATAATTGCATGGCCGACGAGCGTGATCGCCTCCTTACCATACGCGAAGCTTTGCTCTCTTTAGCGGTCGATGCCGATTGGCTGGCAGGTAGGCCGGCAAAAGTCACTCTGCCGCGACCGCCACTCAGACAAAAACTGGCGAAAAGCGCGCGGCGTTATGGCAATGCAACCAGATGAGCGACCGCCTCGGTTTTAACCGTTCTGCCGCTGAATCTATGGCAGCGCCATTTTGCAGGCAGGGTTAAAGGCCCAGTTGCGGTCGAGGCCGACCACGCACCAATCGACCCCCCAGGTCGCTCCGATGATGCCCGTATCCTCACCGATGGAGTAATAAACCGCATGTTTGCGGCCATCGGTAACGGCGGCAACGGCGCGGCAAAAGCGGCGTGGAATAGTATCAAGCGCCCAAGGATTATAGGCGATTTCATGCACCCGTTCGAATTCCAGGATTTGCAGATCGGAATTCCAAAAATGGCGTTCCTTTTCGGCAAAGCGCCGAGCGATCTTTGCAAGTCCTGCCTCGCAAGGCGGCAGGACGCCACTATAATTGGTTCCCGACAAATAGAAGCTCTTTTCCAGCCAATCGGCCGCATGAGCCGGGCTCATCCCGGCCACAGCCACAAATAGCGCTACCCAGGCAGTCTTCATGTTAATCGATGCCGTCATGGATAATCTCCCCGCCCTTTTTCGATTCACACTCGTGAGACCAAGACATGGATGGACGTGACATAGGCGAGCGAAGCGACGCCGTTCTTCGAACGGCGATGCCCGGCCGTGATGCCGATGTTTCCGTGCAAGTGGGAAATGCTCTAGTGTCAATACCTTCCGATATCCTTCGATTCCGACGTTCGCCAACGAGCGCGGCGCGCGGAGTTCAAGCGAACTTCGGAATCGGCACACTAGCATAAGTTGTTTTCGCCGTTGAGAGGGCTCCGAAATTTAATCTACCTCCTTGACCCGCCCCGCCAGTCGCCCAAAACCGCCTGAACCAGAGCCAGCCCGGCCACCGCCGCCGTATCGGCCCGCAGAATTCTCGGCCCGAGCGAAATCTGCAAGACATTTGGCCGCCTTGCCAACATCTTGCGCTCTTCGTCCGCAAAACCACCTTCCGGCCCGATCAGGACGGCCAGGGGCGGAGCGGCCGTGCCCGGCATACGGAGCGCATCGATCGGATCGTTCACACCGGCGTCCTCGTCGCAAAATATCAGAACGCGGCCGGTGTCCAGCTCGCTCAAAGCGCGCTCAATTGGCGTCGGCTCGGCGACTTCCGCGAGCGTGAGGATGCCGCATTGTTGCGCCGCTTCGACCACATTGGCCTGCATGCGCTCGATATTCACCCGCGCGACTTGCGTATATTGCGTGATGACCGGCTGTAGACGCGAGACGCCCATTTCCACCGCCTTCTGCACGAGGTAATCGAGCCGCGTGTGCTTGAGCGGCGCAAACAGCAAGTGCAGGTCCGACGCCGATGGTTGCTCACGTAAATGCCGCTCGACATTGGCGTGAAAATTCCGCTTACTCTTCGCCGTAAGCCGCGCGCCCCATTCACCGTCGTGTCCATTGAACAGCAATACCGGATCGCCCAGCTTAAGACGCAGCACATTCGTCAGATAATTGACTTGATCTCGGTCCAGGGTCACAGATGCCCCCGCGGCGAGCGGCCCCTTCACGTAAAGGCGAGGCGTGCGGTCATCATAGTTGGGCATGGTATTTTTTGGGTTAACGGAAATTGGTTAATTATAGGCTCTAAACGCCGCCTTGGTATAAAATTAAGATGTGCAAGTCTTCTCGTGTGGGAAGTCAGGAGGGAGCAAGAGGGAGTATGTCATGAAGTCGCGCCGAGGGTTGTTTGTATTCGCGTGGATTGTCCCATTTATTTCGGCTGTCACGGTGGCTCACGCACAGATCCAGTCAACACAGCAAGCGGACCCAAGCCAGGCCGCTCCTTGCGTGCAAGAATTCGCAAAGATGCGGACAGTCACCGAAAAAAGAGGCTTAGCGATTTAGGAAGCGGCTCAACGTAAAGTCTCGCCAAAAGAGGCCTGCGGCCTGTTCAATGCCTTCACCGCAGCCGAAGAGAAAATGCTCAAATATGCCGTCGAGAACAGCGTGTGGTGCGGCATTCCTCCGCAGATCATCGACGCGATCAAGAAGGGACATGCGAAGTCGACCGAGATGCGGACCAGAATCTGCCGTGTCGCAGCGGCGCCCGTACGCCCGCCCGGACCGACCTTAAGTGATGCGCTCAGCAATCCAGTCCCCAGTTCGAATAACATCAAAACAGGCGGCGGTACTTTTGACACCCTGACCGGTTCTCCACTGCGCCGATGACGGATGAGGGCAATGGACGCATACCCGATGCGACCGGCAATTGGGTCGACGGGTTCGCCCCGGCCATCGTCCGCCCTTATTTGCGGCTTGCCCGCCTCGACCGACCCATCGGATCCTGGCTGCTCCTCATTCCCTGCTGGTGGTCGCTCGGCATTGCCGGCATGCGTGCCAATATGCCGCCAAGTCTTTGGCACGGCGCTTTGTTCTTTATCGGCGCCTTTGCAATGCGAGGTGCCGGCTGCACCTGGAACGATCTCATCGATCGGGACATCGATAAACTGGTCGAGCGGACGCGCTTTCGTCCCATCCCGTCCGGACAGGTAAGTGTCACACAAGCCAGTTTTTTCATGTTGGCGCAGGCCGCTATGGGCCTGCTGGTGCTTCTCCAATTCAACCGCCTGACGGTCTTGACCGGGTCGGCCTCGCTGCTGGTGGTCGCGATTTATCCGTTGATGAAACGAATAACTTATTGGCCGCAGATCGTGCTCGGCCTTGCGTTTTCATGGGGCGCGTTGATGGGCTGGCCGGCTACCTTTAGCCGCCTCGATTGGCCGGCGTTTGTGCTATATTTAGGTTCAATCTGCTGGGTCATCGGCTACGACACAATTTATGCCCATCAGGACCGCGAGGACGATCTCCTGATCGGCGTTAAATCGACGGCGCTTCTTTTTCGCGAAAACACACAGCCGATGTTGGCGGGCTTTTACGCGGGTGCGGTGGCCTTGATCGGCGTAGCGGGGTTGATGGCCGGCGGCGGCCCGATATTCGTGCTCGGCCTGATCGGCTTTGGCGCGCATCTCACCTGGCAGGTGCTACGGCTGAACATTCACGACTCCGCGCATTGCCTGACATTGTTCAAATCAAATCGCGATGCCGGGCTGATCTTATTTGCCGCCATGCTGCTCGATGCGGTGTTTTAACTCGCTGCATTCCCAGACATATTGACATATCGCTGTGCGTTTCATATGTCATGACATATGGTTGAACGAACAACGGTCCGCCTGCCTCAAGACCTGCTTCGCCGCGCCAAACGCAAGGCCGCCGACGAAGGCCTGAGCTTGACCGCCCTGATCGAAGAAGGCGTGCGGCGTGTGGTCGCCGACGCCCCGCCAAAATCAAAATCGATCCGCAAACCGGTTCCCGTCAGCAGAGCAACCGGCGGCCTTCTCCCCGGCGTCGATATCGGCAAGATTTCGAAAATACAGGCCTTGGACGATCTTGAATACGCCGAACGCATGCAGGCATTAAAATGATGCTGCCCGATGTGAATGTTCTCGTCTATGCATTCCGTAAAGACAGCCCACAACACACGACCTGCAATTCGTGGCTTAACGACCTGGTGCAGAGCAACGTTCGCTTCGGCATTTCGCCGCTTGCCTTGAATGCGCTCGCTCGTATCACGACCGACCGCCGTATCTATCGCAATCCTAGCCGATTGAACGAAGCATTCGCTTTCACCGATTATTTCTTCGATCAACCGAATTGCGAGGTCGTCGAACCCGGTGAGCGTCACTGGGACATATTCAAGCATCTATGCCTTGAGACCAATACACAGGGAAGCCGCATCAGCGATGTTTGGTATGCAGCCCTGGCTATCGAGCGGGGGTGTGAATGGGTCACCTTCGATCGCGACTATGCACGCTTCCCGGGTCTGAAGTGGCGAATGCCTACGGCTGCTTAGCTTTCAACGCCTCTTAACTGCGTAACTGCGGTCCTTATCGTCATCCGCGACATAGCCGTCTTCGCCCGCGGCCGTTTGCGGCAACAAGGCGAGCCCCCGCGCGCGCATTGAGCCGGTGTAAGGGGGGCTGAGGCGCCGGTTGGCATAATGCGCGCGCGCTTTTGCCGCAACGATCTCGCCACGCACCGCGTCCGGCCGGCATGGGTGCCGCCCGCTTGCGCGCCGCATCAGATCCACGTGTATGTGATTATCGTGATAGACATTATAGCCGGGGGCCAAAACGGTCGTGAATGTTTCGCACGCATAGAGCTGCACATCATGCAAAAAGCCCTGTTCCTCGGGCATGCCGTGCCAGCCGTCTTTGACGGTAATCGTGCGGCCGTCGGCGAGCGTAAAGCCGGCGATGTCGAGGGCATTACCGAAAGCATGCTCGGAAATCGTCGAGGTGCCGGAGCCGACCATGTCCCGGCAGGAATATGCCGAGATCTGCGAAATCGTCGTAACCGGCATGCCAAACCAATGGAGGGCCGCCGGCTGCACGCCTTCGCTCACCCAGCGGTCAAGCGCCGACACAATCGGACAGGCAAGCGTCGCGGGCGGTGTCAATGCCGCCGGCGCGGTGCCGGGTACGCTCATCGGACTGCGCGCCGGATCGCGTGGCTGAAGCGTTTGTGATTCTTGCCGCGGCGCACCGGAGACCCGCCTGTTCGAGACCGGTTCAAAGCGACCGCCGCCAAGCGAACGTTCGACGATGGCACTCTCATTGGCCGGCGCTACGCCAGGTGGACTAATCGACAGTGGTTGTCTGTTCGATTGTGACGGCACGGCCGCATGCGGCGATGAAATTCCGGGTGGTCCGCTTGTCCAGCGCATGTTTCCGCGCTCAATGGGCGGCATCTGCGCCGATGGCGCGGTGGTACGTGGCTCGTTGACCGGCCATTGCGGCATGAGCGATCTCGGATCGGCAATCAAGCCCGGCGGGCGCGGATCATCGGCATAGCTGAGGCGAGGCTTGTATTCGCCAAGGGCTGCAACTTTGAGCGGGAAATCGGCGCCGCAAATGCCGGGGCCCTCGATCGGCTTGATCTGCACAACACCGGTGCCGAGCGCAACGTCACCCGACTTCAAGCATGCCACCTCAGCCTCATGCCGCCACGCCGCGCGCTCCTCAAATTGAAAAAAGCCGCGCCCGCAGCCGGCGAGAACCAGCAACAATGTCATGCCGACAATCGACAAACGGGTGCCAAGCTTCATGCCCGCGAAAATGCCGCGCGTTTCTTTAACGGCCGGTCAATACGCCGACGGCGAAACGCATTAAGGATAAGAAAGGATTTACGCCTCACGCGGCGGCGCTGCGCGGCCCTTGTCGTGGATCGTAATTGAGGATCGGCGCGAGCCAGCGCTCGGCCTCCTCGAGGCTCCAGCCCTTGCGACCGGCATAATCCTCGACCTGATCACGTCCAATTTTGCCCAAGCCGAAATAGACACTTTGCGGATGACTGAAATAAAGCCCGCACACGGCCGCGGCCGGCCACATGGCAAAGTTCTCGGTCAGTTTCACACCGATGCTTTCACTTCGCAACAAGTTAAACAGTGCGCCTTTCTCGGTGTGATCGGGTTGCGCCGGATAACCGGGCGCGGGACGAATGCCGCGATATTGCTCGGCGATGAGTTGCAGATTGCTCAAATTTTCGTCGGCCGCATAGCCCCAAAACTCTTGACGCACGCGCTGATGCAGACGCTCGGCGAAAGCCTCCGCCAAACGATCACCCAGCGCTTTCACCATGATGGCGGAGTAATCGTCATTGGCGCGTTTGAAGCGGTCGACGATTGCATCTTCGCCAATACCGGCAGTGACGGCGAACGCGCCGATGTGGTCCTTGACGCCGCTCTCGCGCGGCGCGATGAAATCGCTGAGCGCAAGATTGGCGCGGCCTTCGCGCTTTGAGAGCTGCTGGCGTAACGTATGCAACACCGCAATCGGTTCGCCGCGTTCATCCCCGCCATAAACTTGGATATCGTCACCCACCGCATTGGCCGGCCAAAAACCGAATACTCCATTCGCCTCGAACCAATGCTCGGCCACGATTTTGCTCAACATCGCACGGGCATCTTCATATAGCGAACGCGCGGCGGCGCCGAATTTTTTATCCTCGAGAATGGCCGGAAATCGACCGTTCAATTCCCAGGTCGAGAAGAAAGGGGTCCAATCGATGTAATGGACCAACTCCGCCACCGAATAAGAGCGCAATATTTTCGTGCCGAAGAAGGCGGGCTTCGGCGGCGCATAATTGTTCCAATCGATTTTCAACGCATTGGCACGCGCGGCGGCAAGCGGCAGGCGCGCTTTGTCTTCCTGCGCGCGCGCATGCGCGGTGGCGATCCTGGCGTATTCTCCTCGCAGCTCGGTGATATAACTCGCACGCCCATCAAATGACATGAGCGCTTGCGCCACGCCGACGGCGCGGCTGGCATCGGTGACGTACACGGCTTGCCCGCGCCGGTAGTGCGGATGAATCTTCACCGCGGTATGCACGCGGCTGGTCGTCGCGCCGCCGATCATCAACGGCACGTCGAAGCCTTGCCGTTCCATCTCGGCGGCAACATGACACATCTCGTCAAGCGAGGGCGTAATGAGGCCGGAGAGCCCGACGATGTCGGCTTTTTCCGCGCGCGCAGTTTCCAAGATTTTCGCCGCCGGCACCATGACGCCGAGATCGATCACCTCGTAATTGTTGCATTGAAGCACGACGCCGACGATGTTTTTACCGATGTCGTGCACGTCGCCTTTCACCGTCGCCATCACGATCTTGCCGTTAAAGGATGCGTGTGCGCGGCCGTCTTTTTCTTGCTCCATATGGGGCATGAGACAAGCGACCGCCTGCTTCATCACGCGTGCCGATTTCACAACTTGCGGCAAGAACATTTTGCCCGAGCCGAACAAATCGCCGACGATGTTCATGCCGTCCATTAACGGGCCTTCGATCACATCGAGCGGCCGCCTGGCATGCCGGCGGGCCTCGTCGACATCCGTCTCAATGAAATCGGTAATGCCGTGTACCAGCGCATGCGCCAGCCGTTGTTGGACCGGATCGGCGCGCCAGGCGAGATCGGCCTCCTTCGCTTCCTGCGTCTTGCCATGGAATTTTTTGGCAAGATCGAGCAAACCTTCGGCGGCATTCCCCCTCCCTAGCCCTCTTGCGGGGGAGGGATGGGAGGGCGCGCGGTTGAGCACCACGTCCTCGCAAGCCTCGCGCAATTCGGGATCGAGATCGTCATAGACCGCAATCTGTCCGGCGTTGACGATGCCCATATCCATGCCGGCTTTGATCGCGTGATACAGAAAGACCGAATGCATGGCCTCGCGCACGCGCTCATTGCCGCGGAACGAAAAAGAGAAATTCGACACGCCGCCCGAAATATGCGCATGCGGCAGATTTTGTTTGATCCACCGCGTCGCTTCGATGAAAGCGAGACCGTAGCCGTTGTGTTCTTCCATGCCGGTCGCGACAGCGAAAATGTTTGGATCGAAAATAATGTCCTCGGGAGGAAAGCCGACTTTGTCGACGAGGATATCGTAAGCCCGCTTGGCGATGCCGCATTTGCGCTCTTGCGTCTCGGCCTGGCCCTGTTCATCGAAAGCCATCACCACCACGGCCGCGCCGTAGCGTCGAACGGCACGGGCGTGCTCGATGAACGCCGCCTCGCCTTCTTTCAGCGAGATCGAATTGACCACCGCTTTGCCTTGCAGGCATTTTAGGCCCGCTTCGATCACCGAAAACTTCGATGAATCGACCATCACCGGCACGCGCGCGATGTCCGGCTCGGCGGCGATCAGATTGAGGAAGGTGGTCATGGCCTGCTCCGAGTTCGAGCAAGCCTTCGTCCATATTGATGTCGATGACTTGCGCGCCGTTTTCCACCTGCTCTCGCGCGACTGTGAGCGCGGCCGCATAATCGCCGGCGGTAATCAGTTTGCGGAATTTGGCCGAGCCGGTGACATTGGTGCGCTCGCCGACATTGACAAACGGGATCTCCGGCGTCAGCGCAAAAGCTTCCAGGCCCGACAACCGCAACTGTCGCGGCAGTTCGGGAACGGCGCGCGGCTTTTTGCCGGCGACAGCCTTTGCGATCGCTGCAATATGATCGGGCGTCGTGCCGCAACAACCGCCAACCACATTGACGAGACCGGCATCCGCAAATTCGCCGAGCAACTCGGCCATGTATTCTGGGCTTTCGTCATAATACCCGAATTCGTTGGGCAATCCCGCGTTCGGGTAAGCACAGACAAACGTATCCGCGATACGGCCGATCTCGGCAACATGCGCGCGCATTTCCTTGGCACCCAACGCACAATTCAAACCGATGGTGACCGGATTGGCGTGACGCAGTGAATTCCAGAATGCCTCCGGCGTCTGCCCGGATAAGAGACGGCCCGAGCGATCCGTAATCGTGCCGGAAATCATGACCGGCACATCGAGCTCGCCTTTCTCGCAAATCTCGGAAATGGCGTAGATCGCGGCTTTGGCGTTCAGCGTATCGAAAACGGTTTCGATCAGCAGCAAATCGACGCCGCCGTCGAGCAGACCGCGCACTTGCTCGCCATAGGCGACGCGCAGTTGATCGAAAGTAATGGCGCGAAAGCCGGGGTTGGCGACATCCGGCGAAATCGACGCCGTGCGGTTGGTTGGCCCTATCGCCCCGGCGACAAATCGGCGTTGGCCGTCTTCCTTTTCCGCCTGCGCCGCCGCCTCGCGCGCGAGCTTCGCCCCGGCCAGGTTCAGTTCATAGGCAATATTCTCCATGCCGTAATCGGTTTGCGCGATGGTGGTGGAGGAAAAGGTGTTGGTGGAAACGATATCGGCGCCGGCGCGAAAATAAGCCACGTGAATATCGCGGATTGCCTCGGGCCGGCTGAGATTGAGCAGATCGTTATTGCCGCGCACCTCGCGATTCCACGCATCGAAGCGCGCGCCGCGATAGCCTTCCTCGTCCAGCTCCAGCGCCTGGATCATGGTGCCCATGGCGCCGTCGAGCACGAGGATTCGCTCTCGCAAAGCGTCGGTGAAGATGGAGCGGGTGTTTTTGTTTTCGGCCATAGGCAGTTGCACAATGCTTCGCTTCTAGGAGTGTGTCCATTTAGCTCTATGGTCCGGCGGTTTCATGAAGGATAGTGCGCTCAGACCGCTCTGGCGATCTTGTTGAGGTTGTGGGCGGTGCAGATCAGCGCCCATTCGGCCGTCACTTTCTCGATACCGCGCAGCAGGAACTGCCTAAACCCTCTTGCCTGCTTGATTTGTCCGAACACTGGTTCGACGATTTGCTTTCTAAGCCTGTATCTACTTCGCCATCCCGCCCGCTTGAGCTTGTCGCGCATGGCCTTGGTCAACGTCCCGGTGATGTTGCGGTTGGCATTGCTGGGATACTTGGCGCGGCCGATGGCGATGTAGCCGTTGATGTTGCGCGCGGCCAAGGCGGCGAGGTTGGCCTCGCTCAAATAGCCGGCATCGGCCGAGGCTTCCTTCGGCTTGCGGCCGAGATTGTGGTCAATGGCGTCCATCAGCGGCACGAGCTGGTCGTGCTCGCTCGTGCTCGGCGTCAGGCCGTGGGCGACGATGATCTGGGCTTTGGCATCGACCGCCGCCTGCGCATTATAGCCTTGGATATAGCCATCCTTGCTTTTCAAGATGCGGCTTTGTGGATCGGTGAAGTTGCGTTGTGTCTTGCCGTCAGGCTCCTGTTTCGGCGGTGCCGGGGTCCGACCGTTCTTCTTGCGGCCTTCGGCGAGGCGCCGGTCTTGGGCCTGCTGCCGGCGCCGTTCCTCTTCGGCGGCCGCGGCTTTGGCTTCGGCCTCGAGCTCGGCCTTGGCTTGGCGAATCCTCTCAAGCCGCTTCTGCTTGTCCCTCACCCAGTCGGGCAGCTCGTCGCCGCGCTTGTTGCCGTAGAGCTTGTCCTCCGCCGCATCGGCCGCCTCGGCGGCTTTGAGCCAGCCGTCGACCTCGGCCGCAAGCTCCGCTTCCCGCTGCTTCATGCGCGCGTAACTCATCGCCTTGTGCCTGGAGGCGTTCGCCTTGATCTTGGTGCCGTCGAGCGCGACATGCCCGAGCTTGACCAGCCCCGCCTTCTCGGCCAATTGCAACACCTGCACGAACAGCGCCGCCAGCGCCTTCAAGTGCCGCCGGCGGAATTCCGAAATGGTGCGGAAATCCGGCGCATCGCCGGCCACGATCATCATGAAGTCCGCGCGCTCAACGCACGCTTTCGCGATCCGCCGCGACGAATAAAGGCCGCTCGCGTAGGCATGCAGAAGCAGCGCCGTCATCATTTGCGGATCGAATGGCGGTTGCCCCAAACCGCTCCTGTAGCTGCCGGCGATTGCCGAAAGGTCCAGGTTTTCCCGCACCAGCGCCACAATCAGCCGCGCCAGGTGGTCATGGGGCACGTAGTCCTGCACGCTCGGCGGCAGAAGCTGCGTATCGTCGATCTTCCAGGGGCGAAAATGTTTGCTCATAACCCCGCAAGGAATCAGATCGAGCCCCACTTGACCAGCATTTATTCAGACTTGACCAGTGATTATTCAGACAGGCTCCTAGTGGTCCGATTCAAACATTCGCTACCCATTTCGGCGGGGATCTTTTGCGAATGTTTGAATTGAAAGACCATGAGCCAAATATAAGTTTCTAGTGGAGTTTTGGATTTGACATTCGCTTCGCGAGCTTGCGGCCAGGTGGGTAGCGAATGTCAAATCCACCCCACTAGCGTTCCCTCCCCCCTTGTGGGGGAAGGACAGGGAGGGGGGTGGCCGCAGACCCCGCATTCGCGTCGGAGCCCCCTGCCCGTCCCTCCCCCACAAGGGGGGAGGGAGCAGGTTGCGGCAAGCGGCTTCCCTCGGGCACCCTCTCCCTACGGGAGAGGGAAGAAGAAGTCGCCGGCCGCAGACCCAGCAAATGGCAAATCGCGTAGACGAGATCGGCGCGATTCATCGTATAAAAATGAAAATTGGTGACGCCACGGTCGACGAGATCGAGCACCTGTTCAGCGGCAACGGCGGCTGCGATCAGCTTGCGTGTGGCGGGATCATCGTCGAGCCCATGGAAACGCTCGGCGAGCCAAGCCGGCACCGAAGCACCCGCGCGCGCGGCGAAATTCGTCGCCGCCTTGAAATTCTGCACCGGCAAAATGCCTGGGACGACGGGAATATCGATGCCGCGCGCACGCACGCGATCGAGATAGCGAAAGTAAAGATCGTTTTCGAAAAAGAATTGCGTGATCGCACGCGATGCACCGGCGTCGACCTTGGCCTTCAACATGTCGATATCGGCTTCGACCGTTGGGCTATCTGGATGTTTTTCCGGATAGGCAGCGACCGAAATTTCGAAATCCGAGGCCAGACGCTTGATCCCCGCGGTCAGAGCGGCGCTGTTTTCATAGCCGCCCGGATGCGGTTTATAACGCGCGCCCAGCCCATTCACAGGATCGCCGCGCAACGCCACGATGTGGCGCACGCCCGCATGATGATAGGTATGAACGATGGCATCGATCTCATCGCGCGTCGCCGCCACGCAGGTCAAGTGTGCGGCCGGAGTCAACGAGGTCTCCTCGATTATTCTTTTAACGGTTGCGTGCGTGCGCTCGCGCGTCGAACCACCTGCGCCATAGGTCACCGAAACAAACGTCGGCGCCAAAGGCGCAAGACGCTCGAGCGACTCCCAGAGCACCTGCTCCATCGCCGCGTCTTTCGGCGGGAAGAACTCGAACGAGACATGGATGCGCCGCGTCTCGCCGCGCGCGAAACGACTCGGACGGAGCGGCGTATGCATCATGCCACCTCGCGTGCCGAAGGCACGGCTTGCAAAGCACGCCCATCACGCGCAAGCCAGAGCGATACGGCGATCTTGCCATCGGAGCCTGGCTCGGGGCCGAGACTCCGATGCATGACCGGCTCGAGACTGGAGGCCGTGATCCATTGCGTCACGGTTTCCGGCGCAAAACCGAGCCGCCGATGCGCGAATTGCCCGCGCAGGAATTCCTGCTCATGCGGTGCAAAGTCGACGACCAAGAGCCGCCCGCCCGGGCGCAGCACGCGCGCGGCCTCGCGAATAGCGCGCGCACCGTCATCGAGAAAGTGGAGCACCTGGTGCAGAATGACGACGTCGAAGGAATTGTCGGCGAGCGGCAGATCGTAGAGATCGCCTTGCCGCACGCTGCAATTTTTCAGGCCCGCCCGCTCCAGCCGATCGCGCGCCAAGAGCAGCATGTCGAGTGAAAGATCGAGACCGAGTCCACGCGCGATCTCGTTGCCAAACAGTTCCAACATGCGCCCCGTGCCGGTGCCCAGATCCAAGAGCGAACGAAACGGCTTGCCGGCGAGCGCCGTCCGAATGGCCGCCTCGACAGCTTCATCGGCAACGTGCAGCTTGCGGATGCGATCCCATTCAGCGGCATGAGCACGAAAGTAAGCTTGCGCGGCAGCCGCCCGAGCGTCACGCACCATGACCAGGCGCTCGCGATCGCGTGCAATCGTGGGATCGGAGAGATCGAGGCGTTCAAGCAGCGCACGCGCGACATCCGCGCCGCCGCCATGTTCCGCCAGTCGAAAGAAGGCCCACGTGCCTTCCCTGAAACGCTCGACCAAACCGGCTTCGGCAAGAAGCTTCAAGTGTCGCGAGATACGCGGCTGCGACTGGCGCAAAATATCGGTGAGGTCCGACACGGTCAGCTCAGCCTCGGCCAATAAAGCCAGCACACGCAGACGCGTCTCCTCACCCGCCGCCTTCAGCGCCGCGTTGAGAGCCTCGAAGCCGAGCCAGCCATTTGCGCTCATCAGGCAGCCAGAATATGCCGCAGCCCACATTGGGCTGTTTCCCATTATATAAAGATATGCTTATGCCTTTAATAATAGTTTAGCAAGTCCAATCTGCGTCATTTCAAACCCTGTTTCGCCTCGACCGGCAGCGTGGCGGCGGCAGTGGTGGGCTGGCACAGGCGCGGCGATTAACGCCAGGATTTGTTTGGCGCAGAAAACCGCCAAGGCTATACCTCGCGTGCAATAAACGACGGAGCGGGCAATGCGAATTGCGGCAATGGCAGCCGGTGCGGTCGGCGCCTACTACGGCGCACGTCTGGCGGCGGCGGGTCACGACGTCATTTTCATCGCGCGCGGCGCGCATCGCGACGCCATCGCCAAAGACGGACTCAAGATCGAAAGCGTGCATGGCGACCTGCATCTGCCGAACGTGAACGTCACGGACGATCCAACCAAAGTGGGCCCTGTCGATATCGTGCTGTTTGCGGTCAAATTATGGGATACGGAGAAAAGCGCAGAGCAAATGCGCCCGCTCGTCGGCACCAAAACACGCGTTGTTACGCTCCAGAACGGCGTCGACAGTTACGAACGTGTTGCGCCCATTGTCGGATCGGAACACGTAATACCCGGTGTCACTTACATCGCCACCGTGATCGACCGGCCCGGCGTGATCAAACAGACGAGCCAATTCCAATCGATCACTTGCGGCACCATCGACGGCCGCGCTGACGCCCCGCTGCAAACATTCGTGGACGCGGCCAATGCCGCCAAACTCGATATCGTCTTGTCGGATAACATCCAACGCGACCGCTGGCACAAATTCATCTTTCTTTCGGCGATGGCCGGCGCGACCGGCGTGACGCGCCATCCGATGGGCCAGATCCTCGCCGACCCCGATACGCGCGCCTTGTTCCGAAACCTCATGCAGGAGGCATTCGCTGTCGGCCGCGCCAAAGGCGTGGCAATTGATCCAAATTATGTCGATGAGCGCATGGCCTTCGGCGATAAGAACGTGCCGCCCGCCATGAAGGCCTCGATGGCTCACGATCTCGACCGCGGTAACCGCCTCGAACTCGATTGGCTCACGGGCCAGGTCTCGCGCCTCGGCAAAGAGCTCGGCGTGCCAACCCCGGTCAACGATACCGTCTACGCGGCGCTCAAGTTGCATCGTATGGGCACAGCGCGTTGAACATTCGCGTAGGATGGGTCGAGCGATCTGACGCAATTGATATCGCGATGGGTTCGCTTAACGCTCAACCCATCGCCTGCGCGCGAAAACTCCTCATCTTCGCCAACACCGTCGTCGCCCGCGGCACCCCGTGGATCGAAAAACCCACAGCCGTTATTTAATGGTTGCTACGGCCCTGAAGGCGATTGCCCTGAAGGCGACTGCATTGACACTCGTGCCACAAGGCATAAATTAGAGTTTGTTCCGAGGGGTGCCCGTCACGGGCTGAGAAAAAACCCTTTGAACCTGATCCGGGTCATGCCGGCGAAGGGACGGACAAATAATGCAGCAAGCTCACGCTCCGAGCACGGGCGCCGCCACATCCATCAACATCATTGGCGCGGGTATTGCCGGCACATGGCAGGCGCTTTTGTTCGCCGAAGCCGGCCATAAGGTCGCGCTTTACGAGCGCGACGAACCGGCGATGTCACGGGCAACCGGTTATTGGGCGGGCGGCATGCTCGCTCCTTATTGCGAGGCGGAAGTCTGCGAGCCGATCATCACGCGCCTCGGCCTACGTTCCCTCGATTTGTGGCGCGAGGCCCTGCAGGACACGCTATTCACCGGCTCACTGGTGATCGCGCATGGCCGCGACCGTGCCGATTTCGAACGTTTCGCCAGGCTCGCCACCGGCTATCGGCGCATCGACGCGCCGGAATTGGCGGCGCTCGAGCCGGCGCTCGCCGGGCGTTTTCGCGAAGGGCTGTTCTTTGCTCAGGAAGGCCACCTCGAGCCGCGGCAGGCGCTGCCCGCGCTGCATCAAAAACTGCGCAGCGCCGGCGTGCCGATTGCCTTCAAATCGCAAGCACGGCCGCAAGATCTCGACGGACTGGTCATCGATTGCCGTGGCATCGCCGCGCGCGACGCCTGCCCGCAATTGCGCGGTGTCAAGGGTGAAACCGTCCTCGTCGAAACCTCGGAGATCGCGCTATCGCGGCCGGTGCGGCTTTTGCATCCACGCTGGCCGCTTTACGTTATTCCGCGCGCCCATCACCGTTTTCTTGTCGGCGCCACAACCATCGAATCCGAGGATACGGGTATCACTTTGCGCTCGGCGCTCGAGCTGATGACGGCGGCCTATGCGATCCATCCCGCCTTCGGCGAAGCCCGCATCGTTGAATTCGGCGCGGCCTTGCGCCCCGCTTTTCCCGACAATCTGCCGCGTGTCACGGTTCACAATACGCATATCAGTGTGAATGGACTTTATCGGCACGGATTTCTGGTGGCGCCGGCATTGGCGGAAATCACCGTCGCGCATGTGCTTGGCACAAAGACCGATCCGGAGGTTGTGCGATGGTCGTAACCATCAACGGCAAACGCACCGAGGTGAGCGCGCGCGATCTAGCGAAGCTGCTCGGTGAGCTGGACTATGAGCACACACATCTGGCCGTCGCCGTCAATCATCGGGTTATTCCGCGCGCCCGGTGGTGTGAGATGGCACTCAGCGCCGGCGATCAGATCGAGATCATCACGCCGCGGCAGGGAGGATAGCGATCGTCATGCGTGGCCTTGTACGACGGCTGTCCGGTTTAGTTTGCGTCATGCGCGGGCTTGTCCCGCACATCCACGTCTGTGCAGCGATTCAAACGGTAAAGACGTGGATGACCGGAACAAGTCCGGCCATGACGGAGCGTTGCCTTCGATCCAAACCGGACAGCCGCGGCCTCGTCCCGGGGTCCACGGTTTGAGATCAACGATAAGCGACATCGACAGCCGAGGCACAAACCCGGCCGTGACGACGATGGAAACAGGGAAACGCAATGGTGAACTTCTACGATAGAGAATTCTCCTCGCGGCTTTTAATTGGCACGGCGCTTTATCCATCGCCGGCGATCATGCAGGAGGCGATCCGCACCGCAGGCGCGGAGATCGTCACCGTGTCGCTACGCCGCGAGTTCGCCGGCGGACGCGCCGGCAGTCAATTCTGGGACCTGATTCGCGCCTTGAATGTACAGGTCCTGCCGAACACGGCCGGGTGCCGTAGCGTGCATGACGCCCTGGCCACAGCCCACCTCGCACGCGAATTGTTCGGCACGCCATGGATCAAGCTTGAGGTGATCGGCGACGACGAAACCTTACAACCGGACCCGGTGGGCCTTGTGGAAGCGGCTACGGCCCTGACCGAAGACGGTTTTGAAGTTTTCCCCTATTGCACCGAGGACCTCATCGTGGCGCAACGCTTGCGCGACATCGGCTGCCGCGTGATCATGCCCTGGGCAGCGCCGATCGGCAGCGCACGCGGCATTACCAATCGCGACGCACTCAAACTTTTGCGCGCGCGGCTCCCCGATGTAACGCTCGTTGTCGATGCGGGACTTGGCGCGCCATCACATGCCGCCGATGCGATGGAGCTGGGTTATGACGCCGTGCTTTTGAATACGGCCGTGGCCAAAGCGGCCGATCCGGTTTCCATGGCCAAGGCCTTTCGTCTTGCCGTCGAGGCGGGCCGTGTGGGGTATCAAGCCGGATTGATGAGCCCGCGCGATTTCGCCTCTCCCTCCACCCCTGTCGTCGGGACACCGTTTTGGCATGCCGTATCCTGACCGCTTCTATCCTGTCGTAGACAGCGTCGCGTGGGTGGCACGCCTCGCCGCGCTCGGCGTCGGCACAATCCAATTGCGGGTCAAAGACCTCACGCATCAGCAAAGCGTGGCACTGCTGCGCGAGGCACTCCTGGCCGTCGCAGCCACCGGCACAAAACTTGTCATCAACGATTACTGGCGCGCGGCGATCGATGTCGGCGCGCAGCACCTCCATCTCGGTCAGGATGATTTGGCCGGGGCCGATATTGCGGCCATCCGCCGCGCCGGCCTCACGCTCGGCATCTCCACGCATGACAACGCCGAGCTCGGCAACGCGCTCAAACACAAACCCGATTATGTCGCACTCGGTCCCATTTATCCGACGACGCTGAAGGTCATGCGCTTTGCCCCACAAGGGCTCGACCGTATCGGCGAATGGAAGAAACGGACCGGCTCGATTCCGCTGGTCGCCATCGGCGGCATCACGCTCGAACGCGCGGTGAGCGTCTACGCGGCCGGCGCCGACTCTGTTGCCGTCGTTAGTGACCTAATTCTGAACTCTGACCCGGACGCGCGCGCGCGCGCTTGGCTCGGAATGACCGCAAAACGCTAAAGGGATCGCAAGGAGAACCGCCATGAACAAGCACATCGCATCTGCCGACCTGGTCATGCCAAAAGTTACGACCGGACCAATTGCCGGTTCGCGCAAGATTTACGCGACACCCGACGCCGCGCCCGATCTGCGCGTGCCAATCCGCGAGATCGTGCTCAGCGAAGCTTCTGGCGAAGCGCCGCTCCCGGTCTACGACACCACCGGCCCGTACACCGATGACAATGTCGCGATCGATGTCGAGAAGGGCTTGAAGCGCGCGCGCATCGAATGGGTGAAGGAGCGCGGCGGCGTCGAGGAATATGAAGGCCGCGCCATTCAGCCGATCGACAACGGCAACGTCACCGGCAAGCATCTTGCACGCAATTTTCCCAACACGCCGAAGCCGTGGCGCGCTTATCCCTCCCCGCTACGCGGGGAGGGTGGCGCGCGCAGCGCGCCGGGTGGGGTGGGTGCGCAATTGAAAGGCTACCCCACCCCCGCGCTACGCGCGGACCATCCCCTCTCAGGGGAGGGATTACACCCCCTCACCCAACTCGAATGGGCGCGGGCGGGAGTCACTACAAAAGAAATGATCTATGTCGCGGAGCGCGAGAATCTTGGCCGCAAGCAGCAATTGGAGCGCGCGCAGACCGCGCTCAAAGACGGTGAGTCATTTGGCGCAAGCATGCCCGCTTTCATCACGCCGGAATTCGTGCGCGACGAGATCGCGCGCGGCCGCGCCATCATCCCGTCGAACATCAACCACGCCGAACTCGAGCCGATGATCATCGGCCGCAACTTTCTCACAAAAATCAACGCGAATATCGGCAACTCCGCCGTCACGTCATCGGTCGAAGAAGAAGTCGAGAAGATGGTGTGGGCGATCCGCTGGGGCGCCGATACGGTGATGGACCTCTCGACAGGGCGCAACATCCACAATACGCGCGAATGGATTCTGCGCAATTCGCCCGTCCCCATCGGCACCGTGCCGATTTATCAGGCGCTGGAGAAGGTCAACGGCGATCCCGTCAAGCTCGACTGGGAGTGCTACAAGGACACGCTCATCGAGCAATGCGAACAGGGCGTCGATTATTTCACCATTCATGCCGGTGTGCGGCTGGCTTACGTGCCGCTGACCGCCAACCGCGTCACCGGCATCGTCTCGCGCGGCGGCTCGATCATGGCGAAGTGGTGCCTGTCGCGGCACAAAGAGTCGTTCCTCTACGAACGCTTCGAGGAAATCTGCGACATCATGCGCCAATACGATGTGTCGTTCTCGCTCGGCGACGGCCTGCGTCCCGGTTCGATCGCCGATGCCAACGATCGCGCGCAGTTCGCCGAATTGGAGACGCTCGGCGAACTCACACAAATCGCGTGGAAGAAAGGCTGCCAAGTGATGATCGAGGGACCCGGTCACATCCCGATGCACAAGATCAAGATCAACATGGACAAACAGCTGAAAGAGTGCGGCGAAGCGCCGTTCTATACGCTCGGGCCGCTCACCACCGACATCGCGCCGGGTTACGACCACATCACCTCCGGCATCGGCGCGGCGATCATCGGCTGGTTCGGCTGCGCGATGCTGTGTTACGTCACGCCGAAAGAACATCTCGGCCTGCCAAACCGCGACGACGTGAAGCAAGGCGTGATCACCTACAAGATCGCCGCGCACGCGGCCGATCTCGCCAAGGGCCACCCAGCGGCGCAATTGCGCGACGATGCGCTCTCACGCGCGCGCTTCGATTTCCGCTGGGAGGACCAGTTCAACCTCGGCCTCGATCCCGATACCGCGCGCGCATATCACGACGAGACACTGCCCAAAGAGGCGCACAAGGTGGCGCACTTCTGCTCGATGTGCGGTCCTAAATTCTGCTCGATGAAAATCACGCAGGACGTGCGCGACTATGCGGCGACGTTGAATGATCCGGCGCTGCGGGCGACCTCAGGCCGTCATCCTGAGGAGGCCGGCGACGCTTTAGCGAAGCCGGGCGTCTCGAAGGATGAGGCGGAAAAAGGCATGAAAGAGATGAGCGAGAGGTTCATGCAAATGGGCGGCGATGTTTACGTCGATGCCGAGAAGGTGAAGGAGAGCAATAAAGCGTTGTAACTGAGGCTTGGGGGCGTGCCAGATATTCTCATCATTGCCGGTCCGAATGGCGCCGGAAAGACGACGTTTGCGAGAGAGTATCTTGCAACAGAACGAGCGCGTTTTGAGTTCATCAACGCTGACGAAATTGCTCGGTCCATGCTCGAGCTGGACGTCAGCACCCTTCACGACATCCGCGCCGGCAGAATAATGCTCGACCGCGTTGACGAACTCATCGGCGCCAATGCAAGCTTCGTGATTGAAAGTACGCTCGCCAGTCTCACATATGCACGCAAGATTCCACGCTGGCGAGAGCTTGGGAATAGGATTTGGCTAATATACCTGCGCCTCCGTTCCGTCGACGAATCGATTGAGCGAGTGCAAAAACGCGTGGAGGCTGGCGGTCACAATATCCCGATGACGTTATCAGAAGGCGCTTTAGCAAAAGTATTGCCTATTTTGAAACCATCTATAAGCCTCTCGTTGACTCGTGGTATGAGTATGAAAGTCGTGACGAGCGGTTCGTTCACCTTGCATCTTCGGAAGAACAATGAACGAAACATTGGACACCAGAGCGATTGATGCCGCCTTGCAACGAGCGGCGCAAAAAGCCCTACACGGCACGCGAGCAGACCGATCGGGACGGTTTGTGGCGCCGAAGGCTTTTATTTCTTACTCCCACGACTCTCCGGCCCACAAAGAATGGGTCCTAAAGCTTGCTACCGATTTGCGTGCTGCAGGCGTAGATGTCGTTCTTGACCAATGGGACTTGGTTCCAGGGCAGGATATTAGCATGTTTATGCAAAAAGAGATTTCGGACGCAGATCGGGTGGTCATGATTTGCTCTGATGCTTATGTCGACAAAGCCGAAAAGGGATTGGGTGGCGTAGGTTATGAGAGATCAATCGTAACTTCAGAAATAGTAGCCTCGATTGACACAACTAGATTCATTCCAGTGCTTCGAGGGGCCGTTGGAACAAAAAAAATTCCGTCCTTCTTAGGACCTCGGCTTTACATCAATTTTGAAAATGACTCGGAATACAGTCAAAAATTAATCGACCTCGCAAGAGAAATTCATAACGTCTCAGGCATACCTAAGCCGCCAATGGGGCCGAACCCGTTCTCTGGCATGCCTGGAACATCGAGCGCGAGCCGAACTATCGGCACGACTGGAGCACTCACGTCCGACAAGTTTCTGCTAAATGAGTGGTTTTCCAAACTAGCCGACGTTGCTCGCGCTGGTATCGGCAAGCTACAGCTGACCGCGCACATGGAATTGCGCGTTGGCATTCTCCATCCGCCTTCACGATCACAAATTGAACTTCTGAACGCTGTCCGACAATCTGAGATTCAAACATTCGGTTGGCCGATCGGTATCCTTCTCGAAAATCGCGAGGAGTATCGCCCCAGACCGTTTGGTGACGGAATAAGAGCGGAAATTTCGATTGCGGACGCGGACCGGAAATCATTCGATTATTGGGCGGTGCGATCGAACGGTGATTTCTTTTTGCTTCAAAGCCTATTTGAGGACATGCGACGGCCAAATGAAGTATTTTTCGACACCCGTATCGTACGCGTCACCGAATGTCTGATGTTCGCGCAAAATCTCTACACCAAGCTCGGCGTAGGGCCTGAAGCTCAGTTGTCCGTCATGGTAAGCCATCGCGGACTTCGTGAACGACAACTCACCGCCGCATCTCTAAACCGATTAATATTCCCGAAGAAGACGATTGAGGACGAATCTACGACAGAAATTGTAACAATCTTAGGAACGATGCACGAAACAAGGGTAGAGGATGTACGAAATCTGCTCGCGCCTTTGTTCGCGTTGTTTGACTTTACACAATTCGACCTAAGCGTATACGAGGACATAGTCCGCAACTTCGAACGTGGCCGGGTTCGTTAACGCACTTAGCGTGCTGATGACGATCGACTAGGGCGTGAGCAAGTGTAGCCTGGAGCAGAAAGCGTAATCTGGGGCGAGCATCCTTAGCCTCGGTGTTGTAGGCTTCGGTGTGCGCCCTGGACGAGGCTTTCCGAAAGCGGGCCCTGGCGAGCGAATGGTCACAATCGTGGGAGCAGTGCAACGTGACCGCGGTCATGCAAACCGTGCTGTTTATGCTGGCCGTCCTGGCCGTGGTGGCGGTTGCCGCCAAGCGGTTTAACGTTGCGCCGTCCATCCTGTTGGTAGCCGCCGGCATCGGCATGGCCTTCGTGCCCGGTCTTCCGCACGTGCAACTTGCGCCGGAACTGGTGCTGTTGGTGATCCTGCCGCCGCTCATTTACTCGGCTGGCGTTGCCATGAGCTGGCGCGAATTTAAATTCAATTTGCGGCCGATCGCTTTGCTCGCGTTCGGCTGTGTGATCTTCACTACTTGCGCGGTTGCCGCGGCGGCGCATTATCTGCTGGATTTCGACTGGTCCGTCGGCTTTCTCCTTGGTGCGATCGTTGCACCGCCCGATGTGGTGGCGCCGCTCGCCATCGCCCGCCGCCTCGGCCTGCCGCGTCGCCTTTTGGTGGTGCTCGAAGGCGAAGGACTCGCAAACGACGCTACTGCGCTCATCCTCTATCGCTTCGCCGTCGTCGCCATATCAACGGGACATTTTTCGTTGGAAGAAGCGGGCGGCGCTTTCATATTGATCGTCGTCGGCGAAATTGTCTACGGCATCGGTGTCGGTTGGCTCAGCCTACACCTGCGGCAATGGGCGCAAGAACCGCGCGTGGAAATCACGCTCTCCCTGATGACGCCTTATTTGGCTTATTGGGTGCCCGCACATCTTGGCGGCTCCGGCGTGCTCGCGACCGTCGCTTGCGGACTTTACGTGAGCTGGAACGGCCCGCGATTGATTCCTGCCGCCACGCGTCTCCAAGGTATCTTTTTTTGGGACCTGGGCGTCTACCTGATCGAAGGCATGGTGTTCCTGCTCACCGGCCTGCAGGCGCGCACGTTGTTCGACCAAACGCATGTGTTCACGATCGAAGAGCTTGCGCTCGCAACCGCCTGGACAACGCTGATCGTTGTCGTCGCGCGCTTCGTCTGGATATTTCCTGCGACTTATGTCCCGCGTTGGGTCAACCCACGGCTTGCGCGGCGCGACCCGTCGCCGCCCTGGCAAGGGCCTTTTCTGCTCGGGTTTACCGGTGTGCGCGGCGTGGTCTCGCTCGCCGCCGCGCTTGGTATTCCTTTTGCGCTCGACAATGGCCAGCCATTTCCGCATCGCGAGTTGATTTTATTCGTCACATTCGGCGTGATCATCTTTACGTTGGTCGGCCAGGGGCTGATGTTGCCGATAGTGGTACGTTGGCTTGGTCTTTTGAGCCTCGGCCAGCAGGAGCGCGTGAACGAAATTCAAGCCGAGCTTCAAGCGCGTCAGGCCGCACTGGCAGAGGTGACAAAACGCCTCGAAAAGCTTATTGCCGAGCGCGAATTGCCGGACGAGGTGATCGAGCTTTTACGCACGCGCAACAACGAACGAATGCAAATCTTGCCTAAGGATCTGGAGGAAGGGCTCGATCGCGTCCGCCTTGCCGCCCGTGTGAAGAAGGACCTGATCGACGCCGAACGCGACTACATCTATGGGCTTTTACGCGACGGCAAGATCACCGACGAGGCGCGGCGGCGTATCGAGTATGAACTGGATTTGGAGGAAGCCAGTCTCGCCAATCGCGGCCAAGATGGCGGCGGGTGGATGTAGCGTTCGAGCGCGGCACCGCGCCCGTGCGGCCGGTTTAAGGGGCCGGTTTAATTCGCAATGCTGACCCCACGATGGTGGCACCGGCGGCGAGACCGTCGACAAAGCCCCAAAACACGACATTGAGGTCGCCCGGCACGAAGCGGGTTTCCCCTGTCGGTCGCTTTTGAAGATGTCCGGTTTTTGTAGCACGTCATTTGTCCGCTTCTGTTTGTTTCTGCTGTTGGCTTGTGGAGCTTGTGGGCGGGCGCGGGACACGCGGCCGTCCACAAATCCACAAGGCCTTGAACCTGCGCGTCGAAGCGGATTTCCCCTTGCAAAATTCTGTCAGCTTATTATAAGCATACTTACTATATGGGGGGTCTCATGCTCGACCGGCCGCTACATCGCGAAATCGGCTTTACAATTGTCGACGTCGCGCGAATGCTGAAAACCTATGCCGACCAGCGCAGCCGGCAGTTCGGCATCTCGCGCGCTCAATGGGGTGTCCTTTGTCGGCTCGACCGCTCCGAGGGCTTGAAGCAATCGGAGCTGGCCGAACTCCTCGACCTTCAGCCAATCTCGCTCACACGCCTGCTCGACCGCCTCGCCAAAGTCGGTCTGATCGAGCGCCGGCCCGATCCCAATGACCGGCGCGCCAACCGCCTTTATCTCACCCCGGCTGCGCGGCCGCTGCTCGAACAGCTCGCCGGTTTGGGCCGCGATATGATGGAACACGTGCTCGCCGGTCTCGAGATCGCAACCAGCGAACGGCTGCTGCGCGATCTTGAAGTCATGAAAGACAATCTGCGCGCCGCCATCAGTCGAAATGCTTTGGCCGATTTGCGGGCCGCTGCCTGAAGCGCCCATGACCGACCAGGCTTTGAAAATCGTTTCGCCCACGGAAGCCAAGGCGTCGCGGGACGCCAAAGCCGCAGCGTCCGCCCCCGCGGCAAAAGGCGACCGTATACGCCTGCGCATGATTTTGCTTCTCGTGCTGCCATTGATCGCGGTGCTGGGCGGCTTGACATTCTATCTCATGGGCGGTCGCTATGTTTCGACCGATGATGCTTTCGTTGGTGCGCAAAAAGTGCTCATCACGCCCGAGATTGCCGGTAACATTGCGCGCGTGGCGGTCGTTGAGGGCCAGCACGTCAAGGCGGGCGATACGCTCTTTACACTCGATCCCGAGCGGTACCGGCTGGCATTGCAAATGACTCAAGCCAAGCTCGATTCCGCGCGTAGCAACTACGACAAGCTCAAAAAGACCTTAGCCTCGCTGCAGACGCTGGTTGGTCTCGCGCAGAAGAATGTCGAGCTCAAAAAACGCGACGTGGAACGCAAAGGCAAATTGCTGGCATCGCAGGCTGGCTCACCGGCAGATGTTGATATTGCTGGCGCGGCGATGGTGACGGCGCAACTGCAAGCACAATTCACCATCCAGCAGCACGACACGACCTTAAGCCAGTTGCTCGGAAATCCGAACCTTCCGCTTGCGGCATTTCCTGAATACGCGCAGGCCAAGGCGGCGGTCGATGACGCGCAACGCAATCTCGATCACACGATCGTGCGCGCGCCGATGTCAGGCACCGCGACCCAAGTCGACAATATCCAGCTCGGCCGTTTCGTTGCCGCCGGTTCGCCGGTGCTGAGCGTGATCGACGAAAGCGCACCGTGGGTGGATGCGAACCCAAAGGAAACCGACATCACCTTTTTGCGCGCCGGTCAAAATGTGACGATCAATGTCGACAGTTTCCCCGAGCACGCGTTCAAAGGTACGGTCTCCTCGCTCAGTCCCGGCACGGGGGCGCAATTTTCAATCTTGCCGCCGCAAAACGCCAGCGGCAATTGGGTGAAAGTGGTGCAGCGCGTGCCGGTGCGCATTGCCTTCGATAAGGATGAAGACACGCATCTCTTGCGCTCCGGCATGAGCGTGACCGTTGAAATCGACACGGGCCATAGTCGCTTGCCGTTCGCCTCGGCAAAGGCAAGCGAAACCAAATGAGCCCTGTTGCTGTCACGACAATGACGCCGAGGCTTCGGCGTATACTGGTGACGGTGTGCGCCATGACGGCGACCATCATGCAGGCGCTGGACACGACCATCGCCAATGTGGCGCTGCCTTATATGCAGGGCTCGCTGTCGGCATCGCTCGACCAGATCAATTGGGTGCTCACATCTTATATCGTTGCGGCTGCGGTTATGACTGCGCCGGTTGGCTGGCTTGCCGATCGTTTTGGCCGCAAGAAACTATTCGTCATCTGCGTCGCCGGGTTCACTTTCGCTTCCTTTTTGTGCGCGCTGGCGCAAAACATCGACGAAATTGTCCTGTTTCGCCTGCTCCAAGGAATGGCGGGCGCCGCGCTTGTGCCGCTGTCGCAGTCGGTATTGCTCGACGCCTATACGGTGGAAGAGCGGGGGCAAGCCATGGCGATGTGGGGTGTCGGCGTG
This sequence comes from uncultured Pseudomonadota bacterium, assembly GCA_963697535.1. Lineage (GTDB taxonomy): Bacteria > Pseudomonadota > Alphaproteobacteria > Rhizobiales > Xanthobacteraceae > Pseudolabrys. Next base: position 1,309,463 of record OY969085.1, on the reverse strand, counting down.
ATGTTGGGTCCCATCATGGGACCGACGCTGGGCGCATGGCTCACCGACAACTATTCTTGGCATTGGGTCTTTTTGATCAATTTGCCGATCGGGCTCCTCACCGCACTCGGCCTCATGCTGTTTATGGAGGAAACAAAGCTTTACACGCATTTGCGTTTTGATTGGTTCGGCTTCCTGGCGCTGGCGGTCGGTATCGGCTCTTTGCAATTGATGCTCGATCGTGGCGAGCAAATCGGCTGGTTCGAGGCCAGTGAAATCTGGATCGAGGCGATGATCGCGGTGGCCGGCTTCTATTATTTCTTCGCTCACTCGCTGACGACGCCGGATCCATTTGTCCGCTTTGAAATGTTCAAGGACCGCAATTTCGTGAGTGGCGTCGTCTTTATGATCGTGATCGGAGTGGTGCTGTTCGGTACTCTGGCGCTCGTGACGCCGTTCTTGCAGAACCTGCTCGGCTATCCAATTCAGACCGCCGGCTTCCTGCTCGGCTCGCGCGGGGTTGGCACATTACTGACGATGATGGTGGCGCCGCGGCTGATGGTTGTGATCGAGACGCGTTATATTCTTCTCCTGGGTCTCTTGCTGACGGGCGGCACGCTTTATCTTTTTACCGGGTTCTCACTCGACACGTCGCCGCAAACAATCGTCGCGGTCAGCGTCGCGCAAGGCGTTGGGCTCGGCCTCCTATTTATCCCCGTGAACACGGTCGCCTTCATGACTTTGCCGGGCCATCTGCGCACAGGCGGCACCGCGATGCTTACGCTGGTACGCAATATCGGCTCATCGGTGGGGATTTCCATGGTGATCGCTCATCTGACCGAAAAAACGACGGAGATGCATGCACGGTTGACCGAACACGTGACGCCCTTCAACGGTGCGCTGCAAATGCCGGACGTCGCTTCTCGCCTGAATATGCACACCGATACGGGCCGCACATTGCTGGATGCCATCCTGACCAGGCAGGCCAACCTGATCGCCTATCTCAACGACTATGAGCTGCTGATGGTGATGACTTTCGCGGTAATCCCGCTCATCGTCATCGTCGGCTCCGCGCGCCAACAAGGCAACAATTCATCGCGCGCCATTGAGACGGCGGCAGTCGACTGAATTTAAGTTTGAGAAAACTCCCGCTTCACCATTTCCGTATGCTCGCCAAGCACGGGGATAGGGCCGTAAGTGCGTTTTTCACTTGCCCAAAGAGGCGCGGGTGCGGGCATCGAAACGGGGCCGCTTGGAGCGCCGACGGTAATGCGCCGCAAATGCGGGTGGTTTGACAACTGTGTCCAATCATTCACGCGCGCAAAGCCGATCTCGGCTTTTTGCAGCATCGGCGTGAGTGTTTCGACGCCATAACGCGCGAAGACAGCAGAAACGATGGCATCTGTTTCTCGCCGGTTTGCGACGCGGTTGGGATTTGTGGCGAAACGCGTGTCGGTACCGAGGGAAGCGTCATTCAAGACTTTTTCAGCAAGGACACGCCATTCGCGATCGTTCTGAACGGCAATGAGAATATCGGCCCCGTCCCGTGTTTTGAAGACGCCGTAAGGCGCAATGGCCGCGTGCGCGAGACCGATACGCTTGAACGGCGCGCCGCCTTCGCCGTGCAAAAGTGGGACGGTCATCCATTCCGCCATGGCGTCGAACATCGACACGGAAACCTCGGCGCCTTCGCCGGTGCGGCCACGCGCGATCAACGCTTCCAAAATCGCCTGGTAAGCGTTCAGCCCCGCAGCGATATCGACGATGGAGACGCCGACGCGCGCCGGGCCTTCCGGACCGCCGGTTACCGATGCCACGCCAGCCTCCGCCTGAATCAATAAATCGTAAGCCTTGCGTTGCGCATAAGGGCCGCTTTCGCCGTAGCCGGAAATCGAGCAGCAGATCAGGCGCGGATAATCTTTGCGCAAACGTGCGATGGCGAAGCCGAGTTTGGCGAGGGCGCCCGGCTTGAGGTTTTGCACGAAGACGTCGGCTTTTTCCAGCATGCTCTCGAGCAGCGCCTTGTCCTCCGCCCCACCAAGATCAAGCACCACCGACTGTTTGCCGCGATTAAGCCAAACAAAATTGGCGCTTTCGCCATGTACGACATGATCGTATTCGCGGGCGAAATCGCCGTCGGGGCGCTCGATCTTGATGACGCGCGCGCCGGCATCGGCGAGCCGGCACGTGCATTGCGGCGCAGCCACGGCTTGTTCAACGGAGACGACGAGAAGGCCTGAGAGCGGAAGCATCATCAATACGACCTCGGCAATCCCAATACATGCTCGGCAATGTACGAGAGAATCATATTCGTCGAGACCGGAGCCACTTGATAAAGCCGTGTCTCGCGGAATTTACGTTCGATGTCATATTCTTCGGCAAAACCGAACCCGCCATGGGTCTGTACGCACATATCGGCTGCGAACCAGGAAGCATCGGCGGCTAAAAGTTTCGCCATATTGGCCTCGGGTCCGATATCCCCGCCGGCTTCATACTTGCGCGCCGCATCGCGTACCATCAATTCAGCGGCGCGCATTTGAGCGTAAGCGCGCGCGATGGGAAATTGCACACCCTGGTTATGGCCGATCGGCCGGCCGAAGAGCACGCGCTCCTTGGCATATTGCGTTGCTTTGTCGATAAACCACTTGGCATCGCCAATACATTCGGCGGCGATAAGAATCCGTTCGGCATTCATGCCGGAAAGGATGTAACGAAAGCCCTGCCCTTCTTCGCCAATCAAGTTTTCCGCCGGCACGCGCAAATCGTCGAAGAAGACTTGCGTTGTGGCATGATTCATCATGGTACGAAGGGGTGTGATGCTCATGCTGGTGCCTTGCGCAAGCCGCATGTCCACGAGAAAAACGGAAAGCCCATCTGTGCGCTTTTTGACTTGCCCGCGCGGCGTCGTGCGAGCGAGCAGCAACATCAAATCGGAATGTTCGGCCCGCGAGGTCCAAATCTTCTGACCGTTGATCACGTAGTGATCGCCTTCGCGCCGGGCGGTCGTGCGCAGTGACAGTGTGTCGGTGCCGGACGTGGGCTCCGTCACGCCGAAGGCTTGCAGACGTAATTTACCGCTGGCGATTTTCGGCAGGTAGGCCTGCTTCTGTTCGAGCGAGCCGTGCCGCAGGATTGTACCCATAATATACATCTGCGCATGACACGCCGCGCCATTGCCGCCCGAAGCATGGACCTCTTCCAGAATGGTGGCGGCGGCACCGATGGAAAGCCCGCTGCCGCCGTAATCTTCCGGGATGAGCGCTGCCAGATAGCCGGCTTCGGTCAAAGCCGCGACGAATTCGGTCGGGTAAGCGCGCTCGCGATCAAGCGACCGCCAATATTCGCCGGGAAAACGCGCGCACAGCGCGCGCACGCCTTCGCGGACGTCGGCAAATTCATCCTGGTCCGGACGATGCTTAATCATGCCGGCTTACTGGCACATTCATCGAACTATCCACAACGTGTTTCGGTGGACCGGTCAAAAAGATAGCACTGAAGTCCGCGGGCGCATCAGGCGCCGAAACTGGAACAACGCCTGAAACGGCAATTATCTCCGCAACACACCCCCCGTGCGTTTGGTCACCTCGGCAACAATCTTTTCCGCCAAGGCATCGATCTCCGCATCGGTCAACGTTTTCTCGCGCGGTTGTAACGTTACGGCGATTGCGATCGATTTCTTGCCCCGCTCAATGCCCGCGCCTTCGTAGACATCGAAAACGCCGACATTGACGATCAGCTTCTTGTCGACGCTTTGTGCGGCGCGCACGACGTCGGCGGCCCTGACCGTCGTATCGACCAAAAAAGCAAAATCACGTTCGATCGGCTGGAACAGCGACAATTCGAGCATCGGCTTTGTTCAACTCGCGCGCGTTTTTGGTTCGGGGATATTCTCAAGAATCACCTCAAAACCGACCAGCGGGCCTTCAACTCTGAGCGCGGCGAGCGTGCGCGGATGCAATTCGCCGAACACGCCCAGCACATTCTTCGGCCCCATTCGAATGGTGCCGCTGCGGCCCGGATGAAACCAGGCCGGCCCGCCGGGCACGACTTGCAAAGCCTGCATCGGCGCGCCCGCCGCCGCCAATACGGCCAAAGCATCGGCTTTGGCATCGAAGACATCGACCGGTTCGGTTTTGCTCGCCCAATGCCGCCCCGCGCCTTGGGGCTTGGCCAGCGCGCGGCGCAGACCCGTGGCGGCGGTGAGTTGGTCTTGTGGCTGGTCACCTTTGAAGATTTGTCCGACCTCGAACAGCGCAACATCGGGAAGGCCGTAATCGGCATTGCGCTGCGCGGCCGTTATCAAGCCGGGCAGTAAGCTCGGACGCATGTCGGAGAGTTCGGCGGCAATCGGGTTCGCTAAAGCCAATTCAGGACTGCCGCCGCCAAACAATTCGGCCTCACGTTTGGAGGCGAATGACCAAGTCACGGCCTCGACCAGGCCTTGCGCGGCCAGCGCGCGTTTGGCTTTGCGGGTGCGGATCTGATCGGGCGTGAGCACCGGCTTGCGGGCATGGTCGCCGCGCGGGAAAGGCGTGGAAGGCACATTGTCCACGCCGACGATGCGCACCAGCTCTTCCACGATGTCGGCGCGGCCATGCATATCGGGCCGCCACGACGGCACAGTCACTTTCACGCGCTCGCCTTGCCCCGCGAGCAAAAAGCCAAGCTTCTCAAGCACGCGCCGTATTTCTGGCAGCGGCATTGTGAGGCCGGAGAGACGCGGTAATTCGCTCAAAGGAAAATCGATGACTGTTTCTTTTGGCCTCGGATCGCCGGCAAGCACGATCTCGGACGGCTCGCCGCCGCAAAGATCGAGCACCATGCGCGTGGCCAGTTCCAAACCCGGCAGCGTGAAATTGGGATCGACGCCGCGCTCGAAGCGATAACGCGCATCGCTATTAATGCCGAGTTTGCGGCCGGTCTGCGCGATACTGAGTTCGTTCCACAGTGCCAACTCGATCAACACATCGGTGGTGTTTTCATCACAGCCGGATTCGTCGCCGCCCATGAGTCCAGACAGCGATTCAACGCCCTTGTCGTCGGCGATCACGCACATGGTTTCGTCGAGCGTATAAGTTCGGCCGTCGAGCGCGAGCAGCGTTTCGTCGTTCTTGGCGCGGCGAATGGTAAGATTGCCTTTCACTTTCTTCGCGTCGAACACATGCAACGGCCGGGCACGGTCGAAGGTGATGAAGTTGGTGATATCGACCAGCGCGTTGATCGGCCGCAGGCCGATTGCGGTGAGCCGTTTCTGCAGCCATTCGGGCGAGGGGCCGTTCTTGACACCGCGCACGAGCCGCAAGGCGAAGGCCGGGCACAGTTCCGGCGCGTCGATATTAACTTTGACCGGGCAGGGAAATGCGCCTTTCACCGGCCTGGGAGTGTTGTCTTTGTAATCGCCGATTTGCGCGGCGCTAAGATCGCGCGCTATTCCATTGACGCCGGCGCAATCGGAGCGGTTGGGAGTGAGATTGATCTCAATGACAGGATCGCTCAGATCGGCCCAATCGACGTAAGACTTTCCGACCGGCGCATCCGCCGGCAATTCGATAATGCCGTCATGGTCGTCCGAAAGCATCAGTTCGGCGGCCGAGCACAACATGCCGTGGCTTTCGACGCCACGAATGGTGCCGACCGAAAGCGTGATGTTCTTGCCGGGAATGAAAGTGCCTGGCGGGGAGAATACGCCTTTCATGCCGCCGCGCGCATTGGGCGCACCGCAGACGACTTGGATCGGTTTGTCACCTTTTTCGACTTGGCCAATATCGACCATGCACACGCGCAGCCGGTCGGCATTGGGATGTTTCTCGGCGGAGATGACATTGGCGATGACGAAAGGCTTGAGCAGCGCCGCCTTGTCTTCAACGCGCTCGACTTCAAGTCCGATCATGGTGAGTTTGTCGACGATCTCGGTGAGCGAGGCCGTGGTGTCGAGGTGTTCTTTGAGCCAGGGCAGGGTGAATTTCATTTTGTGAAAAGAAGGGCCGCAGGCCCGCTCCCTAGCCCTCCCCCGCAAGCGGGGGAGGGAACAGGCCGTATATCGCGGCGCATGCTTTGCCGAGAAACAGGCTGCAAAAATCGCAATTTCGATCTCATGATAAAAATCTCAATATCGATGTCATGATAAAAATCGTAATTTCGATTTCATGGTTCTGACTCGCTACGAGTTGGGGCATGCTCCCTCCCCCGCTTGCGGGGGGAGGGAACAGGCCGTGCCGCCCGCGTGCTCGCAGGATTTATTGTAGCAGCCGTCATGAGCTCAATCCCCCCGCCAGCGTGGGGAAATCGAGCGGGCGGAAGCCGTAATGCGACAGCCAGCGCACGTCCGCCTCGAAGAAGGCACGCAAGTCCGCCATTCCGTATTTCAGCATCGCGAGGCGATCAATGCCCATGCCCCACGCAAAGCCTTGATATTCTTCCGGATCGAGGCCGCAATTGCGCAGTACATTCGGATGCACCATGCCGCAGCCGAGAATCTCCAGCCAATCCTCGCCTTCGCCGAATTTTATCTCGCCTTTATCGCGCTTGCACTGGATGTCGACTTCGAGCGAAGGTTCGGTGAAGGGAAAGAACGACGGACGAAAGCGCATTTTCACGCGGTCGACTTCGAAAAACGCCTTGCAGGACTCCTCCAGAATCCATTTGAGATGACCGAGATGCGAGCCTTTGTCGATGACAAGGCCCTCGATCTGATGAAACATTGGCGTGTGGGTCTGGTCGGAGTCGCTGCGATAGGTACGGCCGGGAATGATCACGCGGATCGGCGGTCGTTGTGAAAGCATCGTGCGCACTTGCACCGGCGATGTATGCGTGCGCAACAAAAGCCGTGAGCCGTCCGGCTTCGGCGGAAAGTAGAAAGTATCGTGCATATCCCGGGCCGGGTGGCCTTCCGGGAAGTTCAACTTCGTGAAGTTGTAATCGTCGGTCTCGATGTCGGGTCCTTCCGCCACCGCAAAACCCATATCGGCGAAAATCGCCGTCAATTCATCGATCACCTGCGTGATCGGATGCACGCGGCCGATTTCCGTCGGCGGTTCGCGCACGGGCAACGTGACATCGACTGTTTCACTGTTGAGCCTGGCATCAAGCGCGGCAGCGCCAAGTTCATCTTTGCGCGCGGCGATTGCGGCTGTCACGCGGTCCTTCAGCCCGTTGATCGCCGGCCCTTGCACCTTGCGCTCATCGGGTGTCAGCGTGCCAAGAGTTTTAAGTAACGCGGTGACCGAGCCGTTCTTGCCGAGCGCGGATACGCGCACGGCTTCCAGCGCCGCTTCGTCCTTGGTTGAGGAGATCGCGGTGAGAATGTCCTGCTCAAGCTTTGCAATGTCGGACATGGTGAGGCTCATTTCTCAGCCTCGTCATGCCCGGGACGAGCCCGGTCATGACGTCAAAAGCGTTACGCCGGCAATGCGGCCTTGGCCTTTTCAACAATGGCCTGGAACGCCGCCGGTTCGTGAATGGCGAGATCGGACAGAACTTTGCGATCAACCATAAGTCCTGCCTTCGCCAAACCGTCGATGAATTTCGAATAGTTCAAGCCGAACGGGCGCACCGCAGCATTCAGGCGTTGAATCCATAACGCACGGAAGTTGCGCTTGCGCCGCTTACGATCGCGGAAGGCATATTGGTTGGCCTTCTCCACGGCCTGTTTGGCGATGCGGATCGTGTTCTTGCGGCGGCCGTAAAAGCCCTTGGCGGCTTTCAAGACCTTTTTATGTTTGGCGTGTGCGGTGACGCCACGTTTGACGCGGGCCATGAGAAATCTCCTTTAAGTCTTGCAAACGTTTAAAACGGGGACAGCCGCTAGGTGCGGCAATGAAAAACCGGTCAGCCGTTCGGCAACCAGTATTTCTTGATATTGTCGCCGTCGGTTTTGAACAGCACGTTGGTGCCGCGATGCTCGCGGATCTGCTTGGTGGTCCGCTTGATCATGCCGTGGCGTTTGCCGGACTGTTGGTATTTCACTTTGCCAGTCGCGGTAATCTTGAAGCGCTTTTTGGCGCCTGATTTTGTCTTCAGTTTGGGCATTTGGCTCTCCTCATCGGCGCCGTTGGCAGGCACGAGGCCCGCACGGCCGAATTGTTGCTTGAGGCCTAAAAACCTCAAGTCGGATGCTCGGAATTGAGCGTTAAATCGCCGCCACGGCAGCCCTTTCAGCCGGGCGGCGAGAAGGCGGCGTTATGGCAGAGCTGCGAGAAATTGACAAGGCGGGGCGACCCGCAAAACGGGTCTCTCAATGCCTGAAATGCCGCATGCCGGTGAACACCATCGCCACATTATGTGCGTCGGCGACGGCGATGACCTTATCGTCGTTAACCGAGCCGCCGGGCTGAACCACCGCGGTGGCGCCCGCTTCGATCACGACCAACAGCCCATCGGGGAACGGGAAGAAGGCGTCGGAGGCGACCACCGATCCCTTCGTCAAAGGCGCGGCTAATTTCATCTCACGCGCCGCATCTTCGGCCTTGCGGGCGGCGATACGTGCGGCATCGACCCGGCTCATTTGTCCCGCGCCGATCCCAACGGTGGCAAGGTCTTTGGAATAAATGATGGTGTTTGATTTCACGTGCTTGGCCACGCGAAAAGCAAAGCGAAGATCGGCGAGCTCGTTCTCGGTCGGCGCGCGCCGGGTGACGACTTTAAGCGATAGATCGTCGATCACCGCATTATCGCGCGATTGTACGAGCAAACCGCCGGATACCGATTTCACCGTCAGGCCGCGCGCGCGCGGGTCGGGCAATCCGCCGGCAAGCAGCAGCCGCAGGTTTTTCTTGGCGGCGACGATCTGAACGGCTTCATCGGTGGCGTCGGGTGCGATGATCACCTCGGTGAAAATTTCAGTGATGGCTTTGGCTGCTTGCGCGTCGAGCTTGCGATTGAACGCGACAATGCCGCCAAAGGCCGAGGTCGAATCGCAGGCTAGCGCCTTACGATAGGCTTCGACAAGGCTTGCGCCCTCGGCAACGCCGCACGGATTGGCGTGTTTGACGATCACGCAGGCGGCGGTGCGCGCGGCGTCGAACTCGGCGACGCATTCATAAGCCGCATCGGTATCATTGATATTGTTGTAGGATAGTTCTTTGCCTTGCAGTTGGCGCGCCGAGGCAACGCCGAAGCGTTCGTTAGGCGCGCGATAGAAGGCCGCGCTCTGGTGCGGATTTTCGCCATAGCGCAAGGACTGGATCAGCTTGCCGCCGAATGCCCTATATTCGGGCGCATCGTCGTGGAGCGTATCGGCGAACCAGTTCGAGATTGCGGCATCGTAAGCGGCCGTGCGCGCATAAGCTTTCGCCGCCAGTTTCTTGCGCAGTTCCAGCGATGTCATGCCGCTATGTTGCGCCAATTCGTCGAGGACCCTTTTGTAATCGGCGGCCTCGACGACGACAGCGACATCGGCGTGGTTTTTCGCACCGGCGCGGATCATCGCCGGTCCGCCGATGTCGATATTTTCGACGCATTCGTCGAAGCGGGCACCTTTCCCGACCGTCGCTTCGAACGGATAAAGGTTCACCGCCAGAAGATCGATGGGCTTGATCCCGTACGCCGCCATGGACGCGGCGTGTTCCCTGTTGCCGCGGACGGCGAGCAAGCCCCCGTGCACATTTGGGTGCAGCGTCTTCACGCGCCCATCCATCATTTGCGGGAAGCCGGTCAGCTCGGCGACATCGATGACCGTAAGGCCGGCATCCTTCAAAGCCTTGGCGGTGCCGCCGGTGGAGACGAGTTCGATGCCATAGCCGGAAAGCGCCATGGCAAAATCGACAAGCCCGATTTTATCGGAGACCGATAACAGGGCGCGGGTCACGCGGCGAAGATGCAAAGTCATGCCTACGAACGTAGCACAGCCTAACAGCGGATAAATATTCGACGGTGGACACTTCGAAAATGCGAGATCAAAGCGGCAGCTCCGGTTCCTCGCTCGTACGCCCAAGCCGCGAGCCGCGCAAAGCCTGCGGCATGTGACGAAAGCCCCAACGAATGACCGGTTGGCTGCGGGCGTTTCCATATATCACGATCTGCGTGGTGCGGCGAGAACTCTGGCTGTCGGCGAGAAAGACGCTTTCCTCCACCGTCACCGCTTCGGCGGTCGTGGCAAAGGTCCATATTTCGCGGTCGGGCAAGAGCAGTGTTACGCTACGACGATCCGATAAGCGGGTGGGCTTGATCGCGGGATGGAGATGAAAGCGGACGGCGAAATCGTCCCGCGCCTTTGCCGACGGGGCGCGGCCATTCGCGGCGGTGAAGCGATCTTCACCTTCCAGCCAATGTCCATCGGACGACAAACGCACCCACCGCGTGTGATAAAAGCCGAAAGCCTTGGCGTAGCCGTCGTGTGTGGCCTCAACTAGGACGTGGGCGAGCTGCTCGTCACGTAAGATCTCCACCACACGCGGCCCGGCAATGATCGGCGTACCCGAGAATAACCGCTTCAACGATTTTGACTCGAGGAAACGACAAGATGAACTCGCCGGCAAACGTAACGGTGGAATGAGCCGCGGTTTGCCGCGCCATTGGGCGCCAGCTATTTTTATTGATCTCGGGCAATCCGCAATTGACCACCAGCCGTTGCGTCCGCCACGACAATTCGAACGACAGGCATCCGGCGTGCGCTTCTCGGCTAAGCTCCAACGGAGGCGGGCAGCCCGTATCCATCAGCAACGTTGTTTGTCCGCCGTCGATCCGCTGATAGCCGGAATGGGACGCATTCGATACCGGCGTGCCGCGCGCATCGTCATATGCAAGCACGGTGGCGAGCAAGTCGACCGGCGTGGCGCCCATTCCATTGAATAGAGCAAAATTGCCGTCGCGATGGCGGAAAAAACGCAACATCGGCATCATGCGATCGATCGCATTCGTGAGCGCCTGTGGCGGTTGAAGCCCGCGGGCGACGAATAATTGCCGTAACGGCAATAGATCGGCGAGCAACTCGATCAAGACCCCGGGATTGCGGCTGATATGGCCGCCGTCGGGTAGAATTTGCGTGTGCAGTTCCAAGACGAGGCGCCGCGCACCCGCGCGTAGCCAAACTGATAGACCTTGAATGCATAGCGCCGCGGAGTTGAGCGCCATCACCGCTTGCAACCGGGGCAAGCCATCCTGTGACTCATTGATATTTCGGCGCAAATAACGCACCTGCCGCGACAGGCTGCGGATAAAACGGCGATAAAAACGTTCATCGGCATCGTTAAGGACAAAAGACGCATGGCTCAGCCAACAGATTATCCGGCGCGCTAGAATATCGGGACGCCATCCCAGTGGATGCCAGCCGCCCTGCAGATGGATCCAATCCTCGATTGACGCGCGTGCATTGGCCCGGATGGTCGGCGAGTCCGCGGCGCGCAAGTGGCGCAACCAGGAAAAGCTCAGGAGCGTGACCGCCCATTCGTCCGACGGCGGTGTCATTGTAAACGGCGAGCGCCCATCGCAAACGACGATTTTGCCGGCAAAGGCGAATCGGCCGCCATAGATTTCGCGCGCGCGCGTGGCGTCGGCGGTGCGCAAATCCTGCGGCGCGATCACCAGCCGGTCGGCTTTTCCGACACCAAAGCGCCAGAGCCAGCGCGGATGTAGGTTAAAGCGGGCAAGAATGCGCCGGAACAGGCGGCGCCCGAAAAGCGCGGTGAAGCTGGTTCGCTCCGCCATCGTCATCCGCGTCATCAAATTGCTCGCCTTTTCTGCCGCGCAGTTCGATTCTTGCGCACGGGCCGCCACGATAGCGAACGGTTGCCGATGGGCCAATATGTCTGTCGGGCGCGGATTAAAAAGGCCCGCGCGTCAGCCGGGCGGCAAAGAAGCCGTCGAGCCCGCTTAAGCGGGCCTCCGGATCGGGAAGATGAAACGGAAAGGTGCGCAGATCACCCGCGGCTGTGATGAATTCGGTGCAGCCGAATACCTCCCCCGTCGAAATCGGTTTGCGCATGAGCGTGCCTGCGCGCGACAACAAAGCGGTTATTTGATTCTCGCCTTCTTCCGGCTCCAACGAACAGACGCAATAAACAAGTGTGCCGCCGGGCCTTAATAGGTCTACAGCCCGGTCAAGTAAGCGTTGCTGCACAGACGCGCGTGCGACAATGTCGGCGTCCGTCTTGAGCCACGGCACGTCGGGATGCCGCCGGATCGTCCCCGTGGATGAACAAGGCGCATCGAGCATCACCGCGTCGAACGGCCCACCCCGCCATTCGAGTGCGTCGGCGCATATGATCTCAGCATTCAGCGACAGACGCCTGAGATTGTCGCGCAATCGGTCAAGCCGCGCCGGCGAGCGATCGACGGCGGTCACGCGCGCCCCCGCCCAACCGAGCTGCGCGGTTTTTCCACCGGGGGCGGCGCAAAGATCGGCAACCGCACGATCGCGGACATCGCCAAGCAGTCGTGCCGGGATCGAAGCAGCCGCATCCTGAACCCACCATTCGCCTTCGGAAAAGCCCGGCAATGATGTCACCGCGCCGGCGGCAAGCGTGCGAACCGTCCCAGTCGGCAAGACTCGACCACACAGCCGGGCCGCCCACATGGCGGCATCATGCTTGACCGTCAGATCGAGCGCCGGCTCTTGCCCGTTCGCCTCGGCAATGGCGCGCGCGGTCTCGGCGCCATAGGCCTTTGTCCAGCGGGCCAGCAGCCAATCGGGAGTGTCTCCGGGTCCGGGTGCAATGGCGAGCTCCGCGCGACTGCGCGCTAAGCGACGCAAAACAGCGTTGATAAGACCGGCATAACGCACAGTGCGGCGATCGGCTTGAGCAAGCTGCACCGACAGATCAACCGCAGCGTGGTCGGGCACCTCGAGCCAAAGAATTTGAGCGCCGCCGACGAGCAGGATTGTTTCAACGCGCGGCGCGTCGGCAGGCAAGCCTTTATCGAGCAAGCCGCCAAGAATCCGGCGCAAGCTTAAGCGCCGGCGCAGGACGGTTGCAATGAGCCGGCGTGTAAGCGCGCGGTCGCGCTCCGCTAGGGATTCGAGGCAGGGATGCGCGTTCTTGCCGGACAACAGTTCATCAAGCGGTATGTGCCGCCGCAGCACACCCTCGATTATGTCTGCGGCGATGCGCCGGGCAGCAAGGCCAGGCGTTTCTGGCCGAGGTGATGGGGGCGTGCTCGGCATGTTATGCGGCTCGGCAGGTTTGCGGGCCGATCTTGATCATCGAAGTGTAACTCAATCCAAATGGAGAATGCTCTAGGATTTCTTATCCTTACATCTTCTCTTGTTTGTTCTGCCGATGATCGACGAGATCGTTTACGACGGCGGGATCCGCTAAAGTCGACGTGTCACCAAGAGTGCCATAATCATCTTCGGCGATCTTACGTAAAATACGGCGCATGATCTTGCCCGAACGTGTCTTCGGCAAGCTTGGGGCGAATTGGATCAAATCGGGCGAAGCGATGGGGCCGATTTCCTTGCGCACCCAAGCGACCAATTCCTTGCGCAATTCTTCCGAGGGCTGCTCGCCTGCCATCAAGGTGACGTAAGCATAGATGCCTTGGCCCTTGATGCCGTGCGGATAGCCGACCACGGCGGCTTCCGAGACTTTTGGATGCGCCACCAACGCGCTCTCCACTTCCGCCGTGCCGAGGCGGTGTCCGGCGACATTAATGACATCGTCGACGCGGCCGGTGATCCAGTAATAGCCATCCTCATCGCGCCGGCAGCCGTCGCCGGTGAAATATTTGCCGGGATAGGCCTTGAAGTACGTATCGATGAAGCGCTGATGATCGCCATAGACCGTGCGCATCTGCCCCGGCCAGGAGTTGGCGATGCAAAGATTGCCGCTGGCCGCGCCTTCCTGCAGCTTGCCATCGCCGTTGACGATCTGCGGAATCACGCCAAAGAAAGGCCGCGTCGCCGAACCGGGCTTGAGTTTGGTCGCGCCCGGCAAGGGCGTGATGAGAATGCCGCCGGTTTCCGTCTGCCACCAAGTGTCGACGATCGGGCAACGGCCGTCGCCGACGACGTGATAGTACCACTCCCAGGCCTCCGGATTGATCGGCTCGCCGACCGTGCCGAGCAGACGCAAACTTTTACGCGACGTTTTCTTTACCGGTGCGTCGCCGCTTTGCATCAGTGCGCGGATCGCGGTGGGTGCGGTGTAGATGATATTGACCTGATGCTTGTCGCAAACCTCCCAGAAGCGCGATGTCGTCGGATAATTCGGCACGCCTTCAAACATCAACGTGATCGCGCCATTGGCCAGCGGGCCGTAGACGATATAGCTGTGGCCGGTGACCCAGCCGACATCCGCGGTGCACCAGTAGATGTCGCCGTCGTGATAGTCGAATACATATTGATGCGTGATCGCGGCATAAACCAGATAGCCGCCGGTGGTGTGCAACACGCCTTTCGGCTTTCCGGTCGAGCCGGATGTATAGAGAATGAACAGCGGATCTTCCGCGCTCATCTCGGCGCAGGGACATTCCGAGGTTACGACACTGGCGCCTTCGTGGTACCAGACGTCGCGCACCGGATCCATGTCGACGGCGCCGCCGGTGTGCTTAACCACGACCACAAAATCGACGCCGCCGCATTTGGCAATCGCGGCATCGACATTGGCCTTGAGCGGAACCTTGCGCCCGCCGCGCACGCCTTCGTCGGCGGTGATGACAAACTTCGACCGGCAATCTTCGATGCGGCCGGCGAGCGAGTTGGGCGAGAAGCCGCCGAACACCACCGAATGCACCGCGCCGAGCCGCGCGCAGGCAAGCATGGCGTAGACCGCCTCGGGGATCATCGGCATATAGATGGTGACGCGATCGCCCTTCTCGACATTACGGTTGCGCAGGATGTTGGCCATCCGGCACACTTCGTCGTGCAGTTCTTGGTAGGTGATTTTCTTGCTGTCCTTGGGGTCGTCGCCTTCCCAGAGTATCGCGACCTGATCGGCGCGTTCGAACAGATGACGGTCGACGCAGTTGTAGCAGGCGTTGAGCGTGCCGTCCTCGAACCATTTGATCGAAACATCGAGCGGGCCGAAGTTGGTGTTCTTAACCTCGGTGAAGGGCGTCATCCAATCGATGCGCGCGGCCTGCTCCGCCCAGAACCCGTCCGGGTCCTTGATCGAGCGGGCATACATTTCCTTGTACTTGGCGTCATCGACATAAGCGCGTTTGCGCCATTGCGCCGGCACCTCGTAAATCTTCTCGGACATTGAACCTCCCCTACTCAACTCTACCTCTCGCGGGTATTTCGCTTGATTCTTTGTGCCATTATGCGCCGCGGTTCCGTTGCTAGACAAGACGCGGAATCTAACGTCTGAGGCGGTAAATCTCACATTATGACGCTATTCAGTCGAGAGTTAAAGCCCGCCCATTTTGCACACGAGCTTCCATTCCTCGGCCGTCACCGGCTGCACCGACAGGCGGGAATATCTCAAGAGAGCCATGTCTTTCAATCGCGGCTCGGCTTTGATGGCTTCGAGCGTCACGGGCCTGGGTAATGGTTTGAGCGCCTTCACATCCACCACGACCCACGGCTCGCCAGCCGTCGCTGTTGGATCGGGATAGGACTCGCGGATTATTTCGACGATGCCGACGATCTCTTTACCAATATTGGAATGATAGAAAAAGGCGCGGTCGCCCTTTTTCATCTTCATGAGATTTTGTTTGGCCGTGTGATTGCGCACGCCGGTCCAGGCCTCGCCTTGGGCGCCTTTTTTCACTTGGGCTTCCCACGACCAGGCGTCGGGTTCGGATTTCACTAGCCAGTAGGCCATTTCATTCTTCCGATTTGAGGGGGCGGGTGAGCAAGGACTCGATTGCCGCATCCACGCTCATTTTTTCCGCCAGCACGGCGGCCACCGCTGCCGAGATCGGCATTTCGATATTCTTCGCGCGCGCCATCTCCAACAATACCGGCGCGGTAAAGACGCCTTCCGCCAATTTGCCATGCGCGGCGGTGGCTGCCTTCTCGCCTTGGCCAAGCGCGACGCCGAAGGAGAAGTTACGCGACTGTGGTGTGGAGCAAGTCAAAATGAGATCGCCCAGCCCCGACAGACCCATTAACGTCTCAGCCTTGGCGCCGTAGGCCTTGCCGAAACGCGCCAGTTCCGCGAAGCCGCGCGTCGTCAGAGCTGCCGACGCGCTTGCACCCAATCCTCGCCCCGTGACGATGCCCGCCGCAATCGCGAGCACATTCTTGGTCGCGCCGCCGAGTTCAACGCCGCGTATATCGGTCGAATGATAGGGGCGGAAACTGCCCGAATTCATCGCCTGCGCGAGGGCTTGCGCAATTGCGGGATCGGAGGCAGCGACTGTTACGGCCGTCGGCAGTCCGCGCGCCACATCGGCGGCAAAGCTTGGGCCGGAAAGAATCGCTGGTAACGCTTTGGGCGCGCATTCAGCGATGATCTCGGTCATGAATTTATGCGTGCCGTGCTCGATGCCTTTGGCGCAAGCGACGAGCGGCGAGCGTGCGGCGAGCGAGGGTGCAAGCGCGGTGACGACCTCCCGCATCGCCTGTGCCGGCACGACCACAAGAATGGCCTCGGCGCGCGCCGCCTCGGAAAGTTCGCGCGCAAGCTTGATCGAATCGTCAAGCTTCACCCCCGGCAAATAACGGCTTTCACGTTTTGTCGTCAGGAGTGCGGCATTCTCATCGTCGCGCTCCCACAACATGACGTCTCGTCCGGCGCGCGCGCAGGTTAACGCCAGCGCCGTTCCCCAGGCGCCGCCTCCGAGTACTGCGATGCGTTGAATGGTCATGCGTCGCTTTTCCCCCTCCCTAACCCTCCCCCGCGCCGAACTCGGGTTTACCCGAGTTCGGCCATTTCAAGTGGCTGAAGTCGGATATATCCGACTTCAGCTGCGCGGGAGGGGACGCGCTGTGCATTGCGGCGCATGCTTTGTCCGGCGTTGAGATTTGCAGCTCTGGTATCATGACTGCGACTCGCAGGGAATTCGGGCGGACCCCCTCCCCCGCTTGCGGGGGAGGGTTGGGGGAGGGGGATTCTTTGATCGTGAGAGCGATCATTTCTACAACGCCGGTTTGGCCCAAACATTCGTAATCACTTATACGCCGCCGTGCGTTGCAGCGCGCCCTTGGCCGCGGCGATTTCATCAAGCGGCCAGCGCGCCCGGGGCGCCGTTTCCAGCGTATCGATAAGACCCAAAGCCAGTCGTTCGGCGCCGGCCCAGGCGATCATGGCGCCATTGTCTGTACATAAATCGAGCGGCGGCGCCACCAACATCGTGCCGTGCTCCGTCGCGAGTTCATTCAACGCTTTGCGAATGACCTGGTTGGCCGCGACGCCGCCGGCGATGACAAGCGCGTTTGCTGCGCCATAGCGATTTTGAAAGATACGCAGTCCGGCGCTGAGCCGATCGCAAACGACGTCGACGACCGCCTGCTGAAATGAAGCGCATAGATCCGCAACGTCCCGATCGGAAAGAGGCGCGATTTGCTCGGCTGCCAGCCGCAAGGCGGTTTTCAACCCCGAGAACGAAAAATCGGCATCCTTGCGGTGTTGCATCGGCCGCGGCAAGGCGAAGCGCGTAGCATCCCCACGCCTGGCTTCTTGCTCCACCTGCGGTCCACCGGGATAACCCAGGCCCAACAATTTCGCCGCCTTGTCGAAAGCCTCGCCCAGCGCATCGTCCTGCGTGGTACCGATCCGCACATAATCGCCAACGCCACGGACGGCGAGGATTTGCGTATGCCCTCCTGAAGCAAGGAACAGACAATAAGGAAACGGCGTCGCCTCCGTCAGCCGCGCGGTCAGTGCATGCGCTTCGAGATGATTGACTGCCATCAGCGGCTTGTTGGTCACGAGCGCAATGGCTTTGGCCGTGGTCAAGCCGACAATGATGCCGCCGATCAAGCCTGGTCCGGCTGCTGCCGCAATGCCGTCGAGCTGAAAGAAGCTCACGCCCGCTTCGTCCATCGCCTTGGCAATGATATGGTCGATGGCTTCCACATGCGCGCGCGCGGCGATTTCCGGCACAACCCCGCCATAGACCGCATGTGCGCCGATCTGACTTAAGACCACATTGGACAGGATCGTGCCTCGACCGTCCTCATTGCGCCGCACGACCGCCGCCGCAGTCTCGTCGCAGGTCGTTTCAATGCCGAGGATGATCATTTCTTCCTCCGACCCTCCCTTTTCCGGAAAGGGTGAACTAAAAGGTGGCCTAGTGGTCCGATTTAAACATTCGCTACCCATTTCGGCGGGGATCTTTTGCGAATGTTTGAATCGAAAGACCATGAGCCAAATATAAGTTTCTAGTGGAGTTTTGGATTTGACATTCGCTTCGCGAGCTTGCGGCCAGGTGGGTAGCGAATGTCAAATCCACTCCACTAGCATCGAGAGGCAATATGGCGCAATCCACCGCTCCAGTTCTGCGTATCGGCACGCGCGGCAGCCCGCTGGCGCTGGTGCAGGCGCATACCGTTCGCACGCGTCTGGCGGCCGCGCTCGGTGAAGCCGAAGATGCGATCGAGATCATTGTTGTCCGAACGTCCGGCGATGCCATTCAGCACCGGCCGCTCGCCGAGCTCGGCGGTAAAGGACTATTCACGAAGGAAATTGAAGAGGCGTTGTTGGATAAACGTATCGAACTCGCCGTGCATTCGTCCAAGGACATGCCGACCGTATTGCCCGAAGGCCTCATACTGGCGGCCTGTCTGGAACGCGAAGATCCGCGCGACGTGTTCATCAGCCGCCAAGCGAAGTCGTTACAGAACCTGCGGCAAGGCGCCACGCTCGGCACGGCATCGCTGCGGCGTCAGGCGATCGCGAAGCGATTGCGGCCCGACCTAAAAATTGTGCCGCTGCGCGGCAATGTGGAGACGCGGCTGCGCAAGCTCGATGACGGCGAAGTCGACGCCACGCTGCTGGCGCTGGCGGGCCTGAGACGCCTCGGCCTGACGGAGCACGCGACCGAGATTATGAACATCCACGAGTTCTTACCCGCTGTGGGGCAAGGCGCCATCGGCATCGAAGCACGGCAAAACGACGAGCGCACGCGCGAGCTATTGTCGCGCATCGATCACGCTGAAACTTCGATCGCACTTGCCTGTGAGCGCGCGTTTCTTGCGGCCCTCGACGGCTCATGCAAAACGCCGATTGCAGGTCACGCGATCGTCTCCGGTGATGCGGTTGAATTTCGCGGGCTCATCGCACGCCCCGATGGATCCGCCGCGCACGACATTGCCGGCCATGGCAATCGCAAGGACGCGGCGATCATCGGCGCCGACACGGGACGTGAACTCAAACATCGTGCCGGGCCGGGGTTTTTCGATTAGGACATTCCGCCGTTTCTTTCTGCGCAAGCGGGGACCCGGCAAAGGACTTTGAAAGTTTTGTAAGGTGGGCCGTGACTTCATGATTGCGCGAGAATGAGCGGAAGGGATGGTCGATCCATGCGCGTCGTTGTCACCCGCCCGCAAGGAGACGCCGATCGCATCGCCTCTCTCCTGCGCCATCGCGGGCATGAAGTGCTGATCGCACCATTGATGCGCGCCGAGCCGATCGCGGCCGATCTTTGCGGTACATCCGGCACCTGGAGCGCGGTGATTATCACGAGCGCCAGGGCGCCCGGCGCGATTTCCGGCAATCGGGCGCGCAAAGCATTGCTCGATCTGCCATTGTTCGCAGTCGGTCGGCGGAGCGCGCAAGCGGCCACGGAGGCGGGTTTTCGTAACGTCCATTCGGCCGGCGGCGAGGTGCATGATTTGGTGCGGCTCATCGCCGAGCGGCACGCCGGCGTGATTGCGCCCGTGCTCTATCTTGCCGGCCAAGAGCGCGCTGCCGATCTTATTGGGGAACTGTCGAAGCGCGGCATTCAAGCGCAAATGCGTGTCGTTTATCGCATGGTGAACGTGCCGTTCCCGTCCGAACTGGTCGAGGCTCTCACGGCGGGCGAAGTTGACGAGGTGCTGCATTTTTCCAAGCGTAGCGCGGAGAATTATCTGGCAGGCGCTACGGCCGTTGGCATCGCTGCACAGGCGCTTGCCGTGCGCCATGTCTGCCTTTCCGACCAAGTTGCGAGGCCTTTGGCGGCGGCAGGCGCCAGTAGTCTCGCGATCGCCGCCCGGCCGGAGGAAGCGGCGCTGATTGAACTTCTGGCGCGAGCGCCGGGTTGACATCGCGCTTTGGGACCGATTGCGTTATTTGCGACTGTATGGCTGGGTCGATTGGCAAGGAGGCGCGCAATGTCAGATAAGCGCGAAACGCTACGGCCGCCCCAAGGCGCGCAAAGTAGAAAGCGTAAGGCACCGATTATTGATCTCACCGCGACTGAAATTCGGTCTGATGCGCATGACGCAGGCGCGTCCAAGTCGACCTCCGGTATGGACGAAGAGCCGTCCCCGGCCGACGGGGAGCAAGCATCCGAATATTCCGAGAATGCGGCGCGTGCGGCCAAGCTCGGCCGATTGCCGATCGCGGTGCTGGCGACCGCGGTTCTTGGCATCGTCGTCGGGTTTGTTCTTGCGCTCTTGATCGGGGTGCGAGACGTGCCGCAAACGAAGGTGAATGGCGACGACCTTCGGGCGCAGATCAGCGATTTGCAGAGGCAAATAACGAGCCTGCACAATAGGTTGATGGCGACGAACAGGGCGGACCTCATCGAGGCCATGTCGGCTCGTGTCGCGAAACTCGAAAATGCCGTCGCCAATGGGCTGAAAACGGATGGCGACGACATCACACAACGTGTCAATGTGAATGGAAAATCCGTTGAGTCATTGAGAGGAGCCGTCAACGCGCTTTACGGCCGCATGAACGATCTCGCCGGGCAAATCGTGCAGGCCGGCAAGCAAGCCGATGCAGCGGAAAAGGCCCTGACGCAATTGCGCGGCAGCGTCCAAACGACCGCAAACGAGGCATCCACCCCAATCGACCCTGCTCAGATCGATGGCTTGCGGCAACGCATCGCCGCGCTTGAGCAGTCGACAAAATCGTTGCACGCCAATATCGCCAAATTGACCGCAGCCGAAAATGCGGCGCGACTTGCCATGACAGCCAATGCATTGCGGTCGGCGGTTGTCGGCGGCGCCCCGTTTCGGGCGGAGCTCACGGCGGCAAAAACGCTCGGCGCCGACGATAAGGTGCTGGCATCGCTTGAACCCTTCGCAGCCAAAGGTGTGCCCAGTGCTACCTCGCTTGCACAGGAATTGCGTGCGAGCATTCCCGCGATTCGGAACGCCGTGACCGCCCAGACGTCCGCTGTAAGCTTCTTCGAACGGTTGCAAGCCAATGCCGGTAAACTCGTCCGCATCCGTCCGGTGACCGCACCATCCGGCGACGATCCGTCCGATGTGCTGGTGCGGCTTGAGACGGCCGCCGCTCTTGCGGATCTATCCTCGGCCGTTGCTGAACTGGCCAAATTGCCGGAAAGGATGCGTGCGCCGGCGCGAAGTTGGATCGAGAAGGTGCGGGCACGCCAAGCCGCTCTTGCCGCCGTGCAATCGTTCGCCACCGAGTTGATAAACGCCACCGGTAAAGAATGAGGGCGTTTATGATTTGTATCTTCTTTTTCTTAACTGCTGTCGCTTTTATCGCCGCCGGCTTTGCCTGGCTCGCCGACCGCCCGGGCGACATTGTTCTGACGTTTATGGGCTATCGCATCGAGACCTCGCTGATGGTGGCGGTGATCGGCGTCGTCCTCATGATGCTGATTGCCATCGTGCTATGGTCGATATTGCGCGCAATCGTTCGCTCGCCCGAGCAGGTGTCCTTATTCTTTCGTCATCGCCGCGCGATGAAGGGCTATCTGGCGATTTCGCGCGGTCTTATTGCCGTGGCAAGCGGCGATTTGCGTGTCGCACAACGTTCCGCCGGCGAAGCCGAGCGGCTGTCGCCGGATGATCCGCTGACTCTTTTGCTGGCCGCTCAATCGGCGCAGCTTGGCGGCCATCGCGCGAGCGCCGAACGTGCCTTCCACAAAATGACGCAGCGCGATGAAACCAAGCTCTTGGGCCTGCGCGGACTCTATATGGAAGCGCGACGTCGCAACGATGCGTCCTTTGCGCGCCGCGCGGCGGAGCAAGCCGCCAAAGCGGCGCCTTCGCTTCCCTGGGCGGGGCAAGCGGTGCTCGATGACCGTTGCATGGCGTCGGATTGGTCCGGCGCTTTGGCGGCGCTGGAAAATATGAAAGCCGCGCTAAATAAAAACATCTATTGGCGGCGGCGCGCGGTGCTGCTGACAGCGCAAGCCATCGCATCGGAGGAGTGCGACCGCGACGCCTCACAGAGGGCCGCCCTTGAAGCCACAAAACTCGCGCCGGATCTGGTGCCGGCAGTCGCTTTGGCAGGGCGTCAGTTGGCGGAAAAAGGCGAGCAGCGCAAGGCGCGGCGCATCTTGGAAAAAGCTTGGGTGATGAGCCCGCATCCCGATCTTGCGGAAGCTTACGCGAATTTGCGGCCCGGCGATTCGGCTCGCGAGCGCCTCGACCGCATGCAAAAACTCAGCGAGTTGACGCCGGGAGGACGCGAAGCCGCGCTTGCCGTCGCCCGCGCCGCGCTCGATGCGGGTGAATTCGCGACGGCGCGCGCGGCGCTGGCGCCCTATCTTTCCTTGCCCACCCGCCGGCTTGCTATGTTGATGGCTGAGATCGAAGACAGAGAGCACGGTGACCATGGCCGCGTGCGCGAATGGATGAGCCGCGCGATGCATGCGTCCGGAGACCCGATTTGGACCGCCGATGGCGTCGTCTCCGAGCATTGGATGCCGGTCGCCCCAAACGGACAACTCGACGGGTTCGTCTGGCGCGCGCCCTTAGCGGAAATTGCGTCAAGCCATTCCGTCATCGAGCCGATACCGGCTGCCATTGTTTCGGCATCTGCGACGGCAATGTCCGTTTCGGTTAAAACGCCAGGAAGCGAGGAGAACGAACCGAACGAAGCGGATGCGCCGGACAAAACGCGCGAGCGGGACGCCTCCGTCAGACCCCAATCTCAGCCGGCGACAGACAGCCCAACCACCAATGCCGCACGAGACAAAGCGACTGAACCCGTGATTCCATTAGTCCACCTCCCGGACGATCCGGGACCGCTTTCGAATGCTGAGGAGGAAAACACCGATGCGCCATCGTCCGCCGCGCGGCCCCGTTTTCGCCAAGGTTTCCCATAAGCGGGCGGTCCACCCGTCAATAGCGTATCCGAGGCCCGACATTTGCGAAGCCTTGGCCCCGCGTGGTCAATTGCGGCGTTCGCAATCGGGGCGCTCGCTTGCCATTTGCGGCCCGCGCCGATATCACAAGATCGATATTTTAGCCGATTTGCCGGCGTAGCTCAGCGGTAGAGCATCCGCTTCGTAAGCGGGTGGTCGGGGGTTCAAATCCCTCCGCCGGCACCAGTTTTGTTTTGTCCGACCCGGACACATAGGTAACAGATTGTACCGAAGACATAGGTGACAATCTCGGGCCGAACGGATTGTCGATGGGTTGCAGCGCTTTCTGCTCCGGGTCGCCAAGATCATTATGCATGAAGCTGACGAGCCAAATGCCGTCGTAGCGTCGCGGAGAGGCGGCATCCGCCGTAGCCGGTCAACGTCGAGCGTGGTGCCCAGGAGAGGACTCGAACCTCCACGGTGTTACCCGCTAGTACCTGAAACTAGTGCGTCTACCAATTCCGCCACCTGGGCCAAAGATTAGCGCGTGATGCTTTTAGTTGAACCAGCCCACGTAATGCGTGCTCCCTCCACCCGAACTCACCCGGTTCGCATTCCAGGAGGTGAAGATCGCGTGCGGCGACACCTGGATCAGCTAAAAGCATCGTGTGCTCTAGGTACGGAGCCGCTTATCCGTTGTCAATTGACAGGCCTGTACAGAGCGCAAACGATCCTGTAATCCCCAACACAACGGCATTCTTGCCGAAAACCAAACCCTCGGAAAACGAGCGGATAGCGGCATGAGCGCGCGCAGCCCTTACGATACGCTTGTCACCGTCTATGGCGGCTCGGGCTTTCTCGGCCGTCACGTGGTCCGCGCGCTCGCCAAGCGGCACTACCGCATCCGCGTGGCGGTGCGCCGCCCGGAACTCGCCGGCCATCTCCAGCCGCTCGGCCGGGTGGGGCAAATTCACGCTGTGCAAGCCAATTTACGCGATGCCGCGTCGGTCGAAGCGGCCGCGCGCGATGCGCATGTGCTCATCAACCTGGTCGGCATTTTGTTCGAACGCGGACGCCAGCGCTTTAATGCCGTGCATGTCGGCGGCGCTGAGCACGTGGCGCAGGCGGCGAAGGCGCACAGTGCCGGGCTTGTGCATGTCTCCGCGATCGGCGCCGATGAGAATTCGCCGTCGGCTTACGCACGCTCCAAAGCACAAGCGGAAAAAGCGACGCTGGCCGCCGAGCCTTCGGCCGTCATCATGCGGCCGTCGATCTTGTTCGGGCCGGAAGACGACTTCTTCAACCGCTTTGCGGCATTGGCGCGTCTTTCGCCCGCTTTGCCGCTCATCGGCGGCGGCCTGACGCGATTTCAACCGGTCTTTGTCGGCGACGTGGCCCGGGCCGTCGGCGACGCAGTCGACGGCAAGCTCAAAGCCGGCACGACTTACGAATTGGGCGGCCCCGACGTGCGCACGTTCAAAGAACTCATGCGGTATGTGCTCGAGACGATCGAGCGAAAACGTTTGCTGGTGCCGATCCCCTTCTTCATTGCCAAGATTCAAGCGGGCGTCTTACAATTCATGCCCAAGCCGGTGCTTACGCCGGATCAGGTTGAACTGCTGCGCAGCGATAATGTGGTCTCGCCTTCGGCGATCGCCGAAGGCCGCACGCTGGCGGGCCTCGGTATCACACCGGAGCCGATTGAAGCGATCGTGCCGTCTTATCTTTGGCGATTCCGCAAGACCGGCCAGTTCAACCGCGGGATGGTGTGAAAATCATACCGCGACCCGCATTTCGGCCGAGCCTTGCGCGCATGACAAAACCTAAGCCTAAGCCAAGCTGGACAGCCGTGGCATAAAGCAGGGCATGACGGAGTGGATGGTCATCCTCACTCACGCAAGATAAATCGCGATAAGGCCCCCGCCACCGAGCAGGATACGCCACCAGGCAAACAACGCGAATGAATGCCGTTGCACATAGCGCAGAAACGTCTTCACCACGATCCAGCCAAAGATGAACGAAAAGATGAAGCCGATCGCGGTCACTGCGATATTGTCGCCCAAGGACAGCGTGGCGCGGCTTTTATAGAATTCATAGGCAAAAGCGCCGACCATAGTCGGCATCGCCAGCCAAAACGAAAATTCCGCCGCCGAGCGCCGATCCGCGCCGAACAGCATGGCGCCGACAATCGTGGCGCCTGCGCGCGATACCCCGGGAATCATGGACAGGCATTGAATGAAGCCGATACCGAGATACATGGGCAGCGTGAACGCGCTTGCCTCGTGAAAGCGCGGCTTTAGGTCGAGGCGGTCAATCCAGAACAAAACAAATCCGCCGAGGATCAGTGATACGCAAACCACACGCACATCGAACAGATAGGTCTTGATGATGTGATAACCGAGCGCGCCGATCACCGCCGCGGGCAGAAAGGCAAGCAGCACACCGATGACAAAGCGCGCGGCCGCCCATTGCGTGAACATGTGTCTCGCCAGCGACCAGAGACGGCCGAAATACACCGACAACAACGCCAGAATCGCGCCAAGCTGAATAAGCACCGCAAAGGATTTGCCGAAGGCATCTCCGCCCCAGCCGAGCCATTCCTCCATCAGCAACAAATGGCCGGTGGAGGATACCGGAAGAAACTCGGTCAGGCCCTCCACCAGACCGAGCACGGCGGCTTTGACCAGATCAAGTTGGACCGAACTAAGGCCGGCGATGCCCGCCTTGATGGCGTCAAAATGCATGGCAAATGTACTCCGAAGAAGCCGCGCACTAAGTCCGGCACGATGTGCGCGGGTCAGCGCTTGTGGCGTAAAGGCCGGCGACAGGCAACCGAAAAAGACGTGGTTTTTTCAATGCGCTGTTAACGACGTTCATATACTGCAAACGCGATTTTCGTCTTTTCGCCTTCCGCCATTCCGGTCAAACATGTTGACACTCCTACAACATCCACTTTGTCCGCGCTCACGCTTTATCCGTCTGATCTTGAATGAATACGGCATAAAATCGCGGCTTTTGGAGGAACGCTTTTGGGAGCGGCGGGAGGAATTCCTGCTAATCAATCCAGCGGGCGAGATCCCCTTATTACGCGACGACGACCAGCTGGCTGTCCCGGGCGCCAATACCATCGCGGAATATATTGAAGAGACACATTCCCATGCCGATGGCGACAATCGGCTCCTGCCGTCCGCGCCTCGACAGCGGGTGGAAGTGCGCCGGCTCGTCAACTGGTTCAATGATAAGTTTCACAATGAAGTCAGCGGCCTCTTGGTGACGGAACGCGCCTTCAAACGCCATATGACCCACGAACAGGGAGGCGGTCCTCCCGACACCGATATCTTGCGCGCCGCTCGGCGAAATATCCGCTATCATATGGCTTATATTGGATGGCTGGCGCGCACCCGCGATTGGCTTGCGGGAGAACGGATGACCCTGGCGGACTTGGCGGCGGCGGCGCATTTATCATCGTGTGACTATTTGGGCGAAGTGCCGTGGAACGAAGACGACATGGCCAAGAACTGGTATGCGCGGGTGAAGTCGCGCCCCTCGTTCCGTCCCATCCTCGCCGACACGCTCTCCGGCATGCCGGCGTCGACGACCTACGCCGATCTGGACTTTTGACAGACACAAAAAGCATCAAAGCGTCCCTCATCTTGCAGGCAAAAGCCTGTGGCTTCGATCATGTCGGCGTCACCGGACCCGATGCCGTGCCGCAAGCAAAGGCGCGGCTCGAACGTTTTATCGCCGACGGTGCCCATGGCGAGATGACGTGGATGGCAAACGCGCCCGAACGCCGCGCCTCCCCGCGTATTCTGTGGCCGCAGGTTCGTTCGGTGATCATGTTCGGCATGAATTACGGGCCAAACTCCGATCCGCTCGCGACCCTCAAGCTCCGCGATCGCGCGGCGATTTCGGTCTATGCCAAAGGTGATGACTACCACGATCTCATCAAAAAACGGCTAAAAGCGATCGCCCGCTGGCTGCTCGCGCATGCCGGCGGTGATGTGAAGCTGTTCGTCGACACCGCCGCGGTGATGGAGAAGCCGCTTGCCGCCCGTGCTGGTCTCGGCTGGCAGGGTAAGCACACGAATTTGGTCTCGCGCGAATTCGGCTCGTGGCTCTTTCTTGGCTCAATCTTTACGACGCTCGATTTGCCGGCGGACGCGCCGGCGCCGAATTCTTGCGGCAGCTGCCGCGCCTGTATCGACATTTGCCCGACGGCCGCGTTTCCCGAACCCTACCGGCTCGATGCGCGGCGCTGTATCGCTTATCTCACCATCGAGCACAAGGGACCGATTCCACGCGACTTGCGCCCACTCATGGGCAATCGCATTTACGGTTGCGACGATTGCCTCGCGGTTTGTCCCTGGAATAAGTTCGCGGTGCAGGGGCGTGAAGCCAAGCTGGCGGCACGCGAAAGCTTAACGGCGCCGAAGCTTGCCGAACTGACGCGGCTTGACGATGCGCAATTTCGCGCCTTGTTTACCAAAAGCCCGATTAAGCGGGCCGGCCGCGACGGCTTTATCAGGAATGTCTTGATCGCCATCGGAAACTCCGCCGACCACTCGCTTGCCGGTGAAGCCGAACGTCTGCTCAACGATCCCTCACCTTTGGTGCGCGCCGCCGCTGTGTGGGCGCTTGGCCGGCTATTGCCACGCAAGCGACTCTTGGCTTTGTACGAGAAAAAAACCGAACCCGACGAGTTTGTGCGTGAAGAATGGCGCGCAGCTTTTGAGGTCGCTGCGCCGGAAAACGCAACGCCGGAGCACACTCCGTAAAAATTTTTACGTAGTCAAAGATATCGACAAAAGACTAACGTTTACAACGGCTTGCTTGCCTCATCAAACTCCGCCACGGCCGCGATCAGGCGCTCGATGTCCTCCGGACGTGAGAGGCGATGGTCGCCGTCTTTAATCAGCGTCAGCACCACATCGTCGCGCGAGAAACGCGCGACCAACTCGACTGCATGCCGCCACGGCACCTCGGCATCCTGTACACCTTGCAAAATGTGCACGGGACATCCGGTTTCGATCAGATCATCAAGCATGAGATGTTTGCGGCCCTCCTCGATTAAGTTTTTGGTGATCGGATAAGCGTCCTCACCATATTGCGAGGGCCGTATCCAGAAACCCTTTCTCTCGATCTCACGCTTTATTGCCGCGGGGAACCGTTTCCACATTAGCTTCTCGGTAAAATCCACTGCTGGCGCAATTAAGACCATCCCGGCGATCGGGGGTGCGCCCGTCTGTTCACGCAAGCGTCGGGCGAGCAACAACGCCAACCAGCCGCCCATTGACGAGCCGATCACCACCTGGGGCCCTTGCGCAAAGCGCAAGTAGACTGCCAAGCTGTCCTCCAGCCAGTGACCGATTGTGCCGTCGGTAAACTCGCCGCCGGATTTGCCGTGACCGGAATAATCGAAACGCAGGCAGGGGCGGCCATGCGTCTGCGCCCAGCGGTCGAGCGCTTCGGCCTTGGTGCCTTTCATGTCGGATTTGAACCCGCCGAGCCAAAACAGGCCCGATCCCGCGGACGGATGAGCGCCATCGCGAAAACGTATGGCAATCGTGCGCGGCGGCGGCGGAATTTGACGATCAGCGATAAAAGGCGTAATTCGGTCATGACCACTGCAAAAATTGACAAACACAGGAGTAAACAACCTTGTTGTCACTTCATGGAGGAGGAAACGCAAGCGCTACGTAATTTACTCGGCGCAACACATAAAAGGGTCGAGCATTGCCGAAGTCATCGATGGCGTCTATAAACGCACGCGATTGGCATTTGCGCCCGAACATTAATAGCGTGCGTTCTGGAGTGAGGCCCTTTTTGCGCATGAGACAGTAATGGCTATGGATCTCGAAATAGTTTTGTCCAATCCGGCTCGCGCGCGCCGAGTTTCTCCATGCCCGGCGCAATTCGTCCATTAGTGGTTCTTATCGTCACGCCGATGCTGGATATCGGCGCGGCCGACTATGGTGCGGTTGAGCTCACCCGCATTCTCACCGAGGCGGGCCATCGCGCCATTGTGATGTCGCGACCGGGTCGGCTCGTGACAAAGCTCATCGGAGCCGGCGGTGAATTCATCCCGCTCAACGTCGCCAGCAATAATCCCGTCGTTATGGCACAGAATGCCGCGATTTTGCTGCGTCTGGTACGCGAGCACGAATGTAGTGCCATTCACGCGCTTGGACGTTCCGGCGCCTGGAGCGCCTTTGTTGCCGCCCGACTCGCCCACATCCCTTTTTTGACCAGTTGGCACAAGGGGTTTCGCGAGCAAAATATTTTTAAGCATCTCTACAACGGCGTTATGGCGCGCGGTGATCGCGTGCTCGCGGCCAGCGAACAGATCGCACAACTGATCAATGATCGCCATGGTACGCCGTGGGAAAAGATCAAGGTCGTGCCGTGCAGCATTGATCTCGATCGTTTCAACCCCTCGCATGTCGGACAAGACCGCATTGACGCAATCCGCAAGAGCTGGGGCGTTAAATCGTGCACGAAAGTGATTGTCGTCGCCGGACGCATTTTGCGCCGCAAGGGCCATCACATTGCGGTCAAGGCCATTAAACGGCTCAAGGAAACGGGCTTGCGCGATTTTTCCTGCGTCTTTGTCGGCGAGGATCATGGCCATACCCGTTATAACGGCGAATTATGGGATTTGGTGGTGAGTACCGGGACCATGGACGTCATCCGTATGGCCGCGCCCGTCGGCGATATGCCAGCCGCTTATGCTGCCGCCTCGGTGGTGATTTCCGCGGCTGTGCAGCCTGAAGGCATTCAGCGCGCGATTTTGGAGGCGCAGGCAATGGCGCGCCCCGTCATCGTCTCAGAGCTTGCCGCAGGGACGGATGTGGTGCTGACCACCCCTGCAATCCCGGAAAAT
Organism: uncultured Pseudomonadota bacterium; assembly: GCA_963697535.1. GTDB lineage: Bacteria > Pseudomonadota > Alphaproteobacteria > Rhizobiales > Xanthobacteraceae > Pseudolabrys. Next base: position 1,279,567 of record OY969085.1, on the reverse strand, counting down.
CGGATCGCGGGTTTGCGCGTTCCGGTGGGCGATGAGACTGCGCTGGCGGCAGCGCTCCTGCGAATGTTTTCCATGCCTGAGTTGGAGCGGGAGAGCTTGGGCTTGCGCGGTCGCGATTGGGTTCATGCGCATTTTAATGCTGCGACCGTGGCCCGGCAGGTCCTACACGTCTATGGCGAGGTCATAGACCGAAAGGACGACCGGCCGAACGTTGCCGTACACGTTAAAAAAATTTGATCGTGATTTGTGACTGCTTTATTCAAAATATGTCGGGAACTGCGTTGACTTATTCGCTGTTTCTACCAATCTTTCCCGCACCCGAGGTTCGCCGCGCCGGACCGAAGTTTGTTGCAACAGCTTGAGGAGAAAATACCATTCGCCGTCCGATGAAATCCGCGCAACCCGTCCAAAAGGACGGCCCGCGCATCAACGAGGAAATCCGCTCCCGCGAAATTCAACTGATCGATAATACCGGCGAGAATAAGGGCATCGTCGATTTCCAAACCGCCATTCATATGGCGGAAGCGGTGGGTCTCGATCTGGTGGAGATTTCGCCCAATGCGACCCCGCCGGTTTGCAAGATTCTGGATTTCGGCAAATACAAATTCCAGGCGCAAAAAAAAGCGGCCGAAGCACGCAAAAAACAAAAAACCGTGGAGATCAAAGAGATCAAGCTTCGACCGATGATCGACGATCACGATTACGACGTGAAGATGCGTGCGATGAAACGCTTCTTCGAAGACGGCGACAAGGTCAAGATAACGCTGCGCTTCCGCGGACGCGAGATGGCCCACCAGGATCTGGGTTACAAGCTGCTTCAGCGCGTGAAAGAAGACACGACGGCGCTGTCCAAGGTCGAATCAGAACCACGGTTCGAAGGCAAACAGATGGTCATGCTGCTGGCGCCGCGGTGAGAGGGGCTGCTCGGTTTTCGGAGCAGCCGGCTTTAAGTCCATGTTGTTGTTTGTATAGTATACGAAGGGAACAAAAACCCCGGCGCGGACAAGGGTTTAGGTTTACGCTGCTTAAGCCGTCACGTCCTCGTACACATCCATTTCGGCGCTGCCGGCAAGCATTTGCCGCCAGCCCTGAAGAAGGCTGTGTATTGTGGGATCGCTGACCACTTTCTGCCTATTGAGTTCGAACGCGGCATCGGCCTCATAATCGATTTCAATGAGAAATTGAGCGGGTTCATCGACATTTTGCAGAACGCGCACGCGGGTGGCGCCAAGGGCCCGGTAGAATGGCATTGTGCTTTGAATGAGCGCGCGCGTTTGGACGGGATCGCCCAATGCCCGAACTTTGACGATCAACAGCCGTTTGATCTTCTCCTCCGCATCCGCCATCGATGCCTCACTCAGGTTGGATCGCGGCCCGAAATCAGGCTGCCCCCGCGATACAGAGATCAAAAGAAAGCCTGAATACCCGTTTGTGCGCGGCCCAGGATCAGCGCGTGAATGTCATGGGTGCCTTCATAGGTATTCACCGTTTCCAGGTTCGCGAGCACTCGCATGACGTGGTATTCCTCCGAAATACCGTTGCCGCCATGTATGTCGCGCGCTTGCCGCGCGATATCGAGCGCCTTGCCACAATTGTTCCGCTTCATGAGCGAAATCGATGGCGGCGCTGCGCGCCCTGATTCCAACATGCGGCCGAGGCGCAAAGCGCCAGCCAGGCCAAGCGCGATTTCCGTCTGCATGTCGGCGAGCTTTTTCTGCACCAGCTGATTGGCGGCCAGAGGGCGGCCGAATTGCTTGCGCTCAAGCGCATATTGCCGGGCGGCATGCCAACAGAACTCAGCGGCCCCCATCGCGCCCCAGGCAATTCCATACCGGGCATTGTTAAGACAGCCGAAAGGCCCGGCGAGCCCTTTCACATTCGGCAAAAGATTTTCCTCCGGCACCACACAGTCTGACAACACGATCTCGCCGGTCACGGAAGCACGTAAGGAGAGCTTGCCTTCGATCTTCGGCGTGGAAAACCCCTTGGTCCCGCGTTCGACGATAAAGCCGCGAATGACCTCATCAAGCTTGGCCCAAACAATCGCCAGATCGGCCACCGGCGCGTTGGATATCCATGTCTTGGCGCCGTTGAGCTTGTAGCCGTCCGCAATCCTTTCGGCGCGTGTCACCATCGAGCCGGGATCGGAGCCATGGTCCGGCTCGGTCAAGCCAAAACAGCCTATCAATTCGCCGGAGGCGAGCTTAGGCAGATATTTGCGCCGCTGCGCCTCGGTGCCATAGGCAAAGATCGGAAACATCACAAGCGACGACTGCACCGATAAAGTGGACCGATAGCCGCTATCGACGCGTTCGATCTCGCGTGCAATTAAACCATAGGCAACATAGCCAAGGCCCGCACCGCCATAGTCTTCCGGAAGGGTCGGGCCAAGCAGACCAAGCTTGCCCATTTCGGAAAGTAGCTGGGGATCATATTTTTCGTCGCGAAAGGCCTCAACAACGCGCGGCATAAGATAGGCTCGGGCAAAACCGCGAGCCGTGTCGCGGACCATACGCTCATCTTCGGTCAGTTCGCTTTCAACGTCGAGGGGGTCATCCCAACGGAACACCGGATCCTTCAATATCATGCGCTCACTTTCGTGTTTTCTCCGTCCCTGCAACATTAAAATCATCCTGCCAAGCTTTGCAATTCATAATAGCCCGCAGATCGTATCGGCCAGCCCACGCATCCCCGACAGGCACCTGTAAAGCCGCAAACCGACGCCAAGGCCTTCGTTCGAGCGTTTAACCACGCCAACGCCGCCGAAGCCGCGTTCCACGCGCCAACATAATCATAAAACGATTCCTCCCCCTCGGGCATGTTTCTTGGAACGGTATGTTTATTTTTCGATCACTTATTGCGGGTGTGCAAAAACAGGCCCTAAGTGGACGTTAGACGGAGCTCTCCATGTTCACCGCATCCAGCCATGCCGTATCTCGGCCTGACCGAGCCGTTATCCAAGCGCAGGTGCATCACCTATCGGCTGGAGCCGAAGCCCTGAATCTTTTTGAGCGGGTTGCCGCCGCCCGCGCGGCGATTGCCGGCCGCCTTATTTTCACCACGAGCTTTGGGCTGGAGGATCAGGCCATCAGCCATGCCATATTAACGCAGGCTCTCGATATCGAGATTATCACCCTCGATACCGGCCGCTTGTTTCCTGAAACGCATGAGGTGTGGGCCGCGACCGAACGCCATTATGGCCGCCCCATCCGCGCAATCGTTCCCGAGCGCCGCGCGCTTGAGTCGTTAATCGAATCGCAAGGCAGCAACGGCTTTCGCGATTCGGTTAAAGCGCGTCAGGCATGCTGTCATGTGCGGAAAGTCGAGCCGCTCAATCGTGCGCTCGCGGGGGCCGATGCATGGATCACGGGCCTGCGGGCCGACCAATCCGAGCACCGTGCCGACATCGGTTTTGCGACTTTCGAAGATACGCATAGCATGGTTAAAATCAATCCGTTATTCGACTGGACACGCGCACACGTCGTCGACTTTACGCGCGAATACGACGTGCCGGTCAACCCGCTGCATGGGCGCGGTTTCCTGTCTATTGGCTGCGCCCCGTGTACGCGCGCGGTGGCGCCGGACGAGCGAGAGCGCGCCGGCCGCTGGTGGTGGGAATCGGATGGAAAGACGGAATGCGGTTTGCATAATCGTCCAATCCATGCTGCGCGCGGCGAAGGGCAATAGGTGTTGCACGCATGAACGATTTTACCCTAACCCGCGCGACGCACAGTTATCTCGATCAGTTGGAGGCGGAAAGCATTTATATTATTCGCGAGACGGTGGCCGAGTGCGAAAAACCGGTGATGCTTTATTCGATCGGTAAGGATTCCTCGGTCCTGCTGCATCTGGCGAAAAAGGCTTTTTATCCCGGCAAGCTGCCGTTTCCGCTCATGCACGTCGATACCACCTGGAAATTTCGGGATATGATCGCTTTCCGTGATCAGCGCGTAAGGGAGGCAGGTTTTGATCTCATCGTGCACGTCAACCAAGACGGTTTGGCGCGCGGCATCGGACCGATTTCGCACGGTTCGGAGCTGCATACCGATGTGATGAAAACGCAAGCCTTGCGCCAAGCGCTCGACGCGCACGGGTTTGATGCGGCAATCGGCGGGGCGCGCCGCGATGAGGACAAGTCTCGCGCCAAAGAACGCATCTTCTCGTTCCGCAACGCCCAGCACCGTTGGGATCCCAAGCGGCAGAGGCCGGAGCCGTGGCGCCTTTTCAATGCACATAAACGCAAGGGTGAGAGCATCCGCGTGTTTCCGTTGTCGAATTGGACGGAGCTCGATGTCTGGCTCTACATCCGCCGCGAAAACATTCCGGTGGTCCCTCTTTACTTTGCCGCACCCCGCCCCGTCGTCAAACGCGGCGACGTCCTCATTATGGTCGACGACGATCGCTTGCCGTTGGAGCCGGGTGAAAAACCGCAACTGCGCAATGTGCGCTTTCGCACGCTGGGCTGTTACCCTCTCAGCGGCGCCATTGAAAGCAGCGCCAGCACCGTCGACGACATCATCCAGGAGACGCTTGACAGCCGCTACTCTGAGCGGCGCGGCCGTGTCATCGATCACGACGGCGCGGCGTCGATGGAGCGCAAGAAGCAAGAAGGCTATTTCTGATGAATGCGCTCACCGATCCCCATACATTTACCCGCGACGCCATTCGTTTGCACGAAAACAAAAGCCTGTTGCGATTCATCGCCTGTGGTTCGGTCGATCACGGCAAATCGAGTTTGCTCGGGCGTCTGCTGTATGAAGCCAAGCTTGTGCCGGACGATCAATTGGCGGCCTTGCGTAGCGACAGCCGCCGCCACGGCAGGCATGAGGAACTTGATTTTTCACTGCTCTTCGACGGTCTCACCGCCGAACGCGAGCAAAAGATCACCATCGATCTCGCCTACCGTTTCTTCGCCACGGAAAAGCGTAAGTTCATCGTGGCGGATGCGCCGGGGCACGAGCAATATACGCGCAACATGGCGACCGGCGCTTCCACCGCCGACCTTGCGCTCATTCTCGTCAATGCCCAGGCGGGTCTGACGCAACAAACAAGGCGCCACGCGCTCATTGCGACAACGTTTGGTGTGCGTCACCTCGTGGTGGCGGTCAACAAGATGGACCTAGTGGGCTGGTCGCAAACCGCCTTTGCCGCGATTGAAGAAAAATTTCGCGCTTTTGCCGAAGGGCTTGGCCCCGTTTCCATCATCTTCATTCCCACCTCGGCGCGCGGGGGCGACAACGTGGTCGATCGGTCCCCGAATATGACGTGGTACAACGGCCCCACGCTGCTCAATCACCTGGAATCAGCGGATGTTTCATCGCAAACCGCCGGGCGGCCCTTTCGCATGCCCGTGCAATGGGTCAATCGGCCCGATGATGATTTTCGTGGCTATTGCGGCTTGATCGCCGGCGGTCAGGTTCACGCCGGCATGGACGTGCGCATATTGCCGTCGGGGCAAACGGCGCAAATTGCTCGCATTATAGCCCCGAACAAAGAAAATACCCGCGCCAGTGCCGGGCAAGCGGTCACACTGACCTTGACCAGCGATCTCGATATTTCGCGTGGCGATATGATCGTTGACGCAGAAGCACCGGCCAATGTGACGGATCGAATCGCGGCGCGCATTTTCTGGATGGGCCAGAGCACGCTGGCGCCCGGCAATCGCTTTCTCATCAAGCTCGGCACCGCGCACGCCGCGGCCACCGTGATCGGGCCGATGCGCGTCATCGATCTCGCCAACGAGAATGCGCCCTTCGCGGCCGATCGCTTGATGCCCAACGAACTCGGCCTTTGCCATTTGCAGCTCGACCGCCCGCTCGCCCTCGATCCCTACGCCGAGAACCGCGAGACCGGCAGCTTCATTTTGATCGACCCGGAAAGCTACGACACGGTGGCCATGGGGCTTGTCGAGTCGACGATGGCCAACGGCGACGCTGCATTCGATTCGCGCAAACCGGGAACGCTGCTGCGACGGCTGGCGCGCATTTTAGGGGCGCGCGAGTCACACACGCGCTCTATTGCGAAGGCGGTGAGCTGGCGCGTAACCGGCAGCTTGGACACGTTCATTATCAGCTTTGCGATTACCGGCCATGCCGGTCTGGCCGGCGCCATCGCCGGCACCGAGGTCCTTACCAAGATCGTTATTTATTACTTGCACGAGCGCTTGTGGACGCTGGTGTCTTGGGGCCGGCGTTAAACAATTTGCGGCGCTGCGGGACAGCCACAGCTTCACCTCCCCTTGAAAAGGGGAGGTCGGACGGCGAAGCCGTCCGGGACTGCATTCATTCGCTCGGATCGACCGCCATCCGAACTCAGCTATAGCCGAGTTCGGCATTATCAAGTGGTCGAAGTCGGATATATCCGACTTCGACTGGGGAGAGGTCGACTTCCGAGCGACTGCGAGGAAGTCGGGCGAGGGGGCGTTTGTAACGATTCTTAAGCCCAAGATTGACCCCCACCCCAACCCTCCCCCTTTCAGGGGGAGGGAGCAGAGGCGCTGTGCCACATGCGATTGCCCTGCTTTACAAGGGGAGGTGACGTGCGGAACGGCCTCGCGTGATGATCATAGGAATGCGTGATGGCCATAATGCGTGACGATTATGGGAATGAATGAAGGTGAGGCACAGCTTCACCTCCCCTTGAAAAGGGGAGGTCGGACGGCGAAGCCGTCCGGGTGGGGATCAAAGCTTCGCGCTTCGACCGGACCAGGATGAAAACTACGCGAGCGCGTCAGGAAGTCATCGCAGCTAAAATTGTCCCGGGAGCCAACAATAGGCACGCCCCGGATTTCGCTTCGCTCATCCGGGCTTCGCTTGCTACGATCGTTGCGCGCGGGCTCTCACTGCTTCGACAATAGCAACGGCCGCTCGAACCGCGCCTTCAATATCAAGCTTCGTCGTATCGAGCAGATGCGCGTCCGCCGCTTGCCGCAAGGGAGCCGCGGCGCGGTTCATGTCGCGCGCGTCGCGCCGGCGAATATCGGTGAGCACCGCCGCTTCGTCGATTGACTTACCGGCGGCTTTGAATTCGAGCGCGCGGCGGCGTGCGCGCACGTCTGCGGAAGCCATTACGAAAATCTTCACGTCGGCTTCGGGACAAATGATGGTGCCGATATCGCGTCCGTCGAGAACGGCGCCGGGCGGTTTTTTTGCAAAATTACGCTGAAATTCGATGAGTTCTTGTCGCACCGCCGGGATGGCCGAGACGACGGAGGCCGCCTCGCCCACCGCTTGGCTCTTGAGCGCCGCTTCGTTGAAACGCGCCGGATCGAGCGCTTTCGCGGCCGCCACGGCCGCCTTTTCGTCGTCCGGCCGCTGCCCGGCATTGAGGAGGGCCTCGGCCACCGCGCGGTAGATCAAGCCGGTGTCGAGATGATGAAAGCCGTAATGGGCGGCGAGTTTTTTACCGAGCGTGCCTTTACCCGACGCTGCCGGTCCATCGATGGCGATAATCATGTAAGATCCGCCCCGAGCGAACGCATGAGCGCAACAAAACCGGGAAAACTGGTGGCGATAAACGCGCTGTCATCGACGCGCACCGGCTGCTCGCTGGCAAGTCCCATCACCAGCGCCGACATCGCAATGCGGTGATCCATATGTGTCTTTACTTCACCGCCGCCGGGCACGGCGGCTTTGCCATGCACGATGAGATCGTCGCCCTCGATCTCGACGGAAACGCCGTTGACGCGCAGCATTTCTGCGGTAGCTTCCAATCGATCGGATTCTTTCACCCGCAATTCTTTCAAACCGCGCATGCGCGTTGTGCCCTCGGCGAAAGCTGCGGCGACACCCAAAACGACATACTCGTCGATCATGGCCGGCGAGCGTTCCGCCGGCACGTCGACGCCTTTCAGCTGTGAAGTCACCACGCGCAAATCGGCGACTTCTTCGCCGCCATCGTCGCGCGTTTGCAGCGTTTCGATTTTGGCACCCATCTCGCGCAGTGTCGTGAATAAACCGGTGCGTAGCGGATTGGTCATGACCGCTTCGAGAATCAATTCGGAATCCGGCACGATCAAAGCCGCGACAAGCGGAAACGCCGCGGAAGACGGATCCGCCGGCACGACCACATCGGCCGCTTCCAATTCGGGCTGCCCTTGCAAGGTGACGCGGCGGCCGTGCCGGCCGTAGGGCTTGCTGACGATTTTGGCACCGAAATGCTTCAACAATCGCTCGGTGTGATCGCGCGTCGCCTCCGCTTCAACCACCGTGGTTTCGCCGGGCGCCGCAAGACCCGCCAAAAGCACCGCCGACTTCAATTGCGCCGACGGCACCGGCGATTCGTATTCGATGGAAAGCGGGTCCACCGCTCCCGACAATGTCACCGGCAGCCGGCCGCCTCCGGCGGCGTCAACGACCCGCGCGCCCATTCTCTCCAGCGGTTCGAGAATCCGCCGCATCGGCCGCTGGCGCAACGAGGCATCGCCATCGAAGGTCGCGGTAACCGGGCAGCCGGCAACTGCGCCCATGACCAGCCGGCATCCGGTGCCGGAATTGCCGAAATAAAGCGGCTTGGCCGGTTCGGCGAAACCGCCGACACCGACACCACGAACCCGCCATGCCCTTTCGCCCGTCCGCTCGACCCGCGCGCCCAGCGCGCGCATGGCCTCGGCCGTGTGGAGGACGTCTTCTCCCTCCAAAAGCCCGGCAATCGTACTTTCTCCCACCGTCAGCGCGGCTAGGATCAAAGCCCGGTGCGAAATCGATTTGTCCCCTGGCACGCGGGCACGCCCGCGTAAGGGGCGGCCGGAGCGGGCGATTAAGGGCGTCTGCGTCAGGAAATCCACATTCCTATCCTTAAAAAGCCGCGCCGTCCTACCATACGGCCGCGCGGCGCGTCATCCGGCCGCTTTAACCTTTTCCGGTTGCGTTTTTGCTATTGCGTTTGCGCTATTGACAGGGACCTTGCAACTAGCCAAGTGAAGCACCGATTTTCAGCGAATCCTCGAGGAACCTCGAACTGTGGCGAAATCAGAGCTCGGCACCAAACGCGTTTGTCCTGACACCGGTCGTAAATTTTACGATCTCGGCAAGACACCTGTCATTTCTCCTTATACCGGCAAGGTCGTTCCGATCTCGTTCCCGCCTGCAGCACCGCGCAAATTGGAGACTGCAGCCCCGGTGCAAAGGACGACCGATGAGGTCGTCAAGCCGGAGAGCGCCGAGGCCGAGTTCGTTTCCCTTGACGAAGCCGAAGCCGAGCAGCAGGGCAAAAAACCGGCGAAGGCCGGCGCAGCGGCAATTGATGACGAGGATGACGTCGAAGTGGGCGATGAAAGCCTCGACGACGCCGCTTTCATCGAGGAAGAAGAAGGAGACGCCGATGTGAGCGATATCATCGGCGAGCCGATCGAGAAGGAAGAAGAGAATTAAGAAATTCGCCCGGCCATTTTCGGCTGGCGTTGTCACCTGCCTTCCTCTACGTGGTTGGTGAATTTAAGACTTGGGGCCATAGCTCAGCTGGGAGAGCGCCTGCATGGCATGCAGGAGGTCGGCGGTTCGATCCCGCCTGGCTCCACCACGCTTCGCCTTCGGCTTCCGAATTAAAATGGAAAGCATCGAATGTACGAACTGATAGTCAGGCTTATTCTATGGAATATAAGGAGCGCTAACGAATTTAACTCGAAAAAGAATTAATGAATTAAAGGAAATTATGAAAGAGTGCCATTCTTTGTACGATTGAAATCAAGCAAGAAACCGGTTTGGAAAGTTTTATTGTCATGTACTAAAGTTAGGAATAATGCGCTTCATAAAGCCTTCGAACAAGGGCACTGTGAAAGCAGTGTCCCCGTGATTAGGGCTATAGATCATCCCTTTTTTGATTAACGAGTTACGAATTGGAGCAATCGTAGTTACTTCCTTTTTTAATATGTTAGCGATATCACCAGAACGGTGTGGTCCAGCTCCCAATTCTGCCATAGCGCGAACATACTTCTTTTCAGTCGGTGTTAAGCGATCAAATCGAACTCGAAAAAAGCTTGCGTCTAATTCTGCCAAAGCTGCGCTGGTAGCGCGTGTTGCATCTTGCAATGTTATTGGACTTGACGCTGCATTATTCCAGCTATGTTTTCCCCATTCCTGAAGGAAATATGGATAGCCTTGCGTTTGTTTCAAAATTTCATGGATCGCATCATCGGTGTAACCTGCACCTTCTTGCATAGCCGGCTTGCATAAAGCTTCTTTAGCAGCAGCAGTATCGAGCTTATCTATTGGCGTAAATTCAAATAAACGCTCGGCATACGATTTGGCACGGCCCATTTGGCCTAAAAGCTGGGGCAACCCTGCAGCGATCATCGTTATGGGTAACTGTTTCTGACTGCTTCTATGCAAAGCAGTAATTAATGCTGCTAATTGTTCCTCTGGTACATATTGCAGTTCATCGATTGCTATAATAATTGCAGTATCATTTTCGGCAGCAGCGTCACCTACCGTAGTCAGTAAATCGGTTAAGTCTATTTCCAAATCACCGCTATCAGCAACACCAGCTTCTTTGTCGAAGTTTAGTCCAACCTCAATATCGCTATACTTGACCTTTAATGCACTGGCGAACCCTCCCACAGCCCGCATTGCTTTTGCCAATTTATCTTTTAATGCTTCTCCTTTGCTGATTTTAAGAAGTGCGGAGCGAATGGTTGGAATCAGAATTGCAGGCAAAGATCGATCTTCGGGGGTTTCGATCCGCACAACGTAGAGATTTTTTGCTTCCGCCTCCAAACCGATTTTATTGAGCAATACTGTTTTTCCCACCCCTCGTAATCCATAAAGGATGAAGCCCCTGGCAGGCCGTTTTATTTTTATTCTGTCAAGCGCAATATCGGCCTGTTCAAGAATCTGATCTCGACCGGCAAATTCGGGGGGAGGATTACCCGCGCCCGGCGAATAAGGATTTGTCCTGGGGTCCATTTATGCTAATCTTACCCTAGTTTATTTATTTTTAGTAAAGTGCACTAATAATGCTAAAATTGCAAGCCCTGTGCGACGGCAATCGTCCGTGAAACCAGATCATTCATGGCAATTCTTCATTACAGGCGATTCTTCATTACATATTGAGCAACAAAACAACCAATACATAGATTTGCTTTTAGGATCAGGCCACAAATGGTGGAACCTGCCATGCCGACCCAACTTGGTAGTCAGCCAAACTGTTCAAGTTGGAATTAATAAGAATCACGGCACAAATCATTCACTGCAAGCGATGGCGTTTGACTGCATCTTCGTCCCACACCAATCCATTTCCCGGCTGTTGTGAAATAATGGCGGATCCGTCACGAATCATCAGCGGTTCGCGCAACAGCACGTTCGCCCAATCGACATATTCGAGGTAATGGCAGGTCGGCGTTACGGCGAGCAGATGCGCGCTCACTTCGGGAAAAAGGTGCGACGACATAAGAATGCGATGTTCGGCGGCAATAGCCGCAGCGCGTTGCCAGCCGGTGACGCCGCCGATGCGCTCGAGATCGGGCATGACGTAATCGGCTGCTTTTTGCGTCAGCGCAAATTCCATCAATTCGGGCAGCGAAAAATTCTCGCCGATTTGAATGGGTGTGTTTAGCTCGCGTGCAAGCCGCGCAGTGCCGGCATAATCGTCGTGGCGAATGGGTTCTTCCAGCCAATAAATATTTTCATCGTCAAGCGCCTGGCCGCGCGCCAAAGCCTCGTCGAGTGTCAGCGCCTGATTGTAGTCGACCATCAAGGCAATATCGTCGCCGATAGTTTTGCGCACGGCGCGCACGGCGGCAATGTCGCCGGCCAGCGTCGAATAGCCGAGCCGTAACTTAAGCGCCTGAAAGCCGCCGGCGAGCAGCCTCTCGGCCTCGGCGGCAAGCGCGCCGAGATCGTCTTTGAGGCCCAGACCGCAACTATTGTAAGCGCGGATGGGCTTGGGTTCGCCGCCGAGCAGCGATGCCAGCGGTTTGCCGGAAGCGATCGCCAAAGCATCCCAGCAAGCGACATCAAAGCCCGCAAGCGCCATGCGCACAATGCCCTGCAAGCCGATCAACCGAAAGCGCGGTGTCAGTTTCGCCCATAGCGCGTCGGGGCTCAGCTGCTCACCATAAATCAGCCGCTCGATCTCGCAAATCAAACTCATGATTCCCGGCACGGCCGCGCGCAAGTAGCAGAACAAGTAACTGCGACCCGTAATACCCTCTTCGGTATCGAGATCAATCAAAAGCAAAGGAACTTGGCGCAGCGCCTGCTAACTCGTGCCGAGCACGAAATTGAGCGGGACCTCAACCGGCGTCGCGCGCAATGCGCGCAACCGGAGGACAATTGGAAAAAATGTCTGGGGCATTTCAAAAACCGTGCCGTTGTCGAAACATCTCAAGTCCATAGTAGCGTATTGGCCGAGGTGCTGTCTTGCTGTCCCACTTGAACCGCCGGCGCGCTCCACCCATGTAATGCGAGGCCAGAAGACGGTACGGCCGTCGGGCTAGAATTCGGGCTGAAGCTCCAAATTGGGGGGGCTTTCTCGTTCAGACCCACATCAAAGTCGCTTCAGGCGAGGGCTTTGAGCATGTCCAGACATCCATCGCGATCCAGACCTTTTCTGCTGGGTTTTGACGATATTGAGCGCCTGCTCGACCGGGTCACGAAAAGCGCCGAAGGCTATCCGCCTTACAACCTCGAGCGTCTCGCACGTGATGACGAAAGCCCCGAACGCTTGCGTATTACGCTCGCGGTCGCCGGCTTTACGCGCGATCAGCTCGACGTCTCAATCGAGGAAAGCCAATTGGTGATCCGCGGTCGGCAAACCGACGACAAAGCGCGTCAATACCATCACCGCGGTATTGCCGCCCGTCAGTTTCATCGCACCTTCGTGCTCGCGGATGGCATGCAGGTGTTAGGCGCCGATTTGAAGAACGGCTTGTTGTTGATCGATCTCGCCCGTCCGCAACCGGAACGGATCGTCAGGACGATAGCGATCAATGACGTCGAATGACTGGTGATGAAAGGACACGGCCGCGTTACGCACACGGACACACACACACGCGCGCGCGCGCGCGCCCCGCGTTACATGAAGAAGTTACATGAAGAAAAGGAGGCGAAGGCCATGACCAACGACAAAACGATTGAAATACCCGGCACGCAGCCTTCTGTGATCACGCGGGAGGCGCTGGCACATCTCGGCGATGGCCACCTTGCCTATATAAAGACCATCCGATCGGAAGATGTGCCGAACCTGTTTCCGCAGGCCCCGAAAGTCGAGTCGGGCGCGACGCTCTTTGCCCTGTATGCCGCCGACGGGACGCCGATGATGCTCACCGATTCACGCGAGGCTGCGATCGCCAATGCCTGGAGCCAAGAACTCGAAATGGTGAGCGTGCACTGATCAAAACGCCTCATTCCAGATTGGCAATGGGTCTGAAGTAAAAGGCCGGCGGCGTCGCCGGCCCTTTCATCTTTGGCGGTCATCACCGATCATGCGGCATTTGGTGTTTGCGCCGCCGAAAGCACCGCGTAGAGTGCAGTGGCATCGAGCGATTCACGCAGTCTGCGAACGACCTCCGGTTCGCGCATCAGCCGCGCGATGCGCGCCAGCGCTTTCAAATGGTCGGCGCCTGCGGATTCGGGCGCCAATAGCAAAAAAATCAAATCGACCGGTTGCGAATCGAGCGCCTCGAACTCGATTCCGCGCTCGAGGCGAGCGAACAATCCAAACAAGCGGTTTAACTTTGGTAACTTACCGTGCGGAATCGCAACACCGTTACCAATGGCGGTGGAACCCAATTTCTCGCGCTGTAAAAGGATTTCCAATATGGTCCTGTCATTCTCGCCGGTAAGCTCGGCCGCCCGGGCGGCGAGCTCCTGAATGGCCTGTTTTTTATTGTTGACCTTGAGCGCTGGAATAATGGCGTTCGGTGCAACGAGATCGGTAAGCGTCATGGACCGGTCCAATGATCGTTGATGATAGCGCCAAAATGCAAGGAGGTGCGGAAGCTCGAGACCATAAGAATCTCTATGGGCCTCGTCAATGGGAGGGAGCCGCAATATTTGGCGGCGGCCATGCCACGACCGGAAGGCTGGCGTTGCACATAAACGACGGCCCAAGTTAACTACAGCCGGAATTCCTCGCCGAGATAAAGCCGGCGTACGTCGGGATTGTTGACGATATCGTCGGGCCGGCCCTCCATCAGCACTTCGCCCGAATATATGATATAGGCCCTGTCGGTCAGACCGAGCGTCTCGCGCACATTATGATCCGTGATCAATACGCCGATGCCGCGATTGGTCAGGTGACGCACCAAAGCTTGAATATCGCCCACGGCGATCGGATCGATGCCGGCGAAAGGTTCGTCCAGCAGCATGTAGCTCGGGCGCGTCGCCAGCGCGCGCGCGATTTCGACCCGGCGGCGTTCGCCGCCGGATAACGCAATTGTCGGCGTCTTGCGCAACCGCGTGATGTTGAACTCCTCCAGAAGCCCATTGAGATCGGCTTCCCTGCGGCGGCGACTGGGTTCAATGACTTCCAAAACGGCCCGGATGTTTTCCTCGACATTCAGGCCGCGGAAGATCGATGCCTCTTGCGGCAGGTAGCCGATGCCGAGCCGGGCACGCCGGTACATTGGCAATCGCGTGACATCGTAACCATCGAGTTCAATTCGGCCATGATCGGCATTGATAAGTCCGGTAATCATGTAAAAGACGGTGGTCTTGCCGGCGCCGTTCGGCCCTAACAGACCCACCGCCTCGCCTCGCCGCACGTAGAGCGAGACCCCGCGCACCACCATGCGATTTCCGAAACTTTTTTCGACGCCGTAGGCCGCAAGATAACTCTCCCGTACAGCTTGGCAGCCGTCGCGGGAGGCCGGCGCCCCAGTGATCGTTTGCCGTTGTATCGGCCGCTGCCGCACCCCGACTTCTGCGGCATTTGCTGGAAGCTTCTGCTGCCGATGCATTTGCGCCGGCATGTGGATTGCCTGTTGAAGGCGTGATTCCGCCGCGCGAAAACGATGGCGGGGAGGGGAAGAGCTCCGAAAGAACGAAAAAATGTTCATTTGTTTACCCCGCGAGCCCCCGGGAAAAATCCCGCCGCTCTCACTTTTA
Organism: uncultured Pseudomonadota bacterium; assembly: GCA_963697535.1. Taxonomy (GTDB): domain Bacteria; phylum Pseudomonadota; class Alphaproteobacteria; order Rhizobiales; family Xanthobacteraceae; genus Pseudolabrys. The sequence continues at coordinate 1,264,523 of OY969085.1, read as the reverse complement.
TCCGACCAGCACGCGGCCTGCCAACTTGTGACTGACACTGTTGCGCCAAGCGCAACCGCCATACGCATAAAGCCTTGGCGACGCGGCCGGCTCAGTAAATCGGCTGCAACAACGACGCCGGCGCGCCATTTGGCTTGACACGGTTCTCACCGCTGCTCGGCAAAAATAGAGCTTGCACGCGGCCATGCCCGTTTTTACCCAACTCCACACGCGAGACGCCGCTGGTCAGATCAACAATCAATCTGTCACCGCGTAAGACGTTCTTTCCCTGTGTCATGACAACGCCGCCGGTAAGTGTGACGGTGTTGGCTCTCATGTCGAAAATGCCCAATTCGCCGGTGGCTGTTTGGTCTTGCTGTGTGACGACGACGCCGCCACGCGCTTCCAGCCGCTTGATTTTTTGCGATCCGCCGGGCCCGGGTGTCTCCGCCTTCAAGGATCCGGTCTTGGCCGCGCCTTTTGGATTCTTCTCGCCATCCTGCTCGTAAAATACCAGCAGCGAATGACAACGCATCCCGGTGTCGCCCTGCTTGACGCGCACATGACCGGCGAAGGTTGCCACTTTGTCCTTATCACGGACCTCCAGCGTCGCCGCTTCGATATGAACAGGCTTGTCACGATTGGCCGAGAAACCCTGGAGCGCGTTGGGCGGCCCTTTTGACGGCTGCGCCATCGCCGCGCCGGACAATAACAGCAGCGAGACAATGAACGGCACTCGACGATAATGCATGACGATCACTCGGCTCCGGTCTCTTGTTTGGCCACGGCGGCATTTTGCGTGAGCATCAGGTCCATGACAACGCCGCCCTGGAAACGCACGAGATTGCCCGAATCAAAGATTTCCAGCTTATTCGCGTTGAGCGTTCCTTGCAGCATTTTCAGCTCAACCGGTTTGTTCGATACGACATGACCCTTGCCGATATCGACCGTCGCCTCGCTGAGGCGGCCTCGATAACCGCTGGTCGATGAAAGCTGGATATCTTGCTTTAGGTTTAAGACCTCGTTCTTGCTGTTATAGGTGCCGGAAGAAGCCGACATCTCCATGGTATTGTCGTCCTGCATCGCGACCTTGGCGCGCAGACGCTGTAATTCGACAATATCGGGCGTCGTGAGATCTTGCTCGGCCGAGACGGCGGAAAGCTCATAGGCGCGAGAATCGCGGGTAAAACCGGATAAACGCGGCTGCTCCATGGTAATCTTTGTACCCGATACGACCACGCCATTGAGATTGATCGGCAATTGGCTGAGCATTCGCAACGGATTGAAATATGTCACCAATACGACAATGGCGAATGCGGCGGCTATCCCCGCGGGAATTGCCATGCGTAAGGCACGCACGAGGCGGCTGTGACGGCGCGCGGCGCGAAATCTGCGGTCTTTGTCGCGGCTGTTGGTCATTCAGTCGCTCGGGGCGCGCTGTTGATCGACAGAACCGCGAACCGCGCGCGTTATTGATGGGTCAATCGCTGCCAAGAGAATCAGAGCCCTTCCGAGGGTGGCGGTTCAGAAATCTATTTCATTCTATCCGCTTGTCCGCCATGCGAATTTCCAAACCAAACCACGCAAACCCCAACGCATCATGCGCGCCGAATATGGCCCCCGCGCGGCAGGCCAGTATCCGGAATCGTCGGTCCAGGAAAACATCCGCATGCGAGACGTGTTTCCTCCCCCTTGTGGCGGGCGATTGTCTTTGCCTGTCGAGCGTTTTTCAATAACACGCGGTTCTAACCGACGTTAGCATGATTTGGTCGTTCATAAGAACTGCTTTGTCTTTTTTCCTCCGGAGCGCATTGAAATTCCCCGTTACAATTCTATTGTGTTTTTGGGCAAATCTGCTCGACGTTCGCAAGTTTCAATGAAATTTCCTCAAATGGAAAATAGAAAAGCGGCGGGCGAATTCCGGATTTGGTCGACTCGGCAAAATGCGCAATGGCCGCGGCGTCAATCGGGTCGGTCTTGGCTGGCCAATAGCCTTGGCGAAAGAACGGGTCAACGCCCGATTGACGACCACAACCGGAAGACTGGCCCTTGAGCTTCATCATTAGTCAATATTTTCGAGTGATTGCCAATGAACGAAAATGTCGTCGCCGGTCTTACTCCTGAATCAAGCCGCATTGTTTTTACCAATGAACGCAGGAAATTCCGCTGGCTGGCGATACGCGGCGTGCTGCTTGAGGTCGTCACTGCGGCGATCTACCGCTTTTGGCTGGCCACCGAGCTGCGCCGGCATTTATGGTCGCGCACCGCACTCAACGACGACGCGGTCGAATATACCGGCACCGGCAAAGAGCTGCTGCTCGGCTTCTTGTCGGCGATGGCGATTTTGGTGCCGTTTAATATTCTCTATTTCCTCGTTGCTCTGCAACTGGAGCGTTGGAAAGGCTTCGCCATTATTCCGCTTGTGCTGGTACTGTACTTGTTCGCGCAATTCGTGGTCTATCGCGCGCGCCGTTATCGGCTGACCCGCACGGTGTGGCGCGGCGTGCGTTTTTGGATGACGGGCTCCGGTTTGATCTACGCCTTGCAAGCCACTCTGTGGAGTTTTCTCACTTTGGTGACTCTCGGTCTGGCCCTGCCCTGGCGCGAAGCTTCGCTCGAGCGCTACAAAATGCGCCACACCTCCTATGGCGATCTTGCCGGCCGCTTTGAGGGGACGGGTTGGGGGCTGTTCAAGCGGGGCTGGTGGTTGTGGCTTTTGGTGGTGCTGGCCGTCGTTGGAATCGGTCTGGGTATCGCGATCCCATTGTCCGAAAAAATCGACGCGATCGTCGCAGCAATAAAAGAAGGCGCCAATATGCGGGCCGCCAATGGGCCACAGGGAAATTTGGATATGAATCCGACGCCGGCAAAAGCACAGCTAATTTCAGCTTTGTTTGCCGTTCGGGGCGAGTTTCTAATATTGATCGGCTATCCGTTCGTACACGCAATCTACGAGGCGATTAAATGGCGATGGTGGGCGTCGGGCATTCGTTTGGGCGAGGTGTCGGTCTCCTCCGACCTCAAACATGGTGCCTTCATCGGGCTTTACTGGAAGGTCGTCGGCTGGACTATCCTTATTGGGATTGGGGTGGCGTTCATGGCGATTATTTCCGGCTTCATCGCTGCTGCCGTAACGGGTGGACTGTCGGGCCAAGACATCCGCGCAGCGTCGGCGCATCCGGCGGCGTTGGTTGCCGTTATCGCAAGTTGTGTCGTGTGGGTCCTGGCGTTCAGCGTGGTGGCGCGAGTCTATCTCATGCACGACATATGGCAGCGCATGGTCGAGTCGGTCACGGTGCATAATCTGGCGGCGGCCAACAACGTGTCGGTGAAAGGCAAGCTTGCCAGCGCATTGGGCGCGCTTTGACTGCGCGTGACAAGCGATAAAAACGGGGGCAATGAGGGAGGAAAAAAGAAGTTGAAGCAACACAAATCGTTCCGGCGCCATAGACCCCGCTGGTTCTTAAAAGAATGGCGTAACCACAGGGGGTTAAGCCAAGAGGCTCTAGGAGCCTGTCTGAATAATCACTGGTCAAGTCTGAATAAATGCTGGTCAAGTGGGGCTCGATCTGATTCCTTGCGGGGTTATGAGCAAACATTTTCGCCCCTGGAAGATCGACGATACGCAGCTTCTGCCGCCGAGCGTGCAGGACTACGTGCCCCATGACCACCTGGCGCGGCTGATTGTGGCGCTGGTGCGGGAAAACCTGGACCTTTCGGCAATCGCCGGCAGCTACAGGAGCGGTTTGGGGCAACCGCCATTCGATCCGCAAATGATGACGGCGCTGCTTCTGCATGCCTACGCGAGCGGCCTTTATTCGTCGCGGCGGATCGCGAAAGCGTGCGTTGAGCGCGCGGACTTCATGATGATCGTGGCCGGCGATGCGCCGGATTTCCGCACCATTTCGGAATTCCGCCGGCGGCACTTGAAGGCGCTGGCGGCGCTGTTCGTGCAGGTGTTGCAATTGGCCGAGAAGGCGGGGCTGGTCAAGCTCGGGCATGTCGCGCTCGACGGCACCAAGATCAAGGCGAACGCCTCCAGGCACAAGGCGATGAGTTACGCGCGCATGAAGCAGCGGGAAGCGGAGCTTGCGGCCGAGGTCGACGGCTGGCTCAAAGCCGCCGAGGCGGCCGATGCGGCGGAGGACAAGCTCTACGGCAACAAGCGCGGCGACGAGCTGCCCGACTGGGTGAGGGACAAGCAGAAGCGGCTTGAGAGGATTCGCCAAGCCAAGGCCGAGCTCGAGGCCGAAGCCAAAGCCGCGGCCGCCGAAGAGGAACGGCGCCGGCAGCAGGCCCAAGACCGGCGCCTCGCCGAAGGCCGCAAGAAGAACGGTCGGACCCCGGCACCGCCGAAACAGGAGCCTGACGGCAAGACACAACGCAACTTCACCGATCCACAAAGCCGCATCTTGAAAAGCAAGGATGGCTATATCCAAGGCTATAATGCGCAGGCGGCGGTCGATGCCAAAGCCCAGATCATCGTCGCCCACGGCCTGACGCCGAGCACGAGCGAGCACGACCAGCTCGTGCCGCTGATGGACGCCATTGACCACAATCTCGGCCGCAAGCCGAAGGAAGCCTCGGCCGATGCCGGCTATTTGAGCGAGGCCAACCTCGCCGCCTTGGCCGCGCGCAACATCAACGGCTACATCGCCATCGGCCGCGCCAAGTATCCCAGCAATGCCAACCGCAACATCACCGGGACGTTGACCAAGGCCATGCGCGACAAGCTCAAGCGGGCGGGATGGCGAAGTAGATACAGGCTTAGAAAGCAAATCGTCGAACCAGTGTTCGGACAAATCAAGCAGGCAAGAGGGTTTAGGCAGTTCCTGCTGCGCGGTATCGAGAAAGTGACGGCCGAATGGGCGCTGATCTGCACCGCCCACAACCTCAACAAGATCGCCAGAGCGGTCTGAGCGCACTATCCTTCATGAAACCGCCGGACCATAGAGCTAAATGGACACACTCCTAGCCGGGCGTGCCGGCATCACCCAGGGAATGGTTTCCCAACTCGAGAAAAACGTTGTGAATTATACATCAGATAATCTGCAATCCCTCGCCGTGGCGCTGGATTGTTCCATTCGCGATTTACTTTATAGGCCTCCCTACATGGCGGAATTGATAGGCGATGTAATGGAGACCTTACCCGACGATGCGCAGGAGCAAGCTATTGAAATTTTAAAGACTTTCAGAAGAAAGGGACTGTGAGATTTAAGTCCCATTATACTCAATAGGGTTGTTTGTAAAAAATGCAAACAAGTCACGCTGCGGCACGCCATAATCGTCCAGGGAGTGGGATGCGGAATGCTCGCCGTTATTTCGCGATCGCGTTGTAAATCCACGCCACGATGGCGCCGGCCACAAGCCCATCAACGAAAGCCCAAATCGCACCGATAATGGCGCCGAGGACCGTCGGGCCATAGCCGATGTAGAATGAACCGAGCGCGCTCACCATCGCGGTGCCCCATTCATACATGGCAAAAATCGCCGCGAAAAATACGTAAATGGCCCAGAGGACGCCGATGGCGACGCCGAATGCCAGAGGCTGAAGCTTGTTCATAATGACCACCCGTTTTTTGAGCCCATTTCGATCAGATGGAGTCGAAGCATGCATTAGCCTGTTCCCTCCCCCTTGGGGGACCTTGTGGGGGAAAGGTAGCGACCGTGCACAACCTTTTCAAACTCGCAAAGCCGACTGGGTAAGCCACATCCGCATCCAGACCTCAATTCTTGTTACACGAGAGCCGATACCGGCCGTTCGATCAAGCATTTAAAGGCTGCCAACAGGTGCGCGCCGAGCACGCCGTCGATGACGCGGTGGTCGCATGACAATGTAACTGTCATCTGGCTCACGAATTTCACGCCGCCCTGTTCGGTTTCGATCGGCGCTCGGCGAGCGGCGCCCACGGCGAGAATTGTCGCATGCGGCGGATTGATGATGGCGGAAAATTCACGCACGCCATACATGCCGAGATTGGAGATCGCGCTCGCGCCGCCCTGATAGTCCGAAGGTTTCAGTTTCTTGTTGCGCGCACGCGTCGCGAGATCGCGCATTTCCGATGAAATGGCGGTGAGCGATTTCGTATCGGCGTCGCGGATGACCGGCGTAATCAGCCCGCCGTCAAGCGCGACCGCCACGCCGATATCGGCATGCGCAAAACGCAAGATACGGTCTTCCGCCCAGACGGCATTCGCCGCCGGCACGCGCGTGAGCGCCGCAGCCCAGGCCTTGATGATGAAATCATTGAGCGAGAGCTTGAACGCCCCCACCCTTCCCTCCCCCGCATAGGCGAGCGAACGCTCGCCGTCCGGCGAGCTATGCGGGGGAGGGTTAGGGAGGGGGAAGGGCGCAACCGCGCTCGCTTCCTCGCGCATGGCGAGGAGCCGGCCGATATCGAGGTCCGCTGTGAGATAAAAATGCGGAGTGGTCTGCTTGGCCTCGACCAGCCGCGCGGCGATAATGCGGCGCATGGAATTGAGCGGCACTTCTTCGTAAGCCACACCCTCGAACAACGCTTTCACCTGCGCGGCGCTGACGCCCGTGGAAAGGCCGCGCGTGCCGCCGGAAGGCGGCGCCTTTTCGATATCGGCCGCAACAATGCGGCCGTGCGGACCGCTGCCGGCGATGCGTGAGAGATGGATGCCGCGCTCGCCGGCAAGCCGGCGCGCTAAAGGCGTGATGCTGACCCCGCCGACACGGGCGGGTCCGAAATTGCGCTCCGGCGTGCGCACCTCACGCCACGGGTCCATGTGCGGGTAGGCGAAGGATGCAGCGTCACACCGCTCAATCCCACGAGCAGCGAACGGTGTTCGCTGCGCCTCCGCGGGGACTACCCCTCCCCTTTGGGGAGAGGGCCCTGCGGCACTGCCCGTCGCGACATCCCCCGCCCCTGCGATCACCGCCACCACGGCGCCGACCTTGGCCACTTCGCCCACGTTGAAACGAATATCGGTGAGCGTCCCTGCGAATGTCGCCGGCACTTCCATCGAGGTCTTGTCGGTTTCGATCTCAAATAGATTGTCGCCGGGCTTCACCGCGTCGCCGGCCGACTTGAACCATTTCACGATCTTGCCTTCGGCGACCGTTTCGCCGAGCTGCGGCATCAGGACGTCCATTCACCCAACCCTCTGCTTGGACCCGTCATCCTGAGGTGGCTTCGCGGAACGCGAAGCCCTCGAAGGATGAACGGCCGCCATCCTTCGAGGCTCGCCGCCGACGCGGCTCGCACCTCAGGATGACGGCACGTAAACTCACCACGTCACCGACACGTATTGTGTCTCAAGAAATTCCTTCATGCCTTCTTGCGCGCCCTCACGCCCCAAGCCGGATTGCTTGACGCCGCCGAACGGCGCCGCCGGATCGGACACAAGCCCGCGATTGAGGCCGATCATGCCGAAGTCGAGCTTCTCGGAGACGCGCAAGCCGCGGCTTAAATCCTTCGTATAGAGATAAGCGACCAGCCCATAGTCCGTATCGTTCGCGCGCCTGATCGCTTCGTCCTCACTCTTGAAGGTCTGGATCGACGCAACGGGCCCGAAGATTTCCTCATTCAGCATCTCCGCGTCGTCCGGTATGTTTGTGAGCACGGTCGCCGGATAGAAGAAGCCGGGACCATCGGGCAACTTGCCGCCGGTCAGCACCTTGGCGCCTTTCGATACCGCATCCCTGACCAGCTCGATCACCTTGTCGCGGCCGTCCTTGTTGATCAGTGGACCAAGCGTGACGTCTTTATCGAGACCGTTGCCCATTTTGAGTCCGGCCATTTTCGCGGTGAGCTTCTTAGCAAAGTCATCATGTACCTTCTCATGCACATAAAAGCGGTTCGCCGCGGTGCAGGCCTCGCCCATATTGCGCATTTTGGCGACCATGGCGCCGTCAATTGCCGCGTCGATATCGGCGTCCTCGAACACGATGAACGGTGCGTTGCCGCCCAATTCCATTGCCGGCTTGACGATATTGTCAGCCGCTTCGTGCAAAAGCTTGCGGCCAACCTCGGTCGAGCCGGTGAAAGAAACCACACGCACGCGCGGATCGTGCAGCATGGCGCTAACGACTTTGCCCGACGAACGCGAAGGGATGACGTTGACCACACCGGGCGGCACGCCGGCTTCTTCCAACGCCGGCATCAGCGCCAGCATGGTGAGCGGCGTATCGGAGGCGGGCTTCAAGACCACGGGGCAACCGGCGGCGAGCGCCGGCCCGATCTTGCGCGCCGCCATGGCGGCGGGAAAATTCCACGGCGTCACCAGCACGGCAATGCCCGCCGGCTTATGCTGCACGAAAATGCGGGCACCAGAGGCCGGCGCGCGTGACACTTCGCCGATATTGCGCACGGCTTCCTCCGCGTACCAACGGAAAAATTCGGCGGCATAAGCGACTTCGCCACGCGAGTCCGGCAGCGCCTTGCCGTTCTCCAGCGTGATCAGTTTCGCGAAGCGCTCGGCGTCGCGCATGATCAGCTCGTAAGCCTTACGCAAAACTTCGGCACGTTCGCGCGGCTTGCGGCCGGCCCAGCCTTCAAAAGCGGCATCGGCGGCATCGAGCGCGGCCTTGGCATCATCGACCGTGGCGCTTGCAACCGACGCGATGGTGCGCTCTGTCGCGGGATCGATCACGTCGAAACGACCGCCGTCGGAGGCTTTGCGCCATTGACCGCCGATCCACAGATCGGTCGGAACATTGGCGAGAAGATTTTCGTACATGAGAGCTCTCCACTTGCTCCGCTCATTCCCGCGAACATAGGTATTATTTCATCGATTCAAATTCACCCATAAATTCACCCATAGTGATATCGACACTGCACAATTTGAATTTGCCGATGCGGGGCGCTCCCCGTCACTCTATAGACGATCCTGTCGTTGAGCGTAATGCGACGCGACCAATAGCCCTGAAGGTCGTGCTTGAGGGGTTCCGGTTTCCCCAGCCCCTTGAACGGATCGCGTTTGATGTCTTCGATCAGTTTGTTGATCGAATTTAGAACCTTTTGATCGGTTCTTTGCCAGTGCAGGTAATCCTCCCATGCATTGGAAGTCCACAGCAGATTCATGTAGTTCGGGCTTCAGGATTTAGGCTCGATGAGCGCACGTTGCGTGAACTCGCCATTTTCCGCCTGTCGTATTGATTGTAGCAGTCGCGTGGCATTGGCCGGACTGCGCAAGAGATGGACCGTCTCTATCAGCCCCGCGTAGTCTTCCTCCGAAACCATGATCACGCTGCGGGCATTCTGGCGCGTAACCAAAAGAGGCGCATGCGAATTGCAAACTTCTTCCATGTATTCGGCAAGATGAGCGCGAAGATCGGAGTAGGAAACGTGGGCCATGCCATCACCTTTTGCGTACAATATATTGTACCGTACAAATAATTGTCAAGCGCGGCGTGAGGAGCTAATTGGCCAACGAACGCCGCACCGTCTCCGCAATGCGATCGGCCGTCGGCAACACGATGTCTTCCAGATTGTCGGCTGCCGGCAGCGGAATATGCGGCGTGGTGATGCGCACCGGCGGTCCGTCGAGATCGTAGAAGGCTTCGTCCACCACGATGGAGACGATCTCCGCGCCCCAGCCACACAGCCGTGGATTTTCTTCGACCGTAAATAGCCGATGCGTCCGCCCAACCGAACTTAAGATTGTTTGCGTGTCGAGCGGCACCAGCGAACGCACATCGACAACCTCGCAGTCGATGCCCTGTTCCGCCTTGAGTTTCTCAGCGGCTTCGAGGGCGCGCGGGACCATCAGCGCCAATGCCAGAATGGTGGCGTCTTGACCCCGCCGCACGACTTTAGCCGTGCCAAGCGTGTCGACGATTTCTCCGTCCGGCACTTCGCCTTTGGTCGGATAAAGCGATTTGTGCTCGAAGAAGATCACCGGATCGGGATCGCGCACGGCTGCGGCCATCAATCCGATGACATCCGTCGGGTTGGATGGCGCAACCACCTTCAAACCGGGAATCATCATACACCAGTTTTCGACCGATTGCGAATGCTGCGCGCCGAAGCGCGAGCCCGCGCCGTTGCCGGTGCGCACGACCAGCGGACATTTGGTTTGCCCGTTGGACATATAACGGCTTTTGGGAAACTCGTTGGCGATGTAGTCGAAACACACCGCGAAGAAATCCGAAAACATAATTTCGACAATCGGCTTCAAGCCCGTCATCGCCGCGCCCATGGCTGCGCCGAGGATCGCCTGTTCGGAAATGGGCGTGTCGCGCACCCGCAAGGAGCCGAATTGCTCAAACAAGCCGACAGTCGCCTTGAACACGCCGCCGGCTTTCGCCACGTCCTCGCCGAGGAAGACCACATCCGGATCGCGCGCCATTTCCTGTGCGATGCCGCGCGCGACAGCGTCGCGATAGGTTAGTTCCGCCATGCCCAGCCTCCATCGGCATAGACATCGGTGGTGAGAATATCGAGGGGCGGCGCCGGCGCGGCCTTGCAGGCCTCGGTCGCCTCATCGACTTCCTTGCGCACGCCGGTGTCGATCTCGGCAATCGTCTTATCGCTCACACCGAATTGTTTGAGCCGCTCGAGATAAATTTTGATCGGATCGCGTTCCTTCCATCTTTCCAATTCACCTTCGGGACGATATTTGGCGGGATCGGCACGCGAATGACCGCTGTAGCGGTAAGTAAGACATTCGATCAGCGAGGGACCTTCACCCGCGCGCGCTTTGCTGAAGGCATTTTGCGCGGTGCGGTACACGATGTCGGCGTCGTTGCCGTCGATGATGATGCGTTCCAAACCGTAAGCCGCCGCGCGATCGGCGGCCGGATGTTTGACGGCCGTCACATCGGCGATCGGCGTATATTCCATGTAGAGATTGTTTTCGCAGACGAACACGACCGGCAGTTTCCAGACGGCGGCAAAATTCAAGGCCTCGTGGAATGCGCCGATATTGGTGGTGCCATCGCCGAAGAAGCAGACTGAGACGTCCTTGTCGCCTTTATATTGTGCGCGCCATGCGGCACCGCAGGCGATGGGCAGATGTGCGCCGATGATGGCGTAGGAACCCATGACCCCGTGCTCTTCCGAGGTAAGATGCATCGATCCGCCCTTGCCGCGCATCAGGCCGTTGTCGCGCTGCATCAATTCGCCCAGCACTTTTTCGATCGGTACGCCGCGCGCCAACGTATGGGCATGGCCGCGATAGGTACAGAAGGAAAGATCGCCCTTCTGCATGGCCTCGGCGAAGCCGGCGGCGACGGCTTCCTGTCCCAGCGACAGATGGCTCGTGCCTTTGACCAGGTTCTGCAGAAAAAGATCGTAGGCTCGCTGTTCCGCTTCACGCAGGCGCATTTGCGAACGATAGAGCGCAAGCCGCTTTGCCTCGCCGATATCGTCGTTCGGCCCGGAGATGCCCGGCGCGGAGGCCTGGTCCTTTATATTTGCCATGATTGAACCTCAAGTCAGAATTGGGGCGGAACTTAGCGCTGACACTCGACGTCCTGCAACTCTCCTAATCAAGCAGGCATAAATCTTGTGCGGTGCACCGTCGTTCAACAATACTCGGCTTGTCAGGGATGCTCCAATTTGTATTGATAACGAAAGTCATGCAGTCGAGCGTCCGAGGACTTGGCCAACGCCACGATAAAAATTGGGAGGAATTATCATGAGACACGTGAAAATTATGCTGACATGCGCCATTGCGACCTTGCTGTTGATCGCAAGCGCCGCCGCGCAAACGGAGATCAAATTCGGGCACGTCGGCAAGCCGGGATCGCTGTTTGATCTCTCGGCGCAGGAATTCGCCAAGCGCGCCAATGCCAAGCTCGGCGACAAGGCCAAGGTCGTCATCTATGGGTCGAGCCAGCTCGGCGGCGACGGCGAACTGATGAAAAAACTCAAGCTCGGCACCGTCGATCTGGCGCTGCCGTCAACGGTGATGTCGTCTTACGTCCCCAGTTTCGGCGTTTTCGAGATGCCTTATCTGGTTAAGAATCGCGATCACATGGCCCGTATCCGCGATCAGATCGTTGTTCCGATTCTGGTTCCGGAAGCCGAGAACGCCGGCTATCATATTATTGCCGTGTGGGAGAACGGCTTTCGCCAGATCACGAATAACAAGCGTCCGATCGTCAAGCCGGAAGATTTGCAAGGCGTCAAACTACGCGTACCCAAGGGTGTGTGGCGCGTGAAGATGTTCAAGGCGTATGGCGCCAATCCGACTCCGCTCGGCTTCTCGGAGGTGTTTGTCGCTTTGCAGACGGGCGCCATGGACGGGCAAGAGAACCCGCTGGCGCAGATCGTTTCCGGGCATTTCGAGGAGGTGCAGAAATATCTGTCGATGACCGGACACGTCTATACACCGGCTTATGTGGTTTCCGGAGCCAGTTGGAAACGGCTTTCGCCCGACGTACGGAAAACCTTGACCGATACCGCAAGAGAGATGCAGCCCGTCGTTTATGATATCGCCGGCAAACTTGACAGCGATTTATTGGCGAAGATCAAGAAAAATCCGAACATCAAGGTAAATGACGCCGATAAAGACGCCTTCATCAAGGCGAGCCGGCCGATCTACGATGAATTCTCGAAGGAAGTGCCCGAAGGCAAGATGCTGATCGACAAGGCGCTCGCACTCGGTCAATCGTCGTAAAATACGAATGGGGCGGGCCCGGCTGTAAGAGAGCCGGCTCGGCCGTTTTTGCTTCTCCGCGGTCAAGGGGTTTCCTTTGAACTTGAATAAAATACGCGCGGGTTTCGAGCGCTTGCTCGAAGCCGTCGCGCTCGTGCTCATGGTGTCGCTCACGATTCTCGTGATCGCCGGCGCCGCGTTTCGCTATCTCGGACACGCGCTATCCTGGTACGACGAGCTTGCCTCCATCGGGCTCGTATGGCTCACCTATTACGGTTCAGCCCTTGCGGCCGCGCGCGGCGCCCATATCGGCGTGCCGGAGCTGGTCAATGCGCTTTCCCCGCGGGCGCGCGTCGTTGCAACACTCTTCGCCGAGGCAGTGGTCTTTCTCTTTTTCATTCTGCTTGCCGTTTATGGCGTGAAAGTTCTGATCGTCTTGCAAGGCGAGCATATGATCAGCCTGCCGGAGGTGCCCACACAACTGACCCAATCGGCGATCCCGGTTGGCGCGGTACTTTTCATTGTCGCCGAAGCCCTCCGGCTGCCGGAAATTTTGCGCGCGGCACGAACAACCGGATTCGTCGAGCTGGAGATCAAAGAAGCATTGGAGCTCGGACATCTCGCCGATGCCGATGGCGCCAAGAAAGCCGGGAGTGCGCAATGACCATCGCTTTGATGCTCATCGGCATGCTGGTGCTCGCGCTGCTCAATGTTCCCATTGCCATCGCGCTCGGCACGGTCGCGACCATCGCCATTATCCTGATCCAGGGCTCCGACAGTTTACCGAACATGGCGCTTGTCATGTTTGAGGGCGCCTCCAATTTCCCGCTGCTGGCTATCCCGTTGTTCATCTTTGCCGGCGCCATCATGAATGCATCGAGCATTTCGCGACGGCTGGTCGCATTCACCTCCTCGTTGTTCGGCTTCGTGCGCGGCGGCTTGTCGATGGTGGTGATCGGCGCCTCGATGTTCTTTGCGGAAATTTCCGGCTCGGCGGTTGCGGGCGTCGCTGCGCTCGGCACCATCCTCATTCCAGCGATGCGCTCGCGCGGCTATTCCAAGGAATTTGCCGCCGCCATTTCCTCGTCGTCGGCCAGTCTCGCCATCATTATCCCGCCGTCGATCCCGATGATCCTTTACGCGGTGATGTCGCAGACCTCGGTGGTGAAGATGTTCGTTGCCGGCATCGTCCCCGGTCTTCTCGGCGCCGCCGGTTTGGCGATCGCGGCCTATGTTCAGGCCGTACGCTACGGCTTTCCGGTCGAGGAAAAATTCCAACTAAAGCGCGTTTGGCAAACACTGAAGGATGCCTCGTGGGCGTTTCTCCTTCCGATCATCATTCTAGGCGGCATATTTGGCGGTTTTGTCACCGCAACGGAGGGCGCGGGTCTCGCCGTCGCCGCCGCGCTGTTCATCAGCACGGTGATCTACCGCGAGTTCGATCTTAAGGCGCTGCGCAAGGCCTGTATCGACGGCGCGGTACAAACCGCTGTCGTTATGTTGCTGGTCGCAAGCTCGGCACTCATCGGCACCTTCCTCACGGAGGCGCAATTGCCGCAAGCTTTGGCGCGAAGCATCACCGGCCTGACGTCAAATCCATACGTGGTGCTGTTGTTGCTCAACGTCTTCTTTCTGATCCTCGGCATGTTTTTGCATTCGGCGGCAGCCATTATCCTGACCGTTCCCATTGTCATGCCGATCATAACGGCTGTTCATATCGATCCGATTCACTTCGGGCTGGTGCTGACGCTAAACCTCGCCATCGGTCAGCAGACGCCGCCGGTGGCGAGCGTGCTGATCGCCTCTTGCGCCATTTCCAAATCCGACATTTGGCAGACCACGAAAGTCAATCTACCGTTCATCATGGCCCTGGTTGTGGTGCTTTTGCTGTGTACCTATGTGCCATGGATTTCGCTGTCGCTGGTGCAGATGTTTTACGGCAGTTGACAACGAGACAAACGTGAAGAGCGGGTACCGCTCAGCGGCGGCCGAAATAGTCGAAGAAATTGCGCCGTCCAAACCGGAGCAGACAGCCGCATCGTTCTATGCGGCCCGTCTGCACCTGAGTATTTTCGCGCGAAGGCGAACCAAACAGGCCGCGCCGTTTGATAATTGCGGCAATCAACGGGTTCCATTCCGTCAACCCGCGTTCTGCTTCATTCTCCATATATCCCGAGACAATCTCCGGAGGAGGCGCAAATACTTCCGGCATGGCCGCGGACAGATCGGAATTATTCAGCACGTTCCATTTTGACAGCCCTCCCATATACGGTGAGCTCAATGCATAGATCACGCGCCGAATGCGGCTTTCGCGGACCGCGAAGGAACACATCGCGCAAGGCTCAAGATTTGTGTAAATATCGCAATCGTCGAGACTTACAGTGCCGAGTTTCTTTTGCGCGAGCGAGAGCGCCATCATCTCGGCATGGTGCGTCACGTCGCGATCGCAACTCACCCTATTCGTCAACTCGGCGACAATTTTGCCGCGCCTGGATATAACCGCCGCGTAAGGATATTCTCTTGCTTTACCCGATACCTTCGCAAGCTCTATACAGCGAGTCATCATCAGCTGATCGGTCGCCTCCAAATCCAAGCCCGCACTGATCATGCTAAAATCCGTTTTCGGTTACCGTTCAGGAACGGGTCGTGCGATAATTGCACCAAAATAAAATCTGTTATGCACAACTCATAGTTTAGAGAGATGTTTCGGGGATCATTTCGGCAAGATCGCGGTTAAAGAAAATAGCTTTTGACTTAGGGCACCCCGGTGCTCGAAGATTATGCGGACAAGATGCCATACAAGTTCACTGGCACGCTCAAGAGGTTCGCCGTCGTCCTCGAACAACAGGCTCTCAGCGATGCGGAAAAGCAGCGACTGCACGAGGAACTGCCGAGAGCCATGATGTCCGTTAATTAATGATGTTCGTCAATTAAAGGGGGCTGTAGCGGGCTGTAGCCCGGATGGAGCGGAACGCGAAATCCGGGGGCGGCCTCACCGCTTATTCCCGCATTCCGCGTTCCGCTCCATGCGGCCTGCAGTCTGTGGCCGATCGTTCTTCTTGTGGCCGTCCATCCTTCGAGGCTCGGCGCTCACGCGCCTCGCGCCTCAGGATGACGGGGGGACCGCCCTAATTTTTTGCCGCGGCGGAACTCATCTCCAGCACGCGGGCGACATGCAGCGCTTCGCGCGCAGTGCCGTCGTGAATTTGATGGCGGCAGGAAGTGCCGTCGGCCACGATCAGCGCATCCTCGGGCGCGTTTCGCACCGCCGGCAAGAGCGAGAGCTCGCCCATTTTCAGCGACACGTCGATGGTTTCGGCGTCGTAGCCAAAGCTGCCGGCCATGCCGCAGCAGCTCGATTCCACCGTTTCGACGGCAAGCTTCGGGATCAACCTGAGCGCACTCTCGACCGCACTCATCGCCCCAAAAGCCTTCTGGTGGCAATGGCCGTGCAATAATGCCTTCTTCGACAGAGGTGCCAGCGGCAAATTAAGTTGACCTTGCTTTTGCTCACGAACGAGAAATTCCTCCAGAAGCAGTGAATGGGCCGCAACTGCGTCCACCGAATCGCCCTTGAATAAAGCCGGTAACTCGTCACGGAATGAAAACAGACAGCTCGGCTCCAAGCCGATCACGGGAATGCCGCGCGTCACGTAAGGCGCGAGCGCATCGAGCGTGCGCTGCATTTCATACCGCGCCTGATCGATCTTGCCTACGGACAAGAATGTACGGCCGCAGCAAAGCGGGCGTTTATTGCCATCCAATGGTACCGCCGCGTGCACATGATAACCGCCTGAGGCAAACACGTTCATGGCCGCATCGAGATTCTCGCGCTCGAAGTAGCGATTGAACGTATCGGCGAAGATTACTACTTCCTTCCCGTCATGCCCGGCCGTGTGCCGGGCATCCACGTCTTCGTTATTGGGCTGCGGGAAAGACGTGGATGGCACCGAAAGTCGCGGCTCTTGCCACACATCGCTGCGCCATTTCGGCAGGCTGCGTTGCGCCGAAAAACCAGCGAAATTTTCCGATGCGCGACGCAGGAAACGGCTGGCATCGCGCATATTGACTATAGCCGGATAGCGCGCGGCGAAAGGCGCATAGCGCGGCAGGAAACCGATCAGCCGATCGTGCAATGAAAGGCCGAACCGCTTCGCGCGCGCCGCCTGCACTTCGATCTTCATGCGCGCCATGTCGACGCCGGTCGGACATTCGCGCCGGCATGCCTTGCAGGAGACGCAAAGTCTAAGTGTGTCCGCCATCTCGTCGGAAGCGAGCGCATCCGGCCCGAGTTGCCCGCTGACCGCAAGCCTTAATGTGTTGGCACGGCCGCGCGTCACGTCGCGCTCGTCGCGCGTGACGCGGTACGACGGGCACATGGCGCCGCCCATGAGTTTCCGGCAGGCGCCATTGTTGTTGCACATCTCGACCGCGCCCTGGAAACCGCCGCCCGCTCCCGGATAAGCGGACCAATCGAGATGCGTTTTGATGTCTTCGCCGCGATAGCCGGGTGCGTAACGAAATAATTCGCGCGTGTCGAACTTCGGCGGCCGCACGATCTTGCCCGGATTATAAAGCCCGTGCGGATCGAAGCGGTCTTTCACCTCCTCGAAAGCCCGCACAAGCCTCGAGCCGAACATCGGCTCGTTGAATTCCGAGCGCACCAAACCGTCGCCATGCTCGCCGGAATGCGAGCCTTTATATTCGCGAACCATGGCGAAGGCCTCTTCGGCAATGGCACGCATGGCGTGGACGTCTTTTTCCTGTCTCAAATTGAGAATCGGCCGCACATGCAGGCAGCCGGAGCCGGCATGCGCATACCAGGTGCCGCGCGTGCCGTGTTTCTCGAAAATCTGCGTCAGGCGCGACGTGTAATCGGCAAGATGCTCGAGCGGCACCGCGCAATCCTCGACGAAGGACACAGGCTTTCCCTGGTCCTTCATCGACATCATGATGTTGAGGCCCGATGTGCGTACCTCGGTGATCGCGGCTTGCAGTTCGGGATCGAGCACATCGACCACGCCGCCCCATTTCGCGCCACTCTTGTCCCAGGAGAAACCGAGATCGCCGACCAATTCTTTCAATTCGCGCAAGAGCCGTTCGTTGACCTCCTGATCCGTTTCGCCGAATTCCACGAGCAAAATCGCTTCGGGCATTCCGCGCACGAATTTTTCCAAAGTCGGGCGGAAAATCGGAATTTCCCCTGCCAGCTCGATCATCGTGCGGTCGATCAGCTCCACCGCGATCGGCTTTAATCGCACGATGTCTTGAGCGGCGTTCATGGCTTCGTAAAAGCTGCCGAAATGCACCGCGCCCACGGCACGGCGGCCAAGCAGCGGTGCGAGCTTTAATTCAATGCGCGTGGAAAAGCCGAGCGTTCCCTCGGAGCCCACCAACAGATGCGCCAGATTGAGGTCGTTCTTGCCGGGCAAAAGCGCGTCGAGATTGTAGCCGCCCACCCGCCGCTGCACTTTCGGGAAGCGCACCTCGATCTCGCCCGCCTCGCGCTCGCCGATGGCGAGCAAATCCTTAGCGAGCGGCCCCAGCGGCGCCGGCAATTCATTAAGATCACCAGTGATGCGCCCGAACTGCGCACGTGTGCCATCCGCTAGAATAGCCTCGATGGAAAGCACGTTATCGCTTGTGGTGCCGTAACGCATGGAGCGGCCGCCGCAGGAATTATTGCCGACCATGCCGCCGATGGTCGCGCGCGAAGCCGTCGAGATATCGACCGGAAACCACAGCCCATGCGGCTTGAGTTGCCGGTTAAGCTCATCGAGCACGATCCCCGGCTCGACGATGCATCGGTCGCGGTCCACATCCACATCGAGAATGCGGGTCAGATATTTCGAGCAGTCAATGACGAGCAATTCGCCGACGGTCTGCCCGCATTGGGACGTACCGCCGCCGCGCGCAAGAACCGTCACCCCTTCGGCGCGGGCGATCGCTATTGCCCGGTCGGCCTCCTCAATCGTGCGCGGGGCAACCACGCTTACCGGCATGATTTGATAGTGGGATGCGTCGGCGGCATAGCGCCCGCGCGTATAGCGGTCGAACCAGACCTCCCCGGTCAATTCGGCTTTCAACCGCCGTTCCAGCCCCGGTCTAATGACTTTCACGGCGGTCGTCCTCGTCATCCGCGAATCTGCCATGCTCAAGGGTATGTTTGTTGTGCGGAAAACAGCTTGACCGCAATGTTGCATTCATAGTTCAACGCCACAAGCGCCGTTCCCTGGGCGCCATTTTATTCCGCGGTTTAGGAGCGAACTCCAATGGTTAAGAATTCTTCGCGGCTGCCCGGACGCCATGCGTTACATATTCCGGGCCCGACGCCTTTGCCCGACCGCGTCCTGCGGGCCATGGACACCCCGATCATCGACCACCGCGGCCCGGAATTCGCCAAGCTGGCCCGACGCTGCCTCGACGGCATCAAAACCATATTCAAGACCGCCAATCCGGTGATCATCTATACGGCGACCGGCACGGGCGCATGGGAAGCGGCGCTGGTCAACACCTTATCCCCCGGCGACCGGGTGCTGATGGTTGAAACCGGCCAGTTCGCAACGCTCTGGAAGAAGATGGCCGAGAAGCTCGGGCTGAAGCCTGAATTCGTCGCCACCGACTGGCGCCAGGGCATCGATCCCAAGGCGGTCGAAGCCCGGCTGCGCGAGGACAAGAACAAAGAGATCAAAGCCGTCTGCGTCCTGCACAACGAGACTTCAACAGGTGCGCTCACTCCAGTTACGGACATCCGCAAAGCGATCGACGACGCCGGCCATCCGGCGCTGTTTATGGTCGACACCATTTCCTCGCTCGCTTCGGCCGATTATCGCCATGACGAATGGGGCGTCGACGTGTCCGTCGGTGGCGCGCAAAAGGGTCTGATGCTGCCGCCCGGCATGTCGTTCAACGCGGTCAGCGACAAGGCGCTCGCCGCCAACAAAGCATCGAGGTTCAACAAGTCCTTCTGGGCTTGGGACGAGATGATGACGATGAACAAACAGGGCTTCTTCCCCTATACGCCCGCGACGCAGATGTTGCATGGGCTCGCGGCCGGCATCGATATGTTGCACGAAGAAGGCCTCGACAACGTGTTTGCCCGGCATCAGCGGCTGGCGGAAGCCACCCGCCGCGCCGCTCAGGCTTGGGGCCTGGAAAACCTCAACAAGAACGCCAGCCAATATTCGCCAACGCTCACCGCCGTGATGCTGCCCGAAGGCCATGACGCCGACAAGTTCCGCGCCTTGGCGCTGGAGGCTTTCAACATCTCATATGGCGCAAGCTTCGGCGCCTATGCCGGCAAGTATTTCCGCATCGGCCACCTCGGCGACATCAACGAAACAATGCTGATCGGTGCGCTCGGCGCGACCGAAATGGCGCTGTCGTTCGCCGGCATCCCGCACAAAAAAGGTGGCGTGCAGGCAGCGATGGATTATCTCGTCTCGGCCCAAGGCGGCGCGAAAAAATAAGTGCCTAACTGAAGCTGACGATCGACAAAAAATGGCCGGCACAATGCCGGGCTACAGCATTTTTCGATCGGACGGAATCGAAGCGAGCAGGGCCTGTTCCGTCCCCCATCCGAACTCGGGTTTACCCGAGTTCGGAGTCTTAAGTGGCCGAAGTCGGATATATCCGACTTCGAGGTTAGGGAGGGGGGTAGTTCAGAAAAGCATTGCGATACATATTTCCTGGACCCCCAACCCTTCCCCAAAAAGGGGGGAGTATTCAGTGCACTCGGCCCGCTTGCATCCGTTTGATCGGAATCCGTTCTAGTGGAGTGGATTTGACATTCGCTACCCACCTGGCCGCAAGCTCGCGAAGCGAATGTCAAATCCAAAACTCCACTAGAAACTTATATTTGGCTCATGGTCTTTCGATTCAAACATTCGCAAAAGATCCCCGCCGAAATGGGTAGCGAATGTTTGAACCGGACCACTAGCAATTCTAAGCCGCCATCCATTCGTTTGCTTGCAACACATGCGCGACGAAATCGGAAATTGCCTGCAATGTTGCTTCGGGTTGCTCGCGTTGCGGCAAATGCTTCGCGCCTGTGAGCAAGACCACCTCGACAGGACTATAGCATTCGCGTGCCGCTGCCTCGATCTGTTTCACCGTGCCATATTGGTCATCCTCGCCCTGCACGATGAGAATCGGCACGCGGATGTAAGCAAGCGGTGCGGTGATATCCCATTTACGAAACTCGGGATCGAGCCATGCATCGTTCCAGCCCCTGAAGGCGTTGTCGACATCGGCATGCCAGCGCGCGAGGCGCGCGCGCAAGTCGCCGCTTTCGTAGGCTTTCTTTGCCTCGCCAATGGAAGCGATACCAACATCTTCGGTGAAAAAATGCGGGGCAATCAGCACCAGACCGCCGACGCGATGATCCTGATGACTGCCCGCATAGATCGCCGCGATGGACGCGCCGTCGCTGTGGCCAAGTAAGAGCCCCCGCCGGAAGCCGATCTGATCGAGCAGCGCAGGCAAGGTTTCGTGCGCCTCGTCATGCATGTAAGTAAGCGGGCGCGGCAGCGCGACCGGAACTCGATTGGCCGTAACCCGCGCGCGAATAGACGAAAACACCGCAGCCAGTCGACTTTTGTAGTCTGTCCGGAAAGTCGTTCCACAAACCGACGCAGCCGAGACCTTCGTGCAGCATGACAATGGTCGGCGCGGCACGGGGCTGCGGACCGATCATGCGGTATTCGAGTTTTTGTTGCTCAATTTGGAGAAAGCCGGAATCGTCCAATTGCATGTGCTCTAATTCGTGCACGACTTATGTCGGTCTCATGGTGAGGAGTGCCGAAAGGCGCGTCTCGAACATCGCAAGTCGGCTTTAGCCGATTTGCGTTTTTTACGCACCGATCTCGGGTAAACTCGAGATCGGTTGACCGCCCCATCCTTCGAGACGCATCGCGTTCCGCGATGCTCCTCAGGATGAGGCGGAAATAGGCTGTAGCAGCGATCAAATCTGCCCCTCAGCGCGCAATTTGAATCGTTGAATCTTACCCGTCGCTGTTTTCGGCAATTCGCTACGGAACTCGATCCAGCGCGGGTATTTGAACGGCGCGAGTTTTTCCTTCACGTGGTTCTGCAACGCTTGCGAAATCTCCTTGCTCGCTTTGTCCGGCAACTTCAGAACAACGAAAGCCTTGGGCTTCACGAGTTTCTGCTCGTCGAACCAGCCGACCACGGCGGCTTCCAGCACTTCGGGATGCGACGATAGTGCGGCTTCAACCTCAAAAGGCGAGACATACATGCCTGAGACTTTCAGCATGTCGTCGGCGCGGCCGCAGCAAACATAATAACCGTCCTCGTCCTGGATATATTTATCGCCTGAACGCGTCCATTCGCCCTGGAAAGTCGAACGCGACTTCCCGCGATTGTTCCAATACATGATCGCGCTCGTGGGCCCACGTACGCAAAGCTCGCCCATTTCGCCTTGCGCAACGTCCCGGCCGTTCTCATCGATAAGTTTGATTTCATAGCCCGGCACAGCCTTACCTGTCGTGCCATATTTGGTCGCGCCGGACCGGTTGGTGAGATAGATGTGCAACATTTCCGTGGTGCCGAGCCCGTCGGAAATTTCCACGCCGTAGCGTTCGTGCCAGCGACGCGCGATGTCCTCCGGCAAGGCTTCGCCGGCGGAAATGCAACGGCGGATTTTCACCTCGGATTTTTGCGGCGCGTTTGAATTGGCGAGAAAGCCGGCATAAAATGTCGGCACGGCGAAAAACATCGTGACGGGGTGTTTGCGCAGCAGCGCGGCAACGCTCTCCGGTGTGGGCCGCTCCGCATGAAGCACCACCGTCGCGCCAACGGAAAGCGGAAAGGTCAAAGCATTGCCCAAGCCGTAAGCGAAAAAGAGCTTTGCCACGGAATAAACGACATCGCTCTCCTTCAAACCGGCAATCGGCGTTCCGTAAAGATCGGCCGTGAGCTTGAGGCTTGCATGCACATGCACCGCCCCTTTCGGCTTGCCTGTCGAACCCGACGTATAGAGCCAAAATGCCATGTCGTCGCACGTCGTCGGCGCGGTATAAGGTTCCGCCTCGGCTTTGCCGATGATTTCCTCGAAAAGCAGATGGCCGTACGAGTTCTGACCGGAGATGATGACGCGCTCGAGATTGCGGCTTTCCCCGATGATCTTGTCGACCTTCGAATAGAGCGCTTCCGACACGACGAGACACTTGGCTCGGCTGTCGGCGAGCATGAAACGATAATCGTCCTCAGTGAGCAAGGTATTGACCGGCACGGCGATGATGCCAGCCTTAAGGCAGCCGAGAAACGCGGTCGGCCAATCGATCGTATCGGTGAGCGCGATGAGCACGCGTTCTTCGCGCCGCACGCCGAGGCCGCGCAGCGCGGCGCCGAAACGGGCGACGCGTTCGGCCAGTTGCCCATAAGTCCAAGCGCCGCGCGCATCGATATAAGCCGGCTTGTCGGCGTGGCCAGCCTCGAGATTGCGCCCCAATACGTCGGCGGCGAAATTATACTGACGGAGTACGGAACCCACCCGGTCGTCAGTGCCCGTTTCCGCCGCGCGCGCTTCGAGTGTCATAATACTCCCTCCTGAGGCGGTCGTTATTTGTGCAGAGTGGATATTTTATGCAGAGCGGATACGGACCGGCAAATGTTAACGACGAGGGTGGGCCCGGGCCGAGATCAATAACACGGGCGGGAATGCGTGGGTCGGGGATGCGTGCGGCTTTACAGGCGCCTTGCCGCTACCAAATGGTTTCGCTATAGAAGGCTTATTGGGGCCGCCGTTGATTTCGTCAAGGCAGCCGAAGCGGGCCAAGGAGGCGGGCTTACCGTTTCTTTGTTGTTGGAGGACAAAGCCCCGCTGACGCTTTGATGATGGGCGCCCCCGCGAAAGCTCAATCGTCTTAAAAGCGCGGTATTTGCGCCGGCCATCCGTTATTTCGGAACCGGTGTTGGTTCGCGCAAGCTTTGGCCCACGCTTTGGCCCACGCTTTTTGAACGTCAACTCGATCACCGGCGCGCCGCAAACAGGAGAACTCATGGCTACCGCTACCACACCCTCGCGCGAAGACTTCGCTTCGATGCTCGAGGAGTCATTCCAGACCGGAAATTTGAATGAAGGATCAGTCGTAAGGGGCAAGGTCGTCAGTATTGAAAAGGATATGGCCATTATTGATGTAGGTCTCAAGACAGAAGGCCGCATCCCGTTGCGGGAGTTTACCGGTCCCGGTCGGCAAAGCGAGATCAACGTTGGCGACGAGGTTGAGGTTTATCTCGAGCGTATCGAGAACGCGCTCGGCGAAGCCGTGCTTTCACGTGACAAAGCGCGGCGCGAAGAAAGTTGGGGCAAGCTGGAAAAGGCCTTTAACAATGGGCAAAAAGTTCAGGGTGTCATTTTCAATCAGGTGAAGGGCGGCTTTACCGTCGATCTTGACGGTGCCGTTGCCTTCTTGCCGCGCAGCCAAGTCGATATTCGTCCCATCCGCGACGTCTCGCCTTTGATGAACGTGCCCCAGCCATTCCAAATCCTGAAAATGGATCGGCGCCGGGGCAATATCGTCGTCTCCCGTCGCACCGTGCTGGAAGAGACGCGTGCCGAGCAGCGCCAGGAACTGGTGCAGAACCTCGAAGAAGGTCAGGTCATCGACGGGGTGGTCAAAAACATCACCGATTACGGCGCCTTTGTTGACCTCGGCGGCGTTGACGGGCTTTTGCATGTCACAGATATCGCATGGCGGCGCGTCAATCACCCGAGTGAAGTGCTCACGATCGGCCAGCAGGTGAAAGTTAAGATCGTCAAAATCAATCATGAGACGCATCGTATTTCGCTTGGTATGAAGCAACTGCTGGAGGATCCCTGGCAGGGTATCGAAGCGAAATATCCGGTCGGCCGGCGGCTTAAGGGACGCGTTACAAACATCACCGACTACGGCGCCTTCGTTGAATTGGAACCGGGCATTGAAGGCCTCATCCACGTTTCGGAAATGTCGTGGACCAAAAAGAACGTGCATCCCGGCAAGATCGTCTCCACCTCGCAAGAGGTCGAAGTGCAGATTCTCGAGGTCGACCCGGCGAAGCGGCGGATATCACTCGGTCTCAAACAAACGGTGCGTAATCCGTGGGAGGTTTTTGTCGAGAAAAATCCTCCCGGATCGGTGGTCGAGGGCGAGGTCAAAAATAAAACCGAGTTCGGTCTTTTCCTCGGCCTGGAGGGTGATGTGGACGGGATGGTCCACCTCTCGGATCTGGACTGGAAACGGCCGGGCGAACAAGCGATCGAGGATTACAAGAAGGGCGACCTGGTCAAAGCCGAGGTACTCGACGTCGACGTCGAGAAGGAGCGCATTTCCCTCGGCATCAAACAATTGGCCGGAGATCCGATGAAGCAGACCGGCGATCTCAAGAAGGGCTCGGTGGTGACTTGCGAGGTCACAGATGTAAAGGACGGCGGCGTTGACGTGAAGATCGTCGGTTCAGATCTCACGGCCTTCATCAAACGAGCCGATTTGGCACGTGACCGGAGCGAGCAGCATCCTGAGCGTTTTTCGGTTGGACAGAAGGTTGATGCTCGCGTCACTGTGTTTGATCGTAAAGCTCACAAGATTGCCGTCTCCATCAAGGCGTTGGAGGTCGCGGAAGAGAAGGAAGCGCTCGCGCAGTATGGTTCCGCCGATTCCGGCGCTTCGCTAGGCGACATTCTCGGCGCGGCCCTCAAGCAACGATCGGGAGAAGATGAAAAAGCGGGTGACTAACCGACGTCTTCGCACAACGCCGAACAGGCCCATATGAGCCGGTCCGTTAAATAAAAGGAGCGCGTTCCATGTCGCTCGATGCCGATGCTATCGTCGACCGCCGCCGTATCCGGCGAAAGCTCACCTTCTGGCGAGTCGTTGCAGTCGTTTTGGCGCTGGTCGCCATCGTCGGGTTCGTCTTTACATTGGCGCCGAGCCGTCGGCTTGCCGTGGAGGGCAATTACATCGCGCGTATTAAAATTGACGGCCTTATTCGTGACAACCAAGATCGTGTCGAGGCGTTGACGCAACTCGCGAAGTCGGGCGCAAAAGCCGTTATTGTACATGTGGACAGCCCTGGCGGCACGACGGCAGGCTCACAGCAACTTTACGACGCGCTGCGCGAGCTACAGGCGAAAAAGCCCATGGTTGTCGTGGTCGACGGTCTGGCGGCCTCCGGAGCCTACATCGCGGCACTCTCTAGTGACCATATTGTCGCGAAGGATACGTCGCTGGTCGGTTCGATTGGCGTGTTGTTTCAGTATCCGAACTTTACCGACATATTAAAGACCATCGGCATTAAGGTTGAAACGATCAAATCCTCACCGCTTAAAGCGGCGCCCAATGGTTTTGAACCCACCAGCCCCGAAGCGCGAGCGGCAATAGAAAGTATTGTGCGCGACAGTTATGCCTGGTTCGAACAATTGGTGCAGCGCCGCCGTCAAATGGACGCGAGCCAATTGGCGTCGGTATCCGACGGACGCGTCTTCACCGGGCGGCAAGCCATCCCTCTCAAACTCGTGGACGAGCTCGGGAACGAAAAAACCGCGCTGGCTTGGCTGGAGAAGGCGAAAAAAATACCGGCCTCGACGCCAGTGCGCGATTACTCGCTTCAGCAGCGATTTGGCGACCTCTCATTCCTTCACCTCGCGGTCTGGGGTCTCAATGCGGCTGGGCTGCACGGCGTCTCACAAATTCTGCAGGAATGGGGCTCCGTTGACGCTGCCGAGCGACTAAATCTTGACGGTCTCCTGGCCCTTTGGCACCCTCCATCTCCGAATTGATCCACCGGTTGAGTAGACAGTGTCGATGATCAAGTCCGAATTGGTCCAGCGTATTGCCGCTCAGAACCCGCACCTTTATCAGCGGGATGTCGAGAACGTCATCAACGCCATTCTCCGCGAGATCACCAAGGCCATGGCCAACGGCGACCGCGTTGAATTGCGTGGCTTCGGGGCTTTCTCCGTAAAGCACCGTCCTGCTCGAGCAGGACGCAATCCGCGCACGGGCGCGCATGTGTCGGTCGAAAAGAAATCAGTGCCATTCTTTAAGACGGGCAAAGAAATGCGCGAGCGCCTGAACAAAGACGCAAGCCGCGTGCCCGAAGAAGACGCGGCTGAGGAATAAGGACGGCTGCGAGCGCACGCGAACTTGGCTCAGCGGCGCCGCGAATTTTATTACCGAACTTGCACATAGCGACGAGTCGGAAGACTCCCGGTTTCATTTAAGTCGCAGAACCTGGACTACAAGGCACAAAGCCAGGCGCATCGAGGGCATTTCCATGTGGCGTAAAACGATAATTCTTTTGATCGCCGTTCCGTTAGCCGTGATTTTGATCGCTTTTGCCGTCGCCAATCGGCAGGTCGTTACAGTGTCCTTTGACCCGTTCTCGTCGAGCGAACCGGCCTATGCCGCGACGTTGCCGCTATTTGTCGTCATGTTTGGTGCACTCATCCTGGGCATCCTTATTGGCGGTTTTGCGGCTTGGCTCGGGCAGGGTCGATGGCGGCGCGCCACCCGCCGCCTGAATGGAGAAGTCCGCGCACTGCACCAGGAATTGGAAAACATCCACCGCCGATTGGCGTCCACGCAAGGCTTGGCGGTATCGCCCGACCCCGCGCGCCATTCCATCATCCCGCCGCAGGTTTCTTGACGCTGCGGTAATGTTCCTATTCCGAAGTTCGCTTGATCGCACTCGTGCTTGCACTTTGCGGCGGCGGGGAGAAAGAGTAGAAATCTGCCATGTCGCTGATTGTCAAAATTTGCGGTTTGAAAACCCCTGAAGCGCTTGATGCGGCGTTGGACTCCGGCGCCGATATGGTCGGCTTTGTGTTTTTTCCGCCTAGCCCCCGCCATATTGGCCTCGATACGGCGTCCATACTTGGAAAGCGGGTCAAAGCCCGGGCCAAAAAGGTCGCTCTCACCGTCAACGCCAATGATGAGCAAATCGCGGCGCTTGTCGCCGCGCTGGCGCCGGACTTTCTCCAACTACATGGCAACGAGCCGCCCGAACGCGTGGCGGCAATAAAAGAACGGTTCAATCTTCCCGTCATTAAGGCGCTCGGAATCGAAGCAAAAGCCGATTTTGAACAAGTGAAAAACTATGCGTCCGTAGGAGATTGGATATTGTTCGATGCCAAGGCGCCCGCCGACGCAACCCGGCCGGGAGGTCTCGGCAAGCCTTTTGACTGGGCGCTGTTAAGCGGTGCAATTCCTGGCGTGCCGGTTATATTGTCAGGCGGTCTCGATGCGAAGAATATCGAAGAGGCTTTGAGGATTACCCGCGTCCCGGCGGTCGATGTGTCCTCGGGTGTTGAAGGTTCGCTGGGACATAAAGACATTCGGAAAATCCGCGAATTCATCGAAACGGCGCGTCAAGCGCACTATCGGTTGCCACCATATGAAGTAGTGAGCCAGCCGTGACAGCGCTTAAACCCAATTCCTTCCGCACCGGTCCGGACGAAGGCGGGCACTTCGGCATTTATGGAGGCCGCTTTGTCGCCGAAACTTTGATGCCGCTGATTCTCGATCTCGAGCGCGCTTACGACGAGGCCAAGGCGGACCCAAAGATTCCAACAAGAAATGGATGGCTATCTCGCAACTTACGTCGGCAGGCCATCGCCGCTTTATTTCGCCGAACGGTTCACTGCGCATTGTGGCGGCGCGAAAATCTATTTCAAACGCGAAGAGCTCAATCACACCGGCGCGCACAAAGTGAACAATGTGCTCGGCCAGATCATGCTGGCCAAACGCATGGGAAAAACGCGCATCATCGCGGAGACCGGCGCCGGCATGCACGGCGTCGCCACCGCTACACTCTGCGCCAAATTTGGTCTGCCTTGCATCGTCTATATGGGCGAGGTCGATGTCGAACGGCAAAAGCCGAACGTTCTGCGCATGAAAATTCTCGGCGCCGAAGTGCGCGCGGTCGAGAGCGGCGCACGCACGCTGAAAGACGCGATGAACGAAGCCTTGCGCGATTGGGTCACCAATGTCGCCGATACGTTCTACTGCATCGGCACGGTCGCCGGCCCGCATCCATATCCGGCCATGGTGCGCGATTTTCAGTCGATCATCGGCCGTGAAACGCGCGAGCAGATGCAGCTTGCCGAGGGCCGCTCGCCGGACTCGCTGATCGCTTGCATCGGCGGCGGCTCCAATGCCATGGGCCTGTTTCACCCATTTCTCGACGATCCCGGCATCGAAATTTACGGCGTCGAAGCGGCCGGCCACGGCATTGCGAGCGGCAAACATGCGGCCTCTATCGCCGGCGGACGCCCGGGCGTGCTGCACGGCAATCGCACGTATTTGCTGATGGACGATGACGGCCAGATCGAAGAAGCCCATTCGATTTCCGCCGGTCTCGATTATCCCGGCATCGGGCCCGAACACGCCTGGCTCAAGGATTTGGGACGCGTGACATTCTTGTCGGCGACCGACAGCGAGGCGGTGGCGGCATTTCAATTGTGCAGCAAACTAGAAGGCATCATTCCGGCGCTGGAATCGGCGCATGCGCTGGCCAAAGCGCCGGAGCTTGCGTCGCAAAAACCAAAAGATCACCTGATGGTGGTTAATCTCTCCGGCCGCGGCGACAAGGACCTCGCCAGCGTGGAAGCATTTCTCGAAAGTAAGTCGAAATGACCACCCGCATCGAAAAGCGTTTTACCGCGCTGAAGAAAGAGGGCCGCGCCGCGCTGGTGACCTTCACCATGGCGGGCGATCCCGATTACAACACCTCGCTCGCCATCGCGAAGGCTTTGCCGAAGGCGGGCGCCGATGTGATCGAACTCGGCATGCCCTTCACCGATCCGATGGCGGACGGCCCGGCAATTCAGGCGGCTGGCTTGCGCGCGCTGAAAAGCGGCCAGCGCATGACCAAAACGCTTCAGCTCGTGCGCGAATTCCGCAAAGACGATGACCAAACGCCCGTCGTGCTGATGGGCTATTACAATCCGATTTATATTTACGGCGTCGACAGATTTCTAGCCGATGCCAAGAGCGCCGGCGTCGACGGCCTCATCGTCGTGGACTTGCCGCCGGAGGAAGACGAGGAGCTTTGCTTGCCGGCGTTGAAGGCAGGGTTGAATTTCATTCGCTTGGCCACGCCCACCACCGACGAAAAGCGTTTGCCGACGGTGCTCACAAATACGAGCGGGTTTGTTTATTACGTCTCCATCACCGGCATTACCGGCGCGGCTACGCCCGATGCCGGAAAAGTGAGTGCTGCCGTCGAGCGCATCAAGCGCCATACCAAGCTGCCGGTTGCGGTTGGCTTCGGTGTGCGCACAGCCGAACAAACGCGTGCCATCGCCGACGGCGCCGACGGGGTTGTCGTCGGCTCGGCGCTGGTTGAGGCGCTGCGGGTGTCTCTGGATAAAAACGGGAAAGCAAGCGGCGAAACGGTTGCCGCGGTAACCGATTTGGTATCGCAATTGTCGCAAGGCGTGCGCTCAGTGCAGCGGGCAGCTCGGTCATGAACTGGATTTCCAACGTCGTTCGTCCGAAAATTCGCAGCATCCTGCGCCGCGATACACCTGAAAATCTTTGGATCAAATGCCCGGAGACGGGGCAGCTCGTCTTTTACAAGGACGTCGAGGCCAATCAGTTCGTCATTCCAAATTCGAATTATCACATGCGGATTAGCACGCCGATGCGGCTGAAGAGCATGTTCGATGGCGGCGACTATGAAGAGGTTGCATTGCCCGATGTGCCGCTCGATCCGCTTAAATTTCGCGACCAACGCCGCTATACCGATCGCCTCAAGGATGCGCGCACGAAAACCGGCCTGCAGGATGCAGTGAAAGTCGGCGTCGGCAAGCTCGACGGACTGGCGGTGACCATCGGTGTCCAGGATTTTGACTTTATGGGCGGCTCGCTGGGTATGGCGGCCGGCGAGGCCGTCGTCACCGGATTGGAAACAGCGGCGCAACGGCAAACCCCTTTTATCCTGTTTGCGGCGTCTGGCGGAGCGCGTATGCAGGAGGGCATTCTTTCGCTGATGCAATTGCCACGCACCACCGTGGGCGTGCAGATGCTGCGGGAAGCCAAGAAGCCTTACATCGTCGTGTTCACCAATCCGACCACCGGCGGTGTCACCGCGTCTTATGCGATGCTCGGGGACATCCACATTGCCGAACCCGGTGCGCTGATCGGCTTTGCCGGGCCGCGCGTCATCGAACAGACTATCCGCGAGAAATTGCCGGAAGGTTTCCAGCGCGCAGAATACCTGGCCTCCCACGGGATGGTGGATATGGTGGTCCACCGCCATCAATTGCGGGCGACGTTATCGAAACTGTGCCGAATTTTGACCAAGACGCCGATGGCAACGATCGCGACCGCGCCGGAACAGTTGCCCGCCCCGGCCAGCGCCTAGTGGTCCGATTCAAACATTCGCTACCCATTTCGGCGGGGATCTTTTGCGAATGTTTGAATCGAAAGACCATGAGCCAAATATAAGTTTCTAGTGGAGTTTTGGATTTGACATTCGCTTCGCGAGCTTGCGGCCAGGTGGGTAACGAATGTCAAATCCACTCCACTAGCCGCGACCGGGCTTGACCTAATCGCATTCGATTGAAATGAAAGCGTGCGCACCGAGCTCCGCTTCGCCTCTCCCATAGGGAGAGGTCGACGCGCGAAGCGCGTCGGGTGAGGGGTTGCAACTTATCGGGAGTCCCATCCCCCTCACCCCAACCCTCTCCCACGGGGAGAGGGAGTCCGGCCGTGCTCGCGGCGACGCTTTACACGAACTCACTTATGACCCCCATCGATTCCATCGTCGCGCGGCTCACCGCATTGCACCCTAAGCGCATCGATCTGTCGCTCGATCGCGTGCGACGTTTGCTCGCCGAGCTCAGCTCACCGGAAAAAAAACTGCCCCCGGTCATTCATGTTGCCGGAACGAACGGAAAGGGGTCGACCGTCGCTTTTCTGCGCGCCATCCTGGAGGCGGGCGGAACTCAGTGTTCACGTTTATACCTCGCCGCATCTCGTGCGCTTCAACGAACGATTTCGCCTTGGGACGCCCGGTAAAGGGCGCTTGGTCTCCGACGAAGAATTGGCCGGCGTATTCGAGGAATGCGAAAAAGCCAACGCCGGCCGCCCGATAACCGTGTTCGAAATCACCACGGCGGCGGGATTTACGCTCTTTGCGCGTCATCGTGCCGACGTCTTGCTATTGGAAGTTGGGCTTGGCGGCAGGCTCGACGCCACCAACGTGATTGAGAAGCCGTTGGCAAGCGTGATCGCGCCGATCTCATTCGACCACATCGATTTTCTCGGTGACACCCTACAAAAAATCGCCGCCGAAAAGGCGGGCATTATTAAGGCCGGCATACCGGCTATCGTCGCCGCGCAACATCGCGACGCGCTGACCGTCATCGAACGGGAAGCGAGGCGGCTGAAGGCGCCGTTGAAAATTGCCGGTGAAGACTGGACTGCGACCGACGAGCATGGTCGCCTCGTGTATCAAGACGAAACGGGTCTTCTGGACCTGCCGCCGCCAAGGCTCTACGGCCGTCATCAGTTTGAGAACGCCGGGCTTGCCATTGCCGCGCTGCGTACCATCGACGCGTTCAAGATTCCTCCCGCCGCGTTCGAGACCGGGATGCTCAAAGCCGAATGGCCGGCGCGGCTGCATCGTCTTTCGCACGGCAGGCTCGTCGGGCTTGCTTCGCCGGGAAGCGAATTATGGCTCGATGGCGGGCACAATACCGATGGTGGTCGCGCCACGGCCGCCGCGCTTGCCGATATCGAAGAACGCGTCTCACGCCCGCTGGTGCTCATTGTCGGCATGCTCGCGAGCAAGGACTGCGAAGGCTTCTTGCGCAATTTCACGGGCCTTGCGCGCCACCTGATGGCCGTGCCGGTACGGGGCGCGGAGACGGGCCTGGCCGCCGAAATAATGGCCGATCGCGCGCGCGGTGTTGGCCTGCCCTCGGCCAGCCGCGACAGTGTTGCAGAGGCACTCGAAGCCGTGCGCAAACTCCATCTTGAGCCGCCGCCACGCATTCTCATCACTGGCTCACTCTATCTCGCCGGGGAAGTCTTGCGCGAGAACGGGACGCCGCCCGAGTAGGTAGCACGCCCGTCGGTCCGGCCGGAAGGTCATCCACAAATCACATCAGGATATGATAAAGACGTGCTCCATCGTGCCGCTCGCACTACGACTCCGGTGCGATAGGCGGGCGATCTCTCCCTGTCAGAGGGACACCAGACGTTTACCACTCGAAAAAGTGCTATGGGCTTTTCTTGAAAAAGAAGGCGGACGGAAAGGAAATCGTGATGATAAAAATTTGGGGCCGAAAAACATCCTCTAACGTGCAGAAAGCGATGTGGGCCGTGGCCGAACTTGGGCTCGAATATGATCGCATCGATATCGGCGGCGCGTTTGGGAAAAATAGAGAGCCAGAATACCTCGCCATGAATCCGAATGGGCTTGTGCCAACCCTCGAAGAAGAAGACGGTTTTTTGTTATGGGAATCGAACTCGATCGTGCGCTACCTCGCGGGTAAGTATGATAGGAGTGGCGTGCTGGAGCCGAAAGATGCCCGGCAACGCGCGCTCGCCAGCCAATGGATGGATTGGCAATTGTCGGTCGTTGGACCCGCAATATTCGGAGCTTTTTGGGGGTTGATCCGCACGCCGGAAGACAAACGCGACATGGCGGCGATCAGGACATCTCAGGAAAAAACAGCCGCAGCGATGCAAATGTTGAATGCGCAACTGGCCAAAACGAAATTTGTCGCCGGGCCTTCGTTCTCTTACGGTGACATCCCGGTTGGCATTATGTGCTATCGCTATCGTCAGCTTGTACCGAACCGTCCTGCCACACCGAATCTCGATCGCTGGTACGATCTCATTTCGAGCCGCAAGCCG
The DNA here is from genome assembly GCA_963697535.1 of uncultured Pseudomonadota bacterium. GTDB lineage: Bacteria > Pseudomonadota > Alphaproteobacteria > Rhizobiales > Xanthobacteraceae > Pseudolabrys. The sequence goes on along the minus strand of OY969085.1, from coordinate 1,231,107 downwards.
TTCCAGGAGCATGTCGGAAGTATTCCGCTCAGTTGATGTTTGTCAGGACCGCGAACCGCCGCCATTTCCAAAGTGCGGCCTGGCAACGACGTATAAACTTGTCATGTCATGGGCGTGGGAAAATGCCCCTTCGGGACGGGCGGGGCGAAGGCGACGCGATCGCCACGCATTACGGACTTCGCCCACACTCCGCGTGCAAGCACCAAGCGAGCAAGCCCTTTTGCGCATGCAGCCGGTTTTCCGCCTCATCAAAAACGACCGATTGCGGACCGTCGATGACATCGTCGGTGACTTCCTCACCGCGATGTGCCGGCAGGCAGTGCATAAAAAGGGCGTCCGGCTTGGCCTTGGCCATCAAGCTTGCATTGACCTGATAGCGCTTGAGCAAATTGTGGCGATGCTTACCGTCGCGATCACCCATCGACACCCACGTGTCGGTGAAAACGCAATCGGCGTCCTTGGCTGCCGCTTCAGGGTCGTCGCCGATTTCAATGGCCGCGCCCGAGGACTTCACCCAATCCATGAGCCATTTCTTTGGCCGCAGTTCCGCGGGCGTCGCCACGCGGAGGCGAAATTCGAAACGTTCGGCCGCGTGCATGAGGGATGCCAACACGTTATTGGCGTCGCCCGTCCAAGCGATCGTGCGGCTGCGGATGGGGCCGCGATGCTCTTCGAAAGTCATAACATCGGCCAACACCTGGCAAGGATGGGAGCGGCGGGTGAGACCATTGATGACCGGCACGGTGGCATGACGCGCAAGTTCGGCCACTGCCTCGTGATCGAGGATGCGGATCACGACGGCATCGACAAAACGCGACAGCACACGCGCGGTATCCGCAAGGGTTTCACCGCGGCCAAGTTGCATTTCCTGCGCGGTCAACATGATAGCCTCGCCACCAAGCTGGCGCATGGCGACGTCAAAAGACACGCGCGTGCGTGTCGATGGCTTATCGAAGATCATCGCCAGCGTCTTGCCGGCGAGTGGCGCGATGCGCTGTCCGCGCGCATGGTCGGCCTTCATGGCGCGGCTTTTGTCGATCAGCGACGCCAGGACCGGCTTGGGAATATCGACGAGGTCGAGGAAATGGCGAATACCGTTGCCGGTCATCACGCGGCTCCCTGTTTGACCGGCGCCTGCATGTGGGCGAGCCGTGCACAGGCGCGATCGATACGGGCGATGGCTTCGGCGATTTCCTCCTCGCCGACGATGAGTGGCGGCAACAAGCGCACGACGTTATCGCCGGCGGCTGGTGCCAGCATGTTCTCTGCGCGCAATTCATCGACCATGGCGCCAGCAGGCGGCACCATGCGCAGACCGATAAGAAGCCCCTCGCTGCGCACCTCGGCAATGACCGAGGCATGACGGTCTTTCAGTTCTGCCAGCTTCTGCTTGAATTTCAACGCGTTCTGTTGAACCCGTTCAAGAAATCCGTCGGCGATCACCACGTCGAGCACGGCATTGGCCACCGCCATCGCCAGCGGATTGCCGCCGAAAGTTGAACCATGAGTGCCGGCGGTCATGCCCTTAGCCGCTTCCGCCGTCGCCAAACAGGCGCCGATCGGAAAACCCCCTCCCAGCGCTTTCGCGAGCGCCATGATGTCGGGTGTAACACCCGCATGTTCGTAAGCGAACATTTGACCGGTGCGGCCAATGCCGGTCTGGATTTCGTCGAAAATCAAGAGAAGCCCGTGCTCGTCGCAGAGCTCGCGCAAAGCCCGCAAGAACGCGCGCGGAACGACGCGAACGCCGCCCTCACCCATCACCGGTTCAATCAGGATGGCGGCGGTTTCAGGACCGATGGCCTTCTTGGTCGCCTCAAGGTCAGCGAAAGGCACTTGATCAAAGCCTTCGACCGGAGGCCCAAAGCCTTCGAGATATTTTTTGTTGCCGGTCGCCGCGATGGCAGCCAGGGTCCGGCCGTGAAAGGCCCCTTCAAAGGTTATGATTCGGAACCGATCCGGCCGTGCGGACGCAAATTGATATTTGCGCGCCATTTTTATCGCGCATTCAATCGCCTCAGCGCCGGAATTCTGGAAAAACACCGTGTCAGCAAAACTAATTTCACATAACCGGTCGGCCAGCCGCTCGCCTTGCGGAATGCGATACAGGTTCGAGACATGCCAAAGCTTCTGTGCCTGTTCGCTCAGCGCCTTAACCAAGGCGGGATGCGCGTGACCGAGAGCATTGACCGCAACACCTGAGGTAAAATCAAGGTAACGCTCACCCGTAGCCGTATAGAGCCAAGCGCCTTCGCCCCGCTCGAAGGCAAGGTCGGCTCGCGCATAGGTCGGTAACAAGTGCGAAGTCACGGCCAGGTACTTTCATCGAAGAACGACATGCGCCAACGCGGCCGTGGCGCCTTTCGATTTGCCTCACATGAACTTTGAAACGAATTGCAGTTCGGCATCACGCCTGCCGAAACGAAATGTGCCGCCCTCGTGGCGGCACATTTCCCATTCTATTGCCACGCTTAGCCCTGTCAACCGCGCGACCAAGGCGATTTACGAGCGCGCGTGCGGGCAACCGCGCATTTTACGGAAAATCTGTTGGTAGATCGGTTGTCGCTACACGCAAATGCTTGCGTCCGACTCAACGCATAGTGTACGTTTTTGATCGAGCGCTACGATATTTCGTAGCGTTAGGTTCTTAAGTATCATCAGTACCACCCTCGAAGCGTATGCGCTGGATGCTCAAATCACGGCGTCCAGCGAAGGGCTTACTTTGACCGAAGCAATACCGAAGCAATATTGTCGAGGAAAGACATGATAGGCTGGACCGATCAGCGGGTCGAATTGCTAAAAAAGCTGTGGTCGGATGGCCTCTCCGCTAGTCAGATTGCGGCCGAACTCGGTGGGGTCACTCGCAATGCGGTCATCGGAAAGGTGCATCGGCTTGGCCTCTCTGGTCGCGCCAAGAGCCCTTCCGCCGCGGCCCCCCGCACCCGAAAAGCGCGGGCCTCAAGCCATTTGATTCGGATCTCAAGACCGGCCGTACGCGGCAATGCGGCGCTCGCCTATGATTTCGAGACGGACGCAGAGCCAGATCCGCTCGAAATCCCCGTGAAGCAGCGCAAAACTTTGTTACAGCTCAATGAGCGGACATGTCGCTGGCCCGTTGGCGATCCCGGCGACCCAGATTTCTTTTTTTGCGGCGGCGAAGTCAACCCCGAAATGTCATATTGCGCCTATCATTCGCGGATTGCCTATCAACCACCCGACCGGCGGCGCGATAAGCGGCCATTCCGCGGATAACGATATCGGCTAATTTTACCGGTCCGGCCAACGCTCCGTCGGCTTGGAGGTAGCGGTCAGTTGCCCATTGTTTGCGGATCGATCAAATATATTTATAAATTGATTTTCCTTCACCTGCATCTCGGTTGCATGAATCCACTCACTCGGCTGTTCCGTCCAGTTGGATTGCAAATGCGCCAACATATTTGGCGTCTTATCGTTGGCCGATCGGATCGGCCGGCATACGAATTCTATGATCGCATGCTGGCAGCCGGTTATGAGCCGAGCGCCGCAATCGACGTATTGCCCGAGCAAAAAATCATCTATGTCAGCGTTCCCAAATCCGCATCCTCACGCATCAAGGTATACCTCAGCAGTTTCCTTGGACGGCAGGTAGACACATCCGAGGCCGCGCACAACCGCAAGCAATCAGGCCTCAAGGCGCCGCATCACGTCGGCCTTTCGAAATTCTATCGTCTGGCCATGAATGCCGATACCTTGCGATTTTCATTCGTGCGCAATCCTTACGCTCGCCTCGTATCATGTTGGGCTGACAAATTTCGCGACAAGCCCCTTATTGTCGGCGATCCATTTGTGGATTCGTATTTGAACTGGCGCTGGCGCTCGCAGATTGATCCTCGACCGCCCACAGGGATCGATCAGACGCTCTCTTTCGCCGATTTCGCGCGATTCGCGGCGGCAACCGCCTGGAGCGGTATCGACGCGCACTGGCAAGTTCAGCAACAAATTGTCGACGTCCCGGGCCTTCGGCTCGATTTTATCGGCAAAGTCGAAACCTTCGACCAAGATTTCGCTTGCGTATATGACCATGTCGGAATCGAGGAAAGCTTACGCCGTATGATTCATCGTCCGATCAGATCGACATCGCACGACCCATGGTATGATTACTACACACCAGATCTGGCCCGGTTGGTGTACAGGGCTTACGAGCGCGATTTCGACCGCTTCCGCTATCCACGAACCGTGCCAGTCTGACCAAGGCGGCCGCCGGGTATTTCGCGGCCCATGACGTTCGATCAATTGGTGCCGCCAAAGCGATCATCGAGAGAATAGCCTGCGCCGCGGACGGTGCGGATTGGATCAACCAGATTGCCGCGATTGATGGCTTTACGCAGGCGTCCGACATGCACATCGACGGTGCGTTCGTCGATATAGATATCCGCGCCCCAAACGCCGTCCAGCAGCTGTTCGCGCGAGAAGACACGCCCCGGACGTTCCATCAAGTATTCGAGCAACCGATATTCGGTCGGGCCGAGCTCAATAGGGCGGCCGTTGCGCACCACCCGCTTTTTTTCACGATCCAGCTCGATATCGCCGATGTTTAGAATTGTAGCAACACGACCCGGACTCGCGCGACGCAACAACGCCCGCACGCGAGCGAGTAACTCCGGCACCGAAAAAGGTTTTACAATGTAATCATCGGCGCCGGTCGCCAGACCGCGCACTTTTTCACTTTCTTCGCCGCGCGCGGTCAGCATAATGATCGGCAATTGCCGTGTGTCGGGTTGCGCCCTGAGGCGGCGGCAGAGTTCGATGCCGGACAGTCCCGGCAGCATCCAATCAAGCACCACAAGGTCCGGCGTTTTTTCCTTCAAGCGCGCATCGGCGTCGTCGCCGCGACTTGCCGTATCCACTTCGTAGCCTTCCGCCTCGAGATTGTAGCGGAGCAGCATCGTCAGCGGCTCCTCGTCTTCGACAATCAGAATGCGAGCGCTCATCGGTCGGTCTCGCAAAAACCGTCACCGCAACGCGGCAAGCGTGGTGGTATCGCCTTTCGGACGCTGATCGGTCATCGGCTTACCTTCGATAATGTAATGTACGGTTTCAGCGATATTTGTTGCATGGTCGCCCATGCGCTCGATATTTTTGGCGCAAAACAGCAGATGAATGCAAAAAGTGATGTTGCGCGGATCTTCCATCATATAGGTCAGCAATTCGCGAAAAACCGATGTGCAAACCGCGTCGATCTCTTCATCACCGCGCCACACGGTCATGGCCTTGTCGATGTCTCGCCGCGCATACGCGTCAAGGACGGTCTTGAGCTGTTCCAGCAACAGATCGGTCATGTGTTCGACGCCGCGAATGAGTTTTGGCGGCGGGAATTCGGTGTCGAACGCGATGACCCGCTTGGCGATATTCTTGGCGAGATCTCCGACGCGCTCGAGATCGTTCGCAAGTCTTAGCGCGCCGACCACCTCGCGCAAATCGACCGCCATTGGTTGGCGCCGCGCAATTGTAAGAACCGCTCTTTCCTCAATCTCGCGCTGAAGCGCGTCGATATTTGCGTCGGCAGTGGTGACGCGTTGCGCCAACTTCGTATCGCGTTTGGTCAATGCGTCCACGGCATCTACGACCTGTTTCTCGGCCAGACCGCCCATCTCGGCGACCATTCGCGTCAAATCCTGCAGATCGGTATCGAACGCTTTGATTGTGTGATCCGTCATTTGCAATATCCTTTGCTTCGAATCCTTTGACGCATGATCGTGCGCTAACCAAAGCGGCCGGTGATGTAGTCTTGTGTACGGCGGTTGTCCGGAGCCGTGAATATTTTCGTCGTTTCACCGAATTCGATTAATTCGCCCAGGTACATGAATGCAGTAAAATCGGAAACACGAGCGGCCTGCTGCATATTATGTGTGACGATCGCGATCGTGTAATCGCCTTTCAACTCATCGATCAATTCTTCGATTCTGGCGGTCGAAATGGGATCGAGCGCCGAACAAGGCTCGTCAAACAAGATCACTTCGGGGCGCACCGCCACCGTGCGCGCAATGCACAGACGCTGCTGCTGGCCGCCGGACAATGAAAGACCGCTCGCGTTGAGCTTATCTCCGACCTCTTCCCACAGGGCTGCGCGTTGTAAGGCGTGGCGGACGCGGTCATCAAGTTCGGATTTCGGCAATTTTTCATATAGCCGAATGCCGAAAGCAATATTCTCATAGATCGTCATCGGAAACGGCGTCGGCTTCTGGAACACCATGCCGACTTTGGCGCGCAACAGATTGAGATCTTGGGCCGGCGATAAAACATCTTCATTATCGAGGCGCACATGACCAACCGCGCGCTGGTTCGGATAAAGATCATACATCCGGTTGAGAACACGCAGGAGCGTCGACTTGCCGCAACCGGATGGACCGACGAAGGCCGTGACCTTGCCCTGGTATAGGGACATATTGACGGATTTCAACGCACGATGATTGCCGTAGAAAAAATCCAGTTCGCGCACCGAAATCTTTTCCGCGAGGGCGGTGGCATTAGCCGCAGGGCTCGCGCTGACGGTCGGGACGATCAAACTTGCCAGGCTCATGACGATTTTCTCTGTGCCGTGAGGATTTCGAGCGATGATGCTGAGCCCGAGCACCGCCAACGTGATGATCAAGGCGCCGGTCCAGGCCAATTGCTGCCAGTCACGGTAGGGGCTCAACGCAAAATGGAAAATGACGGCGGGGAAACTCGCCATCGGCGCGCTCAAATCCAGATTCCAAAACTGATTATCGAGGGCGGTGAAAAGCAGGGGCGCGGTTTCGCCGCTGATACGTGCAACCGCAAGCAGCACGCCCGTAATCATTCCGGCGCGCGCAGCACGATAAGCAACCTTGGTGATCATCAGCGACCGCGGCAGGCCGATCGAGGCAGCGGCTTCGCGCAACGTGTCGGGCACTAATACGAGCATATCCTCGGTGGTGCGCACGACCACCGGAACCACGATCACGGCAAGGGCGAGCGATCCCGCGACGCCGGAGAAATGACCGACGGGCGACGTTATGATTTCAAAAAACCGTCGGATGAGATCAAAAAACCATTGAGTGGCCGCCCCTCCTTGAGGCAGAACGCCATTGACGAAGCGCAACAGCGCATCAGGTTTCGGCGCCACAATGATCTCATAGACGAATAAACCGACGACAATCGATGGCGCGCTCAACAAAACGCCGTTGATGAAGCGGACCACGGAGGTCAATCGGCCGTAACGGCCGTACTCGGCCATATAGGTCCCCGCGAGAATCCCGAGCGGGGTGCCGATCAGCACGGCGACCGTCGACATGACGAGGCTGCCCATGATCGGGTTAAGCAGGCCGCCGTTGGAACCGGGTGGCCGTGTCATCTCTGTAAACACCGTAAGCGAAAGCCCGCTGAAACCGCGCCACAACAGCACGGCCAGAATCGCCACCAGCCAGGTCAGACCGAAAAGCGTGGCGGCGATGGACAGCACGATAGCGAGACGATTGCGATTGCGGCGGGCTCGGTAAAGCTTCATCGTCAGGCTCCAACGCGGGCATGAAGACGCATCAGCATGAGCTGGGCGGCGGCCAAGACAATGAAGGTGATGACAAAAAGAATGAGACCCAGCGCGATCAACGACGACGTATAGAGATCGCCCACAGCTTCGGTGAATTCATTGGCAATTGTCGCCGAAATGGTCGTGCCCGGCGCCAGAATCGATGCGGAAATGCGGTGCGCATTACCGATAACGAAAGTTACCGCCATGGTCTCGCCGAGAGCGCGGCCCAGCGCCAGCATGGCCCCGCCGAACACACCGACGCGGGTGAAGGGTAGCACGACGTAGCGTGTCACTTCCCACGTGGTGCAGCCCAGACCAAAGGCTGCCTCCTTCAAAACCGGGGGCACCGCATCGAAGACATCCCGCGAAATCGAAGTGATGAATGGCAAGATCATGATCGCGAGAATGAGACCCGCCGTCAGCATGCCAATGCCGTAGGACGGCCCCGCAAACACGGTCGAGAGCACCGGAACGTCGCCCGAAAGGTTAATCAGGAACGGCTGCACATATTGCTGCAAAAACGGTGCAAAGACGAACAGGCCCCAGATGCCGTAGATAATGCTGGGAATGCCGGCCAAGAGCTCAATCGCAATCCCGATGGGACGGCGTAGCCACAAAGGACACAATTCGGTGAGAAAAAGCGCGATGAAAAGTCCCACCGGCACAGCGATGAGCATGGCGATGAATGATGTTACGATCGTGCCGTAGACGGATGCAAGGGCGCCGAATTTCTCCGTCACCGGATTCCAGGTTTCCTCGATGAGAAAGTCGAAACCAAACGTCCGTAGGGCCAACCAGGAGCCGAGAACCACCGAGACGATGATGCCGCCGAGGATAAGAAGAACGGTTATGGCGGCGGCACGCGTCAGATGACGAAACACGGCATTGCCAAAACGCAGGCGATTAAGGACCTTGGTTCGATCGACCTGCTCGGCAACCGCGGCGGTTCCGCTCTGCAATGCCATATCAACCACGGACCGCCTCCCGGTCGATTCCATCCGTCTCTCCCTGCGCCTACGCCGTCTGGGAGGAGCCCACTCAAGCGATATCTTTGCTGCAATACAAGCGCCAATGCGAATAAATGCGAGTTTGGCGAAAGGGCGCCTCAGCGGCGCCCTTTCTTATCGTCGGAAGCTCACATGGCAGACGCGTAGACAGGCGCGCCCTTGGAGTCCTTGACCTCGTTCTTCCAATATTGCTCGACGTCCTTCACCACATTGGCAGGCATCGGCACGTAGTCGAGGCTTTCGGCCATTTTGCCGCCGTTACGGTAAGCCCAGTCGAAAAACTTCAGCACTTCGCCGGTCGCAGCCGGATCGGTCGGCTTCTTGTAGACCAGGATCCATGTGGCGGCGGTCATCGGCCAGGATTTGTCGCCCAGCTGGTTGGCCAGAATCACGCCGTAGCCAGGCTGCGACTTCCAGTCGGCGTTGGCGGCCGCGGCTTGGAAGGCTTCGGAGGTTGGAGAGACAATTTTGCCGGCCTTGTTGATCATCTTGGTATGGATCAACTTGTTTTGCAAAGCGTAGGCGTACTCAACATAGCCAATCGAGCCCTTGGTATTGCCGACATTGTTGGCGACGCCTTCGTTACCCTTGGCGCCAATGCCAACCGGCCATTGGACCGACGTCGAAGTGCCAACCTTGGATTTCCAATCGCCGCTCACGTCGGACAGATAGTAGGTGAAGTTGAAGGTCGTGCCTGATCCGTCCGAGCGATGTACGACCGCGATCGCCTGATGCGGCAATTTGGAATGCGGATTTAGCTTCTTGAGCGCCGCATCGTCCCAGTTTTTAACTTCGCCCAAAAAGATATTGGCGAGCGTCGGTCCGTCGATCACAAGTTCGCCCGGTCTGATACCTTCAAGATTTACGACCGGAACGATGCCGCCCATGACCATCGGGAACTGGGCCAGGCCGGTCGAATTGAGATCGCTTCCTTTCAGTGGCGCGTCGGAAGCGCCAAAAGTAACGGTCTTCGCCTTGATCTGTTTGATGCCGCCGCCCGAGCCGATCGACTGATAATTCAACCCAATGCCGGTCTTGTTTTTATAGGCGTCAGCCCATTTGGCGTAGATCGGATAGGGAAAAGTAGCGCCGGCGCCGGTAATATCGGCGGCGGCGGACGGAATGCAGGCAGCGGCAAGAAAACCCGCGGCTGCCAATGTGGTCCAGTGTTTCATAAGCTCTCTCCATGTTCGCGGCCAAAAGACCCGCACGAGCTTTCGCGGTCTACGCAGTTGGGCAGGTTTCGCCCAACTCACAAGGGCGGCCGATGTTGCTCTTCGGACTGAACTTCGGATCAGATTTTTTCGCCTTGGCGCAAAATGATCCGAAAGCCACCGTGAGCCCTAGGCGGCGCGTGTCACCGTTATATGAAGGTTATATGACAGAGAGATGACAGATTAAGCTATTGATCTTTCGGTACTTAATCGTCGTTTTAAAATTTCTCCTTGTGTAAAGGCAGAAACATCGTGAAGGTTGCGCCGACGTCCGGACCACTCTCGATGACGAGTTTGCCCCCGTGCCGGTTGAGCACGTGCTTGACGAGCGCAAGGCCCAGCCCCGTGCCGCCCTGCGCGCGGCTGTCGGCCACATCGACGCGATAGAAACGTTCGGTGAGCCGCGGCAAATGTTCAGGCGCGATACCCGGGCCGTAATCCCGAATCGAAATACGCGCCTCCGGCGCGCCTGCAGGCGTCCATGAACTTGTGAGGCCGATATCGACCCGCTTGCCCGCGGCGCCGTATTTGAGCGCATTTTCAACCAAATTTTCAGCCGCTCGAATTAATTCGTCGCGCTCGCCGAGAACGACCAATTCGTCCTGCGGTGCGCTTACAATGATTTCCACGCCACGGTCGCGCGCCAGCATCTGCAATCCATCCACCACCTGACGGATGATCGACAAAAGGTCAACGGGGGTGTTGGGTTGGAGATGTGCATTGAGTTCGATGCGAGACAATGAGAGAAGATCGTCGATGAGGCGCGCCATCCGCGTGGCCTGGCCTTGCATGATGCTCAAAAATTTGACGCGCGCCCGGGCGTCGTCTTTGGCCGAACCCTGCAATGTTTCGATGAACCCGAGAAGCGCAGCCAGGGGAGTCCGTAGCTCATGGCTTGCATTGGCAATGAAGTCGGCACGCATTTCTTCGACGCGACGCAAACGCGTGAGATCGTTGAATGTCAGCACGAGAATTGATTGACCATCAGGACCCGCAAGCTTAATCGGCGTCACGAACACCTCAAACCAGCGGTCGAGCGGAACGCGCTCGAAAAATTCCACGCGTTGTGGCTCGCCCCACTTGCCGGCCTTGCGGATGGCGTCGACCAGTTCCGGCATGCGCAATGCGATCATTGCCGATTTGCCATGCCGCAAGGCCGGCGCAATTGTGCCGGCGGCAGCATTGAATGCAACCACCTGACCCTCGCGATCGAGGACGATCGTGGGACCCGGGACTCCGCCTATCAGCGATTCAATGAGCGGCAGCTGCGGGTCAATGGTCTCGCGGTCACGCATGGACGCCAAACCGCCCACGGTTCCCTTGTTGTACGAGCCGCGCAAAATACGCCATGCACCGCGCAGGCGGCCGGCCCAACCGGCATTCTCAGGAAAATATCGGCGATTGTCATCGGTCGCCATGATCAGCCAATGATCAGCCAATGATCAGCCGGCATCTGTTTTCTCAGGCTCGGGTGCGAACTCGCTGCGCAGAGGATCGGCCGCATGGACAATTTTCAGTCCCGCATGCGTTTGAACATGACGCGCACCGAGCCAGATTTCGCGTATACCCAGAATAAACAATGCTATCACGAAAGGCGCCAGATAGTAGAGCACTCGAAAAATCAGCAAGCTGGCGAGCAAATATTCCTTATCGAACTGCGGCAACGCCACGAGCATAACGGCATCGAATACACCCGCCCCACCTGGGACATGGCTGGCAAAGCCGAGTATTGTTGCCGAAACAAATACGACACCCAAAGCGATGAATCCGATTTGGGGCTCGTTTGGCAGCAACATATACATGGCAAGCGCGCAAAAGCTGAGATCGAGGATGCCGATAAGGATCTGTAGCAGAGTGTTGGGACCATTCGGAAGCTTGACCGTCCATTCTCCTTTTCCGAGCTTGCGCGGCGCCGCCCAAACCCAGGCGATGTAAAATCCCAGCGCCAGGAGCATGGCGATGGCAGCGTAGCGGTTTAACCAGGCCGGCAATCGATCGATTGCCGTGGCCGCATGCGGCGTCGAAGCGACGGTTAATCCGAGCACCGCCGCGTTGCCGAGCCAGAAGGTGAGCCCCGCCACGAAACAGATCTTGGCCACTTCAATGGCATTCAATCCATAGAGCGAATAAATTCGAAACCGTACAGCACCGCCGGTAAAGACCGTGGCGCCGACATTATGCCCTATGGAATAACTGGTAAATCCCGACAAGGCAGCAATGCGATAAGGGATTGCCGTTCGACCAATGGCACGCAAGGCGAACCAGTCGTAAAAGGTAAGGGTAAAATACCCGCCGGCAACACAGAATGCGGCGGCGGCAATATTTTTCGAATGCGTCGCTTTAAGCGCTAATACCACCTCGTTGAGATCGATATCGCGCAATATCCGAATGAGGACGACGACGGCCACGGCAATGATGCCGAGACTGAGTAAGACACCTATTCGATTCCAGCCGATCTTTTCCTGGAAAAATAGGGCCGCTGCGCGCAGGTACTTGGACATCATCCCTCCGGACCGAGATGCAAATCGGTCGCCTGTCGAAAGGGTTAGTTGGTTGCGCGAACACGCGATTGGCGGCTATACGGCATCCAACATCGACGCCATTAAGGCGCCGGCCGACCTCTACGAGAACTCAATTTTCAACGCCGGAGGCGGTCGCCCCTTCTTTTTTTGACATTCTTATTCAATCTTACCCCGCTTACCCCGCTTACCCCGCTTACCCCGGCTCCGGCATGTTATGCGTTTCATAACTCATAACTGCAAGGAAGCGGGCCTAAGGCCAAGTAACAGGTTCCGCAAGTCAATTTTGTTTCCATGCTTGCAGCATAATACGAAGCATTCTCAGGGTCGCCGGGCCTATCCCTAAACGCGCGCATAAGTTGCGAAATGGCTAGTGGTCCGATTCAAACATTCGCTACCCATTTCGGCGGGGTCTTTTGCGAATGTTTGAATCGAAAGACCATGAGCCAAATTTAAGTTTCTAGTGGAGTTTTGGATTTGACATTCGCTTCGCGAGCTTGCGGCCAGGTGGGTAGCGAATGTCAAATCCACTCCACTAGAGCACGTTTCCCATATGTCAAGCCGTTCACGCTTCCTAACATTTTGTTTGCGCATGATCTTTGTCCCGAAAACCTGTTCCCACTTTTCGGGATCATGCGCCAACTTAGCCATGACGATCGGCATTGGGCTTGGCCGCCAGATAAACATCGCGACTGGAATTGGAACGCCAAAAAGCCAAACTCACGGCGAGAGGACGGCCGTTATTCGTCCTCCGAAAGCGGCCGATACGATGGGCTGAGCGGCGCGGATTCCAGACTTGACACTCGTTTCCGGCGCGGCAGACGGAGACGAAGCATTGCCGGCAATAAAGGTTACGTCGTTAAGCGAAACCTTATCTGAACCGTTCTATTGTCCGGCATCTTTTTCGTTTTTTTCCTGCTGCGAGAGCATTTCTAGAATTTCGCGTAGAGCAAGCGCGCCGCCCACGAGTATGAGTGCCCAAGCTTTGGTTGCGCGGATGCGACATGGCATTGCCCAGGATTTGGTCGAGTCCGCCTTGTGATACCCGATACATTCCATAGGTGAACGCCAGATCAAGCAATCCTTTGCTGATGTCAACGCCGGCCTGGCCTGTGGAACGCGCCAAAATATCTTGAGCGCTTTTCATCATATCGCTGGCCGCCCATGGCAAGCCGCTGGCGGCGGTCGCCCAATTGGAAACGTTCTGTACTACGAGAGCAAACGGACTGACCTCGTTACGTCCGCTCGCACCACGACTTAGCCCGGCAATTGTCTCGCCGGTCTTAAGGAAATTGGCAAACGCGAACAGTATGCGGAAACTGGATTCGGCTGCTTTCTGCGGCGAAGAGAAGTCGAGGGAAACAGCGTTAAATGACTGAATTGCCGCCGTATCGTTGACGAGGTAGCTGAAAAGCATGGCAACGCGAAAGGCCTGCCCAAGCTTGGTTCGGGCATCGAGCGGGTTTATGCTCGACGCCTGCATTCCTATGATGCGGTCGACTGTGATCTGATAAAGACCAACCGCCGCCAGGATCTTGTTGAAGCGCGCGGCTTTCTCCGCATCGGTGTTAGCTGGCAGATTGGCACAAGCGCTTGATAGTTCGCCCAAAACTGATTTGTCACAAAGACAACCTGAGCCCGCTGCTTTTCCGAAATTTTAAGCGGGCCTGCGGCATTGAGGATCCGACTGACGAATGCGTCACGCCCGTCTGGCGTGACATCCCCTTCTTCAAAAATTTCTTCCCACGCAATGCGCAGGTCCTCCGTGCCTATTTTCGGCCATATCACCCTAAGCACTTGAAGGAGGCCGCGAAACGCGAAAGCCGCTGAATTTGTATATGCACCTATGGAGCCGTAACCCGCGGCGACGGCAGCACTGGCTATAGCTGTGCTCGCGCCTGCGGTGGCAATTTGTTTATTCGATGCTTTCGTCGCGATGGGGTGTGAGCCCCGTTTCGAATTTTCATGTCCACCCGATGTGCCGGTGCCGACCTGCCCATGTTTGGGGTTCGGTGTGAGCGCCGGATGATCATGGCCATTGGGCAACAACTCATAGAGCGCAGGGAATACGCCCGGATTGCCGGAAGGCAGCGGTTTACCACCTGGACCGAACTCGGCCACGATCTTGTCGACAAATTTGTCAAATTCGACCCTGGCCTGCTTGCGCATTTCCGCGCGCAGCCGGGCCAGCGTTGCGTTCCTCGCATCCATTTCCGCGAGTGCTTTTGGATTGTTGAGGTTTGCGCGCGTCCAGCGCGCAACGGACGCGGCGCCGGCGTCGAAAAGTCTTGTCGAATTGGCGCTAACGACCTTCCAAAGCGCCTCTTTATCTCGCAAGGCAAGCTCGACCAAGACGGGAGATGCCGTGTACAGGGCCTGATTGTATTCAGCCGAATTCACCGGCTTTACCGTATCGCTTCCGTATTTGAAGTGCTCCGGATATTCAAGGATGAGATCGACCAGATACTCCCTAAGCAACGGACTATCCGCGTAGTTTTGTGTCACATCGTTCCAAGAGAGATCAAAAGTAACGTTGGGCGATGTTTCCAGAATTTTGTATAACACGGCAATCTGTTGTGGCACTTGCTTTATGATTCCCTTGACTGTCACCTGAACCATGTGGTCGTTGGCTCTCACAAACCGGCCGATGCCCGTATGCGCCCATACAAAGTTGATCTTGGGGTAGGCGCGGAATACCGCGGCCATTTTTTCAACATGCTCGTAGGCTGACTTTATAGCCGCAGGACGCCCCGCTTCGTTTTCCCCGGCGAGTCCGTGGTCTTCGTGGACCATGAAGGCCACTTTTATGTCGTTGGCCTCCAGAAAATCGAGCACGGCTACGAGCTTCGGATTATTCAAACTGAAATCGGAGGCATTTTTGCCCAGGAGTATCTGTCACTCCTTCCTTGTCAAAGGTTAACTCCCCAATTCCCTCGAAAACACCCGGGAATTTCAGCAACAATTTCTTTATCCGGGCGACAGGGTCCTGCTTCCCCTTTGCGCTGAAGTCCAACCCCGTCATGAACAGGTGACCCTTCGCCGCAAGCGCGGGATCGATCTTGTAAAGCTTCAAGAGAACCTTTGCACCATGCTCGTCGAGGCGTTCCATTTGCTTGAGAGACAACGCAAGTGTATTCGAATGCGAATAATGCCCCCATCCGCAGAATTGCGGTATCAGCTGTATCGCAACCTCCGCATACTTTCCAAGCGCCCGCAGCAGCCCGATGATAGCGTCCTCCGATGGTTTGATCAGAAGAATAGGATCGCCGACGGGAGATCTTCGACTGTAGTCGTAGGGGTGAGCATGGAAATCGGCAACGAAAGCCTCAATTCCACCGGGAAGCCGGATCATGATGATGGTGTTGTCATCCGGCCGGAATTCACCTGGCTTCGGAAGTTTTGCCTTTAAGTCAGGGTCTGCGGCGTCGTAATAGTCCTTGTATTTATCCATATCGAAGGTCGGTGAAGGCACAAGCCCGAGGCGCTCTACAAATTTCGCGAGCTTGCTCACGATCCTGTCATGCGGTGGCAATTTGGGACCGTTAGGCGCGTTGGGGTTTGGCCGGAAATCCTTCAAGAAGTTTTGGAAGTCAATTGGCGGAGTGGCGCCCGGTTTCGAGAGCACGGTCG
Organism: uncultured Pseudomonadota bacterium; assembly: GCA_963697535.1. Classification (GTDB taxonomy): domain Bacteria; phylum Pseudomonadota; class Alphaproteobacteria; order Rhizobiales; family Xanthobacteraceae; genus Pseudolabrys. The sequence goes on along the minus strand of OY969085.1, from coordinate 1,215,206 downwards.
CTGGTTTATTGCCGGGGTTCTCAACAGCAAGCTGTCTGTCAAACATTGCGATTACGTCTTTGAGGCTGACCGGCGCCGGGCCTTGCCCGCTGCCATTGCCCTCACCGCCGTTACCGCCGCCGGGTGTGTCGGGCGAGGCGATGGGCAGTTCGCCGCCAAGAGGATTTTTCTCAAGCTCGTCCAGCACCCATTGCCGGCGCCTCGCGATCGCGCCGAGTATCTCCTCGATCCTGTCGCCTGCCTCCTCAATCCCGCGTAGCCGCGCAGGTAGGACGAGGACCTTGTCACCAGTCTTGCCGAAAATGATGTTGCTCTTCCCGAGGATGAGGTTGCGGAGCTTGGTGAGTTTTTCGAGTTCCTTCATCGTGGAATAAAGTCGCGTGCCGGGCCGTGGCGCGCCGAACAGCTTTGTCCCCAAATTTGCGATAAACCCTTCGTCGAGCGCCGCGTCGCGTACCACTTCTTTGTGCAGATTAATGAGGTCCTTGTTGTTTATTGCCCTTGGGCTGGCGAAGATCACGCGCCGGCTGCCGCCGCCGAGGATGTTGAGCGTGCGGATTTCAACAGCGTTGCCTGTTAGTTTCTCATCCACCTCGACAATCGGCTCATAGGCCGCCATCAGCGCGCGCGCGCCACGTATGGGATTGAAGAGCGAGCCTGCGCCGCCAGAGCGCAGCAAAAGACCGCCGCTTATCGCCGCGGTGACACTCGTCCACAGAACGCGAGGAATAAGGTCCTGCGACGGAAAATCCCGGTTTTCGCCCAGATCCCAGACGTTATTGACAAACGAGCCCGCGGAGACGAACGCCCCGAAGCTTCTCATCGAGGCGAGCGTATAGGCGGAGACGGCGCCGAGCCTGCCGCCCCCGGCGATGCTTGACGAGCACCACTAGTGGAGTGGATTTGACACTCGCTACCCACCTGGCCGCAAGCTCGCGAAGCGAATGTCAAATCCAAAACTCCACTAGAAACTTATATTTGGCTCATGGTCTTTCAATTTAAACATTCGCAAAAGATCCCCGCCGAAATGGGTAGCGAATGTTTGAATCGGACCACTAGATGATTCGATGGCATTTAGCCTCTATGCGGGATTGAGCCCGGGGTAAAAAACTGCAGGCGCTGCACTTATCCGAGTGCTCATAAGAAATTCAACCAAATAATACCGTAAAATTTTTTTAAAACTGTCACCTATGTGACACCCATATTCTGATTTTTTATTAGATTAAAACCATTAGTGATAGTGCATAGTGGTATTAAAATACCTGATTCGGGGCAATTTTGATGGGCAATTCATCTTCACCGGCTCCTACCGATCGAAGCGGTCCCGCAACTGTTTGGCCGCGAGCCGACAATCACCCACCCACCGCGGTCCACCAAACAGCCGCAACAGGCGGCGAGGCCGCGCGCAGACCTAAAAACGTGCAACGCTCGGCAAGAAGGCAGCCTGCTGCGGGCAATATTATTACTCCGACCTCGCCCGGCCCCGCCAACGTTTCCCCTTCATTCCCGTCGAAATCGTCGGTTGCCCCATCTTCGCCCACGCGTTCCGCGAGCCTAACCACCTTGGCGCGGCTCCTTATTGCCGCAAGTAGTTTTAACAACGAAAAGGTAGCAGAAAATGCAGAGGCAAACCTAATTAACGGGATCGACGATGTTTTGGAGGAAAAACTTGGCAAAGTTTATCGAGTGCCTACTGAGGACCTTATACGTAGAGCCGACGCCGACTTGATTGCAGAGCTGCCGAACGATCCAAAAATTACTGGCGTTGTCAAAAACCGAATTGAAGCATTTAAAAAACGATTGATAGTCGAAGGTCGAACTTCTGCGGTTTGGGACCCACTGCTGAAGCTCCTCAACGCCGGCGATTGGCAGGGCGTCACCAAAAAAGTGTATTGCTTGTTCACGGTGTTGGCGAACACATCGCCGAAGGAACCCGTAATTAAGCGATATGCCGAGTCAATATTGTTGGCTGCATGGCTTAATGAGCGGCCTCTGCCACATGCGTTTGGCGAGGCTGTCGATAGAGCGCTACGCCAATTTTTTATCGAAAATCCAGCTTCTGCTGCGCGGCAGGTTGATCAGATTTATAGGGAAAAGGGCGCTGCTGACGCCAGCTCTCTATTGTGCAAATTAATGGATCCCGAAACCGTCGATCCGCTCACTGCTAAACTGATTTTCGATGCGGCGCTGCCGACGATCAAGGAGATTGCCGCCGATCAGCATTTATTTGAATTTCGTGGAATACAACGCAAAGACGATGATGGACTCGAAACACTAAAAAACTTAAGCGCGGTTTTTGATAACGCCAGCCGCGCGGATGAGCCGCCGGACGTTAGTGCAGTTGGCGCGATTCTGACGGAAAACATATTAAAACACTTCTCGAGTGCCACAACTACGCTTGTTATGGGCGCCATAAGACAGTCAGTCACTGAAGGGCACGCAGCCTTGGCGTTCGAACTGATCGAACAACTTCAAAACAACCGTCTTTTGATGGCGAATAACTTAAGCAGGGCGGTCGCGGATGGGATCAAAAATTTAGAAGAGAGGGCCCGGGAGTCGGTTCTTAAATTCGGCAAAACTGTTTTGTCCATCCAAAATCCAATGACCAATTGGGGTCCTCTCTTAGCAAACGCGCACGATGTGGCTGACAAATGGATCAAGTCACATCCCAAATACCAAAACGATTTTCGAGCCTGTTTTACCGAGATTGACATTGCTGGTTATCGCTTATCACGTGTAATGCAAACTGCTGATAGGCATATGGTTGGTTATCGCTTGTCGCGTGCTGATACGCATATTCAAAAATTGAATGGCGTTGAAGGCATCGAGAACTTGCGCACGTTAACCGACCTTTCGGTACTAGATCCGGCTCTTGCCTTTGCGATCGGTATAAGCCCACACAGTATGTTGGAGACTGCACGCCTCGCAAGCTTGGATCTCTTATTGAAGCAGAGCAATCTTTTGGCGAAAGGAGGTTTATTACCCGAGCCCAATCCTGCGTTGCATGTCGCGGACTCAGGCTGGGCGATACGTGCTACCGGACGTGCGGGGCAATCTGTCCTTGGAAATTTAATGGGCCAACAAATTAAGCTGGGATTGGGGCTCGGTCTTTTGAACGTGCTTACATACGTCGATGGCTCTCACACCTTCTTGCAAAGTTACGGGCCCCATCATGGATTCCAGGCATTCAGGAGCATGTACCTTGCGATCTGGTACGCTTTAGGAGCTGGTCTAGAAGGAGTAGCCGCCGCTAGTCGTGTTGTGAATGCATGGTACAATCCCATCTTGGAAGGAGAAGTCATTCCTTCTGCTGTGACGAGCGAACTTTCAAGCATAGACCCCGGATGGAAAGGGTTCATCGCCAACGTCGTCACCGGCAAAGGCATATGGCCGAAGCTCATAAAAATTCATAGCGTCATATTTGGATCTTGGAATGGCATTAGCGGTTTCTATTCCCTTTTAAATGGTAAATGGGTGCGCGGCGGAGCACTTGAGATTGCCGCCGCGGGCAATTTCATTTCAAAATATCCTGGCCTCATAGGGCTTACGGGCGAGGCCGCCGAATTCGCGAATCCAATTGGGCTGGCGGCGGGTGCCGCGGCGGCGGTTGCGCTCTGGGTCATGAATGAACGTGATAAAGCGGCGGCCGCGCATGAAACCGAACCTTACAACAAAGATTTTCTCCAGGTCGCCGGAAATGTTCTCAACCCCGGAAAAGATTTTCAAAAAATTTCAAATTTGTTGGCGCAAAACAGTGACGAGGGCGTAAGCCCCGGGCTGGTGTTCCAAGCGCTTTCAAAACATTTTGGCATTGATCCAAAAAAATGGATCCCGTGGTTGATCGAACAGAATGATAAGGATCCGAATTGGTTGCATTTGTTTGTTCAGCAGATAAACAATGTCAACTTGGGGTCTGCTCCCCAAATCCTAGGCAAAAATGTTGGTTTAGACGACGCGCTCGTCGGGAATACCCAGTATGTCAGGCTACCATTAGATGCCATTCCTCGTGGTACACATGACCTGCGCAAGTATATAGCGTTGACCTTAGAAGGGCTCAGGCAGTGGGCGGAGGAAAGTGGTCATCCTTTTCCGGACAAGGTGAGTGCTCGTGCCGCCAGAAATCCTAGAGGGTGATCCACTGAGGCTGAATTAGAAATTCTGAAGTGGACCCCCTTGTTAGGACCACGACGGTCGTTTTCTTAATTGGAAATTCAGCCGCGTCCTTTTCTGCGTTGATCATCCCGCGAACGATCGGAATGTAGGTGATATCCGTACACCAGACCTGGTTCGTCCGTGCGAGGGCGACGTCGAAAAATTCAATACGCTCCTGAAGGACGTGTTTGAGCGTCAGCTGGATAACCGCAAGATACCTCATCCCATGAATCCGCTGAATCCGCCGCTCTATCATTGAAAGCCCGAAGTTTATGCTGCTGCGGACAAAGTAGGTTTTGGTTGCCTAATGATTGTATACCCCGTTCACGTCACAACCCGAAATTCCTTTGGGTTGATGACGCGGAAATTATCGGTGACCGAATCGAGGAGATCGGCCCAGTTCCTGGGCACCGTTTCCCGTAGAAAGCCAAGCGTCGCATTGGCGAATTGAGCGCAGGTTGCGTAAGCTTTGTTGTGCGTGACGTTTTTGTGCATGAGGCCCCACAACCGTTCGATCGGATTGAGATGCGGGCAATAGGCTGGGATGAAATGCAGCTTAATGCGGCATCCCGGCCGGGCGAGCCATTCCCGCACCAGCATGGCGTGATGATAGCGCGCGTTGTCCAGAAAAACATGGATGCGCGCCGACAACGGATAGAGCGCCTCGATCAATTCCAGGAGCCGTATCGTTGAGACGGCGTCGATGGTCTGCGCCTCGATCATGCGGGTTTGCCCGGTCGCGAGGTCGATCGCGCCGTGAATGTTGATGCGCTCGCGCCCGCTCGTTTGTTCGATGGCGATCTTCTCTTGTTTTGGCGCCCAGCAACCGGCAGGCCGCGCCGCATGGGTCGGGTGTACGGCGTCTGCGAACAGCACGGCCTCGTCATCGCCCAAGGAATTCAGCAGCTTTTCGTAGCCCTCGATGAAAGCCTTCTGCTTTTCTTTGTCGAGCTTGCGCGGGATGACATCGGGCTTGTGATATTCGAGCCCCAGCCGGTGCAGCAACGCGATCAGCCCCGAACGGCTTTCGTAAACGAGCCCGAATTCCTTCTCGATCCAGGCGCCGATCCGGCAGCTCGAGCGCGGAAGCGCCGCGCTGACAAAGACTTTCAACTTTTCTTGTCGCTCGCCGGTCAACCGGCAAGCCCCGCCCTCGTGGCCGAAGTTCGTCAGGCCCTCCATCCCATCCTTTTCATATAGGCGATACCAGGTACGGATGGTGTCGTCGTCCAGCAATAGAACCTTCGCAATCGCCTCGCAGCTCATCCCATCGTCCAGCAACACCAGCGCGTTCGCGCGCCGGGCCAAACGGTGTGCCGCCGACCCGTTCCGCGCCAACGCGATCAGCTCTTGCCGCAATTTGCTGTCCAAAAATCCAGAGCGTATCATCCGTCCGGTAGAATCCGAATCGCCCCGTTTGGCAAGGGCAATATTCGGATTTCACGGGAGTCGGGGTATAGATGGTTATATAATATCTTTTTAGAATCTAACAGTTTGCTGAAAAACTCATTTTCGCAGTGAACAAGACCGAATCCCAAAGTGAACGAAGGAGAATCGAAACGAGAACTTTGTTCTGTTTTTCAGCAGGCTGCTAATGATGTTAGACCATTTCTCACTTACATAGAAACATCCATCGTCATGGCATGGCCGTTCGAAGAACGGCGTCGCTACGCTCGCCTATGGCCGGGCATGACGAGTGAAGGTTGCGATTCGACAAAAACTTGAACCGCTCTAGTTTCTGACCAGCAAAAGAGCTTTGGTACTTGCTAAGAAACTACCCTCAACCTGTTACGGAAACAGCCCACGCGTATTCTTAGCGCTGCGAACGCGTTCCACAGCCAGGGCCATGGCGGCCGTGCGGTTGGAGACCTTGTCGCGTTTGACGCGAGCCACCATCTGGTCGAAAGCGCGGTCCAGAAGCTGGTACTCGCCCTTCATCACCTCTTCCTCTTCCCAGAAGAGTTGCTGCAGATCCTGCACCCATTCGAAATAGCTCACGATCACTCCGCCCGAATTGCAGAGAATATCCGGAATGAGGAAAATATCGTTCTGGCGCTTTTCAAGGATCAGATCGGCTTCCGGCGTCGTCGGGCCGTTTGCACCTTCCGCCACAATGCGGCATCGCAGATTCTCGGCGACGCGCGCATCGATCACGCGTTCCATCGCGGCGGGAACGAGTACGTCGCAGGGCAACGTCAGAATCTGCAACGGGTCATAGGCGAGCTCGTTCGAATAACCGGCAAGATTGCCGTGTTTCGATGCATGCTCGACGAGAGCGGGAATATCGAGACCGGCCGATCGGTGAAGCGCGCCGGTATGGTCGCTCACCGCGATCACCTTCGCGCCCATATTGTGCAATTCCAGCGCGGCGATAGAGCCGACATTGCCGAAACCTTGAACGACTGCCGATGCGCCAGCCGGGTCAATTTGCAAATTGTGCATCACCCGCCGCGCCAAATAAGCGACACCGCGCCCTGTCGCTTCCCGGCGACCCAGCGTTCCACCGGCGCTCACCGGCTTGCCGGTAACGATCTCCGTGACGGTGCGGCCTTGATACATCGAATAGGTGTCCATGAACCATGCCATGACCTGCTCGTTGGTGCCCATGTCCGGCGCCATCACGTCGGTATGCGGTCCGACGAAGGGAATCATCTCCTGCATATAGCGGCGAGACAGCGACTTGAGCTCGCGTTTCGACAAACGGGACGGATCGACATTGATGCCGCCTTTGGCGCCGCCATAGGGCAAACCAACCAAGGCGCACTTCCAGCTCATCCAGATCGCCAGCGCGGCAACCTCTCCGAGATCGACGCTCAGCGCGAAGCGCGTGCCGCCTTTGGTGGGACCGAGCGTGAGATGATGCTGGACGCGATAGCCTTCAAACACCGCTGTCGTGCCGTCATCGCGATGAATGGGACAGGAAATCGTGATTGCCCGCTTGGGCATCAGCAGCCGGTCGCGTTCGTCGATCGGGATCGAAAGATGGTCGGCGATAACACCGAACTGCCTCACGGCCATGTCGAAAACCGGACCACTGTAGATCGTCATTCGCCGCTCCCTTCGATGTCCATTTGCACGCCTAGAGCGTGATGCGTTGCTGACGCAGACCTCTCACCGTCATCCTGAGGTGCTCGGCCATCGATCTCGGGTTTACCCGAGATCGACACTTTAGTGCCCAAGTCGGCTAAAGCCGACTTGGGTGGCCGAGCCTCGAAGGAGGACGGCCATGAATTTATTTCCGAAAGTGCCCACTTCTGTGACCGATCATCCTTCGAGGCTCGCTTCGCTCGCTCCTCAGGATGACGGGGAAAGGCGTTTCCACGATTCAACCGCGTGCACCTGAGGCTTCTGCCTTACCAAATCCGCCGCCTGTGGGTGTAATGATGGTGATAGCATCCCCCGCCAACATCTTGACGCTCGCACAGCCGTCCAGTTTTTCGACGTCCCCCGAGCGGCGCCGCACAAGATTTTCGCCGAGTTCGCCGGGCTCGCCACCATCAAGTCCGAAAGGCCTGACGCGACGATGACCCGACAGGATCGCGCACTCCATCGGCTCGAGGAAACGGATCGTGCGCCGCGTCCCATCACCGGCTTTGTGCCTTCCCTTGCCGCCGGATCCACGCCTGATACTGAATTCTTCCAGCACGACGGGAAATCGTGTTTCCAGAATCTCCGGATCGGTGAGACGCGAATTGGTCATATGTGTGTGTACGCCCGATGCCCCGTCGAAATCGGGCCCGGCCGGCGCGCCCGAGCAGATCGTCTCGTAATATTGATAACGATCATTGCCGAAGGTTAAGTTGTTCATCGTGCCTTGCGCGGACGCCAAGACCTTGAGCGCACCGAAGAGACAGTTGGTCACCGCCTGACTGACTTCGACATTGCCGGCGACAACCGCCGCCGGGTACCTCGGCGACAGCATCGAGCCCTCCGGCACGATCAGTTGGATCGGGCGCAAGCAACCGGCATTCATGGGAATCTCATCGTCAACCATCACGCGAAAAACATAAAGCACGGCGGCGCGGGTCACCGGCGCCGGCGCATTGAAATTGTCCGGCCGTTGCGGGCTGGTGCCGGTGAAATCGACCGTCGCCTCGCGCTTTGTTTTGTCGACGGTGATTTTGACTTCTATCTTCGACCCCTGGTCGATTTCATAACTGAATTTTCCGTCGGCTAGCCTGTCGATCACGCGACGCACGCTTTCCTCGGCATTATCCTGCACATGGCCCATATAGGCCGTGACGACATCAATACCATAATAGCCTATCATTTTCTTGAGTTCGGCAACGCCCTTCTCGTTGGCCGCGATTTGCGCCTTTAAATCATTGATGTTTTGCACCGCATTGCGCACCGGGTATTTGGCTTGGGTGAGCAAGGCCTCCAGCTCTTTCTCCCGGAATGAGCCGCGATCGACGAGCTTGAAATTGTCGATATAAACGCCTTCCTGATCGATGGTCGTCGCCAGCGGGGACATCGAACCTGGCGCAATACCGCCAATATCGGCATGATGGCCGCGGCTCGCGATCCAGAAGATGATATTGCTATCGGTCTCGTCGAATACCGGGGTACAAACCGTAATATCCGGCAGATGCGTTCCGCCGTTGTAGGGCGCATTGATGGCGAAGACATCGCCGGGACGAATGTCCAGATTCTGCGTCAGTATGGTTTCGACCGATTTGTCCATCGAACCGAGATGCACCGGCATATGGGGCGCATTTGCCACCAGCGCGCCGGCCGCATCGAAAATCGCGCAGGAGAAATCAAGCCGTTCCTTGATGTTGACTGAATAAGCGGTGTTCTGCAACGTGACGCCCATCTGCTCGGCGATCGACATGAACAGGTTGTTGAATATCTCGAGCATGACCGGATCGGCGGTGGTGCCGACGGCGGCGCGGGCCGGCATTGCCTTGACACGCGTTAGCACCAGATGATTGCGTCGGGTCAACTGGGCTTCCCAGCCGTCTTCCACCACAATTGTCTGATTCGGCTCGATAATGATAGCCGGACCCGGCATTCGATTGCCGATCGCGATGCCCTCACGTCGGTAAACATCCGCATCATGCCAGCGTCCGTTACTGAAAAACCTGGTCTTGCGAATCCTTTGCGGCAGAGCTGATGCGTCGGACGCAAACTCGCGTTCGTTGAACGCCGTAGCCCCTCCGATTGCTTCCACACTCACCGACTCGACCACAAGCGGCTTGGTATCATCAACAAAGCCAAAGCGCTTCCGATGCGCAATGAAAAACCTTTCGTGCAACTTTGTCCGATCATCCGCGGTGATTTTTTCCATGCAATAGGCGAGCGCGGGAATTTCCAACGTGGTGTCGGTCCCGGCATAGCGTATATGGGCGCTGACATTCACGGCGATACCGCCGCGCTGAACGCCCTGCGCGACGAGCTGAGCGACGCACAGCTCGCCCAGTTCCCGCCCCAACGAAAGCAGCGGTTCACCAGCCGCGTCGAGTGGCACGTCAAGCGCCTTTATGCGCACGGCGCGAATGTCCGCAAGACCCATACCGTAGGCAGATAGAAGTCCTGACATCGGATGGATCAAGACCTTCGACATGCCGAGGGCATCCGCGACCAGGCATGCGTGCTGCCCCCCTGCGCCACCGAAACAATTCAACGCATACGCAGTGACATCATGACCGCGCTGAATGGAGATTTTCTTGATCGCCTCCACCATATTAACGACGGCGATTTGAATAAAGCCATCGGCGACCTGCTCCGGCGTTTTGCCGTCGCCCACGTCCGCGGCCATAGCGTCGAATTTTTGACGAACGATAGCCACATCAAGCGGCTGCGAGTGTTCCGAGCCGAAAATGGCCGGGAAGAATTCCGGCATCAGTTTTCCGGTCATCACATTGGCATCGGTCAACGCCAGCGGCCCGCCGCGGCGATAACATGCAGGGCCTGGATTGGCGCCCGCGGATTGAGGCCCAACACGAAAACGCGAACCATCGAACTTCAGCAACGACCCCCCGCCCGCCGCTACGGTGTGAATCACCATCATAGGGGCACGAATGCGAACGCCGGCTACTTCCATCTCGAATGCACGCTCGTAGTCGCCACTGAAGTGGGCGACATCGGTTGATGTGCCGCCCATGTCAAACCCGATGACGTTCTGAAATCCCGCCGATTCACCGGTCTTGGCAAGCGCAACGACCCCGCCGGCGGGTCCGGACAATATAGCGTCTCGGCCCTGGAACAGATCGGCGCCGGTCAGTCCGCCTGAGGACATCATGAACATCAGCCGGATCCCGGTTCGTTTGATATCCAGCTCCTCGGCGACCTGAGCGATGTAACGCCGCAGGATCGGCGAAAGATAAGCATCGACAACTGTGGTATCGCCGCGCCCGACGAGCTTAATGAGAGGCGAAACCTCGTGACTTGCGGAGACCTGGGTAAATCCGATCCTGATTGCGGCCTTTGCCAGCGCCTTTTCATGCGCCGGGAATCGATATCCGTGCATCAATGCGATGGCGACCGCACGAATTCCTGCGGCATAGGCCGCCTTCATCTCCTCGACTGCCTTTGGCAAATTGATCGGCCGCTCGACGGTGCCGTCGGCCAAGACGCGCTCGTCGACCTCGATTACCCGCTCGTAAAGCTGATCTGTTTTGACGATGTTGCGCGCAAAAATGTTCCGCCTATCCTGATAGCCGAGCTCGAGCACGTCTCGAAAACCGCGAGTGGTGACGAATAACGTCCGATCTCCTTTGCGTTCCAGCAACGCATTGGTGGCCACCGTCGTCCCCATTCGTACTTCGCCGATCAGTCCGACGGGAATTGGCTCATTCGCTTCAAGGTCAAGATGCGCACGAATGCCCGCGACCGCCGCGTCGCGATAGGCGCCGGGATTTTCCGACAGTAGCTTGCGCGCATGCAGACCGCCTTGAGGATCGTAGCCGACGATGTCCGTAAACGTCCCGCCACGATCGACCCAGAAATTCCAGCATGTCATCTTGGTCTCCTTCTTCTTATCTCGAATAGGTGCTCATTCGATTTTGGCGATGAACCATCTCATCACATTCCGAGATAGGCACGCCTTATCTCCGGATTGTTGCGTACTTCCGTTGCGGAGCCGCTCATCACGATACGGCCCGTTTGCAGCACATAAGCACGATCCGAAATTTCCAAACTTTCGGACAATCGTTGCTCGACCAGCAACAATGTTACTCCGGTCTGGCGAATTTTTTGAATGGCCTCGAAAATCTCGTCGACCAGTTTCGGCATGATGCCCTGCGATGGCTCATCCAGCATCAGCAACCGTGGGCGCGTCATTAGCGCGCGCGCGATCGCCAGCATCTGCTGCTCGCCGCCAGAAAGAGTCGCGGCGCGTTGCGGCAGACGCTCCTGCAGTTTGGGGAACAGGTTGAACACGAATTCAAGCGGCGCATCGCGGTCCGGCCTGCCGCGAAACAGATAGCTGCCGAGCCGCAAATTATCCATGACGCTCAGCCGCGGAAACAATCTTTTATTTTCCGGTACATAGGCGAGGCCGCGTTTGGTGATCTGATGGGCCGGGATGATATCGATTTGCTCACCTGCGAACGTAACGGTACCTGTTCTCGCCTTTTCCATCCCGACGATCGTTTTCAACAGTGTCGATTTACCGGCGCCATTGGCGCCGGCCACCGTCACGATCTCGTTCGTGCCAACACTGATCGAGATATCGGAAATGGCCACCAGGCCCCGATAGGCCGTGGTTAACTTGGAAACCTCAAGCAACACGACGGCGATCTCCGAGATAGGCGGCGATGACGTTTTCATTCTCAACGATATTACGGGGATGACCTTCGGCAAGCACTTTTCCAAGGTTGAGAACCACCGCGCGATCCACCAATGGCATCACCACTTCCATGACGTGCTCGACCATGACAATGGTGATACCACGGTTCCGAATCATCCGAATAAGATCGGCGCCCGCACGCGACTCACTCGGCGTCAGCCCCGTCAGCACCTCGTCGAGCAAAAGCAGTTTCGGCTCTGTTGCGAGCGCACGAGCGACTTCCAGACGGCGCTTCTGCGGCGGCGTCAGGTCTGCCGCCGAAATATTTGCCTGCTCAAGCAAGCCGACGTAATCGAGCACTTCAATTGCTTTGAGCCGCGCGCGCCTGGCGTATGGGTGCCGCATGAAAGCTCCGACGATGACATTCTCAACCACTGACATCGAATCGAAGGAGCGTGGTACTTGATAGGTACGAGCAATTCCAAGCATGCAGCGTTGGATTGCCGGCATTCTCGTAATGTCGCGGCCTTCAAACGTGACCGATCCGGACGAAGGAAAAAAGGCGCCGGCAATCAGATTGAACAACGTCGATTTGCCGGCACCATTTGGACCGATGAGCCCGAGAATCTCCCCCTGCATAATCGTTATGTCGATCGAATCATTTGCGACCAGACCGCCGAAACGACGGCTCACTTGACGACATGACAGAAGGGACTTGGTCATGGTGTCTTCTTCTGTTTGTGTCTGGCGTGTTCGAAAATGCTGAGAATACCCTCCGGCCGCGTCAATGAAACCACCATGATCATGGCGCCGTAAACCGCAAGATCGAGACCTGAACCGGTGCCGCCTATATAGGAGCGCGTCAGTTCGGCGATCGGGATCAAGATTGCCGCACCGACTGCCGGACCCCACAGAGATCCGACGCCGCCAAGCACCGCCGGCAGCGCCATTAACAGCGAGAAGCGAAACTGCATCACGCTTTCGGGGTCGATATAGGATACGAACGCCGCATAGAAGCCGCCGCCAATGGCCGTAAAAAACGCAGACACCCCTGCGGCCGCCATCTTGGAGTGAAACACGGTGACGCCGAGACTCTGCGCCGCTTCCGGTTCGTCCTTCACCGCCCGCCACCAATATCCCCAACGCGATTCAACGATAGTGAATGTAACGAGCCAGACCACGGCAAAAAAGCCAAGCACAAAATAAAAATATGGCGCCTTGTTGCGGGCGAACTGCAAGGTCCACCAGCTGTCCTGACCTAACGGCCATTGGATGCCGAGCGCAGCCCCGGCATAATTCCAATTGTGAACCAGTAACAAACCAATTTCGGCGATCACGATCGTGGCAATGGAAAAATAATGGCCCCTCAAACGGAAGCAGGGATAGCCCAAAGCCAGCGCAACAAACGCAGCGATGACGCCCCCCGCGACGAACCCGGCCCAAGGTGTAACACCGAATTTGACGAACAAAATGCTGGTTGCGTAGGCGCCGATGCCAAAATAAAGAGCGTGCCCAAGCGAAATCTGTCCGCAATATCCACCGAGGATGTTCCAACTTTGCGACAATGCCGCAAACATGAGCGTGAGGATCAAAACATTCATCACATACACGTCGGCAATCAGCGTCGGTGTAAACACCAGCGCCGCAAAGATAGCGCATGCGGTTATCAACTGCCGGCGTCGGATCGAGAAGTGATCGGCGATCAAAGAATTGGAAATAATGTCATGCATCACAATCGTCCAGACAGGCCACCCGGTCTGACGAAAAGAACGCCGAGATAAAGCGCGTAGATTCCGATCGATTTGAGCGCCGGCGGCAGAATGACCGTCGTCAGTGCCTCCACAAGACCGACAATGATACCGGCGATCAACGCGCCGAAAATGCTGCCAAAGCCGCCGAGCGCGACGGTGACATAAGCGATCAGCGCAAACGTTCCCCCAACGTTGGGATGAATATAGTAGAAGATCGCCAGCGCGGCGCCCGCAAGACCGACAAGCGCCGCGCCCAGCCCCCAACCAAGCGCGAATACCCGGTTGCGATCGATACCGACAAGCGCAACCGCATCTTGATCCTCGCGAGTCGCTTCCAACGACTTGCCGAAATCACTATTGTTAATGAGAAAATAAAGACCGGCGAACGTCAAAAGCGACACTAGGCCGCCGTAAATTTGCGGCCACGGTAGAAAGACGCCGCCAAGATCAAGAGATTTGCCGGCCAACCAACTATGCGGGATGCTTCTAAAATCCGGCGAAAATACATATTGCGAGATACCCTGGATCAAAATCGCAAGACCGAAGGTCGCAAAGATTTGCACCATTCCCTTATTGATTTTCGTGCGCATCGCGAAACGCACGACGCCCGCATAGGCCGTTACGCCGACCACGAACATGATTGCCATAACAATGGGCGCCAAAACGACCGGGTCAAGTGTCGTGGCAAGCACGAGACCTAAGGTTGCATACATTGCCAGCATGAGAAATTCGCCATGCGCGAAATTCACGACGTCCATCAGCCCAAAGATCAGCGACAACCCTACCGCGATTAAGGCATAAATCAGCCCCATCAACAGGCCGCTCGCGATGATTTGTAGGAAAGCTTGCATGCTCATTCGCGTAATTCTTCACGTGGGCTTGATGGTGCACGGATCAGACTGGCGCATCTGATCCGTGCTCATTTCACAATAAAAAAAACCGCGAGGCTTTGGCCGGTTCAAACCGAGTGATTGTCGATTTCAGGTGTTCATGGGCCAAAGCGGCCTGGCGACGGCTACGGCTGCGGGATAAATCGTAACGAACTTACCCCCGACATATTGAATCAGAACAGGATCGGCATCGGTGTTCTGCCCGTCAGCGCCAAATTTGACGCGTTTCCACGGCATGATGGTGCGCGCGCCAGGGATATCCATGGCCGCCAACGCGTCGCGAATTTTCTTGCCGTCCGTCGATTTCGCGCGATCGATTGCATCCGCAAGCACAAGAAGCGCCATGAGCTGGCGCGAAGTATTGTCATTGAGGTCGCGGTTAGCGCGGGCCTTGAACATCTCGTTGACCTTTAAAATCGACGGGCGCTTGCGGGCCATATCAAGCGAAAAGCTCGCACGCGAGATCAGACCGACAGATTTATCTCCGACAGCGTCGAAAAAAGCCTTGTCCGAAAAGCCTGCAGCTTGGGCAACGATGTTCTTCGGCTTGTAGCCGAGCTCGCTCATCGTCTTGACGAGGAGGATCGCGTCCGTGGTGTAGCTCGAAGGCAGAAGCACGTCCGGATTTGCGATTTTGAGCTGCTCCACTTCCGCCGTCAGCGAGGGCGAATTCGATTTGTACTTGATATCGGTCACGATTTTGTAGCCGCGCTCGGCGGCGAGCCGGCGCTGCACATTCGAGGAGTCGGTTCCGAAAATCGTATCTTCAAAGAACAAACCGAGTGTTTCAATCTTTGTACCCGCCTTCTTTTGCGCGTCGAGAAAATCGAACATAGCCATAGTGAACATTTCGTCGTGTGCGGCGGGCCGGAAAAAGAATTTCAGTCCGCGGCGGTGTAAGCTCGGCGAGGACGAGTTGGCCGCGATGTAGGGAATGCCGTACCGCTCGCAAGCAACACTCGCGGTTGCCGATACGGACGAATGATATGCGCCAACGACGGAAACGACTTTTTCCTGCGTAATCAAGCGCTCGGTTTCGGCGCGCCCCTTTTGCGGATCGCCTTGATGGTCCGCAAAGATCAACTTGATCTTGGCGTTGCCGAGAGGCTCGAGGCCTGCATTCTTCGCTGTCGGCAAATCGAGATTATAGGCGTTATTGACGATGTCGGCTGCGGTCTCCAGCGCGTGGCGCGCATCAATGCCGACCTGAGCACTCGAACCGGATAATGGATAGATCACTCCAATCGGGATCTCGCTACTGGACTGCGCGAAAGCGCGCGCCCCAAACAGAGAAAGCGCAGCTCCAGACAATAAAACCTCGCGACGATTTATCGACTTTTCTCCCCATGATTTGCGCCCGTTTTGGCGTCGGTTTACGACTTCATTGGATTGCGAATTCCGTGTTGCGCCGGTCGGTAATAAGCATCGAGCCGGGCGCGTGAGTAATGGCAAAATCCGGACACGACTCCAGAATGATCGATTGAGGAGTGACCCCGCACGCCCAAAAGACCGGCACCTCTTCACGCTGAATGGTTACGGGGTCGCCGAAATCGGGCTGGGCGATGTCTTTGATCCCGATCGGTGCGGGGTCGCCGAAATGTACCGGCGCACCGTGGACAGCAGGAAAACGAGTTGTGATCTGAATTGCCCGGATTGCATCCGCAGGTTTGAATGGACGCATGGACACGACCATTGGACCGGCAAAGGGGCCAACCGGTACACATGGGATATTGGTGCGATACATTGGAACGTTGCGGCCCTGCTCGACATGTCGAACACGAAGACCATCCGCCATCAAAGCTTCCTCGAAAGAAAACGAGCAGCCGATTGCAAAGGCAACGAGGTCCCGTCGCCAATACGCGGAGATGTCTGTCGGCTCGTCCACAAGTTTACCGTCGCGCCACACTCGATAGCGTGGCAAATCGGTACGTATATCGAGGTCGAGTCCGAGCGTCGGAATGAACGGATCTCCGACGTTCGAGATTCCAATAATCGGACAGGGCTTTGGATTGACCTGACAAAAGCGATGGAAATCTGACGCCAGTTTTTCCGGCAAAATCGCAAGATTACCTTGCACGAATCCGGGTGCGACATTGGCTGTCGAGCCGGTGATTTGGCCGGTGCGGCAAGCAAGACGTGCCAGCGTGCCTGACTGTGGCTGGTGGTTAAATTGCGTCCCTATGGTCGGTAAAATTGCACCCATTTCAGCCCATCCCCCACCTGGCCAAAACGAACACCGATTTCGTGATAATGTCTAATTGTCATTTTTGATCGGCTGCGATAAGTTTTTGTTATCCTATATCTGGCACAATAATGGCCGACTTCAAAAATATCGAGACATTTGTTTGGGTCGTGACTCTGGGGAGCTTTCGAAAGGCTGCTCGCAAGCTCAACACCACCCAACCCGCTATTTCGCAGCGCATCGCGAAGCTCGAGAACGAGATGGGAGTGAGGCTCCTCCAGCGGGACAATCGCACGGTGTTGCCGACATCCAGTGGACGCCAAATGATGGTTTATGCCGAAAGGCTGCTCGGTCTGCGGGCGGAAATGCTCGCCGCAGTCAAAGACCGCTCTGCCATGCATGGCGTGTTACGGCTCGGCGTATCGGAGACGATCGTGCACACCTGGCTGTCGGATTTAATCAAGAAAGTGAATACGACTTATCCAAACTTGTCGTTGGAGGTCGAAGTCGACATTACGCACAATCTGCGCGCCCGTTTGTTGGCGCAGGAAATAGACCTTGCTTTTTTGCTGGGACCATTGAGAGCACCAACCGTGTGCAATCGCATGCTCTGTGAATATCCGAACGCATTTGTAGCAAGTCCGGCCCTGGAGTTAGGACCAAGAACGCTGAGCGCACATGACCTTGCAAAATTTCCAATTATAACATTTCCCCGCAAGACGCAGCCGTACGAGCTGATCCGATCGCTGTTCAACCGGCCCGACCTTCCATCGGTTCGCTTGCATGCCAGCGCATCGCTCGCAACGGTGATCCATATGGCGATAGAGGGTCTTGGAATTGCGGTTATTCCGACGGCGATCGTGGAAAATGAAATTGCGGATGGCCGGCTGCAATTGCTAAAAACCAATATAGCAATTCCGTCGCTGACATTTTCCGCAAGCTGGCTCGGATCACCCGATGCGCTGCCGCTGGAAATCGTCGCCCAAATTGCCGTCGATCTCGCCCATGAACAAAGGCCGGTAGCTAGTGGTCCGATTCAAACATTCGCTACCCATTTCGGCGGGGATCTTTTGCGAATGTTTGAATCGAAAGACCATGAGCCAAATATAAGTTTCTAGTGGAGTTTTGGATTTGACATTCGCTTCGCGAGCTTGCGGCCAGGTGGGTAGCGAATGTCAAATCCACTCCACTAGCGCAAGATGCGTCTAAAGTCCTCGCTACGGGCGCGCTTCCATGATGACATCATTGCTGTCTCCACGGCCATCAAAAATGTGAAGGAATAGCGCTGCGGCGTAAATCGATAAGAAGCCGCCAGCCGCCAGCCGCCAGAAGGCAAAAGAACTCACGTCATGCATCGATAACGAAGATGCTCCACTTCAGCATTTTTGCAAACGTAATAATGAACAATCCGTTCGGCCCGAGATTGTCACCTATGTCTTCGGTACAATCTGTTACCTATGTCTCCGGGTCGGACAAATGGTAAATGGCGCGCCGGAAGGGATTCGAACCCCTGACCCCCAGATTCGAAGTCTGGTGCTCTATCCAGCTGAGCTACCGGCGCCCTGGTCGTCATCGAAGCTGACGGCGGCCTCCTCGGTGACTGGCCGTCATCTGACCCGATAGAGTAGACACGATCTGGGCTTTTCCCAATGAGCGAAGCTCAATAGGCGTCATCATTCGTTGGAAAACCTGTTGACTTCAAACTTTCTTGTTGGGCTTCCGCGGGTCTCCCATGAGCGCCGGCTGAAATAGCACCGCTGCCGCCAAAGTGCACACAAGTGAGAGCGCAAGAAGCTTGCCCATGCTGGACGTACCAGGATGAGTAGAAAGCCACAAGCTTCCAAAAGCGGTCGCCGTTGTCAGCGCGCTCCAAATGACCGCATGCGTTAGGCTTGATTGTAATAGCTTTGTCTGGCCCGCTCGCCACGCCATGACATAGTAAACTTTGAAAGCAACACCAACGCCTAGCAGTAGCGGAAGCGCAATAATATTGGCGAAATTAAGCGGCATGCCGATCAATACACAAAGCTCCAAGGTGACAACCCCGGCAAGCAATAGCGGCACCAAGGTCAACAACACGTCGCCTAATCGGCGGAGCACCATCCATAAAAGCAGAGCGATCGATATCAGTGCATAAGCGCCGGCCTGCATAAAGGCGCTGACCACCGTTTTCCCCGATTCCAAAATTGAGACTGGTCCGCCAATGGCATTCGGATAGACGGCGCTGACCGCCTTGGCGAAGTTACGCAGGACCTGCGTATCATTCGCATCGCCCGCCGGAGATATTTCAATTCGAGCACGTCCTTCAGGCGTAACCCACTGGCGCTTCAGCGCCGTCGGCAAATTGTCTAAAGAAATCGGCTGCGCCCGCAGAGAATTTTGCAGTTGCCGCATATCGGTTTGAAACGGGGCGATGAACGCCAGTTGTGCACGGGCACGCACTGACTTATTTGCAACCGCTAGTTTGGATAAGTCGCCGGCCAGCCGAGTCGCCGCCTTGGCGCCCGAGCCGCCATTTCCCGCGGCAAATTCCGCCAGGCGAGATGCCGTGGCTTTCAACGCCGCGACGTTGTCGGCATCGCTTGCGTGACCCGCGCTTTCGCGCTGGAAAATGGGATCGAACGTGCGGCCGAGCAATCGGATCGAGGCAAGTTTCTCGGCCTGATTCTGCGGCACGAAACTATCCAACGTGGTGACCTGTGCCACCTGAGGCAGCTTGCGCAAAGCCGCGGCCGCCGCGGGAACTTGATCGGTCGAGGGCACCACGACATTGATTGCGTTCGCGCCAAGGCTTACGTCACTTTCGACATCGCGCAATGTCGAAACCGACTCGATGGATGTACTCCTGAGATGGATCGGATTGAAGTCGAAACTTAAGCGATAAAGAAGCGATGCCCCGATCACGCCTACCGCTACCGTGCCGATAACGACCGCCAGCCTGTTCTGTCGGAGGAATTCGTCGATTGGGGCGAGGAAGCGATAGCCGATGGCTTCCGGTTCGCCGGGCGGGTTGAGCAAGGTCAGCAACGCTGGCAATAAAGTGATGCTCGTGACATACGCAATCAGCATGCCGACCCCGGCAATCGCGCCCAATTCGGACAAACCACGATAGTCGGTTGGCAAAAACGACAGGAACCCCGCCGCCACGGCCGCCGCGGCCAGAGTTAGCGGCGCGCCGATGCCCTCCGCGGTGCGCGCCAAGGCGGACCTCAGTTCGGGATGCGCAAAACGCTCCGCGCGATAACGAACCGCAAACTGAATGGCGAAGTCGACGCCCAGGCCGACAAAGAGGACGGCAAAAGCAACCGAAATCATATTCAAGGCCCCCACCATCAGCAGCCCAAGCGCCGCCGTGATGATGAGCCCGACCATGAGATTGATGAAGACGGCGCCGATGATTCGCATCGATTTCAGCGCGAGCCATAAGATGAAAAGCACGATCAGCAGCGTGCCGATCCCGTTGACGACAGCGCCTTCTTTTACCGTGGCAAATTCCTGATCGCCCATCGGCACGACGCCGGTCAGCCGGACGCGCGCTTGGTAGCGTGAGGCAAGGTCTAGCTCTTGCGCTGCCCGACGAATCGCGTCGCTCGACGCCTTGCCGGGCTCCAATGCCGAATAGTCGAGCACGGGCTGCACTTCTATGAAGCGCCGCAATTCACCCGCGGCGGGTTTGTGACCGCGCAATAATTCGAGCCAGGAAAACGCGGCTGGTCGATCGGCCAGCGTCCTCTCTATCGTGTCGCCGGCCATCGACATGGGACGGGCCAAATCATCCAGTTGAATCTGTTTGGACTGCACGCCAGCCAACCCAAGCGACAGCATTTGTGCAACACCACGTAAGCTCGGATCATCGTGCACGGCGCCGACGAGGGGCGCGGCGGGCTTTAGGCCATTTGCAAGCCGCGTCACCGCCTCGGCCGGCTGAAACAACAAGCCATTACGGACGAAAAACTCGCTCGCACTCAAATCCTCGACCGAAACGAAATTCTTCTTATTGGCCGCGAGACGCCCGACCAACGCGGCGGCGGCGGCAGAGACAAGCTCCGGTGTCGGCGCATCCACAACAACGAGCGTTGAATTAAAATGCCCGGGAAACTGCCTCTCGAGGCTTTGCTCGCGCTGGCGCCATTTTAGATCGGAGGAAATCAGTTTGTTTATGTCGGTATTGATCGCAAAATGCGTTGCTACATAGCTACCGGCTATCATCGTCGTGAGCATAAACCCGATAACGATAAGCCAAGGAACTCGCGCGGCAAAGCAAACGATGCTTCTGATTATGGTAACTAGCACCCGGAGGACCCTTCTTTGATTCTCTTTTTTGCGGATGGTTGGTTTTACGTTTCGCCCATGAGCCGCCCGGAACTAGCGGGTTTTGTCGTTATTATCTTTAGAGAAAAGACCATTTATCAAAAAAAGAGCGTTTTTTAATCTATAACGCAGCATTTTTTGGGCAAAAAATGCTCACCACCGAGACATACCGGGCCACTGAGCATATTGTTGCTACCCGCCTGGCGAAAAGCGTATGGGATTGTTCCGGCAGAACTGCTTTATGTCGCCTGTGCCAGCAACACCAAATAGGTAAGGACGGAAGCCTTGGGAATTCCCCTTTTGCAAAAGCTGATCGTGGGTAGCTATATCGTCCGGCAAGAACTTGCCGGGCGCAAACGCTATCCTCTGGTCCTCATGCTGGAGCCGCTGTTCCGATGCAATCTCGCCTGCGCCGGCTGCGGCAAGATCGACTACCCTAAGGAAATTTTGAACCAGAGCATGCCGGTCGCCGACGCTTTGCGCGCGGTCGAGGAGTGCGGCGCGCCGGTGGTGTCGATCGCCGGCGGCGAGCCTCTGCTGCACAAGCAACTGCCGGAGATGGTGAAGGGCATCGTCGCTCGGAAGAAATTCGTTTATCTCTGCACCAATGCGCTGCTCATGGAAAAGCGCATGTCGCAATATGAGCCGAGCACCTATTTCACTTGGTCGGTGCATCTGGACGGCGACCAGACGATGCACGATGCCTCCGTGTGTCAGGACGGCGTTTATGAACGCGCCATTGCGGCCATCAAACAGGCCAAACAACGCGGCTTCCGCGTCAACATCAACTGCACGCTTTTCAACACGGCCGAGGCGGAGCGGGTCGCCGACTTCTTCGACGAGGTCAAGACCATGGGCGTCGATGGCATTACGGTCTCTCCCGGCTATGCCTATGAGCGCGCGCCCGATCAGCAGCATTTCCTCAACCGCGACAAAACCAAACAACTATTCCGCGGCATTCTGCGGCGCGGACGCGGCGGACGGAATTGGTCGTTCAGCCAATCCGGCCTGTTCCTGGATTTTCTTGCCGGCAACCAAACCTATCACTGC
The DNA here is from genome assembly GCA_963697535.1 of uncultured Pseudomonadota bacterium. Classification (GTDB taxonomy): domain Bacteria; phylum Pseudomonadota; class Alphaproteobacteria; order Rhizobiales; family Xanthobacteraceae; genus Pseudolabrys. The sequence continues at coordinate 1,193,138 of OY969085.1, read as the reverse complement.
ACGCCGTGGGGCAATCCCACGCGCACCATCTTCGGCTGGCAGAAGCCCTGCTATCTGCTGGGCGAAGGTTATGTGAAGACGTTCAAGGAATTGATGGAAGAAACCGATTGGGATTCCTACGGCACCGGCAATTACGAAAAATGCGCCGACTGCATGGTCCATTGCGGCTATGAAGCAACCGCGGTGCAAGACGCCGTGCGCAATCCGCTCAAAGCCGCGATGGTGGCGTTGCGCGGCGTGCGCACCGAAGGCGAAATGGCGCCGGAAATCAGCCTCGAACGGCAACGGCCGGCCGAATACGTGTTCTCAAAGCACGTGCAGAACAAGCTCGCGGAAATTCGCGCGCGTGGACAACAAAAGCCGCAGGAAACTTCAGAAGATATGGCCGAGGCGGTTTGATTAAGTATGTCATGACCAACGCGCTCAAAGACCTTCTCGAAGCCGCCAAGACGGCGAAGCCGACGCCGGAACAACGCGAGCAGCAGCGTCGTAGTTTTGCCTATGGCAATACGGCTTTTGAAAACAGCCGGATCACGCGTGAGATGGTCGATCGGCAAGCCGAAAAGCTTGCGCGGGAAGCGAATGACGACCCCCGCAAATAACAAGCATGACGGTCAGGCGCTTAAACTAGTGGTCCGATTCAAACATTCGCTACCCATTTCGGCGGGGATCTTTTGCGAATGTTTGAATTGAAAGACCATGAGCCAAATATAAGTTTCTAGTGGAGTTTTGGATTTGACATTCGCTTCGCGAGCTTGCGGCCAGGTGGGTAGCGAATGTCAAATCCACTCCACTAGCAAGCTATAGCCCGGATGAAGCGTCGCGAAATCCGGGACCGCCCGTCCCGCATTTCGCTACAGGCTTAGGCAGCCGCCATTGCACCGCGCGGCGTTATGATCGTGACGATAGCGTCCGCGCTGTCTTCGACAAAATCGGGATTGTGCTTGAGTTCTTCAAAACTGCGCGGAGCGGGAACTATCTCGCCGCCGGCGCGCATCGCGGCAAAGTGCCCGGCCAGCGCCTCTTCGGCGTTTGCGACCGCTTCCTCGAATGTGTCGCCGGCTGAGATGCAGCCAAGCACATCGGGAAAGCTCACGCCATAGCTCGTGCCTTCGTCTTTGTGCACCAGTGCGATGTAACCGACCATCTTGCTCACTGCGGTTCTTTCAACCCTGCTTGACGATAGATAGACTTCACCGTTTTCGGATGCAAGTCGCGTCGTGGATGCGGAATGGTCACTTTGCCTGGTTTCACCGGATGCTTGAAATGATGATGACTTCCGCTCGCGCCGATGAAGCGCCATCCGTCCGCTTCAAACTCGCGAATTATATCACGTAAATCCTTGCCCACCGAATGCCCCAATCACAGCCGAAGCATCAAGCCTTCGGCAAATATCCCTTCTTGCGCAGATAGTCGGCGAGAAGTTTTTCAATCAACGACGTGAACGAACGCTGGTCCTCGGCGGCGGCTTTCTCGGAAAGCCGTTTTAATTCCGGATTGATGCGAAGGCTGAGGGTTGCAGATTTACTTCTATGGACCATTGTAATGTATATGTGTTGACATCTCTACTATTGATAGAGTATAGGTTGTAACGCTATTTAACAAGTGCGCCCTGCGGCGCAACGTGCAGTCAACGTAAGATGGACAAAGGCGCGGGCCACGTGCCTTAGCCCACCAGCAACATTCAAACAATTGCGAAAGTCAGCTCGGCTGAGAGGCCCAGGTCCTTCGAGGCGCGCTTTCAGCGCGCACCTCAGGACGACGGGAGAGGTTAAACGCCTCGAGGCACACAGTGAAATTTGTAAAACGTCCGCCAGTGACCGGACGTTACATCCCCCAGCGCACGGCAACCGCGTTGCCGGCCATGAGATTGCGGTAGCGCGCCAGCGCCCATAACGGGAAATATTTGCAATAGCCGTGATAGCGCAAATAAAACACGCGCGGAAAACCTGTGCCGGTGAAGCGCTCTTCGTTCCACAAGCCGTCCTCGCCCTGCGTCCGCACGAGAAAGCCAATCCCGCGCGCGACCGCCGGATGATGCGCTTCGCCGGCCGCCATCAAGGCCAGCAATGCCCAAGCGGTTTGTGAAGCAGTGCTTGGCGCAGACTCATGACCACGATAATCGAGCCGGTAGCTTGAGCCGTCCTCGCCCCAGCCGCCATCGGCGTTCTGAATGGCGAGAAGCCACGCGACCGCCTTGCGGATCTCCGGCGCCGAGGCCGGCATGCCGACGGCATTCAGCGCGCACAGCACGGACCAAGTGCCGTAGATGTAATTCAAGCCCCAGCGCCCGAACCAGCTTCCGTCCCTCAATTGGCGGCTGAGCAGATATTGCACACCGCGCGAGACGGCGGGGCTGTTCAAGTTTTCGCCGAGTTGCGCCAGCATCGAAACGCAGCGCGCCGTGACATCCTCCGTGGGCGGATCGACCAGCGCCCCATGATCGGCAAAAGGAATGTTGTTGAGATAGTCGTAGATATTGTCGACATCGAAGGCTGCCCAACCGCCATTGGCGCTCTGCATGCCTTTGATCCATTCGACACCGCGCGTAATGGCCGCGTCGTAAACATTCCCCCCCTCCCTACCCTCCCCCGCAAGCGCAGGGCTATCGCATATGGAGTTCTTCGATTCCGACAAGGCAACTTTATCCCTCCCCCGCTTTGCGGGGGAGGGTGGCGAGGACCGAAGGTCCGAGCCGGGTGGGGGGTGCATTACAGGCATCGCAACCCCACCCCGCCCGGCTTCGCTAACGCTCGCCGGGCGGCCCTCCCCTTTCAGGGGAGGGATGCGGCGCGCGCGATCCATCGCCATGATGATGACCGCGGTGTCGTCAAGGTCGGGGTAATACGGATTGGCGTATTGGAAGGCCCAGCCGCCGGGCCGCAAGTCCGGCCGCCGCGCGACCCAGTCCCCTTTCGTCTCCAGCACCTGCAAAGGTATGAACCAATCGAGGCCTTTGGTCGCATGGGCGATTGCTTGAGGGCTTCCATCTTCGAGCAAGGCCTGACTGGCCAGAGCCGTATCCCACACAGGCGAAAGGCAGGGCTGGCAATAGGCTTCATCTTCCTTGATCACCAAAAGCCGTTCGACCGAATCGCGCGCGATGGCCGCCTTTTCCTGATGCGCCGGATCGCCTTCGATCTCGAACAGGACATCGAACATCATGGTCGCATTGGCTATGGCGGGAAAAATCGCGCCCAGCCCGTCTTTACCGTTCAGGCGTTCGGTAACGAAGGCCGTAGCCTTTTGAATCGCCCGTTGTCGCAAACTATTCGGGATGAGCTTCACCCCCGGCCGCAACAGGACATCGACAACGCGGAAGAATGCAAACCAGGTCCAGCTTTGATGCGGCGCTTTGGCGGCAAGGTCGATGCTGTGCGGCGGCTCGTGAAAAAGCTCATCGATGGCGATGCCACGTGGATTCTTGGCGCGTGGCTTGAGCGCCTGCAAAACGAAGAGCGGCACCATGACGGTGCGCGCCCAGTACGACACTTTCGACAAATGAAAGGGAAACCACTCCGGCAATAATACGATTTCCACCGGCATGATCGGCACGCTCTTCCACCTCAGAACGCCGTAAAGCGCGAGCAAGATACGCGTGAAGACATTGCTGTGAATGGCGCCGCCGCGCGCCAGGATCGCTTCGCGCGCGCGCTGCATGTGCGACGCATCCGGTTTATCGCCGATCATCTTGAGCGCAAAATAGGCCTTCACGCTCGCGCTCATGTCGAAGGCGCCTTCGTGAAACAAAGGCCAGCCGCCGTGATCGCCTTGGATACGGCGCAGATAGAAGCCGATCTTTTGCTCCAAGGCCGCATCGACCGGCTCGCCGCGATAATGGCGCAACAGCACATATTCGGCCGGAATCGTGGCATCCGCTTCGAGCTCGTAGAGCCAATGGCCGTCGGCCTTCTGCTGCTGAAGGATGGCGTGCAGCGCGGCATCGGTTGCGTGCTCGACATCGGCGCGGAAATCGCCGGCAGGACGCTCCGTTTGGGCCTCGATGCTCATGCGACAGCCCTTTTTGAGTGACCGGCAACGGCCAGATCAGCGGCGCGATTGCCGGAACGCACCGCACCCTCGATGGTCGCCGGCAGCCCGGTCGCGGTCCAATCCCCGGCCAAGAACAAATTGCGCCATTGCGTTTGCGCGCCGGGACGTTTGGCATTTTCTTCGGGAGTCGCGGTAAAGGTCGCGCGCCGCTCGCGCACGATCTGCCAGGGCGGCAATGCTTCCGGCAAATCCATGACGGTGGCAACATCGCGCCAGATGATTTGCGCCACTTCGCTTTTATCCAATTCAAGCAGGCGGGCGGCATCGCTCACCGTAACCGCGACTCTTCCTGGCAGCGCGAAAATCCATTCGGCCGTGCCGCCGATCACGCCGATCATGCGCGGTCGATCCGGCGGCGTGTCGACACGAAAATGGACGTTGACGATGCTACTGAAGGCGGATGGCGTTTGCAGTCCGGGCAGTAATGGCGCCGCTGCATAGGGCGCCACGGCGAGAATGACCGCATCGCTATCGGCAAGCGGCACCCTGTCGGCGCCGAAATCGAGCAACGATACGCGGCCACTCTCGAACTCAAATTTATGCAGGGCATGTTCAAATGCGATGGTGACATTGCGCCCGCGCAAATATCGAACCGCAGAATTGACCAGCGCCTTGCCGATGCCGTCGGGCGCGATTAACGGCCGGCACGCTTTGCCGCCCTTTGCCAACGTCTCGCGCAGCAATACGCTTGCGAGTTTGCTCGACCCGCGCAAAGGCGTCACATTGAGCGCGGCGAGAAACAAAGGTTCGAGAAGCCTGTCGTAGAGCGGCCCATTGCCGTTTATCAGCTTTGCGAGTGGCATGTCGCCCGACGGCAACATCAATCGAACAAGCGGCAGATAATCGCGGGCACGCGTTTGCGGTACACGCCGTTTCTTGTCGAAGATCCACCATGGGAGGAGGCCATCGTTGAAACGCACCGTCCAGCGCGAGCTATCGGCGAGATCGAAAAAATGAAATTCCGCCTCGAGCGGACCTTCCAACGCGGATTCGGCATCGATTTTTTTGAGATAAGATAGCGCCGCATAATTGCCTGACAACAGCAGATGGGTGCCGTTATCGATTTCCATGTCGGTGACGTGATCGTAAAAAGTGCGGCAACGCCCGCCGGCCTGTTTGGTGGCCTCGTGCAGGACGATAGTACGATTTGAGTCGGCAAGACGCACGGAAGCAGCAAGCCCGGCCAACCCCGCGCCGATAATGTGGATCGTACCGTCGCTAAATGAAGGCATAGCGCAAAATAATCCCTAAAAGATGAAACCGGTTGATGCGAACGCGCTGGCGCGGCTCTTTCCAGCCGCGCATCGCCATCTCGTCGAGCATCCGCCGATAGGCTTGCTCCATAATTCTCGGCGCCCGCACCAACCGTCGCGGCGAGCGCGCCATAATCTCATCGGCCTTGGCGAAATGATGGCGCGCGCGCTCCACCACGAACGCGCAGGCTATCCCAAGAGCGTTGTCGCGCATGGCCAATAGAGGCTCGGCTGTGTGAATCCCGGCTTGTTGTAAAGCTTCACGCGGAAGATAAAGACGACCGACCGTCGCATCTTCATCGATGTCGCGCAAAATATTGGTAAGCTGTAAAGCGCGGCCGAGATGATGCGCCAGTTGAAGTCCGTCGTCTTCTCCCAAACCGAAAACGCGAACGCTCAGGCGGCCGACCGCCGAAGCCACCCGGTCGCAATAAAGATCGAGCGTTTGCATTTCGGGCGCGCGAATATCTTCCACCGTATCCATTTCCACGCCATCGATGATGGCGAGGAAATCTTCTTTGCGAAGTGCGAAACGTTTGACTGAACGCACCAGCGTCTCCAGTCCGGCCGGGATATGGCCGACATAAAGCGCTTCGATATTCTGCCGCCACTGCGCCAATTCACTGAGTTGCTGCGCCTTTGGCGCGCCATCATCGGCGATATCGTCAACGGCGCGGCAGAAGGAATAGATTGCAAACATGGCCTCGCGTTGTGCGCGCGGCAGAACGCGCATGCCGAAATAAAACGAGCTGCCCTTCGCGCGCGCGGCGGCGGTCGAATGGGTTTCTTTTGTTTCAACCATCGAAGGCTCTTGATCGGCCGGCGCCAACGCGGATTCCGCTCATCAACCGACGCGACAGCACGGTCGTGGCTCCGGCCATCATCGTCATTAGCATCTGCGGCTTGGTTAGATGCACCTTTTCGCTGAGCGGATCGCGAACCTGCAAAATCCCAACGAGGCGTTCCGCCAGTTTTTGAATGGCGGAAATTTCCATGGCAAGCCGCAAGTCGCCGACCTGCATCGACAGTCCACGCCCCTCCGCCAAAAGATGTCCGGTGCGGGTCGCAAGATCGCGCAGGCAGCGGGCGAGCGCCGGACTGGCGCGCCCCTCGCCCAGCGCATCGACCGTGAGCCCGTTTTCGCGCAAAACATCGAGGGGCACATAAACACGGTTGAGCTCCCGATAGTCTTTCACGCAATCTTGCAGGTGATTGATGATTTGTAACGCCGCGCATATCGCGTCCGACGCGGCCCAGGTCGAATGCGCCTCGCCATGCACGTCCAATACAAAGCGTCCAACCGGCATGGCCGATAACCGGCAGTAACCGATGAGGTCGTCCCAATCGGTGTAACGAAGCTTCGTCACGTCCTGCCGAAATGCATTGAGCAAATCTTGTGCATGCACGGGAGAAAGTCCGCGCTGATGCAGGACCGTACGCAGCGCAACGCCGCATTTGTCTTCATCCGATTTTCCCAACAGGCTTGCCTCCAGGCGATCAAGCCGCGCCAGCTTTTCTTCCGGTTCGAGCGTGGCATGGTCTGAAATGTCATCGGCAATGCGCACGAATTCGTAAAACGCGAGAATAGCCGGGCGGTACTTCCGACCAATCAGATGCGATGCGACGGGAAAATTCTCGTCGTTTGATCCCTTACCGGAACGAAGCTCGGCACTGCTCCTCATGGCAGGCCCGGTGTGTTGATGTGAACGCGACCTTTCCATTGGCCTCCGCGACGGAGCAAATGCTGATAGGCGGAATCAAGCGTATAATATGCGTAAAGGAAGGCAATCGCGGGAAGCGCCAAACCCCACAACGGCGACTGGCGGTAAAATCGCAGGGTCGGCTGAAACGAAATCGCCATCGCCAGCCACACGGCCAGGCCGACGAATTCTGCTACACCGGATGCGAAAACGGTAAGTAACGGTGCGGTCAGAAAGGTGAGCGTCAGGCCGAGTATTGTACCGGCCAACAGGATGGGAGAATAACCAAGTTGCGCGTAAGCAGAGCGCGCCACCATGCGCTTGATGTCACTAAAACTCTCATAGGGGCGGACGCTGACGGCGCGCTCGGTCAATCCCAGCCAAATCGGGCCGATCGCCTTCAACCGTTGTGCCAATGCGCAATCGTCAATCAGCGCATTACGAATGCTGTCGATTCCCCCTGCTTTCCGCAAGGCATCGGCACGCACCAGCATGCAGCCGCCCGCCGCGGCAGCCGTCGCGGCTTGGGGCTGTCGCACCCAAGGGAAGGGATAGAGCATCTGGAAGAAATAGATGAAAGCCGGCACCTGCATTCGCTCGGGCATATTCTCGCAACGTAATTTAGCCATAAGCGAGGTCAGCACGAAGCCGCCACTCATTGCCTGCGCGACCAACCGAGCCACCGTATCCGACGCATGGACGATATCGGCATCGGTAAACAACAAATAGTCGTGATGCGCGCTTTGCTCGGCCGCCGCTACGCCATTTTTCAGCGCCCATAATTTGCCCGTCCAGCCGGCGGGGAGGTCTCGGCTTTTCACGACGCGCATTTTGCGTTCGGTATGGCGTTCCGCGGCGGCTTGCGCGACGGCGGCGGTGCCATCACTGCTGTCATCATCGACAACGATGAGTGTGAGCACGCCGGGATAGTCCTGCCCTAACAGCGAGCCGACACTCGCGCCGATAACATCGGCCTCGTTACGCGCCGGAATGACGACCGCGACCGCCGGCCATGTCCGTGGCTTTCTCGGCGTTTCGCTGTCACGCACCGATGCCAACCAAAAACCGCCGCGCGCGCCGAGGAGGTATATCCATACAAGAACCGATAGCCAGGCCGGGATGTCCGCAAACATGGACGACACGCTCAGATTTCTTTTGCCATGGAAATAAATTGCCGCTCAAAACCGCACAATGCCCAAAGCGCATTCAAAGCAAAACGCGGATTCTCATTCAGTGACTTAAATGTTTTAACGGGCGAGGGCACCGTCCAATGATGCGCGCTTGGGAGTGGTCATCGAGACAAATTCGGTAGCCTCAAACACGGCACGGCCAAGCGGGGTCGGCGCCTGCGCACGGAAAGGTACCAAGATATGGGTCCCCGCGATAGGAGCGAGCCAAATCTCCATATCATGCAACTTAGCAAGGTACTTAATTGCGGTGCGTGATGGTATGTAGCCTGCTATCGGCGAGAAATAGACCGCGCAAACCACGACCGGCCCGGCATAGCCCTTCTCAGCCTTTACCGTATCCATACGCTTGAAAGCGAGTTGGAGATCATAGCGCAGCCGCCCGTCAAACACCGGCAAATGGCGTTGGCAGGCGTTCGGCGACAGCAAGTCAACGTTGCCCGGTACGGGCAGAATTGAGGCGGTCATCGGGTCGAGCACGCCGCGACGATGCCCCTCCTGAATTGGCACGCGCTTGGGTGAATGATCCTGCGGCGGGACGACTGTCAGCTCGGTGACATTGCCACCGTGGATTTTAAGGCGCACTTGATCCGTCTCTTTGCGACTTTCAATGATCGCCGTATAGGCGGAGGACACGGGCCGCCCGTCAAAAAGTACGCCGCGCGCACTGCCTGTACCTTGGCCACCGCTGATAACGCGCAACAAACCGGATGTCTTACCATTGGCTACCGCCGAATAATGGCCGGTATCAATGTCAATGACCCAGGTGCCGGTACCGATCGTGATCCCGGCGAGTGTCGCCTCATAACGCGCCGCCAACCGGCCCTCGGCGCGCAACGCGCTTGGCATCATCACCATGGCGAGAAGCATGGTCGATGCCAGCAGCTTAACTCTGAGCCGTTGCCGCAGGGCCAGCACGCGCTTCAGCCCTCCCGCAAGGCGAGAAGAGCGGGCGCAGCCGGTGGCACGTAATAAGTCTCCAGCAGCATGCTTTTGCATAGGAGGATCTCTTGGTAGCCTTGGTTATTTATAAAAGCCCGCCGGGGGGGCATGTCATTGTCATTTGGCCCTCGTGATTGGGTCGAATTTGTGATCAGCGCGATGGTTCACATTCCTGGCGGCGATCGGGCCCTAACGCGGCAATCGATGCGCTCCAAACGCGTGCCAATCTCTGAAAACGCTGCCAATCTTCGTCGGCAAAGCTCTGTCGGCAAAGCTCTTGACGGTCTCCGCCCCTCTCTTTATAGGTCCGGCCACTTTCCGAACCATGGGAGCGGACCGGGCCAAAACTGGCGCCGGTATTTTTTGAGGAATGAGCTATGTCTCGGCGTTGCGATTTGACCGGCAAAGGGCCTTTGGTTGGCCATAAAGTAAGCCATTCCAACATCAAGACCAATCGGCGCTTTTTGCCTAATTTGCTCAATATCACGCTCGTTTCCGACGCGCTTCAGCGCAAATTTCGTGTGCGAATTTCCGCCCATGCGCTGCGCACGCTCGACCATCGTGGCGGTCTCGATAACTTCCTTCTCAAGGCTAAAGACGAAGAGCTCGCGCCGAAATTGCTGGCCGCGAAGCGGCAGATTATGAAGATGCAAAGCGCCGCCGCTTGATGGATTTCGCTCATCCGACGGCTACGGGGCTGCAGCAGCAATGTATCGTTTTTGATACAAGGCTGTGATGTCTCCGGCCCTTTCGCCTGTTCCTCTGCGCTTTTGGAAATCGGCGACAGGTCGCGAACCGGTGCGGGAATCGAGCAATGCGAGACCCATCATTTCTACGGGCTTGAAATCGTCCAGTTTTGAGCTACATTGTAGCTCAAGGAACAAGGCTATGACTGAAAATGCCGTCGTCCGCGCCCGTATCGACGAGCGCATCAAAAATGAGGCATCCGCCGTATTGAACGCAATGGGCCTCACCGTATCCGATGCCTTTCGCCTGATGATGGTACGCATCGCCAAGGATAAGGCATTGCCTTTTGCTCCGCTGGTTCCAAACGAAGAAACAATCGAAGCGATGAAAGCGGCGAGGCGAGGCGAGCTTGTAACAGTTGGTTCGACCGACGAGTTGCTCGCGAGCCTGAATGCGGACGATTAGCTACACGATGGGCGATTTCTGTTAGCTCCCGAAACTGGTTCGGTTTGATAGAAGCTAACTTAAAGACGTCGTTGTATGAGATTGAGGCAGTTCGATGTGCAATGGCCTCATGGCGCAACTTGGCGATCTTCAATGCGATCGGCTTTGCTTTTTTGATTAGGAGTTCGATTTCAGCCACACTCAGTTCTGAAATGCGATTGGCCTTTATTAAATCGCGCTTTAGCCGATCAAAATTGAGTGTGTCTTTGCGAGTCTCAAATAGGCCGTGAATGTAAATAATAAATGCGACAAGATGGGCGTGTGAATCGAAGCGGAAGAAATCGCTGAAGAGATTCATCGTATCGAGGATAGTAGCGCGCGTCTCATGACCTTCGTAATACCACCACAGTTGATAGAACAAATTCGCACGGACAACATGCTGCGCTGCGCGGTCAATTCGTTCTTCTAGTGGTCCGATTCAAACATTCGCTACCCATTTCGGCGGGGATCTTTTGCGAATGTTTGAATTGAAAGACCATGAGCCAAATATAAGTTTCTAGTGGAGTTTTGGATTTGACATTCGCTTCGCGAGCTTGCGGCCAGGTGGGTAGCGAATGTCAAATCCACTCCACTAGTGTAAGGCTTGCCACTACTCCGCCGCCGTTCGCGTGCCCGTACCAAACCGCCGCTCGATATAATCGATCACCATCTGCTTGAAATCGGCGCTCAAGGTTGGCCCGCGCAAGGTAGCGGCTTTTTCGCCGTCGATGAACACCGGTGCGGTCGGCTGTTCGCCGGTACCGGGCAGCGAGATGCCGATGTCGGCGTGTTTCGATTCGCCCGGACCGTTGACGATGCAGCCCATCACCGCGACGTTGAGCGTCTCCACGCCCGGATAGCGCGTTTTCCAGTCCGGCATCGAGTTGCGGATGAAATTCTGAATGTCGGAGGCCAATTCCTGAAACGTCGTCGAGGTGGTGCGGCCGCAGCCGGGGCACGCGGCGACGAGCGGCACGAACGTACGAAGACCCATGGTCTGCAACAATTCCTGCGCCACTTGCACTTCGCGTGTGCGATCCCCGCCCGGTTCCGGCGTGAGCGAAATGCGGATGGTGTCGCCAATGCCTTGCTGCAACAGCACGCCCATGGCCGCGCTGGAAGCGACAATGCCTTTGCTGCCCATGCCGGCTTCGGTAAGTCCTAAGTGCAATGCGTAATCCGAACGGCGCGCCAACTCGGCATAAACCGCGATCAAGTCCTGCACCGCTGAGACTTTCGCCGAGAGAATAATGCGGTTCTTCGGCAGGCCCAATTCCACCGCGCGATCGGCCGACAACGTGGCCGACTGCACCATGGCCTCGTGCATGACCGCGCGCGCTTCGCGCGGCTGCGGTGATTTTGCATTCTCGTCCATGAGCCGCGTGAGCAGTTCCTGATCGAGCGAGCCCCAATTGGCGCCGATGCGCACGGGCTTTCCGTACTTGATCGCAATTTCGATGATGGCGGAGAACTGGCGGTCGCGCTTATCCTTGAAGCCGACATTGCCGGGATTGATGCGATATTTGTCGAGCGCCTCGGCGCAGGCCGGGTGCTCGGCCAAGAGCTTATGGCCGATGTAATGAAAGTCGCCGACGAGGGGCACGTTGACGCCCATTTTGGCAAGCCGTTCTTTGATGTGCGGCACGGCGCTCGCGGCCTCGTCGCGGTCGACGGTGATACGCACCAGCTCTGAGCCCGCGCGCGCGAGCGCCGCAACTTGGCGCGCCGTCGCTTCGACGTCGGCCGTGTCGGTATTGGTCATCGACTGCACAACGATGGGCGCACCGCCCCCGACCGTGATGCCACCGACATCGACAGCGATGGTTTTGTGACGCGTCTGCAAGCCCGTGTTCATCTGGATTTTTCCAATATCCCAACTGTTACTCAAAATATGTCAAGCTCAACACGAGCGAAAGGGGGAGCACCTCACCCTTCTGGACAGTTCGTTCACCTCGGGATTCGGTTATGTTCATGGCGAAATCGAGTTTTTCAGCAGACTGCTAATGATTTTTCCGAAGGGCGACGGAAGCAAGCGTAGCAAGCGTAGCAGCAAGCGTAGGGTGGGCAAAGGCGCGGGCTTCCGCGCCGTGCCCACCGGCTGACTCGAAAAATGCGCGGCTCGAAAAATGCACGACGCTCATGGTGGGCACGGCGCCTATGCAGCGTCTTCGTGTGAGGCTCGGCATGACCGCGGCGCCTTTGCCCACCCTACCGCGCTCATTGTACCAGCGGCTGATGGCGTCGATCTAAAGCGATACACTTTGCACCTGCCGTGCCAATTCGACGACGCGCCCCGTCATTGCGCTGTTGGCGTCGCTCAACGGATCGATGACGTCGAAATGATTGGCCCCTCGCACCGCTTCGTAGCGCGTTTGCACCATGTCTTGGCGCCAGGCGTCCGCGATGGTCTTGCTCTGGCGCAAAAACTCGTTTGATTCTAGTCCTCCGACCACCACATCGAGCGAGCGGCCCGCCGGCACGCGCCAATAAAGCGGCGAGCAGTCGCGCGCGGATTTGTCGTCGAGCTTGAGATCCTGGTTGACCGAAATCTGCGGCAGCGGCGCCAGATCGAAGATGCCGGATACGGCGTAAGCGGCGGGCACGAGATCGGCCGGCGCGCTCGGGTCGAGCGTTTTCCAATCGGTCGCCACCATGCACGCGGCGAGATGACCGCCGGCGGAATGCCCATAGACCATGATGCGCCGGCGTCGTTTGCGCCACAGGAACAAGCAGGCGTTACGCATTTGCGCGATGATGGCGGCAATCGACACTTGCGGGCAGAGATCGTAGCCCGCGACGGCAACGCTCACGCCATGCGCATTCGGTCCCGCCGCCATATGGCTGAATTCGCCCGGCGCGAGCGTGCGCCACCAGCCGCCATGAATGAACAAAGCGAGCGGCGTGTCAGGCCCGTCGTTTTGGGCCGGAAACAGATCAATGTTCTGACGCGGCGAAGGTCCGTAGGAAACGCCCAATTCGGCGTTGCGGGCGGCCCCACGGTAGCTTTCCGCATCCCGGTGCCAGCGCGCGAAAATCTCGACATGCTCGGGCACCCGCGCGCGGTTATCGTATTCGACTTCGTAATTGATGATCATGACTTACCCCACAACAAGCCGGAGAGTGGCGCAGGATGGCGGCAGGAGCAAGATGGAAGCCTCTCCCCCACGCGTGGCTTCGTAGGGCGTAGCTTCGTAGCGGGTTAGGCCGAAGGCCGTAACCCGCCGCTCATGATGTGCATGGTAAAGTTACGTATGGCAAAGTTAAATGGCGGATTACGCTTTCGCTAATCCGCCCTACGGGCTCCTTCTTCGGCCTATCGGGTTTGAGCGATTTATGTCTTTCCCAACCCAAATTCGACCGGAAATACAGGGCGGACATATCCCGGATTTTCGAACGAAGTGAAACGCGGGAGCAAGTGAATATATCCCGGATGTTGCTCATTGCTCATCACTCAATCCGGGCCTCTTCCCGCTCATACTACGGGCTTTAGTCGCGCAGCACACCGAGAGGTCGGAACGACAATGTCCGGTATCCGACATAATTGATTTGGATCAACGTGATTTGGCCGACTCCGTAATAACCATTTCAAGGGCGGATATACGAGCACCAAATTCCTGCAAAATGAGGCTTTGACATGAGCAATTTTGACATGAGCAATAAAGTTGGTTTGCCGCTTTTCGCGGCGGGCCTTCTCGCCGCGACTATTGTGTTTGCACCTTACGCGCCGAGTGCAGCGCAAGAGCGGCCTGCAATCAGCACTGATCAGCAGCAGCAAAAGAATAAAGGGCAGCAAAAGAAAGCTGCGCCGGCCGCACGTCCGGCTCCGCAGCGAGCAGCTCCTCAGAGGGCAGCTCCACGTGTGGCGGCACCACAACGCACGGCACCGCGCACGGTTACTCAGCCGCGAGCCACATCACGTGCGGTCAGGCAACCGAAAGCCACTTCGAAAGCGGTTGCCCCGACTGCCGGTGGGCGCAAGGTGGTATCGCCCGCTGCCGCTCCACGGGTCGTCACACCACGCGGCGCCAGAACCGTCACTGCGTCGCGCTTGCGCGGGGTGCCGGCGCGCGGCGCCAGCCGCGTTGTCATCCGCGGCCAAAATTACTCGGTGTGGCGTAGCGGACACCGCGTACGTCATGGCAGCGGCTGGTGGACATTTGTTACACTCAGCACCTTGGGCGCCATCGCGATCGGCCCGAATCAATACTATCCCTACGCCTATATTTCGGCGCCCGGGCCGTATTGCGAAGGGCTGACCGAAGACGGCTGCAAGTTAATGTGGCAGGAGGTAGAGACGATTGAAGGCGGCGTTGTAAATCAATGCGTGGTTTATTGTCCGTGGCAGTAAGCTCGCGGCTCCTCACCACCAGCATAGGAGGTTGTTATGCTTTCGATTCTAATTGGGGTTCTGGTCATTTGCGTCGTCGGCGCAATTTGTTTTTGGGCCATCGAAAAGTTCGTCAATGATAGTCGTTTGGCAAATCTTCTCAAATTGCTTGTGGTGCTGATCTGCGTGGGGGCGATCCTGCAGCGGGTGCTGCCATTGGCGGGAATTAATTGGTTTTAGCCACGGTTGATTCTCCATCGGGAAGAAGTAAATTTCATTTAGCTGGCGATAATCCGGGGTCAACATCACCGCATTGAATTTGTTGGATCGTATTTGTCTTCGATTGTTATTTGGATTGTATTTGCTACGCCGTCGATTTCCAATCCTTTCTGGTATCGCTAACCCGCCCTTGGGCTACCGGCTACGGGCTAAACCGATATCCCATTTCACCGGGGGTCGCCACGACGATGTGTTGGACCATTTGACCCTGTGATGGGCGAGCCGTAAATACATCTCCGCAAACCGGGAAGAAATTCATGGCGCAAATTGCCTCGCTTGCCGACGCCATCAAAGCCACTGTCCATGACGGCGATACGGTCGCGCTGGAGGGCTTTACCCATCTTATTCCCCATGCCGCCGGACACGAGATCATCCGTCAGGGGCGTAAGCATTTGACCTTGATCCGCATGACGCCGGATTTGGTCTACGATCAGCTCATCGGCATGGGTTGCGCCGACAAACTCGTCTTTTCCTGGGGCGGCAATCCCGGTGTCGGCTCGCTGCACCGGATGCGCGATGCCGTCGAGAAGGGCTGGCCGCACCAATTGGAGTTGGAAGAGCATTCGCATGCCGCCATGGCCAATGCTTATGAAGCGGGTGCGGCGGGGCTGCCCTGCGCCATTTTCCGCGGTTATATCGGCGGCGACCTACCGAAAGTGAATGCAAAGATCAAACGCGTGACCTGCCCGTTCACGGGTGAAGAATTGGCGGCCGTGCCGGCGCATCGTCCGGACGTTGCGATCATCCACGCCCAGCGCGCGGACAAGGCCGGCAATGTGATGATCGAGGGCGTGCTCGGCGTGCAGAAGGAAGCCGTGCTGGCTTCCGAGCGCGCGGTGGTGACGGTGGAAGAAATTGTCGACACGCTGCCCGAGCGCAGCCTCAATGCAGTCGTGCTGCCGCATTGGACCGTCGGCTATGTCGCCGAGGTGCCGGGCGGCGCGTTCCCTTCTTATGCGCAGGGCTATTACCCACGCAATAACAGCTTCTATAAAAAATGGGACGAAATCGCGCGCGAGCGCGAGACTTTCCTGGCTTGGATGAAAGAAAACGTGTTGGACAAAGGCCCCGAGGTTTTTGCGCAATATGCGCGCAGGCATCGGACAGTAGCGGCATGATCTTTGTGACCGTTCGATTTGACCCCCACCCCGACCCTCCCCCCTTTCAAAGGGAGGGAGGACTTGCCGCAAGGTCGTCCTCCCCCTGAAAGGGGGAGGATTGAGGAGGGGGTCAGCTTGTTCGAGAAGAGGCTGGGATGATCGACTACAAGCCCAATGAAATGATGACTATCGCGGCGGCGCGCGCGCTCAAGAACGACGACGTTTGTTTCGTCGGCATCGGCATGCCTTCGGCCGCCGCCAATCTGGCGCGGCTCACGCATGCGCCGGACATCACGTTGATCTACGAGTCGGGTACGCTCGGCACCAAGCCGAACGTGCTGCCACTTTCCATCGGCGACGGCGAATTGTGTGAAACGGCGCTGACGACGGTGTCGGTGCCGGAAATGTTTCGCTATTGGCTGCAAGGCGGGCGCATCAAGGTCGGCTTTCTCGGCGGCGCGCAGATCGACAAATATGCCAATCTCAACACCACGGTGGTCGGCCCCTATGACAAGCCGAAGGTGCGGCTGCCCGGCGGCGGCGGCGCGCCGGAGATCGCCACCTCATGCGGCGAGATTTTCATCATCATGGCGCAAGGCAGGCGCAGCTTCGTCGATAAACTCGATTTCGTCACCTCGATCGGTCATGTCTCCGGCGGCGACAGCCGCGCCAAGCTCGGTGTGAAGACGAAAGGGCCGACCAAATTGATCACCGACCTCGCATTGTTCGCGCCCGATCCAGAGACAAAAGAGATGACGGTGGTTTCCATCCACCCCGGCGTCACGCGCGAGCAGATCCAAGAGAACACCGGTTGGACGGTGCGTTATGCGACTAAGGTCGCCGAGACGCCGCCGCCGACGCCAATGGAACTCGACGTGCTGCGCGACCTGCAAGCGCGTACGACCCGCGCGCAAGCGGCGGCGTGATGCTGAGCTGATTACTGGGAGGCATGCAATTCGTTTGTGAACCAGGTTTGCACGGGAATGAGCGGCAGGCTCGAAGGACCTGGACCTTTCGGTTGAGGGCCGATCATCCTTCGAGGCTCGGCCAGCCAAGTCGGCTTTAGCCGACTTGGCCGCTAAAGCATCGATCTCGGGTAAACCCGAGATCGATGGCCGAGCACTTCAGGATGACGGCCCCGTGTTACGACTCCATAAGTTTGCTTTGCTCGGACGAAACAAGCGTTAGAGTCACAACACTAGTGGAGTGGATTTGACATTCGCTACCCACCTGGCCGCAAGCTCGCGAAGCGAATGTCAAATCCAAAACTCCACTAGAAACTTATATTTGGCTCATGGTCTTTCGATTCAAACATTCGCAAAAGATCCCCGCCGAAATGGGTAGCGAATGTTTGAATCGGACCACTAGAAACGGCCTCGCTCAATCGCCTGAGAGGTGCTTTTCGATTTCGTAAACCGGCATTTTCACGAGGTCTTTCGCCACTTCCGCGCGCACGGCTGTTTTCAAGGCGATGGAATAGGCCGGACGCAGAACGCCAAGCGCGCGCGGAGGGGCTACCATGATAATCGATTTCGCCTTGCCGGCGGCGAGTGCCGTGTCGAGGCGATGGGCCAGTTGGGTGAGAAAGGCGCGCTCCGATTGATCGTGCCAATCCGTTTGGTCGACTGCGCTACGGATATTGCCAACCGAGCTGATCGCCCGTCCCGGCACGTCGGTGCCTTGGATATGGGTCGGTAGATCCTCATGCTCGAAAACTTCAACCGTTTTCAAATTGAGGTACTCGCTATCGCCGGCATTTTCAAAGACCAACGCCTTCGCACCGTCGCACACAACCACCCACTCGCCATTGCGAATCAACAAGTCGCCCATAGAAACCCTCCTTGTTATAAAGATAACTTAAAATGGAGCGCGCGTTCTCTTTTGTTTTGGATCAAACGCTGTTTCAGTCGGATCGGTTCGCCCCGGTGATATCCGGCTAATTGGTGCCGTCAAGCAAACGGCGCGCGATGACCTGAGCCTGGATTTCGGCCGACCCTTCGAAAATGTTGAGAATGCGCGCGTCGCAAAGAAGCCGTGAGGCAGGGAATTCGAGCGCAAATCCGTTCCCGCCGTGAATTTGAACGGTATTGTCGGCGGCCGACCAGGCCATGCGTGCCGCCAGAAGCTTCGCCATGCCGGCTTCCAAATCGCAGCGCCGGCCGGAATCTTTCTCACGCGCAGCGTGATATGTCAGCTGGCGCGCCAGCACAATTTCCGCCGCCATCATCACGATTTTATCGGCGACACGCGGGAAATCGATGATCGGCCCGCCAAACTGCGCGCGGTTTTTCGCATAGTCAAAAGCCTGTTCCACGGCCGCCACGGCCACGCCGATGGCGCGGGCCGCCGTCTGAATACGGGCCGATTCGAAAGTCTGCATGAGCTGTTTGAAGCCCAATCCTTCGACGCCGCCGAGAAGATTCTCCGCTTTGACTTCAAAGCCATCGAAGGCAATTTCGTATTCCTTCATGCCGCGATAGCCGAGCACCTCGATTTCAGTGCCGCTCATGCCGTGAGCAGGAAACGGATAGCGATCGTCACCACGCGGCTTTTCCGCCAAGAACATGGATAGCCCGCGATAGCCGGATTCGTTTGCGTCGGTGCGCACAAGAAGCGTCATCAGATCGGCACGCGCGGCATGCGTAATCCACGTTTTATTTCCATAAATTTTGTAAACATCGCCATCGCGCACCGCACGCGTTTTCAGCGAAGCCAGATCGGACCCGGTATTGGGTTCGGTAAAGACGGCGGTCGGCAGCACCTCGCCGGAGGCGATTTTCGGCAGCCATTTGCCTTTCTGCGCGGCGGTGCCGGCGCCAAGAATTAATTCGGCGGCGATCTCCGAGCGGGTGCCGAGTGAACCCACGCCGATATAGCCGCGCGACAATTCTTCGGATACGACGCACATGGATTCCTTGCCCAGACCCATCCCGCCGAATTCTTCCGGGATTGTCAGCCCGAAGACGCCGAGTTCAGCCATCTGCGCAATGATTTCAAACGGAATATAATGATTGGTCAGATGCCAGGATTGGGCTTGATCCCTTACTTCACTATCGACAAACTTACGCATCTGTTCACGTACGGTCTCGAGCGTATCCTCGAGGCCGCAAGCACCCAGCATGGCATGATGATTTTCACGCATCAACGCGACCGAACGCGCGCGCCGGTCTGCGGTGTTGCCGGTCGCAATCAGATGCTCGGTCGCCGGGGAGAGACGCGCGGCGATCTGCGCTGCCGAAAGGCCGTAGTCGCTTGGACGCGCCACCTCGCTTTGACTCATGGGAATGCCACCCACGATTTGGGACAGATATTCACCCATGCCAATTCGAAGCAGGTGCTCGTCGATCTCTCCGAGGGTGCCGGCGCGGGACAGGCGTTCGGCATAGAAGGTGAGTTGACGGACCGCTTCGACATAAGTCGCAAACCAGGCGAGGCCGTGAGTGGCGCGTTGTTCGCGGTCAAGCCATCGGCCGGAAAAAACGCCGTCCCTGACGACGCGCTTGCGCACGCTCGTTTTTGCCTCCGCCAAGAGTGCATCGAGCGCCGCAACCGCTTCACGGGCCTGCGTGAGCAACTCGCTTTCAGATGAACGATGCGGCCGGACGATCGCCATGCGTGTCTCAATGAAAGAGCGGTTCGACGATTATCGAAGACCATGCGCGGTCAGGTGCCAAAGCCATCATATCAAATTTTCCATCGCCCTCGCCCGTTTTGCCACCGGGAATAAGCTTCGTAAAGCCGTACTCTGCGTCCCGTGCAATGAGTCTTGCAAACCACCGATCGGCGAATGATTTTGAACAAAGAGTACTCAGCGGAGCCGCGTGCATTGCATAGTCTCAAATTATCGTTCCGCGTGGCGATCGAGGCATTCCAGGATTTTCTGGCCGATGATGGCTGGGCCATCGCTAGTCACATTGCCCTATCCACGTTGATGGCGCTGTTCCCATTTCTGATCGTGGTGACGGTATTGGCCGGATTTTTCTTCGGCTCCAAGGAGCTTGCCGACGAGGCCGCCCGGCTGTTGCTGGAGGCCTGGCCAAGCCAAGTGGCCGGTCCCATCGCGCAAGATATTACCGGCGTATTGACGAAGACCCGCGGCGATGTGCTGACATTCGGCGCGCTGTTTGCCCTTTATTTCGCCTCGAGCGGGGTGGACGGCCTGCGCATTGGGCTGAACCGCGCTTACGGTACAGCCGAACAGCGCGCCTGGTGGCTCTTGAAACTGGAGTCCCTCTTTTACGTGCTGGTCGGCGCGGCCGCGATGCTTGCTTTCTCATTTCTTGTGGTGCTGGCCCCGTTCATTTGGGGACGGCTAGCAGCCCTTGTGCCGGCGCTTGCGCCATTCGATGGAATAGCGACTGTCATGCGCTATTTCATCGCTGCGAGCATATTGGTTGTCGCGCTCGTCATTTTACATCGCTGGCTGCCGGCGGGGCGGCGCTCATTTGTCGATATCGCACCCGGCGTTTTCGTCACGCTCTTGCTGTGGCTGGCGAGCGGCGCTGCCTTTGGGCGTTATCTTGCCAGTTATGCTTTTGCCTATGTCTCGATGTATGCAGGCCTCGCCTCGGCGATGATCGCGCTGGTTTTTCTTTATTGGAGCGCGTCGATTTTCATCTATGGCAGTGAGTTGAATGCCGTGATTTTGCGTACGCGCGAGGGCCAACACTCAAAACCGCGGACAGACTAGAGCATTATCCCGAAAAGTGGGAACCGGCTTTCGGAAAAGATCATGCTCAAGCAATATGTTAGCAATGCACAATGACTCAATTTAAAGCGAATGCGCTCTAGCCGCCCGCCGCTTCGACCGCGTCGCGGTGCTAGGCGAGTTAATACGCGCCGCCACGAGTGGGCCAACGTCATGTCGGAATCAATCGCGTGCGCCAAAGCCGGTGTGACGACCGGCGAATGGGGCTGGACGTTGCGCGAGGCTTTTGGCGAGTACCGCGCCCACGCGAAGAAATCGTCAAGGCTGCGCGCGAACAAAATGCGCATGTGATCGGATTATCGGTGCTCTCGGGCAGCCATTTCCCGCTCATCAAAGACGTGCTCGGCGGGATGAAAGACGCTTGTCTCGATGTGCCGGTGATCGTCGGCGGAAAACTTACGCCGCTGGGCGAACAACTTGCACGCGCACCGACAGGCCCGCATCGCTTGCAACATTCATCAGCGAATTGAGGCTAAATTTGGTGATGCGCCCGCGCAGCAGATCGTTCATGCGCGGTTGCGTCATGCCTAATCGCTTGGCGGCTGATGCCTGAGTGACATCCCAGCGCGCTACGGCCTCGCGAATGGCAATCATCAGTTCGGCGCGTGCCTTCATATTTGCCGCCTTAGACGGCGCCGGCTCAATCGCGTCCCACACGCTTGCGAACCACTGCTTCTTCAGTTCAGTTTTCTTTTTCATCTTAGAGCTCTTTTTTCAATTCTTTAAAGCGAAATTGGGAAAGTGCAATGTCGCGGAAGGAGGTTCGTCGCGTCTTCTTTTGAAACGCGTGCAACACATAGACGGCTGCGCAAAAGTGGTGACGTATACAACACGATAAGCGCCGCTTACATCTCTCACACGGATTTCTCTCACGCCCGGACCGATGGCTGCCATCGGCTTCCAGTCGTCGGGTTCACGGCCGCGCTGGACTCGTTCCAGCTGAAAACCCGCATTAACCTGACTTCCGAGCCGTGACTTTGACAACACCTAATGAACGATTTGCCACCAAAACCAAGCTTAATCGAGCCCGACCATTTTGCGGATTTTATCGGGCGTTACGCCACAAGCGTCCAATTCGCGCAACCCTGTCGCTTGCGTCGATTTCGAGAGTTTCTCACCGTCAGCATCGAGCAGCAAGCGGTGATGGTGATAGCGCGGCGCGGGCAAGCCGAGCAGCGTTTGCAAGAGCCGATGCACACTCGTCGCATGAAAGAGATCACACCCGCGCACCACATCGGTTACGCCCTGCGCCGCATCGTCGACAACAACGGCAAGATGATAACTCGCGGGCGCATCCTTGCGCGCAAGAATCACGTCACCCCAGACGGCCGCATCGGCAATGATTAAACCCGTTTCACCATTCGGCCCCACGCCTGTTTCCGTCCAGCCGAACGAACCGGCGCGAGCGAGCGCCGCTTGTGTGTCGAGACGCAAGGCATAAACCTCCCCGGCCTGGATGCGCCGTTGCCTTTCCGCTTCGGGCATGCACTTGGCCGCGCCCGAATAAAGCGACGCGCCGTCGGGATCGCGCGGCCATGGACCCTGCCTTTCGCGTTCGGCCACCTGCGCGGCAATCTCGGCGCGGCTTTCGAAACTCGGATAGATCAGCCCCGTCGCTTCGAGCTTGCTCAGTGCCGCACGATAATCAGGAAAGCGCTCCGACTGCCGCCGTACCGGCTCCTCCCAGCGAAGGCCGAGCCGGACCAAGTCCTCATAAATCGCCGCCTCATATTCCGGCCGGCAGCGACTCGCGTCGATATCGTCAATGCGCAACAGCAAGCGCCCGCCCGCTGCCCGTGCCATATTGGCATTCAGCAGCGCCGAGAGCGCATGACCGAGGTGCAGATAGCCGTTCGGCGATGGCGCGAAGCGGAAAACTCTTTTTCCGTCGCCCCCGGGCCCGACCCAAGGTTCCGTCCTGCTTGCTTTCAGGCTTTTCATGCTGGATGGATTGCAGGATCAAGCCCGGCTAGCCAAGGATAAAATGACCTACTTCCTTCACACCGATGCCGATTTGCAAGCCGGTCTGCGGGAGCTGGTTCTGGCCGATCCGCGGCTCAAGCCCGTCGCGGAAAAAGCCGGCACCTTCAGCTTGCGCCGGCGCGAAGCGGGATTTGCCGGCCTGTGCGCGATCATATGCGGACAGCAATTGTCCACGGCGAGTGCGGCGGCCATTCGCGACCGGCTCTTCGCAGCGTTCGACCCGTTTCATCACGACGCAGTCCGGCGGACGCGCGCCGACAAGCTCAAGCGCCTCGGCCTTTCCGCGCCGAAGATCAAATCGATCCGCGAAATCGGCAAAGCCGTCGCCAAGGGCAATATCGATCTTACTGCGGTGGGCAACATGGACGCTGATATCGCTCATACCGCGCTCACCGCACTGCATGGCGTCGGGCCGTGGACGGCGGATATTTATCTCCTGTTCTGTCTCGGCCATGCCGATGCCTTTCCGGCGGGCGATCTTGCCGTGCAGGAGTCCGCGCGCATTGCTTTCGTCCTGCGCAAGCGGCCCGACGCGAAAACGCTCACCAAAATGGCCGAGGCCTGGCGGCCCTGGCGCGGAGTGGCCGCGCATTTGCTGTGGGCTTATTATCACGCTGTCAAAAAGCGTGACGTCGTGCCCGTCCATTCCGGCAAGCAGATAAAGAAAACGCCTGCCAAGAAAACACCCACGAAGAAAACGGCGAACAGAAAGACGAAAAGGAAAAAGAAACATGGCTGAACTTGACGGCCCGCGCCTGGAGCCGCGCTCCGGCGTCGCAAAACAACTTGTGGTTTTCCTGCACGGCTACGGCGCCGACGGCAACGATCTCATCGATATCGGCCGCGCCTGGTCTAAGCTTTTGCCCGACGCCGCTTTCGTGTCGCCGCACGCGCCGCGCGCTTGCGGCCAGGCGCCGATGGGCCGCGAATGGTTTCCACTGACATTCCGCGATCCGAACGAGCGCTGGATCGGCGTCGATCAGGCTGCGCCCGCGCTTGAAGCCTTTCTCGATGCTGAATTGCAGCGGCACAATTTGCCGCCGAGCGCCCTGGCTCTCGTTGGCTTCAGCCAAGGCACCATGATGTCGCTGCATGTCGGCCTGCGGCGGGCGACACCGCCTACGGCCATTGTCGGCTATTCGGGTATGCTGGTGATACCGGAGGACACGGATCTCAAGGCCTTTGCGGCCGAAATCCGCTCACGCCCACCGATCCTCTTGGTGCATGGCGACCAGGATCAGCTCATTCCCGTACCAGCCCTCTTCCATGCGGCGCAGGGCCTAGCCGCGCTCAATATCCCTGCGCAATGGCACATTTCCACGGGCGTCGGACATGGCATCGACCAAGAAGGCCTGCGGCACGGCGGGGAGTTTCTTGCGTGCAATTTTGCCCTGAAACGCTAGTGGAGTGGATTTGACATTCGCTACCCACCTGGCCGCAAGCTCGCGAAGCGAATGTCAAATCCAAAACTCCACTAGAAACTTATATTTGGCTCATGGTCTTTCGATTCAAACATTCGCAAAAGATCCCCGCCGAAATGGGTAGCGAATGTTTGAATCGGACCACTAGTGGAGTGGATTTGACATTCGCTACCCACCTGGCCGCAAGCTCGCGAAGCGAATGTCAAATCCAAAACTCCACTAGAAACTTATATTTGGCTCGTGGTCTTTCAATTCAAACATTCGCAAAAGATCCCCTCCGAAATGGGTAGCGAATGTTTGAATCGGACCACTAGCTTTACTGGCAAAATTTTTTGCTCAACTGCTGGCGAGCATTGACTCCGTTGCAAAAAAACCTTGCCCGTCTTTGGCAAGCGCGCATATGCGGACGCCGTGAGCCTGAGCTCTCGTCCAGTTAGAGCAAAATCAAAAGACTAGCTCCTGAGATTGCTGAAAATTAGCTGTCGGTCCGAACGGTTTGAGCGAATGGCAAACATTATATTCCGCTCCAGTCGACGCCATAGGGGTTTTAGAAGCACCACCATACTTCACAATCTCGTCACGCTGTTCTATTAATAGAAACTTGCTGCGGTCATGCAGCAAGGGGGAGGTTTAGGAGCGTCGCTTGAACGTACACGTTTCGCCCAGCGGTTTTCCGGCCCTGGTGCTCAACGCTGATTTCAGGCCGTTGAGCTATTACCCGCTGTCGCTGTGGTGTTGGCAGGACACCATCAAGGCGGTGTTCCTTGAGCGCGTGAATATCGTCGCCAATTACGACCACGCGGTGCACAGCCCTTCCTTCGCCATGAAGCTGCCCAGCGTGGTTTCGCTGAAGACCTTCGTCAAGCCTTCGACGCATCCGGCGTTCACGCGCTTCAATGTGTTTCTGCGCGATCGCTTCTCCTGCCAATATTGCGGCAACCGCGATGACCTCACCTTCGATCACCTGATCCCGCGCTCGCGCGGCGGCCACACGACGTGGCGCAATGTGGTCGCCGCCTGCTCGCCGTGCAATTTGCGCAAGGGCAGCAAGACCCCCGAAGAAGCCCGGATGTGGCCCTCACAAAAGCCCTTTCAGCCAACAGTGCAGCACTTGCACAAAAATGGCCGGTCTTTCCCGCCCAACTATCTCCACGACAGTTGGCTCGATTATCTTTATTGGGATAGCGAACTCCAGCCGTAAGGCGCGCGCGGCCATATTTCTTTCCGTTTTGTAAGATTTTGACCCGCCTCAAAGGGGTGAACCGATCCTGCGCTATCCCCATCTACCAAAAAAGTGCGGAAGGCGGATTACGATGAACAAACCTGTTAGTGAAGAACGGACCGAAAAGCCCGCTCCTGTCATTCTCATGCCAAAGCCGCCGCCGGTCACGCCACGGCGGCGTCTTCCACAAACGTGGTTGGTAGGGGGTCTGTTATCTTTCGCTATCCTCATCGCCGTCGGCGCGACTTGGTGGCTGACCAGTAACGGCGCCGCTACGCGTTACCTTACGGCTCCAGTGACGCGCGGCGATGTCATCCGCGCCGTGACCGCGACGGGCACGGTCAATCCCGTATTGACGATCATCGTCGGCTCTTATGTGTCCGGCGTGATTCAGGAAATCAATTGCGACTACAATACCAAAGTAACCAAGGGACAGGTCTGCGCGACGATCGATCCGCGCCCCTATCAGACTTTGGTCGATCAAAGCAAAGCCAATCTGGCGCAAGCAAAAGCGCAGCTTGAAAAAGACAAGGCCGCCCTTGCCTATGCTCGGCAGAAATACGATCGAACGGCTAAATTAGTCGAATCGAGCGCAGTCTCCAGAGACACGCTCGACAATGCCAAGAGTGTCCTTGATGCGGCAAATGCGCAAATCGGCGTTGATCAGGCGACGATCGAACAGCGTCAGGCCCAACTCGAGTCCGCCGACGTTAATCTGGGTTACACCAGCATCGTTTCGCCCGTGAACGGCACCGTGGTGTCGCGCAATGTAACGGTGGGACAAACCGTTGCGGCGAGTTTTCAGACACCGACACTGTTTCTGATCGCGACCGACCTCACCCATATGGAGGTCGATACGAATGTCAGCGAAAGCGATATCGGCGGCATCAAGGACGGGGATCAGGCCACTTTCACGGTGGATGCCTTTCCAAAACGCGTTTTTAACGGAACGGTATCGCAGGTCCGCCAATCACCGCAGAATATACAAAACGTGGTGACCTACGATGTGGTTGTCGGCGTCGACAATTACGATGGCGCTCTCAAGCCCGGAATGACAGCGGCCACGCGCATCGTCGTCGATCAGCGCAAGGATGTGCTTCGGATCCCGAACGAGGCTCTCCGTTACATGCCGGCGCGATCCGCGGCAAGCCGACGCAGCGCATCGTCTCGGCGCGGGGGCGAGCAAACCGACGTATGGGTCTTGCGCGGCCGCACACCGGTTCGCGTGCCGGTTACGACCGGGCTTGCCGACGACACCCGTACCGCAATCGTCAAAGGTAATTTGAATACCGGCGATCAGGTTATCATCGCCGAGCAACGCGAGGCGGTGAAGAGCGCCTTGCCCCGGCCGCGGTTATGAGCGGCAGTGCGTCGATGGCTACATCCATCATCCGAATAGAACACGTCACGCGAACCTATCGCGTGGGCGATGTCGACGTGGATGCATTGCGCGACGTGAGCTTAACGATCGAAGCCGGCGAGTTCGTCGCCATCATGGGCGCTTCCGGCTCCGGCAAATCGACGCTGATGGCGGTGCTCGGCTGCCTCGATCGGCCGACTACCGGCCGTTATTTTTTCGAAGGAACCGATGTGGCAAAGCTTGACGAACCCGATCGGGCGCGACTACGCAGCGACCGCCTCGGTTTCGTGTTCCAGAGCTTCAATCTTCTGGCGCGCACAAGCGCGATTGAAAACGTGGCGTTGCCCCTGTTCTACTCGGCGTCGGGGCCCGCGAGCGCGACCTCGCGCGTCGAGCGGGCGCACGCCGTCCTTACGCAACTTGGCCTCGGTGACCGCGAGGGCAACACGCCGGGCCAGCTTTCCGGCGGCCAGCAGCAACGCGTCGCCATTGCGCGGGCGCTGATCAACGCGCCGGGTCTGCTGCTTGCCGACGAACCGACCGGCAATCTCGACAGCCGCAATTCACACGAAATCATGGAGACGCTGACACGGCTCAATCGCAAACAAGGCGTCACGATCGTTGTCGTGACTCATGAAGCCGATATTGCCGCTTACGCCGACCGCATTCTGACCATGCGCGACGGGCAAATTGTCTCTGACAAGCACAATCCGAGGCCGACAAGGACTGTCGAGCAATCGCCGGCGGCAGGTCTGGGCGAGCGCACGCCGACGGCGTACCGCAGCGTTGCTTTTTGGAGTTTCGCCCAAATGATCGTGGCCGCCGCAGTTCAGGCTATACGCCGCAATTTGATGCGCTCGGCCTTGACCACACTCGGCGTTTTTATTGGTGTCGCCGCTTTGATTGCCATGGTCGCGGTCGGACAAGGCGCAAACGACGCCGTTCGCAAACAGATCGAAAGTCTTGGGACCAATCTCATTGTTGTGCTGCCCGGCGCCATTAGAACGGGCGGCATCCGCGCAGGATTTGGCAGCGCATCCACCCTGACGACCGCCGATGCCGAAGCCGTCGACCGCAATAGCAACATTATTAGCCAAGTGAGTTACATCATTCGCCAGCCAGGCCAAGTGCAAGCGGGTAATCAAAACTGGACGACCAATATTCAAGGCATCAGTCCCAATTATCCGCCGATGACGAACTGGAGAATCGCGGAGGGGCGAGAGATTACGGAGGAGGACAATGCGTCAGCCGCGCTCGTCGCCGTCATCGGACAGACGGTTGCTCGCCAACTATTCGGCGGACCGCAAAACGTGATTGGCGCGAGCCTGCAGGTGAAAGGCGTGCCCATGCGTGTGATCGGCGTGCTCGCGCCCAAGGGGCAGACGCCATTCGGAACGGACCAGGACGATCTGATCATGATTCCATTCAAAACTGCCGAACTCAAGGTGCTGGGCGTGGCCACGCCGACCCAGGCACGGACACAGCTCAATTGGGACTATCCGAACCCGCCTAATCCGTACGGATTGCAACCGCGTTTGGCCGGCTACGTGAACCAGATCTTCGTGCAGGCAGCCAACGAGAACGATGTCCAGCCGGCCATCCGGCAAGTGACCGAGACCCTCGCCCGCCGGCACCGCATTAGACCGGGCGAAGAGAATGATTTTTCAGTGCGCAATTTGAGCCAGATTGCCCAAACCGCCGAGAGTTCAAGCCGCATTATGGCGCTGTTGCTCGCCGCCGTGGCGTCGATTTCACTCGTGGTCGGCGGCATCGGGATCATGAATATTCTGTTGGTGTCCGTGACCGAACGCACGCGCGAGATCGGATTGCGCATGGCAATCGGAGCGCGCCGTCTGCACGTGCTGCTGCAATTCCTCGCCGAGGCGGTGCTGCTTAGCGTTACCGGCGGCATCGCCGGCATTATAATGGGCGTCGGCTTCTCCCTTGCCATCTCGGTCATTTCGGGATGGTCTGCGCCGATTTCGCCCATGGCCGTATTTGGCGGCTTTTTGTTCTCGGCGGCGGTCGGAATATTCTTCGGTTATTACCCGGCGCGAAAAGCCGCGCGCCTCGATCCCATCGAAGCGCTACGATATGAATGAGCGGCTATTGCGGAGCCGCGTTTTTGCTTACCGAAAGCATCTTGATAGTCTCAAGTGCGGAGGCCGAGCCTCTGCCGCGATGGCAGGGCAAATTGAAAATTCCCCAGCCCGATGCCATTTAGCGCGGCTTTTTTCTGGTTACTTCCCCCGCATCGCTAACACCCGCTCGACCATCTCGCCGGCGACACCGAGATAATTGGCGGGGTCGACGAGCTTCTCCAATCCTCGGCGATCGATGTGCTTGGCAATTTCTTTGTCCTCCGCCAAAAGATCGATTAACGAGCGGCCGGTCCTGAGCACCTCGCGGCAAAGCTCATAGACGTGATCATGCGCGGTGTTACGGCCCAGAATAGACCCAAGCCCCATCATCACCGCCTCCGACATGATCAGGCCCCTGGTGATGCCGAGGTTTTCGCGCATCCTTTCTTCGTTTACTTGTAGGCCTTCAAGCACAAAGCGCGTTTGCGCGAGCGCGCCGGCCGAGAGCATGAAAATGTCCGGCAGCGCGATCCATTCGATTTCCCACGGGCCGGTTGAGCGCTCGTGGTCTTCGACCATGGCCTCAAGCAGCGCCGCGACGAGTTGCTTCACCATCGCGGTTTGCGCGGTGACGTAAACCGACGAAATAGGGTTGCGTTTCTGCGGCATTGTCGAGGACGAACCGCGCCCGGCATGGAATGGCTCGTAGACTTCGTCCACTTCCGTCTGCATCAAGAGCTTCACGTCGAAAGCGATCTTGCCGCAGGAACCGGTGATGAGACCGAGAAAGCAGCCGACTTCCGCAATCGAGTCGCGCACCGTGTGCCACGAGATCGCCGGCTGACCGAGGCTCAATTCTTTCATCAGCTCCGCTTGACATTTCAAACCGTCTTTGCCGAGCGATGAAAGCGTTCCCGCAGCGCCGCCGAATTCACCGACCAAAACGCGCGGCCGCAATTCTTTAAGGCGCTGTTTGTGCCGCTCGAACGCCGCCAGCATGGTTGCCATTTTGTAGCCGAAGGTGATGGGCACCGCTTGTTGCAAATTGCTGCGTCCGGCCATGGGCGTGTCGCGATATTTTTTTGCAAGTGCGGCAAGCGCATCGGAAATCGCGTTGATGTCCTTTTCGACCAGCTCAAGCGCCTCGCGGATTTGCAGGACTGTCGCCGTATCGGTGATGTCTTGGGTCGTTGCGCCCCAGTGGCTCCATTCGCCCAAGCCGCCTTTGCAGAGCTTCACCAATTGCTGAACCACGGGCAGCACGGGGTAGCCGATGCGTTCGGTCGCTTCCTTCAACTTGGTCATATCGATCGTCTCGGCTGAGCAGTGGCGAACGATCTCGTCGGCCGCTTCCTGGGGGATGATCCCAAGCCGGGCTTGAGCGCGCGCCAAGGCTGCCTCAAAGTCGAGATATTTCTGCACGCGGTTTTCATCCGAGAACACACGCCGCATGGCTTCCGTGGTGAAAATATCGCGGAACACGGCAGAGTTGAGGATGGTCGAGGGCATTGCGAATTCTCCTAAAATGGCCGCATGGGGCGCGAGCCGCTATCGTAACTGCTCCGCCATCCAATCCGCGCTTTGCGAACGCCAGCGATAGGCGCGATTCGTAGCGATGTGATTGCCGTCCTCGATCATCATCAATTCGACCGGCCCTTTTACCTCGCGCGCAAGCCGTTCGGCATCGGAGGCGGGCACGATACGGTCAAGACGGCCATTCACGATGAAAATCGGGCAGGTGATATTCTGGGCAATTCCTTCCAACGATAATGTAGCCGCGTGCTTACACGCTTCCTCTTGGGTCCGGCAATGACTGCGCACTCGGAACGCTTCGCGCGTGAGCGCGGGCAAGTGATGCCAGGCCGCGCCCCAATCGAACGGCCCGCCTAGCGCAATACAGGCCTTGATGCGTTTTTCAAAAGCCGTGGCGCGCGGCGCGTAATAGCCGCCCAAGCTCACGCCCCACATTCCAATTCGAGTGGAATCGAGATCATGTCTCGTTTCGATGTAATCAAGCACGGCTTTCACCGGCACCTCATAGTCGCCACGAATAGGAAAATCGTATTGTGCTTCCCCTTGCCCCGGACCTTCAAAAATCAAGGTGGCAACGCCACGCGCCAGGAACGGCGCCTCATAGGCGTCCCCTTCTTCCTTGGTGGAATCAAGGCCTACAGCCATGACGACGACAGGTGGCTTATCATAGCCAGTTGGCCTTCGCAGAATGCCCGCAAGCACCTTGCCTTGATAAAGAATTTCAACGCGTTCCCCAGGCGGCCGCAGATACGGCAATGCGGCTTGGCGGCATTCGATCTGTTTTTTATGCGCCACCTGCATTTGCGGCAGATCATGGACAAAAAGAAAAGATGCAAAGTGATAATAGACGGCGGCGCGTTGCAGGCATTCGCCGGCCGTCAGCGTGTGGCCGCGTGCAAGCGCCTCGCGGCCGAGCTCTTCGTGGTGCGCGGCGCGAGCCGACCACGCGCTGCACCATTCGTCGTAAGATGACATCGCGCCGGTAAGTTCTTCGAAATCAGTGAGCACGACGCCGTTGGCGACGAAACGCGGGCCCCAATGTGCGATGGCCGCCGTCAGTAACGAATCATTCGACATCGCCGAGGGCCGTTTATTGTTGCAGCTCGAACTGCGCGGCGCGCGCTTCGCGCATTAAGGTGCCCCACACACGTTCACGCAACTCGGCAAAGCGCGGCTCGCGCAACGTATTGCGCGTGCGCGGGTGCGGCAGATCGATGACGATTGTTTCGTGGATAGACGATGGCCGGCCCTTGAGCACGATCACCCGATGGCCCATGAGCACCGCCTCTTCGATTGAATGGGTGACAAAGATCATAGCCGTGGGCCGCTCTTGCCAAATGCGCAAAAGTTCGAATTGAAGGATCTCGCGCGTTTGCGCGTCCACGGCGGCGAACGGTTCATCCATCAACAGCACGTTTGGTTCAATCGCGAGCGCGCGCGCAAGACCGCAGCGCTGCTGCATACCGCCGGACATCTGGTAAGGGAACGCTTTTTCAAAGCCCGCCAAGCCCACCATCTTGATGAATTCCGGCACCTTGCGCTCGATTTCTGGCTTCGACGCGCCGGCCATACGCAATCCGTAAGCGACATTCTCAAACACGGTCTTCCACGGAAACAGGCCGAAGTGCTGGAACACCATGGCAACGCCGTTAATCGGCTCGGTGATTTGCTCCTGACCGACCAAGATTTCACCGATATCGTGCGACAGCAATCCGTCGATGCATCGCAAGAGCGTCGTCTTGCCACAGCCGGATGGCCCGACGATTGCCACGATTTCGCGGGCGCCGACATCGAAATTGATGTCGCGAAAAACTTCAAGCGCGCCATAGCACTTCCCGAGACCTTTGACACAAATGCGCGGCTCGCCGCTCGTCTGGTGCGAAGCGCCGACCGGCTTGACGGCGAGTGATGCGCTCTGCTGATTTTTCACGCTATCGCCTATACGATTCGTTTTGAATTGCTTTGCCTCGTCGGCCACAAGCGGGTCTCGGCATCGTATTCGGTATCATATACAGATTGAGCAGGCAATTTAGAGCCTTTTTTGCAGGCATCCCGGCTTGCCGTGGCGCGCGGAGCAACACGGCATCAGGTGTCGTGTTAGATGCTCACTGTTTTCCCTGGCCATTGGCATAAATCGGCAATGATACATTTTTCGCAAAGCGGCTTGCGCGCCAGGCAAACATAGCGCCCGTGGAGAATAAGCCAATGATGCGCGTGACGCTTGTAGCGTCCGGGCACGCATTTTTCCAGTTTTTCTTCGACCTCGAGCGGCGTTTTGCCGGTGGCAAGCCCGGTGCGGTTACCGACGCGAAAAATATGCGTATCGACGGCGATTGTCGGCTCGCCGAACGCGATATTGAGCACGACATTCGCGGTTTTGCGGCCGACTCCCGGCAATGCCTGCAGGGCTTGGCGCGAACGCGGCACCTCGCCGCCGTATTCCTCAACAAGGCGGCGCGATAATTCCACCACATTTTTTGCTTTGGTGCGAAACAGGCCGATGGTCTTGATGAGATCACGGACCCTGTCTTCGCCAAGCGCCATCATTTTCGCCGGAGTATCGGCGGCCGTGAACAAAGCTGGGGTCGCTCTGTTCACGCCCGCATCCGTGGCTTGCGCCGATAACACAACCGCAACCAGAAGCGTGAACGAATTGATGTGTCGCAACTCGCCCTTTGGCTCGGGATTGGCGGCGTGAAACCGGCGGAACGCTTCTTCGATTTCGGCATTTGTCCATTGCGGCAATGCGCCGGTGGCCGCTGTGGCGTCGGCTTTGGCGCGCCGGATCGGCGGCCGGAGGCGAACCGTTGCGTCTTTCCGGGGTGTCTTTTGCGCCGTTCGACGTTGCGCCGTTCGAAGTAAGGCCGATCCGCGAGCGGATGACATTTGCCGAGGCGGCTTACGTTGCGTTTTTTTCCGTTGCGTTTTTTTCGCCATTGTTTCGGTATAATGAAAGCAATGACTGCCGACAATGCCGACAAGTTCGCCAAAGACTCGGATCCCACGATTTTTTCGGCGGTGATCACACCACACCGTTCGCTCGGATGGCTGGGCTCGTCGGTGCTGATAAGTGTATTTGGCGGCGTTAGTTTTGTAGCAGGCATGGCATTCGTGCTGATGGGCGCTTGGCCGGTTTTGGGCTTTTTTGGCCTCGACGTTTTGCTTTTGTATTGCGCCTTCCGGCTCAACTATCGTCGGGCGAGGGCTTATGAGGAAGTGACGATCACCCCCTCGGCGTTGATCGTTCGAAAGGTCAGCCATCACGGCCGCGTCAGTGAATGGGTGCTCAATCCGCTCTGGGTTCACCTCGAAAAGGTGATACACGAGGAGTTCGGCATCGAACGCCTGTTCCTGGTGACGCGCGGCAAGTCGCTGGTGGTCGCGAATTTCCTGGGGCCCGACGAAAAAGCAAGTTTCGCGCAAGCGCTTGGCGCCGCATTGAGCCAAGTCAGACGCGGCGTGACGCGAACGGTTGTGCGATAAAGCGGCTTTCTGTCCACGGGCTTAGTATCGCAAATGAGAGCAGAAATCGGGTGGCCGCGGCGTTTCATACCGTCTAGATTTGCCGCATGACCACAGCTTTGGAACCATCGTCCGCGAGGAACGCGAATGTTGTTGCCTCGTCCCAGACCGCGGCCGCGGATTATGACGTTGTCCGCCGCGCGCTAGCCCACATTCGCGGAAACTGGCGCAGTCAACCCGACATCGGCCGCATAGCCGATGCCGTTGGCGTCACGCCGACGGAATTACATCATTTGTTCCATCGCTGGTGCGGACTGACACCAAAGGCATTCTTGCAAGCGCTGACCCTTGATCACGCGCGTGGCTTGTTGCGCACATCGGCGAGCGTATTGGAAACTTCCTATGAAGTCGGCCTCTCCGGTCCCGGCCGTTTGCACGAGTTATTTGTCACGCACGAAGCGATGTCGCCGGGTGAATGGAAAGCGCGCGGCGAAGGGCTCACCATAATTTATGGTTTTCATCGGTGCCCGTTTGGCATCGCTTTGGTGATGACAACGCCGCGCGGGCTGGCCGGTCTGGCGATCGCAGATGCAGGCAAGGAACATGCCACCTTGCAAGACATGCGCGGGCGCTGGCCCAAAGCCAAATACCTTGAGAACTTCGCTGCAACCGCCAACATCGCGCAACGCATATTTGATCCCGCGCTTTGGCGCAAGGATCAGCCTTTGCGCATCGTTCTCATCGGCACCGACTTTGAGATCCGCGTGTGGGAGCAACTGCTGACAATCCCCATGGGCCATCTCACCACCTATTCCGAACTCGCCACCAAGGCCGGGAAACCAAAAGCGGCGCGCGCGGTCGGCGCCGCCGTCGGCAAGAACCCTATTTGTTTCGTCGTGCCTTGCCATCGCGTGGTCGGGAAAGGCGGCGACATCACCGGCTATCACTGGGGACTTACCCGCAAGCGCGCAATGCTCGGTTGGGAAGCGGGAATGACGGCTGCCTGAGCGTCGCCTATTCATCAGACGACGACAAATTCAAACGCCTTAGCTCGTCAGGCGGCCAGATCGAGTTTCGACGCCACGGTCGAATCCGCGTTGAGGTCATAGATGATCGGCACGCCGGTTGCGATCTCACGTTTGAGGATACTTTCTTTGTTTAACTTTTCCAGCACCATCACCAAGGCGCGTAACGAGTTGCCGTGCGCGGCGATTAGCACATGCTCGCCGCGCAAGACCCGCGGCTGAATTTCGGTGACATAATAAGGCAGCGTGCGCGCCAATGTATCCTTGAGGCTTTCACCACCGGGCGGCGCCACGTCATAAGAGCGGCGCCAAATATGCACTTGCTCTTCGCCCCATTTTTTGCGCGCGTCGTCTTTATTGAGGCCCGACAAATCGCCATAGTCACGTTCATTGAGTGCTTGGTCTTTGAAAATCGGAATATCGGTCTGATCAAGTTCTTCCAACATGAGATCGAGCGTGCGCTGTGCGCGCTTCAATGCCGAAGTGAAAGCCACATCGAATTTTATTCCCTGCGCTTTCAATTTACGCCCGGCCTCGCGTGCTTCTTTGATACCAAGCTCGGTCAACTCGACATCGCGCCAGCCGGTAAAAAGATTCTTCAAGTTCCAATCGCTCTGCCCATGGCGCACGAGCACGAGAAGTCTATCGGTCATTGTTTCACACCTCGACTTCGCAACTTTGTGGTCGTCACCCCGAGGTGCCGTCGCGTAGCGACGGCCTCGAAGGGTGGCGGCCCGTCATTCTCCGAGGGCCGCATGCCGCGGCCACCCCAGGATGACGGGATTGATTCAAAAATCTTTCAGACCCAAAACATCCGCCATCGAATAAAGCCCAGGCTTTTGCGCGCGCGCCCATAAAGCGGCGCGCAACGCGCCATGCGCAAAAATCATACGATCTTCGGCCTTATGTGTCAGCTCGAGCCGCTCGGCCGGTCCCGCAAACACAACCGTATGTTCGCCGACGACCGTACCGCCACGCAAGCTGGCAAATCCGATATCGCCGGGATGACGAGGGCCGGTATTGCCCTCACGGCTGCCCACCGAATTTCTATCAAGCGCGATGCCGCGCCCTTCCGCCGCCGCGCGCCCGAGCAGCAGCGCGGTGCCGGAAGGGGCGTCAATTTTTTGATTGTGATGCATTTCGACAATCTCGATGTCGAACGACTTATCGAGCGTCCTGGCGACGCGTTTGGTCAGCGCCGCCAACAAATTGACGCCGAGGCTCATATTGCCGGACTTGACGATGGTCGCGCTCTTCGCCGCGGCCGCGATCTTTACTTCGTCGGCGGCGGTAAATCCGGTCGTGCCGATGACATGAACCTTGCCCGTCTTAGCCGCGATGGCCGCAAGTTCGAGCGTAGCGGCTGGAATGGTGAAGTCGATGATCCCGTCGGCATTGTCCATCAGCGGTTCGGCATCTCCGACAAGCTTGATGTTGTTTTCGCCAAGGCCCGTCAGCGTGCCGGCGTCGCAGCCGATCAGTGGCGAACGGACGTCTTCCAGCGCGCCGGCCAGCACGACGCCTTTCGTTTCGGCCATCGCCTTTACCAGCGTACGGCCCATGCGCCCGCCGGCGCCCGCCACGATCAACCGCATATCGGACATCGCTCAAGCTCCCGACTAAAAAAATTAGGGCTGCGGGCCGTCATAACCGTCGATGACAATAATGTCGGTCCGCGAATGCGGCTCGCGTACCTTGATGTTGGCTTGATATTCCGGCGAATGGTAGCAGGCGAGCGCCGTGGCGTAGTCAGGAAATTCAATCACCACATTGCGCGAGCGCGCCGCGCCTTCCGGACATTCGAATTGATTGCCGCGCACAAGATAGCGGCCGCCGAATTTTCTGAATATCGGGCCGTTGGCGACGGAATAAGGCTTAAAGCCCTCTTCGTCTTGCACGTCGACCCGCGCGATCCAATAACCTTTCGCCATTTCGTTTCTTCCTTTCTATTGATATTTTATCGCCTTGACGCATTCGCTTGCTCGATCTCGCCGACAATGCGTTCGGCCGCCTCTTTTGGATCGCGCGCTTCAACAATCGGGCGCCCGACCACCAAATAGTCGGCGCCGGCTTCGATCGCATGCGCAGGCGACATGACGCGCTTTTGGTCGCCTTGCGCGCTGCCCGCGGGCCGAATGCCGGGCGTCACCAGTGCCATGTTCGGGCCGATAATGCCGCGCAGATGCGCCGCTTCTTCCGCCGGGCATACCAGCCCATCCACCCCGATGTCGCGCGCCTGAGCCGCACGCGCGGCGGCCAGCTCGCCCACGCTCATGTCGTAGCCGGCGGCGGCGAGATCGGCATCGTCGTAGGACGTGAGCACCGTCACGGCGAGGATACGAAGCTTGGAGCCTTTCTTGCCCTCCACGGCCGCTTTCATGGTTTGCGGAAATCCATGCACGGTTAAAAACGTGGCGCCGGTCTGCGCAATATTCTCGACGCCTTTGCTCACCGTATTGCCGATGTCGTGCAGCTTGAGATCGAGAAACACCTGTTTGCCGCGCGCGATCAAATCGGCCGCAAAGGACAACCCGCCGACGAAGGCAAGCTGATAGCCGATTTTATAAAACCACACGGACTCGCCGAGCCGCGACACCAAATCATTGGCTGCCTTCATGTTCGGCAGATCAAGCGCTACGATCAGACGTTCGCGTGCGTCCAGCGTCACAACAATTTCTCCTCAGATCATCAGCCGCGATAGGTCAACCAAACGCGTCAACTGCGTTCGCAACAGATTGGCGAGCGTCAAATCGACAAGTCCATCCATGTCGTCGAAGGCCTCATTGGCAAGCGGGATCGATACTTGTTCGGGAATGACAAGCGCGCCGCAGCCGAGTTCAAGGATCTGCCGCAGCGCCACCAATGCGTGCAGGCCGCCGGCGGGACCCGGCGAGGCGGCGCTGATGGCGAATACGCGGCCTTTATAGGCGGCGTAATTCGGATCGCCGCGCTCGCGCACGCGCGAAACCCAGTCGATGGCGTTCTTCAAAAGCGGCGTGACCGACGCCGTATATTCCGGACTGGCGATGAAAACACCGTGATGCGCTTGCATCATTTGTTTCAATCTGACCGCATTCTCCGGTTGAGCGGAACGCACGTCAATATCTGCATCGTAAAGCGGCAACGGATAATCCTGAAGCGAAATCCGTGTGACATCGGCATCAAGTAATGTCAGTTCTTTTGCCGCCAGCGCCGCAAGCCTGGTATTGTGGGAGCCGGTGCGGATCGATCCGGACATGACAAGGATTTTGGGCTGAATCATCGGCGCTGTCTCATTCTTCGTCACGCCTGGCCGACCAAACAAGACCTGACCGTGAGAAAGCGAGGCCCTCGTGCGAGGTCTATTACATCCCGCGATAGACCCATACGCGCGCCGGCGGCAAATTCAGCCAGATCAGTTTGGAGCATTCGGCGTGAATGCCGGATAGCGCTTTCGAGATCGGCGGCACCATCGCATAAGTGAACTGAACGAAAGGCGCAGCCGGCTTGAGCAGCGCCATTGCATCCGCAATGAGACGCAGTCGCGTTCGCGGCGGCTTAGTCATCAACGGAAGACCCGACACAACGGCGACGGCCGGCTCCCACACGGTCGATTCGAGCAAACGGCGGAGGCGATAAGCGTCGCCCTGCACCACCGTAGCTGCCGGATAGCGCGCGCGTAATAAGCAGCAGAAATCGGGATTGAACTCGACCAGCACCAGCCGCGCCGGATCAATTCCGTGTTCAACCAAGGCCGCGGTGATGGCACCGGTGCCCGGCCCAAGCTCAATTACCGGTCCGCTCGATTGCGAATTGACGTACCGAGCCATGGCACGCGCCAAAGCCTTGCTCGAGGGCATCACCGCTCCGGTGCGGATTGGCTTTTCGAACCATGAACGAATGAACTGCATCTCATCGTCAAGACGCAGGGGCTTCTTTTCAACGCGAATGTAAGAGGGTGAGGACATTGCTGTGGGTCACGCTTTGATCGGCCAAAACCTTAGCCCAAAATATTACTTGGTCACCGGTATAGGGCCGTAGACCGCGGGTCAATATACCTAGTGGAGTGGATTTGACATTCGCTACCCACCTGGCCGCAAGCTCGCGAAGCGAATGTCAAATCCAAAACTCCACTAGAAACTTATATTTGGCTCATGGTCTTTCAATTCAAACATTCGCAAAAGATCCCCGCCGAAATGGGTAGCGAATGTTTGAATCGGACCACTAGACGGTATGGCTGCCACCACGGTTTCCAAGTCCGTCGAGGAATTCGCGGACCCGGCCAAGAAATCCAGCCGATTCCGGTTGCGTATCATCCGAAGAAAGCTTTTCGAATTCGGCGAGCAGCTCGCGTTGCCGTTTACTCAGGTTTTGCGGCGTTTCCACGACGACTTGCACATACATATCGCCCATATGCTTTGACCTCAGCACCGGCATTCCCTTGCCCGAGAGACGGAAACGGCGGCCGGTGTGCGTCCCCGGTGGAACTTTTACGCGCGCTTTGCTGCCGTCGACGGCCGGCACTTCGAAATCCCCGCCCAGTGCCGCGCTCACCATGGAAATTGGCACTCGGCAATAAAGGTCGGCGCCTTCACGCTGGAAAAATGGGTGCTGCGCCAGCGAAAGGAAAATATAGAGGTCACCCGGCGGACCGCCACGCAAGCCCGCTTCGCCTTCACCCGCAAGTCTTATGCGCGTGCCATCCTCCACGCCCGCCGGAATATTGACCGAGAGCGTGCGCTCGCGCGTGACTCGCCCCGCGCCGCCGCAGGCCTTGCACGGATTGTCGATGACCTGACCGCGTCCTTGGCAAGCAGGACAGGTTCGCTCCAACGTGAAGAAACCCTGCGCATGGCGAATTTTACCGGCTCCTCCACAGGTGCTGCATGTCTTGGGCAGCGTGCCGGCCTTTGCGCCGCTGCCCGAGCAGGCTTCGCACGGCACTGACGTCGGGATACGGATCTGAGCCGTTTTGCCGCGGAAGGCCTCATCGAGCGTGATTTCCATATTGTAACGAAGATCGGAACCTCGCTCGCGGGTGTGACCGCGGGCACCGCCACGCGGAGCGCTCATGCCAAAAATACCCTCGAAAATATCGGCAAAAGTCGCACCAAAATCAGCCCCGAAACCGCGTGCGCCATTCATGCCACCATGCTCAAACGCCGCATGGCCGAATCGATCGTAAGCGGCGCGCTTGTCACCGTCCTTGAGCACGTCATAGGCTTCGTTGATTTCTTTGAACTTGTGCTCGCATTCGCCGTCGCCCGGATTGCGATCCGGATGATGCTGCATGGCGAGTTTGCGGAACGCGGCTTTCAATTCAGCCTCGCTACAGGCCCGCGAAA
Source organism: uncultured Pseudomonadota bacterium (assembly GCA_963697535.1). Lineage (GTDB taxonomy): Bacteria > Pseudomonadota > Alphaproteobacteria > Rhizobiales > Xanthobacteraceae > Pseudolabrys. The sequence continues at coordinate 1,153,008 of OY969085.1, read as the reverse complement.
CGCCTAGCACCTCGTAATAATCGCGTTTGGACATCAGGCGAACACTCCGAAGCGGCTCATAGCCGGACACTCTCCGTCGTCATGCTCGCGTTTGTCATGCTCGCGCTGATCGCGGCTATCCATGTCTTCCCCTTATCTCTTCCTCCCGCGCAAGCGGACAAAGGATAAAGGGAGTCGCCATAGACGGCCGCCACGAGGCCGGCCACAGCGGCGCTTTTGCGGCGCGCTCGTCTACTTCGCTGCCACACGTGATTACGCCGATTTCTTCTTGTCGTCGTCGACCTCGGTGAATTCCGCATCGACGACGTCTTCTTTCTTCTCGCCCGAAGCCGCGCCTTCGCCGCCGCCCGGCTGCGCGCTTTGCGCTTCCTGTTGCTGCTTATACATTGCCTCGCCGAGTTTCATCGACGCTTGCGCCAATGCATTCGTCTTGGCTTGAATCGCATCTGCGTCATCGCCCTTCAATGCTTCCTTCAGATCGGCCATCGCGTTTTCAATCGCCGTGCGCTCGGCGTCGCCGATCTTTGAACCATGCTCGGAGAGCGCCTTCTCGGTGGAATGCACCAGCGCCTCGGCATGGTTCTTCGCCTCGACGGCGGCTTTACGCTTTTTGTCTTCCGCGGCGTGCGATTCCGCGTCCTTGACCATCTTATCGATGTCGGCCTCGGTCAGGCCACCCGAGGCTTGAATGCGAATCTGCTGCTCTTTGTTGGTGGCCTTGTCTTTCGCATTCACATTGACGATACCGTTGGCGTCGATATCGAACGTGACCTCGATTTGCGGCACGCCGCGCGGAGCCGGCGGAATTCCAACAAGATCGAATTGACCGAGCAATTTGTTATCGGCCGCCATCTCGCGCTCGCCTTGGAACACGCGAATAGTAACCGCATTCTGATTGTCTTCGGCGGTGGAGAAGACCTGACTTTTCTTGGTCGGGATCGTCGTATTGCGGTCGATGATGCGCGTGAAGACGCCGCCCAGTGTCTCGATGCCGAGCGACAGCGGCGTCACATCCAGCAGCAACACGTCCTTGACGTCGCCTTGTAAAACGCCCGCCTGAATCGCCGCGCCGATGGCGACGACCTCGTCGGGATTGACGCCCTTGTGCGGCTCTTTGCCGAAGAATTGTTTGACGACCTCCTGCACCTTCGGCATGCGCGTCATGCCGCCGACCAGGACCACTTCATTGATTTCACCCGCCGACAGGCCGGCATCCTTCAGCGCTTTGCGGCAAGGTTCGACGGTCTTTTGAATGAGGTCATCTACCAGCGCCTCGAACTTGGCGCGGGTAAGCTTCATCGTCAGATGCTTGGGACCCGATGCATCGGCCGTAATGAAGGGTAGATTGACTTCGGTTTGTGTCGTGGATGAAAGCTCGATCTTCGCCTTTTCGGCCGCTTCCTTCAACCGTTGCAGCGCGAGCTTATCGCGGCGCAGATCGATGCCCTGCTCTTTTTGGAATTCATCGGCGAGGTAATTGACCAGCCGCATGTCGAAGTCTTCGCCGCCCAAGAACGTATCACCGTTCGTGGACTTCACTTCGAACACGCCGTCGCCGATTTCGAGAATCGAGATATCGAAAGTGCCGCCGCCGAGGTCGTAGACCGCGATCAGGCCGGTCTTCTGCTTGTCGAGACCGTAGGCAAGCGCGGCCGCGGTCGGCTCATTGATGATGCGCAGCACCTCCAAACCCGCGATCTTGCCGGCATCCTTGGTCGCCTGGCGCTGGGCATCGTTGAAATAAGCCGGAACGGTGATGACGGCCTGCTCGACTTTGGCCCCGAGATAGGCTTCGGCGGTCTCTTTCATTTTTTGCAAAATGAACGCTGAAATCTGCGATGGCGAATAGGTATGACCATCCGCCTCGACCCAGGCATCGCCATTGCTGGCCTTGGTGATCTTGTAGGGGACGAGTTTTTTATCCTTTTCGACCATGGGGTCGTCGTAGCGCCGGCCAATGAGCCGTTTGACCGCGAAAATCGTCTTTTCCGGATTGGTGACCGCTTGCCGTTTGGCCGGCTGGCCGACCAGACGTTCTCCATCGTCGGTGATGGCGACGATCGAAGGCGTGGTGCGCGCGCCTTCGGCGTTCTCAATGACCTTTGGCGTCTTGCCTTCCATGACGGCTACGCATGAATTCGTAGTGCCGAGGTCGATGCCGATGACCTTGCCCATGGTTTTTCCTCTCAAATTGCGGCCGGCCGGCCGGACCCACTGACGCCCGTTAAGGCCTTTTGGCTCCCGGGGAGTATCGGCGGCTCATCCGCCAATCTCCTTGATCCAGCCCCCCTGGATTAAGTGATTCACCGCCACTTTCGCGGCTTACCGCTCATATAGGAGGGCTATAGGTCGTCGCAAGATGCCACGTTATGGCGGAAGCGGGCATTTGCCGCGCACAAAAGCAAAATCCCGCCGACGATGCGGCGGGATTTGTAAAATCGTAACGATGAGCAAATCAGATCGCTTCTTTGAGATCCTTGGCGGGGCGGAAGGCGACCTTTTTGCTCGCCTTGATCTTGATCGCTTCGCCTGTGGCCGGATTTCGGCCCATGCGCGCGGCGCGCTTGCGCACCTGCAAAATGCCGAGTCCGGCAATCTTCACGCGCTCACCTTTTTTCAGATGCTTGGTGATCATCGTGACAAGATCGTCCAGCATTTCCAGACCCTGCTTTTTGGTCAGCTGATGCTGTTCTGACAGTATGGCGGCGAGCTGTCGGGTCGTAATCGGTTTACTGGTTTTGGGCTTGGATGCGGCGACTGCCATTGCGAATAGCTCCTAAAGCGCACCATGCGCTATTCGCAAAGCACTAGAAGATTCGCGTTTTCGTGCAAGCGGGCATATGCCGCCGCGACGAGCTTAACCACAAGAAGACGCACGAAACGCCCCGCAACAGGCCCTTTTTCGCGCTTGCCCACCGTTGCCGCGGCGGCGCCGTTGCGCTATTGAGGTTAAAAATGCGCCCGTAGCTCAGCTGGATAGAGCGTTGCCCTCCGAAGGCAAAGGTCGGACGTTCGAATCGTCTCGGGCGCGCCATGCTTTTCAAGAAGTTAGCTACCGCCGCCCATTTCCCCGTCACTTCTCGACCCATTTCGGAGGCGACGCAGTGAGAACGCCGCTCCGTGTACAGATCAAGAAAAACAGGATTTTTATTGAAAAATAAAATCCTTGGTAATGACGGGCGATCTCCGGCAATCACTGGAAACAAGAAAATTTCGAGGCCTACCGCTGAGGACCCAAGATGAAGCGCGCACGCTCATGCCGCAGCATCTCATAGGGCGTCATGAATTTGATGTTCAGTCCGATGCAGGCATTGGGAATCTTGATGCGCTTGGTCGAAGCGGAGGCGATCTCGTGCGTGACGACCGTATGCCCATGCGCAAGGGCGTGCGCCACCAGATAATAGTCTGCCACCTGAAGGAAGGTGTTTACCGCCGCCGGTTCGTAGTTCTGCCCGTTCGCCCAGGCACTGACTGTGCCGAGCGCTGGCAGAAGCGCGGCATCTGGCTTGAGGAAGAAGCCATCGCCACGTTTCCCGGCCCAGTCGGATAAGTCGTCGCCGCCTGCGGCAATCTCGTCACCGACCTTCTCAATGCTGAGGACGCTCCCTCCCGTATTATTCGCGATTAGCCACTCCCAAAATGCCGGGCAGAAATCCAAACCGTAATGTAAATTCTTGGCCTGAATGAATACGTTCGCGTCCAACAGGTACGCCATCAGGCGACCCCTAGGCTATGTGCCAACTCGCGAAAGGTCGAAAGCTTGGAGAAGCCGAGCAGACGAAACGCGTCGCGATGCAGTGTTTGACCTTCAAGCGTGTTTGCGACAAGGGCACGGGCAAATCTCTTTCCGACACGGACACCGAGGGTCAGGTAAAAGTCGCCGCCACTACCCGCTCTTTGAATTTCCAGAAGCCGGTTCAACTCTTCCCTGTATGCCCGCCAAAATGCCTCCTGCGTAAGGCCGCCAGCGTCGTAGACACGGCGCAACACTACCAGCGTGCTCACCTTGAAGTGCTTGGCGAGCCGGTCGAGCGCTGCCCGCAAATCCTCGTCAGGCCGAAGTTGCTCGCGAAATATGGCGAGCGGGACCAGAAGCTCGGCGGCGACCCGGTTGCACCAATTCTCCACCCGATGCGTGGGCGCGGATGCAGGCTCCATGTCGGATAGCGCCGATTGGCCGAGCCAAAGATGGGCCAGTTCGTGAGCAAGCGTGAACATCTGCGCCGACTTCGTGTCCGCACCGTTGATGAAGACAAGCGGGGCTAACTCATCGGAAATGGCGAAACCGCGAAATTCGTCCGGGTTGAGTTTGCGGTGGTTGTTGCTCCCGACAACGCCGTTGACCATGACGAGCACGCCCAATCGGTCGGCCTGCTCGATGAAGCGGCGCAACGCTTCGGTCCAAGTCGGGCATTGGCGGCGCTCCTCGATCTCAAAACCGAGCGCATGGCGAATTTCAGCCGCCGTTTGCACGATATCGCTTTCGGGTGTTGCGGAGCCTATGAAGCGAAGCGGCTCCTCCCTGAGCGAGCGCACATAATCGCGATACCACTCCTGACGTTGCTGGCAGAGATAGATGGTCTCAAGCAGATCAGGGCTCGGATGGCCGATCCGGCGATTTTCGACCGTTCGGAAATCCGGAATGGGAACGCGCTCGACTGGCGGCTCGCTCAGGAACAGGTAGCCGATAGGCGCGTGCGTGGCCTTAGCGAAATCTTCCAACTGCTTGAGCGTTGGCCGCGCCTCTTGCCGCTCCCAATCGGCCAGCTTAGGGAACCGGTGCGCCAGCGTATCCGGCTCCAGCCCCGCGCGCTCGCGTGCCCAGCGCAACATTGCTGGTTTCACGTCAACGCGCATGGTCGCCGCTTTGGGCATCGCCGTCTCTTATTTCTCGTCGCTGGCTATCGTCCCCGTGCCGGGCACTGTAGGGCTTATACGCAGCCGGATTGAAGACCGAATTTCGTCCGGCAAGCGCCGTCTCCAGATCGCTTCCGGGTAGCACCGGGGTGGCACGCTCGCGGTAATTTCGGGCGAACACCGGGGCACGTCAAGTTTACAATAGACAGGAATTCGTTAATAGCATCAACCGGCTACGTAGCCTCTGGCGATCTCAGGTAATCTCGGGAAAAATGGCGACATCGCGCTCCGAAGGCAAAGGTCGGACGTTCGAATCGTCTCGGGCGCGCCATGCTTTTCAAGAAGTTAGCTACCGCCGCCCATTTCCCCGTCACTTCTCGACCCATTTCGGAGGCGACGCAGTGAGAACGCCGCTCCGTGTACAGATCAAGAAAAACAGGATTTTTATTGAAAAATAAAATCCTTGGTAATGACGGGCGATCTCCGGTAATCACTGGAAACAAGTAATTTTCGAGGTGCTGACAGACCGCGCGTGAGGCATCGTTCACGCCGTTTATGCAAGAACGTGCGCGCGATGATCGGCCATGCGCTTGCGTTGCCGCACGGTAATTGCAACGTCCACGTCCCGGCCCAAGCGGTTGAGGATCTCCATCAGCCGATCAACCGTGAAGCGGTCGAGATTAGCGTTGCGAATGCGCGAAAAATCGGCCGCAGCGATACGGGTTAGACTTTCGGCCTTGCGAACGGTGAGGTGGCCATCATCGAGCACGCGAACGATTTCGGACGCAAGCAACGCTTTGAGTTGCTGTGCTTCGGCATTCTCCCGGCCGAGGTCGCGAAATACATTACCGCTGCCTCTGACGGTCTTGAGCTTACGAGCTTTCATCGCAATTGTTCCCTTAGCCGTTTGATGCGCTCGCGCACCAAATCGATTTCGTGCTTTGGCGTGGCGATGCCTCTTTTGGATTTCTTCTGAAACGCATGAACGACCCAGATGTCCTCTCTCAGTTGGAGGGCGTAAACGACCCGGTATGCGTCGCCTCGCGATTTGATCGCCAACTCCCAGATGCCGCTTCCAAGACCTGTCAGCGGCTTTGCCATGTCGGGCGTAACACCCTCGGCGACATAGGTGAGCGCCGTGGCAGCGCGATCTTGGGCCTCTTTCGGAAACTCCAAATGTCCTTCAGAGCCGCCTTTACCCAATTGATCTTCCGCGTGTTGCGGGTCATCCACGCTCTCTATGTAGTCATATTTGACAACAAATACAAGGAAAGAAGCAGACAGTCATTGTAGCCAATGAGCGCTTGTGATCCGCCGTTCAGAAAAAATCCGGAACGGTTCGCACCCGTCTCCAGGTAGCACCGGGGTAGCCGCTCGCGGTAATTTCGGGCGAACACCGGGGAACGTGAGGTTTACAATAGACAGAAATTCGTTAATAGCATCAACCGGCTACGTAGCCTCTGGCGATCTCAGGTAATCTCGGGAAAAATGGCGACATCGCGCTCCGAAGGCAAAGGTCGGACGTTCGAATCGTCTCGGGCGCGCCAGTCATTGGTCCAACCAGTCATTGGTCCAACCAGTCAATTGCGACGTGTCGCCGGGCTCCACTTTGGTGCGGGTGAGGGCGAGGCGCGATCCAATACAGGTCACGTTTTAATGTAGCCGCGTTAATGTAGCCGCGGCGCTTTGAGAAATTTCGCCCGATCGGATGAGTTCACGCGCACATGAAACTTGACGCCGTCGCGAAAAAGCGTGAGCGGCACTTCCACGCCAGCCGTACCGAGCGACCAGATTTTGCGGTAGAGTTGAGCCAAAGACGAAACATTGTCCCCGGCGACATCCAGGATGACGTCGCCCGCTTTCAGTTCGGCGCGACCGGCCGGCCCTTTCGGCGCAACGCTGACAATCACCACCTTATCGTCGACTTCGGTGGAATAGATGCCAAGCCATGGCCGTACCGGCTTGTTGACACGGCCATATTTGCGCAGGTCATCCACAACAGGCGTCAACAAATCGATTGGCACCATCATGTTGAGATTGCCATTCTTGCCTGTATTCTTGGCGATATCCTTGACCGCGCTCGCGCGTTCGAGCTGCAAGGAGCCAATCCCGACCAGCTCGCCTTTCTGCGAAATCAGTGCGGTCCCGCCCCAATTCGGATGTGCCGGAAAAGTGAAAATCGCCTCGTCCAGCAGATACTCCCAGTAGCCGGCGAATTCCTGTTTGGCTGCAATTTGGCTGGCGAGCGAATGCTTGCACCCGCCCACGCCGCCGATCACCACAGGCTCTCCGACTTGCAAATCCGCCGATGAGCCGATCGGCAGCACTGGCAGGTCTAATCGGTGCAACGCCTGCACGAGGCCAAACCCGGTGTCTTGGTCGAAGCCGAGCGCGTGGCCCTCGACGACGCGGCCATCTCCCAAATGCAGCCAAACCGCTGCCGCTTCCGTGATCAAATAGCCGATGGTCAAGACAAGGCCATTATCGATCAGCACGCCGTTGCCGGCCCGCTCGGTGCCAAGCACATCGGCGGTAAAGGCGTCATTGGGAACGATCACATGCACGCCGACAACCGAGGCAAGCGCACGCACAAGATCGAACCGGTAATCCTGCGGCCGCGGCTGCACGGCTGCCGGGACCTTCCATTCGGCTAACATCGACATGAGCGCTTTCTGTGTCCCAAAGGTGAGATTATTGGCAATCATAAACAGGGCTGTGTGCGGCACAAGATGCTTGCGGTCCCAAATGGTGCAAGGATGATCATTTTTTGATAATGATCGTCTTATGAGAGCGTCCGTCAGCGTCTACATGCGCGACCAGCAGATCATTGTCGTTCCGCAAGGCGGCGGGAACGGCGGTCCCTATACGGCGGTCCCTATTATGAATTGGACGATGTGACGGTGGTTCTTCCTTCAGGGTTGGAATTGCAGCGAGCACTAGTGGAGTGGATTTGACATTCGCTACCCACCTGGCCGCAAGCTCGCGAAGCGAATGTCAAATCCACTCCACTAGGAAATGGACGATACCGATGCGCGCGGGTGCGAAGTCGGCTCGCGCATTTTACGTCAATCTCGCGCATGCCAATATTTTTTTGCACGATGGCGAAATCGAAGTGTTTTCCGATCGGCCCGCCAAGGATAACAAAGGATTTGAGCCGGACCGCGGCCCGATCTCGCTGCAAGATATTTCTATGTTGGCCGCACTGATCTTGCGCGTCTTGCGTGAGGCGCCACGGATGCCGCCAAGCTAAATCCATACTGGCGATGCGTGCGTATCCATGACGATGTCATTTATTTATGCTAAAAAGTTCGTGCATAAGTGACACGTTGTCTTCATTGTTTTGTGCAAATCACTGATCTGTACGGAGGTCCCCTTGGGTAAGCATCTCACACTCACCACCACCGACCAGCACAAACTTGGCGCGTATCGCGCCGATCCGGCAGGTGCGCCGAAGGGCGGCATGGTCGTGGTACAGGAAATTTTCGGCGTCAATCATCACATCCGCGCGGTGTGCGACCGGCTGGCGGCCCTTGGCTATGTCGCGATCGCGCCGGCGGTGTTCGATCGTTTCGTGCGCGATTTTGAGAGCGGCTACACGCCCGACGAAATCGCCCATGCGCGCAGCTATCTCGGCAATCTCAATTGGGACCATATGATGCTCGACGTCGGCGCCGCTTTGGGCGAGCTTAAAGGCGCAGGCCCCCTCGGCATCATCGGCTTTTGTATGGGCGGTACCGCGGCTTTTCTCGCCGCCTGCCGTGTGCCCGGTTTATCGGCGGCAGTCTCGTTCTACGGCGGCATGATCGCCAAATTCGCCGACGAGAAGCCGAAATGCCCGCTGCAAATGCATTTCGGTGAAAAAGACGAGAGCATTCCGCTGTCCACCGTGGACGAGATCAAGAAAAAGCAACCGCAAGCGGAGACTTACACCTATCCCGACGCCCCCCACGGGTTCTATTGCGACGAGCGCGCCGCCTATCGCAAAAACGCTGCCGATCTCGCTTGGAGCCGAACGAAAGAGTTCTTGGCCAAACACATGAAATGAGAAGGGGAGGCAAATAGCGAATAGTGAGGAGCGAATAGCGATTAGCGAATGGGAAGAGGATGCGAACAGTCGGCGAGTCACTATTCGCCAACATCGCACGACACGCCCGTGCCGCCCAGGCCGCAGTAACCGAAGGGGTTTTTCGCCAGATATTGCTGATGATAGTCCTCGGCAAAGTAGAACTCCGGCGCGTCGAGAATCTCGGTGGTGATGGCGCCGTAGCGTTTCTTATTCAGCTCGGCTTGATACATCGTCTTCGACGCCTCGGCCGCTTTGCGCTGCTCAGGCGTGAGGGTATAAATGGCAGAGCGATATTGCGTGCCGGCATCGTTGCCCTGGCGCATGCCTTGCGTCGGGTCATGGCTTTCCCAAAACGTCTTGAGCAGGGTCGCGTAGGAGGTCTTGTTTGGATCGTAGACCACCAGCACCACTTCATTGTGGCCGGTGCGGCCCGAACAAACTTCTTCGTAAATCGGATTGGGCGTGAAGCCGCCGGCATAGCCAACCGCAGTGACGTGAACGCCCTCGCCCAGCTCCCAAAATTTCCGCTCCGCGCCCCAGAAGCAGCCAAGTCCAAACATCGCTTTCTCATAGCCTTCCGGATAAGGCCCCTTCAGCGCGCGGTGATTGACGAAATGTTCGGCGGCGGTGCGAATGGCATGGGGGCGGCCAGGCAGCGCATCGGCCGCGCTTGGCATGGCGGTTTTTTTGAACCCGAACAGCATGGTTTCGTACTCCGCTACAGGAGAGCCTTGCGCCCCCAATATGGGCCAGCGCCTTGTGGAATGCCGTGATGCGCTCACATGTCGATCACGTGTTGTTCACCAAACGCAAAAGAGCGGGTTAAGGCCGCACGTAGCCTATGAGTGGCTTTTTCGCCCGGCCGAGAAACATGAGGATGACGCCGAAAAAAGCAAGTGGGCCGGCGGCGGGCACCATCAAGACGGAAACGGCAACCGGATCCCAAAAAACGCCGTTCGCATAGGACTCAATCAGCGGTTTGAGACGAGCGAGACGTCCCGGGTCAATGAGTTCCCAAAGCCCACGCACATCGGTGATATAAATGGTGTTGTCGGCAATCGACTTGGTGCCGTCGTAAACCACCAGAGTAAAGGCGCCGGCCAAGCACAAAAGTCCAATAAATCGTAAGAGGAAACGGGCCATCAGTACTCGCACATGCCGGCCCCCTCAATTATAATCTCGCAGCAAGGCTTAACGTTTCAATCGCCTCCACGGAAACCCTTGCATAAGACGCAGAGGCGCCTTGCCTTGAGTAAGATCATCCCTTTCCGCTAGGGTCCGCCCGCCGGGCCCCCGGTCTTCTTTTTTATGGAGCAACAATGTCCTCCAAGCATCCCAACGGCCGCAATCGGCCGACCTTTACCGACCAAGAAGCGCTGCAATTTCATAGTGCTGGCCGTCCGGGCAAACTGGAAGTCATCGCCACCAAGCCGATGGCGACCCAGCGCGATCTATCGCTTGCCTATTCGCCCGGCGTCGCGGTGCCCGTGCTTGCCATTGCCGAAGACGAGAGCCGAGCCTATGATTACACTACCAAAGGCAATTTCGTCGCCGTCATTACCAATGGCACCGCCATACTTGGCCTCGGTAATCGCGGCGCGCTCGCCGCCAAGCCGGTGATGGAAGGCAAGGCGGTGCTGTTCAAGCGTTTCGCCGATATTGATTCCATCGATCTCGAAATATCGTCGGAAGATCCCGACGAGATCATCAATTGCGTGAAGCTCCTCGGCAAAGGTTGGGGCGGCATCAATCTCGAAGATATCAAAGCGCCGGAGTGCTTTATCATCGAGCAGCGCCTGCGCGAATTACTCGACATTCCCGTTTTTCACGACGACCAGCACGGCACCGCGATCATCGCCGCCGCGGGTCTTTTGAACGCGCTCGATCTGACGGGGCGAAAGATCGAAGACACCAAGCTTGTCTGTAACGGCGCGGGCGCGGCCGGCATTGCCTGCCTCGAACTCTTGAAGGCCATCGGCTTTCATCCTGACAACCTGATCCTCTGCGATACCAAAGGCGTCATCTATCAGGGCCGCACCGAAGGCATGAACCAATGGAAATCGGCCTTCGCGGTAAAGACCAAGGCGCGCACGCTGGCCGAAGCGTTGCAAGGCGCCGACGTGTTCTTTGGTTTGTCGGCGAAGGGGGCGGTGAGCAAGGAGATGGTCGGGTCCATGGCGGATAAGCCAATCATCTTCGCCATGGCCAATCCCGATCCGGAAATCACGGCGGAAGAGGTCGCTGCGGAGCGCGACGACGCCATCATGGCGACGGGCCGGTCCGATTATCCAAACCAGATCAATAACGTTCTCGGTTTTCCCTATATCTTCCGGGGCGCGCTCGATGTGCGCGCTTCCGCCATCAATATGGAGATGAAAATTGCCGCGGCGTGCGCGCTGGCCGATCTCGCGCGCGAAGATGTGCCCGACGAAGTGGCCGCCGCTTACGGTGCGCGCCCGACCTTCGGACCCGATTACATCATCCCGGTGCCATTCGATCCGCGGCTCATTTCTTACGTGCCGCCGGCGGTCGCCCAAGCGGCAATGGATACGAAGGTCGCGCGTAAACCCATTGCCGATATGGAGGCCTATCGCCAGCAGCTCATTGCGCGGCAACAAAGAATAGCAAAATAGGGGCCCCTAAAAGCTTATTGATTTGCCTGTTTCTTCTCTCTCGCTGTTCATTTAAAAAGACGCGGATGTCTGCCAAAACCTTATCCGGCGTGATCGCCGCTATCGCGACGCCGATTGAAGAAAACGGTGCGCCCGACCTTAATCGCGCCGTGAGGTTTGCGCGCTTTTTGCTCGATAATGGTTGCGATGGCCTCAATGTGCTCGGCACCACCGGAGAAGCAACATCGTTCTCAGTCGCCGAACGCAAGAGCGTCATGGATGCCTATACGACGAATGGACTGCCCTTAGACAGGCTTATGGTCGGAACAGGCGCCGCCGCGTTGGCGGATGCCGTCGCGCTCACGCGACACGCGGCCGAACGCGGCTTTGCCGGGGCACTGGTGCTGCCACCTTTCTATTACAAAGGCGTGCCGGATGATGGGCTTGTCGCTTATATCGACACGCTGGTGAAGGCCACCGCCGACAGGCCGATCCCGCTCTATCTCTATCATTTTCCGGCAATGTCCGGCGTGCCCTGGCACGCTCGCCTGATCGAACGTCTGCTACAATCTTATCCCGAACGCATCGTGGGCTTGAAAAACTCCTCCGGCGATTTGGATTATGCGCGCGCGGCGGCGGCCATATCGAACGATTTTGCCGTTTTTCCCTCCAACGAAGCCATGCTGATGGACGCCCGCAAAGGTGCTTTCGCCGGCTGCATCTCGGCCACGGCTAATCTTAATGCCGATCTTTGCGCACGCGCCTGGAAAAACGGCGACTCGAAGGCACTCGAGGCGGCTGTGACGATCCGAAAACTTTTCGACGGCAAGCCGCTGGTCGCCGGTATAAAGGCTTTGCTGGCCCATATCCATGGCGACCCGGCGCTCGCGCGTGTAAAGCCGCCGCTGGCGCCGCTAACGGCGACCGACCGCGCCGCGATCACAGCGGGATATGATGCCGTGCGGGCACAAAACGCCGCCTAAAACCCGACATTGACGGCCGGGCGGCCCCTTATTATAAGCATCAGCCTTGGCGGCGAGACTTGCTCGCCCTCACCCAATTTTCAATTCAGGCGCGACCTCAGCGGGACTTCCGCAGATTCGCGCCCGTTGCAAACGAGAGTCTTATGGCCAATACGAAGTCCGCCCGCAAAGCCACGCGCGTGATCGCGCGCCGAACCGAAGTCAACAAAGCGCGCCGCTCGCTGCTCCGTAGTTCAGTCCGCAAGGTCGAGGAAGCAATTGCCGGCGGTGACAAAAATGCGGCCATGTCCGCTCTCAAATCCGCCGAACCAATCATCATGCGTGCGGCGCAACACGGCATCATCCATAAGAACAATGCCAGCCGTAAAGTATCGAGACTTACGCATCGCCTCGCCAAGCTCGATTAGTGTGGTGGCTCAGAAATTCGCTTCATTCTGTCCGCCTGTCTATCAAGCGAACCACAGTAAAGCTTACTGCGTTTAGTTTAAATCGTCATGCCCGCGCTTGGTCCTCGGCATCGACGACTTAAAACATGTTCAATATCAAAGACGTGGATAGCCGGGACATAGGCGTTCCGGAAGAACGCCGTTCTTCGAACTTCTATGCCCGGCCATGACGATGGGACGGGTAAACCTAACCGCAACATGCTCTAGTGGAGTGGATTTGACATTCGCTACCCACCTGGCCGCAAGCTCGCGAAGCGAATGTCAAATCCAAAACTCCACTAGAAACTTATATTTGGCTCATGGTCTTTCGATTCAAACATTCGCAAAAGATCCCCGCCGAAATGGGTAGCGAATGTTTGAATCGGACCACTAGCGTCCCGAATCCGAAGTCGCCACCGAGCGCGGCCAGCGAGATCAAGCGAACTTTGGAATCGTGACAAGTGTCATTCTTATCCGACGAAAATAAAGCGCTGGTACTTGCGCTTGACACTTTTTGCTTGGCCTCCCGGAAGAGGCGAGAGCGTTTTTATCAAAGCCTAAGCTTTGTCCGGACTTAAGCCGCGCGGGTTCTCGTAGTTTTTGATATAATGGTACAAAAGTACTGGCGCGCTTAACTCGCTGTTTATGCGCGCCGCCGTCGCGATTTAAGATCTCTGGCACCACATTATCGCGATTGGCGGCCAATAACGGCTGTTACCGAGATCCGCTTTTTTGCAAATTGAGCATGAATCTGCGCGCGCTGCGAATGACTTAGGGGGAAAGTACTCTCCGCAGGCCAGAAAGCACGGCCGCGCGGGCGGTTCTCGCACAATTCACGCTAATAATATTTGGACGCCTTATGCGGCGCATTAAAAGATTTCACTTGCTAAATTCTACACGAGTCATCAACACGTTGGATCGACTGCGCCTCATGCAAAAAGGCCACACCCGTTATATTTTTATCTCGGGCCGCTCATATTGGCCGATAAAATCATTGCCGAGGCAAAATGCTTGTGTATCTTTAGTGACAGCATACGGAAGTCTCTCCGTCGTGTGATCAGAAACATGATTTGAATTGCTTTTCGGTAAGGAGGGGCTGGCTTTTGTTCGCTTACCATTTGTTCGCTTACTTACGATGAGAGCGCCGTGCGCATCGTTAGATGCGTTTCGGGTCAGGAAACTTAAACACAACGGGCGTTTCGCCCGGTAAAACATTCGAGGGGGGTGAGATGACAGCGGCCTTGATAACGTCGGTCTTCAGCATTAAGCGCGGCTGGCGTTCGTACAAATTTGTTGCGTTTCCTGCCGATTATGTCCTTGGCCGCCCGGTTGTTCGCTATCTCGCTTCCGGAAACGCTTTGCTTCGTCCCGCCGCAATCGGGAATTTCAAGTCCGCGTCGCCGCCCGCTTAACGTAGCTTGTCTTGCCGCTCGTCGCCGCCCTTTGGCTTTGTGGCGACGGCGCGACGCGTCAGTGTCCGACGACATTCCAGTGTCAGTACATTCCAATGTCAGTGTTGCGTTTAGTTTGCGGCGCGTTCGCGGCTGTCTGCCGTTTCAATCCCCGCCCTTCAACCGTGTCAACGCGTAGAAAATCGTTTTAAGAGCAGAACAATGTCGAGTGCCGATCAAGAGAGCTGGGCCAAGGTCAAAGAGCGTTTACGGGCCGAAGTTGGTGACGATGTATATTCGAGCTGGTTCGCCCGCATGGACTTGGAAGCAATCGAAAGTGGAACGGTACATCTGTCCGTCGCCACGCGCTTTCTGAAGAGCTGGATTCAATCGCATTATGCCGAACGCGTGCTCGCATGCTGGCGGGCGCATGACAGGAAGGTCAGCCGTATCGAACTGATCGTCCGCTCGACGTTGCGCGCCACGACTGCGCCCAAGCCAAAATCCGACCCGGCCGGCGGCAACGGCGCCGGCGAAGCCGGCATACGTTTTACCAATAGCTCCGGCCAAATGCGGCCGGGTGCGAATGCCGACGGCAATGGTGAGGAAGCGCTCGGTGGCTCCCCGCTCGACACCCGCCTGACTTTCCACAGTTTTGTGGTTGGTCGGTCCAATACGCTTGCACACGCCGCCGCCAAACAGGTCGCATCGGCAAAGCGTGTCGATCCGGTGATGTTCAATCCGCTCTATATTCATGCCGGCGTCGGCCTCGGCAAAACGCACCTTCTGCAGGCCATCACATGGGCGGGAAATGCCACCGGCGAACGCAAAGTCCTCTATTTGACAGCCGAGAAATTCATGTACGGCTTTGTCTCGGCGCTGCGAACCCAGACCGCACTTGCTTTCAAGGACACCTTGCGCGGCATCGGCGTACTGGTGATCGACGACCTCCAGTTTCTTCAGGGAAAATCGACGCAAGCGGAATTCTGCCACACGCTCAACGCCTTGATCGATGCGGGACGCCAGGTGGTGATCGCATCGGACCGACCACCGTCCGATCTGGAAAGTCTTGATGATCGCGTGCGCTCGCGCTTGGCCGGCGGCTTAGTTGTGGAAATGGCGCCGCTTGGCGAAGAGCTTCGCCTCGACATTCTCAAAGCCAGGGTGCTGACGGCCCGGGCGCATCATCCGAGCTTCGACGTGCCGCTGCCCGTGTTGAATTACATCGCCAAGACCGTCACGCATAATGGCCGTGACCTTGAAGGAGCGCTCAATCGATTGCTGGCGCATAACAAACTGACCGGCCATCCCGTGACGTTGGAAATGGCCGAGCGCGAAGTGCGCGATTTAATCCGCCCGCAAGAGCCGAAGCGGGTCAAGATCGAAGACATCCAGCGCATCGTCGCAAGGCAGTATAATGTCAGCCGCTCCGATCTGTTGTCGTCGCGGCGAACAGCCAATGTCGTGCGCCCCCGGCAGGTGGCGATGTATTTGGCTAAAACACTGACGCTGCGTTCGCTGCCGGAAATCGGGCGGCGTTTCGGCGGCCGCGACCACACGACTGTGCTGCATGCGGTGCGTAAGATCGAAGGCCTTGTCGGCAATGACCGAGGACTGACCGAGGAAATCGAAATCCTCAAGCGACAGTTGCAAGAGTAGCACGCATCCGATTTTCCCGGAGCCCGACCAAGAAAAAGGTCGGGCCCTGTGGATCGGCTGGGAAAAAGCCGAAACCCTGTGCCTGCGCCCTTGCGCATTTCGTACGCTCTTGTCACTTTGACGCCCCGGCCCACGCGTTCCGCGAGCCGGCTCGAAGTCGTGTCTCGATTGCAGGCTCTGTTCAATTGCAGGCTCTGTTCAACGGTGCCGAAGCGGGTCTCTCATGAAAGCTACCGTCGATCGTACCGAGCTACTAAAGTCGTTGGGCCACGTGCATCGCGTGGTCGAACGGCGCACGACCATTCCCATACTCGCGAACGTGCTGATTGCGGCCGCAACCGGTAAACTCAGTCTCAAGGCCACCGACCTCGATGTGGAGGTCACCGACACCATCGCAGCGGAAGTTGCCATCGGCGGGGCGACGACGGTGCCTGCACATATGCTGTTCGACATCGTCCGTAAATTGCCGGAAGGTTCGCAGATTGTGATGGAGGGTTTGGGCGAGGGGGCAAGCTTGTCGCTGCGCGCGGGCCGTTCGCGGTTTACCCTGCAAACGCTGCCCGAAGCCGATTTCCCCGGACTCGTCGTTGGCGAGATGACGCATTCCTTCACCTTGGCGCCCGGCGAACTCAAGCGGCTTATCGATAAAACGCAGTTTGCCATTTCAACGGAAGAAACGCGCTATTACCTAAACGGCATTTATCTGCACGCTACGGATACGGCAAAAGCGGCAACATTGCGCGCGGTTGCGACGGACGGGCATCGGCTGGCGCAGGTCGAGCTGCCGCTGCCGGCTGGTGCCGCCGGAATGCCGGGCGTGATCGTGCCGCGCAAGACAGTCGGCGAGGTGCAGCGGCTCATTGAAAATCGCGAAGACGACGTGGCCATCGGACTCTCCACCGGTAAGATCCGTTTCACCATCGGCGAGGTGGTTCTTACCTCAAAACTGATCGACGGCACCTTCCCCGATTATGGACGGGTCATCCCCGCCAATAACGACAAGGAATTGATCGTCGACAAAAAAGACTTCGAATCCGCGGTTGACCGCGTTTCGACCATATCTAGTGAGCGCGGCCGCGCGGTGAAGCTTTCCATCACCAACGGACGGCTGGTGCTGTCGGTGACCAATCCCGATTCCGGCAGCGCCACTGAAGAACTGGAAGTCGAATATTATTCCGATCCGCTCGATATCGGTTTCAACTCACGCTATCTGCTCGACATCGCCGCCCAGATTGAAGGCGAGTCCATTGTTCTCAAACTCGCCGAGGCCGGTTCACCGACCTTAATCCAGGCCAAGGACGCCAGGGGGGCGCTTTACGTGCTCATGCCGATGCGGGTGTAACAGATGCGGGTGTAACACATGTCCGCGATCAGCAATCAGGGAGCAGATCGATGCAGTCTGGTCGCTGATTACCGAGCACCGATAATCTGACATGACCGTCGTCTTTATTCGCCGCCTGAGTTTGACCTATTTCCGCAGTTACCCAGTCGCGCAATTGGTTCTCGACCAGGCGGGAATGGTGGTGCTGACGGGCGCGAACGGAGTCGGCAAGACAAATCTCATCGAGGCGATCTCTCTGCTTGCGCCAGGCCGAGGCCTACGGCGCGCAACCTGGCAAGACCTCGCTTTTTCCGAAGGAAACGGCGCTTGGGCGGTTCATGCCGAAATCGAAGGCATGCGGGGTCTTGCCACACTCGGCACGGGCATCGATCCGCCATCAGGAGAAGAAGAAATACCGGTGCGCCGCTGCCGCATTGACGGCGAGGCGGTTTCCGCCGCCACGGCTTTTGCCGATCATCTGCGCGTCCTTTGGCTGACGCCGTCGATGGATCCTTTATTCAATGGCCCCGCGTCCGAACGACGGCGTTTTCTCGATCGGCTGGTGCTGGCGGTCGACGCACAGCATTCAACCCGCGTCAGCGCGCTTGATCGCGCCCTGCGCTCGCGCAACCGCTTGCTGGAAGAGGGGCACCGCGACTCACGTTGGCTTGACGCCGTCGAGCACGAAATCGCCGAAATCGCGGTGAGCGTGGCCGCGGCACGCAGTGAAACCGTGCGCCGTCTGTCGTACGCGCTCGCCGCCGCACGGGCTCAAGCGCCGGAATTTCCGTTGGCCGAGCTCGCGCTGGCGGGCTGGATGGAGGACCTATTCCCGACATACAGCGCGATCGAGATCGAAGACCGCTATCGCGCGCTACTTAGGCACAACCGACCGCGTGACGCGGCGGCCGGTCGCACGCTCGAAGGACCGCACCGTGCCGATCTCCTCGTCACGCATGCGGGTAAGGCCATTGCGGCTGCCAACGCGTCAACCGGCGAACAAAAGGCGTTGCTGATCAGGTTAATGCTCGCGCATGCGCGGCTGATCAAGGACATGACCGGCTATGCGCCTGTGCTTTTACTCGACGAAGTTGTCGCACATCTCGATCCCCGCCGCCGCGCGGCACTTTACGATGCCTTGGCTGCGCTCGATGCCCAAGTGTGGATGACCGGCGCCGACCTGGCCGCTTTCAGTGATGTGGTCAGCCGCGCGCAAGTCTTTGTGGTCCGTCCCGGATTTCTGGAGCCGACGCAAAAATTCGATCACACCTGAAGATCGAACCTCCTTCACGGGCGGTCGGGACGCCGATTGCGGTCAAACTTCGCCCACCAATTCGCGGCGCTGGCGTTCGGAGGCATCGGAATAACGGCGCAAGGCATGGGCTTCACTCAATAAGCCCATGACATGCCGCCGTTCCAAAGTATCGACAACCGGCAGCGCCTCGGCCTCAAAGCGATCGAAAGCGGAAATCGCTTCTTGCACCGTCATTTGCGGCAACAACATGTGATCGCTATGGCGAAGGATGTCCTGGACTGAATCGGTGGCCTTGAGATCGGCGGCATGCGCTTCGGCCACGATCACCATGCCGGCATAGCGCCCGTCTGCATCGACGGCGACGACCTGTGTGGTCGAGCCAAGCGGGAAGGCTTCACGAAACGCCGAAATCAGCATATCCGCAGGCGTCGTGCGCACGTCCGTACGCATCATCTGGGCGACCGATAGGTCGCGAATCCAACCGACATCGGCGGCGCTGCGGATTGTTTCCCCGCGCAGATGAAAGCGCCAAGTGGCGAAGGAATAGCCGAAGAATTCACGCGTGACTTGCATGGATATAATGGCGGCGATCAGCACGGCGGTTGTGAGCCAAAGGTCGCCGGTGGTCTCCAACGCGATAAAGGTCATCGTGAGCGGGCCGCCGATCACCGAGACCGATAAAGCCGAGAGGCCAATGATGGCATAAGCATCGGCGTCGAGTTTGACTCCGGGAATAAGAAACTCCAGCACGCTCGCAAACAGCTGTCCGCCCAGCGCGCCGAGCAGGAGGGAGGCAAAAAACAAACCGCCGCGAAAGCCAGAACCAAGCGAAATGATCGAGGCTATGGTCTTGAGCACGAAAATCGACGCAACCGTCATCAGCGGCAATTTGAAAATGCCGGTCAGATGCAACGCACCATGGCCGGACGACATCACTTGCGGCGAGATCATCGCCAAAAGGCCGACGCCGGCGCCGGCAATGGCCGGCCGCAGGCCAATCGATATTTTCAATCGCGCGAACAGCCGCTCGCAGGCGGCGACGCCGCGCATCAAGCTGATGCCGAAAAATGCCGCGAGAAGACCAAAGCCGGCCGCCACCCCGAGGTCCCGCACGGTAAAAGCCGTGATCGCATTGGCCTCGATCCCGAGTGGCAGTGGCGCAAAGGCCTGGGACGTGTAAAAACCCACCAGTGAGGCGATGCCGACCGGCGTCAAGCTGGCGATCGTGTAACTACCGATAATCAATTCGAAGCCGTAGAAGGCGCCGGCCAGCGGCGCGCCGAAAGCACCGGCAATGGCGGCCGCGGCCCCGCAGCCGACCAAAATGCGCATATCGCTGCGGCGCAAACGGAAAGCGCGACCAAGGGCCGAGGCGATGCCCGAGGTAAGCTGAGTGTAACCGGCCTCAAGCCCTACGGAGGCGCCGACGCCACTCGACCAGACGGTTTGCGCAGCGACAATCAGGCTGCCGCGCAGCGACATGCGGCCACCATGCAGCGCATTGGCTTCGATCGGGTCGACCTCGGTGCCGCGCTTACGGGCGAGATAAGCGGACACTACGCCGAAGGCCAGGCCGCCCAGACAGGGAGCGGCGAAGGCATAAAGTGGATTGAGCGAGCCGCGGGCCGACAGCCGCTCACCGGGGTCCAACCCAAAAAATATAAAATGCATGAGGCCGACCGCCTCGCTCATGGCGGAAACCACCAGCCCCGCGATGAAGCCCACGAATGCCGCCAGCACAATGACGCTCGATTCACGCGCGCGCACAATCGCGCGTAAGCGATGCGGGACTTCGAAATGGCGGCCGAACCAGTGCATGGGCGGCAAATCAGTTCAGGCGATGTAATCCTTTGCCTTAGAGGCCTTTTGGCGAAGACATGCAAGCCTCTTACTCCGGGATGGTGAAGGCCGGGTTTTTTCGCAGTTAGCCGCGCGAAACCAAGTCCCCCTAAAAGGCAACGAAAGCTTGAAAATAACCCGTTATATCAATGCCTTATAAAGCATGACTTTACACTGTACGAAGCGCCGATTTCATGCGACACAGAAGATCACTCCGATTCATCATGCCTTGTTTTGAGGGTCTCGCCGATGGCCGAACCGGCCCGCAACGTTCCGTCCCAAAACTCAGATTATGGCGCTGAATTGATCAAGGTCTTGAAAGGCCTTGACGCGGTGCGCAAGCGCCCGGGCATGTATATCGGCGATACCGATGACGGCTCCGGTCTGCACCACATGGTCTATGAGGTGGTGGACAACGCCATCGACGAGGCGCTCGCCGGGCACGCCACCGAAGTCAATGTCACGCTCAATCCGGACGGTTCTTGCACGGTGCGCGACAATGGCCGTGGCATTCCGACCGACATCCACAAAGGCGAAGGTGTATCGGCTGCCGAAGTCATTATGACGCATCTGCACGCCGGCGGAAAATTCGACCAAAATTCATATAAAGTTTCCGGCGGCCTGCACGGCGTCGGTGTTTCGGTGGTCAATGCGCTCTCGACCTGGCTGAAACTGACAATCTGGCGCGACGGCAAAGAACATTTCATGGAATTTCGCGGTGGCGTGCCTGTCGGGTCGTTGAAGATCATGGGCCCGGCGGAAGGCAAACGCGGCACGGAAGTGACTTTTCTTCCGTCACCGGCGACTTTCACCATGGTGGAATTTGATTTCGCCACGCTCGAACATCGCTTGCGAGAACTCGCTTTTCTCAATTCCGGCGTCACGATCGTCCTCTCCGACATGCGCCACGCGGTCGAGAAGCGCGATGTGATGCGCTATGAGGGCGGTGTCGAAGCCTTCGTCAAATTCCTCGATAGAGCCAAGACGCCGCTCATTCCCGCACCCATCATGATCAAGACCGAGCGCGACGGTATCGGCGTCGAATGCGCGCTTTGGTGGAATGACGGCTATCATGAAAGCGTGCTGTGCTTCACCAACAATATCCCGCAACACGACGGCGGCACCCACCTCGCCGGCTTTCGCGGCGCGCTGACACGGCAAATCACCCAATATGCCGAGACCGCCGGCTCCTCGCGCAAGGAAAAAGTCTCGCTCACCGGAGACGATTGCCGCGAAGGCCTGACCGCGGTCTTGTCGGTCAAAGTGCCCGACCCGAAATTCTCCTCACAAACAAAAGACAAACTGGTCTCCTCGGAAGTGCGGCCGGTGGTCGAAAACGTCATCAACCAAGCGCTGCAAGATTGGTTTGAGATTCATCCCTCCGAAGCCAAAGTCATCGTCGGCAAAGTGGTGGACGCCGCCGCCGCGCGCGAAGCCGCGCGTAAAGCGCGCGAACTCACCCGCCGCAAAGGTGCGCTTGATGTGTCCTCGCTACCCGGCAAGCTCGCCGATTGCCAGGAACGCGATCCGGCGAAGGCCGAATTATTCCTCGTCGAGGGCGACTCGGCCGGCGGCTCCGCCAAGCAAGGCCGTAACCGCGAATTCCAGGCGGTGCTGCCCTTGCGCGGCAAGATCCTCAATGTGGAGCGCGCGCGTTTCGACAAAATGCTCTCGAGCCAGGAGATCGGCACGCTCATTACCGCGCTCGGCACCGGCATCGGCCGCGACGAGTTCAACGCCGACAAATTGCGCTATCACAAGATCATCATCATGACCGACGCGGACGTGGACGGCTCGCACATCCGCACGCTGCTGCTCACCTTCTTTTTCCGGCAGATGGAAGAGCTGATCAAACGCGGCCACATCTATATCGCCCAGCCGCCGCTCTACAAAGTCGCGCGCGGCAAATCCGAGCAATATCTCAAGGACGAACGTGCGCTCGAGGATTATTCGATCGCAACCGGCCTTGAGGATGCCGTGCTGCGCCTTGCCTCCGGCGAGGAATTGGCGGGCGGCGATTTGCGCAAACTCGTCGAGGACGCGCGCATTATCCGTAACACGCTTTATGGCCTGCACAGCCGCTATAATCGAAAGGTGATCGAACAGGCGGCCATCGCCGGCGTGTTGCGGCCGGCGGTCACGGAAAACCCGGAACACGCGGCCGAAGCAGCCGCCTACATCGCCAAGCGCCTCGATGCTCTGGAAGACGACACCGAACGCGGCTGGCAAGGCCGCTACGACGAAGAGGGCTTCCACTTCGAACGTACCGTGCGCGGGGTGAGGGAAGCCGCCATCGTCGATCAAGCGCTGCTCGGGTCGGCCGACGCACGCAAGCTCGATGAATTTGCCGCCAGTTTGCAGCAGACATTTCCCCGCCCGACGCCGCCGGCCATGTTACGGCGCAAGGATGAGACCATTTCGATTTACGGCCCGGTCGGCCTGTTCGAAGCGCTCACCGCGGCGGGCCGCAAGGGCATATCCATTCAGCGTTATAAAGGCCTGGGCGAGATGAATCCCGAACAGCTTTGGGAAACCACGCTCGACACCAATGTGCGCTCGCTCCTGCAGGTGCGCATCAAGGAGGTCGACGAAGCCAATATGCTGTTCGACCAGTTGATGGGCGATCTCGTCGAGCCGCGCCGGCAGTTCATTCAGGAAAACGCGCTTGCCGCGAGCGTGGACGTGTAAATTTGATCTGCGCGCGTGAGCTGCCGAAAGGGATGCTTCTTCTCCGGCTTAGACGCCGATCATCCGCTCGCTCACTATATACCCGGTGAGCAACGCAACGCCGAAAATGATGATGAACAATGCAGCCGCTGTCTCCAGACCGCGCAGGAAGAGCACGCCAGCGCCGGGCTTAGCATTGGCCAGCCGCTCGGCGAAGCCGCGTGCCCCGACGGCGATGCTGGCGACCGCAGCGACGGTAATTGCGGTACCAAGCCCCATCACGACGGTCGAGGCGACGCCGACCCAAAACATCCCTTGAGCCAGCGCGAAGACAAGAACAATGATGGCGCCGGAGCACGGACGCAACCCGACCGCGACAATCGCCGAGAGTCCGCGCCGCAGCCAATGCGGGCCCTTGAGCTCGTTTGGTTCTGGCGCATGCGCATGGCCCCAGGCGGAGACATCTTCCTCGTCGTGATGACGGCCGTGATGATGATCGTGTGCGTGATCATGATGCTCATGCGCGCGCGGATACAAGAGATGCAATAGCGCGCGACTTTTCACCCAAAACAGGCGCACGCCGATCATTACGATCAGCGTATAGCTCACGATTTCGATCCCTCGCACCGCTTCGCCCATGACATGTGCAGTGGCGCCGAGCAGAACGGCGGCGATACCCACGATGGCGATCGCGGTGAACGATTGCAGCACAGCAGAAGCAAAAGAGAGCGCAATACCGCGCCGCCAGGTCTCGTCGTTGGCGACCAGATAGGACGAGATCACCGCCTTGCCGTGGCCGGGTCCGGCGGCATGAAAAATTCCATAGGCAAATGAGATACCCATCAGCCCCCAGCCGGCAGTACCATCGACCTTGGCGGCTCGGATGGCGCCCGAGAGCATTCGATAGAATTCGGCTTGCTTGGCAAGCACCCAGCCAATCAATGGACCAAATTGGGGCGGTGCTTGACCTCCGTGGGGGAGGCCGAAGGGTTGTGCTGAGGCCGGTTCAATCACTGCCAAAAAAAGCAGAACACCAGCAATGAAAAGACTACAATAGCAATAAATGACACCGAGGCGCCGAGCCGGCGGAGTTATTGAATGAAAAATTCTCATTGGGCAATAGCTCACAGGTTTGCAAACGCGTCACGGACAGTTAACTAGGATTCTATTGGCGAATTGAGCACCCCAATCCTGTGACTTAGTGAGGGAGCTGAAAAATCCTTCGCCGAGCCTTTGCGATTGGGTGGCGGTATTACTCTGCGGCAACACCACGTCGAGCTTGCATCCCTTGGGGGCGCCACGCAGTTCCACCGGTGTATCCTTGCTGAACTCGAAATCCACGAAGATTGTGGGATCATAGATTTCGATCTTTAGCAATTTTGCTTTCACTGGCTCTTTGAACGGTAGAAAAAAATTCAGCACCAAGTTCTTATAC
This sequence comes from uncultured Pseudomonadota bacterium, assembly GCA_963697535.1. Taxonomy (GTDB): domain Bacteria; phylum Pseudomonadota; class Alphaproteobacteria; order Rhizobiales; family Xanthobacteraceae; genus Pseudolabrys. The sequence continues at coordinate 1,128,498 of OY969085.1, read as the reverse complement.
TCGTAATCGAGCCAATAACCGGGCAGCGGGTCGGAAAACGGGACTTTCTTGCCGTCGGCAGTCGCATAGGTGAAGTAGCCGTATTCCTTCAGTGACTCGACGTTGGTTTGGGCGAGCGGCGCGAGGTCCTCGCGGGTGAATCGACCTTTTATCTTGCTCGGAATGGCCTGGGTAGCGAAGGTCGAGAACATGTCGTCGAACCTCCAGTGGTGGCGAACGCCCGTAACAGTGCCGTCCGGCCCATAGACCAATTCGCTGCTCACCGTCACCCAAACATGGGGATGTGCCCACACCGGCCCCGACAGAACCAGGCATGCAAATGCGGCGAGTAAAGGACGAATCAAACTAGCCATGCCTCTACTATAGTCGGGAGTGCGAACCAATTGTGGCGTTGCGCGGCGTTGGCTATGTTTATGCCTCATTAAGGCGGTAAATTTGAACCGCACTTGCCGAAGACAATGCGCTTGCCGAGGATAAAATGCGCTACATAAAAGTTTATACGCTTTTATCTGTCTTTGTTGCGCCGGCATTATTATCGACGCCGGCTGCTGCACACATCATCTCGGGTACGCAGGGCGGCTTCGGCAGTGGTTTTGCTCATCCGTTAACCGGGCCCGATCATTTTCTGGCAATGTTCGCCGTCGGCCTGTGGGGAGCCCAGATGGGCGGACGGGCCGTGTGGACACTACCGGTGACATTTCCCATGATCATGGTTGTGGGTGGCGTTGCCGGCATGGCAGGCATCACGTTGCCCAGCGTCGAGATTGGTATCGCCCTCTCCATTTTCGCGCTCGGTCTGGCGATTGCGCTTGCCTGGCGGCCGGCGGAATGGGTTGCGCTCGCGCTGATCGCCTTCTTCGCGCTCTGTCATGGTCACGCCCACGGCGTTGAGCTGCCACTGTCAGCTGACCCCGCAGATTACGCCATCGGCTTTGTGCTGGCGACCGGCATGATACATTTATCCGGTATCGGCGTAGGCCTCGGACTCAACAAACCGATGCAGGGCCGGCTGTCGCGCGGGCTCGGTGCGCTGATCGGGCTAAGCGGAATATATTTCCTTGTTCCCGCCCTTTTCACTGCGTGACGTGCGCTTGCTGCTCACCTGGAGCGGTCCGGCTTTAGCGGTGCTCGGTCTCGCCGCACTCACCGCAACCGCATTGTTTGTAAACCAGAGTCCGTTGGCGCACTGGATTTTGACGGAAACGTTGACGCCAGCACACGTGTTACCGCTTGTCGGCCTGGGCACTGCATTCGCGTTACTCAGGGCGAGCAGCTTGGTCAAGGCTCTTGTGCTGTTTGCACTCGGCATTGGGGTTGGCCTCTACGGGGAGGATCGGCTGCGGTCGGTAATTGAGAACGTACCAGGAGCCGCAACGCACTTATCCCTTACCGGGCCGCTCTACTATCTCGCGGCGGGTATGATGTTGGTCTGTGGCTCACGCTGGCGCATTTTCATCGCGCCTTTCTGTGCCACGATCTTCGGCGCCGTGTTGGGTTTCACCATCAAATTAACCGATCCCAGCATGCACGAGCCGGCTTATATCTGGACGCCGTTGCTGATCGCGTTCTGGATTGCGGGCACGGTAATGCTTACGTTGCGCATATTCGGGGGCGGATGGTTCATAATATTTTGCCCCATTTTCGGCAGTTGGCTGATCGCTATCGGGCTGCTCTATGGCGGGGCCTCATTGACACCTAAACGTGAACCGTATGCCCCGGAGATAGCCTTGCCACCTGCCACAGCACCAGGCGTCGAGCGTCCCATTCATGGATTGCCGGTGCCCGACCGGTCAGCACCGTTTCCTTCCGCAAACGAACGCTTTCGTCAGCCCTAGTGGAGTGGATTTGACATTCGCTACCCACCTGGCCGCAAGCTCGCGAAGCGAATGTCAAATCCAAAACTCCACTAGAAACTTATATTTGGCTCATGGTCTTTCAATTCAAACATTCGCAAAAGATCCCCGCCGAAATGGGTAGCGAATGTTTGAATCGGACCACTAGTTTTAGTGAGCGATCTATTTATCTACAATTCACTGCCGCGCGATGAAGGGTTTATCAGTCACCGCTACTCGCTGACGATCTCTAAATTACGAATGGACGACCTGCCCAGAAACGGCGCATTCAGCGCGGCAAAATAGCCAAGCGCGCTAAGGATGGCGATGCAGAAACTGACCGGCCAGTCGGTGTAAAACGCGAGCGTGATACCGAGCCAGGCTTCGCTCACCGCCAGCGCGGCCGATAACGCCAGCCCCGTCCACAACCCGCGAGCAAGCTGCTGGGCCGCCGCTGGAGGCCCAACCATCAAGGTGAATACCAAAAGCACGCCGACAATCTGCGCGCATTCCGACACTGCGACCGCCACAATGGCGAGAAAGGCGGTCGAAACGAACCGCAATGGCACACCCTTGGCCTCGGCGAGTTCTGGCTGCAAGCTGGAAAAGATCAACGGCCGCATAATGACGCCGAGTGCGATGAGCGTAATGATGCTCAGCATAGCAAGCGTCATAATAGTTTGCTGATCGACAGCCAGCACATTGCCAAAAAGGACGGCAGTCGCCTGCGAAGCGAAGGCCGTGTAGTAGTGGAGGAACAACAGTCCGAAGCCAAGCGCCAGCGCAAGCACCATGCCGATGGCAACATCACGGTTGCTGATACGCTCGCTCAACAGGCCCATCGCGACGCCGGCTGCAAGCGTAAAGCCGATCAACCCCCACAAAGGCGCAAGCCCAATCAAACCTGCGCCAGTTGCTCCCGCAAACCCAATATGCGAAAGGGCGTGGCCCGCGAACGTCTGCCCCCGCATCACCAGAAAGAATCCGACCAAGCCGGAGACCAGCGCCACGATGCCGGCGGCAAGAAAGGCATTGTTCATGAATTCGTAGGCAAACATAGTCTAGTGATGCTGTTCGTGGTTGTGATCGTGATTATGCTCATGCGCGTGGTCGAGCCGCTCGATATTGCGTCCACGGGACATGACGAAGATATGACCGTCGGCATGCACCACATGGATATCGGCGCCATAAAGACGCGATAGCACAGGCGCTGTCACAACCTCATTGACTGTTCCGAAGACCGCCTGCGTGTTGCCGAGATAAAGTACGCGGTCGATCGAGCCCAGCAGCTGGTTTAGTTCGTGGGCGCTGAACAGGACGGTGATTTTTCGTTTGCGGCAGACTTCGCGTACGACCTCGATGACGACTTCTTGATGCCTCGCATCCAGACTAATCAGCGGCTCGTCAAGTAAGAGAAGTTGCGGCTCGCCAAGCAAGGCTTGCGCCAGCAGGAGCCGCTGCCGTTCACCTCCGGACATATCGCTGAGCGGTCGCTCCGCGAGATCCTGCGCATGGATTGCTGTGAGTGTTGCGTCGATTGCCTTGCGGTCTGCGGACCCAAGCCTAGGCAGGCCCCAGCGTTCGCCGTAGAGCGATGAGGCGATGAAATCGAGACCGCGCACCGCCAAGTCGGGCAGCACGGTTCGGACCTGCGGCAGGTAGCCAATTCGCGCGTCGCCACGCTCCGGCGGCCGGCCAAAGACGTTCACGCTTCCCGCACTCGGCCGCAGGAGGCCGAGAATCGCGCGCATCAGTGTGGTCTTGCCGGCGCCATTCGGCCCGAGCACGCCGACAAACTCGCCCACACCAACGGCAAAGGTGGCCTCCGACAAAACGGTCCGGCCACCGATTTGAAGGCTGGCGTGGTCGAATTCGATGATGTTCATGGCAAGGATTCGGCGAGTGCCTGTTGGGTGTCTTTGAGTTGCGAGAGCATCCACTCTTGGTAGGTTTTTCCAGGCGGAGCGGTCTCAGTCACCCCCACGACCGGAATCTTTGATTTGTGTGCCAAATCGACAAGACGTTGCACCGCCTTGTTCGACGATTGTTTGTTATAGAACATCACCCGCACCTTATGCGACTTCAGGTCGTTCTCAAAGGCGGCGACGTCTCTGGCGCCGGGCTCGGTGCCATTCATAACCGCCAGTTGGAAACGCTCGTTGCGCATCTTCAATTTGAGTGCCGCGGCCATGTAGCCGAAGACCGGCTCGCTGGCGGTCACTGACGTCCCTGCATATTGGCGCGCGATCGCGGCGACTTTCAGTTGCAGCGGTTCGAGCGAGGAAATAAAGGTCTTGAGCCGTGCCGTATAATCGGCGCGATGCGCAGCGTCGATTCTGCCCAACACATCGGCAAGCGCAGTGGCCACTTTAGGCATAGTTTGGAGATCATACCACAGATGCGGATTGTCACCTGCTTGTTTGCCGACCAGATCGGCGACATTGATTACTGTGCGGTCCGCTCGCGGTGTTGCCTTCAGCAAGTTTTCCATCCAGTGATCGTAGTCAGCGCCGTTGTAAATCACGACTTGAGCGGTAGCGATCTCGCGCACAACACTCGGTGAGGTTTCGAACAAATGCGGGTCCTGGTCGGGATTGCTGATGATGCTTTCCACCGCCCCTCGCTCACCGCCTATTTGTTTGGCAACGTCGCCATAGAAATTCTCGGCAGCCACGACGGCAATTTTCACCTCACCCGCCCGGCTTGGGTACAATGACGCGAGCAGGGCGGCAAGGACGACGCCAGCGGTAGCCTTCATCCCTGCAATTCCTTTTTTGGTTCACAAGCGGGACGGAGAATAAGGACGTATATGTCTCCCGCCGTATCGTGGTCAAGGTCATCAACCTCTCGATAAGATTATGAAGGTCGTCGCTGTCGCGTAACAGTCACGTTTTATCCCGGTGCTTTGGGCCCGATCGAACGCGGGTCGCGTGCCGGCCAACGGCCCGCCTCGACACGGGCGAGGAAATCGCCAACCACTTGATTAAAGATCATGGGCTCTTCGAGATTGACGGCATGGCCGCTCTTGGGAAGCATAACCAAGCCGGATGCCGGGATCGCTCTTTTGAGAAACAGGCTCGGTTCGATACAAACATCGTCCTCGTCGCCGACGACAATGAGTGCCGGCATGGTGAGCTTTTTTATATCGTTCTCAAAATCATAGAGCGAAGGACGCATGCCTTGATAGCCGCGTGAGGTATTGGCCGAGCCCTGCGCATCATGTTCGGAAAGCCGGCGCGCGAACTCCGCAAAGCCGCGCGGGTCCTTGATCAGGAACGGAATACGGCTCGGGCTTTGGCCGTAGCTCTTGGCCACACTTGCCGCGCCTTCGCGCTCGAACTGCTCGGCAACAACACGCGAATGCTGACGGAATTGCTCGGTGTACCAGCGCTCGGAGCCGGAACCCGTCCCGGCGAGCACCATGGAGCGCACACGGTCGGGATAGTTGAGCGCAACCTGCAAGCTCGTATAACCGCCCATCGACAGGCCGATGAAATGCGCGCGCTCGATCTTGAGATGATCGAGCACGGCCAGCGCATCGCGCATGACGTGTTCGTAGCTATAGGCATCCTGATCCGCTGGTACATCGGACGGCGCGTAACCGCGCGCCGAATAGGAAATGCATCGATAGCGTTTGCCGAATTCACGCATCTGCGGCTCCCAGCCGCGATGATCGGAGGCAAACTCGTGCACGAACAAAACAGCCGCGCCTTGACCGGTTTCTTCGTACCAGAGACGGACATTGTCGGGCGTCGTGACGTACGGCATAAAATTTTTGCTCCCCGAACTTGCGTTCCAAATAATGTTACACTGCCAACAGTCCGCTGTCGGCGGCGCGGAATTGCAACGACACCGCCGGACGCGCGCCGATGTGTTGGATCACTTCCGATGCCGCCAAAGCGCCTAGGCGGGCCGCCGTGTGGTGATCCTTGTTGTGCGCAAGCCCAACCAGGAAGCCGGCGGCAAACAAATCACCGGCGCCGGTGACATCGGTCACCTGATCGACCGCCTCGGCCGGCACGGCTTCCACGCCACTCTTGGTGACGACGACGCAACCCCTCTCGCTGCGCGTGACCACCGCCAGCTTTGCGTCCGCGCGCAATGCGGTCACGGCCGTATCGAAATCAGCCGTTTGATAAAGACTATGCAATTCGCGCTCGTTGGCAAAAATAATGTCGAGCGTGCCTTTGCGAATGAGGTCGAGAAATTCCTCGCGATAACGGTTGACACAGAAAGCGTCCGACAGCGTCAGCGCCACTTGGCGGCCGGCTTTGTGGGCGATTTGTGCGGCTTTGACGAAAGCTTCTTTCGCGTGCGGCGGATCCCATAGATAACCTTCGAGATAAAGCAAAGCGGCCGACGCAATTTGCGTTTCATCGATGTCGTTGGGATGCAAATCTTGCGCGGCGCCGAGATAGGTATTCATGGTGCGTTCGCCATCCGGCGTGACCATGATGTAGCAGCGCGCGGTCGATGGCCCGTCGGCGGCCGGCGGCGTATCGAAGGCGACACGCGCGGCACGGATATCGTGAGCGAAGGCACGGCCAAGTTCGTCGTCTTTGACCTTGCCGACAAAAGCAGCGCGGGCGCCGAAACTGGCAACGCCGACGATCGTGTTGGCCGCCGAGCCTCCCGAGCTTTCCACCGCCGGACCCATGGCCTCGTAGATGGCGGCCGCACGCGCCTCATTGATCAACGCCATGGCGCCTTTGTGCATGCCGTATTTGACCAGGAAATCGTCTTCTGCGCGAGCGATAACATCAACAATGGCGTTGCCGATGCCGAGCACGTCGTAGCGGGGAGCGTTCATGCGGATTCCTCTTTTGAGAGCATCGAACTATATCGATTGAATGACTTGAGGCAATCTAGTGGTCCGATTCAAACATTCGCTACCCATTTCGGCGCGGATCTTTTGCGAATGTTTGAATCGAAAGACCATGAGCCAAATATAAGTTTCTAGTGGAGTTTTGGATTTGACATTCGCTTCGCGAGCTTGCGGCCAGGTGGGTAGCGAATGTCAAATCCACTCCACTAGGAGCCTGTCTGAATAATCACTGGTCAAGTCTGAATAAATGCTGGTCAAGTGGGGCTCGATCTGATTCCTTGCGGGGTTATGAGCAAACATTTTCGCCCCTGGAAGATCGACGATACGCAGCTTCTGCCGCCGAGCGTGCAGGACTACGTGCCCCATGACCACCTGGCGCGGCTGATTGTGGCGCTGGTGCGGGAAAACCTGGACCTTTCGGCAATCGCCGGCAGCTACAGGAGCGGTTTGGGGCAACCGCCATTCGATCCGCAAATGATGACGGCGCTGCTTCTGCATGCCTACGCGAGCGGCCTTTATTCGTCGCGGCGGATCGCGAAAGCGTGCGTTGAGCGCGCGGACTTCATGATGATCGTGGCCGGCGATGCGCCGGATTTCCGCACCATTTCGGAATTCCGCCGGCGGCACTTGAAGGCGCTGGCGGCGCTGTTCGTGCAGGTGTTGCAATTGGCCGAGAAGGCGGGGCTGGTCAAGCTCGGGCATGTCGCGCTCGACGGCACCAAGATCAAGGCGAACGCCTCCAGGCACAAGGCGATGAGTTACGCGCGCATGAAGCAGCGGGAAGCGGAGCTTGCGGCCGAGGTCGACGGCTGGCTCAAAGCCGCCGAGGCGGCCGATGCGGCGGAGGACAAGCTCTACGGCAACAAGCGCGGCGACGAGCTGCCCGACTGGGTGAGGGACAAGCAGAAGCGGCTTGAGAGGATTTGCCAAGCCAAGGCCGAGCTCGAGGCCGAAGCCAAAGCCGCGGCCGCCGAAGAGGAACGGCGCCGGCAGCAGGCCCAAGACCGGCGCCTCGCCGAAGGCCGCAAGAAGAACGGTCGGACCCCGGCACCGCCGAAACAGGAGCCTGACGGCAAGACACAACGCAACTTCACCGATCCACAAAGCCGCATCTTGAAAAGCAAGGATGGCTATATCCAAGGCTATAATGCGCAGGCGGCGGTCGATGCCAAAGCCCAGATCATCGTCGCCCACGGCCTGACGCCGAGCACGAGCGAGCACGACCAGCTCGTGCCGCTGATGGACGCCATTGACCACAATCTCGGCCGCAAGCCGAAGGAAGCCTCGGCCGATGCCGGCTATTTGAGCGAGGCCAACCTCGCCGCCTTGGCCGCGCGCAACATCAACGGCTACATCGCCATCGGCCGCGCCAAGTATCCCAGCAATGCCAACCGCAACATCACCGGGACGTTGACCAAGGCCATGCGCGACAAGCTCAAGCGGGCAGGATGGCGAAGTAGATACAGGCTTAGAAAGCAAATCGTCGAACCAGTGTTCGGACAAATCAAGCAGGCAAGAGGGTTTAGGCAGTTCCTGCTGCGCGGTATCGAGAAAGTGACGGCCGAATGGGCGCTGATCTGCACCGCCCACAACCTCAACAAGATCGCCAGAGCGGTCTGAGCGCACTATCCTTCATGAAACCGCCGGACCATAGAGCTAAATGGACACACTCCTAGGGGTCCGATTCAAACATTCGCTACCCATTTCGGCGCGGATCTTTTGCGAATGTTTGAATCGGACCACTAGTAAGGGGGCGGAAGTCTTTTCAGCACTTCTAGACTCCACCAGAGAAAGTAGCCGCCGATCAGGATACCGAGCGCCACTTTGACCAATTGGATGATCAGTTCGTCTTTGCTCATCGAAAGTCCACTCGCCACCCCGCGAGATTTCCTATTATCTCGCCTCTCTTCTATAACAGCACGGCGCCGCCTTTAAAATTGCTATCCCGCGTGGGGGCAAAACCTTTGTTGCGGATCGCAAAAGGGGTGGCGCACCAAACGGCGTCGTGCAATGTGGCCCACCCACAATCCGGAGCGAAGCGATGGCGTTCAAGCAACGTGTATTTTCCGGCGTGCAGCCGACAGGCAATTTGCATCTCGGTAATTATCTCGGCGCGATCACCAAATTTGTCGCTTTGCAGGAGCGCTTCGATTGCATTTATTGCGTCGTCGATCTGCACGCCATCACCGTGTGGCAAGAACCGAGCGAATTGCCGCTCGCCACACGCGAGGTGACCGCCGCATTCCTCGCCTGCGGTATCGATCCGAAAAAACACATCATCTTTAATCAAAGTCAGGTCGCCGAACATGCCGAGCTTGCCTGGATCTTCAACTGTGTCGCACGTCTGGGCTGGCTTAACCGCATGACGCAGTTCAAGGAGAAAGCGGGCAAGGATCGCGAAAACGTGTCGGTTGGCCTTTATGCCTATCCGAGTTTGATGGCGGCCGACATTCTCGTTTATCGCGCAACGCATGTGCCGGTCGGCGAAGACCAGAAGCAACACCTCGAACTCGCCCGCGACATCGCGCAGAAGTTCAACATCGATTACCGACCGTCGATCCGTGCGCATGGCTACGGCGAGGCCTTCTTTCCCTTGCCCGAGCCTTTGATCCAAGGCCCCGCCACGCGGGTGATGTCGTTGCGAGACGGCTCCAAGAAGATGTCGAAATCGGAGCCATCGGATTATTCGCGTATCAATCTGACCGACGACGCCGATGCTATCGCACAGAAGATTCGCAAAGCAAAAACCGATCCCGAACCTTTACCGAGCGACATCAAGGGCCTGGAGGCGCGCCCGGAAGCCGACAATCTGGTCGGCATTTACGCCGCGCTCAGTCATTCGACCAAGGCCGCCGTCTTGGGCGAATTTGGCGGCGCGCAATTTTCCACCTTCAAAGCCGCGCTGGTTGATCTCGCCGTGGCAAAACTAGGGCCGATTGGGACCGAGATGAAGAAATTGATGCAGGACCCGGTCTATATCGACGAAATTCTTGCCGATGGTTCGCGGCGTGCGCAGGCGATCGCTTCTGACACGATGAAAGCGGTGAAAGACATCGTCGGATTTGTGCGGGCTTAATCGCGCGCTGCACCGCGCGCTGCACTGCGGCATATTCAGTCATGTTCGGCTTGCCGGCGTGGCATTGCGCGTGCCACCATTCGGTGCAAGCCGCGTTCCTTTGCGCACCAATCTCTTCAAGCGGGAGCGACGATGAGCAGCAAACGCCACAGTTACGAGGCCGGACATAGACGAAAATATTTGGTGATCATCGACGACACCGAGGAATGCGACCGCGCTGTGTTTTGGGCCGCCAAGCGTGCCGGTCGTACCGAAGCTCAAATCGTGATGTTACGCGTCATCGAAACCGCCGACCGCAACAAACAATGGCTCGGGGTTGCCGACATCATGCAAGCCGAACAAATGGAAGCGGCCAACAAGGTGCTCGATAAATACGCCGCGATTGCACAAAAATTTTCTCATACGGCGCCCGATCGCGTGATTCGAGAAGGCAATACGGCCGAGCAAATCGTCAATTTGATTGACGAGGACACCGATATCGGCATCCTGGTATTAGCCGCCGGCGTCGGCAAGGAAGGCCCCGGTGCGCTGATTTCCCATATCAACAAAAACGCCGGGAATTTTCCGATACCTGTTGCTATTGTGCCGGGCCATCTGAGCGATGAGGAGCTGGAGGCGATGGCATGAGCGGTTTCCGAACCTTTTTACGCTCGGCTGTTGACCGAGGCTCGGCCAAAGGCCATTTATTTTCTATGATGATGCCACTACGGGCCTTGCACCTGTAAGGAGACAGCAATGTTCATTCAGACGGAAGCGACGCCCAACCCGGCGACGCTGAAATTCCTGCCTGGCCGCACGGTTCTCGAGGTCGGAACGCTTGATATGGCCACCCGCGAAGCCGCAGCGCAGTCGCCGCTTGCGATGCGCTTGTTTGGTATCCCTCATGTCGGCGGCGTCTTTTTCGGCGCTGATTTCATTTCTGTCACCAAGACGGACGGCGATTGGCAGCAAATCAAGCCGATCATCCTCGGTGCCATCATGGAACACTATATGTCCGGGGCGCCGCTACTAGCCGCCGGCGCGCAACCCGAGAGCGCAAGCGAGGAATTTTTCGACGCTGACGATGCTGAGATAGTTTCCACCATCAAGGATCTGATTGAGACGAGGGTGCGCCCGGCGGTGGCTGGCGACGGCGGCGACATCACTTTCAAGGGCTACCAAAAAGGTGTCGTCTATCTGCATATGAAAGGGGCTTGCTCGGGTTGCCCGTCCTCGACCGCCACGCTCAAGCACGGTATTCAAAACCTTCTGCACCATTTCGTGCCTGAGGTTGTTGAGGTAAGGCCGGTTTAAACGCGGCATTTGCCGACAGGTCGCCTTTCGATTTATGCGCATTTTTGCCATCGATACCGCACTCGGAGCCTGTTCGGCCGCCCTGCTCGACACCGAACTCGGCATCGTGACGGCGCAGGAAACGCAACCGATGCAGCGCGGTCACGCCGAAGCTCTGATGCCGCTGATCGAACGGGTGCTCGAGCAGGCACGCCTCGACTTTTCGAAAATCGATCGCATCGCGGTGACCACCGGACCCGGCAGCTTCACCGGCTTGCGCGTGGGGATCTCGGCTGCTCGCGGGCTGGCGCTTGCCAGCGGCAAACCGGCGGTCGGGCTCACGACCTTGGCGGCCTATGCGGCGCCTCTGATTGCCGCCGACGATATGGTGCCGGTCGCGGCGGTGGTTGATGCACGTCACGGTCACGTCTACTTGCAATTATTCGGGTCGGGCGGGCGTACCTTGGTCACACCGCGATTCGCCTCGCTGGCGGCCGCATTGCGCGCGGCCGCGACAAGTGGCAGCCCGCGAATCGTCGGCAATGCGGCAAGCCTATTCGCGACGGCGTGGCCGACCGGCGATCGTGCACCAATTTTGTTTGAACAGCGCGGCGCGCCCGATATTGGCTGGGTGGCCCGGCTCGGCGCCGCCGCCGTCGATACAGGCATGCCGCCAAAACCGCTTTACCTGCGCGCGGTTGATGCCCGGCCACAACTGGCCGCGCAACCGGCGCGCCGATGATCGGTCTCAGCACGCTGTTTGCGCGCGGCGAGCCGGCGCTGTCAGAAGCAGAGCCGCGGGATGCGGCCGCCATCGCCACATTGCATGCGACCTCGTTCCGGCGCGGCTGGAGTGAACTGGAGGTCGAATCTCTGCTCGCCAACTCCAACGTGATCGCGCATCGCGCTACAATCCGCCGAAAATTCGTGGGGTTTGTCATGGCGCGGCGCGCCGCCGATGAAGCAGAAATTCTCTCCGTCGCCATTGCTCCTGCGCGGCGTGGCAAAGGACTCGCCGGCAACCTGCTCATGTTTCACCTAAGGCGGCTGGCCGCCTTGAGCGTGCGCACGGTGTTTCTCGAGGTCGACGAACACAATCAAGCGGCGCTCAAACTTTATCTTCGCGCCGGCTTCCAGGAAGTCGGACGCCGGCCTCAATATTATCTCGACAGCAACGGCAAGCCCGCCACTGCGCTCGTGCTGCGCCGGGATCTGTGACTTAATCAGGGAATAGCGGTACGTGGCACGGGCTGTTTTCATCGCGGCGTTCTTTCTCACAGTGACGCCCTTGCTCATTGCGCTGCAATGGTTGCTCGCCAAGCTCAAGCTTCCGGGCTGGGGCTTCATCTGCTCAAACTATTACCGCGTGCTATGCCGCCTCTTGCGAATCCGTATTCGCATCGTGGGCCAACCGGTTCGCGGGCGCGCCGCTTTGTTTGTATCCAATCACGTGTCATGGGCGGATATCGTCGTCATTGGCGCGATTCAGCCCGTAGCCTTCGTCGCCAAGCGTGAGGTGGCGAATTGGCCGCTGATCGGCGTGACTGCGAAGATGCAGCGTACCGTCTTCGTCGACCGCAAGCGCCGACATCAGGCATCGGAAGCCGTGGGCCGGATCGTGCGGCGGCTCAAGACCGGCACCTCGGTCGTCTTGTTCGCGGAAGGCACCTCGAGTGACGGCAACCGCGTGCTGCCGTTCCGCTCCGCCCTGCTCGGCGCGGTGGAAGCAGCCGCAGCGCAAACCGGCGCGCCGGGGGAGATTTTGCTTCAGCCAATGTCAATTAGTTACGTCGGCCAGCATGGCATGCCCCTGGGGCGAGCACAAAGGCCACTCATCGCCTGGTATGGCGACCTTGATTTTGTGCCCCATATCAAGGCGCTGATCGAGCGAGGCGCGATCGATACCGTGGTCAGCTACGGAGAACCGGTGCGGGCCGACGCGGCGATCAGCCGCAAAGAAATGACACGGCGGCTGGAGAACACGGTGCGCGACATGATGACCAGGGCATTGCGGGGCGGGCCTCCGGCGCCGAAACCCGCCCCGACGTAATCCGCCGCCGGCCATTTAGAGCGCGTTCCCTTTAGATTGAGTCGCTTTCACTTCCTAACATTTTGTTTGCGCATGATCTTTTCCGAAAACCGGTTCCCACCCTCGGATCAAGTCCGAGGGCCGGCTTTTTCGGGATCATGCGCTAGTGGAGTGGATTTGACATTCGCTACCCACCTGGCCGCAAGCTCGCGAAGCGAATGTCAAATCCAAAACTCCACTAGAAACTTATATTTGGCTCATGGTCTTTCGATTCAAACATTCGCAAAAGATCCCCGCCGAAATGGGTAGCGAATGTTTGAATCGGACCACTAGCGGCGTTTATTTTTTTGAAAAAAAGGGGTATGACGCCAAGCGGCATGAATAGGCCTCGCAAAGTTTATATCAAATCGTTTGGCTGCCAAATGAACGTCTACGATTCGCATCGTATGGCGGACACGCTGGTGCCCGCGGGGTTCGCAGAGACGGCGCGGCCTGACGATGCCGATCTCGTCATTCTCAACACGTGCCACATTCGCGAAAAAGCCGCCGAAAAGGTCTATTCGGAGATCGGCCGTCTGCGCGTGATGAAAGAAGAAGCGGCGGCTCGGGGCCGCAAACTATTCATCGCCGTGGCCGGTTGCGTTGCGCAAGCCGAGGGTCGAGAGATTCTTCGCCGCGCGAGCGCGGTCGATCTTGTGGTAGGCTCGCAGAATTATCATCGCCTACCGGAAATGATCGCGCGGGCCGAAAGCGGCGATAAAATTCTCGACACCGAGTTTCCCATCGAAAGTAAATTTGATGTGTTGGCGCCCCCCCAAGGCGATGTGATTAGAGAACGTGGTGTCAGCGCCTTTGTCACTGTGCAGGAAGGCTGCGACAAGTTCTGTACGTTTTGCGTCGTGCCTTACACGCGCGGAATGGAGGTGTCGCGTCCGGTTGAAAAAATTGTCGCCGAGGTCGAACGTCTCAGCGATGCCGGCGTGCGCGAGGTTACGCTGATTGGCCAAAACGTAAATGCCTATCACGGATTTGAAGCGGACGGTTCGACGGCAACACTCGGAAAATTATTGCGGCGCCTCAGTCGCATTCCGAAAATTGCGCGATTGCGCTATACGACAAGTCATCCCAACGATATGAACGACGATCTGATTGCCGCTCATGGCGATTTGCCGGCCCTGATGCCCCACATTCACCTCCCGGTGCAATCCGGCTCCGATCGTGTCCTGGCGGCGATGAATCGCAACCATTCGCGTCAATCTTATCTCGAGGTGCTTGCGCGCTTACGCGCCGTCCGGCCCGATCTCGCGATTACGTCGGACTTCATCGTTGGCTTCCCCGGGGAAACAGAAGACGATTTTCGCGCGACACTAGCGCTCATCAACCAGGTTGGCTTCGCCGGCGCCTATAGTTTTGCTTATTCGCCGCGCCCTGGCACGCCTGCCGCCGAGATGGACAAGCAGGTTCCCCAAGGCGTGAAATCGGAACGATTACAGCGTTTGCAGGCTCTGGTTACCGCCCAATCGCGCCGTTTTAACGCTCATTTTGCCGGCCGTACCTTGGATGTGCTATTGGAAAAACCCGGACGGCACTCTGGGCAATTGGTGGGCAAGTCCCCATATTTGCAGACAATTCAAGTAATGGCACCGCGCACGCTGATCGGCTCATTGGTTCCGGTGAGGATGACGGACATCGGCAGCAACACGTTGTTCGGCCAAATCGTTGTTCGGCCAAATCGTTGAACCGATGGACGCCTCGGCGCTTGCCGGTACAGGAGCATAGATAACACTTTGCGCATACCGGATTCCGGGATTCCGCCCGCGGCCATATCGGAAGACACGGCAACCATGCAGGTCGTGCTTGGCTTTGAAGATAACAGGCTCGCCTCCATTCTTTTCGGTCAATACGGGCAGAATTTGGCGCTGATCGAGCGCCGGCTCGGCGTTACGGCTGATTTGCGCGGCAATCACGTCATGCTGGAGGGCTCGCGCGGCGCCTGCGAACAAGCACGCCGCGTTCTCGAAGGACTATATGGGCGCCTCAAGCGTGACGGCGATCTTGTGCCCGGGGAGGTCGAAGGCGCCATTCGCCAGGCGATTGCGCAGGGCTCGCTGTTTGACTACGAAAGTGAAAATCTCCGTTCCAATTTCGAGGAAATCAATTTGCGCAAGCGCCCAGTTCGGGCGCGCACAGCCGCGCAAGACGCTTATGTCCGCGCCCTCAAGCGTCATTCGCTGGTGTTTGGGACCGGTCCCGCCGGCACCGGCAAAACCTGGCTTGCGGTGGCGCAAGCCGTGCAAATGTTCGAGCGCAAGGAAATTGACCGTGTCGTGCTGTCGCGTCCGGCGGTGGAAGCGGGCGAACGGCTCGGCTTTTTGCCGGGCGACATGCGCGAGAAGGTCGATCCCTATCTTCGCCCGATATTTGATGCGCTTTACGACCTGATGGATCCACGCATCGCCGAGCGCGCCTTGCAAACGGGCGAGATCGAAATCGCGCCGCTCGCCTTTATGCGCGGTCGGACGCTGACAAACGCATGCGTCATTCTTGATGAAGCGCAGAACACATCCTCCATGCAGATGAAAATGTTCTTGACTCGTTTGGGCGAGAACAGCCGCATGATTGTCACCGGCGATCCGAGTCAGGTCGATTTGCCGAGCGGGCAAACTTCTGGACTGGCGGAAGCAGTCAAGCTGCTTGCCAATCTTGAGGATGTCGGTCATGTCGCCTTCACACACGAGGATGTGATCCGCCACGAATTAGTGGCGCGTATCGTGGCGGCCTATGACCGTGCGATGATGTCCCGCGAGAGCCGGACATGAATCGATTGGAAACCCCGCGTCTGGCTAAACCGATCGTCGATATCCAAGTGCAATCGCCGCTGTGGAACGCCGAACCCGCGGCGCAGAACATCGTCCGGGTTGCCATTGCCGGGGCTGCGGCGCGCGTCCCGGCTGACGGCGAGGTGAGTGTCGCATTAGCCGACGATGCCGCAATGAGAGCGCTCAATCACAGATGGCTATCTGTCGACAAATCCACCAACGTGCTTTCGTTTCCGGCCGCGCCGCAAATCGGCGCCAAGCCGATCCTGCTCGGCGACATTGTCATCGCCTATGAAACGACAGCGCGGGAAGCATTGCAGGAAAACAAGCCGCTGTTGCATCACCTCGCCCACCTTGCGGTGCATGGCTATCTTCATCTGATGGGCTACGATCACCGGACCGATTCTGAAGCCGAGATGATGGAAAGCCTGGAGCGGGCGATTTTGGCCAATCTCGGCATTGTCGATCCCTATCTAGCCGCCGAACCGGGCCTTGCCTGACCACTATGCCAGACAGCGAAACGACCAGTCCCGATTCCACCAGCACGGGGTATGAGCCGCGCCATCTTCCGGTGCCGATTACCCCCCCTCGCCAAAACGGCCATGGCTGGTTTTCGCGCGTATTCCGCGCACTCTTTGGCTGGAAGCGGGGGTCGATCCGCGCCAATCTGAGAGACATGCTTGACGCCACATCGCCGACCGAGTTCGGCTTCTCGCCGGATGAAAGCCGGATGCTTAGGAACATACTCGGACTGCGCGAGCGTCGCGTCGGCGATGTCATGATCCCGCGCGCCGATATCGTTGCGGTCCAGCAAGACATTCAACTGGGGGAGCTTATATGCGTATTCGAGAAAGCCGGCCATTCGCGCCTCGTAGCCTATAATGATACGCTCGACGATCCCGTGGGCATGGTGCATATCCGCGACCTGATTGCGTTCATAACCGCGCGCGCTTTGGTCGATCCCGAGAGAAACGCGAAGCGAAAAAAACCTTTGCCGGCCGGCCTTGATCTCAAGGCGATCAATCTCGCTATGCCGTTGACGGCCGCCAAGATCGTACGCGAAATCCTGTTCGTGCCGCCGTCGATGCGGGCGATTGACTTACTCGCGCGCATGCAAGCGACTTGGATTCATCTGGCGCTGGTGGTGGATGAATATGGCGGCTCCGATGGCTTGGTCTCCATCGAAGACATCGTTGAACAGATCGTCGGGGAGATCGCCGATGAACATGATGAAGATGAAAAGGCCGATGTCGTGCGTCAGCCGGACGGCTCCTATATCGCCGATGCGCGCGCCAAACTTGAAGATGTTGCGGCAATTATCGGCAATGATTTCGATGTGGGAGATGCGACCGACGAGGTCGATACAATCGGCGGGTATCTGGTGACCTGCGCCGGGCGCCTGCCTTTGCGCGGCGAACTGATTCCCGGTCCCGAGGCCTATGAATTCGAAGTGCTGGACGCCGATCCGCGCCGCGTCAAACGGGTGCGTATCGCGCGTCTGAGAGAAAAGCGCGACAAGCCGCGCGAACAGGGGCACAAACCTGTCGCGCTTGACGCGATGATCGTCGGTGCCACGGGACGGCCGGCCGAGACGACTAACGACGCCGGCGCGGCCGGCAAGCCCCACTCGTGAACCTCGCCAAAAATACATCCCTGATTGCGCGCACCGTTTTGCTCGCCTCCGGATGGCAGCGCAACGCCATCGCATTTGGTGCCGGTGCGATTTCGGCAGGCGCAATGGCTCCCATCAATGCCTGGCCAATTTTGTTCGTCACCTTTTCGGTCTTGGTGTGGCTTATCGACGGTTGCGCGGGAAGCCGCTGGCGGGCATTGCGGAGCGCGGCGGGCATTGGATGGTGTTTCGGCTTCGGTTATTTTCTCTTTGGGCTTTACTGGATCGGTTACGCATTTTTGGTTGACGCTAAAACCTTCGGCTGGCTCCTGCCCGTCGCGGTCGCGGGGCTTCCCGCCTATCTCGCCATCTATACCGCGCTCGGCCTTATGGCCGCCCGTTTGATCTGGCTACGCGGACCATTACGCATCATGGCGCTAGCATCCACGCTCACAGCAGCGGAGTGGCTGCGCGGCCATTTGCTCAGCGGCTTTCCCTGGAACACGTTCGGCTATGCCTTCAGCGAACCTCTGGTTCTGGGCCAAAGCGTATCGTTGATCGGTATTTGGGGGTTAACATTTCTTGCAATCGCGATCTGCGCAAGCCCGGCCGTGCTTGCCGATCAAAAGAGCGATACGCCCCACCCTTATCGGGCCCCGCTTATCGGCTGTGGCGCCTTATTGGCGTTGATCAGCTACGGCACGGTGCGTTTGTGGACGTATCCAACCGAATATGTGAGCGGCGTAAAACTGCGCATCATGCAGCCCAATCTCCAACAAGATGACAAATTCAATTACAGCGCCAAAGGCCGCGTGATGGCGCATTACCTCCGTCTCTCCGCGCTCCCAATGACGCCGGACGCCAAACGCCCGCGCGATGTCACGCATTTGATATGGCCGGAAGCGGCTTTTCCCTTCTTTTTGACACGCGAACCGGACGCGCTGGCGCAAATTATCGCACTCTTGAAGCCGAATACGGAGCTGATCACCGGCGCGGTGCGCCCCGCCGACACGGCCGCGGGCAAGCACATCACCCACGCCTATAATTCGCTCTATGTAATCGATGCGGACGGTTCGATCCGAGGCACTTACGATAAAGTGCATCTGGTCCCGTTTGGCGAATATCTGCCCTTTCAGCAACTTCTCGAGAAGGCCGGATTGCAACAACTCACAAAACAAGCGGGCGGATTCCTCGCCGGTCACCGTCGGCGCATGCTCGAACTGACCGATACGCCCGCGATGCTGCCGCTGATTTGCTATGAGGCGATATTCCCCGGCTCCGCCGTACCGTCCGGCGAGCGGCCGGGCTGGCTGGTCAATGTCACCAATGATGGCTGGTTTGGTATCAGCTCGGGCCCCTACCAGCATCTGCAGCAAGCGCGCATGCTCGCCATTGCCGAAGGCCTGCCATTGGTACGGGCCGCCAACACAGGGATTTCCGCGGTCGTCGATCCGGTTGGGCGTATCATCAATGAATTGCCATTGGGCACTGAAAATGTGCTTGATTCACCTCTCCCGCGCGCCCTGCAGCGGACGACCTATGCAAAATTCGGCAACGGTATCATTTTGCTCTTTGTGATCATGAGCCTTGCTATGGTGCTTTATCGCGGGTTGGCTCGCGGGTCGGCCCCTGCATCGGCAAAAATTGAGGGACAAAATCAAAATGGTGGATAAAAAAGTTCCGCGACAACAAGCACGTAAAAAAAATTGCTTATTTTCGGTGTAATTTACCGCTCGTCACAACTCGGCAATTGCAATGTAGCTATGATTTGTGAGATTAGGCGTTAAAATACCTATGAGGTCAGGTTGCGGGAGAGATGTTCATGGCGAAGAAGGTTCCAAATCCGATCGATAAGCACGTCGGCTCGCGCGTGCGCATGCGGCGGATGATGCTAAGCATGAGTCAGGAAAAGCTTGGCGATGCGCTTGGCCTGACCTTCCAACAAGTGCAAAAATATGAAAAAGGGACCAATCGTATCGGCGCAAGCCGCCTACAGCAGATCGCCCACATCTTGCAGGTGCCGGTGTCCTTTTTCTTCGAAGGCGCGCCACATTCTCCGGGCGGACCTCCTGGCGGTTTGAGCGAGGCACCTTCGCCGGCCTATGTCTCCGACTTTCTCGCCACCTCCGATGGTCTCTCTTTGACGAAGTCGTTCATGCGCATCAAAAGCAGTAAGCTTCGTCGTCGCATTGTCGATCTGGTCGAACAGATTGCCGGCGAGGAATAAGCATTCCCTCCCATTCACAATGGGCCCGCCATTGTTCCTCGCTTGACGTCGCACGCCGCCGCTGCAAGAAACGGTGCAAGCGGACTCGTAATCGGGGTAAAGAGCAGGGGAGGCATTTTAGCAGTGGTCCATCGCAATTTCTTATTCACAAGCGAGTTGGTGTCGGAAGGGCATCCCGACAAGGTCTGCGACCAGATTTCCGACGCGGTGCTTGATGCTTTTCTCGAAAACGACATCGAACTTGGCATTGCCGACGACAGCCTCGTGAACACGCGACTGGGTTGCGAGACGCTCACCACCACCAACAAAATCGTTGTCGCCGGTGAAGGACGCGGCCAAGCACCTTTCTTCCGCAAGCACGGCGAAAAAGTCGTGGTCGACCGCGAGCTGATCACCAAGATTGCGCGCGATGTTGTAAAAGATATTGGCTATGACCAAGACGGCTTTTCGAGCTATGGCGCCGATGTGGAGGTATTACTGCATGGACAGTCACCCGACATTGCCATGGGTGTGAATGCCAAAAAGAAAAAAGGCATTGAGGAGGAAGGGGCGGGCGACCAAGGCATGATGTTTGGCTTCGCCTGCACGGAGAGCGAGGTTTATGAGAAAAACTCGTTCATGCCTGCACCTATCTATTTCGCACATAAAATCCTGAAAGTTCTCGCCGAGAAGCGCCATTCCGGTCAACTTTACGATTTGCAACCGGATGCCAAAAGTCAAGTCACGGTCCGATATGTCGACGGTAAACCGATCGGCTGCACAAAAGTTTTACTCTCTACTCAACACAATGCGCAGAGTCGCAACGGCAAAAAATACACGCCCGGCCTGATCAAGGAAATGATCTCAACCGCGGTGGAATCGGCACTGCCAAAAGGCTGGATGCCCGAAAAATCGTCCGACTTTCTTGTCAACCCGACCGGCAATTTCGTTATCGGCGGACCAGACGGCGACTGTGGCTTGACCGGCCGCAAAATCATCGTCGATACCTATGGCGGCTATGCGCCGCATGGCGGCGGTGCCTTTTCCGGCAAAGACCCGACCAAGGTTGATCGTTCGGCGGCTTATGCTACGCGTTATCTCGCCAAGAATGTGGTCGCGGCGGGCGTTGCCGAGCGCTGTACGATTCAAGTTGCCTATGCGATTGGCGTGGCAGACCCCATGTCGGTGCTCGTCGACACGCACGGCACGGGTAAAGTTGATGAGAAAAAACTCGAGAAAGTCCTCCCCCAACTTTTCCGTCTCACGCCGACCAATATTCGCCGCACTCTCAAGCTTAACCGCCCGATCTACCGGCGCACAGCCGCCTATGGTCACTTCGGCCGCGCCCCTGAAAAGGACGGCGGTTTTTCCTGGGAGAAGACGGACCTTGCCCCGGCGATCAAAAGCGCGGTCACGTAGAGCGGAAAGCAAGTTCTTCGAATCATCAACATGATGGCCGGCCTTGTGCCGGCCATTCGCGTCTTTGATAGTCACGGCATGATCCCGATTTCGAATTCGTCCGTCTCCCGGCGCGCTTTTTTCGGCCGGCGTAAGGGGCATCCGCTAAGGCCGCGCCAGGCAAGGCTGTTCGAAACCTTATTGCCCCGCATCCAACTTGATCCGGCGCAAGCTCCGGCAGCCGATTTACGCGCCTTGTTCGGAACGCAAATTGACCGATTGCGACTTGAAATCGGCTTCGGTGGCGGCGAGCATTTGATCGCTCAGGCCCGAGCGCATCCGCGTAGCGGATTCATCGGCACCGATGCTTTCGTCAATGCCATTGCCAAAATACTGGTATTGATCGACGAACACAAAGTAGAAAATGTTCGCCTTTATTTTGGCGACGCCAGCGAGCTGCTCGACTGGTTGCCCCATGAATTGCTTGAGCGTATCGATTTGCTTTACCCCGATCCTTGGCCGAAGCGGCGCCATTGGAAACGGCGTTTTGTCCAAGATGAAAGCCTCAAGCGGCTGGCGCGCGTTCTCAAAAACGGCGGTGAATTGCGTGTCGCCACCGATATTGCCGATTACGCGGCTTACACGCTCGTACGTGTGATGCGCTCGGCGGATTTTGTGTGGACAGCCGAATGTGCCGATGACTGGCGTAAAGCCTGGCCGGATTTCACGGCCACACGTTATGAGGAAAAAGCCAAACGCGAAGGACGCACGCCGCTTTATTTTGTTTTTCGGAAAATTTCATAAGCGGGAAAGGGCGCGTTCGCCCCACGAGGCTTGCCAGAAGCGCACCACGCGTTGCGCCGAAGATACGGCCAGGTGATGGTAATAATCGGATGCGGCATCGAGGATATGCTGCTGCGAGGGTCGCAGGCCCGGCCGGGCACCGATAAGCGCGCTGACCACCGCCCAGTTGAAACCCGCCGAACGGCCAAGTATCAGCAATGAATCAATCCGATGGCCGCGCATCAGCCGATCGACGACGTCCCATGGCACGGCGCAAACGGCCGCGAGCGCGTCAATCGTTTTTTCGTATTCGCCGGCTATCGCCAAGCCGGCAATATCGGATTGGGTGAATGTTTGTTCGTTGTCCGGATGCTCGACAGAGTAGGAACGATCAATAGAGATTGATGCGATTGCGGCGGTCTCCCGTACGGATTTGCCGTCGGAATCGGCCGACGCACGGCCGGGGAGTTTCTCCGGTGCTGGTTGAATATCAGATATCGCCTGCACCAATATATGTTTCTGCACATCATTGCCTACGTGCGTCAGAAGCCCGCGAAGCAGATGCGACGGAACATCCGTGCGCATGACGAGCGTTTCAGCCAGCACGTTGTCCTGTTCGGCCAGCCTCACAAGGATCGCGAAGGCGGTTTCGGACACCTTGGCTTTGGTGTTGGTCGCGATCGCGCGCGCTATGGTGCGATCGCCGCGGGTGATGAGAATATCGGAAAGCGTTTCGTCAATAATCGCGCGTGATGAAATCGCCAAAAGATGGGCTTGGCTTTTCGTGCGGGCGAGACGCAAAAGCTCATTTTCGCTCAAATGCCCCTGCTGCAGCACCGGAGCGGCGATTTCGATGTCGTCATTGCAGGCAAGGCGACGGATAATCTCCACCGGTGCATTGGCAAGGGGCGCGAGGCGGCGCGCAAATTCCGCCAGAGTCCGCGGCCCGACTTCCTCGAGAAAATAGGTGAACACGTCGGAAAAAAGCGCGATATGGTGCGCGGTAAAATGCGCGGCATGGTCGACAAAGAGCGTGGTAAGCGCACACAAGGCTTCCGCCCGGCGCTCCGCCGTTCCACGAAGGATGAACTGTTCCAGTTCTGGAAGCAATGTGGCCGGAACAACCATACGACACCGATTATTTTAACTGCGCGCGAGACCGATTTACACAAAGTTAAGGACCAATTCTGAATGAAGGGTTTAGGCCCACCCTGACTTCGACCCTTGAAAGTTTCACGAAAGTTGCTATAGTGAATTCACTACACCCTCATAACCCAATAGGTTTTGAGAGTGGGTCCCCCGGGGGCCCGCTCTTTTTTGTTGCCGATGGTTGGAATGGAGGCAGACGAGCAAGACGCGGCGCCGAGCGCCGCAATCAATAAGGCCGAGCCGCGGCTTATCGTGGAGCCCGGATTATCGGCTCGTGTGGCCGCGCTCGCTGAGCCGGTGATTGAGCAATTAGGATACAGGCTGGTGCGGGTCAAAATCTCGAGTAACGAAGGCTATAGCATCCAAATCATGGCCGAACGGCCGGACGGGAGCATGTCGGTTGAGGATTGCGAAACGATTTCCCGCGCGCTTTCGCCGGTACTCGATGTGAACGACCCCGTTGATCGGGCATACCGGCTTGAGATTTCCTCCCCCGGCATCGATCGGCCCCTGGTGCGACTGTCGGACTTCGAGCGCCATCAGGGGCTCCTGGCGAAGATCGAGATGGAATTGCCCGTCCACGGCCGCAAGCGCTTCCGCGGACTGCTCGGCGGAACGGACGGCGAAGCGGTGCGCGTTCATCGCGACGACTCGCCGCAAGGCGAGGAAGCGGACGTGCTGCTGCCGATTGGCGACATGCGGGAAGCCAGGCTCGTGCTCACGGACGACTTAGTGGCAGACGTTTTGCGACGCGAAAAAGCCCTCAAGCGCGAGGCACGGACCGCCAAACGCGAAGAACGACGGGAAGAACGTCATTTTCGGCATCGGCCGCACCGGCCGGCCGCCAAAAAAGGAGAATGAGCTATGGCTGTGAGCGCCAATAGGCTCGAGCTGATGCAAATCGCGGATGCAGTCGCGCGCGAAAAATCGATTGATCGCGGGATTGTCATCAGCGCCATGGAAGACGCGATCGCCAAAGCGGCGCGCTCTCGCTACGGCGCGGAAACCGACGTGCATGCCGAAATCGAACCGAAAACCGGCGATCTTCGCCTGACCCGCCATATGCTGGTGGTCGAGGCGGTCGAAAACCCGTCCAATCAGATCACCCTGGACGATGCGCGCAAGCGCCATCCGGCCGCGCAGGTCGGCGACACGATCGCCGACCCGCTGCCACCGCTTGAATACGGCCGCATCGCCGCGCAGTCGGCCAAACAGGTGATCGTACAGAAAGTGCGCGAAGCCGAACGTGATCGGCAATACGCCGAATACAAGAATCGCATCGGCGATATCGTCAACGGCGTCGTTAAGCGCGTCGAGTACGGCAATGTCGTCGTCGATCTGGGTCGTGGCGAGGCCATTGTACGCAGGGACGAACTTTTACCACGCGAGGTCTTTCGCAACGGCGACCGTATCCGCGCCTATATCTACGATGTGCGACGTGAACCGCGTGGCCCGCAAATTTTTCTCTCGCGCACCCATCCGCAGTTCACAGCCAAGCTGTTCGCGCAGGAAGTGCCCGAGATTTACGATGGAATAGTCGAGGTCAAAGCTGTTGCCCGCGATCCCGGCTCACGGGCGAAAATTGCCGTACTTTCACGGGATTCCTCGGTCGATCCCGTCGGCGCCTGCGTCGGTATGCGCGGTTCGCGCGTGCAGGCGGTGGTCAATGAATTGCAGGGCGAAAAGATCGACATCATTCCCTGGTCGCCGGATATCGCCACCTTCGTCGTGAACGCGCTGGCACCGGCGGAAGTTGCAAAGGTCGTTCTTGACGAGGATAAGGAGCGTATCGAGGTCGTCGTGCCCGATCAGCAGCTCTCGCTCGCGATTGGCCGGCGCGGACAGAATGTGCGGCTTGCCTCGCAACTCACCGGCTGGGACATCGATATCCTGACTGAACAAGAGGAATCTGAACGTCGCCAGGCCGAGTTCGAAAACCGCACCAAGATCTTCGTCGAAGCGCTCAATCTCGACGAAGTGGTGGGACAATTGCTCGCATCGGAAGGTTTCGGCTCGATCGAGGAATTGGCCTTTGTAGACGAGAAAGAAATCGCCTCAATCGAGGGATTCGATGAAGAAACGGCTCACGAACTGCAAGAGCGCGCCAAGGAATATCTTTCCGCGCAAGAATCGGAACTCGATGACGAACGCATTAGGCTTGGCGTTGAAGACGCCCTGAAAGAGGTGCCGGGCATTACCACCAAAATGCTGGTCGCACTCGGCGAAAATGGCTTGAAAACGGTCGAAGATCTCGCCGGCTGCGCAACGGACGATCTCGTCGGCTGGACCGAGCGCAAGGATGGTGAAACCAAGCGTGAGCCCGGATACCTTGAAGGCTTGGGTGTCTCTCGCACCGACGCGGAAGCCATCATTATGCAGGCACGTCTAAAAGCAGGCTGGATCACTGAGCCCGAGATCACCGCGCCGGTGGAAGCCGGAGCGGCGGAAACGCAAAAATAGAGAAACGAAATAGCATGGCGGAAGCGGCGCAACGTTTGCAGGCGCAGGATTCGGAACTTGATCGCGGCGCCAAAAGCGTTGCGCCAGGAGCGGAGCGCACCTGTGCGCTCACCCGCGAAATCAAGCCCATATCGACTATGATCCGCTTCGTCCTTGGACCCGGAGGGATTGTTGTTCCCGACGTCAGGCGCAAGCTGCCGGGCCGCGGCCTTTGGCTGACGGCGAGCGGGGCCGCGCTCGAAGAGGCCATTAGGCGCAATATCTTTGCCCGGGGCTTTAGGCGCCCGGTCAATCTCGGACCCAATTTGGCGCTGGAAACCGAGCAGCTTCTCGAACGCGCCGCGCTGGACGCTTTGGCAATGGCGGCCAAAGCCGGAGTGGTCGTCGCCGGTTTTGCCAAGGTCGAAGCCACCCTTGCCGGAAATGGCGCACGGGCTCTCATTCATGCCAGCGATGCAGCGGCGGACGGGCGGCGGAAAATCGACGCCGCCGTCCTGCGTCGCAATTGCGAGGCAAATGGCACCGAGCGTAAAATCGCCGTTATTGATGATTTTTCCGGTATACAATTGGATTTGGCATTAAACCGCCCAAATGTGGTACATGCAGCCGTGCTGGTCGGGCCCGGAAGCGAGACCCTTCTGGCTCGGATAGAGCGCCTGCAGCGCTTCCGAACCGGACAACCAGCCGATTCAATTCGCGCACAGACCGAACGCGCAGAAGGACACTGTTTGGCGCATAAGGATACCGTTAGGAATGAGTGAAACGAAAAACCCTGGCGAAAAAAAATTAAGCGTGTCCGGGAGCAAATTGACGCTCAAACCGCGCACCGAGACGGGTGTCGTGCGCCAAAGTTTCAGCCACGGCCGCAGCAAACAGGTCGTGGTCGAGAAAGTGAAGCGCCGCACCATCGGCGGAACGGCCGAATCCAAACACGATTCCGTGGCCGTTGAGCCCTTCAAAAAAACCGCCGGGCCTAAATCGTCGCCGTCGCGCCCGGCCGAGACGCTGAAGCCTTCAGGTGTGGTACTGCGGACCTTGACCGAGGAAGAACGCTCAGCGCGCGCGCATGCGCTTGCCGATTCACGCGTGCGCGACGCCGAAGAACGTAAGATCGCCGAAGAAGAAGCACGCATCCGCGCCAGCCGCGAGGCAAACGAGAAAGGTGAGCGGGAAGCCGCCGAAGCCCGCAAGCGCGACGAAGAAGATCGACGCAAACATGATGAGGAAACCAAACGCAAGGCCGGCGAGGTCGCCAAGAGGCGTTTCGGCGAGGAGGAGCAAAAAAAAGGGCCGGCCGGCCGGCGGCCCCTTGAGGCCGATGAAGATGATTCCCCGCGTACCGGGCGGCGTCCGGGTGCCGCCAGACCCGGCGCCACGCCACGGCCGGCGCCACGCGTCAGCAATGAAAAACAGCGCGGCCGCCTAACGCTTACCAATGCATTGAACGAAGACGAAGTGCGCGAACGGTCCGTTGCGTCATTTCGCCGCCGCACGCAGCGCCTCAAGGGGCAAAGCTCAAACGAGCCGAAGGAAAAGCTCGCGCGCGAAGTCACGATTCCCGAGGCCATCACAATTCAAGAACTCGCCAACCGCATGTCTGAACGCGCGGTCGATGTCATCCGCTTGCTGATGAAGCAGGGGCAAATGGCGCAGATCAACGACGTGATTGACGCTGATACCGCCCAATTGATTGCCGAAGAAATGGGTCACAGCGTTCGGCGCGTGGCAGAATCAGATGTTGAAGAAGGTCTCTTCGACCTTGCCGATGATCCGGCGCAGCTGGTGTCTCGCGCGCCGGTGGTCACCGTTATGGGCCATGTCGATCACGGCAAAACATCGCTGCTTGACGCGATCCGCTCCGCGGATGTGGCGGCAGGGGAAGCCGGCGGCATCACGCAGCATATCGGCGCCTATCAGGTCGCCGCACCGTCCGGCGCTAAGATCACGTTTATCGATACGCCGGGCCACGCCGCTTTTACGGCCATGCGCGCGCGCGGCGCGAAGGTCACCGACGTGGTCGTGTTGGTGGTTGCGGCCGATGATGGGGTGATGCCGCAAACCATCGAAGCCATTCATCACGCCAAGGCGGCGAAGGTTCCGATCATAATTGCCATCAACAAAATCGACAAACCGGGCGCCAATCCCGATCGCGTACGCACCGAGCTATTGCAACATGAGATCCAGGTCGAATCCATGGGCGGCGAGGTCGTCGATGTGGAAGTCTCGGCGCTGAAAAAGTTGCACATCGATAAGCTCCTGGAAATGATCAATCTGCAAGCTGAGATCCTGGACTTGAAAGCCAATCCGAATCGGGCGGCCGAAGGCACTGTGATCGAAGCCAAGCTTGACCGTGGCCGTGGCCCCGTCGCCACGGTTCTGGTTCAACGCGGCACGCTGCATCCCGGCGACATCGTGGTTGCCGGCGCCGAATGGGGCCGCGTGCGCGCTTTGGTGTCGGACACCGGCGCGACGGTTCAGAGCGCCGGACCCTCCACGCCGGTCGAAGTCCTGGGTTTCTCCGGCACGCCGGACGCGGGCGACCGTCTGGCGGTGGTCGAGAATGAAGCGCGCGCGCGCGAGGTCACTGAATATCGCGCACGAAAGAAGCGCGAGAAGATGGTCGCGCGATCGACCGGGATGCGCGGTTCGCTCGAGCAAATGATGACGCAGGCCAAAACCGTTGGCCGAAAAGAATTCCCCTTAGTCATCAAAGCCGATGTCCAGGGTTCCGTCGAGGCGATTGTCGGCTCCCTCGAAAAGCTTGCAACCGACGAAGTGACGGCACGCGTCCTGCATGCCGGTGCCGGCGGCATTTCCGAATCGGATGTCACCCTTGCGGAAGCCTCCGGCGCGCCGATCATCGCCTTCAACGTGCGGGCCACCAAAGAAGCGCGAGAGGCCGCCGAACGCGCAGGCATAGAGATTCGCTACTACAATATCATTTACGACCTCGTGGATGACGTAAAGAAAGCGATGTCCGGCTTGCTCGCGCCGAGCTTACGCGAGACCATGCTCGGCAATGCGCAGATTCTGGAAGTGTTCAAAGTGTCCAAAGTCGGCAATGTGGCAGGCTGCAAGGTCACCGACGGCGTCGTTGAGCGCGGTGCCAATGTGCGTTTGATCCGGGACGATGTTGTTGTGCACGAAGGCAAGCTCTCGCAGCTCAAACGCTTCAAGGATGACGTCAAAGAAGTCAGCGCCGGTATGGAATGCGGCATGGCCTTCGAGAACTACCAGGACATGCGCCAAGGCGACGTCATCGAATGCTACCGCGTGGAGCAGATTCAGCGCTCGCTGTGAGTTCCGCGCCCCTTCCTTTATCTCTCCCCCGCTTGCGGGGGAAGGGAATTGCATGTGGCACAGCGCCTCTTCTCCCTCCCCCGTTTAAGGGGGGAGGGAATTGCATGTGGCACGGCGCCTCTTCTCCCTCCCCCGTTTACGGGGGAGGGTTGGGGTGGGGGCTTTTAGCTTATAGAGTGGGCAAAGGCGTGCGAAGCACGCCGTACCCACCGGCTAACTCACAAACAATTGCATTCAACAATTGCATTCAATCATTTGCGAGAGTCGGTGGTGGGCACGGCGCCTTATAAAAGTTGTCGCTAAAACCGGCGGCCGCGCCGGCGCCTTTGCCCACCCTACAAACCTACAAACAAACACAAGCCACAAACTATTTTTATGTCGCAAGGGGGCGCTCGGCATGAATGTGAAAATCGAGTATCGGTTCACGCGCGATGATTATATTGCGATAACACGGCAAAGCTCTCGTTTAAGTTTTTCTCGCGCAAGCGTGATCCAACGGCTCGCATTCTGGGCAGTAGCTCCATTTTTTTGGGGCATAGTTGCAATAATTATTTTTTTGATGACCACTCGTTCCAATCATTTCCTTACGAATTTGATCGTGTATTCATTGTCGATGATAATCGCGGTTTTTTATTCTTATGTGGCTTTGTCTTACTTATTCCTCTATCGGATCTTTGCGCGACTTTCTTATCCATCGCAGAAAGTGGCGGATCGGTGGTCAATATAGTTTTGGATGATTTTGGGCTGCACGCAAAGGTGGGCGAAATGGAGGACCGAATGCCATGGTCGGAATTTTACGGGTTTGTACAAGAGCCTGACGCGCTCTGCCTGTTTTCAAGGCGGAACTACGGATACATTATTCCTGTCCGCGCCGTCGAGAACGCCGCCGCACTTGCCGAACTCGCGGATACGATTAGGGCCAAATTGCCGGACACAAGGAAGACCGCGACACATATTTCGCTGTAAGCTTGTAGGGTGGGCAAAGGCGTGCGAAGCACGCCGTGCCCACCAATTGCTCAAAATCATTTGCGAGAGTCGGTGGTGGGCACGGCACCTTTGCCCACCCTACAAATACTACAAATACACGCTCTATGTTAAACAGTATGCCAACGGAATAAGATTTACTCATGTCGCGCGCTCGCCGAAAAGACCATGCCGCTCCTTCACAACGCGCGTTGCGCGTCGGCGAACTCGTGCGTCATGCATTGGCCGAGATGCTCACCCGCGGCGAGGTGCATGATCCGCTGATCGAAGTACACGTCATCACCATACCGGAGGTGCGCATGAGCCCGGATTTGCGGCTTGCCACCATTTATGTGATGCCGATGGGCGGTCGCGACGCCGACGAAATCATCGCCGCGTTCGAGCGGAACAAGAAATTCCTCCGCGGCGAGATCGCGCATCGAATCAATCTGAAATTCGCGCCCGATATTCGTTTCCGTATCGACGATCGTTTCGCGGAGGCCGAACGCATCGACAAGCTCTTGCATTCGCCGGCGGTGGTGCGGGATTTGAAAAAGGAGAGCGAGAACAGCGATGACTGAGGAGCCGAGCCACAATCTCGCTTCACCTCCCCCGCTTGCGGGGGAGGTCGACGAGCGAAGCTCGTCGGGTGGGGGCATTGGCGCTTCCGTGCGCCCCCACCCCAACCCTCCCCCGCAAGCGGGGGAGGGAGATCGACAGGTTCCCCCGCTTGCCGGGGAGGGAGCCGGCCGTGTGCCGCGGTCCAAGCACCAACAAAAAAAACGCGACAAACGCGACGTGCACGGCTGGATCGTGCTCGACAAACCGGTGAGCATGACCTCGACCCATGCGGTGAGCGTCGTCAAGCGCCTTTTCTCGGCCAAGCGCTGCGGGCACGCCGGCACGCTCGATCCGCTTGCCTCGGGCGCGCTGCCGATTGCCTTGGGCGAGGCGACAAAGACCGTTCCCTTCGTGATGGATGGCCGTAAGCTTTATCGCTTCACGATCCGCTGGGGCGAAGAACGCGATACCGACGATGCCGAGGGCCGTGTCGCCGCCTCAAGCGATCGGCGCCCGACGCAAGACGCGATCCGCGCTCTACTGCCGTCCTATACGGGAACGATCCAGCAAGTGCCGCCGCGTTATTCGGCGGTCAAAATCCAGGGTGAACGAGCCTATGATCTCGCCCGGGGTGGTGAAGTGGTGGAGCTGGCCGCGCGGCCGGTCGAGATTAATCGGTTGGAGCTCCTCGAAGTTCCCGATGCCGACCATGCTGTGCTGCAAGCCGAATGCGGGAAAGGGACCTATGTCCGCGCTCTTGCCCGCGACATGGGCCGCGCGCTCGGCTGTTTGGGCCATATCAGTGCCTTACGGCGAACGGCGGTCGGCCCTTTTAACGAAAAAAGCATGATTTCACTGGAAGATTTGCAGGCTATGTGCGATAGAGCCGCAGCTGGCGAGGTGAGCCTCGCCGACGTGCTGATGCCGGTTGAGACCGCGCTGGACGACATCCCGGTGCTGGCCGTCAATGCGGCGGATGCGGCCAGGCTAAGACGAGGCCAAGCCGTTTTGTTGCGCGGAAGGGACAACCCCAATTTTCGCGGTCCGGTTCAAGTCGCCGTCTCCGGCCAGCTTTTGGCGCTTGCCGAATTGGCGGGCGGCGAAATTGTCCCTAAACGTGTGTTTAACCTTGCCGGCCTCATCGGAAGAGCCGGCTACTCAGGAAAGGATGACCGATGTCGATAATCCCCGGCCGTAAGGCCGACGTGATCAAAACTTTTGCTAAAAAGTCCGGCGATACCGGCTCGCCCGAAGTTCAAGTGGCAATATTTTCCGAACGGATCAACAATCTCACCGAGCATTTCAAGAGGAATGTGAAGGACCATCATTCGCGCCGTGGACTGCTCAAACTCGTCAGCCAGCGCCGCAAGCTTCTTGATTATCTGCGCCGTCGGAACGAGGCGGATTACAAGTCCTTAATCGAAAAGCTCGGGATTCGCCGATAGCATTCCTCGCGCGCCGGCACGCGCACTCGGCGTGCGCCTCGCGCCTGTTCAGAGCGGGTGGAATGACACGCGCTCTTTAGCAAACGGTGGCATGGTGCCGCCGGAAACCGGCAGGAAGTCGACACGAGGTCGGCTTTTTGCGCAAGGCGAGGTTCGAAGACCATGGCAGGATCGCAAGAGGCTGCTGCCTCCCACGTGAAACGGGATTTGCATGACAGCTTCTCGCCGTCTTGCTCATGGCTTTCGGGGCACACGCCGAAAATCAGGAGAGATACACATAATGTTCGATATCCATCGCGTTGAGCTTGACTGGGGTGGGCGCAAGCTCACGCTCGAGACCGGTCGTATGGCGCGCCAGGCCGACGGCGCCGTGCTCGCCACCTATGGCGAAACCACGGTGCTTGCTACGGTCGTCGCGGCGAAGACACCGAAAGAAGGCGTCGACTTCATGCCTTTGACGGTCAATTACCAAGAAAAATTCTATGCCGCCGGCCGTATCCCCGGTGGTTACTTCAAGCGTGAAGGGCGCCCCACCGAAAAGGAAACGCTCACCTCCCGCTTGATTGATCGCCCCGTTCGTCCGCTGTTCGCGGACGGGTGGCGCTGCGACACCCAAGTCATCGTCACAACGCTATCGCATGATTTGGAAAACGACCCCGACATTGTCGCTATGGTCGCCGCTTCAGCTGCGCTGACAATCTCCGGTATTCCCTTCATGGGCCCGGTTGGCGCTGCCCGCGTCGGCTTCATCAACAACGAATATGTGCTCAACCCGCAGCTCGACGAGATGGTCGAAAGCAGGCTCGACCTCGTCGTCGCCGGCACCGGTGACGCGGTATTGATGGTCGAATTGGAGGCCAAGGAGCTATCCGAAGACATCATGCTCGGCGCCGTCATGTTCGGCCATCGCCATTTTCGGCCCGTGATCGAGGCCATCATCAAACTGGCTGAGAAGGCGGCGAAGGAGCCGCGCGACCTGACGCTTCCTGACAATGCCAAACTGGAAACGGAAATCCTCAGGCTGGTGGAGCAGGATTTGCGTTTGGCCTATTCAGTCGCGCTAAAGCAGGAGCGGCAGAATGCGGTCGCTGCGGCCAAGGAAAAGGTGATCAACCATTTCTTCCCCGGCGGCGCGGACAATCCGGAATACGAAAAATTGCGCGTGGCGGCCGTATTCAAGGAACTCGAAGCCAAGATCGTTCGCTGGAACATTCTCGATACCGGCAAGCGCATCGATGGCCGCGACGTGAAAACCGTGCGGCCGATCGTGGCCGAAGTCGGCTTGTTGCCGCGCGCGCATGGGTCGGCACTCTTCACCCGCGGTGAAACACAGGCTTTGGTCGTGGCTACGCTCGGTACGGGCGAGGACGAACAATTCATCGATGCTTTGCAGGGGACATACAAAGAGTTGTTCCTGCTGCACTACAATTTCCCGCCTTTCTCGGTCGGCGAAACCGGCCGCATCGGTTCACCCGGACGGCGCGAGATCGGCCACGGCAAACTCGCCTGGCGCGCGATTCATCCGATGCTGCCAGCATCGGCGGAATTCCCCTACACCATCCGGCTCGTCTCCGAAATCATGGAATCGAACGGCTCGTCGTCGATGGCAACCGTCTGCGGTTCCTCGCTGGCGCTGATGGACGCGGGTGTGCCTTTGCGGCGGCCGACGGCCGGCATCGCCATGGGTCTTATACTCGAGGACAAGCGTTACGCCGTACTCTCCGATATTCTCGGCGACGAAGACCATCTCGGCGACATGGATTTCAAAGTCGCCGGCACCGAGAACGGCATCACATCGCTGCAGATGGACATCAAGATTGCCGGCATCACCGAAGAGATCATGAAGATCGCGCTGGCACAGGCGAAGGACGGCCGTCTGCACATTCTTGGCGAGATGGCGAAAGCCATCACCGCGGCCCGCGCCGAACTCGGGGCGCACGCACCGCGCATCGAGATGTTCAAAATCCCCACCGACAAAATCCGCGAAGTAATCGGCAGCGGCGGCAAAGTAATCCGCGAGATTGTCGAGAAGACCGGCACGAAAATCAGCGTCGAGGATGATGGTTCGGTAAAGGTTGCGTCCGCCTCGGCCGACGCGATCAAGGCGGCGATCAACTGGATCAAGTCGATCGCCTCCGATCCGGAAGTCGGCCACATTTATGAGGGCACGGTGGTCAAGATCATGGATTTTGGCGCCTTCGTGAATTTCTTCGGAGCCAAAGACGGCCTCGTGCATATCAGCCAACTTGCGCCGCATCGCGTGCAAAAGACATCGGACGTAGTCAAAGAAGGCGATAAGGTGAAGGTGAAACTCCTTGGCAGCGACGAGCGCGGCAAGGTGCGCCTGTCGATGCGAGCGGTCGATCAAGCAACGGGCGAGGATTTGGAAGCCAAAGCGAAGAAAGAAGGTGGCGAATTGCAGGCTGCCGCAGGCGGAGCGGAATAACTGCCTCGGTAATAAATTACGATTTGACTTGATTGGTGATTGCTTAAAAAGAGGCGCGACGGCGAAAAAACGCCTGAATGGAAGTCGGAGGAATACATGGACGCAAAGACTGATGATAAGAGCAGCGGCCAATGCCCAGTTGCTCACGCGCCCGTTCGCCGCAGAACCAATGAGGACTGGTGGCCGAACCAACTCGACACTTCGAGGCTTCATCGAAACTCGCCGAAATCCGATCCGATGGGCAAAGATTTTGACTACCGCAAGGAGTTCAAGAGCCTCGATCTGAAAGCCGTGATCAAGGACCTGCGCGCCTTGATGACGAACTCGCAAAGTTGGTGGCCGGCCGACTTCGGCCACTACGGCGGCCTGTTCATCCGCTTGGCCTGGCACGCGGCGGGCACCTACCGCATTACCGACGGCCGTGGCGGCGCAGGTGCCGGCCAGCAGCGCTTTGCGCCACTGAACTCCTGGCCGGACAATGCCAATCTCGACAAGGCGCGCCGGCTTCTGTGGCCGATCAAGCAGAAATACGGCAAGAAAATTTCCTGGGCCGACCTTATGGTCCTTGTCGGCAATGTCGCGCTTGAATCGATGGGCTTCAAGACATTTGGGTTTGCGGGTGGCCGGGCCGACGTTTGGGAGCCGGAAGAGCTCTATTGGGGGCCGGAAGGTTCATGGCTCGGCGACGAACGTTACAGCGGCGAGCGCCAGCTTGCCGAGCCGCTCGGCGCCGTGCAGATGGGACTCATCTATGTCAATCCGGAAGGCCCGAACGGCAACCCGGACCCGGTCGCGGCGGCTAAGGACATTCGCGAAACCTTCTTCCGCATGGCGATGAACGACGAAGAGACCGTCGCGCTGATCGCCGGCGGCCATACTTTCGGCAAAACCCACGGCGCGGGCGATCCATCGCTGATCGGCCCGGAGCCGGAAGGCGCCGCGATCGAAGACCAAGGCCTCGGCTGGAAGAGCAAGTTCGGCACGGGCATCGGCACTGATGCCATCACCGGCGGCCCGGAAGTCACCTGGACGCAGACGCCGACCAAGTGGAGCAACAACTTCTTCAAGAACCTGTTCGAAAACGAATGGGAGCTGACGAAGAGCCCGGCCGGTGCGAAGCAATGGAAGGCCAAGAACGCGAAGACCGACATTCCGGACGCGTTCGACAAGTCGAAGAACCATGTGCCTACCATGCTCACCACCGACCTGTCGCTGCGGTTCGACCCGGCTTATGAAAAAATTTCGCGGCGCTTCTACGAGCATCCGGACCAGTTCGCCGATGCGTTTGCCCGCGCTTGGTTCAAGCTCACGCACCGCGACATGGGTCCGCGTGCGCGCTACCTCGGCCCGCTCGTGCCGAAGGAAACGCTGATCTGGCAGGATCCGATCCCGGCGACTTATCGCAAGACACTGATTGGCGACAAGGACATTGCGGCGCTCAAGCAGAAGATTCTCGCGAGCGGCCTGTCGGTGCCGCAGCTTGTGTCGACCGCATGGGCGTCGGCGTCGACGTTCCGCGGTTCGGACAAGCGCGGCGGCGCGAACGGCGCGCGCATCCGCCTCGCGCCCCAGAAGGATTGGGAGGTGAACAATCCGGCCGAACTGGCGAAAGTGCTCAAGAAGCTCGAAGCGATCCAGCAGGCATTCAACGCGGGCAAGGGTAGCAGACAAGTCTCGCTTGCCGACCTCATCGTTCTCGGCGGCGCTGTCGCGATCGAGAAAGCCGCAAAGGCTGCCGGCGTCAACGTGAAGCTCGCCTTCACGCCAGGCCGCATGGATGCGTCGCAAGATCAGACCGAGGTCGATAGCTTCGCGCCGCTGGAGCCGCGCGCCGACGGCTTCCGCAACTTTGTCGGCGGCAAGCGGCAGTTCATGACGCCTGAGGAAGCGCTGGTGGACCGGGCGCAACTGCTGACGCTGACGGCGCCCGAGATGACGGCACTCGTCGGCGGTTTGCGCGTTCTTGGCGCAAACACCGGCAAGTCCAAGCACGGCGTCTTCACCAAAAGGGTTGGGTCGTTGACCAACGACTTCTTCGTCAATCTGCTCGACATGCGCACGGAGTGGTTTCCGATCGGCAAGGATGCCTATGAAGGCCGCGACCGCAAGACGAAGGCGCCCAAATGGACCGCCACCCGCGTCGATCTGATCTTCGGCTCGCATTCACAGCTTCGCGCCTTCGCGGAAGTCTATGCGTGCGCGGACTCGAAGGAGAAATTCGCGAAGGACTTCGCGGCGGCGTGGACCAAGGTGATGAACCTGGACCGTTTCGACCTCGCGTGATTCCGGCGAAGTTTTTCGTAGCCTGTAGCCGCCTTGAGCGGAGCGAAAGGCGGGGTGTTCAAAGCCGAATGTCGGAGGCAAAGTGCGTCGACCTCGTCTGAACCAGCGCCAAGATCCCGATATGAGCGCGCAATAAAGGGAGAAGAGTATGATGGACGAACGAACGCGCGAGCCGCTGCAAATCAGCACCGAGGACATCAACCCCCGTTATAATTGGGGCCGCGCTTTGCCGGCGCTCGGCCCCATGGCGGTCGATTTCGAGGAGCGCGTCGATTACCGCCGCCTGCATCGCTACCGGCTCGGGCGCGCGAGACAAGTGCTGGAAGCCAGCGAATGCGGCGCGCTTCTCGTCTTCGACGTCAACAATATCCGCTATCTGACCTCGACCAAGATCGGCGAATGGGAGCGCGACAAAATCTCGCGCTGGGCGCTGCTCACGCGCGGTGGCGATCCGATTCTGTGGGACTTCGGCTCCGCCGCCGTTCATCACAAGCTTTATGCGCCCTGGCTCAAACCGGAGAACTGCAAGGCCGGTTTGCTCGGCTTGCGCGGCACCGTGCAGCCCTCGTTCGGGCTGATGGAGAAACACGCCAAGGAATTGTTCTCGCTGCTTAAGCAGGCCGGCGTCGAGAAAATGCCGGTCGGCGTCGATATCATCGAGCCGGCGATGATGTTCGAATTGCAGAAGGCGGGCGTCAAGGTCGTCGACGGCCAGCAAGTGATGCTGGAAGCGCGCGAGGTGAAATCGGCCGACGAGATCGCGCTTTTGAACCGCGCCGCCGCCATGGTCGATGGCGCTTATCACATGATCGATGAAGAGCTCAAACCCGGCGTGCGCGAGAACGACATCGTCGCCAAGGTGAACGAGTTTCTCTATCGCCATGGCTCCGACGATGTGGAAGCGGTGAATGCGATTTCCGGCGAGCGCTGCAATCCGCACCCGCACAATTTCACCGACCGCATGATCCGCCCCGGCGATCAGGCGTTCTTCGACATTTTGCAATCCTTCATGGGCTATCGCACCTGCTACTACCGCACCTTCAATGTCGGCCGCGCGACGCCCGCGCAGCACGATGCTTACAAAAGGTGCCGCGAATGGCTCGATCGCGCCATCGAATTGATCAAGCCAGGCGTGATGACGGACGAAGTCGCGCGCGCTTGGCCGAAAGCCCAGGAGTTCGGTTTCCCCGATGAATTATCGGCCTTCGGTTTACAATTTGGCCACGGCCTTGGCCTGGCACTGCACGAGCGGCCGATCATCAGCCGCGTGATCTCGCTCGAACATCCGACCGAGATCAAGGAAGGCATGGTGTTCGCGCTGGAAACCTATTGCCCGGCAACCGACGGCTATTCGGCTGCTCGCATCGAGGAAGAACTGGTGGTCACCGACAAAAGCGCGCGGGTGATCACGCTGTTCCCGGCGGAAGAACTGCCGATCGCGAATAAATATTAAGAGGCCCTCTCCCGCAGATGCGGAAATTTCTCGCTCAGCAATGAGCCGTGATAATAAGTCGGCTTAAACGCCGGCTGCGCGCGGATATTGTCGAACCAAGTCGTGACGCGCGGCAGGTCTTGCCACTCCGCCATACCGAGATCGTGCATGCGCACCAAGGCCGGCATCGCCGCCACATCGGCGAGCGAGATGTTCTTTCCCAACAGCCACGGCCCGCCGCTCTTTTCGATTTCGGCATCCATGCGTTCGTAGGACCGGCGCAACCGCGCGAGGGCGGCGTCCATCTCCGCTTTGGGAAAGCCTGTCTGCCCCATGGTGAGCATGAACTCTTTGCGCAGCGGCTTCGACTCGGCCATGGCAATGAAGGCCTCGCGGCTCATCTTTTGAAAGCTCGGCAAAAAAGCGAGATTGAAAGTGGGCACACGCACTGAGGCGGCCGGCATTTCATCCACGAAATGCATCAAGGCGCGCATGCGGGCGCGCAGCACCGCATCGTCCGGTGTAAAGCTGTTATCGGGCGCGACCTCATCGAGGTATTCGGTGATCACAGTCGAATCAATCACGATCGCACCGTCGTGATCGAGCGTCGGCACCACGCCATTGGGGTTGAGTTTCAGATAGTCCGGCTTGAGCTGATCGCCGTCGAGGAGATTGAGTTTGATCTCCTCAAACGGCAGATTCTTTGCGTTGAACACAAAGCGCACGCGCTGGCTGCACGTCGACTGCGGCGCGTTGTAGAGTTTAAAAGTCATCGATCACGCTCCGGATATTCCCTTTGCCCAATGTCTCATCAATGTCTCATCAATTCTCATCTTGGACACGGCCCGGCAAGATCCCGACCGCCCGGCCGGGAATGGCAGAATATGATTCCTCGACAATGGCTCATGGCTCCAGCCCGCTCGGCACGTTTTTGTTCTCCGGAGCGAGCGTCATGCCTGCGGCAAGCGCCATGGTTTCCATGAGCGCCGCGAAATCCTTTTGCAGATATTCTTGCGGATCTTTCTGCAAGCTGGCCGCGCCGAAATGTGTTTGCAGCACTTCGCGGGTTGCGGCGGTGACCGGCATCGGCACATCCATTTCTCGGCCCAAATCGAGACCGAGATCGAGATCCTTGCGCAGGAGTTCAGGAGTGAAGGTCGTCGTCCAATCGAGATTGACCAGCGCCGGTGCTTTATAGCGGGTGAACATGGAGCCCATCACGCTATTGTTAAGGAAGGCAAGGAAGGCATGGCGCGGCACACCCATTTTGTTCACGAGCAGAGTGATCTCGATCAGATTCTCGATGACGACACCGAGCATGACGTTATGCGCGATTTTGCATACGCGCGCGAGTTCGCCCTCGCCGACGTAACTCACGCCCTGCGGTGCGATCGCTTCGATCAACGGCATCACCGTTTTGCAGGCTTGTTCGGGGCCGGAAACGACGGATGACAGCCGGCCGGCTTTGATCACTTTGGCATTGCCCGAAATCGGCGCTGTGACAAATTCCGCGCCACGCTCTTTCAGGCGCCTGCGAAGGGCGGCGGATTCTTCAACCGAGATCGTCGAGCAATCGACGAAGGTGGCGGGCGCTTGTCCCGCATTCGACAAAACACCGTTTTTACCGAAGTAGACCTGTTCGAGATCTTTGCCGGTCGACACAATGGAGAACACGACGTCGCAAGCGACGAGGTCGGAGAGTTTGTCGACGATTTTGCCGCCATGTGCCGTCAAAGGCTCGGCCTTGGCGCGTGTGCGATTCCAAATCGTCACATCACGGCCGGCCTTGAGCAGACGCTCCGCCATCGGCAGACCCATGCGGCCAGTACCGATCCAGCCGATTTTTTGCGAATTCTTCGACATCTTGAAGCTCCCCGTGAAACTGCCGTATTGCGAAGCGCCTTTACCCGTTCTGTGCGCAAATCGCCAGAGGCGGCGCTACACCTGAATTATCCCGCAAATCCGCCGGAATCGAGAAAGAGCTGTTCCTGCGGCGTTGTCGTACGGCCAAGCACGGCGTTGCGGTGTGGAAAGCGTCCGAAGCGGCGAATAATGTCGGCGTGCAGCTCGGCCCATTTGAGGCCTTCGGCATCGCCGGCGGCTTTATAGAGAGCGAGGCTTCGTTCCTGATCGGCCAAATTCTCGGAATGCTGGAAAGGCAGATAGAAGAAGCCGCGCATTGATTGCGCCGCTTGCGTATCGAACCCGCGCGTCAGGGCGGCGGTTGCAATCGCGCGCGCCAAAGGATCGGTCGCAAAAGCGCGCGCCTCGCCCCGAAACATGTTGCGCGGGAACTGGTCGAGCAGGATCAAGAGCGCAAGCGAGCCTCCGGCGCTTTGCTCCCACTGACCGAGTTCGCCCGCCGCAGCCAGCTCGTACGCGCGCAGAAAACACCGGCGAATTTCTTGGTCGAGCAACGGATCTTTCGCGAACCAGCGATCGGGTCCCGCGTCGCGCCAGAAGTCCACAATCTCCGAAGGGGTTACACTAACGGCGCGGTTCGACATGGACATCGGCGTCGGTTTTCAAACCCAGCGGCTTGGTTTCGATTTGTTCACGCAAGGCGCGGCGCAGGATTTTGCCGACACCGCCTTTCGGCAATTCGGTACAAAATTCGATTTGCCGCGGCACTTTGTAACTCGCCAGGCGCGCGACCAGAAAGCGCCGCAACTCGCCCGCCGTCAAGTTCGCATCTTTTTTAACCGCAAATAGTTTGGGCGCTTCGCCCGAATGTTCGTCCGCTATGCCGATGACGGCGCATTCCTTGAGCCCGCCATGACTCATGGCAACATCTTCGACTTCGTTGGGGTACACTTTAAAACCCGATACCGTGATCATGTCCTTTTTGCGATCGACGATCCGGAAACGGCCTTGGCTATCCATGACGCCGATGTCGCCGGTGCGGAAAAAGCCATCCCGCGTCATCACCGATGCCGTTTCATCGGGGCGCTGCCAATAGCCGGCCATGACCTGCGGCCCACGCGCGCAGATCTCACCCGGCTGGTCCGGCGGCAGCTCGTCCCCCTGCTCGTTGCGGATGGAAATCTCGGTCGAGGGCAGCGGCAGGCCGATGGTTCCCGTCCACTCGGCGATCTCGGGCAAATTGCAGGTGAGAACAGGCGAGGTCTCCGACAGACCATATCCTTCGACGATCGGCCGGCCGGTTGCTTTCATCCAGGCCTCGGCGACGGATTTTTGTACTGCCATACCGCCGCCAATGGCGCATTTGAACGCGCTCCAATCGATTTTTTTGAAGTCCGGATGCTGTAACAGCGCATTGTAAAGCGTGTTGACGGCAGGAAATAAATTCACTTTGTAATGGCTGAGCTCTTTGATGAGCCCGCCGACATCGCGCGGATTGGTCATCAGCAAACACAGCCCGCCGCATCGCATTCCCAGCAAAAAACAGGCGGTCAACGCAAAAATGTGATAGAGCGGCAATGCGGTGACGATCACCAGACGGTCGACCAATGGCGGCCGATCCATCACCGATTTTTGCCAGGTTTCGATTTGCAGGACATTGGCAACCAGATTGCGATGTCGCAACATGGCGGCCTTGGGCGTGCCGGTGGTGCCGCCGGTATATTGCAATAAAGCAAGATCATCGGGGCTGAGGTCAACACGCACGAAGGACCGTTTGCGGCCGGCCGCCAACGCATCATGAAAGGCGACCGCTTGGGGGATGGCATAGGCGGGCACCAGTTTCTTGACATGCCGCACCATGCCATTGACCAGCGCGCCTTTGGCAAAGCCGAGCATGTCGCCAACACTGGTAACGACAACGTGCTTGACCCGCGTGAGCGGAAGCGCCTCCTGCAAAGCCGCCGCAAAATTTTCGAGGACCATGACGGCCTCGGCGCCGGAATCATTCAATTGCCATTCCAACTCGCGCGGCTTGTAAAGCGGGTTGAGGTTGACCACCGCGTAACCGGCGCGCAATATCGCGATGAGCGCGACGGGATATTGCAACACGTTCGGCATCATGATGGCGACGCGAGCGCCGCGCGCAAGACCGAGGCCTTGCAGCCAGGCGGCAAGGCGGCGAGAGGTATCATCCAATTCCGAATAGGTCAGGCGGGTGCCCATGCAGACGCAAGCCTCACGCTTTGCATAGACGCTGAAGCTTTCCTCAAACATCGTCACCAATGAGGGATAGCGCGCAGGATCGATCTCGGCGGGGACGCCCGGTGGGTAATGCTGAAGCCAGGGCCGTTTCATGCGTTTTCGAACTTCGTGATGTAATGGGGCCATACGCAGGATCGATCCAATCGCGCGCCGGCGCAAGAGCCGCGCAACGCCTCGCTCAATTTCAGCGCCGGGCCGTCAGATCGGGGGGCAGGTTAGTCGCTCTCATGGACGAGCCGAAGAAACCATGGTTTTGCGTGTCCCTTGGCCGCGTGTACCGCCTGTGCGCGTTGGGATTCGCGCCGATGTTTGGCCGAATGGCGAACCACATGCTTTGTTTTCATTCTTTTTTTCGTTTTCGCCCGCGCCATCACGATGACCGGATCGGGATGATCGACCGGGCCGGTAAACACAACAACGGGCGGCGTCGTGTCGTTTGCCGGCGGCAACACGAATTTACCAATGGATGGCATCAAGCCGGGCCGCAGGGCGACCTTTACGTCTCCATTCGCATCCTGGCCGCTCGACGCTTTGACGGCCGGTTCGTCATCGGCCTCCGAAGGCGGCTTACGCCGGTGGCGGCCGCACACTGTCTCGTGCAAGTCCAGCGGCGGCGCCGCAATCGGCGCGAGCGCATCGATAGTGCTGAGCGAATCGGTGACCGGGGGAATTCCGACGCCGTTAAAACCGTTTTCCAGCAATTGCGCGGCGTCATGTACGCGCGCTCCGCCGGAATAAGCGCCAAGAACGACGACGATCAAGCGCCGTCCGTTGCGAGTTGCCGAGGCGACGAGATTATAGCCGGCGGCGCAAATAAAGCCGGTCTTCATGCCATCGGCGCCCGGATAACGATCGAGCAAACTATTGTAATTGTGAATGACGCGCTTGCCGTAACGGATCGAATGAATATGCCAATAGGAGTCGTATTGAGGGAATTCGGTCATCAAGGCGCGCGCAAGAATCGCGAGATCGCGCGCCGAGCTGACATGATTGTCAGCCGGCAAGCCATTCGGATTGACGAAATGCGATTGCGTCATGCCGAGCCGCTGCGCGTCGGCATTCATCATCGTGGTAAAAACATCGGCCGAACCGCCCACGCCTTCGGCAATGACCACAGCCATATCGTTGGCGGATTTGACCAGCATCATCTTCAACGCATTGTCGAGCGTGATGCGGGTGCCGACCGGGAAACCCATTTTGGTGGGTTCTTGGGCCGATGCGTTGGCTGATACCGTGAACAGGCTGTCGAACGAAACCCGCCCCTCTTTGATCGCGCGCAAGGCGGTGTAGGTGGTCATCAGTTTGGTGAGAGAGGCCGGGTACCAGGGCTGGGTCGCCTCTTGCGCCAGAAGAACCTTACCGCTCGATGCTTCGATCAGAAGCTTGGCTTCCGCATACGCGCAACGCGGCACTGCGAGTGCCGGGATGCCAATGGCGGCGCACGCCGCCATCACGGCAGGCCAACGGAAAAATGAGAGGAAAAAGCGCATACGTCGCGGTCCGGTCGGTGTCTCTCGGGCCTCGGAAATCGTCGAGTTCCGCAAACGATAATGTTTGGCTTACGCTTTAGATCAGAAGCGAAACGACCCAGAATTCACTATATTGTGATTGACGATCGATCGTCGACCGGTCACCCCAAACTTCGGCAAGGCTGGCCGTCCGGGACGGTTGACGGTTCGCTACGAGCGTCCGGCGTCTCGGAAAACGGTTAATTCCATACATACAAGAGATGTGCCTGCTTGGTGAGCATAACGCGCGGCTATCCGGTAAGATCGATCCTCATGGTAAATATGATTGGGCTAAACAGGAGCAGCCATGGCGGCGGAACGATCCGCTCCCACGATCGCGTCCTTCGCGGCGCCCTACGCGCCGGCAGACGAAATGCTGGCCATGGCCTTGACGAAAGACGCCGGCCGATCGGATGCCGCGGACGCAAGGATTGATCGTCGCGCATACCGCTGTGTCGATGGAAAAAGGCGCCTCAACTCGCCTTATTCGGACGCATCTCGCCGCACGAACAAAGCGTTCGTCGCCCCAGCGGCCACTGCCGACAAGAATAACGATATCAGGGCGTCGTAACCGGCCAGTGAAAGCCCGAGAAATCGCCAGGCGGCCTCGTCGCAACGAACGATATGGATGTCCTGCAGGCGCTTGAGCATTGAAA
Organism: uncultured Pseudomonadota bacterium; assembly: GCA_963697535.1. Classification (GTDB taxonomy): domain Bacteria; phylum Pseudomonadota; class Alphaproteobacteria; order Rhizobiales; family Xanthobacteraceae; genus Pseudolabrys. The sequence continues at coordinate 1,084,318 of OY969085.1, read as the reverse complement.
CGGCCGAACCCAAACCATTGATCGGCCCGCTGCAATCGTTCGGCCCGGGCCAGAGTTTCCACTCGATTCCGGCGTGGTAAGCGGAAAGCCCGGTGTTCCAAAACATCACGACGGCAATGGCGAAGAAACCAATTGCCAATACCATGCGCGGCGCGCTGCGCAAACTACCATACCACAGCAGCACAGCCAGAGGCAGGCTCACATAGAAAGCTATACGCTGATCAAGACAAAGCGGACACGGCGGATAACCGAGCACGTGTTGGAAGAAAAGGAACGCCGCAATCGTGAGCGCCGCAAAAAACGTTACAACACGCGCCGCGACCAATTCCGGATGTTTGCGGAAGGTGGGGAAAATGGAGTTGATGACGCGGATCAGTTTCATTAGCTACGCCCGATGTGCGCCGTTTTTCAAATTTTATCAATATGCGCAACGGTTATATGCATGAATTCAATCAAGGTTTTCATCAACACGCATCCTGGTCATCCAACTTTGGTAGACCTGAAAATATATCCCGTCATTTGGTTCAAAAAATGGTTCAAAACAACGGATCGCTGAAATATTTTGAACCGCTGCAAGAAATCAATCGTTGCCGGACATCAACATCGGGAACAAGATGTCAGCCATCGGCGATCAGAACTCTCTTTTTGCGATGGCGAATTTTTTAAAACTCTAGTGGTCCGATTTAAACATTCGCTACCCATTTCGGCGGGGATCTTTTGCGAATGTTTGAATTGAAAGACCATGAGCCAAATATAAGTTTCTAGTGGAGTTTTGGATTTGACATTCGCTTCGCGAGCTTGCGGCCAGGTGGGTAGCGAATGTCAAATCCACTCCACTAGCGGGGATATTTAGCGATGCTTTCGGCCAATTGCAAAAGCGCAAACCGCTGACCCGAGTCGGGAATGGCATTGAACGCGCGCAGCAAGCGCGTGGCGTGCGGCTGTGACAAAATTTCGGTGAGCAATGCATCAGCCGTATCATGGGGCGGCGCGTTGTATTCTCCGAACAAGGCCGCGACCGGCACTTCCAAAGCTATCGCCACTTTCTTGAGCCGGCTGCTGCCGACGCGGTTCGCGCCGCGTTCGTATTTTTGCACCTGCTGAAACGTGACGCCTATGTTGTCGCCCAGCGTGGCTTGCGACATTCCCTTGCTGATTCGGAACGCACGAATGCGCTGGCCAACATGGACATCGACGGGATCGTATGATTTTGGTTGCTCGAGCATCGTCTGTTTCACGTTATAGCCCTCGGTCTAAGAACCCCTCAAAAAGTTGAATCACGTTGTTCTTGATGAAGTCGCCTTCAAGTTTATCGGGCGCCACGAACTCCTCGCGAAACCATGGATAGCGGACGGGGTCGAAGGCCTCGCGCAGCCAGTCCACCGCGGCTTTCACACGTTTGATGCCGCGCGCCTTCGGATGAAAGGTCAGCCAAATGTCGCGCCGCAGCCGAAAATCGACGCCGACCGGCCGCACGCGCCGGGTGATCGCCCGCGCATAGGTCGGCAACAAGCCAATTCCTGCGCCGCGCGAAATGGCATAGGCATGCGCTGTGCTCGTATTGGCACGAAAACTCACGAAATGTTTCGCCAGCGGATTGGGAATGGCCTTTGCCATCTCACTAGGCGCCTGCGGCGCAACTTGTTCGACAAAATGATAATTCACGAGATCTTCGAAACGCGACGGCGCCCCGTGTAGGCGCAGGTATTCATCGGATGCAAACAATATGAGGTGAAGGTAGCCGAGACGCGTAATCACCAGGTCGTTTTCGGGCGGACGATCAATTTGCACGGCAACGTCTGCCTCGTGGCTGGTCATGTCCGCGACTTTCATATCGCAAAATAGATCGACCGTTAAATTCGGGTGGCGCTGCTGAAAATCGACGAGCCGCGGGATAATCCAAAAGGTGCCGAGACCTTCTGTGACTGCAATTTTAACAACCCCGGAGAGTCCTCGTGAGCTTACCTTGGCGATCCGCTCTAATGCCGACGCTTCGTGGTGCAAGCGTTGGCCAATTTTGACCACCTCGCGTCCCTCGGTCGTAAGGCGCACACCATTTGTCGTCCGAGCAAGAAGAATATGTCCGAGCTGGCGTTCCAGCATGGAGATGCGCCGCATCAATGTATTGGGTGAAACGCCGGTTGATTCGGCCGCCTTCCGAAAACTCCCCGACTGCGCCACCTCCAAGAACAGCCGAACGTCGTCCCAACTGAGGCGATTTCGCTCCTCAAATCTGTTTACGACGTGCGCCGCTGTTGGCGCACGGTTACGCAATATTTGCATCACCCCTCCGAATACCTCACGCTAGCATATCTCAGCCTACGACAAATACTACATTGTGATTTGGAGAAGCGAGGTCGGTCATGAATGCCAGCGTACCGCTGCACCCACAGCAAATCCATTCCGAGGTTTGGCGTGACCTCGACACCATGGATGTCGAACGCGTTGCGGATGGCCTTATGTCCGTTCATCCTCCTCTCGAGAGCATCCAGCCCCTCTTGGAACGCGCACGGGAGGAAATTCCTGGACTTGCCAGTTACGAGACTGTGCTACGGGTTTATGCCCACAATCCCGATTGTCTATTTGCAATCGCGCGCACGGAGAGCGCAATTGACGCCTTTCACCAGCCAATTGGCTTTGTTGCACAGGTGCCGCTCAACGAAGACGGAACACGGTCGCTGTTCAGCGGGAAACTGGACACTACCAAACCAGACACACGTTACATCTGCAGGCAGAACGAGCGGCCGCATGCGATTTATATCTGGGGCATCTACGTCACTCGCAATCTCGTTGGCGGTATTGCTCTTGTTATGGATCGACTAAGTTCGAATAAAAATCGAGCAGCACCGCTTTACTGCAAAGCCACGAGCAAGAAATCGTGGGATTTTCTCCTTACGCTAGGCTTTCGACCAAACGTGATATGGGAAGGCAAATTGATTCCAGAACTGCTGGAATACCGTCGTGCCGCCGATACTGCGTCCCATAACCTTTCGTCAGATAAACAAAAGCGAGCTTTGTACGATACCGTTGAACCGACGGAAGAGCGGCATTGTGCCGATGGGCAAATCGGCGTCACAGTCGTCCATCGGCTTGACGATTTGCTCAAGGTGATGAGTATTCGTTCATCCACCTATATCGGTTTTCCATATGCGGAGGGATTCGACGGCAATGATCTCACCGCCACGCATCTGTTAGGGTATGTGGGGAACGAACCTGCGGGTTGTATTCGTGTTCGTTATTTTGCGGACTTCGCCAAATTAGAGCGGTTGGCCGTTGTTGAACGATATCGTGACACGCGGCTGGTGTTTCAATTGATCAAAGCCGCCATCGCGTTCTGTCAAGCTAAAGGCTATCGCAAACTTTACGGTCATGCCGAGCCGCGTGTCTTAAAGTTGTGGGAACGGTTTGGCTTTCGAGCGCGAACGGCGGAGCCCACCTTCGGATTTTCGGGCCTGCAACTGTTGGAAGGCGATCTCGAACTTCCGCCCGACCCCAACGCACTGACGAGCTTCTCGGATCCCTATGTATTGATCCGCCCTGAAGGCCAATGGGATCGTCCCGGAGTGCTTGATCATTCTAAATGTCGTGTGTCTTGATGCGCAAACAAAAAGCACCGCCACTCGCAGACATCCGGAGCTTTGATCCGGAAATTGAACGCCTGCTTTACATCGGCCGCATCATTGGTGCGCTCATCAACCGCGCACACTCACTTTTGGAGCCGCATGAATTTCCGCAGAGTTTGGCGGCCATCGCGGCTTTGTCGCAAGCCTTTAACCGCGAAATGGAAGCAAGTTTGCTGCGCGCCTATGATGGCGGGCCGGCGCCGCAACCACTCTCATGACTCTTCTGATGCATCGTCCATCGGTTGATCTGCCATGCGGCAATCGGCGCGATGCATGTAGCCTGGTGCTGCCGGAGTGGATTGAACACTCGACCTCCTCATTACCAATGAGGTGCTCTACCACTGAGCTACGGCAGCGAGAATGCGTGGCTTGACAAACGGGCGCAGCGAACGTGGCGGAAACTGCCACAACGTCCCCCGGTAAGGCAAGGCAAGGGCATACGTTAAACGCGGACTTGAAACGCGGACTTGAAACGTGGACTTGAAACGTGGACTTGGCGCCCCACTTGCGCACCGGCGCGTCCGGCCGATATTAGCCCTATGGTCATATCGGGCGGCAACGGCAAAAAAGATTGCAAAACCGGCACGCGCAGCCAGCGGCTCGCCAAAGCGCTGCGGGAAAATCTGCGGCGCCGCAAGGCGCAAGCGCGCGGCCGGCGCACGGATTCCCGGCCCGAAAGCGCGCCCGGCGTTTCACGCGCTGAGCACAATGATAACGATAAGCCGGCGTAACGGCCAAAGGGCGATCACCTTTTGATTGACGTTAAATCCGTTTTTTCGCCGCATTTGACCGGCGAGGATGCTATCGTTCCGGTACGTCACGTTGCGGGACGGCGGCCGGGCCACGGCCGGATCGTCACGCATTGCACATGGATTGCTGCGCTCCCGTCCGGGTATCGCGGACGGAGCAAGATGGGAAACGTCCGTCCTCCTTGTGGGGAGGGGCTGGTGGAGTCTTTCGGTTTAAACATTCGCAAAAGAACCCCGCCGAAATGGATGGCGAATGTTTGAATCGGGCCACTAAGAGGTCACAAGAGCGGCATGGATCGCATTCGCATTATCGGCGGGCAACGCCTGCACGGCACTATCCCCATCTCGGGGGCGAAGAATGCAACGCTCCCCTTGATGATTGCGAGCCTTTTGACCGACGAGACGCTCATTCTCGACAACGTGCCGCGGCTGGCCGACGTGGTACAGCTTCAGCGCATTCTCGGCAATCACGGCGTCGACGTGATGATCGCCGGCAAGCGGCTGGGTGATGATCCGAATAATGGCCGCACGATTCACATCTCGGCCAAGACCATTGTCGATACCACCGCCCCTTATGAACTCGTCTCAAGAATGCGCGCAAGTTTCTGGATCATCGCACCGCTTCTGGCGCGCATGGGCGAGGCAAAAGTGTCGATGCCGGGCGGCTGCGCCATCGGCACGCGCCCCGTCGACTTGCTGATCATGGCGCTGGAAGCGCTGGGCGCGGAGATCGAGATCGAGGCCGGCTATGTGATCGCTCGCGCTAAAAACGGTTTGCGTGGCAGGAAGATCGTATTTCCGAAAGTGACGGTTGGTGGCACTCACGCGGCGCTGATGGCGGCGGCGCTCGCTAAAGGCACAACGATCATCGAGAACGCCGCGCGCGAGCCGGAGATCGGCGATGTCGCCGATTGTCTCAACAAAATGGGCGCCAAGATCGGCGGGGCGGGCACATCGCGTATCGTCGTTGAGGGCGTGTCCGGTCTGCATGGTGCGCGCCATTCGGTGTTGCCGGACCGTATCGAAACCGGCACTTACGCCATGGCGGTCGCGATGACCGGCGGCGAGGTTCTCCTGCAACATGCGCGGTCCGAATTGCTTCAATCGGCGCTCGATGTGTTGACGCAAACCGGTGTTACGGTGACCCCGACAAAAGAGGGGATTCGCGTCGCCCGCGACAGCGTTCGGCTGTCCGCGGTGGATGTGACGACAGCGCCATTCCCCGGCTTTCCCACCGATCTACAAGCGCAACTGATGGCTTTGATGACGGGGGCGCGGGGCACATCGCGCATTACCGAGACGATTTTCGAAAATCGATTTATGCATGTGCAGGAATTGGCGCGGCTAGGGGCGCGCATTCATCTTGACGGCCAAACGGCGACAATCGAAGGGACTGCGCCCTTGAAAGGCGCTCAAGTGATGGCGACCGACTTGCGCGCCTCGGTGTCGCTTGTCATCGCAGCCCTTGCCGCCGAGGGTGAAACGATCGTCAACCGCGTCTACCACCTCGACCGCGGCTTTGAGAAACTCGAAACCAAGCTCGCCCATTGCGGCGCCGAAATCGAGCGGCTGAGCGACTAATCGGCCGCCCAACTGGAGCGAGGAGACGGCCGTAGAAGGCGCGGCGGGCGGTGGCTATAGCGTGATGTTTTTTTAGGTTGAATTAGCCGCAGGCACGGCATGCTCCCTCATACTGAATCTCGAAAGGCCCCAACCCCTCACCCGGCATGCGTTCCGCATGCCGACCTCTCCCATCCGAACTCGGGTTTACCCGAGTTCGGCATTAAAACCCGGGTTTCCCCGAGTTCGGCATTAAAAGCGATCGAAGTCGGATATATTCGACTTCGATTGGGAGAGGTGGAAGAGTGCACGCGGCTACGTCTGGGTAAACCTAATCGCATCCTGCTTTAGTGGCGGCCGCGATCCGTAGCGTTGTCATTTAAGGACTTAACTTGTCCCTCGCCTAGACCCCGCGACAGTCTCGCCATTCACTTACTGCCGGCCAACCTCTGTTCAAGAGGCAATAAATTATTGCAACCCGCCCCAACGGCTATTGAATGAACCGGCGGGAACGACCGGCTGCGCGCCATTCAAAAGACCATTGCCGTCCCCCGGCGGGGTACTTGAAAACGCGGTGCGGATCGGTGGCGCCGCGTCTTTCGCAGTCCTCTGCCGCGCCAACGTCAATGAGAGTTCGGATGGCGTGTCGTGGGCAACCTCTTTCGGCGAGAGCGTCTTACGCGGCTTAACGTGAGCCGCAGCGATGACCGATGCGGTCGGGTGCATCGGACCTTGCGCCGGTTGGGTTCCTGTTTTGCGAGGTCTCTCACTTGCGTTTACTGCCACTTGCGAGGAATGGCTTGTCTGCCCGTCAGGACCGCCGAAAAGATTGTCTAAAATTCCGGCGATCGATGTCGGCTTTTGCGCCGGCGCAGGTCTTTGCTCCGGATTTGGTATTGGATTGACTGGCGCGCTTTCGGGCCGTGGTTTTGAGGCGACCAGCACGACGGCCGAATTGGGCTCGCGTACCAACGAGCCGGGAGCGGTCGCGATCTGAATGATGCGGCCATTGCGGTCATAGGCGGATTGTGTCTCGAGCCGCGTCAGGAATATGGGGTTCATGCCGCCGTCGACCTCCCTATGCAGAGGCACCGTCGGCACGCGTTCGGCAATATATTGCGCCGTTCTGAATTGATCGCTACGCTGGTGATCAAGCACGGCGGCGGCAATGGTTTTGTCGAGTTGATAAATTGGGCATTGGCCGCTCGCGTTGAACGAGAGCGACTTGCTCGCATTGTCAGGCTCTGCCGCATCGAAGACGTAGTGTTTTTCGCACACCGCGATCCGCGGCTCTTGATGAGTGACGTCGAAGTGGTCGTAGCCTTCCTTCAGCATCTTCCAAAATTCGAAGTTTGGATTGTTGCGATGCCTGGCCATGTTCAGCGCGGTCATACGGAAGGGAAAGGCTTGGAGCTGAAACGCTTTCTGTCCGCCAAAAAACGATTCGCGCGCCAATGCGTAAATTTCCTGAATCTGCTCGTCGGTCATCGCGTAGCAGCCGCGCGATGAGCAATCGCCATGTACCATAAGCTGCGAGCCGCTATAGCCATGGGAGCGATCATAGGCGTTGGGGTAGCCGGTGTTGAACGCGAGATAATAGCTCGAATTCGGATTCATCTGTCCCGGCGTGATCGAGTAGAATCCTTCCGGCGCCTGACGATCGCCTTCTTTCTTTTTCGGTCCCAAATCGCCCGACCAGCGGCAGATGGGATAGGTTTTTAACAGGGCAAACTGGCCGCCGCGATTCTGCTTCCAAACTTCGAACTCGGATTCTTCTTTGAACAGACGGACTAGGATTGGTGATCCCTTGTCCATCTGCTTTTCCTGAAATTCGGAAAGCATCTGTTGTGATAGCGGGGCCATGGCGCGGCCGCTCATCGGTAGATCGCTGGTGTTACAGCCGGCAAGAGCAATTGCTACGGCCACAGCCGCAGGTACCAACAGCGCGCGGGCAAAGCGGTGTTTCAACGCGGAACTCCCCCGAAAATCCGTAGCCCTCTTTTTATAAGTCTATCGTCAAGATGCGACCACCGCAAGGCGAGAGAGCCGGCGCCTGCGGACATTATGTGATAAATTGTGCGGTAAATTTGTTAAATTTTTGCGGCGGGACGGTTGTTCACGCAACTTTTACGTGAATAGCGGTCGACATGAGACTCATTCGTGCGGCAAGGTCCGGCCCATGGCAAGAAACTTCTCGCGACGCTGCCGGCGCACGGTGTCTCCGTCGAGCCCCCGCAACCCCGCCAAAGCGCCAGCAATCGCTTCACCGCTCGCCGTGAGTGCGCTTTGCGGATCGCGATGGGCGCCACCGACCGGCTCGGTGACAATTTGGTCGATGACGCCAAAACGCAGCATGTCCTGCGCGGTAATTTTCATACTCGTTGCGGCTTCTTGCGCTTTGGTTGTGTCGCGCCACAAAATTGACGCCGCGCCCTCCGGCGAAATCACGCTGTAGACGGCATGTTCCAGCATTAAGACGCGATTGGCCGTGGCCAATGCGATGGCGCCGCCGGAGCCGCCTTCGCCGAGAATGACGGCCACATTGGGCACCTTGAGCGCCAAACACATGTCGGTCGATCGCGCGATGGCTTCGGCCTGGCCGCGCTCTTCGGCGCCAATGCCGGGATAGGCGCCGGCGGTATCGACGAGGCAGATCACCGGAATGCCGAAGCGGGCGGCCATTTCCATCAACCGGGCGGCCTTGCGATAACCCTCCGGCCGCGCCATGCCGAAATTGTATTTGAGACGGCTTTCCGTATCCGAGCCTTTCTCGTGTCCCAGGACGCAAACGCTCTCGCCACGGAAGCGGCCGAAACCGCCGACAATGGCTGCGTCGTCACCGAATTTACGATCGCCTGCGAGCGGCACAAAGCTCTCAATCAGCGCTTTTATGTAATCCAAACAGTGCGGCCGCTGTGGATGACGCGCCACCTGCGTTTTTTGCCATGGCGTCAGATTATGATAAAGGTCTTTCAGCGCAGCCTCGGCTTTGAGTTCGAGACGACCGATTTCCTCGCCGATGGCAACAGCGTCGCCGTTCTCGCTCATGGCGCGCAGTTCCTCGATCTTGGCCTCCAATTCGGCTACCGGTTTTTCAAAATCGAGATAGCTACGCATGTGAGCCGCCTACAAAACCAACATAACGGAGGCGGAAGTGACGCATCAGCAGTCCGCAAGTCAAGCGTCCTGATGGCGCTGCAAAAGCCGGCTTTTAAGTCACTTCGCCCAGCGGATGCAGATCGCGAACCAGCGTTTTGAGCCGCTCGTCCGGCACATGGGTGTAAATCTGCGTTGTGGAGATATCGGCGTGGCCAAGGAGCGTTTGCACAATACGCAAATCGGCACCGTTATGGAGCAAATGGCTGGCAAAGGCATGGCGCAGCACATGTGGACTTAGACGCGCGGCCTGAATGCCACAAGTCGCGCCGAGCCCCTTCAAATCCCGCGCAAAATGTTGCCGCGTCAGATGGCCCCTTTCGCCGAAGGATGAAAACAGCCATTTCGAAGGCTTTTTGTTCGCGGCCTCGGCGCAAAGCGTGACATACTCGGCCATCGTGCGTTTAGCCGCTTGGTTGAGCGGCGCCAGTCTTTCCCTTCCGCCCTTACCGCGCACGATGAGCGTCCCGTGATCGCGGTGAGCGGCAGAGGCGGGAAGCGCGACCAATTCGGAGACGCGCAATCCTGTCGCATAGAGAACCTCCAAGAGACATTGAAGCCGTTTTGCGCGCAAGCGCGCGGTCAACGGCTGTTCGGGGCGTTCAGCATTGACGCGCGCTTGTGTAAGCAATTTATCGACCTCGGCCATTGACATTATCTTGGGCAAGTTTCGCGCGCGTTTAGGCCCTTCCAACACCGCTGACGGATCGTCAGACCGTTTGCCCTCGGCATAAAGGAAACGATAGAGCTGCCGCACGGAGGATAATCTTCGTGCAAGTGACGACGTTTTAAACCCGCGCTCGTTCAGGCTGGCAAGGAAACCGCGCAAATCGTCGGTGCTCGCGCTGACAATACCGACCCCTTGCGCGCGTAGATAGATGGCAAGATCATCAAGATCGTTGCGATAGGCAGCGAGCGTGTTTTCACCTGCCCCGCGCTCGGCGGCTTGCATATCGAGAAATAGTTCGATCAAGATCGCATCTGATGCTTTCGGCTGGCCCCTCACAGCCTCCCCCTTTTTGGTTTCCTAAGGTTGCCGCTTGACGAATTGGTCGGGCGGAATAGTCACAATGATCTCACGCGGCCGATAGCTCACGAAATGAGCCAGTGAGAACAGTGCGCCATAGCTCGCTCCCGCGAGCAACCCAACGACGATCAGAAATCTGAACAGGCTCGGCATGAGTGCTTTGCGGCTCCCAAAACCTAATAACGTGAGGCCGCCGACAGCGTTTCATTGTCTTCGGCCGGTTATGGCGTATCCGGTCGTATCGAGATACTGCTATATGAAACCCGCAAATAACTATAAAATATTAAAATGGCTGGTCCGATCATTCAAAAACCGCCGAAAAGCAGCGTGGAAGAGCGAATCGCGCGCGCCCTCGGCGATCGTTCGATCGTGCTCGTCGGCATGATGGGCGCAGGTAAATCGTCGGTCGGCCGACGGCTGGCCCAGCGTTTGAGCATGCCTTTCGTAGATGCCGATAGCGAGATTGAAAGTGCCGCGGGCATGACCATTGCCGAGATTTTTGAAAAGCACGGCGAGCCTTATTTCCGCTCCGGTGAAGGCAGGGTGATCGCGCGGCTCTTGGAGAGCGGCCCGCAAGTGCTGGCGACCGGCGGCGGCGCGGTCATGAATGAGCATACGCGGGCGCTCATTCGGCAGAAAGGTATTTCGATCTGGCTTAAGACTGATCTTGACGTTCTTTTGAGACGAACCAGGCGACGTGGCGACCGGCCCTTGGCGGACAAAATGAGTGAGTTGCTGCCGTTGCGCGAACCTATCTACGCTCAATCGGACATTATCGTGCATTCACGCGAGGAACCGCACGAGACGATCGTCGACGAAGCCTTTGTGGCACTCGTCCACCATCTCGGGCTTGCGGCGGCCGAGCCATGACAAGTCCGTCTCGCCCGACAAATGTCACCGTTGTTCAAGTCTCGCTTGGCAAACGGACGTACGACATCGTCATTGGCCGTGGCCTGCTCGCGACGCTGGGCGCTCGCGTGAAGGCGCTGCGGCCGGGCGCCAAGGCCTTCATCGTGACCGACGAAATGGTTGCCAAACATCATCTCGCCGATGCCGAAGTCTCGATGCGCGAGGTCGGCGCTAAATGCGGGTTCGTTTTGATCGCACCAGGTGAAGGCTCCAAGAGTTTTGCAACCTTCGAGCGGGTGTGCGAAGCCATCATCGCGGCACGAATTGAGCGCGGCGATTTGCTGATCGCGCTAGGTGGCGGCGTTGTCGGCGACCTTGCCGGATTTGCCGCCGCTTGCGTTCGGCGTGGGATCGATTTTGTGCAGGTGCCAACAACCCTGCTCGCTCAAGTCGATTCGTCCGTCGGCGGCAAAACGGGGATCAATTCGCGTCACGGCAAGAACTTGATCGGCGCTTTCCATCAACCGGCTTTGGTGATTGCGGACACCGCGCTGCTCGACACATTGCCGCTACGCGAGTTCCGTTCCGGCTATGCCGAAATGGTCAAATATGGCCTCTTGGGCGACGCCGCTTTTTTTTCTTGGCTTGAGACAAACTGGCGGGACGTGTTCGCCGGCGCCCCTGCACGCGAACAGGCGATCGCGGCCTGCTGTCGTGCCAAGGCCGCCATCGTCGCCCGCGACGAACACGAAGACGGCGAACGCGCGCTGCTCAACCTCGGCCATACTTTCGGCCATGCATTGGAAGCCGGCTGTGGCTATTCGTCTCGTTTGTTGCATGGCGAGGCGATTGCGCTCGGCATGGTCATGGCTTTTGATTTTTCGGTCGGCAAAGGCTTCGCGCTCTTTGCCGACGCTCAGCGGGTTCGCGCGCATCTTGCAGCCGCCGGTCTGCCCACCCATGTAAAAGACGTCCCCGGTGGCGTGCCGGGCGCCGATACGTTGATGGAGTTGATTGCCCAAGACAAGAAAGTAAAGCGCGGCGCGCTTACATTTGTTCTGGTGCATGGCATCGGCAGAGCTTTTGTCGAGAACAACGTCGATCCCGCCGAAATACGCGCGTTCCTGCGCGCCGTTCTGACGTAGCCGCATCCTATTGCCGTGACGGACAAAGGCGAAATATCGGTGGCGAAATATCGGTGAAATATCGGGTGGTCGATCCAAAGGGAAGGGCGTGCAACGCTTGAGCGCAAAATGACCGTCGCCGATTGGGTCTCGTTGCTCTTTGTCGCTGTGTGCCTGCTCTTGTCGGCTTTTTTTGCCGGCAGCGAAACCGCGCTTACGGCGTCTTCGCGTGCCAGCATGGCGCGCTTGGAAAAGCAGGGCAATACGCGCGCGGTCCTCGTCAACAAGCTGCTGCAGAGGCGTGAACGCCTGTTAGGCGCGCTATTGCTCGGCAACAACGCCGTCAACATCGCAGCCTCTTCGCTTGCGACGGGCGTTCTGCTTGCGTGGGTTGGCGCCGCGGGCATCGTCTACGCCACGATCGTGATGACCGCAATGATCGTCATCTTCGGCGAGATACTGCCCAAAACTGCCGCATTTAACGCACCCGACAGGATTGCGCTTGCGGTCGCGCGGCCGATGGCGCTGGTTGTGAAATGGCTCGGCCCGATCCTCATGGGCATTGAGGCATTCGTGCGCTGGATGCTCAACCTCTTCGGTCTGAAGATTGGGCAAGACCAGGCGGTGCTTTCCGCGCACGAGGAGCTGCGCGGGGCGGTCGATCTCTTGCACCGCGAAGGCGGGGTTGAAAAGCTCGACCGCGACATGTTCGGCGGGGTACTCGACTTACGCGAATTGGCCGTCTCGGACGTCATGGTCCATCGCACGACCATGATTACGCTCGATGCCGACGAAAAGCCCGAGGACATCGTCAATGCGGTGATCGCATCGCCGGTTACACGGCTGCCGCTTTGGCGTGGCAATCCAGAAAATATCGTCGGCGTCTTGCACGTCAGAGATTTGCTGCGCGCCCTTCATGCGGTTGACGGCGACGCCGCCAAAGTCGATATCGCCGCGCTGCTAACACCGCCTTGGTTTATCCCCGACACACGTCCCGTTTCCGAGCAGCTCAAGGCGTTCCGCCGCCGCAAGACGCCGTTCGCATTGGTCGTGGACGAATATGGTGAAGTGGAGGGCCTTGTCACATTGGAAGACATCCTCGAAGAAATTGTCGGCGACATTACCGACGAGCATGACGTTGCCGTCCCTGGCGTGCGCAAGCAACCGGATGGTTCTGTCAATGTTGATGGCGCGGTGCCGATCCGCGACCTCAACCGTGTCATGGACTGGAACCTGCCGGACGATGAGGCAACGACGATTGCCGGTCTCGTCATTCACGAGGCGCGCTCGATTCCTGAAGTGGGGCAGAGCTTCACCTTTCACGGCTTCCGTTTCAGGGTTTTACGCCGCGCCCGCAACCGCATCACGGCATTACGGATTCAGCCGCTGCCGCGGGTCGGTGCAAAAACAGGTTAGGGTTGTCGGCTTAATCTGTGGTTTCGCCGGGTGCCGCGGCACGAATGGCAAGCGCATGCACGCCGGACGCCAATTCATGCGCCAAAATTTCGTTTATCATGCGATGGCGCTCAAGGCGGCTCTTTCCTTTAAACGCTTCCGAGACGATATAGATTCTAAAATGAGTTTGTCCGCCCCGCCGATGCCCGGCATGGCCTTCATGGTGGTGCGATTCATCGTCCACCTGGAGGCTCTGGGGCGCGAAGGCCTCGGCCAGCTTCTTTTTGATATTATTACCGGTTCGCATGGCGTTCCCCTTAATAAAAGAGCGGCGGCCTTGCGGTCAACAACACCGGCTGGCTTCGAAATCATTGTCCGCGTCGCTGTCAAGTCTTGAACAGGCGAGGGCCGCGAGCGCATAGTGATCTGTCATGAAATTTGACTCGCCCCTGTTCGATCGCATTCGTGTGAAACCCGACAAGGACCGCCGTCCGAAAACGGCCGGCCCGACCTGCGAGTGGCATGGCTGCCTGGAAAAAGCCACGCATCGCGCCCCCAAGGGCCGAAACCGGGAGAATGAATATTGGCGGTATTGTCTGCAACATGTGCGTGAATATAACCAATCGTACAATTTTTTCGACGGGATGAACGATTCCGCCGTGCTCGCCTATCAAAAAGATGCGATGACCGGTCATCGTCCGACATGGAGATTGGGAACTGGCACCGGAACCGTTCGCCCGGATTTCACCACCTTCGCCGCCGGCGGCGATCCGTTCGGTCCATTCGCCGCGGGCTGGCGCGACGAACAAATCGGGAAACCCGAAATTGCGCGGCCGGTTCGAAATGCCGAACGCAAAGCGCTCGATACGCTTGGATTGGACGTGGGTGTCACGCGGCAGGAAGTGAAAGCGCGCTTTAAGGAGCTTGTGAAGCGGCATCACCCTGATGCCAACGGCGGTGACCGATCAACCGAGGAGCGGCTCGTTGAAATCATCCAATCCTACAACTATTTGAAATCTGTGGGGTTTGTCTAAGCGCGCCGGAAAAACTGACCGCCCCTGTCGGTCGGTCGCAGGGCGGAGCTCTGTGCAACAATCCGTGCCATTTGGCGGCGTGGATTTTTTGGCCGGCAGGCTTTGCTAAGTTACTGTCCTAGTGGTCCAATTCAAACATTCGCTACCCATTTCGGCGGGGATCTTTTGCGGATGTTTGAATTGAAAGACCATGAGCCAAATATAAGTTTCTAGTGGAGTTTTGGATTTGACATTCGCTTCGCGAGCTTGCGGCCAGGTGGGTAGCGAATGTCAAATCCACTCCACTAGCACTCGCGGGACCGCATCGGGCCAGCGACGGAGGATCAATGACTGCTGCAGTTGAAACAGCGCCGCTGCCGGACATGAAAGTGTCGATCCGGCAGGTTTTCGCGATCGACAGCGAAATGGAAGTTCCGGCCTATTCGAAGGCCGACGAACATGTGCCGGAGATAGATCCCGATTATCGCTTTGATCGCCCAACCACGCTGGCCATTCTCGCCGGGTTTGCGAAAAACCGTCGCGTCATTGTCACCGGCTATCACGGCACCGGCAAATCCACGCATATCGAGCAAGTTGCGGCGCGGCTGAATTGGCCATGCGTGCGCGTCAACCTCGACAGTCACATCAGCCGCATCGATCTGATCGGCAAAGACGCCATTGTCGTCAGAGATGGCCAGCAAATCACCGAGTTCCGCGACGGCATTTTGCCATGGGCGCTGCAAAACAACATCGCTTTGTGTTTCGACGAATATGACGCCGGCCGTCCCGATGTGATGTTCGTTATTCAACGCGTCCTGGAGTCTTCGGGCCGTCTCACGCTGCTCGACCAAAACCGCGTCATCAAGCCGCATCCGGCTTTTCGTCTGTTTGCCACGGCCAATACCGTCGGCCTCGGTGATACCTCAGGCCTTTACCACGGTACACAGCAGATCAACCAAGGCCAGATGGACCGTTGGTCGATCGTCACCACGCTGAATTATCTGCCGCATGACAACGAGGTGGAAATCGTCTTGGCAAAGGCCAAACACTATCAGAATGAAAACGGTCGCGACACCGTCGGCAAGATGGTGCGCGTCGCCGATCTCACACGGAACGCCTTCATGAACGGCGATCTGTCGACCGTCATGAGCCCGCGCACCGTCATCACCTGGGCGGAGAACGCGGAAATTTTCGGCGATATCGGATTCGCCTTCCGGCTCACTTTTTTGAACAAATGCGATGAACTCGAACGTCCGATCGTCGCCGAATTCTATCAACGTTGCTTTGGCGTCGATCTGCCGGAGAGTTCTGTGAACGTGGCGCTGAGCTAGGCCCCAAACCGATGGCGTGCCTTCGGGTCGAAAAGAATCAAGGTCCCGTGCGGCGGGAGGCATATAA
Organism: uncultured Pseudomonadota bacterium; assembly: GCA_963697535.1. GTDB lineage: Bacteria > Pseudomonadota > Alphaproteobacteria > Rhizobiales > Xanthobacteraceae > Pseudolabrys. The sequence continues at coordinate 1,068,424 of OY969085.1, read as the reverse complement.
ACAATTGGCCGCCTACAACTCGCAATTTGGCGGCAAGATCGATCATCGCCCGCTGGCAATTTCCGTCCGCAAAGGCAGAAAGATCGTCGGCGGTCTGGTGGGCCAAACTTTTTGGGGCTGGCTCTATATCGATCTTCTTTGGGTTTCCGAAACTTTGCGTCGCGAAGGCATAGGAAAATCGCTCGTCGCGAAAGCTGAAGCCGAAGCGCGCAAACGCGGCGCTCGCTACGTCTATCTCAATACGTTTAGTTTCCAGGCGCCGAATTTCTATAAGAAACTGGGTTATCGGCCATTCGGCAAGATGAAAGATTTCCCGGTCGGTTACACCCGGTATTGGTTCATGAAGGCCTTGTGATGGCTTCGAACAGCAAAGGCAAAGCTACGTTTAGAGATTCGCCGACCGAGCCATTCAAGCGCGCGGTTGCCGGCGCCTTGCGCGCGCTGGCGCGCAAACCGGATTTGGAGGTGTCGTTCGCGGCGGAACGACCTGGCCTCATGGGTAGCAAGGTCCGATTGCCCGAGCCGCCGCGCAAACTTGGCCGCCTGGAGGCTTCGATCGTGCGCGGCCATGCCGATTCAGCCGCGCTCAGGCTCGCTTGTCACAACGCGGCCATGCATCGCCACTTACAACCGGCCGGACAATTGTCGCGCGCTGTATTTGAGGCAGTCGAGCAGGCGCGCGTTGAAGCGATCGGCGCCAGACGCATGGACGGGGTCGCACAAAACCTTACCGCCATGCTCGACGAACGCTATCAAAAGACCAAGTTCGACAGCATCACCGATCGCTCTGAGGCGCCGATCGAAGACGCGCTCGCGCTCATCGTGCGCGAGCGCCTCACAGGGCTTGCTCCACCGCCAGCGGCAAAAAAGCTCGTCGATCTCTGGCGCCCTGTGATTGAAGACCGCGCGGGTGCGGATCTCGACCGGTTGGAAGATCTCGTTGAAGACCAGCGCCAGTTCGGCGACGTCGTACACGACATGCTCGATGCGCTGGAAATGGGTGAAGATCGCAGCTCCGATTCCGAGGAAGAAGAACAAGACGAGGGCGACGAAAATCGTAACAAACCGGATTCCGACGAAAAGAGCGAAGCCGCCGATAGCGAGGGTATGCAACACTCGAGCACGGAAGATACTCAATTATCCGCCGAAGAACTACCCGATTTCGCCGCCGAAGCCGCCGCCGACATGACCGATGACAGTGAGATGGGCGACGCCGAGACGTCGGGTGAGTTGCAGCACCCGCGCCAGTTCGGCGCCAACGAGCCACGAGGTCCCGACTATCGCGCCTTCACGACGAAATTCGACGAAACCATTTCGGCTGAAGATTTGTGCGAACCCGAGGAGCTGGACCGGCTGCGCGGCTATCTCGACAAGCAGCTTTCACATTTGCAAGGCGTGGTGGCGCGGCTCGCCAATCGTTTGCAGCGGCGCCTGTTGGCGCAGCAAAACCGCTCATGGGAGTTCGATCTCGAAGAAGGAACGCTCGACCCCGCGCGGCTTTCGCGCATCATCATTGATCCGTTGCATCCGCTCTCGTTCAAGGTCGAGAAGGACATGCAGTTTCGCGACACTGTGGTGACGCTGCTGCTCGACAATTCCGGGTCGATGCGGGGACGTCCGATTACCGTGGCCGCCACTTGCGCCGATATTCTCGCCCGCACGCTGGAGCGCTGCGGCGTGAAGGTGGAAATCCTCGGTTTCACCACGCGCGCCTGGAAGGGCGGACAGTCGCGCGAGCATTGGCTTACCGCCGGCAAGCCGGTTAATCCTGGCCGGCTCAACGATCTGCGCCATGTTATCTATAAAGCAGCGGACGCGCCCTGGCGCCGCGCACGCAAGAATCTCGGCTTGATGATGCGCGAGGGATTGCTGAAAGAAAATATTGACGGCGAGGCGCTCGATTGGGCGCATAAGCGCCTGTTAAGCCGGCCCGAGCAACGCAAAATTTTGATGATGATCTCCGATGGCGCGCCGGTCGACGATTCCACGCTCTCCGTTAATCCCGGCAATTATCTCGAGGGCCATCTGCGCTGGGTCATCGAAGAAATCGAAACGCGTTCGCCGGTCGAACTGATCGCCATCGGCATCGGCCACGATGTCACGCGTTACTATCGCCGCGCGGTCACCATCGTCGATGCCGAAGAACTCGGCGGCGCCATGACGGAAAAATTGGCCGAATTGTTCGAAGAGCATGCGATGGCGGAACGCGCTCATCCGCGCCGCCGCAGACGCGTTGCGTGAAGCTGAGCTAGTGGAGTGGATTTGACATTCGCTACCCACCTGGCCGCAAGCTCGCGAAGCGAATGTCAAATCCAAAACTCCACTAGAAACTTATATTTGGCTCATGGTCTTTCGATTCAAACATTCGCAAAAGATCCCCGCCGAAATGGGTAGCGAATGTTTGAATCGGACCACTAGTGTGGTGGTTCGGAAATCCGCTTCATTCTTTCGGCAAACTCTGCAAGCGGATTTCCGAACCAAACCACACTAGAATCACAGGTTTTCTACTGTCCCTCGAATCCAAAGTCCGCTCCAGAGTATGCCGCAGAATGAAGCGGACTTCGGATTCGGGACACTAGAACCGCATGCCCTTCAAATCGGCGCGCCCCCGGCCATCCGCATTTTCCTCGCAAATCACGAACTCACGCTCTCCCCTCGGCGCCGCGAATAAAAACTCGCCAGCAGCACGGCGATGATGCCGGTCAAAAAAATACCGTCGAACGTCCCCGCGCCGCCGATTGAAGCGATCGGCGCGCCGAGGCCGCCGAGATGCGCAAGGTTCAGCAAATCTGCCCCGATCAAAGTGCCGAGCGAGCCTGCGATATAGGCCAGCGGCGCGGCCTGCTCGCGCGCGAGCACAACGGCGACAATCGCTGTCGCGATCACCGGCACAAACACGGGCACGGCGATGCCGAGGCCCGGAACCGGCGTCGCCAGCCAGTGCACGCAAGCGGCCACCAGCGCGACCGCGATGAGGCCCTTGAGCCAAAGCCGGTAACGAAACAGCAGATAAATCGACATCAGCGCCGGGATCACCGCGCCGCCGATATTCACCGCGAGCGTCGTGCCCGGCTGATTGAGCAGCACCGGCACCTGATATTCCATGCCGAAGAAATCGATGATCTCGCCGGTGACAATGCGCCGGCCCGGGATCTGCGCCACCGGAACGTTGAAATAGCTGCCGATCAGCGAGGTCGCGAGCAGCAAGAGCGCGGCGCCAGGGCTTAAGCCCAGCCGCAAATAGGCATAGCGCAACAGGCCGAGCTGCACCATCACCAGCACAGCCACAAAAACCGCGACCAGAATGAAGAAAAAACCGGGCGCTAGCGGCAGGTAATGATAATGCGATGAATACATCCGAGGGCTCGTGCGTGGTCCCGGTGGAAAGCGGGAAGAGAGCGCATTGTCGGATTCGCTGATTAAGAAACGGCGAAAGAGAAATTTGGTGCACCCAACCTTAGAAAGTTCAAACCAATTCTTCAACGAAATAATTCGCTGGGCGGACATTTTTAAGCAGCGCGCGCAGGGTGTTAGAGAGCCGGTGAAATTGAATTGGGCGGACGCGGCGTGAAAGGGGATTTTTGCAGAAGTGGACAGAATTGTGCAGAACCGGACAGATGAGCGAAATTAATGCGTCAATAACTCACTTTGCAAACTCGGGACATGCGGCATCTTTGATAAGGGACGCCTGTAAGAAACCTGATTTCTCTTCTGTCAGCAGATAGGAGTTCTGAGTGTGATGACTACCACCATTCATTGCTTGGTCTTCAAAACAAATTTTTATATTTTTTGTTTTGCTATCAAAAACATGCTTACGCGCAACACATCGCGTACAAGCGCACGAATCGTCCGCAGCGGATGATGCTTCGGCACCTCTCGCTTCCGGCGAGAGGTACGAAAACAACCCGCCCTGATCCACAAATGTCCCGCGCATGCCTGCGTTATGATCTCGCAAGCGAGCCTTCAAATTTTCACTTGCGCCGTAGTATGGCTGATCTGGAAAAGCGATGCTTCGGATGATGTAAACATACCCCATGTGCTGCTCCAGTCCGTCTTCGCTTTCGCTGCGCTCAAGCTTCGCCGGACAGGCTTCGCACTTCGTGCTCCTGCCTGGCTGCGCCAGGCGTAGCGCGAAGTGCGAAGCCTGGTGCCCCTGGCCGGACTCGAACCAGCACGGTGTTACCACCACCTGATTTTGAGTCAGGCGCGTCTACCAATTCCGCCACAGGGGCAATCATATGCGGCGCATGGTTTATCCGAAAATCGGCATCCGCCGTCAGCCTCGGATCCGAGGCCAAGCTTCGAAGTCCCGCGCTGGCGCGGATAATAGCGGCGCGCGCGCAAGGGTCAACAGTGACGCCCTCCCCGACCATGACACTTCTCAAGGCCGCCCCAGCACCGTTATGATCGGCGGTCCCGTCTTTCAAGGAGCGCCCGCAATGAATGAAGAAGTGCTCAATTCTTCTTTACGCAAATTCCTCAAAGTCGTCGGCGTGACTTCGCAGCGCGAGATCGAACAGGCCGTAAGGAAGGCGCTTTCCGAGGGGCGTCTCAAAGGCAACGAGGCGCTGTCCGCAAAAGTCGTGCTGACGATCGATGCGGCCGGCCTCGCCCACACGATCGATGGCGTGATTGAGCTGGAATAGACGCAAGTTAGCGTCTCATGCCGCCGGTTCAGCTTCGGCATTCCGGCGGCCGAACGCGGCCTCCATTTCGCGCCGAATTTTCACCGCGGCGTCGTTGGGGTCGTGTTCAACGTCCGCCCATTGAAGCGCTGCGCCTTTGGCAATGTCGCGCTTGAGTTTGACGCTATGCGCCAGACCCAGCGGCAGCAATGCGTCGTGCAACGAAACTTGCGCCGGCGTCTGTTTGCCCCACACGCAGAAACCGCCTTCGCCGTCCAGTATTTCGCCCGCTTTGAGCGCGCGTTTCGCTGTCGCCACCACATCGGAGCGGAAACCGGTGGGCGCACCGGTCGCCTCATGGCGCAGCGCGCAAGCCGCCACGGAAATGCCGAGCTCCAGCCCGATCATGTGGATCGGCCGGTAGAGCGCGGCATATTTGCCGCTTTTGTCCGGCAACATGGCGTATTCCTTGAAGCAACGCCGCGCATAGTCGGTCTCGCCTTCGAACACCACAAAGGTGCCAAGCGCCAGATGATGCGGCACGTCGCGACCGTCGCGATAAACCGATGACGTCACTTCGGTCACGCCTTCCTTTTCCAGCGTGCCTCCCTCGCTCATAGGCTTGCATATATCGGCCAGCTCAAAGCGCGTCGCCGGCGGAAACTGCAATCCGTCGCTCTGCGGCAGAAGGCCGGTGGCATTGCACACCGCCGTCATCTCGATGGCGGATTTGGTGCCGTCGACGAAGGAGTTGAACATTTTCGGATTGATCGATCGGCGATCGGTGATGTTCAAATACTTGTCGAGAATGTCCCATACGGTGTCGGGATTGGATTGGTGATAATGCGGCTCGTAACGCGTCCCCTTGCCGGCGGCGATGACTTTGAATCCGGCCGCGCGCGCCCAATCGACCTGTTCGCATATCAGCGCCGGCTGATCGCCCCAGGCAAGCGAATAAACCACGCCCGCTGCTGTCGCACGCCGCGCCAGCAAGGGCCCCGCGACCGCGTCAGCCTCGACATTGACCATGACAATATGCTTGCCGCTGTCGATCGTTTGCAGGCAATGCTCAATGCCGGCAGCGGGAACCCCGGTGGCTTCCACAATCACCTCGATGCGCGGATCGGCGATCAAGGCCATGGCGTCGTCGGTGACAAGCGTGGCGCGTTTTTTATGCGCGTCGTCGAGCGCGTTAGCCGCGTAAGAACGTTCCGGCCAGCCGGCTGTCGCGAGCTGTGTTGTGGCGCGGTCCACATCGAGGTCGGCCACACCCACAATATGCATGCCTTGCGTGAGCCGGGCTTGCGACAAAAACATCGTGCCAAATTTGCCGGCCCCGATCACGCCGACGGTCACCGGCTTTCCGGCCGCCTCGCGTTCAAGCAGTTTCGTGTGGAGATTCACCTCGGCGCGCTCCCCTCTCAGATCATCGCATATCGACGGCGAAACATCGCACTGCTGCCGGGCCGCGGCCGTTCGCCTACCCGGAGCTGAACTATTGGCAGAGCGCGCGCGCGACGAAAGTCTCGATCTTGCATTCGGGTCCGCTCGAACGACCCGCGAGATAGACCGCAGCCGGGCAGGTTTCGGCGCGAAGTCATATCGAGACTCTTGCCCGATTTGAAGCCCCGCTTTTTGCACATCGCTTCGGCGGCCGCCGCACAGTCCGGCGCGCCATTAGCGGCGACAACGCATTTTTCATGATCGCTGATGACGCGCGTGTCGGGAAGATGCATGACCGCGTCGGCGGCATCTTTGGCGCCCTCGCCGGTCGTCCTCGCGGCTTTGCCGGCATCCTGGCCGAAGCCTTTAATCTTTTTGCCCGCGTCTTCGAAGGTCGAGCTGACGTGAGCGGTTTGCTCGTCGAACCAGCGGCCAATCGAATCGAAAAAGCTCCGATGCGATGGCCCGCCCGCCGCCGACGGCTGCCCTTGCTGCGCACTCACGCCGAACGGCACGAGCGCAAGCAAACCGCTCAATGCCAAGCCGATGACGGCGGCGCGTGTTGCCGGCCGGGCGGGGCGGATCGCCATTTTCCTCAACAGCGCCATGATTTCCCCTGCGGATTCGGGAGGGGCAAAATGAGTTTGTCGCACTCCATTCAATCAAATCAAATAGAATGCCGCAATGATTCCGATGACGACGATGGCCGCGCCCACGCTAACCCATAATCCCAGACGTTTCTCGAGCATTTGCCGCGCGCGCTCGCCATAACGATGCAGCAAGAAGGCGGAGACGAAAAACCGCCCGCCCCGCGTGATCAGCGAAAACAACACAAACAGCGTCAGATTATAGCCGGCAAAACCCGAGGTAATGGTCACGATCTTAAACGGAATGGGGGTGAGCCCTTTCAGCAGGATGATCAGGCCTCCCCATTGCGCATAAGCCGCCCGAAACGTTTCAATTTTATTCTCGTAACCGTAGAAGTGGATTAGCCAAGCGCCCACGGAGTCATAAAGCACGGCGCCAATCGCATAGCCGAACAAACCGCCCGCAACCGACGCCAAGGTACACCACAGCGCCATCGTATAGGCGCGCTCGGGCCGCGCCAGCGACATGGGAATGAGCATCACATCCGGCGGGATGGGAAAAAACGAGCTTTCGGCAAAGGCGACCGCGCCCAGCGCCACGACCGCGTGGCGCTTATGGGCCGCCGCCATGCACCAATCGTACAAACGTTGCAACAATGAACGCCGCCCAGTGGCCTTGAGGGTCATTGACTACTCACACTCCAAAATGAGTCAAAGGACTTTATGAGCCCGCCGCGGCGCAAGACCCACGACTTTGCTCTTTGGAAGGTGATGCACCAAGTCTTTGGGCAGTTTTTCGGCAATTCCGAACATCGATTCCCGCCGCCGCATTTCCGCCCAAACATCATTGGGGCTGACACCGGCATGTACCCAGAGCACAACGAGATTGTAAAGTAGATCGGCGCTTTCCCGAACAAGGGCTTCGGTTTCATCATGCATTGCGTCGATGACGACCTCGACGGCTTCCTCCGCCACTTTCTTGGCCATTTTGGCGCGGCCGGAACGCAAAAGCCGGGCGGTTCGCGACTTTGCCGGGTTCGAACCGCGAACTGCGAGCACCGCATCGTAAAGTCGCGCGAGCGAATCGGTCATGGTCGCATTCTGTCCGACAGAGTATTCAAATTTCGTTAACCGTCCCTGGTCGGCGGTGGAAGGGATCATACTCGCAACGGCCCTTGAACGGCCGGTAGCGTGGGACTACACACACCCATAGGCGCGCGAGCAAAAAATCCATAATTTGATTTTCAAACGGCGAATATTTATCCGGCATTGGCCAGGATGGAGCGGAACGTGAAATCCGCGGCAGCCTATCGGTCAGCGGGACGCAAAACGCGGGGCCGGAGCCGCCAAAACTGCCGTTTCCCCGACCTTCGCGGCGTCCGAGCTACTCTCGTTGAACGATAATGGATCAGATCCGCTGATAGGTGCGCATGACCGCTCTCAAGGCAAACGAACAGATCTGTAAACGAACAGCTCCCGAAATGAGCCGTTTCAGCTTGCCGCAGCTAAACCCTCGCCCAAATCCTGCCGCAAGGTCTCACTTAACGGTCCGCGGAAAAACCAATTTTTCGGATGAACAAGACCGAATCCCAAGATAAACGAACGGGAATCAAAACGAGAACCGTGTTCAATTTTTCAGCGGACTGCTAAATCTTCGGCAAACCCGTCGATTGAAAAGACGATGCGCTGGCGTCCGAGCCGAATGTGCTGGACGTCCCAAATCAATTCCTCAAGGTCGCAACCGGCGGCCTCCGCCTCCATACGAGCCGCCCGTGCCTGTTGAATCTCATTTTCGATCTGTTGTCGGCTAATCATGTTTGTCGTCCGATTTGGTTCCCCGTGACAAGATTACCGGCAATCATTTTGTTCTGCAAATGTTCTTTTGATCTTCTGGGGTTTAGAGATCCAAAGAGACGAGGCGCCTCGGCCGGACTCGCACTGCGTGTAATTTTTTCCGACAGATCGAGCGTCATGAGGACCTGCCGGAGGCCTACGAGACCGACATCAAAGCCTTTGGATCGCATTGTTAACCTGCCTTCCGCGCCGTGAAGGTAGACACTCTTACATTTGCCGATTCCCACAACTTCAGCTACTACTCTGGCGGGTGGTATTGAGGTCAGGGGTGCGGGGGTCATGGTTCAGCGGGTTACCACGGTGGCATTCGAGGGCATCGAGGCGCGCGCCGTCGACGTGCAAGTGCAGGTCGCGCCGGGAGTACCGGCTTTCAATATCGTCGGCCTTCCCGACAAGGCCGTATCGGAAGCCAAAGAGCGTGTGCGCGCGGCTTTGGTAGCCTCCGGGCTCGCGCTGCCGGCGCGCCGCATCACGGTCAATTTGGCGCCGGCCGATCTGCCGAAAGAAGGCAGTCACTATGATTTGCCTATCGCGCTTGGACTCATGGCCGCGATCGGCGCCGTACCGCAAGACGCCGTTTCGGGTTTCACTGTTCTTGGCGAATTGGGCCTTGACGGGTCGCTCGCGCCGGTCGCCGGTGTCCTGCCGGCGGCAATCGGCGCCAATGCGCGCGGACAGGGCCTCATTTGTCCGGCGGCATGCGGCCCCGAAGCGGCCTGGGCAAGTCCCGATATTGAAATCATTGCGGCGCAGTCGCTCATCCAGCTCGCCAATCATTTCAAGGGCACGCAGGTGCTGTCGCGGCCGCAACCGAAGATCCGCGAGATTGAAGGCACGCCGCTCGATCTCGCCGACATCAAGGGGCAAGAGAGCGCCAAGCGCGCGCTCGAAGTCGCGGCCGCCGGGGGACACAATTTGTTGATGATCGGGCCGCCGGGCTCGGGCAAATCGATGCTTGCGGCGCGCCTTCCATCCATTCTGCCGCCGCTATTGCCGGCCGAGTTGTTGGAAGTGTCGATGATCGCTTCCATTGCCGGCGAAATCGAAGACGGCGCGCTGACGAATCGCCGGCCCTTTCGCGCGCCGCACCATTCGGCCTCGATGCCGGCGCTGGTGGGCGGCGGCATTCGCGCACGGCCGGGCGAAATCTCGCTCGCCCATCAAGGGGTGCTCTTCCTCGATGAAATGCCGGAATTTTCAGGCCAGGTCCTTGATTCACTTCGCCAGCCGCTGGAAACAGGCGATGTAGCCATTGCGCGCGCCAATCATCGCTATACGTACCCCGCGCGTTTCATGCTCGTCGGCGCCATGAACCCGTGCCGCTGCGGGCACGCCAACGATCCCGGCTTTGCCTGTAAACGCGGACCGAACGCGCGTTGCATCGCCGATTACCAAAGCCGACTCTCCGGTCCGCTGCTCGACCGCATCGACTTGCACATCGAAGTCCCGGCCGTCACGGCAGCCGACCTGATCTTGCCGCCCCCATCGGAAGGCAGCCGCGAGGTCGCAGGTCGCGTTGCGCGCGCCCGCGACACTCAAGCGCAACGTTATGCGGCCTTTGGCCTTCCTCATATCCGCACCAACGCCCAGGCGAGCGGGACCGTCCTGGAGGACATCGTCCGCGCGGATAGCGCCGGCCTGGCACTCTTGCATGAGGCCGCATCATCGATGCGATTATCGGCACGCGGATATCATCGCGTTTTGCGTGTCGCGCGCACACTGGCCGATCTCGACGGCACCGAACAAGTCGGGCGGGTGCACCTGGCCGAAGCGCTCTCTTATCGTGCGCTGGCCGATGAAATGTCGCATGCGGCGTAGCTTAGCGATTGATCGTTGTATTTTTTACACATAAAATGAAAAGTTGCGTCGTTCACTTTCACCTTAAGCCTGTCCGGCGCAGAGAGGCGATGCTAAACGGCCCCTTCGTCATAAAGCCGGCGGACTTTCTCCACAGTTTTATCACGTCGTCATAAATCCGTGCGCTATCATGCGGTAGGGATTGCCGCTCGCAGTGCACTGATTCGCCGTCGTCCTTTGCCGAACCACAGCCAAAGCCATTTCTGAAATCGCATGGCAGCTCGCCTTTATCCGCCGCACAATTTATCCGAACGTTTTCGCGCCAATTCGTCCCCGCGAACCGTTCCCAAGCTGCTTTCGGCCTTACAAGCCTATGGCGGCTTGCAATCCTGGGCGGCGCGCGCGCATCGCCCCTCGCAAAGTCTCGGCCAGATCGGCTCGCTCGAAGTGCGGCTGGCGCAAACCGCCGCCGAAGTTCGCCAAGCGCAAAAATTGCGCTACCGGGTTTTCTATCAAGAAGGCGCCGGCATTGCCAATCCGGCGCGGCTTTTGGCCCGCCGCGACGTCGATAGCTATGATGCGATTTGCGATCACCTGCTGGTGATCGACCATGCCACGCGCGAACAGAAGAACGCGTTCGACCGTCCGGCGGTGGTCGGCACCTATCGGCTCTTGCGCCAATCGATCGCGGAACATCATGGCGGCTTCTACTCCGCATCGGAGTTCGACGTCAGCAGTTTGATTGCGCGCCACAGCCGATTGCAATTCCTTGAGCTCGGCCGCTCCTGCGTGCTCGCACCATATCGCAACAAGCGCACGGTCGAATTGCTGTGGCATGGCATCCACGCCTATATTGTCGAAAACCGTTGCGACGTAATGATCGGATGCGCCAGTCTGGACGGCACCAACCCCGAGCGCCTCGCGCTCCCGCTTTCATTCTTACACCATTACGCGGCGGCGCCGGATATCTGGCGGGCGCCGGCCTTAAGCCAACGTTACGTCGATATGAACCGCATGCCGAAACAAGTGATCGATCCGAAGGAAGCGCTGCGATCGCTGCCGCCGCTCATCAAAGGCTATTTGCGACTGGGCGCTCATGTCGGCGACGGCGCGGTGGTCGATTTCGAATTCGGCACCACCGACGTGCTCATCGTGCTGCCCGTTTCCGCCATTCAAAAACGATATTTTGAGCACTTCGATCTCAGCCGCCGCGCGGCCTAAAGACGGCTTAGAGTTTTCGAAGCGCGACTTCCTCAACGCGATGGCTTTCGCCCTTTTTCAAAATGAGATCGGCGCGGGGTCGTGTCGGCACGATATTTTCGTGCAAATTGATGAGGTTGATCCGGTCCCAAATCGACGCGGCAATTTCGGTCGCTTCTTTGTCGGACAAATTGAAGTACCGGTGAAAATAAGATTTCGGATCGCGAAAGGCCGTGCCACGCAATGTCAGAAAACGATCGATATACCAGGATTTCAGCACGTTCTCGTCGGCGTCGATGTAAACGGAGAAGTCGAAGAAATCCGACACGAAAGGAATGGCCTTGCCGTCTTTCGGCAAGCGGCCGGTCTGCAGCACATTCAAACCTTCGACAATTAGAATATCGGGCCGATCGACCTCGGCCCAGCGGTTCGGCACGACATCGTAAATGAGGTGCGAATAGACCGGCGCGCGCGCCGGCCGTTGACCGGCTTTCACACTCGTGAGGAAGCGTAAGAGTGAAGGCAAATCATAACTTTCGGGAAAGCCCTTCCGCTCCATCAGGCCTTCGCTTTCGAGAACCGCGTTCGGATAGAGAAAGCCGTCGGTGGTGACGAGATCAACCCTCGGCACGTTGGGCCAGCGCGCCAATAGTGCTTGCAACACGCGCGCTGTTGTCGATTTTCCGACCGCGACCGAACCGCCAACACCGATCACGTAAGGCATTTTGCTGTCTTCGGTGCCGAGAAAACGCTGCTGGGCGATGAACAAACGCTGGGTTGCCGCCACATACATTGAAAGCAACCGCGACAGCGGCAGGTAGATCTCCTCAACCTCGGCCATATCCAGCCGGTCATGCAGTGAACGCAATTGGCTCACCTCTTCCGGCTGCAAGGTCATCGGCGCGTCTTCGCGCAACTCCGCCCATTCCGCGCGTGAGAAGATACGGTGGGGCGAAAATTGTTGTTCCGTGCGTTGTTCCATTCAAGACACCCGATCAGCGATCCCGCGACTCCTTTTCCTCATGCCCGCTTTGCGCCGTGCGCCGGGCCAATTCGGCTTCAACCTCCGCCAAACTGACGCCGCGCACGGCGAGCACAACGAGCAAATGGTAAAGGAGGTCGGCGGCTTCCGCGACAAGGCTGGGCTTGTCGTCTAGGACCGCGGCCAAGACGGTTTCGACCGCCTCCTCGCCCATTTTCTTCGCGCAATGGTCGATGCCCTTGTCCATCAAGGCGCGAGTATAGGATTTGCTCGCGCTTGCCGTGGCGCGCTCGCGCAGGCGCCGTTCCAAATCGGCCAAAGTGAAGCTACTCATGAGTCTCTCGTAAAGTCGCTCCATAGCACTATCGGCGCTATTGATCGAGCCGCATCGGCAAGCCGGCCCCGGCCATGTATGCCTTGGCTTGACCAATCGAATGCTCGCCGAAATGGAAAATCGAAGCGGCCAGCACAGCCGACGCGTGGCCATCGCGGATTCCTTCGACCAAATGTTCGAGCGTTCCGGCCCCGCCCGAGGCGATCACGGGCACCGGAACCGCATCCGCCACGGCCCGGGTGAGTTCAACGTCAAAGCCGGCCCGCGTACCGTCGCGATCCATCGAGGTCAGCAAAATTTCCCCGGCGCCGAGCGAAACAACCTCCCGCGCGTAGTCGATCGCCTCCAGACCGGTGGCTTTGCGTCCGCCATGGGTGAATATCTCCCATCTGTCCTTTTTACCGGGGTCGGACACTTTCTTGGCGTCGATCGCCACGACGATACATTGATCGCCGAATTTTTCCGCTGCTTCTTTCACAAAGACGCGCCGCGAAACCGCCGCCGTATTGATCGATACTTTATCGGCGCCGCAGTTGAGCAGCTTGCGAATATCTTCCACGTTGCGCACACCGCCACCCACGGTGAGCGGCATGAAACAGGCTTGCGCCGTGCGCGTGACGACATCATAAATCGTATCACGGTTCTCGTGGCTCGCGGTGATGTCGAGGAAGCAAAGCTCGTCAGCGCCGGCGGCATCGTAAGCCATCGCCGCTTCCACCGGATCACCGGCATCGCGCAATTCGACGAAATTCACTCCCTTGACGACACGGCCGTCTTTGACATCGAGACAGGGAATGAGGCGAATTTTGAGCATAGGTTACGCCGCCTCCCTGGCCGCGCGGATAAGCTGGAGCGCCTGCGCCGCATCGAGGCGCCCGTCGTAGACCGCGCGGCCGGCAATCGCGCCTTCAAGCTTGCGCGCGCGGGGCTCGAGCATCGCCTTGATGTCGTCGATCGACGCCAGACCGCCGGAAGCAATCACCGGAATTGAAATCGCATCCGCGAGCGCCATCGTGGCATCGAGATTGAGCCCTTTGAGCAAACCATCGCGCGCAATATCGGTGTAGATGATCGCGGCAACGCCGGCATCTTCAAAACGGCGGGCAATATCCAGAACTGATAATTCCGAGGTCTCCGCCCAGCCTTCGACCGCCACTTTACCGTCACGCGCATCGAGTCCGACCGCGACCCGGCCGGAAAATTTCCTTGCGGCCTGTTTGACGAAAACGGGATCGCGCACGGCCGCGGTGCCGATGATCACGCGAGCCACACCTTTGTTTAGCCAGCCTTCAATGGTCTTCATATCGCGCACGCCGCCACCGAGTTGCACCGGAAGACTGACATTTTTCAAGATTTCGATCGACGGCATCGGCATTGACCGGCTTGCCGGCAAAAGCGCCATCGAGATCGACGATGTGCAGATATTCGAAGCCTTGACTCTCGAAGGCTTGGGCTTGCGCGGCCGGATCGCGGTTGAAGACCGTTGCGCGCGTCATATCGCCTTGCTCCAGCCGCACAACGAGGCCTTCCTTCAAATCGATGGCGGGAAAGAGGATCACAAACGTTTTCTATGCCAGTTTTGGTTTAGGCCAACGGTTATATCCAACCCCTGGTTCATTGGAGCGAAGCAGCCGTATGAACTCGAATTCCTTCTTGGCAACTTCTGAGTCAGAGGCAGTTTCAGACTCCCACAGAATTTCCTTTCTGACCGTAAAAATTCGCCGCTTTTCGCGCGAAAAATCTGCTGCAATTAAGGTACTGTCTGCGCTACCAAAATAATTAATACTATCAGTTAAATCCTTCCCAACGTATATCTTCCCATTGGGATACGTAATCTTATAGACTATTTTCATCATGTTTACGGCATCCATTTCAGAAAATTGGCAATCAATTTAAGTCCGAGCCGTTGGCTCTTCTCGGGGTGAAATTGCGTGCCGGCCATATTGTCGCGCCCGACAAGGGCCGCGAGCGGGGCGCCATAGTCCGTTTCAGCAATCACATCTATTCGATGCAGTGGCTTCATCGCAAACGAATGCACGAAATAAGCGTGCGGACCGTCGGGTCCGAGCGGAATGTCTTCGAGCAGCGGGTGCGGCCGCAGCATCTCAAGCGTGTTCCAGCCCATATGCGGAATCTTCAACGCAGGATCACTCATCGCAATACGATGGACTTCACCCGCGATCCAACCCAGACCCGGCGTTTCCTGATATTCGAGCCCGCGTTCGGCCATCAATTGCATGCCGACGCAAATGCCGAGAAACGGCCGCCCGCGTTGCAGCACCGTTTCGTTCAGCGTCTCGATCATGCCGGGAATAGCGTCAAGCCCTTGCCGGCAATCAGCGAAAGCGCCAACGCCCGGCAGCACCACGCGGCTCGCGCGCGCGACCACCGCGGGATCGCCGGTGACATTGATGGATTGCGCGTATTTGCCTTCACGGGCAGCGCGCTCAAAAGCCTTTGCCGCCGAATGCAGGTTGCCGGAGCCGTAATCGACAATGGCGACACTCATTATTTCAAGTCCGGCTCCGGAAACAATCCGATGACGTCTGGGTCCAGCGACGATGCGCGCCGTGCCGGCATGTTCTGCTGTGCGGGCGGCGGAACAGACGGCGAGGCGCCTCGCGCCACCCATTTGGCGAAGTAGCGATGCTCGGCATCTTCCCGGCTGTCACCGACGACAAAGCCGATCATCGACCAGCCGCGCCGCGCGAGCCCCCATCGGCGTAGCGTCGAAGCTTCAAAACCCACCAGCAAAGCCAGCAGAAGCCAGACGAAAAATTGCGCCCCGGCGGAAGCACCGATGACGATCAGGCCGGTCGCGATCGCGGCACTGACGGCAATATAAATCACCAAGGCGAGCCAAAGCCCATGCGCGATCAGCCAAAACGGCGCGAACAAGAACGCCCAAAAATAAAATCCATCGCGCACGAATACGAAGCGCTCGGAAGCGCTTACGGAGTTTGCGCGCGGCGGGGTGTGAACGGTATAAGTGGACATCGATCGTACTCTAACAATGTCATCCGTCGAGGCTCGGGCTTCGCCCGCGCACCTAAAGGATGACGGCCACAAATCTCTTAGCCGCCCAACGAACCCTTCGTCGACGGCACCTCATCCTTGGCGCGCGGATCGACGGCCGCCGCGATGCGCAAAGCGCGTGCCAAACCCTTGAAACACGATTCGGCGATATGGTGATCATTTGTCCCGTACAATGATTTAACATGCAGTGTGATACCGGCATTGACGGCAAAGGCCTGGAACCATTCCCGCACCAATTCGGTATCGAATTGGCCGATTTTGTCGCGCACGAATTTCACATTGAATACCAGAAACGGCCGGCCGGAAATGTCGAGCGCGACTTGGGTTAAAGCCTCATCCATAGGCACATGCACATCGGCATAGCGGGTGATGCCTTTCATCTCGCCGAGCGCCTGTTTGACCGCTCCCCCCAGCGCGATCCCTACATCTTCCGTCGTGTGATGTTGATCGATATGCAGATCGCCCTTGGCGGTCACGGTTGTGTCAATGCGCGCATGCCGCGCCAACAGATCGAGCATGTGATCGAGGAAGCCGATGCCGGTCGCAACCTGCGAACGGCCCTCGCCGTCGAGATCGATGTCGACCGCGACGTCTGTTTCCTTGGTCTTGCGTTTCACGGCGCCTGTGCGCATGGCAACTCCCCTGAAAGGGCGTATACGTTTTACGTTGAAGCGTTGCGACGCTTGCTTCACCTCTCCCATAGGGAGAGGTCGGCATGCGGAACGCATGCCGGGTGAGGGGTTAGGGCTTATCGAGAATCACTTGCCCCCTCACCCCAACCCTCTCCCCGCAGGGGAGAGGGAGTGCGCAGTGCCAATGGAATCGCATCAACCTAAAGCAATCTCGCTTAAGACCTTGTATCAAAGGTCGGCGGGATTCGCCACTCGGCTTGTGCACGCCACGCCTAACATTACAGTTGCCTTTTTGCGTTGAGGTGGGCGCGTTGAGCGGCGGCCTGGTGAGCCCTGCGCCAGAATGACCATGCGATGACATGCGCTGGCTGAATCCGCTTTCGAGCAAGTCTGATGGCGATGCGGCGGATTTCCTGGATTGACCAACGGATCAATGACGGCATGGCGATGCCTTGGTTTTTCCCGTGGTTCGGCGGTTGGTTTTTTTTGGCGGCGGGGGATTGGCGCGATGGCGGATCGCCGCCATCATGGCAAAGGCGAGCATCGCCAGTGACACGTGACGATGCCAACCATGCCATGACCTGCTCTCGTTGTGATCGAGCCCGAACTCGTTCTTCGCGGTTTCAAAGCTGTCCTCGATCGCCCAGCGATTGCCTTCGACCGCCACCAGCGTTTCGATCGATGTTCCCGCTGGACACCAGGTGGTGAAGAAGGCGAGATCGTTATCGGCAACACGACGGCGGATCAGCAGACCGCGTGTCCACAGATCTTGATTTGGGCTGCTGAATTCTTCGACCTCGAGATCGGCCAATTCGAGATAACACCAATCATGCAGCCGTGGTCCTTTGGTTCCGGCGCCTGCCGATAGACGCTTCCAGTCGGACGGGCGCTGTGCCCGGGCGATGTCTGCGGCCTTGCCGGCGACCGATCGCTGCTTGCCCCAGGATCGAAACACATGAGCGCTGCTGACCCCAAGCACGTAGCCTTTGCCTGCCCGGCGTAGTTGCCGTTCGATATCGCCAACACCGTAGACGGTATCGCCGGCAACCCACTGGAATGGTACAGACGCGGCTATCGCGCGCGCGATCATTGCCGTTGCAAGCTTTGGTTTGGTCGCAAACCCTATATCGGCAGGCACGTATGCGGCTTCCAGGCGATCTGGATCGTCGGTCCATTCCTTCGGAAGATACAGCGCGCGGTCGATGAAGGCATGACCGTGGCGCGAAACGTAGGCAGCGAACACCCCAATCTGGCAGTTGGTGATCTTGCCCGCCGAACCAGTGTATTGCCGCGCCACTCCGCACGACGCCTTGCCCTGCTTGAGAAAGCCGGTCTCGTCGATCACCAGCACCGCATCGTCATCCGCCAAATGCTCGATGACATAATCGCGCACGATATCGCGCAAGGCATCGGCGTCCCAGTCCCTGCGACCCAAAATCGCCTGCTGCCGCCATGGGCCGGGATCGCCAGCCGCCTCCGCGCGCATCCAACCGGTCTTGCGTTGCTCATCGCCGAGAAGACCTTCCAGAAACAGGCCTGCATTCGCCGCGACACGCTCTTGCCTGAACAACGGACGTATCCGCTGCTTGATCTCCCGAAACGACGCCGCCCACAGCGCAAGCGTCTCTTCAATCGACGCTGCCCGCGTCCACGATCTCCGAATCATGGTTGCCCATGGATTCAGAAACCTTCCGATAAAGCAACTGTAATGCTAACCTCGTTTGCTTCTCACGCCAAGTACCCTTACATCTCGAGCATATTAAAGGTTCCCCCTGCATGAATTTGAGCGACATTTCACCAAATTCTTCTCACCCGTGGCATGGCACCACCATTCTCACGGTCCGCAAGGGCGGCAGCGTCGTGATCGGCGGCGATGGGCAGGTCTCCATCGGCCAGACCATCGTCAAAGCCAATGCCAAGAAGGTGCGCCGGCTGGGCAAAGGCGAGGTCATCGGCGGTTTCGCCGGCGCCACCGCCGACGCCTTTACCTTGTTCGAGCGGCTGGAAGCCAAGCTCGAGCAATATCCCGGCCAGCTTTTGCGCGCGGCGGTCGAATTGGCCAAGGATTGGCGCACGGATCGCTATTTGCGCCGCCTGGAAGCCATGATGATTGTCGCCGATTCCCAGGTCTCGCTCGTGCTCACCGGCACCGGCGATGTGCTCGAGCCGGAGGCCGGCGTCGCCGGTATCGGCTCGGGCGGTAATTATGCGCTCGCCGCCGCACGCGCGCTGCTCGACGGCCCGCTTGAAGCAGAGCAGATCGTGCGCAAAGCGCTCGATCTCGCCGCCGATATTTGCGTTTATACGAACCGTAATGTCACCATCGAGTCCTTGAAATCGTGACTGCTCCCAAATCTTCTGCGATGCGGCTCGGAGCGCTCATCGCCCTGGGTGTGCTCGCGGCGCAGGCAGCGATCTTGCTTGCCATGGGTCGCGTGCCGATCTGTACCTGCGGCACCGTCAAGCTATGGCACGGCGTGGTGCAAAGCGCGGAGAACTCGCAGCACATATTCGACTGGTATTCGTTCTCCCACGTCATTCACGGTTTCATTTTTTATTTCTTGGCCTGGCTCGTGCTGCCGCGCGCACCCATCATATTGCGCTTTGCGCTGGCCCTTGGAATCGAAGCATCATGGGAAGTCATGGAGAACACGCCCTTCATCATTGAGCGCTATCGCGCCGGTACGATCTCATTGCAGTATTACGGCGACAGCGTGATCAACTCGCTCTCCGACACCCTCTGCATGATTGCAGGCTTTGTGCTGGCGCGCCGGCTTCCTATATCGGCGGTGGTCGGTCTTGCACTCGCCGTGGAACTCATCGTGGGCTTTTGGATTCGCGACAATCTCACGCTCAACATCCTGATGCTGATTTACCCGATCGACGCCGTCCGCGCCTGGCAGGGCGGCATTTGATAGCCCAACTGACGCAAATGAAACGAACATCATGACCGACTTCTCTCCCCGCGAAATCGTTTCCGAACTCGACCGCTTTATCGTCGGGCAAAACGACGCCAAACGCGCGGTCGCCATCGCCTTGCGCAACCGCTGGCGACGGCTTCAGCTCGATGAAAAGCTGCGCGAGGAAGTCTTGCCGAAGAACATTTTGATGATCGGCCCCACCGGCGTCGGCAAAACCGAAATTTCCCGCCGTCTGGCCAAGCTTGCCGGTGCTCCGTTCATGAAAGTGGAGGCGACCAAATTCACCGAAGTCGGCTATGTCGGCCGCGATGTCGAACAAATCGTGCGCGATCTGGTCGAAATCGGCATCGCGCTGACGCGGGAAAAAAAGCGCAAGGATGTGCAGGTGCGCGCCGAACAGGCAGCGGAAGAGCGCGTTCTCGATGCGCTTGTCGGCCCCGGCTCGAGCCCGCTGACCCGCGAAAACTTCCGTAAAAAACTACACGCGGGCGAATTGGACGACAAGGAAATCGAAATCGAAATACAACAAGGCGCTTCCAGCATGCCGATGTTCGAAATTCCCGGCATGCCAGGCGCGCAGATGGGCGCGATTTCCATCAGCGATATTTTCGGCAAGCTCGGCGGCGGCCGCACCAAAACGCGGCGCGTCACCATCGAAGAATCGCACAATATTTTGGTAACTGAAGAATTGGACAAGCTGCTCGACGACGATCAAGTGGTGCAGGAGGCCATTGCCGCAGTCGAGCAAAACGGAATCGTGTTCCTTGATGAGATCGATAAAATCGCCGGCCGCGAGGGCCGCGCCGGCGCCGATGTCTCGCGCGAGGGCGTGCAGCGCGATTTACTCCCGCTGATCGAAGGCACCACGGTGGCCACAAAGCACGGCCCGGTGAAGACCGACCATATCCTGTTTATCGCTTCCGGCGCGTTCCACATCTCCAAGCCCTCCGATTTATTGCCGGAGCTGCAGGGCCGGCTGCCTATTCGCGTCGAATTGAACGCGCTGAGCCGCAATGATTTTCGCCGTATTTTGACGGAACCCGAAGCCTCGCTGATCAAACAATATGTGGCGCTGATGGCGACCGAAGGCGTGACGCTCGATTTCACGGAGGATGCGGTCGATGCCATCGCCGACATCGCGGTGTCGGTCAACGCCAGCGTTGAAAACATCGGCGCCCGGCGTTTACAGACCGTGATGGAGCGGGTGCTCGACGATGTTTCATTCACCGCGCCCGACCGGAACGGCGAGACCATTCAAATCAATGCCGCCTTTGTGCAGGAACATATCGGCGATCTCGCCAAGAACACGGACCTAAGCCGGTTTATTCTTTAATAGTCTGCTGAAAAATAGAACAAAGGTCTCGTTTCGATTCTTGTTCGTTCACCTTGGGATTCGGCCCTGTTCACCGCAAAAATGAGTTCTTCAGCAGACCGTGAGAGCCGTTTTTACGCGCTCCCCTCCCCCTTGTGGGGAGGGGTTGGGGGTGGGGGTCCATGGAAAATGCATCTTTTTGGCCTTTCTCAACGACCCCCCTCCCTAACCCTCCCCCACAAGGGGGGAGGGAACAGGTTGTGCAAGCTTCAACTCAATAACTCAATCGGATCGAAAAATTGTCTAGCACGAAGTTCTAAATGCAAGATGCTCTAATCCATCACCGCCGCTACTTTCCTTTCTTCATGCAATCCATGAGGAACTTGGCGCGTTTTCCCATTTCGATGTTCAATTGCTCCGCCTTTTGTTCACAGTCCTTCAGTTTCTTCGCGTCCGCCGGTGACATCATCTTGTCCGGCGCCGTCGCCTTCATGTCTATTTGTGCGAGCGCCGCGCTCGCGTCGAATGCGAATGAAAACGTCAAGGCGGAGCCACAAACCAACGTCATCGCAGGATGCATGATGATGCTCCTCGGCGAACGTCCTCAATTACATATAATTCGTATAACAAGCCCTCCATGCAACGGGCGTTCCGTCAGCCCCGCCGCACGCGCACATAAAGCGCGCCCTCGCCGCCGTGAGAGATATGCGCGTCCTCAAAACCAACGACCAAATCGCGGAACTCCGGCATACCAAACCATTGCGGCACCTGCCGCCGCAGCACGCCGCGCTCGTTCTCGTGAGACCGGCCCAAATTTCTCGAACCTTTGCCGGTAATCACCAGGACGAGGCGCGCACCCTTCGCGCGCGCGCTTCGCAGAAACCGCAATAATGCGGCATGCGCTTGCGCTTGCGTCAGCCCATGCAAATCGAGCCTTGCATCGATTGTCTGTTGACCACGCGCCACGCGTTGCTTCATCCGCCGGCCGAGCGGCGTCGGTGGCGGCGGCATGCTCGGACGAGGCGCTGCCGCTGCGGGCGCGAACGCGGATTTGGCCCTTTTTGGTTTCGGAGCTGCCGAACGAGGCGTGGCCTTGCGTTCAACAACCGTGTCATCGTCCGTGTCCTTGATCGCCTCTTGCGGCGCGGAAAGCGGTGCGATCGATTCGGTGACCGCCGTCCACAGAATGCGCTCATCATCGGACAGAAGGCGGCCCCGCTTGCCGTTGCGGCTACTCATGATATCAGCGTCAATGCCATAATTGCGGCATTTGCATCGCAACGATCGTTCGCACCGGTCGTATCATCGCAAGGCTAAGCCCTTCGGAGGGACGGTGCCGGTATTGACGCTATCGCCCGGCCTCGGTGGCGACCAGTCTCCAGTTTGGATCGTGCGAGGAAACATCACGCGAAAAGGTCCATACGTCGATCACGTCCGTGACTTTGTCGGCCTGGCCGTCGATCACTTTACCATCCCGGTCGCGGGTCACCGAGACGAGCTGCGACTGAAAACGAACCGTCATCTGAGCATCGCAACCGCGCATCTCTGCGCCAACGATATCGGCGCCGTCGATGGAAACGAAATGGCTCTCCATGTGTTCGCCGCGTTTTTCGCGTTCGTTGATCGCGTTCTCAAAACCATCATAAACGTCGCGCGAGAGTAGATTTTTCAATACGCGGCGATCGCCATCGGCAAAGGCATTAACGATCATCTCGTAAGCGGCGCGTGCGCCGGTCAAGAAGTGCCGGACATCGAAATCGGGCGCCGCATTGGCAATGGCGTCCAGACCGTTCGCAATTGTCGAGCCGGGTTCGGCGATGCCGGTCCACGACGGCTCGGGTTTGGACTGTTCCGCGCCTTCGCTCGCTGATTTGGCGGCGACCGCACCGGCCGGCCGGCCGGCCGGTAGCGCAACCACGTTTTCCCGCGCCGGCTGCGCCCGATCGGGCCTTGAATAAGGATCATAAGGGGGCCGTTCACGACCCGTGCGCTGGCCAAGAACGCTGCGTAACCGCAGGAAAATCAGGACTGCGAGCGCAAGGAAGATGATAGTGGTGATGTCGAACACGTTGTGCATACTTTCAGGTTGCATGCTTTCAGGTTGCATGGTCCATTCTTCCATTCATCCGCTGTCGTCCGCGCGTTGACCAAACATCAATGCGTCAAGTCCGGCGCCTCGCTTCCAACACGTTGCTTCCAACACGTTGCTTCCAACACGTTACTGTGGCGGACGAACGCTCCTCACCCTATGTACACCCTATGTATGGGTGACCGCGCCACCGATCCATAGGCCCCATGCCGTAGTTGGACGCAATATTGTCCCGCCACCACAAGCAGAAATTAGGGGACAGGAGACCAATATCGTCAACTTGTCCCGAATAGGCAACAAACGACGATGATAAAATCGTTGCTGTCGGCCATACTGATACTGTTTTTTCTGGAACTTGCGGCCTTCATTGCCGTCGCCGCGAGTATCGGCTTCGGCTGGACACTCATCCTATTGCTAGCGACCTCATTGCTGGGAGCGCTGATCTTGCGTCACGCCGGCGCCGACCATATCGCTCGTATTCGCCTCGCCGCCGCCGGAGGCAGCATCTCTTTGTTGCGAGCTGACGGGATTGGCGGACTCGTCCTGTTAGGCGGATTTCTCCTGCTCGTTCCAGGCTTTATCACGGATGTCGCGGGTTCTATCTTGCTCCTGGCACCGCTATGGTCACCGCTGATGCGCTTTTTTGATCAAAGCGCCGCGCGGCGGCGTCACGATAGCGTGATCGATCTGGAACCAGAACAGTGGCGTCACGTACGCGATCCGCAATTGCCGAACGGCGGTCGTGACAGCCGCAAACAAAGTTAACTCACATTCAGCGCGCGCCCGCGCACTCCTTTTCTCCGTCCTCAGCGTCCTTGTATGGTCTAGTCGGCTATGTTAGCCAACCGGCGCGGCTTCAAGCTAGTGGAGTGGATTTGACATTCGCTACCCACCTGGCCGCAAGCTCGCGAAGCGAATGTCAAATCCAAAACTCCACTAGAAACTTATATTTGGCTCGTGGTCTTTCGATTCAAACACTCGCAAAAGATTCCCGCCGAAATGGGTAGCGAATGTTTGAATCGGACCACTAGGCCAAATTGGCCATGCCACGAACGGAGAATACATGTCGACGTCCACCAATGGCGGCCCCGAGAGTAAGCCGCCGCAACTCGCCGTGCTGGCGCAATACATCAAGGATTTCTCCTTCGAAAATCCGAATGCGCCGAAATCCTTTGCGCCGCTGCAACAGCCGCCGCAAATCGGCGTGCAAATCAATGTCAATGCAAAACCGATTTCGGAAACCGACGTCGAGGTTACCCTTAAAATCGACGGCAAAGCTGAAAACGGCAGTAACCTCCTCTTCAACCTCGAATTGGAATTCGCCGGAATTTTCCGCCTGCACAATATTCCGCAGGACGCGCTAAACATGATGGTGTTGATTGAATGTCCGCGACTGTTGTTCCCCTTCGCGCGTGAAATCGTGGCCACAGCCGTGCGCAATGGCGGTTTCCCGCCTCTGCTTCTTGAACCGGTGGATTTCGCCTCGCTTTATCGCCAGCGTCTGGCCCATATGCAGCAGCCGAATGTCATGCAGGCATAGGTCGAGTTTTAGAGAGTGATCTTTTTTGGTCGAACGACTCAGGTCGAACAACCCGGCTCAATATGAAAAGATGATGCCGTAGGCGCCCAGTAGCGACAGCAAGCCAAGCATTTGTTACGTCTGGTCCTCGCGCGGGTAATGTTTCCATAGGGCTTTATCGCCGAGCGTTGCGACGAAGACGCGATGCGCCGCGCATTCGGCTTCGCTCAGGCGTGGAGGCAGGGCGATCGGGCGCCGGCTCGCCACCGCACCGGCGTCCTCGCCGATCGCGCTCAAGGCAATATTTTCGGCCAGACCCAATTGCGCCTGTCGGCCGCCCAGCAGTTCCAGATAGACCTCCGCCAAAATCTCGGCATCAAGCAATGCCCCATGTTTGGTGCGACGTGAATTATCGATGCCGTAGCGCGCGCAAAGCGCATCGAGATTGTATGGCCCCGCCGAATGCTTACGGCGCGCCAGCGTTAAAGTGTCCACCAGCCGCTCGCGCGCGATCAGCGAGCGCTCGATGCGCGCAAGTTCGGCGCAAAGAAAAGCGTGATCAAAACCGGCATTGTGGATGATCAGCGGGCAATCGCCGATGAAAGCAACAAAATCATCGACGACATCGGCAAATCGCTTGTGGACTTTCAGAAATTCGGTCGATAGGCCGTGAATGGCTTGCGCCTCGGCCGGCACGTCGCGTTCGGGGTTGAGATAAGCGTGAAAGGTCGCGCCGGTTGGGATGCGATTGAGCAATTCGACACAGCCGATCTCAACCAGGCGATGCCCCTGATTGGGATCGAGACCGGTGGTTTCGGTATCCAGGACGATTTCGCGCATGAAAAATCATTTGTAAGGTTAATTTTCCCGATTCGCCATCCTACGCACCTTTGCGAGAATTTCACGCACCTTTGCGCGCGCAGCCTCGAAGCCCTGCGAGGTATCCACCACAAAATCGGCGCGCGCGCGCTTTTGCGCATCCGGCATTTGCTTGGCGAGCAAAGCGGCGAATTTTTCATCGCTCATGCTTGAGCGCTCGGAAACGCGTCGCTTCTGAATATCCTTCGGGGCCGAGACGACCACCACTGCGTCACACAAAGCCGCGCCGCCGGTCTCGAATAAAAGCGGGATGTCGAGCACCACGATATCGGCGCCCGCGCGCGCGGCGTCGCGCAAAAAACGCGCGCGCGCCTGCGCCGCCAGCGGATGCACGATTTGCTCGAGCTTGGCGATCGCAATTTGGTCGCCAACCACCCGCTGGCTGAGCTTGTCACGATCGACTTTGCCCCCTTTGGTCGTGCCGGGGAAAGCCGCTTCGATGCGCGCCACGGCTCCGCCTTCATAGAGGCGATGCACGGCGGCATCGGCGTCATAAACGGGCAGGCCTTCTTCGGCGAAAAATTTCGCCGTCGTGGACTTTCCCATACCGATCGAACCGGTCAAGCCGAGGACGAACATACGGCGTTTCTCATCCATCCACAAAGCCTTTGCCGCGCAGATAGGTCAGCAGAGGCATGATCGGTAAGCCAAGAACTGTGAAATAGTCGCCCTCGATGCGTTCGAACAAATGCACGCCAAGGCCTTCCAGCTGATAGGCGCCGACGCTCGCCAATGCGACGTTGGCCGCCATATCGAGATAGCTCTCGAGAAAGCGGCCGGAAAAGTTGCGCATGGTCAGTTGCGCCGTCTCGACACATTCAAACAGGACATCACCGTCGCGCACGAGCGCAAGCGCCGAATGCAATGAATGAGTTTTGCCGCGTAGATCGCGCAGTTGCGCGGCCGCGGCGGCCCGATCGACCGGCTTGGAAAAACGCTTGCCCCCGAGCATCAATATTTGATCCGCACCAAGCACCAAATGGCCCGCCATGCTTTTCGCGATCGTTTTTGCCTTGACGCTTGCGAGCATGGCCGCCATCGCCTTGGCATCGTCGAGCCCGGCTTGCGCCTCCACCACGCGTTCATCGATTGGCGCCGGCCGGACCTCGAACCGCAATCCGGCCGCGGCCAAGATCTTGCTCCGAATTTCGCTCTTTGAGGCAAGCACCAGCGGCTCACGCGCAAGCCATAATGGCATAATGATGTGTCGCTCCTTCAAGGCACCGGATGGCGGCGTCGCTCGCTCAAAAGCCGCATCACTGCGGCGGCGGTTTCCTCGATCGAGCGCCGCGTCACGTCGATCATCGGCCAATGATGTTTGGCGCACAGGCGCCGCGAATATTGCACTTCCTCGGTGACGGCATCTTTGTCGATATATTGGTCGTCACCGCGATGGGCCCGCAGAGACAGCAGCCTGTTCTCGCGGATCTGCACAATGCGCTCGGGACTGGCATAAAGCCCAACTACCAAAGGCCGCGTCAGGTTTTCCACTAGGGGCGACAAAGCCACACCCAAAACCAGCGGCACATTGCCGGTTTTGACACCGCGATTGGCGAGATAAATGGACGTCGGCGTTTTCGACGTGCGCGAGACACCGACCAAAACAACGTCGGCCTCTTCCAAACCTTCCGCGTGCTGGCCGTCATCATGCAACATCGTGTAGTTGAGCGCATCAATGCGATGGAAATATTCGGCATTGAGCACATGCTGGGCGCCGGCCCGATGGATACTTTCGGCGCCGAGATAATTTTGAAAGACGCGCAGGATGGGCCCCAACACCGACATACACGGCAGACCGAGCTCTCGGCACTTGTCTTCCAGAATTTGAATCAAGTCTTCCTCGAGCAAAGTATAAAGCACAAGGCCGGGTTGCTCGTTGATTTCCGCCAAAGCGTGATCGAGCTGGCGCTTTGAGCGCACCATCGGATAAAGATGCTCGACAGGCGAAACATTGGCGTATTGCGCGGCCGCCGCGCGGGCGACGGTAATAAGGGTTTCACCCGTCGCATCCGACACAAGATGAAGATGAAAGTAACCGGTCTCGGGCATTTGTACAGCTACCGGACAAGATGTGAATTGCCGGGGAGAAGGCCATGCCTAGCGAGGCGGTGCAAGCCGTCCCGATAAATTCATTCAAATTCCATCCACACCACTGCCGGCGGGACAAAAGTATAGAGCATTGGGCGGAACCGACGGGCGATTGTGGACAGCGGGCTGGGGACGACCGGGGAAATCACACGAAAAGGTAACGAAAATCCATGTATATTTGTGGACGACGTTGACGGGAAACAGGTGTAAATCTGAATCCAAGTTCTGCCGACGGTGGACAAGCTATTAAGACCGAGGCATGAGTCCAATCAACGGCCTAATAGCTACTAAAATTAATCTTAAAGCTCTTTTTATGAGAGAAGATGTGAACAGCTATGCCATCGGGGACAAAGCCAATCTTGCGCGTTTTGTGCGGGCAGCGCGAGCCGGTGCCGCCGATATGGATGATGCGTCAGGCGGGACGATATTTGCCGGAATACCGCGCGCTGCGGGAAAAAGCGGGGAGTTTCCTTGATCTGTGTTTTGATCCGGAACTGGCGGCGGAAGTCACGCTTCAACCCATACGCCGCTTCGATTTTGATGCGGCGATCTTGTTCTCCGATATTTTGGTGGTGCCGCTCGCATTGGGGCGGAAAGTTTGGTTTGTCGAAGGCGAGGGACCGCGGCTTGAACCGTTGAACATGGCGGAGGTGGCGACATCACTACCACATGAGCTTGATGAGAGAATTTTATCGCCGATTTATGAAACCATGCGCCGGGTTAAAGCCGTGCTTGCGCCGGAAACAACTTTGATCGGCTTTTGCGGTGCGCCGTGGACTGTTGCCACCTATATGGTCGCAGGCCGCGGTACACCCGATCAGGCGCCGGCAAAAGAATTCGCGGAGCGCGAGCCGCAAGCCTTTCAGCAGCTTATTGATTGTCTAGCCGATACATCAGCCGATTATCTCGCGCGGCAAATTGAAGCGGGCGCCGACGTCGTACAGATTTTCGACACTTGGGCCGGTTCGCTTTCATCGGAGAACTTCGAACGCTGGTGCGTGCAACCGACAAAGCGTCTGCTCGCCAGGCTACGCGGGAAAAAACCAGGCGCACGTGTCATCGGCTTTCCGCGCGGCGCAGGAAAATCTATTCCGCATTATATCGCGGAAACAGGGATTGATGCCGTCAGCCTTGGCAACGAAATCAACCGCGACTTTGCGCGTGATCATATCCAAACGCTTGTGCCGGTGCAGGGCAATGTCGATCCGCATATTTTACGCGAAGGCGGCGCGGCGCTCGATCGCGAAGTCGACGACGTGCTGGACAAACTCGGCGCCGGCCCGCTTATCTTCAATCTCGGCCACGGCATTTTGCCGCAAACCCCGATCGCGCATGTAGAGCGGATGGTGCGGCGGGTGCGGGGAGTGTAAATTCATGATTTGTAGATTCGAAGGGCATAGGGCGTAGCCGGTGGGCAAAGCGAAGCGTGCCCACCGGCCGACTTTCGCAAATGTTTGACTTTGATCGTGGGCACCGCGTGCAAACCGCACGCCTTTGCCCACCTACGTTTGCTCGGCCACGGCATTTTGCCGCTTCGCGGTCGTGCCTCCCCCCTTCGGGGACGGGATAAAAAGAAACGGTTTTCACGTCACCAATGCCGGTAACCACCATGTACCCCATGTACCTCTGGATCAAAGCCCTCCACATTATCTCCGTCATCGCTTGGATGGCGGGGATGCTCTATTTGCCGCGGCTGTTTGTTTATCACGCGGCCGCCAAGCCGGGATCGGAGATGGCGGAAACGTTCAAGGTCATGGAGCGCCGGCTGCTCAAAGCGATCATGACGCCGGCGATGGTCGCGGCTTGGGCGTTCGGCATCGCGCTGGTGATCCAGGGCGGCTGGCTTATGGCCGGCTGGTTTCATGCCAAACTTGCGCTGGTGCTGGTCATGACCCTCATGCATGGATTGTTCAGCCAATGGGCGCGCGATTTCGCCTTTGACCGCAACCGAAGGGCGCAGAGATTTTATCGCATTGCCAACGAGATCGTGACGATTTTACTGATCGGCATTGTCATCCTGGTGGTGGTGAAGCCGTTCTGACGACCGCGTCGCGCTAAAATACTCAGTGTGAAGGCCCCGCAAGGTAACGTGTTCAGGCCTAACGAGGAGAGGCCGCCGTCACCATAAAATCGCGAAGCAACGCAAGCTTACCCCCTTGCGCCCCGTCGCCGTTCCTCTTATGTTTGCGTCATCCCACCGAACGTAGGCGGATGCATTCGGCGTAACCGGGTTTTTTGTTTCGGACCGGTTGTCGCGTCAAGCCTCGGGATCTTCTCAAAGCACTCCCCTGATCGATCCACCTGCGAACGCATTATCATGATCCGCCGGGTCCGTTTTCCAGACACCGCCGGTTTCTCCTCATAGGACCACACCCGCATGCGGGAAATGAAACTCCAGGACCTCAAGTCCAAAACGCCTGCCGAACTCACGTCGTTTGCCGAAGAGCATAAGGTCGAGAACGCCAGCACCATGCGCAAGCAGGAGCTGATGTTCGCGATCCTCAAGCAGCTTGCCACACAAGAGATCGATATCATCGGCGAAGGCGTCGTCGAGGTTCTATCCGACGGCTTTGGTTTTCTGCGCTCGCCGGAATCAAATTACCTCTCGGGCCCGGACGACATCTACGTCTCGCCCTCCCAAATTCGCCGCTTCGGCTTGCGCACCGGCGATACGGTCGAGGGCCATATTCGCTCTCCGAAGGATGGTGAGCGCTATTTCGCGCTGCTCAAGGTCAATACGATCAATTTCGAAGAACCGGAAAAGACCCGTCACAAAATCAATTTCGACAATCTGACGCCGCTTTACCCCGATGCGCGGCTGCGGATGGAATATGAGGATCCGACGAAAAAGGATCTTTCAGCCCGTGTCATCGATATTGTCGCGCCCATCGGCAAGGGCCAACGTGCTTTGATCGTGTCGCCGCCGCGCACGGGCAAAACCGTGCTGCTGCAAAATATCGCGCACTCAATCACGCATAATCATCCGGAATGCTACCTCATCGTGCTTTTAATCGACGAGCGGCCGGAAGAAGTCACCGATATGCAGCGTTCGGTGAAAGGTGAAGTGGTTTCCTCTACCTTTGATGAGCCCGCTTCGCGCCACGTGCAGGTGGCGGAAATGGTGATCGAAAAGGCCAAACGTCTGGTCGAGCATCAGCGTGATGTCGTGATTTTGCTCGATTCCATTACCCGCCTTGGCCGCGCTTACAATACGGTTGTGCCCTCCTCCGGTAAGGTCTTGACCGGCGGTGTCGACGCCAACGCGCTGCAACGGCCGAAGCGCTTCTTCGGTGCGGCACGCAATATCGAGGAAGGCGGTTCGCTCACCATCATCGCCACCGCGCTGATCGATACCGGCAGCCGCATGGACGAAGTGATTTTCGAAGAGTTCAAGGGCACCGGCAACTCCGAACTTATTCTCGATCGCAAGGTGGCGGATAAGCGCACCTTCCCGGCGATCGACATCACGCGTTCCGGCACGCGCAAAGAAGAACTCCTCACTGACGGTGCGGTGCTCAAGAAAATGTATGTGTTGCGTCGGATTTTGAATCCGATGGGTACCATGGATGCCATCGACTTCCTGCTCGATAAATTGCGCAACACGAAAAGCAATGCCGAATTCTTTGAGAGTATGAATACGTAAGCGCGTCTCCCGCCCCGTCTGCGGGGACGGACAACGAGGCCGGCGAAGACACAGCTAAGCCGATAAGGCAGGTAGCTCGGATGGAGCGCCACGCAAAATCCGGGGGCTTTCGTTCATGCCTTTCCCGGATTGCGCTTCGCTCGACCCTGGCTACTTGCTATGTTTATTCGTCCCAAGGCTCTCGCGCGGCGTGATGCACGTGTAAAATCTCGACCGTGTCGCCGCGCACGCGATAGAAAATCTTGTAAGGATAGCGACCCAGCGGCACCACGCGCAGTTCTTCGCCCGGCGGAGCGCGGCGCGCTTTCGGGCCAACGGGTGATGTGCGCCACGACATCGCGAATGCGCCGTTCGACACGAGCTGCGACGATGGGATAATGTGCCGCCAGCCATTCACCGGATTCGTGAAGATCGTTCCGCGCCGCTGCGGTGTAGACGACCTTCATGCGCCGCGAAATTTAGCGATTTTGCAAAAGGGGCAAAGCGTAGGGCGCAATAGCGGAACGCGTATCGCGCCGTAAAAATGTTAGTGGCGGATTACGTTTTCGCTAAATTGCCTTATACTTGCTACGATCTTGAAGACGGCGCGTTCCGCTAACTTGCCCCACGCGCTATAGAGTTTGTTTGCGAGTAAAGCCAAAATCTCCCAATACGATTTAAGCGCGGTGGTCGCTCTCTCGTATCTGCGAATCGTTTAAGGGCCGCTCAAGCAGGATCAGGCCGGACGCACGCCGGTGCGATGGCGGATAGCTGATCACATGCAGCTGGTCTTCTGCATCGCGATGGATTGAATAGATCAATTCGCCGTTCCCGATTTGCTTAGCCGCTTTACGGCCGGTCCTGGGACGCATCAGCAAAGCGATTAGCCCCAGCACGAAACCGGACGGAACAATCAGCCAGAGCGCTTTGATCCAATCCGTTAGGGACTGGTATGTATCGAAGAAATCCTGCCAGAAATTGTAGGGCGCCATCTGTCATACTCAAATCACTCCATAGGCGGAGCATTTGGAAATATGTATCATAATGCATGGCTAATTGCATCCCTTTTTTGCTCTCTCTTGGTCATGGAGATCAAGAAGCGCTTCGGCCTAGCCGTTAAGGAGCATCGCCAGCTATCGGATGTGTCGCAAGAAGAGCTTGCGATCCGAATCGATGCCGACCAGGGCTATATCAGCCGAGTAGAGGCCGGGCTAATGAATGTCACTTTGGAAACTGTGGAGCAGATTGCCAAGGCCCTTAATACCGACGTCGCAAACTTGCTTAAGCTGCCGGCAAAAGCCAAAACCGGCAACTCGTAGCAACCATTAAGAAACGGCTGTGGATTTTTCGATCCATGGGGTGCCGCGGGCCACGACGGTGTTGGCGAAGATGAGGAGTTTTCGCGCGCAGGCGACGAGCGCGGCTTTGTGCGCTTTGCCGCGCGCGGTGAGGCGGGCGTAAAGCGCGATGAGCGCCTTATTCCAGCGGAAGGCGGCGGGCAGCGCGGCGGCAAACAGCGAACGGCGCAGCCGCGCGCGGCCGCCGGCAATGCGGCGTTGGCCTTTATGTTTGCCGCTGTCGTCGTCGAAGGGTGCCAGGCCGGCAAGCGCGGCAATTTCCTCGCGGCTTAAGGTGCCCAGTTCAGGCATGCGGATGATGAGCGCCAGGACCGTGCGTTTGCCGATGCCAGGGACGCTGTGCACGAGATCGAAGCGGCGGGCGAGATCGGCATGCGCGCGCAAGGCTTTGACGAGGCGCGCCAGTTCGCTCGTGCGCCGCGCTTTGAGCCGCGCGATATCGTCGCGCACGAGGCGGCGCAGCCGCGCATCCTCGACATGTTCGAGCCGGATCTTGAGACGGACGATGTCCTCCTCGATTTGTTCGACATAAGTCAAAAGCCCCGCCAAATCGGCCAAACGCGCATCCGGCTCACTGCGCGGATCGTCAATCGCCGCCGCGCAGGCGGCAATCAGGACAGCATCGAGCTTGTCGTTCTTGGCGCGGCGCAGATGCATGCGGGCAAAGGCGCGCACCTGGATCGGCTGCAGCACCAGCACGGTGAAGCCTTGCTCGCGCAAATGACGCACCACGCCGCTTTCATAACCGCCGGTGGCCTCGATGCCCACACGGGTGACGCCGCGTTTATGAAACTCAGCCGCCAATCGTCGCCAACCGGATGCGTTATTCTCGACCTGCCAACATTCACCGCCGCCATGGACGGCGGCATCGAGTTTTGCTTTCGATGTATCAATGCCTGCTGTCAGGCGAACGGCCTTCGTGTTAGTCTTGCTCATCTTCATCCCCCTACCTTGTGTTCGCGAACCTAAAAGTTCCGGTAACCATACGGGTCCGATGAAGGAGACTGGCGCGATCTTGCTACAGGGCAGCAATAAACTGCTCAGGATGGGTTCGATCCGATCGCCAGCCGCTTCGAGCCGCGGACGGCCGTCCGCGGCTCGAAGCATTCCTTTCGGAACGCAGCGACGATAACCGATTTCGCTAGAACAAGGATGGGTTGAGCAACGCGAGACCCATCGTCATGCGTCATAACATAAGACAGACGAAGAATGATGGGTTTCGGTCGTCGCTCAACCCATCCTACATCCGGCCCTCCATTTGATATCGCCATTCGTTCGTACCCGGCGAACCGCCTGCTCGGCATCGTAGCAGGGTTTTTCTATGCGCGTAGGATAGGGGCGCGGCGAAGGATCGTAGCAACTTGCTCGGCGTCTTTTGACCGAGCGCTTCATACGGCCGCTCGCCGTTGTAATGCTAAGCAATCAATTCTACTGCTCCGGCAACTGCTCTTTTGACAATTCCTCCAATTGTTTGGAGCGTTGTTTAGTGGCCCATGTCTTCCAAAGATCAGGTGAACGAGCGGGATATTTAACTTCAGCAAACTTTACCCAAGCATCTCTATATTTGATCCATTTTCGTTGAGTTGACCTGATGCCATTTTTTGTGACTGCCCCAGGATATTCTTCGAATTTCATTGTCAAAATTTGAGAATAAAGATTGTTTAAATCTCTGTCCGCTTTTACAAAATCAATGTCCGCAGGTATTTGGCCGGCTTCAAAAAGTTTTATCGAGATTAAGAATTCATCTCTCAATTTTTCTTCTTCATCGATAAAGAATGAGTTTCTAGCTGATCCTGACATATCTTGCTCGGATCCTGCATGTTCTGAGAAATAACTTTCGGCTGCTTCTTGTAAAGCACGAAAATGTTCTTGTTGCAGTTCAGTCCAATGCAAAATTATGCCAGCAGCTTCTTGTTCTCTTTGCTTGTTAGCAATTTGCTCAGCACGCGCGCTACAAAAGCCGCCCTTGGCACCACTCGTAATGTTATCGCAAAAGAGAAATTCCGGCTGTAAACGCCCTTTATCCTTGGTAGAGTAAAGCGCCTCAATCATGGCAATAAGCTCTGCCGGAACGTCGCTACCGTGACAAACCAGCGCCATGGCTAATTTTACATTTCGTTTTACGCCCCAACCATTGGCATAGATTTCTGCAAGGTCATTGTTATCGTACGAGCGTTCGGCATCATTGTTATCACTACTATGGGGATTATGGATGCGGGAAAGGACATATTTGCGATAATTACTCCAATCCTGCCGCGCTCCAATACCCGTTTGATATGACCAACAGGCAATTTTTGAATTTGTGAAAGTATCTATTTCCTTGTCAGTCGGCCGGTCGGAGGCGGGAATGTCAGCCGAACCGGCTTCATAGCACCGATCAATTGTTCTCTGCTCTGCTGCGGAGTCAAAATAATCGAATGTGATATTTAGCTTCCGAGCAAGGACGGCATATTTTTTAGCCTCTTCCACATTCGCCGAAGAACCGGCGCGAAATAAGAGCTTGTCAAACAAATAATCAAACGCTTTTGAGTAACCTTTATCCGCCGCTTTCTTCAAATAGAAAACCGGCTGCTCTTTTCCTAAGTCAGCGTAATACAGCCAAAACCACGCTTCTCCCAATCCTTGATCCGCCGCTTTTTGAATCCAAAAAGCGGCTTCGTCTCTGGATTTTTTTTTCAATAGCCTTTCCATATTCCAATTGAGATTGCGCATCTCCTTTTTGCGCGGCACTTCGTAATTTTGCTAAATCCTGTTCAGTGACAACGGTTTCTTCTGTTGTTTCTTGCGCCCATATGCGAGATATCGTTACAAGTACAATTATGCAGGCTAACAGAATTTTCTTCATAAATTGCTTTTCCGCTATGAGCGGCTCGCACAAAATTATTTGGCCTGTGTATGCCTCACCGCAGCGCTCGTATGGTGGATTTAATGAGTCTTGACACTAGTGCAAGCAATTTCCCTTTACCCCGCCGCTTTTATCGCGCGCTCGCGCTGAATGATTTCGGTGGCGAGGCGCAAATAGGCTTCGCTGCCGACGCATTTGAGATCATAGACCAGCACCGGTTTGCCGTATGACGGCGCTTCGGAAATGCGCACATTGCGCGGGATCATCGTATCATAGACTTTCGGCCCCATAAATTCACGCACGTCGGCGACAACCTGGTTTGAGAGATTGTTACGCGAGTCATACATCGTGAGCACAATGCCATGGATCGACAGCTTCGGATTAAGCGATGCTTTCACCTGTTCGACTGTTTTGAGCAATTGCGATAGGCCCTCCAGCGCGAAGAACTCGCATTGCAACGGCACCAGGATGGAATCGGCGGCCGCCATTGCGTTCACCGTAATGAGATTGAGCGAGGGCGGGCAATCGACAAGCACATAGGTGAAATCGAATGTCGGCGCGCCGTCATTGATATTGTTGAGCGCGGTGCGCAGACGAAAGGCGCGGTCGCGCTCGCGGCCGATTTCCAATTCCAGGCCGGACAGATCCATGGTCGAGGGCGCAATGGAAAGCTGTGGCACCGCGGTCGGAATAACCGCATCGCGCATCAGAGCTTGTCCGGTCAGGACATCGTAAGTCGAAGTGCGGCGCGCTTTGCGTTCGATGCCGAGCCCGGTGGAAGCATTGCCCTGCGGATCGAGATCGACGATCAAGACCTGTTCGCCGATTGCGGCAAAGGCGGTGCCGAGATTGATGGCAGTGGTCGTCTTACCGACACCGCCTTTCTGATTGGCGATGGCGATGACGCGCGGGCCGCGGCCGGGAGTGGCCCGGGCGGCGAGGGGTCTCTCAAAGGAAACCACCTGGGAAGGGGCGCCCACCGACGGCGCGGTGTCGCTTGCTCGTTGGAACGCCGGCCGGCGGCGCATTACTGCCGGGTGCCGTGATGTTGAGGGGCTCGATCTTGAACCTGTCGGTCATTGGCTCACCGCCTTTTCATGGTCTCGGATTGTGCTGCATGCGGATTGCGCTGCGCAGATTATGTTACGCTTTTCGGACAAGCCGGCCCCTTCGGGCTCAGTCATAGATTTGGCGTCCGCCGTCTTAGACCGCGAACCACAACAATACAGCCGTCGGGACTTATTTTGCTCGGCACGATAGCCGCATCAATAATCCAGTATTTAGCGGCTTCAGTCAATTCGACCTCTATATCTTGACCTTTCGGAAACAGGCCTATGGCCCCCTTTTTTATGAAAGGAAAGGCTTGATCGCACAAAATTTTCAGCGGCGACAAGGCGCGCGCGCTGACCACTTGCGAATTATCCCCGAAACTCTCGATAAAATTCTCAAGGCGTTTTTGGTACACCTGCGCTCGAACGCCGGTCAAACGAATAGCCTCGCGTAAGAACGCAGCCTTTTTACCATTACTTTCAATGAGATGGATCTGAACATCAGGTCTATCCGCAAGTGCGCAGGCAATCGGGATTGCAGGAAATCCGGCGCCAGATCCGAAATCCACCCAGGTGTGTAGATCGACGGGGGCGTGCTCCAAGAGCTGAAGCGAATCGGCAATATGCCGTGTCCAAATCTTTGGCAGCGTCGAGAATGCGATAAGGTTAATTTTTCTTTGCCAGAGGATGAGAGCTTCGATGAATGCTTCCAGCCGTTGTATTGTTTCACGTGAAACAGGCGTTAGCATTATCGCCCGCGTTTTATCCGCCTTAAACTCGATGATGTTTTGGTCTATTGTCTTCCTCACGCAAAGGTCTTCGTCGGCGCTTTGCCGCGCCCGCGGCGGATGTGCGCTACCAATAGCGTGAGTGCGGCCGGCGTAACACCGTCAATTTTCGCGGCATGGCCTATGGTGCGCGGCTTCCGCGATTGCAGCTTTTGCTTTATTTCATTGGAAAGGCCGGGTAACGCCGTATAATCAAAATGATCCGGTAAAATGAAACCTTCATCGCGCCGATAGGCCTCGATATCGGCGGCCTGACGCGAGAGATAAACGTCGTATTTCGCATCGGTTTCGATTTGTTCGGCGAGCTTGGGGTCCATGTCCCCGAAGCGCGGCCAGATCTTTGCGAGATCGGCCATGGAAACCGTTGGATATGATAAAAGTTCAAACGCAGTGCGGCGTTGCCCATCTTTGTTGAGCACGAGGCCAAATTTTTCGGCTTCTTTCGGAGTCAATAAGACTGATTTCGCAAAAGCACGCGCCTCATTGAGCGCCCGCATTTTGGCAACGTGCAAGTGTGCCCGCCTGGTTCCCACGCAACCGATGGCGATAGCCTTGTCGGTGAGGCGCTGATCGGCATTATCGGCGCGTAGCTGCAAGCGATATTCGGCGCGCGAAGTGAACATGCGATAAGGTTCGGTGATCCCGCGAGTCACCAGATCGTCGATCATGACGCCAATATAAGCGTCCGCACGATCGACAATCATTTCGCGGCCGCCACCGGCATGCGATGCGGCATTTAAGCCGGCGATAAGGCCTTGCGCGCCGGCTTCTTCATAACCCGTGGTGCCATTGATTTGACCGGCCAAAAAAAGACCTTTCAATCGCTTGGTTTCGAGCGTGGGCTTCAGCTCGCGTGGATCGATATGATCATATTCAATGGCGTATCCCGGCCGGAGAATGACCGCCTTTTCCAAGCCCGGAATTGTCGCGACGAGCGCGCGCTGAATGGCTTCGGGCAGTGACGTCGAAATGCCATTCGGATAAACGGTCGGATCATCCAGCCCTTCAGGCTCAAGGAAAATTTGGTGCCCGTCGCGATCACCAAATTTCATAATTTTATCTTCGATCGACGGACAATAGCGCGGTCCGCGGCTCGCAATTTGCCCGGAATACATCGGCGAGCGGTGTACATTATTGCGGACAATGTCATGGGTCGGGATGACGGTGCGCGTAATCCCGCATTGAATTTGTGGATTGGCAATTGCCCTTGTGAGCACCGAAAACGGCTCCGGCGGATCGTCGGCCGTCTGCATGTCCAGGCTTTTCCAATCGATGGAGCGGCCGTCAAGACGCGGCGGGGTCCCCGTCTTCAACCGGCCGAGAGCGAAACCGGCCCGTTCCAAGGTCTTGGAAAGGCCCAAAGCCGGCGCTTCGCCGGCGCGGCCCGCCGGAATTTGGTTTTCCCCAATATGGATAAGCCCGCGCAGGAAGGTGCCCGCCGTCAAAACCACGGCGCCGGCAAAGATTTCCCGGCCATCGACGAATTTAACAGCGCAGACCCGGCGGTCCTTGAGAAGCACGTCGTCGGCCTCGGCCTCGATCACCTCAAGACCGGCCATAGCGCGGATTTCGGCTTGCATCGCCTCGGCGTAGAGTTTCCGGTCCGCTTGCGTGCGCGGACCACGCACGGCCGGGCCTTTCCGGCGATTAAGCACGCGGAACTGTATGCCGCCTCGATCGGCGACCCGCCCCATCAGCCCGTCGAGGGCGTCAATTTCGC
This sequence comes from uncultured Pseudomonadota bacterium, assembly GCA_963697535.1. Classification (GTDB taxonomy): domain Bacteria; phylum Pseudomonadota; class Alphaproteobacteria; order Rhizobiales; family Xanthobacteraceae; genus Pseudolabrys. Next base: position 1,029,744 of record OY969085.1, on the reverse strand, counting down.
GTACCAGGTGCCCCTTTCCAAGGCCGCCGATAGCGGGGTTACAGGACATGGCGCCAATTGTTGCGAATCGGTGCGTCACCAGTGCGGTCCGCGCACCCATGCGCGCGGCCGCGCCCGCGGCTTCGCAGCCGGCATGACCACCTCCTATGACGATAACGTCAAACCGCGTCAGCATTTATTCGCCTCAAACTTGGTTTGTAGCGAAGGCGAGCGGCAACGTCAAAAAACACTTTTCGAGACTTTGAAGAACATAATATTTCACGTGAGACACCGCCTTTGGCCAATTCTCAGGACGTTATTTCCCGATGCAAAAATCACGAAAGATGATCTCCAGAATATCCTCGACATCAACTCGGCCGGTCAGGCGGCCGAGCGCAACTGCGGCCGCTCGCAATTCTTCGGCCAGCAGCTCCTCGCGCTGGGCCAAAGGCCCAGTCACAGCGCGCCCAAGTGCGGAAAGTGCATCTGTCAGGACCTGGCGATGGCGCGCACGGGTAATCAAGGCTGATTCCGTGCCCCCGAGAAAACGATCGGCGGCCTGCGCCAAGGCTGCGAGCAGCGCATCTAAACCAGTTCCAGACACGGCTGAAATATTGAATCGTAATTCATAAAATTGCAATTCAGATTCATTTGTTTCGCCCAGCGAATTTTTGGTTTGACCATTTTGTTCATTCTTACAAAAGGCTCCCTGATCGCCTCCGGGGCTCTGATTCAAAACATCTATTTTGTTACGAATCCGCCAAATAATTGGCCCGGCGGACGTTTCCGACCGCAAAGAGGGGCCAACGATGTCGCTACCTTGGTTCACTGTGGCATCTTCCACCCACAGCACCAAATCCGCTCCGGCCGCGCGTGCCTGCGCGCGCCGCACACCCTCCATCTCGACAGGGTCGGCTGTCTCGCGGATGCCCGCCGTGTCAAGCAAGGTGACGGGCAATCCGGCAAGATCGAGATGAACCTCAATCACGTCGCGCGTCGTTCCTGCGTAAGGCGAAACAATCGCCGCTTCACGCCGCGCCAGACGATTGAGCAGGGTTGATTTGCCGGCATTGGGCGGCCCCGCAATTGCCACCACTAAGCCATCGCGCAAGCGCTCTCCGCGCGCGCCCTCGGCAAGCGCCTTCGCAATTTCGCTTTGCAATTCGCGCGCGATCACCAGTGCCGGTGCCACCAGGTCGTCTGACACGTCAGATTCATCGACAAAGTCGATTCCCGCTTCGACCAGCGCCAGCGCCTCGACCAGCCGCGCACGCCACTTTTCGCCCTGCTGGCCGAGCGCACCCTGCATTTGCCGTAACGCCTGACGGCGCTGGCCTTCGGTTTCGGCTATCACCAAATCGGCCAGCCCCTCCAGCGCGGTGAGGTCCAACTTGCCGTTTTCGAAAGCGCGGCGTGCGAACTCACCCGCCTCCGCCGGCCGTAACCCTTCGATCTTTTCCAAGACCGCAAGGATAGCGGCTACAATAGCGCGGCCCCCATGCACTTGGAGTTCGGCCACGTCCTCGCCGGTTTCACTGCGCGGACCCGGAAACCACAATACTACCGCCTCGTCGATGATGCCGCCCGATTGTGGATCGCGCAGCCGCGCGAACTTTGCCTCGCGCGGCTTGATCGCTTTGACTCCCAGCGCCTTCAGCACCTCGCTTGCACGCGGACCGGAAATACGCACAACGGCAATCGCCGCCGCCGGCCGGCCGGAGGAGAGGGCAAAAATGGTGTCGGGCGAGAGTGACATAATTCGTTGAACCTAATCGCCCCTTGCGCGCAAAGCCAAACAAAGCAGTCAGGTTACATGTAATTAGTCGGACTATGATAGGTCTCGGACAAAATCATGGGTTAAGGTTTTGCCTGACGACCCTGGAAATGGCTGGCACGTTTGCTACGCTTGCTGGAAATGCGTGATGGCCCTCATGAATGAAGGCGGTGCCGCAGGGTCCACCTCACCTTGAAAAGGGGAGGTCGGCGCGTCAGCGCCGGGTGGGGATCAAAACCTCGCGTTTCAATCTGACGAGAGATCCGCACCTGAACAAAGGATCCCCACCCGACCGCCATCCGAACTTGGCTATAGCCGAGTTCGGCATTTAAGTGGCCGAAGTTAAGTGGCGGAAGTCGGAAACATCCGACTTCGGCATTTAAGTGGCGGAAGCCGGAAACATCCGACTTCGGCGGCGGTCGACCTCCCCTTTTCAAGGGGAGGTGACGTCGCGGAAAGGCTTTGCCACGCCTGATGTGTCACTGACGGATGATTCACAAACTCTTCCGTCATGCCTCAAGGCGCTCGCGCGCGAACCGCGCGCGAGCCATCGCAAGTCGGTTATTGCCGACTTGCGTAGTTTTGGATCGGATGTCGGGTATACCCGACATCCGTGGACCTGGACCTTTCGGCTGGGGGCCGATCATCCTTCGAGGCTCGGCCAGCCAAGTCGGCTTTAGCCGACTTGGCCGCTAAAGCATCGATCTCGGGTAAACCCGAGATCGATGGCCGAGCACCTCAGGATGACGGAGATGGATCCGGGCGAAACAAGTGTGAGAGTCACAACACTAAGGCCTTGCTAATCCCTCCCCCGCATTTGCGCCGTGCCACAGACGACAACCCTCCCCCTTGTGGGGAGGGTCGATCCGAGCGAAGCTCGGATCGGGTGGGGCTAGCAGAGGTCAGAGGTCAAATCAGAGATCAGAACTTTTTCCCTCCCCCACAAGGGCAGGGCAATCGCATGTGGAATTTGTCGATTCTCATTATACCTTTCCCTGTGCAAGGGGGAGGCCGTTCCCCCTGACCCCCACCCTGACCCTCCCCCTTTCAGTGGGAGGGAATAGAGATGCCCTGCCCTTTTCAGGGGAGGATAGAGATGCAGTGCCATATGCGATTGCCCTGTCCCACAAGGGGGGTAGGCGGAGATTGCCGCAATGCTTCAACTTAAAACAAATGCGCTATAGAGACGTACAGACATGTCAGATAATTCAGGAGCGGCTATGGCGGATCATTCGCGATTGGGGCGCGGGCTTGCCTCGCTCATCGGAGATGTCGGTGATGAGAACGCCGCCGACCCCGCACGCAAACCCCGCAAGGCGCCGATTGAAAATCTCAAACCCAATCCGCGCAATCCGCGCCGCGATTTCAGCGAAACCGAACTCAACGAGCTTGCGACGTCGATCAAAGAGCGCGGCATCATTCAGCCGATTGTGGTGCGCCAATGGCCGGGCGAAGCCGGCGCTTACGAAATCATCGCCGGAGAGCGGCGCTGGCGCGCTGGCCAACGCGCCGGCTTGCATGAAGTGCCGATCGCGATTGTGGAGGCGACCGATACTCAGTCGCTCGAATTTGCCATCATCGAAAATGTGCAGCGCGCCGATCTCAACCCGATCGAGGAGGCGCAGGGTTATGTCGCGCTCATGGAACAGTGCAATCGCACGCAGGATGAAGTGGCGCAGATTGTCGGCAAGAGCCGGCCTTATGTCGCCAATCTTGTGCGGCTGTTGAAGCTCTCCGACCCGGTGAAGACGCTGGTGCGCAAGGGCGAGATTTCCGCCGGCCACGCGCGGTTGTTGCTTGGCCAGCCGAACGCGTTGGAAATTGCACACGAGATTATAGAAAAAAAATTGAGTGTACGCCAGATTGAACAAGAAATGCGCGAGGACGGCGCACGACAAGCGCGCGCGGTAGCCCGCGAATTTCGCGGGCCCATTCAGCCGAGTGGCAAAGACGCCAATACGCGCGCGCTCGAGCGCCGCGTATCGGATAGTTTGGGGCTCGAGGTTTCCATCGAACACCGCGGCTCGGGCGGTGTCCTGCACATCAAGTATCGAGATTTGGATCAGCTTGACGGCGTGCTGAGGAAGCTGGGCGGGTAGCACTCACCGCGCCGGTTACGCGCAACAAAACATGCGACCTGTAATTTCTGTGGTTTTGCGGGTTCACGCGCGATACGATGGACATGCCCTTGTTTCGCGTTGTTATCGAACCAAGCAAAACAAACGGCCTCGAATTCCCATCGCGCATCATGGTCGGCAAAATCATCACCGCGCCGAAAACCAAACTCGGCAATAGAATAGGCCAACTGGACGAGAACGATATTGCGCGCTTGAACCAAGCGCTTGTGGTGTTTCTGGGATTAATTGGGTAGCAGTCTTATGCGAGACGAACATCTTTCACGGTTCGAACTCGAAGTATTTCATCGGGAAATTTCCGATGATAAAGCTGATTTGAAATTACGAAAAACCCCGCGAAATGTGGATTGGCGACTCCGCGCGCAAGTACTGATGCGCGACAGCGCCAAATGTCGCCTTGGCGGCGTTACGCCCGCAGATGGGGCAAAGCTACATGTTGATCACATTAAGCCCTGGTCGAAGGGCGGAGAAACAACAATTGAGAACCTTCAAATTTTTTGCGAGGTTTGCAATATCGGTAAGGGCAATCTCGATCGATCCGAACCACAATAGCAGACGGCAACCCGCATGGTGCGGAACCGGAAAACAGGTTTGGGCGAAAGCATAAAACCAAAGCATTGCACAGAATTCGATAAATGTGTTAAATTGTACACAATCAAACACACTCGTGAAATCCTATGCCTTCGACGACGTTCACATTACGGGTGGATTCATCCACGAAGAAACGCCTGGAAAAATTGGCCAAGAGTACAGGCCGCAGCCGATCGTTTCTCGCCGCCGAAGCGCTTGATGCCTATCTCGCCCTCAACGAATGGCAAGTCTCCGGCATTCGGAGCGCCATCGCCTCGCTCGAACGCGGCGAGGGTATCGCGCACGAAACGGTTGAGGCTTGGGTCAAGTCATGGGGCGGCAAGCGTGAACGCCGTGCTCCACGCCGGCCGTCGAGATGAAACCGATCTGGTCACCGCAAGCCGTCGGCGACCTCATTTCACTCCGGGCCTATATCACCAACGACAATCCAGCCGCGGCACGAAGGATTGCGCTTAAGATCGTTCGTGCCGTTGAAGAGCTGATTTCGGAAAATCCGCACATCGGACGTCCGGGACGCGTGCCGGGAACACGCGAGCTTATCGTGCCCGGAACGCCTTATTTGGTGCCTTATCGCGTGGATGGAAGCACGGTGCAGATCTTGCGCATCTTTCATGGCGCGCGGCGATGGCCCCAACGTTTTTAGCCTTAAGAGCGGTCGGTTGCGCGGCGCAGGACCAAGCTTGGCCGATTTAATGATCGATTGGAACGGCTGAGTGACGCTTGGAAAAATTAACGCGATTATCCCCCCTGAAGCAGGTAGTGCGTTTAGCGAATAGTCTTTAGAAAGCCCTTCGCTATCCAAACCTGCATTCGAGAGTCTGATTGTGCTTTGGCATGGCTGTGTTCTGACAAGACAAAGCTAAGCGCCCTTTCCAAGCGTTGTGCGGCCTGGGGCTCGCCACAACGCATCCAAATACGGCTTAGTTTTCTAAAGCGGATTATATGGCCGCTTGGCACCCTAGGAGCGATTTTTTTGGGTATTATATTTGACATCCTTACCTTATCAAACGCTTTAAAAATAGGCCGGTTACGCGAATTTGTCGCCCAAGAGGAGGCCCGTGGAATAGGCCCAGCGAATCGGAAGGAATTGGAAAGCCGAAGCCCGCAGGGGGCGAAATAAGAATGCGGGAAAGCGCGAACCAAAGCCCCGGACTTCGCGTTCCGCTCCTCGCGGCCACTGACTGAAAATTAATTCTTTACCTTGGTCATCGCTTTGATGGCTTTCTTGGGACCGAAGCCGATTGCTTCGGCGATTTCGATCACGCGAAAGCCGTACGCATGCTACGTTTGCCGACGACCCTCATGAATGAAGGCGGTGCCGCAGGTTCACCTCCCCTTGAAAAGGGGAGGTCGGCGCGTCAGCGCCGGGTGGGGATCAAAGCCTCGCGTTTCCATCTGACAGAGATCCGCATCTGAACAAAAGATCCCCACCCGACCGCCATCCGAACTCGACTATAGCCGAGTTCGGCATTTAAGTGGCCGAAGTCTAAGTGGCCGAAGTCGGAAACATCCGACTTCGGCGGCGGTCGACCTCCCCTTTTCAAGGGGAGGTGACGTCGCGGAAAGGTTTCGCCACGCCTGACGGCCCTCGCGAATTGTAGCGAATTGTAGAGTGGGCAAAGGCGCCTTGGCGCTTGCCGGTCCACAATTAAAACCTCGGAAAAGGCGCCGTGCCCACCGGCCTGGCGAATGTCAAATCCACTCATTAGCCAAACCCGATAACCGCGTTTGCGCCCGTATTGCGTCGATGCCGGGCATGTAATACATTCAGCACATGAAAATGCTGACCGTCCGGCTTCCCGACAGCCTGATCTCCCAGATTGAAAATGAGTCACGGTCCCGCCGGGTATCCAAGTCGGATATCGTGCGGGAGCGACTGACGCATTATCCGCGAGGTGCGAAAAGCCGCTCCACATTCGATGCCGTCGCCGATTTAATTGGGTCGATCGACGACTCCTCCAAACATGTGAGCGCAAATAAGAAGCGTTACCTTAGGGACGCCGGTTATGGCCGCAGGCGTCCTCGTTGACGCTGGCTTTCTCATCGCCTTACTGAGGCGGCGCGATCGTAATTATCGTTGGGCTGTGTCCGTGGGTGCGCGGCATCCGCCTCCTTGGAAGACTTGCGAGGCGGCCCTTTCGGAAGCATTTTTTATTTTAGGTTCACGCGGCGCTCCTGCGCTGGCAAAGCTAATCGAACGGGGCGCTGTTCTAAGCGCCTTCAGTTTGCATGAGAACCGCGAAGCCGTCTTACGGCTGATGAACAAATACGCTGACATTCCGATGAGTTTTGCCGACGCATGCCTCGTGCGCATGAGCGAAACGCTCGACAATTCGGTTCTGCTCACAACAGACAGGGATTTTCGCATTTATCGGCGTCATGGCCGGCAAATGATCAAATGCTTGTTACCGGAATAGCTGCCCAAGGCATGACCCACACGAAACAAGCACTGGGAGAAACACGATCAAACGGGAACAAAAGCGCCGGAACAAAAGCACATGATAGCAAAGCGCGAAAAAAGATGAGCCAAGCCCTGGCCCGGATTTCCTGGGCACCGTGCGGTGGGCACTATGTGGATGGAACCACTTTTGCTCATTCTCGCGCGTGGACGTGCGCAAGTGATGCGATTCGATCTAAAAGCGACACGTCTTGCATCAAATCTTTGCTGGAACCCAGCGAATGCCGTCACGTTGTCTTCGCGAGGCGAATTAAACGCGGGAGAGATTTGTGTCCACCTACAATCGTAATCCTCCTCCGGGCGGCGGTACGAGCGCCTGGATTGCCGGTGTCATCATCGTGATTTTGGTGATCATCGGCGTAATCGCTTGGTCGGGCGGCTGGGACTGGAGCGGGAACAACAAAACCGTCACTACGGCGCCACCGTCTGCGACGACCGGCGAAGGCACGAGCACATCACCGGCAACGGTGCCACCACCGACACCCAGTCAACCAGCGCAACCAGCGCAACCAGCGCCTTCGTTGCCGCCCGCGCCAACACGCTAAGGGGAATTTCGGTCTTGCTAGTGGTCCAATTCAAACATTCGCTACCCATTTCGGCGAGGATCTTTTGCGAATGTTTGAATCGGACCACTAGCAAATATAAGTTTCTAGTGGAGTTTTGGATTTGACATTCGCTTCGCGAGCTTGCGGCCAGGTGGGTAGCGAATGTCAAATCCACTCCACTAGTGTTGTGTGACTGACGGATGATTCACAAACTATTCCGTCATGCCTCAAGGCGCTCGAGCGCGAACCGCGCGCGAGCCATCGCAAGTCGGTTATTGCCGACATGCGTAGTTTTGGATCGGATGTCGGGTATACCCGACATCCGTGGACCTGGACCTTTCGGTTGGGGGCCGATCATCCTTCGAGGCTCGATGACGGAGATTGGCCCTGTGTTACGACTCCATAAGTTTGCTTTGCTCGGACGAAACAAGCGTTAGAGTCACAACACTAGTGGTCCGATTCAAACATTCGCTACCCATTTCGGCGAGGATTTTTTGCGAATGTTTGAATCGAAAGACCACTAGCAAATATAAGTTTCTAGTGGAGTTTTGGATTTGACATTCGCTTCGCGAGCTTGCGGCCAGGTGGGTAGCGAATGTCAAATCCACTCCACTAGTGGTCCAATTCAAACATTCGCTACCCATTTCGGCGGGGATCTTTTGCGGATGTTTGAATCGAAAGACCATGAGCCAAATATAAGTTTCTAGTGGAGTTTTGGATTTGACATTCGCTTCGCGAGCTTGCGGCCAGGTGGGTAGCGAATGTCAAATCCACTCCACTAGCGTGCGCGCGTGGCAGGATGGGCGGATTTTTTTGTAAAAAAATAACGACCTTACTTTTGCAAGAATTGAATGGAAATCGAGAAAGCGTTCGTTTATCTCGTGCGCAGCATGTGCAGTCTCGTGAAAGGACCGGCCTTGTCCTTGCTCATGCTAATGGTGGTGATCTCACTCGTGCGTTATCCGCCCGGCCGCTTGGGTCAGCGCGGACCGCGCACCTTTACGAGCGACAACGAGCCTCTGCCATAGCGTTATGGCGACGTTGGTGAGAGATTGATCGCTTCGCCGTTTTGCGCGCGCGCTATTCGGGCTAGTGGTCCGATTCAAACATTCGCTACCCATTTCGGCGGGGATCTTTTGCGAATGTTTGAATTGAAAGACCATGAGCCAAATATAAGTTTCTAGTGGAGTTTTGGATTTGACATTCGCTTCGCGAGCTTGCGGCCAGGTGGGTAGCGAATGTCAAATCCACTCCACTAGGGTTCGGCCCATGAACTTTGCTCCAGAAACCAGCCAAAACACCGGGCGTGAAAATCGGCTCGCCGCGGCGACATCCCCTTATCTTCTCCAACACAAGTATAATCCCGTCGATTGGTGGCCGTGGGGAGCGGAGGCGCTCGCCGAGGCCAAGCGTTCGAACCGCCCGATCTTGCTTTCGGTCGGCTATGCCGCCTGCCATTGGTGCCACGTCATGGCGCATGAGTTGTTCGAAGACGAGACAACCGCGCAGGCGATGAACGAGCTGTTCATCAACATCAAAGTCGATCGCGAAGAGCGGCCCGACATCGACCAGATATACATGAATGCGCTGCATTTGCTCGGCGAACAGGGCGGCTGGCCGCTGACCATGTTTTTAACGCCCGCTGCCGAACCGGTATGGGGCGGCACGTATTTTCCCAAACAAGCACGCTTCGGCCGGCCGGCTTTCGTCGATGTGCTGCGCGAGGTAGCACGACTTTTTCGCGAGGAGCCGGCCACGATCGAACAAAACCGCGCGGCTTTGCTGGCGCGCCTTGCCGACAAGGCACGGCCTGCCGGCAAGGTGACGTTCGGAATACAGGAGCTCAATTCGGCCGCCATGCAGGTCGGCAATATGTTCGATTCCGTGCATGGCGGCTTGCGCGGCGCGCCGAAATTTCCGCAAAGCGCAATACTCGAAATGCTCTGGCGCGCCGGGCTACGCACGCGAGACGCGCGTTTTTTCGAGATCGTCGAACATACGCTCGAACGGATGTGCGAAGGCGGACTCTACGATCATCTGGCCGGCGGCTTCTCGCGCTATTCGGTCGACGAGAAATGGCTGGTGCCGCATTTCGAAAAGATGCTCTACGACAATGCGCAGTTGTTGGAACTGCTTGCGCTCGCGTTTCAGCGTAGCCGCAATTCTTTGTTTGCACAGCGGCGCGCGCGAAACGGCCGGCTGGCTCAAGCGTGAGATGACGACAAAAGAAGGCGCATTTGCCGCTTCGCTCGATGCCGACTCGGAAGGCGAAGAGGGCAAGTTTTACGTTTGGTCCTACGATGAAATCGTCAAGCGGCTGGGACTCGAAAACGGCGAATTCTTCGCGCGCGCTTACGATATAACGCCGGAAGGCAATTTCGAAGGCCGGACTATTCTCAATCGGTTGAAAGCGCCGCCGCGCGAGCCCGAGGACGAAGCGCGGCTCACTCTATTGCGCGCCAAGCTTTTGCTCGTGCGCGAGCAGCGCGTGCGGCCCGGCCTCGATGACAAAACGCTTGCCGATTGGAACGGTTTGACGATCGCTGCGCTGGTCAACGCCGGAATTATACTCGAAGAGCCGGATTGGATCGAGATGGCGAAGCATGCCTTCGCTTTTATTTCGCGCGAGATGGTGCGCGGGGATCGCCTCGGTCATTCTTGGCGCGAAGGCCGGTTGGCGTTTCCGGGGCTGGCGTCGGATTTTGCCGCTATGATTCGCGCCGCGCTCGCGCTTTATGAGGCCACCGGCGAACGTGCTTATCTCGAGCAGGCTCTAGCCTGGCAAAAGGCGTTCGATAGGCATTACAACGATGCCGATACCGGCGGCTATTTTCTTTCGGCGGACGATGCGGACGATCTCGTGTTACGTCCGCATTCAACGCAAGATGACGCTACGCCCAATCCGAATGCGTTGGCGGCAAAAAATCTCGTGCGGCTTGCGGCGCTCTCCGGTGACGAGGTTTGGCGCGCCAAAGCGGACCGTCTCATTGAAAACATTCTCTCGGCGGCACAGCGCAATCTGTTCGGCCACGTGGCGTTGCTCAACGCGCTCGATCTGCGCCTGCGCGCGGCAGAGATCGTCGTCACCGGCAGCGAGACCGAGCGTTTCGCGCAAGCCGCGTTGAAATTGGCTTATCTTGATCGCATTGTGCTACGCGCTTCATCCGCCGCTGGCCTTCCATCGTCCCATCCCCTGCGGGAAAAACTAAAGACCGCGCCGAAAAACGCGTTCTTTGTCTGCGTGGGCGAGCGCTGCTCGCTGCCGGTGACGCGCGTGGATCAACTGACGGAGACGGTCCAGGCGATGCGCGGCTGATGAGCACGCCCCCGGCCAAACGCGAAAAGAGGGGGAGACACCTAAACCGGCAGCAAATCCGCATAAGCAAAGCCGTCGCGCTGCACGGTCTCACCGACGCCGATGGCAATTTTGCGCGAGAGCATGGGTCCGGCCGAAACGAAGGAATGGAATTCGCCGTTCTCACCGCATGGATCGATGGTTGACGGCAGGGCGGCCAGAAGTTTTGCGTCGAAGTTTTGGCCGGCAAATTCGGCCGGCAGCTTTTTCAGATCGACAGTCGTGATTTGCGCTTCGAGCCCACCGGCGATCATGGTCCGCGCCAGTTCAGCTGTCGGCTTCTTCCACAGAGGAAAAATGGCGGTCATGCCGATGGCCGCGAGCTTGGCCTCACGGTAAGCGCGAATATCGTCGAGGAAGAGGTCGCCAAAAATGATATGCGTGACGCCACGAGCCATTGCACCCGTCATGGCCAGCGCCATTTCCCGCTCATAAATATCATTGGTGCACGGGTCAGGAATCCGCACGATGACCGGCGGCAAATCGGCGGCAGCGAGCTGTGCCATCAATAGTGTTTCACGTACACCATGCATTGCGACACGGCCAAACGTCTCGTTTAGGGTCGTCAGCGCGCCGACAATCTCAAGCGTCCCGACACGCCGCGCCTCGTGCAGCGCCCAGGCGCTGTCTTTGCCGCTCGACCAGGCAATCAAGGCTTTGGGCAAGGCTCTCATAAACCTTTTCTCGCCCGGCGCTGTCGATTTATGCCGCACCGGCCGATGTTCCCGGTAACGGCGCAAGAGCACCGACTTGCCGCAAGGACGCTTCGGCCGCACGTTTAGCGGATTCCCATGCGCCCGTCACGGTGCCCCATTTTGTTTGCGACGGGCCATAGGCGGGCATGGCAATTTTTAGGTGCCGCCGACGGGACGATCGGTCAAATCGCGTTGTTGCATGGGGGACCGCCCCGCTTTTGGCCATGGCGCGGGACCCTCCCCTCCGTTATTATTGTTTTTATAACACGCGGCGGCAGCTAACAGCTGGCTCCGACGAAATTCTTTCATGGGGGGAAATCAATGACATCAACAATCAATGCCGGTGCGCGTCTCGACCGGCTTCCGATCTCGTCGTTTCACTATCGCATTTTCTGGTTGATCGGCGCCGGCATGTTCTTCGACGGCTACGATCTTTATGTCGCCGGCGGGGTGCTCGCTTCGACCTTGCAAACCAAATTCTCGACTATCCCGCAGAATTTGCAATTCCTCTCGATCACCTTCGTCGGTATGACGCTCGGATCGCTCGTCACCGGTTTCATCGGCGATGCCATGGGCCGGCGCTTTACCTATCAGGTCAATCTCTTGATCTTCGGGCTTGCGTCCCTAGCTGCCGCTCTTTCACAAGACATGACCCAGCTCATCGTCTGTCGTTTCGTGCAAGGGCTTGGTCTCGGTGCGGAAATCGTGGTGGGCTATTCCACATTGACCGAATTCGTGCCGCCGAAAACACGCGGACGTTGGCTTTCGTTCATGGCCTTTATCGTGGTGGCGGGTTTTCCGGTAACCGCGATTCTCGGCTATCTTATCATTCCTGTTTGGGGCTGGCGGCCGATGTTCGTTATCGCCGGCGTCGGTTCGCTCATCGTCTGGTATCTGCGCAAGAATTTGCCGGAGTTCCCGCGCTGGCTCGAATCGAAAGGGCGCGCCGCGGAAGCGGAAACCTTGATGCAATCGATCGAAAAAGAAGCGGGCATGACCGGCAAGGCGCCGCCGGCCGTTCCTGCTGCCGTGCCGCAACTGAGCGCCGCCGATATGCTGCGCCCGCCGATCCTCCAGCGCATGATCGTGGGAAGCTGGGTGCTGATCACCATCAATACGCTGATCTTCGGCTTTGTGATTTTTCTGCCGCAGTTCTTCCTGCGCCAAGGGCTTACCATCACGAATTCCCTCAAATACACCGTTGTGCTTTCGGCGGCTTCGTTGGTCGGCTGTGCTTTGGGTGCGTGGAGCTCGGATGCAATCGGACGGCGCGCAAGCATCATCGGAGCTTCCATTGCCACGATCGTGTTCGGGTACGTCTATGCCCGCTTCGACGCCTCCTCCAATCCCGATATCGTGCTGTCGGTGGGTTTCTTCTTGATCGTCGCGATCTATGTGCAGACGGCGCTTTTGTTCGGCGTCTATACGCCGGAACTGTTCCCGACCGAAATCCGCCTGCGCGCCAATGGTATTTGCAACACGCTCGGGCGCGCCGCGACGGTTGTTTCACCATTCGTCGTCGGCTCATTGATGGCGTCGTATAAACTACCCGGCGTCGTCTGGCTGATGATCGGTTTGGTCGTTGTGCAGATTGTGGTGGTAGCGCTCTGGGGCGTCGAGCCGCGCAATCGCGCGCTGGAAGATGTTGCGGTTGCAAAAGTTTAGCCGGTTGGTTTTCACGTGAACTGCAACGGCCGTCCCCTCTGGCGGACGGCCGCCTGCTGCATAAATACGAGGTGAGGAAATCGCTTTCTCATCCGGGCATATCGCCAAAGGCCGCAAAAATCGAAAGCGCGCGGGGGAGCCGCACGCAATGAATCACGCAACGAATAATGGGAGGCCCGTCACTGTGATCACCGGCGCGTCGGCCGGTATCGGCGCGGCGCTGGCGCACGAGTTTGCGCGCGCCGGCCACGAATTGGTCTTGGTGGCGCGGCGTGAGGATCGGCTGCAATCTCTTGCCGAGGAAATCACCTCGCAGGGAGCGAAGCGCCCGCTCGTGATGAGCGCTGATCTCGTCCAACCGGGTGCGGCCGGCCGTATTCGTGACGCTTTGGCCGCGCAGGGCGCTGAGCCGCAATATATGGTCAACAATGCCGGGTTTGGTCTGGTCGGCTTTGCGGAGGCCGGCGATCGTGACGAACAATTGGCGATGATCGACCTCAATGTGCGCGTGCTCACCGAACTATCATTGGTTTTTGTGGATAGCCTGGCGCGTCATCGCGGGGGCTTGCTCAATGTGGGATCCATGGCCGGCTTTTTGCCGGGTCCTGGCATGGCGGTCTATTACGCCACCAAAGCCTATGTTCTGTCGTTCAGCGAAGCTCTGCATAGCGAATTGAAGTCGCGTGGCGTGCGGGTCACGGTGCTTTGTCCGGGTCCGGTCCCAACGGAATTCGCAGAGCGTGCCGGTCTCAAAGGGGGTTTGGGGCCGGGCTTGCTGACACAAACTGCGCAAGCGGTTGCGGCGGCAGGCTATCGCGGGCTAATGCAGGGTCGCCGGGTCGTTGTGCCGGGCGTTACAAATAAACTCGTGACCTCGATCATCAGTGTCATGCCTCATCGCTTCTTGCTTCGCGCTGTCGACGCACGGCAAAAGCGTCGCAGGGCCTGGCGGCGTGCATAGGGGTTCCCTCACTGGCGAGCCGCCATAAGTTGCGTTAGTCATGCAACTTCGGGGATGATGAGAAACATGTCTACAGCTAGTGGAGTGGATTTGACATTCGCTACCCACCTGGCCGCAAGCTCGCGAAGCGAATGTCAAATCCAAAACTCCACTAGAAACTTATATTTGGCTCATGGTCTTTCAATTCAAACATTCGCAAAAGATCCCCGCCGAAATGGGTAGCGAATGTTTGAATCGGACCACTAGTGTGGTGGTTCAGAAATTCGCTTCGTTCTATCCGCTTGTCCGTCAAGCGAATTTCTGAACCAAAACCACACTATACCCCGTTCACGTCACAACCCGAAATTCCTTTGGGTTGATGACGCGGAAATTATCGGTGACCGAATCGAGGAGATCGGCCCAGTTCCTGGGCACCGTTTCCCGTAGAAAGCCAAGCGTCGCATTGGCGAATTGAGCGCAGGTTGCGTAAGCTTTGTTGTGCGTGACGTTTTTGTGCATGAGGCCCCACAACCGTTCGATCGGATTGAGATGCGGGCAATAGGCTGGGATGAAATGCAGCTTGATCCGGCACCCAGGCCGGGCGAGCCATTCCCGCACCAGCCTGGCGTGATGATAGCGCGCATTGTCAAGAAAGACATGGATGCGCGCCAGCGTCGGATAGCACGCCTCGATCGCTTGCAGCAGCCTGATCGTCGAGACGGCGTCGACGGTCTGCGCCTCGATCATGCGGGTTTGCCCCGTTTCAAGATCGATCGCGCCGTGAATGTTGATGCGCTCGCGCCCGCTCGTTTGTTCGATGGCGATCTTCTCTTGTTTTGGCGCCCAGCAACCGGCAGGCCGCGCCGCATGGGTCGGGTGTACGGCGTCTGCGAACAGCACGGCCTCGTCATCGCCCAAGGAATTCAGCAGCTTTTCGTAGCCCTCGATGAAAGCCTTCTGCTTTTCTTTGTCGAGCTTGCGCGGGATGACATCGGGCTTGTGATATTCGAGCCCCAGCCGGTGCAGCAACGCGATCAGCCCCGAACGGCTTTCGTAAACGAGCCCGAATTCCTTCTCGATCCAGGCGCCGACTTGGCGGCTCGAGCGCGGAAGCGCCGCGCTGACAAAGACTTTCAACTTTTCTTGTCGCTCGCCGGTCAACCGGCAAGCGCCGCCCTCGTGGCCGAAGTTCGTCAGGCCCTCCATCCCATCCTTTTCATATAGGCGATACCAGGTACGGATGGTGTCGTCGTCCAGCAATAGAACCTTCGCAATCGCCTCGCAGCTCATCCCATCGTCCAGCAACACCAGCGCGTTCGCGCGCCGGGCCAAACGGTGTGCCGCCGACCCGTTCCGCGCCAACGCGATCAGCTCTTGCCGCAATTTGCTGTCCAAAAATCCAGAGCGTATCATCCGTCCGGTAAAATCCAAATCGCCCCGTTTGGCAAGGGCAATATTCGGATTTCACGGGAGTCGGGGTATAAAATCAATATTTTCTAGCGTCCTTCGATTCCGAAGTTCGCTCACGAGGGTGCTGCAAGATCAAGCGAACTTCGGAATCGGGACGCTAGGAGTGTGTCCATTTAGCTCTATGGTCCGGCGGTTTCATGAAGGATAGTGCGCTCAGACCGCTCTGGCGATCTTGTTGAGGTTGTGGGCGGTGCAGATCAGCGCCCATTCGGCCGTCACTTTCTCGATACCGCGCAGCAGGAACTGCCTAAACCCTCTTGCCTGCTTGATTTGTCCGAACACTGGTTCGACGATTTGCTTTCTAAGCCTGTATCTACTTCGCCATCCCGCCCGCTTGAGCTTGTCGCGCATGGCCTTGGTCAACGTCCCGGTGATGTTGCGGTTGGCATTGCTGGGATACTTGGCGCGGCCGATGGCGATGTAGCCGTTGATGTTGCGCGCGGCCAAGGCGGCGAGGTTGGCCTCGCTCAAATAGCCGGCATCGGCCGAGGCTTCCTTCGGCTTGCGGCCGAGATTGTGGTCAATGGCGTCCATCAGCGGCACGAGCTGGTCGTGCTCGCTCGTGCTCGGCGTCAGGCCGTGGGCGACGATGATCTGGGCTTTGGCATCGACCGCCGCCTGCGCATTATAGCCTTGGATATAGCCATCCTTGCTTTTCAAGATGCGGCTTTGTGGATCGGTGAAGTTGCGTTGTGTCTTGCCGTCAGGCTCCTGTTTCGGCGGTGCCGGGGTCCGACCGTTCTTCTTGCGGCCTTCGGCGAGGCGCCGGTCTTGGGCCTGCTGCCGGCGCCGTTCCTCTTCGGCGGCCGCGGCTTTGGCTTCGGCCTCGAGCTCGGCCTTGGCTTGGCAAATCCTCTCAAGCCGCTTCTGCTTGTCCCTCACCCAGTCGGGCAGCTCGTCGCCGCGCTTGTTGCCGTAGAGCTTGTCCTCCGCCGCATCGGCCGCCTCGGCGGCTTTGAGCCAGCCGTCGACCTCGGCCGCAAGCTCCGCTTCCCGCTGCTTCATGCGCGCGTAACTCATCGCCTTGTGCCTGGAGGCGTTCGCCTTGATCTTGGTGCCGTCGAGCGCGACATGCCCGAGCTTGACCAGCCCCGCCTTCTCGGCCAATTGCAACACCTGCACGAACAGCGCCGCCAGCGCCTTCAAGTGCCGCCGGCGGAATTCCGAAATGGTGCGGAAATCCGGCGCATCGCCGGCCACGATCATCATGAAGTCCGCGCGCTCAACGCACGCTTTCGCGATCCGCCGCGACGAATAAAGGCCGCTCGCGTAGGCATGCAGAAGCAGCGCCGTCATCATTTGCGGATCGAATGGCGGTTGCCCCAAACCGCTCCTGTAGCTGCCGGCGATTGCCGAAAGGTCCAGGTTTTCCCGCACCAGCGCCACAATCAGCCGCGCCAGGTGGTCATGGGGCACGTAGTCCTGCACGCTCGGCGGCAGAAGCTGCGTATCGTCGATCTTCCAGGGGCGAAAATGTTTGCTCATAACCCCGCAAGGAATCAGATCGAGCCCCACTTGACCAGCATTTATTCAGACTTGACCAGTGATTATTCAGACAGGCTCCTAGACGTCTTTTTTCCGACGCCACAATTTCTGCCAATCTAAGTTGATGCATGTCCAAATCCATGCGCAAGCCGATTCTTCTCATTTTGCACCAAGAGCATTCTTCTCCCGGTCGGGTTGGCCACGATCTGGCGAAACTCGGTTATCCGCTTGATATCCGCCGTCCGCGCTTTGGCAATTTATTGCCGGAAACGATGGAGGCGCATGCCGGCGCGGCAATTTTTGGCGGTCCGCAGAGCGCCAATGACGAGGACGAGTTTATCCGCCGCGAGATCGATTGGATCGGTATTCCCCTGCGAGAGAACAAGCCTTATCTCGGCATTTGTCTTGGCGCGCAAATGATGGCGCACCATCTCGGTGCCCGCGTCTATCCGCATCCGCAAGGGCAGGCCGAGGTCGGATATTACCCCATCCGCCCAACGGAATCGGGCCGCAAACTCTGCGCCGAATGGCCGGATCATGTTTATCAGTGGCATCGCGAGGGTTTTGACTTGCCTGCGGGGGCCGAATCGCTAGCTGAAGGTGATGTCTTTTCGGTGCAAGCGTTTCGTTACGGCGCCGGCTATGCACTGCAGTTCCACCCCGAAGTCACGCATGCCATGATGCATCGCTGGCTCGTGCGCGGGGCACAACGCATGGAACTGCCGGGCGCGAAACAGCGCGCAGAACACGTTGCCGACCGCGCCGCTTACGATTTTGCGTTGCGGAATTGGTTGTCGGTCTTTCTTGAGATTTGGCTTGGCCGAAAGTCCGCCGAGCAAGCAGCTTAAACTCCACACCGCAATTCTGTTTCAGTCGCGCGATCCACAAAAAAATTAGCGCGTGGATACCCATTGACAAACCGCTGTCATATCAGGATCGATTAAGCAGGGGGAAAGGGAAAAACGAGACCACGCGGGAGGCGTGCGGATGCTTGAGATGAGTGACGGCAAGCGCCCTCCGGCCGAGCCGGTTCCGGCGGCCTTGATTGCATTGCTGCGAGCATCGGACGGTATTCTCGATTTATTACCCGTCGGCACTTGCATTTGCGACGTTCGCGGCACGATTCTGCAATTCAACCGTCGCGCCGTCGAAATTTGGGGCCGGTCGCCACGACCCGGTCAAACTCACGACGCCTTTATGGACAAAGCCCGCTATTTCGAAGTGGACGGGACACCGCTCCCCCACTCGATGCTGGTCGAGGTGTTGCAAAACGGCAAGGCCGTACGCGATCGCGAGCTGATGGTTGAACGCTACGATGGCTCGCGTATTTTCGTGTCGGTTAACATCGATCCGTTGCGCAGCGTTCAGGGCGATCTTGTCGCCGCCGTTAGTTGCTTTACCGACATCACCGAACGCAAGCGCATTGATGTCGCATTCGAAACCTCGCGCCAGCATGCGCTCGAACAAGAGCAACGGCTGGCGGCAACTTATGAACATGCCGCCATCGGCATTGCCGAAGTCGCCCCAGATGGCAGTTTTTTGCGCGTGAACGAGGCGGTGTGCGACATCACCGGCTTCAGCCGCGAGCAGTTACTCGCTAACAAGCTGTTCACGCACACGCATCCGGACGATGCCGATCCGGACCGAGAAGGTTTTCGTAAACAAGTCGCGGGCGGGCTTGAGTTTTATTCGGTGGAAAAACGTCTTATCCGGCAGGATGGGCGGCTCGTCTGGCTGTCGGTGCGTTCGTCACCCGTGCGATCCCGCGATGGCCGCTTACTTTATGTTGTGCGCGTCATGCAAGACATCAGCCAGCGAAAGGCGGCCGAATCGCGTCAAAAACTCTTGATCGACGAACTAAACCACCGTGTCAAGAATACGCTTGCCACCGTGCAGTCGCTGGCCGCCCAGACGGCGCGCGGCGCACTCGATCCGCGGGCCTTTCGTGAACGGTTCGAAGGTCGTCTAATTGCCTTGTCGAAGGCGCATGATCAACTCACCCGCCATCACTGGGAAAGCGCCGACCTGCGCGAACTGCTCTCGGGCTCGCTTGCGCCTTATGCGGCGGGCGCCGAAGGTAGGCAGGTGCTGTTGCGCGGCGAGGATGTCGTATTGCGGCCACGCGGCGTGCTTACACTGGCAATGGCGGTGCATGAGCTCACGACCAATGCGGCAAAATATGGAGCCCTGTCGGTCCCGACCGGGACCGTCGAAATTTGCTGGCGGCTCGATGATTGCGGCCGGCGCGGCATTAACATTGAGTGGATTGAGCGGGGTGGTCCTGCGGTCAGGAAACCGAAGCAAGCAGGATTCGGCACCAAATTGATCGAAAACAGTATTGCGGCGGAGCTTGGAGGTAGGGCCGCACTTATCTACGCGTCCGAAGGGCTTCGTTGCGAGATCTACCTGCCGCTGGAGGTGGCGGTCCTCCGAGGCGCGGATATCAAACAAAACATCGCCTAAAGGCCCGGACTTCAAAGACGGCAAGCTCGGATGCTTTCGAGCGCGGATGCAAGACCCCTCGGCAGCCCTTTTCGGCCTACGCTTGTCATCCGTGTCATGAGGATTGTCCTGTTACCTGACCTATTTCTCCGGGCCGGACACAGGCGTCGTTGGTGGAGCCGAGGGGATTTGAACCCCTGACCTCCTCATTGCGAACGAGGCGCTCTCCCAGCTGAGCTACGGCCCCATCGGAATCCTGCTGCAAATTCCCATGAGCTCGCGCCATTTAGGGCGACGCCTACGCTGTGTCAAGGATGGGCAGCTTTCTTGGCTCGTTCTTGGCTCGTTCTTGGGTCGCTTTTGGGTCGTTTAGCCTCGGCTTGTTCGGCGCGGGCCAACCGGTTAGGTTCCACAGTTCGTCAACAGGTGAACCACCATGCGCGCAGTCCTCGATATCGTTCTTTTGATCCTTCAATTTTACATCTGGGTCGTTATCGCGACGGTGGTGCTGTCGTGGCTGATCGCGTTCAGCGTTATCAATACGCGCAATCAGGCCGTCGCCATGGTCGGGGATTTCCTCTACCGCCTGACCGAACCGCTCTTGCGGCCAATCCGCAGCATGTTACCCAATCTCGGCGGCATCGACATCTCGCCGGCGATTTTGATCCTGGCCATATTATTCCTGGAGAAAGTTATTGTCCTTTATGTTTATCCGAACGTGTTTTGACGGGACCAGGACGCGAAGCGACGCCTCATTTGCCGGCCAAGCCGCGCGAATCGAAAATGATCGGCCGTGGATGGTCAACGCGCCCCTTTCGGTTCAACAGACAAAACATGCCATCTTAACCGGGATCGCCGGGTCAGTCCGTCGGTGACATCCTATGACTGCGCACATTCTCGACGGCAAGGGATTCGCGGCGCAATTGCGCGGCCGGATTGCCGCTGAGGTAAAGCATTTACAAAATACGCATGCGCTGACGCCTAAGCTTGCGGTGGTGCTCGTCGGTGAAAATGCGGCGAGCGAGGTCTATGTCCGTAGCAAATCGAAGGCCGTCGTCGAAGCCGGCATGCTTGCCGTCGATCAAAAATTGCCGGCGGCAACCAGCGAAACCGAGCTGCTGATGCTGTTGGCGAAGCTCAATGCGGATGCATCAGTCCACGGGATTTTGGTTCAGCTGCCGCTGCCGCCGCAAATTGATCGGCAAAAAATCATTTCTGCTATTGATCCGGCCAAAGACGTCGACGGTTTTCATCCGCTCAATGTCGGCCGGTTGGCCGGGGGCTTGCCGGCATTGACGCCGTGTACGCCGCTCGGCTGCGTGATGCTGGCCAAGACCGTATGTCCCTCGCTTGCCGGATTGGAAGCCGTTATCGCAGGCCGTTCGAACATTGTCGGGAAGCCGGTTGCGAATTTGTTGCTTGCGGAAAACGCGACCGTAACGATAGCCCATTCCAAAACGCGTGATCTTCCCGCCGTGTGCCGCCGCGCGGATTTACTGGTGGCGGCGATCGGAAAGCCGGAGATCATTCGCGGCGATTGGGTCAAACCGGGCGCCACGGTCATCGATGTCGGCATCAATCGCGTGCCGGGCAAAGACGGTCGGTCGCGAATAGTGGGTGATGTAGCTTTTGCCGAAGTCGCACAGATCGCCGGCGCGATCACGCCCGTTCCGGGCGGGGTCGGCCCGATGACGATTGCGTGTTTATTGGCGAATACCTTGCGGGCGGCTTGTGCGCAGAAGGGGCTGCCGCCGCCAAAAATTTAGCGACCGGTCAGGCTCAACATCGCAGGTTTAAATCGCGGGAATAGACACATTCACGTCGAATATTACGAAGGAGATCATCCCTGCCCAGGCAGATTCCTCTCGTTGTCTCGACAACACCGCATTGGCAAAAACAGAAGCGGCGCTATGAACGCTAAACCGCGTTACCCCGCCACGCGTAGGCAACTTTATCGAGCGTCTTGGCGCCGAAACATTCCGATGAATGCGCGACCATGCGGCCGCCGAGCGCGCGATAAAATTCGACAGCCGACTCGTTCTCGGACAGCGCCCACACGACCAGACTTTTCAAACCGCTCTGGTTGAGGTCCTTGCGCGCGGCCGTAAATAAACGCCGGCCGAAACCCAGTCCTTGGAACTCGGGGCGCAAATAGATTTCGTAGATTTCCCCGTCGTAGAAAAGGCCCCGCGCGCGATTGCGGCCGTAATTGGCATAGCCGGCGATACTCTCGCCAAATTGCAAAACAGTAATGCGGCTGCCTTTGCGAATCGCCTGCTCCCACCATAGCGGCCCGCGCCGGATGATGAGCTTTTCGAGCTCCTTGCCCGGGATAATCCCCTGATAGGCTGTATACCAGGCTTGGTCGTGCGCTTCGGCAAGTCCGGCGGCGTCAGCCGCTTTGGCGCGTCGTAATTCAATAAGCGTCGTGCTCATGCGCTCAAATAGAGCAACGAATTCTTTACCCTTCAAGCCCCGTCGTAAACATTATGTTAATGGTGTGGATTACTGGTCACACTTTGAAAAAAAGGGCAGTTGCGCGCGACTGCCCGTTCCGGTAGCGGCAAAGCTTTTTGATGTTGTGCGCAGATCAGGTTAAACTGCTTATGCATAGCCCTGCAGAGCAAGCGCGGCAACAAACGTTACATCACGGCTTCCGCTTCTTTTGCCCGTTCCGCTTTTTTTCGCTCGTTTTCGTCGAGCAATTTCTTGCGCAAGCGGATCGATGCCGGCGTCACTTCGACCAATTCGTCGTCTTGAATATAAGCGAGCGCCTTCTCCAGCGTCATGCGGATCGGCGGCGTTAGGCGGATCGCTTCGTCTTTCGACGTGGTGCGAATATTAGTGAGTTGTTTGCCTTTGAGCACATTGACGATAAGATCATTGTCGCGGGTGTGCTCGCCGACGATCATGCCGGGATAAACTTTCCAGCCCGGCTCGATCATCATCGGCCCGCGGTCTTCCAGATTCCACAACGCATAGGCGACCGCCTCGCCTCGGTCGTTGGAAATGAGCACGCCGTTACGGCGGCCTTGGATTGCGCCTTTGTACGGCAAATAACTATGGAACAGGCGATTCATGATCGCTGTGCCGCGCGTATCGGTGAGGAGTTCGCCCTGGTAGCCGATGAGGCCTCGCGTCGGCGCATGGAACACAAGACGCACGCGTCCTCCGCCGGAGGGCCGCATTTCCGTCATCTCGGCTTTGCGTTCCGACATTTTTTGCACGACGACGCCGGAATGTTCCTCGTCGACGTCGATGACGACTTCTTCGATAGGCTCTTCCGGCTGGCCTTGCTCGTTGCGGCGTAGGAGCACTTTCGGCCGCGATACCGACAGCTCAAAGCCTTCGCGGCGCATGGTCTCGATCAGAATGCCGAGCTGCAATTCGCCGCGGCCGGCGACTTCCATGGCGTCCTTGTCGTCCGACTCACGAACCCGCAGCGCCACATTGCCTTCCGCTTCGCGCAGCAGGCGGTCGCGGATCATGCGGCCGGTGACCTTGGTACCCTCGGTCCCGGCGAGCGGTGAATTATTGACACGGAAGGTCATCGCCAGCGTCGGCGGATCGATGGGCTGCGCCGGGAGGGGCGCTTCCACCGAAAGATCGCAAATCGTGTGCGCGACGGTAACATTCGGCAATCCCGCCAGCGCAACGATATCGCCGGCTTCGGCTTCGTCCACCGGCTGGCGCTCCAGTCCGCGGAAAGCCAGCACCTTGGTGATGCGCCCGGTTTCGACCAGCTTGCCGGTGTGATCGAGCACCTTGACGTTTTGGTTCGGCTTCACTGAGCCTGACGTAATACGGCCGGTAATGATGCGGCCGAGGAAGTTGTTGGCTTCGAGGATGGTGCCGAGCAGCTTGAATGGGCCTTGCTCGACGCGGGGCGGCTTCACATGGCGCAGCACGAGCTCAAACAGCGGCCTCATGCCCTGGTCTTGCGGGCCTTCGAGTTGTTCCGCCATCCACCCTAGCTTGGCTGACCCGTAAAGGATCGGAAAATCGAGCTGCTCGTCGGTGGCATCAAGCGCGGCAAACAAGTCGAACACCTCGTTGACGACTTGCGTCGGCCGCGCATCGGAGCGATCGACTTTGTTGATCACGACAATGGGCTTTAGGCCCATCTTCAATGCTTTGGAGACGACGAACTTTGTCTGCGGCAGCGGACCTTCGGCGGCGTCGACCAGCACCAATGCGCCGTCCACCATGTTGAGAATGCGTTCAACCTCGCCGCCGAAATCGGCGTGGCCCGGCGTGTCGACGATGTTGATGCGCGTGCCGTTCCATTCAACGGACGTCGCCTTGGCGAGAATGGTGATGCCGCGCTCGCGCTCGAGATCGTTGGAATCCATCGCGCGTTCGACCACGCGCTGGTTCTCACGATAAACGCCGGATTGTTGCAGCAAGCGGTCGACCAACGTTGTTTTACCGTGGTCGACGTGCGCGATGATGGCGACGTTGCGAAGATCCATTTGTCTAAGAGTCCTGAAAATCAAGCGCGGGCCCGCAAGGGCCCGCGACCATTCATGCCCCGCATGATCTTTGTCCCTAAAACTGGCTCTCCCTCGCGCCAAGCCCGAGAGAGCAAGCTTCTGGGGATCAGACGCTGTTGCGGCGCAATATAGTCAGGAAACGGCTGGAAGCAACCGCGCTTTTGCCGTGCGGATGAGGTTAAACTCGTGTAACAGAAATAGTTTACGCCGCGCGCCCCCAAGGACCCATACCTCGCCCCATGCGCGCGCCTCTGGGTAAAGCATCGCGCAGCATCATCATTTCGGCGATGGTTTCGCCGGTAACGATGCCGACCAGTGCGCCGGCCGCGTCGATAATGCCGACCGCGGGACTCGCCTTTTGCTGGAGGAGCTTGAAAGCTTCCTCCAACGTGTGCCGGTAACTGATGGTCGGCATTTCCGTAGCCATGGCTTGTGACACACGGGCATTAGGCCCGAGAGTTTTGATTGCGCGTATGATGTCGTTGCGGCCGAGCACGCCGACGGGTTTGCCGGCACTATCAACCACCGGAAATTCGCTTTGCCCGGTTTGCAGCAGAGTTTCGACCGCGCTGTCGAGATGATTGTCAGGCGTCAGTTTCTCGAAATGCGTCACCATGGCGTAGCTGACCGGCACGCCGCGCGAGGCGGCGCGCAGCGCCACCATGTGGGCTTCGGATGAGGCGGCGAGGTAAACGAAAATCGCAATGAAGATGAGGATGGGATTGTACAGCAGCCCGATGAAGCCGAGCGCGTAAGCGACGAATTGGCCGATCGAGGCCGCAAGTTCGGTGGCGCGCACATAGCCGAATTTGCTGGCGAGCGCGGCACGCAATATACGCCCTCCATCCATTGGGAATGCCGGTATGAGATTGAAGACTGCCAGAAACAGATTGACCACCGCCAGCCGGTCGATCATCGTGATGTGCGAATTCTCGAGCGCGAAGGCGCCACGCAGGTTCAGCTCGGCCCCCGCGAGAAAGACCAGCGCCAAGGTGATGGCGACGTTCACCATTGGCCCGGCTATAGCGATGAGGAACTCCTCCCATGGCTCTTCCGGAATGCGCTCGAGTTGCGCCACGCCGCCGATCGGCAATAGTGTGACATAAGGGGTCGGCACGCCGAAGGCGCGCGCGGTAAAGATATGGCCGAATTCGTGCAGCAGCACGCACAGAAACAGAAGCACCAGATAGAAGAGTGTGCTCCAGGCGGTTGCCGCGCCACCGGCGGCATAGCTGGCGACGAAAATCCAGGCGAGAAATAAAAGAAAGGTGAGGTGGATGCGTACAACCGTGCCGGCCACCTTTCCGATGTTCAATGACCAGGACATACAAACCTCATAGGATCGGGATCGCTTTTCATAGATAATAATGCCGCCGACCCATTTTTAGGGTCTGCATATTTGCTCTGGAGTCCCTATGGCGCAGAAACTCAACCTCGAGGCCCGCAAGGCCGCTTTGACTAAGCTCAAAGGCTGGTCCGACGTTACCGGTCGCGACGCCATCGCCAAGACATTCGTGTTTGCGGATTTCAACCAGGCCTTCGGCTTTATGACGCGTGCGGCGCTGGTGGCGGAAAAGATGGATCACCATCCCGAGTGGTCCAACGTCTACAAGACGGTGGACGTGATACTCTCCACACACGATGCCGGCGGCGTTACGGAACTGGACGTGAAGCTCGCCGAGGCAATGGATCAAATCGCCGGATCTTGAAAACCGTACTTGTTATTCGATCATTGGCACCTCATAGGTTAATATCCAGCGAATCCTTGTTTATTCGCGCAAAATAGGAGACCGATGACAATTACCATTTTACGCCGCACAATAATGGGCACGTTTGCCGCCTGTATGTTGGTGGGCACCGCTTGCGCGCAATCCAAAAAGCAAAGCCCCGGCAATCAACCAATTCTGCTCGGACAGTTTGGTGATTGGGCCGCCTACGAGTTGGCGCCTGGCGGCAAAAAGACGTGTTTCGCGCTTTCCCAGCCGGTGAGCGCGGTCACTGAGCCGCCCGGCCGTAGTCGCGATTCGTCTTACGTTTTTGTGTCCACTCGGCCGGCGGAGAAAACGAAAAACGAGGTCTCGGTGGTGGTGGGCTACCCACAGAAATCCGGTCAGGAGGCAATGGCCGTGATTGGCTCGGCTCGTTATGTTTTATATACGCAGAATAACGGCGCCTGGGTCAAGGATCTCGCCGAGCAGCCGCAACTGGTGGAAGCCATGCGCAAAGGCGCCAATCTCATCATCACGAGCGAGTCCTCCCATGGCACCAAAACAACCGACATTTATTCGCTCAAAGGCATCAGCCAGGCGCTGGACAAAGTGGCGGAGGCCTGCAAGTAGCCATTATGGTCCAATCTTGGCCGCTTGAAATCGAAGATATGCTTGCAGCGACGACGGCAACGTCAGGCTTTGAACGTCACGCCGGTGATGCGCTCCAGATTGCCGTGCCAGATTTTTTCCTTGTCTACCTTCGGCATATCAATGCCTTCGAGAATCCGCAGCGTATCGCGCGTGTACATCGTGCCCTTCTCCGGATCGAAGGGGCAGTCGGAGGCGAATAGGATTTTGTCGATGTCGAAGAAGGCAAGACCCGCATGCATTGCCGGCTCGGCCGAGAATGTCGCCGTGTCGGTGTAGAAAGAGTGTTTGAAGTAATCGAGCGGGCGCCTCTTTAAGCTCTTGAGAAGCGCGCCCAAATCTTCATCCGAGGTGCGCGCGCCAAGCTGATCCCATCCGGGGCCGATACGGCCCTCCAACATCGGCACGATGCCGCCGAAATGATGGGTGATGATTTTCAGCTTCGGATATTTGTCCATGATCTTGGAAAACACCAGCCGTGCCATAGCCGCCGCCGTCTCATAAGACCAGCCGAAGGCCCACCAGATTTCAAAGCGCGATTTCTTTTCCGTGGGATAGTCGGGAACATTGGCCGAGCGCGCCGGATGCAGCCAGACCGGCTTATTCAACTGTTCCATCGTCGCGAAGAAGGGCTCAAAGGCCGGATCGTCAAGCGGTTTGCCGGCGACATTGGTGTAAATCTGCACACCAAGAGCGCCAGCCTTGATGGTCCGTTCCGCTTCGCCCACGCCGGCATCGGATGCGCCGAGCGCGCCCTGCGCCACCCAGCCGGGAAAATGATCGTCGTGTTTGGCGCAGATTTCGGCGAATTCGTCGTTGATCAGTTTGGCATTGTTCTCGATTTGCCCGCCGTCACCCTTGGCCAGCACCTCCAGCGGCGGCATCGGATAAGAAAGGATTTGTGCATAGTCGTCGAACATCTCGACCACTTTGCGGCGAGCATCGAGGTCGTGAAGGCACGGCACTTCGCGCATGCGTTTGCCGATATCGGGATAGCCGCTGTCGACCAGCGTCTTGAACATCCGGCTTGGCATGAAGTGAGTATAGGCGTCGATCCGCATGGGCTTCTCCGTGGGTGATCTCCGAATCTGCATTACTCAATAAGGCGTGACGACATTGAGCAGTGTCTGACGTTTTTCCTTGATGACGACATCGCGGGCGCGGGCGAGCGCGCCCGGCAAATCGTCGGGGCGCTCCACACGCTCGGCATACGCCCCTTGCGCGCGAGCCATTTCGTCGTAAGGCGGCGCGGGATCGAGATCGGCCAGCACGCGGCCGTCGGATTCACCGGCAACGCCGTCCTTGAACATTGAGAGCGTGGCGTTGCGCACCGCGCCGTAACGGCCGTTGTTGAAGATGACCGTGAGGATCGGCAAATTGTGGGCGGCTGACACCCAATGGCCGACCATCGGATTGGCGAACATATAAGCGCCGTCGCCCAGTGTTGCGACAATGAACTTGTCGGGTGATGCAAGCTTTGCACCTAGTGCCGCGCCGAAGCCCCAGCCCAGGCCGCCGGCCGGGCCAAGCGCAAAGAACGTATTCGGCTTTTCGCGCGGGCAGTGATCGGCGCGCAACGGATATTCATTGAAAATGACGGCGTCCTCGCCGATCGCTTCGCCGATCGCTCGGGAAAGATAGGCCGGGGATATGTGCTCGCCCGGCCTGGAATCTTTGGCAAGTTGCGCGCGCCGCTCGCGCAGGCGCTCGGCCAAGCGCGCGCGGCGCGCGGCGATGCGCGCTTGCGCCATCGGCAAGCATCGCTCGGTCGCCGCAAGCAAGGCCGTGAGCGCGTTGGTCGCGCCGGCCTGCACGCTGAGATCGCTCGGGAACGAGCGCATCGGATAGCGCACATAGAACGGATCCTCGCCCATATGTACGACACGGCAGCCGGGGCTCGGATACTGCAAATGCGGAATCCACGGCACGTCGGATTCAAGCACAATCACCAGATCGGCTTGCGCAAGCATCGCGCCCGAATCGAAACCGAAATGCATTGCGTGGTTAGATGGCAAACACACGGCGCGTGCATTATGCGCGATGACCGGAAGGGCGCAGCGCTCGGCCAGCTGCGACAGCGGCGCCACAGCATCGGCGGGCAGCGCGGCGGTGATAATGAGCGGACGTTCCGCCGTGGCGATCCAATCCGCCAGCGTTGCCATTGAATGCGGATCGGGATGGGTTTGTGCCGCACGCGGACGCGGTGTCATCGGCGCAAGCGGCTCCGGCAGCGGCGCCGAAAGCGGCTCACGCGGCAGCACGAGATAAACCGGCCCGCGCGGGCAGGCCATGGCCACTTCAACCGCGCGCGAAACGACATCACCGACTTGGCCCGGCTGGCGCAGTTCGTAATCCCATTTCACCAATTCGCGCACCATGCCGGCTTGATCGAACATTTCCTGCGCCCAGTGAATGTGACGCGTGCGCGAACCGAACGATCCCTTCTCGGTGATCGGCGTGCGCCCGGCCGCGAGAATCAGCGGCACACGATCGCGCGACAGATTGGTGAGATTGTTGATGGTGTTACCGGTGCCGACATTCACATGTACCATCACCGCCTGCGCCCGGCCGGTCATCAAATAGGCGCCATGGGCCATGCCGACGGCAAGGTTCTCGTGCGGCACAAGAATGGGCTTGGGCACCTTGGCGTTGGTCTTTTTCGCGCGGCTGAACGCTTCGACAATCGGCGGGAAATCAGTGCCGGGATTGGCAAAAAGATAGTCCACGCCGTGATCGGCGAGCGCGCGCAGGAACGCTTCGGCGGCGATGGCCGGCCGCTCGCGTGTTGTCGATGGCACGGTCATCTATTCTTTTCCCCAATCAACGAATCCCGTATTCCGCAGCGCCATGTTGCCAGCCTCGGGATATGGCACGTCGTTCAGGCGGACAACAAGGGTCAAAATTGCGGGTTATGGCGGTGTGGTCTGCTCCCTTACTTAAAGCGACTTATGCGCCTATATCACCCGCCATGCACCGCCGTTTTCTCCGTCCGCTGTGGACCGTTCTCGCGCTCCTGTTCCTGCTGGAAGTGTGGCTGTGGGACCATCTTGAGCCCGTGGTGGCGCGGGTTGTTAACCTCGTTCCATGGGGGCGGGTCAAGGATGGGATCAAGCGGCTGATCGAAGATCTGCCGCCTTGGGCGGTGCTGATAGTCTTTATCGTCCCCTTTATCGTGCTGTTGCCGCTGAAATTCCTCGAATTTTATTGTCTCGCCACGCGCAACTGGCTCGGCGCCATGTTGGTGCTCGTCGCCGCCAAACTTTTAGGCCTCGGCGTCACCGCTTTCGTTTTCGATGCGACGCGCGACAAGCTTTTGCAGATGGCCTGGTTCCATCGTATGTACGATTGGTTCCTGTGGGCGCGCGAATGGGCGCATGCGCAGACTGACCCTGTTCGCCGGCGCTTGCAGCAATTGACCTGGCTCTTGCAGCCACGCCGCGCGGGACGCTTTGTTCGCCGTATCACGCGCCTGCGCCGCCGCGCCTATCGCCGCCAAGCGGCGTGATGGCTTTCCGTCTTCCCGTCACCGCGGACAAGACGATGCATTACACAAAATGCATGGCGTTGGGCGCCCATAAGCCGAGGGTCATCAGCGCAAGCCCTGCTATGCCCAGCAAGCCGGAAAGCCAGCCAAGGGCGGCAATGCCGGTAATCACTTGCGCCGAAGCCAGCACGATGCCGATTTGGAATGCGGCGGACGCAAATTCGTAATGATCATAACGCGCCAGCGCCAGCTCACGCTTTTCCTCGGCTTGTTTGGCGCGCGCCGTAAGTTGTTTGCGCCCTTCACCGGTCGAAGGCTCATCTTCGTAGCGGGCAACAGTCTTATTCCATGCGTCGACCATTTTTAGCAACTGCGCTTTAGTCTCGGGGTTCGCGCCGCGATCGGCCTCGATCTGCATTTGCTCGGCTGCCGTCCGCAACACCGTCATGCGGATCGTTTTGGCCTGGAAAAAAGCCCATAGGTTGCTCGACACGACATTTTGCGAAATGGCGGCGGTCTGCGCGTTTTTGCCCAATGTTTCGGAGAAGGCGAGGAAGAGCGCCAGCACGGCAATTAACAAAGCGATCTTCTTATGGTTGGAACGAGAGGCATGTTCGGCATGCTCGGCATGTTCCATTTTTTCGTGTGCGTTCATGATTCGGCCTCGGAAAAATACGGGCGACGATGATACGAAATCAGGAGACCGCGCAAGTTATTTACGCGCGCGGATGCGTGTGTGCATAAACTTCAAGTAAACGTTCGGCATCGACTGCCGTATAAATCTGCGTGGTTGAAAGCGATGTATGTCCCAGTAATTCTTGAATCGAGCGTAAGTCGGCGCCACGCGCCAGCAGATGGGTGGCGAAAGAATGGCGCAGCGCATGCGGGGTGGCGCTGTCGGGTAATCCAAGCGCGCCGCGCAAGCGTGCCATCGCCAACTGGATAATGCGCGGAGACAGCGGGCCGCCGCGCGCGCCGACGAACAGCGGGCCTTCGGGCGGCAAGGCGTAAGGGCAAAGCGCGATATAATCGGTCACAAGTTGGGCAACTTGCGCCAAGACGGGAACCATGCGTGTTTTATTGCCTTTGCCGATCACGGTGATGGCGTCGCCTTGACCCGGTAGCGGTGCTTGTCGGCGGGTGAGGCTTAGCGCCTCGGAGATACGCAAGCCGCAGCCATAAAGCAGACCGAGCAGCGCCGCGTCGCGCGCCAGCACCCATTGTTCGCGTGCTTCCCCGGCGCGCAAATCGGCGTTCGTCATTTTTTTTGCAGCGCCGGGGTTAAGCGGCTTGGGCAGGCTGCGCGCGAGCTTGGGCGTGCGCACGGCGTTTAGCGCCGCGACCGTGCCTTTGCCGTTGCGCTCGAGAAAACGGGCAAAGGAGCGACAGCCGGCGAGTGTTCGCATGAGCGAGCGGTTGCCCGCGCCCTCGTTTCGTCGCGCGGCCATGAACGCGCGGACATCGGCGGGTGCGAGGTCGGCCAATTGCTTGAGTTTCGGCGGATCGCCCAGATGCTCGGTCAGAAAGCCGAGAAACTGACCGACATCGCGACGGTAAGCTTCCAGAGTTTTCGGCGACATGCGCCGCTCGTTGCCGAGATAGCTAAGCCAGCGGGTGATTTCCGTGGCGACATCGGGAGCAGTGGTAAAAACATCGGCTTTCAACATTGGCCGTCATCCTTCGAGGCTCGGCCAGCCAAGTCGGCCTTAGCCGACTTGGCCGCTAAAGCATCGATCTCGGGTAAACCCGAGATCGATGGCCGAGCACCTCAGGATGACGGAGATGGATCCGGGCGAAACAAGCGTTAGAAGTCACAACATTAGGATGACGAAATTCACTTAGCCGTCTTCCTTCACTCAGCTCATCCTGAGGTGCGAGGGGGGGAGCCGCCGCACTCAGCCGTCATCCTAGTGGAGTGGATTTGACATTCGCTACCCACCTGGCCGCAAGCTCGCGAAGCGAATGTCAAATCCAAAACTCCACTAGGAACTTATATTTACTAGTGGTCTTTCGATTCAAACATTCGCCAAAGATCCCCGCCGAAATGGGTAGCGAATGTTTGAATTGGACCACTAGGTGCAAGGCGGCGGAGCCGCCGAGCCTCGAAGGATGGCGGCTGCCGCTGCCTCTTATTACATTACTTCCTTCACGCTTCCTTAAGCCGCCAGAATTGGCCAGACCCAAACATATGACAATGCGCGTCGTCGACGTTTTGGTGCCGGTTGCGGTCGATACGGCTTATTCGTATCGCGTGCCGGCGGGTCTTGATCTTAGGCCCGGCGATGTCGTGAGCGTATCTTTAGGGGCGCGCGGGGCGACGATGGGTGTGGTGTGGGCTGAGAACGCCGCGCCTAATCCGCGTTTGCACAATCGCATGAAGGATGTTGCGGCCAAGCTCGATGTGCCGCCGTTGAAGGGTGAGCTTCGTCAATTCGTCGATTGGGTGTCGAGCTATACTTTGTCCTCGCGCGGCGCGGTGCTGCGCATGGCCTTGCGCATGGGCGAAGGACTCGGGCCGGCGCGCGAGCGCGTTGGCGTGCGGCTTGCCGGTCCGCCGCCGCAGCGCATGACGGCGGCGCGGACGCGTGTGCTGTCTCTTTTCTCCGATGGCCTGACGCGCGCGAAAGGCGATGCCGCGCATGAAGCCGGTGTCGGCACCGGCGTCATAGACGGGCTGATCGATGAAGGCACGCTGGAAACCATCGTGCTGCCACCGGAAAAGATCGCGGCTAATCCCGATCCGGATTTTCGCAAGCCCGATTTTTTCCTCGGCCAACTTGCCGCCGCGGACGCCTTGCGCACCACCGTCGATCAAGGGGGCTTTGCGGTCACGCTGCTCGATGGCGTTACCGGCTCCGGCAAAACGGAAGTTTATTTCGAGGCGGTGGCAGAGAACATACGCCGTGGGCATCAGACCTTGATCCTGATGCCGGAGATTGCGCTCACGGCGGTTTTTCTCGATCGCTTCGGCGAACGCTTCGGTGTGCGCCCGACGGAATGGCATTCGCAACTTGCGCCTCGCAAACGCGCGCGCGCCTGGCGCGCGGTCGCGGCCAACGAAGTGGCGGTGGTCGTCGGCGCGCGTTCCGCATTGTTTCTGCCTTATGCCGACCTTGGCTTGATCGTCGTCGACGAAGAACACGATCCGGCCTACAAGCAAGAAGATGGCGCGCATTATCACGCCCGTGACATGGCGGTTGTGCGTGGTTCGATTGCGAAAATTCCGGTGGTGCTGGCGTCCGCCACGCCATCCGTCGAATTGGAAGTCAATGCGCGGCGCGGCCGCTATCGCCGCATCCATTTGCCCGAGCGTTTCGGCGGCGCGCGTCTGCCGAAAATCGAAGCCATCGACATGCGCCGGGAAGGTCCGCCGCGCGGACGCTTCATCTCGCCTAAGCTTGCGGACGCGGTGCGGACCTCGCTCGAAAAACGTGAGCAAGCGCTGTTATTCCTGAACCGGCGCGGCTTTGCGCCGCTTACTTTATGCCGGGCCTGTGGCTTCCGTCTGCAATGCCCAAATTGCGACGCCTGGCTCGTCGATCACCGTTTCAAGCGGCGGCTCGTCTGTCACCATTGCGGCTTTAACACGCCACAGCCCGCCTCGTGCCCGAAATGCCATGCCACCGAAAGTTTCGCGCCCGTCGGCCCCGGCGTCGAGCGACTGGCGCAGGAAGCGGCCGAATTATTCTCCGGCGCGCGCATCCTCGTGCTCTCCAGCGATCTGGTGGAATCGATCGAGCGGCTGCGCGGCGAGCTCGACGACGTGGCGAAGGGCCGCTTCGATCTCGTCATTGGAACGCAACTGGTTGCCAAAGGCCATCACTTCCCCAAACTCAATCTCGTCGGCATCGTCGACGCCGATCTTGGCCTCGGCAACGGCGATCCGCGCGCGGCGGAGCGCACCTTTCAGCTTCTGCATCAGGTCGTGGGCCGCGCGGGCCGCGAGGAGGGCCACGGCGTTGGTCTCTTGCAAACGCATCAACCCGAGCATCCGGTAATGAAAGCGCTCATCTCGGGTGACCGCGAAGCGTTTTATGAAAACGAAATCGCATTACGCGAGACGACGGGCTATCCGCCCTTCGGGCGTCTGGCGAGCCTCATCGTCAGTGCTAACGAGCGCCATGCGGCCGAAAGTTACGGGCGCACGCTTGCGTCGCTTGCGCCAAAAGACGAGCAGGTGCGTGTGCTGGGGCCGGCGGAAGCGCCGATCGCGGTGATCCGGGGGCGGCATCGTTTTCGTTTACTCGTCAAGTCACCGCGAGCCTTCGATCTGTCTTATTATTTGCGCGACTGGTTGGCAAATGGGCCGAAAGCAAGCGGTGGCGTCGATCTCGAGATTGACGTCGATCCGACGAGCTTTGTGTGACTTAAGCCTTGCGCGCCTCAACAATGTTCGCGGCATAGCGTACCAGCGGCGGCTTCAGGCCGGCCATAGTAAGCGCGCGGCGAACCGCCGGGCGCGCCGAGGCGAAGAAAACCTTGGCGCCCGCGCGCTCCATTTTCTTGACAAAACCCACAAGCGATCGTGCGGCGGTCGTATCAATCATCGGCACATCGCTGAAATCCAGAATAAGACGACGCGGGTTTGCGCCGATGCGCTCGAGCACTGTCAAAACGCGCGCGGTGGCGCCGAAAAAGAAGGCGCCACTGATGCGATAGACGATCACATCGCGATCGGTGGCCCGCTTGGGATCGTATGGATTGAGTGGATCGGCTTTGTCGGCAACATCGTCAAGCGGTGCCCGCCGGCCGTCGATTTCCACGGCCTCGGCCATGCGGTGAAGAAACAAAAGCGCGCCCATCACCACGCCGACCGCGATGCCGGTCATCAGGTTGACGAAGACGGTCAATAAAAACGTCGCCAGCAGCACAGCGGCGTCACCGCGCGAGGAGCGTAACAGCGACCAGAATTCGTGCCTTTCCGCCATGTTCCAGGCCACCACCAAAAGCACGGCGCCGAGTGAGGCGAGCGGAATATAGCCGACCAGCGGCGCCGCCACCGCCAGAAACAAAATCAGGTAGGCGCAATGGAACACGCCGGAGATGGGGCCGCGTGCGCCCGAGCGCACATTGGTGGCCGTGCGCGCGACCGTGCCGGTGACGCAAATGCCGCCGAAGAGCACCGAAGCGATACTGGCAATCCCTTGGGCGCCCAGTTCGCAATTGGAACGATGCCGCCGTCCCGTCATGCCGTCGGCGACCACCGCCGAAAGTAGCGACTCAATGGCGCCCAAAAGCGCAATGGTAAAAGCGTCGGGCAGGATCGCTTGCAGCTTTTCAAAACCGAACAAAGGCAAGGCCGGTGCCGGAAGCGAACGCGGCACCGCGCCAAAGCGCGAGGTGACGGTGGCGACATCGAGATGTAACGCCGCGCTCACTGCCGCCGCCACCGCAACCGCAATCAGAAACGCCGGCCATGCCGGACGGAGGCGGCGCACCAACAGAATGATTGCGATGGAAAGCGCCGCGATTGCGAGTGTCGGCATGTGTAAAGTCGGCAAGGCGTCGCGAATGGCAATGAGGCGCGGCACCAGTTCGCTAGGTTCATGCGAAATCTTCAGACCAAGGACTTCGCTCAATTGACTGGCGGCGATGATGACGGCGATTCCAGCCGTGAAACCCACAGTCACGGGGAATGGAATATATTTGATGTAAGTGCCGAGCCGCAGCAATGCGACCGTCACCAAAATGAACCCGGCAACGACCGTCGCGAGCGCCAATCCCTCATAGCCATGGCGTTCGACAATACTTGCGACCAAACCGATGAAGGCGCCGGCCGGCCCGCCGATCTGGAAACGGCTGCCGCCCAAAAGCGAGACGATGAAGCCGCCGGCTATCGCCGTATAGAGACCGCGCTCGGGCGACACACCGGAAGCGATGGCTATCGCCATGGAGAGCGGCAGCGCCACCACCGCCACAGTGAGGCCCGCTATCGCATCGGCGCGCAGATCGCGCAGGCCGTAGCCTTCGCGCCATACGGTGACGAGCTTTGGCGTGAATAGCTCCGCAAAGCTTGGTTCTATCGAATGCTTGGCAATGTGGGGCATGGGCGAGTTCGGAAGCCGCGCCCTTATATCACTCCGGCATTTCGGTGTGGTTCACGTTTGGTTGCAAAAGAACACAGGCCGCGGCGGCAAAGATCAGCATGAAGCCGATGACGTCAGGGAAAGTCGGCCGTTCGCCGATAAAAATGGCCGACCCGATGACGCCGACGACCGGCACGAGCAGCGCGCCGAGCGAGGCGGTGACGGCCGGGAGCCGTCCGACGATGGTCCACCAGAGGAAATAGCCGAAGCCGAGACCGACAAGGCCCATGTATAAAACCGCAATCAGCGAATCACTGCGAAGGGCCCATAGCCGGGGATAGCCGTCGGCGAGGAAGGTGCCGGCGGCGATCAAGACAAATCCGAACAGCATTTGCCATGACGCATTGGCCAATGGCGGCACGCTCGCTTTGACCCATTTCATATAGACGGTGGCGAGCGCCCAGCTCCACGCACAGCCAAGGGACAGAAACACCGATGGTGCAAAGCCGCGCGCGAGGACCGGCCACGACAATATGCTTAAACCGGCGATGCAGAGCATGATCGCGAACAGACGTATCTTGTTCAGCCGCTCGCCCAATAAAACGCGGCTGAGCAGCGCGGCCCAAATCGGCATCGAATAGGAGATGATAATGGCGCGTGAGGTTGCGCCATTTGCCTGCGCAAAAGCCGACAGAATTTGGAAGGCCGCGACGTTGAAAAAGCCGGCGACCATCACGTGTAGCCGCTCACCCGGTGCCACCCACAGGTCATGGCCCGTCAAGAGCGAGACGGCAAATAATGTTGCAGCGCCGATGCCGGCGCCCGCAAAGCGCAGGCTCCACGGGTCGACCTCGCGCAATGCCACGGCGGCAGCAATCCAATTGAAGCCCCAGGCGAAGGCAAGAGCTACGACCAATAAATTGGCGGAGTTGGCGGCGCCGGTTTGGCTTTTTGCTTTTGACATTATGGGGGTGAATTCTGCGCACGCATTTCGAAATACATCGAGCGCAATTTACCGAGTTTGCCGTCTGACCAGTGAATTCCAAGCTCTCGCATTGCTCTTGCTCAGGCCTATCTCAATCGGATCGGATATGATGACTTCGAAGCCATCTTCTTCTTCGTCGAGCAGAGATTGAGGAATGGCGAGTTCGGTTGATTTTGGCATCCCTATACAGCAACTATTTCGCGCTCCGAACGATTTTCTTCTATTCGTAACATTCTCCGCCGGCGGTCACGGCGTTCGCGCGTGTTGCACCTTGTTTCTTGCTGTGTTAGCTAGCGCCTCGATTTTGCGAGGGTTTTTCCGCGGGTCCCGCGACGTCTTTGCAAATCGGAATTCCTTCTTGAATTCCAGTAGGTTGCGCCGCCACATCGGGGCGCGTGGCGACCTATGAATGAAGTCATAGCACGAGCATCTCAAAGTGGCAGGCGACAATTCTCACATCTCCCGGATGGCTGGCCGTTACGCCGGCGCGCTTTTTGAGCTTGCGCTCGAGAATAAGGCGATTGATGCCATCAAGTCCGATCTGGACCGCTTCGACGCCATGGTGGCCGGTAGCTCCGACCTCACCCGCCTGGTCCGCACTCCCGTTTTCGACGCCGATGTGCGGTTGAGTGCCTTATCGGCCGTCCTCGACAGAGCGGGCATCAAGGGACTTGCCGCCAATTTCCTGCGCGTGATCACGACAAACCGCCGTTTGTTTGCCGTACGTGATATGATCCGCAGCTTTCGTACGCTGGTTGCCCGCCATAAAGGTGAGGTCAGCGCTGAAATCACCGTCGCCGAAAACCTGAGCGAGAAGAATTTCGAGGCGCTCAAAACAACGCTCAAAGGCATTACCGGCGGCAAAGAGATCGATCTCGATGTGAAGATCGATCCGGCCATTATCGGCGGCCTGATTGTCAAAATCGGCAGCCGCATGATCGACACGTCACTTCGCTCCAAACTCAAGACGATCAAATTCGCGATGAAAGAGGCACGCTGATGGATATCCGCGCCGCAGAAATTTCCGCCATCCTCAAAGAGCAGATCAAAAACTTCGGGCAAGAGGCCGAGGTGTCCGAAGTCGGCCAGGTGCTGTCGGTCGGTGACGGCATCGCCCGCGTCTACGGCCTCGACAACGTTCAGGCCGGCGAAATGGTCGAATTCGAGAACGGCGTGCGCGGCATGGCGCTCAATCTCGAAACCGACAATGTCGGTATTGTGATCTTCGGCAACGACCGCGAGATTAAGGAAGGCCAGACGGTCAAGCGCACGGGCGCCATCGTCGACGTTCCCGTTGGCAAAGGTCTGCTCGGCCGCGTTGTCGACGCGCTCGGCAATCCGATCGACGGCAAGGGGCCGATCAAGGCCGACAAGCGCGCCCGTGTAGACGTCAAAGCGCCGGGCATTATTCCGCGTAAATCGGTGCATGAGCCGATGGCGACCGGCCTGAAGGCCGTCGACGCGCTGATCCCGATCGGCCGCGGCCAGCGCGAACTGATCATTGGCGACCGCCAGACCGGCAAAACCGCCATCGCGCTCGACACGATCCTCAATCAGAAGCCGCTCAATGCGCAGCCCGACGAGAAGATCAAGCTCTATTGCGTTTATGTCGCGGTCGGCCAGAAGCGCTCCACCGTTGCGCAATTCGTGAAGGTGCTGGAAGAGCAGGGCGCGCTCGACTACTCGATTGTTGTTGCCGCGACTGCCTCCGATCCGGCACCGATGCAGTTCCTGGCGCCGTTTTCCGGCTGCACCATGGGCGAATATTTCCGCGACAACGGCATGCATGCCGTCATCATCTATGACGATCTGTCGAAACAGGCCGTCGCCTATCGCCAGATGTCGCTCTTGCTGCGCCGCCCGCCGGGCCGCGAAGCCTATCCCGGCGACGTGTTCTATCTACACTCGCGGTTGCTGGAGCGCGCCGCAAAAATGAACGATGCCAATGGCGGTGGTTCGCTGACCGCGCTCCCGATCATTGAAACGCAGGCCAACGACGTGTCGGCCTATATTCCGACCAACGTGATTTCGATTACCGACGGTCAAATCTTCTTGGAAACCGACCTGTTCTATCAAGGCATTCGTCCGGCGGTGAACGTCGGCCTCTCGGTGTCGCGGGTGGGCTCGGCCGCCCAGACCAAGGCGATGAAAAAGGTCGCCGGCAAGATCAAGGGTGAATTGGCGCAATACCGTGAAATGGCGGCCTTCGCGCAATTCGGTTCGGACTTGGATGCGACCACGCAACGCCTGCTGGCCCGCGGCTCGCGCCTCACCGAGCTTCTGAAACAGCCGCAGTTCTCGCCCTTGAAAATGGAAGAGCAGGTCTGCGTGATTTATGCCGGCGTCAACGGCTATCTCGATCCGTTCGACGTCGGTCGCGTGCGTGCCTTCGAAAGCGGATTGCTCTCGTTGCTGCGCACCAAACATGCCGATCTGCTCGACCAGATTCGCAAGAGCGGCGACCTGTCGAGCGCCGACGAAGCCAAGCTCAAGACCATCGTCGACGGCTACGCCAAGACGTTCGCGTGATGGTGTTTACTCTGACCATGATCCGTCACCCTGAGGTGCGAGCGAAGCGAGCCTCGAAGGGCGACGGCCAAGGCCTCGCAAAATGTGGCCGTGCATCCTTCGAGGGCCGTGCTACGCGCGGCCACCTCAGGATGACGGATAGAGCTGGGAGCGCTTAGCGAAAAAATGCCTTCACTTAAGGACATGCGCGTTCGCATCGCCGCCACCAAGGCGACGCAAAAGATCACCAAGGCCATGCAGATGGTCGCGGCATCCAAGTTGCGTCGCGCTGAAGCCGCGGCGCGGGCCGCGCGGCCCTTTGCCGAGCGCATGGATGGCGTGTTGGGTAATATTGCCGTCAGCGTGGCGGGACGCGAAGAGGCGCCAAAGCTGCTGGCCGGCACCGGTTCGGACCGCGTCCATTTGCTGATCGTCGCCACCGGCGAACGTGGGCTAGCCGGCGCGTTCAACTCCGCCATCGTGCGTCTGGCGCGTGAGCACGCCAACAGGCTCGTTGCCGAAGGCAAAGAGGTGAAGATCTTTACCGTCGGTCGCAAGGGGCACGAGCAAC
This sequence comes from uncultured Pseudomonadota bacterium, assembly GCA_963697535.1. Lineage (GTDB taxonomy): Bacteria > Pseudomonadota > Alphaproteobacteria > Rhizobiales > Xanthobacteraceae > Pseudolabrys. Next base: position 989,786 of record OY969085.1, on the reverse strand, counting down.
TGCGTCGCCAATTCGAGCGCCAGATCGTCGACCGGGTCGAGTTGCGGGGTGTGCGCGCCATTGCGTTTGAACATGCCGAGGGCGTCGCCAAGAAGGTTCTCGATCTGTTCGAGCAGGGCCAGTTCGATGTCGCGACGCTGTTCTATTCGCGCTTCAAATCGGTGATTTCGCAAATCCCGACCGCGCAACAAATTATCCCGGCTAAGCCGCCGGAACGCGCTGCGGTCGCAGCGTCATATGAATACGAGCCGGAGGAAGAGGAAATTCTCGAGGAGCTTTTGCCGCGCTATGTCGCGGTGCAGGTATTCCGCGCGCTTTTGGAAAATGCGGCATCGTTTTATGGTGCGCAGATGAGCGCCATGGACAACGCCACCCGCAATGCAGGCGAAATGATCCGCAAACAGACGCTGACTTACAACCGTACGCGCCAGGCCATGATTACCAAGGAACTGATCGAAATCATCTCCGGCGCCGAGGCCTTATGATCATCGCAAGCTTTTCTTCCCTCCCCTTTTCAAGGGGAGGGTGGCCGGCGAAGCCGGCCGGGTGGGGATCGCTCCACCGCCCGCCGACCCCACCCGACGCGCGTGCCGCGCGTCGACCGCCCCCTTGCAGGGGAGGTAAGAAGCAGAGATAAACGAGGACGACAATGGCTACAGCAAACGCAGTTGGAAAAATCACCCAAGTCATCGGCGCCGTCGTCGACGTGCAGTTCGAAGCGGAATTGCCGCCCATCCTCAACGCGTTACAGACGAAGAACGGCGGCAATCGTCTGGTGCTCGAAGTGGCGCAGCATCTTGGCGAATCGACGGTGCGCACCATTGCCATGGACTCCACCGAAGGTCTGGTGCGTGGCCAGGACGTCGCCGATACAGGCGCACCGATTGCCGTGCCGGTCGGTGAGGAAACGCTCGGCCGCATCATCAATGTCGTCGGCGATCCGGTTGACGAGGCAGGTCCCGTCAAGACCACGCAAAAACGCGCCATCCATCAGCCCGCGCCGGAATATATCGAGCAATCGACCGAAGCGCAGATTCTGGTGACCGGCATCAAGGTTGTCGATTTGCTCGCCCCTTACGCAAAAGGCGGCAAGATCGGCCTGTTCGGCGGCGCGGGTGTCGGCAAGACCGTGTTGATCATGGAGCTCATCAACAACGTCGCCAAGGCGCACGGCGGCTATTCGGTGTTCGCCGGCGTCGGCGAGCGGACGCGCGAGGGCAACGACCTCTATCACGAGATGATCGAATCCGGCGTGAACAAGGACCCGAAGAAAGGCTCGGTCGAAGGATCGAAATGCGCGCTGGTCTACGGCCAGATGAACGAGCCGCCGGGCGCGCGCGCCCGCGTCGGCCTCACCGGGCTGACCGTGGCGGAATATTTCCGCGACCAGGGCCAGGACGTGCTGTTCTTCGTCGATAACATCTTCCGCTTTACGCAAGCCGGTTCAGAAGTGTCGGCGCTGCTCGGCCGTATTCCCTCGGCTGTGGGTTACCAGCCGACGCTGGCGACCGACATGGGCGCGCTGCAAGAGCGCATCACCACCACGACCAAGGGTTCGGTTACGTCGGTGCAGGCGATTTACGTGCCCGCCGACGACTTGACCGACCCCGCGCCGGCCACCTCCTTCGCGCATCTTGACGCGACCACCGTGCTCTCGCGCGATATCGCCGCCAAGGGCATCTATCCGGCGGTGGACCCGCTTGATTCCACTTCGCGCATGCTCTCGCCGATGATCGTCGGGGAAGAGCACTACGCAGTGGCGCGCCAAGTGCAACAAATTCTGCAACGCTACAAGGCTCTGCAAGATATCATCGCCATTCTAGGCATGGATGAGCTCTCGGAAGAGGACAAGCTCACAGTCGCGCGCGCGCGCAAAATCGAGCGTTTCCTGTCGCAGCCGTTCTTCGTTGCCGAGGTGTTCACCGGTTCGCCGGGCAAGCTCGTCGATCTCGCCGACACGATCAAGGGCTTCAAGGGTCTATGCGAAGGCAAGTACGACAATTTGCCGGAAGCTGCCTTCTATATGGTCGGCACCATCGACGAGGCCGTTGAAAAGGGTAAGAAGCTGGCGGCGGAAGCCGCGTAATCTTCTTTCTTTACCCTCCCCCTTGTGGGGAGGGTCGACTGCCGAAGCGAAGCGAGGCAGTCGGGGTGGGGGTCTTTCGGCTGGTTCACGCGGTTACTCCTCTTCCCCAACCCTCTCCCACAAGGGAGAGGGAGTTGAGAGCTCGGAGCAAGTAAATCATGCCTCTGCATTTCGAACTCGTCTCTCCGGAAAAACTCGTCTTCTCCGGTGACGTACAACAAGTCGACGTCCCCGGCACTGAGGGTGATTTCGGCGTGCTCGAAGGCCACGCACCGATGGTCACCACGTTACGGCCGGGCATTCTGACCGTGCATTCGTCCGGCAACGCGCAGCGCATCGTCGTGCTCGGCGGTTTTGCCGAGGTGTCGCCGGAAGGTTTAACCGTGCTCGCGGAGCTTGCCGAAGCGGCTGAGGACATTGATCGCGCTTTAATCGCCGAGCGCATCAGCGCGCTCGAGCAGCGCATCGCCAAGACCGAGCCGGGCGGCGAGCTCGACAAACTGATCACCCGGCTCGATCATTTTAAGCAGGTCGACCAGCACATCCTCACCACCGCGATGCATTAACGGCAATGTTTGAACGCCGCGTTGAAATCAGCACGCCGTCGGCCGGCCGTCGGCTTTTAATCTTGCGATTTAGCTGAAAGCTTGGTGGATATGGATTCCGGGCTCGCCCGCCTTCGGCGGGCGCCAAGGAATGACCAGGATTATCATGTCCACCTCCATCTCCCCCCTCGCCCCCACGCTCGTGCCGGACATGCCGGTGATTGCCGGCGTTAAGCTCGCCACCGCGCAAGCCGGCATTCGCTATGCCAACCGCACCGATGTGCTGCTGACGCTGTTTGATCCGGGCACCACGGCCGCCGGCGTCTTCACGCGTTCGAAGTGCCCATCGGCGCCGGTCGAATGGTGCCGGTCGATATTAAGATCCGGCAAAGCACGGGCGCTGGTCGTCAATTCCGGCAATGCCAATGCCTTTACCGGCAAAAGCGGCCGGCAGGCGACCAAACTCACCGCCGAGATCGCGGCCAAAGCTGCCGGCTGCAAACCCAACGAGATTTTCCTCGCCTCCACCGGAGTCATCGGCGAGCCGCTCGATGCCAACAAATTCGCGCCGGTGATGAGCGCTCTCGCCGAGCACGCCAAGGCAGGCGGCTTTTACGAAGCCGCCCAGGCGATGATGACCACCGACACCTTCCCCAAACTCGCGACCGCCACGGCAAAAATCGGCAAGACGAAAGTCACTATCAATGGCATCGCCAAAGGCGCGGGCATGATCGCGCCCGATATGGCGACGATGCTCTCGTTTGTTTTCACCGATGCGGCGATTGCCGCGCCGGCTTTGCAAACCATGCTCAAAGAGGGCGTCGCTGACACTTTCAATGCGATGACCGTCGACGGCGACACATCGACCTCCGACACGCTGATGATGTTCGCCACCGGCAAAGCCGAGGGCTGCCCGCGCATCGCCCGCGCCAGCGATCCGCGTCTGAAAGCCTTCAAACAAGCTTTGCAAAAACTGCTGGCGAACCTCGCCGAACAGGTCGCGCGCGATGGCGAAGGCGCGCGCAAACTGATCGAGATCGTGGTCGAGGGCGCGGTGTCAAAAGCCTCCGCGCGCAAGATCGCCATGTCGATTGCCAATTCGCCCTTGGTGAAAACCGCCATTGCCGGCGAGGACGCCAATTGGGGCCGCGTGGTGATGGCCGTCGGTAAAGCGGGCGAACCGGCCGATCGCGACAAGCTCTCGATCTGGTTCGGCGGCATTCGCGTCGCGTATAAAGGCGCGCGCGATCCCCATTATGACGAAGCGAAAGTCAGCGCCGAAATGAAGAAGCCGGAGATCGACCTGAAAGTCGCGCTCGGTTTGGGTAAAGGCCGCGACCGCGTGCTCACCTGCGATCTGACGAAGGAATACGTTGCCATCAACGGTGACTATCGGTCTTGAGACCCTTGATCAAAACCGTCCTTGTGGCCGCTTGCGCCCTCATCGATGCCGACGGCCGCGTGCTGCTGGCGCAACGCCCCGCGGGCAAGCCGATGGCGGGCTTGTGGGAATTTCCCGGTGGCAAGGTCGAACATGGCGAGCGGCCGGAAGAAACGTTGATCCGCGAATTGCACGAAGAACTGGGCATCACGGTGAGTGAGCCGTGCCTCGCACCGCTGACTTTCGCCAGCCACGTCTATCCGGATTTTCACTTGCTTATGCCGCTTTATGTCTGCCGCCGTTGGGAAGGAACGGTGGTGGCCCGCGAAGATCAGCAACTCGCCTGGGTGAAGCCGAATCGGTTGCGCGACTATGACATGCCGCCCGCGGATATTCCGCTCATCTCGCATTTGATGGCGTTGCTGTTATCCTAAAAATCTCAAATCTTCGACGAGCCGCCGGCCTTCTCGCCGGCCGGGATTTCCTTGGTGCCGAGCGCGTCGGCGAGCCGCTGCGCGGCCGAACCGGGCTTGAGCGGCTTCTGCTGGCTTTCGTGCGGCGCCCAGCCCGACAGCCAGACGATCTCAAACGTCGCACGTATACGAGCGCCGGCATCGGCAAAACGATCTGCATAGATTTCCGCCATGCGCATCAAGGTCGCGCGTTTCAGCGGCAGGCGGCGGCGCTCACGCAGAATGTTCGTTGCGCCCATGGCGCGCAGATCGCGCATCAAGGCAAAAACCGTCGCGTAACGCACGATCACACGATCGGAATCGACGACCGGCAGTGCAAATCCCGCGCGTTGCAGCAGCGCGCCCAATTCGCGCAAATCGGCAAAGGGCGCGACACGTGGCGACACGCCCCCCTCGGTTTCACTTTCGGCTTGAGCAAAAGCTTCGCGCAATTCAGTGAGACTGTCGCCGCCGATCAAGGCCGCCAGCAGCAAACCATCCGGCTTCAATGCGCGACGAATTTGAACAAGCGTGCCCGGCAGATCGTTGACGAATTGCAGCGCCAAGGCCGAGACAACAAGATCGAGCGAGCTGTCCGCAAAGGGCAGCATCTCTTCATCGGCACCCACACGAAGAAATGAACGATCGAGTTGACCGGCCGCCGGTTCGGCCGCAACGACCGTACCGACCCTGCCGCTTTCCGCCAAGACGCGCCGCACCGCATCCGTCGGCGTGCCGAGATCGACCGCCACGCTGAATTGCCGCAGTACGGCGGACAGCCGTTCGCCCAACTCAGCGCCAACGCGATCCATGAGGAACGTCGCAGGGCCGAGCATGCGTGCGCGCTGCCGGCGCGCGCGCAGTAGCCGACGATCGAAGATGGTCGCGTCCCGTGTCATCTGCTACACTTTAAGCATGAATGAGCTTGCCGCCGAAAGCCAAGACGAAAAAGAAGCAGAAAACCAAGAACGAAGGCCCTCGCTCGTCGCTCGATTGCGGGAATGCACGCGTGCCGCATGTCGCTTTGCGCTCGACATCGCGCTGCCTCCTTTGTGCGCCTCCTGCCGCGAACCGATTTCGGGTGATGCCGGCTTGTGCGCCAATTGCTGGTCTAAATTGTCCCTGATCGAACCGCCCTTTTGCGCGCGGCTTGGCATTCCTTTTCTTTACGATCCCGGCCCCGGTCTCTTGTCGATGGAGGCCATCGCCAATCCGCCAGCCTATGATCGAGCACGCGCCGCGGTCCGTTACGACGACATCGCCCGCGCGCTGGTGCAGCGCCTGAAATACTCCGACCGGCTCGATCTGGCGCCGATGATGGGGCAATGGATGGCGCGCGCCGGACGCGAAGTTTTGGCCGAAGCGGATGTGCTCGTGCCCGTGCCGATGCATTGGCGCAGGCTTTGGGCGCGGCGTTTCAATCAATCGGCTGCCTTGGCCCTCGCCATTAATAAAATCCGTGGCGTGCCGATACTGCACGATACGCTTCAGCGGGTGCGCGCCACCGCGCAGCAAGTGGGCCTGTCCAAGACCCAGCGGGCTGAAAACGTTCAAGGCGCTTTTGGGGTCCCAGCCGAACGCAAGGCAGACATCGCCGAACGGCGGATTGTGCTCATCGACGACGTCTTAACCTCCGGCGCCACGGTCGATACTTGCGCCCGCGCCTTGCTCCGGGGCGGCGCCGCGCGTGTCGACGTGTTGGTTTTCGCCCGGGTTGTGGCGCCCGCCCGCCTCCCCATATAAGTTCCGTCGACGAATAGGCGGAAAATTGGAAAATGCCCCTCATCGAAATCTACACGACGCGTTCCTGCGGTCATTGCCTATCCGCCAAAGCCCTGCTGAAGCGGAAAGGGGCCGCGTTCAAAGAAATCGACCTCGGTGCAAATTGGGAACTGCGCGATGAGATGATCCAGCGCGCCAACGGCCGCATGACCGTGCCGCAGATATTCGTCGGCCAAGTGCATGTGGGCGGCTGCGACGATCTGCATGGGCTTGAACGCGCAGGCAAACTCGATTCGCTGCTTGCAGGCGCCGGACAAAACGCATGACCGCCATCTTCAAAGCCGCGATGGTCCAGATGCGATCCGGGCTGACACCCGCGGTCAATATCGATTCCGCCCTACGCTTGATCGGCGAGGCGAAGACTAACGGTGCCGATTATGTGCAGACGCCGGAGATGACCGACATCCTCGCGGCCGATCGCGAGCAATTGTTCTCCGTTATCGTGGACGAAGAAAAAGATGCCTCGCTTGCCGCTTTGCGTGAATGCGCGCGCAAGCTCGGCATCACGCTTCATGTCGGCTCGCTGGCGATCAAACTCAGTCACGATAAGGCGGCCAACCGTTCTTTTCTGATCGACCCGACAGGCGAGATTGTCGCGCGTTACGACAAAATCCATATGTTCGACGTCGACCTGGCGAACGGCGAGAGTTATCGCGAGTCTTATAGCTACCGGCCGGGCGAACGCGGCGTGTTGTACGATCTGCCCTGGGGCCGGCTTGGTCTGACGATCTGCTACGATGTGCGCTTTCCCGCGCTCTACCGGGCACTTGCCGAGGCGGGCGCAAGCCTATTGGCGATCCCCTCCTCGTTCACGCAACAAACCGGCGAGGCGCATTGGCATGTGCTCAATCGCGCGCGCGCCATCGAGAACGGCAGTTTTGTCTTCGCCGCAGCGCAAGGCGGACAGCATGAGAACGGCCGCGCGACGTTCGGCCATTCGCTGATCGTCGATCCTTGGGGCCGTATCCTGGCGGAAGGCGCCACCGAGCCGGGCGTGATCATGGCCGAGATCGATATGGGCGAAGTGGCCAAGGCGCGCGCACGAATTCCCTCGCTCCAGCACGGCCGGCGCTTCGAGATCGTCGAGCCTTTGGCGGAGCCTTCGCATTTGCGCGTGGTACGGAGTGCGGAATGATTCATTACGCCTTGATCTGCGATAAAGGGCACGAATTCGAAAGCTGGTTTGCCGATAGTGAGGCCTTCGACAAACAGGCTAAGCGCAAACTGGTGACCTGCCCGCTGTGCAATTCGAGCAAGGTCGAAAAGGCGATCATGGCGCCGCGGATTGCTACGTCCAAGAAGCGCAAATCTGAGCGGGCTGCAAATCAACCCGTGGCCGAAACGCCAGTCACCACCGAAACACAGGCCGCAACGGAAACGCCCGCGCCGGTGGCGATGATGTCGCCTGCTGAACAGGAATTGCGCGCCAAGCTGAAAGAATTGCGCGATCACGTCGTCAAGAACGCCGACAATGTCGGGACCAAGTTTTCCGAGGAAGCGCGCAAAATGCATTACGGCGAGATCGAACATCGCTCGATCTACGGCGTGGCCTCACCCGAAGACGCCAAGGAATTGGCCGACGAAGGCATTCCCTTCCAGCCGCTCCCGGTTCTGCCGGATGATCGGAATTAGTTGTCCTTAACATAAGATGCAAGCCCATTGCCGAATGACCAATCATCGCGATCATTGGGCGAGATTATGACCTGAACATCTTCTGGGCGAAGACCGGGTTGCTGTGAAAGCAGTTCTGCCGCTCGTTTATAAAATCGCTTTTTAGTATTCGTGTCCCGCCACTTGCCGGCGATGATGTGAATGAAAACGATATCGTCGGTTCGCCGCACGCCCAGATAATTTTCATCGAATATAATTTCTTGAGATTCGTGCTGAGTGATGATTTGGAAGCGATCGTCGTGCGGGACACTGAAGGTTTCCACCAGGGCTTGATGCACGCCATCGGCCATTTGGCGAATATAGTCGGCCGATTTTCCGCGTTTGAGATCGATGCGAATGAGAGGCATAGCAACCCTCTATGATTTTTATGCGATGTGCGTGACTTACTCGTTGGACGAACATTTCCGGGCATTGGTTCAATAATAGCGCGCATGTTCCCGTGCGAGCCGCGGAATGTCACAGCGGGTGGCACGAAAATCGGCCAGATCGCGCTCGTTGAGCCGATTCAATTCGCGCAGGCAGTTATTGCGAAGCCACCACGCGCGGAGCAGACGGACGATTTGAAACATGACTTTGCTCCTTTCTTTGCCTTTGTGCGGACCCGGGACCACGCTGATCAGCCGGATCGATCTGCTTGACAAAATACGGCCGGATGATTTTTTTGAAAAATTGAAATATTTAATATTTTTAATCGAAAAAATAGAACTATGGCCCGAACCACAAATCTCGACATGGACGTGCTGCGAACCTTCGCCGCCGGTATAGAACTGGGCAGTTTCACGAAAGCCGCCGAGCGGCTCGGCCGGTCGCAATCGGCCATCAGCACGCAGCTTAACAAACTCGAAGAACAGGTCGGTCAACCGCTCCTGCAAAAGCAGGGGCGAGGCTTAGTCCTGACCAATGCTGGCGAGAATTTGCTCAGTTACGCAAAGCGAATTCTTCAGCTCAACGATGAGGCCGTATCGGCCTTGCAAGGGGCCCATATGGATGAGGAGGTTTGTCTGGGACTGCCCCAAGACTTCGCGGAAATATGGCTTCCCTCGGTTCTCGGAATTTTTACGCGTTCGCATCCCAAAGTTCGTCTTGATGTTAGAGTTGAACGTAACGCGACGCTGGTTGAAGGCATAATCAAAGGCAAATTCGATCTCGCGCTGATCTGGGGGAGTTCAGACCAACATCCACAGGCTCGGCACATTGCCGACGTGCCGATTGTCTGGCTCGCCGGCGCCAATAGTTCGCCTGATTTGGAAGCTTCCGATCCTTTACCCTTCGTTGCTTTCGAAGCGCCCTGTGTCTTTCGTTCCGCCGCAGTAACCGCTCTCGATAATGCAGAGCGTTCTTGGCGTCTTACTTTTACGAGTCCTAGTCTTACAGGATTATGGGCAGCAACAGAGGCCGGACTCGGCATCATGGCGCGTTCGCCGATTGGCATCCCTCAAGATCTGAGGATATTGAATCCGAAGGCTGCAAAACTGCCTGTGCTGCCGCCAATTTCTCTGTCGTCACTTGTTGGGAATCGGGGGCTCTCACCGGCAACCGAACGCTTAAAAGAAATTATCGAAACCACAGTACAAACGGGCCTGCTGTCTCTCAGAAGTTCTGTGAAAACGCAAAAATCGAAACGCGCCAAAGCTCACAGAAGTCCAGCACGTAAGAGGCGATAGCGCGGTTTAATACGCCCACACCAACAACAATACGCCGATCACCACCAGCGTAATGCCGGCGATCTCACGCCGGGTCGTCGGCTGTTTGAAGACAAAGCGCGTCACGCCTTGCGCGAACAGCACCTCGACAAGAGCGAGCGTGCGCACATTGGCAGCGCTTGTGATAGCAAAACCGAGAAACCAGAATTGCGATGCGAAAGCGCCCATGAAACCGGCGAAGAGCGACGGCTTCCAAGCGCGCGCTATGGCGCGCAATACGCGCGCATCGCGAAGCCCAAGATAAAGCGAGAGTAACGCCGCTTGAATCACCAAGCCCACCGCCAGCGTGAATGTCGCCGCCAGAACGAAATTCGGCAGGTGAAGCGATAAAATCGCGCCGCGATATCCGATAGCCGAGAGCGCGAACATCGTGCCGGCGGAAAGGCCGATCCAAGTTGAACGCAGCGTGCCTGCCTTTCCGACTCCAGACTTAAGCGAAATCAAAATGACGCCCGCCGTCGCGATCAAAACTGCCGCTGCCGACAACGGCGTGATTTTGTCGCCGAGAAAAATCAGCCCGAAGAGCGCCACCTGCACCGGCTCGGTCTTGATATAGGCATAGGCGACGACAAAAGAACGCTCGTTCATCGCCGCCAGCATCAGCACGGTGGCCGCGATCTGCGTCAACGCGCCGGCAATGACCCAGGGCCAAAACGTAGCCGGCACATGCGGCAAGCCCTGCCCCGTCGCCAACATTACGGCCGGGAAAAACAACAGCGCGAACGGAAAGCCGAACAGAAACCGCACATGCGTGGCGCCGACGGTGCCGAGTGTTGCGGTGAGTTCGCGCTGCATGGCATTGCGCGCGGTCTGCGCCGCCGCGGCGATCAGCGTGAAGACGGCCCAGAGCATGTCAGGAAATTCTCATTCGCGCGATCCGATTGGTAGCGTGGCCTAAAGTGCATTCGTGCCGTAGCCGCCGGCCGATTCTAAATAAAATCTGTGCCGGTGGATACGACGCCTATGCGACACGACGCCTATCCGGCGGGTTCGACCCGGACGGGCGGAACGCAAAATCTGAGGCCACTCGCGCCCTGCATTCCGCTCCGTTCCACGCGGACGACGGGTCAATCCGCGCGAGCATGTCGGGTTTACCCGATATGCGTCGACTAAAAAAAGCATGTCCAGATGATAGAAAAAATTTGCTGCGCGCTGTAACATTTGGCACAGCGGCTTGGATGACAATGCGATAGATAAGAAACGTACGAGCGCGACGATATAGTCGAACTCACGCATCGCATAGTCCGCCATTTCCCCCGAGGTGGCGGACTAAGCATTTTCGGCTGGGCTTCTCGCTTCTCAAGCCGCTTCTCAAGGCGCCGCTTCACTCAGCGCCTCGATCACATCATCGACGGCGGCTTCGACCAAGGTTTTATCGTCGCCCTCGCCCATGATGCGGATGACCGGCTCGGTTCCCGACCGACGCACGATGAGGCGGCCGGATTGGCCGAGTTTTTGTTCGGCGCCCGCGATCGCCGACAGCACCGCCGCATTTTCCAGCGGGGTTCCGTTTTTGTAGCGTACGTTCTTAAGCACCTGCGGCAACGGCTGGAAGCGATGGCAGACTTCCGACACCGGCTTGTTGTGGCGCTTGACAACGGCCAGCAACTGCAAAGCCGCCACCAGGCCGTCGCCGGTGGTGGTGAAATCCGACAGGATAATGTGGCCCGAGGGCTCGCCACCGACGTTATAGCCCTCGCTACGCATGCGCTCGAGCACATAACGATCGCCGACCGGCGTTCGCACCAAGCCGATACCAGAAGCCGCGAGGTGGCGTTCCAGTCCCAAATTGGACATCACGGTAGAGACGATGGCCGGGCGCTGGAGCCGGCCGTCTTCCTTCCAGCTTTCGGCAATCACCGCCAGCAATTGATCGCCATCGACGAGGTGGCCGCGCTCATCGATAATCAAAACCCGGTCGGCGTCGCCATCAAGCGCGATGCCGATATCGGCGCGCATCTCGCGAACCTTGTGTTTGATCGCATTCAAGTCGGTCGAACCGCAATCCTTGTTGATGTTAAAGCCATCTGGCTCGACGCCAATGGAGACGACATCGGCGCCTAATTCCCACAACGCGCCGGGGGCCACCCTGTAAGCGGCGCCGTTGGCGCAATCGATCACGACTCGCAAACCATCCAAGCTGACCGCGCGCGGCAGCGTGAGTTTGGCAAATTCGATATAGCGATCTTGCACGCCGTCGATACGGCGGGCGCGGCCGAGATCTTCGCTCGCGGCGAACCGCTTGCTGAGATCGGAATCGACCAGCGCTTCGATCTCTAGTTCAATCTGGTCGCTGAGCTTATAGCCGTCCGGCCCAAAGAGTTTGATGCCGTTATCGTCGTAAGGATTGTGCGAGGCGGAAATCATCACGCCGAGATCGGCCCGCATCGAGCGTGCCAGCATGCCGATCGCCGGGGTGGGGATCGGTCCGGTGAGCAGCACGTCCATGCCAACCGCGGTAAAGCCCGCGACCAGTGCGTTCTCGATCATATAACCGGACAGGCGGGTGTCCTTGCCGATCAAGACCCGATGGCGGTGCTCGCCATTCCTGAATACCAGCCCGGCCGCCTGACCCACCTTGAGCGCAAGCTCCGGCGTAATCACCCGATTGGCCATCCCACGAATGCCATCGGTCCCGAAATAGCGACGAACCATCAGATAGTCCTCAAAGTGTTGCGGATATTGCGGATATAACGATCGACCGACATCGTCAAAGCGTCTTTACATAGGAGACCCGCTAGCACCGGCGCAATCCCGGAATGTTCGCTCTTTCGGCGTACGGTCATATCTTTCGGCATACGGCCGGTCCTCCGATTTTAATATTAGCACCCCGATTTTCATAATTCCGTTTTGTGTGGATTCTGCGGATATTGCCCGCGACAACCGCAAGTAAAAAGCAACCCATTTCGCGGCCTTGATCACTATGCTACCGAATTGTGCTCAATTGAGATTTGAGAGCGAGAAACGACGACCTATGAAAAGCGTCACCTGCATCGAGGACCTGCACGCCCTTGCGCGCCGCAAGGTTCCGCGTGCCTTTTTCGACTATGCCGATAGCGGCTCGTATAGTGAAGAGACTTTTCGCGCCAATCGCGCTGATCTCGAACGCATCAAATTGCGCCAGCGCGTGCTCGTTGACGTGTCAGGTCGCGGCCTTTCCACGACGATTGTCGGCGAGAATGTATCGGCGCCTTTTGCGCTTGCCCCGATCGGACTTTTGGGCATGCAGCACGGCGACGGCGAAATTCTGGCCGCGCGGGCGGCGAATGCTGCGGGCATTCCTTTTGCGCTGTCGACCATGTCGATTTGTTCGATCGAGGATGTCGCGGACGCCACCCGCAAGCCGTTCTGGTTTCAGCTCTACGTCATCAAGGACCGCGGCTTCACCAAAGACATTCTCTCCCGCGCCCGCGCCGCAAACTGCAACACGCTCGTGCTGACCGTCGACTTGCAAGTGCTCGGTCAACGTCATCGCGATATCAAAAACGGCATGACCGTGCCGCCGGAAATCCGGCTGAAAAACATTGTCGATATTGCCGGCAAACCGGCCTGGGCCTTAAGCATACTCAAAGGCAGACGAAAGACTTTCGGCAATCTTGCCGGTTACGTCAAAGGCATGGACAACGTTAATTCCTTGGCCGCATGGATCGCGCAGCAATTCGATCCGGCGCTAAGCTGGAAAGATGTCGAATGGATTCGAAGCATTTGGCCCGGCAAACTGGTTATCAAAGGCCTTCTCGATTCCGATGACGCCAAAAACGCGGTAAAGCTTGGGGCCGACGCCGTTGTGGTGTCGAATCACGGCGGTCGCCAACTCGACGGGGCGCCTTCGTCAATCTCGGCGCTGCCGGCGGTCGCGCAGGCGGTCGGCTCGGAGACCGAGGTCTTGTTTGACGGCGGTACTCGCACCGGCGCCGATATCATGCGCGCATTGGCGCTCGGCGCGCGCGCCTGCCTCATTGGCCGCGCCTATGTTTATGGCCTTGGCGCCGGCGGCGAGGCCGGCGTGGCCAAAGCCATCGAGATTTTAAAGAAAGAGCTCGACGTGACCATGGCCCTTTGCGGCGTCAATCGAATCGAGGATATCGGTTCCCAGGTGGTGATGAACAGCGCGAGATAACGGGTGTCGTCCTTCGATGATCGCGGCTTGATTGTTCCACCCTTTGCGTTTCTCGGAGAGAGACGCGATGGTTCCACCGCGACGCGCGCCCTGTCTGATGGCGCAAGCCTGATGGCGCAAGCCTCATGGCGCAAGTCTCATGGCGCAAGCCTGATGGCGCAAGCCTCATCGTATCGTAATTGATACGATAAGGTTTCCCACTTGCACGGAAACATCGGGGAACCGCCTGCGCGGCGTCCGCGTTCACCGACATACGCTCGGCAAGGGTGAGCGGATCATGAGCGCCACCGGCTTGGACGTGTTCGATCGGACCTTGCAGACGACAGATATTTGGCTCGACGAGATCATGGAGGTCATCGGGCCGGATAGGCAAATTGCGTGGCACGTCCTCGGTGCGGTGCTACGCACGCTGCGCGATCGTTTGATTCTGGGGCTCGCGGCCCATTTGGGCGCAGAGCTGCCGCTTTTGGTGCGCGGTTTGTATTACGACCAGTGGCAGCCGGGCAAACAGCCTTCAAATCTGCGAACGGCGGAAGAGTTTCTCGATCAGGTTGCCAAGGGCCTCACCGGCATTCGCCCTGTCGACGTGACAGACGCGACGCGCGCTGTTTTCAAAGTTCTCGAGCATCGTATCGAACCGCACCAGATCGAGAACGTGCGCGAAGCATTACCGGCGGATATCCGGAGCCTCTGGCCCGCCAGCGGCGCGCTGCGAGGCGAACGCGTCGCGCCGGCAAGGTAAACCGCATTCAACCAAAACAACCATGGAGGCCTTCCATGCATATCAGCGAAATCATGAGCAGTGATGTCAAAGTCGCAGACCCCGGTCAATCGATCCAGGATGCCGCCAAGATGATGGCGCAAATCGACGCGGGCAGTTTACCGGTCGGCGAGAACGACCGGCTCGTCGGCATGATTACCGATCGGGACATCGCGGTGCGCGCAGTGGCGGAGGGAAAATCGCCAAAGACATCGGTTTCGGAGGTGATGAGTCGTGAGGTGAAATATTGCTTCGAAAGTGACGATGTCGACGAGGTCGCCGCAAACATGGCCGACATCAAGGTGCGCCGATTGCCGGTATTGAATCGGCAAAAAAGGCTGGTCGGCATCATCTCGCTTGGCGATATCGCCACCTGCGAAGAGTCGGAAAGCGCTGGTGAAGCACTTTCGGGCATTTCCGAACCGGGCGGCGAGCATTCGCAATCGGCGCAGATGCATCTGACGGGTGACGACCGCATGTGAGCCGAAGGAAGAAGAGACAATCATACTTCCTTTAGGCCGTATGCGAGCGCATTCCCTGTCGCGCCATAGTATTTATATGGCAGGAACTTGCCGGTCATGCCGATACTCACACGGTCCCCCTTGGGATCGCTTTTGCGCGCGACCTCCATATCGAAGTCGATCGCCGACATGATGCCGTCGCCGAATTCCTCCTCGATCAGCGCTTTCAAGGCCGGCCCGTTGACCATGATCAATTCATAGAAGCGATAGATCAGCGGATCGGTCGGCGGCATCGGCGTCGCTGCGCCGCGCATGGGCACCTCGTTGAGCAGCGCCTGCTCCGATTTCGACAGGCCGAACAATTTGGCCGCATTGGCCGCCTGCGGCTTGGTCAATTTCATTTGCCCAAGGATCGCGCCGGTCACCAAAATCGGCGACATGCCGCCGATCTGTTCGCAAATGTATTTCCAGGTCCATCCTTTCTCGCGCTTGATGTCGAGCAGTTTCTCGGTGAGAGCGCTCCGGTTCATTCGCCAATTCCTTCTGCTGAAAATATTGTAAATTATACCTTGCGATCAAAGCAAATATCGCGCCAAAAAAGCGGGCATCTTGCTAAAACATCACGCATATGCGAGCGGAAAATATGGGCATGCGCTATCGGAAAAACAAACCTCATAATGCGCAAATTGGCAGCGCCGAAGAACGGCGGCCGGCAATCCATGACATCAATCGCTCGCCCAAGGCACGCGCGGTAAAATGCAGCGCAAGCGGTGACTGGAAAATTGCGCGTTGATTCCAAGGCGCCGGACGCTGAAATGGGAAATTGATCAAGACGTTTTGAACGGCAATTTCAGACGAAATCAACGATAGGGGCTAACGCCTTTCACAGCTTAAAGAGGAGTAGCCTTCTTAGGTCGCAACTTAAGGGGAGTAGACTTCTTGGAAAATTTATAGAACAAACCAGGAACAATAAGAAGGCTCGGTCGTTTGAGCCAATATTTCACTGCGTCAAGGTAGCAGGTTTTATGATCGAGCAACTCCGCCGCCAGTTGCGGGCCATGGAACGGCCTGGGGGGATTGAAGACGATCTCCTGCGCGTCTCACCTTTCGGCATCAAGGCGATCGACACGGCGCTGGGCGGCGGGCTTGTGTGCGGCGCGCTGCATGAAATAGCGGCAGCAAGAGAGGTGCATTTTACCGCTGCAACAGGATTTGCCGTGGCGGTTTCGTTGCTTGGTGGTGCGGAACAAAGCGGTGCAGAACAAAAACGTAATCCCGTTTGGATCGCCGAAGACCTGGCGCTCGCTGAAAACGGCGCTCTCTATGGACCAGGGCTCGATGCTTTTGGCCTTAGGCCCGAACGGCTGGTAACCATCGTCGCCGCACATCGGCGCGATGTACTCTGGGCCATGGAAGAAGCGCTGCATTGCCGCGCCGTCGGTTCGGTCATCGGCGAATGGCGCCACGGTGAGATCGACAGCGTGGCGGTGCGGCGGCTCTCACTCGCGGCATCGACGAGTGGCGCGTTGGCGCTGCTGCTGCGCGCTTCCCCGTCAAACGATGCTTCCACCGCCGCCACCCGCTGGGTCGTCAGCACAGCGCCTTCTTCACCCTCCCCTGGAGGGGAAGGGTCGCGAAGCGAAGCGAAGCGGGGTGGAGTGGTTTGCGAAAAGAACTTCACCCCCAACCGGCGGCCTTTGGCCGCCGGCCTTTCCCCTCCAGGGGGAGGTGAAAAGAATTTCTGCCTCAACGCGCGGCTCATTCGCAACCGCCGTGGCCCAACCGGATCCTGGATTCTCGAATGGAGCGAAGACGATGAACGCTTCCAACTCGCAACGCATACTCAGCCTATGGCTGCGCCGGCTCTCGACCGACCGCATCAAAAGGTGGCGTGAGCAAAAAGCGCCACTCGTCATCACCGGCAAGCGCGGCAATGCCGAAATTCTGGTTGCCATTGACGAGGCGGCAGAGACCATAGGTCTCAGGCCCGGTTTGGGTTTGGCGCAAGCACACGCGATGCATCCTAAGCTCGACGTCGTGGCCGAGGATGCGCAAGCCGACGCGCAATGGCTCGAGGCTATTGCCGACCGCTGCTTGCGCTACACGCCATTGGTGGCTCTCGATGCGCCCGATGGATTGCTGCTCGATATCAGCGGCTGCGCGCATCTTTACGGCGGCGAAGATGCGCTCGTCGCCGATCTCCGCTGCCGGTTGGAAACGGCAGACTTGGCCTTTTCGATTGCCATTGCCGGCACGATTGGCGCGGCTTGGGCCGCTGCGCATTACGGCGAGCCGGCAAGCTATGCCTGCGACTCAGACGACCCCCACCCCAACTCTTCCCCTTTCAGGGGGAGGGAGAACACACAACGCAACTTGCTTTCGCCCTTGCCGCTCGCGGCGTTGCGGCTTGAAGCCGGCACTGTGGCTTCACTGGCGCGTGTCGGCTTGAAACGCATCGGTGATATTGTGGACTTGCCGCGCGCGCCGCTCACCGCACGCTTTGGGCCTCATTTACTACGTCAACTCGACCGCGCATTGGGCCGCGAGCATGAACCGCTCAATCCGCGGCTGCCGGTCGCCCCTTATGTAGCCGAACAGAATTTCGCCGAGCCGATTGCATGCGAAGAAGACGTGTTGAGAGCCATCGAACGGCTGGCGAAGCGATTGAAATTCGTCTTGGAGCAACGCGGCCATGGCGCGCGTATTCTCGAACTTACTTTATTCCGCACTGATGGCGCGGTACGCCGCGTCGGCGTCGGTACTTCGCGACCTTTGGGCGATGCGAAGAATATTCGCGCTTTGTTCGTGGAGCGGCTTGCCGGGCTCACCGATGCGCTCGATCCCGGTTTTGGCTTTGATATGGCGCGACTGTCAGTGCTCGTGGCCGAGCCTTGTCACCCCGAACAAACCGATATCACGAGTGCGGAAACCGAAGCCGAAATCGACAGGCTGGTTGACCGGCTGAGCGCTCGTTTAGGGACAAACCGCGTGCGCAGGATTGTTGCGCAAGACAGCCACATTCCCGAACTCGCCGCATCTCATGTGCCGGCACAAGTCAAAAACATCGAGCGCGGCTGGGATGTCTTCCGCCGCCATCGCGCCGAAGCAGAATTAGCACCACGGCCGCTGCGATTGCTGACGCGGCCAGAGCCGATTGAAGCCATGGCGGAAGTACCCGATGGCCCGCCTTTGCGCTTTCGTTGGCGGCGGGCGATGCACGAGGTGATCGACGCAGAAGGTCCCGAGCGCATCGAAGGCGCTTGGTGGGACGAGCCGAGTGGACTCGCGCGCGATTATTTCCGCGTGGAGGATAAATCGGGCTTGCGCTTTTGGCTGTTCCGCGAAGGCCTCTATTGCGATTTCACGCAAGGCGCGGCAGCAAAGCCGGCTTGGTTCATGCATGGAACGTTTGCGTGAGCGTGTGCATGAGCGGGCTGAGAACTTTCTTCTCTCCCCTTTCGTGAGAGGGTGGTCCGAGCGAAGCGAGGACCGGGTGCCTCTGGAGACGTCTTCGTTTCGCACTCGTCGGAGGCAAATTTCAGGTGCCAGTCAATGCATTACCTCGAATTCGCAACTGCCTCCAACTTCTCCTTTTTGCGCGGGGCGTCACATCCTGAAGAACTCATGGTGCAAGCCGCGCATATCGGCTTAACCGGCATTGGCCTTTGCGATCGTAATTCGGTGGCGGGCGTGGTGCGCGCGCATCTTGCCAAGCGCGAGCAAAATTTAAGCTTGCGCTTTCATCCCGGCGCACGTCTCGTCTTTGCCGACGGCACGCCCGACATTCTCGCCTATCCGCGCGACCGCGCCGGCTGGGGACGGCTCACCCGCCTCCTCACACTCGGCAATCTGCGCGCCAAGAAAGGCGAATGCATTCTCACGCTCGACGATTTACTAGCGCGTGTGGATGGGCTGGAGCTGGTGGTGATGGAGAAATCTTCTTCACCTCTCCCGCTTGCGGGGGAGGTCGACCGCCAAAGGCGGTCGGGAGGGGGGTCAAACGCCGAGCAAGCACCTTCCCCCTCCCTAACCCTCCCCCGCAAGCGGGGGAGGGAACAGGCAGTGCAGGAAGAGAGGACAGCGCTTCTCCGCAAACTATGCGCCGTTGTACCCGGTCGTGTCCGGCTGGCGGCATCGATGCTCTATCGCGGGCGCGATCGCGCAAGATTGGCAAGACTGATGGTCTTGGCGCGGGAAGCGGATGTGCCGCTGATCGCCGTCAATGATGTGCATTTCCATCATCCCGACCGGCGGCGAATTGCCGACGTGCTGACCTGCATTCGCGAAAAAATCACCATCGACCAAGCCGGCCGCCGGCTCGCCGTCAATGCCGAACGTTACCTGAAGCCACCGCAAGAAATGGCGCGTCTCTTTCGCGATGCGCCGGTGACAATCGAAGAAACACTGCGTTTGAGTGAGTCGCTTTCCTTTTCACTTGATGAATTACGTTACGAATATCCCAACGAACAGGTTGAAGGTTTCGGTAACGCCCAAGATGCCCTCGCCTATTTAACCTATGAAGGCGCGATGCAACGTTATCCGCGCGGCATGCCCGATAAGGTGCGCGCGAGTATCGAACACGAATTGGCGCTGATCGCGCAACTCGAATACGCGCCCTATTTTCTCACCGTCTATGACATCGTGCGTTTCGCGCGCAGCCAAGGCATTCTCTGCCAGGGCCGCGGCTCGGCGGCGAATTCCGCTGTCTGCTTTTGTCTTGGCATCACCGAAGTCGATCCCGACCGCGCCGATCTTTTGTTCGAACGTTTCATCTCGCCCGAGCGGCGCGAGCCGCCCGACATCGACGTCGATTTCGAGCACGAGCGGCGCGAAGAAGTCATTCAATATATTTATCGGAAATATGGCCGCGAGCGTGCCGGTATTGCCTCCACCGTGATCTCCTATCGCGGCCGCTCGGCCATTCGCGAAGTGGGGAAAGCTTTTGGCTTGAGCGAAGACACAATCGGCGCGCTGTCATCCTCGATCTGGGGCGGCAGCGGAGCCGCCTCGAAGGATGGTGTTATTCGTGCCGGTCTCGATCCGCAAAGCCCACGCATGCGCCAAATCGCAACGCTTGCCGCTGAGATCAATGGCTTTCCGCGTCATCTCTCACAACATGTCGGCGGCTTCGTCATCACGCGCAGTCGGCTCGACGAGGTGATGCCGATCGGTAACGCGGCGACGGAAGACCGCACCTTCGTCGAATGGGACAAGGACGATCTCGACGCGCTGGGGATTCTCAAGATCGATGTGCTGGGCCTTGGCATGCTCTCTTGCTTGCGCAAGGCGCTGGATTTGGTGGAGAAGCATTATCCCGAAGCGGTTCTTCTTTCTTTACCTCCCCCTGAAAGGGGGAGGTCGGATCGCGAAGCGATCCGGGTGGGGGTTGGCGCGCTCGAAAAAGGTGACCCCCACCCCGACCCTCCCCCTTTAAGGGGGAGGGAGCAGGCTGCGGCAAGCGGCGAAAAACTCGCGCAACACTTCACCCTCGCCGCCATTCCCGCCGAAGACCCTGCGGTCTATCGCATGTTGCAGCGGGCGGATTCGCTCGGCGTGTTCCAGGTGGAAAGCCGCGCGCAGATGACCATGCTGCCGCGGTTGAAACCGGCCAGTTTCTACGATCTCGTCATCGAGGTGGCGATCGTGCGTCCCGGCCCGATCCAAGGCGATATGGTGCACCCCTATTTGCGCCGGCGGCGCGGACAAGAGCCGGTCTCATATCCATCGAAGGAATTGGAAGCCGTGCTGGCAAAGACCTTGGGCGTACCGCTGTTTCAGGAGCAGGCGATGAAAATCGCCATCGTCGCTGCCGGGTTCACGCCGTCGGAAGCCGACAAGCTGCGCCGCGCCATGGCAACTTTCAAGCGTGTCGGCACCATTGCTACGTTCAAACGCAAACTGATCGACGGCATGCTGGCCAATGGCTATGAACGTGATTTTGCCGAGCGGTGTTTTCAGCAGATCGAAGGTTTCGGCGAATATGGTTTTCCGGAAAGCCACGCCGCAAGCTTCGCGCTGCTTGTCTATGCTTCCGCTTGGCTCAAATGCCGTTACCCGGACGTCTTCGCCGCCGCGCTCCTCAACGCACAACCGATGGGCTTCTATGCGCCGGCGCAAATCGTGCGTGATGCGCGCGAGCATGGCGTTGAAGTACGCCCGCCCGACGTCAATCATTCGCAATGGGAGGCCACGCTCGAACCGGGACCGCGTGCGGCAGATCATCTCCACGATTTACACCGAACGATGCGTGCGGACATACGCGCGACACATGCGCTTCGTTTGGGCCTGCGTGAGATCAAGGGGCTGGCGGAAGAAGATGCCAGGCTGATTGTCGAAAAACGCGGTGCGGCTCCCCTCCCCCCGCACTCTCCTTCTTCACCTCGCCCGCTTGCGGGGGAGGCCGGATCGCGCAGCGATCCGGGTGGGGGCTCTTCTTCAAACGCTGAACAAATATCCGCTCCCTCGCCAATACCCGCCCCCACCCCAACCCTCCCCCGGGCCGAACTCGGGTTTACCCGAGTTCGGCCATTTCAAGTGGCTGAAGTCGGATATATCCGACTTCAGCTGCGGGGGAGGGAACAAGTGGTGCCATGCGGAGAGAATGAAACACTCTACGACTCCATCCGCGACGTTTGGCTGCGCACCGGCCTCTCGCCACGCGTTTTGGAGCGGCTGGCGGAGGCCGATGCTTTCAATTCTCTCGGCCTGACGCGACGCGAAGCGCTATGGGCGGTGAAAGCACTCGGCCGAGTGGGCGATCGCGAGGATGATTTGCCGTTGTTTTCCGAGCAAGCGGCGAATACGCCAGCGATACTTGTCCCGCAAGAAGCAGAGGTACACTTACCGGCCATGCCGCTGGGCGAAGAAGTGGTCAACGACTATCGTTTTCTGCATTTGTCGCTGCGCGCGCATCCGGCCCAATTCCTGCGCAAGCAACTCAACCAACGCGGCATTTTACCTAACGAAGCACTCCGCAGCCTCGCACAAAATACCCGTGTGCGAATTTCCGGACTCGTCACTTGCCGGCAGCGGCCGGGTTCGGCCAATGGCGTCATATTCATGACCATCGAGGATGAAAGCGCGGTCGCAAACGTCATCGTTTGGGCGAACGTTTTTGAACGCTTTCGTCCCGTGGTGCTGGGCGCGCGCTATGTCGCCGTGAGCGGCCGCGTACAAGAAGAATCAGGCGTTATCCATGTGGTTGCCGAGACCTTGGAGGATATGACGCCGTTGCTCGCGCAAATGGCGGACCGCGCGGCCGATTTCGATGTCACCGCCCATGGCTCGGCGCATGCGCCACCACGAAAAGCGCAATAGAGCGCGGAATAAATTATCCCGCAAAGAAATAGGTCCCAGTTTTGAATACACCCGGGACCTTAAAAGCATCGTCCTCACACAAAGCCGGCTCCGGCGAGGCATGGCGCCATCACAAAGCGCCACCCCCGGCACCATCACATGGCCGGTTGAACGGTACGGCCGACATACATGGTCTTCGCCAGCACCGAGCCATCCGCGTTTTTCTCAGAGACGACGATAATGACATGGGCGCCGGCTTTGAGATCGCTCTTATCGATACGCGCAACTTTCGCAATCACCGTATGCGGTGTTACGGTTATTTTCTTTTCGCCATCTTTGTATTTGACGGTGAAGGTCTCTCCATCCTTCGACTTCACCATGCTCTCCACGTAAGCATTGGTCATGGTGCTGCCGGGTCGTGCGTCCCATGCCCGGTGTCCATCAGGCACTTTGCCGCGCTGAGCCGGCAAGAAGATGTGAACCGAAAACGCCTCAATGCCGCCGTCCGATTGGGGAATACCCGCCACGCCGATAAAACTGTTGTCCGTGATATCGGTCAGGGACGCCTTGATCAAAGCATTGAGCCGCGCGTCATCGGCGATTTTTACTTTCACCATGCTCCCTTCGCGCGTCTTGAGGGAGAGCATGTTGCCGTCCACTTTTTCAATCTCGCCGCGGATACGGGCCGGCTGTTGAGCCAATGCGCCGGCCGTGAGACAAACAGTGACAGCGAAAGCGGCAAGGGCGCGCAGCCCGGCAATCGATCGAAGTGAAACCATCTTAAATCCTCCCCAAATGCCAACCTTGACGACATTTATGAATGTCAGGCTATGAACCCCTCGTCACGCTTTTTTATTCCTTTTTTATTCGCTTGCTGATTCTTTCGCTCCACGCGGCTTATCCACGGCCGTGACGCCTGGAAGCCTCTGCGCTTCTTGCGCGCCAGAGCCCCGCAAATCGCTTTCAACCAGCGCCCGCAGCTCAGGCGTCACGTCGGGGCGCAGCCCAAACCATAGTTCAAATCCGCGAACCGCTTGATATAGCAGCATGCCAAGACCATCGGCCGTCCGTAATCCACGCTCGCGGGCGGCGGCGAGAAGCCGCGTCACCAAGGGATCGTACACCAAATCCGCCACGACCAGCGAAGCCGGGCACCGTAAATTGATGTCGAGCGGCGGCTGACCCGCCATGCCGAGGGTGGTGGTATTCACGAGGAGGCCGGCGCCGCCGAGCAAACCTGTCGTTTCATCCCAGCCGGCAGGGCGTACTTGCCCCCCGAATTTTTTCTGCAAAGCCTCCACACGCTGCCGGGTGCGATTGACGACGTAGATACGTTGCACGTCGCGGGCAATGAGCGCAAAAATCACCGCGCGTGCAGCGCCGCCAGCGCCAAGCACCATGGCGGTTTCCAGCCCACGATCCCAACCCGGCGTCGTGCCGTCGAGATTGGCAAGGAAGCCTTCAACATCCGTATTGGTCGAACGTAGGATATCGTCGTCATACCATAGCGTGTTGGCGGCGCCGACGGCGCGCGCACGATCGTCCGGCTCCGACAACGCCAGCGCCGCTTCCTTGTGCGGCACCGTCACATTCGCGCCCACATAACCGCGCTCACGCAGGTGTCTCACAAACTCGGCGAATTGTTCCGGCGGCACAAACTCGCTGCGATAGTCCGCATCAAGTTTGTACTGTTTGATCCAATACCCGTGGATCAAGGGCGAGCGCGAATGCGCGGCGGGCCAGCCGATAACGCAGGCGGCCCGGAACTCTTGATTCATTCCAACATCCTATTTTTTGCCAACATCCTATTTTTTGATCCTTTAGGTAGACAGGCTGCGATAAAAAGGCAACGCGCCAGATCAGGCATCGTAAATCGCATACTCGATCAATTGATTTTCGATGGACATTAATCGGCCTTCGGCCGCCAGCCGGCTTACAAGAAAATCCTTCGCAACGAACACCTCAATAAAATACTCGGCGCCGAGTGATTTAGCTTCGGGCGGCGAAATCATTTTTGTCTGATTTGCGAAACACAACTGTTTCCGAGTTGGGTCGCCAAGGTCGCCGAGCAATATGTGGTTTGCGATGCTCGTTATTTCTTCGCGCCACCCGGATCCGCTTTTAACCCCGCGGATTGGATGGCGGCCATCGCAATCGTTTCGTCATTGTCGCCGGTGTCGCCGGAAATGCCGACCGCGCCGATAATGCGATTGTTGTCGTCGCGAATCAATACGCCGCCCGGATTGGGCACCAACCGGCCGCCGCTTGCGCCGACGATGCCGGTGAGGAAATTCGGATTTTGCGCGGCGCGCTCCATCATCGTGCGCGAACCCCAACCCATGCCGAGCGCACCATAGGCTTTACCAAAGGCGATTTCGAATCGAATGATGCCCGATCCGTCTTCGCGTTTCGCGCAGACAATGTGGCCACCGGCGTCGAGAACGACCACCGTCTGCGGCATTTGCTTCTGCTCTCGCGCTTTTTTTAGCGCGACATCGATGATTTGCGAAGCTTGGGCGAGCGTGACGGACATCATTGTCTCCTTGTCGTTTATGGGACGATCGGCTCGTAGCCATAGGCGATCGTCGGTTTGCGTAAAAGTCTCACCGACGCCGACGGGCGATGCCACGCTCGTGCTGGCCGAGGCATTTGCGAGGCGGGCGTCGACGCTGAGCGCTAGCCCGCATGAAGCGCAGCGGAATGCGGGGTCACAAGCGTTATTGCACTTGTGGATCCCGGATTTCGCTACGGGCCATGCGATCCCATTTCGGCTCAACGGCTCTGACGTTGGGGCGTAACACGCTTCTTGCCGGGCGGCTTCTCGATCCGCTGCAAAGCCTGCTCCAGCAAAATTTCAACCAGCGAGGACACCGTGCGCCGATCGGCCTTGGCCAGGCTCGTCAGCTTCCCGCGCATCTCTTCCGTGCAGCGAACTGTAATTGTTGCGGTCTTTTTCACGGGCTCGGTCATCCAAAAAAGATGACGTGGCCCTTGCCTTAGTGCACAAAAGAAGGCAACGTATGCATAGTATATGTTGTATACGTCTAGGGAGAATTACGTGTCTATGGACTATGCCAAGTCAAAGCGCACAGCGACCGCCATCGATATCTATGTCGGGCATCGCATTCGCATGCGCCGCAGCGCGATCAAACTGTCGCAAGCGGCGCTTGGCGAGGCAATAGGCGTCACTTTCCAGCAGATTCAAAAATACGAAAAGGGGACGAACAGGGCCGGCGGCCAGCGTCTGCGCGCCATCGCTGCCGCGCTCGAGGTGCCCATCGCTTTCTTTTTTGACGCGGCGTCGGGCAGCGAGCATTTGCCGAAACGTGCCGCACTAAACTTCATCGATGAATTTCTAACCGATGAACGCGGCATTGAACTCGCGCGCCATTTCGTGGCGATCAGCGACACCGCCGCGCGCAATGCTGTGCTCGTGGTGGCCGAGGCGTTTGCAAAGAACGAGGGAGGCTGAACTGTAGTCCGCATGGAGCGAAAGCGGAATGCGGGATATGCAAACGCCCGCGTGAATCCCGGATTTCGGCTCACGCTCCATCCGGTCTACGCTTGCTAACGACCTGACATGTCCTATGTTGTCTGGCTCGCACCCATTTATTCAGGCGGATAGCTTCGAAGCTCCTCTAAATCTTCCAATTCCACATCTTGAGTCCCTCTAATGCCTTCTCAAGAGTTCCGCGCATGATGGTTCTCATCGGCTATATTGAGGCCAATTATTGATGGCATAGAACTCGTCGCTATTGCCCGTCCTTGATCTGCGTTTTCGTGCGCTCCAATCATGTGTTTAACGCAACATAGTAACGACCCCACTCGGAAACCGCGCTTTGGCGATTTTCAATGTTGGACGAATCAGATCAAGGATCTCGTTCCCATAGCTTACCGCTTCATCACGAGTGTATTCTGCCCTGATGAATAACCTTATTGCGATAACTGACGTGTTTTTCTGCGAGTGTGGGTGGACTTTTCCCGATCTCACGAAAGTATATCGCTATGAATGCTCCAAGTTGACGTTCTGACTGTTTGGACATGCGATCCCAAATGCATTTTACGTCACTATCGCTGCCGCCGTTTTGCAGCAACGCTGCGCGTACAAAGTACTCGTAAAACCTCTCGAGACTTGAGGTAAACGACGTCACGGCTTCTCGATAGTAACCATCGAGTATGGCGCATGCGCCGATATCGAAAAGCAATTCAAACTTCTGCTGTTGTAGAATTAAGTAAGTTTTGTGGCCCTTTTTACATTCAACGAGATAAAGATTGCTGTCTTGAATATCAGTTGATTTACGCGCGGGGCCCGGATCGCCACACGACTATTCCGCCGCCATGATGCGGACGCGCCGCTCAATCTTCGGCCACTCTTTGACACGGGCGCGGCGCAAGTCATATGAGGCTTGCAAATTCATCCAAAGTTCCGGGGTCGTGCCGAAGTATTTCGCCAGCCTTAATGCCACTGCTGCGGTGATGGCCGAGCGCCCATGGACAATGTCGTTCACACGCGCCGGATTGATGTCAATGTCGCGCGCAAGCCGGTTCTGGCTGATGCCATAAGGCTTCATGAATTCCTCGGAGAGGATTTCGCCGGGCGGAATGGGCGGAAGCTGTTTCGTTTTGGTCATGGTTTTAGCGCTCCTCAATGATAGTCCACGATCTCGACCATCTCAGCGCCCTCGTTTTGCCAAATAAAGCAAATCCGCCATTGGCCGTTGATGCGAATGGAATGCTGGCCGCGGCGGTCACCTTTCAAAGCCTCCAGACGGTTGCCCGGCGGATGGCGCAAATCGCTGAGCGCACCTGCATTGTCCAGCACCAACAGTTTTCGGCGGGCCTGCCGCTCAATGTTGCGGAAGCGCGGCACGTCCTTGTCCGCGAACAACCGCGCGGTCGAGGCGTCGCGGAACGAACGAATCATGCGGCCATGCTATTCCATATGGCGGAATAGCGCAACCGGAATGGGTCGGGTTCTACCGCTTTCGATTGCTCTTAAACCCGCCATGCATTCCCGGCCGGCCGAGCTTTGAGCGCGGCCTCGCCTTTGCGCTACGCGCCTCGTCGGGCAAGCCTTCGTCGCGCGCGGGAACGCTCTCCACGCCCGGGCCCATTTCATCGAGCGTGGGTTTGCGCGGTGAGTCTTTGCGCTGACCCCCACCCCGGACGCCTTCGGCGTCCGACCCTCCCCACAAGGGGGAGGGTGAAGAGGAAACATCGCCGCGCTCGTGATTTTTGCCGGAGCGCGGGGTGTCTTTGCCGGGCCGCGCGGGTTTTACTTCATGCCAGGTGCCGATGCCCATTTCATCGAGGTGCGGTTTGTGCGGGCGGCTTACATTGCGACCGCCACCCCCACCCCGGACGTCTTTTTCTTTCGCAGACTGCGTAAACTTGTCTGCGGTGGCGGCCGACCCTCCCCCTCCGAAGTCGGATTTATCCGACTTCGGCATTTTAGAATTCGAACTCGGGTAAACCCGAGTTCGAGCGGGGGAGGGTGAAGAAGAGCCGCGCTTCATGCCCTTCGTCTGTGCGCTCATCACATTACGCCCGCTCGGATTATCCAGCACGGCCAGTTCGGTTTGGCGCAGGCGCTTGATTTCGTCGCGCAAGCGTGCGGCGGTTTCGAAATCGAGATCCGCGGCGGCCTCGCGCATGCGCGCCTCTAAATCGGCGATGACGGCTTCGAGATTGTGGCCGATCGTGGCGGCTTCGGCGAATCCTGCCCCCTGCCCCGATCGGGGATCGCCGGCGCCACCCGTGCCAATCAGCACGTGGTCGCGCTCGTAGACCGAGTTGAGAATATCGGTGATGCCTTTGCGCACGCTTTCCGGGGTGATGCCGTTGGCCTCGTTATATTCCACCTGTTTCTCACGGCGGCGGTTGGTCTCGTCGATGGCGCGCTGCATCGAGCCGGTGACAATGTCGGCATAAAGGATCACCTTGCCGTCGACATTACGCGCGGCGCGGCCGATGGTTTGGATCAACGAGGTTTCGCTGCGAAGAAACCCCTCTTTATCCGCGTCGAGAATGGCGACCAGCGCGCATTCGGGAATGTCGAGGCCCTCGCGCAACAAATTGATGCCGACCAGCGCGTCGAACGCGCCAAGTCTTAAGTCGCGGATGATTTCGATGCGCTCCAGTGTGTCGATGTCGCTGTGCATATATCTGACACGAATACCTTGCTCGTGCAGATATTCGGTCAAGTCCTCCGCCATGCGCTTGGTGAGCACGGTGACGAGCGCGCGGTAGCCCGCTCGCGCCACCTGACGCACTTCGCCGACGAGATCGTCGACTTGCGTGCGCGCGGGGCGTATGTCGACCGGCGGATCGATGAGGCCGGTGGGGCGGATGACCTGCTCGACGAAGACGCCGCCGGTTTCGTTCAGCTCCCAGGGTCCGGGCGTTGCGGAGACGGCAACGCTTTGCGGGCGCATGGCGTCCCATTCCTCGAAGCGCAAGGGCCGGTTGTCCATGCAGGAGGGCAGGCGGAAGCCGTATTCGGCGAGCGTCGCCTTGCGGCGGAAGTCGCCGCGGAACATGCCGCCGATTTGCGGAATGGTGACATGGCTTTCGTCGGCGAACACGAGCGCATTATCCGGCACATATTCGAACAACGTCGGCGGCGGCTCGCCCGGTTTGCGGCCCGTGAGATAGCGCGAATAGTTTTCAATGCCGGCGCAGGCGCCGGTGGCTTCCATCATTTCCAGATCGTAGCGCGTGCGCTGTTCGAGCCGTTGTGCTTCGAGCAGGCGGCCGGCGTCGTTGAGCTGCGCGAGGCGCTGGCGCAGTTCTTCCTTGATGCTGGCCATCGCTTGAATCAGCGTCGGACGCGGCGTGACATAGTGCGAATTGGCGTAGATTTTCACGAACGCGAGCTCGTCTGTTTTTTGCCCGGTGAGCGGATCGAATTCGTGGATAGATTCGATTTCGTCGCCGAACAGCGAGACGCGCCAGGCGCGGTCTTCATAGTGCGCGGGGAAAATTTCGATGACGTCGCCGCGCACGCGGAACGTACCGCGGAAGAAATCGGCCTGCGTTCGTTTATATTGCAGCGCGACAAGATCGGCGATGAGCTGGCGCTGATTGATCTGCCCGCCTTGTTTCAGCGTGAAGGTCATGGCCGAATAGGTTTCGACCGAGCCGATACCGTAAATACACGAGACCGAGGCGACGATGATGACGTCGTCGCGCTCGAGCAAAGCGCGCGTCGCCGCATGGCGCATGCGGTCGATCTGCTCATTGATGGAAGAATCTTTTTCGATGTAAGTATCGGTGCGCGGAACGTAAGCTTCCGGCTGATAGTAATCGTAATAGGAGACGAAATATTCGACCGCGTTGCCGGGAAAGAAGGACTTGAATTCGCCGTAAAGCTGCGCGGCGAGCGTTTTGTTCGGCGCGAGGATGAGTGCAGGCCGCTGCGTGGCCTCGATCACCTTGGCCATGGTGAAGGTTTTGCCCGAGCCGGTGACGCCGAGCAGCACTTGCGTGCGCTCGTTGCGCTTTACGCCGTCGACGAGTTCGGCGATGGCTTGCGGCTGATCGCCTTGCGGCCGGAAATCGGAAGCAAGGATGAAGCCTTTGCCGCCTTCGGACTTTTCCGGACGCGGCGGGCGATGTGGCGTCCAAACCTTCCCGTCACTTGTCCGCGTGGAAAATTCCGGCCGGCCTTCGCGCAAGAGTTTTTCCAGCGCGTCGGCGGTGGCGGTGACTCCCATGGAGGAAAGTCCATGGCCCGGCTTCGGCAGGTCGGCGCGCGGCAGGCGGTATTTGCTTTCTTTCTTCACCTCCCCCTGGAGGGGGGAGGTCGCCGACCGCAGGTCGGCGGGTGGGGGTGAACTTTGCGACACTTCAGCCACCCCACCCCGCGCGCCTTTTTCCTTCGCAGACTGCATAGACTTGTCTGCGGTGGCGCGCGACCCTCCCCCTGCAGGGGAGGGTACAGAAGAAGCATCGTCGTCCGTGTCGAGTTGAAGTTCTCTTGCCAATGCCGGATCGAGCCCCGTGATCGGCGAGGCGGTGTAATCGCTTTGCCGCGCTTCCTCGAAGCCCATCGGCGCTTCGCGAGAATCCGATTCTTCCGAATTTTTACACGCCGACTTCCGTGCGGATTTGCGCGCAGTGTGCGCGGCGGAAAAATCCTGGCGCCGTTCCCACGAGGTTTCCGGCGGCGGCTGTAAACCTGAATTTTTGCCGGTGCCCGAACCGATGCCGGCCGTGCCCTTTTTGATGGCCGGATTGAGCAACTCGGCGAGCGCCTCCGGCGTCGGCGGCGCGTCCGGGTGTGCTGCTTTCGCGCGCGTGGGCAGCGCGGAATTCTTCGGCTTCTTGGGCTTGTCAGGGGATTTGGCCATCGGTCAGAATATGGGCCGAGTTTAGCGCCGGGGAAAGGGCCGGCTACTCCGCTGCTTGTCGTTCCATCACATCGATGAAGCCGCCGGATTGATGGCGCCATAGCGCGGCGTAATGACCATCGGCGCGCAAAAGCTTCGCATGCGTGCCTTCTTCGACGATGCGGCCGCGGTCCATGACGACGAGACGGTCCATTTGCGCGATGGTGGAGAGCCGATGCGCGATGGCGATCACCGTCTTGCCGCGCATCAGCGTGCTGAGGCTCGACTGAATTGCCGCCTCGACTTCGCTGTCGAGCGCGGAAGTCGCTTCGTCCAGCACCAAGATCGGCGCATCTTTCAGGATGACGCGGGCGATGGCGATGCGTTGACGTTGGCCGCCGGAAAGCTTCACGCCGCGTTCGCCCACATGTGCGTCATAGCCGCGCCGGCCTTGCAGGTCTTCGAGATCGAGAACGAATTCATGTGCATGCGCGAGTTTGGCGGCGGCGATGATTTCTTCTTCGCCCGCATTCGGCTCGCCGTAACGGATGTTGTCGCGGATCGAGCGGTGCAAAAGCGAGGTGTCTTGCGTCACCAGCGAGATTTGCGCGCGCAGACTTTCTTGCGTCACCGCGGCGATGTCCTGGCCATCTATTAAAATACGTCCGTCCTGCAAGCTAAAAAATCCCAACAGCAAATTGACCAATGTCGATTTGCCCGCACCGGAGCGCCCCACCAGCCCAATGCGTTCGCCCGAACGCACGTGAAGTGTTAATCCATCGATTAGTCCGTTCTCTCGGCCGTAGCCGAATCGTATGTCTTCAAATTGGATGTCACCTTTAGTCACGATCAGCGGCACGGCATCGGGACGATCGATGAGGCCGAGAGGCCGGGCAATTGCACTCATACCTTCCTGCACGACGCCGATATTTTCAAAAATTTCCGTCACGCGCATCGCCACCCAGCCGGAGATGCTGATGATCTGCCAAGACAGCGGCATGGCCATGGCGATGGTGCCGATCGCAACCAAATCGCGGGTCCACAGGAAAATCGCGGTGGCTCCGACTGAGAGAACAAGCAAGGCGTTGAGGATCGAGAGGCAAAAACTGAACTGCGTATTGAGCCGCAACGCTGCGTGGAAAAGACTTGTATGGTCCTCCACGGCCTCGCGGACATAGGCGTCTTCGTGCCGCGTGCGCGCGAAGAGCTTGACCGTCAGGATATTCGTATAGGTGTCGACGATCCTGCCGGTGAGCGTGGAGCGCGCTTCCGAAACATCTTTCGAGCGGTCGCGCATGCGCGGCACGAATGCGCGCAGAAGCACGAGATAGCCGGCAGCCCACACCATAACGGGCAAAGCGAGCCACGGGTCGGCGGAAGATAAGAGAATGATGGCCGATGTGCCGTAGACGAGGATGTACCAAACGCCGGTGATGAGTGCGACGAGCGTCTCGCGCACCGCCGGGCCGGTCTGCATCACTTTGTTGGCGATCCGACCAGCGAAATCATTTTGGAAAAACGCCCAGGACTGACGCGCCACGTGCCAATGGTTTTGCCACCGAATTCGATTGGCGAAATTGGCGGCGATGGCCTGATTGCTGACAAGGTTCTGGGCAGCCAGCGCGAACGGGCGCAGCAAAAGCACCGCAATCATGCCCATGAGAATAGGCCACGATTGGGACCAGAGATACCGGGGGCCGCTTTCCGTCACGAGAGTAACCACGCGGCCCATAAAAAGCGGGATCATTGAATCTAGAAGAGCAACAACAAAGCCCGTGATAAATAATGCAATGAAAAGGCCTTTTGTCTGGCGTGCGAAATGCCAATAAAAGGCGAGCAATCCGGCCGGCGGCTCCGATCCTTCCGGCAGAGCACTAATTTTCACCCAGCGTTCGAAGACTTGAAACATAGGTTTTCCAACCGTATCTGCCGGCAACTGTTATTTCTACTTCGAATGTTGTAGTTTCGCGGATCGGTAGCGATGGTTCGTGTCGAGAAAACGGCATTACCAATGCTTCTTCGACATCGGGATAGGCGAAAAATTGATCGCGCTCATTGATCTGTTTTGCTCCAAACCCTTGGCGCTTTAATTTTTGGCTGCGTCGTGACGTAAAAACCCCGGCGTGAATCGCCGGGGTTTGTGTTTTTGCGAGTTTGTAAACGCAAGAATTAAGCCCGTGCGTATTTCCCACGGCCGAAATAACGGTCCTTATCGTCGTCGGTTGGGGTGGCGCGCTTGGCATTGATCTCCGCGATCTTGGCCAGCGTGCGCTTGACCGCCTCGCGTTCACCGATCTTGTCGGCCCACTTCTTGATCGCCGGGAATTTGCTGCCGTCGACGCCGAGGAAGTCGGTCATGCGCAGCCACGGGAAGGCGGCGATATCGGCGATGGTGTATTCGTCGGCGGCAACGTAATTGCGTCCGGAAAGCCGCTGTTCATAGAGGTCGTAAAGCTTGAGAAGTTGTGTGCGATAGCGGCTTTCGGCGTAAGGATTGCTCACGCCGGCGAATTTACTGAAGTGGACGTGTTGGCCGAACACCGGCCCCACATTGGCGACTTGCACGGTCAACCATTGCAGCGTGTCGTAGCGCTTGGTCGGATCGTGGGGAATGAATTGGCCGGTCTTCTCGGCGAGATAGGTCAAAATCGCGCCCGATTCGATCACCGTATAAGGCTTGCCGCCGGGGCCGTCGGAATCGACGATGGCCGGGACTTTTTGCAAGGGATTGATCTTGCTGAATTCGGGTGTGAACTGCTCGCCTTTCCAGACTTCGATGACATGGGTATTGTAAGGCAGCGCGCATTCTTCAAGCATGATGAAGATTTTTTGCACGTTGGGACTGGTCAGCGCATAAAGGTCGATCATGGTCTCTTCTCTATGTGAAAAAAAGCCGCGGAGCGCGGCCAGCTTTCTATAGATGAAGGATTGGCGGCTGTCTCGGGGGCCGAGATCACGCTTGCGTGGTGGGCATAAGCGCGGCGCGCGCCCGGTTACGGCGGGCCCAGCGGTGAAGGTGCACAAAAAACGGTCCCACAGGATGGGCGAATCATGCTTATGGCGAGGTCATGTTGGCCAGACTGATCGACATCATCGGCGCCACCGGCGCTACGCTCACGACCGTGTGCTGGCTGCCGCAAGCCATGAAAGTGATTCGTGAGAAAGAAACACGCGCGCTGTCGCTCTCGTCGACGGCGGCCTTCACCGTCGGCGTGGCGCTTTGGCTTGTTTACGGCCTCGCCATTGAGAACTGGCCGCTCATTGCTTCCAACGCGGTGACGCTTTTCCTGATGGCCGTCATTCTCATGATGAAACTGCGTCACGGCTGATGTCATAAGCTACTTCGCCGGCACGACGCGCAAGATGCGGCCGGCCTCGTTATCGGTGAGCAGATAAAGTGCGCCGTCCGGCCCCTGGCGCACGTCGCGAAGGCGTTCGTGTAGAGCGTGAAACATGCGCTCTTCCTTCACGACTTTGTCGCCGCTGAGTGCGAGTTGCGACATCAGCTCGAATTTGAGCGCGCCGTTGAACAGGCTGCCCTTCCATGCCGGAAACAAATCGCCGGTGTAGAAGGCCATGCCGGATGGCGCGATCGATGGCGTCCAGTGCCAAACGGAATCGATCATGCCGGCATGATGGCGTTTGCCGGTACCGACGGGCGTGCCATCGTAATTGACTCCGAAGCTCACCACAGGCCAGCCGTAGTTCGCGCCCTTCTCGATAATATTGATTTCGTCGCCGCCCATCGGCCCATGTTCTTGTTCCCAAAGCTGTCCGTTGGAGGGATTAAAGGCGAGCCCTTCGGCATTGCGCAAGCCATAGGCCCAGATTTCCGGCAACGCGCCCGGTTTGTTGACGAAGGGATTATCGGGCGGCGCTTTTCCGTCCGGTCCGATACGGATGATCTTGCCGATATCGTTATCGAGCCTTTGTGCATCTTCTTTCGGCAAAAAATGGTCGCCAAGTGTGACAAAGAGATTGCCATCGGGCGCTTGCACGATACGGCAACCGATATTGAGGCCGCGCGAGACAGTGCCTTTCTGGTGGAAGACGGTGATAACTGAATCAAGCCGCGGCGTATCGCCGTCGATCAGCTTGGCATGCGCAACGGCAATACGGCCGCCGCTGTCCGAGCGCTCGGCATAGCAAAAATAAATTCTGTCCGATTGAATGAAATCGCGGGCAAGAATGACGTCCATGAGGCCGGCTTGGCCAACTGCATATACATGAGGCACGCCCGTGAGCGCGTTTGACAATGTGCCGTGACGGTCGACAATCCGCATGCGGCCGGGCCGCTCCGTCACCAGCATGCGGCCGTCAGGCAGAAAAGCGAGCGACCACGGATGCACCAGGCCGCGGGCGAAGGTCTCAACTTTTACGTCACCCGCCGAGGTGTGGAAGACAGGTGAGGTGACGGCGCCATCGACTTGACCGCCGACTGTCAACGGAATCAGAGTCGCGATCGCCACCGTGCAAATTGATCTCATGACCAACTCTCTCGCCGAACCGATCGGCGCCGGAGATGCAGAGCCTTCTCGAGGCGGGGCGGTCGTTTGCTAAGCTTCCACCAATTGCGGCTGCTCCATCATCGGCACGTAACCAGGTTCGGCGGCCACCCGATCCAGCCACGCGCGTATGGCGGGATAGTGCCCCAATCGGAAGTCGCATTGTTCGGCCAGATGCGTATAAGCGTAAAGCGCAATATCCGCGACGGTAAAATGACCCGCGACGAAATAGCGGCTGGTGCTCAGGTGTTTCTCCATTACACCTAAAGTGCGATAGCCGTTTTCCATCCAATCCTCGAGCGCGTGGCTCTGCAGCTCGCGGCCGCCCTTGATCAGGGACAGCCAAAAATACGCGGCGCCGATATTGGGTTCGAGACTGTGTTGCTCGAAAAACATCCATTGCAAGGCCTGGGCGCGTTCGATCCGATCTTCCGGGGCCAAACGCGTCCCGCCCGCGACGTACCAGAGGATGGCATTCGACTCCGCGATATAACGGCCAGGGGCCACTTCGAGCAGAGGAATTTGCCCGTTTGGATTTTTTGCAAGAAATTCCGGCGTGCGGCTTTCGCCTTTGAGGATGTCGACTTCGACGAGCTTATAGGGAATGCCAAGACGCGCCAGAGCAAGGCGAACTTTGTAGCTGTTACCCGAGTGCTGCATCGAATAAAGGACATATGTGAAGTCAAATCTATTCGCGCTTCTCCTCCTTGACATCGGATGTTCATTTTTTGCCATTTGGGCGTCTCCCGCTAGCTAGCTCGTCATAATTTAGACGGGCCAACTCGGGCGATTTAATGACGGCATGAAAAACGATTTCGAGGTAAGACACGCCAGTCGCCGAAACGGCGGTTTTGGTAGACGGGCTGCGCTCGGTCCGCGCCCGGCGCCACCAGGCCGAACTTGGGTCAAAAATATGCTTGATCAATTTATTATTCTTTGCGACTTGTTGTTGCTCACTGGGCCGGCATAGCACGGTTAAAATCGCACATTCTGACAATGCTGTTCGGAGCATTCCATGGCGTTCCTCGCCGAACACCTCAAGCGTATCAAGCCTTCGGCCACCATTGCGGTGACGGATAAGGCGCGCGCGCTGAAAGCCGCAGGGCGGAACGTGATCGGTCTGGGGGCGGGGGAGCCTGACTTCGATACGCCGGACAACATCAAACAGGCCGCGGTCAAGGCTATTCAGGATGGCCGTGCATCGAAATACACGAATGTCGACGGTATTGCGGAATTGAAGAGCGCGGTTGCAGCCAAGTTCAAACGCGAAAATGGGCTCGACTACAAGCCCTCGCAAATCACGGTCGGTACCGGCGGCAAGCAGGTACTCTACAATGCACTGTTCGCCACGCTCAATTCCGGCGATGAGGTTATCATCCCTGCGCCTTATTGGGTGAGCTATCCGGAGATCGTGCTGCTCGCGGGCGGCACACCGATCGAAATCGTCGGGTCGCTGGAACGCGGGTACAAGATCACGGGCGAACAGCTCGAACGCGCGATCACGCCCAGGACCAAGTGGCTCATCTTCAACTCGCCGTCGAATCCGAGCGGCGCCGCCTATACGCGCGATGAATTGAAACAGTTGACCGACGTGCTGGTGAAGCACCCGCATGTGCACTTGCTCACCGACGACATGTACGAGCACCTGGTCTATGACGACTTTAAATTCTTTAGCCCCGCGCAACTGGAGCCGAAGCTTTATGAGCGCACTCTGACGCTCAATGGCGTGTCGAAAGCCTATTGCATGACCGGCTGGCGCATCGGATATGCCGGCGGACCGGAGCCCTTGATCAAGGCGATGGCGATGATCCAATCGCAATCGACGTCGAACCCGGCCGCGGTGTCACAATGGGCCGCGCTCGAGGCGCTCAACGGGCCGCAGGATTTCATCGCCAAGCACAACAAGATCTTCAAGGAGCGGCGCGACCTCGTCGTGTCGATGCTCAATCAGGCGAACGGTATCAAATGCCCGACGCCGGAGGGCGCCTTTTACGTTTATCCGTCCTGTGAAGGAACCATGGGCAGGACCGGACCCAGTGGTCAAAAGCTCACGACGGATGAAGATTTCGTCAGTGAACTTCTGGAGTCCGAAGGCGTCGCCGTGGTGCAGGGCGCCGCTTTTGGGCTTGGTCCGGCGTTCCGCGTGTCCTATGCGACCAAGACCGACGATCTCGAGGAAGCCTGCCGGCGTATTCAGCGTTTCTGTGGGAATTTGAAATAAGCGCGCCGATATTGGCCAGGGGGAAAATTGTTCGGTCTTCCTGACTTAATCCTTAGCGTATTCCTACGGTTCTTGCGGCCGTTCGGCTCATCGAGGGGCGTCATCATGCTGTTTGGCAATAAAATAGGGGTTGGCGTTTGCCGATACGCGGCCGGAGGGGGTACGCGCGCGCGGTGCTAAAAGCATCACCTCCAAGTCGCGTTGAGCGGGAATGAGCGCGGTGGCTCGACCTATACGCAAGCGCTTCTAGTGGAGTGGATTTGACATTCGCTACCCACCTGGCCGCAAGCTCGCGAAGCGAATGTCAAATCCAAAACTCCACTAGAAACTTATATTTGGCTCATGGTCTTTCGATTCAAACATTCGCAAAAGATCCCCGCCGAAATGGGTAGCGAATGTTTGAATCGGACCACTAGCGCCCCTTCAAAAATCGGAAATCGCAGCCCTCATCGGCGCCGAGGATTTCCTGCGCATAGAGGCGGGCATAACCGCGCGCGGGTTTTTGCTGGCGCTTTTCAAGATGCAGTTTGATCTCGGCCGCGCGGCGCTTCATTTCGGCATCGTCGAGTAAAAGATCGATGCGGCGCTGTTTTACCGACAAGCGGATGCGATCGCCGTTGCGCGCGAGCGCCAGCGGTCCGCCCGAAGCGCTGTCCGGCGTCACGTGCAAGACGACCGTGCCGAAGGCCGTGCCGCTCATGCGCGCGTCCGACACGCGCACCATGTCTTTGACCCCCTGGCGCGCGAGCTTTTTCGGGATGGGCAAATAGCCGGCTTCGGGCATGGCGGCGGGCGAATGGGGGCCCGCATTTTGCAGCACGAGAATATCGCTCGGCGTAACGTCGAGCGCTGGATCGTCAATACGCGCGGCGAGATCGTCCAGCGACGTAAACACCACCGCGCGGCCTTCATGTTCGAACCTATTGGCGTCGGCGGCCGCACGCTTGAGAATGGCGCCTTGCGGCGCAAGATTGCCGAACAGCGCCACCAGTCCGCCTTGCGGTGCAAAGGGCGCTTTACGTTCGGCAATGACGGCGCGATCGGCCCAAGCCACCTCGTCCTGTGCGAGGCGTTCGCCGAGCGTCTCGCCGGTCACAGTCAAACAATCGAGATGCAGAAAATCCTTCAGCTCGCGCAACAATGCGCCCATGCCGCCGGCGGCAAAGAAGTCCTCCATGTAGCCATGACCGACCGGCTTGAGATCGACCAAGACGGGGGTCGTGTCGGAGAGTTCGTTAAAGCGCTGCAGCGACAGCGGAAGTCCGGCGCGGCCGGCAATGGCGGTAAGATGGATGATGGCATTACTGGAACCGCCAATGGCCAGCAAGACGCGCAACGCATTCTCGATCGATTTCTCCGTGACGATGCGCTGAGGTGTTAGTTCGGAGCCGATCAATTTCACGGCCGCTACGCCACTTGCCTCCGCCGCGCGCAAACGATCCGCGTGAACGGCGGGAATGGCGGCGGTGCCGGGAAGCGACAGTCCGAGCGCTTCGCTGATGCAGGCCATGGTCGAAGCTGTGCCCATGACGGCGCAGGTGCCGGCCGTGGTCGCCAGCCGGCTTTCAATCTCGGATATTGTCTGAGCGTCGATCTTGCCCGCGCGATACTCCGCCCAGAAACGGCGGCAATCGGTGCAAGCCCCCAGCCGTTCGGCTTCGTACCGCCCGGTCATCATGGGACCAGCGACAAGCATAATCGCCGGGCGGTCTGCGGATACCGCGCCCATGAGTTGCGCCGGCACCGTTTTGTCGCAGCCGCCCATGAGCACGACCGCATCCATGGGCTGAGCGCGTATCATCTCCTCCGTATCCATGGCCATGAGGTTGCGGAATTTGAGGCTCGTCGGACTGAGGAAGACTTCGCCGAGCGAGACCGTGGGAAAAGCGATCGGCAAGCCTCCGGCGGCAATGACACCGCGCTTCACCGCCTCGAGCATGTCGGGGAAATGACGATGGCAATTATTGAAGCCCGACGGCGTATAGGCGATGCCGACCACGGGCCGTTCCAGCATGGTGCGCGAATAACCCATCGATTGCGCAAACGAGCGCCGCAGATAAAGCGAAAAATCGCGGTCGCCATAATGGGTCAGGCCGCGCGCGAGGCCGCGGGATCGATCGTGAGGCGTATGATTCATGGGAAACTCTTAAAAAGTCGCGCGTTTCGCGCCGCCTCAACGTGCCGCGCTGGGTCCGGATTTGCAATCCGGCACAGGCGGGGGGCGCCGTAAACCAGAACAGACCGGGAAAACTGTTACCTATGTGGCCGGTCCAAAAGTGTCACCCATGATCCCGGTCGCGCAGGCAGGCCATCCAGATTTAAATTGTTAAGCATGGGAACGATAAATTCTCACAGTTCTCCTAGGAGTTGCGTCGACACCGTTTCCGGCAGCCGCTGCGGCGAATCTGTTCTCGACAAGTGCCCTAGAAGGCTTCTAAAAAAGAGGCATTCTATCGCGGGTCTTTTGCATCACGCGGGGGCGTGAGCGGTCATGAATTACGACGATTTTTTCGCGAACGCGCTTGATCAGTTACGCGGTGAACGGCGCTACCGAGTCTTCGCCGATCTCGAACGCATCGCCGGCCGTTTTCCGCATGCGCTGTGGCATTCGCCGCAAGGCGCCCGCGAGGTCGTCATTTGGTGCTCCAACGATTATCTCGGCATGGCGCAACATCCCAAAGTGATTGGCGCCATGGTGGAAACCGCAACCCGCATGGGCGCGGGTGCCGGCGGCACGCGTAACATTGCGGGCACCAACCATCCATTGGTCGATTTGGAACGCGAATTGGCCGATTTGCACGGCAAAGCGACCGCGCTTGTCTTCACCTCCGGTTATGTTTCCAACCAAACCGGCATTGCCACCATCGCGCGGCTTTTGCCGAATTGTCTTATCTTGTCGGATTCGCGGAACCACAATTCCATGATCGAAGGGGTGCGCCAGTCAGGTTGCGAAAAGCAGATCTGGCGGCACAACGATGTGCGTCATCTGGAAGAACTCTTAAAAGCCGCCGATCCGGCGCGGCCGAAACTGATCGTATTCGAGAGCCTGTATTCCATGGATGGCGATATCGCGCCGATCCAAGCGATCTGTGATCTGGCTGAGCGCTACGGCGCCATGACCTATTGCGATGAAGTGCATGCGGTCGGCATGTATGGGCCGCGCGGCGGCGGCATATGCGATCGCGAAAACGCGATGCACCGCATCGACGTGCTCGAAGGCACGCTTGCCAAAGCCTTCGGCTGCCTCGGCGGCTATATCGCCGGCTCGGTGCCGATGATCGATGCGGTGCGCTCTTATGCACCGGGCTTTATTTTCACCACCGCGCTGCCGCCGGCCATCTGCGCCGCCGCGACCGCGGCCATCAAACATCTCAAAACGTCGCGCTGGGAACGCGAGCGCCACCAGGAGCGCGCCGGACGGGTGAAAGAGATCCTCAATGCCGCGGGCCTTCCCGTAATGTCGACCTCGACCCACATCGTGCCGGTCTTTGTCGGTGATCCGGACAAATGCAAGCAGGCAAGCGACCTTTTGCTGGAAGAATTCGGCATTTACATTCAGCCGATCAATTATCCGACCGTGCCGCGCGGAGCGGAGCGCTTGCGGATTACGCCCTCGCCCTATCATGACGATGTGCTGATCAATGCGCTGGCGGAGGCTTTAGTCGATGTGTGGGAACGGCTTTCACTGCCGCGACAAAAACCGGCCTTGGCGGCGGAGTAAATCCCCCTCAGTCCGGAGGGCGGAATAGCGTCAGCGTATTCCGCCATCTTTTAAGCCGCCAACACGGCGGGTTACGCTTTTCGCTAACGCGCGTGTTCCGAAATTGACAGATGATTCACAAACTCTTCCGTCGCGCCTTCAGGATGACAGGGAGATCCAGACGAAACATGCGTTAGAGTCACAACACTAGTGGAGTGGATTTGACATTCGCTACCCACCTGGCCGCAAGCTCGCGAAGCGAATGTCAAATCCAAAACTCCACTAGAAACTTATATTTGGCTCATGGTCTTTCAATTCAAACATTCGCAAAAGATCCCCGCCGAAATGGGTAGCGAATGTTTGAATTGGACCACTAGCCACCGAAGGCGTAGTTCAAACCGAAGCGGAAAATATGGAAGCGGTTGTCGAAATGGGCGGTTTTGGCCATTCCATCAACACTTGGGTTAAATACGTCCTGGCTCCCCGCATCGATGTAGAGGTATTCGGTTTTAGCCGTCCAATTTTGCGCGAGTGCGGCTTCTATCCCGCCGCCCACGGTCCAGCCTATTGCTGTTTCGGATTGCGAGGCAAAGCTGCCGCTCGCAATGTCGTCTATGCTGTTCTCGACGCTCACAAAAGCCGCGCCGCCGGTGACATAGGCTAATGCCGGACCGGTACTATAACCGAGCCGTCCGCGCAGAGTGGCATACCAATCGGTCTTGAGACCAAATCGAGCCTGCTCGATTCCAGGAAATACGTCATCCCAGTTGAAAAACCCACGCTTAATGCCCGAATAGCTGATATCGCCTTCTATGCCTGCAACCCAAGTCGGACTAAACTGCCAATTGTAACCCGCCTGCGCACCACCCGTAAAACCAACAGCGGCGAGATCAATATCGGTTCCGGGGAACTGGGTCGGAACATTCGTGGGTGCACTAACCGTACCCTGTGAAAGCCCCGCGCCTGCGTTCACGCCGGCATAAAATCCAGCCCAATTATGAGCCGGCCGCGCACTGACGGCATTCCGTGGTCCGCCAAACTTGTAGTTTAGGCCGTACCGATACACATGGAACCGATTGTCGAAGTGCGCGGTAAAGCCTCCTTCGCTCACGAGGGTAGAGCCCCCGTTGAGTAAGAAAATATTGGACCCCGAGTTAAAGATGTCCTGACTTCCGGCGTCCACGTAAAGATATTCGGCTTTCGCCGACCAGTTTCCGCCTAAGCTGGTTTCGATGCCGCCGCCTGCGGTCCAGCCGGTGGCCGTTTCGGCCTTGGAAGCAAAAGTCGGCGCGGAAGCAAAAATCGGGATCTCGAAAGCATCGAAGTTGTTCGTCACATGCACGAAAGCCGCGCCGCCAGTCGCATAGAAGAGTGAAGGGCCGTTCGTGTATCCAAAACGCCCACGAAGCGTGCTATACCAATTGGCCTTGACACCAAAGCCGTCTATCTCGGACCAATCGAGAAACGAACGACTGGTTGTAAGAAAGCCAACATCGCCTTCGATGCCGGCAACCCAATTAGGTGCAAATTGCCAATTATAGCCAGCCTGCGCTCCGCCGGCGAATCCGGCGCCGCTACGATCAAGAGAACCTGGCGCCCCACCCGGCGTTGAAGCGCTGGTCTGCGACACGCCGACACCGGCATTCGCGCCGAGATAGAAGCCGGTCCAATTGTAGAGTGGCAGCGGCGCTTTTGAATAAAGCGCCTTGACCGGCATCTCCGCAGCAAAGGCACTCGCGCCACCCAAGGCGGCCGCGGCGGCCGCGGCGACAAAAATTTTTTTCATTGCATGAAACTCCAAACGATATTCGGAAAAGATGTTCGATGATCCAGTTTCGCGGCAGTCCATGCCATGGAGCTTGTAGTACTTCAATACCAACGTATGAGCATATGAAAAAAAACATATGGAAAAGACGGCGCCCCATTGCGAGGCCAACATCGAGGTGGCAGCGAAAGCATATGTATAGCAACCTGCCGTGGTAAGAGGGCGCTGACGGCAGAACGCTAAGTAATTTACGTAAAAAGTGCGGCTTTCAAATCGCCGTGTTCTCGCGCGACAGTTTCCGCCGCACGTTTCGTTCAAGGTCGTCGAGCATGGTCATCATGCGGCGCCAGGCGCTTTCAATCGCGGCCCGCAAGCGTTCGACATTGTTGTCGATGCGTAGTTTTACGCCGCTATCATGGGAGGGAGGGATCGCATCTGCTGGTGGCATTGCCGCCGGTGGCGGCGGGAGCATTGGCGGCGATGTCGTCGTCGGCGATGTCGTCGGCGGTGGCTGGCGGGCGGCCTGCATTTCGGACAGTTTCGCTTTAAGGCTTGTTACCTCGGCGCGCAGTTTGGCATTTTCGCTTTCCAGCTGCGTCGCTTTTTCCATCGCGGCGTTGTTTTCCGGCACGATTTCGCAGCCCCAATGCGCGCCGTGCGGCGAGCAAAGCGCGACTTCGCCACTTTGCGTATCCAACCGCAGCAAGCCGCCATCCACCCGCTGAAAATCAAACCGCGACAATATGACCGTCTGCGCGCGGCCGCCTGCCGCTTTTTGCTCCGGCGGCTGTGGGGGGTGGATTGGGGTTTGCATGTTTGGCTTATTTTCCACCACCGGCGATTTCAGACGGTTGCGCCGCTTGCGCCCGCTCAGTATGGAAGCCTTGTTCCGTGCTCACTGGAGCAACATTAGGCCCCCCGGCTGAGGCGCGACACCCAAAGCCGGTTGCAGCCAATACGCAAATGCCCACGAGAAGTGCCGACTGACGCATGAACCAATTCTCCGAAACCAATTCTCCGAAACCAAGTCTCCGATTGTCTTCGGCCCGCATTTTTTCAAAACGGCCGGAAAAATTCTACCGCTCTTGCGTTGCAAGCTCAACGAGGACGCACCGTCGCATTCCGGATCGGTTTGGCCCTGACGCCATCAGGCAGACTTTGTCTCATATGATTCAAACAATTATGAGAGCCTTGCCATTCCTTGACTTCAGTAAAGCCGGTCAGTATGGTCCGCGCGCCTTTAAGGGGCGGTGGGACTTAGGAGGGAGACCGCTTCGCGAGCTTGCGGCCGGTGGGTAGCGAGCAAATCCACTCCACGCGAGCTGAAAGCATGGCTGACGGCACGCGAAAAACAGGCGAACGTCAAGAGCCGCCGGACGAGGAGGCTGTCCTCTCCGCGAGGTTGCAGCGTCTCAGTGAGCGGCTCGCGAAGGCGAGCCGGCCATCCGAAGAGGCCTCCGCTTCTCGTCAAACCACCGATGCCTCCGGTTTTGCCCGTGGCTTTCGGTTGTCGACCGAGATGGTTGCGGGCGTGCTTGTGGGCGCGGGTCTCGGCTGGCTCATTGACCGCTGGCTGGGCACTTCGCCATGGGCATTCATTCTGTTGTTGTTGCTCGGCTTTGCGGCCGGCGTTCTGAATGTGATGCGCGCGGCCGGCGTAATCCGCGCGCGAAATTTGAACGATTAGATCATGGCGATCGACCCCATCGAACAATTCCAAATTCATAATCTGTTTCCGATCGCCAAATTCGGACAGACGGAAATCGCCTTTACAAATTCCGCGCTGCTGATGCTGATCGCGGTGGGCGGTCTCACGACTTTTCTGGTGGCGGCGACAGCCGGACGCAAGCTGGTGCCGACGCGTGTGCAATCGGCCGCGGAGCTGATGTACGAATTCGTTGCCACGACGATACGCGGCACGGCCGGCGCCGAGGGTATGCGCTTTTTCCCCTTCGTGTTCACGATTTTCATGTTCGTCTTGACGCTGAACATGCTGGGGCTGATCCCTTATTCTTTCACGGTGACC
The DNA here is from genome assembly GCA_963697535.1 of uncultured Pseudomonadota bacterium. GTDB lineage: Bacteria > Pseudomonadota > Alphaproteobacteria > Rhizobiales > Xanthobacteraceae > Pseudolabrys. Next base: position 944,982 of record OY969085.1, on the reverse strand, counting down.
AGCCACATCATCGTGACCACGGCGCTGGCGCTGACGGTCTTCTTGACGGTGCTGATTTACGGGCTGATGTCCCACGGCTTGCATTTTTTCAAGCTGTTCGTGCCGAAGGGCGTGCCGGTCTACATCCTGCCGATGATCGTGGCGATCGAAATTTTGTCGTTCATCTCCCGGCCCATTTCGCACAGCGTGCGTCTGTTCGCCAACATGCTGGCGGGGCACATCACGCTGCAAGTCTTCGCCGGTTTCATCATTCTCTTGGGCACCGGCCTCGGTGCGATCGGCTGGCTCGGCGGGGTATTGCCCTTCGTTATGGTCGTCATTCTCTTTGCGCTGGAGACATTGGTGGCTTTCTTGCAGGCCTATGTCTTCGCCATTCTCACCTGCATCTATCTCAACGATGCGATTCACCCGGGCCATTGAGGTCCGATCACCGACACGAAAAAAGGGGGATTTGGTTATGGATCCAGTGGCAGCGAAATATATCGGCGCGGGCATCGCCTGTATCGGCATGGGCGGTGCCGGTATCGGCGTCGGCGTCATTTTCGGCAATTACCTCGCGGCGGCCTTGCGCAATCCGTCCGCCGCACAGGGGCAATTCGGCAATCTGATCTTCGGCTTCGCCATTACCGAAGCGCTGGGCATTTTCTCTTTGCTGATCGCGCTGCTGTTGCTATTCGCGCTCTAAGCCCGACATAAGGCGCCGGAGCCGACGATGGCCGAACCAATTCATACGAGCACAGAGCAAGTTCCGAAAGGCGAACACGACGGCCGCTTTCCGCCGTTTAATTCGCAAACTTTTGCCTCGCAACTCGTATGGCTCGCGATTGCTTTCATCTTGCTTTACGCCCTGATGTCCAAGCTCGCGCTCCCACGAGTGCGCGCCATCATTGAGACTCGGCAGAAACATATTGGTGACGATGTCGCCGAAGCGGGCCGGCTGAAGTCGGAATCCGAGTTGGCGATGACGGCCTACGAAAAAGCATTGGCCGACGCGAGAGCAAACGCCCAAGCCATCGCCAATCAGACCCGCGACAGGCAGGCGGCCGAAGCCGAGGCGCGGCGCAAGACGCTTGAGAATAAGCTCAATGAAAAGCTTGCCCAGGCGGAAAAATCCATTGCCGCCACCAAGCAAGCGGCCATGAGCAACGTCCGCGGTATTACCGAGGATGCAACGCGCATCATTGTCGAGCGGCTGATCGGCACGTCGCCCGGCGAACAGAGTGTTTCGCAGGCGGTGGCCGAGGTTCTGAAAGGGTAAGACCCATGTTTTTCGAGGCTGAATTCTGGGTGAGCTTGGCCTTCATCGTTTTCGTCGGTGGTCTTGGCTATATCGGCGTCCATCGTAAATTGACGCAGTCACTCGATGAGCGCGCCAGCCGCATCAAAGCAGAGCTGGACGACGCACGCAGGCTCAAAGAAGAAGCGGCGCAACTCCTCGCCGACTATCAACGCAAGCGTCACGAAGCGGAAAATGAAGCACAGGACATCATAGCGGAAGCCAAAGCCGAAGCCGAACGGATGACCATCGAATCCAGAGCCAAGATGGAAGATTTCATTGCCCGCCGGACCAAAATCGCCGAGGCAAAAATCGCTCAAAGCGAAGCGCAAGCGGCGGCCGATGTTCGCCGGGCCGCCGCCGATGCGGCGATTGCCGCGGCCGAAAGCATCTTGATCAAGCTGACCAAAGGCAATCTGGCCAATGAATTGGTCACCAAAGGCATCGAGGACGTGCGCAAGAAATTGAATTGATGGCCCAATGGCAAGCCGAGAAAAGGCCATGTTTCAATCACAAATGACCACTCCGAATCCGTCCCCGTTCGCCAGAAGAACTCAACTCTGTCGCGGTGTTGGCTTGCGCCCATGCCGGGGTTTGACCGCAGGCTTCTTCTTTTCGGCTTTCGCGCCGAGCGGATCGAAGCCGACGTAAACCACATACTTGTCAATGTCGGCCACTGGCTGTGGTAAGGGAAAAGAAATTTCCGGATCGATATGCATGAAATTGACGTGATCGGCTCCATCGCCGATCGTCACCGTTTCGTGGCCGAGTTTCGAAGTGATGGTCTTCGGCGCGATGCCTTCCTGCACCACAGCGATCCGCAAGGGCACGTCGACCAAGCCCGGGCCCCCAGCGGGGCCGGTAATCATACGGCCTTCGACGCCGATTTTCATCGTCATCACGCCGGCATTGACATGGCATTCCCGCGCGGTGCGCAGAATGCTGCCCTGATAGCGCACGGCCAGCGCCTCCGGCTCGGCACTTTTCGGACTATTGGTGATCGTCAACGTTGCCGCGCCATTGCGAATGGCGACCGAAGGGCAGTCGACATCTGGTCCCGGGCCAGGTGATGGTTCCGGCACGGAGGCGTTGGCCTGTTTTGCGGCCGAGGGTGTGTTAAAAAGATTCGAGCCAGACGAACTGAATATTTGGCTGTTGTTGGTGCCACAACCGGCCAATGCAATGCTCATACTGACAATGGCGAGCAGGCACATGCCCGCGCTTTGCATCCGACGTTTTCGCTTGCGCATCCCAAACCCCAGCCTTTTCCTTTATAGCTTTTTATAAAAAACCAAGCATGGCAAGCTCAAGGCCTAAAATAAAAAAGGTAAAAAGCTCAATTTGTTGGGTCGTCCTTCAACCGCGCATACAAATAGTGGTCTTGCCATTGGCCATTAATGCAGAGATAGCTGCGCGCGTAGCCCTCGCGCTGGAATCCGGTTTTCTCAAGTAAGCCAATCGAGGCTCGATTGCTAGGAATACATGCCGCTTCCAGCCGATGCAAACGCAAATTGCCGAAGCAGAAGGGAAATAAGGCACGCACGGCAGCGGTCATATAGCCCTTATGCGCATAGGGTGCGCCAATCCAATAACCAATGCTGGCCGCCTGCGCGACGCCACGGCGTATATTGGCGAGCGTAAGCCCGCCGACCATTGCGTTACCATTGTTGTGAAAAATGAGAAAAGCATAGGCCGCGTCACTGCGCTGATCTTCAGCGTAACGTTTGAGCCGGCGGCGAAAGGCCGCGCGTGTGAGATCGTCGACCGGCCAAATCGGCTCCCATGGCGTAAGAAAGTCGCGGCTTTTTTCACGTAAGCTCGCCCATTCGGCATAGTCGTCGTTCATGGGCGGTCGCAGGACGACTTCCGCACCGGGCAATACCGGAAGAATCTCGCCAGAGCCAACCGTGCGGAAAAACGCCATACAATGATCCGCTCTCGAGGGCGTGTTCTTACTCAGCACGTTGAACGAGACTCTCGGCGATTGCCGCCGTACTTTCAAGGCCCGAACCCGGGCCGAGTACGGCAATGGCGGGACGGCCACGCCGAACGAGCGCGCGGCCGGCAGCTCGCGTGCTTTCAATCGTCACCGCATCGATTTTGGCGACAATCTCATCGAGTGGAATGGGTCGCCCATAAGCCAACATTTGGCGAGCCAACTGACCAAGGCGGGCCTCCGAGCTTTCCAAAGCCATCAGCAGGCCGGCCTTCATCTGTGCTTTCGCGCGATTGATCTCGGATTCATACAGAGTGTCGGTCGCCTTGTTGATTTCCTCAATGGCCACATGCATGAGTTCAGGGGCATCTTTTTCGTCCGTGCCTGCGTAGAGGCCAAATACGCCCATATCGCTATGGGGCATGTGAAAGGCGTGAATGGCGTAGCACAGGCCGCGTATCTCCCGCACCTCCTGAAAAAGCCGCGATGCCATGCCGCCGCCTAAGACGCTGGTGAAAACCTGCAAGCTGTAAAGCTGGTCGTTATTGACTGGCACGCCTTCCAAAGCCATCGCAATATGCACTTGTTCGAGATCGCGGGTTTCGACCCGGGTGCCGCCGTGAAAAAGCGCGCGCTCAGGCAAAGGTGCGGCAGGCCCGACGAAACTGGCAAAACGCTTTTCCACGTCGGCCACGATTTTTTCATGCTCGACCGCGCCGGTTGCCACCACCAGCATATCCGGAGCGCGGTAATTGCGCGCGAGATAGGCGCGGATGCGCGCGGCGTTGAACGAGCGCACCGTCTCCGCGGTGCCGAGAATGGACCGGCCAACCGCCTGCTGGGGAAATGCCGTCTCTTGCAGCCGTTCAAACACGACGTCGTCGGGAGCATCCTCGGTGGCGCCGATCTCTTGCACGATGACGTTCTGTTCGCGGCGCAGTTCTTCCGGATCGAAAGTCGGCTCGGACAGGATATCCGCGAGCACATCGAGCGCGAGCGGGACGTCCGACTTGAGCACGCGCGCGTAATAGGCCGTGTTTTCCACGCTGGTCGCGGCATTGAGATCGCCGCCGACCGCTTCGATCTCCTCGGCAATTTGCCGCGCGTTACGCCGTTTGGTGCCTTTGAACGCCATATGTTCAAGAAGATGGGAAATCCCATGCTCGTCGGCATTTTCATCGCGGCTCCCCGAGCCGACCCATACGCTAAATGCAGCCGACTCCAGATGCGGCATGCGATCGGTGACCACCGAAAGGCCCGAGGAAAGACGGGTGACTTCTACACTCATGCCACTGCTCCTTCACGTGCCGCGCGCGATACCGACGCGACGAAATGTTCCACAATATTTTGATCCGCTGGCAAGACCGTTATCCGCTCACGCCGCGAATCCAGGTTGACGAGCCCATCCGGCAGTGCCGGCGCAACACCGCAGGCCGATTTCACCGATTGAGGAAATTTGGCGGGATGGGCGGTCGACAACACCACCATCGGCACCGACGGATCGCGTGTTTCTTTCTCTGCGACGGCCAAGCCGATCGCCGTATGCGGATCAGCGCAATAGCCGGCCTCGCGCATCCAAGCGCGCATGGTGGCGGCGCATTCCTGCTCATCGGCGCGATCGGCGGTGAACAGTGCGCGCATCGCTTTGAGCGCGGGCGCCGCAATCGAAAAACGCCGCGACTGTGCGAGTGAAGACATCAGCGCCCGTATGGCGGCAGGGTCGCGGCCATAGGCATCGAATAAGAGCCGTTCGAAATTTGACGAAATCTGGATGTCCATTGACGGCGAAGATGTGGCCACGACCGCGCGGATTTCGTAGGTGCCGCTGGCGAAAGCGCGCGCCAGGATATCGTTGACATTTGTAGCCACGACCAGTCGATCGATAGGAAGCCCCATCTTGTGCGCAACATAGCCCGCAAAGACACCGCCGAAATTGCCGGTCGGCACGCAAAAGCCGATCTTGCGATACGGCGCCCCGAGCGCCACCGCGGCGACAAAGTAATAAACCACCTGTGCGACGATCCGCGCCCAATTGATGGAATTGACGCCGGAGAGATGCAGGCGGTCGCGAAATGCATGATGATTGAACATCGCCTTCACCAGCGCCTGGCAATCGTCGAACGTGCCTTCGATCGCCACCGCATGGACATTGGCCTCCGGCACCGTGGTCATCATCCGGCGCTGGGCTTCAGAGATTCGGCCATGCGGGAACAAGACGATCACATCCGCTTGCGCGCGGCCTCGGAAGGCCTCGATGGCCGCGCCGCCCGTGTCGCCCGAAGTCGCCACGACCACGGTCGTCCGCTCACCTCGTCTCTGCAGCGAATAATCCATCAGCCGCGCGACCAATTGCATCGCCAAGTCCTTGAACGCGAGCGTGGGGCCATGGAACAGCTCGAGCACGAACAGGTTCGGACCGAGCTGCACCAAAGGCGTCACCGCGGGGTGGCGGAAAGTTCCGTAGGCTTCTCGCGCAAGCCGGGCGAGATCCGCCTCGGCAATAGTATCCCCGACAAAGGGGCGCATCACCTCGACGGCAATTTCCGTATAGGGGCGCCCGGCGAGCTCGGCGATGGCTTGACGATCAAGTATGGGCCAGTTTTCAGGCACGTATAGGCCACCATCGCGGGCCAGACCCGCGAGCATGACATCGACAAATCCGAGCGGGGCGGCTTCGCCCCGAGTTGAAACGTAACGCATTGACTAGGCTTGGCTTTTATGACCGTCGCGAGCAGCGAGATTAAGATTAGCCCCTGCGGCGACCTTTCACAAGGAAGCTCGCGCGGTGGCCCCGAAGCCGGTCCGCGATCCAAAATGCATATACGGCAGCCAGTGCAAGCGCGAGACCAAACCATGTGATGGCGTATTGGAGGTGATTGTTGGGCAGTGTTACTTGCAGCTTGCCAGGCTTCGGCCAGCCGCCGGGCGGAACCGGCGCTTCTTGCTCGACATAAAACGGCGCGCCTGCATTCCATTTCTTTGCCGCCGAGATCGCCCGCGGGTCGCGCAAATACCAGAAATTATTCCGCGGCTCATCGGCCGGTGTGAACATGCCGCGTCGATCGGGCCAGCGCATCACGCCGGCAATCCGGACAGGCTCTCTCGTCGGCGTAGCGGCCGCCAAATCTTTCCGATCGTGCGGAAGGAAGCCGCGGTTGACGACTATGATTGTACCGTCGGCAAGCCGCGCCGGCGCAAAAACCCAATAACCCGCGCCCTGCACGTCGGGCCGAAAAGCGGAGCCTGCCGTATAGACGAGCGCGAATTCACTGTGCCTAAATTCAGCCGAAAAATGGACGCGCCGGAATTCATCGTTGGCCTGAGTGAGTTGCGGCCAGCGCGCCGGGGGCGGCAACACGACCGGTACATGCGTAAGCCGCGCGTTCAATGTCGCGATTATATTTTCTTTCCAGGCCTTGCGTTCGAGTTGCCAAATACCGAGGGCAGCCAAGATCGCGACACCGACAACGCTAACAAGTGTCGCCTGGATGATGTTACTGCCTCGTCTTTCGAGCACACACCTCAATCGTCACCCCGTCTTTCAAGCCGGCCTTCGGCCGCCTTGTGATGATATTGCAGGGCGATCAGAAGACCCTTGGTCGGTCTTAACGGCGCCAAGGTCACGATCACGGTCAACGGCAACCACAAAGCCGCGTGAACCCAATAGGGCGGCTGATAAATAATCTCAGTAATCATAGCCGCAAACACCACAATAAAGCCGCCGATCAAAATGATAAAGACAGCAGGACCGTCGCCGGAATCGGCAAAATCGTAAGCCAGTCCGCAATCCTCGCAGCGACGCCGCAACGAAAGAAAGCCCTGAAACAGGCGTCCTTGCCCGCATCGCGGACAGCGGCCGCGCAGGCCGTGCATGATCGGAAGGCGACCGGAGGAAACCCCGTCATGCATTGACGATATCCTCAAAGCCTAATTGATTGGCTTTCCGCGTGAAGCGCTAAAAACGAAAGGCGGGGGCGGCGCCGCCCCCTTCTGGTTCATTTTTTCGAGGGTCAAGCATTGGCCCCGCTGCCCCAGACATAGATACAGGCAAAAAGGAATAGCCACACCACGTCGACGAAATGCCAATACCAGGCGGCAAATTCAAAACCGAGATGCTGTTTGGGCGTAAAATGTCCGTTGAACACACGGATCAAGCAGACAATCAGGAAGATCGAACCGATGATGACGTGCGCGCCGTGAAAACCGGTCGCCATAAAAAAGGTCGCGCCGTAAATATTGCCGCTAAAGGCAAAGGCCGCATGTGAGTACTCATAAGCCTGCACGCATGAGAAGCTGAGGCCAAGGAGAATGGTGAGGATCAGCCCCCATTTCACGCCTTGGCGATCGTTCTCGAGCAGCGCGTGATGCGCCCACGTCACCGTGGTCCCGGAGGTGAGCAGGATCAACGTATTAAGCAGCGGCAGATGCCATGGATCAAAAGTCTCGATGCCCTTTGGCGGCCAAATGCCCCCGGTAAATGCGAGGCGAGCCGCGTCTTGCGCCTCGCCCGGGAACAAGGCCGTATTGAAATAGGCCCAAAACCACGCCACGAAAAACATCACCTCGGAGGCGATAAACAGGATCATGCCATAGCGGTGCGAGATTTGTACCACGCGCGTATGGAAGCCTTCGTATTGTGCTTCGCGGATGACATCGCGCCACCAGCTGATGAAAGTGTACAGGACGCCGGCAACGCCGATGCCGAATACGATCGGCGCGGCCGGAAACATGTGGTGCAGCCACGTGATCGCACCGACCGCCGTGAGAAAAGCGGAGATGGAGCCGACTGCCGGCCAGGGGCTCGGCGCGACCAAATGATAGTCATGATGTTTTGCGTGGGCATCGGCCATCGTGTCGTCTCCGTTCAACTCTCGTTTTCGCTTTCATCCGATCCAAGTCCATGCGCTTCCAGGACCAGACCGTTGTTGCTTAACTCTTTAACTCTTGTTCGCGCCGTCCGCCGCCGCGAGCGGCTTTGCCGGTTCGTGTAACGGATAGAAGGTGTAGGAAAGCGTGATCGTGTTCAATTCGTCTTGATCGTGATCCTTCGTTATCGACGGATCGACGTAAAACACAACCGCCATCTCGCGTGTCTCACCCGGCTTCATGGTCTGTTGTGTGAAGCAGAAGCAATTGATCTTGTCGAAATAGGCGCCCACATTGAGCGGCGTGACGTTGTAGGAGGCCTGCGCGGTGATCTCGCGTGCGGCTTGGTTGATGACCTTATAATGAACCGTCGCGACTTCGCCGACACGGAGTTGAATCGTGTTTTGCTCTGGCTCGAAGAGCCACGGCAGACCGGGCGCGACATTGGAATCGAAGCGAATAGTGATCATGCGGTTCAGGGTATGAGCGGGTGCTCTTTCCGATACTTGCGTCGTGCCGGCGAACCCCGTTGCGCGGCAGAATAAGTTGTATAGTGGAACCGCCGCGTAGGCCGCACCCACCATGGCCGCCGCACCCACGCCGCAGCAAGCCGCGATCACCACATCGCGCCGTGCTGTTTTAACCGGGCGTGCGGCCGTTGCTCCGATCGGTGGTTCAGGCTGTTCGCGCATCACATCGGCCGGACCAAAACGCCCGGCCCCTTGACCAAAGTCATGACATAAAAGAGCGCGACCAGCGCCGCGAGCGCGAGCGCAATCGCGATTGAACGCGAACGCCGGGCGCGTTTTTGTGCCTCGGTGAGCACAATGCCTTCCTGTTCGTGGGGCTCGTCATTCATCGCAACGCGGATGCTCATCTGAATAAACGGGTCAATAACCCGCCCCAGCCGCGCTCAACCAAGAGCGCGGCAAACAGCAGGAACAGATATAAGATCGAGAAGCCGAACAGCTTGCGGCTTGCCCGTTCCTCGGAGCGCTTTTCCCGAAGCACCTGAAAGCTCAGCGCCAACATCATCGCACCGGCAACGATCGCCACAACCCCGTAAAAAGGCCCCGCAAAGCCGAATATCCAAGGCATCACGCCGAGCGGCGCCAGGATCAGGGTGTAAAGAACAATCTGCCGGCGCGTATTGGCATCGCCGGCGACCACCGGCAACATGGGAAGTCCGGCGCGGGCGTAATCGTCCCTGCGGCCAAGGGCCAATGCCCAAAAATGCGGCGGCGTCCAAAAGAAAATGATCAAGAACAACAGAACCGGTTCAAGCGACAGCGATCCGGTCACGGACGCCCAGCCGATCATCGGAGGAAGCGCGCCGGCCGCGCCGCCGATGACAATGTTCTGCGGCGTTGAGCGCTTCAACCAGATTGTATAGATGACGACGTAAAAGAAGATCGTGAACGCGAGCAGGCCCGCCGCGAGCGCATTTACCAACAGCCCGAGCGTCACCACGGAAAAACCCGCGAGAGTAATACCGAACGCGAGCGCCTCACCGGGCTGCACGCGGCCGCGCGGCACAGGCCGGCGCATGGTGCGCCTCATCATCGCGTCGATATCGGCATCGTACCACATGTTCAGCGCGCCGGCCGCGCCCGCGCCCACCGCGATGCACAGCAAAGCTGTGACGGCTGCGGCCGGATGAATTGGTCCCGGTGCAACGGCCAGCCCGGTCAGCGCCGTGAACACGACCAGTGACATCACCCGTGGCTTGAGCAGCGCGATGTAATCACCGGCGCTCGCCAGGCTGGGCTCTAGTGTTGTCGGTGCAGTCAACTCGGACCGGTTGACCACCGTTGCGTTAATCATTCGCCTTGTCCACCGTCGTGCTACTCCATTTAATCGTCGACCCTACGATTGCGGTTAGGTCGAACGACCCCGCTCATTTCCGCATTAAGCGGAATCCAACTCTTAGTTCGTAGGGTGGGCAAAGGCGCCGTGGAACTTGCGGTGTCTTCACTAGTGGAGTGGATTTGACATTCGCTACCCACCTGGCCGCAAGCTCGCGAAGCGAATGTCAAATCCAAAACTCCACTAGAAACTTATATTTGGCTCATGGTCTTTCGGCTCAAACATTCGCAAAAGATTCCCGCCGAAATGGGTAGCGAATGTTTGAATTGGACCACTAGAAGACGCAGCATAGGCGCCGTGCCCACCGTGAAAGTTGCTCGACTTCGTCGAGTCAGCCGGTAGGTACGGCGTGCTGATCGCACGCCTTTGCCCACCCGACGTCGTGTTTCATTCGAAATACAGAAGGCTCCAGACATCACGATCACCGTAACACTTCACTTAATCCGCGGCAGTGTCTCGAATTGATGGAATGGCGGCGGCGATGACAAGGTCCATTCCAATGTCGTGGCACTGGCGCCCCAGGGATTGTCGCCCGCCAGGCGCTTCTTGGCGAAAGCCTCGATCAGTCCGACGAAAAAGACGACGACGCCTGCGGCCGCGATGTAAGAGCCGTAAGACGAAACCTCATTCCAGCCGTGGAAGGCATCAGGATAATCGACGGTCCGGCGCGGCATCCCGGCAAGGCCGAGGAAGTGCTGTGGAAAGAAGACGAGATTGACGCCGATGAACATGAGCCAGAAGTGCAGCTTCGCGAGTGTCTCGTTATACATGTAACCGCTCATTTTCGGGAACCAGTAATACCAGCCGGCGAAAATGGCGAAGACCGCGCCGAGCGACAGCACGTAGTGGAAATGCGCAATCACGTAATACGTATCGTGCAGCACGCGATCGACACCGGCATTGGCGAGAACGACGCCGGTTACGCCACCGATGGTGAACAGGAAAATGAAGCCGAGCGCCCACAGCATCGGCGCACGAAATTCAATCGAACCACCCCACATCGTGGCGATCCAAGAAAAGATCTTCACACCCGTAGGCACCGCGATCACCATTGTGGCGGCGACGAAATAGGCTTGCGCCCCGGTCGAAAGACCGACCGTATACATATGATGCGCCCAGACCACGAAGCCGATGCCGCCAATCGCCACCATGGCATAGGCCATACCGAGATAGCCGAAGATCGGCTTGCGGCTGAAAGTCGAGACGATCTGGCTGATCATGCCAAAGCCGGGCAGAATGAGAATGTAGACTTCCGGATGCCCGAAGAACCAGAACAAATGCTGGTACAAAAGCGGATCGCCGCCGCCTTCGGGGCTGAAGAAGGTGGTGCCGAAGTTACGATCGGTCAGCAGCATGGTGATGCCGCCGGCCAGCACCGGCAGCGCCAGGAGCAGAAGGAACACGGTCACCAGGATTGACCACACGAAGAGCGGCATTTTGTGCAGCGTCATGCCCGGCGCACGCATGTTGAATATGGTCGTGATGAAGTTGATCGCGCCAAGGATCGACGAGGCGCCGGCAAGATGCAGCGATAGAATTACGAAGTCGACCGCCGGCCCTGGATGGCCCGATGTCGATAATGGCGCGTAGATCGTCCACCCGGTTCCCGCGCCCATCGCGCCAGGCTCGCCTGGAACGAACATCGAGGTGATCAACAAGGCAAAGGAAGCGGGCAACAGCCAGAACGAGATGTTGTTCATCCGCGGAAAGGCCATATCCGGCGCGCCGATCATCAAGGGCACGAACCAATTGCCGAAGCCGCCGATCATCGCCGGCATGACCATGAAGAAGATCATGATCAGTCCGTGCGCGGTGCCAAACACGTTGTATTCGTGCGGGCTCGCGAAAAACTGCATTCCGGGATTTTGCAATTCAAGGCGAATGGCGATCGAGAGCGCACCGCCGATCACACCGGCCAATAGGGCAAACACCAGATACATCGTGCCGATGTCTTTGTGATTGGTGGAATAGACAAAACGCCGCCATCCCGTCGGGTGGTGCTCGTGGGCCTCAAGGGTGGTGTGTGCCGCCGCGCTGCTTGCCATACCTAACCGTCCTTCGAATCGTTTATCTCAACGCATCATCGCGTTGATTGACTTTGCCCCATCAGCCGCCGCCAGGGCCGTCGGGCGAGCTTTGCTTGTGTCGCTTGCGTATTTTTTCTTCGCCTGCGTGATCCAGGCGGCATAGTCTTTTTCGCTCACCACATGCACGGCGATCGGCATGAACGCGTGATCGCGGCCACAGAGCTGCGAGCACTGGCCGTAATAGGTCCCTTCCCGCTCGGCCTTAAACCACGTTTCGTTCACCCGGCCCGGGACGGCATCGATCTTGATGCCGAATGACGGCACGGAGAAAGAGTGGATCACATCGGCGCCGACCACCAGCAGGCGGACCACTTTATCGACCGGCACCACCATTTCATTGTCGACCGCGAGCAGGCGCGGCTGGCCGGGTTTTCGCTCATTGTCGCGAAGCATAATTGAGTCGAACTCGAGCTTCGAGTCGGGATAGCTGTAGCTCCAGAACCATTGCTTGCCTGTTGCTTTCACCGTGAGGTCGGCGGCGGGCACCTTCAATTCATAGAACAGCAGACGGAAGGACGGCACGGCGATCGCCACCAGGATGAGGACCGGGACGATGGTCCAGATCACTTCGATAAACGTGTTGTGGGTGGTGCGCGAAGGGACGGGGTTTTTGCGGGCATTGAACCTGATCACGACGATCACCAACAGCGCCAGGACGAACAAAGTAATCAACGCGATGATCCAGAGTAAGAAGTCATGAAACCAGGCAATATTGTCCATCACCGGGGACGCAGCTGTCTGCAAACCAAGCTGCCATGGATGCGGCTGGCCGGGAGCAGCCGCGTCCGCCAGAGCGAGCGCCCCGCCCCCGAATATCGTTACACTTGCCGCCACTGCTGCGATCAACCGCTTGAGCACCACCATTGTCGAATGCGCTCCCCTCGACGAGAAACCGGCCTTAAAGATCAAGGCTTGCAATTTAATGGCCGTCCACCCCCCGTTGGGATGTTCGGCTTGGCCCTGTTGAGCAGAGTCCTATGGCCACGGCCGTGGAGGTTTTGGCTGCGCGTCGGACCGGACATTTACGGCCTCTCAAACCACAATTCCGATCTTGCCGCAATGCACCTGATGCTCTTATGCCTGCGACAAAGCGGTTACCCCCGCCCGACGTCTTCGCGTGCCTCATTTACGCCACTCCGCCACGGCTTGGATGGCTGGCGTCCAGACGGGCTGCCACGCCGCCTCTTTAGCTTGACAGGATGGGCCGGGCATGACCCAAGGGGTGAGCTTAAGACCCTGACCCAGTGGGGTGATTGGAGACGTTCGCTTCAATTTCTATCCGCTTGTGCATCAGGTTCTATCCGCTTGAGACGAATTTCTGAGCCAAACCACACTGGTATCAATAAGTTGACCCTGTCCTTCGATTCCGAAATTCGCCAACGAGCGCGGCCCGCGAGAGCACTAGAAAACGATTTGGTTTGGCCACGACCAAGACCGCGCCAAAGGGTGGGATATGGATATTTTCTTCAAGGATTGCCGGATGGGGCGTCAAGCCTTGAGTTTATTCGTGCCAATCCTCGCGTTTGTATTGCTGCCACTGGCGTCGATTTCGTCCGCGGCAGCGCAGGGAGCGGTCAAATCTGTCCACAACGATTGGCAGATTCGATGTGACACGCCGCCCGGCGCGAAGGGGGAACAATGCGCGCTCATTCAGAGCGTGACCGCGGAAGACCGCGCCAATGTCGGTCTAACGGTCATCGTCCTCAAAACCGCCGATCAAAAGAGCCGGCTCATGCGTGTGGTAGCCCCGCTCGGGGTCCTCTTGCCCTCGGGCCTCGGTTTAAAAGTCGATAACGCCGATATCGGCCGCGCGGGTTTTGTGCGTTGCCTGCCGAATGGATGCATTGCGGAAGTCGTCATGGATGACGAACTCGTCAAAAAGTTGCATGACGGCAAAACGGCAACTTTTATTATTTTCCAAACCCCCGAGGAAGGCATCGGTTTTCCCATGAGCCTCGCCGGATTTGCCGAGGGTTATGATAAATTGCCGTGATGCTTTGCCGCCTGGTTTTACTTGGAAGCGGGATAAATGAAATCACGAGGCGAGAAGTTCGGAGCCGCTCTTGCCAAAGCCGTCAAAGGCACCACGGCCGCGATGAAGGAGCGGCAGCGCGCTCCGGTTATCTACCGCACCAATCTGCGTGACGTTCCGAAAATCGAGGACCTCAAGCGCGACGAGGGCTGGATCGACACGCAGGTGCGGTTTTTAATCGACAAAAACACGGCCGATGCAGATCATATCATTGGCTGCACTGTCCTTAAACCCGGCGCCCGCCATGAGAACCATCGTCTGCGCAATTGCGATTTGTTTTTTATCGTGCTCAAAGGCCGGGGCATGATTATCACGGAGCATGGCGATATCCCCGGGAACGAAGGCGATGTGGTCTATTCGCCGCGCGGCTGCTGGCATGGATTTAACAACACCTCCAACAATGAGGTCGTGCTGCTATGGGGCTGGATGGGGGCGGGCACGATCGACGCGGCCGGCTACGAAGGGCCTGCCGGCACGTGAAACTCGGGATTGACGTCCCGGCTGTCCGCTTACCCAGCCGCGGACTGAATTGGCTACGAGCTAACGTGCTTTGCCTCGATCTTGTCCCAGATCAGCGCGGCGATATCGGCCCCGCCCAGTTTTTTGATCGCGCGAATGCCGGTCGGCGAGGTCACGTTGATCTCGGTGATGGTCTCTCCGATCACGTCGATGCCCACGAACAACAGCCCCCGCGCGCGCAAGGCGAACCCAAGCCGTTCACAAATCTCGCGCTCGTGCGGCGTTAAGTCCGTTGCCGCCGCCGCGCCCCCGCGCACCATGTTCGAGCGAAGATCGTCGGCCGCCGGAATGCGATTGACCGCGCCGGCAAATTCGCCGTCCACCAAGATGATGCGTTTGTCGCCGTCTTTGACGGCGGGCAAAAATTTCTGCACCACCCATGGCTCGCGGAAGGTGACGGAAAACATGTCGAACAACGAGCCGAAATTCAGATCGTCTCGCGTGACGCGAAACACCGCGCCGCCGCCATGCCCGTAAAGCGGCTTCATGACGATATCACCGTGCTCGGCGCGGAAGGCCTTGATGGCTGCAAGATCGCGCGTGAGCAACGTCGGCGGCATCAGATCGGGAAATTCGGTGACGAAGATTTTTTCCGGGGCATTGCGCACGTGGGCGGGATCGTTGACCACCAAGGTTTTCGGCGCAATCCGCTCCAACAGATGCGTCGTGGTCACGTAGGCGAGATCGAAAGGCGGATCCTGGCGCAAGAGAACGACATCGAATTCATTCAATTCGGCGCGGCGCGGCGCGGTGAGGCTGAAGTGGTCGCCCACTCGGTCGCGCACGCTCAGATTTTCGACGGTCGCGAAAACCCGGCCGTTGAGCATGGCCAGCCGCGTTGGCGTGTAATAGGCGATCTGATGGCCGCGCTTTTGCGCCTCCAACAGCAGAGCGAAAGTCGAATTGCTCCTGATATTGATCCCTTCGATAGGGTCCATCTGGACGGCGATTTTCAGGCGCATGGCAGTTTTCGCTAGTGGAGTGGATTTGACATTCGCTACCCACCTGGCCGCAAGCTCGCGAAGCGAATGTCAAATCCAAAACTCCATTAGAAACTTATATTTGGCTCATGGTCTTTCAATTCAAACATTCGCAAAAGATCCCCGCCGAAATGGGTAGCGAATGTTTGAATCGGACCACTAGTGTGGTGGTTCAGAAATTCGCTTCGTTCTATCCGCTTGTCCGTCAAGCGAATTTCTGAACCAAAACCACACTAGAATCAATATTTTCTAGCGTCCTTCGATTCCGAAGTTCGCTCACGAGGGTGCTGCAAGATCAAGCGAACTTCGGAATCGGGACGCTAGGAGTGTGTCCATTTAGCTCTATGGTCCGGCGGTTTCATGAAGGATAGTGCGCTCAGACCGCTCTGGCGATCTTGTTGAGGTTGTGGGCGGTGCAGATCAGCGCCCATTCGGCCGTCACTTTCTCGATACCGCGCAGCAGGAACTGCCTAAACCCTCTTGCCTGCTTGATTTGTCCGAACACTGGTTCGACGATTTGCTTTCTAAGCCTGTATCTACTTCGCCATCCCGCCCGCTTGAGCTTGTCGCGCATGGCCTTGGTCAACGTCCCGGTGATGTTGCGGTTGGCATTGCTGGGATACTTGGCGCGGCCGATGGCGATGTAGCCGTTGATGTTGCGCGCGGCCAAGGCGGCGAGGTTGGCCTCGCTCAAATAGCCGGCATCGGCCGAGGCTTCCTTCGGCTTGCGGCCGAGATTGTGGTCAATGGCGTCCATCAGCGGCACGAGCTGGTCGTGCTCGCTCGTGCTCGGCGTCAGGCCGTGGGCGACGATGATCTGGGCTTTGGCATCGACCGCCGCCTGCGCATTATAGCCTTGGATATAGCCATCCTTGCTTTTCAAGATGCGGCTTTGTGGATCGGTGAAGTTGCGTTGTGTCTTGCCGTCAGGCTCCTGTTTCGGCGGTGCCGGGGTCCGACCGTTCTTCTTGCGGCCTTCGGCGAGGCGCCGGTCTTGGGCCTGCTGCCGGCGCCGTTCCTCTTCGGCGGCCGCGGCTTTGGCTTCGGCCTCGAGCTCGGCCTTGGCTTGGCGAATCCTCTCAAGCCGCTTCTGCTTGTCCCTCACCCAGTCGGGCAGCTCGTCGCCGCGCTTGTTGCCGTAGAGCTTGTCCTCCGCCGCATCGGCCGCTTCGGCGGCTTTGAGCCAGCCGTCGACCTCGGCCGCAAGCTCCGCTTCCCGCTGCTTCATGCGCGCGTAACTCATCGCCTTGTGCCTGGAGGCGTTCGCCTTGATCTTGGTGCCGTCGAGCGCGACATGCCCGAGCTTGACCAGCCCCGCCTTCTCGGCCAATTGCAACACCTGCACGAACAGCGCCGCCAGCGCCTTCAAGTGCCGCCGGCGGAATTCCGAAATGGTGCGGAAATCCGGCGCATCGCCGGCCACGATCATCATGAAGTCCGCGCGCTCAACGCACGCTTTCGCGATCCGCCGCGACGAATAAAGGCCGCTCGCGTAGGCATGCAGAAGCAGCGCCGTCATCATTTGCGGATCGAATGGCGGTTGCCCCAAACCGCTCCTGTAGCTGCCGGCGATTGCCGAAAGGTCCAGGTTTTCCCGCACCAGCGCCACAATCAGCCGCGCCAGGTGGTCATGGGGCACGTAGTCCTGCACGCTCGGCGGCAGAAGCTGCGTATCGTCGATCTTCCAGGGGCGAAAATGTTTGCTCATAACCCCGCAAGGAATCAGATCGAGCCCCACTTGACCAGCATTTATTCAGACTTGACCAGTGATTATTCAGACAGGCTCCTAGTGGAGTGGATTTGACATTCGCTACCCACCTGGCCGCAAGCTCGCGAAGCGAATGTCAAATCGAAAACTCCACTAGAAACTTATATTTGGCTCATGGTCTTTCGATTCAAACATTCGCAAAAGATCCCCGCCGAAATGGGTAGCGAATGTTTGAATCGGACCACTAGAGAATGATCGGCACGGGTCTATGCGTCATAGCACCCTCACGAACGGGCAACAAACGCGGATTGGATATGGCGGGGCATTTTGCCCGGGGCAATGAGTATGGCGTCAAAGCGGATGTCGGTCAGACGAGGATCGGGCTTTATCGCGAGCCAGGCACGCGCGGCCGCCACAATCCGCCGCTGCTGAAATACGGTCAGCGACTCCGCTGCTTCGTCAAGACTGGCACGCGCTTTGACTTCAACAAACAGCAGAAGATTGCGCCGCCGCGCGACGATGTCGACTTCGCCGATCGGCGTTTTCCAGCGCCGCGCGAGAATACGAAAACCCTTTGCCATGAGAAATAGCGCAGCGCGGCTCTCCGCCGAAAAACCGAGCCGAAACGCCTTTTGCCGTTTTGATCGCGCGGACGCCTGCGGAGCACGGCGAAGGTCTTCACGACGGCTCATCGGGGCCGTCCGATTTCTTTGGTGAGTGTGAGCGCGCGTTGATAGATCGCGCGCCGTGGCCGCCGGCTCGTCGACGCAACCTCCTCGACGGCATCTTTCAGGGACAGGCGTGCTAACGCATCTCGTAACATCGCTTCGATCTCGTGATCGGCCGCTTTCGGCGCGGCGGGGGGAGCAACAACAATAACGATTTCGCCGCGCCTTTCCGCTCCGCCGGCATAGTCTTGCGCCAATGTGTCGAGTGATCCGCGCCGCACTTCTTCGTGCAGCTTGGTGAGTTCACGGCAGACGGTCGTCTCGCGCGCGCCAAGTCCTGCCGCGAGGTCGCTCAGCGCGGCGGCCAAGCGTTGGCCGCTTTCGTAAAGCACGAGCGTTGCGGGAATGGCGGCGAGGGAAGCAATGCGCTTTTGCCGCGCCGATTGTTTGGCCGGCAAAAATCCCTCGAAGAAAAAGCGGTCGGTCGGCAGTCCGGCGACAGTGAGCGCGGCCAAAACCGCCGACGCGCCCGGCACGGCCGTCACCGCGATCCCAGCGGCTTGCGCGGCGCGCACAAGCTTATAACCGGGATCGGAAATCAACGGCGTACCGGCATCGGCAATGAGGGCGATGGCTTTGCCTTCCGCTAAGCGCCCGAGGAGTTGTGGGCGCGCTTTTTCTGCATTGTGTTCGTGATAAAGGGTCAACGGGGTCGCAATGCCATAATGTGCGGTGAGCTTGCGGCTCACCCGCGTATCTTCGCAGGCGATGACGTCAACGCTTGCCAATATTTCAAGCGCGCGCAAAGTGATATCGCCCAGATTTCCGATCGGCGTGGCGACGAGATAAAGTCCGGGCGCGGCTTTTGGCGCTTGGCTCAGCCTATCGGAGGAAGCGTCACTGCGTGTCCCCGTTGTCCGGTTGCTTCGGTTTCGTCTCGCCATAGGTTTGAGTGTAGACGAGCCGCGGCCCGGCCGTCATGACCACATGGAAATTTGCTTTTCGAGCTGTTAACTTCTTCGCGGCAAAATTTGCCATCGGCGCTAGTGGAGTGGATTTGACATTCGCTACCCACCTGGCCGCAAGCTCGCGAAGCGTGAATGTCAAATCCAAAACTCCACTAGAAACTTATATTTGCTAGTGGTCTTTCGATTCAAACATTCGCAAAAGATCGCCGAAATGGGTAGCGAATGTTTGAATTGGACCACTAGAACTGATGTTTGATCAGTCGCGTAGGGGATCATGCGGGGGAGATTTCAGTCGAAGCCCGGAAGGTGGGCATCTTGCCGGCGCCATGTCCGCACGGCCACGGGTCTGGCCGCGGCCGCTTGGTTGCTCGGTGCTTGCACAACCGATGTTTTCGACCGCATTGGTACGACATCGCCAAATCCGCCGGAGCCCAAAGGTGTTGCTTCCGTCAACGATCAGGTCGCCAATATTGGCGTGGGGCGAATTCGTGTCGGTTTGATTCTACCGCTGTCGGCGCCAGGCAATGCCGGCGTCGCCGCCCAATCGATGAAGAATGCCGCGGAAATGGCCGTGGCCGAATTCAACGCGCCGAATGTCCAACTGCTGGTGAAGGACACGAACGGCTCGCCGCAAAGCGCACAAGACGCGGCTCAGCACGCAATGGCGGAAGGCGCCGAAATTATCGTCGGGCCGCTGTTTGCGCAGTCGGTCAGCGCGGTTGGCCGTCTCGCGCGCGCGCGCAACATTCCTGTCATCGGCTTCTCCACCGATACAAGTATCGTCAGAAACGGTGTTTATCTTTTGAGCTTTCTGCCGGAAACGGACGTCAAACGCATCGTCGATTTTTCCATCGCGCGCGACAAGCGTTCATTTGCGGCGCTTTTGCCGGACAACGCCTACGGCGCCGTCTTGGAGGCGGCGTTCCAGGAAGAGGTTGCCAAGCGCGGCGGCCGCATTTTGGCGCTGGAAAAATATTCGGATGATCCGGTCCGCAAAACTGAGGCGGCGCGCCGCGTCGCGCAAGCGGCAAAAAGGGTCAATGCCATTTTTATTCCCGACGCCTCCGCGGCCACTCAGCTTGTTCAAAATCTCGCCTCCGCCGGCGTCGATATGCAGCGCCTGCAAGTGTTGGGCACAAGTCTTTGGGACGATCCGCGCTTGTTCGCGTCTGCCGCGCTGGACGGCGCTTGGTTCGTGGCGCCCGCAGCCGGTGGTTTTCGCAATTTTGCGGCACGTTATCGCACCCGCTATGGGCAAGATCCAGGCCGCACGGCCACACTCGCCTATGATGCGGTGGCGTTGGTGATCGCGCTTGCCAAAACGCAAGGCGCACCGCCTTTCACCCGGGAATTACTAACGAATTCATCGGGCTTTGCCGGGATCGATGGGGTATTTCGCTTCCGTTCGGATGGCACCAACGAGCGTGGGCTGGCGATCATGCAGGCAACGCACGGCGGCGCGCAGGTTTTAAGCCCGGCGCCGAAGTCATTCGAGCCTGGAATTTAGTTTGATCCAGCGCTTTTATTCTAACATTACAGTTGCCTTTTTGCGTTGAGGTGGGCGCGTTGAGCGGCGGCCTGGTGAGCCCTGCGCCAGAATGACCATGCGATGACATGCGCTGGCTGAATCCGCTTTCGAGCAAGTCTGATGGCGATGCGGCGGATTTCCTGGATTGACCAACGGATCAATGACGGCATGGCGATGCCTTGGTTTTTCCCGTGGTTCGGCGGTTGGTTTTTTTTGGCGGCGGGGGATTGGCGCGATGGCGGATCGCCGCCATCATGGCAAAGGCGAGCATCGCCAGTGACACGTGACGATGCCAACCATGCCATGACCTGCTCTCGTTGTGATCGAGCCCGAACTCGTTCTTCGCGGTTTCAAAGCTGTCCTCGATCGCCCAGCGATTGCCTTCGACCGCCACCAGCGTTTCGATCGATGTTCCCGCTGGACACCAGGTGGTGAAGAAGGCGAGATCGTTATCGGCAACACGACGGCGGATCAGCAGACCGCGTGTCCACAGATCTTGATTTGGGCTGCTGAATTCTTCGACCTCGAGATCGGCCAATTCGAGATAACACCAATCATGCAGCCGTGGTCCTTTGGTTCCGGCGCCTGCCGACAGACGCTTCCAGTCGGACGGGCGCTGTGCCCGGGCGATGTCTGCGGCCTTGCCGGCGACCGATCGCTGCTTGCCCCAGGATCGAAACACATGAGCGCTGCTGACCCCAAGCACGTAGCCTTTGCCTGCCCGGCGTAGTTGCCGTTCGATATCGCCAACACCGTAGACGGTATCGCCGGCAACCCACTGGAATGGTACAGACGCGGCTATCGCGCGCGCGATCATTGCCGTTGCAAGCTTTGGTTTGGTCGCAAACCCTATATCGGCAGGCACGTATGCGGCTTCCAGGCGATCTGGATCGTCGGTCCATTCCTTCGGAAGATACAGCGCGCGGTCGATGAAGGCATGACCGTGGCGCGAAACGTAGGCAGCGAACACCCCAATCTGGCAGTTGGTGATCTTGCCCGCCGAACCAGTGTATTGCCGCGCCACTCCGCACGACGCCTTGCCCTGCTTGAGAAAGCCGGTCTCGTCGATCACCAGCACCGCATCGTCATCCGCCAAATGCTCGATGACATAATCGCGCACGATATCGCGCAAGGCATCGGCGTCCCAGTCCCTGCGACCCAAAATCGCCTGCTGCCGCCATGGGCCGGGATCGCCAGCCGCCTCCGCGCGCATCCAACCGGTCTTGCGTTGCTCATCGCCGAGAAGACCTTCCAGAAACAGGCCTGCATTCGCCGCGACACGCTCTTGCCTGAACAACGGACGTATCCGCTGCTTGATCTCCCGAAACGACGCCGCCCACAGCGCAAGCGTCTCTTCAATCGACGCTGCCCGCGTCCACGATCTCCGAATCATGGTTGCCCATGGATTCAGAAACCTTCCGATAAAGCAACTGTAATGCTAAGCCGCCAAGGCCGCGACGACGGCGTTGAGAATCGGAAGGCCTCGTTGTGTCACGCGAAAATGACCATCGGCGCTTGTTTCGACGATGCCGTCATTTTGTAAGGTGGCCATGCGCGTGGGATCGAGCGCGTGGCCAGCCAATATGGCAAAGCGCTGAGCATCAATGCCCTCGGCAAGGCGCAACCCCATCAGCAAATATTCATCCGCTTGCTCGGTTGCTGTCAGGCTTTCATCGACCACCAAGCCGTGGCCTTTTCGCTCGACACGCGTGAGCCAGGCTTCGGGATGCTTTTCGGTTTCGGTGGCGTAACGCCGGCCATCGATCGTAAGCCGGCCATGCGCGCCGGGACCGACGCCGACATAATCATAGCCGCGCCAGTAAACGAGATTGTGCCGACACTCCGCTCCGGGTCGCGCGTGATTGGACACTTCATAACCGGGAAGCCCGGCATTCGCGCAGATCTCCTGCGTGAGATCGTAGAAATCACGTGCCAGATCTTCATCGGGCGTAATAAGCTTACCCGTCTTATGCAGACCAAAGTAGGGCGTGTCGGGCTCGATCGTCAGTTGGTAAAGCGACAAATGTTCGGCCGCCTCTGCAATGGCGCGTTTGAGTTCAGCCGCCCAAACTTGAAGCGTTTGCCGCGGCCGCGCATAAATCAAATCAAACGAGTAACGCTCGAAAATGGTGCGCGCGACTTTGACGGCGTCGAGCGCTTCTTGCGCGCTGTGCAGCCGTCCAAGTTCTTTCAAGGCGGCATCGTCAAGCGCTTGCACGCCGAGCGAAACACGATTGACGCCGGCGGCGCGGTAGCCGCGAAAGCGCGCGGCTTCGACGCTGGTCGGATTGGCCTCCAACGTGACCTCGATATCGCTCGCCACGCTCCAATATTTCGCAATCGCATCGACGATTGTTTGCACTGACGAAGGCTGCATCAGCGACGGTGTGCCGCCGCCGAAAAAGACACTCGACACCGCGCGGCCGCGCGTGCGCGCGGCGCTGGCGGCAAGTTCGCTTTCGATCGCGCGCACATAGCGCGGCTCGTCGTAGCCGCCAAGAAGGCCACCATGCCGCACATGGCTGTTGAAGTCGCAATAGGGACACTTCGACAGGCAAAACGGCCAGTGCACGTAGATGGCGAAAGGGTCGGTTATCGCTATCATTAACGATCCGGGCACTTTTGTTGGCGCAAAGATTTTAACATCGTACCGGCTGCGGCCTTGCGCAAGGGCCGCAGCCGTTAACGCAGCAAACATGCATCGGCGAGTTTCATGAAGGCGCGCGCGCGATGCGATAAGCCTCTTCCGTGCGGCGGCATTCCGTGCTTTTCCTCCGCGCTCATTTCGCCGAAAGTGCGGTCGAAGCCGTCCGGCAAAAACAAAGGATCGTAGCCAAATCCCTTCTCGCCGCGCGGCGGCCAGACAACGACACCATCGATGCGGCCTTCGAATTCCTCCAAATACCCGTCGGGCCAGGCCAGACATAGTGCGGCGATGAAATGCGCGCGTCGTTGTTCGGGTATCTTCGCGCCGCGTTCGATCAGCAGTGTCTGAATGCGATTCATAGCGCTACGGAAATCTTTGTCAGGCTCGGCCCAGCGCGCCGAATGAATGCCGGGCTCGCCACCCAGCGCTTCGACGACAAGACCTGAGTCATCGGCGAAAGCAACGCGGCCGGTTGCTTTCGCCGCGGCCTGTGCTTTGATGCGCGCATTGGCGGCGAAAGTTTTGCCGGTTTCGGCTGGTTCGGCGAGACCGAGTTCGCCAGCCGATTGCGCCTCAATACCGTGAGGCGCGAGCAGCTCGCGCATTTCCCTGAGCTTGCCGGGATTATGCGTGGCGATAACGACGGGTGATGTGAGTTGGCGAGGCATTTGATTTCGTGAGGAGATGAGAATGGATCATGATTTTGATGCACAGCGTTCGACTGGCCGAAGCTGGATACCGCAGCAATCGCTAAAAGATAAAAGTACGCTCGAAGTAAATATTGGTCCGATCGATTTGAGTTTTGATTTAATCTGGGAACATGAACTTGTGACGACCAAGATAGCGATTGAGTGCGGGTTCCTACCCGACGGGTGGGGGTTTTTTATCCCTTCTCCGAAGGACAGGGATTAAAGAAAGATCACGCCACCGCCAGTTTTTGCAAGCTCACCAATTTTTCGATGCCTTTGCGTGCCAGGCCGAGCAGAGCGAGAAATTGGTCTTCACTGAATGGCGTTTTCTCGGCGGTGGCTTGTATTTCCACAATATTGCCGTTGCCGCTCATGACGAAATTGGCGTCGGTTTCGGCCTCCGAATCCTCGGCATAGTCAAGGTCGAGCACGGCGAGGTTCTTGTAGACACCGCAGGACACGGCGGCGATGTGGTCGGTCAAGACTTTGTCGCCGTTGGCTGCGCCGCCCCTGAACATGTCGCGCGCTTTCATCCAATTGATGCAGTCGGCCAGCGCAACCCAGGCGCCGGTGATGGAGGCGGTGCGCGTGCCGCCGTCGGCTTGAATGACATCGCAGTCAATGGTGATCTGGCGCTCACCGAGCGCTTGAAGATTGACCACAGAACGCAAGCTGCGGCCGATGAGGCGTTGAATCTCGACAGTGCGGCCGCCCTGTTTGCCGGCGGACGCTTCGCGGCGGGTGCGCTCCGACGTGGCGCGCGGCAGCATGCCGTATTCGGCCGTGATCCAGCCGCGCCCTTGGCCTTTGAGCCAGGGCGGCAAGCGTTCCTCGAGGCTCGCGGTGACCAGCACCTGGGTATCGCCAAATTTCACAAAACAGGAGCCTTCGGCGTATTTAACAACGCCGCGCTCGAGCGAAACGGCACGCAATTCATCGACTTGTCGGCGGCTTGGCCGCATGGGTGAGATCCTTATTTTCGGTGTCCCTATGCGGGGTACTGACTTATTGTTGCAAGGGCGCACACCATAGCGATCTCGCCGGCTTGAACAAGAGCGGATCAATGGTCAATTGTTAGGGGCATTCCGAGGATTTAAGGCATTGGCAACGCACGATATCGCCATCGGCGCATCCCAGGTGAGCCTCGCCACGCTCAATGAGCGCTCACGCGAGATTTTCCGCCAGATTGTGGAGAGCTATCTTGCCACCGGCGAGCCGGTCGGCTCGCGCAGCCTCTCGCGCGTTCTGCCAATCACGCTTTCACCGGCCTCGGTGCGTAACGTGATGTCGGACTTGGAACAACTTGGCTTGATTTTTGCACCCCATACATCGGCGGGCCGTTTGCCGACGGAGCTGGGCCTGCGCTTTTTCGTCGATGCCTTGATGCAGGTCGGTGATTTAAGCGAAGAGGAACGCCGATCGATCGAGGCGCAGGTTGCGGGCGCCAGCAGCGGAAAGTCGGTGGACAATGTTCTGACCGAAGCCTCGCAAATGTTGTCCGGCCTCACGCGTTCGGCCGGCGTTGTGCTGATCGCCAAGAGCAACACGCGGCTCAAACACGTCGAATTCGTTCGCCTTGAACCGGAACGCGCCCTTGTCGTGCTGGTTGGCGAAGACGGTCAGGTTGAAAACCGCGTGCTCAACGTGCCCTTGGGGCTGCCAACGGCCTCGCTCGTCGAGGCCGGCAATTTTCTCAATGCGCGGCTGCACGGCAAGACGCTGGCCGGCCTCAGAAGCGAGATCGAGAAATCGGTGGCGGATGGGCAGGCCGAACTCGATCAACTGACACAAAAGGTCATTGCCGCGGGCCTGGCGAGCTGGTCGGGCGGCGGCGATGAAGATCGCCAGTTGATCGTGCGCGGCCATGGTCATCTGCTCGACGATTTACATGCGCTTGAGGATCTTGAGCGTATCCGTTTGCTCTTCGATGCTTTGGAGACAAAACGTGGGTTAATCGATTTGCTCGGCCGCGCCGAGAAGGGCGAGGGCGTTCGGATTTTCATTGGTTCGGAGAACAAGCTTTTTTCGCTTTCGGGGTCTTCGACCATCGTCGCGCCCTATCATGACAGTACGGGCCGCATCGTCGGCGTGCTTGGCGTCATCGGACCGACCCGGCTCAATTATGCCCGCGTCATCCCAATGGTGGATTACACCGCGCGGGTGGTAAGCCGCCTCCTGTCGGGATGAGCGCTTGATTTTTTGGCTCCCAAGCCTGATATGCCGGACATCCGATCAACCGCAAGGACGATGAGCACGATGACGGACCCGACCGCTCGTGAGGCCGAGACCAGCGCCGCCAAAACCGAACAGCCTGACGAAAATACGGCCCCCGCGCCGGAAGATCCCGTGGCCGCGGCACGGCGCGAAGCCGCCGAATACAAGGACAAGGCCCTGCGCATATTGGCCGAAATGGAAAATCTGCGCCGCCGGACCGAGCGCGAAGTGAGCGAGGCGCGCGTTTACGGCATTGCCGGTTTTGCCCGCGACGTGCTTGCAATCGCCGACAATATGCAGCGCGCGCTCGATGCGATCGGACCCGAGTTGCGCGAAAGCGCCGATCCCAACATCAAGGCCTTCATTGAAGGTGTCGAATTGACCGAGCGTGAATTGCTCAAAACCTTGGAAAAGAACGGCGTCAAAAAGTTTTCGCCGGATGGCGATAAGTTCGATCCCAATGTGCATCAAGCGATGTATGAGATCGAAAATGCCGATCTGCCGCCCGCCCATGTCGGGCAGGTCGTTCAAGCCGGTTACATGCTGGGGGATCGTGTGCTGCGCCCAGCGCTTGTCGGTGTGGTCAAGGCGCCGCCCAAACAGCGGCAAGCCGCTAATGGTACGCAGGAGAAACGATGACGCCATCAAGGGGCGCGTCTGCTTAGGTCTCGCCGTTTTCCACCTTGCCGCCGGCGGCTTTGAGCTCCTCCGGGTGCGGCATGGCGATGATGTTGTAGCCGGAATCGACGAAGTGGATTTCACCGGTCACGCCGGTCGAAAGGTCAGAGCATAAATAAAGCCCCGCGCTCCCGAGTTCTTCCAAGCTCACGCCCCGGCCAAGAGGCGAATATTTCTGCTGGAAGGCGAACATATAACGGGCATCGCTGATGCCGGCGCCGGCGAGCGTGCGGATAGGACCCGCCGAAATCGCGTTGACGCGAATCTTCTGCGGCCCGAAATCGACAGCCAAATAACGCACCGAAGCCTCGAGCGCGGCTTTGGCCACGCCCATGACATTGTAATTCGGCATGGCGCGATCGCCGCCATTGTAAGTCAATGTCACCATCGATCCGCCATTGGGCATGAGAGCGGCCGCGCGCCTGGCCGCTTCGGTGAAGGCATAGCAAGAGATCACCATCGTGCGAATGAAGTTCTTGCGCGTGGAATTGGCGTAGCGGCCTTTCAACTCGCTCTTGTCCGAGAAGGCGACCGCATGCACGAGGAAGTCCATCGTGCCCCATTTCGACTTCACCGCATCGAACACCGCGTCGACCGAGGCGGTATCCTCGACATCGCAAGGCATGACGAAAGACGAACCCGCCTCTTCGGCCAACGGCTTCACGCGCTTTGCCAGCGCCTCGCCTTGATAAGTGAAAGCGAGCCCGGCACCGTGCTCGGACAGCTTTTTGGCGATACCCCACGCGATCGAATGATCGTTGGCGACCCCCATGACGAGCCCACGTTTTCCATTCATCAATCCCGGCATTAACACCCTCTGCCCGTCATCCTGTCGATAGCTTTACGCATCCGGCCGCTTGAATACGAGCGATGCGTTGGTGCCGCCGAATCCGAACGAATTCGAGAGCACGGCGCCAAGCGTGACATTATCGCGGCGTTGGCGCTGAATCGGCATGTCCGCGAAGGCGGGATCGAGCGTGAGAATGTTCGCGCTCTCGCAAATGAAGCCGTTGTTCATCATCAGAAGAGAATAAATCGCTTCTTGCGCGCCGGCCGCGCCGAGTGAATGCCCGGTCAGAGATTTGGTCGCGGAGATTGCGGGAATTTTAGCGTTAAAGACCTCGCGGATCGCTTCGATTTCTTTGAGATCCCCGATGGGAGTTGCGGTCGCATGCGGGTTGATGTAATCGATCGGCGCCTTGCAGGTCTCGAGCGCCGTTTTCATGCAGCGCACCGCGCCTTCGCCTGACGGTGCGACCATGTCGTAGCCGTCCGATGTCGCACCATAACCGGCGATTTCGGCATAAATCTTTGCGCCGCGCGCTTTGGCGTGTTCGAGTTCTTCCAACACCAGAACGCCGGCGCCGCCGGCGATAACGAAACCGTCACGATCCTTATCATAGGCGCGCGAAGCCGTGTGCGGCGTGTCATTGAATTTCGATGACATGGCGCCCATGGCGTCGAACAAGTTTGATAGGGTCCAGTTCAGCTCCTCGCAGCCGCCCGCAAAGACGATGTCTTGTTTGCCCCATTGGATGAGCTCGGCGCCGTGACCGATACAATGGCTGGAGGTCGCGCACGCCGAGGATATCGAGTAATTGACGCCCTTGATTTTGAACCAAGTCGCCAGCGTTGCCGATGCCGTTGACGACATGGCTTTGGGGACGGCGAACGGGCCGATCCGCTTGGGGCCGCCCTTCGTGCGCGTGATATCGGCTGCTTCGACGACAGTCGTCGTTGAGGGGCCGCCGGAACCCATGACGATACCGGTGCGCGGATTCGAAATATCGTTTTCCTCCACGCCCGCGTCGCGAATCGCCTGCTCCATGGCCACGTGATTCCAGGCGGCTCCTTGACCAAGAAACCGCATCGCGCGCCGGTCAACCGACCCCATAGGATCGAGCGAAGGCATGCCTTGCACCTGGCAACGAAAGCCGTGCTTGGCGAAATCTTCCGCACGTGTGATGCCGGATTTCGCCTCGCGCAAGCTGGCCAAAACCTCCTGCGTATTGTTGCCGATCGAGGAGACAATGCCCGTTCCGGTGACGACGACCCGCCGCATAATCGACTATCCTTACTCAATTGGGGGATGGCGAGTTGGTCCGTAACGTGACGGACCAAAGCAGCTCCTCAAAATTAGCCCGCCACCCCGAACTTGCAGATCTTGAGGATCATTCGCGCGTGTCACAAGCCAACCGGCTGCAACTCCTCTTCATGCTTGAAGAGGCCGACGCGAAGATCGCTGGCACGATAAATAATATTCCCGTCGGCCGACAGCCAGCCGTCCGCGATGCCAAGCACCAATTTCGACCGCATCACGCGCTTAAAATCGACGCCATAAATGACTTTCTTGACGGTCGGCAAGACTTGGCCGGAAAACTTCAGTTCACCAAGACCGAGCGCGCGGCCCCTGCCGGATGCACCGAGCCAGCCGAGGAAAAAGCCGACCATTTGCCATAGCGCGTCCAGGCCCAGACAACCGGGCATGACCGGATCGCCCTTAAAATGACAGAGAAAGAACCACAGGTCCGGTTTCACGTCGAGCTCGGCGCGCACCATGCCTTTGCCATGCTCGCCCCCCTGTTCCGAAATTTCCGAAATACGGTCGAACATGAGCATTGGCGGCAACGGCAATTGTGCGTTGCCCGGCCCAAACAATTCGCCGCGGCCGCAAGCAAGCAAGTCCTCATATTCAAAGCTGTGTTGCCGGGAGTCCATTGACGATATTTCCGCTGGGCCTTGCCCGCATTTTCCGCCGGCACTGGTAACACAACAGTTTCGGGGGGCAAAGATGGTCCTACTCGGAGAATGGACTTTCCTCAGGCCCCGCGACCCCACGCCAAAACCCGAAATTTGCGCCCCTAATCCGTGGGCTGGGTTTGCGGGGGGCGTGACGGTGTGCAATCAAGTTGCATCCGGCCGGCCAAGTCTTATATGTTAGCCGCAAAATAGGCTTGTGATGGTTCTTTTTCTCGGTTTGGGCGGACCAATCGAGCTTTAGCAAATGATAAGCTTTAGCGAATGAATCACATACGTTCCATACCACAGCGTCCCGTGGCGCAAATTGCGGCGAACGCCGCCGCCCGTGCGGGCGGGTCGCAGTTGACGGGCTGCCCATGGCACGATGTGAAAACCATTCTTCGCAGCGTTGGTTTGCGTCCCACCCGCCAGCGCATGGCGCTCGGCTGGATTCTGTTCGGTAAAGGCGACCGCCACCTTTCGGCCGAAACGCTCTACGAAGAGGCAAGCCGCGCGAAGGTTCCGGTGTCGCTGGCGACCATCTACAATACCCTTCACCAATTCACGCAGGCGGGTCTGTTGCGCCAAGTCGCTGTCGATGGCTCAAAAGCGTATTTTGATACCAACGCCTCGGCGCATCACCACTTCTTCGTGGAAGGCGAGGACGCGTTGATCGATATTCCCGATGCCGAGGTGATCATCGGCAATACGCCGGTGCCGCCTGAGGGTTATGAGATCACCCGCGTCGATGTCGTGGTGCGCTTGCGGCGGAAGGCTTAACGAGGCCGGCTACTTTATGTTTTCGTTTGGATAAGCTCCCCAAATACGATCTTGGCGGATCCAGCCGGCAAAATTCTCGCCGGCTACGCGGCACCATTTTCCATCGCAAGATTTGATTTGCGCGAGAACGCTGAATTGAAGGCGCGCCACGACCGAAGAGTTCATATTTCCGTTTTCATAAAGCGGTACTAGATCGCTCTTTACCTTCGGCACCACGATCGCGGAACGTTTACCGGACAACAAAGAATGGTAAACCCAGCCTTCTGCGCCTTCCCAATCACGGATGCGACGCCAATTTTCGAATTCCGCGGTAATCTCCACCGGCATGCCGGCCTTGGTATAGATCCAGCGGACGTCCTGATCTTTATTTGGTCCTGAGCGAACATTGACCCGGTCGGATTTAAGGCTGACGAATTGCGGGATCGGCAGGCCACTCACCGGGCCCGTGGCGATATTGTCACTCGCGCGCGCCGGTTGGAGGAATGCCAGCACAAGGCCGACAAACGCGCCAATACAAGACGTTGCCGATGGGGCTATAAGACTTTGTGTTGTTACAAGCATCTGATAGGAAAAGAACGATGTCGATCGCACCCGCGCATTGTCGGCGAGCGCGGGTTAAAGAGCACTGAATTGGTATTTACGGGGCAAATTAGATGCGGCCACAAATACCGCCAGTGAGGGTCTATGGCAAAGGGCAAAAGGCCATTGGTGGTCGTGACGCGCAAGCTGCCTGACGCCGTCGAGCTGCGCATGATGGAACTCTTTGACGCGCGCCTTAATTCGCACGATAAGCCCATGACGCCGGCTCAACTTGCCGAGGCCGTGAAGACCGCCGATGTCCTGGTGCCGACGGTCACCGACCGAATTGACGCTTCCGTACTCGGCAAGGCGGGCGAACGTCTCAAGCTTATCGCCAATTTCGGCAATGGGGTCGACAATATTGACGTTACTACGGCGGTGGCGCGCGGCATCACAGTGACCAATACGCCGGGCGTGCTGACCGAGGATACCGCCGATATGACCATGGCGCTCATTTTAGCGGTGCCGCGGCGTCTGGTGGAAGGCGCCAATATATTGACCGCAGATAAGACAAGCGAGAGGACAATTGAGAAACCTTGGGCCGGCTGGTCGCCGACCTGGATGCTCGGTCACCGCATCTGGGGGAAACGGCTGGGCATCATCGGTATGGGGCGGATCGGTCAGGCCGTGGCGCGGCGGGCGCGCGCTTTCGGTTTGCAGATCCATTATCACAACCGCCGCCGGGTCGCGCCGAAAATCGAGGAAGAGCTCGACGCTGCCTATTGGGGAAGTCTCGACCAGATGCTCGCTCGAATGGACATTATCTCGGTGAATTGCCCACATACGCCGGCGACCTATCATCTGCTTTCTGCGCGGCGCTTAAAAATGCTTCGGCCGCACGCCTATATCGTCAACACCTCGCGCGGCGAAGTAATTGACGAAAATGCGCTGACGCGCGCGATTGAGGCCGGTGAAATTGCCGGAGCGGGTCTCGACGTGTTTGAGCGCGAGCCCGCGGTCAACCCCAAACTGGTGAACCTAGCCCGCGCCGGCAAAGTAATCGTGCTCCCGCATATGGGCTCGGCCACGCTGGAAGGCCGCATCGATATGGGCGAAAAAGTGATCATCAATATTCGCACTTTCATGGACGGCCACAGGCCGCCCGATCGCGTGTTGCCGTCGATGCTGTGACAACACTCGGCGTGTACGCACTTGGCGTGTACGCCCGTTTGTTTCCGATCGTCCATCAAGAAAGAATTATGTGATGCCTCTTTCCATGGCGATCAACGAGGGCCGGATAAATCTCGAATTGTCGGATGATTTCCCGCTGAGCGGATTCTGTGGATCCCAGGCATAGCTGAGCGTCTCAAAACGCATCGAGCGCGCGTCGATCATCAACAAACGGCCGACGAGGCCTTCGCCAAAGCCGACGATCTCGCGGATCACTTCAAGTGCCATTAGCGAGCCGAGCACGCCGGTTAGTGCGCCGAGGATGCCGGCTTCGGCGCAAACCGGGACAGTTCCAGGCGGCGGCGGCTCCGGAAACAGGCAGCGGTAGCTTGGGTTCGGCGTGCCGTCGGCGCGCTTCTCATGCGCACGAATGGTCGTGAGCGATCCATCGAAACTACCGACGGCCGCGGTGATCAGCGGTTTTTGTGCGAAATAGCAGGCATCGGAGACGAGATAACGCGTGCCGAAATTATCGGAGCCGTCGGCGATAATGTCATAACTTGAAATCAGATCAAGCGCATTGCTCCCATCGAGGCGCATCATATGCGTTTCGGTCGCAACCTGCGGATTGAGCCGGGCAATGGCGGCTTCGGCGCTATCGACCTTGCGCATGCCAATATCCGGCGTCGCGTGAATGATCTGACGCTGCAAATTCGACAGCGAGACGACATCGTCGTCGACCACGCCCAGCGTGCCGACGCCGGCGGCGGCAAGGTATAGCAGTGCCGGTGCGCCGAGACCGCCGGCGCCAATCACCAAGACGCGCGCGGATTTAAGCTTGGCCTGGCCAGCGCCACCGACCTCGTGCAGCACGATGTGGCGGGCATAGCGCTCTAATTCTTGGGCATCGAGCATTGGAATCGGGATACTAGTGGAGTGGATTTGACATTCGCTACCCACCTGGCCGCAAGCTCGCGAAGCGAATGTCAAATCCAAAACTCCACTAGAAACTTATATTTGGCTCATGGTCTTTCGATTCAAACATTCGCAAAAGATCCCCGCCGAAATGGGTAGCGAATGTTTGAATTGGACCACTAGTGGAGTGGATTTGACATTCGCTACCCACCTGGCCGCAAGCTCGCGAAGCGAATGTCAAATCCAAAACTCCACTAGAAACTTATATTTGGCTCATGGTCTTTCGATTCAAACATTCGCAAAAGATCCCCGCCGAAATGGGTAGCGAATGTTTGAATCGGACCACTAGCATGTTGCCATATTGCGGACGGCCCGGCGCGCTCGCCGATCCTATCGATGTTTCCATGCCGGCTTTCGCTTTTCAATAAAAGCATTCATACCTTCGGCTTTATCTTCGGTCGCAAACAGCGAATGAAATAGACGCCGTTCGAAACGGATGCCTTGCGCCAGAGACGCCTCGAAGGCGGCGTTGACGGCCTCTTTGGCAGCGAGAACCGATGGCCGCGACATTGAAGCAATTGTTTCGGCGACTTTCATCGCTTCATCCATGAGATCTTTCACCGGAACCACGCGCGCGACCAGGCCTGCTCTCTCGGCTTCCACCGCGTCCATCGTCCTGCCGGTGAGGATGAGATCCATTGCTTTTGCTTTGCCGATCGCGCGCGCCAGCCGCTGCGTACCGCCGATTCCAGGGATAATTCCAAGCTTGATTTCCGGTTGACCGAACTTTGCATTGTCGGCCGCGATGATGAGATCGCATTGCATGGCAAGCTCGCAGCCTCCACCAAGCGCAAAACCTGCGACCGCGGCAATGGTCGGTTTACGCGCGCGGGCCACGCGATCCCACTCGGCGGCAAAATCGTCCATAAACGCCTCGACAAAAGACTTGTCCGCCATCTCCTTGATATCGGCGCCGGCCGCGAAGGTATTTTCCGAGCCTGTGAGCAGGAGGCAGCCAATACCGCTGTCGGCTTCATAAACGTCGATAGCGTTACTCAAATCGGCCATCATGGCCGTGCTAAGCGCATTGAGCGCGTGAGGCTGATTGAGCCTGATGACGCCGACCCGGCCGCTGGTCTCGATAATAATGTTTTCATAGCTCATAGAATTTTTCCCGGCGAGAAGTCTATTTTTGGCATGACGGGCAGTAAAAGGTTGAGCGGCCGCCTTGCACCAGGCGCTTGACCGTCCCCTTGCAATTCGGACATGGCTTGCCTTCGCGATCATAAACAAGGAAGTGGTGTTGAAAGTCGCCGAGTGTGCCATCGGCGCGGCGATGATTGCGCAGCGACGAACCGCCCGCGGCAATCGCATCGTTGAGCACGGCCTTGATGGCTTCCACCAAGGCCGCCGCCCGCTCGTTTGGCTTGCCATTGCGGTCGGCGATCGTCGCGGCGCGCCGTTTTGGAGAAAGACGGGCGCGGAATAAAGCTTCGCAGACATAAATATTGCCGAGACCGGCGACGATACGCTGATCGCTGAGCGCAGCTTTCAGTGACGTCTTTTTGCCGGCACAGGCTTTCGCCAGCATGGCGGCATCGAATTCATTACCCAGCGGCTCGGGGCCGAGCGCGCGCAAAAGCGGCTCTTGCTCGAGTTTTGTGCGCAGCAGCAGTTTCATCGAACCGAAGCGGCGAGGATCATTGAAAGTCACCGTGGCGCCGTTCGACATGTGGAAAATGACATGATCATGCGCCGTGCTCTTGGCGCGCTCGTGATAATAGACGCCCGGCCTGACGCCTTCGCCGATTCGAAACGAGCCAGACATACCAAGATGCATCAGCAGAACCTCGCCTGAGGACAAATCCGCCATGAGGTACTTCGCCCGCCGGCCGAGGCCTTCGACTTTCTGCCCTTGCAGACGTTTGGCGAAATCTTTCGGTAATGGCCAGCGCAGATCACCGCGACGAACCTCCACTTTGACGAAGCGCGCGCCTTCCATAGCGGGCGCAAGGCCGCGGCGCACAGTTTCGACTTCGGGAAGTTCGGGCATGGTTAACCCTTCGGCAAGGTAAGATTCACACATAGCGTCTACGCGACGGCCGCGCTATGGTGCCCTCAAAAAGGATGATCGGCCATGGCCGCGACTCAAGACGAGACGCATTTCGGCTACGACTCCGTGCCGCTCGATGAAAAGCAGGGGCGCGTCGACGGCGTCTTTCACTCGGTCGCCAAACGCTACGATTTGATGAATGATCTCATGTCGGGCGGCCTCCATCGGCTTTGGAAGGATGCGTTGGTGACCGCCGTCAATCCGCCTCGGTCCGGCAAGTCGTTCGCTCTCCTCGATGTCGCCGGCGGGACCGGCGATGTGGGCTTTCGGGTGGCGGAGGCGGGTGGACCGGGAACACATGTGACCGTCTGCGACATCAATACCGACATGCTGGCCGTCGGCCGTGAGCGGGCCGCAGAATGCGGCCTGGATGGCATCATCCGCTTCGAGCAAGGCAATGCCGAAAAACTCTCTTATGTCAGTGGGAGCTTTGATTGCGTGACGATTGCTTTCGGTATCCGCAATGTGACGCGTATCGCGCTTGCGCTGGCAGAGGCTTACCGCGTCCTCAAAATCGGCGGCCGTTTTCTATGTCTGGAATTTTCCGCCGTTGACGTGCCAGGCCTCGAGCGTCTTTATGAACTTTATTCCTTTCAGATGATCCCGCTTATCGGGCAGGCCGTAACCGGTGATCGTGACGCCTATCGATATCTCGTGGAGTCGATCCGCAAATTTCCCAAACCAAATCCATTTGCGCGCATGATCGAGGACGCCTCTTTCCGCCGCGTCTCCTTCACGCCGATGACCGGCGGGATTGTGGCGTTGCATTCGGGCTGGAAATTGTGATCTCCGCTGTCGCGCATATTTTTCGCCTGTCGCGCGCGGGCTTCATCTTTGCGCGCGATGGCGTGTTTGCGCTTGTCGACACACGCCCGTTGCCGTTTCCGGCACGCTCGGCGATTGCCATCGCGCGGCTCGTTGAACGCCCCACCGTGAAGAAGAACGGTGCCAGCCGCCTCGCCGTCGCGCTCACAAAGCTCGGACCAACCTATGTTAAGCTCGGCCAGTTCCTCGCCACACGCGCGGATATCGTCGGCACAACCATCGCCCATGATCTCGAAAGCCTGCAAGACAAGATGCCTCCTTTCCCGCAAGCTGAGGCGGAAGCAACCCTCATCGCCGCGCTGGGCAGGCCGCTTGCGGCCGTCTTCGCATGGTTCGGTCCGGCCGTTGCCGCCGCCTCCATTGCCCAGGTGCATCGTGCCGAAATCGAGGAGAATGGTCAAACCAAACCGGTCGCCGTCAAGATCCTGCGACCCGGGATTGAACGCCGCTTCAAAATTGATCTCGACGCCTTCTTTTTCGCGGCCCGTAAAGCCGAAGCCGTGTCGCAGGAGGCACGGCGTTTGCGCCTGGTCGACGTCGTGGCGACGCTGGCGCGTTCGGTATCGCTGGAGATGGATTTCCGCCTGGAGGCGGCCGCGCTCTCGGAAATGGCGGAAAACACGCGCCAGGATCATGATTTCCGCATTCCAGACGTCGATTGGGACCGTACCGCGCGCGAAGTCTTGACATTGGAATGGATCGACGGCACGCCGCTGAGCGATCGCGCGGCGCTGCAAGCGAAAGGCTTCGATCTGCCCGCGCTCGGGCGCAACGTCATTCAGAGTTTTCTGCGCCATGCGTTGCGCGACGGCTTCTTCCACGCCGACATGCATCCCGGCAATCTGTTCGCCGACAACGAGGGCCGGCTCGTCGCCGTCGATTTCGGCATCATGGGCCGGCTCGGGCCGAAAGAGCGGCGCTTCCTCGCGGAAATTCTGTTTGGTTTCATCACGCGCGACTATCAAAGAACGGCGCAGGTGCATTTCGATGCCGGTTACGTGCCGCCGCATCATTCGGTGGAAGCTTTCGCGCAGGCCATCCGCGCCATTGGCGAGCCGATCCATAATCGCGCCGCCGAAGATATTTCGATGGCGAAGTTGTTGACGCTGCTCTTCGAAGTCACGGGTTTATTCGATATGCGCACGCGGCCGGAGCTTCTTTTGCTGCAGAAAACCATGGTCGTGGTGGAGGGCGTCGCGCGTTCGCTCGATCCCAAACTCGATATGTGGGCCACTGCCGACCCGGTGGTCCGCGAATGGATCGCGCGCAATCTCGGTCCCGTCGGCAAAATGGAAGATGCGGTCGAGGGAGCCGGCGAAATCGGGCGTTTCCTCGGTCAGGTCCCTTCGCTGCTCAACCGTGCCGGCACTTTGCTCGACCAGATGGATATGATCACGCGGGACGGACTGGTACTGTCGCCGGAAACGGTGGCCGCTATTGGCGCTGCGGAGGCGAGACGCAACCGCTGGAGCACGGCGGCCTTGTGGGTCATCGCGGCGACTGTCGCTTGGATTGCGTGGATGTTGATCTAACGTGCGATGTCTTTGTCTTGCCCGCCACCCCGACGTTCATGCCTCAACCATGATCATCCAGTCCACGCCGAACTTGTCGGTCAGCATCCCGAACGCCGGAGAGAAAAATGTTTGTGCCAACGGCATACGCGCTTGTCCGCCGTCGCAAAGCGCGTTGAACAAACGTTCGGCCTCGGACTTGTTTTTTGGGTTGAGCGTCAGCGCAAATCCTTTGAACTCCGGCGGGCCGGCATTGCGCCCATCCGACGCCATAATTTTGGTCTCGCCGATACGAAGCGATGAGTGCATCACTTTGTTCTCATTGGCGGGGGTGATCATCGATTTGTCAGGGTTATCTTTCCAGTGCATCAACATATTCCACCTCCGCGCCAAGCTTTTGCTTGATAAAAATCGATCGCTTCGTCGCAACGGCCGTCGAAAAAGAGGTAGGATTGAACTTGCATGTTGTGCTCCTTTTGCCTTTGCCCCGTTTTGCATTAGGCCCGTCTAGCCGCTAATCGTGGGTCGGCACAAGTCGTTCCTCTTGAATGCCGCGGGTAGCCGGGCAAATCATTTTAGCCGCGTTTTTTGGGTCCCGAGCGCTATTTCCCGTCACGCCCCATGACTGCATGACTGCATTGATTGCATTGAAATCAAACCAATGGTAGAGCTCGCGCCATAAAGGATTTGGCGATGGCGTCACTCACCGTCCGGCGACTTGACGAACGGCTCAAAAAGCGGCTGCGCCTGCGTGCGGCGCGCAACGGTCGTTCGGTTGAAGACGAGGTTCGCACCATTCTGCGCCAATCCGTCGCGGAGGCCGACTCCGAGGTGGCGGAGCCGACCGACAACGCTCCGAAAGCGCAAGCTGGGCCGGCAGTATCCGACGCCGGCGCCGTTCCGGCCAAGGTCAAACGCATATTGCTGATCATCGGCGGCGGCATCGCGGCTTACAAGGCGCTCGACCTCGTTCGCCGCCTGAAGGAACGAAAGTTTTCCGTTCGCTGTATTTTGACCAAGGCAGCCGGGCAGTTCATCACGTCGCTGTCGGCCGGCGCCTTGGCGGGCGAGCGAGTGTTCACGGATCTGTTCGATCCCACGGCCGAATTCGATGTCGGGCACATTCGCCTGGCGCGCGAAGCCGACCTCATCGTGGTGGCTCCCGCCACCGCGGATCTCATGGCCAAACTCGCCGGCGGGCATACCGGCGATCTTGCCACTGCCGTTCTGTTGGCGACGACTGCGAAGATCTTGCTCGCCCCGGCGATGAACCCTTGTATGTGGTCGAATAAAGCAACGCAGCGCAATACCGCGCAGCTTGCCTCGGACGGGTACTTGTTCATTGGACCGAATGAAGGAGAAATGGCCGAAGCAGGCGAGCAAGGTATTGGGCGTATGGCGGAGCCATACGAAATTGCTGCGGCTGTAGAACGATTGCTTGTGCGCGATAACGGGCAGCCTCTCAAGGGCAAGCGAATCCTGGTCACTTCGGGTCCGACACACGAGCCGATCGATCCCGTGCGCTATATTGCCAATCGCTCGTCCGGCAAGCAGGGCCATGCCATAGCCGCCGCTGCCGCGGCCGCTGGAGCCGATGTGACCCTGGTGACCGGCCCGGTGACGTTACCTGATCCGCCGGATGTCAAAGCCGTGCATGTTGAAACGGCGCGTGAAATGTTGCAGGCGGTGGAACACGCATTGCCGGTCGATGTCGGAATCTTCGCGGCCGCCGTCGCCGATTGGCACGTCATGAACGCCGAGGCGCAGAAAATAAAGAAACAATCCGGCCGCGCTGTGCCTGAGCTCTCACTGGCCGAAAATCCTGATATTCTCTCCATCATTGCCCATCGCAAGACACAGCGGCCGAAATTGGTGATCGGTTTTGCCGCGGAAACCGAAAATCTCGTTGCTCATGCAAAAGACAAGCTTCGCGGAAAGGGCTGCGATTGGATCATTGCAAACGACGTGTCGCCGCAAACGGGAATTATGGGTGGCGACTTAACCACCATTCATTTCGTGCGCGCCCACGGCGTGGAAGCTTGGCCTCAACAATCGAAAGAGGCGGTGGCGGCAAAATTGATCGAACATATCGCGAAAGCCCTCAACGGAGCAAAAGCGTGAGCGTCACGGATGTTTGCATGGCGCGCCTGGCGCACGGACAGGATTTGCCGCTCCCGTCGTATCAGAGCGCAGGAGCCGCCGGCATGGATCTTTTGGCGGCGGTTGCGGAAAACGCGCCGCTTAATCTTCTGCCTTTGGCGCGCGCTCTTGTGCCGACCGGGATTGCTCTCGCTTTGCCACAGGGCATTGAGGCACAGGTTCGGCCGCGTTCGGGGCTCGCCGCACGCCACGGGGTGACCGTGCTGAACGCGCCGGGAACCATCGACGCCGATTATCGGGGAGAAATACAAGTGTTGCTCGTCAATCTTGGAGCGGCACCTTTTTTGATCACCCGCGGAATGCGCGTCGCCCAATTGGTGCTCGCGCCGGTGCTCAAGGCGCAACTACGCGAAGTTGTAGCGCTCGAGCGAACGCTGCGCGGGGGCGGAGGTTTCGGCTCTACCGGCAGTTGATAAACCATATTTTTCATATTCGGCTAGACGGCCGCGCGCCTGTAACGTACTACCGCTACAGTCTCACTGCGATTGGTGCCATCATGCCTCTCGTGCCCCGCAAAGGCATTCTTGCCATCGCTGCTGTGGTTGATGTGGCGCTCCACTCCCGCGGCCGGCCTGTATCCGCCAAGGCTTTAGCGGCCCGTCATCGGCTGCCGCCGCGGCATCTTGAGCCGGTGTTGCAGGCCCTGGTGCGCGACGGCATACTCAAGGGTATTCGCGGACCGCGGGGCGGCTACCAGGTCGCGCGTGAGCAAAACCGGATTACCGCTGAAGATATCCTGCGCTCCGCTAGTGGCATCGACGATGCCGACGGCCAGCCGTCGTCGATCTCAAGCTTGGTCAACAATGTCGTTTGGCCGGCGCTGGCCGAGGCTGAACGCCATTTCTCCACGGCATTGGGCCAAATTAGTGTCGAGGAAATGGCCCGTCTGGCTGAAGGTTTGCAAACGTATCCGCAAGCAGAGCATGCGTCCTCCGAGAGACAGTAGTCTAGCCTGTTTCAGTTCGCATCGATGGTTCTAGCTCGCCATAGCTGCCGCTCTTGTTCCCACGTTCACGATCTGGACTCTTTCGGCGCCGTTTGCCTTCGGAGTAAAGTCAAATGATTCGCGCCGGTGTCGTAAGCTGAAATCCTGGGGGCAGCATGGATGCCGGAGTTAATCCGGACAGAAAAAAACAAGGGGCTGCGTTCTCATCCAATGTGAGGCGGATTTTCACCGTCTTTCTTGTTGCAAGCCTTAGCGCCACATCCAAGATGCCGGCTTATGCGGCCGGCACCGCAAATAGGTTTACGACGGTCCAAACGATTTATCACAGGCTGCTTGCCGCAGATCGGTGGGAAGCCGCTTTGCTTGCGCTTGCGCTCGGCCTCCTAGGCTTCGCTCTGGTGGCGACAACCGTTCTGCTGCGCACGCGCAGAAGGGCCCACCGCTACGAATCCAACGCGCGTCATGAGCTGGATTTCCTGTA
Source organism: uncultured Pseudomonadota bacterium (assembly GCA_963697535.1). GTDB lineage: Bacteria > Pseudomonadota > Alphaproteobacteria > Rhizobiales > Xanthobacteraceae > Pseudolabrys. The sequence continues at coordinate 904,161 of OY969085.1, read as the reverse complement.
TGCCGAGATCGACCGGTTGAAAGCGTTACTTTTGTCGGAATCGCAGGTGTTGATCTCTTGGACGACGACAGAGCAGCCCGAGGTCATCGGCGATATTTCACTTGTTGCGGCCGATGGCAATCCTGAAAGCGTGCTTGTTTTCAATCGCTGGGCGCAGCCAGCGGGCGCGCGGTCGCTTACCCATGCCGTTGACAATTTGCGTGGCGACGGCCGCAGCTTTGACATGCATGTGACGACGACGGCTGGGCGGCTTATCGGTATCGAAGGCCGCGCCGTCGGCGGCAGCGCCATATTAAGACTCTATGATATCAGTGGCATCAAGCGCACCCTTTTCGACACGATTGCCCGCCATGAGCGGCTTAGACGTGATCTGCAACTCGTGAAGGGTCTGCTCGAGACCTTACCCGCGCCGGTATGGGCGCGCGAAGCGAGCGGCCGTCTTTTGTTCGTCAACTCTGCTTACGCTCGTGCGGTCGAGGCTCGCGATGCCGATGACGCGCTCATGCGCCAACTCGAATTACTCGATGACGCAGCCCGCAGCAAACTGGCGCAAGTGCGTAACGAGGGCAAATCGTTTAGCGGACGCTTGCCGGTCATCGCCGCAGGCGAGCGGCGAATATTCGATGTGGTGGACACGCCGAACGGCGCCGGTAGCGCCGGAATCGCAATCGACCGCACTGAAGCAGAAAATATGCGGAGTGAGCTTGCCCGCATGGTCACAGCGCATCGCCGCGTGCTTGATCAACTGACGACGGGGGTCGCTGTTTTTAACGGACGTCGCGAGCTCGTCTTCTACAACGCGGCTTTTCGTTTGTTGTTCGATCTCGATGCCATGTTCCTCGATCAAGCACCGAACGACAACGCCCTGCTCGACCTTTTGCGTAGCGCCGACAAGCTACCGGCGCAACAAGACTTCCGGCAATGGAAGCAGGAGCTTCATGAGGCCTATCATGCCGTCGAGCCGCACGAACACATGTGGTACCTGCCCGATGGCCGGACGCTACGCGTGGTGACGACGCCCAATCCCGAAGGCGGTGTCACCTACCTTTATGACAACGTGACCGAAAAGCTCGACCTGCATCGCCGGTACGACGCGCTCATCAAGGTGCAAAGTGAGACACTCGATCATTTGGCCGAGGCGGTCGCCGTGTTCGGCAGCGACGGCCGCGTACGGCTGCATAATCCTGCGTTCCAGCGCATGTGGAAACTTGGCGCCGAAGTTCTTGAGCAGCGCCCGCACGTCGACTCCGTTGCGGCCTGGTGCCATGCGTTGCATGAGGACAATCGAATTTGGCGTAACATGCGCGGCGCGATCACCGCCATGGATCCCCGCGAGCCTATGAGTGCGCGCATCGAAAGGCGCGACGGTGCGGTCATCGATTTAGCGACTATGCCGCTGCCGGATGGCGCGACGCTTGTGACCTTCCAAGACGTGACCGATTCGGTGAACGTCGAGCGTGCACTACGGGAACGCAATGAAGCTCTGGAGGCGGCCGATTTGATCAAAATACAATTCGTCCATCACGTATCGTATGAACTGCGTTCTCCGCTGACGAATATTATCGGATTCGCCAATCTGCTCGCCGATCCGGTTTTTGGTCCGCTCACCGCGAAACAGCGGGAATATATCGGCTACATTACCGCTTCGACAAATGCTTTGCTTGCGATCATCAATAATATTCTCGATCTTGCCACCATCGATGCCGGCGCAATGAAGCTGAACCTTACCCGCGTCGATATTAACGCTTGCGTCGACGCGGCCGCCGAAGGCGTGCGCGATCGTCTTGTCAAAAACGACATTACCCTTTCTATCCGCATAGAACCGACGATCGGCAGCGTTATCGCCGATGAGCGCCGCTTACGGCAAATCCTGTTTAATTTGCTTTCCAATGCAGCCGGTTTCTCGCCGCGAGGAGAAACCATCACATTGACTGTCGAGCACACGGCCGGTGCTCTCCAGTTCAGGGTTACTGATCACGGCCCGGGTATTTCGCCCGAGGCTCAAGATAAAGTATTCAAATGGTTCGAGACGGATCCAAAGGGCTCGCAGCATCGCGGTCCGGGTCTGGGCTTATCTTTGGTCCGCTCCTTTGTCGAACTTCATGGCGGCAAGGTTGGCATTGATTCGATGCCGGGTCACGGCACGACGATTACGTGTAGCTTCCCGGCCGCACAAGAAAACAGGCAAAGCGCTGCTTGAAACCGGCCGGACCAAGGCTTCGGCCAATCGCGCGCATTCTCTCCGAAAGCACGAACGCATGCCAAAGGCCGGAACGATTGACGATATTTGGCGGTTGAATTGCGTCGAACCCGGACGGGTTGTGTCGAACGCTTTAAACGCGATAACCATCGACAAATGGAATGCGCGAAAGGCGGCTCTGACAGGCATTGTGTATACGATGGACTGGGAGAACAATCGCCGACATTTTCAAGTGGCGCTGACTTGGGCCTCGGCGGCCGCGCTGCTGTTTCTGATTTGGGAGGTGCGGCTCGCTTTCCTGCTCGCCTTTGGAGCCGTGCTTATTGCCATCCTTCTGCGAGCGATCGCGTCCCTCATTGCCGCCTACACCAAAATACCAAAGCAATTTGGCCTCATTGCAGCCGCCACTTTCATTGTGGCCATTGTCGGCGTCACCGCTTGGCTCTTCGGCTCACGTCTGTCGAGCGATTTCGCCAACCTGCTTCAGCAGGTTAAAGCCGGCGAGCAATCCCTGCGCGAGATGTTTGCGATAAACGGTAATGAACAACTGGGCTCCAAAATCGCCGAACAAGGCACGTCATTGATCACGGAGATCGCCACGTCCTTCGTATCCGCAAGCGTCCAAATATTGGAAGCAGTAATTGTGGTTGCAGTAACCGCAATTTATTTGGCCGCCGAGCCCCAGCTCTACAGGCGAGGAATTGCGGCGCTTTTTAGCGCCAAGATGCGCCCGCACGTCTTTTCCACGATCGATCTCGTTGAGGAAACGCTACGGCTTTGGCTGGTGGGTCAGCTTATTCTGATGTTATTGGTCGGCGTTCTTACGTTCGTCGGACTTTGGCTGATCGGGCTGCCGAACTCCTTCGCGCTCGGATTAATTGCCGGCCTAACCGAACTCGTTCCCTATCTTGGTCCGTTCATTGGTGCCATCCCGGCGCTTCTGGTTGCGCTGACGAAAGGTCTTGGACCGGCATTATGGACTGGCGGCGTTTATCTCGGGATCCATATATTTGAAGGTTATTTGGTTGCGCCGCTGATCGAGCGCCGGTTCGTAACGATTCCGCCAGCTCTGGTCCTGCTGGGAATCACGGTGAGCAGTCTGCTTTTCGGCGTAGCCGGTCTGGTGCTCGCGGCGCCATTAACCGTCGTGACATATATTTTGGTACGAACGCACTACGTCGAGAATCCGCTCGAACAGGAGCCTTCGGCTTAGGAGCGAGAGTTGCTCTCGCTGGACACTCCGGCTGACAAGCGAGTGCAAAGGCGCGAGCCCCGTGAGGTCAGGCTCAGAAAAGGGCTTCGGCCGTATCCTTGGCATTGCGAAAAGGCCCGAAATACTTTCAAATTAGCGACGATGACGGCCCCACGATTCGCGACGCGCCTCTCCACGCGAAGAGCATCTTTTTATGGCAAAGTACAAGATCCTTATTGCCGGCTCCGGTCTTGGCGGGCTTGCTGCCGCCTCCTTCCTGATGAAAGAGGGGCATGATGTCGAGGTATATGAACGAGCCGCGCAGCTCGAGGAGATCGGCGCGGGCATTCAGATCAGCGCCAATGGCATGCATGCGCTGCGCGCACTCGGTTTGGAGGCGGAGATCGCCAAAGCCGGCGTGCGCCCCGAGGCCTACGTCTTTCGCCTGCATGATACCGGCGAGGTGATCCAGCGGTTTCCTTTATCGGACGAGCACGAACGCCTGCACGGCGCACCGTATACGCAATTGCACCGGGCCGATTTCCATGCGCTGCTTGCGGCGAAAGCGCGCAAGTTCAAATCAGATGTGGTGCGACTCAATCGGCGTGTCACCGGCTTTTCGGAATCGCCAGGTGGCGTGACGCTCAAATTCGCCGACGGCGGCGCGGCGCACGGCGATTTGCTCATCGGCGCGGATGGATTGAAATCAATCATCCGCCGGCAGATCGCCGGCGAAGTGCCGGCAACTTATACCGGCGATGCCGCTTGGCGCATCACCGTGCCAGTTGAGAAGTTGCCCAAGGATTTCCTCGAACCGGTGATGTCAGTGTTCATGGGGCCCGGCGGGCACGCCGTTTGTTATTACATCCGCGGTGGCACTCTATTGAACTTCGTCGGCATTGTTGAAACGGACAAGGTTTCCGATGAATCCTGGACTGTGAAAATGCCTTGGGAAACGCTCAAGGCTGATTTTTCGGGCTGGCATCCGATCATCCAAACCGTCATCGACAGCGCTGACAAGGATCAATGCTATCGCTGGTCGCTGTACAATCGGCCGCCGATTGCGACTTGGAGCACCGCGCGCACGACGCTTCTGGGCGATGCGGCGCATCCGACCCTGCCTTATCTGGCGCAAGGCGCGGTCATGGCCATCGAGGACGGCGCTGTGCTCGCGCGCGCGCTCAATATGAAGGATTCGATTTCCGAGGCCTTGCAGCTTTATCAATGCAATCGTATCGAGCGCACCGCGCGCATTGTCATGCAATCGACTGAAAACCGAAAACTCTTCCATCTGCGCTCGGAAGCCGAGATCCGCGCTGCCTTTGCCCGCCGCGACGAGGGCAAGGAAAGAAACAAATGGCTATATTCGTATAATCCTATGACGGTCGAGTTGAAGTAGGGTGTTTCCTCTTTACGTATCTCAAGCCTAGGCTATGTATTCATAAATCCAATTCTGCGAGTGCGGCTTCGTCGAAATCCATCGCAATCTCGAAACGGATGATTCGATGTTTCCGAATACGGTCGGCGGCTATAGCTTCACGGTGGTGCTGGAAGACGAAGAAGCCACGCGCCACCTAATGGCGGACGTTGCCGCGCTGATTCAAGGCGGTGATCTCATCACGCTCTCCGGCGATTTGGGCGCGGGCAAGACCACATTCGCGCGCGCGCTGATCCGCCATTTGGCGGAAGACGAAACCATCGAGGTGCCAAGCCCGACCTTCACGCTGACGCAGGCCTATGTCCTGCCGCGCTTCAATCTGCTCCATGCCGATCTTTACCGGCTGTCGGGGCCTTCGGAATTGGTCGAGCTCGGCTTTGACGAATTAACGGAAGGCGCTGTGACCTTATTGGAATGGCCGGACCGCGCCGCCGCGCATTTGCCGTCGGACCGGCTCGACATCGCCTTTACTGTGTCGGCGCATCACGGGCCGGCCTTCCGCCAAGCACGCATCACCGGTTACGGAAGTTGCGCGGCCAAGGCCGAGCGCATCGCCACCCTGCGCGGTTTCCTCGAGCGCAACGGTTTTGCTGTGGCCGCGCGGCGGCATCTGCAAGGCGATGCTTCCAGCCGTTCTTATGAGCGGCTGACGCATGAGGGCACGAGTTATGTCCTGATGAACGCGCCGAAGCGGCCGGATGGGCCACCCGTGCGCGACGGAAAACCCTACAGCGCGATCGCGCATCTTGCCGAAAACGTGACGCCGTTTATCGCCATGGCGCGCGGGCTTTCCGAACGCGGCTTCTCAGCGCCGCGCATTTTAGCGGCGGATCGCGACGCTGGACTTTTGATTCTCGAAAACTTTGGGCATGAAGCAGTCACGAGCGGCGCACCACCCGCGCCTATCGAAGCGCGTTACGAAGTCGCAACCGATTTGTTGGCCGCACTGCATAGCCAAGCCTTACCCGATGTTTTGCCGGTCGAACCCGGAGTCGAATATAAACTGCCGCGTTACGACATGGACGCGCTGCTGATCGAAGCCGAGCTCTTGCCCGACTGGTATTTGCCTAAGTTCGGCGTCGCCTTGCCGCACCACGCGCGCGAGAGTTATCTCCAGCTCTGGCAGGAGGCTTTATTGCCGGCGACGAAGGCGCCGCCCACTTGGGTGTTGCGCGATTTTCACTCGCCCAATCTCTTATGGCTGCCCGATCGCGAGAGCATTGCGCGCATCGGCCTCCTCGATTTTCAAGATGCGGTGATGGGGCCGGCCGCTTACGATCTCGCCTCCCTCTTGCAGGATGCCCGCGTGGACGTGCCGGAAACGATGGAGATCGCGCTCCTGTCGCGTTATGCGCGCGCGCGCATGCAAGCAGATCCTTTGTTCAACGTAGCCGGCTTCGTACGTCTCTTTGCAACGCTTGCGGCGCAACGCGCTTCCAAAATTCTCGGCATTTTCGCGCGGCTGGAGCGGCGCGACGGCAAGCCGCAATATTTACGCCACGTGCCGCGTGTATGGAATTATCTGAAACGCTCGCTCGCGCATCCCTCGCTTGCCGAGCTCGCGGACTGGTATCGCGTCAACGTCCCAGCGCTGAAAATCTAAATGAATATAAACAAGTCACCAACGCATGCGATGGTGCTCGCCGCCGGCCTGGGCACGCGCATGCGGCCGCTCACCGGTACGATTCCGAAACCACTGGTGCCGGTCGCCGGCAAGCCGCTTATCGATCATGTGCTCAACAAGCTTGTCGGTGCGGGCGTCGCGTGCGCCGTCGTCAATGTGCATTACCTCGCCGAGAAGCTGGAGCGCCATCTTGCCACGCGCACGCGGCCACAAATCGTCATCTCCGACGAGCGCGGCGTATTGCTCGGGACCGGCGGCGGCGTTTTGCGCGCGCTGCCGCAATTGGGCGGAGCGGCGTTCTTTCACATCAACAGCGATACGATCTGGATCGACGGCGCAAAACCCAATCTCGCGCGGCTCGCCGACAGTTTCGATGCGGCGAAAATGGATGCGCTGCTATTGCTTGCGCCGACATTGGGCAGCGTGGGCTATGACGGGCCGGGCGATTTCACCATGCTACCCGATGCTCGCCTGTGTCAGCGCGCGGATCGGGAGATTGCGCCTTTCGTTTATGCCGGCGCGGCGATCCTTTCGCCTGCTTTGTTCGCGAATGCGCCGCGCGGCGAATTCTCACTCACCGCGCTGTTCGACCGCGCGGCGCAGGCCGGTCGGCTTTTCGGCTTGCAGCTGGAAGGCTTGTGGATGCATGTCGGCACACCCGAGGCCATTGCCGAAGCCGAAGCCACTATTAAAGCGAGCGCGGAATAGACCGCTTCGCTCATCTTCAGCAAATCTGCCAATTTCATATTGATAGTGTATGTTGAGCCGATGAATCCCCGAGTCTTCAACATTCCGTCATCGGCGCCGTTTTTGCCGGTGCTGATCGACGCCTTGCGCGCGGGAAAACTCGTGGCCGGCTTTCCGGCAAGCCGCGATCCGCTCGAACTAGCCCGCGCCACGATTTATCTCCCCACACGCCGCGCCTGCCGACTCGCGCGCGAAGTCTTTCTCGATAGGCTCGACGATGAGGCGGCAATTCTACCACGCATCGTGCCGCTCGGTGATCTCGACGAAGACGAAATCGCCTTTGCCGAAGCGGCAAGCGGCGAACTGGCCGAGGCCGCCTTGCAACTACCGCCGGCCCTCGCGCCATTGGAGCGACGGCTCCTGCTCGCGCAACTCATTTTGCAATGGGCGAATTCCGCCGAAGTGCGCGGCGCGTCAGGCACGCCTCTGGTCGCCAATACGCCTTCGGCCGCGCTGGGGCTGGCCGATGATCTGGCGCGCTTGATGGATGACATGACTACGCGGCAAATCTCGTGGGACCGGCTCGACACTTTGGTGCCGGACGATCTCGATCCTTATTGGCAGTTCTCGCTGCGCTTTTTGAAAATCGCGCGTGATGCCTGGCCCGCAATCCGCGCCGAGCGCGGCGTGATCGAAGCCGCCGAGCGGCGCGACAAACTGATTGAAGCCGAGGCCAAACGGCTCGCCAATTCGAATGCGCCCGTTATCGCCGCCGGTTCGACCGGCTCGATGCCCTCGACCGCCAAGCTGCTCGCAACCATCGCTACGTTGCCGCATGGCGCCGTCGTTTTGCCCGGCCTCGATATCTATCTCGACGAAACGTCATGGCAACGCATCGCCGGCGACGACGAGGATAAAAGCCACGATGGCGCGCCGGTTGCTTCTCATGCGCAATTCGCCATGCAGGCTTTGCTGAAACGCTTGCGCATGGCGCGCGAGGCCGTGCCATCGCTTGCTGAGCCGCAAGCGCATGGCCGCGAAGCTTTGCTCGCGGAAGCCTTGCGCCCGGCCGCGACCACCGAGCATTGGCAATTGAGCCGCAAGAAAGCGGATTTTGCGACAAAGACCGATGCGGCTTTGGCCTCGGTGAGTTTAATCGAAGCGGCCAATGCCGAGGAGGAAGCGCTCGCCATCGCCGTTTGCCTCCGCGAGGGGATCGAGGAAAAGGAAAAGCGCATCGCGCTGGTGACGCCCGACCGCACGCTGGCGCGCCGCGTGGTGGCGGCATTGCAACGCTGGCACGTGGCGGTGGACGATTCCGGCGGCGATAGCTTGAAGCAAACGCAAGCCGGCATTTTTGCGCGGCTCGCCGCGCAAGCGGCACTCGGTGGATTGGAGCCGGTGACTTTGCTCGGCCTGCTCAAACATCCTTTGCTGCGGCTGGGACGCTCCGCGGGCGCGCACGACCCGGCTATTGCCGCGCTCGAACGCGCGCTCTTGCGCGGCCCGCGCCCACGGCCCGGCAGCGAGGGGCTTGCCCATGCGCTTGTGACGTTCCGCGCGAACCGTGACACTTGGCACAAAAGCGATCCGCGCTTGAGCATCGGCGAGGACGCGCTCGGCAATGCCTGCGATCTCATCGCCAAACTTGCCGCCGCGTTGGCGCCGTTGGAAAAATTGCCGCGCGGCGATCATGCGCTCGCCGCATTGGCGCGGTTTCATCGCGACGTGCTTGCAGCGCTCAGCCAAGATGCCGGCGGTCAGATCGCCGCATTCGGCCGGCATGACGGCAATGCGCTTGTCCGCGCGCTCGATGAATTGATCGACAGCCCTGCCGCCGCCAGACTGGCCATTAGCAAAAGCGATTATCCGGACGTGTTCGCCGCCGCCATTGGCGATCGCGTCGTGCGCCGGCCTGAGGCGCAAGACGCGCGCGTGCATATTTACGGACCGCTCGAAGCGCGCCTTCAACAGATCGATCGCGTCGTGCTCGGCGGCCTCAACGAAGGCACCTGGCCGCCGGAAACGCGCAGCGATCCGTGGTTGTCGCGCCCCATGCGGCGCGATTTGGGTCTCGATCCGCCGGAACGACTCATAGGGCTGCGGGCGCACGATTTTGCGCAAGCGTTGGGCGCGCGCGAAGTCATTCTCACCCGCGCCACCAAGCTGGCGGGCGCGCCAACCGTGACCTCACGTTTCGTGCAGCGCCTCGCCGCGCTCGCCGGAGAGACGCGGTGGAAAGATGTGCTCGCATGCGGCAATGCCTATCTCGATTATGCGCACTCTCTCGATCATCCGGCAGACATCAAACCGGCCAGACGTCCTGCGCCAACGCCGCCGCTGGCGGCGCGGCCGACTAAACTTTCCGTCACCGCCATCGAAGACTGGCTGCGCGATCCCTATACGATCTACGCCAAATATATCTTACGCCTTTCTCCGCTTGAGGCCATCGATACGCCGCCCGGCGCGCGCGACCGCGGAACGATCATTCACGGCGCCATTGGCGATTACACCAAACTATTCGCCAAAGCGCCCCCGGCCGATCCGCTCAAGGAATTGCTTGCGCTCGGCGAAAAACATTTCGCGCCGCTTGCCGATTATCCGGAAGCGCGCGCCTTTTGGTGGCCGCGTTTTATGCGCATTGCCGAGTGGTTTGCACGCTGGGATCGTGCACGCCGCGAGGGCATGACGGCGCTTTATGCGGAAATCGGCGGCGCCTTGACCTTCCCGGTCGGCAAACGCGACTTCACACTGACCGGCATTGCCGATCGCATCGAGCAACGCAAAGACGGCTCTTACGCGATCATCGACTATAAAACCGGTGCGGCGCGCACGGAAAAGCAGGTGCGCACCGGGCTTGCGCCGCAATTGACGCTGGAAGCCGCCATATTGCGCGAGAGCGGTTTCAAGCCGATCGCGCCGGGCGCGGTTTCCGAAATCACTTACGTTACGCTGAAAGGCGGCGAGCCGGCCGGCAAAGAAAACATGGTCGATTTCAAGGAAGGCACGCCCGACTCGCAGGCTCAACGTGCACTCACGCGCCTGAAGGAAGTCGCGGCGCAGTTCGAGGACGAGACCAAGCCCTATCTCTCGCTCGTGCATCCGATGTGGAAGACGCATTACGGCGATTACGATCATCTCGCGCGTGTGAAGGAATGGTCGCTCACCGGCGGTGCCGATGAGGGTGAAGCATGAGTACGCGCATCGTTCCGCCCGAGGTGCGCGGGCTGCAGGTGCAGGCGGCCGACCCGGAGATTTCCGCCTTCGTCTCCGCCAATGCCGGCTCCGGCAAGACGCATGTGCTCGCGCAACGCGTCATCAATCTGCTGTTGCGCGGCTGCGATCCCGCCAAGATCCTCTGCATCACGTTCACCAAAGCCGCCGCCGCGAATATGGCAAACCGTGTGTTCGACACGCTCGCCGCCTGGACCGCGCTCGACGATACCGCGCTCGATGAAAGAATTACGCTTGCAACCGGACGCAAGCCGGGCGCGAGTGAACGCGCACGGGCGCGGCGGCTCTTCGCCTCGGCCTTGGAAACGCCGGGCGGCTTGAAGGTGCAAACGATTCACGCCTTCTGCACGCGCCTGCTGCATCAGTTTCCGTTCGAAGCCAATGTCGCCGCGCGTTTCACGGTGCTGGATGAAACCGCCACGGCACAATTGCTCGAGCAATTGACGTTGGAAGTGCTGCAGGAGGCCTCCGCCGCGCCCGAGAGTGCGCTGGGCAAGGCGCTGGCCACGGCCGTCGTGGTCGCCGCCGACCAGACCTTCAAGGATGTGATCGGCGATGCTATTCGCGAACGCGAAACGCTCGGCCGCTGGCTCGCGCGCGCGGGCGGCATCGAGGCTGCGATGGTGGAATTGTCGCAGACGCTCGGCGTTGACGGAAATGATACGATTGAATTGGTGGAGCAGGAATTTTTTTCGGCCTCGCTGATTCCCGCGGCTGAATGGCCGATTTTAATCGAGGTGCTTGCCGCCGGCTCGGCTAACGATCGCAAACACGTTACGGCTTTGCAAGCCGCCAAACTGGCGAGCGGACGCGAGCGGATCGAACTCTACGTGCGCATTTTTTGCACCGGCGAGCTCGAGCCGCGCAAGAATATCGTCACCAAGATCCTGGCCGAACGTCATCCCGATTGGCTCAAGCGTCTTATCGCCGAACAGGAGCGCGTTTGCGCTCTGCTCGAACGCGAGTGCGCGCTTTACGCCCGCGAACGCACGCGCGCACTTCTTACGGTTGCCGCGGAGGTGATCGCGCGTTACCGGCGCGCCAAAGAACAACGCGCGCTGCTCGATTACGAGGACCTCATCGAAAGAACCATCGACTTATTCAAGCGCGCCTCGGCCGCCTGGGTGCTCTACAAGCTCGACTTAGGGATCGACCACGTGTTGATCGACGAGGCGCAGGATACCAGCCAGAAGCAGTGGGAGATCATCACCACCCTCGTTTCCGAATTCGTGACCGGTGGTGCGCGCGAGAACGTCAAGCGCACGATCTTCGCGGTTGGCGATGAGAAACAATCGATCTTCTCTTTTCAAGGCGCGGCCCCCAAAGCGTTCGACGAAATGCGCCGCCTGTTCGCGCGGCATTTCGATCGACCGGAGCAAGGCTGGCGTTATTTGCGCTTTCATCATTCGTTCCGTTCCGGCGCGAATGTGCTCGGCTCGGTCGATCAAGTTTTTTCAATGCGCGAGATTTTCGCCAGCGTCACCACCGATGACGCCGGCATTCCGCCGCACGAGGCGCTGCCCGATGCAACGCCTGGCTTGGTCGAGCTCTGGCCGCTGCTTGCGCCGGCCGAGAAACGCGAGATCGAAGGCTGGGACGCGCCTTTCGACACGCAGAGCGAGGAAAGCCCGCGCGTGCGGCTCGCGCGCAAAATCGCCGCCTATGTTAAACGTCAAATCGAGAAAGCCTTGAAAGCCGGCGATGTTTTAATCCTCGTGCGTCAGCGCGGGCCGCTGTTTGAGGCCATTATTCGCGCACTGAAAGATGCGCGCGTGCCGGTTGCCGGCGCCGACCGTCTGGTGCTTACCGAACACATCGCAGTGATGGATTTAATGGCGCTCGCCGATTGCCTATTGCTGCCCGACGACGATCTGGCGCTGGCGAGCGTGCTCAAGAGTCCGCTGTTCGGTTTGAGCGAAGAGCAATTGTTTACGCTCGCCTGGAATCGCAAAGGCTCTCTACGTCATGCGCTACGCGACAAGATGGATGACGATCCCGTTTTCGCCGCCGCGGAACGCGCGCTGACCCAACTCTCACAAGCCGCGCAACAACGCGATATTTTCGGCTTTTTCGCGCATGTGCTGGGCGCGTGGTGTGGCCGGCAGAAATTTTTGGTCCGCCTTGGGCCTGAGGCGAACGATGCGCTCGACGAATTTCTCAATTTTGCGCTCGATTACGAGCAGCGCGAGACGCCGACGTTGCAAGGTTTTCTCGCCTGGCTGCGCGCGGCCCGAAGCGAGGTTCGTCGCGACATGGAAATGGCACGCGACGAAGTGCGGGTCATGACAGTGCACGGCGCGAAAGGCCTCGAAGCCGATACCGTAATCCTTGCCGATACAACGACAGCGCCAACAGGGCCGCGCGATCCGCGCTTGCTGCTTCTGAGCGATGACATGCTCGTGTGGGCGACCGCGCGCGATAGCGATGTCGCGGCTATGAGCCAAGCGCGCGAGGAAACGCGGCTTGCGGCGCGCGACGAATACCGGCGGCTTCTCTATGTGGCGATGACGCGCGCGGCCCGGCGGCTGATTGTCTGCGGCACGCAAGGCTCGCGAAAAATGCCGGAAGGTTGCTGGTTTCAACTCGTGAGCGATGCGTTGAGCGAGTATTGCACGAAAGAACCGGCGGAGGATGACGAAGGAGAGGTGCTGCGCTATTGCAAAGATGGCGAAGAGGGCACTTCGGTTTCATCGCGCGCCGTCAAGACTTTCATACCGCCCAAAGCGGTCCCGCTTTGGCTCACGCGCGAGGCCGCGCCAAAAGCGCCGCTCCTCCGCACCATCGCGCCCTCGCATATGGAAGAAGACACCCCTCGCACCGCGATTTCCGGCAACAGCGCCGCGCTCAAACGCGGCTTGCTGGTGCATCGGCTGATGCAATCATTGCCGGATATTGCGCCTGAGTGTCGCGCGCGGGCGGCAACGGAATATCTAACCCGCGCCGGAGCCGAACTCGATGCGGCGGCCCAGTCCACGCTTGCCGTGCAAGTCATGCGCGTTCTGGAGGATTCGCGCTTCCACGCACTTTACGAGCCCGGCAGCAGAGCCGAAGTGCCGATTGTCGGAACTCTACAGATCGGCGCAGAAAAGGTTCGGGTGTCGGGCCAGATCGACCGGCTTGTCGTGACCAGCGACGCCGTCTTGATCGCGGATTTCAAGACGAATCACCCCGCCCCGCGCCGGGTCGAAGACGTGCCGCCAAGTTATGTACGGCAGCTTGCACTCTACGGGGCGGTGCTCGGCAAATTGTACCCCAACCGGCCGGTGCGTGCGGCGTTGGTTTGGACGGAAGTTCCTGATTTGATGGAACTTTCCCGCGAAATACTGGACGCCGCGCTGAGCGCGGGTCAAGTCCGCGTCCAAGCGTCTTGACGCTCTGCCACGGCCTTCTTAGGTTCAACCGTCCCATTTATACGGGCGTTTCGCTCCATCGAACAACAACATGAGGTAACCGCCATGGCCGTCGGCAAAGTGTCGGACGCAAATTTTAAATCGGATGTTCTGAAGTCGGCCGATCCGGTCGTTGTCGATTTTTGGGCCGAATGGTGCGGCCCTTGCCGCATGATCGCGCCGGCACTGGAAGAAATCGCCGGTGAGCTCGGTGACAAAGTCAAGATCGTGAAGATGAATGTCGATGAAAACCCGAATACCGCCGCCAAATACGGCATTATGTCGATCCCGACACTCATGATGTTCAAGAACGGCGAGATCGCGTCACGCCAAGTAGGCGCCGCGCCCAAGCAAAAACTGCAACAATGGATCAGCAGCGCGGTCTGAGCCCGCGTGGGCGATTTTTTGAAATTCAGACGCCTTAATCCAAACGCTCTTAATAAGAGGATCAATGGCCGCGTCTTGGCCCGGCCTTTTTTGTGCGTCGCAGTGGAGCTTTCGATCGCGACGGACTTTCAAACCACGGTTCGCTGCAAGAACGACTACCTCGGGCAATGACATCTTCGCCGCCTCCGTCCGCGCCAAGCCGCCAACGGACATCCTTTTTCGGCACCGTCGCGGTCTATGTCCAGCCGCGTGTGTTGATCGTGATGTTTCTCGGCTTTTCGTCGGGGCTGCCGCTGGCGCTCACCGGCGCCACTTTGTCGGTGTGGATGCGCGAATCCGGCGTCGATCTTAGCACCATCGGCCTGTTTGCGTTGGTGGGGACACCATATACCCTGAAATTCCTTTGGGCGCCGCTCACCGATGCGCTGGACGTGCCGCTGCTCTCGCATTGGCTCGGCCGCCGCCGCGCCTGGCTCGTGTTCGCGCAACTTCTGTTGATTGTGACAATCGTGTTTCTCGGCTCGTGCAATCCCACGGTTGCACCCGGCGTCGTCGCGGTCGCCGCATTGCTGGTGGCGATAGCTTCAGCAACCCAGGATATTGTTGTCGACGCGTTCCGCGTGGAAAGCCTGCCTGAAAATGAGCAAGCTGCCGGCATGGCATCTTACGTTGCGGCCTATCGTGTCGGCATGCTTGCTTCCACCGCCGGTATGCTGTTTCTGGTGAGTGGCTTTCAAGCGCATGGCTTGGCCAGCCAATCCGCGTGGCATTTTGCCTATGCCGCCATGGCCATGTTTGTCTTGATGGGCACCGCGGCAGCGCTCGTTGCCACCGAACCGGAAATTTCGCGCGAAGCGCAAACAGCGCATGCCAAACAAAATCGCCTTGCGCGCGTGATCGAGGCCGCCGTCGGCGCGTTCAAAGACTTCATGGGCTATGAGCTCGCGCTGGTGATCCTCGCCTTCGTGGTGCTGTTCAAATTGACCGACGCGTTTTCCGGAGTGATGACGGCGCCTTTCGTGATCGATCTCGGCTTTACGCGGAATGAATATGCGGCCATCGTCAAAGGCGTGGGATTGGCGGCATTGCTTGCCGGTGGCTTTGCCGGCGGATTTATTGCCCGCGCGCTGCCGCTGGCCGCAAGCCTGTGGATCGGCGCGATCCTGCAAGCTTCGGCCAATCTTTCGTTCAGTTGGCTGGCCGTGAGCGGCCGCGACCCGGCGGCGCTGGCCATCGCGATCACGGTGGAGAATTTCACCAGCGCCATCGGCACGGTGATGTTCGTCGCTTACCTGTCGGCGCTGTGCAAAAACCCGTTGCATACGGCGACACAATACGCGCTGCTCTCCGCACTCGCCGCTATTGGCCGCACCGACTTATCATTCGGCGCGGGCTTTATCGCGAAATGGACAGGCTGGCCGTGGTTTTTCGTGATTTGTGCGCTCGCCGCCATTCCAAGCCTCGGATTGCTCGCCTGGCTCCAGGTTCGCGGACATTTCGCCAAGCTGGCGCCGGCAAAATAGGCGAGAGAACGGCGCGCAGCGTGGATGCAGCATCTCGCGTCTATTTTACGACCCGCTTTCCCCGGCTACGGAAGGCCGGACGTAGCCACTTTTCGAAAGTGGTTTTGCATTGAGTGGCGGTGACAGCGGCCGGCGTGCCGTCTACATCGGCCTCGCAGAGAAACATGAGCTGCGTCTTCTGACCGTCCGGTTCTGTGAGGAGCTCCAGCAGATAGGTTTGGTTGTTCCAATCATACTTTTTGTTGTTCTTATCGACGCAGACCCCATCCTTTTCGTGAACGGTAACTTCACGTAATTTTTTGTATTCGTTTTCGTTTTTGATCACCTTGTCGCCGGAACGCAACGTGCCGTCCTCGAGGACGAGCCGATAGCCGCCCGACGGCGTAACACAGGAAAAATAATGATCACCAGCTCGAGCCATCGAAGGCATTGTCGCCGATAAAATAAGGATAATCAAAGTCGCGTTTACGTTGACACGCATCATTAACTCTCCTTCAAATATTTTAGTCGTATGCGCGTATCTCTAAAACAATATGCGCTGCTTGATCGCCGCCGAAAGCGTGCCCTCGTCGAGATAATCGAGCTCGCCGCCGACCGGAACGCCGTGGGCAAGGCGCGTTACCTTCACGGTCGCGTCCTGCAACAATTCGGTGATGTAATGCGCCGTGGTTTGGCCGTCGACGGTGGCGTTGAGCGCGAGGATGACTTCCTGCACCGGCTCGGCGTGAACGCGCGAGATCAACGCATCGATTGAAAGGTCTTGCGGGCCGATGCCGTCGAGTGGGGACAGCGTGCCGCCGAGCACGTGGTAACGGCCGTTCACCGCATTGGCGCGCTCGAGCGCCCAGAGGTCGGCGACTTCGGCCACCACGACGATGATGGATGGATCGCGCCGCACGTCGGTGCAGACCGCGCAGGGGTTCTGCGTATCGATATTGCCGCAGACTTTGCAAATCTCGATTTTGTCCATGGCCGTTTGCAAAGCGGCCGCAAGCGGCGCCATCAGCGCTTCGCGTTTCTTAATGAGGAAAAGCGCGGCGCGGCGCGCCGAGCGCGGGCCCAAGCCGGGCAAGCGCGCAAGCAACTGAATGAGGCGTTCAATTTCAGGACCGGCAACGGCGGTGGGCATGTTTGTCGGCTCACACTTTGCCGATTGCGGCTGCCTGCTCCCTCCCCCCTTGTGGGGGAGGGTTGGGGTGGGGGTCAATCTTGGGCTTAAGAATCGTTACAAACGCCCCCTCGCCCGACTTCCTCGCAGTCGCTCGGAAGTCGACCTCTCCCCAGTCGAAGTCGGATATATCCGACTTCGACCACTTGATAATGCCGAACTCGGGTAAACCCGAGTTCGGGCGGGGAGAGGTGAAGGCTGCGGCCATGATTGCCCTGCGCACAAGGGAGGCGGGAACGCTAGTGGTCCGATTCAAACATTCGCTACCCATTTCGGCGGGGATCTTTTGCGAATGTTTGAATCGAAAGACCACTAGCAAATATAAATTTCTAGTGGAGTTTTGGATTTGACATTCGCTTCGCGAGCTTGCGGCCAGGTGGGTAGCGAATGTCAAATCCACTCCACTAGTGGTCCGATTCAAACATTCGCTACCCATTTCGGCGGGGATCTTTTGCGAATGTTTGAATTGAAAGACCACTAGCAAATATAAATTTCTAGTGGAGTTTTGGATTTGACATTCGCTTCGCGAGCTTGCGGCCAGGTGGGTAGCGAATGTCAAATCCACTCCACTAGAGCCGCGAGCCCAGTGTGCAACATCGGTTGGCATGTCACCCCAAACCCATGCCCGGCGGCAGTGGCAGGCCGCCGGTCAAGGCTTTCATTTTTTCCTGCATAACGGTTTCGGCCTTGCGGCGCGCATCGGCCTGCGCGGCCACCAGCAGGTCTTCCAGAATTTCCTTTTCGCTCGTTTTCATGAGCGAGTCGTCAATTCTCACCCCTTTAAGATCGCCTTTGGCATTGAGCTTGACACTAACTAAGCCGCCCCCGGCAGTGCCTTCGACCTCGATCTGATCGAGCTCGGCCTGCATTTCCTGCATCTTCGATTGTAATTGCGCGGCCTGTTTCATCAGGCCCATGAAGTCCGGCATTGTATTTTCCTCGACTCAGTCGTCGTCCGCTTCGGCAGGGGCAACAAAGTCGGCCCCATCAAACGCGTTTTGCGTCACCCCGACGACTTTAGCGCCGGGAAAACGATTGAGAACGGCTTGCACCAGCGGATCGGTGTGTGCGCCACGTTCGATTTCAGCCTGATGTGCCTCCGCCTGTGAGCGCAAGGTCGGAGCGCCCGGCTCTTTCGAGACGACCACCAGCCAGCGCTTGCCGGTCCACGTCGTCAATTTGCGTTGCAAATCGGGAATCAATGTACGCGAGGCGCTTGCCTCGAGTGCGATTTCGAGCCGGCCATCCTCGCAGAACACCAAGCGAACGTCGCGCTCCAACGCCAGCTTGATGGCGATGTCGCGCTTCTCGGCGGCGAGCGCGATCAAGGCTTCAAAAGAACCGATGGATAATGCCGGTGCGTTTTGTTCGACAATGCCTGCGGTCGGCTCTTCTTGAATGCGGGGTGCTATCATGGCCGAGGAACGCGGCGCACCGCGCGGCGCATTGGCTTGCGGCGCGAAATTTTGCGAGGTAACGGACGTTGAGCCGACATGACCCTGCGGTCGTGCGGAAACCGTGCTCTCCTCGCTAAACGCCCGCACGACTTCATCCGGTGTCGGCAGATCGGCGACATAGGCGATACGCACCAGTACCATTTCAGCGGCGGTGATCGGCCGCGCCGATGCCTGTACTTCGGAAATGCCTTTGAGCAACATCTGCCAGGTACGCGACAAAACCCGCATTGACAGCTGCACGGCAAAGGCGCGGCCGCGTATTCGCTCGGCTTCCGACAGCGAAGCGTCCTCGGCCACATGCGGCACGACTTTTACACGGGTGACGAAGTGGGCGAATTCGGCCAAATCCGACAAGACCACCGCCGGATCCGCGCCGATATCGTATTGTGCCCGCAATTCGGTGAGTGCGGCGGCGATATCGCCCTTCATGAGCGCCTCGAACAAATCGACCACCCGCACGCGATCGGCGAGGCCGAGCATTTGCCGCACGTCTTCGGCGCGAATTTCTAAACCTCGACCAAGTATCATGGCCCCGGGCATACCAAGATCTGGAATTGCGGAAGTAGGGCCAGCATGGGCAATTGCTTGATCTAAAAGCGATAACGAATCCCGAACAGAGCCTTCCGCTGCGCGGGCAATCAGTGCAAGCGCATCAGATTGCGCTGGGACATTTTCTTTGGCGCAAATATTTTTCAGATGTTGCACTAGCAGCGCGGCATCGACCCGGCGTAGATCGAAACGTTGGCAGCGCGAGAGCACCGTAATCGGAACTTTGCGGATCTCGGTGGTCGCAAAAATAAACTTCGCATGCGGTGGCGGCTCTTCCAGCGTTTTCAAAATTGCATTGAAAGCCGCCCCGGAGAGCATGTGAACTTCGTCAAGAATGTAAACCTTGTAACGAGCCGACATCGGCGCGTAACGGATCGCATCATTGATCTGCCGCACGTCTTCGACGCTATTGTGCGAGGCCGCGTCCATCTCGAGCACGTCGGGATGCCGGCTGTCGATAATCGCCTGACAATGCGCGCCCAGAATTGGCATGTTGACGGTCGGCGCGCTTACCGACCCATCGGGTAATTGGTAATTGAGCGCGCGGGCAAGAATGCGGGCGGTGGTCGTTTTGCCGACGCCGCGTACGCCGGTGAGAATCCAGGCTTGCGGGATGCGTCCCGTTTCGAAGGCGTTCGAGACCGTGCGCACCATGGCGTCCTGACCGATCAGATCATCGAAATTGGCGGGACGATATTTGCGCGCGAGCACGCGATAGCCCGACGGCTCGATTATGGTATCGTTCATTGTGACGTTGGCTCTACTGCGATCTGCGCCCGCCCGTAGCTTGTAGTAGCCTGTCGCCCGGGTTGAGCGCAGCGAAACCCGGGAATCGGTCTTGCGACCCTCCCGATCGTTCCCGGATTTCGCGTTCCGCTCCATCCGGGCGACAGTGATCTGAGAAGGTGGGAGGCTGACGAGCGACCCGATCCGTGCTCGTTAGGGCTGCTTCCTTCCGGACCTGACCCGGTTGGCGAGTGGCTCGTCCACCGCCAACCTCCCGACGCCTATATCGGGCCAATGGGGGGAGAAAGCAAGCGAGCGGGGAGAACCGATTTTCCAGCTTTTTGCGCGGGTTCTCTCCACTGCCGCGTCCCGCGTATTGAACGGGAACCAGTTGTCTCGAAATATAATCGTTCTATTTCTGTTCTTTCATCATGCCAGCATCTGTTCTATTGATCAGTCTCCATGCCGCAGTTCTCCCCGCATCAAGATGCCGCGCTGCAAGCCGTGGCCGAGTGGCTCAAAGCCGAACCGGGCACGGGCGACACGCCGCAGGTATTTCGTCTTTTCGGTTATGCGGGCACCGGCAAAACGACGCTCGCCAAACATATTGCCGAGCATGTCGATGGCGAAGTGAAGTTCGCCGCGTTCACCGGCAAGGCGGCCTCCGTGATGCGCGGCAAGGGCTGTTCCAGCGCTTCCACCATTCACAAACTCATTTATCGTCCGCGTGAGAGCGGCGAAGAAATTCCAAGCTTCGATTTATGGGATGAGGCGCCGGCCTCCGAGGCCGAACTGATCGTCATCGACGAATGCTCGATGGTGGATGTCGAGCTCGGCCGCGATCTTTTGTCTTTCGGCGTGCCGCTTTTGGTGCTGGGCGATCCGGCGCAACTGCCGCCGATTTCAGGGCGGCGGATTTTTCACCGAATCCGAGCCCGATGTAATGCTCACGGAAGTGCACCGGCAAGCGCAGGACGATCCAATCGTGCGCCTGTCGATGGCCATTCGCGCCGGCGGCCCTCTCACACCGGGCCGCTACGGCGAGACGGAAGTGGTGCGGAAAAACGAGCTCGATCCACAGCGCGTGTTCGATGCCGACCAAGTGCTGGTGGGACGCAACCTCACGCGCCGCGCTTACAATAACCGCATGCGCGAACGGCGCGGCTTTGAGGGCGCGCTGCCGTCATCCGGCGACAAGCTCGTGTGCCTGCGCAACAACCGCAAGAAAGGCCTGTTCAACGGCGGATTATGGACCGTGAAAGATCGCGGCGGGCGGGCGCGCGCCACGAAAACCGGCATCATGACCATGCATCTTTTGCCGGATGACGAAACGGCGCGGCGCGGCGTGAAAGTGTCCGTGCGGCCGGAATGTTTCACCGGCGGGCTCGATCAACTCGATTGGCAACGGCGCAAGCCTTACGACGAATTCGACTACGGCTATGTGCTCACTGTGCATAAGGCGCAAGGCTCGCAATGGGACGACGTCGTGCTGTTCGACGAAAGCTTTGCCTTTCCCGACTCGCGCGAACGCTGGCTTTACACGGGCGTCACCCGCGCAGCGAAACGGTTGACGGTGGTCGTCTAAGCTATGTATTTCCTGCTGCCATTTCTTTCCGATGCACGAATGGGAACACGATGAGCGCAAACGCCGTGAATACAGCTCCAGCCAAAAATGTGCCGTCCGGTCCGACGAAATCCCATAGGGCCCCGGCGATGATACTTGCGGCCAACATCGCTACCCCGCTCACCAGATTGAACATGCCGAAAGCCGTGCCGCGCAAAGGCGCGGGCGCGGTGTCGGCGACCAAGGCCGACAACAGGCCTTGCGTCAGGCCCATGTGTAGGCCCCAGATCGCCACGCCGGTCATTACGGCAATGACCGTACCGCCGAAGGCCAACACCAGATCGGCCACGATGAGCAAGGCGAAGCCGACAATCAGCAAGCGATAACGGCCCATGGAATCTGACAGCGAGCCGGCCGGCCAGGCCGACAGGCTATAGACGATATTCATTGCCACCATCACTATCGGCACAATGGTCACCGGCATGCCAACCGATTTCGCGCGCAGCAACAGAAACGCTTCACTGAAGCGGGCCAGCGTGAAAATCGCGGCAACGCCAACAATAATCCAATAATTCACATCGAGTTGCGCAAGCTCGGCACGTGACAGCGGTGAGCGGGACGCGCGCACGGGCACCTGGCGCCGCGGCTCGCGCACCGCGAAAACAATGATCGACACCGAAACAACGGCCGGAATCACCGCGATCCAGAACACGCTCCTGAACCGATCGGCAAAGACCGCCATGAACAAAATCGCAAGCAGCGGGCCGACGACCGCGCCCACCGTATCGAGCGATTGCCGCAGGCCGTAAGCGGCGCCGCGTATATTCTCCGGCGTCAGATCGGCGATGAGCGCATCACGCGGCGCGCCGCGAATGCCTTTGCCGACACGATCGATGAACCGCGCGCCCACAACCCACCCGATATCGGATGCGAGCGGGAAAATCGGCTTACTCAGCGCAGAAAGACCGTAACCGACCGCGGTCAGCCATTTGCGCTGACCCAAGTAATCGCTGAACGCGCCGGAGAAAATTTTGGTGATGGACGCGGTGGCTTCGGCGATACCTTCGATAATGCCGACGTCCAGCGTGGACGCACCAAGCACATTCACCAGATAAAGCGGCAGGAGCGCATGGATCATCTCGGAGGACGAATCCATGAACAGCGAGACAAGCCCGAGCGCCCACACGCTGCCGGGAATCTCACGCCAACGGAAAAGCGAGCGGTGCGGCGAAAGCATCGAGGAATCTCACATGAAGAATGCGGATAAACGCCATGATCGTTCATCTCGACCGACGAAGGGCCGTCCGCAGAATAACTTACAGGGCTTCGCCGCGAAGCAGCTTCGGCACCTCGCCGGTAAAGCCTGCCGCTTCACGGATGAAGGCGCGCTTGAGCGCAGGCGCGCGCTCGACCAGACCCAAGCCGATATCGCGCAACAGGCGCAACACGTCCGAGTGATTTGAGAAGAGGCGGTTTAATCCATCGGTAGCGACCCCCATTGTCATGGTATCGAAACGCCGCCACCGCTGATACCGCTCAAGTACGTCGGCGCCGCCGATATCGAGACCGAGCCGCGCCGCGTCAGTTACGGATTCCGCCAAAGCGGCAACGTCACGCAGGCCCATGTTTAAACCCTGTCCGGCAATCGGGTGAATCACATGCGCGGCGTCGCCAACCAGCGCCAATCGTTCGGCAACGAACGAACGCGCGGTGAATAGCCCCAAGGGAAAGGCACGGCGCGGACCGATGACCTCGATCTCGCCGAGATGCAGGCCGAAGCGCTTTTCCAGTGCATCGTGAAAATCCGCGTCCGACAGCGCGATGATCCGTTTGGCCTCACGCGTTTTTTCCGTCCACACGATGGACGCGCGCCGGCCGGTGAGCGGCAAAATGGCGAAGGGACCAGCCGGAAGGAAATGTTCCTCCGCGCGTCCGTTATGGTCCCGCTCATGGCCGACAGTGGTGACAATGGCGGACTGATCGTAATTCCAACCATATGTTGCGATTCCCGCCCGGTCGCGAATCTGCGAGCGCGCACCGTCCGCGCCAACCAACAGCCGCGCGGCGATTGCGCTTCCGTCCGCAAGACCTACGGCGACGAATTGGCCGACCCCCTCGACATTTCTCCCTGTTTCAGGGGAAGGATGACCTTGCGGCAAAGTCCCCCTCGCCCTGAAGGGGGGAGAGTTGGGGTGAGACTCATAATCAAACGACTCAACCGACGTCGCGCGCAAATCGATGCCCAGCGATTTGGCCTTATCGACCAAAGCGTCGACTAAAAACCGATTCTCGATCATATGCGCGAAAGCTTCGCCCGGCTCGACCTCGCCGCCAAAGGTAAGAAGAGTAGGGCGCGCCACGTCATCAAGTTTCGAGTTGGTCACCACCATGTCGAGAATCGGTTGGGCGTGATCCGCGACCGCCTGCCAGGCCCCGATGGTCTTCAACAAGTGGCAAGCGGCAGCGGCGATCGCGGTGGCGCGCGGATCTTTCGATTTGGCGCTTTTGAGCGTGGGATCGGCCACCGTCACCAAAAAGCCCTCGCCCAAGGCCACGCGCAAGGCGATCGCCAGCGCCAGGCCGGCAAATCCGGCCCCCGCGATGACAACGTCGCCGCGTTGACGTTCAAGCCCTATCCCGTTCATGCGCTTCCGTGTAAATCTCGGTGGACCATAGCAAATGCCCTTATGGTCGGCCATCTCTTAGGGACTTCATCTGTCAGTAGCACACGATTTGTCCGGATTAGGTAGCACACGAGTTGTCCGGTTTCATGCCCTGCAAAGGAGCAGGGGCAATGAAACGGGCAGCATGGCTACAGGATCGCAGGATGCAGAAGTTTCGAGACGTGTTGAGCCGCTGGGAACGCAGGAGCTTATCGGCGTTAGAGGCGGCGGAGGTTTTGGGGTGTTCGGAGCGGCAATTTCGGCGCTACCGAGCCCGCTACGAGGAGGACGGATTGGAGGGTTTGATCGACAAACGGTTGGGCAAGGCCTCGGCCAAGCGCGTGCCGGTGGACGCGCTTGCGTGGATGCTGAATGAGTACCGGACGCATTATCGCGGCTGGAACGTAAAGCACTTTCACGAGCGGTTGGTGGAGCGGCACAATTTCCGCTGGGGCTACACCTGGGTGAAGACGCAGCTGCACACGGCCGGGCTTCTGGAGCGGGCCAAGCGGCGCGGCGCGCATCGGCGCAAACGGCCGCGCAAGCCGTGTGAGGGCATGATGCTCCATCAAGACGGCAGCCGGTTTGCCTGGCTTGCGGGGCAAGTCGAACTCGACCTGATCGTGACCATGGACGATGCCACGAGCGAGATCTACTCGGCCTTTCTGGTTGAGGAAGAAAGCACCGCCTCGACATTTGTCGGCCTGTTGGAAGTATTTGTAACCAAAGGCCTGTCGGCGAGCCTCTACACCGATCGCGGCAGTCATTACTTTTTCACGCCCAAAGCGGGCGAGGCGGTGGACAAGGACCGGCTCACGCAAGTGGCGCGAGCGCTCAAGCAGCTTGGCATTGAGCATATTCCGGCCTATTCGCCAGAGGCGCGCGGACGCTCGGAACGCATGTTCGCCACCTTGCAAGACCGCCTGCCCAAAGAGCTCAAGCTTGCGGGGATAAGCATGATCGAGGCGGCCAATCGCTACATCCGCGAGGTCTATTTGCCGAGCCACAATGCCCGCTTTGCCAAGCCCGCGGCGATGCCGGAGAGCGTCTTTGTGGCGGCCGATCCGGCGCAGCTGCGGGAGGTGCTGTGCGTGCAGGAGGAGCGCATCGTTTCCCGCGACAACACGGTTGCCTATGCTGGCAAGCGGCTGCAACTGCCGGAAAGTCCCGCGCGGGCGCATTACGTCAAAGCGCGCGTCATCGTCCGCGAATACCCGGACGAAACGCTCGCCATTTTTCATGGCCCGCGGCTCCTCGCCCGCTACGACGCTATCGGCCAGGCCCAGGAAACAGACGCCTTGAAAGCATTGCAGGTCGCCGCGTGACCCGCTTCGACGCGACGATCACCCGGCCTTGTGGATTTGTGGACAGCCGCCTTCCGCGCCTGCCCACAAACTCCACAAGGCCAACAGCAAAAAAACCGAAGCGGACAAATGATGTGCTACGAAAACCGGACAGACCCGTGTGCTACTGACATCTCTTAGGGACTTCATCCATGCCCTCCGCCGTCGACGATCTTCTTGCGACTCTCGATCTTGAACCGCTGGAGGTAAACCTCTTCCGCGGGCGCTCGCCCCAAGATAGTTGGCAGCGCGTGTTCGGCGGCCAGGTCATCGGCCAGGCGCTGGTTGCCGCTGTGCGCACCGTCGAACACAGGCCGCCGCACTCCTTACATGCCTATTTTTTGCTGCCGGGCGATCCCAAAGTGCCAATCATTTATGATGTGGACCGCATGCGCGACGGCAAAAGCTTTACCTCCCGTCGCGTGACCGCGCGACAGCACGGTCATCCCATTTTCTCGATGTTGGTCTCGTTCCACGCCGACGAGCCGGGCCTTGAGCACCAGGCAAAAATGCCCGACGTGCCGTCGCCGGAAGATTTGCCGAGTGATGCGGAAATGCGCGCAAAATTTTTACCGGCCATGCCGGAGCCCGTGCGGCATTATTATGAACGTGAGCGACCCATTGAGCTACGGCCGGTGCAATTCGATCGCTATCGCGGCACGAAATATCCCGACGGCCAGTTCAACGTATGGATCCGCACGACGGCTCGATTGCCGGACGTACCGGCAATTCATCAATGCGTGCTGGCCTACGCGTCTGACATGATGTTGCTCGATACTGCTTTGGTGCCGCACGGCCGCTCACTTTTTGAGAAAGAGTTCATGGCGGCGAGCCTCGACCATGCGCTTTGGCTGCACAGACCGTTTCGCGCCGATGATTGGCTGCTCTATGCGCAGGATTCGCCTAATCTTTACGGCGCGCGCGGCTTCGCCCGCGGTCTCATCTTTACGCGCGAGGGCACGCTCATTGCCTCCGTTGCGCAAGAGGGCTTGGTACGCTTGCGCTCAGACGTGAAGGCACGATGACCGCCGCCTACGTGATTAAAATCAGCCGTCGATAGAATGCCACAAGCCGACAATCCTGTTCTGCTTTGGTAGTCCAAAAATGAATGCCTGTGGCAATTGCAACAATCCCGCTTAATTTTAGATCGCAGAGCCGCTAATTTGAGCAAATCGGCGCTAGTGGTCCGATTCAAACATTCGCTACCCATTTCGGCGGGGATCTTTTGCGAATGTTTGAATCGAAAGACCATGAGCCAAATATAAGTTTCTAGTGGAGTTTTGGATTTGACATTCGCTTCGCGCGCTTGCGGTCAGGAGGGTAGCGAGTGTCGTATCCACTCCACGAGCGACCATCGTGGCATCAAGTTGAAGGGCGCATCCTTAAGATAACTGATAGAAAGGACCTCATGAAGCTGATCATCGCCGTCATCAAACCATTCAAGCTCGACGAGGTCCGCGATGCTCTGAACCGCGTTGGCGTTCATGGCATGACCGTCACCGAAGTTAAAGGCTATGGTCGGCAGAAGGGCCACATGGAAATCTATCGCGGCGCCGAATACGCAGTGCATTTTCTTCCGAAAGTGCGTATCGAGTGTGCCATCGCCAGCGAGCAAGCCGATCAGGTCGTGGATGCGCTCGCCGAAGCCGCCAAAACCGGCCAGATTGGCGACGGAAAAATCTTCGTCATGTCGCTTGAACATGCGGTACGCATTCGCACCGGCGAAACCGACACTGCCGCGCTCTGACGAAAACCGGCGAGGACCCCCACGATGCCGAAATCGTGTTGCAATCTTACGGGGTCGGAGTCCCGTTGCTTGGATCCGCAAGTCGCGACTTTTGCCATTCTCAAAACGGCGAGACACGGCAATAAGTTGAGAATCGAGATGGCTGGTTTGGCGAAAAGCCGGCGCGCGGTGAGTGCCGAGCCTTGCGGCGAAACCCGATTGTCTCGGATGGATCCTAATCGCGCAACATCGATTTCGATCGATTAATCCCTGTGCAGGCGAGCAAAAACTTGCCTTAACTTTAGGCGACCACGCGCGGCAATCTCTCGCTACCACTGCCGAATCGTTTGTCAAATCAAAGAAATAGGGCCCAATTCATCATTCGCGTGAATTTTGATTTCTCGGTCTAGCTTTGCCTAGGGCTTTCGTTTTATCGCCGTCGAGGCTCGCGTTCCCAACGACCGGGTCACCGACGCAGCAGGGCCAGAGCGGGGAGTCGAATTCATGAAAATTGTGATCGCCATAATTAAACCTTTCAAACTGGACGAGGTGCGTGAGGCCTTGACCTCGATGGGCGTGCAAGGGCTCACCGTCACCGAGGTCAAAGGCTACGGGCGGCAGAAGGGGCACACCGAGATTTATCGCGGCGCCGAATACGCCGTGAGTTTCCTGCCAAAAATCAAAATCGAGGTCGCCGTGGCATCCGATCAAACCGATAAGGTTGTCGCGGCCATCGCCGGTGCTGCCAGAACCGGACAGATCGGAGACGGAAAAATCTTTGTCGTCGCGCTCGACCATGCCGTGCGCATTCGCACCGGCGAGACCGATGCCGCAGCCCTTTAGTCATCCGCAACGCAATAATGATCGACAGGAGCTAACACCATGACATTGAAAAAATTTGGCGGTGCGGAACTGACTGCGTTCGCCGCACTCGCAATTGGCCTTATTTATTCGGACGGAGTGTTGGCGCAAGCGGCGGCGCCGGCCGCGCCGCCGGCGAAACTTGACTCGGGTGATACTGCCTGGATGCTGACATCGACAGCTCTCGTATTGTTGATGACGATTCCAGGCCTGGCATTGTTCTATGGCGGCATGGTGCGCAAAAAGAACGTGTTGGCGACCGTCATGCAGAGCTTCGCCATTACGTGTTTGGTGAGCGTGCTTTGGATGGTCATCGGCTACAGCTGGGCTTTTTCCGATGGCAGCCGTTTTCTCGGCGGAGGTTCACGTCTTTTACTGATGGGGATGGGGACTGATGTGGTCAATCCTCTGGCCTCGACGATCCCTGAATCGGTTTACATGACCTTCCAGATGACCTTCGCCATCATCACGCCGGCCTTGATCTGCGGCGCCTTCGCCGACCGCATGAAATTCTCCGCCATGATGTGGTTCATGGGTCTGTGGTCACTGCTTGTTTACTCCCCGATCGCACATTGGGTATGGGGCGGCGGCTGGCTCGGCAGCCTCGGCGTGCTCGACTTCGCCGGCGGCACCGTGGTTCACATCAATGCCGGCGTCGCCGGCCTGATGTGCGCGCTCGTTCTCGGCAAGCGCAAGGGTCTCGGCGTCGAAAACATGGCGCCGCACAATCTGGTGCTCACACTGATCGGCGCATCGCTCCTGTGGGTGGGCTGGTTCGGCTTCAATGCCGGTTCTGCCGTCGCCGCCAACGGCACCGCCGGCATGGCCATGGCGGTCACGCAAATCGCCACCGCCGCTGCCGCGCTCACTTGGATGTTTGTGGAATGGGCGCTCAAGGGAAAGCCCTCCATCCTCGGCATTTGCTCGGGGGCGGTCGCCGGTCTGGTCGCCATCACACCCGCGGCGGGCTTTGTCGACCCAGCCGCATCGCTGGCGATCGGCGCTGCCGCCGGCATCGGCTGCTATTGGGGGGCCACCGGCCTGAAGCATATGTTCGGCTATGATGACAGTTTGGACGCATTCGGCGTACACGGTGTGGGCGGCATTATCGGTGCCTTGTTGACCGGAGTTTTCGCAAAAGCGGTGATCAACAAAGCCGGAAGCGGCCTCATCGACGGCAACGCGCATCAAGTCCTGGTGCAGATCTACGGCATTCTCGGTACCGTGATCTACGACGCCATTGCGACGCTGGTGATCCTCTTTGTGATCAACATGATCATAGGCTTGCGTGTGAGTGAGGAGGTTGAGCGCGATGGCCTCGATCTCTCGCTGCACGGCGAAATGGTGCAATAGCGCGCGGCAACGCACGAAAGTCCCGGCGAGCGCTGTCATTGACTGGCTCCGGCAGCGCGTCGCGCGGGCGTTGGTTAAACGACTCTTAACCTCGACCTTCGTAAGGTGGTCCCCTTGCAGGAGGGGTAGGATGGTCGCTTATGCCGTTTGGCGTAAGCATCCCCCGCCGATTTGGTCGAGGACGGATGACAACAACAGATCGCAGTCTCGAAGTGTTTGCGTATCTAACGGATCATTTCCGTGAGATCATGCGTCGCCGCCTGCGCGAGGTGACAGGGCTCACGCTGCTCGTGCTTGCATTCCTGGGAGCGATTGCGCTCGCCACCTGGTCCGTCGACGACCCCTCACTCAGCCACGCCACACAACAACGGGCGCAAAACCTGCTGGGCTATCCGGGGGCTATTTTTGCCGATCTGGCGATGCAACTGCTCGGCCTTGCCGCCATAGTCCTGCTGGCCCCGGAAGCATTGCTCGGCTGGCGTCTGCTCACTCATCGTCCGCCGGACAAAAAGTGGCGTGACATCGTTTGGATTTTCGTGCCCGCCATGGCCGCCGCTTTCGCCTCGACCTGGCCGGTTGTCGGTTCCTGGCCCTTGCCAACCGGCTTGGGTGGCGTCGTCGGCGATGCCCTGCTTCGTGCCTCTGCGACATTGTTCACACCCAGGCCGGACACCACCTTAACGCTGATCGTACTCGCAATTGTTTATGGCCTTGCGACTTTAGTCGCACTCAAGCTCGCTACCGGCTGGCGCTTGCGGCCACGCGCCAGCGTGCCGGACATGAAAGAAGACGACGAAGAAGAAGAATATGATCGAGGCGCCGACGAGCAGACCGAAGACGAAAAGCCGGAACGCGGCTCGGCTTGGCTCGGCATGCTCGTGCATGCGCTCTTGAGCTGCAAAGCGCGGCTCGGACGGGGGCTGCGCTATGCGCTCAACAAACGGCCGCGCGCCGTCGCGTCCGATACCGCCAGTTCACGTCAGGAGCCGCGTTTCGGTCATCCTGGGCCCGCCACGACGGCCCAGGCCGACGCTGAAAATGACGAAGACGAACAGGAAATCCGGCACAAATCACCCCGCGGTGCCGGCGCCAAAACGCCGCAACGCCGGTCCGGAAGCGGCTATACCTTGCCCTCGCTTAATTTATTGAGCACGCCGCGCACGTCCGACCGCACATCCGTCCCTAAAGATGTGATTGATGCCAATGCAGCTGCATTAGAAGGCGTGCTACAGGATTTCGGTGTGCGCGGCGAAATCGTCAATGCGCGCACCGGCCCGGTGGTGACGCTTTACGAATTGGCGCCCGCGCCCGGCATCAAATCTTCGCGCGTTATCGGACTGGCCGATGACATCGCCCGCTCCATGAGCGCCATTTCGGCGCGTGTTGCCGTGGTTCCGGGACGCAATGCCATCGGCATAGAACTGCCCAATCCGACGCGCGAGAAGGTCTATTTCCGCGAGCTCTTGTCGGGCAAGGACTACAATGAAAATCTGGCTATTTTGCCGCTCTGTCTCGGCAAGACTATCGGCGGTGAGGGTGTCGTCGTCGATTTGGCGCGCATGCCGCATCTGCTCATCGCCGGCACGACCGGGTCGGGCAAATCGGTTGCCATCAACACCATGATTCTCTCGCTGGTCTATCGGCTGACGCCTGACCAATGCCGGCTGATTATGGTCGATCCCAAAATGCTGGAATTATCCGTCTACGACGGCATTCCCCATCTGCTTACCCCGGTTGTGACGGATCCGAAGAAGGCAGTGGTCGCGCTCAAATGGGCCGTGCGCGAAATGGAAAGCCGTTACAAAAAAATATCGAAACTCGGCGTACGTAACATTGACGGCTATAATGCGCGCGTCGTGGAAGCAAAAGAAAAAGGCGAATTGCTGACGCGCACGATTCATACCGGCTATGACAAGGAAACCGGCGCGGCGATTTACGAGAAGGAAGAGCTCGAACTTGAGCCGTTACCTTATATCGTCGTCATCGTCGACGAGATGGCGGACTTGATGATGGTCGCCGGCAAGGACATCGAAGGCGCCATTCAACGGCTGGCGCAAATGGCGCGTGCCGCTGGCATCCATTGCATTTTGGCGACGCAACGTCCTTCGGTCGACGTCATTACCGGCACGATCAAAGCGAATTTCCCGACCCGTATCTCCTTCCAGGTCACCTCAAAAATCGACAGCCGCACCATCCTTGGCGAGCAGGGTGCCGAGCAGCTCCTAGGCCAGGGCGATATGCTCTATATGGCCGGTGGCGGACGCATCAGCCGCGTGCACGGACCATTCGTCTCGGATGACGAAGTCGAAAAAGTCGTGCGCCATCTGAAGTCGCAAGGCACGCCGGACTATCTGGAAGAAGTCACGGCGGAGGACCAGACCGAAGACGCGGACGGTGCCGTATTCGATTCCACCGGCGTGGGCCTTGCCGAAGGCGGCGATCTTTATCAACAGGCAGTTGTGATTGTGAAGCGCGACCGCAAGGCCTCGACGTCCTATATCCAGCGCCGATTGCAGGTCGGCTATAACCGGGCCGCCAGCATCATGGAACGCATGGAAGAAGAGGGTATCGTCGGCCAAGCCAACCACGCCGGCAAGCGCGAAATCCTCGTGCCGGAAGAGGGCGAAACCCGCTTTTGACCGCTTAATTTACAACCGCGGAGACTGTCGACAGCCGTCGCGGATCAGGTGCGAATCAGTGCAGGCTGCGCCGCGGCCGCGAAATAGCCACAGGCAGCCCCTAGTGGTCCGATTCAAACATTCGCTACCCATTTCGGCGGGGATCTTTTGCGAATGTTTGAATTGAAAGACCATGAGCCAAATATAAGTTTCTAGTGGAGTTTTGGATTTGACATTCGCGTCGCGAGCTTGCGGCCAGGTGGGTAGCGAATGTCAAATCCACTCCACTAGGTCCCGGACTCATTGGTCGGTGTAGCGGCTGCATAGGGGTAGTTGAAAGAGGTGACGTCTATGTATTTTTCCGTAGACCCACCCCCCTTCGGAATCGGGACACCAGGGAACGGTGGGACAACGACCACGGCGGGGTGAGCGATGGCGAACGACAATGCGAGGCGATCAGGCATGCGATGGGCCCGGATCGCCGCTTTGCTTTGCTTAATAACCGGCCTCGGTAGCGCGGCGACCACACGTGCGCAAACCACCGAGCCGCAGCCGCGGATGTCAACGCCGGTTTTCAATCCTTTTGGCGCTATGATGGGCAAACCCCATTCGGCACCTGCGCCGGCGCTCAACGCCGAGCAGCTCAAGATCGTGGCGCGGGTCAACACGTATTTGTCCCATACGCAGATGCTTTCGGGAAATTTCATTCAGGTCGGCCCCGATGGCAAACGCACGAAAGGCGATTTCTATATTGCCAAGCCTGGCAGGATGCGTTTCGAATATGACGATCCGACCCCCGTTGAATTGATCGCCGATGGTCAGGCGGTGGTGGTGCGTGACCGCAAATTGGCGACGCAGGACCTCTATCCCCTGTCGCAAACGCCGTTGCGCTTTCTACTGTCCAACCACGTCGACCTGATTAAAGACACCAGTCTCATCTCGGTGTCCAGCGATGATAAATTTGTCGCCATCGTGGCCGAGGAAGACAACGATCTCATCGGCAACAGCCGGCTGATGATCATGTTCAGCGCCAAAGACATGCAGCTTAAACAATGGACAATCACCGATCCGCAGGGCTACGACACCACAGTCGCAGTGTATAATCTCGACACCACGAGCAAGCCTGATCCGAGCTTATTCAAGATCGATTATACGAATTACAGCCATGATAACCACAACGGTTAGACGTGCTCCGCATCTCAAACAGCGGGCGTGAGCCGTCGAACTTCGGGCACTTGCGGTCGTTTTGGCAAAGAAATTGTGAACAGACGCAAGTGACAAAAATTACGCACTCGTTAACGATGAGCCATGCCTCTCAAGATCACCACCTGGAATATTAATTCGGTCCGTCTGCGCATCGATCTGGTCGCCAAATTCATCAACAGCGTGCGGCCGGATGTTCTTTGTTTGCAGGAAACCAAATGCCCCGACGATGTCTTTCCGCTCGAGCGCTTCAAGCAGCTCGGCTACGACCATGCGGTGCTCAACGGGCAGAAAGGTTATCACGGTGTCGGTGTCATCTCACGCGTGCCGTTCGAAGGTTCCGACGTGCAAAATTTTTGCGGTAAGACCGATTGCCGGCATATCTCCGTGGTTCTGGGCGAGCGCGCCGGCTTAAAGGATCCGCTTACGCTGCATAATTTTTACGTGCCGGCCGGCGGCTACGAGCCGGACCCCCAGATCAATCCGAAATTCGAGCACAAGCTCTCCTTCCTCGACGAGATGCGCGCCCATAAAGGCTTGCGGCCGGCGCGCAATGAATGCGCAATTCTTGTCGGCGATCTGAATGTCGCGCCGCTCGAGCACGACGTGTGGAGCCATAAACAAATGCTCAAAGTGGTTTCGCACACGCCGGTCGAATGCGACAAACTGGCCGCGGTGCGTGAAGCCGGCGAATGGATCGACACCATGCGCGTGCTCTCGCCGGAACCGGAAAAGCTTTACACCTGGTGGAGTTACCGCGCCGCCGATTGGCGTGCCGCCGATCGCGGTCGCCGGCTCGATCATATTTGGTCCTCGGATGCGATCGCGGCCCGAATTTTCGACATTGAAATCGCCAAGCATTATCGCGGCGCCGAGCGGCCGTCGGATCACGTGCCCGTAACAGCGACTGTGGAGATTTGAGCTTGTATGACGATTAATTGCTGTCGAGCATCCGGCGTACGCCGGCCAGTTCTTCCGTAATGATCACTAAACGTCCAGCCATAGTCTCTCGCAGCTTTGCGGCCGCCTGCGGATAGCCTTCCAGCATTTTGCGAAACACGTTGCGCGAAATGCGCAGCACGGTGGTCGTTTCTTTTGCGATGGCCGTCACCGGACTGAGGTTGTCGGTCAGCAGGGCCAGCTCGCCGACTAGCGTACCGGGGCCGGCGACACATTCTTTGCCGCCGGCGAGCTTTCCCGGTTTCAGAAGCAGCGCGCCTTCTTTCACCAGATAGGCGCCGTCGGTCGTCTCATCGGCATAAAAGAGGACAGATCCCGGCGGCAAGCGGTGCGCTTCTGCACCGATCGCCAGCACTTGAAGCGCCTCTCCGCCGAGCACGGCAAAGCTCGGCACTTGTTGGAAAAATGCAATATCGTCCTCGAGCGCCACGGGCAGTGCCTATTATCTCGCTTGATGTTGTAACGGCGGCATTGAAAATCCCAGGTCCGATAATGCCGGCTCACGGCACCAGCTTGTAGCCGCCGGCTTCCGTCATCAGAAGCTGCGGCACGGCCGCATCCTTTTCAATCTTCTGCCGCAAGCGATAAATATGAGTTTCCAAAGTGTGCGTCGTCACGCCGGAATTGTAGCCCCACACTTCCTGTAGCAACGTTTCACGCCCTACCGGCTTTAGCCCCGCGCGATAGAGATAGCGCAGAATCGCGGTTTCCTTCTCCGTTAGGCGGACCTTGCCGCCATTCTGGCCGAGCAAGACTTTTGAGCTCGGACGAAATGTATAAGGACCGATGGTGAATAAGGCATCCTCGCTCGCCTCGTATTGCCGCAATTGCGCGCGAATACGCGCAAGCAACACCGCGAAGCGAAACGGCTTCGTGACGTAATCATTGGCGCCCGATTCCAAACCAAGGATCGTATCCGAATCGGTATCGTGGCCGGTGAGCATAATGACCGGAGCCTTAAATCCGTTCTTGCGCAGAATACGCACCGCCTCGCGCCCGTCGACGTCGGGAAGGCCGACATCCATGATGATCAGATCGATCTGCCCGTTTTTGGCCTCCTGAATGGCCTTGGCGCCGCTGTCGACGGCGACCGTGTCGAACTCCTCGTGCAGCGCTAATTGCTCGGTCAAGGCGTGACGGAGGTCGGCGTCGTCGTCGACGATCAGGATCCTTCGTTTGTTAACCATGTCGGCAAAATGCCCCCTCGAGATGCCAATGGCGCGCGCTCATTTTGCTATCGCGAAGTAGATCACCTCGCGCTAAAAGCGCAAGCCTGAATTAGGACTGAAGCCCCTATCTTGAGGCCCCCTATATGGTCGCCTGCCGTTGAGTCGCCGATGCGGAAAAAACAAAGCTTGTCCCGCTTGACCATCCATCGCAGGCCGGGTCGTCCCGCCCAGGCCTGGCTGATCGCCCGCACGCATTTGCTGCCCGTGGCGCTCGGACGTGGCGGCATTAAGGCCAATAAGCGCGAAGGCGATGGTGCGACCCCGCGCGGGTGTTTCCGGCCAAAGCGGCTGTGGTGGCGCGCCGATCGGCACAGGCGCCCGGCGACCCTTTTGCCGACGCGGCGCATTCGGCCGGACGATGCCTGGTGTGAAAACGCACAAAGCCGGCATTACAACCGGCCGGTTAAAGTTTCTCCCGGGAGTGGAGTTCGATCGATTGACGCGCGCGGATGGACTTTACGATTTCATCGTCGAAATCGATCACAATACGCGGCCGCGGGTCGCTGGACGCGGCAGCGCCGTGTTCATCCACGTCGCGTGTACAGATTTTGAACCCACCGCGGGATGCGTTGCGCTTCACCGCCAGTCGCTATGCCGGCTGCTGGCGCAAATCGGCCCGCAAACGCGAATTATTGTTGAGTAAAAAAATCCTGTCGGTATTGGCTCGACATCTTTAGGTGCCGCGCTCACCGAAAATCGCACTGCCGACGCGCACATGTGTCGCGCCCATAGCAATGGCAACCGCGAAATCCGCGCTCATGCCCATGGATAAAAGCTTCACATCATTGCGCCGCGCGATCTTCGCTGTGAGTGCAAAATGCGGCGCGGGTGTATCGTTATGTGGCGGAATACACATCAAGCCGGCGATCGTCAGCCCGTAGATGTCGCGGCAAGCTTTAATGAACGCGTCCGCGTTTTGCGGCAGCACGCCTGCCTTCTGCGGCTCGGCCCCCGTATTGATCTCGACAAACAAGGTTGGTTGACGGCCTTGTTTGTCGACCTCTTTCGCCAAAGCCACACAGAGACTTGGCCGATCCACCGAATGAATGGCGTCGAAAAGCGCCACCGCCTCCTTGGCCTTGTTGGATTGCAATGGGCCGATCAAATGCAGCGACAAGCCCTGATATCTTTCCAGCAAAGGCGGCCACTTGGCCTTGGCTTCCTGTACGCGATTTTCGCCGAAGACGCGCTGGTCTGCGGCGATCACCGGCTCGATGTGCTCAGGGCCAAAGGTCTTGGAGACGGCGATCAGCATCACCGAAGCCGGATCGCGCTCAGCATCGCGGCAGGCGCGCGCGATTTCGGCGCGGACACTTTCTAGGCCGGAAACATTGGTAGGCATTAAATTCATGTGTGACCGTATGACCCACCCGGCTATTTTATGTCACCTCCGGCGCCTGGAAAAGAGCCGGAAATGACCGCCGATTCGCACCAAAACGAGCGCTACAACGCCCGCGCAGCCGAGGCCCGTTGGCAGAAGGTGTGGGACGAGCGTGGCATCTTCGCAACCTCGAACGACGACCCACGGCCCAAATACTACGTGCTGGAGATGTTCCCCTACCCTTCCGGGCGCATCCATATGGGCCACGTTCGCAACTACACCATGGGCGACGTGGTCGCCCGCTTCAAACGCGCCATGGGGCATGCGGTGCTGCATCCCATGGGTTGGGACGCCTTCGGCATGCCGGCCGAGAACGCTGCCATGGACCGCAAGGTCCACCCCAAGACCTGGACCTACGACAATATCGCCACCATGAAGAAGCAGCTCCAATCCATGGGGCTGTCGCTCGATTGGACGCGCGAGATCGCAACCTGCGATCCAGGTTACTACAAGCACCAGCAAAAAATGTTTCTCGACTTCCTCAAAGCCGGGCTGGTCGAGCGCAAACAATCGAAAGTGAATTGGGACCCGGTCGACCACACCGTGCTGGCGAATGAGCAAGTGATCGACGGGCGCGGCTGGCGTTCCGGCGCAGTGGTCGAGCAGCGCGAACTCACGCAATGGTTCTTCAAGATCAGCGATTATTCGCAAGATTTGCTCAAAGCCCTCGACACGCTCGATCGCTGGCCGGACAAAGTGCTGCTGATGCAGAAGAACTGGATCGGCCGCTCGGAAGGCTTGCTGATCCGCTTCATGCTTGATCCGATAAGCGCGCCGAACAACGAAAGCGAACTCGAAATCTACACCACGCGGCCGGACACGTTGTTCGGCGCCAAATTCATGGCGCTCGCGCCCGATCATCCTTTGGCGCAGGCGGCGGCCGCGAAAAATCCGAAGCTCGCCGAGTTCATCGCCGAGTGCAAACATATGGCTACCTCGCAAGAAGCCATCGACACCGCCGAAAAGATGGGTTTCGATACCGGCATCCGCGCCGTGCATCCGTTCGATCCATCGTGGAAGCTGCCGGTCTATGTGGCGAATTTCATTGTGATGGACTACGGCACCGGCGCGATTTTCGGCTGCCCCGCGCACGATCAACGCGACTTGGATTTCGTGAACAAATACGGGCTCGGCAATACGCCGGTCGTTTGCCCACCGGAACACGACCCGGCCAGCTTCGTCATCACAACCACCGCTTATGACGGCGACGGCCGCATGATCAATTCGCGCTTCCTCGACGGCATGACCACAGCGGAAGCGAAAGAAGAAGTGGCGAGGCGCCTCACACGCGAGACGCGCCCCCTCCCCAACCCTCCCCCGCAAGCGGGGGAGGGAGTTGCGCGAAGCGCGACGGGTGGGGGCAGCCGCCCCGTCGCCCAGCGCCAAATCAATTATCGCCTGCGCGATTGGGGCATTTCGCGCCAACGTTATTGGGGCTGTCCCATTCCCATTATCTATTGCGAAAAATGCGGCATCGTGCCGGTTCCGGCGCAGGATTTGCCGGTGACGCTGCCGGAGGATGTGTCATTCGATAAACCGGGCAATCCGCTCGACCGCCATCCCACCTGGAAGGATGTGAAGTGCCCGAAATGCGGTGCGAAGGCCACGCGCGAAACCGACACCATGGATACTTTCGTCGATTCGTCCTGGTATTTTGCGCGTTTTACCGATCCATGGAACGAGACCGCGCCGACGACGCCGAAAATCGCCAATGTCTGGATGCCGGTCGATCAATATATCGGCGGCATCGAGCATGCGATTTTGCATTTGCTTTATTCGCGCTTCTTCACCCGCGCTATGCACAAGACCGGACATGTGGACATCGACGAGCCCTTCGTCGGCCTGTTCACGCAAGGCATGGTCGTGCACGAGACCTATCGCACCAAGAGCGGCGAATGGGTCATGCCCGCCGATGTAAAGATCGAAGGCGCCGGCGATGCGCGCTGCGCCACGCTCATTGCCTCGGGCGAAGAGGTCGAAATCGGCTCCATCGAAAAGATGTCGAAGTCGAAAAAGAACACGGTCGATCCCGACGATATCATCGCGTCTTACGGCGCCGACACCGCGCGCTGGTTCATGCTGTCGGATTCGCCGCCCGAGCGCGACGTGATCTGGACCGAGGAAGGCGTGCAGGGCGCATGGCGTTTCGTGCAACGGCTCTGGCGGCTCGTCGGCGAGATCGCACGCATTGCCGCACCAAAGAATCGGCCCGCCGATTTCGGTCCCGACGCTGTAAAAATCCGCAAGGCCGTGCATCGTGCTCTTGCCAATGTCACCGACGACATTGCCCGGCTACGCTTCAACCGTTGCGTCGCCCACATTTACGAATGCGCCAACGCGCTTTCCGAGGTGCTTGGCGCAGCCGAAATCACCCCCAGTCCTGATTTTGCCTGGGCGCTGCGCGAGGCGGGCGACATCTCGGTGCGGTTCTTTCATCCGATGATGCCACACCTCGCGGAGGAATGCTGGTCGGCGCTCGGGCACGACACGCTGGTTTCCACCGAAGCCTGGCCGCAGGTGGAAGCCGATCTTCTGGTCGAAAACACCATCACATTGCCCGTCCAGGTCAACGGCAAGAAACGCGCCGATATCACCATCGCCCGCGCGGCAGGAAAAGACGAAATTGAGGCTGCCGTCCTTGCGCTCGATGCGGTAAAAAAAGCGCTCGACGGCAAAAGCCCGAAAAAGGTCATTGTTGTCCCGCAAAGGATCGTGAATGTCGTGCTTTGAAAGCCATTCTCTGCTTGATTCCTTTTCCCCTGGAGGGGAGGGCTAGAAATGGGGTTAGAACGAGAATCGATGCGCAAAAGCGCCCCCCCCTCCTTATCCCTCTTCCTCCGCGGGAGAAGCGTGCGGCTCTCTCTCACCCTCACAATTGCGCTGATGACCGCCGGGTGTTTCCAGCCGCTTTACGGCGATGCCCGCCTTGTTCCGACCGCTGGTCTGGACGCCAAGCTTAACGCAGTCGATGTGGCGCCGATTAATGCTCCGAACGGCACGAGGGTTGCGCGTGTCGCTGTTGAACTCCGCAACGATCTTCTGTTCGATTTGACGGGCGGGAGCGGGCAATTGCCTCCCCTTTACCGGCTCGACATTCAACTCGTGCCAACTCAGACTCAGGTGATCGTCGACATTAACAGCGGCCGGCCGGACGTCCAAAACTACGGCATCAATGCCAGCTATGTTTTGACCGAAATTGCCACCGGAAAGAAAACCGTTAACGGCCAGACCTTCTCGCGTGTCTCGTACAATATTCCCGGCCAAGAGCAGCGCTTCGCGGGCGAGCGCGGCCTGCGCGACGCCGAGAATCGCGCTGTCAAAGTGATTGCCGAAAATATTCGCAATCGGCTTGCTTCCTTTTTTGTGGCGGGAACGTGACCCCTCTGCGCCTCATCCCGAGAAGCATTGCGGAAATGCGCTGCGTCTCGAAGAAGGCCTGAAAGGCCGACGAATTGGCATTATGATTGACCATGACCGCCATCAAAGCCGCTGACGTCGATCACTTTATCGCCAAGCCCGATCAGGCGCGGCCGATTGTGTTGATCTACGGGCCGGATGTAGGTCTCGTGCGCGAGCGTGCCGAGGCGCTGGTACGCGCCGCGGTCGACGATCCGGGCGATCCCTTTGCGTTCGCTCGTATCGACAGCGACGAACTTGCCGGAAATCCATCGCGTCTGGTCGAAGAAGCGCACACTGTGCCGTTGTTCGGCGGACGCCGCGCCGTGCTGGTGAAGGCCGGAACGCGCAATATCGCGGCGGCGGTTGAACTCGTGATCGCCGCGCCATCGCCCGAATGCCGTGTCATTATTGAAGCCGGCGATCTGCGCAAGAATGCCCCGCTGCGTGTCCTTTGTGAAAAAGCCAGGACCGCCGCGGTGCTGCCCTGCTATATTGATGACAAAGTCGCGCTCGCGCGGCTTGTCGATGACGAAATGCGCGCAGCCAACCTCCGTATCGCGCCCGATGCACGCACGTTGCTATTATCGCTGTTGGGCGGCGACCGTCTCGCCTCGCGCAGCGAAATCCGCAAGCTCACCTTATATGGGCGCGGCCAAGAGCGCCTCGAACTTGCCGATGTAATAGCGGTGGTGGCTGACGCCTCGGCTTTGGCCGTAGACGGGGTAATCGACGCGGCTTTCGCCGGGAAGATTGCCGAATTCGATTGCGAATTTATCAAAGCGCGTGCTGGAGGCTCTTCACCCGCTGCAATCATTTCGGCGGCCATCCGCCAAGTCGCTAATTTGCATAAGATGCGACTCGCTTTCGAGTTCGGGCGACTCAGTGGAGTTCGCCATGAAACGCGCGATCCCGCCAGTACATTTCACCCGCGAGAAATCGGTGGGCGCCGCATTGCGGACACGGAACGCGGCTGGCCTGTTCCACGTGATGCAGCAGCTTGCGGAGGCTTCCCTCGAAATGCGCCGCAACCCCGCGCTGGCCGAAGTCATCGCACAGCGGACGCTGTTGTCCATTACCGCCAAACCGCAGCTTTCAAGAACTTCAAACTCGGTCAGGAATTTCACCAACTAAATCGATCGTGCGATCTATCTAGTTCTTACATGACCGCATCTATGCTTCCCGGAACTTGGCTCCTTCGACGACATTATGTTGCTGCGCAACAGGAAACCGACTCGCTGGTCGGAACCTAAGCCGTCGTCGGCGAATGGGGTTCCAGGCATAGGAGGTTCCGCATTTCGATCGCATTCAAAAGTTGCGCAGGAACCGGAAAATGTCTAGCACGCGTAGAACCACACGCAAAAAAATTGGAAAACAAAAGACAAATCACGCCGGCAAAAAAATTACCTCTGGCCTTCATGCAAAAAAAGCCGGATCCAGAAAAAGACAACCCAAAAAAAGTGGCGCGAGTTTCAAAGGTCTCTACAGCGGGGCGGATGCCCTCGTCGGCAAGCTGATCGAGGCAAAACGCATCCGCGATAAATTGGAGCGGCTGGGTCTTCGAGAAATAAAACAGAAACGGCAGATAGCATCATAGCACCGTCTGCCTTGCGAATTTGATGCCCCTCCATGTCTTCCATTGCTTCTACGTTTTGACCCTGTAATATAAGCGCACGGGGTAAGGCGTCATGAA
Source organism: uncultured Pseudomonadota bacterium (assembly GCA_963697535.1). Classification (GTDB taxonomy): domain Bacteria; phylum Pseudomonadota; class Alphaproteobacteria; order Rhizobiales; family Xanthobacteraceae; genus Pseudolabrys. Next base: position 862,597 of record OY969085.1, on the reverse strand, counting down.
CGGTCGCAAAGTCCCTGCCCAACTGAGCGCTCTCATGCGCTGTGGATTGCGGGCATATTCACCCGCCGCATTCGCTTTTGCGATCCTTTGCGTCGCCGTTGCCACGCTCGCGCGCTTGGCAACGGATTTTGTCGTGCCGCATGCCGATCCGTTCACCACCTATTTCCCGGCCATTATGATTGCGACTCTGGCCGGCGGCTGGGCCGCGGGAATCGTTGCATTGATCGGCAGCGCCTTAGTCGCGAATTCGTTGTTTGTGCCGTCACCTTATCTTCGCGTTTGGCTCACATTCGAAGATGCCGTCAACCTGACCCTGTTTATTTTTGCAGCGTCGCTTATTCTGTTTGCGAGCGAGCAATTTCGTCGCGTCATCCGCCGCCTTGAGGAAGACGAACACTTTCGTCAGGTCGTCGTTGACGAGCTTGGTCACCGCGTCAAAAACAATTTTGCGACGATTTATGCCATCCTCCGTCATGAGTTGCGCGGCCAGCCGAACATTTGGGAAAGCATATCGGGCCGTTTGCGGGCGCTGTCAGCCGCCGATGACTTTCTCGTCAAAGGCACACGCAAGAATATCGATCTGCGCCAGATTCTCGCGCAGGAATTAGCATCCTATGATGTCAGCCGGATTTCGTTCACCGGCGGGACTGTCGAAATTCATGGAAAATTGGCCGTGGTGTTGTCGCTCATCGTACACGAATTGGCCACCAATGCGGCCAAATACGGCGCGCTATCCTCGCCACATGGACGGCTGGATATTTCCTGGCGCGCGGACGCAAATGATGTCGCGCTCGACTGGGTTGAAAGCGGCGGGCCGCCGGTTCGTGCGCCGGAGCGGCGCAGCTTCGGCAGCAATCTCATCGAACGAGGCTTGAGCGCATTTGGTGGAAAAGCGAAAATCGCCTTCGCGATGACCGGTGTCGTTTGCCGTATACGTTTTCCCAATCCCACGGCCAAAGCCTATGCGAGACCGCAAACCGGTGGCGCGGCGGCTTAACGCGCCGGTCTTTCCCACACCGGAAGACACGTCGGCGCGCTCCGGCCTTGACAGGGGAGCGCGAAGCAAATTCGGTAATGACCGACGCAATCCCGCTCCAGCCTTCGGACAAAACCGATCCATGCTGCTCGTCAAGACTTATGTCGACAAAAGCCCTATTCACGGCCTCGGCGTCTTTGCCGGGGAGTTTATTCGCAACGGCACAAAAATTTGGCGATTTGTCGAAGGCTTCGATCACACTTACACACCCAAGCAATTCGCCAGACTGCCCAAGCCGGCGCGGGATTTTCTCCAAAATTACGGCTACCGTGTCGATGGTGAAATCATTTTCACCGTGGACAATGATCGCCATATGAATCATTCCGACACGCCGAATACCTATTTGCTCAACGGCTATGTCATCGCCCGCTGCAATATCCGCAAAGGTGTTGAAATTACCAATGACTATCGCGAATTCGACCCGGCCCTTTGCGCCGCGTTTTTGCACGAACGAGCCGTAAAGAAACAGCAGCGGAATCGTTGACGGATTCGCCTCCATTCTTGCCGCTTTACGGAACATTTTCGCACCATCCGGTCTTGGCCGATCGCGCAACGGATGGTTCGCTTTCTTTGCGGAGAAAGCGGGGTCATTAATTCTGCGCCTCCTATTGGTTGCCAACGATTTAAGCACGCAACGCAATGCGGAACCGGAACTTACCCACCGCGTTCGACTCCACGTGTCATTCAACACAAATTGCAAGGAGGCATTCATGCCGCGTGGGGACAAATCAAGTTATACGCAGAAGCAAAAGCGCAAGGCGCATCACATCGAACAAGGCTATGAAGACCGCGGCGTATCCGAAGAAGAGGCCGAGCGTCGCGCTTGGGCCACAGTGAACAAGGAAAGCGGTGGCGGTAAAAAGAGGGGCTCCGGCCGCGGCCGTAAAACAAGCCACGCATCGTCGCGCAAAGGCGGGCGGCTCGGTGGCCGCGCCTCGGCGCGTCGCTCGCCGGCCGCGCGTTCACGTTCGGCAAAGAAGGCGGCACGCACGCGCAAGCGCCGAGGACATTAACGCCCCTTGAGGTTTCCGGCCAATGGCCACTCGAGCGGAGAGTTACCAGCGCGAGGGAAAGGGCGCGTAAATATCGTTAAAGACGCCCGGCCAATAATCGGCGCCGACGCGCGGGTGGATGCGCCGCGATTGCGCACGCCTGCTTACTTTTGGCCGACTGCCGGTGACGACGATTTGCGTGTCGTCCGAATTTTTCTGCACAAGTGCGAAAAGAATGGCAGCATTCTTGGGATAGAGGCGGATACAGCCATGAGAAGCGGGCCGCCCGATATGCGACGTCTCATAGCTGCCATGAATCGCATAGCCAGCGTTGAAAAAAATCGAATATGGCATCGGCGCCCAGTCGTACTGACGCGAGAACCATTTCCGTGCGAACCATTCGGGTCGGTAGGTGCCGTTAGGCGTGCGGTAGCCGGCGCGCGCGGTCGATACCGGCCATTCATAACGGCTGATCCCATCGACCGCGACCGTCAGGCGCTGCTTTGCCTTATCAACAGTGACGACAATACCGGCGTCGGCCGGATCGAGCCTCACGAGCAACACGAGAAGCATGATAGCGCCCATAAAACGTGGCATATTCGTACCTACATTTGCTCTGAGCCCATCTCCTTCCTCTAACTGTGATTGCCCATAGATCGGTTGCGTCGTTTGAAAAAAAACATCCAATCTATGTCAAATTTGGTATTTTCATGCTTAGAAGGCGCGATCGCATTGCGATAAGACGCATGTCGTCCACTTTTTTAGGAACTGCCACAACCGTGACCATCCGCATCAAAACCATCTTTGGTCTCTGCGCAAGTTTGATTGTGATCACGTGCTGCGTCGGTCAAAGCGCGGCAATTGCAGGGGACAAACGCGACGAACAAACCTCAGGAGAAAAGGCCGATACCACTGCGGCCAAGATCTTATTTGCGGCGCAAAAACTCCCCTCTATCGGCAAAGCGGCGGCTATCGGCTATTATCCCCGCGGCTGTCTAGCCGGCGCAGTCGAATTGCCAATCGACGGGCCCTACTGGCAGGTCATGCGCTTGTCCCGCAATCGTAACTGGGGTCATCCGACACTCGTAAAGTTCATCGAACGCTTTGCGGCCCGCGCCGCCAAAGCGACCGGATGGCCTGGCATTCTGGTCGGCGATATGGCGCAGCCTCGGGGAGGCCCTCTCCCATTCGGCCACCTTAGCCACCAAGTTGGGCTTGATGTCGACATTTGGTACATGCCGATGCCAAACCATACTTTGAGCAAAGAAGAACGTGAAAAGATTTCCGCGAACAAAATGGTTTCCGCGGATCGCTTGCACGTTGATCCGAAAACGTGGACGCGACAGGATGTCACCTTCATTCGCACAGCGGCGCAACAGCCGGAGGTCGAGCGGGTGCTGGTCAACGCCGCCATCAAGAAAGAATTGTGCCGCGTCGCCGGCAAAGGGCGCGAATCCTGGATGTCGAAAGTGCGCCCCTGGTATGGGCATGCGGATCACATCCATGTGCGGCTCAAATGCCCGTCGGATTCGCCACAATGCCAACATCAGCCACCGGTGCCGGGCGGAGATCAATGCGGCAAAGCGCTCGATTATTGGTTCTCGGACCGTGTCCTGCATCCTAAACCGGCGCCAAAAGCCGTCAAACCAAAGCCGGACCTGACGATGGCCAATCTGCCGGTTGATTGTAAATCCGTTCTCTCCGCACCGGCCAGCGCCTCGAATAATTAGGACTAAGCATTCAAAAATGCCGTGGCGTTGCGCGAACGCAACGTCCAAGCGATTGTATTTTGCGCAGAAAAGCGCCGATAATAAGCCATACAAAGTGAGGCCGGGAACCAGCCATGCGGAACCGCCAGCCGACGCCGGACGCGTTGGAAATTCTCGCGGCCCTTGAGCGCAAAGTGCTTTGGCTCGCGAGTTGGATGATTCACAACGCCAATCATCTGCGCGAGAACATGGACGGGTTGAAAGTCGGCGGCCACCAAGCGTCAAGCGCTTCGCTCGCCACCATTATGACGGCGCTTTATTTCGACGTGTTGCGGCCGCAAGACCGCGTGGCGGTGAAGCCGCATGCCTCCCCCATATTCCACGCCATTCAATACCTCGTCGGCAGGCAGACGCGCGAGCGTCTTGAGGCGTTTCGTGGTTATAAAGGCGCACAAAGCTATCCATCGCGCACCAAAGATGCCGATGACGTCGATTTTTCTACAGGCTCGGTCGGATTGGGCGTGGCGCAAACGCTCTTCTCATCGCTCACACAGGATTATGTGCGAGCGCATGGTTGGGGCATCGAACGGCCCGAAGGGCGCCTGATCGCCCTTGTCGGTGACGCCGAACTCGACGAGGGCAATATCTTCGAGGCGTTGCTCGAAGGCTGGAAACAAGGTCTGCGCAATTGCTGGTGGATCATCGACTACAATCGTCAAAGTCTCGACGCGGTGGTGCGCGAGGGTTTGTGGGAACGTTACGAACAGCTCTTCAAGAATTTCGGCTGGAATGTGGTGATCCTAAAATACGGATCGCTGCAACAAGCCGCATTCAAGGAGCCGGGCGGGACCAAGCTGAAAGCCTGGATCGATCGCTGTCCGAACCAGCTTTATTCGGCGCTCGTATTTGCCGGAGGTGCCGCATGGCGCAAACGTCTTCATGATGAAATCGGCGATCACGGCGATGCATCGCGTCTGATTGAAAAACGTTCGGACGCCGAGCTCGCCGCGTTGATGAATAATCTCGGCGGTCACGATCTGCCGTCGCTGCTCGAGGCATTCCGCGCCGCCAACGGCGATCAGCCGACTTGCTTTATCTGTTACACGGTAAAAGGCTTCGGCCTGCCTTTCGCCGGGCACAAGGACAATCATGCCGGCCTTATGACGCCGGCACAGATGGAAGCTTACCGCAAAGCGCAAAACATCCGCGAAGGTCATGAATGGGACAGGTTCGAAGGCCTGCCGCTGGCTGAGGACCGGGTGCAATCCTTTCTCGACTGCATACCGTTCGCAGCCGACGGAAACCGGCGGTTCGATGGACGCGCCATTGATGTGCCGCAGATGCTGCCGGTCGCCATCCAGCCGGTGATGTCGACCCAGACCGGTTTCGGCGCGCTGCTCAACGAAATCGGCCGCGGCAATAGCGAATTTGCGCGGCGAATTGTTACCGCCTCTCCCGACGTGACGGTCTCGACCAATCTCGGCCCGTGGGTGAACCGGCGCGGGTTATTTGCGCATGAGACCTTGCCCGACACGTTCAAGAACGAGCGTATCCCTTCGGTCTTCAATTGGGAGTTTTCGCCGCAGGGGCAGCATATCGAGTTGGGCATCGCCGAGATGAACTTGTTTCTCCTGCTCTCGGCGCTTGGGCTGTCGCACTCGATTTATGGTGAGCGGCTCTTGCCCATCGGTACGCTTTACGATCCTTTCATTGCGCGTGGACTCGATGCACTCAACTACGCTTGCTATCAAGACGCCCGTTTTATCGTCGTCGCAACGCCGTCCGGCATTACGCTCGCGGGTGAGGGCGGCGCGCATCAATCTATCGCCGAACCGTTGATCTGTATGGCGCAGGATGGCCTCGCCGCTTTCGAGCCGGCCTATGTGGACGAGCTGGCCGTGATCATGCGCTGGGCTTTTTCATATTTGCAAAAGGACGGCGATGCCGCTCCCTCGGAAAGATCCTGGCTTCGGGACGAAACCGGCGGCTCGGTTTACTTGCGATTGTCGACAAGGCCAATCGAGCAAATCCGGCGGTCAATGACGCCGGAGCTGCAACAAGAGATCATTGATGGCGCCTATTGGCAGCGCAAGCCGGGACCCAATGCGCAAGTCATTGTCGCTTATTCGGGTGCAATAGCGCCGGAAGCGACCGAAGCGGTCGGCCTTGTCGCCGAGGACCGCCGCGATGTCGGCTTGCTTGCAATCACATCGGCGGATCGATTGAATGCGGGCTGGACCGCGGCGCAACGCGCGCGCGAACGCGGCCTCATCCATGCGCGCTCGCATATAGAACGACTGCTAGCCGATGTCCCATCGCATTGCGGCATCGTTACGGTGATTGATGGCCATCCGGCGACACTCGCTTGGTTAGGCGCGGTGGGTGGCCATCGCACGCGGTCGCTCGGCGTCGAGCATTTTGGGCAGACCGGTTCGCTTGCCGAGCTCTACCGGCATTATGGCATCGACGCGAATTCGATTGTCGCTGCCGCACAGACGGTCGTTCCGGGGCGGCCGATCCGGCATTTGAAAGCATTGCCGTAGGGATAGATACTTTACTTTATCCGCCGAGATTTGCTAAATTTACGGCGCGCGATGCACCGAGCGTGTGGCGCGCTAGACCCGGAACGGCGGTTCTGGCGACTGGTCAAGTCTCAAGTCTCAAGTCTCAATTCAAAACGAACACCAGTCTGGGCGGCCATTAGGCCTCTTCCGGAGAACCGCCATGATGTCCAGATTTTTATCCATAGTCCTACTGATGCTCGCGTGGTCGGGAGATCCGCCATCCGCCGCCGCGCAAGAGTCCCTCACTATCTTTGCCGCCGCTTCATTGAAAAACGCGGTTGACGATGTCGATGCTGCCTTCAGCAGAGCAACAGGCACCAAAGTGACGGCGAGCTATGCGGCCACGTCCGCCCTAGCCAAGCAAATAGAGCAAGCCGCCCCCGCCGACGTTTTTATTTCTGCCGATTTGAAGTGGATGGATTATGTCATTCAACACAAGCTGGTGAAGGAAGAAACGCGCGTCAATTTGCTCGGCAACAAACTGGTGCTGATCGCACCGAAAAATTCAAAACTCGATCACGTAGCGATCAGTAAGGGGTTCGACATTGCCAAGTTGGCCGGCAACGGCCGTATTGCTGTCGCCGATCCAAGCGCGGTGCCGGCCGGCCGCTATGCGAAAGCCGCACTTGAAAACCTAGGTGCCTGGAAAGCCGCTGAACCCAAACTAGCGCAGGTCGAAAATGTGCGCGCAACTCTTGCCTTCGTTGCACGCGGCGAAACCCCCGTTGGCATCGTCTATGCGACAGACGCCAAAATCGAGCCCAAGGTAAAAATCATTGGGACATTTCCCGACGGTTCCCATCCGCCGGTGACCTATCCGGCGGCGCAAACGGCGGGGAGCAATAACCCAAATGCGGCGCGTTATCTTTCTTTTCTCCGCTCGAATGCGGCTAAAGCGATTTTCGAAAAATATGGCTTTAGCTATCTGATCAAGCCGAAGGCATCTTAACGTGAGCCAAGCAATGTTCACGATCCGTCATCCTGAGCCGCGAGCGATGCGAGCGTCGAAGGATGAGAGGTCCGTCACCCTTCGAGGCTCGCTTTGCTCCCACCTTTCAGGGTGACGGAGGAAGGCTCATGTTTGCACTTACCCCTCAAGAGTGGACCGCCGTGCTGCTGTCGCTGCGCGTGGCAACTGTCGCGACCGTGGTTGCGGTGCCGTTCGGCATCGCCGTCGCTTATGGGCTGGCGCGCAGCTCGTTCTGGGGCAAGCCGCTGGTCGAGGCGATTGTCTATTTGCCGTTGGTATTGCCGCCCGTTGTCACCGGCTATTTGCTGCTCATCGTGTTCGGGCGGCGCGCGCCGATCGGCGGTTATCTTGCCGATCATTTCGGTATTGTGCTTTCGTTCCGCTGGACGGGCGCGGCGCTCGCTTGCGGCATTATGGCATTTCCGCTCATGGTGCGCGCCATCTGGCTGTCGATGGTCGCAATCGACCGGCGACTGGAGGATGCGGCGGCGACACTCGGCGCCAGCCCGTTTTGGACTTTTGCGACGATCACGCTTCCGCTCGCGCTGCCGGGCATCATTGCGGGCGCGATGCTGGCATTCGCACGTGCATTGGGCGAATTCGGCGCAACGATCACCTTCGTCTCCAATATTCCGGGCGAGACACAGGTTATCTCCACCGCGATCTATGCTTTAACGCAAGTGCCCGGTGGCGACGCCGCGGCGTTAAAGCTCGTGACTATTTCAATCGTGATTTCGCTCGGTGCGTTGATTGTTTCCGAATGGCTAGCCCGCCGCGCGACTGCGCGGCTGCATGGAGGCTAAAACACGTGCCAAGACGAGATCTCTTCCGCTCGTCCCCGTCCAAGCGGCGGACTAAGAAAGACAAAAAAAGAAGACTCTTAATTTGGCGACTTTTGAATTTTTTGGGCGTCCTTCATTCTCTCTTGCGCGGGAATGAGAGGATTAAACAGAACGCGGTGTAAATGCTGACGGTTTCGGTCGAAAAAAAGCTCGGCACACTATGGCTACGTGCCACGTTTAAAAGCGCGGGTGGTATTACCGCGCTGTTCGGTCCGTCCGGTGCGGGCAAGACCAGCATCATCAATATGATTGCCGGCCTGCTTGCGCCCGACGGCGGGCGCATTGTGCTCGATGGCGAAAAGCTGTTCGACAATAGGAGCCGTATCAATGTATCCGCGTGGCGGAGGCGCATCGGCTACGTCTTTCAGGAGGGCCGGCTGTTTCCTCACCTGTCGGTCCGGCACAATCTCGACTACGGTCGTTGGATGACGTCGCAAAATCGCGATGTAAAAGCTTTAACCCACGTCGTCGAACTTTTGGATATCGGGCATCTGCTCGATCGGAGGACGGGCAAACTCTCGGGTGGCGAACGCCAGCGCGTTGCCTTTGGTCGCGCGCTATTGATGCAGCCGCGCCTGTTGTTGCTTGACGAACCGCTCGCATCACTCGATGCCGCGCGCAAGGAGGAAATCCTCCCTTATCTCGAGCGATTACGCGACGCCGCGCGCGTGCCTATGATCTATGTCAGCCATGATGCGGGCGAGGTGAAGCGCATCGCCACGTCCATCGTGATGCTGGAGGCCGGCCGTGTGACGGCAAATGGCGGCATTGAGCTGTTGCAGCAGTAAGGCAGTAGACGATGTTTCCAGCCGAGCGTATCGTTTGCCTGACCGAAGAGACTGTGGAGACACTTTATCTCCTCGGCCAAGACCATCGAATTGTCGGCGTGTCCGGCTATGCGGTGCGTCCGCCGCGCGTGCGCAAGGAAAAGCCGCGCGTTGGCGCCTTTATCTCCGCCGATGTGCCGAAAATTCTCGCACTCAAGCCCGATCTGGTGCTGACCTTTTCCGATTTACAAGCCGATATCGTCACCGAATTGATCCGCGCCAATGTCCCCGTGCATGCCTTCAACCAGCGCGATATTGCCGGTATTCTCGACATGATCCGCACGCTCGGCGCGTTGGTCGGCGCGTCCGCCAAAGCCGACGCGCTCGCCGCTTCGCTTGCTGCGCATATCAACGAAGTTCACGTGCGCGCGCTGCAATTGCCGCGCCGGCCGCGCATCTATTTCGAGGAATGGGATGAGCCGATGATTTCCGGTATTGGATGGGTGTCGGAACTCGTTGACGCGGCCGGCGGGACCGATGTCTTCCCTGGGCTTGCCACGCGCAAGAGCGCCAAAGAGCGCATTGTAAATGCCGACGCTGTCATAGCGGCCAAGCCCGATATCATCGTCGGCTCCTGGTGTGGCAAGAAATTTGTACCGGCGAAGGTGGCAGCCAGACCCGGCTTTTTTCAGATTCCCGCGGTGGCGAGTGGTTGGCTGCGTGAGATTAAGTCCACGTTGATTCTGCAGCCCGGCCCAGCTGCGTTCACCGAAGGGCTCGATACTCTCGCCGGAATCATCGCCGAATGGGCTGAAAAAGGGCCGCCGCGCGTTGAGTGCGTGAGCTATGGGCGGCTTGCGAAATCGGGGCGTCAATGTGCTATATAAAAATCAAATTGACGGCATAAGGATCGATTCGCATGCAGCCGAACAAAATCCGTAGTGAGTTCTGGATGGACGCGCTTCTGGTCACCTTCTTGGTCGGCTTTGACGTGGCTGCGCGGCTGCTGCCGCACGCGCCAGGCTTTCTGCCGGTTGCCGCGAGCGGCTTTTTTGCCGCCCGCACCTTGCGCATGCCGGCGCTCGCAGTCCTTGTGCCGGTGCTTGGCATGATTTTGAGCGATGTGGCGCTGCCGGGCGCAGACTGGCGCATTCAGGTCGTCGGCTTTACAGCCATGGCGATGCCCGCTTTGGCGGGAATCGGCACGCGCCATTGGCGCGGCGCCTTAGCGACGGCTGCTATCGTGGCGGCATGCTCGATTCTGTTCTTCATGCTATCGAACGGTGCGGTATGGGCCTTCAGCGGTATGTATTCGCTCAATCTCGCGGGCCTGACGCAGTGCTACATCGCCGCTCTCCCCTTCCTAGAGAAAGCGATGACAGGCGATCTATTCTGGACGGCTGTGCTGTTTGGCAGCGCATGGGCCGTGCTGAGTGGCCCCTCGATCGTGCGGCGCGCGCTGTAATCTAATCAATACAATCGGGCGAGTGCCAGGTGTGATTTGAATTGACCGCCCCGAAGCGACTCATCATGGGCCAAGCGGCAAGGTTACGCCGCTTTGCGGGTCGCCAGGAAATTACCCATGCGCTCGAGCGCTTTCAAAATATTCTCTGTCGAGTTGGCATATGACAGCCGCACATAGCCTTCGCCGAGGATACCGAAATCCGGCCCCCCGATAATGGCAACCCCAGCGTCCTCCAATAATGCCGAGGCCAGCGCCTTGGCTTTCCACCCGGTGCGCTTAATGTTGGGGAAAGCGTAGAAAGCGCCTTTCGGCGTCGCGCAGGTAACAGCGGGCAATTTATTCAACCCCTCAACCACGACTTTGCGCCGTTTGTCGAATTCGGCGATCATCTTCACCACTTCATCCTGTGGACCCGTGAGCGCGGCGAGCCCCGCATATTGCGCCGCTGCATTGACGCAAGAATGCAAATTGACCGCGAGCTTGCGCGCATAATCATAAAGCTTGCCGGGCCAAACCGCATATCCCAAACGCCAGCCGGTCATCGCATAGGTTTTCGACCATCCATTGAGCAGGATCAGCCGATCACGGATCGATGGATATGACAGCATACAGACATGCTTTTCATCGTCGTAGATCATGTGGTTGTAGATTTCATCCGACATAATCGCCACGTCAGGCCATTTCTCAAGACCGGCGACAAGCTTGTCGACTTCCGCTTTTGGGGTCACTCCGCCTGTGGGATTGGCCGGCGAATTGAGGATCAACAGCCGCGTCTTCGGCGTGATCAATTTGAGCGTTTCCTCCGCCGAGAAGGCAAATCCGTTTTCCTCGCGGATCGGCACCGGCACGGGCGTAGCGCCGGTGAACTCTATCATAGAACGATAAATCGGAAATCCGGGATCTGGGTGGAGAATTTCCGCACCCGGTTCGCCGAACATCATGATCGACATGAACATAGTGGGCTTGCCGCCCGGCATGATCATCACGCTTTCAGGCGACACCGCGACCCCGAAACGCTTGTGCAAGTCGGCCGCCACCGCCTCGCGTAAGGCAGGAATGCCGGTTGCCGGCGTGTAGCCGTGGTGGCCGTCGCGCAAGGCCTTGATCGCGGCGTCGACGATAAATTCAGGCGTGCGAAAATCCGGCTGTCCGATGCCGAGATTGACGATACTGCGCCCCTGCGCGGCCAAAGCGTTGGCCCGGGCCAGCACGGCGAAAGCATTTTCCTCGCCAATCCGGTCAAAGGCGGCGATTGTCTTCAGCATGAAGTAGCTCCCGTAAATAATAAATAAAGCGCAAAAGATGGCGCGTGGGAGTTCACCCGATCGGCGGGGGAAAATCAAATGGCATTCTTCAGCCGGGCCTAAGCGCCATGTCATACCGGCTCGAAGCCATCTGCATGCCTTCCCACTGTCCTTCATTGACCAGACGTGGCAGGCTTTGAGCTCAAGTCTTGAACAGACCCCATGACCGCATTTTCCGTCGATGAGAAGCGCGAGACCTTTCGCAAACTACACCAGCGCGGTTGCTTTGTGATTCCCAACCCCTGGAATATCGGGACGGCCCGGTATCTCCAGTCGCTCGGGTTCAAGGCCTTGGCGACCACCTCATCGGGGTTTGCCCATTCGCAAGGCTTCGCCGATGGCGAAATGACACGCGATATGACGCTTGCGCATTGTCGCGAAATGGCGGCGGCGGCCGACCTGCCCGTCAATGCCGATTTTGAAAACGGCTTTGCGGATGATCCCGCCGAAGTCGCGGAGAATGTGCGCCTTTGTATTGAAACTGGTGTCGCCGGATTATCAATCGAAGATTTTGCGGGCGACGATGCCGAGCCGCTCTATCCCTTCGAACAAGCGCTGGCGCGCGTGCGCGCGACACGTGAGGCGATCGACAAAAGTGGTGGTGGCGTGGTGTTTACCGCGCGTAGCGAAGGTTTCATCCAGGGCCGGCCGGACATGGATGAGACGATCCGCCGGCTCAAAGCTTTCGCCGATGCGGGCGCGGATTGTCTATACGCGCCGGGCATTAAAACGCGCGAGCAGATCGAAAAGATTGTGAAGGCAGTGGCGCCGAAGCCGGTGAACGTTTTAATGCCGGCTGCGCTTGGATTTACCGTCGCCGATATCGCCGCAATGGGCGTGCGGCGCATCAGCGTCGGTGGTACGCTCGCGCGCGTCGCGATGCATGCTTTTCTCAACTCGGCACGCGAGATCGCCGGGCAAGGAAGGTTCGATAGTTTTGCCGGGGTAATGTCGAACGCCGAACTCAATGGTTTTTTCAACGACAACCAAAAACGTCGACAAAAGCCATGAGAGGCGGCCATACGCAAATTGCGCAGCTTATCGGCGCGCCCGTCGAAGACACTGTATGCGCTTGCACCACGTGCCCCAGCTCCTTACATTTGGAACCATGAGTTACGTCGACGCCGCCGTTGCACCTCTCCGCAAAACCGGACAAATCAAAATTTACGGGCCCGCTGCCTTTGAAGGTATGCGCAAGGCCGGGCAACTCACGGCCAGCTGTCTCGACATGCTGACCGAGCATGTCGAGGCCGGCGTGCCAACCAACAAGATCGATCGGCTTGTCTTCGAATACGCGATGGATCACGGGGCGATGCCGGCCACATTGATGTATCGCGGCTATAAAAAGTCGACCTGTACATCGCTTAATCACGTGGTCTGCCATGGCATTCCAAGCGATAAACCCCTGAAAGACGGTGATATCGTCAATATTGACGTCACGCTGATTCTCGATGGCTGGCACGGCGATTCAAGCCGCATGTATCCCGTCGGCGAAATTCCGCGCAAGGCCGAGCGGCTGATTGAGGTCACCCACGAAGCCATGATGCGCGGCATTGCCGCGATCCGGCCGGGTGGCACGACGGGAGACATCGGCGCGGCGATACAAACCTATGTCGAAGCCCAGCACATGAGCGTGGTGCGCGACTTCTGCGGCCACGGACTCGGCCGCTTGTTTCATGACGAACCCAATATCGTCCATTTCGGACGTCAGGGGGAAGGTATCGTCCTCAAGCCGGGCATGTTCTTTACCGTAGAACCGATGATCAATTTGGGCCGCCCGCATGTGAAGGTGCTTTCGGACGGCTGGACGGCGGTGACCCGCGACCGATCACTCTCGGCTCAATTCGAGCATACTATCGGTGTGATCGAGACGGGCGCCGAGGTCTTTACCTTTTCTCCGGCCGGCCTGCACAGCCCCCCTTATACCCGCTGACGAAGACGGGAGGCCGCAAACAGGATCCGGCCTCGTCGATGAGCCACAGCTGAATTACAATCGTGGCTCGCAGGCGGAGGTGGGCAGTGGCATGACGACCAAACGGCGCAGTCGGGGAAGCAAAATTGAACCTTCCGCCTGGGCGCCGCACTATCACGGCCATCGCGAACGGCTGCGAGCACGGTTTCGCGAAGCCGGCGCGGACGCCGTTAGCGACTACGAATTGCTCGAACTCGTTCTGTTCCGCGCCATCCCGCAACGGGATGTAAAGCCGCTCGCCAAAGAGCTCATCGCCAAATTCGGCTCATTCGCGGAAGTTGTGTCGGCTCCACCGGCGCGGCTTGCCGAAGTGAGAGGGATTGGCGAGTCCGTCATCACTGAAATCAAGATCGTTCAAGCGGCCGCGAGCCGGCTGGCGCGCGGGCAAGTTCAGAAACGGCCTGTTTTGTCGTCCTGGATGAATCTGCTCGATTATTGCCGCACCGCAATGGCCTTCTCCGATAGGGAACAATTCCGGCTCTTGTTTCTTGACAAGCGCAATCAGCTGATCGCGGACGAACTGCAACAGATTGGCACCGTCGATCATACGCCGGTTTATCCGCGCGAGGTGGTCAAACGCGCGCTTGAACTCTCCGCCACCGCGCTCATTCTGGTTCATAACCATCCGTCGGGCGATCCCGCCCCTTCGCGCGCCGATATTCAGATGACGCAGGCAATTATCGACGTCGCCAAGCCGCTGGGTATCGCCGTGCATGATCACATTATCGTCGGAAAAGAAGGATATGCGAGTTTCAAAGGCATGAAGATCATCTGAAGCTCCGCTAAATCCGAAATAACCGCCGTTGTTGCTTAACGTTTTGGGGACAACGGCGTTTCCGGGACCGGCGTGAGCGGCGCCTTGCCCCAAGCCCAAGCCAGGATATTGTCGACCACGAGCTGATCCATGGCTGCGCGCGTGGCTTCGCTCGCGGAGCCGAGATGCGGAAACAACACGATGTGCTCCATGTCGCGTAGTGCTTGCGGCACATGCGGCTCCTTTGCGAATACGTCGAGGCCGGCCGAATAGATCGCGCGGTCCTTAAGCGCTTTGATCAAGGCCGCTTCGTCCACTACAGATCCGCGCGCCATATTGACGAGAACACCGTTCGGTCCCAGCGCCTCAAGTACCTCGGCATTGATTATGTTTTGGGTCGACGGGCCACCCGGCACGATGACCATCAACGTATCGACGTCGCGGGCCATGTCGATGAGACGGGGATAATATTTATAACTCACGCCGTTCTGCGGATTGCGGCTGTGGTAGACGATTGGCACGCCGAAGGCTTCCAGTCGGCGGGCAATGGCCTTGCCGATACGGCCCATGCCCACCAAGCCGACTGTACGCCCGCGCAATGTTGCCTTACTCAGCGGATAGGCTTTCTCCGCCCATTTCCCGGCTCGCAAATAGCGATCGGCTTGGGGAAATTCGCGTAACGTGCAGAGCAGTAGTCCGAGCGCCGTATCGGCAACTTCCTCATTGAGGACATCCGGCGTATTGGTTACGACGATTTTATGCGCGCCAGCCCATTTGGCGTCGATGTGATCATAACCGACGCCAAAGCTTGCAATCAATTCGAGCTTTGGAAATCGCTGCATGAAGGCAGCATCGACCTTGTCCGCAGTGTAAGCCACCGCAAGCGCGCGCACCTTGTCGGCAATCGGCTTGAGAAATGCCTCTCTGTCCGGAGCATCGATCAGCTTGTGCAACGTAACCTTCGGCTCCAGCCCGTTGACAATGACCGGCTTCTTATTACCGACTAACAATACATCGGGCTTTTCGTGTGTCATTTAATTGACTCCTTGTTCATCCCTCTTGTGCAAAGAATCTCGCTAAATGTCTATTAATATCCATATGTACCCCGTTTCGAAAGATGCTAAACGCTTGAGAGTTTCGGCCGCCGAGGACGTCAGATGAACGAAGAAAAAAACGGGAATTCTTCTCATGCCGAAGAACCGAAACCACTGGCGCCGAAAAATATTATCGCACGGAAAATTATCATCGGCATCCCAGTCCTCATCGCGCTTGGATTTCTGCTTGTTGCCGATTCGTATTGGAGCATTGGCGGCTTCGTGGATCGTTCCATAAAATGGGCCGGCATCGTCTTGATCACTATTTGCATTGTCGGCCGCACCTGGTCTTCACTCTATATTGGCGGTCGCAAAAATCTGCAAATCATTGACATCGGTCCCTACTCCATCACGCGCAATCCGCTCTATCTTTTTTCAATTGTGGGAGCTGCGGGTGCTGGTATGCAGTCGGGCAGCCTAGTGGTGGCCTTGCTAGCCGGTGCCTTCACGTGGGCGGTTTTTCGCTGGATAACATTCGGCGAAGAAGACTACTTGCTCGCAATTCATGCGGATAGGTATCGCCCCTATTTAGGGCGCGTGCCACGTTTTCTGCCCAATATACGATTGTGGACTTCTCCCGAGACTTTGGTGGTTCGTCCAAAAGCGGTGCTTGCGACATTTTTCGACGGATTGATTTTTTTGAGTGCCATCCCACTCGCGGAATTGATCACCTATCTGCACTGCAATGATATCTTACCGGTCTATTTCCTGGTACCTTAGTAGACGTTTTGCGGACATCTTCACATGCCTGCTGTGAGCACTTTCCATTTAGTTTTTCGTGGACCGGCGGCACATTACCAATTCAATTTGAAACCGGCCGTCACACTCTTGTCTGCGGTCGGTTCGCCGACTTCGCTGACGGCGGCGGTCACATGCAAGGGTCCGAGTAGTTTCTGGTCGGCCGTCAAATTTCTGTGTGTGAGGGGATCATCGCTGCTTGAATTGACCGTAGCCGCAAGCGATGTGCCAGTCGGCAAAATATCGAATTTCAGCTGGTTCTGATTTCCGAAGACCTGCAAAGCGCGCGCATTTGCACCCGTTTGAGATTGGGTCGAAATGCCGGCGGCGCCGACGGCACCGAGATTATCCGCAAACGAATATGTCCCTTGTAGCGTCACGTTCACGTCGCGGCCGACCGGCACCGATCTTCTGAGCGTAGTACTCAGCCGTCCTTGGTCCTGCGTCGGATCGATTTGCGCGTCGATTGTAGCGAAATTTCCGACGCCGAGGGATGCCCAAGCCGCACCGGAATTTCCATCCTTCGTGTCGAGTTCCGATCGATCGAATTGATGAGGTGCGCCGGGAGTGGGGCCTATTCCCAGGTCGGCTCCGATGTTGGCATTCCATTCGCTGTCCAATGTCCGCTTTAGCGAGATGGTCTTGGCGCCATTCGGCTGCTCGGATCGGGTAACGGCGAATAATTGTGGATCAGACAGTTTGGGCAGCTTGAGTTTCTTTATCGGTGCGCGAGCAGCAAGGCTGCTGGAATCGAATTTCAAGATCTTGCGCAGTATGTCCTCATCGCGCCCGGCCAAATGTGCTGTTGACGGCATCTCATCAGACACGTTTCCATTGGCGGGCAGCGCCTGAGAGCGTCCCACGGGAGTTGATGCCTGGTCCTGTGCCGGCGCGGCGCAGGGCGAGGCGAGCACAATCAATACGGCCGCGACATTGCCGCACCGACGTGCCGTGAAGCTTTCTCGACTTCCGCTCGCCGCCATTTTCCAAATATCACTCGCAATGGTGAATTGTTTGTCTGAGATGGAACTTGGGCACGGTCATGGCCGTTTTCTGTCGCGAGGGGTCTTGCGGCGGGGCTTGAGTTCTTCGCGCCGGGGAAACCGGAAACTCAGCCATGCGTTGTATTTTACGCGACGTTCACACGTAGGAGCAAGACCATGCCTGCCTTTTTGCCGATTGTCGTGACGGGTTCATTGATCGTGCTGGCGGCCAATCAAGTACCAAAGCTCAATTACGAGCCGAGCTGCAAGGCGGCAGCCGGTTCCGGAATAGTCGATCGCGACTTGGGGGCCTGCAAACACGACGAGGAAGCCGCGCGCGACAAATTGCAGGAGGAATGGAGCAAGTTTACGGCCGACCAACGCAGCCATTGCCTGCAATTGTCGACACTCGGCGGTTCGCCCAGTTATGTCGAGCTACTGACTTGCCTGGAGATGGCCAGGGATGCACAAAACTTGAAGGCCGGCGGCCTTAAGCCGACAGCGGCTGACCAGGTAGAACGATAGCTCTTCGCCTTGTGGTCGTCATCAAGTCCCTGATTCGCGCACGTTACGCGCGTGGAGCGATATCGCGATCAGCGCGCCGCCTCCGAACACCATGTTGATACCGACCAAAAGTCCGATGGTCCAAGCCGCCGTGCTTGGCAGTCCAGCGAAAATCAATGCCGCCAGTACGAGGTCTATGATGCCGCTAACCAGCATCCAACCCCAACGGCCCGCCACTTCGCGCTTGTGTTCAAGCGCAAACATGATCGAGGCGACACCCTCAATAATGAAAAACGCGATCAGCACGATAGTGAGGGAAATCGCCCCCCGCACGGGCGCCGCCAGCAATAGAATGCCGACCAGGATTCCAAGCACTGCGGAAAGCAAAGACCACCAGAAACCCGGCGCCGCGCGCATCCAAAAAGTGGTGAATAGCCCGACCACGCCACTGGCAAGGAGAAGCCAGCCGAGCAGGATCGTCACGGCAAGCGTGGCAAGCACGGGGATCACCGCGGCAAGCGCCCCCAACACGATAAGAATGATACCTTCGACAAGGAAAAAGACCCAATGCTTATGCAGCGCGGCGAGGGCGGCGCGCCGATAATCGGATAAGTCGGTTCCAGTCGAGCTCATGTCAGCCTCGCAGCGTTGGTGATGCCAAATTGTTTTTAAGGCTATTTTCCCCACGGAAAAAGAGCGGCGGGAAAGTCCGCGGCAAAGCGGCGGATCATTGAAGGCGTTCGCGGCTCGGGCGGTGGGCTTGGGTCGGCGACGACAGCTTTGCGGTACAAATGCCACGATGCGTGGCCGAGTACCGGTATGACAACAGCCAAGCCGAGAAAACATGGTAGCGACCCCAGCGCGAGGAGCACGCCGATGGTGAGGCCCCAGGCCGCCATCGTCAGCGGATTCCTTGCAACGACCCGGATCGAGGTCCAAAGCGCTACCGCCGCACCCACATCACGGTCGAGTAGCAGCGGAAACGAGACCACGCTGATGGTGAACGCAACGAGGGCGAAACACAAGCCGACGGCATTTCCAACCACGATAAGCATCCAACCGGGGCGTGTCATGAATAAATCGTGCACAAACCGGCTTAACGAGGCCGGCGGAGCATGACCAAAATTGCTCACATACAGAGCATTGGCGACAGCGAGCCAAAGTCCGAACACGATGATCAACAAAATGCCTATGGCCGCGATGGCTCCGATCGAGGATAATTGCAAGATATCAAATGCGTGACTGACCGAGACCTTATCGCCCGCCTCCCGCCTCCGGCTCAATTCGTAAAGGCCAAGCGCGGCCAGCGGCCCCACCAAGGCAAAGCCCATCGTCAGCGGATAGATCAGCGACAGTGTCGAATAGCCGAAGGCTAACCGAGCCAATACCAATCCGACAATCGGATAGATCGCGCCTAGAAAGATCGCATGCGTTGGCATCGCATTGAAGTCGTCGATGCCTTTGGTCAGCACCTCTTTAAGATCGCGAAGAGAAATATCGCGGATGAGCAATTGGGCCGGCGCTGTACCTCTGCCGAGCAGAATACGGGAAAAAGCCATTCCCTCCTCCTGAAACACGTTCAGGGCTCGCGGCTATGAAAACCTTTACACGGTCGGCTCCAAAATTTGGGGCCGCGCCCTCTCGTCGGGCGCGCCCCCCGCCCAGCACCGCGTTCGTTCGCGAGCCTAAGGCGCAAACTAGCACATTTCCGTAGTCCCGATGATCACGATCGCGCGCTGATCGCGATGGAACTTAAGCCCAAAGCCGTTCTTTCTCCATGCCCTTGTAAACGTCGGCAACATATTCGCCGTAGCCGTTGAATATTAAAGTCGGTTTGCGTTCGCGGGTGCCGATAAGTTCTTCGCTCGCCTGACTCCACCGCGGATGCGGCACCGCCGGATTGACGTTGGCCCAGAAGCCATATTCCGACGCTTGCAGCGATTCCCACATGCCCTTCGGACGCTTGTCGGTGAAGGTGAAGCGCACAATCGACTTGATTGATTTGAAGCCGTATTTCCACGGCACCGCCAAACGCAAGGGCGCGCCATGCTGTTTGGCAAGTGGATGGCCGTAAGCCCCGGTCGCAAGAAAGGCGAGTTCGTTCTTGGCTTCAGCTAAGGTAAGACCTTCGATATAAGGCCACGGATACCACGGCCGCCGCTGGCCGGGTGCTTCTTTCGGCTTCATGAACGATTCCATGCGCAGGTATTTGGCCGCACCCAGCGGCCGGGCGAAATCGACCAGCTTGGCAAGAGGAAAGCCGGTCCAGGCAATCGCCATGCTCCAGGCTTCCACACAGCGGTGGCGATAGGCGCGCTCCTCGAGCGTCATTTTGCGGATGAGATCGTCGATACCGATCTCGAACGGCTTTTCCACCATGCCGTCGATCTTGATCGTCCATGGGCGGCTCTCGAGTTTTGCCGCCTGCTCCGCCACCTCCTTCGAGGAGTTAAATTCATAAAAATTATTCCAGTGTCCGTTGACCTTCTCATCGGTAATTGGGCGATCGAGAACATATTTTTCATTCCGCTTCGCCGGAATGATAACATCATACGGATAGAGATTGGCCTTCAGGTCCGGCGGATGGGCGGGATCGAAGCGTTGCGCGGCCGCAAGGCCGGGGATCAGGAACAGCGCGCCCGCGCCGCCTGCCATAAGGGCCCGACGATTGAAAATTATATGTTCGGGCGTGACCTCGCGCTCGGGGATTTCCCAGCCACGGCGGCGAATGACGTTCATTCTGTTCCTCCCTACGAATTCGGAAAAAAACACCTACGGCCTGTTAGTTTCACGGACAAGTCACGCGCTCGTGAGAGTGGAACTCTTGGTTTGTAAGACGCGTTGCTGTCAACGGGGCCAATCCGCGAGCGCGGCATGCGGGATAGCGATTATCCGGTCGTGGAAGATAGGGAATTTCAAGCGCGGACCTGGCGCGTGCAGCGCGTTGCCTGGGCGATTTTCACGATCATTCCGCTCCTCGCCCTCGCCGGTCTGTTTACGCATGGATACCTCAGCGCCGGCCGAGCCGGCAATGGCGATTTGCTCATCGTTGATTATGAACGCTTCCAGCGCATGACGCGAACGACTCGTTTTACATTCAGGTTTGCGAATGACGGAAGTGGAGAACTCAATTTAAACGCGCCCTTCCGGCACGCTTATGTGATCGAAAGCATTCAACCAAATCCGGCGCGCAGCACGGGTGACGTCAACGGCTTACACCTTTGGTTCGACACGCTGCAAGATCAGCCATTGGTCGTTGAAATGTGGGTAAAGCCGCAAACCTTTGGCTGGTTCGAGCTGAAGGCCCAAAGCACGCCATCCCCAGTCACCTTGCACGTCCTCATATATCCGTGAAAACCATGGACACGATTTTCAAAGCCGTCATTATCTATCTGCTGCTCTGGATCGTCATTCGCCTTTCGGGGCGGCGCACGCTCGCCCAAATGACTAGTTTCGATTTGATCTTGCTCCTGATCATCGGCGGAGCTACCCAGCGTGCATTAACCGGCGAAGATTACTCCTTGGTCAACGCGTTTTTGCTCGTCATGACATTGGCGTCACTGAACGTCGGTATGTCGCTTATCGAAACCGCTTCCCCACGGCTGGCCAAATTCATTACAGGAACGCCGACTGTCCTCGTCGAGCATGGACGCTTTCTGCATAATCGGATGCGGCGCGCGCGCGTTACGGAACACGAGATTCTTGAGGCCGCGCGATATGATCAGGGCATCGATCAGCTCGACCAAATCCGGTTTGCCGTGCTCGAAGCCAGCGGGAAAATTTCAATCATTCCTGAATGAAGGAACAAATAGGGTTCTTGCGAAAGCAATTATTCCGCCGCGCGGCGCGCCGCGACGACGTCGTCCGCCATGCGTCCGGTGAATTCCGCCATGTGATCGAATTTGAACGTAAAACTGCCTACACCGGCGGTGGCCGAGCGTACTTCGATAATGAGATTGCCGATTTCGGATTCCGGCATTTGCGCGCGCACGCAGTCCCAGCCTTGCCAGCCCTCGCGCGTGTCGAA
Source organism: uncultured Pseudomonadota bacterium (assembly GCA_963697535.1). GTDB lineage: Bacteria > Pseudomonadota > Alphaproteobacteria > Rhizobiales > Xanthobacteraceae > Pseudolabrys. The sequence goes on along the minus strand of OY969085.1, from coordinate 840,876 downwards.
GCCGAGAATCTGGCTGCGCCGGGTGGATAAAATGGCGTTCATTTTGGCAGTCGTCTCGCTCGGGCAGACGATTTCCACCATATGCATGGGTTCGAGCAGAACGGGCTGACATTGCGGCAGGCCCTCCGTCATAGCGATACGCCCGGCCGCGCGAAACGCCATGTCAGAGGAATCGACAGTGTGATAAGATCCATCGATTAAGGTGACGGAAACATCCACAACGGGGAAGCCAAGCGGTCCATGCGCAAGGGCGTCGGTCACACCTTGCTCTACCGCCGGAATGTAGTTGCGCGGCACCACGCCGCCGGTGATTTTGTCTTCGAACTTGAAACCGGCTGCACGCTCCAACGGTTTGATTTCCACCACGACATCGCCGTATTGGCCATGACCGCCGGATTGTTTTTTGTATCGGCCCCGGATGGCAATCGGCTTACGAATGCTTTCACGATAACCAACCGACGGAGCGCGCGTGATAACGGCAATACCGTAACGATCGGCGAGCCTCTCGATGGCGACACGCAGATGCATTTCGCCCTGGCCCCAGATTACGACCTCCTGATTCTCGGAATTGTGCAGGACCGAGAGCGACGGGTCTTCCTCGATCAGCTTCATGAGGGCTTGGCCGAGTTTGACGTCGTCCTTGCGGTCTTTGGCTTTCACCGCGATGGCGAGGACAGGCGGAAACGCTTGCCCGTTCGTCGAAAGCGCCTTGGCCTGCTTTCCGGTCGAGAGCGTATCGCCTGTTTTGGCATGATCCAGCTTGCCGAAAGCCACCGTCTCCCCGGTTAGGGCTTGCGCGCGCTTCTCAAAATGCGGTCCCATCAGCTTGAACACGCCGGAGACGCGATCCGTTTCGCCCCGTGACGTCGCGAAAACGGAACCATCGCCGGCGGCGCCGGTGAGCAGACGCACGATGGACATTTTGCCACCATGCGCGGTGTGGACGGTCTTGAGAACCAAGGCCGTAGCCTCGCCGTCGGGTGTTGCGCCGAGACGCTGTGCGGTTTCCGCGGCATTCGGCGTTTCATGCCGCAGCGCTTTGAGCAAACGCAGAACGCCGTTCGAGCGGATGGCCGAGCCGAGTAAAACCGGACAGACGACGCCTTCGCGCAATTCTTTGGCGAGCTCGTCGAACACCTTGTCGCGCGGCGGCTCGATATCCTCGAGCAATTGCTCCATCAGCTCGTCATCGTGATCGGCGAGCGTCTCCAGCATCGTGAAGCGCGCTTCCTTCTCGCGATCGCGATTCTCGTGCGTGAACTCCACAATCGCCGACGGCGCATATTCTTTGTAGACATAGGCGCGCTCGAGCGCGAGGTCGACAAAGCCGGCGATGAGATCGCCGTTCCAGATCGGAATCTGGCGCAAAAGCAATGGGATGCGCGAAGCCGGCTGCAAAAGCCTGATCGTCTCGCGCACGCGCTTCTCAGCCTTGTCGATTTTATTGAGATATAGAAAACGCGGAATGTTCCGGTCTTCGAGCTCACGTAAGATAAGCTGAAGCTGCGGCACCTTTTTCTCATCTGCCTCACACACGACAACGGCGGCATCAACGGCCGGCAAAATGGCGCGCATATCGTGAGCAAATTCGATCGACCCAGGACAATCGATAAAGGTGTATCCATCGCCCATGAATGTTGTGGTGGCGAACGTGGCCTCGACGCTCATTTGATGCTGGCGCGCCTGGTTGCCGGCATCGCCAACGCTCGTGCCTGCCTCGACTTTTCCTTGACGCGAAATCGCGCCGGTGCGCGCAAGGATCGCGTCCAATAACGTCGTCTTGCCACTTTGATATGGACCCACGAGCGCAATGCAGTGCGGACTCCTGGGAGGATCGATACCTTGTCCCACTCAAACCTCCCCTACCGGCCGGGAAGTCGGACCAAGATGTCCCGGCCCTTTGTAATGGTCTCAGGAGAGAGGGGAGCTGGCAAGACGATTACGCTGCAAACGGAGATATTTATTTGGGTTCCAACTGCTTGCGCCACCCAAGACGCCTCGTGACCTTTTCGGGATCATGCGCTAAACTATTCACGGATTTCAATTTGGCGCATTGCGCTTGCGCGGGACGAACGGATTACGGTGCGATTTAATCTAAACGCAACATGCTCAGGCTCTTAGCCTTTGCGGCTGAGAAGAAAGACGGCTTGTTCGCCAAAAAGATTCCAAAACCACCAAGGCGCATTGAGTTGCAAGGGGCTCCCCCAAGCGTTGAGCGCCACCGCTTTTTCCATTTTGGCCCCGACATCCCTGCAAAGCGCGCGAAAGTCTTTGATCGTGCAATGGTGGATATTCGGCGTATCGTACCATTGGTAGGGCAAAATGTGGGTACGCGGCATATGCCCGAAAAGCAATAAGCGGACACGTACCTGCCAATGGCCGAAATTCGGGAATGATACGATCGCGTGACGTCCGATCCGCAGCATGTGCTCCAAAACAATGCGTGGATGTCGCGTGGCTTGAAGGGTTTGCGACAGGATCACATAATCGAATGCGTCGTCGGGATAGTCGGAGAGATCGGTGTCGGCATCGCCCTGAATCACGGCGAGCCCTTTGGCCACGCATTCGTTGACACCCTCGCGCGACAATTCGATACCCCGGCCATCGACATCGCGACTTTCACTCAATAGCCGCAACAATTCGCCGTCGCCGCAGCCAACATCGAGCACCTTGGCGCCGCGCTCCACCATCTGCGCGACCAGCATCAGGTCGACACGGGCGCTGCCGGGCGCGCGCGAGACGTCTTCGAGACTCCCGGAGTTGGCCCGGCCGGAGGATTTCATCGCCGAAACTCCGGCGCCGAGAGCCCGCGTGCCCTGCACGCGCCTTCAAGAAAGCCACTCACGATCGCAAACAATTCAGGCTCGTCGAGCAGAAAGGCGTCGTGCCCCTTGTCGGTGACGATCTCGGCAAAAGACACCGGCGCGCCGGCGGCATTCAGGGCGTGCACGATCGCCCGCGATTCCGACGTCGGAAACAACCAATCGCTCGTGAAAGAAATGACACAAAAACGCGTCCGCGCGCCGCGGAACGCGTTCGCCAGCGCGCCGCCGTGATCGGCGGCGAGATCGAAATAATCCATCGCGCGCGTGAGATAGAGATAGGCGTTGGCGTCAAAACGCTCGACAAAGGAAATCCCCTGATGGCGCAAATAGGATTCCACCTCGAAATCCGCATCGAACGAAAAGGTCGGATTTTCCCGGTCCTGGAACTTGCGGCCGAATTTACGATGCAATGCGGCATCCGAGAGATAAGTGATGTGAGCCCCCATGCGCGCGACCGCCAATCCGCGGCGTGGTTCGGTGCCTTCCAGATGATAACGGCCGCCACGCCAGTCCGGATCGGCCATGATCGCCTGCCGGCCGACCTCGTGAAAGGCGATATTCTGCGCCGAATGGCGCGTGGCGCAGGCGATCGGCAAGGCGGCAAATACACGGTCGGGATAACTCTCGGCCCACTGCAACACCTGCATGCCACCCATCGAGCCGCCGATGACGGCAAATAACGTGCCGATGCCGAGACGGTCGAGCAGCATCGCCTGAGCGCGCACCATGTCGCGAATTGTAATAACCGGGAAATCCAGACCCCACGGCTTTCCGGTGGCGGGATTGGTTGAAGAAGGACCCGTCGAACCCATGCAGCCACCAACAACATTGACGCAGATGACAAAATAACGTTCGGTGTCGACCGGCTTTCCCGGTCCGACCATCGTCTCCCACCAGCCAGGCTTGTGCGTTACCGGATGGATGCTGGCGACGTGCTGATCGCCGGTGAGAGCATGGCACACCAGCACGGCGTTTGAGCGCTGCGCGTTGAGGGCGCCGTAGGTTTTATAGGCGATCTGAAACGGGCTGAGCGACACGCCGGCATCGAGTTTCAGTGGCGTCAGGGCAGCGAAACGCGTGAGCAACGAGTTGCGAGGCGCATCGGCTTCGCGTGGCGTATCAGGCGTTTGACGCGTATCGGTTACACCGGCTTCAACCATACGAAATTTTGCTCCTGGCCGTCCGTTTATCGTTCCTCAGCGGGCGCCGCTCGGGGAGTATGCGCTAGTGGTCCGATTCAAACATTCGCTACCCATTTCGGCGGGGATCTTTTGCGAATGTTTGAATCGAAAGACCATGAGCCAAATATAAGTTTCTAGTGGAGTTTTGGATTTGACATTCGCTTCGCGAGCTTGCGGCCAGGCGGGTAGCGAATGTCAAATCCACTCCACTAGGTAGCACGGAACAGCCTGTCAATGTTTTCTTTGATTTCAAGCCCTCAGCCACTTATCAATGCCGCTATGACAGCTAAACCCCGAACGTCCAGCCTCGACGATCTGCGCAAGGAGATCGACCGCATCGACGAAGCCATGCACCGGCTGTTGCTCGAACGCGGCGAGATCATCGATCGCTTGATTGCGGTCAAAAAGACCCAGCAAACCGGAGGCTCGGCGTTCCGTCCCGCACGCGAAGCTGAAATGATGCGCCGGTTGGTGAACCGCCACCATGGCATTCTACCTCTCGATACCGTCGAGAGCATCTGGCGCGTGATCATCGCAACCTTCACCTATGTGCAAGCGCCTTTTTCCGTGCATGCCGACCTCTCCGCGGGCGATGCACTCATGCGCGATTCGGCGCGTTTTCATTTCGGTTTTACCGTTCCCTTTGTGCCCCATTTGGGGGCGGCCGGCGTTGTTGCCGCCGTATCTGATTCCAAGGGCGATCTCGGACTCTGTGCCAGCGATTGCGGTTGCGTCGGAGGGCGCATGGTGGAGCGCGCTGGAATTTGATACCGCCCCGAAAATCATCGCGCGTTTGCCGTTTGTAGAACGCTCCGATCATCCGGCCGCTTTGCCGGTTTTTGTGCTGTCGCGCGTTGCGCCCGATGCCATGGCCACCGATGCGGCGGTTTGGAGCATCCGCGTCTCCGGCTGGAGCGCCGATGCCGCGCAGGCCCTCTCGGCTCTAGCCGATTTTTTGGCCGTGCCCGATCGGGCTTTCGACGGCGCGGCCCTTCTGGTGATGCCGCCAAGCCGCGTAAGCGTCGATGAAATCAGCGCGGCCTTAATTAAAGCTGGCGCTACATTGCGATCGGCAACCCTCGTCGGCAGCTACGCAAGCCGCTATACCATTCCGGCTGAAAAGACAGATTAGCCGACGGGCTGGAGACGGATCTCGATGACTGCCAATCGCCCACAGCCGCGTCCTGGCGTGCTCGATATCGCGCCCTATGTCCCCGGCAAGAGTGCCGCGCCGGGCGCCGCCAAGGTGTTCAAACTTTCGTCGAATGAAACGCCGTTGGGGCCGAGCGAGGCCGCCCGCGCCGCCTATCGCGCCGCGGCCGAACATCTGCAAGATTACCCCGACGGCTCGGCTTCCAAACTGCGCGAGGCCATCGGCGCCGCCTTCGGCCTCGACCCCGTGCGCATCGTTTGCGGCGCTGGCTCCGATGATCTGCTGAACCTTCTTGCGCGCGCCTACCTCAAAGACGGCGACGAAGCCATCCACGCCACGCATGGCTTTCTGGTCTACCCGATCGCAACGCTTGCCGCCGGGGCCAAGCCGGTCGTCGCGCCCGAGACGAATTACACCGTCGATGTCGATGCCATGCTCAAGGCTGTGACATCAAAGACTAAAGTGGTATTTCTGGCCAATCCGAACAATCCGACCGGGACCTACATTCCCTTCGACGAAGTCAAGCGGCTGCATCAGGGCCTGCCGCCGCATGTTTTGCTCGTGCTCGACGCGGCCTATGCCGAATATGTCCAGCGCAACGATTACGAGTCCGGGATTGAATTGGTCGCCACGTCGGAAAATGTCGTTATGTGCCGCACGTTCTCGAAAATCTACGGACTTGCCGCGTTGCGGCTCGGCTGGATGTACGGATCCGCGTCTGTGGTCGACGCGATCAATCGCATCCGTGGCCCGTTTAACGTCAATGCACCGGCGATCGCCGCCGGGATTGCCGCCATTGCCGACACCGCTCATATCGAGCGCGCGCGCGCCCACAATGCGCATTGGCTCTCTTGGCTCACGCAAGAGATCGGCAAGCTCGGTTTGACCGTCACACCGAGCGTCGCGAATTTCATACTCATCCATTTCCCCGATATACCCGGCCGTATGGCAAAGGAGGCGGATGCATTCCTCGCCAGACGCGGTCTGATCCTGCGCGCGGTCGGTGCGTACCGATTGCCGAACGCGCTGCGTATGACCGTCGGCAGCGAGGAAGCTAATCGTCTTGTCGTGCGTGCACTCGATGAATTTTTGGGAAAGTGATACGATTCACGACTCTTCTTTACCTCTCGTCATTAAGAGGTTGACCGAGCAAAGAGACAGGTGCCCGTGACAACTGAAAACGTTCTTTTCAACCGGCTGGCTCTGATCGGTGCTGGCCTGATTGGCTCATCGATTGCGCGCGCGGCCCGCCTGCAAAAGGCTGTTGGCTCGATTGTCGTGACCTCTCGTTCTCCGGAAACGCGCCAGCGCGTGCGCGAACTCGGTCTTGCCGATCACGTCGTGGAAACAAACGCCGAAGCCGTCGCGGATGCCGATCTTGTCATCGTCTGTATTCCGGTCGGCGCGTGTGGCGCGCTCGCGCAAGAAATTGGCCCGTATCTCGCGCCTGGCGCCATCGTCTCCGATGCGGGATCGGTCAAAGCCTCGGTCGTGCGCGATATGGCCCCGTATTTGCCAAAAACGGTGCATTTCGTGCCGGCGCATCCGGTCGCCGGTACCGAATATTCCGGTCCGGATGCAGGCTTTTCCGAGCTTTTTGTCAATCGCTGGTGCATACTCACGCCGCCGGAAGACGCCGCCCCTGTTGCAACGGAGAAACTCGCCGCGTTCTGGCGGCGGCTTGGCGCCGACGTGGAGACGATGACGCCGGAGCACCACGACCTCGTGCTCGCCATTACCAGTCACCTGCCGCATCTGATCGCCTACACGATTGTCGGCACCGCCGATGAATTGCAGACCGTGACACGCTCGGAAGTGCTCAAATTTTCGGCCGGCGGCTTTCGCGACTTCACGCGTATTGCGGCTTCGGATCCGACCATGTGGCGCGACGTCTTTCTCGCCAACAAAAATGCCGTGCTGGAAATGCTCGGGCGTTTTAATGAAGACATTGCGATGCTGACCAGAGCGATCCGCCAGGGCGATGGCAAAACCTTGTTTGAGCATTTCGCGCGCACGCGTGCGATCCGTAAAGGAATTGTGCAAATCGGTCAGGATTTACCGGCACCGGATTTCGGCCGGCCCCATCCCGGTTTGCCGCATACACCGCCGTCAAAACCCTAGTGGAGTGGATTTGACATTCGCTACCCACCTGGCCGCAAGCTCGCGAAGCGAATGTCAAATCCAAAACTCCACTAGAAACTTATATTTGGCTCATGGTCTTTCGATTTAAACATTCGCAAAAGATCCCCGCCGAAATGGGTAGCGAATGTTTGAATCGGGCCACTCGTCGGCGGAAAAGCCGTAATTTTTCTGCACGCTCGGAGCGCGCGCCGTTAGGAGTTTCTTGATGAAGCGTCGACGGATGGCGGCCGGGGACACGGATATCTGGGCCACGCTCTGGCCGGCCCGAGAGCCCGAGAAATCCGCCCCGCTCTTAAAGGCTCTACACATTTTGACGCGCGAGGGAAAACTGAACGCCGATTCGCGGCGCAAACTCACGCAAGTTCTGCACCTGACACAATTGCTGCGTCCTGCTCTACAGACATTGCTCGATGAGCCAAATGAACCGGTGCTCGTCGATGTCGGGGCCGGCAAGTCCTATCTTGGCTTTATTCTTTACGACTTGGTGTTCGCCCTCGCCGGACGCGGCCGTGTCATTGGCGTGGAAGCACGGGAAAAATTGGTTGAATCCTCGCGCGCGCTGGCAGCGGCGTCGGGTTTTGAGCGGATGCAATTTTTAGCCTCTCCCATCGCGGAGGCGACCATCGCCGGCGGCCACGCCGATATGGTGACGGCATTGCATGCCTGCGACACGGCAACCGACGACGCCATACGCTTCGCGTTACGCCACGGGGCGAAATCGATTGCCTTGGTGCCTTGCTGTCAAGCCGAGGTCGCGCGACTGCTCGAACATCAGAGTGGTCCGTTGCGTCAATTGTGGCGGCATCCGATCCAGCGGCGCGAATTCGGCGCTCATATCACGAACGTCATGCGCGGGCTGGTGTTGGAAGCACACGGTTACAAAGTGCGCGTGACCGAATTGACCGGCCTCGAACATTCGATGAAAAACGAACTCATTCTTGCCGAACGTCACCAATGGAGCAATCCGCAAGCGCGCGCCGAACTTGAACGGCTCATCGAGCAAGTCGGTGTCAAGCCCGCTCTTCTCGACATGATCCCTTAACAAGGGCGAGCAGTTTTGGGCCTTGCGGCGACCTAAACGCGCTTATTGTGCTCTAACAGTTTGCTGAAAAACTCATTTTCGCAGTGAACAAGACCGAATCCCAAAGTGAACGAACGAGAATCGAAACGAGAACTTTGTTCTGTTTTTCAGCAGGCTGCTAAAAGAGCGCGGCCGTGTGGCCGACAAGAATTGGCCCTAAAAACACCGAACCGTCCTTGAACCGCAACGGCAGCGTCACGGCGCGCCGGCCTTCCAACATCGCCGGCTCGCCGAGCATGTTGACACCGGCCGACAAATTCGCGCCGGCCTCTCGACGTGCCACTTGGCCGAGACCCGGCAATACGCGATCCAACGCGCCGGCAAGCCGGTCCATGGTGTGCGACTTTTGCAAAGTCTGACGGGCGCCTATTTCGTCCAAGAAATGATCGAGCCCGGCCATGGTCACACGCAGCTGCCCTTCCAAATAGCCACGCGCGTTCAGCGATAGAGTCCCACTGCCGACAGCGAGGACGTCGCCCTGCTGAATACGGGCGGCAGAGATATCGATACGTCCACCGGCCGCCTGCATTTCATGCCAGCGCTCAGACCAAGGCTTAGGCCTGAGATCGCCTAACCCGTGCAATACGGCGGACAGATCGGCGTCCATCGGCGCCCTAGCTGCCGAACGCAAATCAGTCGTGGACGCTTGCTCAAGCCGCACCGCAGCCTCAATAACGGGCTGCTCAAGGGTGACGCCTGCCGGGCGACGGGCATGGAGCTCAACATGTTTGGCCCGCAGCGATGATTCCCGAAGTTCACGACTGAGCCCTTCGAGCGTGACATTGTCGAGCACCAGCGCGACGCGTTCCGGCGATTTGGGCCGCCCGCGCAAGCTTGAGCGAGCCGAGGACCAATTCACGACGAGACTTGGCTTGACACTTTCGGGCTCGGTAATGGTAAGGGGGCCAGTGAATTCGGTGATGATCAGGCTCGGTTCGTAAATCTGCCACGCCGCGAACATACGCCGTGTCTTGATCTCGATCGGCCGCCGGCCGCGTAACACCGCGAAGGGACTGTCGCAATTCACTTCGATCCGAAACGGATAGCCGCCAATCCGCTGAGTACCACAGCTATACATACGGCCGGCTTTAGCCTCGCGCGCGCGCCAGCGCTCGATTGCACGTTCGGCCTGAACCGAGCCGAAATACCAAAAACCACTCCAGCCTCCGAACAACAGCACAACCAAAGCGACCAATGTCACATAACGGCGGCGTGTCCGGTTTGGTGCATATGGGATTGTCTTTGCCACGCCTATAATCTGAGCCTCTCGAAGAGAATCAAAAGCGGCCAGCTTTCCGTTTTGATAAACGTGAGCAGAAAGGATTTCCAGAAGTCCGCGAAGGGAAAACCACAGCCGATGAATGCGGCCTTTCTAGTTCCATTTAAACATTCGCTACCCATTTCGGCGGGGATCTTTTGCGAATGTTTGAATCGAAAGACCATGAGCCAAATATAAGTTTCTAGTGGAGTTTTGGATTTGACATTCGCTTCGCGAGCTTGCGGCCAGGTGGGTAGCGAATGTCAAATCCACTCCACTAGGCAGACGGCGATCAGGGTCCGACACTCTTACCAAAGTTGCGCTCAATGATCCGGGCTGCTAGTGGTCCGATTCAAACATTCGCTACCCATTTCGGCGGGGATCTTTTGCGAATGTTTGAATTGAAAGACCATGAGCCAAATATAAGTTTCTAGTGGAGTTTTGGATTTGACATTCGCTTCGCGAGCTTGCGGCCAGGTGGGTAGCGAATGTCAAATCCACTCCACTAGGCGAAGCCGGAAAAACCGCGCGCCCCCCCATTCCTTTCGTCACCCGCAATGAAACTCCCAACCGACCGAAGCAGCGAGGACCTTTGGGTCTTTGCCTATGGATCGCTGATTTGGCGGCCGGGCTTTGATTTTATTGAACGCCGCAACGCCCGCCTGATCGGGGCCCATCGTGCCCTCTGCGTTTATTCCTTTGTCCACCGGGGCACTCCGGAAAAGCCGGGTCTCGTGCTCGGCCTTGATCGCGGCGGCAATTGTTGTGGCATCGCCTATCGCGTGGCCGCGGCAGAGCGCGCGCAAACGCTACGATATCTACGCGAGCGCGAACAAGTCACTTTCATTTATCGCGAGACCTGGCGAACCGTCTGGCTTGATTCCGATCCGAAACTGCGCGTGCAGGCGCTCTGCTATGTGGTCGATCGCGGGCATGAACAATATGCCGGCCGGCTCAGCCTTGATGAACAAATGCACCATATTCGTCAGGGACATGGCTGTTCCGGCCCCAATCGCGACTATGTGCTCTCGACGGTGCATGCGCTTGAATCATTGGGCATTCGCGATGTCGAACTGCGTCGTTTGGCCGAGCACATTAAGGGCATTCATGCGGCAGCTTCAGCCTGAAGCGAACGGGAACCGTATTGAGCCTATTTCGATCAAACAGTGTCGAAGCATGGCCAGCCGGTTCCCTTCCTCTTTGTTACGGTCAGGGGAGGGGTCGTTGAGAAACGGGCATATTTTTTCGTGGACCGTCACCCCAACGGTCGAGGTCGGATGTTTCCAAGGTCAGATTTTCTCTCACCGCGCAATATTTTTGCTTCGTTCACCAAACATGCCGTGGCGGTTTCGATTTGCTGCTCGAGAAGGCGCAGGAATTCATCCTTATCGAGGCCGGGCGGGATCGGGTCGAGAATTTGCACCAAGATTTTTCCAGGCACGCGGCGAATGGAACGGCGTGGCCAAAACAACCCGGAATTCAGCGCAATCGGCAGGCAAGGCACTCCCTCTGCGGCGTAAAGATGCGCGACACCATGACGATAGCGCGGTTCGGCGCCGACCGGCCGGCGTGTGCCTTCGGGGAAGATGATGAGTTGACGGCCGCGCGAAAGCTCAATACGAGCGCGCTCGGCCATGCGTGCCAAGGCTTGCGGTCCGGCGCCACGGTCGATCGATACCATTCGTCCTTTAATCGTCAGCCAGCCGAAAATGGGAATCCATTGCAATTCCCGCTTCATGATGAACGTCGGATCGTCAAACAACGGCATCAGCGCAAAGGTTTCCCAGGCGGACTGGTGCTTCGCGGCAACGATCATAGCCCCGCGCGGGATTTTCTCTCGCCCTCGAACCTCCACCTCAATACCGGCAATCACACGCAGAAGCGCCAGATTGGCGCGGCCCCAAGCCTTCGCCACCTCCACGATGGCGCGATAGGGCATAAAAAACGTCGGTAAAGCGATAATGAGATAAAGCAATGTGTTCAAGTAAAAGAACACATTGAAAACGACGGATCGAACAAGGAGCAGCATCTAAGTCACCCGAAATCGGGATCTAAGCGCATACGAACGCGCGCAAACAGATATTTCAGATATTCGGCGAACAGCAAGCGTGCTGTCTCTATGTTTTTCCACCACGGTTCGGTTTTGACCATTCTCGATACGACGGGAAAGGCGATCAATGTGACATCGGGTAACTGATGATGCACCTCGGCCAAGGCCCGTGGCATGTGCCAATTCGATGTCACCACGATCAACGAATTGAAATTCTGTTCGCGCGCCCAACGCTTTGTTTGCAGCGCATTGCCGAAGGTATTGAGCGCGGAGCGGTCGAGATCGACGCAGCAGGAAAAATACCGGGCATAGAGCGGCGTCAGCCGGGCAATTTCCTTTGCGCTGGTGGCGCGATGAACTCCGGTGATCAAGAGCCGCTTCCCCCGTTTGGCGGCCAACAATTCAATGCCATCGGGGATCCGCGCCGCGGCGCCTGTAAGCACAACGATACCGTCGGCATCGCGATCCATCGACGCTTCCTCGGTTTGAATTTGGCTCACAAACCAGAAAAACCCCGCAATCAGCAGCAATGCGCCGAAAAGGCTGGCCGTGATGATGAGAAACCAGATCCGGCGAGCGAAACCAGCGATCATCACTTAGTCGATCCCTTGCAGCGTACGATTGACCGTGAAGCGCGACGTCAAGGCCGTCACACCCGAAATCAAGGCGATCTGCACGACAACCGCAAGATAGCCGCCGACTCCGATGGAGAACGAGCCGAACAGGGCCAAAATCTGATCGCCCCCGGCGGTGCCGGAAAACCAAAACGTCAAGAAGGACGCCAGCGCAAACAGGATGATGGCTGCGCCACCGCCGATCGCACCGCCTTGCAGACCGAGCCGCAAAAAATGCTGCTGAAAATGATGCGCGATGAAGCCGTTTTTCGCCCCGACAAAATGCAGAACTTCAATGACCGTCTTGTTGGTCGCCATGGCGCCGCGCGTCGCGAATGTCACCGAGAGCATAGTCGCCGCCAACACCAAGAGCAAAATCCCAATTCCGCCGGCGATCACGCTGTCGGACATCGCATTCATGCGCTCAACCCACCCGCGGTGATCGTCGAGCATAGCACCCGGCACCTGTCCCGCCAGCAAAGTTCTAAGCTGCGGAATGTCAGGCGCCGCGCCGCTCGCAATCTTGACGACGACCAGACGTGGCACCGGCAGCTCGTCGAGCGAGAGCCCGGTGCCGAGCCATGGCTCGAGCAATTTGGCCGATTCTTTTTTTGAATAGGATCGTACATCCCCGATTCCCGGGAAGGCGCGCGCGATGACCGCAGCCTTTTCAATCGCGGCGTCGATATCCCGTCCAGGCTCCGGAATGATTTGGATCGTGAGCTCGCGCGCAATGTCCGATTGCCATTCGCTCGCCGCCTGGCTCACTAAAATCACCGCGCCGCCGGTGAGCGAGGCCAGAAATGTCATGATGGCGACGACAGCCACCAACGCGCGTCCGGCAATCGAATGGCGCGGCAGCAGCGGCTTCGCATCAAAACGCCATAGCGTCGTTCGTCGCCGACGCCGCGGCAGTAGCATATCGGTCCTGAGCTCATCGGCCATGATTGATTTCTAATCGTAAATATGCAGTCGGCCGTCGCGCAGCACGAACCGGCGCGCATCATATTGATCCATCAAGGCAAGGTCGTGAGTCGCGATGACCACCGACGTGCCCGATTTGTTGAGCTCCACGAACAGGCGCAACAGTCGTCGCGCCAGATTCGGGTCCACATTGCCGGTCGGCTCGTCCGCAAGCAATAGCTGCGGCCGCGCGATCACAGCGCGTGCGATGGCGGCGCGTTGTTTTTCGCCGCCTGACAAAACCGGCGGTAGCGCGCCGATTTGGTCGCCGAGGTCCACCCATTTCAATAATTCTATTACCTCGTCGCGGTAGCTTTGCTCGGGCCGGCCCATCACGCGCAGCGGCAGCGCGACGTTCTCATAAGTGCTCATGTAGTCGAGCAGACGAAAATCTTGAAAGACGATGCCGATGCGGCGGCGCAAAGCTGCAACGGCGTCCTGGGAGAGTGTCGCCACGTCATGGCCGAATTGGGTGATTAGGCCGCGCGTCGGTTTAAGGGAGAGAAAGAGCAGCTTCAAAAGCGAGGTTTTGCCGGCCCCGGAAGGGCCGGTGAGAAATTGGAATGAATGCGGCTCGATTCGGAACGTGAGGTCACGCAGGACCTCCGGACCCAAACCGTAGCGCAATCCTACATTTTCGAATCGGACCACGCCCCGCCCCGATCATGTTGTTCGTGCCAATGCGATCAATCGGCGCCGCCAACAGTAGCACCTTGTCAAATGGAGACTTGGAAGCCGTCTCCGATTGCCCTTTTTACAGAATTATTACGGTCCCGCCAGCGCGGGCCGCCGCTTGAGCGCGCTTAACCGGGATCCGAGCGGCCGGGCGCTATATCGTCACGATCTGCTTCGAGCGGCCAGTCGTGGCGCAGGAATATTGTCTAGCCCGATCAAAAAATATTGGGCAGCGTGAAAAACAGCCGAAAAACGGCTATTGTCGGCGAAGGCGCCGGCGGCGGGTCGACTGCCGGGCCGCATGTAGCCCAATCGCCGGGTGCGAAAAAGCCCGCAAGAAGGGCGGTGTTGCCGGTTGGCCTATGAAAAACGGGAGGAGGAAGCAGTGCCGAAATTTGTAATCGAACCGCATTTCCGACTGCAAGAATGGGTGGCCGAGGAGAAAGACTATTTCCGCCAGGAGGGCCTCGATTACGAGTTCCGTGAGCTCGTGCGGACGACGGGCGGCAAGATCCACGACAAAGGCGACAGGAAGGGCGCGTTCCAATCCTTCGAGGAAGGCCGCCGGGCGAGCGTGAGTTGCGCCTGCCATTGGACCGTCAATGTCGCCGCCTCCAATGGTCACGGCAAGATGTACACGGACGTCTATTCGGTAGCACCGGCGGGGATTTTTGTGCCCGCGGATTCACCGGTAAAGACACCGTCCGATCTTGCCGGCGTGCCAATCTCAGTCGGTTTTCAATCGGGCAGCCATTACGCCACGGTGCAGGCGCTTGAACCTTTCTTGAAACCGGAAGACATCAATCTCGTCTATACCGACGGCATGCTGTTCGCGCGCATGGAAAAGCTGATCGATGGCGCGGCGCCGGCGGTAAACCTGTTCAGCGGGCCTTATTATTTCGCCGAGCAACTCGGTTTTCGTAAAGTAATCGACACCACCTTCATGATCGGTACCATGATCCACGGCGATCCCGATCCGGAAGATTTGCGTAAGTTCTTCCACGCTCTTCGCAAGGCGCAACGTGACATCGATCTGCGTCCGGAGCTTTACACGCACTATTACAAGAACGAATTTCCCGACCGCTTCCACGCCGAGATGGATACACGGCGCTGGGGTCCCGGCGAGCGGCTGGTGTTCGAGCCCTATACCAGGGAAGTATACGAAGAATCCTTCGAATGGATCGCTGCCCACGGCATTTTCCCGGAAGGGAAGATGGGCAGCGGCCAATACCAGCGCGCGACAATCTCGCTGGCTTGAGCAAACCAGCGGCGCTTTTCTTTGCCGGGAAGATGATGCATCTTAGCTCTTCCCCACGAGGGGGAGGGAACAGGCCTGAGATCGCCGCACGCGTTTCGACTGCCGTCTCATCGGATAAGATTTAGCAAGCTAACAAGAACGTTTTTCCAAGGGAGGTCATTATGAAGCGCACATTACTCATGAAGCGCACATTACTCGCGGGCATCGCTCTGCTGGCGACGGCCATGGTGCCGATTGCGTCTCGTGCTCAGGGGACGGTCAAGATCGGCCTGGTCATGCCCTATTCGGGCCAGTTCGCCGATCTGACGAATCAGATCGATAACGGCATCAAGGTCTACATGCAGCAGCACGGCGACAAGGTCGCCGGCAAAAAGATCGAAATCATCCGCAAGGACGTCGGCGGCATCAACCCGCCGACCGCCAAGCGGCTGGCGCAGGAACTGGTCGTGCGCGACAAGGTCGACATCCTGGCTGGGTGGCTGCTGACGCCGAATGCGATCGCCGGGTGTGGCGTTTCGGCGGAAGCCAAGAAGTTCATGGTGATCATGAACGCGGCGACCTCGATCATCGTCGATAAATCGCCCTATTGCACGCGCACTTCGTTTACGCTGCCCATGCTTACGACCGCGCTCGGCAACTGGGCCGCCAAGCAAGGCATCAAGAATGCCTACACAATGGTCTCGGACTACGCGCCGGGTCATGACGCCGAGCAGGGCTTCATCAACGGCTTGACGGCCGGGGGCGGCCAGATCGTCGGTTCGGTGCGTATGGCCGTCGCCAATCCCGATTTCTCCGCCTATGTGCAACGCGCCAAAGATCTCAATCCGCAATCCATCTTCGTATTCATCCCCGGCGGTGCGCAGCCGGCGGCGCTCGGCAAGGCCCTCGCCGAGCGCGGCATCGATACCGAGAAAGTGAAGGTGATGGGTTCACAGGAATTGACCGATGACAGTGCGCTCAAGTCGATGGGCGACACCGCGCTCGGCATCATCACCGGCGCCACTTACAACTACGAACATAAATCGAGTATGAACCAAAAGTTTGTCGCTGCCTTTCGGAAGATTTCAAACGGCGTCAATCCGAACTTCGGCGCAGTCGGCGGGTATGACGGCATGCATTTAATCTACGCGGCGCTGCAAAAAACCAAGGGCAAGACCGATGCCGAGAGCCTGATCAATGCGGCGAAAGGCATGAAGTGGGATAGCCCGCGCGGCCCCATGATGATCGACCCCAAGACCCGCGACGCCGTGGAGACCATTTACATCGACAAGGTCGAGAAGAAGGGCGGCGAGCTCGTCAACGTCGAAATCGACAAGGTGGCGAACGTGCACGATCCGGTGCATGAGAAAATAATGATGAAGAAGTAATTTGGGCCACCCGTTACGAGCCACCCGTTACGAGTATGCGCGTGCCGAGAGCACCGTGTGCTCCGCTCCCCACCGAACTCAGGTTTACCCGAGTTCGGATGGTGGAGGGAACATGCCGCGCATGCGGACGTTTCGCGGATCAATGAATCGGGGTACTAGTGGTCCGATTCAAACATTCGCTACCCATTTCGGCGGGGATCTTTTGCGAATGTTTGAATCGAAAGACCATGAGCCAAATATAAGTTTCTAGTGGAGTTTTGGATTTGACATTCGCTTCGCGAGCTTGCGGCCAGGTGGGTAGCGAATGTCAAATCCACTCCACTAGGCTCGACAACTAAGGCAACCGGACTTCGATGCTCCCTCCGATCTTCGGTGTTCTGTTCGACGGCATGGCTTATGGCATGCTGCTGTTTTTGTTGTCGGTCGGGCTTTCGGTGACGCTCGGGCTGATGAATTTCGTCAACCTCGCCCATTGCGCCTTCGCCATGGTCGGCGGCTACGTCACCGTGCTGCTGATGCGGAACCTCGACTGGCCCTTTTTCGGCGCGCTGCCGATGGCCTTTGTCGGTGCAGCAGCGATAAGCATCGTGTTCGAGCGCGTGCTGTATCGGCCATTGTATCGACGCAGCGATCTCGATCAGGTGCTGCTCACCATCGGTATCGCTTTCATCTCCGTGGCCGTGGCGGCCTATTTCTTCGGCACCCAGCAGCAGCCGATTGAAGTGCCAAGCTATATGCGCGGCTCGTTTCATGTATTGGGCATCGATATCGCGAATTATCGTTTATTTCTCGTTGCCGTCGGCGCGATCGTCACCGGCTTGTTAATCGGCAGCATCGAATTCACGCGCTTTGGTGCGCAGATACGCGCCGCCGTCGACAATCAGCGCATGGCGAGCGGGCTTGGCATCAACGTCAACCGTACATTCGCTATCACCTTTGCGCTCGGCTCGGGCCTTGCCGGCCTTGGCGGCGCGCTTGCCATCGAAATGGTCGGGCTCGATCCGAACTTCGCTTTCACCTATCTGATCTACGTGCTGATCGTGGTGGCCGTGGGCGGGCTCGGCTCCATCGCCGGTTCTCTGGCGGCGGCCGTGCTGATCGGCGTCAGCGACATCGCCGGAAAATATTACGTGCCCCAATTGGGTTCGTTCCTGATCTATCTGGTCATGCTCGCGGTTCTGATGTGGCGGCCGTCCGGCCTGTTTGGAAAGCGATAAAGCTATGGCGCTCGCCGACAGCATTCGTTCGCCGCAAGCCTATTTCCATGCTCAGAGCCGCTGGCGCGGAATTGAAATCCTGTTCTGGCTCGCCACGCTGTTGCCGTTCTATTTCGTTCCCGATTATTTGCAGCTCGCCGGTCAAATTGCCAGCACCGCGCTGTTTGCGCTCTCGCTCGATCTCATCCTAGGCTATGCTGGTATTGTCTCGCTCGGCCATGCGGCCTTTTTCGGACTTGGCGCCTATGCGGCGGGCATCCTGTCGAGGTCCGGTTGGGGCGAGCCGATCACGGGCCTTTTCGTCGCCGCGGCGGTGGCGGGGCTCGTCGGCTATGCGACGAGCTTCATCATCGCGCGTTTTCGCCATCTTACGCTGATCATGCTGACGCTCGGCTTCGGCCTGCTGCTCGGCGCTTTGGCCAACAGCATGGGCTGGCTGACCGGCGGCAGCGACGGTCTGCAAGGCATGAACACATGGAAGTTGCTCGGCCGCTTCCACTGGGATCTCTACGGCTATACGGCCTATAGCTATTCGCTTGCCGTTTTGTTCGTGCTGTTTCTTTTCGCGCGGCGCCTTATTCATTCGCCGTTCGGCCTTGCGCTACGCGGCATTCGCGAGAACTGGACGCGCATGCCGGCCATCGGCGCGGAAAGCCGTGCGCATATTCGCACAGTCTATACGATTGCCGCGGGGCTGGCGGGGATCGCCGGAGCCCTGCTCGCACAGACCACGGAAACCGTATCGCTCGATTCTTTGAGTTTCGAGCGCTCCGCCGAAATTCTGGTCATGGTCGTGCTGGGCGGTGCGGGACGGCTCTATGGCGGACCGGTAGGCGCCGTGGTTTTCATGGTCGCACGCGATCAGTTCTCGGGCATCGCGCCGCAATTTTGGTATTTCTGGATCGGCGTTCTGCTCGTGACGGTGGTCTTATTGCTGCCCAACGGCATACTCGGCGGCTTGTCGGCGATCTTTGAACGCCGGAGGCGCAAATGAACCCGACCGTGTTTTCACCCCAAACAGGTGCCGATCCCGGCATGGCCTTAGCCACCCGCGGCCTGGCTAAAAGTTTTGGCTCACTCGCGGTGGCGCGGGATATTGAACTCAGCTTGCCAATGGGCGCGCGTTACGCGCTGATCGGGCCTAATGGCGCCGGAAAAACGACGCTGATCAATCTGATGACCGGCATGCTCGTGCCCGATGCTGGACAGATATTTTTGAGCGGCGAAGATATCACCAACCTGGAGCCGCAACAGCGGGTGCTACGCGGCCTTGCCCGCACCTTCCAGATCAACACGTTATTTCCGGGCTTAAATCCGCTGGAAGCCGTAACGCTGGCAGTGGCGGAACGGCGCGGCCTTACCGGCGCTGTCTGGCGGAACGTTGCTGCCTATGGCGAGGCTATTCAGGAAGCCTACGACATTTTGTCGAAGTTCAAACTCGGCGACTGCTGCTATCAGCCGACGCGCGAATTGCCCTATGGGCGCCAGCGCCTGTTGGAAATCGCGCTGGCGCTGGCGGCCAAACCGAAGGTGTTGCTGCTTGATGAGCCGGTGGCCGGCGTGCCGCCGGAGGAAAGCGGCGATATTTTCGATGTCGTGGCGAGCCTGTCGAATGATCTGACGCTTCTGTTCATCGAACACGATATGCATGTGGTGTTTCGCTTTGCCACCCACATCATCGTTTTGGTCGGTGGGGCCGTCTTCACCGAGGGGTCGCCAGCCGAAATTGCAGCGGATCAGGGCGTGCGCGAGGTCTATCTCGGAACGCGCAGACATGGCTGAACCGCTGTTAAGACTTGCAAACGTCACCGCCGGCTATGGCGATGCGCTGGTGTTGCACGACATATCCTTCGAGCTGCCGGAACATGGAAGCCTCGCTGTGCTCGGCCGCAACGGCGTCGGCAAATCGACGCTGCTCATGACGATCATGGGTTACACACAGATGCGCGGCGGCCGTATTTTCTGGCGCGGAGAGGATATCACGCGCTTGGCCCCGCACGCCCGTGCACGCGCTGGCATTGGCTGGGTGGCGCAGGAGCGCGACATTTTCCCTTCGCTCACGGTCGAAGAGAATCTCACAGTAGCGGCGCGGCCCGGCGATTGGGATCTGCCTGCCGTATTCAAGATGTTTCCGCGCCTTGCCGAGCGCCGCCGCAATAAGGGCAATCGGCTTTCCGGCGGCGAGCAGCAAATGCTGGCGATCGCCCGCGCGCTCATGACCAATCCGGCTCTGATGCTATTGGACGAACCCTTCGAGGGGCTGGCGCCCGTTATTGTCGAGGATTTGATCGCGGCGATGAAGCTTCTTTTGGCCGGCCGGCGCATCGCGGTGATTCTTGTGGAGCAGCACACTGAAATCGCTTTGGAATTGACCAACGAAGCGATCGTGCTTGAACGTGGCGAGGTGGTGCATCGCGCATCTTCGTCCACCCTTGCGAACGACACCGCGGTGCTTGAACAGTTTGTCGGACTACGTGTGAAATAGGCAGGCTGTTCGATGGCAAGATTGCATGGGGCCAACTAACAGCGTAGGGCTCTTGGTTTCAGCCAAGAGCGGATCAGTTAGGCATGACGACACAATTCTTCGACAAAAAAACCATCGCCGACCTCACCGCGCGCCTTTATCTCGACACCGGCGCGGTGCGCTTCATGCAGGACAAGCCTTTCATCTTCACCTCCGGCTGGGCGAGCCCGGTCTATAATGATTCGCGTTGGCTGATTTCATTTCCCGACGTGCGCGCGACGCTGATGGACTTCACCATCGCGACCATCAAGCGTGAGATTGGCCGGGACAAGATCGATGCGGTGGCCGGTGGCGAGACGGCCGGCATTGCCTTCGCCGCCTGGATTGCGGACCGGCTTTCGCTACCCATGCAATATATCCGCAAAAAGCCGAAAGGCTTTGGCCGCAACGCGCAGATCGAGGGCCAATTAATTCCCGGCCAGCGCGTGCTTTTAGTTGAAGATTTGGCCACCGACGGCCGCAGCAAGATCAATTTCGTCAAAGCGATCCGCGATGCCGGCGGCATTTGCGAGCATTGCACGGTGCTGTTTTTCTACGACATTTATGCGCAGGGACGCAAAATCCTCCGCGATATCGGGGTGAGCTTACATTACCTGACCACATGGCATGACGTACTTAACGTTGCCAAGGCAAGCGACAAGTTCGACCCAAAAATGTTGGCCGAGGTAGAGAACTTCATCCACGACCCTGCCGGCTGGTCGAAAGCGCATGGCGGCGTGGCGGAGATGATGGATTGACGTCTCCGCTCACGCGTTTGGCGGGCGAACGCGCGTGCTACGGACTTGCTATGAACTCCTGGACGAGCCGATAAGCCGTACCTTATACGCGACCGGCCCGGTGTCGCCCATCTCCTCGACGTAAGTCACTTCGTCGCCGCGCTGCAGCGAATTGAAATTGCCGGCCAGTAGACTATTGCGGTGGAAGTATAAAAGCCCTCCCTCTTTGGTAACGAGAAAACCGAAGTCCTGCTCCGGCGTCACCTCGGCGATTTGCCCACGAAATTCATGCACCGCCTCGTGCCGCTTTGCGCTGCGTTGGTCCGCCATTTTGTCTTTGTATTTAGAAAGCCGCTGTTCGGCGATCCGGAAGGCTTCATTGATCGCGTTGTGAAGATCCGGCATTTGGTATTTCCGCTGGAGATGCTCCGGCTCATGCGCGATGACGATATCCTTGCGGCCGGGGACCGAAATCTCGATGTGCACGACGGGGGGAATTGTATCGGTGAGATTTTGATTGCGCTGATCGACGCGCACGCGGCAAGCAGTCATCCGTTCATATATCCGCTCAAGCCGCGCCACATGATCGCGAATGGCGGCTTCGGCCGAAGCCGATGTCTCAATATTGTGGAAGGTGATTTCGAGCGGTGTCTGCATCGCGGAATGCGCCAATGCCGTGAGTTTAATGGCTTATGGACAATGCGACAACCGGCGATTTGGTTGCTCGCTGGGGCGGCACTCTAACTCTCCCTCGCCGGCGGCTTTCGCGAGTCCCACACAATTGTCAAGCGTTGCATATATTGACTAAGCAAGTCTTGCATTGTTATTTGGTTTTAAGGTTTTTGGCGCTGTTGTACGCTGATTTTAATCGAGGCATCATAATGGATAGTTCGTTGGCATGGCTGGCCTCGCTTCCGGACTTTGCGATTTACGGCATTATCGGCGTGATATCGAGCTTGCTCGTGGCATTGATATTCCGGTTGGTAGATTTTCAGCGCTTTGCAGATCGCTGGCATAAAGGCCCTCTTGGCCGTTTGCCGCTGTGGGTGCCACTCGTTGCTGCCATCTATGTCATGGTGGCAGAAATGTCAGAAGTGGCTCTTCCATGGCTACATGCCTATCGCGCAATTGATCTTGTGGAAAAATCGCGTTTAGTCGCGGTGATATTCCAATATCATCCAGAAGCAAAAAGCGAAGCACGATCTACCCGACTTCCTCGCTATCGCTCGGAAGTCGACCTCTCCCCGCAAGCGGGGAGAGGTGAAGAGCGCGGCACTGCTTACGCGTACCTTCCATGACAATGCTTGAACTTCTTGCCCGAACCGCAGGGGCAAGCCGCGTTGCGGCCCACTTTGCCCCAGCTTGTGGGGTCTTTCGGATTGCGCTCCGCGAGCGCTGTTGGCGCCCCTCCAGCCGCTGGAAATGTGGTGGCACCGGACCGCGCCATGGCGCTCGCCGGCGCGCCAAGGGCGAACTCATCCTCGCCTGTACTGGGGTCGAGATGATGCGCCTGCATGAAGGGAAGCGGCGCGGCCTCTTCCTCTTCCGGCGGTTGCGGCATGATTTCCACGCGCATGAGCTGGGCGGTCACGGCTTCGCGAAGGTTTCCGATCATGGCTTCAAACAGGCTGAAGGCCTCGGCTTTATACTCGTTGAGCGGGTCTCGCTGGCCATAGCCGCGCAGGCCGATCACCTGGCGCAGGTGCTCGAGCATGACGAGGTGCTCGCGCCAGAGATGATCGAGCGTCTGCAAAAGAATTGATTTCTCGACATAGCGCATGACGTCGGGGCCCCATTTGGCCACCTTCACTGCCATATGCTCGTCGGCGCGGCGCGTGATGCGCTCGCGCATTTCTTCATTGGCGATGCCCTCTTCTTTGGCCCATTCCTGTACCGGAAATTCGAACGCGAGCACGCCTTGCAGCGCGGCGTCCAGACCTGCGACATCCCATTGCTCGGCATAGGCATTCGCGGGGATGTGCTTGGCGACCAAATCGCCTATGACTTCGTGCCGCATGTCGACGATGGTTTCATCGACCGCGTCATCGCGCATGAGATCGAGCCGCTGCTCGAAGATGACCTTGCGCTGGTCGTTCATCACGTCGTCGTATTTGAGCAGGTTCTTACGGATGTCGAAGTTGCGTGCTTCGACCTTCTGCTGCGCTTTTTCGAGCGCTTTGTTGATCCAAGGATGAACGATGGCCTCATCTTCCTTTAAACCAAGCTTTTGCAACATGCCATCGAGCCGATCGGAGCCGAAGATGCGCATGAGATCGTCTTCGAGCGAGAGGAAGAATTTGGAGTGGCCGGGGTCGCCCTGACGCCCCGAGCGGCCGCGCAATTGATTATCGATACGGCGGCTTTCATGCCGCTCCGTGCCGAGCACATACAGGCCGCCGGCGGCGAGTGCCTTCTCCTTTAGCCGAGCGATCTGCGCGCGGATTTCCGCGGCGCGGGGGTTCTGCTCCCGTTCCGCCCAATCGGTAATGTCGGTGATTTCCTGACGGATGCGCATATCGGCATTGCCGCCAAGCTGAATGTCGGTGCCGCGGCCAGCCATGTTGGTGGCGATAGTGATGGCGCCGGGCACGCCGGCTTGCGCGACGATATAGGCTTCCTGCTCGTGATAGCGCGCGTTGAGAATGGCGAAGACCTTCTTCTTTGAGGCGCCCTCGCCGCCGGAATAAAGCGCCGCGAAAGCGTTCGGGTCGGAGAAGTCGTGCTGTTCCCATCCCTGCTTGCGCAATAATTCGGCCAAGTGCTCCGACTTCTCGATCGACGTGGTCCCGACCAGCATCGGCTGCCCGCGCTTTTTACAATCCTCGATCAAAGCGATGATCGCCCGGTATTTTTCGGCTGCTGTACGATAGACCTCGTCATGTTCGTCAATGCGCGCAAGCGGCAAATTCGTCGGCACTTCGAGCACGTCGAGTTTGTAAATGTCGAAAAACTCGTCGGCCTCGGTAAGCGCCGTGCCGGTCATGCCGGCGAGCTTCTGGTACATGCGGAAGTAGTTTTGGAAGGTAATGGAGGCAAGTGTCTGATTTTCGGGTTGAATTGGCTGATGTTCTTTGGCTTCCAAGGCTTGATGCAGCCCTTCGGAATAACGGCGGCCCGGCATCATGCGGCCGGTGAACTCGTCGATAATGACGACCTCGCCATTGCGCACAATGTAATCTTTATCCCGCTGAAAAAGTTTATGCGCGCGCAGCGCCTGGTTGATGTGATGGACGACCGAGACGTTCTCGATGTCGTAGAGCGAATGGCCCTTGAGCTGGCCAGAATCGCGCAGGCGCTGTTCCAGCTTTTCCATACCGGCTTCGGTCAGCGTCACCGTGCGCTGTTTCTCATCGACTTCGTAATCAGATTTCTCAAGCGCCGGAATGTAGCCGTCGATCGTATTATAAAATTCCGAGCGATCGTCGAGCGGGCCGGAAATAATAAGCGGTGTGCGCGCTTCGTCGATCAAAATTGAGTTGACTTCGTCGACAATCGCGTAGACATGGCCGCGCTGAACCATATCCTCCAGGCGATATTTCATGTTGTCGCGCAAATAGTCGAAGCCGAGCTCATTGTTCGTTCCGTAGGTAATGTCGCATTCGTAGGCCTTCTTGCGCTCGTCGTCATCGAGGCCATGAACGATCACACCGGTCGTGAGACCAAGAAAGTTGTAGATTTGACCCATCCACTCGGCATCACGTTTGGCCAGATAATCGTTGACGGTGACGACATGCACGCCGTGACCCGTAAGCGCATTGAGATATACCGGAAGCGTCGCGACCAGCGTTTTGCCTTCGCCGGTTTTCATCTCGGAAATTTTGCCCTCGTGCAGGATCATGCCGCCGATGAGCTGCACGTCGAAATGGCGCTGGCCTAAAGTGCGCTTGGCCGCCTCCCGCACGGTGGCGAAAGCAGGCGCCAAAATATCGTCAAGCGCGGCGCCATCCGCGATTTGTTTTTTGAAGGCGACGGTGCGGGCCCGGAGAGCCTCGTCGGAAAGACCGGCTAATTCCGGCTCCAGCGCATTGATGGCTGCGACCCGCGGACGGTAACCGCGTATACGCCGCTCATTGGCGGAGCCGAACAGCTTGCGGGCAACGGCGCCTATCATTGTGTGCTCCTCAACTCAACGGTGCCGGATTGTTTCGCAATGCCGCGGCAGCCGGGTTTTTCTCCCGGTAGCTGCGACATACGGCCCTTTCCGGTAATTTCGACGTGACCCGCAAGTTTCGCAAAACGCACAGAGTCATCCGAATGCCAGTTCCCATGGCCCCAGCCGCCACGACTGTCCCGATTCCGAAGTTCGCTTGAACTTGCGGCATCCTGGTTGGCGAAGTTCGGAATTGAAGGACACTAGTGTGGTTTGGTTCACAAACGCCCCTTAAATGGAGTTGCGGATCGAATGAAGCGAATTTCCGAACCATGACGCCGGGCACGGAAGCGTCCCTTATCGAAACTGAAATAGGAGGGGGGCGAAATATTGTCAATTGCCGGGGTTGTTTTGGCCTCAAAACATCGCACATGCTCGTTTGCCACGGAGTTTGTGGACTGGCATTGCAATGCTGCCGTCAATGAGCGACAAGTCCACGTTACATGCGGAAGTTGTAGAGGCTTTCATTCCATATAACTGGCCACGGAATCACGAAGGATCCCCATGACGATGTCCCCGAATGCTCGCTACGGTTTAGCCCCGCGTTGGGCTGGTCTTGTTACCGGCGCGGTCGCTTTCCTGACCATCTCCGCCACTGTGCTCGCTGCGCCAGACACCAAGGTCGCAGACCCGGTTTTGGCCAAAGTCAACGGGGTTGAAATCCACCAGAGCGATCTTGATGTGGCGGAGCAAGCGGCCGGCCAACTGCCGCCGATGGATGAAAGCGCCAAGCGCGACTATCTAGTGCAGTTTATGACCGACATGATTCTTGTTTCAAAGGTCGCCGAGGACAAGAAGCTCGATCGGACAAATGAATTCAAGAAGAGACTCGAATTCGACCGCCGCCGATTATTGATGGAATTGCTACTCATGTCGGTCGGCAAGGACGCCTTGGGCGACACCGCCGCGATGCATCAGGTTTATGAAGACGCCGTTAAACACAGGGGTCCCGAAGAAGAAGTGCATGCGCGTCACATTTTGATCCGCACCACCGCCGGCGACGAGAAGGGCAGCAAAGCCGCCGAAGACAAGATCAAGGCCATTATTTTGCGCCTGAACAAAGGCGAGGATTTCGCCAAAGTGGCGAGCGAAACGACGGAGGATTCGGCCGGAAAATCCGTCGGCGGCGATCTCGGCTATTTTACCAAAGAGCAAATGGTGCCGGAATTTTCCGAAGCGGCGTTCAAGCTCGACAAAGGCCAGATCTCCGGCCCGGTGAAAACGCAATTCGGCTGGCACGTGATCAAGGTCGAGGATAAGCGCGTCAAGCCGGCGCCGAAATTCGAGGACGTCAAGCCGCAAATCGAACAATACGTGACGCGCAAAGCACAAGCCGAGTTGGTCGCCAAACTGCGCGCGGCGGCCAAGATCGAGAAAATGTACAAGACAGAGCCGCCGCCGGCCGCGGACAAGCCGAAGGCGCCCGCAGAACTGGGGGATAAGCCTTCTGATTCGGGGGAGAAGAATTGATGCGCGTGCTCGCAGTTTGCGAACTCCGCAAAAGAACCGAATTTCTGGAGAAATGGCTGGGTCTGTGGGCGCGGAAACTCAACTGCAATACGCTGCGTCAATCAATAATGTCGTGACCGGCGATACGCCGTTTAACCTATCTCTCGCAGAGAGATGGCGATGAAGTGGTCTTCGCAAATTTAAGCTGGAAAAAACGGCTTCAGCGGCCCCACACCTCTTCCGACAACTCCACGATCATGCGCAGCTTGGCCCATTGCTCCTCTTCGGCCAAAACATTGCCTTCTTCGGTTGA
Organism: uncultured Pseudomonadota bacterium; assembly: GCA_963697535.1. Classification (GTDB taxonomy): domain Bacteria; phylum Pseudomonadota; class Alphaproteobacteria; order Rhizobiales; family Xanthobacteraceae; genus Pseudolabrys. The sequence goes on along the minus strand of OY969085.1, from coordinate 813,940 downwards.
AGCAAAACCGCATTGCGGCGAGAGGCACAGCTGATCGAGCGCAACGAATTTCGTCGCCTCATCGATACGGCGCTTGATGTCGTCGCGGCGCTCCAAGCGGCCCGACTTGGAGGTGACAAGGCCGAGCACGACGACCTTGTTGCCCTTTGGCAAGAATCGCAAAGGCTCGAAACCACCGGCACGGTCGGTGTCGTATTCAAGGAAGTAGCCGTCGTAATGGCATTTGCCGAGCAGGTTCTGCGCGACCGGCTCGTAACCGCCGGACGAAATGAAAGTGGAGCGGAAATTGCCGCGACAGACATGGGTCGTGATCGCCATATCGGCGGGCTTGGTTTCCAGCGCCTTGTTGATGCATTTCGTATAGGTTTCCTGTAGATGATCGACATCGAGACCACGCTCGCGCGCCTTCTTTAGTTCTTCTTGCGAGCAGAGATAGGCCCAAGCCGTGTCGTCGAATTGCAGGTAACGGCAGCCGGCGTCGTAGAAAGCTTTGACGGCCTTCTGATAGGCCACGGCGAGGTCGTCGAAAATCGCATCGCGATTGGCGTAAGCCTCTTTGCTCACCGCGCCCGGCTCGAGCCGGAAATGCATCACGCTTGGCGACGGGATCGTCATCTTCGGCGTCACCTTGCTGTGCGCTTTCAAGAACTTGAAGTGCTCCAGCATCGGATGATTGGAAAAGCCGATTCTACCGGTGACCTTGATGCTGCGCGGCTTGGTCTGCACACCCTGGAACTGGATGCCGTGGTCGAGTTCATAGATTTCAACGCCGTCGAGCATGCCGAAAAAGTCGAAGTGCCACCATGAGCGACGAAATTCGCCATCGGTCGCGAGCTTCAGCCCGATCTCTTCTTGGCGTCTGATAATCTTCTCGATCTCGCGGTCTTCGACTTCTTTCAGCTGAACGGCGCCGACCTCGCCCTTCTCGCGCTTCGCCCGCGCGTCCTTGATGGGCGCGGTGCGCAAGAGGCTGCCGACATGATCGGCACGGAATGGCGGTTTGGTTCTTTGTGGCATCATTTCCTCCGCAAATAGGCCGCCGTCTGCGGCTGGTTTTGGCGTGTACGAATTTATGATCCGAGGGAAACCGGCGCCGGCACGATCTATTCGCGCCGGCGCGAGATAACAAAGGATTCATCGTGAAACCACAAGCCTCCATGTTCCCGTAACACCGCGCGTGTGGCCTCGACATAGCGCCGGTCGCTGTTCACGTCGGATAATCGATCGTCCTCGACTTGCGCGACGTAAATGGCCGCATTCCACGCCGCGAGCAATGTCGAGGTCCCGATCGAGGCCGAAATCTCCGACGGCAGTGTGTGCATATCGTAGCGAAACACCGAGCGCTGATCGGAATAGGCGTTGAAATTCAGATCGCGTCCCGCCGCGTTTAGCTCCTGCTTCACCGCTTTGAGCAGATCATGACGGTTATGCGTGAACGGGTTATCGTTTGGCCAAATTTTGCGAATGAGTGCGATGCCGGGATCGTGCCCATAGGAATGGATCGTGATCATGCGTCCGCCCGGGCCGATCGCGCGCGCCAGCGGCGCCAAGACGCGCTTGGCCTTGAATTCGAGCGAAGCGCGGGCGCGGAAAGGCTGTGAGGCGATGACCAGATCGTAGTCGGCCGTAGTACCACCCGGCTTGGGCACGATCTGGTCGAGCAGAAAGCGATGGTCGTTGCGGTAGAGCACCAGGATCACCGGCCGCTCGTAAACGGGATTTCCGCTTTTCGGCGAAACGCCGGCTTTCCAGTTTTCCGCCAGGAACGGCTCGAGCGCGGTGATCTGCTGCTCGAAACTGTGCGCGGTGTCGCCTTCCATCGCCACTTCTTTCCAGACGAGGCTCGTCGCCGCGCTTAAAGATTTCACCGCCAGCCAAGGCGCTTCGGCATAAGCGAGATTGGTGAGCACGACGACGCTGGGCGGATGCTCGACGAACCGATCGGGCATTTTCTGCAAAGTGAGCCGCACGTCTTCAAGGCTGATTTCCTTGCCGACGATATAAAACGGCATCGTCGGGAAGCGGTCGTGCATCGCCCGCATGACGCGCGCGAGCACGGTGCCATCGCCGACACCGGCATCGAACACGCGCACCGCCGGCGGCCGCGGGTGAATATTGGCGAGTTCAAGGCTGACACGGTTGGCCACTTCCCACTTCTCGCTGCACGTATTCACGAACAGCAGATATTTCTGCCGATTGTCGAAGAAGCGGAAATTGCGTTGCGGGTCTTCGCTCCCTTGTCCGGGCGCGGCTGGCAATGCCGGCGGCTTGACTGCTGGCAAAGTTCCGGCGGCCATTGGATCAAACAAAACGCGACGACGGTCTTGCCCTTTCTCGGCATGGCGCGACATGAAGTCTCTGATCCGATCCAGCGTATCGGTGGTGATGCGGCCGCCGTTACGCAGCCGGCTCGCAAGTTTACCGTCGTTGATGGCACGACGGCCGAAAGTGGATTCGGCCAGTCCCCGCTCACGGCAGAATTCACCAATCTCCCGGAGAATCTGTTCGTTCATGGCATGCATCCCTTCCCTGACAGCATTTTCCTCCCGGCTCTGACGGCCGTTACGCTCAAAATCGAACCAAGTCTCCCCAAAGCCGTCAACCACAAAATTATAATTGGGAAAGATGGGCAGAATAGGTGGGCAAAAAAATCAGCGCCGGAAGACCAAAATTATAGCGACAAATAGCCAAACCGCGCGGGTTCAAAATTTTCTGGTCGAAAAGAACATGGCCAGCAAGTGTAAATATGGGCAATGGCCCACAATTGTGCAAAAAAACGGGAGCGAAAGGACCTTCCAGCCTGTAGTGGGTCGGTGTGAATAAGGCGCCTTGATTCCCAAAGTTCCGCTCAAAAATCGCTTTTCTAAAAAGCCGCCCAATAGGGAGGCTACGGATGCATTATTTTGAATTTCTCGACAAAAATGATCCCTTACGTAGGTACCAAAAATTTATTTTATGAGCCTAAGTATATGAAATATCGTGAAAATATATGGTGATTCGTAGATTTGAAGTCGACCATTATTGAAACCGTAATCCCCGGATGTTAGTTATTTTGTCGGTCGCTGATGGCGATGAAAAACAGCGCCCCGCTCCCCAAAGGAGTTCTGTGTATCGCGGATGCAAAGTGGGTATTTCGCACGAATAGCCCTCGGGAGAACCGGGGGCTATTTCTTTTCGGGTGCGTTTGCTCCCTTGTTTTTTTTCCACGCCCGAGTTCGTTGTGGTTTCATCGGCGTGTAGCCCTTAGCGGCTTTATCGACAAGCGACCAAAACTTTACTGCCGGCAAGCGCTCGGGCAAGTTTGGCTTAAGGTAAGCCGACACAATGAACATAATCGCATCTAGTGGTCCGATTCAAACATTCGCTACCCATTTCGGCGGGGATCTTTTGCGAATGTTTGAATTGAAAGACCACTAGCAAATATAAGTTTCTAGTGGAGTTTTGGATTTGACATTCGCTTCGCGAGCTTGCGGCCAGGTGGGTAGCGAATGTCAAATCCACTCCACTAGATGATTTGCCCTCGATGCCTCCATTTTGAAAAACACAGCATATGCTACGCCAGATGCGTCCTCGACCAGCAGCATCTTCGAATCAAGCGTGAAGTACGCAATTCCGGCAACCGCATCGCCAATAATACTCCTCAGCTCACGCGACATGGCCGTTCGCATTGGACAGAAACAACGAATTTCCTTTCCATCTTGAATATATAAATCTTCGTGATCTCCAGCTAATAGCTCCCGCGTAAAACAGTGCCGCCCATACTGAACGAGAACGCGGTAGGTCGCGGCACCGTCCGGTCTAGGTACATGGATGACATGATCGTCGAGATGTGTGAGGTCATATTCTATACCCTGTATAGATAGTCTACCGTAACTCATTGCTCCTCGGTTAAGCAGCTAATCGTGTTTGCCGCCCCGGTTTGGCTTCCCATATGTCGATCAGATCGACAATATCAGTCATCTCCCAGAGGCGCTTAGTGACATCAGCGGCCACCCTGGCAATCATCGCATTGGCCGTCCGGAAAAATCCACGGCCCCCGCTCAAATGTCGAAGAAAACCGTCTCGTTTTCGCCCTGCACGCGGATGTCGAAGCGATAGACCGGCAGAGACCCACGCATTTCCTTGCGGGCAATAAGCGTGCCGCGCCGCTCTTGCGGCACCAGCGTCATAATCGGGTCGGAAGCGGTGGCCTGCTCGTCGGCGAAATAAAGCCGCGTATGAACCTGCCGCAGCATGCCGCGTGAGAATATGCCGAACAATATATGCGGCGCCTGCGGCTGCCCATTCGGCCCCGGCACCGATCCCGGCTTGATGGTGTCGAAACTATAGACGCCATCCTTATCGGTCGCCGATCGGCCGAAGCCTTTGAACTGCGTGTTCGGCAAGGCGCGATTGTCGCGCGGGTTGGCGTAGCGCCCCTGCGCATCCGCCTGCCAGATTTCGATCATGGCATCGGTGATCGGCATGCCATCGCCATCGAGGATGCGACCTTCGATGCGGATTTTCTCGCCCGTTGCATCCGGCGTCACGAGATTGTCGCCGACGGTTTCCTTCCAGCTATAGCTGCCGTTGGGATCCCATTTGGCGCGGCCTGCGGGCGTGAGACCATAGGCGAAGAAGGGCCCGACGGTTTGCGAGGGCGTGATGTCAGACATGATTAGTGTTTGTCCGTATCCAGAGGCGTGGCTTCGCGCCCACGCAATACAATATCGAAGCGGAAGCAAAGCGCCCAATCGGGAACCGTATTTTCAAGATCGAAGTTAGAGACCATGCGCGCCCGCGCCTTTTCATCCGTCGCCGAATTGAAAATCGGGTCGAACGGAAACAGTGGGTCGCCGGGGAAATACATTTGCGTGACGAGGCGCGAAAGGAACGAGTGTCCGAACACCGAGAAGTGGATGTGGTTCGGCCGCCAGGCATTGTGGTGATTGCCCCACGGATAAGCGCCGGGCTTCACGGTGATGAAACGATAATAGCCGTTCTTGTCCGTGACCGCGCGCCCCGCACCCGTGAAGTTCGGATCGAGCGGCGCCGGATGCTGATCGACGATATGCACATAGCGCCCGCAAGCATTGGCCTGCCAAATCTCCACCAGCGCATCGGGCACCGGACGCTTGTCCTCGTCCAACACCTGGCCATGCACGATGATGCGCTCGCCCAGCGGCTCGCCTTTGTGCTGCTTGGTGAGGTCGTTGTCGCCTTCTTGCACCGCGTCGTGTCCGTAAACCGGCCCGGTCAGTTCGGACAATGTATGCGGCATGACGATGAGCTGCTTCGACGGCGAGCGCTTCGCCGTGCTGCGATAGGCGGGCGTCAAATGCTTGGGAAATGCACTTAGACTTTGCCTAGGAAATATCAGAGTCATTGCTGAACCCTTTAGTATGCCGAGGGGGCACTGATACTCCCCTCCCCCTTGTGGGGAGGGGTTGGGGGTGGGGGTCCGAGAATGTATATCGTTGTGCCTTCTCTCGATCACCCCCCACCCTAACCCTCCCCCACAAGGGGGGAGGGAATAGGCTGTGCAAGCTTCAACGCCACTCTATCTGATCGAACTCTACTTCCTTTCAAGAAACCCGTTCGAGCGCCAGCGATACGCCCTGCCCGACACCGACACACATAGTCGCGAGTGCGCGTTTGCCGCCACGTTCCTCCAACCCGTGCGCCGCCGTCAATGCCAAACGGGCACCCGACATGCCGAGCGGATGACCGAGCGCAATCGCCCCGCCATGCGGATTGACGTGTTCGGCATCGTCGGCAAGCCCGAGTTGCCGCAGACACGCTAGCGATTGCGAGGCGAAGGCTTCGTTGATCTCGATCAAATCATAATCGCTAATTTTATGCCCGAGCCGCGCTAAAAGCTTTTGCGTCGCCGGCACGGGGCCGATGCCCATGATGCGCGGCGGCACCGCCGCCGACGCCATGCCGAGAATGCGCCCGCGCGGCGTGAGCCCATGCGCCTTTACCGCCGCCGCCGAGGCGATGATGAGCGCCGCCGCGCCGTCATTAACGCCGGAGGCATTGCCCGCGGTCACCGTGCCGGGATTGCGAAACGGCGTCTTCAGCTTGGCGAGCTGATCGAGCGTCGTATCGGGGCGCGGATGTTCGTCCTTGTCGACTTTCACCGTCTCGCCCTTGCGGCCGGCGACTTCGACCGGAACGATCTCCTTGGCGAAATAACCTGCGGCAATCGCCTTGCCGGCCCGCTGCTGCGAGCGAAGAGCGAAGGCATCCTGATCGGCGCGCGTTATTTGGAAATCCTCGGCGACGTTTTCCCCCGTTTCCGGCATGGAATCGACGCCATATTGCGCCTTCATCAAGGGATTGATGAAGCGCCAGCCGATGGTCGTGTCGAACATCTCGGCCGAGCGCGAGAAAGCCTCGGCTGCTTTGCCTTGCACAAAGGGCGCGCGGGTCATCGACTCGACGCCGCCGGCAATCGCGAAATCCATTTCACCGGCGCGGATCGCGCGCGCGGCCGTGCCGACGGCTTCCAAGCCCGAGGCGCAAAGCCGGTTCACCGTTACACCCGGCACGCTGTCGGGCAGATCGGCAAGCAACAGCGCCATGCGCGCGACATTGCGATTGTCTTCGCCCGCCTGATTGGCGCAGCCGTAGAATACCTCATCGAGTTTCGACCAATCGGCTTTGGCGTTGCGCGCCATCAATGCCTTGATCGGAAGGGCGGCGAGATCGTCCGTGCGCAGTTTGGCCAGCGATCCGGCGTAACGGCCGATCGGCGTGCGCACCGCATCGCAAATAAAAACCTCACGCATGTGACTTACCTTTCCCCGTCATCCTTCGAGAGCCGGCTAAGCCGTCCAGCTTCAGGATGGCGCAATAGACGTTAGTATCGCAATACTGGCATGTTTTTAATGGCATGCTATGCTTTCTGCCAATCAAAACGTGCGACGAGTTGTTTTCGGCGCGGCCAGCGCCGATGATCATTCGAGGCGAATGGATGAAAGTTCATCCGAACGAACGGCTGACGAAGTCTCTCCACATCGTGAAGTCTCTCCCCATCGTTCTGTTGCCTTTGCTGATTTTCGCGCTGCCGGGTTCGTCCGCTGTGCCTAAGGCGCAAGCGCAAGAATTGAAGCAAAATGCGCGCCAAGCGCCGGCTATGGCCGATTCTTTGTCGGTGCCAAATTTCTGGGATCCGCGCCGGCGGCCGGAACGGCCGGACCTCTCGCATATCGGCATCATTCGTTTTCTGACCGAAACCGATTATCCGCCCTTCAACTTCGCCGGTCACGACGGCGCACCGGCCGGCTTTAATGTCGATCTCGCGCGGCTGATCTGCGAAGAGATCAAGGTCCCTTGCACCGTGCAGATGCGGCGCTTCGATACGTTGGTCGCCGCACTCGACAGTAACGACGGCGATGCCATTATCGCCTCGAGCGCTGAGACGCCGGAAATGCGGCGCAAGGTCGACTTCAGCGACCCCTATTACCGCACGCCGGCGCGTTTTGTGGCGCGCAAGGATTTTCATCTCGTGGCGCTGCGTCCGAACGCGTTGGAGGGCAAGAAGATCGGCGTGATCGCCGGCACCGCGCATGAAGCCTATCTCAAGACGCTGTTCACGGATGCCGAGATATCCGGTTTTCCGACTGCGGCGGCGGCGCGCGCGGCCCTCAAGAAGGGTGAGGTCGATCTGATCTTTGGCGACGGCATATCCCTCGCTTTTTGGCTGAATGGCACGGATTCCGAGGGCTGCTGCGAATTTCGCGGCGGTCCTTATCTCGAAAGCCGGTATTTCGGCGAAGGCGTCGGCATTGCGGTGCGGCGCGGTAATGATCGGCTCCGGCAAGCGATCAATTGGGCGCTGTTCCGGATATGGGAAAAGGGACGGTTTACCGATTTATGGCTGCGCTATTTTCCGATCAGCCCGTTTTGAAGCGCTGCCAGAACCTCTCGCACGCGCCGCGCATGATCCCGAAAAGTGGGAACCGGTTTTCGAAAAAGATCATGCGCAAACAAAATGTTAGGAAGTGAAAGCGACTCAATCTAAAGGGAACGCGCTCTAGTGGAGTGGATTTGACATTCGCTACCCACCTGGCCGCAAGCTCGCGAAACGAATGTCAAATCCAAAGCTCCACTAGAAACTTATATTTGGCTCATGGTCTTTCGATTCAAAAAAGATCCCCGCCGAAATGGGTAGCGAATGTTTGAATCGGACCACTAGGCTCCCGTCGCGTTCGCTCAAACCGGCCACCGCCATTGGGTTATCTCGGCAGCTGCACAATTTGGTGACAAACCTGCACAACACCAATAAAACGTGACATTTTAGTCACGCGTCTCAAGAAAAATGTTGGAAAACCGATTCGCGATAGAAATGACAAGTACCTGATTTTGTTGATTTTGTCTCAAAATCACTGATCTTTTCACGTGTCCCCAGGAGACATCCAAATATTGCGCTGTGGCGTGTTCCATGGCACAGATTTCGCTTGGTTCGTCGGACAACTCTCGGCCTTTGAATGAGGCCGGGCGCGCGCGGGGCGGCGTGCGGTCGAAATATGATTTGCCTTCGGCGGCGCGAATTCACGAGAACGAGTTTCGACGAACGGCAAGAAAACGCGGGGGCCGCAGGGCCGCGAAGAACGGGAGGCTGGGGAATGACGGGCTTGGCGTTCACAAACAAAATTGCGAACAATAAAATTGCGAACAAAGTCGCAATTGCCGCGGCGCTGATGTCGAGCGTGTCGCTTCTTGCCGTTGAACGCGCGAACGCCACGTGTACGCCGCCGACGTCGACGGCGGCACCGGCGAACAATGCGAGTGTCATTTGCAGTGACGCGACGACGGATCAGAACACCGTCGGCGTTAACACTTTTGGCTATGGCACGCTGACGGAAACCGGAATCTCAATTACCGTTCAAGATGGCGCTTCGGTAACGGTGTCAGAAAAGAGGCCGGCTGACGCCGGGATAGGTATTCACGATGGTACGATAAATAATTTTGGCACTATCACAACGGATACAACTAATGGGATCGGAATCGCTGCGTTGGCTGATGTTACCGTTGCGAACTCCGGGATCATCAATACGCCCGGCAATGGTAATCACGGCATCCTAACAACCGGCACGGCTAACGTTACTAATGCCGTTACCGGAGTCATTTTCGGAAATACTAATGCGATCGATACAGGTATAGCCACTGTCGCCAATTCGGGCACGATCGAGGCTGGTGCGTCCGGCGAGAAAACCGCCATCTCTGCCACCATTACCGCCACTGTGAGTAACGGCGACGGGTCCGGCAACGGCGTCATCCGCGCCAATGTCAATAACGGCAGGGCCATCAAAGTCTTTAGCGCCAACAGCACCATCAACGTTACCGGCAATTCCGGCACGATCGAGGCCGGGATCGGCATGGGCGTCACCGGCGGGGTGGCCATCGACGCGAGCGTGGCGGGCGGCACGGCCAGCGTCACCAACAACAATTTTGGCGTCATTCGGGCGAGCAGCACGGCGATCGTCGCCGACGGTCTGGTGACGCTCGACAATCTCGCGGGCGGCCTCATCGTCAGCGAGGGCGCCTATGCCGTCAAATCGATCAACGGCGATGTGAACGTCAACCAGAACGTCTCGGGCGCCAATACCGGCGTGATTTCGGCCATTGCTCTGGGCGCGGTGGCGATCAGCGCGACGAACGGCACCGCGACGGTCGCCAATCTCGGCGACGGCAATACCACCGGCATTATCGAGGGTGATTCAGCTGCCATCAGCGCAAAAAACGTCATCGTCACCGGTAATACAGGGCGGATCGAGGCTAGGGACACCTTAAGCACGGCGATTTATGCAAGTCACCGACGCCAGCGTGACCAACGGCGCCGGCACCATCACCGGCGGCAGGTTTGCCATTTATGCCGAGGACGGCAATATCATCGTGAAGGGCAATGACGGCCTGATTTAAACGAGCAACCCCAAAAGCGCGGGGGCGGCGTTTATGCCTTCACCGAGCCAACGTGACCAACGGCACCGGCACCATCACCGCCGCCCGTTACGCGATCCGTGCCCGGACCGGAAGCGTCACTCTTTCCGGCAACAACGGCGCCGGCAACAACGGCATCATCGAGGCGAAAGGCACCAACAGCACGGCCATTTATGCCCTTACCGACGCCAACGTGACCAACGGCGCCGGCACCATCACCGGCGGCAGTTTCGCGATCCGTGCCCAGACCGGAAGCGTCACTCTCGGCGGCAACAACGGCCTGATCGAGGCGAGGGGCACGAACGGCTATGCCATCCGTGCCGCGGGCGACGCCATTATCACCAATTCCAAGACCATTCAGGCGCTGGCGGCCGGCGGTTACGCCATCAAGGCCGGCAGCAACGTCACGGTGGAAGCCAACGGTGCTGGCGGCGATATCGCGGGCGACGCGACCGCCATTTACGCCACCGGCAATATTACGGTGAAGGGGAACAACGGCTTGATCGAGGCTAAGGGCGGGAACGGCACCGCCATATTTACGGGGAGTGGAGCAGTTACGGTCACCAACGGCTCCGGCACCATTCAGGCGACCGCAGCCGGCGGTAGCGCCATCTTTGCGGGCACAGCCGGCACTGTCACGCTGGAAGCCAATGGCGTGGGCGGCGACATTGCAGGCTATTCCACCGCCATTCTCGCCGGCGGTAGTGTCATGGTCAAAGGCAACAACGGTACCATCGAGGCGACGGGTACCAATATCAACAGTTACGCCATCCTTGCACGCGATTTCACGGTGGAAACCAATAACGCGGGCGGCGTCATAGCTGGCGATGCGAAGGCCATCTTTGCTACCGGCAATGTCACCGTCAAGGGCAACAACGGCCTCATCGAGGCCACGGGCACGACCGGCATGGCCATTTATTCGCGTGCCGACGCCATGATCACCAACAATACCGGCGGCGTCATTCAGGCCACGGGCTTGGGTGGCCGCGCCATTTATGCCTTCGGCGACGCCACGATCACCAACGGCCTGGGCGGCGTCATTCAGGCGACGGGCGCAGCCGGCATCGGCGTTCTCGGTGAATGGCAATGGCACGATCTTCAGCGCCGGCACGATTGCGGGCGGCGCGGGCGGCTATGCGGTGAAGTTCAACGGCGCCGGCACCAATTCGCTGACGCTGACGACCGGCTCGACGCTGATCGGCGAGTGGTGGGCAGCACGGTGGCCGGCGCCACCAATAATCTGGTGCTGACGGGCGACGGCGTCGCCGACAGTAATTTCCTCAACTTCACGTCTCTGGACGCGCAGGCGGGGGCTGGCCACACCTGGCTTTGGAATACCGACGCGACCATCAATGGCGCGGCGCAGGTGTCGAGCGGCACGCTGGTCATCGGCGATGCGGCGCATGGCGTCGGCGGCATGAACCCTGCGATGCTCAACACGGCCGGATTGACGGTGCAATCCGCCGGCCTCCTGGGCGGCGCCGGTACCGTCAACGGCGACGTCAACATCAATGGCGTCGTGCATCCGGGTGTTTTCAATGCGCTGAGCACCTTGACGGTCAACGGCAAGGTCACGTTCGCGCCGGGCTCGGTGTTCCGCGTCAGCATCAACGACGCCAACGTGTCCGACCGGCTCAACGTGACGGGGGCTGCATCGACCGTCACCTTGAACGGCGCCACGGTGGACGTGGTGCCGACGCAGCAGCTCACCATCGGCACGACGAAGACCTACACGAGCATTCTGCACGCCGATGCCGGCAGCCTGGGCAACGGCGGAATGTGTTCAGCCCCACCGTGACCTTCGACGGCGGCCAGACGCTGGCCTTCGCCACGCCGAGCTTGATGTATACCGACACCGATGTGAGCCTGGCGCTGGTGATCAACAGCCCGACCCCGCCGGTGTCCGGCTGCCTTGCGAGCGGCACCAACCAGAACTGCATCAATTCGGCCAACCTGACCGGCCCCGTCTACGGCATCAAGGACGCCGGCACGCTGACGATCACCAATACGGCGAGCGGCATTCTTTCCGGACCCGACTTCGGCATCACCGCGGTCAATGCCATGGTCACCAACGACCATCTGGTCGAGGCGACGGGGGCGAATGGCCGCGCGATTGCGACGACGGGTTTTGCCAATATCACCAACAATGCGACTGGCGTCATTGCGGCGACGAACACGGGCGGCACCGCCATCGATGTCGGCGGCGACGGCACGATCTTCAACGCCGGCACGATTGCCGGCGGGGCGGGGGGCGCGGCCATTGCCTTTCACGGCGCCAACAATCTGCTGACCTTGACCACCGGCTCGACGATCACCGGCGACGTGGTGGGCGCCGGTGGGGGTGCTGCGAACAAACTGGTGCTGACGGGCGATAAGACCATCTTTGTCAGAAACAACTTCCTGAATTTCACCTCGCTCGATGTGCAGTTGACGGGCGGCGGCGTGTATTGGGATCACGACGCCACCATCGGCGCGACCCAGGTGACGAACGGCTTTTTATTGCTCCAGAAGACGCTCACCAGCCCGGTCACGGTGCTCTCGGGTGGCACGCTGAGGGTGGACCAGGCGCTCGTCGGCAACGCGACGATAAACAATGGCGGTAGGCTACAGGGTACGGGTACCATCGCCGGCGATATCGAGGTGATGAGCGGTGGCCGTGCGCAAGGCGGCCTAGGCTCCGTCTCGGAGACTTTGACCGTGACCGCCAATGCGATGGGAGCCACCGGAAAAATCACTTTTCAACCGGGCTCTGTGTTCCAGGTGAGTGTCAATGACGCCAACCAGTCCACCAAGCTCACCGTGGCGGGAACGGCGACTTTGGGCGGAGCCACAGTGGATGTGGTGCAGGTGGAGACGCTGAGCGTCGGCACCAAAAACTACACGAGCATTTTGCATGCCGATGCCGGCGGCCTGGGCGGCGCCAATAAGTTCAGCGACACGGTGACGTTTGGCGGCGGCACGCCGGCCTTCGTGACGCCGACTTTGAGCTATACGAACAACGATGTGCAGCTGGCGCTGGTGGTGAACTCGCCAACACCACCACCGACGCCAACACCCACTCCGACACCCAACAACGCCGACACCCACGCCGACACCCACGCCGCCGCCGGGGCTGTTTGCGGGCGATGCGCATACGTTCAATCAATTGCAGGTGGCCAATGCGTTGAACGCCGCGCCGATGGATAGCGGGCTGGTGCAGGCGGTGCTCAGGTCCACCATCGAGGATGCGCCGCTGCGGTTCGACGCGCTTTCGGGCGAGGTTTTGCCAGCGTGCATACGGTGCAAACTGAAGATGCGCTGCTGGTGCGCGGGACGATTCTCGATCGCTTGCGCGCGGCGGCCTATGACGATGCGCCGGCTTCCTTGCGTCCGCTCGGTTATGGCGGGCCGGCGCTCGCCTATAATACAAACGAGGCTGCGAGCGGCGGTGACGCGAACGGCGCGAGCAGCGACTATGCGAGCGGAGCGAGCAACCAATATTCGAACGGCCATGACGCCAGCGCCCCCTCTCCCCGCTGGCGGGGAGAGGGTCGGGGTGAGGGGGCCTACGCCGCCGACATGGCGCCACCGGCACAACTGCCGCTGAAAGCGCCGCTGATCGGTGCCCCCGCGCGCACCGAACTATAGTTTCTGGGCGCAGGGCTTCGGCGCCTGGGGCCATGTCGATTCAGACGGCAATGCGGCGGCGTTGAAGGATAATTTCGCCGGCTTCATCGCCGGGGTCGATTCCCGTTTGGGCAGTCTCTGGCGGGCGGGGCTGACCGCCGGCTATACCCATGCCGATCTGAGCGTCGATGCGCGGCATTCCAGCGGCAATATCGACAGTGGCGTGGTCGGGCTTTATGCCGGCGGGCCCGTCGCCGGGCGCTTCAATCTGCGGCTCGGCGGCACCTATACGTTCGACAATATCGACACCAATCGCTCGATCATCTTCCCCGGCTTTTTCGATGCCACGCACGCGAGTTTCAACGGCCATGCGGCCCAGGTCTTTGCCGAGCTCGGCTACGGCATGAGCTTCGGGCGGCTGGCGGTGGAGCCCTTGGCGGGGCTTGGCTTACGTGAACGTGCACACCGGCGGCTTTGCCGAGAGCGACAACACGACGGTCGATCTGGCGGCGCTCAATGTGGCGAGCGGCAGCGAGAACACCGGCTATTCGACCTTGGGCCTGCGGCTCGCAACCCTCTTGCCGCTGTCGAACGGCGCGATCCTCACCCCGCATCTGACGGCGCAGTGGCAACACGCCTTCGGCGATGTGAGCCCTTCGGCCGCGCTCGCCTTCCAATCGACGGGGATTGCCTTTGACGTCGCCGGCGTGCCGATTGCGCGCAACGCAGGCCTGATCGATGCCGGGCTCGATTGGCGCGTCACGCCGCAGGCCAAGCTCGGCGTCTCCTATTGGGGCGACCTCGCCTCCGACGCCCAGGTCCACGCGGTCAAAGGCAGCTTCACCTGGGATTGGTAGGAGCCCAACCTCCCCTTGAAAAGGGGAGGTCGACCGCCGCCGAAGTCGGATGTTTCCGACTTCGGCCACTTAAATGCCGAAGTCGGCTATAGCCGAGTTCGGATGGCGGTCGGGCGGGATCTTTTGTCAGGCGGGGATCTCTTGTCGGATTGAACCGCGAGGTTTTGATCCCCACCCGGCGCTGACGCGCCGACCTCCCCTTTTCAAGGGGAGGTGAACCCTGCGGCACCGCCTTCATTCATTTCAAGGGGGGGGGGTGGACCCTGCGTTTCCGTGCCTATCCCGCACACCCCCGGACCTTTCGGTTGGGGGCCGATCATCATTCGAGGCTCGGCCAGCCAAGTCGGCTTTAGCCAACTTGGCCGCTAAAGCATCGATCTCGGGTAGACCCGAGATCGATGGCCGAGCACCTCAGGATGACGGAGATTGGCCCTGTGTTACGACTCCATAAGTTTGCTTTGCTCGGACGAAACAAGCGTTAGAAGTCACAACACTAGGAAGCGAAAGCGATTCAATCTAAATCGAAAGTGATCTAGTGGTCCAATTCAAACATTCGCTACCCATTTCGGCGGGGATCTTTTGCGAATGTTTAAATCGAAAGACCATGAGCCAAATATAAGTTTCTAGTGGAGTTTTGGATTTGACATTCGCTTCGCGAGTTTGCGGCCAGGTGGGTAGCGAATGTCAAATCCACTCCACTAGCTATAGCGAGTATCCGCTCACCCGGAGAAATGAATGATGTCTGTTCGTGACGCCGCAGCGTCGTTGCGCCCCATCGCCGAGCAATCCACTGCCTGGCCGTTCGAGGAGGCGCGCAAAATTGTCGGCCGATTGAAAAAGAAGCCCAAAGACGAGGTCATTTTTGAAACCGGCTATGGCCCCTCCGGCCTGCCGCATATTGGCACGTTCGCGGAGGTCGCCCGCACCAGCATGGTGCGTTACGCCTTTCGCGTGCTCACCGACGATAAAATCAAAACGCGCCTGATCGCGTTTTCCGATGACATGGACGGTTTACGCAAGGTGCCCGACAACGTGCCCAACAGGGAACTGTTGGAAAAAAATCTGGGCAAGCCGCTCACCCGGATACCCGATCCCTTCGGGACGCATGCGAGTTTCGGCGAGCATAACAACGCGCGGCTGGGGGCTTTTCTCGATCATTTCGGTTTCGACTATGAGTTCATGTCATCCACGCGATGTTACACGTCGGGTATCTTTGACGATGCGCTGCGCAAGGTTTTGACCCGCTACGAGGCGGTCATGGCCATTATGGTGCCGAGCTTGCGCGAGGAGCGCGGGCGCACCTATTCACCTTTTTTGCCGATCGACGGAAAAACAGGGATCGTTTTGCAAGTGCCGCTGCTCGCGCATGACGTCAGAGCCGGCACGATCACCTATGAAGAGCCGGAGACGAAACAGCCGGTGACCACGCCCGTGACCGGCGGGCATTGCAAATTGCAGTGGAAACCGGACTGGGCCATGCGCTGGGTTGCGCTGGGCGTCGATTATGAAATGGCCGGCAAAGACCTGATCGAATCCGTCAAACTGTCCGGTGAGATCTGCCGGGCACTTGGCGGCGTGGCGCCGGAGGGCTTTAACTACGAACTCTTTCTCGACGAAAAGGGGCAAAAAATTTCCAAGTCGAAAGGCAACGGGCTAACGATCGACGAATGGCTCCGCTACGCCAGCCCGGAGAGCCTTTCGTTATTCATGTACCGCGAACCAAAGGCGGCCAAGCGGCTTTATTTCGACGTGATCCCGCGGCACGTCGATGAGTATGATCAATATCTCGACAGCTATCAGCGTCAGGATGACAAGCAGCGCCTCGCAAATCCGGTCTGGCACATCCATTCGGGGAACCCGCCCAAAGCGGACATGCCGGTTAGCTTCCAAATGCTGTTGACGCTGGTGTCGTCGTCAAATGCCGAAAATGCCGAAACGCTTTGGGGTTTCATCGGCCGTTACCGGCCGGGTGTGACGCCGCAAACCCATCCCAAACTGAATGCGCGGGTCGAATACGCGATTCACTATTTCCGTGATTTCGTTCTGCCGGAAAAGAAATTCCGCGACCCGGCCGATTATGAACGCGCCGCTTTGATCGATCTGCGAGAGGCGCTGGCGCAATTGCCGGCCGGTGCGACGGCGGAGCAGATTCAGGATGTGGTCTATGAGATCGGCCGCCGCGAACCGTTTCTCGATCACAAGAAAAAAGCCAAGGACGGCAAACCGGGCGTCTCGCTCGATTGGTTTAACATGCTCTATCAGGTATTGCTCGGCCAGGAAAAAGGCCCGCGCTTCGGCTCGTTTGTCGCCGTCTATGGCTTACAGAACACAATCGACATGGTCGACGGCGCGTTGGCGCGCAGTGCGTAATTTTGCCCTCCCACTTGGGGAAAGGAGAAATTACTGGCTGGCCCAGACGATCCGCGCGATCCACAGAACATCCGACATCGAAACGGTGCGATCGCGATGTTCAACATTGAGCGACTTGAGCTCGATTTCTTTCGCCGTTTTTCGCCGCAGCTCTTTGACCATGACCTCGCCGCTTTTGGTTTTGACGACAACCCTGTCGCCCTTGCGCACCGGCGCCGCCGGCGAAACGATGATCACGTCGCCCTTTCGAAAGGTTGGTTTCATCGAGTCGCCGGAAATCTCCAGAGCATAGGCGTGTTCGTCGCTCACCGAAGGGAAGTCGATCTCCTCCCATCCTTTGCCGACGGGAAAACCGCCATCGTCGAAATAGCCTCCCGCGCCCGCTTCCGCAAAGCCGATCAAGGGCACATTGTGAATCACAGGTTTTGTGCTGTCCGTGAGCAGGCTGACGAAGGCATCAATCTTGGTATTGGTCGCGGCCAACGCTTTCGCAACCGACTCCGTCGATGGCCATCGCGCCCGGCCTTCCGGCGTGATGCGTTTGGATTTGTTGAATGTCGTGGGATCGAGCCCCGCCTTCTTGGCAAGGCCCGAAGGTGTGAGCCCCGAATGCGCCGCCAGACGGTCGAGAGCAGTCCAGATTTGGTTATGTGTCAGCATGAGTGGCACCTAAAGCATTTTCCATTTAGATCGACTCGCTTCGGCATCCTAACTTTTCTTTGCGCATGATCCCTCGGATTGCGCATGATCCCTCGGATCAAGTCCGAGGGCATGCTTTTCCGAAAAATCGGTTCCCACCCTCGGATCAAGTCCGACGGCAGGCTTTTACGGGATCATGCGCCAGGCAAACTGATTCGGCTGACAAACTATAGGAATTGTAACCTTAATTCGAGCCCTTTATTCAAGAATTGACACAAAAAACTGTGCAGACGCACCAAATGAGCTTAATGGATGCCATGGATTTGAGCAAAATTCCGACCAGGAGTCATGTTGGTGATCGGTCTCGCCGACCGTCTGTCTCGACCGCTGCTACGGGCACTAGACCCGGAGGATGCGCACGCGCTGACCATTAAGGCTTTACGCCTTTTACCCCCGGTGACGCCTGTGGCGGACCCTGTGGAAATTGCGGTGAACGCGTTCGGCTTGAAATTTCCCAATCCGCTCGGCATCGCCGCCGGTTTTGACAAAAATGCCCGGGCCGCGGGTGCGCTATTGCGGCTTGGCTTTGGTTTTGTGGAAGTCGGTACAATCACCCCTCGGCCGCAGACCGGCAACCCCAAGCCCAGGGTTTTTCGCCTGGAGGCTGATGGCTCCGTCATCAACCGGCTTGGCTTTAACAATGACGGCGCGCCGGCCGTGTTGGCGCGGCTCGCGGCGCGTCCCAAGTCAGATGGAATTATTGGCGTCAATATCGGCGCCAACCGCGATTCAGCCGATCGCATCGACGATTACGCAAAGCTGATCGAGACCTTTTCGCAGGTTGCCTGTTATTTCACGATTAACGTCTCCTCGCCCAACACGCCCGGCTTGCGCGCTCTCCAACAAGCCGGGCCGCTGGACGATCTGCTCGCCCGTGTCATGGACGCTCGTGAACGGGTGCGCGGCTCACGTGCTCGCCCGCGTCCCGTTCTTCTGAAAATCGCGCCGGATCTGACGCTTTCGGATCTCGATGACATCGTAAGCGTCGCGCGAGGGCGCGGTGTCGACGGCATGGTCGTCAGCAATACCACGCTCACGCGGCCAGCCTCGTTGCGCGAAAGCGAAAAAGCGCGCCAGCAAGGCGGCTTGTCGGGGCGGTCTTTGTTCAAGCTCTCGACGCGGATGCTGGCGGAGACTTTTGTGCGCGTCGAGAACGCTTTCCCGCTTGTCGGCGTGGGCGGCATTGACTCCGGCGCCAGCGCGCTGGCCAAGATCAAGGCCGGGGCGACGGTGCTGCAGCTTTATACGGGGCTCATCTATCGCGGCGTCGGCCTGGTGGCGGAAATCAAACGTGAGCTCGCGGCGGCCGTCAGACGCCGAGGGGAGAATTCTCTCCGGACTTTGGTGGGAATCGCCGCCGCCGCAATCACCGCCGAGAGCTGGCCTTCGTAACGCCAGCTAATCCCGTCTGAAGATGACGCTGGCGAACCAGCCGATCAACAAAGCCATAAGCGCGGTCGCAAGACCGTAAAGCAAGCCGTAATCGCGGGCTGCATTGGCGACATATTGCTCAAAACCGGTCTTGATGACTTCCAATGCCGTATGGCTATGTCCGATCATCGCGCCATTGGCGAAAAGTTTGACGTCGACGGCGTATTTTCCCGTCGGCGCATTGCCGGGAATAGGTATCGTGGCGCGAAAAACGGTCGCAGTGAGAAAAACGACGCCCCCCGCCGATTGCCGATATAGTTTCTGTTCTTGTTGCAAGCGCACGAAGGCGGTGCGGAATGGATCGTTCGGCACCGTATCGGCAATGTCGGGGCCGAACTTGTTGTCGCAGCAAATAATTATCGATGCCCACTTGAAGGCGGCGCCGAATTTCCGGTTTCGCTATTTCAGGCGTCGGCCGGTTGCTGATAATTGCGAGATAGGAGGGGACCTGAACAAAGTCGCGGGAATCGACATTGATCCAGATGCGGAGAATTCGTTCCTTGCGGCGCGTGCGCAGAGCTTTGGGCGGCCCCACGGCCGTCACGACAAGGTCATAAGACGGATGGGTGAGAATCGTGCCGGGATCCGGCTCAATCGTGCCGAACAGCACCAAATTTTCCCCAACGAAGCTCGACGTGACCTCAACGCGTTGGTTCGACAGCGAAAGCACCAATTGCTCCGCTTTAGCGGCGCGCAAGCCGCAGGCGATGAAGTACGATATCATCAGCGTCAGGGCGAAACGCCGCATCATTCGATTCCCACGTCCCGCAACGAGAAAAGATCCTCGGGCCGCGCAACCAATTCATAGGCAAAACGCACGCCGACGGCGAATACCAAAAGACCAAGCAACAATCGAAGCCGCTCCCCGCGCATCTTTTGACCGATGCGCGCGCCGAACTGGGCACCGGCGACGCCGCCGATCATGAGGATGAGCGCCAGGACAATATCGACGAGATGATTGGTGGCGGCGTGCATTACCGTTGCCGAGGCCATGGTGACGAGTGTGAGCACCATCGAAGTGCCGATCACCATCGCTGTCGGAACACGCAGGAAATATATGAGCATTGGCACTAATAAAAAGCCGCCGCCGATGCCGAGGATCGCGCCGAGGAACCCGATGGAGAATCCGATTGCCCATACCGGAAAAGCCGAAACGTAAATTTTCGAGCGTTTAAAGCGAATTTTGAACGGCAGGCCGTGCATCCAATGATGCCCGCCGGGGCGGCGCAAGCTGACCGGTAAGCCTTGCTTTGCGCGCCGCTCCGCCTGCACGCTCTCACGAATCATGATGACTCCGACGGAGGTGAGTAGCGTGACGTATGAAAGTCCGATCACAAGGTCGAGCTGGTCGAGGTCGCGCAGGATCGTGAAGAGCGCCACGCCGGCGGCTGTGCCGACGATACCGGCAATGAGCAGCATCATGGCAAGCGCCGGATCGAGCGCGCGTTCGCGCCAATAGGTTATCGCGCCCGTGCAGGAGGATGCTGCTACATGCCCTGAAACGCTCGCCACCGCCACCGCGGGCGAGATGCCGATGAAGATCAGGAGCGGAGTCATCAAAAAGCCGCCGCCGATACCGAACATGCCGGAGATGAAGCCGACGGCCAGCCCCATCCCCAAGATGAGGAAAATGTTGACGGGTACATCGGCGATCGGAAGATAAATTTGCAAGCGATGCCGTCCGATATTGACACTGTGGCCGAGATTGAGCCGTTCACGCGGCGGGAAGAAACGTCCCCATAATAAATCATTGTTTGCAGCGCGACAATTTTTACGTCGAACCGAGCGCCGCCGACGCCTTCGCGCGAGAAGCCGCAGGGGCTCTAGTGTCCCGAATCCGAAGTCCGCTTGAACTTGCGGCATACTCTGGAGCGGACTTCGGATTCGAGGGACACTAGAAAACCTATGATTTTAGTGTGGTTTGGTTCGGAAATCCGCTTGCAGAGGTTGCTGAAAGAATGAAGCGGATTTCCGAACCACCACACTAGTGGAGTGGATTTGACATTCGCTACCCGCCTGGCCGCAAGCTCGCGAAGCGAATGTCAAATCCAAAACTCCACTAGAAACTTATATTTGGCTCATGGTCTTTCAATTCAAACATTCGCAAAAGATCCCCGCCGAAATGGGTAGCGAATGTTTGAATCGGACCACTAGTGTTCTGACCCAATTATAAGATTCCCACCCGCCTGCAAATCAGATTTATTGGCGGCATGAGAAACATTCAGGCATGCCTGTACGTCAGGCCCAGTGATCGAACGACACTGGAACGGCTCGTTTCCGATGGCAAGACGCCGCAGAAGATCGTTGCACGCGTTCGGATTGTGCTGCTGTCGGGGCGCGGTTTTGGCACTGTCAACCGCCAAAGCCGATACGATCCTCGAGAAAAATGCACGTGCCCATAAAATCCTCGACACAGGTCAAAGCGGGTACCGTATGAATAGTTGGAACACTAGCGCGCGCTGATTCTGAAGGCGTCAAGCATCAGCGGCGGATTGAGCGCCGGCGCCTTGGCCGGCGGCGGCGAATTGTCGGCGGCCTGATCCCAGCCGCCGGCCGGAGCGGGAACCAGAACGGCTTCCTTCGGCTGGGGCATGGCGGCGAATTTATGAACCGCTTCTTTTCCCGCGGCGAGTTGCTCGGAGCCGAGTTGGGCGGCGATCTCGTCTCGCCTTGTGGCCGCCTCCCGGTCACCGTGGCCGGCGGCGAGCGCGAACCACTTGTAGGCTTCGCTCAAGTTCTTCTCGGTCCCGAGGCCACGCGCGGTGAGCACAGCGAGATTATATTGACTGTCTTTGATGCCGTGATTGGCGGCCTTGCGAAACCAGATGACCGCGGCGGCGTAATCGGGGTTGCCATCGACGCCTTGCGTGTAGAGGACGGCCAGGTTGTGCATCGACTTCGCATCGCCTTTGTTGGCGGCGTCGCGATAAAATTGGCGCGCTTGGGTGAGATCTTTTTTAACGCCTTGGCCTTTTTCCAGCATGGTCGCGTAGCAATACTCGGCCGGCACGAGACCTTGACTCGCGGCGCGTTTGTACCAGCTCACCGCCGCTTCGAGATTGACCGGGACGCCGTGGCCTTCCGCATAACGTCGCGCCACGACATAGGCGGCGGCCGGATCGCCTGCGATCGCAGCTTGACGCAAGCGCTCACCGCCGATGGCAGCCGGCAATTGTTCAGGCCGAATCGGTGCCGGTGGGGACGCTTGGAGGGACGGATGCGCGGCTGCGTCGCCGGCTGCGATCGGTTCGCCGGCACCGCTCTTGGAATTCGAATCCTTGGTGTTCGATTTTTTTGCCAAAAGTGGAGGATCGAACAAGGATGGCACGGTTTGGATGAGCTGGTTCGATATCGGCGGGGCCGCAAAGAGGTCGTTGTTTGCCGGCGAGCCGTTCGAAGCGATATCCTGCGTCGATGGGTTCATTGACGCTTGCGCCGCATCTTGCAGGGGCAAAGGCATTGGCAAAGGCATTGGCTCGGCTAAATTGTCGGCGTCAGAGCCGATCTTCGACGAATCATTCTTGAGCCCCGTCAAATCGTGCATTGCGACCATATCGCGGAAAAAGCGCGTGAATTTATGGCCCAAGAAGTGATCCGTCACCAGGATTGAACCTATGACGATTGTCATGATGCCGGCGATTACCGACAGGAGTTTGACGCTCCTCATTCGCCTGCTTCGCGGGAAGAACGGATCCGGTCTTTCGCCGTTTCCGGGGTTTGCTCCAGTGAGTGGCGCGCCGGTATTTTTCATCGGCATTGAAGCGCGGCGGACAGCGGCGATGAATCGCGCGCTTTCGCCGGCCGGTGAGGCCGCGCCCTCGTTTAACGACGCCTCGAGCGCAGCCAAATGTCCCGGGCGGGACTGTTCCGGTTTATGAACAA
The DNA here is from genome assembly GCA_963697535.1 of uncultured Pseudomonadota bacterium. Lineage (GTDB taxonomy): Bacteria > Pseudomonadota > Alphaproteobacteria > Rhizobiales > Xanthobacteraceae > Pseudolabrys. The sequence continues at coordinate 791,168 of OY969085.1, read as the reverse complement.
TGGCGCCGGCTGCACCATGCGAGCGATAAATTTGCTGAATTTGTTCGAGCCGTGCGGAAAGCCCATCCACCTGAGCGGCGAGGTTTTCGACCGCCACATCGGAGGCAAGATGCGTGATCATCTCACGCAAGGACGCCACGCTATCCTCAAGCTGTTTTGGATTTAGCGTGTTCTTTCGGACGGCGATCAAATCGATTTTGTGTGTGAGCGCATTAAGAGCCTCGACGTAATTTTCGCTGGGCGTGAAGTTGCTCACAATGCCGCGAATTTCCGCGAGGCCATGCTCAAGACGAGCCAAGGCTGAATTTTCGGTCTTCAACTGCTGGTCGTCGGTGATGCGCTTAAATAGCGCTTGAAGCTGCCTTTCGATCGCGTCGAGGGTTTGTCGCGGCAGTGCCTCGTTGATGGTGCGGCTTAGTTCCTCGAGTTCAGCCCGCATCTCGTTGATCGTGACAAGACCCGGATTGAGCAGCGTTTCGATCTGATCGCCAATGCGCTGCAGCTGCTCTTCCCGTTCGGAAAGGCCCTGATTGGACGCTGGCACCGCGGGCGCCGCCTGCGGCGCGCCAGCGCGTTCGTTCGTCGGTGCAGGCACGATCGAAGGGACAATATTAGGCGGCATTCTTTGCTGCGAAGGAGCACATTCCTTGAGCTGCCTCTTGAGGCCGTCAATCATTTTGCCAATGTGCTCGGCTTCGTCCTGCTCGCGTCGAACTGTGTCGGCCTGGTCTTGTTGAAGCGACTTGTCGATCCAATTGGCGAGTTCATCGAGCCGTCGATGCAGCAGGTCGAGCGCCTGCGCCCGCAATTCACGGTCATCGCGACCGTCTTTGTAACAATCGTCTTCGACGGCCCGCTCCAAAATGGCGCAATTGAGCCAATCGCCCACCGACATGCCGGAGTGCCGTGCCGCTTCCCGCGCGGCCATACGGGCATCGGGTCTGACGCCGTCGACGGTCCATGGAACGCTAAATTTCATTCTTGTACCCGTATCCGAGATGGAGACGCAGACGATTTGAAGCGACTCGCGTGAGCGTTAAGGCCGGGTGGATAAAGGCTCGGTCCTCATTCCACGCAACCAACTTTTGCCGGTTAGGGTAAAGAAGCGGTTAAGGATTTGGAGCGGTACTGCTTTTACTCGTTTCCGCGGCCTTTATCTCCGTTATGGGCTGTGGTTTCTTAACGCCTCGATCCGGATTCGACCTCACAATCGCCGGTCGGTGACGGTCCGCGCGAAGTCGGGGTGCGGCGTCAATCGGCGGTTGTTTCGTCATCAAGGGGCACTAAAGCCGCGCTCGGCCTGACGGGCGTCAGAAGAGGTGGGATGATGCCAACCTATAAGGCCCCAGTGGATGAAGCGTTGTTTTTGCTCAACGATGTCTTCCACATCGATCGTTACGGCGACCTGCCGGGTTTTGCCGACGCATCGCCCGATGTCGTGGAAGCGGTGCTGCGCGAAGCGGGTAAGTTTAGCGAAGAGGTGCTCGCGCCGCTTAACCGCATCGGCGATAAAGAGGGGTGCAAGCGCGCTGCCGACGGGGGTGTGAAAACGCCGACCGGGTTCAAAGACGCCTTCCGGCAGATCGTCGAGGGCGGCTGGATCGGCATTTCGGTGCCGGCCGAATTCGGTGGTCAAGGGCTTCCGGGCACGCTCACCGAAATCGTCAATGAATTTCTGTGCTCGGCCAATATGGCTTTCGCCATGTATCCGGGCCTCACGCAAGGCGCTATCGCCGCATTGCTCGTGCACGCCTCCGATGAGACGAAGGCTAAATATCTGCCCAAAATGGTCGAAGGTCGATGGACCGGCACCATGAACCTGACCGAGGCGCATTGCGGCACCGATCTTGGTCTGTTGCGTGCCAAAGCGGTGAAGCAAAGCGATAACAGTTACAAGATCACCGGAACGAAGATTTTCATCTCTGCCGGCGAGCACGACCTTGCCGAAAACATCGTTCATCTTGTGCTCGCGCGCATTGACGGCGCGCCCGAGGGCACCAAGGGCATTTCGCTTTTCGTCGTGCCGAAATTTCTGGTCAATGACGATGGCTCGCTCGGCGCCGGCAACGGCGTCGCCTGCGGTTCGATCGAAGAGAAAATGGGCATTCACGGCAACGCCACATGCGTGATGAATTATGACAACGCCACAGGCTGGCTCGTCGGCGAGGAAAACCGCGGCCTCAATGCGATGTTCGTAATGATGAACGAGGCGCGTCTTGCCGTCGGCCTACAAGGCTTGGCGCTATCGGAAGTCGCCTATCAAAATGCGGTCATTTACGCGAAAGAGCGCTTGCAGGGCCGCGCCATATCCGGCGTCAAATATCCCGACAAGCCTGCCGATCCGATCATTGTTCATCCGGATATACGCCGCGCGCTCATGACCATGCGCGCCTTCAACGAATCCGCGCGCGCGCTGGTAATATGGACTGCGCTCAAAAGCGATGTCGCCCATCGCTCTGACGATGAGAAAGAGCGACAAAGCGCCGACGATCACATGGGCCTGCTCACTCCCGTGATTAAAGGCGCGCTGACCGACCGCGGCTTTGCCAATACCGTGACGGCGCAACAGGTGTTCGGCGGCCATGGTTACATCGCCGAGCACGGCATGGAGCAATTCGTGCGCGACGCGCGTATCGCGCAGATCTATGAGGGCGCCAACGGCATTCAGGCGCTCGATCTGGTCGGCCGCAAACTCGGCAAGGATGGCGGCCGCGCCGCCATGACCTTCTTCAACGAGGTTTCCGGTCACATCAAAGAAAAAAGCGCCGACGAGGCGATGAAACCGTTCATCACGCCGCTCGGCGTTGCGCTCGGTCATCTTCAGCAGGCATCGATGTGGTTCATGCAGAATGCCATGGCCAAGCCCGATAATGCCGGCGCGGGTTCATACGACTATATGCATCTCTTCGGCCTGGTGGCGCTAGGCTATATGTGGTGCCGGATCGTCGAAGCCGCAAAAGTCAAGCTCGCGAACGCCAACGGTGACGCGCTGCGCTACAACGCCAAGCTCGTGACCGCGCGCTTCTTCATGGAGCGCATGCTGCCGGAAACCGCAGCGCATCTTGCCCGCATCCAGGCGGGCGCAGCCAGTACGATGGACCTGCCCGCGGAGATATTTTGACGCGTATGAATTCAGCGAAAAATCTCAGTGGCGGTTATTGGCGGCGGGATCGGCGGCCTGGCGGCCGCGTTGTCGTTGCTGCGCGCGGGCTTCGACGTTCACATATATGAGCAAGCGCGCGCGCTGCGTGAGCTCGGCGCGGGGATTGTCATCAGCCCGAATGCTACGCGCATTTTGCACGGCCTCGGTCTCGCCGACGAATTGGCGAAAGCCGGCGTGGCGCCGATGGCTTTTCGGCAACGGCGCTGGGAGGACGGCCGCACGCTGCTGCGCAGTCCGCTTGCGGAAATCTCGCCGCCGCCGTTCGGCTATCCACTTTATGCCGCGCACCGCGCCGATATTCTTGCTATTCTCGCGGAGGCGCTCCCGGCCGACCGGCTGCATCTTGGTTGCCGGCTGACATCGCTTGCCGATGACGGCGCGCGCGTCATACTGCAATTCGAGAATCGCGTCCCCGTGATCGCCGATGCTGTTGTCGGCGCAGATGGTATTCATTCGACGGTGCGCGGTTTGTTGTTCGGGGCGGAGCATCCTCGCTTCACAGGTTGCGTTGCCTATCGCGGCCTTGTGCCGGCGGAGCGGCTTGCGCAAATAAACTTGCCGGTAGAGTTGCAGCTGTGGTTGGGACCGGGAAAACATTTCGTGCATTACCCGGTGAGCGGCAATCGGCTTATCAATTTCGTCTGTTTGGTCGAACGTTCCGCTTGGACCAAAGAATCATGGACCGAGCCGGGGCAGGTCGCCGATGTGCTCGCGGCTTATGCAGGCTGGCACGAGCAGGTGCGCGCGATCATCGGTGCGGTGAAGGAAACTTTCATCTGGGGATTGTTCGATCGCGATCCGCTCAAACAGTGGTCTGTTGGCCGTGTGACGCTGCTCGGTGATGCATGCCATCCGATGTTGCCGTTTCTAGCCCAAGGCGCGGCGCAGGCGATGGAGGATGGTGCGACACTGGCTACATGTCTTACAATGGCGCGCGATATCCCTGAGGCGCTGAAACGCTATCAGAATTTGCGCTTGCCGCGCACCGCGAAAATCCAGACGATTGCCCGCGGCAATATGCGGCGCAACCATTTGCCCGATGGCCCCGAGCAGCGCGAACGCGACGCGCAGATGGCCGCCGGCCATGCCGATTGGGCCATCGGCGCGACCGCATGGATTTACGGTTACGATGCGGCCAAGGCTGATGAGGCAAATCTGGGTTTGCCACCCAACCAGCTTTAGAATCTCTTCACCGTGACGGGCGGATTGATTGCCGCTATGCTTGATCGAAGCCGCCACGCGATCACAATTCGAAGGATTTGCGTAAAGACGTGGACAAGCAACAGTAAGACATCGGCCTGTTTGTGGTCTTTTGCGCTCAACCAAATGACGGGAGCATCATGCCCGACGCATTCATTTACGATCACGTCCGCTCGCCCCGCGGGCGCGGCAAAGCCGATGGCGCCCTGCATGAAGTGACTGCGCTGAACCTGGCGGCGCAGGTGCTTGGTGCGGTCCGCGATCGCCATCATCTCGATGCATCTCAGGTCGATGACGTGGTGCTGGGTTGCGTCGATCCGGTTGGCGAGGCGGGCGGTGATATCGCGCGGGCAGCGGCACTGGTGGCCGGTTTCGGTGACGGCGTGCCCGGCGTGCAGATCAACCGTTTCTGCGCTTCAGGACTGGACGCGGTTAACTTCGCTGCGGCGGAAGTGATGGCGGGCCAGCATGAGATGACCATCGGCGGCGGTGTTGAATCGATGAGCCGCGTCGGTATCGGGGCCTCCGGAGGCGCCTGGCCGGTCGACCCTTCCATCGCCGTTGAAACCTACTTTATGCCGCAGGGCATTTCCGCCGATCTCATCGCCACCAAATATGGATTCTCGCGCGACGATGTCGATGCTTATGCAGTCGAAAGCCAGAAACGCGCAGCGCGGGCCTGGGAGGAGGGCCGTTTCAAAAAATCGGTTATGGCGGTCAAAGACGTGAACGGCCTTATTATTCTCGAGAAAGACGAGCACATGCGGCCGGGAACGACCATGCAGACACTTGCCGCCTTGCAGCCTTCTTTCGTGCAAATGGGCGAAATGGCGGGCTTTGATGCCGTCGCGATACAGAGACATCCCGAGATCGAGGCCATCAATCACGTGCACACGCCCGGCAATTCATCCGGCATTGTCGATGGCGCGGCTGCCGTGCTGATCGGCAATGCGGAAGCCGGCCAACGCGCCGGATTGAAGCCGCGCGCGCGCATTAAAGCTTTCGCCAATATCGGCTCCGAGCCCGCGATCATGCTCACCGGGCCAATCCCGGTTACTGAGAAAGTTCTGAAAAAAGCCGGCATGTCGAAGGCTGATATCGATCTGTGGGAGCTCAATGAAGCTTTCGCTTCGGTCGTTCTTCGCTATATGCAGGCGTTCGCCATTCCGCACGACAAGATCAACGTCAACGGCGGCGCCATTGCCATGGGCCATCCGCTCGGGGCGACCGGTGCGATGATCCTCGGCACCGTGCTCGATGAATTGGAGCGCAGCAACAAGTCGACCGCGCTGGTCACGCTCTGCATCGGCGCGGGCATGGGAACGGCGACGATTATCGAACGAATTTAGAGGCGTTACCGATCAAGAGGCTTTAATGCGGCCCAGAGCTACAGGGCGCGGCACGGAGCTGCATTTCCCCTCCCCCCGCGAAGCGGAGGGGAGGGTCAGGGGTGGGGGGCATGCCTCGCTGCGAGCGCAAGTTGAGAGTTAAGGATAGGCGTGTGCCGCGCGCTCGCGCGCTTCGCCGCGCCATGACCGATGCGGAAAGAAAGCTCTGGTGGCATCTCAGACAGCTGCGACCCGGCAAGTCGCATTTTCGACGCCAAGCAACGATCGGTCCCTATTACGCGGATTTTACGTGCCACGAAGTGCGGCTCGTCATTGAAGTCGATGGTAGTGGCCATGCCGTGGACAATCAAATTGCCGCGGACATTGTTCGCACGAAATTCATGGAGGCCCGCGGTTATCGCGTTCTACGGTTTTGGATCTCCGATGTGCTGAAAGACATCGATGCGGTCATGCTGACAATTTACGAGGCAATGAAAGACCGATTGGAAGTTGCGGCCCCCCACCCCTGACCCCTCCCCGCCACTCGCGTCGCTCGTGGGGGAGTGGAATGAAAGCGAACCTAGTGGTCCGATTCAAACATTCGCTACCCATTTCGGCGGGGATCTTTTGCGAATGTTTGAATCGAAAGACCATGAGCCAAATATAAGTTTCTAGTGGAGTTTTGGATTTGACATTCGCTTCGCGAGCTTGCGGCCAGGTGGGTAGCGAATGTCAAATCCACTCCACTAGGCTACTCCATGCGGAAAAGTGAAACCGGCGCAAGAGGCAAGACTATGACCAACTTCAAGCTCGACATCGATACGGACGGCATAGCGATTGTCATCTGGGATATGCCCGGGCGTTCGATGAACGTCATCGATGCGAGCATTATGGATGAGCTGAGCCAGATCGTCGAGAAGGTCGCTTCCGATGAAGGTATCAAAGGCGCGGTCATCACCTCCGGCAAAGAAACGTTTTGCGGCGGCGCCGATCTTACGATGCTCGAGAAAATGGCCGGCCAATATGCCGCGCTACTGACGTCGAAGGGCGAAGAAGCCGCCAACCAAGCCGTGTTCGATGAAAGCCGTAAGCTCTCGCTGCTCTACCGCCGCTTGGAAATCAGCGGCAAGCCATGGGTCTGCGCCATCAACGGCACGGCCATGGGCGGCGCTTTTGAACTGGCGCTCGCCTGCCATCACCGCATCGCCGCTGACAATCCAAAGGCACGGCTCGGTTTGCCCGAGGTCAAAGTCGGCCTGTTTCCCGGTGCGGGGGGCACGCAGCGAATAGCGCGCCTCTTGCCGCCGGCTGATGCGCTGCAATTCCTGCTCAAAGGCGAGCAGTTAAAAGTCGATCGCGCGAAGGCGATGAAATTGATCGATGACGTCGTCCCGCCGGGCGACTTGGTCAAAGCCGCAAAGGGTTGGATCAAGGCGGGCGGCAAGGCCGTCGCGCCGTGGGATGAAAAAGGCTTCAAGCTGCCGGGCGGCCCGGTTTACTCGAAGGCCGGGATGATGACCTTCCCCGCCGCCAACGCGATTTATCGCCGCGAAACCTACGACAATTACCCGGCGGCGCGCGCGATCATGCAGGTCGTCTATGAAGGCTTGCAGCTACCGATAGATTTAGCGCTGCGCGTCGAATTGCGTTGGTTCGCCAAAATCCTGCGCTCGCCGCAAGCGGCGGCGATGATCCGCTCGCTGTTTGTTTCGTTACAAGAACTGAACAAAGGCGCGCGCCGTCCGGCCGATGTGCCGCCCTCGACGTTGACGAAAGTCGGCATCGTCGGCGCCGGATTCATGGGGGCGGGCATTGCGCAAGTGAGTGCGGCCGCCGGTTTGCAAGTCGTGCTGATCGACCGCGATCGGGAAACCGCCGACAAAGGCAAAGCGGGCCTGCACAAGGCGCTGAGCGAGCGCATGATGAAGGGCCGCATGAAAGGCGCAGAACGTGACGCCATTCTGGAAAAAATAACGCCCACGGCTGACTATGCCGCGCTCAGAGATTGCGATCTCGTCATCGAAGCCGTGTTCGAGGACCGCAAGATCAAAGCCGATGTCATCGCCAAAATTCAGGCCGTGATCGGCGACAATGCGATCCTTGCTTCCAACACATCGACTTTGCCGATCACATCGCTGGCATCCCAGTTCAACGACCCGGCGCGCTTCATCGGCATCCATTTCTTCTCGCCGGTCGCGGTGATGATGCTGACAGAAATCATTCTCGGCAAAGAGACCGGCGATAAAGCACTTGCGCTGGCGCTCGATTACGTGCGCGCGATCCGCAAGACGCCGATTGTGGTGAACGACTCGCGCGGTTTCTATGCCAATCGTTGCGTGCTGAAATTTATCCAGGAAGGCCATCTGATGCTGCTGGAGGGAATCCCTCCGGCGATGATCGAAAACACCGCGCGCATGGCCGGCATGCCGGTGGGGCCGCTTTCGCTCAACGATGAGACCGCGCTCGATCTCGGCTTGAAAATCGTGCGCGCCACCGAACACGATCTGGGCAGCAGCGCCGTCGATCCCGCGCAGAAGAAATTATTGGAAGAGATGGTCGAAAAACTGTTCCGTCTCGGCCGCAAAAACGGCAAAGGTTTTTACGACTATCCGCAAGGACAATCGAAGCGGTTATGGCCGGGGCTTGCCGAACTTTTGCCGAAGCAGTTGACACGTGAAGAGGTCGAGGCGCTCGATATCGAAGAACTCAAACAGCGCTTCCTTGTGGTACAGGCGGTGGAAGCCGCGCGCACCTTCGAGGAGAAGGTCGTCACCGACGTGCGCGAGGCCGATGTCGGCTCGATTCTCGGCTTTGGCTTCGCGCCCTTCTCGGGCGGCACTCTGTCTTACATTGATATGATGGGGACGAAGAAATTCGTCGAACTCTGCCGTAAATTCGAGAAGAAATACGGCGCGCGCTTTGCGCCCAACGCGCTTCTAACCGAGATGGCGGCGCAGGGCCAAACCTTCTACCAGCGCTTTGCCCCGCCGAAGCAAAAAGCCGCAGCATGATCTTTCGCGCGTTCTGCATGAGTCCATAGGCTATGGCGTAGAATATTGCTCGCGCGCATGAGGGGCAGCCGCCATCATACGGCTCACGCTTTCGCGAATTTTTCGAATTCGGCGATCACCCGTTCATAAGTGTGCCGTTTGAAGGGCACGACCAAGCTGCACAGTTCGCTCATCGGCGCCCAGCGCCAGGCGATGAATTCCGGTTTGTGACCGCCCGGTGGACTTGCGACATCAATCTCGCGCTCTTCGCCGGTGAAGCGCAGCGCGTACCACTTTTGCTTTTGCCCGCGATACTTGCCGCCCCAAGCCTGCCCGAGAATCTCACGCGGAATGTCATAAACGAGCCATTCGGCGATTTCGCCGAGTTTCTCGACCGAGCGGATATTGGTTTCTTCGTAAAGTTCACGCAGTGCCGCCTTGTACGGATCCTCGGACTCATCGATACCCCCTTGCGGCATCTGCCAGGCATGCGCGGCGTCGGTATGTTCCGGGCCGTCGGCGCGCTGGCCGATGAAAACGTGACCTGCGTGATTGAGCACCATCATGCCGGCGCAAGGTCGGTACGGTAACGATTCAAAATCGATCATGCGCGCGTGTTCATATTCGTTCTTTTTTCACCACGGTCGCGTTGAGCAACAGACCGGAATGTTTATCTCATCGTCACGATCCCGAACGAGAAAGGTCGACGAAACAAAGAGGGCGGCTTTCGGCCGCCCTCGCGAAGCTCCCACTCAATTTGTTAATTGGGCATGGGCGCCTTTGTGTCCGGAGGAAAGGCCGAATTTCGTACCCTGCCACGGAGGAGATCATCCGCCATCTGAAGCGCTTTGTCGTCTTTCGGATCGGGCGGAATGTAGGATTGCGAGCCGGTCTGCTCTTTACCTTCATCGCCTTTCAGATGACCGCGCAGCGAAGCCTCGCCTTTGGTGTCGGTCCTTGCCTTGAGCTCATCTGGCACGTCTTGCAACACTTCGACGTCCGGCGTGATGCCCTTGGCTTGGATCGAACGGCCCGATGGCGTGTAATAACGCGCGGTGGTGAGCCGCAAGGCGCCATTGCCGGTGCCGAGCGGAACGATGGTTTGCACCGAGCCTTTGCCGAAAGAGCGCGTCCCGAGCACGGTGACGCGCTTATGGTCTTGTAGCGCGCCGGCAACGATCTCCGAAGCCGAAGCCGAGCCGCCGTTGATCAAAACGATGACCGGTTTGCCCTTGGTGAGGTCGCCCGGGCGCGCGCTGAATTGTTGGGTCTCTTCGGCGTTGCGGCCGCGGGTGGAGACGATCTCGCCTTTCTCAAGGAATGAGTCCGACACCGATATAGCCTGATCGAGTAGCCCGCCGGGATTGTTGCGAAGATCAAGAACATAGCCTTTGAGCTTGTCATCGCTGACCTTCGCCGTGATGTCGGCGATGGCCTTCTTCAAGCCGTCCGTTGTTTGCTCGGTGAACTGCGTCATGCGGATATAGCCGACATCATCGCCCTCGACATGCGAACGCACCGCTTGCACGTGAATGACATCGCGCGTGATCGACACTTCGATCGGTTTGTCTGCCCCTTTGCGGAGAATGGTGAGCTTGATTTTGGTATTGACCGGACCGCGCATCTTTTCGACGGCTTGGTTCAAGGTGAGTCCTTGCACCTGATCGTCATCAAGCTTGGTGATGAGGTCGTTGGCGAGCACACCGGCCTTAGCCGCCGGCGTATCATCGATCGGGGTCACGACCTTGATGAGACCGTCTTGCATGGTGACCTCAATGCCGAGCCCGCCAAATTCACCCCGCGTTTGGACCTGCATGTCGCGGAAACTCTTCGCGTCCATGTAACTCGAATGCGGATCGAGGCCGGCCAGCATTCCGTTGATCGCGCTTTCGATCAGCTTGCCGTCTTCCGGCCTTTCCACGTAATCGGCGCGCACGCGCTCAAATACGTCGCCGAACAGATTGAGCTGCCGGTACGTATCGGTCCCCGCCGCTCTGGCCACTGATCCGCTAAAAACGAGATGCGGTTGGGTTGCGAGCAGTGTCATTGCTGCGCCGCTTGCCGCGCCGAGAAGAATGAGAGAGGTCTTACGCATCATCCACGAGCCTTTTCGCCTTCGCCAGCCGCCCACCATGGGCCTGGATCGACGGGTGTCCCGTCTTTTCGAAACTCAATATATAACACCGGTTGATCGGAGTTTGTTGTAAGGACAGACCCCATTGGGGAGCCGTTTCCCATCACGGCAACGGGTTCCCCCGTGAGCACGAACTGTCCAAGATTAACGGATATCCGATCCATCCGGGCAAGTAAGATATGGTACCCGCCTCCGACGTTTAGGATCAAGAGCTGTCCATAGGAGCGGAACGGACCCGCATAGACGACCCAGCCGTCGGCCGGCGCGGTCACTTGCGCACCCTTGCGCGTCCCGACCGATAGGCCTTTCTCGGCCCCGCCGTTGCCGTCGGGAGTGCCAAAGCCTTTCAGTCTGACGCCATTGACCGGTAGTGGGAGATGCCCGCGCAGCGACGCGAATTGGACAGCAGGGGCCAAACGGCTCGGATCGTTCAAAGTTGCCAGGCGCGGATCGGCTTGGTGAGCGGCCCGCGTCGCCGAGCCCGAGCTTTGCTCCAATTTGGTGATCAAATCTTTGAGATTGTCGACCTGGCGTGCCAATTCGGCCGCCCGCGTTTGCTCGGCTTGTAACGCCTGCTCGCGGTTGGCCTGTTGTCTTTGCCGTTCCTCAATCAGCGCCGACATGCGTTTGCGTTCCGACTCAAGGCGGCCGGCCTGGGTTTTGAGCTCATATTTTTCGGCGGCGATTTTTTTGCGCACCGAAACAAGCCTGGAAAGGTCATTCGCCAGAATTTCCACCTCGTGCCGCATTTGCGGCAGTACAGCGCCAAGGACCATTGCCGTGCGCACGGCTTGCAATGCGTCCTCAGGACGCGAAATCAGTGCCGGCGGGGGCCGGTGCCCAATGCGTTGCAGTGCCGCCAGCACCTCGCCAATAACGGCGCGGCGCCCGTTGAGCGATTGGTGAATGCGCGCCGCTTGTTCATCGAGCGGCTTCAAGCGTATCTCGGTCGCCGTCATTTTGTTTTCGAGCGTGCGGAGTTTCTCCGCTGTTTCAATTAAAGCTTGATTGAGTTTGCGGCGGTCGGAGCCGATCTGCTCGATTTCGCGCTTGAGCGCAGCTTCCGCTTCGGCCGACTGGCGTTGTGCCTGGTGCGCGGTCTCCAATTCTTTTTCATGCTGCTTCAATGCGTCTTGTTTTTCAGAGCCGCTATTTTCGACCGGCGCGCTTTGCTCCTGCGCAAGCGTGGCAGGTGTGGACATAAAAGCGCTTGTCACCGCCATGGCAAAACCCGCGATGAACGCTAAACGCACCGTGAGCGCATCTCCCGTTCTTGTTGAATTGCCGCCACCGTCATGCCCGGCTTTATGCCGGGCATCCACGACTTTAAACCACCTCAGTAACGCAAGTCGTAGATGGCCGGGACATAGGCGTTCTGGAAGAACGCCGTTCTTCGAACTTCTATGGCGTTCTGGAAGAACGCCGTTCTTCGAACTTCTATGGCCGGCCATGACGCGGATGTTTCCGTGCAAGTGGAAAATGTTCCAGAGGCCGATAATCAGTCATACCAATTACTGTGCTTATGCTCGATGATATGGGTGCCCGGTCAGGATTGTCGTGACGCGGTAAAGCTGTTCAAGCAACATGACGCGCACCAATTGATGCGGCCAAGTCGCGGCACCGAAAGCGAGCTTCAACGTTGCCTTTTCGCCCAAGCTCGGCGCCAAACCATCGGCACCGCCGATGATGAAAATCACCGGCTCAAGGCCGTCATCGCGCCACTGGTTGAACTGCGCCGCGAGCTCGGCGCTGCCGAGATTCTCCCCTTGCCGGTCGAGCAGCACCACGGCCGCGTTTTGCGGGATTAGGTTGGCGAGCGCAATGGACTCCTCCAACATGCGCTTGTCGGCGTCCTCGGCCCGGCTTTCCTTGATTTCGACGATTTCCAGCTCTTGCAATCCGAGAGCGCGACCCGTTTGCCCCGCGCGCTTGCGAAAGCGTTCAGCCAGTTCGGTGTCCGGCCCCTGTTTCAAACGTCCGATGGCGGCGACAACGATACGCATCGTGCCTCAATGACCGTGGACGAAAGCGCTTATGCGCCCACGCCCATCTTGCCGGCCGTCAACCACATTTTTTCCAAATTGTAGAAATTGCGCACCTCGGGCCGGAAAACGTGGATGATGACATCGCCGGCGTCGATGAGCACCCAATCGCCTTGCTTCATTCCCTCGACGCGGATTCCGTTGAGCTTGGCCTTGTGCAAATCCTTCACGACGCGATCGGCAAGCGAGGTGACATGGCGTTGGGAACGGCCGGAGGTGACGACCATGTAATCGCCGATCGATGTTTTGCCGGTGATATCGATGGAGGTGGTATCCTCGGCCTTCATCTCGTCAAGGCTTGCGAGGACGATGCGTAATATCTCCGCCGCATCGGGGGAGATATTTTCGGGCCTATGGTGGACAACCCGCGAGAGCGCAGACCTGGGCAGGGGAGCTGATCCTTTCTTTAAAGCCGGGCTAACCGGAATAGGGTCAAGATAATGATTTCGGTTTAAACTTGCCAGCCTTAACCTCGTTAACCCCCGCCGGCCTGATCGTTGACCGCCCGTTTTTGCGGGCGCCGCAGGGCCCGTAACGCGGTGGAGGACAATGGCGATTTGAGACCATGAAGAAAGCTCCAAGCCGGGGCCGGGCGGCTGGAGAGGTTTGCCGCGGCGTATTCCGGTATGCGGGCATGAACGAGCGCTTGGGCGGCGGGACTTGCGCCGGCATAGAGGCTGGGTCCGAGCCGATCGATCACCACAATCGGAACAAGCTGGGCAATGTCGCGCCATCTTTGCCAGCGGTGAAAGCTCCGCAAATTATCCGCGCCCATGATCCAGACGAATTGCACGCCGGGGCAGCGCGCCGTCAACCACCGAATCGTGTCATAAGTATACCGCGTTTTTATGACAGCCTCTAAACCGGTAATGTCGATCCGTGGATGACGGGCGAGCGCGCGTGCGGCCTTGAGGCGCTCGGCGATGGGCGCGAGATCACGCGTGTCCTTGAGCGGATTGCCCGGGGTGACGAGCCACCATACCCGATCGAGTTTAAGCCGTTTGAGCGCCAGCAGAGATGCGGCAACGTGTGCTTGATGCGGCGGATCGAATGTGCCGCCGAAGAGCCCAATGCGCATGCCCGGCGCATGCGGCGGCAGAATTCGCTCGGAACGGGCGAGGTTTTTTGCGTTTGCTTGCACGTTCACGGGCGGATCTGGCCGTTTCCGCGAACGCGGTATTTGAACGTCGTGAGTTGTTCAGCGCCCACCGGCCCCCGCGCGTGCAGCCGCCCCGTGGCAATGCCGATCTCCCCACCGAAGCCGAATTCGCCGCCATCGGCAAACTGGGTCGAAGCATTGTGCAGCACAACGGCCGAATCGACTTCGTTCAGGAATGCCTCCGCGGCGGCACGGTCGGCCGTGACAATTGCGTCGGTGTGATGCGAACCATAACGATTGACGTGGAAAATCGCTCCGCCCACGCCATCGACGACTTTGGCGGCAATGATGGCGTCCAGATATTCGGCGTACCAATCTTCCTCCGTCGCCGCCTTCACGCGCGCATCGACGGCTTGCACCGCGCTGTCGCCGCGGATTTCACAGCCGGCATCGATCAGCATTTCAATGAGCGGTTTGAGATGCGTGTCTTTCGCCATCCGATCGATCAAAAGCGTCTCGGCCGCGCCACAGACGCCCGTGCGGCGCATTTTTGCGTTGAGGACGATCTTTTTGGCCATTTCAAGCGCCGCCCCCTTGTCGACATAGACATGACAGACGCCTTCCAAATGGGCAAATACCGGCACACGCGCTTCCGTTTGCACCCGCGCAATGAGGTCTTTGCCGCCGCGCGGCACAAGGACATCGATGGTGCCATTCAGCCCGCCTAACATCAGTCCCACCGCTTCGCGTTCGCCTGTCGGCACAAGTTGAATCGCGGCCTCGGGCAGCCCCGCATCGCGCAGGCCTTGCACAAGCGCGGCATGAATGGCGCGGCTTGAGTGCGCCGCATCAGAGCCGCCGCGCAAAATAGCGGCATTGCCCGCTTTCAAGCACAGCGCGCCGGCGTCGGCGGTGACGTTCGGCCGGCTTTCGTAAACGATGCCAATCACCCCGAGCGGCACGCGCACGCGCTCGATAACAAGGCCGTTGGGCCGCGTCCAGGTTTCGGCGACCCCGCCAACGGGGTCCTTGATGGCGCCGATGGCCTCGATTCCTGCCGCGATAGCTGCGATCCGTTCCGGATCGAGCGTCAAGCGGTCGAGAAACGCGCCCTTCGCCTCCTTCGACCGCGCTTGACCGACGTCTTGGGTGTTGGCGGCGAGAATATCCGCCATGTGTGCGCGAATGGCTTGCGCCATGCGCCCCAGCGCGTCGTCTTTTTGCGCAGGCGAGGTGAGGGCCAAAACCTGTGCCGCCGCGCGCGCCCGGGCACCAATCGCCGTCATTAGACTGGCGATATCGCTTTTTTCTTTTAGGTCTAGCGGCACGCTCATCCCCGGAAATCCGTCTTCGGGCGGCGTTTCTACCATCCGCGGCCGGGCTGCGCCTAGTGGAGTGGCTTTGACATTCGCCACTCGATCAGTCGCCAGCTCGCAAGGCGACTGTCAAATCCACTCCACTAGTCGCCACCGCTTAACACCAAATCGTCGCGGTGGATCATTTCCGTGCGGCCGATGAAGCCCAAGATCGACAGCACGTCGCCCGAGGAGCGGCCTTTGATTTTTTCGGCATCGTCGGCGTCATAAGCGATAAGCCCGCGGCCGACCTCGTGCCCGTCCGGCCCACGCACGATCACCGCGTCACCGCGCCCGAAAGCGCCCTCGATCCGCGCTACGCCCGCGGGCAGCAAGCTTCCGCCGCTTCGCAGCGCGCGTACGGCGCCGGCATCGATATGCACCGCGCCACGCGGCTCCAAGGAACCTGCGATCCACTTTTTGCGCGCGGTCACCGGGTTGGCCGGGGTCAAAAACCACGTGCAGGCCCCGCCTTCGGCGACGGCATGCAGCGGATGCGCAACGTGGCCTGAGGCAATCACCAGATGCGTGCCGGCGCTGGTGGCGATTTTTGCCGCTTCGATTTTCGTCACCATGCCGCCGCGCGATAAATGCGATCCCGAAGCGCCCGCCATGTTTTCGATTTCGGGGGTGATGCGTGTCACAATCGGCACAAGCTTGGCGAGTTTTTCCACGGTGGGCGGTTTGTCGTAAAGTCCGTCGACATCGGATAAAAGGACGAGGAGATCCGCGCTCATCATCGTGGCGACGCGTGCGGCGAGCCTGTCGTTGTCGCCATAGCGAATTTCGGTGGTAGCGACCGTATCGTTTTCGTTGATGACAGGCACAGCCCGCCATTCAAGAAGTTTGGCGATGGTCGAGCGCGCATTCAAATAGCGGCGGCGCTCTTCGGTATCTTGCAGCGTGACCAGCACCTGCCCGGTGGTGACGCCCTGCGCGTTTAGAACCTCCGACCAGGCGCGCGCCAGTGCGATCTGGCCGACGGCGGCGGCGCCTTGCGCTTCTTCCAGTCTCAGCGGCCCGCGCGAGAGGCCGAGCACGGCACGCCCCAAGGCAACCGCGCCGGATGAGACGACCAACACGTCGCGGCCTTCTCTGTGCAGATGTGCGATATCGGCGGCCAAGCCGTCAAGCCATGCATGCTTGAGCCTGCCCGCGGCGGGATCGACCAAAAGTGACGAGCCGACCTTTACGACAATGCGGCGGAAGGAGGTGATTGTGGGAATTGGCTTAGCCATGGACATCTCTTGGCACTATGTTTTTGATTGGTCTATCCCCGTGCGAAACAGTCATTAAAGGCAAAGAATATGCCCAAAGCAAAACGGTTCAAAGAGCCGGTTCAAAAACACGTCAAGGCGGACGAAAAATTCGCGGAAGCGCTGTTACGCGAGGATGCAATGCTGAACGCTGACATTAAGACAGGAAAATCAGTCCGGCGCGATTATATCAAGGCGACGATCGGTTGTGAAAAACTTGGCGAGGCGATCGATACCGCCCAAAAACCTGATCCGTATGTTTGGTCCGCGGCAATCTGCAGGCAAAGAATTTGTTCAGCGGGATCGGCTGTCGGCAGAAAAAAGCGGGTTTGCGTCTGCATGTCACCGCGTCAATAGTTTGCGCGATCCTTTCCGGCCCGACAGTGCGGAAAAGAAGCTTCAACCGCCGGCTCGCGCCGGCGGTTTTGTTGTAGGCTCTACGCGACCGAGTCGTTCGGCGCTTAGCCGTTACCCTTCACCGCTTCCACCGTCACCGGCGCAATGCCTTGGACATTGTCGAAGCCAATTGCGCGCGCGCCCGCGGGTGTCAGATCAATGATGCGGCCGCGCACGTAAGGGCCGCGATCGTTGATGCGCACAATGACGCTGCGGCCGTTTTGCTTGTTGGTGACGCGCACCCGTGTATTGAAAGGCAGCGTTTTGTGCGCGGCGGTCAAGCCGCCGGGCGAGGCGCGCTCGCCATTGGCGGTTTTCTCTCCCTTATAGGCATAGATTGACGCAATTCCCGATTCGGCATGCGCAACAGTCGCGCAGGCAAGAATCGTCACGACGCCGCAAAGCGCGGCGCAACGGCGCAGAAACATGTGAGAACCCCCCGAAATTAACCCCTTACAGTTTTAGCTGATAAAAAAAGACATGTACCTTTTGAAGGCGAACATCTGCACTTTGTGGACAAGAATAGGGTCATTTCGAGCGTTGGCGCCGAAATCCTAGTGGTCCGATTCAAACATTCGCTACCCATTTCGGCGGGGATCTTTTGCGAATGTTTGAATCGAAAGACCATGAGCCAAATATAAGTTTCTAGTGGAGTTTCGGATTTGACATTCGCTTCGCGAGCTTGCGGCCAGGTGGGTAGCGAATGTCAAATCCACTCCACTAGGTGAGGGTGGTCCGCGCGTAGCCGCGGGCCTCGCCACCCTCCCGCAAGCCTACAAGATTCACACCTCTGCGAAACCGACTCGAAAACAAGCACTTAGTCGACCCCTGGTTTCGGAAAAGCGTGTGCTGCAGGCCGCGTACGAAGGTTGAAATGACTCGTGTTTTTCCTCGATGCCGACCAGTCGGTCAAAAGATGTGTGCATCTCGTAGCCCACAAGGAGAGAGAGGCGGCAAGCAAGCCTTACAGTGATGCGTTCACCCAGAAAAAAACTTGATCCACGAAAATAATCCTTGACAGGCTGTTATGCCTAGGATAAACGACTGCTCATCCCGCCCCACCGCATGTCGGGTTTACCCGATATGCGGCCGCGAAAGCGGAGCGAGGGGTGTCTGATCAACGCATCTTCAGATGCGGGGCGGGGAGCGGTGGCCGGAATGCGGGTGTCGGAGATGCGGCGCAGCGCCCCGGCAGGTCCAAGCCGCGAGTTCTTCCGGTGCAGCGGCCCTGCACCAGCCCCTGACGGCCGGTAATCCGGCGGCTTTGTCAGAAGGCTGCCGGGTGAGTGCCTGGGCTGAGAAACGGTGGAGAGTTCGAGCCGAAAGGCAGTCGACGAACGGCGACCACCGGGGAAGACGCGGAGCAAACCTTAAAAACACCGCGCGCGGGACGCTTCTCGGTTGGGCGGACTTGCGGCAGCTTGGCCTCGTTCGAATCTGAACGCTGTGTCCAAGCAAAAAACGGCAACGACAAGCCTCGATGTCGCGAGGCGTCGAGGCCCGTGGGTCCGTCGAGGACCTTGAATTGCGTCCCGCGCGCCCTCGCATTTCTTGAAGCGAGCGCGGCGGTGATTTCTTAATCCCTCCTTTGCAAGGGGAGGGTCGCCCGGCGAGCGCAAGCGAAGACGGGCGGGGTGGGGTGAAATGTTTTCCGCATTCGCCCCCCACCCGGCTCGGACCTTTTCGGTCCTCGCCACCCTCCCCCGCAAGCGGGGGAGGGATAAGGCTTCGAACGAGGGCCTGCCCGGGGCCGACATCAATAATACGGGCGATAGCGCATGTCGGGTTTACCCGATATGCGCCACTAACAAAGCATGTCGGGTTTACCCGATATGCGCTAACTAAAAAACGCATGGCTGGATGAAAGATTGCGAATAGGGAGTAGCGAATAGGGGGTAGAGAGCAGAGAATCGCTACTCCCTACTCCCTACTCGCTACTCACTACTCACTACTCACTACTCACTATTCGCTGCTCCCTATTCGCTATTCGCTGCTATGCTGGGCCACATCGTACTTTAGGAACCGCAGGCGTTTGGTGACGTTTCTCCTCCGGGTTCGAGCCGCGGGAAACGCGCGAATGCCAGTCGTCCTTTATTTTGTCGTTCTCCTCATTGCGGCGGGCAGCGTGGCGTTCAGCCTCGATTGGATGAGCGCGCCTTTGGCATTGCGGACAAAACCGCGAACGATTGTTCACGCATCCGCGCCGCAAGACGCCCGTGCTCTGGCGCCGCTCCGTGCGCGCGCATCAAGGGTCTCCGAAACGAAAGCAAAGGATGATACGCTGCTCAGCCCGGTTTTCCCTGCGAGTCCCAAGGCCGACGCCGATGCCCGTCCCGAAAACGCTTCCGAAGATGCGTCACGCTCATCCGTTACGCCGTTTTGCGACGTGAATGCGTGCACGAATGCCTATCGCTCGTTCCGCGCGTCCGATTGCACGTATCAGCCCTATGAAGGCGAGCGGCGGTTATGCAAGAAAGGTAACCCGCCGGTACTCGGCCGCGATGCGGCGGTAAGTGGCGCAATGAAGGGATACGATGCGCTGGCCGCCGATGAGCGCGCGCCAATCCCGTGCAACGTCGCGGCTTGCGCGCGAGCCTACAGTTCATTCGACGCATCAAGCTGCACCTATCAGCCTTATGATGGGCCGCGCCGCCTTTGCCGGAAATAGCGTGCCATGTGGAAGCGGAAGAAATTAAAATCCGACCACTCATTTACGGGACGGCCGCACCGAGCGGAATAGTCAATAAATCACAACCGAACGGATCGACTTGCCTTCGTGCATCAGAGCGAAGCCCTCGTTGATCTTTTCGAGCGGCATGGTGTGGGTGATCAGATCATCGATATTGATCTTGCCCTCCATGTACCAGTCGACGATCTTGGGCACGTCGGTGCGCCCGCGCGCGCCGCCGAAGGCGGTGCCTTTCCACACGCGGCCGGTGACGAGCTGGAAAGGCCGCGTAGAGATTTCCTGGCCCGAGGCGGCCACGCCGATAATGATGCTTTCGCCCCAGCCGCGGTGGCAGCATTCCAGCGCCTGGCGCATGGTCTGCACGTTGCCGATGCATTCGAAGGAAAAATCGGCGCCGCCGCCGGTGAGGTCGATCACCGCCTGCACAACTTTATCGCGCCCAACCTCGTCCGGATTGACGAAATGCGTCATGCCGAATTTCTCGGCGATCGCACGCCGCGCCGCATTGACGTCGATGCCGATAATCTTGTCAGCGCCGACCATGCGCGCGCCTTGAATGACGTTGAGGCCGATGCCGCCCAGCCCAAATACGGCGACATTGGCGCCTGGCCAGACCTTGGCGGTATAGATCACCGCGCCGATACCGGTGGTGACGCCGCAGCCGATGTAACAAATTTTGTCGAAGGGCGCGTCCTCGCGCACTTTGGCGAGCGCAATTTCCGGCAGCACGGTGAAATTGGCGAAGGTCGAACAGCCCATATAGTGAAACACGGGATCGCCGTCGCAGTGGAAACGGCTGGTGCCGTCGGGCATCACGCCTTTGCCCTGCGTGGCACGGATCGACGTGCAAAGATTGGAGCGGCGCGAGAGGCAGGTTTTGCATTGCCGGCATTCCGGTGTGTAGAGCGGAATGACGTGATCGCCGGCTTTCAAGGTGGTCACGCCGGGGCCGACCTCGCGCACAATGCCCGCCCCTTCATGTCCAAGGATCGCCGGAAACATCCCTTCCGGATCGGCGCCGGAGAGCGTGTAAGCGTCGGTGTGGCAGATGCCGGTCGCCATGACTTCCACCAGTACCTCACCGGCTTTCGGCCCTTCGGTATCGACGGTCTCAACGGTGAGCGGCTCACCGGCTTTCCAGGCCACCGCGGCGCGCGTTTTCATGAGTGTCACTTCAATGCAATTGACCCTCCATGCAATTGCACATTTGTGCCAAAAAATGCAATTAGATAAACTGTTTGGGGTCTTCCTTTTTGTCCATTGCGGTGTACGCCTCGTCGATCACGTGGAGCAGCGCGCGCAGCGCTTCCGTCACGCCTTCGCCAGAATGGGCCGAAAGCACGAGTGGGGTCTTCTTGCAGGCTTTCTTCAGCTTGGCGGCCTGTTTCTTGACGACTTCCGGCGACAGGCTGTCTGCTTTTGTTAGCGCCACGATCTCGGGCTTGTCGGCAAGCCCGTGGCCATAGGCTTCCAATTCGCCGCGCACGACCTTATACGCTGCGGCGGGGTCCTCATCGGTGCCATCGACCAGATGCAGAAGCACGCGGCATCGTTCGGTATGACCGAGGAAACGATCGCCGAGCCCAACGCCTTCATGCGCGCCTTCGATTAAACCAGGCAAATCGGCAAGCACGAATTCACGTTCGTCCACGCGCACGACGCCGAGCTGCGGATGCAGCGTTGTGAACGGATAGTCGGCGATCTTCGGCTTGGCGGCGCTGACGCGCGCAAGAAACGTCGATTTGCCGGCGTTGGGCAGGCCGATAAGGCCGGCGTCTGCAATGAGCTTAAGCCGCAGACGGATGGTGAGCTCTTGCCCCGGCTGGCCGGGGTTGGCATGTCGCGGCGCGCGATTGGTTGACGACTTGAAATGCGCGTTGCCGAAGCCGCCGTTGCCGCCTTTCGCAAGCGTGGCGCGTTGGGCGGTCCCTGTTAGATCGGCGAGTAGCGTCTCGCCATCTTCGTCGTAAACCTGTGTGCCGACCGGCACTTTGAGCACCGCGTCTTTGCCGTTGGCACCATGGCGGTCCTTACCCATGCCGTTGCCGCCGCTTTGGGCCTTGAAGTGCTGCTGATAGCGATAGTCGATCAGCGTGTTCAGCCCGTTTACGGCCTCCACAATCACATCGCCGCCTTTGCCGCCGTCGCCGCCGTTCGGCCCGCCGAATTCGATGAATTTCTCGCGCCTGAATGCTATGCAGCCATTCCCGCCCGCGCCGGATTGGATATAGACCTTGGCTTCGTCGAGGAATTCCATTTTCAATTCGGTGGTTTGATCGCGCCGCGACAGACATATGGTTCGACGGTGACAAGTCAAATCGCAGCCGATCCAATGGCTTGTCTTTCTGGGGAGAGAAAGCCGCTCACCTCTCTTACGGCCGCTTCTTCTCTGATACCTTACGAGTATGGCACTGCACCATCCCATTGGGCTCAACGAGCCCGACCAGACGCCGCCCACCCTGCCGTCAGCGCAGACACATAGCGGCGACTTGCCTCCCGCGCCCGGCGAAAACAGCCGCGTTACGCCGGTGATGGAGCAATATCTGGAGATCAAAACCGCCAATCCGGATTGCCTTTTGTTTTACCGGATGGGCGATTTTTACGAATTGTTTTTTGAGGATGCCGAAACGGCGAGCCGTGCGCTGGGCATTGCGCTGACCAAGCGGGGCAAGCACCGCGGACAAGATATTCCGATGTGCGGCGTACCGGTCATCCGCGCGGAAGAATATCTGCATCGACTGATCGCGCTCGGCCACCGTGTGGCGGTCTGCGAGCAGCTCGAAGATCCGGCGGAGGCCAAAAAGCGCGGCGCAAAAAGCGTTGTCCGGCGTGATGTGGTGCGTCTGGTGACCCCCGGCACCCTCACAGAAGACACGCTGCTGGACGCGCGGCGCAACAATTATTTGCTCGCGGCGGCCCGCGCGCGTTTATCCTCCGTCGGCGAGGAGGCGCGCTTCGCGCTCGCTTGGATCGACATCTCCACCGGCGAATTTCGCGTCACGGAATGCGATCGATTGTCGATTGCCGGTGAGATAGCCCGGCTTGAGCCGAGCGAAATCATTGTTTCGGATGCATTGTTCGGCGATGCCGAGCTCGCCCCCTTTTGGCGCTCTTTGCCGGCCGTGACGCCGCTTGCGCGCGATGTATTCGATGCGGTCACGGCCGAGCGGCGGCTCAGCTCATTTTTTGCGGTGGCAACGAGCGACGCATTTGGCGCGCTCAGCCGCCTGGAAATTTCGGCCGCCGCCGCTTGTGTGACTTATGTCGAGCGCACGCAATTGGGTAAACATCCGCCGCTATCGCCGCCCTCGCGGGAAAGCGCTTCGACGGTTATGGCGATTGACCAGGCAACGCGCGGCAATCTCGAACTCACGCGCACCTTGTCCGGCGCGCGGAGGGGATCGCTTCTCGAGGCGATCGACCGCACCATCACATCCGCGGGCTCGCGCTTGCTGGCGCAGCGTCTCGCGGCGCCGCTTACGGAACCCGCGCAAATCGAGCACCGGCTCGATGCCGTTGAATGTTTTGCCGACAATTTTGCCGCGCGTGGCGAGACGCGTGCACGCCTGCGGGCCGTGCCCGATTTGGTGCGCGCGCTGGCGCGGTTGGCGCTGGCGCGTGGCGGCCCGCGCGATCTCGCCGCGATCCGCGATGGGCTGCAGGCGGCGAATGCGCTGGCGCAGCTACTTGCCGGGATCCCCGATATGCCTGGGGAAATCGCCGAGGCTATACATGCCTGTCGGCGGCCGAGCGCGACGCTCGCCGCTGGACTGGCCGCCGCACTCGCCGACGATTTGCCGCTGACCAAGCGCGACGGCGGATTTGTGCGCGAGGGTTATGACGCTGCACTCGACGAAACGCGGCGCTTGCGCGATGAGTCGCGCCGCGTGATCGCCACCTTGCAGGCGCGCTATGCCGAGGGGACAGGTATACGCGCCTTAAAGATCCGCCATAACAATGTGTTGGGATTTTACGTCGAAGTCACGGCGCAGCATGGCGACAAGCTGATGGCAGCGCCGCTCAATCAAAGCTTTATCCATCGTCAAAGTTTGGCCGGCCAAGTGCGCTTTACGACAACCGAGCTGGGCGAACTTGAAGCCAAGATCGCAAGCGCTGCCGAGCGCGCACTTGGGATCGAATTAGGCATATTCGAGCGTCTCGGGGCGGAGGTCATCGCAGACGGTGAGGTCATAAAGGGTTGCGCCGAAGCGCTGGCGCGCCTTGATGTCGCAAGTGCACTTGCCGAGCTCGCTTGCGAGCGCAACTATGTGCGCCCCGATATCGATTCCGGCCTCGATTTTTTGATCGAAGGCGGCCGCCACCCGGTGGTCGAACAAGCGCTGTCGCGCGACGGCTCGCCCTTTGTCGCCAATGATTGCGATTTGTCGCCGCCGTCTTCCACCGTGTCGTTGGGCGCGTCTTCATCCCATCGTTTTCCCGCGGGGAACAATCGCGTAAACCGCGATGGGTACGAAAGCGGTGAGGCCGGCTGCATTTGGCTTGTCACCGGCCCCAATATGGCGGGCAAATCCACGTTTCTGAGGCAGAACGCGCTCATTGCGATCCTTGCGCAAACGGGTTCCTTTGTGCCGGCCAAGCGCGCACAGCTCGGCGTGATTGACCGGTTGTTTTCGCGCGTCGGCGCAGCCGACGATCTGGCGCGCGGCCGGTCGACCTTCATGGTGGAAATGGTGGAGACGGCCGCGATTCTCAATCAGGCCGGCGAACGCGCACTGGTCATCCTCGATGAAATCGGCCGCGGCACCGCGACGTTCGACGGCCTTTCCATTGCCTGGGCGACGGTTGAACATCTGCACGATGTCAACAAATGCCGTGCGTTATTCGCCACGCATTTTCACGAGCTGACAGCCTTGTCGGCGCGGCTTGACCGGCTGCACAACGCGACCGTGAAAGTGAAGGAATGGAACGGTGACGTCATCTTCCTGCATGAAGTGGCTGCCGGCACTGCCGATCGGTCTTACGGCATCCAAGTGGCGAAGCTTGCAGGGTTGCCCGCGCGCGTTATCGAACGCGCCAAAGTGGTTCTTGCAAGGCTCGAGCAGGAAAACAGAGCCGCGCCAAAAGGTTTCGAAGATCTCCCATTGTTTGCATTGCGTGACCAAGCGTCGCTCGAACGGCAGGAAAGATCTGAAGATCCTATCCTAACGGCTCTCGAAGCGCTCCGACCCGACGACATGTCGCCGCGCGAAGCGATGGAAGCGCTCTATACGCTGAAAGGGAAACTACGGAAAACCGACAAGTAACAGCTTTCGGCAGCGGCGATTTATGTTCTTGCCGTTGTGATCGCCACGGGCGGGCCGTTTTTGATGGTTTGATACACCACGCAATAGCGTTCGGTGAGCTTGATCAATTGATCGAGCTTGTCCTGCGGCGCGTCGCTATCGAATTCAAAGCGCAGACGGATTTGCGCAAATCCGACCGGCGCATTTTTGGCCACACCCAGCGTGCCGCGAAAATCAAGATCGCCTTCTGCCGATACTGTTGCCGATCGCAAAGGAATGTCGAGCGCAGTGGCCACCGCTTTGGCTGTTACTCCCGCGCAAGCCACCAATGCCTCGAGCAGCATATCGCCGGAACATAATTCGAGTCCTGAACCGCCGGTGGCCGGATGCAAACCTGCGCTCGCCAGCATGCGCCCTGTCTCCACTTTGCAAGCGATAGTGTCGTTCTCAAGCGCACCTTTGGCGTGCAGGGTAATTACCGCGCTGCCGGGATTGTTCCTGTAGCGTTCCTTGATCGGCGCCTGCAGGGCGCGCAATTGATCTGCGTCCATCATGGTTTCCCGAAAATTATTCGGATGGTGTCAGCACCACACGTCCCACCACTTTGCCCGCGCGCAATTCATCGTGCACGGTGTTGACATCCAAGAGCGGTCGCGTCGCGACCGGCACAGCCGGCGGCCCGGTACGACGAACGAGATCCATCAACTCGGCCATTTCCGGCACGCTGCCGACATAGGAGCCTTGAATTGTCACCGCGCGCATCGGAATCGGTGGCAAGGACAGGTTAAGATCACCACCGTAAAGTCCGACGATGATGTATTTGCCGCCCTTGATAAGGCTGTCGAGGCCCAAACGCGCGCTTGAAGACGACCCAACCAGATCGATCACCGCCCACGCGCCTCCCTTCGTGAGCGCAACAATCTGCTCAGCGGCGTCGCTTGCACCGCCGTCGATGACTTGTATGGCGCCGGCTTTTTTGGCCGCTTCGCGCTTCGTGGGATCAATGTCGGCCACGATCGCGCCGTGGCCGCCCATTTTTTGATACAATGCTAGACACATCAAACCGAGACCGCCGGCGCCGATAATGACCGTCGGCTCGGTTTTGATTGTCGGCACTTTCTTCAAGGCGCTGAAGGTCGTGAGCCCGGAACAAGCGAGCGGCGCCGCACGCACCGGATCGAGATCGCCGATCTCGAAGAGATAACGCGGGTGCGGAACGATCAAATAGTCGGCATAGCCCCCATCGCTGAAGACGCCGAGGCTTTTCATAGCGCGGCAAAGATTCTCTTCGCCGCGCTGACAAGGGCCGCATGTGCCGCAACCGATCCAGGGATGCACGAGCCGCCGGTCGCCGATTTTCACGCCTTTCGCTTCGTGACCGAAGGCCACCACTTCGCCGACGTTTTCGTGCCCGAGCGTTACCGGCAATTTCATGCCACGATCGGCGAGGCTCATGCGTTTGCCGCCGCCCAAATCGAACCAGCCATCCGAAAGATGCAGGTCACTATGGCAGACGCCTGCTGCCAGAACTTTCATCAGAACTTCGGTACCTTTCGGTTCCGGCGTCGGCCGTTCGTTGAGCTGCAGCGGCTTGCCGCAGACACAGACCTGAAACATGCGCATGTCGCTTCACTTTCCATTCCGTCTCGCTGCGGGCTGTCTCCCGGCGATAGCAGCGCAGAATAACCTGGCCGCGCTCGATGTCACCCGGTTTCTCCGTTATTTGCGGGGCAAGAACGTCTATAAAAGCTCAAAAATGTCTTGCGGCGTGACTATCTTTGTCCGAATAGGCGGTGACTTGCAGCTCCGGCTCCGCTAATTTTAGTTTGCCCATGGCCTCTCTCGCCCTCGAACGTGATTCTCGCTTGGCTCACGAACACGCTCCGCATCCGGTGGGCGAATTAATCGATTCGCACGCCATCGTCGCCGAGCTGGAACAGCTTGCGGCCAGCCATCGCGGCGACGAGGGCGAATTGCGCACTGCCTTGGCGCAACGCCTCAAGGCCGCGCTCATTGACGGCCGTGCCAAAGCCGAAAAACTTTTGCTGAAAGATCGTCATGGCCGCCGCTGCGCCGAGCGGCTGTGCCGGATGGAAGACGAAATCATCCATATCGCGTTCGAATTCACGCGCAAGCATCTCTACCCCTCGGAGAACCCGACCGATGCGGAGCACATGGCCGCGATCGCCACCGGTGGCTACGGACGTGGGCTACAGGCGCCCGGATCCGATATCGATCTCCTCTTCCTGCTACCTTACAAACAGACGGCCTGGGGGGAGTCCGTTGCGGAAGCCATTCTTTATTGTTTGTGGGACTTGGGACTGAAGGTCGGCCACGCCACGCGCTCGGTGGACGAATGCATTCGTCAATCCAAAGCGGACATGACCATCCGCACCGCCATTCTCGAAGCACGTTTTCTGTTTGGTGACAAAAAACTTTTCGACGAGTTGCAAGCGCGTTTCGAACATGACGTCGTGCGTAACACCGCTGCCGATTTCGTCGCCGCCAAACTCGCCGAGCGTGAGGAGCGTCATCGCCGCGCCGGCCAGTCACGTTATTTAGTCGAGCCCAACGTAAAAGACGGCAAGGGCGGTTTACGGGATCTACATACGCTCTTTTGGATCGCAAAATATGTTTACCGCGTGCGTGAGCCGGCTGAGCTGATCGAGCGCGGCGTCTTCGACAAGCGGGAATACCAGCTTTTCCGCCGTTGCGAAGACTTTCTGTGGTCGGTGCGTTGCCACATGCATTTCTTGACGGGGCGTGCCGAAGAACGTCTGTCCTTCGACATCCAGCGCGAGATCGCGGTGCGGCTCGGCTATACACAGCATCCCGGCTTGCAGGACGTCGAACGATTCATGAAGCACTACTTCCTCGTCGCCAAGGATGTCGGAGACTTGACTGCAATTCTATCCGCTGAATTGGAAAACAGCCATGCCAAAAGCGTGCCGGTGCTGAGCCGGTTGATGGCGCGCTTGCGTCCGGCCGAGCGGCGCACGGTCGCCAACGGCGACTTCGTCGTCGAAAACAACCGCGTTGGGCTCGCCCATGCCAATGTCTTTAGGCGCGATCCGGTCAATTTGATCCGGATCTTCCATTTTGCGCAGAAGAAAAACCTCGCCTTTCATCCCGACGCCATGCACGCGGTTACGCGCTCACTCGATCTCATCGATGCAGAACTGCGCGAGAGCGGCGAAGCCAACCGGCTCTTCTTGGAAATACTCACTTCCAAGAACGATCCCGAAACCGTGCTGCGGCGCATGAACGAGGTGGGCGTACTCGGCCGCTTCGTGCCGGCCTTCGGTAAAATCGTCGCCATGATGCAGTTCAATATGTACCATCATTACACGGTAGATGAGCATCTTCTACGATGTATTGGTGTGCTCGCGGAGATCGAGCGAGGCGGCAATAGTGAAACGGCGCTTGCCAACGAGATCGTTCATAAAATTCTGCCAGGACATCGCGATATCCTCTACGTTGCGTCGTTCCTGCACGACATTGCAAAAGGCCGGCCGGAAGATCATTCGCCCGCCGGCGCACGCGTTGCGCGACGCTTTTGTCCGCGGCTCAATTTTTCGGCAGCCGACACCGAAACCGTGGCCTGGCTCATCGAGAACCATTTGCTCATGTCGAGCGTTGCGCAGTCGCGCGACTTGTCGGATCGTAGGACAATCGAGAATTTCGCAGCCGTGGTTCAATCGGTCGAGCGGTTGAAGCTGCTCACCATCCTTACCACCGCCGACATCAAGGCGGTGGGGCCCGGGGTCTGGAACGGCTGGAAAGCGCAGCTCATTCGCGCGCTATACTATGAAACTGAGCCGGTTCTTACCGGAGGCTTCTCGGAAGTCAATCGGGCCCAGCGCGTTGCCATGGCGCAGGCCGAACTTCGTGACTCCCTGCAAGACTGGCCGCGCGACGTGCTTGAGCGCTACATCGCCAAGCACTATCCGGCCTATTGGCTGAAAGCCGATTTGCCGCACAAACTCGAACACGCGCGCTTTGTGCGCGCCATCGAAGAGGCTGGCAAGACCCTGGCGACGATGACGCGATTGGACCATGAGCGCGGCGTGACGCAGTTGACTCTGCTCGCGCCCGATCATCCGTGGCTTTTGTCCACGCTGGCCGGGGCCTGCGCCTTGGCCGGAGCTAATATTGTCGACGCGCAAATCTACACCACCACCGACGGCCGCGCGCTCGATACGATTTCGATATCACGCGAATTCGAGCGCGACGAAGATGAGGAACGCCGCGCAAGCCGCATTGCCAATTCCGTCGAGAAGGCGCTGCGCGGCCAATTACGGCTGCCCGATCTGGTCGACAAACGGGCGACCGCAAAAGGTCGTATCAAAGCATTCGCTTTAGAGCCTGAAGTGACCGTCAACAATCAGTGGTCTCATCGTTATACGACGGTTGAAGTCACGGGTCTCGATCGTACCGGCCTGCTTTATGAACTGACCGCGACCCTCTCCAAACTCAGTCTCAACATTGCTTCGGCCCATGTCGCCACGTTTGGCGAACGCGTGGTGGACGTTTTTTACGTGACCGATCTTTTAGGCGCGCAAATCACCTCGCCGACGCGGCAAGCCGCGATCAAGCGCGCATTGATTTCGCTGTTTGCCCGGCCGGAGGATCGCGGTAAGCAAGGCCAATAAAGTTCCGTCGCCGCACAAGCAGAAAGTGCTTCGGTTTTGGTGGGTCTTGTTACAGAATAAGCAGGGGCTTTACGTCACCGTATGGAGGACGAGATGGCTCAAACGAAGTGGGAATTCAAGGGACGGGAATTCATCAACTGTAATTGCGCGTATGGATGTCCGTGCCAGTTTGACGGGTTGCCATCGAGTGGTTTCTGCCAGGCAATCGGCGGATTTCAGATTGACGAAGGCTATCATGGCGACACGCGGCTCGATGGGCTGCGTTTTGTCGGCATGTTTCGTTGGCCGGGCGCTATTCACGAAGGCGGCGGCGAATGCGTTGTCATAGTCGACGAAAAAGCGACGCCCAAGCAGCGCGAAGCCTTGCTGCGTATCGCGAGCGGTGAAGATACCAAGCCGGGCGCGACTGTTTTTCACGTCTTCGCCTCGACCATGAAAAAGGTCCATGAGCCGATCTTTGCGCCGATCGATTTCGACGTTGACGTCGATGCGCGACGGGCCAGGCTCGTGGTCCCCGGTATCACCGAAGGTCGCGGGGAGCCGATCATCAATCCGGTGAACGGCAACGAACATCGCGTCCGCATCGATCTGCCGGAGGGGTTTGAGTACACGCTGGCTGAAATCGGCCGTGGCTGGAGTAATGCCGATGGCGGCCCGGTGAAAATGCAGCTCAACGATTCCTACGGGCAATTCTCGCGTCTTCATCTGTCACAAGACGGGGTGATGCATTAACGCTTGAGATAAACATGAGTGACGTTGCGCTCGAAAGCGTATTACGACGCGACCGGGTGGCCGTTATTGCCGCTTTGGCGGCGCTGACGGTGTTGGCCTGGGCCTACACGTTTTGGCTCGCCAATAACATGAACATGAGCGACGTGGGTGATATGTCCGGCGGCACGCCCCCCACGAACATGGAAGGTAGTCGTGGCGCGAATATGGGCGCGATATTGGCGCCGGCCTTCCAACCTTGGAGCGTGATCCATTTTATATTTATGGCGGTGATGTGGAGCGTCATGATGGTCGGTATGATGACGCCGTCGGCCGCTCCTATGATCTTGCTTTATGCGCGCATTGGCCGGCAGGCCGCGTTGCGAGGCCAGCCGTTTGCCGCTGCCGGTTTTTTTGCCGGCGGCTATTTATCGGCCTGGACGCTGTTTTCATTGTTCGCAACCCTCGGACAGTGGCTTCTGGAGCGCGCGGCGCTGCTCACGCCGATGATGACGGCGACCAGTCACGTGTTCGGCGGAGTTGTGCTGATCGCCGCCGGGCTCTTTCAATGGACGCCGTTGAAAAACGCTTGTTTGCGCCATTGCCAGGCGCCGGTTGCTTTCATTGCGCATCATGGCGGGTTCCGTGGTGATCCCTTAGGCGCGCTCGGCCTTGGTTTCCAGCATGGCCTATATTGTGTCGGCTGCTGCTGGGCGCTGATGGCGCTTTTATTTGTTGGCGGCGTCATGAATATTCTCTGGATCGCCATGCTGACCATTTTTGTGCTGCTGGAAAAAGTCATTCCCGTGGGGCGGCTTCTCACCAACGCGGCGGGGCTCGGTCTCATCACTTGGGGCGGCTGGCTGCTGGTCACGGCGATACGCTGATGGGAAAAGCGCGTGCATTTTCCGGAGACCGGTATTTTCGTTGAGCAGCGCAGGGGGGCAACGCCGGGATACGCGTTGAGTAAAATTCGGGACAACGATTTTTGCCCATCGATTTCAGTTTCGCATCATCGCTTTTTTCCCGGTCGATCTCGTTACTGGACGTAATAACATCTTACTACCGGTGTAAAGCGACGGCCATGTCGCGCATCGGCTGGTACAACCGAGTTTTTCGTCAAAAATTAACTCGTTCTAAAGCTTGCGTTTACCTATGTTTTGCCTCAGCGAGGCTATGTAAAAGGACGTCGAATCCAACCAGGAGATTATGATGAAGACGACGCTGACGGCATTAGCAACAATTGGTGCTTTGAGTTTGTTCTCGACGTTCGCCGGCGCGGCGCCGGTAAGTGGCCCGGCCTCCATGAGTGGTCCCTTGAGTGTGGCCAAGGCTGGTGCGGGTTCTGATCTTGTCCTCGTGCGGAACGGTTGTGGGCGCGGTTTTCACCGCAATCACTTAGGGATCTGCCGCCGCAGTCTGGGGCCGGGGTTTGGCCGCTGCTGGTGGGTGCATCGGCGGAATCGCCTCTTCGGCTGGCGGCTGGTTTGCCGCTGATCGGGCTTTGCGAAATATCGCCAACCAGGCGGGGTGGCGCACGGCCGCCCCGTTTTCACTTGGTCCCGTTTTCACTTGGTCCGGTTTTCACTTGGGATGGTCTCAATGCCCATGCAAATAGACGGCATAAGAACTAGCAAATAGCCTTGCGCCCGCGCGATGATCATGATCATCCGCTTCTCAGGCCTTATGGTTTGTTTAGCAGTTTGCTGAAAAACTCATTTTCGCAGTGAACAAGACCGAATCCCAAGGTGAACGAACGAGAATCGAAACGAGAACTTTGTTCTGTTTTTCAGCAGGCTGTTAGGCGCGGTTTTCCTCGAGACCGGCTTTGCCGGGCTCGGTATCAGACACCAGCGCGCGGCGCAGACGGCGAATGATGACGCCACGCGCGCGGTCGTCGGCTGCTGCCTCAATCGCATCATTGATGTCGAGTATGAGCTTCGACATGTCATTATGCCAATCGAGGGAGATCACGGCCTCCGGCGGGAGGCGGCGGCGGCGGGTGTTGTCAATGGGCGTCGGCGCTTTGGTGGTCAGCTCATAGAGGTCATCCAAAACCGGAATGAAAATCTGCGCCGCGGGCACCGTCCGCTCGGCGATGCGCTCCGACAGTCCCTTGAGCGAGCGTTCTTCGCCATGGGTCAAAAATACGCCGCGCTTGATCGGCCGGCGCGCGGCAATCCAGCGCGCCAGTTCCGGTCCGTCGGCATGGCCCGAATAATCATCAATACGGCGAATGCGCGCTCTGACCTTGATTTCCTCGCCTTGTATGCGCACAGCTTTCACGCCTTCGTCGAGGAAACGCCCCAGTGTGCCCTGGGCCTGAAAACCGGTTAGCAGCACGGTCGCCTCGTCGTGCCAGAGCCAGCGTTTGAGGTGGTGGCGAATACGCCCCGCGTCGCACATGCCGCTGGCTGCCATGATGATATGGAAGCCGCTCAACCTGGCGAGCGCTTTGCTTTCTTCCACCGTTTCGGTGAAGCGCAATTGCGGCGATGAGAGCAGCCGGTCGATGTCGACGCCGTTATGGTCGCTTGGATCGCCTTGCCGAAACACTTGCGTGGCGCGAATGGCCAGCGGCGAATCAAGAAACAGTGGCGCTGCCGGAATCTGGCCGCGCTCCATCAAATCGATGAGATCGACAATCAGCTCCTGCGTGCGCTCGACGGCAAAAGCGGGAATGAGCAGCGCGCCGCCCGCCTCATGCGCCGCCCGCACTTCCGACGCCAAATGCGCGCGCCGGCTTTCGGCCGTCACCGGTGGACGATCGGTGTCGCCGTAAGTTGCCTCGCAGATCACATAGTCGAGACCGCTCGGCGCTTGCGCCTCAAGCTCCAACAATTTGGCATCGGGCCCGATATCTCCCGATAGCAGAACGCGCAGCGGCGTGCCGGATGTGCTTGCGTCGTTGAACTCGACTTCGATCGAGGCGGAGCCGAGCAGATGGCCGGCATTCCAATAACGCGCGCGCACGCCCGGCATGATATTAATCCAGGTTTCGTACTCGACCGCGCGGAAATAATCGAGCGCGGCGAGGGCATCGCGCAAAGTATAGATCGGCTCGACGTCGGCCCGGCCGCGCGCCGTGTTGCGCCGGTTGAGGCTTTCGACTTCCGATTCCTGGATGTGCCCGGAATCGGGCAGCATATAGGAACATAGGTCGATCGTGCCGCGGGTCGCGAAAATGGGTCCGCGAAAACCGTCGCGCGTGAGTTTCGGCAGCAAGCCGCTGTGGTCGATATGCGCATGCGTCAGCAGGACGGCTTGGATGTCGGCGGGAGCAAAAGGAAACTTGCCGTAGTTTAATGCTTTCAGCGTTTTCGGCCCTTGAAACAGGCCGCAATCGACCAACAAGCGCCCGGCCGGCGTCTCAAACAAGTAAGATGAGCCGGTCACCGTGCGCGCCGCGCCGCAAAATCTTAAACGAATGCTCATGCTGATATTTCCTTGCGCAATGCGTCGGCGAGGATCGCATCGAGCATGATGGCATTGCTCGGATGCGGCACGCTGGTGGTCGAGCGCAGGGAGTGCAAACCCGCGCGGGTGAAATCGTGCATCATTGCCGGCGGAAACAACGCATGCGTGACGACGGCGTCAATCGGCCCGGCGCCGGCGGCCTTCAACGCCCGCGCGCAGACCATGAGCGTGCCACCCGAGGAGACAATGTCGTCGATGAGTAAAACCGGCCGTTCTTTGAACTGCGCCGGATTGGTGAAAGCGATGTCCACCGAACGATCGTTCGCGCGCCTTTTGCGCCCTACCACGTAGTCGAGGGTAAGCCGCGCGGACAAATCACGCACCCAGGCTTCCGATTCTTCATCCGGCCCCACCAGGACGGTCCGCCGATCGATGCGATCCAATGCCTCAGCGATTGCCGGCGTGGCCGATAAATCGTCGGCCTCTATGCCCGGGAACACAGCGCGTATGTCAGGCGTGCGATGCAGGTGTGCCTCGACGGTGACGATGCGTTCGACCGTGCGCGCGAGCAGATTCCCGATCACTTTCTGGCTAATGGCCTCACCTTCGTGGAAGGCTTTGTCTTGCCGCATGTAGCAAAGATAAGGCGACACCAGTACCAGCCGCTGGGCACCGCCGCGGCGTAACGCCTCGGCGGCGAACAAGATCGTGAGCAGCTTCTCGTTCGGTTCATCGAGCGGGACATACAAAATCGTCGTCGGTGCGGCCGGTCCTACCCTCACGCGCAATTCGCCGTCGGGAAACCGATGCACGTCGATTTTATGCAGCGCAATGCCAAGACGCGCCGCGAGCCGCGCGGCATCGTCGGCGCCGGACGCCAAGCTTTGCATGACGGTGGCGCTCACGCCTGGCTCACATAGGGGCATTTGCCGTCGATCACGAAGCCGGTGTTGGCCCTAGCGTCCGCCAACGCCAATTCGAACTGCGATTTATCGTAGGCATGAATGCGGTAGAGCGGCTCACCCTGCTCGACACGATCGCCGATCTTCTTGAACATCTTGATACCCGCGCCCTTATCGATCGGCGCGCCGGCCGTGCGCGCGAGCCGGTTGAGGCGCAGGCAATCGATTGCCTCGACCGCGCCATCCTGCATGGCCGCGACATCGATCGTGAGTGGACCGATGTCTGTCGAAGCGCGGGATGGCCCTTGCGCATCGATGATCTTTTGCATTTGCACCAATGCGGCGCCGCTATCGAGCAGTTCGCGCGCGCGGGCATAACCTTTGCCGCCGCGCAACTGCGGATCGTAATCGAGCAGATGTGCGGCGAGCCGCAATGATTTTTCACGCAGGTCGCGCGGCGCTTTCGGGTCGTTCGCCAGCACCGCCATCACGTCCTGCGCCTCCAGCACCGGGCCGATGCCGTCGCCGATGGGCTGGCGCCCGTCGGTGGTGATGACCTCAACGGCTATGCCAAGCTGATCGCCGACGAACTCGAATAGTTTTCGCAGACGCATTGCCTCGAGCGCCGTCGGGACTTTGGCCGAAGGTCCCACCGGTATATCGAGCAACAAATGCGTGGAACCGGCGGCGATTTTCTTCGACATGATCGAGGCGACCATCTGCTCGCGCGTATCGAGCGCCAATGGCCGCTCCACGGAAATGAGGATGTCGTCGGCGGGCGACAAATTCACATGGCCGCCCCAGATCAGACAGCCGTGACAGGCGTCAACCACTTGTTTCATTTCATCAACGCTCAAGTCCACGCGCGCCAGGACTTCCATGGTGTCGGCGGTACCCGCGGGCGAGGTAATGGCGCGCGAGGATGTTTTGGGAATCGTCAGCCCATGCGCGGCGACAATCGGCACGACGATCATCGAGGTACGGTTGCCCGGAATGCCGCCGATGCAATGTTTGTCGACGACAATCGGCCGCTCCCATTTGAGTTGCGTGCCGGCTTTGGCCATTGCTTGCGCGAGCGCCAGCAATTCGCCGCTGGTCATGAAACTGGCGGAGCCGACCAGGAAGGCCGCAATTTCCATGTCGGAATAGCGGTAGTGGCTGATGTCGTCGATAATCGCCTCAATTTCCGCGCCGCTGAGGGAGTGACCCTGGATTTTGCCACGCACGAAATCGAGACTATTCGGCGGCGTCGCCGGCGTGACCGAAATGAAACTGCCGGCCGGCTCGCCGAAACGGCGGAAGGCGGGCTCCGCCAGCCCTAATTCATCGACGCCGACCATGCCGTCATCGGTGATCAACAGCGTGGCAAGCAGCACTTTGCCATTGGCGCGCAGCTCGACGCGGGAAAAGCCGCGAAAGACTTCCGGCCGCAAGGCCTGCGAGCGGCAGGAAATCACCGCGATGTTTTCGCGGCCGGTGTCGAGATTGACGCGCCGGATTTTAAGGGGCGGGCGGGAATTATTGGAGGCGTGCATATCGCAAGTCCGTAACTGAAATTGCCGAATAACACATCCAGGCGTGTTGCGTTTGATCCACGTCATGTGCCGTGGCGGGCGCGAAGCGTGTATGTCTCATCTTCGCGTCGTGACGAATTCTACGCACCATTCTCGATTTTGCTCTATCCATTATTCTCTCACCACGCGCGCGCGGCGGGCGAGTGGCAAAATCGTGATCTTTCGGACTTTCGCGCGTTACGACGTCTTGGCGATGCGAAAGGAAGCGTCGCCCTTAACCGCCTCTTAAACCGCAGTGCCTAGCGTCGGATCTCACGCGTGACGGCGTGTTGTGTCGGTGGGGCAGAATGCGTATGGCGGCAAAAGGTAAACGATCGCACGGCCGCAAAGAGCCGGTTTTCGACGCAAAAGCCGAGTTGTCCGACCGTGCGGCGCCCGGTGAAGGCGCCTCAAAGCCGGCCCGGAAGACTTCGGGGAACGCTCGCCAAGGCACCCGCAAAACGCTTGCGTGGGGACGCGTTCGCTCGGTCATTGGCCGAGCGTCCTATTGGGGCCTGATCTTGGGCCTGTGGGTTTTCCTCGCCGGTATTGGCACCGTCGCTTACGTGGGCGCGCATTTGCCGGCGATCCAATCGTTGGAAATTCCCAAGCGGCCGCCATCGATTCAGATCCTCGATGTGCATGGTCGGCCATTGGCCCGGCGCGGCGATCTGGCGGGGTTGCCCTTGGCCTTGGCGAGCATGCCGAATTACGTTCCGCAGGCCTTTATAGCGATCGAAGACCGCCGCTTTTATGCTCATTATGGTGTTGATCCTCTCGGGATCACGCGCGCGGTAATGGCGAATATCTTGCACCGTGGCGTTGCCCAGGGTGGGTCGACCATCACCCAGCAGTTGGCGAAAAATCTTTTTTTGACGCAAGAGCGGACCGTGACCCGCAAACTGCAAGAGGTTTTGCTGGCGCTGTGGCTGGAGCACAAATTCTCGAAAACGCGGATCCTGGAGCTTTATCTCAATCGTGTCTATTTCGGCGCCGGCGCCTATGGCATTGAGCAGGCCGCGCAGCGTTATTTTGAAAAATCCGCCAGGCAGTTAACCCTTGCCGAGGCGGCGATGCTTGCTGGACTAGTGAAATCGCCGTCGCGTCTTGCGCCGACCCGCAATTTTCGCGCTGCCGAGCAGCGCGCGAAACTCGTACTCGCGGCGATGACGGAAATGCAATTTATAACACGAACCGTCGAGCGCCGCGCGTTTGCGCATCCGCCGCACGTTGTCGCACATGTCCACAACGGTTCAGTCAATTATGTCGCCGACTGGGTCATGGATGCCGTCAACGACGTCGTTGGTCACGTCGAAGATGACATTGTGGTGCGCACGACAATTGATAGCGACTTGCAAACAAATGCCGAAAGGGCGCTTGAAGATGAACTCGCACAAAAAGGCATGAAAGCCGATGTCTCGCAGGGTGCGCTCATCGCCATGACGCCCGATGGAGCGGTGCGCGCCTTGGTCGGCGGCCGCAATTACACTGAGAGCCAATTCAACCGGGCCGTCGCCGCCAGGCGACAGCCAGGTTCGGCCTTCAAGCCCTTTGTCTATCTCACCGCGCTCGAACATGGACTGACGCCTGACACCGTGCGTGAGGACGGGCCGATCAAGGTTAGAACGTGGCAGCCGGACAACTACGCTCATGAATATTACGGACCGGTCACGCTCGCCAAGGCGCTGGCCATGTCGCTCAACAGCGTGTCCGTTCGGCTGACGATGGAGTTTGGCCCCTCGGCGGTCATCCGGACCGCACATCGGCTCGGCATCGCCTCGCACCTTGAGCCCAATCCGTCGATTGCGCTGGGCACTTCGGAAGTGTCAATGCTCGAATTGACCGGCGCCTATGCGCCCTTCGCCAATGGCGGCTATGCGGTAGCGCCTTACGTGATTGAACGCATTACCGGCGCTCACGGCAAGACGTTCTTCAGCAATCATGTCCAGCGCCATGGCCGCATCATCAACCCGCGCTATGTTGGAATGATGAATGAAATGATGGAGCAAACGCTGATAATCGGGACAGCGCGCAAGGCGACCTTGGGCGAGTGGCCGGCAGCCGGCAAAACCGGCACCTCGCAGGACTTTCGCGACGCTTGGTTTATCGGTTACACGGACCATCTCGTCGCCGCCGTGTGGCTGGGCAACGACGACGGCATGCCGACCAAACATGTCACCGGCGGAAGCTTGCCGGTGGAGATCTGGAACCGCTTCATGCGCGGCGCGCATCAAGACACGCCAATCGCGGATTTGCCCGGCGTCACGAGTGGCTCCGGCTTATTCGCCAACCTGCGCCGGTATATGACACCGTCGGCTTTATCGCCTCCGCGTTCAACTGGCGGGACGCCGCCCTTGCCGCCGGCGACGGTTCAGTCGGCCGACAATCTGCCCGATGCGCGGGCCGATCGCGGCCTTGACGGTTGGCTGCTCAATAATATCTTTGGCCGGCGCTAAATCTGAGTTGCTGACGCCGCCCCGTAACGATGCAGATCGGCGCCGTGCGCATTGAGCCAGGTTTTGGCTTGCTTCACATCCGGACAAAGGCGCTCGACCAATCGCCAAAATCGCCGCGAATGATTCATCTCGACCAGATGCGCCACTTCATGCGCGGCCAAGTATTCAAGCACCAAGGGTGGCGCGAGAATCAACCGCCATGAATAGGACAGCACGCCCGTAGTCGAACAAGAACCCCAACGACTTATCTGATCGCGAATTGAAACGCGCCCGATGCGCACGCCGAGCGTTTGTGCGGCGCGGCGGCTTGCGGCTTCAAGATCGCGTTTGGCTTCGCGTCGCAGATAATCGCGCACGCGACGCGCCACGTGCGGCGCATCGCCGGCAACGCAAAGCAATGACGCGCCGTCGTCTCCGCTTTCGCGCCAAACCGTGCCACGTACATCGCAACGATGTTCGATGCGCGAATCGACCCCGCGCAGGGGGATGACGGTCCCATGCGCGAAAGCAAGACGCTTCGGTGTCCGCCGAAGGCGGGATGCGAGCCAGGCGCCATGCTTGTTTGCGAATTCATTGGCCTGTCTCACGCTACCGCGCGGCGGCATCGTCAGGATAATTTCACCCGTGGCCGTGTGGATGCGAAGCGTGTAACGACGCGCTTGCGCGTACCGGCGCAGGCGGACTGAAAACACCTCGCCGTCGACTTGGACGGCGATTTCCGAAGCTGTCGTTGCGTGACGGTAAAGAAGAGCGCGTGACGGTACGGGCATTCGCCGACCCTGATTCGGTGCAGATCATCATCGCACAAAATTTGCGACGGCGAGAGCGAAGCCGAATAGTATTCGTCATCGTTTGGCGGCGGTCGACGTGCCGCGCGCGCCATTATTTGACAACACGAAATCGGCGATGCGCGGAGCGATCTCGGCGCGAAATCGCGAACCATTAAAAACGCCGTAATGCCCGACGCCGGGTTGCAGGTGATGCGCTTTGCGCTCGTTGGGAATGTTGATGCAAAGCTTGTGCGCGGCTTCGGTCTGGCCAACGGCGGAGATATCGTCGTTCTCGCCTTCCACCGTCATGAGCGCGACGCGCTTGATCGCCGCCGGTTCGACCGGCCGGCCGCGGTGGGTCATTTCGCCCTTTGGCAGCGCATGACGGATAAAAACGGTGTCAACGGTTTGCAGATAGAACTCGGCCGCCAGATCCATGACCGCCAAATATTCATCATAGAACTCGCGGTGTTTCTGCGCCGAGTTCCCGTCACCCTGGACCAAATGGAGGAAAAGTTCGTAATGCGCCTCGATGTGGCGTTCGAGATTCATGCTGACAAAGCCGTGCAATTGCAAAAACCCCGGATAGACTTCGCGCATGACGCCGGGATGGGGAAACGGCACTTTGGTGATAACGTGACGGCGGAACCAATCGAGCCCGCGTGATATTGCCAGCCGGTTGACCGCATTGGGATTGATTCGCGTATCGATCGGCCCGCCCATGAGCACCATCGATCGCGGCGCGCAAGGATCGTGATCGGCTTCCATCAAGGCGGCGGCCGCGACCACCGGAACGGAGGGCTGACAAACCGCGATGACGTGGGTCTCAGCTCCGAGATGGTGCAAGATCGAGATGAGATAATCGATGTAGTCATCGAGATCGAAGCGCCCATCCGCCAACGGCACCGAACGCGCGTTGCGCCAGTCGGTGACGTAAACGTCGTGGTTCGGAAGAAAGGTCTCCACAGTTCCGCGCAGCAGCGTGGCGTAATGTCCGGAGAGCGGCGCGACGATCAACAATGTTGGTTGCGGCTGTCGTGGCGAGCGCTCGAAGTCGCGTTCGAAATGAAGGAGTTCGACAGAACGGCCGCTCCCAGGCAGTGGTGATGCGGACTGGCACCGCCTCTTCGCCGATGCTGATTGTATCGATCATCCACGCGGGGCGTCCATACCGTCGCGTCGAGCGTTCGAACAACTCCATGGCAGCCGCAACGGATTTGCCGTAAGCGGTATGTGTTAGCGGGTTGGCAGGATTTTTGAAGTAAAGCCGGGTGACATCGGCCCAGGTCCGCGCCGGCGTGAGTGCGGCATGGCCCAATTCGTAGAGCCAATAAAGCGGCGAGGCAAGCAATGCTCCGTTCTCGTTGGAAAGCGTTGCGGCCGCATCGAGTTCACCAATTGCCATCGAAATAGCCCCACCTGTTGCGCTGCAACAGATTGACTGCTTTCTATAATACCGTCAACACGCACCATTTTTGCACCTCACTACAACGCGCATAAAACGTCATAACTCTTGAAAAAATCGGGTTTTTTCTCATTTTTCTAAGGCCGACCGGTTCCGGTCGGCCGTTTTGCCGAAACGGCGACGAACCTATCAAAAACAAGGCCATTTGCGGCGCTCGCCGTCAATTGTGGAACAAATGGAACACCTGACGGGCACGTCGGGCGAGTGGGGCGCCACGAG
Source organism: uncultured Pseudomonadota bacterium (assembly GCA_963697535.1). Lineage (GTDB taxonomy): Bacteria > Pseudomonadota > Alphaproteobacteria > Rhizobiales > Xanthobacteraceae > Pseudolabrys. The sequence continues at coordinate 750,131 of OY969085.1, read as the reverse complement.
ACTTCGGCAGGAAAGCACGAAACGGTGTAAATTATGATCGTGATATGAACGTCGCCCATTATGCTCAGGATCGTCCGCGTCGCAACGTGCGGCTCGATACGCTTGTGCGTTTGCGCTGGCTTGCCATCATTGGGCAAACGACCGCCGTATTGGCGGTTTATTTTGGCTTTAATTTCGAACTGCCGATTTGGGCCTGTCTCGCCGTTATTGGACTATCGGCCTGGCTCAATGTGGCGCTCCGCTTGCGTTTTCACATAACGCAGCGCTTGGAACCAGATCGCACCGCTTGGCTGCTCGCGTTCGACATCGCCGAACTGACAGTGCTTTTGTTTTTGACCGGCGGTTTGCAAAATCCATTCGCCTTTCTTTTTTTGGCGCCCGTGCTTCTGGCGGCAACCGCCTTGCCACCGCGATATGCGGTCATGCTCGGTGCCCTCGCCGTCGCATGTGCGACCGCGCTGGTCATCGTTCATTTTCCCCTGCCGTGGGATAGTGATGAGCTGCTTCGGTTGCCGCCGATCTATATCATGGGCGTTTGGCTTGCGATCCTGCTCGCAATTGGTTTTATCGGCGTTTATGCGTGGCAAATTACGGAGGAATTGCATCAGCTCAGCGATGCCCTTGCCGCGACCGAGCTTGTGCTCGCTCATGAGCAACACCTTTCGCAATTGGATGGGCTAGCCGCTGCGGCCGCGCATGAGCTCGGTACGCCCCTGTCCACCATATCCGTAATCGCCAAAGAACTCGAGAATGCGATTGCTGCCGACGCACCCCATGGCGACGACGTTCGGCTGTTGCGCGACCAAGCCACGCGCTGCCGTAATATTCTCGGCAAGATCACGGAATTATCGTCGAGCCCTGAGCTCTTTGACCGCGTTCCTTTGACCGCGCTGATTGAAGAAGTCGTGGCGCCGCATCGCCATTTCGGCATTGAGATCGATGTCGTTGTTGCGGACGACAAGGCTGGCGAGCCGGTCGGGGCGCGCAATCCGGCGGTTATTTACGGTCTTGGCAATCTGTTGGAAAACGCGGTGGACTTCGCGCGTGAGCGCGTAACGATCCGCCCGCGATGGACAGATAATATCGTGGATCTCACGATTAGTGATGATGGGCCGGGCTTTGCGTTGGAAATATTGGATCGGCTCGGTGAACCTTACGTGACGACCCGGCGCCCCAGCGCCAACAAGTCTGCCGAAGAACCCACCGGCCTCGGCCTCGGCTGTTTCATTGCGAAAACATTGCTCGAACGCTCGGGCGCCACCGTCTCGTTCGAGAATGAGCCTTCACCGGAGCAAGGTGCCTGTGTGAGGTTGCGGTGGCCGCGAACCGATTTTGAGCGGCCAGCGGGTTTTGCGCCGGCTTGATACGGCCGGCCACAATGATTATTTCTCGCAGTGCGATTGGTTGTGTGAGGTAGCGATTAGAAGCGAGCAATGACGATCGTCGATAAACGCGTTGAACCTGCGGCGAAGCGGCCGCCGGGTGCCGAACGCTCCGTGTTGATCGTCGAGGACGATCATTCGTTTCTCCAGCGGCTCGCCAAAGCCATGGAACAACGAGGCTTTGCTGTAACCAAAGCCGAATCGGTAACCGACGGGTTGCTGCAGGTCGAACAGGCGGCGCCTGCCTTCGCCGTCGTCGATATGCGGCTTGGCGACGGAAACGGCCTGGATGTCATTTCCGCCTTGAAACGGCGGCGCCCCGATTCGCGCGCCATCATTCTCACCGGTTACGGCAATATTGCCACCGCAGTCACCGCGGTAAAGCTGGGCGCGGTCGATTATTTGGCCAAACCGGTTGATGCCGACGAGGTTGCCACCGCACTGCTGGCGAAAGATGACACCAAAATCGAACCGCCGGAAAATCCGATGTCGGCCGACCGGGTGCGGTGGGAACATATCCAGCGCATTTACGAGCTTTGCGGCCGCAATGTTTCGGAAACGGCGCGCCGGCTCAATATGCATCGGCGCACCTTGCAGCGCATTCTCGCCAAACGCGCGCCGCGTTGAGACTGCTTTTTAAGTGAAATCGGTGTATGGCCCGGCCGGGTCTGCGAGTAATTGCAGGCGCGCGGCGGCGGCGCGGGCAAATAAAAGCATCATCGCCTTGCGCGTTGGAGCGCCGAGCCGGTGTTCGGGGGCGTGGCTTTTAAATTCCGCGCCAAAGGCGTCGGCCACGATCAATCCTGCGTCGGCGGGAAATATCTCGCATGATACCTCAAGCGAGGTCGAAAAAAGCAGGCGATCGCAGTGGGTTCGGTAGTCACGCCATTTGTGATCGGCATGAAAATCGGCCGCCGACGACTTGATTTCGACAATCCAAATCTCACCGTGTGTATTGAGCGCAACGAGATCGGCCCGCCGGCCGGACGGCAGCGGCAATTCGCTCACGACAGAGAAGCCATGCGCATACAGCAGCCGCGCGGTGCCGCGTGCAATCGCCAGCGCGGCTTTCGACTGACGCCCGTCGATCGGAATTTGCAATGTCCGCGGCGCGCAGATCGGCATCAACCGGCCTTCAACCGCGCTTGCGGCAAACTTTCGATTCGTTCGGGAAATGCTTTTGCAAGTGCCGCCCCAGCGGCGGGAAGCACGCCGCGTTCGGTAATGAGCCCCGTGACAAAACGCGCCGGCGTCACGTCGAAGGCATAATTGGCAACCTTTGAGCCTTCCGGAATCACCCGCACGCTTTTTCGTTCGCCATCGGCCGTTATGCCGCTTACCAATGAGACTTCCTCAGCGCTTCGTTGTTCAATCGGGATCTCCGTGATTCCGTCACCGACCGTGAAATCGATGGTTGGAGACGGCAGCGCCACGTAAAAGGGCACGTTATTGTCGCGCGCGGCAAGCGCTTTCAGGTAAGTGCCGATTTTGTTGCACACATCGCCGCGCGCCGTCACACGGTCGGCGCCGACGATAACGAGATCGATCATGCCATGCTGCATCAGATGGCCGCCGGTATTGTCGGGAATGAGCGTATGCGCCACGCCATGTTGGCCCAGTTCCCAGGCCGTCAAAGTACCTTGGTTGCGCGGCCGCGTCTCATCGACAAAGACATGAATGGGCAGGCCCTCATCATGCGCCATATAGATCGGCGCTGTGGCCGTGCCGAAGTCCACGGTCGCCAGCCAGCCGGCGTTGCAATGCGTGAGCACGTTCACGCGCTTGCCTTTCTTGCGCGCGGCAATCTCTTCGATGATTGCAAGCCCGTGCCGGCCGATCGCTTTGTTGATGGCCACATCTTCATCCGCAATCTCAACGGCGCGGAAAAGCGCGAGGCCGGCGCGCTGCTCCGGCGGGCACGGACGCAACACCGCCGTCATTTCATCGAGCGCCCATTTCAAATTGATTGCCGTGGGCCGGGTCGCCAATAATTCCGCATAGGCGCGTTCCATGTTTTCGTCCACAGCATCGTCCCGCATCGCCAGCCACAGGCCGTAAGCGGCGGCAGCGCCGATCAAGGGCGCGCCGCGCACCTGCATCGTTTTGATGGCGCGGGCGATGTCTTCGACCGTCGCCAATTTGACCGTCACGAATTGGTGCGGCAGCAAAGTCTGGTCGATTATGCCGACCGAGCCATGGCCGTTTTCGAGCCAAATGCTGCGCGTTGGTTTTCCGTCGGCTTTCATGAGATCAAAAACTTGGCGAGTTTAAGGGCGCCCATTCGTCCGCTATGAGACCACATTAATGAATTTCAGGGGAGATGGCGACAAGGGTCTGGGGCAGGTTTGGAGACAAGAGCCGCCCGGCCTAAAGCTGCGTGCTCTCGTTTACGACTGTGATTGTGTTGCCGGTCTCGACCATGCCCTCGCCGATGACCTGCGCGTAAACACCGCAGTCGGCGTGGCCAAATGCCGTCATTAAGGTGCGCGGTATGGCCAAATCCCGAATGCCTTTTTGCGGATCGACATCGGTCGCAGCGCAACGCTTGATGCGTTTGACCACCTTCAGCCGCGCCCGGCCAATCATCACTTCGCGGCCGAGAAGATCGAATTCATGCCACGCCGGCCAGCCTGTGACGTAGAAGTTCCCGCGAAAGCGCAACGGGTGGACCGGATGACCGGCCACGCGCTCAATGTCGGCAACCGAAGCCAGATTGATGATCGAGACCACCTTACTGGCAACGTCCGAAAAGCTATGTCCGTCGCCGAACAGCAATTTCACGGGCCCGCGCAATTCATCTGCGCAATAGCGCGTGAAAAAACCTTCAATCGTGGCGCGGTCACGTGGATTGCGCAGATCGCCGTAGACGGTTTGGCTGTCCGCGCTGATTGCGACCGCGTGGCCTGTTTCATCGTATTCGACGCGCAGGGCCGCCAGCCGCTCGTTACGCATCAACATCAGAAAACGCTGCTTCGGATAATAAGCTGGCGCGGCTGGATCGAATCCCGACGGTCCGTTCTCGATGGCATAACGCCGATCGCCGGGCAGCGTCTCGCCAATGGAAAGAACGCTTCGATGCAAAGCCTGGGCCGAAAGCCCTTTAACCGGATAACGATAAAGTAACTTCAGAATGACGGGCTGATCGCTCATGGCTCCCGATCTGCGTTCTGCCGGCGGTCAAGGCTGACCTATATCAACGCGGCGGGCCTTCAAAGGCGAATAAATACGCCCACATTAATCTAACGGAGCTGCCGAGCGGAGCCTATTCGTAATCCGGCGCCATTTGGGTGGAAGGAGCTGAGGCAATGAACTTCGAGAAATATACCGACCGCGCCCGCGGCTTCGTGCAATCTGCCCAATCATTGGCGCTGCGCGAGGGCCATCAGCAATTTGCCCCCGAACACGTGCTGAAAGTTCTGCTTGACGACCCGGAAGGGCTGGCGGCCGGTCTTATCGACCGTTCCGGCGGCAATTCCCGTCAAGCGCTCCAGCAAACCGAAAGTGTGCTCGCCAAGCGTCCCAAAATCAGCGGCGGCGGCGCGGGGCAGATCTATCTCGATCCGGCGCTGGCGCGCACCTTCGATGCGGCCGAAAAAGCCGGCGAGAAGGCTGGCGACAGCTTCGTCACGGTCGAACGGCTTTTGCTGGCCTTGGCGCTGGAAAAAGACAGCGAGGCCGGCAAGATTCTCGCCAAGGCCGGCGTGAGCCCGCAAAATCTCAATGCAGCCATTAACGCATTGCGCAAAGGGCGCACCGCCGATTCCGCCTCCGCCGAAAATGCCTATGACGCGCTGAAAAAATATGCCCGCGATCTCACCCAAGCTGCGCGCGACGGCAAACTCGATCCGGTCATCGGGCGCGACGAGGAAATCCGCCGCACGATTCAAGTTCTGTCGCGCCGGACCAAGAACAATCCGGTGCTGATCGGCGAGCCCGGCGTCGGCAAAACGGCCATCGTCGAAGGCCTGGCATTGCGGATCGTCAACGGCGATGTGCCGGAAAGCCTGACCGATAAGAAATTGCTCGCGCTCGATATGGGCGCGCTGATCGCCGGCGCGAAATATCGCGGCGAGTTCGAAGAGCGGCTCAAGGCGGTCCTCAACGAAGTCACCGCGGCGGAAGGCGGCATTATTCTCTTCATCGACGAGATGCACACGCTGGTCGGCGCCGGCAAAGCCGAAGGCGCGATGGATGCTTCCAATTTGCTGAAACCGGCGCTGGCGCGCGGCGAACTGCATTGCATCGGCGCGACCACGCTCGATGAATACAAAAAACATGTTGAGAAAGACGCGGCGCTCGCGCGGCGCTTTCAGCCTGTCTATGTCGACGAACCGTCGGTCGAGGATACCATTTCGATTCTGCGCGGCCTCAAAGACAAATACGAACAACACCACGGCGTGCGCATCGCCGATTCGGCGATTGTCGCCGCCGCAACCTTGTCGCATCGTTATATCAGCGACCGCTTTTTGCCGGACAAAGCCATCGATCTCATCGACGAGGCGGCGGCTCGGCTGAAAATGCAGGTCGATTCCAAGCCTGAGGAGCTGGATTCCATCGATCGCGAGATCGTGCGGCTCAAGATCGAGCAGGAGGCTCTGAAAAAAGAAAGCGATCCGGGCTCCAAGGATCGCCTCAAGCGTCTGGAAGGCGAATTGAAAGAGCTGGAGAAGAAATCCGCCGATCTGACCAGCCGCTGGAAGTCGGAAAAGGAAAAACTCTCGGAGGCGCAGAAGCTCAAGACCGAGCTCGACCAATTGCGCGCCGAACTCGCCAATGCGCAGCGTAAAGGCGAATACCAGCGCGCCGGTGAATTGGCCTATGGCCGCATTCCCGAATTGGAAAAGAAACTCAAGGACATCGAAACATCCGAAGCCCGGCGCGGCGCCATGGTCGAGGAGACCGTGACCGCCGACCACGTGGCAAGCGTCGTGTCGCGCTGGACCGGCATTCCGGTCGACAGAATGCTCGAAGGCGAGAAGGAAAAGCTGTTGCGGATGGAAGACGAGATCGCCAAGCGCGTCGTCGGCCAGCAAGAAGCGGTGCGGGCGGTCGCAACCGCGGTGCGGCGCGCGCGTGCCGGCCTGCAGGATCCGAACCGGCCGATCGGCTCGTTCATGTTCTTGGGGCCCACGGGCGTCGGCAAGACCGAGCTGACCAAGGCGCTCGCGGCCTATCTTTTCGACGATGAGAATGCGCTCATTCGTATCGACATGTCGGAATATATGGAGAAGCACGCGGTCGCCCGTCTCATCGGCGCGCCTCCCGGCTATGTCGGTTATGAAGAGGGCGGGGCGCTCACCGAAGCCGTGCGCCGCAGGCCCTATCAGGTCGTCCTGTTCGACGAAATCGAGAAGGCGCATCCGGATGTGTTCAACGTTCTCTTGCAGGTGCTCGACGACGGCCGCTTGACCGATGGGCAGGGCCACACCGTCGACTTCCGCAATACGCTCATTGTGATGACCTCCAACCTCGGTTCCGAATTTCTGGTCAATCAGCCGGAAGGCCAAGACACCGATCAAGATACCGACGCGGTGCGCGACGAGGTGATGGCGGTGGTGCGCGCGGCGTTTCGCCCCGAATTTCTCAACCGCGTCGATGAAATCATTTTGTTCCATCGGCTGAAGAAAAGCGAGATGGGCCGCATTGTCGACATCCAGATCGGCCGTCTCCAGAAGCTCTTGGACGATCGCAAGATCGCCGTTTCACTCGATGCGAGTGCGCGCGATTTTCTGGCCGAAAAAGGCTGGGACCCGGGCTATGGCGCGCGGCCCTTGAAGCGCGTGATCCAGAAATCCGTTCAGGACCCGCTCGCCGAGATGATTCTCGCCGGCACGATCAAGGACGGAGAGAGGATCGCCATTTCGGCCGACAAGCAAGGCCTCACCTTCAACGGCAAGATGGCGAAGGCTGCGTAAGCGCGTAGCGCATGATCCCGAAAAGTGGGAACCGGTTTTCGGGACAAAGATTTCGGGACAAAGATCATGCGCAAACAAAATGTTAGGAAGCGTGAGCGGCTCGATATATAGGAAATGTGCTCTAGCCCGACTTGCGCGGAACGCGAAACCCGGGGCAGGAGTTGCCGCGACCTCCCCGCGCCTATCTGTAGCTCCCCTTGCACCGGAATTGCATCACCCGTGGTCCGCATGCGGAGAACAACTGTCATTCTCTCCGCATGGCACCACTTGTTCCCTCCCCCGCTTGCGGGGAGGGTTAGGGTGGGGGCGGGTATTGGCGAGGGAGCGGATTATTTGTTCAGCATCTGAGAGCCACATCGCTGCGCGATCCGACCTCCCCCGCTCGCGGAGAACAAGTTAAAAATCTGTTGCTTTGAGGCCACAGGTCCACAACAAAATGCAAGGCCCAACGAGCCGTTTTTGCATCCGGCTTGCGGCCGTTTCACATCCCATTGATTGGTATGCGCTTTTCATGTGGATGGAGCTTTTCATAAACCATCCACATTACCGCCGCCCTGTTGCCACGCTCCCGGTTCCGTGGCAGATATTGATGTCCTATTCGTCAAGTCTCGGGGGATGATGGGGCTTTACCCTCCCCCTTGTGGGGAGGTCGCGAGCAAAGCGAGCGGGGTGGGGGTGGTTGCAGCCCGTGAGGTAAGCGAGTGCGTAGGGCGGGGTTGGTTAGGCGCGGCTTCTTCACCCTCCCCCTTGTGGGGAGGGTGGTTCCGAGCGAAGCGAGGAGCCGGGTGGGGGTCGTTGATTTTCGTGTGTGTTGGGGGGCCTTGGTTTTTACAACCACCCCCACCCCTGAGCAAGATTGAAGCCTCTTCCTTAATCCCTCCCCGCTTGCGGGGAGGGTCGGCGCGAAGCGCCGGGGTGGGGTGTCAAAGCGCGCCAAGCAGGTCCGTTATGGGTGTCGCCCCCACCCGGCCGGCTTCGCCGGCCACCCTCCCCCGCACGCGGGGGAGGGATCAAGAGTGAGCAACGGCGATGAACAAGACAAGGCCAACAACCACGGCCAACAACAATGAGGCGCAGACCATGACCGGCACCATCACCATCACGCGCAGGCTCACGCGCGGCTTCCTTAATCCCTCCCCGCTTGCGGGGAGGGTCGGCGCGAAGCGCCGGGGTGGGGTGTCCTTCCGTTTGATATCCCCCTCCCCCGCACGCGGGGGAGGGATCAAGAGTGAGCAACGACGATGAACAAGACAAGGCCAACAACCACGGCCAACAACAATGAGGCGCAGACCATGACCGGCACCATCACCAACACGCCGCTCTCACGCGCGGCCCGATCGCGCCGCGATACGAGCCGCAAGGTTGGCCGCAACGCCGGCCTCATGCTGCGGCACCTCCTCGCTGGCGCTCGCCACCGCCTCGGTGATCGTGGCCTTGGGGGTGAGTTTGCCGGATGTGGCAAGGGCGCAGGTCATGTGCACCCCCGCAACGGGACCCGGACCGGTGACATGCGCCGGCTCTCAGACCACGACCTATACCCTCGACCCCAACAAGAACCCGTTTACGTTTGATCCCACGGTCGACATCGAAACCGCCGCCGGCGACGCGGTCAAAGGCGACAACGCCGCCATCACCTCTTGGGGGATCACCAATAACGGCACGCTCATCGGTGCGGGCGGAGGAATTAACCTATACCAATCGGGGAACATCACCAATAACAACATCATCACCGGAAAAGTAGACGACGCTATCCTTCTTCGAAGCGGCGGCAGCGTCATCAACCTGGCGACGGGAGCGACGGCCGGCACGATTAGCGGGTTTAGCGGCATTGAGATCTCTGGCGCCGCCGGCACAGTATTCAATGCGGCAACTATTACCGGGACAAGCCTATACGGTGTTGAATTCAACCGAGGTGGCAGTGTCACCAACCAGACGACTGGAATAACGGCCGCGACGATCAGCGGATACAAAGGGGGCATTTTTATCCACGGTGGCGCGGGTACGGTCATGAACACCGGCCTGATCGAGGCGACGGGCCTGAACGGCCAAGCCATCAAGGGCAGTACCAGCAACATCGACATCACCAACGGCACCGGCACGGCCGGGGGGGCGGAGGGCATTATCGAGGCGACTCGCTATTGGCGGCATTGCCATCAAGGCCGACGGCATCGCCACGGTGAGCAACAAAGTGGGCGGCCGGATCACCGGCAATGCCACCGCCATCTATGCCCCGACCATCAATCTCGTCAATGAGGGCCTGATCGAGGCGACGGCGGATCTCGGCGGCAAGGTGGGGGCGGGCTCCGCCATTTTCGGCGATGTCGTCACCGTGACCAATTCCGGCACCATCCGAGAGAATGGCACCCGCGGCCGGGCGATCAGTGCTAGCCTACTAGGCAATATTCTCTCGGTGACCGTCAATAATCTTACGGGCGGCCTGATCCAGGCCAATGGCACCAACGGCGCGTCCTATGCTATTTTTGGCGCCACCGTCAATATCACCGGCAATGATGGCCGCATCGAGGCGACGGGCACGAACGGCAAGGCCATTTTCGGCGATGTCGTCGCAACCGTATTGAACGGCAACGGCACCATCACCGCCGGTCTATACGCCATCTCCGGCAACAGCGTCACAATTGGCGGCAACAACGGCCTGATCGAGGCGACGGGCACGAACGGCAAGGCCATCAATGCGTACGGCGACGCCAGTGTCACCAACGGCACCGGCACGATTCAGGCGACCAACTCGAATGGCATCGCCATTTTCGGCGGCAACAACAATCCTAATTTCCCTCCCGGCAACGTCACGCTGCAAGGCAATGACGCGGGCGGCGCCATCATCGGCGATGTGAACGCGATTTTCGCCACCGGCAACGTCACGGTGAAGGGCAACAACGGCCTGATCGAGGCCAAGGGCGCCGACAGCACGGCCATTTATGCCAAGACCGACGCCCATGTGACCAACGGCGGCGGCACCATCACCGGCGGCCGTAACGCTATCAGTGTCGGGAACGGAAGCGTCACCCTGGGCGGCAACAACGGCCTGATCGAGGCGAGGGGCACCTACAGCACGGCCGTTTATGCCAAGACCGACGCCCATGTGACCAACGGCAGCGGCACCATCACCGGCGACCAATACGCGATCTTTGCCCGGACCGGAAGCGTCACCCTCGGCGGCAACAACGGCCTGGTCGAGGCTAGGGACACCTTTAGCACGGCCATTTATGCCTTTACCGACGCCAACGTGACCAACGGCACCGGCACCATCACCGGCGACCAATTCGCGATCTATGCCCGGACCGGAAGCGTCACAATTGGCGGCAACAACGGCCTGGTCGAGGCGAGGGGTACCAGCAGCACGGCCGTTTATGCCAAGACCGACGCCAGCGTAACCAACGGCACCGGCACCATCACCGGCGGCAGTTTCGCGATCCGTGCCCGGACCGGAAGCGTCACCCTTGGCGGCAACAACGGCCTGATCGAGGCGACGGGCACCAACAACAACAGCACGGCCATTTATGCCTATACCGACGCCAGCGTGACCAACGGCACCGGCACCATCACCGGCGGCAGGTACGCGATCCATGCCCTGAACGGAAGCGTCACCCTCAGCGGCAACAATGGCCTGATCGAGGCGAGGGGTACCAGCAGCACGGCCGTTTATGCCAAGACCGACGCCAGCGTAACCAATGGCGCCGGCACCATCACCGGCGACAGTTTCGCGATCCGTGCCCGGTACGGAAGCGTCACCCTCAGCGGCAACAACGGCCTGATCGAGGCGCGGGGCCCGGGCGGCAAGGCCATTTATTCGGCGACCGACGCCATGATCACCAACGGCACCGGCACAATTCGGGCAACCGCCATAGCCAGCAATGCCATTTACTCGGGGGGCGACATCACCATCACCAACGGCTCCGGCGCCATCGAGGCAACGGCCCTAGGGAGCAATGCCGTTTTTTCAGCCGCCGGCAATATCACGGTGGAGGCCAATGGCGCGGGCGGCGACATAAAGGGCGACGCGTTCGCCATTTTTGCCGGCGGCAATGTCACGGTGAAGGGCAATGCCGGCCTGGTCGAGGCCACCGGCGACTACGGCGCTGCGATTGCTGCGACCAACGCGGATGTCACCAATTCCAAGACGATCCAGGCGCTCGGCATCGGCGGGACCGCCATTGGGGCTGAAAGCATGGCCACGGTGCACAATCTGTTCGGCGGCGCCATCAGCGGGGGCACCACCGGCATTTCGGCCGCCACGCTCGACATCACGAACGACGCCGGCGCGTCGATTGCCGGCGGGACCAATGCGATCGAGGGTTCGGGCACCGTACGCAACGCCGGCACGATCTCGGGCGGCACGGCATCGGTGGCGTTCAACGGCGCAAGTGGGACCAATACGCTCATTCTGCAGACCGGCTCCAAGCTGATCGGCGATGCAGTGGGCAGCGCGGCGGGCGCAAGCAATGCGCTGGTGCTTAAAGGGATCGGCGATGCCGACAACAATTTCTTGAACTTCACGTCGCTCGATGTGCAGTCTGGCGCCGATTGGAGCTTGAACGGCAATGCTGTCGTGGGGGCCGCCACGGTGGAAACCGGCGCCAGTCTGGCTGTCGGCGATTTCGGTGATCCGGGCGCGCTGCTCACCGGCGATGTGACGATCAACGGCACGGTGTCCGGGACGGGTAAAATTAACGGCAACGTTGCGGTTGCGAGCGGCGGCACGCTCGCGCCTGGTTTTTCCGTCGGCATTCTCAGTGTGACGGGCAACGTGAACTTTGCCTCCGGCTCGACATTTGCGGTCAATATCCAGCCGGGGGCGAGCAAACTCGCGGTCGGCGGTGCTGCCGCATTGAATAACGCGAGCGTGCAGGTTCTCTCGCGTGGCTTCAACAGCATTGATGGTTCACTCCTCGCCAAACCCTTCCCGATCCTGACCGCGGCCGGTGGCCTCGGCGGCACCACCTTTGCGGATGTGACCAGCGATCTTGCTTTCCTGACGCCGACGCTGAGCTACGATCCCAACGACGTATTCCTGACGCTGGACGTGAACGCGAACGCGTTTCCTTCGGTGGCGATCACGCCCAACCAGCGCGCGGTGGCGGTGGCCTTGGCGCAAAGCCCGACGGATAGCCCGTTGGTCGGGGCCGTGCTTGGGCAGAACGCGGAGGGGGCGCGGCAGGCCTTCGACGCGCTCTCCGGCGAGGTCTTCGCCAGCGTGCATACGGTGCAAGCCGAGGATGCGCTTTTGGTGCGCGGGGCGATCCTCGATCGCTTGCGCGCGGCGGCCTATGACGATGCGCCGGCTGCGTTGCGGCCACTCGGTTATGGCGGGCCGGCGCTCGCCTATAATACGAACGAGGCTGCGAGCGGCGGTGACGCGAACGGCGCGAGCAGCGACTATGCGAGCGGAGCGAGCAACCAATATACGAACGGCCATGACGCCAGCGCCCCCTCTCCCCGCTGGCGGGGTGAGGGTCGGGGTGAGGGGGCCTACGCCGCCGACATGGCGCCACCGGCACAATTGCCGCTGAAAGCGCCGCTTCTAATCCCCCCGCGCGCACCAACCTATAGTTTCTGGGCGCAGGGCTTCGGCGCCTGGGGCCATGTGGATTCCGACGGCAATGCGGCCGCGCTGAAGGATAATTTCGCCGGCTTCATCGCCGGGGTCGATTCCCGTTTGGGCAGTCTCTGGCGGGCGGGGCTGACCGCCGGCTATACCCATGCCGATCTGAGCGTCGATGCGCGGCATTCCAGCGGCAATATTGACAGTGGCGTGGTCGGGCTTTATGCCGGCGGGCCGATTGCCGGGCGCTTCAATCTGCGGCTGGGCGGCACGTATACGTTCGACAATATCGATACGAACCGCAGCATCATCTTCCCCGGCTTTTTCGATGCCACGCACGCGAGTTTCAACGGCCATGCGGCCCAGGTCTTTGCCGAGCTGGGCTACGGCATGAGCTTCGGGCGGCTGGCGGTGGAGCCTCTGGCGGGGCTTGCTTACGTGAACGTGCACACCGGCGGCTTTGCGGAGAGCGACGACACGACGGTCGATCTGGCGGCGCTCAATGTGGCGAGCGGCAGCGAGAACACCGGCTATTCGACCTTGGGCCTGCGGCTCGCAACCCTGTTGCCGCTGGCGAACGGCGCGATCCTCACCCCGCATCTGACGGCGCAGTGGCAACACGCCTTCGGCGATGTGAGCCCTTCGGCCGCGCTCGCCTTCCAATCGACCGGCATTGCCTTTGACGTCGCCGGCGTGCCGATTGCGCGCAACGCAGGCCTGATCGATGCCGGGCTCGACTGGCGCGTGACGCCGCAGGCCAAGCTCGGCGTCTCTTACTGGGGCGATCTCGCCTCCGACGCCCAGGTGCACGCCGTCAAAGGCAGCTTCACCTGGGATTGGTAGGAGCTCAACCTCCCCTTGAAAAGGGGAGGTCGACCGCCGCCGAAGTCGGATGTTTCCGACTTCCGCCACTTAAATGCCGAAGTCGGATGTTTCCGACTTCCGCCACTTAAATGCCGAACTCGGCTATAGCCGAGTTCGGATGGCGGTCGGGCGGGGATCTTTTGTCGGGCGGGGATCTTTTGTCAGGCGGGGATCTCTTGTCAGGTGGGGATCTGGTGTCGGATTGAACCGCGAGGTTTTGATCCCCACCCGGCGCTAACGCGCCGACCTCCCCTTTTCAAGGGGAGGTGTGCCTCGCGGCAGCGCCTTCATTCATTATGCTCGTCGTGCGTTTCTATGGTCGTCAGGCATTTCTACGGCTATCAAGCATTTCCGGAGTCATGGCGCGTTTCTAGGGTCATTCAGGCAAAACCTGTCCGCAATGTTACCTCCCCTTGAAAAGGGGAGGTCGACCGCCGCAGGCGGTTCTTTTGTCAGGCGAGGATCTCTTTCACCGGAGAGACGCCCCTTGTCTCGCTCTCTATAATGGGCAACTAAGAGACTATGAACCAGACCAAAGCCGCCTTCGCCTCAACTTGGAAAGAACCCGAAGCGACGGCACTTTTGGTGATGGCTGACGGCACCGTGCTGGAAGGAAGGGGCTTTGGCGCCAGCGGACAGGCGGGGGGCGAAGTCTGCTTCAATACAGCGATGACGGGTTACGAGGAAATCCTCACCGACCCCTCTTATGCGGGACAGATCATTACTTTTACCTTTCCCCATATCGGCAATGTCGGCACCAACGAGGAAGACATCGAAACCGTCAATTTGGCGGCGACGCCGGGTGCGCGCGGGGTCATTTTGCATGGCGCCATTACGGCGCCCTCGAATTATCGCGCAACGCGCAATCTGAACGATTGGCTCGGAGCGCGCGGCATCATCGGCCTTGCCGGCATCGACACGCGCGCGTTGACAGCATTGATCCGCGAGAAGGGCATGCCCAATGCCGTGATCGCGCATGAGCCTTCGGGCAAATTCGATCTCGCCGCCCTGAAAAAAGAAGCCTCGGCATGGCCGGGCCTCGTCGGCATGGATCTGGTCCCGATGGTCACCAGCGGCCAGCGCTTCACCTGGGACGAGACGCCTTGGGAATGGGGCCAGGGTTATGGGCGGCAGCAAAAGCCTGAGTTCCATGTGGTCGCCATCGACTATGGCGTCAAACGCAACATCCTACGCCTTCTTGCCGGTACCGGATGCAAGGTGACCGTGGTGCCGGCTAAAACTTCCGCCGAGGACATTCTGGCGCTCAAGCCCGACGGCGTGTTCCTCTCCAACGGCCCGGGCGATCCAGCCGCGACCGGCGAATATGCCGTGCCGGTTATCAAGGCGGTGGTCGATTCCGGCACGCCCACTTTCGGCATTTGTCTCGGCCACCAGATGCTCGGCCTCGCTCTGGGCGGCAAAACGATGAAAATGCATCAGGGCCATCACGGCGCCAATCATCCGGTCAAGGACGTGATCACCGGCAAGGTCGAAATCACGTCGATGAATCACGGCTTTGCGCTGGACAAAAACAGCCTGCCGAAAAACGTCGAGCAAACACATTTTTCACTTTTTGACGGTTCCAATTGCGGCATCGCGCTCAAAGACAAGCCCGTGTTCTCGGTGCAATATCACCCGGAAGCCTCGCCCGGCCCGCGCGACAGCCATTACCTGTTCACCCGCTTCGCCGAGATGATGCGGCAAGCGAAACGGAAATTTGCGTGAACCGCGTGCGTTGACACCCATTGGGTTACAATATATTGTAAATTATGATCCGCAGTTTCCGTCACCGGGGACTGAAGCTGCTATATGAGCGCGGCGACGCCTCGCGCATCCATGCGGCCCATCGAATCCGGATCGCTCGTATTCTTGGCTACTTGAATATGGCGCGGATGCCGCGCGATATGGACTTTCCGGGTTTGCGGCTACATTCGCTGACCGGTGAGCTGAGCGGTTATTGGAGTGTTTCCGTATCCGGGATACGGGCGCAGCATTTTTCGCTTCGAGGACAGCAATGTATGCAACGTCGATCTGGTCGACTATCATTAGAGGTGAACATGCAAACGCTCCCTCCGTCGCATCCCGGCGAAGGCTTGAAGGAAGACGTACTCGTCCCGCTCGGCCTCACTGTTACCGAAACCGCCGAGGCGCTCGGCATCAGTCGCAAAACCTTGTCGGAGATCGTCAATGGCAAATCGCCGATCACGCCAGACATTGCGGTGCGGCTGGAGCGCGCCTTCGGCGATCCGCCGGCTGATATGTGGCTGCGTCTTCAAGCAGCTTATGACTTGCGGCGCGCCGAACGGCGGCTGAAAAAATCCACGGTACGCCGATTACGAAAACCCGCATCGGAACGCCGGTTTGCCGCCGCCCGAGCGCTCAAGATATCGGTGCTGGGGAGATAATGACGTTTGACAAGTCAATGGCTGTCGCCGCGCGCGCTGAAGGCGTCTGTCGCAGGGGCATAGAATAATAGCGGCGAAACCGTAGATTTTGTGGCGCAAATGATGGACTGGATCAGCTTCTACGATTTCAAGCATTCCGTCATCTACGTGAATGCGCGTCATCGCGACGTGCATTACCGCACCATCGCTGAAGATATACGCCGCTATATTCCCTCCCCTAACGCCGCCGTGCTTGATTATGGCTGCGGCGAAGCGACTTCCGCGCAATTGATCGCCGACGCCTGCGGCCAGCTCATTTTGGTCGAAGCCGCGCCCAGTGTGCGCGCCGCGCTTGGCGCGCGCTACGCCAATAGTCCGAAAATTTCCGTGCTGACGTCCGAGCAAGCTGCATCGCAGCGGGAGGCCTCGCTCGACCTGATCGTCTTGCATTCGGTCGCACAGTATTTGAGCGATACCGAACTTGACGGCTTGCTCGCGACGTTCCGGCGGCTGCTCAAACCCGACGGTGTTTTTATTCTGGGCGACGTCGTGCCGCCGCATTTCGCCGCGCCCGCCGCCGCGTTGGCGCTGTTGCATTTCGGTTTTGGCAACGGATTCTTCTGGGCCGCCGTCGGCGGATTAATCCGGATATTTGTCTCCGACTATCTGAAGCTGAAGAATACAATTGGCCTAACACATTACACCGAAGCCGCGATGCTGGAGAAATTTAAGCGCGTGGGTTTTTCGGCGAGCCGCACCCCGCGCAATATCGGGCATAATCAGCGGCGTATGACGTTTATCGCGCGACCGATCGATAAGTAAAAATGGACCAATCGATCACCTGCACCATTTTTTAGTCGCGCTCGCGTGCGGGGCGATCGCGCGCAATATCGATTACGGCATTCAATTCCGCGCCGACCAGGACGACGATCGCGCTTATCCAGAGCCACATCATCAAACCGATGGCCGCGCCAAGCGAGCCGTAGGTCGCGCCGTAATTGGCAAAATTGCTCAAATACCAGGAAAGCATCGCGGAGCCGCCGAGCCATGCAGCGGCGGCGGCGACTGCGCCGGGACTGAGCCATTGCCAACGCGGATTCTCGCGGTTCGGGCCAAACCGGTAAAGCACGGCAAGGCCCGCCATCAACAGCACGAGCAGCGCGGGCCAGCGCAGCCAATTCACGAGCGTGCCGCCGAAGCCGCCAAGCGGCAAAAACGAGAGTACAATAGGTACCGCCACGACCGCGGCAATCGCCAGGATCAGGCCAATGATTGTTCCGACCGTGAAGATAAGCGACACAAGGTTAAGCCAAATAAAATTGCGCGCTTCCTTGACCTCGTAAACGATATTGAGCGCCTCGATGATCGCCTTGGTCCCGGAATTGGCGCTCCAAAGCGCGATCGCAAAACTCACAAAGAAAGCAATACTGAGATTGCCGGTCGTGATCGATGCAACGCGCGTGATTTGTTGATCGATGATGCTGTAAGCGCTTTCCGGCATGACGTTCTTCAGCGTTGCCAGATGCTGGGTAATCACCGAAGGGTCGGCAAACAATGCATAACTCGACACCAGTGCCGTAATGGCCGGAAACAAAGCCAGCAAAGCGTAGAAGACCACCCCCCCAGCCAGCGAGAGCAGATGATCGTCACTGATCTCCTCATAAGTACGGATCAGGACATGCTTCCAAAAGGCCCAGCCGTTTTGCGCCCAGGCAGGGTCTTGTGTCCGGTCGTTGTGATGGGCTTGTTGTCCGTTCCGATCCAATACACGCGCCATGATATAGGCGCCAGCGAGAGCCATTCCGGCGGCCCACGCGCGCTTATCGCCATCTTTGAGAACGCGCACGACGCGGCTGACAAGCTTCATGCCCGATAACCGTCTTTTCGCCGCATGGTTTCAATTGCCTGCAGCCGGTTTAAGCCCTTCCCCGCTCCGCGATTCTGGTCTAGGTAAACATCGCGCGGGACGTTTTTCCCCCGCGGGCGAAAGGACGCGCGAAGGCGCGCCCTTTTTTTGTGGGCCCCCACGCTGGTTCATCGGATAATCGCAATGAGCAGCCATGCCAATGCCGAAAAAGATGCGCTGATACGTGTGGAGCTGGCGGAATATGGAGACGACGGGTGCCTGCCGCGGCATACGTTGTTTTATATTTATGGCGGCGATTTCACCGGGCTTAGCATCACAGCATCAGAAGCGGGATATCAGATTAGACCGACCGTCAACAACGATGGCGTCGTAATTGAGACCACGATTTTGGTCGATGAAGTAAGTTTCAAAGCGCATTCCGTCCGAATGGAGTCTTGGGCCGAAGAATTCGGCTGCGAATATGATGGCTGGGAATGCGAAGTGGTGACGCAATAGGATGCCCAAACGCACCGACATCAAATCGATCCTGATCATCGGCGCCGGCCCCATCGTCATCGGGCAGGCCTGCGAATTCGACTATTCCGGTACTCAAGCGTGCAAGGCCCTTAAAGAAGAAGGCTACCGGATCATTCTCGTTAATTCCAATCCGGCGACGATCATGACCGATCCCGATCTCGCCGATGCGACTTACATCGAGCCGATCACGCCGGAGATCGTCGCCAAAATCATAGAAAAGGAACGGCCCGGCGCGTTATTGCCGACCATGGGCGGACAAACGGCACTCAACTGCGCACTGTCTTTGCGCAAGATGGGCACCCTCGAAAAATTCAACGTCAAAATGATCGGCGCCACTGCGGAGGCCATCGACAAGGCGGAGGACCGCGAACTTTTTCGCGAGGCGATGACCAAGATCGGCCTGCCGACGCCGCGCTCGCACCACGTCAAGACGCTGGCACAGGCGCTCGTCGCGCTCGATGATATCGGTTTGCCCGCGATCATCCGCCCGTCGTTCACGTTAGGGGGCACCGGTGGCGGTATCGCCTATAACCGCGCAGAATTCATCGAGATCGTCGAGCGTGGTATCGATGCCTCCCCCACCAGCGAAGTGCTGATCGAAGAGTCGATCCTCGGCTGGAAGGAATATGAGATGGAGGTGGTGCGTGACAGGAACGACAATTGCATCATCATCTGCTCCATCGAAAACGTCGATCCGATGGGCGTGCATACCGGCGATTCCATCACCGTCGCGCCGGCGCTGACGCTGACCGACAAAGAATACCAAATCATGCGCGACGCTTCGATCGCGGTGCTGCGCGAAATCGGCGTGGAGACCGGCGGATCGAACGTGCAATTCGCGATCAACCCCGACGACGGCCGTCTGGTGGTGATCGAGATGAAATCCACGCGTGTCGCGCTCTTCTGCCTTGGCATCGAAAGCCACCGGCTTTCCCATCGCAAAGGTCGCCGCCAAGCTCGCGGTCGGTTACACGCTCGATGAAATCGCCAACGACATTACCGGCGGCGCGACGCCCGCCTCGTTTGAGCCGACCATTGACTATATCGTTACAAAGGTTCCGCGCTTCGCCTTCGAAAAATTCCCCGGCGCTTCGCCTGTACTCACCACCTCAATGAAATCGGTAGGTGAGGCCATGGCCATCGGCCGCACGTTCCAGGAATCTTTGCAGAAGGCTTTACGCTCGCTGGAGACCGGCCTCACGGGGCTTGATGAAATCACCATCGAGGGCTTCGACCCGGCCAAGAGTATCGATGATGCCGATAATAAGAACGCCATCCGTGCGGCGCTCGGCACACCGACGCCAGAGCGGCTCTTGAAAGTTGCGCAAGCGATGCGTTTGGGTGCAAGCGATGAACTGATCCACAACGCTTGCCGCATCGATCCCTGGTTCCTGGCCCAGCTGCGCGGGATTATCGACGCTGAGGCCGAAATCAAAGCGAAGGGCTTGCCGATCACGCCGGGCCCCTTCCGGCGGCTCAAAGCCATGGGATTTTCCGATACCCGCCTGGGCAAACTCACTGCAACCTCTGCCGAGAGGGTTTCGGAAAAAAGACGGGCGCTCGGCCTGCGACCGGTATTCAAGCGCATCGATACCTGCGCCGCCGAATTCTCATCGCCCACGGCTTATATGTATTCGACTTACGAAGCGCCGTTCGCGGGCGTTGCTGCCGACGAAGCGCGGCCTTCCGAGAAAAAGAAAGTCGTCATTCTCGGCGGCGGCCCCAATCGCATCGGTCAGGGCATTGAGTTCGATTATTGCTGTTGCCATGCGGCTTTCGCGCTCAGGGAAGCCGGGTTTGAGACCATCATGGTCAACTGCAATCCGGAAACAGTGTCGACCGATTACGACACGTCTGACCGGCTCTATTTCGAGCCGCTCACGCCGGAAGATGTTTTGGAAATCATCGATACCGAACGCTCGAAGGGCGCGCTGCATGGCGTGATCGTGCAGTTCGGCGGACAGACCCCGCTCAAACTCGCGCGCGTGCTTGAAGCGGCGAAAGTGCCGATCCTCGGCACCTCGCCCGACGCCATCGATCTCGCGGAAGATCGCGACCATTTCAAGAAATTGCTCGACAAGCTCAAGCTGCGCCAACCCCAGAACGGCATCGCCACTTCGCCCGATGCCGCGCGGCTCATAGCCGACCAAATCGGCTATCCGGTGGTGATCCGTCCGTCGTTTGTGCTCGGCGGACGCGCCATGGAAATCGTGCGTGATGGCGCGCAACTCGATCGCTATGTTGCGCGATTGGCTTCCGATCTCGACCGGCCCTCGGAGCTTCTCGTTTCGGAGAAAAGCCCGCTGCTGATCGATCGCTATCTATCCGACGCCACGGAAGTGGACGTCGATTGTCTGGCCGACGGCGAGGATACTTTCATCGCCGGCATCATGGAGCATATCGAGGAAGCGGGCATTCATTCCGGCGACAGCGCCTGCGCCTTACCGCCGCATTCGCTGAATGAAAAGACTATCGCCGAACTCGAACGGCAAACGCGCGAGCTTGCGCTTGCGCTCGGTGTCGGCGGCTTGATGAACGTGCAATATGCGATCAAGGATGGCGAGATTTACGTACTTGAGGTCAATCCGCGCGCCTCGCGCACCGTGCCGTTCGTCGCCAAGGTGATTGGCGTGCCCATCGCCAAGATCGCCGCGCGCGTCATGGCCGGCGAGAAACTCAAGAGTATTAAGCTAAAGCATCCCGTGATAAGGCATCGCGCGGTGAAGGAAGCGGTCTTCCCCTTCGCGCGCTTCCCGGGCGTCGACACAGTATTGGGTCCGGAGATGAAATCGACCGGCGAGGTCATGGGCATCGACGGCTCGTTTGAAATCGCATTTGCCAAGAGCCAGCTTGGGAGCGGCACGAGCCTGCCGCGCTCCGGCACGGTGTTCGTTTCCGTCAAAGACGCGGACAAGCCGCGAATCCTGCCGGCGGTGAAGCTCCTCGCCTCGCTTGGCTTTAAGACGATCGCCACCTCGGGCACCCAACGCTATCTCGCGGAACAAGGTGTGGATGCGGCTAAGATCAACAAAGTGCTGGAGGGCCGGCCGCACATCGTTGACGCCATCAAAAACGGTGGGGTTCAGCTCGTCTTCAATACCACTGAGGGGGCTACCGCCCTTGCCGACAGCTATTCGCTGCGCCATGCCGCCCTCTTGCATAAAGTGCCATACTACACCACTCTTTCAGGTGCCCTCGCCGCGGCGCAAGGCATAAAAGCCTATCTTGGGGGAGACCTCGAGGTCCGCGCGCTACAAAACTATTATCACGACCGGACGTAAGTAGAGGTCCTCGGTTGGTGCCAATCGGGGACCAAACGCGGCGGAAATGAGTTAGGTTGGGAAGTCCATGATCGCGGCAGGGGTGAAAACTAGCCGCGATCGGGGCTTTTTTGACGGCGCTCATATCCGAGCCGCAAGTGGCGGAAAACCGCCTAAAACTGGATGGACAAATGGAAGGACTTGGCGGGCCGCATTTCGTTGCACATCCTGCCAAGAGGAGAGAAAAGATGGAAAAAATCCCCATGACGGCCGCGGGTTACACCGCGCTGGAAAACGAATTGAAACACTGTCAACAGGTGGAGCGTCCACGAATTATCCAACAGATCACCGAAGCGCGCACGCATGGCGATCTGTCGGAGAATGCCGAATATCACGCTGCCAAGGAGGCGCAGTCCATCAACGAGGGGCGCATCGCCGAACTCGAAGACAAGCTTGCGCGTGCCGATGTGATCGACGTCTCGAAACTCTCGGGCAATTCCATCAAATTTGGCGCGACGGTGACGCTCATTGACGAAGACACCGACGAAAAGAAGGTATGGCAAATCGTCGGCGAACCCGAAGCGGACGCCAAATCGGGCCGTATTTCCATTGCCTCGCCGCTCGCGCGCGCACTGATCGGTAAACGCAAAGGCGCCTCCGTCGAGGTCAATACACCCGGCGGCGCCAAAGCCTATGAAGTCAAGAAAGTAGAGTGGCGTTGAAGGGAGGATTCTTGCGCATTCGCCAAATGCTTCCATGTGTCATCTGAGTTACATCGCCGATTTTGAAAACGCAATATATCGATAACAGCTCTTTGAAAAGGAAGCGATTATGCGCTTGTCTTGTTTCACGCTCGCAATAGCACTCATCTTTGGTTCGCCCGCGCTTGCCCAGAATTCAGCGGCCCAAGATTCAATAGAACATCTTGTTTTTCGAATTTCGGGTTTGCAGCCTTTGGCTGCGCCTGAAATGACGGATTGTTAGCTTCTGCGTTGGTGGCGCATGAAGAAGCGGCCATCCACCCTGATGTAAGTCCGACAATAATCGGATCAGCCTCGATAAGCGTAGCGTCGGCGCGAGCCTGTTACGCTTAGGTAGAACCTCCCCCGCTCATTCCCGCGGGCTGGCATCGAGTATACTCGATTTCTGGCACCAATATGCGTAAGTCGGGTAAACCCGACTTATGATGGGTATCCCAGAATGATAATATTGAAATATCGTTCATTTTTGGGCTGAGTCTCCATCGTAAGAAATCGCACTTCTGCCGCTCACCCTCACGAAAGTGGAGGGCCCAGCGCAAAAACGGTCGGCATTTCAATGTTACTCCGGATTCCCGTTTTCGCGGGAATGAGCGGGGGTGGCTCTACCTCAACGCAACACGCTATAGTGTCCCGATTCCAAGTTCGCTAACACGCAAAGATACAACACGCATCGGAAACCCATGCGCTTCACACCCCAGTTTCTCGATGAACTGAAAGCCCGCATTCCGGTCTCGGAAGTGGTGGGCAAGCGCGTGAAGCTCGTTCGCGCGGGACGTGAGTGGAAGGGCCTTTCGCCGTTCAATAAGGAGAAAACGCCGTCGTTTTTCGTGAACGACCAAAAGCAAGCCTGGTTCGATTTCTCGTCGGGAAAAAACGGCAGCATTTTCGACTTCATCATGGAGACGGAAGGCTTAAGCTTTCCCGAAGCGGTCGAACGCTTGGCGCAATTGGCCGGCATCCCGCTGCCGGCGGTCTCGAAAGATGTCGAAGAACAAGAGCAAAAGCGAAAAACGCTTTACGAAGTAATGGAGCTTGCGACGCAGTTCTTTGAAATGCAATTTGCGGGCGCACGGGGCAAGGCGGCAAGGAATTATGCGGCCGGGCGCAGTTTGGAACAAAGAACGATAAAGGAATTTCGTATCGGCTATGCGCCGGGCGAACGATTTGCGTTAAAGGAATTTCTCGGCGGTAAAGGCGTTTCCGTCGCCGATATGATCGCGACCGGGCTTCTTATCGGCGGCGATGATATTCCCGTCCCATATGATCGATTTCGCGATCGTCTGATGATCCCCATTCATGACGAGCGCGGCCGCGTGGTGGCTTTCGGCGGGCGGGCGCTGTCGGCTGACGCACAGGCCAAGTATCTCAATTCGCCGGAAACAGCGCTTTTCCACAAAGGTTCGACTGTTTTTAATTTCCACCGCGCGCGCCAGCCTGCGCATGGCGACGGGACGGTCGTCGTCGTCGAAGGCTATATGGATGCGATAGCGATCTATCAGGCCGGCATGAAAAGTGTCGTGGCCAGTATGGGAACGGCTTTCACCGAAGAGCAAATTGCAAGTCTGTGGCGTTTGTCCGACGAGCCAATTGTTTGTTTCGACGCCGATCGCGCGGGCATTTCAGCCGCGCACCGATCGATCGATCGGATTTTGCCGTTATTGAAAGTGGGACGAACGTTTCGTTTTGCTTTTTTGCGGGATCAAAAGGATCCCGATGATCTCATTCGCGAAAGGGGCCTGGGTGCATTTTCAGATATTTTGCGCGGCTCGCTGCCCATCTGGGACGTATTGTGGGAGCGAGAAACGGCGCAGGCGCTTGTGACCACACCCGACGGTCAAGCCAAATTGGAAGCAAAATTAAACGCCTTTGTCAGCTTGATCAAGGATCCGGTGGTACGGACGGCTTACAGCCGCACGTCGCGCATCCAGTTGGCGAATTTGTTTTGGGAGGCGACGAGAAAGCGGCGCGGCTTGGCACAAGCAGGCTTGGCATCTCGAGAACTGAACATTGAGAAAAAGGGTCACCGGCACGGGTTGCAAAAACTGATTTTGGGTCTCTTGGTCCATTATCCGCACTTCCTCGACGAAAAAATGCCCGAACTGTCCAATGTCGAGTTTGCGCCGGAATACGATGAGTTCAGGACAGCGCTGTACGATCTTTTGATCATGAATAATGAAGTTTCTGTTCTGCTCATCTACGATAAACTGAACCCGGCATTTTACGATGTCCTTGAGGAGATACACGGCCATGGCGTCTCTGGCCGCTCCCCGGGATATCGCTTGACCCAAAGGTTCCCCATCCTACGCGTTGATCCGCCGTTGGAATTTATTTCAAGCTGCATTGCCCATTTCGTGCAACTTCTCATGGTCGAGCAGATTCGCGCGGAAATAACGGTCCTCAAGGAAACACCCGCCGACGAAAGAACAGAATTATCAGAACGCGTTTTGGCGTTGATTCGAGATTTGCATGCGCGCGAGGAGGCCATTCAGGCCATGGACTTGGCGCTCGCGGAACAAGCGTCTGAAATTAAGCGCCTCGCGCTTGGTCCCACGGAATACCAGCGCGTGGCCGCGTGAGAGTGTTAATGAGCGTTAAGAATTGCCTTGCATCGGCGGTATCCTTGACTACTTAAACCATGCCAGGAGGCCGAGCGGCAAAAAGCGGCCAATGCGCAGAGGCTAACTACCTTAAGTTGTGCGATGGCGCCTGCTCATCGCGGCGAGAGGCGCCCGTTGATCGGCTATACGCATTTCCGCGGCTATAATTTCCGCGGGTATAGTTGAACAATTCAATGAACGGGCGACTGGGGTGGGGAGTAATGGGGAATAGAGGCCGGTCTTAAGCGGTTCGTTCTTGAGGCTTAATCGGGGCTTAAGCGTGCTTCGGCAACATTGCGGCCTGATTCGGGGGCGGCCGGCCGAGGGCGCCCTTTTTTTGGCCAACCCTGTTCGTCTGGTTCTGCGTTCGCAGGAGGCACGGGCGGTGGAAGGGACGGGAGATAAGGCGAGATGGCGACTAAGGTGAAGGCGACGCAGGCAAAGGAAGAAGCCCCGGAGAAGGACTCCGAAAATGCGGCCAATTCGCCGCTGCCTTTGATTGATCTGACGGATGCGGGCGTTAAAAAGATGATCAAAGCCGCCAAGAAACGTGGCTTTGTCACCTTCGATGCTCTCAATGCCGTGCTTCCGTCGGACTCCACGTCGCCGGAGCAGATCGAAGACGTCATGGCAATGCTCAGCGAGATGGGCATTAATGTTGTCGACAACGAAGATGCCGAGAACGACGAGGACAGGCCCGATGAAGACGACGACGATGATACCGGCTCCGAACTCGTCGAGACGAAATCGAAATCGCTGACGACTGCGGAAAAGAAAGAGCCGTCCGAACGCACCGACGATCCGGTCCGCATGTATCTGCGTGAGATGGGCTCGGTAGAGCTGCTCTCACGCGAGGGGGAAATTGCGATTGCAAAGCGCATCGAGGCCGGCCGCGAGGCCATGATATCCGGCCTATGCGAAAGCCCGCTCACCTTCCAGGCGATCATCATTTGGCGCGACGAGTTGAACGAAGGAAAAGTTTTCCTGCGCGACATCATCGATCTGGAAGCCACCTATGCCGGCCCCGATGCCAAGCAGATGCAGCCGCCGGTGATGGGCCCCGACGGTAAACCGATTGCCGCCGTGACCGGCAAGCCTCCGATCGGCACGCCGGTGCCCGGCGCGCCGCATTTGCAGGTGGTCACGGCTGCCCCGCCTGCGGCGCCGGCCAATGCCACACCCTTCAAGGCGTCTGCCGAAGCAGACGACGGCGAGAGGAAGGATTCCGCCGAAGCCGCGGCCGACAGCGATTTCGACGAAGATGAAATGGAGAACTCGCTTTCGCTTGCCGCGATCGAGGCGGAGCTCAAGCCGAAAGTGGTCGAGACTTTCGACAAGATCGCCGACAGCTTCAAGAAGCTGCGCCGCTTGCAGGAGCAGGACATCGATCTGCGCTTGAAGAGCGATAATCTTTCGCCGTCGCAGGAGCGCAAATACCGCAAGCTCAAGGACGAGATCATAGCAGAAGTGAAATCCCTGCGGCTGAATCAAGCGCGTATCGATTTGCTCGTCGAGCAGCTCTACGACATCAACAAGCGCCTGGTGTCGAACGAGGGTCGCATGATGCGGCTCGCCGAAACCTACGGCATCGCGCGCGAGGATTTCCTGAAGAATTACATGGGCGCCGAGCTCGATCCGCGTTGGCTTAACCGCATCTCGAAGCTTTCCGCCAAAGGCTGGAAGAATTTCGTCGCCAAAGACAAAGAACGAATCAAGGAAGGTCGCGCCCTTGTGCACGATCTTGCCGCGCAGACCGGCGTGGAGATCACCGAATTTCGCAAGATCGTGCATATGGTTCAAAAGGGCGAACGCGAAGCGCGCATTGCCAAAAAGGAGATGGTGGAGGCGAATTTGCGCCTCGTCATTTCCATCGCCAAGAAATATACGAACCGCGGTTTGCAGTTCCTCGATTTGATCCAGGAAGGCAATATCGGCCTGATGAAAGCGGTCGATAAATTCGAATACCGCCGCGGTTATAAATTCTCGACCTACGCCACATGGTGGATCCGTCAGGCGATCACGCGCTCGATCGCCGACCAGGCGCGCACCATCCGCATTCCCGTGCACATGATCGAGACCATCAACAAGATCGTGCGCACCTCGCGCCAGATGCTCAACGAAATCGGCCGCGAACCGACGCCGGAAGAGATGGCCGAGAAACTCGGCATGCCGCTCGAGAAAGTGCGTAAAGTTCTGAAAATCGCCAAGGAACCGCTTTCGCTGGAGACGCCGGTGGGCGACGAGGAAGACTCGCACCTCGGCGATTTCATCGAGGACAAGAACGCGATCCTGCCCATCGACGCGGCGATCCAGTCTAACTTACGCGAGACAACGACGCGTGTCCTCGCCTCGCTTACGCCGCGCGAGGAGCGTGTGCTGCGCATGCGCTTCGGCATCGGTATGAACACCGACCACACGCTGGAGGAAGTCGGCCAGCAGTTCTCGGTGACGCGCGAGCGCATCCGCCAGATCGAGGCCAAGGCGCTGCGCAAGCTCAAGCACCCGTCAAGGAGCAGGAAACTGCGAAGCTTCTTGGATAACTAGCCTCTCTCCGTCACCCTGAGGTGCTCGGCCGAAGGCCGAGCCTCGAAGGGCGACGGCCGATGACTTTTCAAACGACGGGCCGAAAGCCAGCCGTTTATCGTTTTCACGTAGACTGCCCGCTCTTTTACACAGCGTCGTGAAAGGAAAGCTTGCTTCGTTGCGGCTTTGCCGCAAGCCTGAATAGGCGGCACATCAACAGATAAGGGCGGGGTTAGTATGGGTTATCGTTCAAACTCTGGTCGTTTGCATTCAGATTACGTTAGCGATGCGTTCGCTTACGAAAAGTAATGATTACTATCGCGGCGCATGCGAGAATGGATCGTGCCCCTTTTTCTATGACGCGGAGGTGGCAAATACCGTCTATTCGCAGGGAGAGTACGCGAGTACTTTTTAACAAATTTAAGCCCAACTTGTTTTCCTACAGCGGTGAGAATTGTTAACGTCTCAATGTATGTCCCTCTCACTGTGTTCTCACCTACCACGTAGATAGCTCTGCCGTTGTTAGCCAACACCCTGGACGCCTCGGTCATGGATTTTTTCATGTCGAGGATGTAGCGGACTAAAATTGCTCGGTTCCGCGAACTAAGTCGCTTCTTTAAATCAATCTGATCCAAGAGAGATTTCAGTCCGGCATCTACGTGTTGCTCGTCAGCTCCGATCTCGCTTCCAACACTTGCTCCTCGCAAACCTCTCAAATATTGAACGCTGTGACCCATCCAAATAAGCGAAAACTTACTGCAGCGGATGTAGTCAATAGCGTTGAGATAGGGAGGAGACGTTAGTACCAAATCGATCGAAGAACTTCGGATTGGAAGGCGTCGTGCATCCGCCTGATAGATTATCGCTTTGGGGCCGCGGTTCCTTTCATTCTGGGCGATGGTGCTCTCCAGCACCCGCTCCACTACCTTTAGAAATTGGCTGAATGGTTTGACAGGAGCTAATAGAAATTTCTTGTGAGGCCTGCTGTGCGAAAGGTCCATCGCAAGAGAGGCGCCTGCTTGTTTCGTGATGATAAGGCGCGAAAATGCACACCACAGGACATCGCGAATGGTTTGTTGTTTGACGCCAGAAATTTCTGACGATAGCACCTTAAGCTGACGCCGCACGTATGGATCGAACCAATATCTTATAAATTGCTTTGTCTCTTCGGTGGCGTCCTTAGGATATGCTAACGCAATGGTTGTCTTCTTAAATCGCTTTCTTGCGGCATCAAGAACATCTGATGCCTTATTAATCGCGGCTTGATGGTCGACGGGAGTTGTCCACACTCGTGATATCAGAACGGAAAGAGGATCGAGGTCTGCTCCGAAGGCCCGGTGACCTTTTGCCCGTGCTACAGCAAGTACCGTGCCCGATCCCATCATCGGGTCGAGCACTCTCAGTGTTTGAGGCGCGGACGAAATCGCTGTTAGCGCAATTCCGGGCGCCATCCTCGCGGGAAACGGATGTACGGGGCCACGCCCGACCACATCGGAAATAGTTTCAGCACGCGCCGTCATTGAGCCGCGACCTTTTGAATTGCCTGGGCCAATGCCTCTGCTACCAATTCATATACGCCGCGAGCTTTTGCCGTCGGTAGCTCTCGCGCATTTCCGGCGACGCGGTACATGGTATTTTTGTTCCGATAAACTCGGATCGAACAAAATCCGCCGGGACGTGGTTCTGTGATTGATAAGAACTCTTGTGCCCTAAGGCAAACGATGCCGTCAATGCCGCAGACCAGAACCATCCATACTGCGTCAAACGTTCTCGCTGGAGCGGCGATTTCAAAGAGCTGGTCGGCACTAAAGCTGAAATTCCAAGGCGATAGACGTTTAGTCGAGTATTTTATTTGGAAGGCGGTCCGCTCGATGCTGAACGAATCGATTCGTCCAGACGCCTCGGCCACGCCAATGGATACAGGGCGTCCTGCGCTTACAATAATTTGCCTTAGGGCGGTCCCTTGATAGCGTTCTGATTCGCTAATCATTGCTTTGTGTTCTTTATGAATTGGATAGAGCCGTCGAACTTGTAGAACAGGCGAGCGTTTCCTTCACCGTTGCGGAATATCTTAATATGATGGCCCGCGCGAGGATATTTTGCCTTCTCTAGCTGATTTGTACCCATGAAGCCGCGGCGGCGTTCGATATTTTTTTTGTCCAAACCATCTTCACCGTCGCGGTAGCCGTCAATTGATGACAACTCGTGGATCGCTAGGGTCTCGTCCAATTTAGGCGAGGTGCGAGTGATGTAGCGCTTCAGGTATGTTGGAAATGCCAGATCGCCCAGTTCGGCTGAGAGTGCTTCTAACCGTTCGCTAACGCCATTCGTGGATGCGGCGATTTGGTCATATTTGGAATCGAACTTGAAGAGACGAAATGCCATTTCACCCTTATCAAGATCGACGGTTGATCGGTCGATGCTTGAACCCGCGACGGCTGCAATGCGACTATCGCTAAGCCATACCGGTGAGCCAATTCCTTCACGTATTCCGGCTAGAGCAAGCCGATGGAAGACGAAACAGCGATGCCAATCTTGATAGAGATGGTGTGGGATCGTTAGCTCGAAGAAGCGAAGATACTTGCCTCTCGAGCCAAACATGCGTGCTCGTTGAATATAGGTATCTTGTTGGATCTTTTGCTTCACGTCCCTCGTAAAGAACATAGATAAAAGGTTGTCGAAAGTTACGCCGCGGGAAACGATATTTCCACCAATGATCAACGTGAATAATGAAGATGGGTTTGTTGCGGCGGCGCCATTCTGCACAAAGTCCCGATCGCTGTTTAGGATGATTACAGCACTGCGGGAGATGTTGTTTATGACGTATGCAGTCAGTTCGTTGGCATCAACGTCGTTGTAACGCTCTCGGGCTATGAGCCAGATATCTTCTGTGTACCGGGCGAAGTCCTTACTGTTGCTATCGGATAGTGCCGTTATGATCTTGTCAAAAACGTACCAGTCTGCCTTGTGATCGACCTTCTTGCCGCTCGTATGGATGAGCAATGAGTAGTTTTGTTCCGCCTGATTTGCCCACTTGTTTAAATACGCAACGTTAATGAGAAAACTGAAGAATGCAATTCTCGCATATTTAGGGCCGTCATAATTTTCAGGGAGCAAGGTGAGCCGGTAATTGTCTCCAACTGGTGTGTCGAGTGGAAAGAATATATCCTGGCCTGTGTAAAGTTGGTGTGGGGGGAAATCGACCCACAAGGAACTGTCGTTGTCGAATGTATTATTGAGATCGAGGCGTGCCGGCGTGGCTGTGACGCCGATGTAATCGCCGGTGTCGCCAAGGAGGTCTGTAATTAGTTCGTTAATGCGTGTCTTCGTGTTCTTGTTAATTTTTGCGTTTGGCGACGCGAAGTCCGCTTCATCATCTATTATAACTATACGATGCAGTTGGCCGATTTTGTTCAGAAGTTTCTCAAGGTCGCGGCCGTTTTTCTTGCAAAAAATAACGTGCTGCCGTCCAGCTATGCGGATAGCTGGATCAAGAATGTCAGTGTAGTTTTTCGCAGATGGGGCGAGGCCAGAGGCTTGGAAACGTCCAAGATTTTGGCCCAAAAGATCAACGCTGTCATTGAGAAGATGCAGTATGAATGGACGACCGCTGTCTAACAGGCGCGCCGTTAGACAGATCATCATCTCGGTCTTGCCGCTCTGAGGCTCTCCGTAGATGACGAACGCTGTCCGATCGGTGTCGGAGAGACTTGCGAGCGCGCCTCTAACTGCGGCCTCGATGCAGTCAACCGCCTTACCCTGAGATGTCAGTCGCTCCAATTGGCGCTGATACTGACTTTCTTTGTTTTGCGCGGCCCGAAATTTCGAGATGTCAAAGCTGTCTTTGGACATTTTTTGCTTCCCCGTCCCAGAATAATGCCGTGTAAGATTGGGTGAGTGCAACCAAAATTTATTGTCAACGAAATCGGCCGCGAACCGACGCCGGAAGAGATGGCCGAGAAACTCGGCATGCCGCTCGAGAAAGTGCGTAAAGTTCTGAAAATCGCCAAGGAACCGCTTTCGCTGGAGACGCCGGTGGGCGACGAGGAAAACTCGCACCTCGGCGATTTCATCGAGGACAAGAACGCGATCCTGCCCATCGACGCGGCGATCCAGTCTAACTTACGCGAGACAACGACGCGTGTCCTCGCCTCGCTTACGCCGCGCGAGGAGCGTGTGCTGCGCATGCGCTTCGGCATCGGTATGAACACCGACCACACGCTGGAGGAAGTCGGCCAGCAGTTCTCGGTGACGCGCGAGCGCATCCGCCAGATCGAGGCCAAGGCGCTCAGGAAGCTGAAGCATCCGTCAAGGAGCAGGAAGCTCAGGAGCTTCCTCGACAACTGAGCCATTCTCCGTTCGTCCCCGCGAAAGCGGGGACCCAGCGCTTCCGTTTGCCCTGACTCCTTTGTGAGGCAAGAAACCGGACAACGCGTCTGCTACCTAACCCGGACAAATCGTGTGCTATTGACACAAGGTGCTCAGGAAGTTGAAGCATGCGAGTAGATCGCGTAAACTGAGGTCGTTTCCGGACAACTGACATAATAGCGATGAGCAACGAGAGCGGCACCCGGCGTGATTTCACTGTCGTCGTCGAACGTGACGAGGACGGGAATTACGTCGCCTCGGTTCCCGCGCTCGCCGGCTGCCATACGCAAGCCCACTCCTTGGATCAGCTTATCGAGCGCGTTCAAGAGGCGATTGCCGTGTGCCTCGAGGATGACGATGCTGCCGCGCCTTCGACCCTTGAGTTCATCGGAGTTCAGCGCGTGACCGTGCCGGTATGAGCCGGCTACCGCGCCTGACCGGCGCCGAAGTCATTGCGGCGCTTGCGAGGTCGGGTTTCGTCGACTCCCGCGTTAAAGGCAGTCATCACCGGCTGCGCCACGCCGACGGCCGGGTCACGACCGTGCCGGATCGAATGAACGCCGGTGGGCTCGTTTTTGCGGAGGCGTAAGCGAAGCATTATTCCACCATTTCTCAATTCGTCATTCCGGGGATCGAACGGGAGCGAGCTCAAACTCCAGTCTACATTGGCAGTCATGCGCATGAGAGTAGAATTGTCGCAACAACGTTGATGCGCGGAGCCTTGATATTTTGTTATTTCTTTTCTGTGAGTTTTTTGTATCGGCGCGGCTCGATATGGGCCATCACGGATGCGGCGAGGTCCTGCACTTGCTTAGTCGACAATTGACTTGGACGCCGCAAGCCCTCGCCCGCAAGATGCTTAACTTTGGTCGACGTAATCGGTGCCGGCGGTCTCGCGGGTTTTTTCGCCATTTTTTCCTCGCTGGGTTCACTTTAGGAGAGCGTTAAGTTTTACAAACGCAGCTTCGAAGCGTACCTTGGTTTTGTCGCTTACTTTATCCTTCAGCGACTCGAGATTTTCCATAAAATATCTCGCTGGGCGATAGTGGCCAAACTTACCAGCTTTGAGCGGAGTTGTTTCCAATACGTCCTCGATTGCCGAGAGAATCCTGGGAATTTTTTGGTTTAAGTTCGTCGGCGATAGCGGTTTTGAAAGCTGCTTGCTGAATTCAGCGTTCACAAGTTGTAAATAGAAATTACGGTCAAACATGTCTTCGACATCTGCTTCAGCCTCACCCGTGAAATCGGCATATGTAAGCACTCGCTTTTTTTCTAGCAGCTTTTTTTTATAAAGCCCTTCGATGCTTTGCCGGTCCTTCGATTGGATATCAATTAGAGTCGCGATGTTTAGCCCTCTCTGAGGGCCCAAAAGTGCTACGAATGTCGGAATTCTTCCACTTCCACCGACGGGTGTAATGGTCCAACGGTCACTGAGGCCAGTCCGCTCCTCACGCTCCAAGATGCTGCTCATGGCATTCAAAAATAAGAGGTCAGATGGTCCTTCAACGATTAGGCTATTTGGACCAACAAATAGTGTTTGGTGGATTTCGTAGCCTAGAGCGCCTTGAAGCGGGAAAAGACTATCTTCCGACGCGTCGAAAACTTCGGTCAGCACTTTAGTCCCATCTTCATCTTTTGGAAGCGGCTTCGTTGCATCAACACCTGCATCCTGAACGATTCTGACCCTTTCAAAATGATTGGGATCAACCATGAAGGGCGAGTGTGTAGTATAAATTACTTGATGATCTGATTTGAGCTCTTGTTCAATGTAACGGAGTAAATCGGCCTGCGCTTTTCCGTGAAGTGAAAGACCAGGCTCATCTAAAAGAAGAATCACATTTTGACGGCTGCGCTTTATGTCTTCGTACCAAGCTAAGAATGAAAAGAACCAAACAAACCCTCTTGACCGTGAGCCGAGTTCGGTCGTCGCGCAGTGGACTGTATCGTAGACCTTTCCCCATATGTTTACACCGTTCCGCATATGTGGCGGATCTTCAGTTTTTGCTTCTCGAACGTCAAATTTCATCTGCAGATGTCTGTTTTGTGACCAGTATTTTAAAATTTGTCGGGTCAGATGATTTCCAGCACCTTCTAAAGTGTTCGTGAGCTCGGTCGTGCGCTTGACGCTCAAAAGGTCTTCGAGTTTTAGCCTCGCTAAGTTTATGAGTCCAAGTAGCGGGCGATCGCTTCGGATAAACTTTTTCTCATTTTTTCGTTGAATCAGTGCGGGGATGTTCTCATGTCCGGCCAGTTGATAATATTCATCGAAATATAGGAATTTCGGCTCCCGCAATTTCAATATTGAATAGTAGGCATGATGCGACGCGCTCTGCCCCTTAAACTTCCCGACCAATTCTCTTAGCCCAGTGATGGCAGCGGTATTGTCGGCGCTCGCAAGAATGTCGCCAAAATTTTTCCAATCAGGTGCAGCTAACAACTTTTCTCTGAGTGCATCCGGTAATTCAGTATTAGCCGCGAGATGTTTTTGGGCGGCTTGATCATTAAATTCGAGGCCGTAACGTGCCGTCTTGCTGTAGCCTACGAAGACACTAAGAATGTCCGAAGAAAGACAGTCTTCACCAAAAACCGCGGCGACCGCGTCTATATCCTCTTTGTCCAACTTGTATTTTACGACGACGACGGTCGCTGGTTCTCTCTCCTTAATATCGACCTGGTGCTGGTAATCACCAACTTCCTTTCGAGGGTAGTCATCCGTTACGTCAAAGACATTATCTTCGGGGATGATAGGGTTCACTCTGTAGAGAGCCGTGAGTAGCGCCGTTTTCCCGGCCTCGTTTTTTCCAACCAGGCATGTCACGTCGTCTACTTTAATTGGGTTTGAATTCCAGATGCTGCGAAATTCCGCGACATTGAATTCGGCCAATTTCATAAGTTTCCCCAGCAATTTCTGCGATTATTACAAACTCTATTATACCGTACGTTATCTTGGAACAAACCATAAACAAAAATCTTTCAACGTAAAATTGGAGCATGTTCGCCATCTTGACTTCATTCCTATAGGTCTATATACCGGAAAATAACCACCCCTCGTGAGGGGCGTTCTGCAGCACGTAGGGCGGATTAGCGGAACGCGTAATCCGCCGATTTTCCTTCCAACATAAGCTAAATGCGGCGAGTTACGCCTTCGGCTAACCCGCCCTACGAATTGCTGCGGTTGCCATGGCTTTTTCTCGACTTCAAAATATTAAGCGATTCGTTCGCAACGCAAGAGCTGAAATCGCAAACCGAAGGTTTGCGCCGGCACTTTATTCCGTCGCTCCGGCATTCAGGACCGGCGCGGCAAGCGTTGCAGTGACGTCCGCTCCGTCGCCGAAATCGACATCATGGATTTTCTCGCCACGACTGAGGATCTTATCGGCGGAAATCACGATCTGCTTGATGTCGGTATTCACGTTCCCGAAATGCTTATCGAGATTATCGACGCGATCCTTTAGCCGCTGCACATCAGCCACCAATAATCCGACTTCACTCAAGATTTTATCCGCAGCTTCCCGCATCTTCGCATCCTTGCGGATTTGCTGGATCACTTGAATCGCCAGCATCAATAGCGACGGCGAGACGATAATCACCTTGGCGCGATAAGCCTTCTGGAAGATATCGTCGAACCCATCGTAAAGTTCGGCATAAATCGATTCCGATGGCACGAACATCAGCGCCATTTCTTGGGTCTCGCCCGGAATTAAATATTTTTCGGCGATGTCGCTGATATGCTTTGCCAAATCCATCCGTACCCGTGCACTCGCGGATTTGCGCTCGTCCTCGCTCTTTGCTTCTTTGAATGCCGTCACCGCCTCCAGCGGAAATTTGGCGTCGACCACCAGCGGGCGGTTATCCGGCAAGAACACGCAACAGTCGGGCCGCGACCTGTTCGAAAGCGTGAACTGAAACGCGTAACAGTCCTTTGGCAGACCGTCCTGAATAATGATCTCCATGCGGCCTTGACCGAAGGCGCCGCGTGACTGTTTGTTGCCGAGCACCTGTTGCAGCGTCGTCACCTGCGAGGCCAAGTCGGTGATATTCTTCTGCGCGCTGTCGATCACGGCCAGCCGCGCGTGCAGTTGTTGCAAATGTTCGGCGGTATGTTTGGTCGAATTCTGCATCGACTCGCCGAGCCGCGCGCTGACGGCATCGAGCCGTTCGTGCATTGCCTGTTGTAATTGCGCCTGCGCCTTGGTCAGCCCATCGCCCATCACTTGGATGCGCGCGTTCAATTCGGCCATGCGTTGCTCGCCAGCCAAATCTTTACTGGGCACGCGCGAGCGCACGACCAGCACAATGATGACGCCAATCGCCGCGGCGATGGCGAAGCCAACGAGAAGGCTTAACGATTCCGACATGGCCACTTTCTAGTGGAGTGGATTTGACATTCGCTACCCACCTGGCCGCAAGCTCGCGAAGCGAATGTCAAATCCAAAACTCCACTAGAAACTTATATTTGGCTCATGGTCTTTCGATTTCAAACATTCGCAAAAGATCCCCGCCGAAATGGGTAGCGAATGTTTGAATCGGACACTAGCATGATTCGCGCATTTATCGAGAACGAACGACGAACGGGCAGGCGGCAGCGCGACGGCGAATGACGATCCGCACGGCGAAGAGCTTTCCGCCACGGCCGTCCAGTTTTGACCCTTCCATTGACCCAATGGGGTCAACCGCTTACTTAGCGTTCATGGCAAAACGCGAAATTCTCATTATCCCTGACACGCGGCTACGACTGAAATCCGAGCGCGTCAAAACTATTGATCAATCGGTGCGCGCTTTGGTCGAGGACATGTT
The DNA here is from genome assembly GCA_963697535.1 of uncultured Pseudomonadota bacterium. Taxonomy (GTDB): domain Bacteria; phylum Pseudomonadota; class Alphaproteobacteria; order Rhizobiales; family Xanthobacteraceae; genus Pseudolabrys. The sequence goes on along the minus strand of OY969085.1, from coordinate 713,337 downwards.
CGAGACCATGTATGCAGCGCCGGGCATTGGCTTGGCCGCCATCCAAATCGGGGTTCTCCAGCGCGTGGTCACGATGGATCTCGCCAAAAAAGAAGAACCCAAAGCGCCGCAAGTGTTCATCAATCCGGAAATCACCTGGGCGTCGGACGAGCGCGGCACTTATGACGAAGGCTGCTTGTCGATCCCCGAATACTACGAAGAGGTCGAGCGGCCGAAGGCGGTCAAAGTCAAATATCTCGACCTCGACGGCAAGGAGCACGCGATCGAGGCGGATGGTCTGCTCGCCACCTGTCTTCAGCACGAGATCGATCACACCAACGGCGTGCTTTTCATCGATCACATTTCCAAGCTCAAGCGCGACAGGGTGATGAAGAAGTTCAAGAAAGCCTCCAAGCGCGGCGAGCCGGCCAGGCCCCATCCGACCGATAACGTCCCCGAACATCACATCGGCTGATGGGCGTGAGCTCTCGACAGCCGCCCCCGCTTTTGATATCAGTGATATCAATCGAGGGATATCATGACCGACCTGCTCATTCGCAAGATCGATCCGAAGCTCAAGCGCGAGCTTGAGAAGCGCGCCCGCGCGCACGGCCGCAGCCTGTCGGATGAGGCCAAGATACAGCTTCGGCGGATGATAACCGAGCAAGAGCCTCGCATGGGGCTTGGCACCAGAATGTTTTCGCTGCTTCCGGATGAGTTCCGGGGCGATGACCTTGTTTTCGAAGTCGACGGCGCGATCAGAGAGCCGCCTGATTTCGAATGATCATTCTCGACACCAACATTATCTCGGAAGCGCTACGAATTCGCCCAAGCCCAATTGTACGCGACTGGCTCGACCGGCAGGAGCCGGGTGAATTGTTTCTTTGCACACCCGTAATGGGCGAACTGCGCCACGGCGTCGAGCGGCTTCCGGTAAGCCGGCGCCGCGCCGAACTCGAACGCCTTGTTTCGAATGCCGAAGAGGACTTTTTCGCGAACCGAATCCTTGTTTTTGATTGCGACAGCGCCCACGAGTTTGGCCGCGTGCTGGCAAAGCGTACTCGTGCCGGAAGGCCGATATTATTTATGGACAGCCTGATCGCCGCGATCGCGATTGCCAATGGGATGGCAATCGCGACCCGCGATATCGGTGGCTTCGCCGGTCTCGGAATTAAACTGATCAATCCCTTCGAAGCGGTCGCGGGCCGTTAAACAAACACCGCAGAGACAACATCAATGCCTCTCCGCTTGATTTTCATGGGCACGCCCGATTTCGCCGTGCCGACGCTCATCGAGCTTGCCGCTCGGGGCTATGAGATCGCCGCCGTCTATACGCGCACGCCCAAGCCCGCCGGCCGCGGCATGGAGCTGCAAATTACGCCGGTTGAGCGCGAAGCGCGACGGCTTGCGCTACCGGTTTACACACCGAAAACTCTGAAAGACGACAAAACGCAGGAGCAATTCCGTGCGCTTGATGCGGACGCAGCAATTGTTGTCGCTTATGGTTTGCTTCTGCCAAAACCGATTTTGGAAGCGCCGAAGCTCGGATGCTTCAATGTGCATGCGTCGCTTCTGCCGCGCTGGCGCGGGCCTGCGCCCATCAACCGCGCCGTCATGGCGGGTGACACGATGAGCGGGGCGAGCATCATGAAGATGGACGAGGGTCTCGATACCGGCGCTATTGTCCTGGCCGATCGCATTCCCATCGGGCCGGATATGACGGCAGGCGAACTGCATGACGCGCTCGCACCGCTTGGCGCGGATTTGATGTTGCGCGCGCTTGCCGCCGCCGAACGCGGCTCGCTCTCATTGACGCCGCAGCCGAAGGAGGGAATCACTTATGCGGCGAAAATTTCCAAGAACGAGACGCGTCTCGATTGGTCGAAGCCATGGAACGAAGTGCATAACCGTATTCGCGGCCTGTCGCCCTTCCCTGGCGCTTGGTTTGAGCTCGATGGCGGGCGGGTGAAAGTGTTGCGTTCGACCCAAGGTGAGGGACAAATGACGTCAAAAGCTGCGCCCGGCACCGTGCTTGATCACAAGCTCACCATCGCTTGCGGCACCGGTGCGGTGCGCCTTATCCAAGTTCAGCGCGCCGGCAAGCAGCCGAGGGTGACTGATGAGTTTTTGCGCGGCGCGCCGATCAAGGCCGGCACGCGGGTTGATTAGCAATGCCGCGCTATAAGCTCACCATCGAATATAACGGCGCGCCGTTTTGCGGCTGGCAGATTCAGGCCGATCAGCTCACCGTGCAGGGCGTGCTCACCGTTGCAATCGAGGCGCTGTCGGGCGAAAAAACGCTGGTGCAAGGCGCAGGCCGCACCGATGCCGGGGTGCATGCGCGCGCGCAAGTGGCGCATGTCGATCTTGGCCGAGATTGGGACGCTGACACTGTGCGCGACGGGCTCAACGCGCATTTGCGGCCACATCCGGTGGCGGTGCTTGCCGCCGAGCGCGTGCCCGATGATTTCAATGCGCGCACCTCGGCGGTGAAGCGCCATTATCTTTATCGCATCATCAACCGCCGCGCCGATCTGACGCTCGATTTGCGCCGTGCCTGGCGGGTGCCGCGCCCGCTCGATGGTACGGCCATGCATGAAGCCGCGCAGCGCCTCGTCGGTAAGTACGACTTCACCACGTTCCGCTCCACCGAATGCCAGGCGAAATCGCCCGTGAAAACGCTTGATCGGCTCGATGTCGAACGTATCGGCGAGAGTGTGCATGTGTTCGCCGCGGCGCGCTCGTTTTTGCATAACCAAGTGCGTTCCATGGTCGGCTCGCTGGTTGCCGTGGGCGAGGGAAAATGGAGCGCCGATGATTTAGCCCGCGCGCTCGCCGCGAAAGATCGCACCGCTTGCGGCCCCGTCGCGCCGCCGGACGGCTTGTATTTGATGCGAGTGGATTATTGAGCCCGTGAGGGTTAGGCGAAATACCGCTCGAGAATCTCCCGATAGATCGCCGTCAGCGCGCGCAAATCGCCAAGGGGCACGCGCTCATCGGCCTGATGCATGGTCTGGCCAACGAGGCCGAATTCCACGACCGGACAATGATGCGTGATGAAGCGCGCGTCCGATGTGCCGCCGGTGGTCGACAGCTCCGGTTTGCGGCCGATGATTTCGGCGACTGCATTCGCTACCAGTTCGGTAAACGGTCCCGGTTTGGTGACGAACACATTGGCATTCGACGGCTCCCATTCGAAAGTGAAATTGATCCTGCCGTCCGCCGCCTTTGCCGCGCGTCGTTCGATCAGCGTCTTCAACGACTCCATCGTATGGCAGTCGTTGAATCGGATGTTGAAACGCCCGCACGCTTCGCCGGGAATGAGATTGACCGTCTTGTTGCCGACATCAACGGAGGTGAACTCCAAATGCGATGGCTGGAAATTCCCATTGCCCGCATCGAGTGGCTCCGTTTGGATTGCCTCGATCAGTTTCACCAAGCCACGGATCGGATTGTCGGCGCGCTGTGGATAAGCGACATGGCCTTGGCGGCCCATGACGATCAGCTGGCCATTGAGCGAGCCGCGCCGGCCGATCTTGATCGTGTCGCCCAATTCTTCCTGATTGCTCGGTTCGGCGAGAATGCAGTGGTCGAATTTTTCGCCGCGACCGGCCGCCCAGGCGAGCAGTTTCGGCGTGCCGTTGACGGCAATGCTTTCCTCGTCGCCGGTGATGAGAAACGAGATCGAGCCTTTGCCGTTCTTTCGCGGCTTGCCGCCATTGGCGGCGAGATGATCGAGCACGGCGGCAACCGCACAGGCGATGCCGCCTTTCATATCGACCGCACCGCGGCCGTAGAGTTCACCATTCGCAATTTCACCACTGAACGGCGGGTGCGTCCAAGCTTTCTCATCGCCGGGCGGCACGACATCCGTATGGCCGGCGATCACCAGGTTCGGCCCGTCGCTGCCGATGCGGGCGTAAAGATTTTCAACATCGTCCGTACCTCGCTCGCTGAAGGTCATACGATGCACGGTGAAGCCGGCCGCTTTCAGCGTCTTCTCCAAAAAAAAGAGCGCGCCGCCGTCCGCCGGCGTGACCGACGGGCAGCGCACGAGGTCGCGGGTGATGGCAACGGGATCGGCGGACGTCGGAAACTCCCGTAAATCGCTTTTGGTCTTGTCCCCGCGAAAGCGGAGACCAGCCGGATTCTCTTACCCTAGTGGTCCGATTTAAACATTCGCTACCCATTTCGGCGGGGTCTTTTGCGAATGTTTGAATTGAAAGACCATGAGCCAAATATAAGTTTCTAGTGGAGTTTTGGATTTGACATTCGCTTCGCGAGCTTGCGGCCAGGCGGGTAGCGAATGTCAAATCCACTCCACTAGTGATCGCTTCTTGAATTCCCGTTTGCGCGGGAATGGGCGGAGCATGAGAGTCATCTTAATCCCTCAAGAGATCGTTGATACCTGTCTTAGAGCGCGTTTTCTCGTCGACGCGCTTGACGATCACCGCGCAGTAAAGATTCGGTCCCGGCGCGCCATTTGGCAGGGGCTTGCCGGGCATCGTGCCCGATACGACGACCGAATAGGCCGGCACTTCGCCTTGATAAATCTTGCCGGTCTCGCGGTCCACAATCTTGGTGGACATACCCAGATAAACGCCCATGCCCAGCACCGAGCCTTCACGCACGATCACGCCTTCGACAACTTCCGAGCGTGCGCCAATGAAGCAGTTATCTTCGATGATGACAGGCCCCGCTTGTAGCGGCTCCAGTACGCCGCCGATGCCGACGCCGCCGGACAAGTGGCAGTTCTTCCCGATCTGCGCGCAGCTGCCGACGGTCGCCCACGTGTCGACCATCGTGCCGTTGCCGACATAGGCGCCGAGATTGACGAAAGAGGGCATCAGCACCACGCCCGGCGCGATAAAGGCCGAATGGCGCACGACGCAGCCGGGCACGGCACGAAAGCCCTCCTTACGAAAGCGCGCGGCGCTCCAGCCTCTGAATTTGGAATCGACCTTGTCCCACCAAACCGCCTTGCCGGGTCCTCCGGGGATCACACTCATGTCGTTGAGGCGAAAGGACAGCAGCACGGCTTTTTTCAGCCATTGATTCACATGCCATTGCCCGTCCGTTTGTCGCTCGGCGACACGCGCCTTGCCGCTGTCGAGCAAGCCAAGGGCCGTATCGACGGCCTTGCGTACGGCGCCCTTGGTCTTGGGGCCGATCGTGTCGCGGCCCTCAAAGGCGTCGTCGATGGTTTTGGCAAGTTTGTCGTTGGACATGGTTTCCCTCAGCCTTTTTTGGCTGCGGTTTTGTCGATGGCGACGAGAGGGATGTCAAGCCGCATGAGTTAAAGCTGTGCGATGTGGTCGAGAAAGTCTGCGAGATCGTCGGTCACGAAGTCGACATGAGGCGCGTTGCGCCCTTCCAGCTCCCATTCTTCGCGCAGCACTTCGCGCGTACCTTCCGGCGCTACCAAGACCGTGATCATGCCGAGCTCGTGCGGTACGACGAGATTGCGCGCGAGATCCTCGAATATGGCGGACCTCTGTGGATCGACCGCGTGCCGTTTGAGGAAGCGTTCATACACGTGCGGCAGCGGCTTGGGGTCGAGATCGGCTGCGGCGATGTCGAAGACGTCCTCGAAATGCCGATGTATTTGCAGCCTGCGTAGTACCGCTTCCGCGTGCTTACGGGTGCCGTTGGTGAAAATGAGCTTGCGGCCCGGCAGTTTTTCCAACGCGGCACCCAAGGCCGCATTTGGCTCGAGCGGGGAATGATCGATTACGTGTACGTATTCGAGATAGTCGTCGGCCTGCAGCCCGTGCTCGGCCATCAATCCGCGCAGTGTAGTGCCATAGCGCTTGTAATAGTCCTTCTGCACCCGGAATGCCTCGTCTTTCGACACTTTCAGGAAGTCGGCGACATAGGAGCGAATGCGCTCATCCACCTGCTGCCAGAGGTTCAGGTGATGCGGGTAAAGCGTATTGTCGAGGTCGAAGACCCATGTTTTGACATGATGAAAGGGACGCGGCGTGTTCCGGGAACGCGTCGGCACGAGAGCCCTGCTCAAGCCTTAGCTCGATGCACACGTGCCGCTACGAGCTCACGTGTCAACAATCCGGCGCCGAGCGCGAGACCCGCAATATCGGTCCAAATGCCATTCGCAACGGCGTCGGCGGGGATAAACAAAAGTAGGCCGGCGAAGCCGAAACCCAGTCGCATCAACAAGCTTAGTGGTCGCGTGGCGTAGCCCGCAAACGCCGCGCAGATCAGCCACACCCCGGCCAGTGCCGTGAAGAGCGAGGTCAGCACCGACATGAGCGAGCCCTCAAGCAGCAACGACGGCGCCCGCACGAACAGGAACGGAATAATGTAAGCGATCCAGCCGAAGCGCACGGCGGTCCAGCCGGTCTTCATCGGGTCGGTTTGTGCGAGCGAAGCGGCGGCGAAGGCGGCCAGCGCGACGGGTGGCGTGATCATCGACATCATGCCGAAATACATGACGAACATATGCGAGGCCATCGGCGAAACCCCAATCTTGACCATGGCGGGCGCGATCAACGCGGCAAGCAGCACATAGACGCCCACCGTCGGCATGCCCATCCCGAGGATAATCGAAACAAGTGCCGCCAACACGAGAAGTAGCCATAAACTGTTTTTTCCTATCTCCACCAGCAGCAGCGTCAACGCGAAACTCAGGCCGGTGACGTTGAGCACACCAATGATAAATCCGGCGGCGGCCGTAATCATCAAGAGGTCGAGCGAGACAAGGCCGGTGGCACGTAAAGCGCGGCCGATGTCGCCGAGTTTCAGCCGTTTGTCGCCATAGCCAAGTGTCGGCCCGGTGACGATAAGGACCGCGGCGGCGGCGAGCGCGGCGCGTTCAGGCGACCAGTTCAGCCAAAACAATCCATAGACCAATACGGCAAAGGGCAACAGAAAGTGCCAGCCTTGTTTGAGCACTTGGCGCACTGGCGGCACATCCTTCATATCGACGCTTACGAGACCGACTCGCGCGGCCAATAAGTCCGCCTGGATGAACAATGCGTAATAGTAAAGCAACGCGGGCAGCGCGGCCGCGATTGCAACCTCGCGGTAGGGAATTTGCAAGAATTCAGCCATCAGAAACGCGGCTGCACCCATGACCGGGGGCATTAATTGGCCGCCAGTGGAGGCGACGGCTTCAATCGCCGCGGCGACATGGCCCGAATAGCCGCCGCGCCGCATCAACGGAATGGTCAAAACGCCGACCGAGGCGACGTTGCTCACAGCGCTGCCCGAGATCATGCCGAACAGACAGGAGGCCGTGACGGCGATCTTGGCCGAGCCGCCGCGATAGCGGCCCATCAACGTCAGAGCGATATCGGTGAAGAAGGCCGAGCCGCCGGATGCAAAGAGCAAATTGCCGAAGAAGACGAATGCAATGACAATCGTTGCCGCTACCATCAGAGGCAGGCCGAGCATGCTGCCCGGATCCCATACGAGGTAAAAGGCGAGCTGCGGAATGCTGACGGGAAGGCCCGCAAGCGCGCCGGGAATGTATTGGCCGAGTGGTGCGTAGATCAGAAAAATAAGTACAACAACGGTGAGCGAAATTCCGACCGTGCGCCGCAGCGCTTCCACGACTAACGGAACCGTCAGGAATGCAATGATCAGCCCATCGAGCGGGCGCGAGCTCATGTCTTCAGACAACGCCGGAAAGCGGACGGCAATGTAGAAGCCAACGCCAAGACTGAGCGCGGCCAAGATCCAGTCGTACCAGGGAACGGCTTGGCGCGGGGCGCCGGCGCGCGCCGGCTGAACGACATACACAAGCGACGTCCCGAGTGCGAGCATGCCCGCCAAGAATTGTTCATTGTAAAGGAGCAGCCCCGCGCTGCGATAAAGTTGAAGCGCAAAGGCGATCGATGCGAGCGTCAGCAAGCTTGCGCCGGCAGAAATCAGCCGGCGAGCTCCCACCGATTGGGGGCCCGCAGGCATTTCCTTATGCTCGTCAGACACGAGAACTATCCGATTAAATCAAGCGGAAAGCCTTCAGCCCCCACTTTTTGGCGGCCACTCGCCGATTTCCTTGTAATATTTGATGGCGCCGGGATGAAATTTCACCAACCCCAAGTCTTTTGTCATGCGATTTGGATCGAAGCCGTTGAGTACGGCGAAGTTGGCCGCCAATTCCTTCTTGTTGTCGTGCAGTAGCTTGGCGAGCTTAAAGACGACATCATCCGCTACTTTATCATTGACGAGCACGAGATAGTCATAAGCATAAACCCAAGTCGGTTCGTCGAGACCCGCGCGTCCCTTGCTAGGATTTATCTTTGTCGCATAAGCAACCGGGATGAATTTGCGCAGGCGGTCCATGGCTTCTTTCGAGCGGTCGATCGGCAACACGCGCAAGGGAATTTTGGCGTTGACCTCCGCCACCTTGCCGGAACCGAGCGCGAACAGAAACACGTCCGCTTTGCCTTGCAAGAACTCATCGGCGCCGCCGGCCACGTTCGGCACCGGTACCGATTGCACATCGGCATAGCTCAGGCCGCCATTGGCGAGCGTGCCTTTGACCAGCTCGCCGATCACGCGTTGGCTGGCATAATCGCTTGGAACGCGCCTGCCCTTGAGATCGGGAATGGTCTTGATCGGTGAATCCTTGGCGACGAAAAGTTCTGAGTAGAGCGGCGTGAGGACCGCCACCGCACGTAAGTGCGGCTGCGGTTTTCCTTTATAGATCACGTCTCCCATGACGGCGTAATGCGCCTCCAATTCGTTGGCGAGGCCGAATTGCTGTTCCCCGGCATTGACGCCCGGTACATAAGCGCTGGTGCCACCGAATGGTTTGATGCGTAAATTCAAGCCGCCATCGGCGGCAACTTTGGCGATGGCGGCGCCGGCCGAATAAGTAAAAAAGCCCTGCTTGCCCGTTCCCAAGCTGTAAATCTGTGCAGAGGCTGGCGCGGCGATCGCAATTGCAACGGCGCTTGCGGCCGCTATGGCGCTTGCGGCGAAAATCCCCTTGGGGGCTATGGTCATGAGAGTCCTCCCTGAATTTTTTTGCCTTGGACCGAACAGTTCGCGGCAAGGTGACTATGACTTTAGAATATCGGGCGGCGTTAGAGAATAGGTTCAAACGAGGAAAGTCCATTTTCGTTACAGCCAATCACTCGGAAGCCGCAAAATCGCATGTCAACTGTCACTTAGCGGTGCACCAGCGTGCCAATGCCGTGGTCGGTCAAAAGCTCGAGCAACACGGCATGTGGCACTTTGCCGTCCATGATAACGACTCCTTCGACGCCCTGGCCCAGGGCGTAGATACAAGTTTCAATCTTCGGGATCATGCCGCCGGATATCGTGCCATCGGCGATGAGTCCGCGGGCATCGGCGATGGATAATTCCGGGATGAGCGTCTTCGATTTGTCGAGTACGCCCGGTACGTCGGTGAGCAATAAGAGCCGCTTCGCTTTCAACGCACCGGCAATGGCGCCGGCAAAAGTATCGGCGTTCACATTGAAGGTGCTGCCATCGATCGATGTGGCTACCGGCGCCAGCACAGGAATCATCTCACGGCCGATCACGTCATTGAGGATCGTCGCGTCTACTTTCTCCGGATCGCCAACAAACCCGAGATCCACCAGTCTTTCGATATTGGAGTTGGGATCGACAACGGTGCGGGTCGCCTTGCGCGCCTGCACCATATTGCCATCCTTACCGCACAACCCAATGGCCTTGCCGCCGGCGGCGTTGATGTAACCGACGATCTGCTTGTTGATCGAGCCGGCGAGAACCATCTCGACAATCTCGACGGTTTTTTTGTCCGTAACGCGCAATCCGCCGGCAAATTCAGACCTGATGCCGAGCTTCTTGAGCATGGCCTCGATTTGCGGGCCGCCGCCATGCACCACGACGGGATTGATGGCGGTCTGCTCCAAGAGCACGATGTCGCGGGCGAAGTCGCGCGCCGTTTGTTCCTGGCCCATGGCGTGGCCGCCATACTTCACCACGACGATTTCCTCGTCGTAGCGTTGCATATGCGGCAGGGCCTCGGATAGGATGCGGGCTTGCTCGAGCGGATCAGTGGGCATGCGATATTTCCAATTGCTCGAGCCCTTTTAACTGTGGTTTCAGGTCGGCGAAAGAGGTTCACGCGGTACGCTGCGCGAGCGCCGCTACAGCCAAAAGCAGCCAGCTTACGATAAGGATGAGACCGCCCGCGGGCGCTGCAAAGGGAAATAACCGTCCGCCCAAATAAGCGCGCGCTGTCACGTCCGCCGCAAACAAACAGGCACCGAACACGAAGCCGCAAAGGACAGCATTGCCCAGCGGACGCAAGACCAAGCCGGTGCGGATTGCCAAGGTCCCGGCGATAACTGCCACAGCGTGGGTCAGCAATAAATAACCGGCATTATCGAGGCCCACGCCAGGTTTTCCGTGGGCGCCGGCGGCCAATATAACGAGGCCCGCGGCGCCGATAAAGCCGGCCAGAGCCGTTAAAATTTGTTGCATAAGACAGTCAAGCTCCCCCTCAAGCCGGTTTGGCAGCGGACCACACGGAACTCTCCATAGCGCGGTTTTTTAGCAGCTGGGATGCGGGCCGAAAAGGTGTTTGTTCCCACGCTTTCAGGAACCTCGCCAGCTTCAACGACGTTGACCAGCATAAGACCCGCACCTAACGCGGGCGTGCGAGATGAAACAACGAGTCCGAGCCAGGGAGTCTGATTATCAATACGGGCTCGGGCGAGTTTTTGAATGGAGAGTCTCATGTCAATGACGAGTGAAACCACGACGACTACCGAGTCTACCACCCACGAATTGACCAATTACGGCGGGGTGGTCGATGCGATCGGCGGCGCGGCAACCATTGTCTTGGCGATAATCGGCTTGGCCGGAACCAGTTCGGATGTCCTATTGTCGATCGCCACGATCGTGTTTGGCGCCGCGTTGCTCATTCAAAGCGGTACGATCTTGTCCGAACTGAGCCACACGATGTTCCCCGCCGGCGTGATAGAGCCGAGTGGAGAATTTAGTGCCGCCGGGGTGTCGACCGTGTTTCTGGTCGGCGTGGCCGGAATCGTGCTCGGCATTCTCGCTTTGATCGGTCTTTATCCGCTTATTCTCACGTCGATTGCCATTATCGCCTTCGGCGCCGCTCTCCTATTTGGCAGTAATTCCATCTGGAGTGTGCACCGAATGAAGCGGTCGGCCTCTCTTGCCGCTGGTCAGACTGGCGCAACGGCCGGTGCCGAAATTTTGGCGGCCGAAGTTGCGGCGGGATCGGCCGGATTGCAATGCGTTGCCGGGCTTGCGGCACTCGTACTCGGGATTCTGGCAGTTACAGGTACATACCCAGCGGTGTTGAGCTTGGTTGGCCTTCTGGTCATGGGTTCGGCCATCCTGCTGACCGGCAGCACTTTGAGCGGCGCGCTCCAGGCTTTCATGCGGCCGACAACACCGGGCGCTGCCCGCGAAGGAACAACATGGTCCCGCTCAGCGGCTGAATGATTGGATGTCGCGGGGACGGCAGGACGCCGGCTGTCCTGACGCGTGGCTACGCTGCGCCAGGAGTCGGCCGATGGCGGCGCGAATGAGGGGAATTCCTGTGCCGTCGTGCGCCGAGGTCAGCGAGACGTCAGGAAATGCAGCTGGGCGCTTTGCAAGCGCCTCTTCTGTTGCGCCGATGCGTGTTATCAATTGGGACGCCTCTACCGCATCAGCCTTTGTAAGAATGACCTGATGGCTCACCGCTGCCTGGCCAAGGAGATCTAGAATATTCAAATCCACGGCTTTGAGGCCATGACGGGCATCGACGAGAACATAGACCCTGGCGAGATTGCTGCGATCAATAAAATAGGCGCGGCTCAATGCGCTCCACGCCGCGATTTTTGCCTTTGCCGCGGCTGCATAACCATATCCCGGCATATCGACCATGGTCAGCCCGGCGGCGCTCCCAAAAAAAACCAATTCCTGCGTGCGTCCCGGCGTTCGGGAGGTGCGCGCCAGCGCTTTTCGCGCCGTGAGCGCATTAATGAGGCTCGATTTTCCGACATTAGAGCGGCCGACGAATGCGATTTCAACGCCATGCACTGGTGGCGGCAGCGACGCCGCCGAATTAGCGGCGGTGAAAAAACGCCAATCACCGGTGAATAGGCGCCGGCCCGCTTCAATTTCATCACCCGTGAAGTCGTTCGTCATAAACAGCAGAATACTCCGCGAGTGCCGCGCACTTTTCCAAAATCGGACCAGAAATTATCGCATGATCCCGAAAAGTGGAAAGCTGTTTTCGGAAAAGATCATGCGCAAACAAAATGTTAGAAAGCCCAAGCGACTTAATCGAAATGGACAATGCTCTAGTGGAGTGGATTTGACATTCGCTACCCACCTGGCCGCAAGCTCGCGAAGCGAATGTCAAATCCAAAACTCCACTAGAAACTTATATTTGGCTCATGGTCTTTCGATTCAAACATTCGCAAAAGATCCCCGCCGAAATGGGTAGCGAATGTTTGAATCGGACCACTAGTGGAGTGGATTTGACATTCGCTACCCACCTGGCCGCAAGCTCGCGAAGCGAATGTCAAATCCAAAACTCCACTAGAAACTTATATTTGGCTCATGGTCTTTCGATTCAAACATTCGCAAAAGATCCCCGCCGAAATGGGTAGCGAATGTTTGAATCGGACCACTAGCGTCTCAAATCATCGCAGCGACATGATAGTACGATCACGTCGAAAGGTATCGTAGGACTTTTCCTCTCGGCTTTTTCATTTTTTCGTTTCGGGGCTATCCGAGGCGTTCCGCGAATGGGAGCGGCGGCGGAACAATGCTCTAATATTATCGAGTAACTCAATTTTTGCGCCGTGTTTGTGCATGATGATGCTTTGTTGAGCGACCGAAAGTGTATTGTTCCAAGCCCAATAGATGACGAGGCCTGCCGGAAAGTTTGCCAGCATGAAAGTGAAAAGCAGCGGCATCCAATTGAAGATCATTGCTTGCGCCGGATCGGGCGGTGTCGGATTAAGTTTCATTTGCAACCACATGGTCACGCCCATAATCAAAGGCCACGCGCCCATGTGCAAGAAATGACCGATCATCGGAACGGTGGTCGGATCAAAAGGAATGGCTCCAAACAGATTGAACAGATTGGTGGGGTCTGGCGCGGAGAGATCTTGGATCCAGCCGAAAAACGGCGCGTGCCGCATTTCAATCGTGACGAACAGCACTTTGTATAGCGAAAAGAAAACCGGAATTTGGATCGCGATCGGCAGGCAGCCGGCCAACGGATTGATCTTTTCTTTTTTGTATAAAGCCATCAATTCTTGTTGCTGCTTCGCCTTGTCGTCCGGATAGCGTGCGCGCAAGGCGACCATCTGCGGCTGAACAGCCTTCATCTTGGCCATGGATGCGTAGGATTTGTTGGCCAACGGGAAAAACGCGAGCTTTATCAACACGGTGACGATGAGGATCGCGATGCCAAAATTACCCACAAAGTGATATATATAATCGAGCGACCAGAACATCGGCTTCGTCAGGAAATATAAATGTCCCCAATCGATCAGCAATTCAAAGCGGTTCAAGTGCAATTGCTTGTCGTAAGCATCGACCGTTCGAACTTCTCGCGGTCCGGCAAATAGACGCCCACCGGCAGACGCCGTGCTGCCCGGCTCAATTTTCTCAGCGTTGAGGAGATAATCGGCTTGATATGATATCTGGTTTTCGTGCGTGCTCGACGAGAACCTGGCGTGCAGTTGAGCGCTCGTATCAGGTAGGAGTACCGTGGACCAATATTTGTCGGTAAATCCGAACCAAGCATTTTTCACGTCGAAAGTAATCGATTTTTTTTCCTCAAGCGTTTTGTAGCTTTCTTCTTGACACTCGGTGACGATGCTAAATCCTTGGCGCAGGCACTGGTCGCCAAGCACGCCGATCGGCCCCTCGTGGAGAACGGAATATCCGGACGTTTTTGGCCGACCATGACGTGAAATCAATGCGTAGGGGTACAACGTAACGGGGCTGGTCGTTTTGTTCACGACTTCCTGTTTGATCGTGAATAAATACTTGTCGTCGACGGAAATGCTGCGACGAAATTCCAATCCCTGACCGTTGTCCCAGGTCAGCGTAACCGGATGGTCTTCGCTGAGCGGGCCAGAGCTGGCTTGCGTCCAAATCGTCTCGGAATCGGGAACCTTTGCGTTGGCGCCGCTCGTCGGAGCCCAACCAAATTCCGCGTAGAATGCATCGGGAGTGCCCGTCGGCGAGAGCAAAACGATGGGCGGAGAGCTGGGGTCTACGGTCTCGTGGTAGCGGATCAAAGCCAGGTCATCGATCCGGCCGCCCTTGAGGGCGATCGAGCCTTTAAGGCTGTCGGTGGAAATCGAAATGCGCGGCGAAGCGGCGAGCGCATCGGTTCGGCTAATCGAAACTGGTGGAGTTTGTCGCGTCGGACCCGGGGCCTGCGGCGCGGTTTGCGGCGATGGCTGGTTTGATTGCGGAGATTGATTGGCCTGCTGAGCGGACTTGACTTGTTGTTGATGCAAGCTTTCTTGGCGCGCATGCTCTTGCGGAACGGCGAAGAAGTATTGCCACGCGAGGATCACCAAACCGGATAGCACGATGGCGAGAATGAAATTCTTGTTGTCGTTCATCGGAGTCCCGTGTTGTCGTTGCGCCTGGACAGGACGCGCTGCAATGCTCCCTCGAAGTCGTCTCTGATTCGCGCAAAGGGCAGCTTGAGCGCCGCTCGCCGGCCGACCAGTACACAATCGTATCCGCTCTGCATCCGCTCACGCCCGGCAAGGCGCACGATCTCGCGAAGACGGCGGCGAACCCGATTACGCTCGACTGCATTGCCGACCTTTTTCGAGACGGTGAAGCCGAAGCGGACAGATCCTTGATCGGCTCGTCTGCGCACCTGCAACACAAACCCCGTCGTTGGCACCTTTGTCCCAGCCGCCGCCGCCAAAAAATCCGCCCTTTGCCGCAACCGTTCCATGGGAGCAATATGCGGGTGTCAGCGCATTTACCTCAGGCGGAAAGCCGCTTACGTCCGCGCGCACGCCGGGCCGCTACAACTTTCCGCCCACCTTTGGTGGACATGCGCGCGCGGTAACCGTGACGGCGCTTGCGCACAAGCTTGCTCGGCTGGTAGGTCCGTTTCACGTGAAGTTCCCCGCTTTCACCGCCGTGGCGGGACGGCCGCAACCACCCGACTCGCCAAAAATCTGGATTTTCAACCCAGATCGGCACATAAACTGCCGCGCTTATAAGCGAGGGTGCCCGGCTCGTCAATGAAAACGCCTGTTTTCGCGACCAATGCTGGACACACAAAGATCACGTTTCGGCACCATTACAAAAAGTAAAAATCCAGGTACGAGAGCAGTTGCAAGCTTAGGATGTTTGTGCATTCAAAGGCGCTGGCCTGCCGAGCGCACGCTGGAGATTTTTCAAGGGCCGATTCGACGAAACCTTGGATCTTAATTTTTGAGGCAATATTGAAGGTCAAAGCGTCGAAAACAACCCCCGAGCTCACAAATAGGCTCGAACCGGCGTCGCGCCGCCAGCGCGGGTTAAGGGTCGGTCTGTCAGGCAAACTATTGATTCTCACGATTCTCTTTGTAATGGTCGCGGAAATTCTCATTTATGTTCCATCGATCGCCGATTTCCGCCTGAATTGGCTTAATGACCGTCTGGCGGCCGCGCATACCGCAGCGCTTGTGCTTGATGCGGCCCCCAGCGGAATGGTGCCCGAGAGTTTGGCGAGGCAGATTTTAGCAAGCATTGGTGCACGTGCCTTGGCGATCAAAATGGGTCGTCAACGGCATTTGCTCGTTGCTTCGACAATGCCGGAGGTGGTTGAGCAGAATGTCGATATGCGCTACATCCGCTGGTGGGGGGCGATCATGGACGCCTTCGATACACTTTTATTTGGCAAGCCGGGCGACCTCATGCGAGTTGTCGGTCCCGCTCCCATGGGGGGCGACTTTCTCGAAATTGTTCTTCCGGAAAGACCGTTACGGAACGCGATGCTGGCTTTCTCGGTCAACATTTTGTTGTTGTCGCTCGCGATATCCGGCTTCACCGCCGCGTTGGTCTATCTGGCGCTCCATTATTTGCTTGTGCGTCCAATGGGGCACATCACACAGAACATGACCGCATTTCGCGCCGATCCGGAGAATACCTCGCGGATCATCGTCGCATCCGGCCGTGGGGATGAAATAGGCACCGCGGAAGAAGAGCTTGCGGCAATGCAGCGTGAACTGGCCTCCGCTCTGCAGCAAAAGAGCCGTTTGGCCGCGCTTGGTTTGGCAGTATCGAAAATCAATCATGACTTACGCAATTTGCTGACCTCGGCGCAATTGTTTTCCGATCAACTCTCGACTTTGCCCGATCCGAAGGTTCAGCGCTTTGCCCCAAAGTTGATGCGCGCCCTTGAGCGCGCCATTGCATTTTGCCAGAGCACACTCTCCTATGGGGCGGCTCAGGAATCGCTGCCTGAACGCAAAATTATTCCGGTCGAGCCATTGATCAACGAGGTTCATGACGCGCTCGGTCTTGGCCTTGACGTGCCGATCCGCTGGATCGTTGCCGTGGAGCGCGGGCTCACAGTGGACGCCGATCATGATCAATTATTCCGCGTGCTGGTCAACGTGACCCGCAATGCGATCCAGGCTTTTGCCTTGCACGGCACCCATGATCCGGCGCGCGATCAAATCCGCATTACTGGGCGGCGCGAAGGCAGTACGGTGGCGATTGAAGTTTCCGATACAGGGCCGGGTGTCCCGGAAAAAGCACGTGTTTACTTGTTTCAGGCTTTTCAGGGGTCCACACACCCGGGCGGGTCCGGCTTGGGCCTGGCCATCGCCGCCGAATTGGTGCGCGCGCATGGTGGCCAAATCAGCCTGATTCCGGGTACGATAGGCGCCACATTCCGCATCAGCATTCCCGACCGTGTGGTCGAATTGGACAAACACCGCAACGAGCGAGCACAGGCGTGACTTTCCTGGCCGCCGGAATTTTTCACGTGCAAGCCGTTCCGGGAAGAATCTCCGTCTCGGCGGTGTTGCTTTGATCAAAGCTGCGATCATTGGAAAAAAGGCAGACGCCATGGCACCGCCGCCCGTGACCTTGCTTTCGCTCGCGACAGCGGTGCCGCCGCATCGGCTTGGGCAAGCGGCAGTAATCGAGCGAGCGCGGCGAATTTACGCCCGGAGTTTTGAGCGTTTTCCCAAACTTGCGGAGGTCTACGTCAATGCCGGCATCGAGACGCGTTATTCCGTCTGTCCATTGGAATGGTTCGATACCGGTCACGATCTGTCCGAACGCACACGAGCCTATCTTGATGGCGCGGGGATGTTGTTCATGGAGGCCGCGCGCGCCGCGCTCGATCGGGCGGGGCTGACCGCGAAGGAGGTTGATACGATCGTTACGGTTTCCTCCACCGGCATTGCGACGCCCAGTATCGAGGCGCGAGTCGGTGGGGAGATGGGCTTCCGTGCGGGCGTGATGCGCGTGCCGGTATTCGGCCGCGGTTGCGGTGGTGGTGTTTTCGGCTTGTCGCTTGGCTCGCGACTTGCGCGCGGCGCGCCCGGCGAGGTTGTTTTGGTCGTGACGGTTGAGACCTGCACACTTGCTTTCCGCGCCGATCGCCGCGGAAAGGCCGATGTCATTTCGTCGGCTTTGTTCGGCGACGGCGCCGCCGCGGCCGTGTTGCGCGCCGACGGCGAGAATGGCCCATGGCGAATAGGTGAAGCGATGGAGCACACTTGGCCGGGTACGCTCGATATCATGGGCTGGACCATCGATCCCACCGGCTTTGGCGTGATGCTGTCTCGATCGCTGCCGCGCTTTGTCGAACAGCGAATGGCGGCGCCGGTTCGCCGCTTCATCAAGAAAGCGCGGCTCGTGGCGCCGCAACTGATTTGCCATCCGGGCGGAGCAAAAGTGCTCGATGCAATAGAGAGCGCGCTCGAATTACAAAAAGGCACGCTGCAAGACGAACGCGAAGTGTTGCGCACACACGGCAATATGTCAGCGCCGACCGTGCTCTTTGTCCTTGAACGCGCCCTCAAACGCGGCTTGCGCGGCACCGCCTTGCTGTCAGCGCTCGGGCCAGGCTTCACCGCGAATTTGCTTCAGTTTGAGAGCGCCTATGTTTGATGGCCTGGCCGGTGGCGCGTGGTTGGTCGCGTTCTTGATCGCGCAACGTTTGGCCGAGCTGGTTTTTGCGCAACGGAATACGATGCGGTTGCGGGCCGCCGGCGCGGTCGAGTTCGGTGAGTCACATTACTACTTGGTTGTGGCCCTGCATGCCTTCTGGCTGCTCGGCCTGTGGCTGTTCGGGCACAACCGCGACGTCAGTCCGATGGGATTAAGTTTGTTCGCGCTATTGCAGGCGATCCGGCTGTGGGTCCTTTTGAATCTCGGGCGCCGCTGGACCACGCGCGTGCTCGTGCTGCCGGGCGCACCAAAGGTGACAGGCGGGCCCTATCGGTGGATCAGACATCCAAATTATTGTGTGGTGGTTGCGGAAATCGCGCTGGTGCCCATGATCCTCGGATTGCCACACTTCGCGTTGATCTTTTCGATTGCCAACGGGGCGTTGTTGTTCGAACGCATAAGGGTCGAGAATAAAGCGCTGGCCTGGGCGACGCAGGGCGGCAGGCGGCCTTCGCGCGGCGTGAGTGCTTCGTCTGGTAACCCTTGCCAATGAAGACCCAAGACGATAGCTAGTGTCCCGATTCCGAGGTTCGCTTGCACTTGCAAGCATACTCGCTGGCGAAGTTCGGAATCAGAAAATACTAATATTAAGAGCGGGAGCTTAGCTTGACTCGTCATGCCCGCGCTTGTCGCGGGCTTCTACGTCTTAAAAATACGTGTAATATCAAAGACGTGGACGGTCGGGACTCTTGCGCAAAGACGCGCTTCGCGCTTTAGCCCGGCCATGGCCAGAGAATGCTAGCCTGCCGCGGAATTCGCGCCCGTAGCTCAGCTGGATAGAGCACCAGACTACGAATCTGGGGGTCAGGAGTTCGAATCTCTTCGGGCGCGCCATTTTTAGCGAGTTGGATCAGGCGCTTAGGCTGCGGCTCATTGTTCCTCGCAAAATTCTGCTGTCGGCCAAGCACCGAATAAGCACCGTTATTAATCGCATTACCGTTTGGCTCAGCCGGGGTTACTTCGGGGTAATTCGTCCCCTGAAGCACAACCCGCCCCCAACGTCCAATGCCCTGCAAATCTTCAAGTGCGGCTTGTGCGATGGCCCCCGCATCCACGGCATCAAATGTGCGACGCTTTCCATTTAAGGTCGTCGATTGACCTCATTGACCTCCCTCTGTCGTGCAGAGGGGTGTCTTCTTTTTTGCAAGATGTACAAGTGAAATGGGAGCCTTTCGAAATCGAGGCGCACACGTGGCTCGATTTGTTTCGGTGGTATTCCCCTGTTTTGCGGACGGCGGATGGTTCCAAGGTCGGGCATGGCTTAGGCAGGACTTGACGAACAGTGAAGCGGGCCATATTCTAGCTATAAATTCTAGCTAGGAGAGATGTCATGGCTTCCCGTACATGGTCCGTCCAGGACGCCAAAAACCAATTCAGCGAGGTCGTTGAAGCTGCGCAACGCAAGCCGCAGACTGTGACTAAGCACGGTAGGCCTGCCGTCGTTGTTGTTGCCGCAAACGAATATGATCGCTTGCGCAAGCTGCAACAGTTGACGGCGCCGAGCTTCGCCGGGATGCTGCTGGCAATGCCGCGAGGTGACGTCGAATTCAAGCGCCTCAAGGCGGCCCCGCGGGATGTTGAGTTCTGATGTTCCTCGTCGATACGGACGTTTTTTCGGCGCTGGCTAAGCGACGGCGTCATGCCAATGTCGAAGCTTGGCTTGAACGGCAACGGAGCAGCGATCTTTTTGTCAGTGTCATTAGCCTTGGCGAGATTGAACGCGGAATCGCTTTGCAGCACCGCATGGACCCGAAATTTGCCGCGACATTAGCGACATGGCTCGACCAGATTCTGAGCGTTTATGGCGATCATATTCTTCCCTTCGATCTTGCGTCCGCCCGTCGCTGGGGACGGTTGAGTGCAGCACTTGGTCACAACGGCGCTGATCTTCAAATAGCGGCTACTGCGCTCGAGCATGGCCTCACGGTGGTGACGCGCAACATATCGGACTTCAAACCGGCGGGGGTGCCTATCCTTGATCCGTTTAGCTCCCCGCCGCATCGCTCAGCATAGATGTGCTTCTCGATTCCCAGAGAGATGGTTTCAAGGTTCGCTATCGCCCTATCGATTAGCGTCTAACATCATTTCGACGACACCTTCGACGTGGCGATCCGCCGGGCGCGAGACCGCCGACATCGATGCCGAGACGGCGCGCGATCGACGAGCGCACTTGGTCGCGGTCGAGGATTTTGCCTTCGATCTCATTCGACTTCAGCACCTCCTGCGTCAGGCTCTCGAGAACCGCCTCGCGGCGCAGGGAGAAGCCAAGCGCTTCCATGCGCCCGATGAGCCGTCCTTGCCGGTGCCGGACGGCCGCCAAGCGCTCAGCTAACCTTTTCTGATCCCGGCTGAATTTTTCGTCATTCTCCGCATCCTTTACGGAGAATATGGCAACTAATCGCCGCATGCGCAAAATAATCGCCGCATGATTTGCGGAGGTCAGCCGGCCGCACGCTATGGCGGTTTGAACCGGACGGATGTAGGAAATTATACATTAAGAATATAGCCGAGAGAAACAATCATCCACAAGGAAAACTCACGAAGCAAAGCGTCGATGCCCGGCATAAAGCGTCGAAAAGCGAGAATGTCTGCAAAGCGGAAAAGTCCAAAAAAACGGGCCGACACGACTATGTCGGCCCGAATACTTAGGGGATTGAACCGTACGCTAAATCTATACTCGACCCGGCTGGCCAAGCCCCGGGGGGCTGGGGGGCTGAGGAATCCGGGGTTGAACCGAGCCGGGCCTTGAGGCAACGGGTTGTCTTGTCATCTAATAGAGTGACGAGCAATTGACGGAATTTAGGTATTATTGTGAATTCTAACAAAAGCCCGCTTAGAAGCATTCTCCGCCGTGAACCAAAAAGCTCTGCCGCCACAGTTCCCAATAGCGTCACCCGAATAGGTTAGGACAATCTCCATGATACTGCTTGGTTCCGTGGGACATTGAAGCAAATCAGATTCGCTTTTAGCGGTCAGGGGGCGCAGACTATGTTGTGGCAGGAAAATCGGATCACCTTCAATCGCAAGGAACTCCGCCCCATTCTTGATCTTTATGGTCGCAAGGTCGCTGCCGGCGAGTGGCGTGACTACGCCATTGATTTTCTCAAAGACCGCGCGGTCTTCTCGGTCTTCCGGCGCACGTCCGAAGTACCACTCTACCGTATTGAAAAGACCCCCAGGCTGGAACGCCGCCAGGGGCCATACTGCGTAATCTCAGCAACCGGCCTCCTCCTGCGGCGGGGGCATAAGCTTGAACGCGTGTTGCGGGTCATCGACAGGTCCGTGCTGTCATTGGTGGCGGGCTGAAAGACTTTTTCGGCGATGCGCGAGGATTACTATCGTAAGGGCCGCAAAAACATCGATTTTGATATTTAACACGTGGGAAGACTTATCAAACGCCTCAAAAATTCTTGCTCTACGGCTGCGAATGGCCGCCCGCGCCGAGCGGGCGCTGCATCAGCACCGAATTGAGCCAGCGCCCGTGTTTGAAGCCGACATTATCCAGGGCGCCAACGTGTCGGAAGCCAACGGCCGCGTGAAGGGCGATCGAAGCCTGCTGGCGGGTGGAGTCGCCAATAACCGCGATCATTTGCCGAAACCCGCGCTCCGTACAGGCGTCGATGAGCGCGACTAAGAGCGCGCCGCCGATACCGCGGCGGTAGTGGGCTGGCGCGACATAGACCGAATTCTCGACCGTGAAACGATAGGCCGGCCGTGATCGATAAGGGCCGGCATAGGCATAGCCGGCGATCCGGCCGCCGCTCTCCGCCACAAAGTAGGGAAAGCCCGCCTTAAGCAGCGCATCCATGCGCCGAGCCATCTCTGACTCATCCGGCGGCGCAAGTTCGAACGAGGCGGTGCCATGCCTCACCGCGTGCGCATATATACTGGTAATCGCGGGTATATCGGCGCCGGTAGCGCGACGGATGAGAAGGGACATGCCTTCGTCGAACTTGTAGAAACAAAACGCCCCGGCCTTGGGAAGCCGGGGCATAGGGCGTCAATCTTTTTCCTTTTGCGTTGTTTTGCGGCGTTAACGCCGATCGCCCAAGAAGCGCAGCAGGAACAGGAACAGGTTGATGAAGTCGAGATAGAGCGTCAGCGCGCCCATGATCGCTTTGCGGCCGGCGACGGTGCCATCGTCGTTCACGCTGTACATTTCTTTAATACGCTGGGTATCCCAGGCGGTGAGGCCTGAGAAGAGCAGCACGCCGACCGCCGAGATGGCAAAATCGAGCCCCGTGCTTTTCAAAAACAGATTCACGACTATGGCGAGGATGAGCCCGAACAGACCCATGACTAGGAATGAGCCGATGGGCGAAAGATCGCGCTGGGTCGTATAGCCATAAAGGCTTAACGCGCCGAATGAGGCCGCCGAAATGAAGAACGTGCGTGTGATCGATGCACCGGTGTAAGTGAGAAATATCGACGATAGCATTAGGCCCAGCAAACCGGCATAAGTCATAAATAGCAGCGCAGCAGTACTCGGATTGAGCTGCTGAATGCGGAAGCTCATAAAGAACACAAGCCCGAGCGTGCCGATAAACAGCACAAGCATCACGGGGCCGCCGAAAATGGCCTGCCCAAACGATGTCAGGACCGTCTGACCGGCGGCATTGGTGGTGACCGCATTCAGATAGGTCAGCCAAGCCACGGCACCGGTCAGCGCGACGCCGGCGGCCATGTAGTTGTAAACGCGGATCATATAGGCGCGCAGGCCCGCATCAAGTTCGGCGGCCCGTTGGGCGGCGAAACCGCGGGTTGCCATGTTACGGTCGAAGTCTGACATCGATTTTTCCTCTCTTTGAATCCTGCCCGGTATCTCTAGTCCTGCCCCTGAGCCATCAGGGCCGCCGATGGCGAGCCGTTGCGCACTTCAATGTAGTGACTGTCAGCTCTTGGCACCAGATACACGCTCGCTGCAAATCAAGGATAAGCTTACAAGCAACAACGTCGTTTGTAAAAGGGCTTCTGGTGCAAGAAATATACGCGGCTTAATGCCGCAAAAGAGGCATCAAAGCGAGGGGGACCATCCGCTAAAGTCTATCAGAGATTGCGCAGGGCCGGCGCCGGCTTTTGTCCCAAGGCCCGGACGGTCCCGAGGAGGCCAATGCCAACCGTCACCAACACGGCGGCAAGCGTTCCGAACAGCGCCGGCACCGGTAGCCAAGTAAAGCGCAAGTGCATGACCTTGGCCACGATCAACCAGCTCGCTAGTGAGCCGCTGAGCAAACCGAACAAAGCGGTCGCCAGGCCAATCAGCAGATATTCGATGACGTAGCTGGATAGAAGCTGCGTCCGCGTGGCGCCAAGGGTCTTCAGGACGACAGCGTCGTAAACCCGATGTCGTTGACCGGCCGCGAGCGCGCCGCCCAAAACCAGTGCCGCCGACAACAAGGTGACCGCGCTCGCGCCGCGAATCGCCAGTAGCAAATTGTCGACCAGAGCGCCGAAGGCTTGCAAAGCCTCCTTCACCGGAACGGTTGTGACCATGGGGTATTTTTCCGCAATCGCGCGCACAAGCGCGCCTTCCTCCGCCGGCGTCCCGCCGTCCCGAAAAGCGAGCTTGGCCAGACGCGTATGCGGCGCATCGCGGAAGACATTGGGCGGGAATACCATGACGAAATTGATGCTCAAGCTTTCCCAATCAAGCGCGCGCGTGCTGGCGACCGTAGCTGTGATGTTGCGTCCGAGCACGTTGACGGTGACAGGATCGCCGAGTTTTAAGCCAAGCCCATCGGCGATCTTCTTCTCGAATGAAACCAGCGGCGGCCCTTTGTAATCTCGTGTCCACCACCGGCCCGCGAGCAGCCGCGAGCCATTCGGAACCGTCTCGCTGTAGGTGATACCGCGATCGCCTTGCAGCACCCAGGCGACATCGTCGCTTACATTGATCATTTCCACGGGAATGCCGCGCGCGGCGATAATGCGCCCGCGCAACATCGGCACTTCGTCCAGCGTTGCCTGCGGTTCCCGCGCGCGCACAAAATTCTCGAAGCTCTTAGCCCGGTCCGATGGAATATCGAGAAAATAGAATGACGGCGCTTTCGCCGGCAACTCATTCGCGAATTTTCGACTCAAATTAGCGTCGATTTCGAGGACCGTGACGAGGAGCGCGATACCGAGGCCGAGTGAGAGCACGATGATCGGCGTCAGCGCGCCGGGTCTGTGAATGTTGGCGATAGCCATTCGCAGTTCTGTCGAACGCGCGCGCGGCGCGCCACGCGCAACCCTCATGAGTAATGTGGCCGCCAGTCGCAGCAGAACGAATATGGCGGCGGCAACGGCCACATAAATCATGGCGACGCGCCGGTCATAGGCAAGCAGAACGGCAATGGCCGCCAAAGCGGCCACGGCCATCGTCATCAACAACGCATAAATCGGCCGTGGCCATTGCGGCTGCGGCGTGACCATGTCGCGGAATAAAGCGCCGACCGGCACATCGTGGGCGCGGCCGAGCGGCCACAGGGCGAATGCAAACGCTGTGAGGACGCCATAAAGCAAAGCCAGCAGTAGCTCGCTTGCGTGCACGGCCGGCATGATCGGCAAATCAATGATTGGGCCTAAGGCCCAAGCCGAGGCGAAAGGCAGTATCGCGCCCAACATGATGCCTATGCCACCGCCCATGAGAGCCAGCAGCAGCACCTGCGTCAGGTAAATCGAAAAAATGTTCGTGCCGGTGGCGCCCAACGCTTTCATCGTCGCGATTGTGTCGCGCCGCCGCTCGAGATGGCTCTTGACCGCATTGCCCACGCCGATACCGCCAATCAACAGTGCTGTTAGCGCCACGATGGCAAGAAACTGGGCGAATTGTTCAACATTGCGTTCCAATTGCAAAGACGCTTTGTTGCGGGTGCGGATATCCCAGCCGGCTTGCGGCAATTGCCGGCGCGCCTCATTTTTCGTCGCGACCAGGGCCGCATCGGAGTCGCCGTGTCGCGGCAGGCGTAGACGATAATGCCAATGCACGATGCTACCGGGCTGCAACAGAGCGCTGGCGCGCAATGCCTCCACGCTTATCATCAGGCGCGGCCCGAGGCTGATACCGCCGGCGAGCTTGTCCGGTTCGTTGCGCAACACGTTCCGAATTTCGATCGTGGCTTTGCCGATGCTCAACCGCGCCCCAGGTTCGAGATTGAGCCGTTGCAGGAGAATCGGGTCAACAACAGCGCCGAATGCACCGTCGCGTTTTTTTATCGCCTCGTGAAGCGACGAATTCGAGTATGGGCTTGTCGAATACGACTTCGCCAAACAAGGGATAGGCACCGTCAATCGCTTTGATGTCCACCAGAGCGGTTTGCCCCCTGGCATCGCGGGCAATCGCTCGCATGGTCGCAATGCGTGAGACCGTGCCGCGATGGTGCAGGAAGGCGAGTTCGTCGGCTTTGGCTTCACGTTCCACCAAGGTAAAGGATACATCACCACCCAGAATCCTTTGGCCGTCGCGCGCGAGACCTTCTCTCAGACTGGCGGCGAGCGAACCGACCCCGGCCATGGCCATGCTGCCAAGGGCGATACAAGCGATAAAGACGTAGAAACCGCGCAAACCGCCGCGCATCTCGCGCAGCGCAAAGCGCAGCGGAAGCGGCCAAGGACTGGGTCTTACGGAGAGCTGCGCCGTCGGTTTAACGGCGACGGTCACGCCGGCTCTGCGGCCATCATCCACCGTACTCGTCATCAGTTCGTTCCATCAATCCGCCCCGATCGCAGCCGCACCATGCGGCTGCAGCGCGCGGCGAGTGCCGTGTCGTGGGTGACCAGCACGAGCGTGGTGCAGCGCTTCAGGTAGCCTGCAAACAACAGCTCGATAATTTGCCGACCGGTGTCTTCGTCCAGATTGCCGGTCGGTTCATCGGCCACCAGGATGGTTGGATTAGGCGCAAGCGCACGGGCCACCGCCACGCGTTGCTGCTCGCCGCCCGATAGTTGCGCGGGATAATGGTGGAGCCGGTGATCCAAACCGACCGAACGGAGTTCATCATGCGCGATTTTTTGCGCGGCGCCAACGCCGGCCAATTCCAAAGGCACGGCCACATTTTCCAGCGCGGTCATGGTCGGAATGAGGTGAAACGATTGAAACACAATGCCGACATTGCGGCCGCGAAAGCGCGCCAGCGCGTTTTCGCCGAGGGCGCTGAGTGTTTTTCCGGCAACGGTCACGGTGCCGGTATCGGCGCGCTCCAGGCCGGCCATGACCATCAACAACGTCGATTTACCTGCGCCCGACGGCCCAACTAGGCCAATCGCCTCGCCGGTGCCTATATGCAGGTTGATATCCTTGAGGATATGAACGCGGGCGGCCGCTTGCCCGAGCGAGAGATTGACGCCGGTGAGAGCGATGGCCGGCCCCGCCTGGGAGTTATTCGCCATGAGACCTCGTCAATTTCGACCTCGCTCATATGGGGCCAAGCGGCCCGGCGTCCAACATCGTGCCGGGATTTTTGCCGGTATTCTGATCTACGTCCTCGCGATGCTTTGGCCCGCCGTGGCGTTGGCTGCGGATGTGTCCGCGGTCAAGATCGTCGCCTTGGGCGATTCGCTGACCGCCGGCTACGGCCTGCCGGCAAAAGCTGCCTTTCCGAGCAAGCTCGAAGCCGCCCTGAATGCCAAGGGATTAAACGTGACAATCGCGAATGCGGGGGTCTCGGGTGATACGGCATCGGCTGGCCTTGAGCGTCTCGCGTGGTCGGTGCCAGATGGCACCGAGGCGGTCATCGTCGAGCTTGGCGCCAACGATGCTTTGCGGGGGATCGATCCGAAGGTAACCCAAAGAGCGCTCGATCGTATTCTGCACCGGCTGCGCGAGCGGCACATGGTCGTTCTGCTTGCGGGGATGAAGGCGCCGCGCAATATGGGGCCGGATTACATCGAGGCGTTCGATGCCATTTATCCAGCGCTTGCCGCGATTTATCCCATTGTCTTTTATCCCTTTTTTCTCGACGGTGTGGCCGCCGATTCCAAGCTTAATCAAAGTGACGGCATGCATCCAAATGCCGAGGGCGTGGATATGATCGTGGCGCGCATCCTGCCGCGGGTCGAAGAACTCATCAATCGCGCGCGCCATGCGCGTGGTGTTTAAATCGAGATATCCCATGCCCCGGCTTTTTACCGGCGTCGAAATCCCATCCAATGTCGGGCAGGCATTGGCGATGTTACGTGGCGGACTGCCTGGCGCACGCTGGATCGATCCGGACAATTATCATCTGACTCTGCGCTTCATTGGGGATGTCGATGACATGGTGGCTCAAGAAGTCGCCTATGGCCTTGCCCAATTCAAGCGCAATTCGTTCGAGTTGCATCTAACAGGCCTGACATCGTTCGGCGGGCGCAAGCCGCGCGCCATCGTCGCGAATGCCGCATCGACCCAGGCATTGATCGACATCCAGGCCGAGCACGAAAGATTGATGCAACGCATCGGCTTGGCAGCGGATGGGCGCAAATATAGTCCGCAT
The DNA here is from genome assembly GCA_963697535.1 of uncultured Pseudomonadota bacterium. Taxonomy (GTDB): domain Bacteria; phylum Pseudomonadota; class Alphaproteobacteria; order Rhizobiales; family Xanthobacteraceae; genus Pseudolabrys. The sequence continues at coordinate 685,759 of OY969085.1, read as the reverse complement.
GTGACGCTGGCGCATCTGCGTGAATCCACCAGCCGGCAAGTGGCGGATTATCTTGCAACGCGGGGATTTTTCCGCACCCCGACTTTCACGATTTCCCGTTTCGTGCTGTTTTCCGCGCGCAATTCCGTTGGCGGCGGTCCGTATGTTGTTGAAGCAAGCTATCCGCTGACCATCTGAAGTAATAAATCTCTCGAGTGCCGATGTCCGATCGAATCAGCACGCGCTACGGCGCGCTTGTCACCGCCGGAGAAATTGAGGCCGATGCCGGCCAGGCCCGCTTGGTGCGTCATTTGGCGGTGCTGGAGCGGCGCCTCGACGAGCATTGGCTGACGCGCAAATCGTCGGCGCTCGGCCGGATGTTCGGCAAGCGGGAGACGGCCGGGCTGCCGCCGAGGGGGCTTTACATTTACGGCGATGTCGGGCGCGGCAAGACCATGTTGATGGACTTGTTTTTCGCCGCCAGCCCAGTACGGCAAAAGCGACGCGCCCACTTTCATGACTTCATGGCGGACGTGCACGAGCGGGTGCACGGCTTTCGCCAAGAGAGCAAGCAAGCGGTCCGATACGGCCAACCGTCCGAACATGATCCGATTCGACATGCAGCCGCAGCGATCGCCGAAGAAACCTGGTTGCTGTGCTTCGATGAATTCCATGTGACCGACATCGCCGACGCGATGATCCTTGGCCGTCTGTTCACGCGGTTGTTCGAGCTTGGCGTTGTCGTCGTGACGACGTCGAATCTCCCGCCTTCGGATCTTTACAAAGAGGGGCTGAACCGCTCATTGTTTTTGCCGTTTATCGCTTTGCTCGAAAAGCATTGCGAAGCGTTGCATCTCGACGCGCGTACCGATTTCCGGCTGGAAAAACTCACCGGCATGCCGATCTGGCATGTGCCACCCGATGCCAGGGCCGACGCCGCGCTCGATGCGGCCTGGCGCCGTCTGGACGGTGGCCATGCCGGTGCGCCGCACGAACTTGTGATAAAAGGGCATATCGTGCGCGTGCCGCAATCGGCGATGGGGGTAGCGCGCTTTTCTTTCAACGACCTTTGCGCGCAGCCCTTGGCCGCGTTGGACTATCTCAAGATCGCGCATGAATTCCATACGATCATCATCGATCGTATCCCCGTTATGGATTACGCCCGCCGCAATGAGGCCAAGCGCTTCATTATTTTGGTCGATACGCTGTATGATCATGCGGTCAAATTGCTCGCTTCGGCGGAGGCGGAGCCGGGTGGACTTTATATTGCAACCGAAGGCTATGAAGCGAACGAATTCAAACGCACAGCTTCGCGGCTGATCGAAATGCGTTCGCAAGCCTATCTTGGCTTGCCGCATGGTCCGCGTCAGCCGCCGGGGCTGGCTTGACTTGGCCAGATCATTGAGACTTGTTCGACCGCGTTCCGACAGGAGCGTCGCCATGACCGACCATACGACGAACCCGCAAACGCCACCGGCGCCAGCGCCGCCGCACCCGCATCGCAAAGCGCGACCGCATTCGCATTGCGCCTTATGTGGCAAGGACGCCCGTGAACCGATGCGATTCGGTGCGGTTCGTCCTGCAATAGCACAAATGATATTGGCCGATCATCCGAACCTGTCGCCCGATGACATCGTCTGCAGCGGCCATGTGGGTGACTATCGCACGCGCTATGTCGCCCAATTGCTCGAGCGCGAGCGCGGCGAGCTGACCGAATTGGATCGACAGGTCGTTGAAAGCCTGGCGCGCGAGGAGACGGTGGCCCGCGATATCGAAGCAGCGTGGGAAGACCGGCGCACCGTCGGCGAAAAGACCGCCGATATAGTGGCCGATTTCGGCGGCAGCTGGATGTTCATCGGCATTTTTTTCGCCGTGCTGGTTGTTTGGATGGCCTTCAACATTTGGGCCTCGACGCGTGAGGTGTTCGATCCTTATCCATTCATTCTGCTCAATCTGGTGTTGTCGTGCATCGCTGCAATTCAGGCGCCGATCATCATGATGAGCCAAAAGCGGCAGGAGGCTAAAGATCGCCTGCGTTCGGAGAACGATTACCGGGTCAACCTCAAGGCTGAATTGGAAATCCGTCACCTGCACGAAAAGATGGATCACCTGATCAATCGGCAGTGGGAGCGCCTGGCCGAAATCCAGCAGATTCAGCTGGAGATTATGCAAGATATGGGCCGGCGGGACCGGTGAGCCTTTGCAAGGCAAAATTCTTTACCCGCTCCCGCAAACAGAGGGGCGAACTAGTGGTCCGATTCAAACATTCGCTACCCATTTCGGCGGGGATCTTTTGCGAATGTTTGAATTGAAAGACCATGAGCCAAATATAAGTTTCTAGTGGAGTTTTGGATTTGACATTCGCTTCGCGAGCTTGCGGCCAGGTGGGTAGCGAATGTCAAATCCACTCCACTAGTGGTCCAATTCAAACATTCGCTACCCATTTCGGCGGGGATCTTTTGCGAATGTTTGAATCGAAAGACCATGAGCCAAATACAAGTTTCTAGTGGAGTTTTGGATTTGACATTCGCTTCGCGAGCTTGCGGCCAGGTGGGTAGCGAATGTCAAATCCACTCCACTAGACCGCTGGACTCCCACCCGGGAGTTGCTGGTATTATGTATACAAAACGGCGGCGCCTTCCGATGGCTTAGCTCGTCGCCTGTGCGATCCGATCTTGTCGCAGCACGACGCAGCGTTTAACCAAAAGCTTGGCCGCGCTCCGCGGCAGCATCCATTTCGAGAGCACTCCCAACATGGCACGCAAAAAAATAGCCCTGATCGGCGCCGGCCAAATCGGCGGCACTCTGGCCCACCTCATTGGCCTTAAACAGCTTGGCGATGTCGTGATGTTCGACGTCGTGGAAGGCATTCCGCAAGGCAAGGCGCTCGACATCGCCGAATCCTCGCCGGTTAACGATTTCGACGCCAAATTTACCGGCACCAATACTTATGACGCGATCGAAGGCGCGGACGTATGCATTGTCACTGCCGGCGTGCCGCGTAAACCTGGCATGAGCCGCGACGATCTGCTCGGCATCAATCTCAAGGTGATGGATCAGGTGGGCGCCGGTATCAAGAAATACGCCCCGCATGCTTTCGTTATCTGCATTACCAACCCGCTCGATGCGATGGTGTGGGCGCTGCAGAAAAGCTGCGGGTTGCCGGCGCAAAAAGTGGTGGGCATGGCGGGTGTGTTGGACTCGGCGCGCTTTCGCTACTTTTTGGCCGATGAATTCAACGTGTCGGTCGAAGATGTCACGGCCTTCGTGCTCGGCGGCCATGGCGACACAATGGTGCCGCTCACGCGCTATTCGGCCGTTGCCGGCGTTCCCGTGCCCGATCTGGTAAAGATGGGCTGGACCACGCAGGCCCGCATCGATGAAATCGTCAAGCGCACTGCCAATGGCGGCGCCGAGATCGTCAATCTGCTCAAGACCGGTTCGGCTTTTTATGCGCCGGCCGCGTCGGCCATCGCGATGGCTGAGAGCTATCTGCTCGACAAGAAGCGCGTTCTACCCTGCGCCGCTTGGCTCAATGGCGAATACGGCCTCAAGGATCTTTATGTCGGCGTGCCGGTGGTGATCGGCGCCAAAGGCGTAGAGCGCGTCGTCGAGATCGAGCTCAATAGCAGCGAGCGGGCCGCATTCGAAAAGTCGGCAGCTTCGGTGCAAGCTCTGGTCGAGGCCTGCAAAAAGATCGCACCGAATTTATAAACTAAGCGAATAGCCAATAGCCAATAGCCAATAGACGATGCTTACTGCTCACTATTCACTACTCGCTGTTCGCTAATCCGGAGAGCTTCATGAACATCCACGAATATCAAGCCAAAGCCGTCCTGCGCGAATTCGGCGTTTCGGTGCCGCGCGGCGTACCTGCCTTCACCGTCGACGAAGCGCTTAAAGGCGCCCAGGAACTCGGCGGGCCGGTATGGGTCGTCAAAGCGCAAATTCATGCCGGGGGCCGCGGCAAAGCCGGTGGCGTCAAGGTGGTGAAGTCTCTCGATGACGTGAAAACAGAAGCCACGCGAATCCTCGGCTCGACGCTGGTCACGCATCAGACCGGCCCGCAAGGCAAAAAGGTCAACCGTCTTTACATTGAAGAAGGTTCGGCCATCGATCGCGAGTTCTATCTCTCGGCTTTGATCGATCGCGAAACTTCGCGTGTTGCTTTCGTTGTTTCGACCGAAGGAGGCATGGACATCGAGGACGTCGCGCGCAAGACGCTGGAGAAAATCCTCACGTTCTCGGTTGATCCGGCCACCGGCATCATGCCGCATCACGGGCGGCGCGTGGCGCAAGCGCTCAAGCTTTCCGGCGATCTCGCCAAGCAAATCGAGGCGCTTCTGCCCAAACTTTATGCCGCCTTCACCGGCAAGGATATGAGCCTGTTGGAGATCAATCCGCTGGTGGTGACCAAGGACGACCAACTCATTTGCCTTGATGCCAAAGTCGGCTTCGACGGCAATGCGCTTTATCGCCACCCCGATATCGTCGCGCTGCGCGATCTGACGGAAGAGGACGAGAAGGAAACCGAAGCGTCGAAATACGACCTCAATTACATCGCGCTCGACGGCTCCATCGGCTGCATGGTCAATGGCGCCGGCCTTGCCATGGCGACCATGGACATCATCAAGCTCTACGGCATGACGCCGGCTAACTTTCTTGACGTTGGCGGCAGCGCCACGAAGGAGAAGGTTGCCGCCGCGTTCAAGATCATCACCTCCGACCCGAACGTAAAGGGCATTCTCGTCAACATTTTCGGCGGCATCATGAAATGCGATGTGATCGCCGAGGGTGTCGTCGCTGCCGTGAAAGAGGTTGGCTTGAAGGTGCCGCTCGTCGTGCGGCTCGAAGGCACCAATGTCGATCTCGGCAAGAAGATCATTGCCGAATTCGAAGCTCGACGTCACCTCCGCCGACGACCTCGACGACGCCGCGCAGAAGATTGTCGCCGCTGTCAAAAAAGCCGCATGATGTTTTCGTATGTATGTGTCGTCATGATCCCCACCCGACCGCCTTCGCTGACGCTTCGGCGGTCGACCTCCCCTTTTCAAGGGGAGGTAACCATGCGGAAAGGCCTCGCGTAATGCCCATGGGAATGGGCGATGGCGATAGGAATGCGTGATGACCAAACGAATGAATGGGTAAATGGACGAATGAGGGAATGCGGCGCCACGGGTTTACCTCCCCTTAAAAAGGGGAGGTCGGTTCGCGAAGCGAACCGGGTGGGGATCAAAGCCTCGCGCTTCGATCTGACAAGGATGAAAACCGCGCGCAGAAGATTATGAAAGCGGTGAAGGGAGCGTGATGAAGTTCGTCGTCGACCTGCTTGAACCGCTTGCTTTCGTCGGATTGCTGCTTGGCTTTGCGCTGGCTTTGACGCTTGTCGTTGCCGCTTTGTCTTGGACCGTTGAAGCGGTGTTGCGTCACCGAATCGGTTTTTACCTTGGCTATGTTGTGATGGTCGTGCTTGCGTTCATAATCGTGGGCTTTGCCCAGTCGGAAATAATGGAATGTGGCCTGTTTAAGGAGAGTCCGGGGGGATGTGAATTATCCTCACCTAATTGCTACGATTGCGAGTTTTCGCTCGTATTTCAATTGCTGAGCATCTCTTTCATGTTTGTTACAATACCGCTGCTGATCGTTTCGCAAATAAAGCTGAAGAAATGGTCGCAAAGCAGACACACGTAACCTGAGGTATTGATTGTCATGATCCCCACCCGACCGCCTTCGCTGGCGCTTCGGCGGTCGACCTCCCCTTTTCAAGGGGAGGTAACCATGCGGAAAGGCCTCGCCTGATCACCATGGGAATGGGCGATGGCGATAGGAATGCGTGATGACCAAACGAATGAATGGGTAAATGGACGAATGAGGGAATGCGGCGCCACGGGTTTACCTCCCCTTGAAAAGGGGAGGTCGGTTCGCGAAGCGAACCGGGTGGGGATCAAAGCCTCGCGTTTTAATCTGACACGGTTGAAGACTGCGCGGGCGCGCCAGCTGCGCCGCAATCACACCGTAGTTGAAATGCGTGTTTGGCAGAAACTACGCAACAGGCAGCTTGGCGTTGATTTCAGGCGTCAGCATCCGGCCGGTAATTATGTCCTGGATTTTTATGCGCCATCCATTCGGCTCGCGATTGAACTCGACGGCGGGCAGCACGCCCACAGCACGATAGCGGCGAGGGATAATGCGCGCACGCATTGGCTCACTGAGCGTGGCGTAACGATGTTGCGCTTTTGGAATTCCGATGTCATTGAAAATCTACCCGGCGTTTTGGAAGTTATCCTTATTAAAATTACCGAGCTTCGAGCATCCGGAGTGATCCCCACCCGACCGCCTTCGCTGCCGCTTCGGCGGTCGACCTCCCCTTTTCAAGGGGAGGTGACGTGCGGAACGGCCTCGCCTGATGACCATAGGCACGATGACCAAACGAACGAACGAATGAATGAATGGCTAAATGGATAAACGAGTGCGGCGCCGCAGCGTCACCTCCCCTTGAAAAGGGGAGGTCGGACGGCGAAGCCGTCCGGGTGGGGATCAAAACTCCCCCACGGTTTAACCGGCGGGCGCCGCCTTGATAATCTCCACAGTTACACATATTATGTGTAACTGTGGAGCCCGGTTATGAAGAACATCACTTTATCCGTCGACGAAAAAACGCTCGATGAGGTTCGTGTCATTGCCGCGAAACAACGGACGACGGTCAATCGGCTGGTACGCGACTATCTCGAGCAGTTGGCGCGCAGTGGAGCAAGGGCGGAATTGGCGCGGGAACGGTTATTGAAGCTTATCGATGAGTCGCCGGGCCGGCTGGGCCCTGGCTGGAAATGGAACCGCGAAGATGCCTACGAAGGTCGATTGCTTCCTCGACACAAATATTCTGATCTACGCAGCTCTCGGAAAAAAGGATGAGCCGAAAAAATTCGGCATCAGCCGCGCGCTACTTGCGGACTGGAATTTCGGAATTTCCGCTCAAGTGTTAGGTGAGTTCTTCGTCAATGTTCAACGCAAATCGAAACGGCCTTTGCATGCAAGCGAAGCGGCCCAATTGGTTGCCGAACTCGAGGAACGTCCATGCGCTGTCCTTGATCTGCCAATCGTGAGGTCGGCGATCAAGATCAGCCAGCGCTACACCATCACCTATTATGATGCGGCGATCATCGCCGCCGCTGAGTGCTTAGGGGCGCCGGTGGTGTATACCGAAGATCTGAACCACGGGCAGGCCTATAGCTCGGTTCGCGTGGTCAATCCATTCGCTTAAGTAATGCAAAGACGAGAGCAAAATTCACTTGTGTGTGGCTCAGATCCCCACCCGACCGCCTGCGGCGGTCGACCTCCCCTTTTCAAGGGGAGGTTAACCAGCCAAAAGGCTACAACGAATGTCCATCCTCATCGACAAGAATACCAAGGTTATCTGCCAGGGCTTCACCGGCAAGAACGGCACCTTCCATTCCGAGCAGGCCATCAAATACGGCACCAAAATGGTCGGCGGCACGTCGCCCGGCAAAGGCGGCACGATCCATCTCGATCTGCCGGTGTTCGACACGGTTGCCGAGGCGAAGGAAAAAACCGGCTGCGAGGCCAGTGTGATCTATGTGCCGCCGGCCGGCGCCGCCGACGCGATCTGCGAAGCGATCCAGGCGGAGATCCCGTTGATCGTCTGTATCACCGAAGGCATTCCGGTGATGGATATGGTGAAGGTCAAGCGCGCGCTGTCGGGCTCCAAGTCGCGGCTCATCGGCCCCAATTGCCCGGGCGTGATGACCGCGGGCGAATGCAAGATCGGCATTATGCCGGGCAATATTTTCAAGCCCGGCACGGTCGGCATCGTGTCGCGTTCCGGTACGCTGACCTACGAGGCCGTGTTCCAGACCAGCCGCGAGGCCTTGGGCCAAACCACGGCCGTTGGCATCGGCGGCGACCCGGTCAAGGGCACTGAATTCATTGATGTGCTGGAGATGTTCCTGGCCGATCCCAAGACCACCTCGATCGTGATGATCGGTGAAATCGGCGGTTCGGCCGAGGAAGATGCGGCCCAGTTCCTCAAAGACGAGGCTAAGCGCGGCCGCAAAAAACCGATGGTCGGCTTCATCGCCGGCCGTACCGCGCCGCCGGGCCGCCGCATGGGCCATGCCGGCGCCATCATTTCCGGCGGCAAAGGCGATGCTGAGTCAAAGATCGCCGCCATGGAGTTAGCCGGTATCAAGGTATCGCCCTCCCCGGCTCGAATAGGAACGACCCTTGTGGAAGTATTGAAACCATGATTCAGTTCTAAACCTTTTGTGGACTTACAGCCGTCATAAATATTGTTAAAAGAAGCTCCGCGGAGCTATGGCCTCCGGGCCAGGCCGGCGGTGAAGCGCACTATTGATTGCCGCGCAAGGATTGAAATGCCATGTCCCGTCAGGACGCCAACGCGGCCTTTGCCCGCACCTCTTTTCTTTACGGCGGAAACGCCGCCTATATCGAAGACCTGCACGCCCGCTATGAGACCGATCCGAACGCGGTCGATGCCGAATGGCGGGCGTTTTTCCAGAGTCTGAAGGATGAACGGTCCAGCGTGCTCAAAAGCGCGCAAGGCGCTTCGTGGAAGCTGCCCGATTGGCCGCCGCGGCCCAATGGCGAATTGGTGGCCGCGCTCGATGGTCAGTGGAGCGAGACCGAAAGGCGGATCGGCGGCAAGATTTCCGCCAAGCTAGGTCCTTTGGCGCAGGCCGGGGGTGTTGAGCTTGTCCCTGCCGACGTCATGCAGGCCACGCGCGATTCGATCCAGGCGCTGATGCTGATTCGTGCCTATCGCATGCGCGGTCATTTTCACGCCAAGCTTGACCCCTTGGGTCTTGAGCCGGAGAAGGATGAGGCAGAACTCGATCCGCGCTCTTACGGCTTCGGCGAAGCCGATATGGACCGCAAGATCTTTCTCGACAAGGTGCTCGGTCTCGATTTCGCGTCCATGCGTGAGATTGTCGCCATTCTTCGCCGGACCTATTGTCAGACGCTCGGCGTCGAATTCATGCATATCTCCAACGCCGCGCAAAAGGCGTGGATTCAAGAACGTATCGAAGGCCGCGACAAAGAGATCAGCTTCACCCGCGAGGGTAAACGCGCGATCCTCAACAAATTGGTGGAAGTCGAAGGCTTCGAGAAATTCCTCGATGTCAAATATACCGGCACGAAACGTTTCGGCCTCGATGGCGCCGAATCATTCATTCCGGCGCTCGAACAAATCATCAAGCGCGGCGGCAATCTCGGCGTAAAGGAGATTGTCATCGGCATGCCGCATCGCGGCCGCTTGAACGTGCTCACGCAGGTGATGGGCAAACCGCATCGCGTGTTGTTCCATGAATTCAAGGGCGGCTCGGCAACTCCGGAGGAGATCGAAGGCTCGGGCGACGTGAAATATCACCTTGGCGCTTCATCGGATCGTGAGTTCGACCAAAACAGAGTCCATCTGTCGCTGACGCCGAATCCGTCACATTTGGAAATCGTCGATCCGGTGACGCTCGGCAAAGTGCGTGCCAAGCAAGATCAGCTCAATGCGACGCCCGAAGACCGCACGATGGTGCTGCCGCTGTTGATCCATGGCGACGCCGCCTTTGCCGGTCAGGGTGTGGTGGCGGAATGCTTCGGTCTCTCCGGCTTGAAAGGGTACCGCACGGGCGGCTCGCTGCACTTCATCGTGAATAATCAGATCGGCTTCACCACCTATCCGCGCTATTCCCGCTCCTCGCCTTATCCGTCCGACGTTGCCAAGATGATCGACGCGCTGATCTTCCACGTCAATGGCGATGATCCTGAGGCGGTGACTTTCGCGGCCAAGGTTGCGACCGAATACCGGCAGAAGTTTCAGCAGCCGGTGGTCATCGACATGTTCTGCTATCGGCGCTTCGGCCACAACGAAGGCGATGAGCCGTCGTTTACGCAGCCGCTGATGTATAAGAATATTCGTTCGCATCCGTCGACTTTGGAAATCTACGGCAAGAAACTCGTGGGCGAAGGCGTCGTCACCGAGGCTGAAATCGATCGGATGAAATCCGAGTGGCGCGTCCGCCTCGATACGGAATTCGAAGCGGTCCACGGCTACAAGCCCAACAAAGCCGATTGGCTCGACGGCCGCTGGTCCGGGCTCAAGGCGGCCCGCGAGGTCGATGATCCGCGCCGCGGCAATACCGGCGTTGATGCCGGACTGCTGCGTGACATCGGCAAAAAGATCACCGCGGCGCCGCACGGCTTCCACTTGCATCGCACGGTGCAGCGTTTCCTTGAAAACCGCGCCAGGGCGATTGAAACCGGCGAAGGTATCGATTGGGCGACTGCGGAGGCGCTCGCGCTCTGTTCGCTGTTGAAGGAAGGCCATCCCGTGCGCCTGTCGGGACAAGATTCGGAACGCGGCACGTTCTCGCAACGTCACTCCGTGTTGTTCGATCAACAGACCGAGGAACGCTACACGCCGTTTAATCATCTGGGCGAGCCGCAGGCACGCTATGAAGTTATCAATTCGATGCTGTCGGAAGAAGCGGTGCTCGGCTTTGAATACGGTTACTCGACTGCCGAGCCGAATGCGCTGACATTGTGGGAGGCGCAGTTTGGAGATTTCGCCAACGGCGCGCAGGTGGTGTTCGACCAATTCATTTCGTCCGGCGAACGCAAATGGTTGCGTATGTCGGGTTTGGTGTGTCTGCTGCCGCACGGTTACGAGGGCCAAGGGCCGGAGCATTCCTCGGCGCGTCTTGAGCGTTATCTGCAGATGTGCGCCGAAGACAATATGCAAGTCGCCAATTGCACCACGCCGGCAAACTATTTCCACATTCTGCGCCGGCAGTTGCGGCGTGAAATCCGCAAGCCTTTGATCCTGATGACGCCGAAGAGCTTGTTGCGTTACAAACGCGCGGTTTCCCGGCTCGATGAGATGACGAACGGCACCTCGTTCCACCGCATTTTGTGGGATGACGCGCAATATCTACCGAACGAGAAAATCAAGCTCGTTTCCGACGAAAAAATCCGCCGCGTCGTTCTTTGCTCGGGCAAAGTCTATTACGATCTTTACGACGAGCGCGAAAGACGTGGAATCAACGACGTCTACCTGCTTCGCATCGAACAGCTTTATCCGTTCCCGTCCAAGTCGCTCGTAACCGGACTTGCGCGTTTCAAAGAGGCCGAGGTTCTGTGGTGCCAGGAAGAGCCGCGCAACATGGGCGCTTGGTCATTCGTCGAAGTATTTTTGCGCTGGGTGCTCAATCAAGTCGGCGCTACGCATCGCGAAGTGCGTTATGCGGGACGCCCGGCATCGGCTTCGACCGCGGTCGGCCTCATGTCGAAACATCTCGCGCAGCTAAAGCAGTTGCTTGACGAGGCGTTGGGGTAGGGGATCAATCCGTCATCCTGAGGTGGCCGTACCGCGGCCTTCGGAGGATGACGGGTATTCACATTGGCTGTCACCTTCGAGGTTTGGCTCACGCTCGCGCCTCGAGTTGACGGATAACCGATTAAGAACAAGAGAGACATCATGGTTGATATCCGTGTTCCCATCCTTGGCGAATCGGTCACAGAAGCAACCGTCGGCAAATGGTTCAAGCAACTGGGCGATTCCGTCGCTGCGGACGAGCCACTGGTCGAATTGGAAACCGACAAGGTCACTTTGGAGGTGCCCGCGCCCGCCGCCGGCGTTCTTGGCGAGATCGCGGTCAAAGACGGCGCCACCGTCGCGGTCGGTGCTTTGCTGGGGCAGATCACCGAAGGCGCCGGTGTCGTATCGGCCAAAGCGGCGGCCGGTGTGGCGAAAAAGCCCGCCGCCAGCCCAACCGGCGCTCCTGACGAAAAGACGGCGAAGACGAAACCGATTGGCGCGGGTCCGGAAGAACCGCAACCGCGCGATTTACCACCTGCATCATCTTCGATGCCAATGCCTCCGTCAGTACGGCGGCTCGCGGCCGAAACCGGCACGGATGTTGCCAAGGTTGCGGGCACGGGCATACGCGGACAGGTGACCAAGGACGACATGCTGAGCGCCATCGAGCGTGCCGCATCCGCGCCGACCCCGGTTGCCGTTCCGGCACACATGCGCGCCCCCTCACCGCCCGACGATGCCGCGCGTGAAGAGCGCGTGCATATGACGCGCTTGCGTCAAACCATCGCGCGCCGCCTGAAAGATGCGCAGAACACGGCGGCCATGCTCACGACCTTCAACGAGGTGGACATGAGCGCGGTCATGCACATGCGCAATCAATACAAAGATCTGTTTGAGAAGAAGCATGGCGTGAAGCTCGGCTTCATGGGATTCTTCGTGCGCGCTTGCATTCAGGCGCTCAAGGAAATTCCCGCCGTTAATGCCGAGATCGACGGCGCCGACCTCGTGTACAAGAACTACTATCACATCGGCATCGCGGTCGGCACCGAGAAGGGTCTCGTGGTGCCGGTGGTGCGCGACGCCGACATGATGTCGCTGGCGGAAATCGAAAAGGCGATTGCCGGTTTCGGGCGCCGTGCGCGCGATGGTTCGCTCAAGATCGAAGAGATGCAGGGCGGCACTTTCACCATCACCAATGGCGGCATTTACGGTTCGCTGATGTCGACGCCGATTCTCAACGCGCCGCAGTCCGGCATTCTCGGCATGCACAAGATTCAAGAACGTCCGGTTGTCGTCGACGGCAAGATCGAAGCGCGGCCGATGATGTATCTCGCACTCTCCTACGATCACCGCATTGTCGACGGCCGCGAGGCGGTCACCTTCCTGGTGCGGGTGAGGGATTCTTTGGAAGATCCCGCGCGGCTGGTGTTGGATTTGTGATCAACTAAAATCATGCCAACGGTCGCAGTCGTCGATGGTATCAAGATTCAAGTCTACTGGGATGACCATCCGCCGGCGCACTTCCATGCCGAATATGGTAACTATCGCGCTCAAGTCGTCATCGACGGTTTGCGGGTTATCAACGGATTCATACCTAATGTTCGGCTCCGGAAGGTGATTGCATGGGCCAAGCCGCGAAGAAACAAACTGCTAGACGCCTGGATCAAGTGCCAGTCCGACCTGCATCCAGGCAAAACCGTGTGAGAAAACTTCCCCGTATCGTCTCCGCCGAGCCCGTCATTCATGGAGTTCTCAAACTCGTATGGACTGACGGCTACGAAGGCGTCGTCGATCTGAGGCCGACCATCGCCCGCGGAAGAATTTTCACCTACCTGCAAAATGCGAAGAATTTTATGAAGGTACGGGTGAGCGAATACGGCCATTCAATCGAGTGGATCAATGAGAAAGGCGAGGAAATAGATTTTGGCGCCGACACTTTGCGTGCGAAAGCCGAGAATCAAGCGCGACTTAACGAAGTGGCGTCGATACTTCAGTACTGATCGAGAGACACCACGAAGCGGTCACCTTCCTGGTGCCTGTGAGGAAGATCCGGCGCGGCTGGTGCTGGATTTATAGATGCAACCGTAGGGAGACCCCGTGCCGCTGTTTCGTTGGCTGTTAGGACTTGGTTTGACCGCGCTTATAGTTGCTGTCGCCGCCATTTTTATCGGCATTCTTGTTGGAAACGCCGACCAACGAAGCGATGGCCCTGTTTGGGTGAACCGTTTAATTGATATAAGCGGGATGACCCCGCTGGGGCTCGTTGTGCATATAGAGTCGATTATTTTAATTGCTGGCGCAGCCGCTTTTGCTTTTTTCGTCACTGCCATATTTATTTACGCCATCCGCAAGCTGACGGCCTAAGGGAAAATCATGTCCTACGATCTCATCGTTATCGGTACCGGCCCCGGCGGCTATGTTTGCGCCATTCGCGCCGCGCAGTTGGGCTTGAAAACCGCCGTAGTCGAGAAGCGCGCGACGCATGGCGGCACGTGCCTCAATGTCGGCTGCATTCCCTCGAAAGCAATGCTGCATGCCTCGGAATTATTCGAGGAAGCCGGTCACTCGTTTTCCAAGATGGGCATCGGTGTCGGGCAGCCGAAGCTCGATCTCGAAGCGATGCTCGCCTTCAAAGACCAGGGCGTCGACGGCAATGTGAAAGGCGTCGATTTCCTGTTCAAGAAGAACAAAATCGATTCTTTCCATGGAATGGCGCGCATCGCCGCGCCGGGCAAGATCGAAGTGAAAGGCGTCGACGGCAAGACGCAAACACTGGAAACCAAATCCATCGTCATTGCCACCGGTTCCGATGTCGCGCGCTTGAAAGGCATCGAGATCGACGAAAAGCGCATCGTTTCGTCCACCGGCGCGCTGTCATTGCCGCAAGTGCCTGACCATCTCTTGGTCGTCGGCGCGGGCGTGATCGGGCTTGAACTTGGTTCGGTGTGGCGCCGTCTCGGCGCGAAAGTCACGGTCGTCGAATTCATGGACGGCGTCTTGCCCGGCATGGACGGCGAAGTGCGCCGTCAGGCGCAGCGCCTGTTCGAAAAGCAGGGCATGGCGTTCAAGCTGTCGTCGAAAGTGACGGCGGTGGCTACGTCCGGAAAGAAACTGAAAGCGACTGTCGAGCCTGCCAAAGGTGGCGTAGCTGAAACTATCGAAGCCGATATTGTGCTGGTGGCTATCGGCCGCGTGCCTTACACTGAAGGACTGGGCTTAAAGGAAATCGGCGTGAAGTGTGATGAGCGCGGCCGCATCGCCGTCGATCACTATTACGCCACCAGCGTTCCCGGTATTTGGGCGATTGGCGATGTAATCGCGGGCCCGATGCTCGCACATAAATCGGAAGACGAGGGCATCGCGGTTGCCGAAATACTCGCCGGGCGGGCTGGCCACGTGAACTATGACGTGATCCCGAACGTGGTTTACACCTATCCAGAAATTGCGACGGTTGGCAAAAGCGAGGAAGACTTGAAAGCAGCAGGCCATGCTTACACCGTGGGAAGGTTTCCTTTCACCGCCAATGGCCGCGCCAAGGTCAATCTGACCACTGAGGGTTTTGCCAAGATTATTGCTGATGCGAAGACGGACCGTGTCCTGGGTGTGCATCTTGTTTGTGCCGACGCCGGCAATATGATCGCGGAAGCCGCCCTCGCCATGGAATTCGGCGCCTCGGCGGAAGATATCGCGCGCACGTGCCACGCGCATCCCACGCTGTCGGAAGCGGTGAAGGAAGCGGCTATGGCGGCCGACAAGCGCGCGATCCACATGTAATATCGCGCACAACAGACCATGTGCTCGGCAAAATCTTTGCAAGATGGAGTGAGATGGCCTCAATTCCAAGCCAAACGACATCGGATGCGTCCATCATCGAGAAGACGCCGCTTGAGCGCTATGTCGCGCCGGTGAAACCGTCGCTTATCGGCTTAAATAGCGCTCAGCTTGCCGACCTCCTCGGATCGCTCGGCGTGGCGCCGGCGCAACGCAAAATGCGTGTGCGGCAGCTCTGGCACTGGATCTATTTTCGCGGCTTCACGTCATTCGACGTCATGACCAGTGTATCGAAAGAACTGCGCGCGGCGCTGGCCGAACGTTTCACGCTCGAGCGGCCCGAAGTCGCGGCTGAGCAAGTTTCCGTCGATGGCACACGCAAATTTCTGTTGCGGTTGCCGGGCGAGACGCAAAGTGCGCAGCTCGGCGAGCGCCCGCACGAGGTCGAATGTGTCTATATTCCGGATACCGGGCGCGGCACTTTGTGCGTGTCGAGCCAGGTCGGCTGCACGCTCAGCTGTTCGTTCTGTCATACCGGCACGCAGCGCTTGGTGCGCAATCTCACCGCCGGCGAAATCGTGGGCCAGGTGATGGTGGCGCGCGATCGATTAGGTGACTGGCCGGGTGCTAATCTTCTTCCTCCCGTGAAAGGCAGAGCTATCGCAAGTGGCGCGGCGCCTCCTCTCCCTCCCCCGCTTGCGGGGGAGGGTTGGGGTGGGCGCCAGGCTGTTCCTCTTCCAGGGGGAGGCAACAGGAAAATCACCAACATCGTCATGATGGGCATGGGCGAGCCCCTTTATAATCTCGATGCTGTGCGCGATGCTTTGCTCATCGTCTCTGACGGCGAAGGAATTGGCATTTCCAAGCGCCGTATCACGCTGTCGACGTCCGGCGTCGTGCCGGAAATCGAGCGCGCAGGCCGCGAGATAGGCTGCATGCTCGCCGTGTCGCTGCATGCGGTGCGCGACGAATTGCGCAACGAGCTCGTGCCGCTCAACCGCAAATATCCGATTGCTCAGTTATTGGAGGCCTGTCGCCATTATCCCGGTGTTTCCAACGCCAAACGCATCACCTTCGAATATGTCATGCTCAAGGGCGTCAATGATTCGATCGAAGACGCCAAAGCGCTTGTTCGGCTCTTGAAGGGTATTCCGGCCAAGATCAATCTCATCCCCTTCAATCCCTGGCCCGGCTCGAAATACGAATGTTCCGATTGGGAAACGATCGAGAAATTCTCGCAGGTCGTGTTCGACGCCGGCTATGCCTCCCCGGTGCGCACGCCCCGCGGGCGCGATATTCTCGCCGCTTGCGGTCAGCTCAAGAGCGCAACCGAGAAGCTTACCATCCGCGAGCGCATGGCCTTACGCGCGATGGCGATAACAGATTGACGCGCTTGCTCCCTCACGCTGTCGGGAACCGCTGTCCCTGTTCATCCGACCCCAATTCCTCAGCGCCGACCAGACGCGGCGTTCGAGGCGAAAACGGTCGACGGGCGCGGACGAGTTGATAGCGCGAATGCGATAAAGACCGACGCCGATCCATTGGAATCCGCATTTTTCCAGCACGCGGCGCGAGGCCGGGTTGGCGACGCGGGCGCCGGCTTGCAAAACATCATGAGCGCAATCGGCGAAGGCGTAATCGATCAACGCATGTACGGCTTCCGTGGCGTAGCCTTGGCCCCAATAAGCAAGGCCGAGCCAGCACCCCAGCTCAGGCGTTTGCGTCTGCATGGTTACACCGCAAGTGCCAATGATCGTGCGATCGTGCAGCGCAATCAGAAACACTGCCTCACCGTCCGTTTTATTCACGCCAGAAATAAAACTCTCGGCGTCGGTGATTTGGTACGGATGCGGAATGCGCGCAGTGTTTTCGGCAATACGACGGTCGTTGGTGAGCATGGCGAGCGTTCTTGCGTCCTCAAGCTGCGGCGCGCGCAGAACAAGCCGCTCCGTCTCAAGGACGGGAATACTGGTTCTCAGGACGGTCTCGCTCGGTATTTCTTCCAGCAAGGTCATGGCTCGGGCTCCAGGCTGAAACGCAAAAGCACGTTTGAAACGCGAAGAGGGGGAGCCGGTCACCCGTCTCCCCCTCTGAGCCCCTTTTGAGCCCGCCGGTTTGACTAAAATGACCGGCGACCTCGATTTCAGGTCTACCGTTTATTCGGCCGCCACCTCCGTCATCGGCACGACGGATACGAAGGTGCGGCCTTTGGCTTTGGCGGCGAATTGAATTTTTCCGTCGATGAGCGCGAAGAGCGTGTGGTCTTTGCCCATCCCGACATTGCGGCCGGCGTGCCACGTAGTGCCGCGCTGGCGGCAAATGATGTTGCCGGCGAGCGCCATCTCACCGCCCGCTTTTTTCAAGCCAAGGCGGCGGCCCGCCGAGTTGCGGCCGTTACGGGACGATCCGCCTGCTTTTTTGTGCGCCATGACAGTACTCTCTGTTATTCGATCGAATGTTTACACCGATTTCGAGACGAAATCATCCCACTTTTCGTCTTTGCAGCGGTTCGCCGGATTTTTCGCGTCAGGTTTTTTGCGCCGACGATCATTGACTCGACGATTGGGCCTTCGCCTTAAGCCCGTTGTGGCTTCAGTTGTGATCTTGCCTTCGCTACGTTTTAGGCAGCGGGTTCCGCATTTTCCGTCCTACGCTGGGGCCGTGCTGCCGCCGGCGAGGGCTTAGCGCCATCGGTCAGGATTTCGGTAATGCGGATCACCGAGAAATCATGCCGATAGCCGCGCTTGCGGCGCGAATTCTTGCGCCGGCGCTTTTTGAAGGCGATGACCTTCTCACCGCGCGCGTGCTGAAGCACTTCGCCCGCCACCGTGGCGCCGGGCACAACCGGCACACCAATGATGGGCGCACCGCTGCCGACGAGGAGAACCTCGCCGAATTCAACAATCTGCCCCGGCTCGGCCGCCACGCGGTCGACCCGGATCACATCATCCGGGGCGACGCGGTACTGCTTGCCTCCGGCCTTGATGACTGCGAACATTATTCTTTCCTTTGTGTTCGTTCCCGCCTCGGACCTATTCCGGACCGGCTTCTTTCAGTCTGTTTGTATTTCACAGTTTGTTTATATTTCAGTCTTTGTTCGTTTGTTTTTAACGGCTTAGGCTTACGCGAAAAGCGCATAGAACCGCGAAAGGCCGCAATGAGACCGATTATGGCGGGGAAGGCCCTGACCTGTCAAGAAAACACGCATTTTTTATCGGGCCTGCGCTTTGTCGGACCTGCGCTTTGTCGGGCCTGCAACTATCGAGCCTATAACTATCAGGCCTGCAACCATTCCTTGCTCAGATCGTCAGCTGGCGCGCATACCATCTTTTGCTCGACGGTAGAAGCCGAGACCGCAATTTCGTGAGCGCTCCCGCCGTCGCCGTATGTCGACCTGGCGGCGCTCACGACAGCCTTTCACTCTTGTTTGTCTTAGCCCCCCTGGCTACATACGCGCACCCAAAGTCTTTTCAAGACCATCTGGGCCGGGAGAGGTGGCTGAGTGGTTGAAAGCACCGCACTCGAAATGCGGCATACTCGCAAGGGTATCGGGGGTTCGAATCCCTCCCTCTCCGCCAAACCTATCCTTGTCCGACCCGGAGACATAGGTAACAGTTTGTACCTAAAGATTTCCTGTAGTGGGCGACGCAATATGCTCTTTAGAAATGAGGCAACTGCATATGTGACGCTCTGCAGTCGACAAGGCTGCGATTGCAATCATTCCATTCAATTCGGCCTTCCAAAATAAGGCCGCGCCGCAGCAACTCTGCTACTGAAACTTGCCCAGCATAGTCCACGATGCCTGCAATTATTTTATCGATCGACATAACCGTCGCTTGATTTACGCAGCAACGCCATTTGACGCGTCGATCTATCGCCGCGTCATCCGCATGTAGCGGGCCCCGGAGCCATTCGAGAGCACGGTGCGCATGTCTCTGCTGGCAGGGGGAGGTTCAGGTCAAGCTCTACCGGCTTCAACCCCGCCGGGGCAACGGCGAGTTGAACCTTTACTGCACCTGAATCACTCCTTTCGCGACTGGCAAGCCTTTTGCAGGTGCTCTTCCTCTTCATTTTCCAAATTTTGGATGGCCAGTTTGAGAAACAAAGCGCTGTGCGGACTTATCAAGTCGACGTCGTCGACCACGTAACGCAACAATCCAATGATTTGAGACCTCTCGGATGTGAGTTGCAGACGACTCTGATTGCACTTGTTTTTTGACATGCTTCCCACTCCTTTAACCTTGCACTAAGCCACCAGGATCTCTTCGATCGATGATTGCGAAGGAGTGCTTGTCATACGATGACGATGAGCTGTTTCGGTGTTCCGCACCCGCAATTCGAGCGACATCCTGGGAGGAATCAGCGTGACTGACGGTATTGGGACCGGTGATGGAATTGGGCCGCGTATGCCAAGCGAAAAGGCTGCGGAAAATTCCAAGGCCAGCAGCTGTAATTCCAACATTGCCAAACCCATACCAAGGCACGCCCTCGGTCCCACCCCGAAGGGAAGATAGGCTTGTCCGCCGTACGATCGATCGATGTCGAAATCATTCGGTTGCGACCACCACCGGGGATCACGATGCAAGTGCCACGGGCTGATGATGATCGCATCACCTTGCCGCAGTTCGACGCCGGCCATGGTCAGGTCGGCTTTTACATCCCGTGAAAACCAGTGCGCAGACGGAAAGAGGCGGAGAACTTCACGAACGAAAGCCTGGCTACGATCGGCCCGTGGCAGCGCCTCGGCGCGCAACTCTCCGTCAGCGGTCGAAATTGACGCCGCTTCCGCTGCGATCTCGTCTGCGAGCGCAGGGATAGTCGCCAAATAGTACAGCACCCACGCTGCCGCCGAGCCTGTCGTGTGATGTCCGGCAACAAGCATCGTCACGATCTCGTCGCGGATTTCATCGTCGCTCAAGCCAAGTGAAGTAAGCTCGCCTACGGCGCTGTTGCTTGCGGCACGGTCTCTCACGCGAGTTACGACAAAATCCATTATCCCTCGCGCCTCGGCACGACGGCGGTGGCAAGCGATTGCCGTCCAGGGAGCACGCGGAACGACTTTAAATAGCTCGTCGGCGAGATCGTCCTCGACGAGTTTGATGGCGTTTACGATGGCATTTTCGTCGCCTGAAGAAAGCACATCCCTACCGAACATCGCCATGCAAATCAGGCGAAGGGTGAGCGGCGCGGTGACTTCGTGAGCAATAAAGCTGCCGGTCTTCACCAAAGTAGCGCCGACTTCACGTATCGCCGCGCATAGCTGCGGCACGAGTTGCTGCACAGCTCCTCGCGCAAAGGTCGCATGTAAAGCTCCCCGTCGACGGCGATGTTCTTCGCCGCTGATCGTCAGAGAGCTCTTGCCGACAACCGCACGCAACTTATGAATGAAGTAGCCCTTGTCGATTTCGTCTTCACTCGCCTTCAGAATCGGTTTTACAAGGCTCGCATCGGTGACCAGCCAAATGCGCTTTGGTCCAAATGCAAGGCGAACGAGAGGCAGTTCTGCTGCGCAGCCGCGTTCCAACAGAAACCCAAGCGGATCACGCCGAAATGGCGGTAGATCGGCGAACCAATGTCGCATCGAAAACCTCGATCGAGTTTGTGAGAGCCACCAGTGCGGCAATTCGCTGGCGCTGATCTTCCAGTGGTATCTCCCCGGCTACGCACAGGAGGTCGTGGCCGAACCTGTTGGTGCCAATGACTTGTGGCAGGCCATACCTGCGCGTGCGGATGCCGATCACGCGCAAATAACGCTCGTAGACAAGGTCGGCGATCGCAACCAATGCAGTTGCCTTTCGGACGTAAGCGAAACGAAACATCAAACCGTAATTAAGCCGCGATAGCTGCTCGCACGCGTGCTCGGACAGGACCCCGAAGCGGCTGATCTCCCAGACATCCCGCCGGCGCGGGTACTCCCGGATGCTCGCCAATTGCGGAAAGACTCTCTGCGCCAAGTATTCGCAATCGGTTCGAATGGCACGGAAGCCGCCGACCAAAATATCGTTCGTATAGAAAGCGCAGTAATTTGTTTCCGGCCGATCAAAATCGTCCACTTCGAGGTCACCTCGGGTTTGCAGAGCCCACCCCAGATGATCCACGAACAGCCGCTTTCGAAAGCGCTGAAAGTCGGTAACGATCAAGGGATCGTCTTGCCCTCGGCAAAATACGGCCCGCAGCCGTGACGCCCGAGTTTCCATGGTCACCAACTTTCCGTTAAGGTACATTGGTACCCTGCGGAAAGCCGGCTCGTCGGGCAATACCAGAAATCAGGTACAATTTCGAATGAAGCTAAACGAAGCCATCAGCGATATTGAAGCCTGCGAAACCACCGCTGAACTCAAGAACACGATGCAGCGAATTGCCGAAAGCTATGGCTTTGCTTCCTACAATTTTCTTGATGCCGGTCGCCCCTATGTCGAAACACCGTTTTATTTCGGCACGTCGGGGGAGAGTTGGGAAAGGACTTACGACAGCAATCGATTCGTTCATGCCGATCCGTGCGTTACGCGAACGCGACGGTCAAACATTCCCTTTATCTGGCAGGATATCGAGCTGCCCGAATCCCGTCGCGGTCCGAAGTCGCCGGTGAAGCGGTTGATGGATGCTGCGCACGACTTTGGATTCACTGAAGGCCTCGTAATCCCTTTTCATTTCCGTGACCGGCTGGGGCGCATTCACTCGGCCTCGAGCGTGTTTTACTGGAAAGACAACCTACAGAGATTCAAGTCCTTGATAGCCGGCAAACGGCACGAACTCCACTTGATCATGATCTATTTTATTCAAAAGTGCATTGACCTCGTCGCCGTCCAGCGGCGCGGTGGAGAGTTGTTAATCGGAATTCCAGATTCGAATTTGGAGTATGAGCTCTCGGCGCGCGAGCGCGACGTGCTTGCATGGGCCGGGCGCGGAAAGACGGTGGCTGAAACCGCGGACATCCTCAAGATTTCGGAGGGGACCGTCGAAACCCATGTCAAACGCGCGCTCGAGAAGCTTCACGTCTCGAACAAGACACATGCCGTGGCAAAAGCCATCACGCTGGGCATTGTCGACATTTGACGTATGCTGACGTATGCCACCAGGCACACATGCCGACCACCGCGTCGACTATCCCGCCGAAACGGTTGTTTCATTTCGATAAAATATTCGGCTGTCGAAGGATGCTTCTGTGTAAATGAGAAAAGCTCTCTTAAAAAATATCACACATCCACCTTCAACGCCGCGATAAACGCCTCTTGCGGGATGTCGACCTTGCCGAACTGCCGCATGCGCTTTTTGCCCTTCTTCTGCTTGTCGAGCAGTTTGCGTTTGCGGGTGGCGTCGCCGCCGTAGCATTTGGCGGTCACGTCCTTGCGCAGCGCGCGCACCGTTTCGCGGGCGATGATCTTGCCGCCGATGGCGGCCTGGATCGGCACCTGGAACATATGCGGCGGGATCAGCTCTTTCAGTTTTTCCACCATGCCGCGGCCGCGCGTTTCCGCGCGCGTGCGGTGCACCAGCATCGAGAGCGCGTCGACCGGCTCGTCATTGACCAGGATCGACATTTTTACCAAATCGGCGGCGCGGTAATCGGTCAAGTGATAGTCGAATGAGGCATAACCCTTCGATACCGATTTAAGCCGGTCGTAGAAATCGAACACGACTTCGTTGAGCGGCAGGTCGTATTTGGCCATGGCGCGGCTGCCGACATAGGTCAGTTCTTTTTGATTGCCGCGGCGGTCCTGACAAAGTTTGAGCACGGCGCCGAGATATTCGTCGGGCGTAAGAATGGTCGCCTCGATCCACGGCTCCTCGATTTCCAGAATCTTCATCACGTCCGGCATATCGACCGGATTGTGGATCTCGATCTCCGAGCCGTCGCGCAGCTTCATCTTGTAGATGACCGACGGCGCGGTGGCGATCAGGTCGAGATTAAACTCACGCTCCAGCCGCTCTTGGATGATCTCCAGATGCAACAGGCCGAGGAAGCCGCAGCGGAAGCCGAAGCCGAGCGCGGCCGAGGTTTCCATTTCGTAAGTAAAAGCTCGCATCGTTCAAACGCAGCTTACCCATCGCTGTCGCGCAGATCTTCGAATTGCGCGGCATCGACCGGAAACAGCCCGCAGAACACGACAGGGATGGCGGGACGGAAGCCGGGCAGGGCTTCGGCCACGGGTTTGCGATCGTCGGTGATGGTGTCGCCGACGCGCGTGTCGGCCACTTCCTTGATCGAGGCCGTGAGCATGCCGATCTCGCCGGGGCCTAATTCGTCGACCAGCGTCAGCTTCGGCGTGAACACGCCGGTGCGGTCCACGTCATAAGCGGAATCAGTGCCCATCATTTGGATGCGCTGACCCTTCTTGAGCACACCATCGACGATGCGTACCAGCACGACGACGCCGAGATAAACGTCGTACCAACTATCGACGAGCAATGCTTTCAGCGGCGCCTCGCGGTCGCCCTTTGGGGCGGGAAGGCGGGTGACGATGGCTTCCAGCACGTCCGGCACACCGAGGCCGGTCTTGGCGGAAATCATGATGGCGTCCGAAGCGTCCAGCCCGATGACGTCTTCGATCTGCTGCTTGATCTTTTCCGGCTCGGCCGCCGGCAGATCGACCTTGTTCAGCACCGGCACGATCTCGTGGCCGGCATCGAGCGCGTGATAGACGTTAGCGAGCGTCTGCGCCTCGACGCCTTGGCTGGCATCGACCACGAGCAGCGAGCCCTCGCAGGCGGCCAGCGAACGGTTCACCTCATAGGCGAAGTCGACATGGCCGGGGGTGTCGATGAGGTTGAGGATATAGTCCTTACCGTCCTTGGCGCGGTAGTTCAGGCGCACCGTCTGCGCCTTGATAGTAATGCCGCGCTCGCGCTCGATATCCATGGAATCGAGCACCTGCTCCTTGCCCGCCATTTCGCGCGCGTCCAACCCGCCGGTGAGTTGAATCAGCCGGTCGGCCAAAGTCGATTTGCCATGGTCGATGTGGGCGACGATGGAGAAATTACGGATATTTTGAATGGGCACGGTCGGCATGGCCGCGAGATAACACTGGGACAGGGCGGCTTCAAGCGGTGGCAGATTGCCGTCACCCTGAGGCGCTCGGCGCATAGCGCCAAGCCTCTCCCCGTCATCCTGAGGTGGCCGCGTAGCGGCCCTCGAAGGATGGCGGCCCCGGAATCAGTGGCCGTGCATCCTTCGAGGCCCGCGCTTACGCGCGGGCACCTCAGGATGACGGGTCTAGTGTTCTAACCCAATTATAGGATTCCCACCCGCCTGCAAATCAGATTTATTGGCGGCATGAGAAACATTGAGGCATGCCTGTACGTCAGGCCCAGTGATCGAACGACACTGGAACGGCTCGTTTCCGATGGCAAGACGCCGCAGAAGATTGTTGCACGCGCTCGGATTGTGCTGCTGTCGGGGCGCGGTTTTGGCACTGTCATGATTGGTCGCGAGGCGCGGGTGGCGAAGCCGACGGTATGGCGTTGGCAAGCTGCGTACTTGGAAGGCGGCGTCGAACGCCTGCTCAAGGACAAGAGTAAGGGCGAGCGCGCCGGCAAGAAGCGGATCACTGATGCGGTGCGTCTCGCGATTGTGACCAAGACGGCCAAAGACAAGCCGGCCAACGCGACGCATTGGAGCGCGCGAATGATGGCGGAGGCGATGGGCGTCGGCCACACGACGGTGCAGCGCATTTGGAAAGAGCACGGCCTCAAGCCGCATCTAACGCGCACGTTCAAGCTCTCGAACGATCCGCAATTTGCGGAGAAAGTCGTCGATGTCGTCGGGCTTTACCTTAATCCACCCGACAAGGCGGTCGTGCTGTGTGTCGATGAAAAGAGCCAAATACAGGCTTTGGATCGTACCCAGCCCGGCCTGCCGATGAAGAAGGGTCGTGCGGCAACGATGACGCACGACTACAAGCGCAATGGCACGACGACGCTGTTCGCGGCGCTCGATGTGAAGACCGGCGAGGTGATCGGCGAATGTTTGCCCAAGCATCGTGCCAAAGAGTTCATTCGCTTCCTGAAGAAGATCGACCGGATCGTGCCCAAGCCTCTCGACGTGCATGCGATCTGCGACAATTACGGAACGCACAAGACCAAGGAAGTGCAGGCGTGGCTCGTCAAGCATCCGCGCTTCAAGTTGCACTTCATCCCAACCTCGTCATCCTGGCCGAACCTCGTCGAGCGGCTGTTCGCAGAGATCACGCGTCAGCAAATCCGCCGCGGCGTGTTCAAGAGCGTCGGCGACCTCGTGGCTGCCATCGAAGCCTGGATCGCCGACCGCAACGCCAAACCCAAACCCTTCAAGTGGACCGCCAAAGCCGATACGATCCTCGAGAAAAATGCACGTGCCCGCAAAATCCTCGAACAGGTCAAGGCGGGTACCGTATGAATGAGTCGGAACACTAGGTAATGGACCCGCAGCAGCGCTCAATACCGATAATGCTCCGCCTTGAACGGGCCTTGTACCGGCACGCCGATATAGTCGGCCAGCTTCGGGCCATGAGCAAACTCATGCAGCGCAGCAGTGCCGTCGCTGGTTTGGTAGGAATTAAGTGTGGCGTAGTCTCCGGGGTGTTCAACCTCGAATCATCCGGCGTTGAAGGGCCGGACTGGAGACCACGCCATGGCAAACAATACCACGCATTCTGATTCTTCTCAGCCTACAACCGATGCGGCTGCCGATCTTTTCGACAACTGGTTTGATCCGATCGAAATCGGCCTGCGCGATCGGGTTTGCGACTTTCTGCAAGCGATGTTCGAGGGTGAGCTCGACATGGTTCTGGCGCGCTCGCGCTACGCCCGCCGAGGGCGGCCATCGAGCTGCGACGGCGAGGGCGAGGGCGCGGTTGGCGCCGCCGGTCACCGCCATGGCCACCGGTCGCGGTCGCTGCTGGGAAGCTTCGGCCGAGTGGAGATCGAAGTGCCGCGTGCCAGGCTGAAGACCGCCGATGGCAAGACCACGGAGTGGAAGAGCCAGGCGCTGCGGACCTATCAGCGGCGCACGCTGACTGCCGACGCACTGATCGCCGGCACTTACCTTGCCGGCACCAATACGCGGCGGGTGCGCCGTGCGCTCGGAGCCCTGTTTGGGGGCGCGGTCGGCAAAGACACGGTGAGCCGGGTGTGGCGCAAGGTCAAGAGCGACTGGGACGCCTGGAACGCCCGCTCACTGGCCGATGAACCGATCGTGCGGCTCATTCTCGACGGCACGGTGGTGCGCGTGCGGCTCGATCGCAAGGCAACCTCGATCTCGCTGCTCGTTGTTCTCGGCGTGCGCGCGGACGGCCAGAAGGTGCTGCTCGCGATCAAGAGCATGGGCGGCGAGAGCGCCGAGGCCTGGCGCACCGTCCTCGACGATCTCATCGAACGCGGGCTGCGGCGGCCGGAGTTCCTCATCGTTGATGGCGCCCCCGGCCTCGACAAGGCGATTGCCGCTGTCTGGGATGGCGTGCCGGTCCAGCGCTGCACGGTCCACAAGCACAGAAACTTGTTCGCGCACGCCCCCGAGCGCCTGCATGAGGAGATCACCGCCGATTACAACGACATGATCTACGCCCAAACGCGCGGGGAGATCGAAGCGCGCCGCAAGGCGTTCCTTCGCAAATGGCGGCTCAAGCACCGCGCCGTCGCCGACAGCCTGGAGGAAGCCGGCGATCGGTTGTTCACCTTCGCGCGATTGCCGCCAAACCAGTGGAAGAGCGCGCGAACAACCAATGCCATCGAGCGGCTGCACGAGGAGTTCAAGCGAAGGATCAAGACGCAAACTGTGTTGCCTTCCGCGGACACCGCGGCCATGCTGTTTTGGGCGTTGCTCGCGTCCGGCCAGATCAACATGCGCAAGGTCGATGGCTGGCAGACCCTCGCTACAACGACCCTCGATCAGCCAATTGACCTCGCCGCTTGATCCGATACCCTCATGTCACCGCAGACTGCGCCACACTTAATTCCAACCACGTTCGCGACAGGACCGCGCAGCAGAAGTGACCGTTAGTCGCGCTAAGTCACTATCGAAATTCCGATGCTTTGGTTATTGCCCAATGCCGGGATAAATTGCCCTTGCGTTTTGAACGTCTGTCTCACCCCCGGCATTGTCACCCTTCCTTGGGCAAAAATGATTGTCAGGCCTCGTTTGTTACCGATGTAATTTTTCCATACCCATTTTGGATTTGAGCCTCTGGGCCTATACTTTGACGCAGCGGGCTAGGAGAGAGCGGGTCTGATGTTCGGAATGAAACGCAAATCAAAAATGTGGCGCGAATCATGGGTGGCCGGTGCTACTAACACCGGCAACGTCACGGCAACAGTGGGCAACAAGCTGGTGCTTAACTGGCACGGCACACCTACTCAGCGGGATGAGGCCTTACGGCTGTTCCCGCGCTTAGTAAGGGATAAGTTGATGCCGGGCGTAGACCTTGGGAACTGCGCCGACGCCATTATCGCCAGCATTCACGATGACGGCATGTCGCTGGGCGACTTAGGTTCCAACATCCAGAGTGTCGCTATGTTGTGGAGGGTGTTTACAACGCGGCTCGACGACGACGCCACCTACGGCGATTTGATCGCCCACACAAACTTGCACGCCGCCTTTGAATTGCACGAACAGCCCAACGATCAATTCAAGGTCACATGGAAGATCAACGTGATGAGGGGGGAAAGTGATCGCGCGAAATCTAGCACTGGCAGTGTTGATAGTGGCGCTAAGCACACTAGGCTAGACACACTAGGCCTCACAGCGATCGAGCGCGCAATGACGACTCCGCCGGATTTTAAGGGAATCCCCATTTCCCGCCTCATAGACATGCGTCACGAACTGACGGCGCTGATCAAGCAGAATCTCTATGGCGGGGGATCAAAACCCGAAGGGCAAGCTGCCGTGATCACTCGCAATTGCCTCGATGATTTTGTTTTTCAAATGACGGACGATTTGGTTGTGAAAGGCAATGTAACCGATCTGCTTCCACTAAAGCGGGCGATAATTATCGAAACGCATGTAGAATGCCTTGAAATTCTGAACGATTATTCTCGCCGATTCGGTCGCGGCGGAAAAGCAATAAAACAAGGAATGCTGGCCATCCTTTCCGATCCGGACGTGTTCGGTCGATTCAATGCGGACTGTCAGGCTAGCATTACAGTTGCCTTTTTGCGTTGAGGTGGGCGCGTTGAGCGGCGGCCTGGTGAGCCCTGCGCCAGAATGACCATGCGATGACATGCGCTGGCTGAATCCGCTTTCGAGCAAGTCTGATGGCGATGCGGCGGATTTCCTGGATTGACCAACGGATCAATGACGGCGTGGCGATGCCTTGGTTTTTCCCGTGGTTCGGCGGTTGGTTTTTTTTGGCGGCGGGGGATTGGCGCGATGGCGGATCGCCGCCATCATGGCAAAGGCGAGCATCGCCAGTGACACGTGACGATGCCAACCATGCCATGACCTGCTCTCGTTGTGATCGAGCCCGAACTCGTTCTTCGCGGTTTCAAAGCTGTCCTCGATCGCCCAGCGATTGCCTTCGACCGCCACCAGCGTTTCGATCGATGTTCCCGCTGGACACCAGGTGGTGAAGAAGGCGAGATCGTTATCGGCAACACGACGGCGGATCAGCAGACCGCGTGTCCACAGATCTTGATTTGGGCTGCTGAATTCTTCGACCTCGAGATCGGCCAATTCGAGATAACACCAATCATGCAGCCGTGGTCCTTTGGTTCCGGCGCCTGCCGACAGACGCTTCCAGTCGGACGGGCGCTGTGCCCGGGCGATGTCTGCGGCCTTGCCGGCGACCGATCGCTGCTTGCCCCAGGATCGAAACACATGAGCGCTGCTGACCCCAAGCACGTAGCCTTTGCCTGCCCGGCGTAGTTGCCGTTCGATATCGCCAACACCGTAGACGGTATCGCCGGCAACCCACTGGAATGGTACAGACGCGGCTATCGCGCGCGCGATCATTGCCGTTGCAAGCTTTGGTTTGGTCGCAAACCCTATATCGGCAGGCACGTATGCGGCTTCCAGGCGATCTGGATCGTCGGTCCATTCCTTCGGAAGATACAGCGCGCGGTTCTAGATTCAAGCAATAGCTGCTGGGATTTCTCTTTTGGCGAAGAGAAGGCTTCATCAACTTGATTTGTCGATCCGAACAGAAGCGGCAAAGTTCATGTAGTTTCCTTTAATTGGCTCGCCGCTTCACGTTTGCAAGCGTTGCCGAAGTCACGGTGGCTGGTCACGGCCGAGCTCCGGTGATCAGCTCATGGCTGCGCCTTCATAATCGAGATGGCCGGAAGATATAGGGGCGTTCAGGCACGTCTTCGGCAGGCTATGCCGACCATGACAGAGCCTGAGCGGCAAGCTGAAAATTCAAATGGCCGAGCGCAAGCCCGCCATTACATTCGTCAATGTAGCTTCTTGCTCAGTATCTATAATGCTCCGCCTTGAATGGGCCTTGTACCGGCACGCCGATATAGTCGGCCTGGTCTTTGCGCAGTTCGGTGAGCTTCACGCCGATCTTGGCGAGATGCAGGCGCGCGACTTTCTCGTCGAGCGTCTTGGGCAACACATAGACTTCCTTTTTGTACTTGCCTTGATTGTTGAACAGCTCGATCTGCGCCAGCGTCTGGTTGGTGAAGGACGCCGACATTACGAAGCTCGGATGGCCCATGGCGTTGCCGAGGTTCACCAGCCGGCCTTCCGACAACAGAATGATGCGGTGGCCGTCGGGGAAGGTGATTTCGTCGACCTGCGGCTTGATGTTGTCCCATTTGAGATTCTTAAGCGCGCCGACCTGGATTTCGTTGTCGAAGTGGCCGATGTTGCAGACCACGGCGCGGTCTTTCATCTTGCGCATGTGATCGATGGTGATGATGTCTTTGTTGCCGGTCGCGGTGACGAAGATATCGGCGATCGGCGCGGCGTCTTCCATGGTGACGACCTGATAGCCCTCCATCGCGGCTTGCAGCGCGCAGATCGGGTCGATTTCGGACACCATCACGCGGCAGCCCGCTTGGCGTAAAGATGAGGCGGAACCCTTGCCGACATCGCCGAAGCCCGCGACCATCGCCACTTTGCCGGACATCATCACGTCGGTGCCGCGGCGGATGCCGTCCACGAGCGATTCGCGGCAGCCATAGAGATTGTCGAATTTCGACTTGGTGACCGAGTCATTGACGTTGATGGCGGGCCACAAGAGCGTGCCGGCCTTCTGCATGTCATAGAGACGGTGCACACCGGTGGTGGTCTCTTCCGAAACACCCTTGATGTTCGCGGCCAAGGAGGCGAACCAGCCTTTCGGTTTTTCCTTGAGCATGCGCTTGATGAGCGCGAAGAAAATTTCCTCCTCTTCACTGTTATGCTGGTCAAGGAACATGGTGTCGCCTTTTTCGGCGCGCACGCCCTGATGCACGAACATCGTGGCATCGCCGCCGTCATCGAGGATCATGTTAGGCGTGCCGCCGCCGCGCCAGTCGAACAGCTTGGCGGTGTAGTCCCAGTAGTCCTTCAGCGTCTCGCCTTTAATGGCAAAGACCGGAACGCCGGCGGCGGCGATGGCCGCGGCGGCGTGATCCTGCGTCGAATAGATGTTGCACGAGACCCAGCGGACATCGGCGCCGAGCGCAGCCAGCGTTTCAATCAGCACCGCGGTTTGCACCGTCATGTGCAGCGAACCGGCGATGCGTGCGCCCTTCAATGGCTGCTTGGGGCCATATTCCTCGCGCGTCGCCATCAGGCCCGGCATTTCGGTTTCGGCGAGAGAGATTTCCTTGCGGCCGAAATCGGCGAGCGAAATGTCTTTGACGATATATTCGGCGGGGTTCGATTTGGCGGCAGCGGTCATGGCGGTCCTATGTGTGCGCGTGGATGTCGCCTGAGCCTATAACAGGGCGCCATCAGCACTGCAACGTGGACATAAAGATTTCTTTATGTAATGATTTTCGAGCTGGATTTTATTCTTCTTCGCCAAACCGGTCGGCCACCAGTGCGGTCAAGGTATCGACGGCGGCGGCGGCGTCCTTGCCAGTCGCCGAAATCGTAATAATCGCGCCTGGGGCGGCGGCCAGCATCATCAATCCCATGATCGACGTGCCGCCGACCGTCTCCTGGCCGCGTGTCACGGTGATGGCGGCATCGAATTGTTCGGCGGTCTGCACGAACTTCGCCGAAGCACGGGCGTGCAGACCCTTTTTATTGACGATTTCGACCTCGCGGACAATGGGAGCTGCTCCGTTCATGGCAGCATCGTCATCCGACGTCGTGGGATGGCTCATTTGCCGCTCAACACGCGGCTGGCGATGGTGCAGTATTTGCGACCCGCTTCTTGGGCGGCGGCGACAGCCGCCTCGAGGGGGCAAGTCTCACGAATCTTAGCCAGTTTGACGAGCATCGGCAGATTGATACCGGCCAGGACCTCGACTTTTGGTTGACTCATCATTGAAATGGCAAGGTTGGAGGGTGTGCCGCCAAACATGTCGGTGAGAATAGCAACGCCTTCACCACTATCGACAGTTTTGACCGCCTTGAGAATCTCTTTACGGCATTGCTCCACGTCATCGTCGGGCCCGATGGTCACCGCCTCGATCTGACGCTGGGGTCCCATGACATGCTCTAAAGCAGAGCGAAATTCAGTGGCGAGGCGGCCGTGGGTGACTAACACAAGACCGATCATTACGAACTCCTCGCGGACGCATCATTGCGCCACACGAACAGGCCCTCGACTCGGCCCGACTGAAGCCCCCTCGTGGAGGCCGCCGTAACTATATAGGCCTTCTGCTGCACTGCGAAAAGCCGGGCCGAGGGCACGACGAGGAATAGTCTCATGCCGGTGATCAATGCATCCGTGGTAGGGGATTACGCGGGGAGCTACCTCAGTTGCGCGTTCAGGTCAATTGCCGGCAGCCGCCGTCGTCAGGAAGGCCAGAATGACCGGGAGGGGTGGACCAGGGGCCGCCAGTCCCAACCGTGGCAGTCGAATACCTGCGACGGTCGTAATTTTAGCTTCGCCATTTGGATGACGAGCGGCTTGCTCGTCGCCGAGATCGACGACGGATCCAACGACGGCCAGCGGCTCATAAGCGACGCGCCGAATACCCAGCCCGTGAATTTCGATAAGACCCGCGAGCGCCTCGGCCGGGCGCACAATAAGCCTTTCCGTGTGAGCCTCGATAGACGCGCGATCATCCGCCACGAGTCTCGCAAACCGCAGTCGGGCATCGCCGGACGCTTGAATGAGCTCCCAAGCCAGATTTGATTTACCGGCGCCGGACGGGCCGCGAATGAGGACCGCTTTCGCGCCGACAAGCACGGCGGAGGCATGAATGGTCGGAGAGTTGCGCGTCGTCATTTCGCCGGCAAACGGACGATAAATCGAGCGCCTATAATTTGTGGATGCCCGCCAACGAAAGAAGGCGCAGTGCGATTCTCGACCCAGATCCGCCCCCCATGGGCCTCGACAATTTGTTTCGAGATTGACAGGCCGAGCCCCGAATTTTGACCGAAACCATGCTCGGGGCGATCCGTATAGAAGCGCTCGAAGATCTTATCGAGCGCCTCAGCACGAATGCCGGGACCGTCATCGTCAACAAGAATCTCGATGGTGTTCTTTTGTCTGCGGCACGTCACTCGCACGCTGCTGCCGGGCGACGAAAATGACCGCGCATTATCGAGCAGATTGCTGACAACCTGGCCAAGCCGGGAGACGTGCCCGGGAATTCGAAAACTCGACGCCGGACCGCCTTCGAACGCAAGCGTGACGTCGATGTCATCCTTGCGCATTTCATCGGCTGCTTTGACCAGCGCCTCGAGCAGCTGTGCAAGATCGACGGTCGTCGCCTCCTGGCGCTGCAATTCGGCGTCAAGCCGGCTGGCATCCGAAATGTCGGTAATCAACCGATCGAGCCGTTTTACATCATGTTCGACGACTTCGAGCAGGCGTTTATGGCTTTGTTCATTCTTGGCCAGCGGCAGCGTTTCCACTGCCGAGCGCAACGACGTGAGCGGATTACGCAGTTCGTGCGCAACGTCGGCGGCGAAGCTCTCTATGGCTTCAATGCGGGTGTAAAGCGCGTTGGTCATATCGCGCAGCGCGCCGGATAAATGTCCAATCTCGTCACGTCGCTCGGTGAAGTTCGGAATTTCGACCCGCGTGCGGATACGGCGCCGCACATGCTCGGCGCCGTCGGCGAGCCGTCGCACAGGGCCTGCGATGGTGCCGGCAAGCAGCATCGAGAGTACGACCATGACTCCGGCGGCGACGATAAATACCTTGACGATAGCGAATTGTTCGGCTTCGACCATGTCGTCGATGTCGCCGCCCTGCGTCGATAACATCAGCGCCCCGCGCACGGCACGGAAGCGCTGTACCGGCACCGCCACCGAGACGATGACTTCGCCGCGATCATTGACCCGTACCATGCTGGCTTGCAGTCCGGTTAGGGCACGGGCGACCTCGGGATAGCCTTTGCCGTTTTCCGGACCGAGCTCTTTGTAGAGCGGAAGATCGCCATGGCCGAACCAGCGGCGTAACGCGACGGCGCTGCGTTCCAAGAGACTAAGTTTCTCCGCTTCCGGCGGAGGCAGATCGAACCGTAGCACGTCGCCGCGGCCGTAGAGATTGCGGCTGTCGAGAATGAGAACTCCGTCGCGATCATAGATGCGCGCGCGCGTCTTGGTCGGCGAAACGAGACGGCGCAATACGGGCGCGACGCGCTCCGGATTGATGGGGAATTCGATGCCACTCAGCGAATTGTCGGATGGGCCGTAGCTTTCCCCGGCTTGCAATTCGAGAAGGCGGTCGGGATCAATGGTAATCGAATTTGTATCGGCGGTTGCCGACGCGGCGATGGCGCCGGCCATGATTTCACTTTGCACCAGCAAGCTCTGTACGCGCGCATCGATTAGACCTGCGCGGAACTGCGACAAATACATTATGCCTAAGACCAGCGCGACGAGGCCGGCCAGATTGAGAAACACAATCCGGCGCGTCAAACTCGAGGAGATTTGCGAAACGAGGAATTGCCAAGCCGACCGAAGCGGCCGCTTGAGCGCTTCGAAATGCGATTGCTCGAAACGAGAAAAATCATCGCCAACCGCTTGCGCTTTGGCCTTCCGTGCTTGGATTTCCGCGGTTCGATCGAGCACGCCTTCAATATCCGCCCGTTTATGGTGGGTTGCTCGCCGTTTTCCTCTTTTCCGCGGGACTAGCCGCCGATCCGTTGCGCCACGAACACAGCGGCCGACCAAACAAACGCGCGATGACTAGTTCGATCCGTTTTGTTGGTGCCGCTTTCCGCCCGCGTGGTCGACCGTGTTTTCCCTAGTGGAGTGGATTTGACATTCGCTACCCACCTGGCCGCAAGCTCGCGAAGCGAATGTCAAATCCAAAACTCCACTAGAAACTTATATTTGGCTATGGTCTTTCAATTCAAACATTCGCAAAAGATCCCCGCCGAAATGGGTAGCGAATGTTTGAATCGGACCACTAGGTCGAACTGTTCCCTCGGTCGACACAAATTTACACGTATTTCATTATTCCTTAAAGCGATATCATTCCTTAAAGCATATCATTCCTTAAAGCGATATCCCACGCCGTAAAGAGTTTCGATCATCTCGAATTGATCGTCAACGGCTTTGAATTTCTTGCGTAATCTTTTTATATGGCTGTCGATGGTCCGGTCATCTACATAAACCTGATCGTCATAGGCGGCATCCATCAACGCATTACGGCTCTTCACGACGCCGGGCCGCATGGCCAAGGCCTGCAAAATAAGGAATTCGGTGACGGTGAGTGTCACCGGCTCGTTTTTCCAGGTGCAAGTATGGCGCTCCGGGTCCATTCGTAACTGGCCGCGCTCCAAAACTTTCGCCGAATTGATTTCCTTGGGCGCGGCCCCGTCCTTTGGCGAACGCCGCAACACGGCTTTTACGCGCTCGACCAAAAGGCGCTGCGAGAACGGCTTACGAATGAAGTCGTCGGCCCCCATCTTTAGGCCGAACAACTCGTCGATCTCTTCGTCCTTGGAGGTCAGAAAGATGACGGGAATGTCGGTCTTTTGCCGCAACCGGCGCAGCGTTTCCATGCCGTCCATGCGCGGCATTTTGATGTCGAGTATGGCAAGGTCCGGCGGCGACGTCTTGAACCCTTCAAGGGCCGAGGCGCCATCGGTATAGGTCATGATTTCGATAGCCTTCTGCTTCGAGGGCGATCGAAACAGAAGTTAGGATATTGCGGTCGTCATCGACGAGAGCGATTGTCGGCATGAGCCCCTTCTTGGGAGACATCCCGCCCTTTTCAAGCCTATAAACAGGGGCCGAAATGTGACCTCTTTGCAACAACTATGTGTTTCGATAACGATTTCAACCCCGGCCCAGCCAAAACTTTGCTCTCGGGCAAAACTTTGCTCTCGGGATTGTCGCCGGTTGAATATTTCATCTGCAAAGGCCCCCATCAATGAAACCCGATCCTGCTTTCGATCCCCCCCTCGCCGCCAAGAAGCTGCTGCGCGAGGCACGCTCAGGCGCTCTTGCGACCCTGATGCCGGGCACCGGAGATCCCTATTGTTCGTTGGTCAACGTCGCCACCGCGCCCTCCGGCGCGCCGCTGCTGCTTTTGTCCGGGCTGGCGGTGCATACTAAAAATCTCCTTGCCGATACTCGCGTGTCCTTAATGTTGGACGAGCGCAAAGCGGGTGATCCGCTCGAAGGCGCGCGGGTGATGCTGATGGGCGCGGCCGCGCTAGCCGATGAACCCGAGATCCGCCGCGCCTATCTGCGCCGGCATCCGGATGCGGCGATGTTTGCTGACTTTGCCGATTTCGCTTTTTACCTGATCGAGATCAAGCGCGTTCATTTGGTGGCGGGCTTTGGCCGTATTGTCGATTTGCGTCCATCGGACGTGCTTATCGATGTGTCCGATGCGCAGGCGCTCATCGCGGCCGAAGAAGAGGCTATCGCGCATATGAATTCAGATCACGCCGAGGCTTGTCGTCTTTATGCCACCAAGCTGCTGGGGGCGCCCGATGCCGACTGGCACTGCGTCGGCATCGATCCGGAGGGGCTAGAATTGCAACAGGAGCGCACGGCGCTACGATTGCATTTTCCGCAACGCGTGAACGGACCGGTAGCGCTGCGCGCAATGTTGAAGCAATTGGCCGAGCAGGCACGAGCGTGATCGATCGAGGTTTCTGAATTGAGCGAATCCTGCAAAGTTCTCATTTTGGGCGGCTACGGGACTTTTGGCGGCCGTCTCGCGCAACTACTTGCGGGCGAAGGACGGCTCACGCTCCTCATTGCCGGACGGTCGCGTGACAAAGCCGAAACATTTTGCGCCTCGTTTGAAGGACGTGCGGCCATTGTGCCGGTCGTTTTCGATCGCGATGGCGATGTCGAAGCGCAGCTTGCGGCGATCGTGCCGGATATTGTTGTCGATGCGTCCGGTCCCTTCCAGATGTATGACGATCCTTACCGGGTTATTCGCGCCGTCTTGGCGCGCGGGATCGATTATCTTGATCTGGCCGACGGGTCGGATTTCGTCGAAGGCGTCGGCCGGTTCGATGCGCAAGCCAAAGCGCGCGGTCTCTTTGTGCTGTCGGGCGTGAGTAGTTTTCCGGTGCTGACCGCTGCGGTCGTGCGACAACTTGCAAAAGGCATGGCACGAGTTCGACAAAGTCACCGCCGGTATCGCGCCCTCGCCTTATGCCGGCGTCGGATTGAACGTGATCCGGGCGATCGCGAGCTATGCGGGCAAACCGGTCGTCATCCCGCGCGCCGGCACACATTACCCTTTGACAGAAACGATCCGTTACACCATCGGCCCGCCCGGACACATACCGTTGAAGCCCATACGCTTTTCGCTGGTGGATGTCCCAGACCTCAAGGTGCTGCCGACGTTATGGCCAAATCTGTCATCGGTGTGGATGGGCGCCGGGCCTGTGCCGGGCGTTCTTCATCGTGCGCTTAATATCGTGGCCTGGGGCGTGCGCATGAAGTTGCTGCCCTCGTTGTCGCCACTCGCACCGTTGATGTTTTGGGTGATCAATGTGCTGCGCTGGGGTGAACATCGCGGCGGCATGTTCGTTTCCGTTCAAGGCTGCGATGACTCTGGCCGTCAAATTGAGCGTTCGTGGCATATGCTGGCGGAAGGCGACGACGGACCCTTCATCCCCTCTATGGCGGCAGAGGCCATCATCCGGCGTTGTTTGGAAGGTCGCCGGCCGCCGGCGGGCGCGCGACCGGCGACCGGCGACGTTGAGCTGTCGGATTACGAGAAGCTGTTTGCGCGCCGACGGATTGTTACCGGTGTGCGTGAACCGCTGCCGGCATCGACGCCGATCCATCGCCGCGTCTTAGGCGAGGCGTGGGAGCAGTTGCCCGAGCCGTTGCGTGCTATGCATGACGTGAAGGATGTGCTCACGGCGAGCGGTATTGCGATCGTTGAACGCGGACGCGGGATGCTCGCGCGGCTGGCCGGCGCGTTGACGAACTTCCCCGATACGGGTCGCGACGTTCCCATCACGGTGACCTTCCGGCGCAAAGGTGATCGCGAGATCTGGCAGCGCGACTTTGCAGGAAAGGTTTTCACGAGCACCCAAGAAGTGGGCCGCGGCCGTTTCGAACGGCTGCTCTGCGAGCGCTTCGGTCCGGTCGCGGTCGGCTTTGCCCTTGTGGTCGACGGCGGCCGCATGATGCTGCTGCCGCGCGCCTTCAGCTTCTTCGGCATTCGCCTGCCCGTCGCCTGGGCGCCCGGCGGCAAGGCCTACGAGTCCGTTGAGAACGGACGCTTCTGCTTTAACGTCGAGATTGGTCACTCATTAACCGGCATGATTGTGCGCTATCGCGGCTGGCTCGTGCCAAAAGCCGACTGATCATTTCGCCAAATTCATGGGCGGCCGGCAATATTCTACTGACCGGCACGACGGCATTGATGCAACGCAAAACGCTCTGCTTTTGGCGCATGGCATTTCATCTTGGCATTCGCGGTGGCGGCGACTAAGGTCGCGCGCGTGCTGGAACGAGGGGCCGGCGCAAGGTCTTAAGCATGCAGCCATTGCCGGGCTTGTCGGTTAAAAAAGCGTGGGGAGGACGAGGCGTGAAAGAGTTGGGAGTTTGGAACGGTGCTTACGGCGCCGACAAATTTGGTTTTAAAGACTTGGCGGGACTGCTCTGGAATCTGACGGAGCCCGCACTTTATGAGCACGCGCTTACGGCGGGCGAAGCGTCGTTGGTGGCCGGTGGCGCGCTCTGCGCTTCCACCGGCCATCACACCGGGCGTTCTCCGAAGGACAAGCATACAGTCGTCGACGATCTCACCCGGGATTCCGTTTGGTGGGACGGCAATCGTAAAATGACGCGCGAGAATTTCGACGCGCTGCTCGCCGATTTCATTACCCATTGCAAAGGCAAAAAACTGTTCGCCCAAGACCTCTATGGCGGCGCCGATCCGAAATACCGCATCCAAACGCGCGTCTACACTGAACTTGCCTGGCACTCGCTGTTTATTCGCCAGCTCTTGATTCGCCCCGAGCGTTCCGATCTCGCCCAATTCGTCCCCGAGATGACCATCGTCGATCTGCCCTCGTTTCGGCCCGACGCCAAACGTCACGGTGGACGCGAAGGCTCCGACACCATGGTGGCGATCGACTTCACCCGCAAGATCGTTTTGATCTGCGGTTCGTCTTACGCGGGCGAGATGAAGAAGTCGGTATTCACCACGCTCAACTTCTATCTCCCGGCCGAAAACGTCGTGCCGATGCATTGCTCGGCCAATGTCGGTCACGAAGGCGAGAGCGCCTTGTTCTTCGGTCTTTCGGGCACCGGTAAGACGACGCTGTCGGCCGACCCGCATCGCATTCTCATCGGCGACGATGAAACCGGCTGGGGCCCGGACGGCATTTTCAACTTTGAAGGTGGCTGCTACGCCAAGACCATCAAGCTCAGCCGAGAAGCGGAGCCGATGATTTGGGATGCCACCAATCGCTTCGGCGCCGTGCTGGAGAATGTCGTATTCGATCCCGACACGCGCGTGCCCGATTACGACGACGGTTCAAAAACCGAGAACACGCGTTCGGCCTATCCCCTCGACTTCATTCCGAATGCGTCGCGCTCCGGCCGCGCCGGTCACCCCAAGAATGTTATTTTCCTTACCGCCGACGCTTACGGCGTGATGCCGCCGATCGCCAAGCTGACGCCGACGCAGGCGATGTATCACTTTCTTTCCGGTTACACGGCGAAGGTCGCCGGCACCGAAA
Organism: uncultured Pseudomonadota bacterium; assembly: GCA_963697535.1. Lineage (GTDB taxonomy): Bacteria > Pseudomonadota > Alphaproteobacteria > Rhizobiales > Xanthobacteraceae > Pseudolabrys. The sequence goes on along the minus strand of OY969085.1, from coordinate 646,455 downwards.
AAGGTTTGGTCGGCGTGGAGCCGGAGTTTTCCACTTGTTTCGGCGCGCCGTTTCTGCCGCGTCATCCGTCGGTCTACGCGAATTTGCTGCGCGAATACATCAATAAGCACAAGGTCGATGTTTGGCTCGTCAATTCCGGCTGGACGGGCGGGAAGTACGGCGAGGGCCGGCGCATGCCGATCAAGGCGACGCGCACGCTGCTCACCGCCGCGCTGAACGGCTCGCTCAAAACTGCCGACTTCCGCACCGATGCTTATTTCGGCTTCTCCGTGCCGGCCTCGGTGCCTGGCGTCGAGCCGCATCTGCTCGATCCGATCAAGACGTGGCAGGACAAGGCCGCGTTCGACAAGACAGCGCGCATGCTGGTCGGCATGTTTCAAAAGAACTTCACAAAATTTGAAACCCATGTCACCGCCGATATCAGGGCGGCGGCCCCTGATGTGCGCGTCGCGGCGGAGTGAGTTGCGAGATATCTCATCCCGAAAAACCGGCGCTATCGACCTTAAGCGTGCGAGTTGGTTTCACTTTGGCGGCTTGATCGCTCGTCTTAAAGGTGTTGTAAGCGCTGAATGAGCTCGGCTGTCGGATAGGAATCGGCCGGCAAGCCGAACTTCATTTGTGCTTTCTTTATTGCGTCGCGGGTGCCGGAGCCAACTTTCCCGTCGATCTCGCCGACATCGTACCCATGCTTTTTCAATAGCCGCTGAAGCTCCATGACTTGCGAGGCAGAAAACGTGATGACGGCTCCGGCGCCGTCATGGCTGACCGCCGGCGCACCGGCAAGGCGGGTGGCGAAATAGGCGACGGTGGTCGAATAGACATAGGCCGAGTTCCAGCCGAGAAAGGCTCTGAAGTTCGGATAGGCCAAGAAGGCCGGACCGTGGCGGCCCATCGCCAAAATCAGCGAGGCCGGAAGCGAATTGGATGGAAGAGTGCCGTGCGCGGCTTTCACGCCCCAGGCAACCCACTGCGACCGGGGATGCTGGATGCTCAGATCGGCCTGATCCCAGGGAAGGTTTTGCGGCACGCGCACTTCTTCCAGCCAAGGTTCTCCGCGCCTCCACCCGAGACTGACCAGAAAATTCGCGGCGGAGGCGAGCGTGTCGGGCACGCTGCGAATGAGATCGCGGCGCCCGTCGCCGTCGAAATCGACGGCATTCTTGAGGTAATCCGACGCGGTGAATTGCATGCCGCCGAATTCACCGGCCCAATCGCCGATCATTTCGTCGACGCGCTGATCGCCACGCTCGATGATGCGCAAAGCATCGAGCAGTTGCTGACGGAAGAATTCCGGACGACGGCAGTCGTAGGCCAGCGTCGCCAGCGCGCTCAAGATATTGTAATTGCCGAAATTGGCGCCGAAATCGCTCTCCAAACCCCAGAAAGCGGTGAGCACCGGCGCCGGCACGCCATATTGCTTCTCGATGCGGGCGAACAAAACGGCGTGTTGCTTGATCTTCCTAAGCCCGTTTGGAATGCGAGCGCCGCCGACCATACGATCTGAGAACTGCAAAAAGCTCTGGTTGAACACGGCCTGACCATGATCGCGCCTGACAATGGCCGGATCAAATGTCATTCGCGGTGAAGCGGCTGCAACGGTCTTCGGCGAGATGCCTTGTGCGATCGCTTCCTTTTTGAATTCCGCGAGCCATTGCGAATAACTGCGCACGTTTTGGCAGGTCGCTGCCCATGTCGGCGCCGCCCAAAAAATGGTCAACGTGAAAACTAAGAACCTGGCCGTCTTGGACATCGCTTAGAACCTATCTGCTGGAGATTTTACGGACGATTTTTCTGTTCACCTGACGGCCATTGGTGCCCGGCCTGACAGCTAGTGGTCCGATTCAAACATTCGCTACCCATTTCGGCGGGGATCTTTTGCGAATGTTTGAATCGAAAGACCACTAGCAAATATAAGTTTCTAGTGGAGTTTTGGATTTGACATTCGCTTCGCGAGCTTGCGGCCAGGTGGGTAGCGAATGTCAAATCCACTCCACTAGAAGTACCGCCACCAGACATAGAGATGACTGATTGCGACTGAGACCACCATCATCGGCATGGCATAAAGCGTGTACGTGACGAAGCGGAAGGGGACTTCGTTGCGTTCTCCGATCCCGGCGACCGTCAAATTGGCCGATGCGCCGATCAATGTGCCGTTGCCGCCGAGGCATGCGCCAAGCGACAAGCACCACCACAGCGGTGCGATATGGTCGGCGCCGCCGAGAGACGGAGCCATGCTCTTGATGAGCGGAATCATCGTGGCGACGAACGGAATATTGTCGACGATCGCCGATAAAAATGCCGATACCCAAAGAATCGCATAGCCGGCGGTCGGCAGATTACCGCCCGTTGCGGCCACGAGCCTATTGGCAAGTAAATTGAGCAGGCCGCCGACGTCGACCCCATGCACGACCACGAACAACCCGATGAAGAAGAATATAGTGATCCATTCAACGTCGCCGAACGTCGAGTGAATGTTGTGCGCGGCCTTTTCCGAATGATGCGCCCAATTGTCGAGTAGCATCAAAATCGCGGCGCCACATAATGCGATCGTTGCCGGCTCCAAGTGCAGCGGCCGCGCCAGCATGAAAGCGACAATCACCAGTGTCAGCACGGCAAGCGCTTGCTTGAGTAGCCGCCAATCGAGAATCAACTCGGTGGGGTTCATCGCCATCACGCGCGCTTCGGCGTCCTCGGAGGCTTTTAAGCGTCGGCCCCAAAGCAGATAAATAATGACTGCTTGCGCGCCCATGATAAGGATGATGACAGGCGTCAGGTTGTAGACAAAGTCGTTAAACGTAAGTCCGACCTGAGAACCGATCAGGATGTTCGGCGGATCGCCAATCAGTGTTGCGGTGCCGCCAATGTTCGAAGCAAATATTTCGGCAAACAGATAGGGGTAGGCTGGCACTTTCAAAGTATTGCAGATCGCGAGCGTCACGGGCACAATCAACAGCACTGTAGTGACATTATCGAGAAGGGCCGAGAGCACGGCGGTGGTGAGCTGCAGAATAAGCAATATTCCAACCGGGTGCGCCTTTGCCGCTCGCGCGGACCAAATCGCCAAATATTGGAACATGCCGGAGCGGCGTGAAATCGACACGAGGATCATCATGCCGGTGAGCAGCCCGATGGTGTTCCAATCCACTCCGTGGATAGCCTGTTCCTGGTCGAGAACGCCGACGATAATCATCACGCTGGCGCCGACCAGCGCGACAATGGCGCGGTTGACCTTCTCGGACATGATGGTGGCGTAGGTGATCGCGAGGATGCAGGTGGACACCCACATCGGGCTCAAGCCGAAAAATACGTGATTTGCCGCATGCGCGGTCATCGTTGAGTTCCCCCCAAAAGCAATGGGGTGCTTGTGGTCGGGTCAGCCCGCCGCACCCTTAAGAAGGGCGCAAGCTCAAACAAGGTGCGGCTCAAGTCAAGTCGTCTGAGTTTGGGTTGGTGCCATGGGCAGCAAGATCAGCAACCCCAAAAGCGGCGCCGACATTGCCGCACAAAATACCATGTGAGAGAAAAACGGCATCTTCATGCTAAAAAAGCGCGCGGGCGGACAAGCATCTAGTGGTCCGATTCAAACATTCGCTACCCATTTCGGCGGGGATCTTTTGCGAATGTTTGAATCGAAAGACCATGAGCCAAATATAAGTTTCTAGTAGAGTTTTGGATTTGACATTCGCTTCGCGAGCTTGCGGCCAGGTGGGTAGCGAATGTCAAATCCACTCCACTAGGGAGCTGACGGAATGGCCGGTCCATCGCATGCAAAGGACGAAGCGGCGGAAAACGCTTCGCAAAATGCGTTCATCGATTTTTTCAATTACGAGATGGCCGGAGGCATCGCGCTGGGCATTGCGACAATCGCCGCACTTGTGATCAGCAATTCGCCCTGGAGCCACTTCTACGAGGAATTCACGCGAGTCCCGGGCACGGTCGATGTGGGCGGACTGCTGGTGATCCGCAAGCCGCTCGTTCTCTGGGTCAACGATCTCTGGATGGCGATGTTCTTCTTCCTCGTCGGATTGGAGATCAAGCGCGAATTCGTCGAAGGCGAACTGGCATCGCCCGGTCAGGCGCTGCTGCCGGCTGTCGCGGCGATCGGCGGGATGGCGGTGCCGGCCGGCGTCTATCTGCTGATCAATGCCGGCGACGCGGTCGCGCTGCGCGGCTGGGCCATACCGGCCGCAACCGATATCGCTTTCGCCCTCGGCGTTGTCATGCTGCTCGGCTCTCGCGTGCCGGCGTCGCTGAAGATCTTTCTGACCGCCGTCGCTATCATTGACGATCTCGGCGCCATCGCGGTGATTGCGGTGTTCTATACGGCCGACCTGTCGCTACCCGTCTTGGGGCTGGCAGCGCTCGGGGTCGCCTGTCTGTTCTTTCTCAACCGCGCCGGCGTCCGCCGGGCGGATGTCTATATCGTCATCGGCCTGGCGATTTGGGTCGGCGTTCTGAAGTCGGGCATCCATGCAACACTTGCCGGCGTGGTCACCGCCTTGGCTATTCCCATGAAAGACCACAACGGCGCCCCGCTTGCCGGTAAGATCGAGCACGAGTTGAACCCATGGGTCGCGTTCGTCGTCCTTCCCATGTTCGCCTTTTCAAACGCCGGCGTATCGCTTGCGGGGCTCACCCCGGGAAGCCTGATTAACCCAATCACGGTTGGGATTGCTGTTGGCCTTCTCGTCGGCAAAGCATTCGGCATCTTCGCCACCTCGTGGGTCATGATCCGCACGGGTTTGGCGGCGGCGCCGGCCGGCGCCACCATGCGTCAGTTGTTCGGGGTGTGCGTGACGTGCGGCATCGGCTTCACCATGAGCCTGTTCATCGGGTCGCTTGCGTTTGAAGGATTGGGTGAGGCCTACGATACACAGGTCAAGATCGGCGTTCTCGCCGGCTCACTGGTCGCCGGTGCGTTAGGGAGCCTGATACTGCGTCGCGCGTCATCCCCCGCTTGATAAAAGATTAGAGGCACTTGGCCTCTCCTTCAGCACCGCCAGCATGCAGCAACCCGGGAGCATAATCGGCTCCCTTTGTACTTTGGTGCCGTAATGCAATGATGTGTCGATCATTAAATATGGGGGAAACGATGCCGGATCAAAACCGCTTTCTCAATCCCAACGCGCTCGCAGCGCCGCCGGGCTACACCCATGTGGTCGAGATCACGGGGCGAGGACGCACGATTTATGTCGCGGGGCAGCTTGGCTTGGATCTGGAGAACAGGCTGGTCGGTGCGCCGGGTGATTTCCGTGCCCAATGCGAGAAAGCATTTGCGAATCTCGGGGCCGCTTTGGCTGCTGTACGCGGGGGCTTCGCCGACGTGGTAAAGATCAATAACTACCTCACCGACATGGCGCATCTCGACACCTTCCGCGAGATACGCGACAAATTCCTCAACCGCAAAGCCCCGCCGGCGAGCACGACGGTGGCGATTTCGCAGCTCGCGCGGCCCGGCGCGCTGTTTGAGATTGAGGCCATCGCCGTGCTGCCGCCGGCGCGCAGGGCAAAGGCCGCGTTCAAGCGCGGGGCAAAGAAGAAAACAAGTCGCGTACGGCGCAAGAGATAAGCTATACGGCTCCAGTAATCCGCTCATTCCCGCGAAAGCGGGAATCCAGCGCTGGACCCCCATCGCAAGTCGGTAAACCGACTTGCGTAGTTTTAATGACCAACATCGGATAAACCCGATGTTGGTTGCGCGGGGACGAACGGATTTAGCAACCGGAATCAACTATGCGTATCACCGGCATCGCCGACATCGTCGTTCCGATTTTGTCCTCTATCCGCAACGCCTATATCGACTTCTCGACCATGACGGCGAGTGTCGTCGCGATCTTCACCGATGTTACGGCACGACGGAAAACCGGTGGTCGGCTTCGGCTTTAACTCCAACGGCCGCTACGCGCCGCAAGGTCTGCTGCGGGAGCGTTTCATTCCGCGCCTTAAAAACGCGAAGCCGGAGGAGATCGTCGACCCTCGCGGCATTATCGATCCCTTCAAGGCCTGGGACGTGATGATGCGCAACGAGAAGCCCGGCGGCCACGGCGAGCGCTCGGTCGCGGTCGGCGTGCTCGATATGGCGCTGTGGGATGCAGTGGCCAAGGCGGAAGGCGTGCCGCTGTGGCGCTTGCTGGCGGATCGCTTCAACAACGGCCAAGCCGACAAAGCCGCGTGGGTCTATGCCGCGGGCGGTTATTACTATCCGGACAAGGACATCGGCGCGCTTTGCGACGAGATGAAGCATTATCTCGATCTCGGCTATTCCACCGTGAAAATGAAGATCGGCGGCGTGCCGCTCGGAGAGGATATTAAGCGCATCGAAGCCGTGCTCAAGATCGTCGGCGGCAAGGGCGAAAATTTATGCGTCGATGTCAACGGCCGCTACGATCTCGACGAAGCGCTTGCCTGCGGCGATGCCATCGCGCCTTATAATTTGCGCTGGTACGAGGAGCCGCTCGACCCGCTCGACTATCTGCTGCATGCGGCGCTGGCCACGCGCTACGCGCCGCCGCTCGCCACCGGCGAAAATCTTTTCTCCATGCAGGACGCGCGCAATTTGATCCGCCATGGCGGCTTGCGCGCCGACCGCGACTGGCTGCAATTCGATCCCGCGCTTTCATACGGCCTCGTCGAATATATGCGCACGCTCGACATGCTGCGCCTGCTCGGCTGGAGCCCGCGCCGTTGCGTGCCGCATGGCGGGCATCAGTTTGCTCTGAATATCGCGGTGGGCTTGGGTCTTGGCGGCAATGAATCTTATCCACAAGTCTTCGCGCCGTTCGGCGGTTTTGCGGACGAATGCAAAGTCGTGAACAGCCGCGTGCCCATGCCGGACGTGCCGGGTATCGGCTTCGAGGCGAAGAACGCGCTTTATGCGGTGATGAAGCCCTTTCTTTCTACCTCCCCCTGAAAGGGGGAGGTCGCCCGCCAAAGGCGAGCGGGTGGGGGGTCTCACATAAGTTCGAAGCGAAGAAGACCCCCACCCTGACCCTCCCCCTTTCAGGGGGAGGGAACGGAGAGGCGGTGCCGGAATCTTAATGCGCCTCGTCCCAATTGTCGGCGGCGCGGGCGTCGACTTGCAGTGGCACGTGGAGCGCGATGGCCGGATGCGGCGCCGATTCCATCACCTCTTTGACGGTGGCAATGGTGTCCTTCACTTCCTCCTCCGGTACCTCGAAAATCAGTTCGTCATGTACCTGGAGCAGCATCTGCGCGCGAAGTTTCGCCGCTTCTAATTCTGGCTCGATGCGGATCATGGCGCGGCGGATAATGTCGGCGGCCGAGCCTTGCAGGCGCGCATTGATCGCCGCGCGTTCATTGAAAGCGCGGATCGAGGGATTTGAGTTCTTGATATCGGGATAGTGGCATTTGCGCCCGAACAGCGTGGGCACGTAGCCATGCTCGCGGCAGAAATCACGCGTCTCGTCCATGTAAGCGCGGATGCCGGGAAAGCGCTCGAAATATTTCTTGATATAAGCGCCGGCTTCGTTCTTATCGATGCCGAGTTGCGCAGCCAAGCCAAAGGCCGAAATGCCATAGATGATGCCGAAATTGATCGCCTTGGCGCGGCGGCGCACGTCCGCCGGCATGTCTTTGATCGGCACGCCGAACATTTCCGACGCCGTCATGGCGTGAATGTCGACACCGTCCTTAAACGCCTGCCGCAGCGTCGGCACTTCCGCGACTTCGGCCAAAAGGCGCAGTTCGATTTGCGAATAATCCGCGGAAACAAGCTTCATGCCCGGCGATGCAACAAAAGCTCTGCGGATTTTGCGTCCATCCTCGGTACGGATCGGAATGTTTTGCAGGTTGGGGTCGGAAGACGACAAGCGGCCCGTTGACGTCGCGGCGAGCGCGTAAGAAGTATGCACGCGATGCGTTGTCGGATTGACGTAAGTCGGCAGCGCCTCGGTATAGGTCGAGCGCAGCTTGGCGACTTGCCGCCAGTCGAGGATCTTGCGCGGCAGCTCGTGCTGCTCGGCGAGGTCTTCCAGCGTGCGTGCATCGGTCGCCCATTGTCCGGATTTGGTTTTGGTGCCGCCGGGCAAGGCCATTTTGCCGAAAAGAATGTCGCCGATCTGCTTCGGCGAGCCGGGATTAAGCGGCTCGCCAGCGAGCGTTTTGATTTCGTCTTCGAACCGCGCCTGTTCCTGCGCGAATTCACCGGAAAGGCGCGAGAGCACCGCCCGGTCGATGGAAATACCGCGCCGCTCCATGCGCGCGAGCACGGCCGGCATTGCGCGCTCCAACGTTTCGTAGACCGAGGTCACGCGCTCGGCGACAAGCCGCGGTTTCAACGCATGCCACAGGCGTAAGGTGACGTCGGCGTCTTCGGCCGAATATTCGGTGGCTTTCTCGATTGTGACGCAATCGAAACTGATTTGCGTTTTGCCCGAACCGGCGACGTGGTGAAAATGGATGGTGTCGTGATTGAGCCAGCGTTTGGCGAGATCGTCCATGCCGTGGCCGTTCTTGCCGGCATCTAGCACGTAAGAAATGAGCATCGTATCGTCATAACTTTCGATGCAAATGCCGCGCTGTGCGAAGACGAGCCAATCGTATTTCATATTTTGCGCGATCTTGAGCACGCTGCGGTCTTCGAGCAGGCCTTTGATGGCACCGAGCGCTTCAAGCTCGGGAATCTGGCCCTCGCAAAGCTTTGCTTCGGGAGCGAACAGGTCTTTGCCGGCCTCGCCGCCGCCTTCGCGATGGCCGAGCGGCACGTAGCAAGCCTCATTAGGCGCAACTGCCAGCGAGAAACCGCAAAGGTGCGCCTGCATGGCATCTAAGCTGGTTGTTTCGGTATCGACCGCGACCACCCCGGTTTCATAGGCGCGCGCGATCCATTGTTTGAGCCGTTCGAGCGTGCGCACACATTCGTATTGGGAGCGATCGATCTTGGCGGCGTGGGCGTTAGCCGCGCGCGCGGCGGCGAGTGAGAGGGGGGTGAGTAAGGAGGGCACAGTATCCGTTCTCCCTCCCCCGCTTGCGGGGGAGGGTTGGGGAGGGGGCGCAAACAGATCGCCGTTTCCCCCTCCCGCCGCGCCTTCGCCCTTCGGGCTACGGCGGGCGACCTCCCCCGCAAGCGGGGGAGGTGAAGAGGCTGTGCTAGCCGCTAGCTTCGCATCTGCCTCGATCTGCGAAGCATCGATGCCGGTTTTTTCGGCAATACGGCGGGTGATGGTGGAGAATTCCATCGCCTTGAGGAAGGCGATCAAGCGCTTGTAGTCGGGCTCGTGCACAGCGAGTTCATCGGCCGGTACATCGAGCGGCACATTCTGGTCGAGCGTGACCAGCCGTTTGGACAGCCGAGCCTTCTCGGCATTGTCGATCAATGTTTGCCGGCGCTTCTCTTGCTTGATTTCATTCGCGCGTTTGAGCAGCGTTTCAAGATCGCCATATTCGCCGATCAGCTGCGCCGCCGTTTTCACGCCGATGCCCGGTACGCCGGGCACATTGTCGGTGGAGTCACCGATCAGCGCCTGCACCTCGATCACTTTTTCAGGACCAACACCGAATTTCTCGATCACTTCTTCGCGGCCGATGCGCTTGTCCTTCATCGTGTCGTACATGATGACGCCTTGGCCGACGAGCTGCATCAGGTCCTTGTCGGAGGAAACGATGGTGGTGGTCGCACCGGCCTCGCAAGCAAACCGTGCATAGGTCGCGATCAGGTCGTCGGCTTCGTAACCGGCCTGTTCCAGGCAAGGGATTTCGAAGGCGCGCACGGCATCGCGGATCAGCGGAAATTGCGGGCGTAGGTCGTCCGGCGCTTCCGGCCGGTGCGCCTTGTATTCGGGATAAAAATCGGTGCGGAAGGTTTTCTCGGATTTGTCAAAGACGACAGCGAGATGGGTCGGCTTCTCCGTTGGCTTCATTTCCGCGAGCAGCTTCCACAGCATATTGCAGAAGCCGAGCACGGCATTGACCTGCAAGCCGTCGGACTTGCGCGTGAGCGGCGGCAGTGCGTGATAGGCGCGGAAAATGTAGGACGAGCCATCCACCAGAAAGAGATGATCGCCTTTTTTCAACGGCCGCGCGGCGGGATTGGCGGCGGGTGTGGGCGCGTTTTTTGCGGCGGATTTGGCTGAGGCTGACATGGCGGGAATGTGGGCCATCACGCAGTTATTATCAATCGGTGTCATCATGCGACCACAGAAAATGCGCCAAACGTCTGGTCTTCTCGCCGCATTACGCGTCTGCTATGGAAGGCCACCGGTTTCGACCGGAACCGGCTAGCGGAGTGGATTTGACATTCGCCACAACCCGACCACGAACTCGCTAGGCGAATGTCAAATCCAAACTCCACTAGTACTCCCTTTCGCTCATACGTGATTTAGGGGCGATACTAAAATGACTAGTCATGTGAATCACATGGGTAGCATCTACCCCTGTCGCTCATCTGTGATTTTGGGTACTAGAAACTTATTCTTGCCAGTGGTCCTTTGATTTAAACATTCGCAGAAAAACCCCGCCCCAACGGGATACGAATGTTTGAATCAGACCACTAGCCTTTAAAGCCATGGGGAAAATATGCGCGTTGCCATGATCGGCACCGGCTATGTCGGCCTTGTTTCCGGGGCTTGTTTTGCCGACTTCGGCCATGAAGTGGTCTGCGTCGATAAGGACGAGGCCAAGATCGACGCGCTGAAACGCGGCAAGGTGCCGATTTACGAGCCGGGCCTGAACGATCTGGTGGATGCCAACGCAAATGCCGGGCGGCTGAAATTTACGACCGATCTCACCCCTGCCGTAGCCGGGGCGGATGCCGTTTTCATCGCGGTCGGCACGCCGTCGCGGCGCGGTGATGGCCATGCCGATCTTTCATTCGTTTACGACGCCGCGCGCGAAATCGCCGGCGCGCTGGACGGCTTCACCGTAGTCATTACCAAATCTACGGTGCCTGTCGGTACCGGCGACGAGGTTGAGCGCATCATTCGTGAGACGCGTGCCGAGGCCGATTGCGCGGTCGTCTCCAATCCCGAATTCTTGCGCGAAGGCGCCGCCATCCGCGACTTCAAGCATCCCGACCGCATTGTCGTCGGCACGCTTGACGCGCGCGCGCGCGATGTTATGAGCGAGCTTTATCGCCCGCTTTACCTCAATCGCGCGCCGATCATGTTCACCGAACGGCGTACCGCCGAATTGATCAAATATGCGGCCAATGCCTTCCTCGCCACAAAGATCACGTTCATCAACGAAATCGCCGATTTGGCGGAAAAGGTCGGCGCCGACGTTCAGGAAATCGCGCGCGGTATCGGCCTCGATAATCGTATCGGCGGCAAATTTCTGCACGCCGGGCCCGGCTTCGGGGGTTCGTGTTTTCCCAAAGACACCGTAGCGCTGCTCAAGACCGGCCAAGATAACGATGCGCCGTTGCGCGTGATTGAAGCGGTGGTGGCGGTTAACGATGCGCGCAAGCGGGCGATGGCGCGCAAGGTTGCCCACGCGCTCGGCGGTGAGTTGCGTGGTAAGACCATTGCGGTGCTCGGGCTGACCTTCAAACCCAATACCGATGACATGCGCGAGTCGCCGTCGATCCCGCTCATTACGGCATTGCAGGACATGGGCGCGAAGGTACGCGTCTACGATCCGGCCGGCATGGAGCAGGCCAAGGCTCACATCGGCAATGTCGCCTTCTGTCAGGACGCTTATTCCTGCGCCGAAGCGGCTTCGGCGCTGGTGATCGTTACTGAATGGGAGCAGTTCCGTGCGCTTGATTTCGAGCGGCTGAAAGAGACGATGGAGCGGCCCGTATTAGTAGATCTCCGCAATATCTATCGAGCGGACGAAATTGCCCGCCACGGTTTTGTTTATGAGAGCGTCGGACGGACGAAGAAAACGTGAGGGCATTGCCGCGGCTTCCCTCTCCCCGCGTGCGGCGAGAGGGTGGCGAGCAGCGCAAGCTGCGAGCCGGGTGAGCGGGCATTTCTTTGGGCACGGCGTGCGGGAATGCCCCCCACCCGACCCGCCTGCGCTAACGCTTCGGCGGGTCGACCTCTCCCCGCAAGCGGGGAGAGGTAACATCGCATGCACGATTTTTCCGAAACCCTTCCCATCGATTCGGCATTGCCGCAGCTGACCGCTGCGTTGCGCGTGAACAACGCCGCTGTGCTGGTCGCGCCCCCGGGCGCGGGCAAAACCACGCGCGTGCCGCTGGTGCTGCTCGATGAGCCATGGGCGAAGGACAAAAAGATTCTCGTTCTTGAGCCGAGACGGCTTGCCGCGCGGGCTGCCGCTTCGCGCATGGCGTCGACATTGCAAGAACAGGTTGGCGATACGGTCGGCTTGCGCGTGCGCTTCGGCTCCAAGATTTCCAAGCGGACGCGCATCGAAGTCGTCACCGAAGGCGTGTTTACGCGGCTGGTGCTCGAGGATCCGTCGCTCCAGGGGGTCGCCGCCGTCCTCTTCGACGAATTCCATGAACGTTCGCTGGATGCCGATCTGGGTTTGGCCTTGGCCTATGATGCGCAGCAAGGCGTGCGCGACGATCTCAAGCTTTTGGTAATGTCGGCGACGCTTGATGGTGCACGCGTGGCGGCGTTGCTTGGTAGCGCACCAATGGTTGAGAGCGAAGGCCGCGCTTTTCCCGTGGAGACACGCTATCTCAGCCGCGATCCGCGCGAGCGCATTGAGCGCCAAGTCGCCGATGCGGTCGAGCGTGCGTTGCGCGCGGAAAACGGTTCGCTGCTCGTCTTTTTGCCGGGCGCGGGAGAAATCCGCCGCACGGAAACATTCCTCCAAGAACGTGTGCGCGATTCGGCTCTCGATATTGTCGCGCTGTTCGGCGCGCTCGATGCACGCGAGCAGGACCGCGCAATTTCTCCTTCGCCAGCGGGCCGACGTAAAGTCGTGCTGGCGACATCTATCGCTGAAACATCACTGACCATCGAAGGTGTTCGTGTGGTCATCGATAGCGGCTTGTCGCGCGTGCCGCGCTATGAGCCTGACGTCGGCATTACGCGGCTTGAGACCGTGCGTGTCTCGCGTGCGGCGGCCGATCAGCGGCGTGGCCGGGCCGGGCGTACCGAGCCGGGCGTTTGTTATCGGCTGTGGGACGAGCCGCAAACCGGATCGTTGGAGGCCTATACGCGCCCGGAAATTCTATCGGCCGATTTGTCCTCATTCGTGCTCGATCTGGCGCAATGGGGCGTCAGCGATCCAAACAAGCTCGCGTTTCTCGATCCGCCGCCGCAGGCCGCGCTCAATGAGGCGCGCAATTTACTCACCGCGCTCAACGCCATCGATGATGCCGGCCGCATTACCGAGGAAGGCCGCAAATTACGCAAGCTGCCGCTGCCACCGCGCCTGTCGCGCATGGTGGTCGATGCCGCGGAAGAGGGCGCCGGTGAATTGGCGGCGACCGTCGCGGCTATCGTGACCGAGCGCGGGCTTGGCGGCGACGATGTCGACTTGCGTCATCGATTGCATCAATTGCAACGCGACCGCTCGCGCCGTGCGGATGAAGCACGTGCGATGGCGAAGCGATGGGCGGCTGTTGTTGTCGAAGCATCGCCGCAGGAAGGGCGCGCTCCCTCCCCCGTTTACGGGGGAGAGCTGGGGAGGGGGCCCCCTCCCGACGAGCTTCGCTCGTCGACCTCCCCCGCAAGCGGAGGTGAAGGAAGCTTGCTTGCCCTCGCCTATCCCGACCGTATTGCCAAAAACCGCGGTGGCGATGCGGGTGCTTTTCTGCTCGTCAATGGCCGCGGCGGCAACGTAGACGCGGTCTCCTCGCTCGCGCGGGAGCCATTTCTTGTTGTGGCAGAATTAACCGGCGCGGCCGCGTCAAGCCGTATCGTTTTGGCGGCGCCGATCACATTGGCGGAAATCGAAGCGCACTTCGTCAACAAAATTGAAGAGCGCGAGGCGGTTAGTTTCGACGCCGGCTCTACGTCGCTGCGCGCACGGCGCACGCGACGGCTTGGTGCCATCGTACTGTCCGAGCAAATCAAACAGGTCGCGCCCGATGCGGATACGGCGCGCATCCTGGCGCAAGGCATCGTCGGTCTTGGCCTCGATCGGCTGCCGTGGAGCAAGGCGGCGCTGCAATTCCGAACGCGCGTGCAATTCCTTCGCAGCGCGGAAGGAGAGGAATGGCCGGATTTGTCCAAGGAAGGTTTGGCGCGCGGTGCAGCCAATTGGCTTAAGCCGCTGCTCCTCGACAAAACCGCACGCAATCAAATTTCCGCCGATGAATTATCCGACGCTATGATGAATCTCGTGCCCTGGAACATGCGCCGGCGTCTTGATATCGAAGCGCCCACTCATTTCACCGCACCCGCCGGCTCGCAAGTGCCGATCGACTACGAAGCCGAACAGGGCCCGACCGTTTCTATTCGCGTGCAGGAATTGTTCGGTCTCGCCACTCATCCTTCAATCGCCGGCGGGCGGATACCGCTCGTCATTGAGCTACTATCGCCTGCGCATCGGCCGGTGCAGGTGACGCGCGATTTGCCCGGCTTCTGGCGCGGCAGCTATAGGGACGTAAAAACCGAAATGCGTGGCCGTTATCCTCGTCATCCCTGGCCGGACGACCCGCTTCGCGCGCCTGCGACGCGCCGGGCGAAGCCACGCGGGTAACAGGCTTTGTGGTATGCAAAGCGTAGTGTGCAAAGCGCGCGCGAGTCAAACCCACCGCTGCCGTCGCGAGGGCGCTTGCGCCGTTCGGGCGTTAAGGTATTTGATGCCGCTCCCAGCCCATTTTCCCGATACGAGGATATGATGTTTCCCAAGCCGAAGCCGGCACTGACGCCCAATACCTACGAGTATAAATCGTCGCCTTTGGTAAAGCCCACGGGTTTTCGCGAATATGACGCACGTTGGCTCTTGGAGAAAGAGATCAATTTGATGGGCGTGCAGGCGCTGGGGATGGGTCTGGGCACACTCATTCACGAAATGGGCGTAAAGCCTGAGATCGTCACGGGCCACGATTTTCGAAGCTACTCGGCATCGGTGAAGATGGCATTGGTATCCGGGCTTATGGCTGCCGGCTGCAAAGTCCATGACATTGGGCTTGCGATCACGCCGATGGCTTATTTCGCGCAATTTGCGCTCGATGTGCCTTGCGTTGCGATGGTGACCGCGTCACACAATGACAATGGATGGACCGGCGTGAAGATGGGCGCCGACCGGCCGCTCACGTTTGGCCCCACGGAAATGGGTCGCCTCAAGGAAATTGTGCTGAACGCCCGGTTCGGCCTCAAAGGCGGCGGCGCCTACGCTTTCGTCGAGCGTTTTCCCGAGCGTTACATCGCCGATCTAACCAAACGGCCCAGGCTCAAACGCAAGCTGAAGGTTGTGGCGGCCTGCGGTAACGGCACTGCCGGTGCTTTTGCGCCGCGCATTTTGCAGACGATCGGATGCGAGGTCGTTCCACTCGACTGCAATCTCGATCACACATTCCCGCGCTATAATCCGAACACCGAAGATCTGAAAATGCTGCATGCGATGCGCGATGCTGTCCTCGGCAGCAACGCCGATGTGGGGCTGGGCTTCGACGGCGATGGCGATCGTTGCGGCGTTGTCGATAATGAAGGCGAGGAAATTTTTGCCGACAAAGTGGGCGTGATGCTGGCTCGCGATATGTCGGCGCTGCATAAGAATGCCGCCTTTGTCGTGGATGTGAAATCCACGGGTCTTTTTTTGACCGATCCTGTGCTCAAAGCCAATGGCATCAAGGTCGATTATTGGAAGACCGGCCATTCTTATATCAAACGGCGCGTCAATGAGCTTGGCGCGCTGGCGGGTTTTGAGAAATCCGGCCACTTTTTTTTCAACAAGCCGTTCGGCCGTGGCTACGACGATGGAATGATTTTCGCCCTTGCGGTTTGCGACATGCTCGACCGCAATCCCGACAAGAGCATGGCCGATTTGCGCAAAGAACTGCCGAAAACCTGGGGTTCACCCACCATGTCGCCACACTGCGATGACGAGAAAAAATATGCCGTAGTTGATGCTGTCGTGGCTCATTTTGAGCAAGCAAAGGCCGCAGGCGAGAAATTAGCCGGCCAGCCGATCCGTGATCTTGTTACGGTGAACGGTGTTCGGGTGACGGTTGAAGACGGCACCTGGGGTTTGGTGCGCGCGTCCTCGAACAAACCCGAATTGGCTGTCGTGGTCGAGAGTCCGGTCTCGGGCGCGCGTATGCGCGAGATGTTCAAGGCGCTCGACGCCGTGCTCCGCACGCATCCGGAAGTGGGCAAATACAATCAGACCATCTGATGAGTAAATCGGTCCTCTCCTGCGGGCATGATGGATGGAAGGCATTGCGATAAGAACGTAGCTTGAAAGACGAGCGGGTTATTCGCGCCGCACCGCCACCAGCATATAATTCACGTCCATGTCGGACGATAGTTGCCAGCGGTCGGCGAAAGGATTGTAAATCACCCCGCGTTCGCCGATCACATCAAGCCCGCATTGTTCGACAGCGCGCTCGAGTTCGTCCGGCGTGACGAACTTGTCCCATTGGTGCGTGCCGCGCGGCAACCAGCGCAAAATATATTCGGCGCCGATAATCGCCAAGGCAAAGCTCTTTAGCGTGCGGTTGAGCGTGGCGGCAATCATCAAGCCGTGCGGTTTCACCATCGACGCGCAAGTGGCGACGAAAGACTGGACATCGGCGACATGCTCGACAACTTCCATCGCCAGCACCACGTCGAAACTCTCGCCGGCTTCGGCCAAGGCCTCGGCCGTCGTCGCCCGATAATCGATGGCAAGCCCACTATCCGCGGCATGCGCGCGCGCCACTTCAATGTTTTCCTCCGCCGGATCGACGCCGACCATCGTGGCCCCGAGCCGCGCCAGGGGCTCGGACAAAATACCGCCGCCACAGCCGACATCGAGCATGAGCAGGCCGGCCAGGCAATCGAGCTTCTTCGGGTCGCGGCCAAAATGCGCCGTCGTTTGATCTCGAATGTAGGCGAGGCGGACAGGATTGAGCTTGTGCAAAGCAGCCATGGGCCCGTGCGGGGTCCACCAGGCCGCCGCCTGGCGCGCGAAGCGCTCGATTTCAGCTCTATCGACGCTGGACTGGCGTGCTTTGCGGGTAACCATAAGAATGATCTCGTCTTCGGCCCTCCGGCCAATATTGCAGGGGACCGGAGCCACCGGGTATGTATACGCGCCTTTTGAGGCCGGCGCTCGGGTTTCAAAGCCCTGCACCGGCCGCCTGTTAACGATTTTTCGCTTACCTGGAAACGCCATGCCGTCACTGGTCATGAAGTTCGGCGGAACCTCCGTCGCCGACCTCGATCGCATCCGTAACGTCGCACGCCACGTCAAGCGCGAAGTCGATGCGGGCTACGATGTGGCCGTCGTGGTCTCGGCCATGGCCGGCGTCACCAACCAGCTGGTCGCGTGGTGCCGCGACGCCGCCGTCCTGCATGACGCGCGCGAATACGATGCCGTCGTCGCGACCGGCGAACAGGTGACCGCGGGCCTTTTGGCCATTGTGCTGGAGGGAATGGGAGTGAATGCGCGGTCCTGGCAGGGCTGGCAATTGCCGATCGTCACCGATAATGCTCATGGCGCCGCGCGTATTCTCGATGTGAACGGCGCCGAGCTCATCAAGCGCTTTCGCGAACACAAGCAGGTCGCTGTCGTCGCCGGTTTTCAGGGAATGCACGAAGAGACGGGCCGGACCACGACGCTGGGCCGCGGCGGCTCCGATACCTCCGCGGTGGCGCTGGCCGCCGCTATCGGTGCCGAACGCTGCGATATCTATACCGACGTGGACGGTGTTTACACGACCGATCCGCGTGTGGTGCCGCAGGCGCACCGGCTCGACGCAATCGCCTTCGAAGAGATGCTGGAGTTTTCTTCGCTTGGCGCCAAAGTCATGCAGGTGCGTTCCGTAGAACTCGGCATGTTGCGCAAAGTGCGCATCTTTGTACGCTCCAGTTTTGTGAAGCCGGAAGACATTAATTCACGGACTAACTTCATCGGCACGCTTATTTGCGACGAGAGTGAGATTATGGAACAGCAAACCGTCACCGGCATCGCCTTCTCCAAAGACGAAGCGCAAATCTCGATCCGTAAAGTCAAAGACAAGCCTGGTGTCGCCGCGGCTATTTTCGGCCCGCTCGCCGAAGGCAACATCAACGTCGATATGATCGTGCAGAATGTCTCGGCCGACGGCGCCACCGCCGATATTACTTTCACGGTTCCTTCCGCTGATTACGAGCGCGCGCGCATGACGCTGGAAAACGCCAAGGCGAGGATCGGTTTCGAACGGATGGATGGCGCCAATAACGTCGCCAAAGTGTCGGTCATCGGTATCGGAATGCGCAGCCATGCCGGTGTCGCCGCACAAGCCTTCAAGGCGCTTTCCGAGCAGGATATCAATATTCTCGCCATCACCACGTCGGAAATCAAGTTCTCGCTGCTGATCAATGCCGCCCAAACCGAGCTGGCGGTGCGCACGCTGCATACGCTCTATGGGCTGGATAAGTAAACTGGACAAATCATGAGCATAGAACATTCCCACGCTGCGGAAGCGGAGGCCTATGCACGTTTCCCGCGACGGCTGAGCGCCGCCTATTAGGTTGGCGCGGCCGGCTTTGGGCGCCAGATCTGGAAATTAGTGCCGGAATACAGCGGTATTTGATTCTAACTACATTCGAACAAATGCAAACTTGCCTCTTATCTGGCGCTTTGGCTATAGGCGGTGGAACGGAATGTCGGGGCTAGTGCCGGCAGTCTTAATGCGTACATGATAGGGCCGTAAGCCCGGTCGGGATTAATTGCTATAAGATGGGAACCTCGCCGATGCGTGGCGCACTCGGCGGTCCGCGCGTGTTGTTACGCCGGCTTCGCGAGGTAATGGCGGAGCCGATCAGCGCGCAGGACCGGCTCGACAAAGTGGTGGTGCTGATCGCCGCCAATATGGTGGCGGAGGTGTGCTCTGTCTACGTGCTGCGCGTGGACGGAACGCTCGAACTATACGCGACCGAAGGTCTGAAGCGCGAAGCCGTCCACCAGACCGTGCTGAAATCCGACGAGGGCTTGGTCGGCTTGGTTGCGACAGAAGCCAATCCGATCAACCTTTCGGATGCCCAGGCCCATCCGGCGTTTTCCTTCCGCCCCGAAACCGGTGAAGAGATTTACCATTCCTTTCTCGGCGTGCCCATTTTGCGTGCGGGCAACACCCTTGGCGTTTTGACGGTTCAGAACCGGGCGCGGCGCACTTACACCGAGGAAGAGGAAGAGGCGCTCCAGACCACGGCGATGGTGCTCGCCGAGATGATCGCTTCGGGCGAGCTGTCGTCAATCGCTCGCCCGGGGGCGGAGCCCATCGCGCACCACGCGATGCATCTCAAAGGCACCTCGCTTTCGGATGGCATCGCGCTCGGGCATGTGGTGCTGCATGAGCCGCGCGTGGTCGTGACCAACGTCATTGCCGACGACGTGCCGCGCGAATTAAGGCGCCTCGACGCGGCCGTTGCCAAACTGCGCTCCGATCTCGATCGGCTGGTTGATCACCGTGATCTGGCCGATGGCGGTGAGCATCGTGAGGTGATCGAAGCCTATCGCATGTTCTCTTACGATCAGGGCTGGCTGCACAAAATAAGAGAAGCGGTCACAACCGGCCTGACCGCCGAAGCCGGAGTGGAGCGTGTGCAATCCGATACGCGTGCGCGGATGTTGCGCGCCTCCGATCCCTATTTGCGCGACCGCTTGCACGATCTTGACGATCTCGCCAATCGATTGATGCGCGTTTTAATGGGTCAGGACCATGCGCCAAGTCGCGAACAACTACCCGAAAACGCGATCGTGGTGGCCCGCTCCATGAGTCCGGCCGCGTTGCTCGACTATGACCGAAAAAAGCTGCGCGGCCTGGTGCTGGAGGAAGGCGGGCCGACTTCGCACGTCAGCATCGTCGCGCGCGCGCTCGGCATTCCCACCGTCGGCGATATCGACAACGCGGTCGGTTTGGTGGAACAAGGCGATGCCATTATCGTCGACGGCTCGACCGGCACGGTGCATATGCGTCCGCCGCCGGACATCGAAGCCGCCTATGGCGAGCGGGTGAAACTGCGTGCCCGGCGGCAGGCGCAATACCGTGCCTTGCGCGACCGGCCATGCCTCACGAAAGACGGATGCACCGTCGAACTGATGATCAACGCCGGCCTGACCATCGATCTGCCGCATATCGAGGACACCGGCGCCGGGGGCATTGGTCTGTTTCGCACAGAACTGCAATTCATGGTGGCAAATGCGATGCCGCGCATCAATGAACAACTCGCGCTTTATCGCCAGGTCTTCGATGCGGCGGAGAAAAGGCCGGTGACGTTCCGCACGCTCGACATTGGCGGCGATAAGGTGCTGCCCTATATGCGTGATGTCGAAGAGGAAAACCCGGCACTCGGCTGGCGCGCGATTCGCCTTGGTCTCGATCGGCCGGGTTTGCTGCGCAGCCAGGTGCGCGCGCTTTTGCGCGCCGCCAGCGGCCGCGAATTGCGGTTGATGTTTCCGATGATTGCCATGGTCGAAGAATTCGACAAGGCCAAAGCGCTGGTTGAAATCGAACTCACGCACTTGCGCCGGCACGGCCATACCTTGCCGGAGCGGGTGCAAGTGGGCGCCATGTTAGAGGTGCCGTCGCTCTTGTTCCAACTCGATGAATTGCTGGACCGGGTCGATTTTCTCTCGGTCGGCTCCAACGATTTGATGCAATTCCTTTTTGCGGCCGATCGCGGGAATACTCGTGTGTCGGAGCGTTTCGACCCATTGTCGACTCCGATGCTGCGCGTACTCAAGAACATCATCGACAAAGCAAAACAGCACGACAAGCCTGTGGCGCTATGCGGAGAACTTGCTTCCCAGCCGATCGGTGCAATGGCGTTGGTTGTTATTGGATTCCGCTCGCTGTCGCTGTCACCTTCCGCGGTTGGTCCGGTGAAGGCGGTCTTGCTTGAACTCAACTGCAAGAAAGCCGAGCAAACGATCCTTCCTTTATTGGCGAGCCCCGCCGGCAATATTTCTATCCGTCAAAAGCTGGAGAGTTTTGCCGAGGCCGAAGGATTGCAGCTATAGACAGCGCAGCATTTGGAAAAATCGTAACCGACAAACGTAAACCGGACGGATTTGGCACACGGCTTTGGCGTCAAAGCCGACCACGACGACAGAAATGATACTACCGCAACAGAAACTTGACGCATTACTCTCCCGTCACGCAATGATGGAGCGTGAGCTGTCGACCAATCTTGCGCCCGACGCATACGTCAAATTGTCGCGTGAATTCTCCGAACTTGGCCCGGTCATCGACGCCATTAAGGCCTATCGCGCGATCGAAGACGAGCTCGCCGAACTCGATGCGTTGACGGCCGATCCGTCGACCGATGGGGACATGCGTAAGCTTGCCGAAACCGAAAAGCCGGTGTTGCAGGAACGCATGGAGCGCCTCGCGCATGACATTCGCGTTGCGCTGCTGCCCAAGGACGCGATGGACGATCACAGCGCGATTCTCGAAATCCGCGCCGGCACCGGTGGCGACGAAGCCTCGCTGTTCGCCGGCGACCTGTTCCGCATGTACGAGCGCTATGCGGCTCGGCACGGGTGGAAAACGGAGATTTTGTCGATCAGTGAAGGCACCAAGGGCGGCTTCAAGGAAATCGTCGCCGAGGTGCACGGCCGCGGCGTTTTCGCCAAGCTGAAATTTGAGTCTGGCGTTCATCGGGTGCAGCGGGTGCCCGACACAGAGGCTTCCGGCCGCATTCACACCTCCGCCGCGACGGTCGCGGTCTTGCCCGAAGTCGAAGACGTCGATATCGACATAAATGAGGCAGATCTCAAGATCGACACCATGCGGGCAAGCGGCGCCGGCGGCCAACACGTCAACAAGACCGAATCGGCCATCCGCATCACGCATGTGCCGAGCGGCATCGTGGTTTACGTGCAGGAAGAGCGCTCACAGCACAAGAATAAAGCCAAGGCGATGACCATGTTGCGCGCCAGGCTTTACGATCGGCAGCGCACCAAGCTCGATGCCGAGCGTGCAGCCGAGCGGCGCGGGCAAATTGGCTCCGGCGACCGTTCGGAGCGCATCCGCACTTATAATTATCCGCAAGGGCGCGTGACCGATCACCGCATCAATCTGACGCTCTATAAGCTGCCGGAGGTGATGGAAGGCGAAGCGCTCGATGGAATCATCGACGCCTTGTTGACCGAGCATCAGGCCGCCTTCCTGGCGGCAGAAGGTTTACAGTGAGGGTCGTTCCCGGTTTAAAAGCCGGTGCTTCGGTTTCCGAGGCGCTGTCGCTGGTTGCGCGATCATTTGAGCTTGCGGGTGTGGAAGCCCCAAAGCGCGACGCGCGAGCTCTGCTTGGACATGCGCTATGCCTTACACGCGCACAATTGCTCGCCCAATCCAATCGTCTCCTTGAAGCGCGCGAAATCGTTGCGCTGTCCGCGCTCTCCGCTCGCCGGCTAAAACGCGAGCCGGTATCGCGCATTCTCGGTTTTCGTGAGTTTTGGAATCTGAATTTGCAAATAACGCCCGACGTGCTGGACCCGCGTCCCGACACCGAAACGCTGGTCGAGGCTGTGCTCGAATTCCTCACGCGAGGCGCTTACGGTCACCGACCGCTCAAAATTCTGGACATCGGTACAGGCTCCGGCGCGGTATTATTGGCTCTGCTCAGCGATTTACCAAAGGCGACGGGGGTTGCGACCGATATCAGCGCGGCCGCCATAGCGGTTGCCCGCGCCAATGCTGCCCGCAGCGGACTGTCCGAACGCTGCAAATTCGTCGTTTGTAATATCGCCGCCGGTCTCTCAGGGCGTTTTTTTGATGTCATCGTCTCGAATCCGCCATATGTGCGGCATGAAGACATCATGATGCTCGCGCCCGAAGTGCGCGATTATGATCCCGCCATCGCGCTTGATGGCGGCGCGGACGGACTTTGCGCCTATCACGCCATTGCCCGTGAGGCACAACCGTTATTGGCGGCGCAAGGCCGTCTTTTCGTTGAATTGGGCGCAGGCCAGGAATTAGCGGTGTCCCAGATATTTTATAATGCGGGCTTGGCGGCCGCCTCGATGCGGCCCGATTTAGCGGGCATTCCCCGCGTATTGAGCGCGGGACTGTGAGCTTTTGCATTACGCTCAAAAAAAGCAAGGCTATGAAAAAAGAAAAAAAGCCCTTGGATTATAGTTCGGAAACGACTAGCTTCTACGTTAAAGGAAGCAACCTTGACGACTGCATCGCTCTGGAACCGAAGAGCTTCTATTTGAGGCGACGCAAGAGGAAAGCGAAGAGCTGGAAAGAGCGGTCTACTGACGGCTCCGCCAATGACGGTCTTTCCGCCAATGATGGTCTTTATGACGCTTCGCCGGTTGGGTGCATCACAATTTTAAACCGAGAACAATACGCCTAACGATAGGTTCGCAACGCTGCGGCAGGGCCGCGGCCATGGGGTTGCTCAAATCAACGCGATAACGTCAACGCGATAACGCAAATGCCTCAGTTGTCGTAACTCAGTTGTCGTAACGCGGAATGTGCCGAGATTCCGGCGGCGAAGAGCTTGGTGCCTAACGAGCGCGGCGTGCGAGATCAAGCGAACTTCGGAATAGGGACACTCGTCGCCATGGCAAAGTGATTTGACAACGGCAACCAACTAACAACGGCAACCGACTAACAACGGCAACAAAGTGACACGACAAAATGAAAGGTGGGCAAACAGGCACATCATGAGAAATGGTCAGAAGCGCATGCGAGGGCGTAATAATGGCGGCCACCGCAAGAGCCAGAATCCGCTGACGCGGGTTTACGAATCAAACGGGCCGGATGTGAAAATCCGCGGCACCGCCTCCCATATAGCGGAAAAATACATTCAACTCGCGCGCGATGCGCAAGGCTCCGGCGATCCGGTCGCGGCTGAAAACTATTACCAGCATGCGGAGCATTACTTCCGCATGATTGCCGCTGCGCAGGAGCAGTTCCGCCAGCAGAATCCTTACTATAATCAACAACCCCAGCCCGGCGGTGGCGGGCAGCCAGGCGGCGAAGGCGTCTTTGACGACGATGAAGGTCAACTGTTCGCCGGGCAGCATGAACCAGGTTATCCGTTGCCGTCCCAAGGCCGTCACCAGCCTTTCTTGCCGCATGATGCGCAACCATTTCCGGCGCAGGATCAGCCCTATAGCCGTGCGCCAAATCAAACGCGCCAATCGCATCAGCACGATGGTGATATGAACGAGTTGCCGGCCTTCATCACGGGCGGCGGGCAGCCACCGGTCGATATCGGCCAGCCCAATGGGCATGATCAAGGCGAGCGCGGTGAACGTTTCGGCGGCGGGCATCGGCGCAGGCGCCGCCACCGCCCCGGCGGTTTCCGCCACGACCGCTCGGAGGGCCACGCGCAACGCGGTGCAAGTGGTGATGAGCCGCTGCTCCCGGATTGATGATATTGCTCAAAGGCGCGAGGCGCCGCCGGGCTTCGGGGCCAAGACGGGCTCAAATGTCGGTACCAACCGACGTTTTATTCCGCGCGCAGGTATGGCCCGGTAGACCTGCTTGGTCGCCTCCACCAGATGGACACCTGCGAAGGGCGCCGACAAGGTCGCGCCGGTGCTCTCCCAGGCGAGTGCCGAGCGCAAGAACCAGCCGCGCGGGATCGGCGGCACGTAGAGCGCTTCGCTCCACCCCGTCGGGGTGAACCAGGTTTCGCGCAAGAGCTGATTGATCTGACTGCGTGAATAAGGACGCCCATGCCCGAACGGCGTTGTATCCATGCGCGCCCATAGGCCGCGCCGGTTCGGCACCACCGCCAACAGCCGGCCGCCCGCGGCCAGGACCCGCCACACCTCACGCAAGAGGGCGGCGGCGTCGTGCGTCATCTCAAGCGCGTGGATGAGCAGAATGCGATCAACCGCATACTCGGCCAAAGGAAGATCAAGCTCATCAACCAACGTCGAGAGGGCCGGACGCGCGGTGGGCCACTTCACAACGCCTTGCGCGGCGGGCATGAATGCGAGGCAGCGCTCGGCCTCCTCGCGGAAAAGGCCGAGATAGGGTGAAGCATAGCCGATGCCCAGCACCCGCTGGCCCGACGCATCGCGCCACAGCTTGCGGATCCCTTGGCCGACAAAACGCCGGGCGACGAAGCCGAGGCGCTGGCCATAAAAATTTCGCAGGTCAACGACATCAATCGACATAAGCAAGAAATATCACAAAATGCTATGCAATAGGCTGAACAGCCGCGCTTGGCGGGTCCGGACAGAGTATCAAGGTTACAATGTTGGTAAGTTCGTTTTCCTATGCCGAAGAAAGGTTTGACTGATGCCTGCGGAAATTCGCCTCTTTCTCTGCCTCAAGGACAATTACGGCGTGCTGCTGCACGACCCGCAAACGAAAGCAACGGCTTCGATCGACGCCCCCGAAGCGGCGCCGGTGGAAGCAGCACTTAAAGCCGCCGGCTGGACGCTCACCGATATACTGGTGACACACCACCATGGCGATCACACCGGCGGTGTTATGGCCCTGAAAAACAGATACAAATGCCGCGTCGTCGCGCCGGCCGCGGAGGCGGTGGCCATTCCGGGCGTCGATCAAACTGTGTGTGAAGGCGATACGGTCAAAGTCGGCAATCTTTCCGCCAAGGTCATTGAAACACCGGGCCACACGCTCGGGCACGTCGCCTATTGGTTTGACGACGAAAAACTTGTTTTCGTCGGTGACACGCTGTTCTCGATCGGCTGCGGCCGCGTCATTGAAGGCTCGCCGGAGCAAATGTGGAACTCGCTGAAGAAATTGCGCGATCTGCCGGACGACACGCAAATCTATTGCGGTCACGAATACACGGCCGCAAACATCGCATTCGCTCTCACGATCGACAGAAACAATCCGGTCTTGGAGGCGCGAGCCGCGCAGGTGCAGCAACAGCTCGCCGAGGGCGGGCCGACAATTCCAGTTACAGTCGGCGACGAACAACTGGCCAATCCGTTTCTGCGCGCCGATGCCGCCGATCTGGTCGTCGACATCAACATGACGGGCCGGCCGCCGGCCGAAGTTTTTGCGGAAATCAGGGCGAGGAAGAATAGGTTTTGACTAAATCAAATATTGCCCCCCGTTTGCGGTCAGCGTCGAGCCGGTGATAAAGCCCGCTTCATCGGAGGCAAGAAACACCACACAGCGCGCAATCTCTTCCGGTTCGCCCAGCCGGCCGATGGGGATTTGCGGCAGAATTGATTTCTCCAGCACGTCTTTCGGCACGGCCTGGACCATTTCCGTATTGATGTAGCCGGGACAGATCGCGTTCACGGTGATGCCCGCGCGCGCCAACTCCTGCGCCAAAGCCTTGGTGAAGCCGAGTTCGCCAGCCTTGGCGGCCGAATAATTCGACTGGCCCATCTGACCCTTCTGGCCGTTGATCGAGGAAATATTGATGATGCGGCCGAACTTGCGCGCGCGCATCCCCTCGATCACGGGCCTGCACATATTAAACAGCGAACCGAGATTGGTGTTGATCACCGCGCTCCACTGGTCGGGCTTCATACGATGCAGCATGGCGTCGCGCGTAATACCGGCATTGTTCACCAGTATCGCGACGGGACCGAGCGCGGCTTCGACCTCTTTGACACCGGTGGCGCAAGCCTCAAACGAGGAAACGTCCCATTTAAATACGGGGATACCGGTCTCGCTCTTAAACTTTGCCGCCGCTTCGTCGTTGCCGCCATAATTGGCGGCGACTCTGTAGCCTTCGGCCGTCAGCGCCATGGCGATGGCCGCCCCGATGCCGCGGCTACCGCCTGTCACCAATGCAACACGAGACATGAACCCCTCCCAAAATCTCAACGAAGCGCCATTAACGTTCCACACACATGGCAATACCCATGCCACCGCCAATGCATAATGTTGCAAGGCCTTTCTTGGCATCGCGCCGTTGCATCTCGTAGAGCAGCGTCACCAGCACGCGCGCACCGGAAGCGCCAATTGGATGCCCGATCGCAATAGCGCCGCCATTGACGTTAACCTTGGACGTATCCCAACCCAAATCTTTGTTAACGGCGCAGGCCTGAGCGGCAAAGGCTTCATTGGCCTCGATCAAATCGAGATCCTCTTTCTTCCAGCCCGCTTTTTGAAGCGCGGCGCGCGAGGCCGGAATCGGCCCTGTGCCCATGATGGCCGGATCAACGCCCGCCTGCGCCCAGGACGCTATGCGCGCAAGCGGCGTCTTGCCGAGCTTGGCCGCTTCACTCGCCTTCATCAACACGAGGGCGGCGGCGCCGTCATTGATGCCGGAGGCGCTCGCGGCCGTTACCGTGCCCTCTTTATTGAAAGCCGGGCGCAGTTTGGAAATGGATTCGAGCGTGACCCCGGCCTTCGGATATTCGTCGGTGTCCACGACAGTGTCGCCTTTACGCGACTTGACGAGGACCGGGACGATTTCATCCTTGAATTTGCCGGCCTTCATGGCCGCTTCAGTCTTGTTTTGTGAACCGACGGCGAACTCGTCCTGCTGCTGACGCGTAATCTGCCACTGCCTGGCGACATTCTCTGCGGTATTGCCCATGTGATAGCCGTTGAAGGCATCCCATAGTCCATCCTTGATCATAGTGTCGACCATTTCGAACGCGCCCATCTTCACGCCGCCACGCAAATGGGCACAGTGCGGCGCCATACTCATCGACTCTTGTCCGCCGGCAACGACAATTTCACTGTCCCCCATTTGGATCGCCTGATAACCCAGCGCGACCGAACGTAAACCGGAACCGCACAATTGGTTGACGCCCCAAGCCGGGCTTTCAACGGGAATACCGGCGCCAATCGAGGCCTGACGGGCCGGATTTTGGCCTTCGCCCGCCGTGAGGATCTGACCCATGATGACTTCACTGACGCGGCCGCTTTCGACGCCGGCGCGTTCCAACGCCGCTTTGATGGCAGTGCGGCCGAGCTCATGGGCCGGTAAATTGGCAAAGACCCCGTTGAAGGCGCCGACCGGCGTGCGGGCGGCGCTCACAATGACGATATCGTCCTTCATCCGAAGACTCCTTTTGAACGGCTTGACCGGCACGGTTTTAAGCCAAAACCGGATTTTTGGCGTTGCACATCCTCAAACCCCCCGGGGCGGGGCCTGTCAACAATGGCTGAACCTCGAAATCTCAAAAAGAATACCGGCTTATTCCCCTTCCGCAAGCGATGCGGCATTGCGAGAAGAGTACTCCCGCAACGCGATAAAACGCTAGCCCTGCGAGGGACAAAACGGCTAAGATATATTGCATGAAAGAGGCAATGCGACCCAAATGAAAGATGAAAAAGAGCCGGTTACGATAAAAAAATACGCTAATCGACGGCTCTACAATACCGGCACAAGCACCTACGTGACCCTCGAGGATCTTGCCACGATGGTCAAGAGCGGTGAAGATTTTGTCGTTTATGATGCCAAAAGCGGCGAGGACATTACCCGTTCCGTGCTCGCCCAAATCATTTTTGAACAGGAAAACAAAGAAGGCCAAAGCCTGCTCCCGATTACGTTTCTGCGGCAATTGATTCGCTTCTACGGCGACAGCATGCAGATGTTGGTGCCGCGCTTCCTCGAGCAGTCGATGCAATCGCTCACGCGCGAGCAGGACAAATTCCGCGAGCAGATGGCGCAGGCCTTTGGCGTTTCCGGCTTCGGTCCGCTTGAAGACCAGATACGGCGGAATATGGAAATGTTCGAAAAGGCTTTTGCCATGTTCACGCCATTTACCGGCGCACAAGCACCTCCGCCGGCAGGCGCCGACAAAGCGCAAGGTCCGAGCGCCGAAATGAGCGAACTTAAACGACAGCTCGACGAAATGCAGAAGCGATTGGATAAATTGGGTAAGTAAGGATTACTCGTAGCGGCGAGCCTGTTGGATTTGCCCCGGATCTAATAGCCGAGAGCGCATCCATCTTTGCGCGGTTCTGAGCCGGCCATCAGCACGCCGCGATCCCAGTCGATTTTGATGCTCTGTGCGCCGCCCCATGGAGATTCGGCCATCACCACATTATGCCCGCGTGCCGTGAGGCCCTGGATCGTGGCTTGCGGCGTGCCGTTCTCGACAATCGTTTGGTTACCCTCGAAGAAAAAGCGCGGACAATCAATCGCCTGTTGCACATCCATGCCGTAATCGAGAATGTTGAGAATGAGCTGCACATGTCCCATCGGTTGATAGTGCGCGCCCATGGCGCCGAAGCTCATATCGCAGCGTCCTTCACGCATGGTGAGGGCGGGAATAATCGTATGCATCGGCCGCTTGTTTGCCCCAAATTCATTGGGATGGTCCGGCTCCAAAGTGAAACATCCGCCGCGGTTTGTCAGCAAAATTCCCGAGTTTTCGGTACAAATGCCGAGGCCGAAGCTTGAATAAAGAGAATTGATGAATGACACCGCCATCCGGTCGCGGTCAACGACGGATAGATAGACCGTGTTGCTGCCCGGCGTGGGCCGAGCGGGCATCTTCGCCCGGGCGTCCATGTCGATCAATGAAGCAAGCTTCTTCGCCCAATCTTTGTCGATCAAAGCGGCCGTCGGCACGCGCATATGGGCTGCGTCGGCAAGGTGCGTATCGCGCACGGCAAAACCCAAACGGGCGGCTTCCAACACGAGATGAAAGCGCTCCGGACCGAGGGGATCGAGCGATTTGAGATCGAATTGCTCCAAAATGTTGAGCATGACCAGCGCCGTAAGACCCTGCCCATTCGGCGGGATTTCAATCAGATCGAGGCCTCGGTAGTTCGTGGAAATCGGCTCGACCACATCGCCGTGGTGGCGCGCGAAATCCTCCACCGTCAAATGCGACCCGCGTGTCGCCACGGTCGCCGCCATTTCTTCTGCGATCGGTCCCTCATAGAAGGCGCGTGCGCCCTTGGCGGCGATGGTTTTCAATGTCTGTGCCAGCGCGGGCAAACGAATGACGTCGCCTTCGATTGGCGCATCGCCGTTGATCAAATAATGTTTGGATGCGCCGGGATCGGCCTTGAGCTTGCCGACATATCGCTTCCAATCCCAGGCGACACGTGCTGCGACCGGAAAGCCGCCTTCCGCATATTGAATGGCGGCCTGCAAGGCGCGGTCGAGACCAAAGCGCCCGTGCGCCTTGAGTATCGCCTCCCATGCTTCAATCGCGCCGGGCACGGTCACGGCATGAATTGACGTGCCGATTTCCGTCATGCCCTCGGCGCGCAACGCCGCCGCGGAGGCTTTCGCGCCCGCACGCCCCGAACCGTTATAGCCCCAGATCTTTTTGCCCGGCTGCGAAACAAGCGTAAAACAGTCGCCGCCGATCCCGGTCATGTGCGGTTCGACGACGCAAAGTGTGGCCACCGCCGCAACGGCCGCATCGGCTGCGTTGCCGCCGGCGCGCAGCGTGTCGATCGCGGCAAGGCTGGCAAGCGGATGTGAGGTTGCCGCCATGCCGTTGCAGGCGAGGACGGGGGAGCGGCCGGGGAGTTGAAAGTCTCTGCTCATAATCGAATAATCTCGCGCAGGATTGGTGTTGAGATCAGTCCCCGATTTTCGGAACGTCCGAAGTGCCGGGACATCAGGAAGCGGCGTGACCGGCAGTTTCAATCGTGAGGTCGCGTTGGGCGGAGCGCAAGGTCACCGCAAAGCCACCGATCACGTCGACAAAGCTGATGACGAGCAATAAGAAGAAAATCGCGGTGGCGGCCTCTTTCACAAGGATAAATTCGACGACCATACCCAAGAACAAGATCAAAGAGAGCGTGTGGTCGACCACCGTGCGGATGCCGATGCGGGTTGATTTCAAGATTTCGCCACACAGCAGCAGCACAGCGAGCACGATGAGCAGATCGCCCGCCGACAGGGTCCAGTCGGCTCCCGACATCATGTGTACGCTTGTGAGCGCAGCGGTCCATTCGACGCCCGGCATTAAGAAGCCGATGATGTTGTAAAGCGCAAATGGCACCAGCAGCAAAGGAAAGCCGAGAATAAACATGTCAGCCTTCCCCGCTCACGTCCTGCCTTAGGCTTGTTTCTTTACCTGCAGAACCTGACGGCCTTTATACATGCCAGTCTTCAGATCGATATGGTGGGGACGGCGCAGCTCGCCGGAATCCTTGTCCTCGACATAGGTTGGCCGTTTCAGCGCGTCGGCCGAACGGCGCATGCCGCGGCGCGAGGGCGAGGTTTTTCGTTTCGGTACAGCCATGGACAGCAACTCCTATCGGCAAATTCGGTTGGCTGGCCTTATAGAGGAACCGTCACCGCAATTCTAGGGGGCAAGCCGCTGCCATCTAGGCCAAGTACCCGCTTTTACTGAAATGTGAGTTGTGATGTAGACAAGGGCACTGAGTACTCTCCTCCCCACGCAACCCGGGCTTGCCCGGGTTGCGTCCTTTCACCTCTCCCAATCAAAGTCGGATATATCCGACTTTGATCACTATTAAATACCGAACTCGGGTAAACCCGAGTTCGGGTGGGAGAGGTCGACCGCCGAAGCGTCAGCGAAGGCGGTCGGGTGAGGGACTTTTTTACAATTCCGAGCCTGCCCCCGCCCCGAGCCTGCCCCCACCCCAACCCTCCCCCGTAAACGGGGGAGGGAGAGAGGCGCTGTACCACATGCGATTGCCCTGCCCCACCCGCTCGATAGGGGTCAAGATCGCGCGCCGATAGGCTGAAGGCGTATCGGCTGCCGGCCTCCGCGCCGAATTGCCCCTCCGGCCCCCATTCGGCGATATTGAGATAAATTTCGGTAGTGTCTCAGTTTAATTGTGGTGGAAATCCACGGTCTAACAGCCACTTGCGAAGCTTACCGCTAAGCATTACCATTTGGCATGGCAAAAGGCCCTAAAAGCGAAAAGCGCCCCGCCGACGTAAATGCTCGCGCCGTCATGATCGGTAAGATCGCGACGGGCGAGATCGAGGACGTGACCACCGAGGACGGCAAGAACGCCGCCGCCGTGGCGCTGGGGCGCATGGGTGGGAAGGCTCGGGCCGAAGGTCTCTCCTCCCGAAAACGGAAAGAAATAGCCAAAAAAGCCGCCGCAATACGCTGGGGAAAGAAATAGCGGTCCGGTTGACAAAATCTTATTTTTTTCGGATAAGGTTGCCTTATATCTTAGGCAACCAGATTCGAGGCAAAAGTGGATTGTGGGGAGGCTTTTCTCAAAGACCAAATTCCGCTCACTTTGCAGTCGCTTGTCCCGACGACGCTCAAGACTGCCTATGAGGCGGCCGATCTTCTTATCAAGGATGAGCAAATCCTGAATGTGACGAGCGCACAGGATAACCGGGGGCGCATCATTCAGTGGGCAGTCGATCTTGGTTTTGAGCGCCTCTGTCAGAGCGGACAGTGGCCCTTTGACTTTCGGTGGCGCTGGTTCGAGCGGCCGACAGGCCGTTATTTAGAAATCCTTCCTTCACATTCCACGGTGACAATCAGTCAAGTGGCTGACCCCGCCAAACAACCGCGAGACGTTGCTTTCAGGGCTAATAAGCGAGTCAACGGCCAAGCTTGGTTGCGGGGGCTGCCGAAGCCGGAAGGCGAAGAGCCTACAGATGGCGCTCCGCATATCCTGCTTGTTCACGGCTATCAAGATTTGAATTTCGCCCACCTCGGGCTTCCCAGAGACGACCAACAGAAAGGCTATCACTATAGGTCGCCGAATTTGATGTTGATGCCTCATATAATAACTTCACTGGAGCCGCCGCCCGAAGATACCGACATCGAAGCTGTGATAACCCTCAAAGAAGAAATAGATAAGTGGCGCAGAGACAATGGCGACCAATAAGATAATTCAGTTTCCTACTGCCGCCGCCCGCGCGAGCCAAGTCGGGCGGCTTTTGATTCCGTCGAAGCTGCGGGATGCTCGGAAGGTTGCCCGGTTATCGCAGGGCGATCTTGGCGACCTCGTAGGCGTTTCTAGACAGGCAATATCAACCTATGAACGGGGCGATAAATCACCAGAGCCTTCAACGTTTCAAAAAATATCGGAAGTTCTAGGACAACCAGTCAATTTTTTTACTAGCCCGGACGGCTCGCGTTTCGGGTCTGCGGGAGCAAAGTTCTATCGTAAATTCGGTCCGGAAACACTTCGACGCAACGAAGCCGCCGCCGTGCTGGGTGATTGGTTTGTTCAGACCGCAAAATATTTCGATGAATTTGTAAACTATCCGGTTCCCTCTCTGCCGGAATGCGCGCCTAAGAACACGAGCGGACGCTACAAGTTCGATGAAATAAATGAGATAGCGCTGAATCTACGGAAATTGTGGGGGTTAGGGCCAGGTCCGATCTCAAATGTGCTCGCACTGCTTGAGGCAAAGGGAATTGTTGTTTGTCGTTACGAAATGCAGGGTGAGAATGTTGAGGCCTTTTCATTTTGGAATGGCCCGCGTCCCTTCATTTTTATGGCTTCGGAAAAAGAGGCCGGCGTTCGATTGCGCTACGATTTGGCCCATGAGTTAGGCCACTTGATTCTCCATCGATGGGTTGAACAATCGGATCTAGAAGATAAGGCCACACTAAAGGCGATTGAGGGCGAAGCCGATAAATTCGCGGGTGCCTTCTTATTGCCAAGCAATTCATTCCCGAATGAAGTTTATACGGCGCGCCTTGACGCTTTTGTCCCACTTAAGGAGCGCTGGAAGGTGTCTATTCAGGCCATGGTGTATCGATGCCGGGACCTCGATTTGATAGACAGCGACCAAGCATTGAACCTTTACAAGCAAATCTCTTTCCGGCGCTGGCGGAAAAAAGAGCCGTTAGACGACCCTCGCAAAATACCAATTGAACAGCCCCGTCTATTGAGACGTGCAGTAGAGCTTGTAATCGAAAGCGGAAAGAAGCATCCGGAGGACGTTCTAAACGAATTGGCCTTAAGTGCAGGGTGGATAGAGACTTTTTGCGGACTACAGCCGGGAACTCTCAACCGTAAAGCCAACTCACCTTTTGAGCCGACACTAAAATAATCACTTCATGCTTGACGCTAAGCATAAAAGTTCATATCATATCATGCCGCCGCCGCTTCGGCAGCGCCAGGTCCAGCCAAAGCGCCAGCGGCAGCTCAAGTGCCTTGCGCAAAAAACTGTGGGGACGGCCAAATAGGGCAGCGCCAGTACCGCGAGGACGACCATCAGAACGAAGGCGCAATGGGCGCGCAATGGGCGCGCAATGGGCGGCAAATGTGGCCCGTTGGTCGGAACGTCGGCGTTTGTATTGGCCAATGGGTGGAACATGGGAACCGACATTAACCCATCCCGCGGACGATATCGCCCTTCGCGGCCTGCCCCCGGTGTCCCTGGCGCCTTTAGCGGGCTTTTCGGGAACCCGCATAAGGGCTAACAGAGCGGCATGGAATCGGGCTTAAAAAACGGCTTTGGCGAAAAACTCGTGGCGATTGCCGCCGACACCGAGGCGCTGCTCAACCGTCTCCTCGCTGAGTTTCCGCTCGAGGGGGAGATCGCGCGGCCGCAACGGCTGGTGGCGGCCATGCGGCACACGGTACTCGGGGGCGGTAAACGACTTCGTCCCTTTTTTGTGGTGGAGAGCGCCGCCTTGTTCGGCGTCGGTTATGACGCGGCGCTGCTAGTAGGCGCGGGGCTTGAACTTCTGCATTGCTATTCGCTGGTGCATGACGATTTGCCAGCCATGGATAACGACGATTTACGGCGCGGCCGGCCCACGGTGCACAAGGCCTTCGACGAGGCAACCGCGATCCTGGCGGGCGATGCTCTGCAAACGCTCGCCTTCGATTGTTTGGCGCGCGAGGCCGTGCATGCGGATGCAGCCGTGCGCGCGGCGCTCGTGTTGGAACTTGCCCGCGCCGCCGGGCTTGGCGGCATGGCCGGCGGGCAAATGCTCGATCTCGCCGCCGAAGGCCGCTTCGAGGCGCGACGTTCTCTAAGCGAAGATGAAATCCTCACACTGCAAGCGATGAAGACCGGCGCGCTCTTTCGTTTTGCCTGCCGCGCCGGCGCCATTCTCGGCAAGGCCGATGCCGGCGCGCTTGCCGCCATGGATCGCTATGGCGTTGCCATCGGCAAGGCATTTCAAATTGCCGATGATCTGCTCGATGTGGAAAGCGATACCGCGACATTGGGCAAAGCCGCAGGCAAGGACGCAGCCGCCGGCAAAGCAACCCTTGTGTCCATCCTTGGGGTTGAAAACGCGCGCGCCCGGCTCGGTGCTTTGGTTGCGCAAGCCAAAGCCGCGCTCACACTGTTTGGCGCCAAGGCGAATAGTCTACGCACGGCCGCCCATTTCATCGCCGAGCGCCGAGCCTAACACCTCTGGCGTCGACTTTGTGTTTTAGGCGATAGAATGCTTGACGCCGGTGACCCCCAAATATCGGGCACCAGCCGTCGATAGCGTGAATAAATGAATAAAGGAGCATGTTGTGACAAGCGTCAAAGTGATGAGCGCGGGGGCTGTTCAGTCGATGGTGACCTCGCTCGGCATGGAATTCGAGCGCGAGACCGGTCATAAGCTCGACTTGAATTTCGATACCGCCGGGGCGCTGCGCGACCGATTAACGCGTGGGGAGCCCGCCGATTTGGTTATCCTGCCGCAGGCCGTTGTCGCTGCATTGGAGAAAGCCGCCATATTTGTCGTGGGCAGCCGGACCGATCTTGGGCGCACGGTCACCGGCGTTGCCATCAAAGAGGGCGCGTTCAAGCCTGATATATCAACCCCTGATACATTCAAACAGGCGCTGCTTAACGCGCGTTCTATTGCCTATACCGATCCGCAGGCGGGCGGCTCGTCGGGTCTATATTTTGCGGGTCTACTGGAGCGCCTCGGCATCGCCGATGCGGTCAAAAAGAAAGCCGTGCTTGGCGCGCGCGGGCATGATGTCGCTCGATCAATTGCTCAGGGCCGGGCCGAGATCGGAATGACGTTTATCAGTGAGCTCATTCCACAGCCCGGAATTGTTGTGGTCGGTCCCCTGCCCGGCGAGCTCTACAACGCGAATACCTATACGGCGGTCATATCCTTGGGCGCCGCCCAACGTGAAGCGCAGGCTTTCTTGCGCAAGCTGACCGACCGCGCCACCCGCGCGCTTTGGGCCGCGGCCGGTCTCGATCCTGTCTTTCGGTGAGATCAGATAACCAGACCTGTCTTGCGGGGCGGTGAGCGCCTGCCTAATTATTCGATAGGCAGTGAGGTCATGGATTCGGTCAAATTCATCGTTCTCGACAAAGACGACCTGGAAGTCGTCTCCACTCACGTTCAGGACGCCATTGTCAAGCTTTCCGACATGCATTGGCGGCGCTCGGAAAGACGCTTCATCCTGGCGCTGGACCGGTTTGACTGGGAACGCGCGCAAAGAACGGCGCGCCAATATCGCCGCCGTCGTGCCGCCCTGCGCTTCGAACGCGTTTTGTCCTGCCAATGTCGAAACGTGAACCCGCAGGGAAAGCACGATGTCCTTAACCTTTTGGCAGTTGAGTTTACGGAGAACTCGGCGCCGGCGGGCATCGTCACACTCACATTTTCCGGAGGCGCAGCGCTGCGGCTGGGCGTCGAATGCCTGGAGGCCGAATTGCGCGACGTCGGCCCCTCCTGGGTCACGGAAGCGCGGCCGATACATTTGGAATCCGAGACGCAGAGCCATCGCGGCTGAATCGCGAAAAATGTCTATTGTATTTTTCTGAGGCTCCATCGAAGCGCCTTTCTGGGTTGACGGCAAGCCGCGTATCACTCATTGACCACCTCATTCGCGGACGACGTCGCGGGTGATTTGGCGGGACCGATGCCGATTCGATTGAACAGCGAAAGCGCCGACTTTGCAGACCGCTTCCGTGCCCTGCTCGCGCTCAAACGTGAAACGGCACAGGAAGTCGAGCAAGCGGTGCGCGCCATCATTGCCGCGGTGGCGGCGCAAGGCGACCGCGCCCTGATTGACTATACCGCGAAATTCGATCGGCTCGACCTCGCCCGCGTTGGCTTGCGTGTCATGCCTGCGGAAATTGAGGCCGCCATGCAGACCTGTGACGCGCAAGCACTCGCCGCGCTGAAATTTGCGCGCGAACGGATCGAGCTCCTTCACCGGCGGCAAAAGCCCACGGATGAACGCTATAAAGATGCGTTGGGCGTCGAATTGGGGGTGAAGTGGACGGCCATCGAAGCTGTCGGTCTTTACGTGCCCGGCGGCACTGCGGCCTATCCTTCATCGGTGCTGATGAATGCGGTGCCCGCGAAGGTCGCCGGTTGTTCGCGGCTGGTGATGGCCGTGCCGGCGCCCGATGGCAAGCTTGATCCTTTGGTATTGGCCGCAGCGAAACTCGCCGGTGTCGATGAAATTTATCGCATGGGCGGAGCGCAAGCCATCGCGGCACTTGCCTACGGCACGGAAACCGTTGCGCCTGTCGCCAAGATCGTCGGTCCGGGAAACGCTTATGTCGCCGCGGCCAAACGCCTCGTGTTCGGCAAAGTGGGGATCGACATGGTGGCGGGGCCGTCCGAGGTGCTCGTTCTTGCCAGTGCTATGGGCAATGCCGCTTGGATCGCCGCCGATTTGCTCGCGCAAGCCGAGCACGACGCGAGCGCGCAATCGATTTTCATCACGGACAGTCCCGATCTCGCCGAAGAGGTCGAGAAGGCGGTCGTGTCGCAGCTTAAATCCTTGCCGCGGGCCGCGGTTGCTAGCGCCTCCTGGCGCGATTTCGGCGCCATTATTCAAGTGCCGAGACTTGTCGATGCGGTGGCGCTGGTCGATCGTTTGGCGCCGGAGCACTTGGAAATCATCTCGCCGGACGCCGAAGCGCTCGTGTCCCGTATTCGTAACGCGGGCGCGATCTTTATCGGCGCGCACACGCCGGAGGCCATCGGCGACTATGTGGCAGGCTCAAACCACGTTTTGCCCACCGCGCGTTCGGCCCGATTCGCATCGGGTTTGGGCGTGCTCGATTTCATGAAGCGCACGTCATTACTCAAATGTGGTCCGGAGCAACTACGCGCGCTCGCTCCTTCAGCCATGGCTTTAGCGGATGCAGAAGGCCTAACCGCGCACGCGCGTTCCGTGGCCATACGCCTTAACTTGCCATAAGGCCGGTTTTCAATGAGACCGCCGAAGCCAACCTTTGCGGCGATGAAACAGCGGTTGGTTTCGGTCATGCTCGACGAAAAATCGATCGGCCGCTCCAATCCCGACGTCGAACATGAGCGCAATGTCGCGATCTATGATCTGCTTGAACAAAATACCTTCGCGCCGGTCGGCGATGGCACTGAAGGTGGGCCCTATGCCCTGCATTTGAGCGTCACCGGCAATCGCCTTGTCTTCAAGATCTGCCGAACGGATGAAACGCCGATCATCGCGCACTTGTTTTCGCTCACCCCGCTGCGCCGCATTGTGAAAGACTATTATACCATTTGCGATAGTTACTATCAGGCCATCCGCACCGCAACACCCGACAAGATCGAAGCTCTCGACATGAGCCGGCGCGCTATTCATGATGAAGGTTCGCGCATTCTGATGGAGCGGCTCAAGAACAAGGTCAAAATCGACATGGATACCGCGCGCCGCTTGTTCACGCTCATCTGCGTGTTGCATTGGAAGGGCTAAGCGAGTGTAGCTTCGGATTTGACATCCGCTTCGCGCGCTCGCGGCCAGATGGGTGGCGAAGGTGGGTAGCGAATGTCAAATCCACTCCACCAGGACAATGTAACGGGGTCGCATCGATTTACGGTTGTGAAAATAGTCCCGCTCTGCTAGTTCACGCATTGAAATTCAGTTAAGTTGCGGTCCAACCCCCTCATGATACCCCGCCCCAAACTCGTCCTTGCCTCTGGCTCGCCGCGCCGGCTGGCGCTGCTCAACCAGATGGGCATTGAGCCGGACGCGCTTAAGCCTTCGGAAATCGATGAGACGCCGCGTCGCGGCGAGATCCCGCGCACTTACGTCAATCGGCTGGCGCGCGATAAGGCGAAAGGCGCACTGGATAAAGTTGAGATCGATGACGACCTGCGTGACGCTTATATCCTGGCCGCGGATACCGTGGTGGCGGTCGGCCGCCGCATACTGCCGAAGGCGGAAACAAGGGATGAAGCCACGCAATGCTTGCGCCTTTTGTCGGGCCGTAACCACCGCGTTTACACCACGATTTGTCTCGTCGCGCGAAGGGAGGTGTTCCGCCAACGCTTGGTCGAAACGCGGGTGCGGTTCAAGCGTTTGTCGGAGGAGGACATCGAGACCTATCTGGCATCGGGCGAATGGGAAGGCAAAGCGGGTGGTTATGCCGCGCAAGGCATCGCGGGCAGTTTCATTGTTAAACTCA
The DNA here is from genome assembly GCA_963697535.1 of uncultured Pseudomonadota bacterium. Classification (GTDB taxonomy): domain Bacteria; phylum Pseudomonadota; class Alphaproteobacteria; order Rhizobiales; family Xanthobacteraceae; genus Pseudolabrys. Next base: position 607,252 of record OY969085.1, on the reverse strand, counting down.
TCGGCTCCTACACGAATGTGGTCGGGCTGCCCTTGTATGAAACCATGACGCTCTTGGCGGGCGAAGGCTATCCGGTGCGCTCGGGCTGGGTTGACGCGATCTAAAGAGTCGTGACCCCACGAACTCAATGGTCCGAAAATCGCAACGATGCTAATGATGAGTAATGAAAGCAAATCACCCGTGACTTGCCCGATCTGCGGTAAGCCCACCGATCCGGCGTTTGGTTCCTTCTGCTCGAAACGCTGCGCCGACGTCGATCTCAATCGTTGGCTGTCCGGCGTTTATGCCGTGCCGGTGAAGGAGGACGAAGATGAGGACGGCGACAAGCCTGACGATAACGATGGTGCGGCTTAGCCAATCAATGCAAAGCCTACGGCTAACCACTCAACGCAATCGCGTTGATATGGCGTCCATAGTCCGGCTCGCCGCGCAGGACCGTGCGGCGATAACTGTAAAAACGATCCGGCTCCGCGTAAGTGCAAAGCCCGAGGTCCTCGAAATGTGTAATGCCGGCACGTTCGGCGCGCCCGGCGATGTAGCCTGCCAAATCGAACATCGCGTGGCCTTCGCGTTCTGAAGCAGTAAAGAAACGCGCATTGTCGATATTCGCCGTCAGGAAACGTTCGACGAATTCCGGACCGACCTCGTACTTGGACTGACGAATGGTAGGACCAAGCGCCACCACAATGCGTGAGCGCTCGGCGCCGAGCCTTTCCATGGCCGCAAGAGTTGCTTCGATGATACCGCTAAGAGCGCCTCGCCAGCCGGCATGGGCGGCCCCGATCACACCGGCTCGGTGATCTGCCAACAAAAGCGGACCGCAGTCGGCCGTGGAAACGCCGATGGCAAGTTCGGGCGTGCGTGTCACCACGGCGTCGGCGTGCGGACGCGCCTCCGCCGTCCATGGTTCCTCGGCAATCACCACATCGGCGGAATGAAATTGATAGGGTGTCAGCAAATGTCGCGGCTCAACACCAAGGCTGCGCGCCATGCGCGCGCGATTTTCAGCGACACTATCGGAGGCGTCGTTCGAGCCGACGCCGCCATTGAATGTGGCGTAGATGCCCCGCGATACGCCGCCGTCACGCGTGAAGAAGGCGTGGCGAATGCGCGCGAGTTTGGCCAAGGATGATGCTTGCAGCATAAGCTGCCCTCAATTCTAGTTGTCGAACGCCGGCGGCACGCCAAGCGAGCCGTGTGCGAAGGCCATGGCTTTGAACAAGACTCCCATGTTGCCGCGGCCGTGGCCGGTCAGCCGGACAAGAGCGGCATCGATGTCTTTTACGGTCTGCGGCGCGGCTTTGTTTTTGAGAACTCGCGCGCGCATCTCAATGCCGAGCCGGCGCAGGAATTCGCCTTGCGCGAGCGGCCCGAAAGCTTGCGCGCCCATGGCTTCCGCAGATCGCGCCAACGCCTGGAAGTCGACATGCGCGGTCAGATCGAGATGACCGGGCGTGGTCAGCGGGTCGGCATAGGCGTGGCGGCCGACGGCTTGCAACGTATCGCCGAGATCGCTCTCAGTGTGGCCATAATCGATGACCAAGGCTGCGATACCGTCGCGCCCAATGCGGCGGCCTAATTCCATCGCGATGAAATCGCTTCGCCATTCAAAGATCGCATCTGCGTCCGCCTGGCGTAAGCCGGGCGGCAGGAGCTTTTCGAAATGCTGCGTCGGCTCGGCGGCAACCGTGAATGCAAGCTGGCCGGTGGCGGTGACTTCGATGCGGCGCTCATGCCAGCCTTGCGCGGTTTTTACCGCTTGGCGGATGGGCAGGGCATCGAAGAATTCGTTAGCGATGATGATTGAGGCGCCTTGCGGCACGTCTTGCAGCGATCGGTGCCAGAAAACCGGCACGGGCCCGCCTTGCAGCAAGCGCTCTTGTTGCGCGCGCAAGATCGGGCTGATTTCGACCAGATGTACAACGATAGCGTCGCGAAAACCCGGCATCACGTGTAACGCCCGCAATGCGTCCTTCATCAAGGTGCCGCGGCCGGGTCCGAGTTCGATAAGTTGCATCGCAGTCGGCGAACCCGCCTGCTTCCAGACGCAAGCCATCCAAATTCCGATCAGTTCGCCGAACATTTGGCTGATTTCAGGGGCGGTGATGAAATCGCCGCGCGCGCCTAACGCCTCGCGGGTGGTGTAATAGCCGTGTTCCGGATGGCCGAGACAGAGCGCCATATATTCGCTGACGGGCATGGGACCCGCGACGATGATGCGGCGGCGGATTTCTAGTTCCAGCGGTGACGGTTCGTCCATCATGAGCTCCGCAACGGCGGATGTGTCATGGCATAGGCGATGAACCCAAGACCCGCGAGAAACAGCGGCGCCGATAGCAGCATTCCCATGGTCGTGCCGTGCCATAAAAAACCGAGCTGCACGTCCGGCTCGCGGAAGAATTCACCGATCGTGCGCGCAACCGCATAGCCCACGGCGAAACAGCCTATGATCATCCCCGGACGTTTCAGCGCACCGGCCCGGATCAGCAGCGACAGAATGGTGATCAACACCAGGCCTTCCAGCGCCGCTTCGTAGAGCTGGCTCGGGTGTCGTGGGATTGGCCCGCCGTGCGGAAAAATCATGGCCCAGGGGACATCCGTTGGACGGCCCCACAATTCACCGTTCACAAAATTGGCAATGCGCCCAAGAAAAAGTCCGATTGGTCCGACCGCGCAGGTGAGATCGCCGAGCGACAAGGCCGGCACTTTCCGGTGTCGCGCAAACAAGATGACCGCGAGCACGCAGCCGATAAATCCGCCATGAAACGACATGCCGCCGTTCCAGAGCCGGACAATCTCGAACGGGTGTGCGGCAAAATACGGCAAATTGTAAAAAAGCACATAACCGATGCGCCCGCCGAGAATGATGCCAAGCGTCACCCAAAGAACAAAGTCGTCAAAATCGGCCAGCGTCATTGGTGCGCGGCCACCCCATAATTTTCCCGAGCGAATAATCGCGCGGGCATAGGCCCAGCCGAGCAAGATGCCAAAAATATACGCAAGTGCGTACCAGTGGATGGCGAGGGGCCCCAGATGCACCAGCACCGGGTCGACGTGAGGAAATGGAATGACCAGTAAAGGCATTTACGAGGCCCGCGGCTACGACGAAGTGGTGAAAGGCTGCAATCGGAGGCGTCCTTATGCCACGCCGATGCGGCGGCGTACACGCCGGCCCTTGCGGTCCGCCCACCGCTTCGTCATTGTGAGACAGCGGAACTAGTGGTCCGATTCAAACATTCGCTACCCATTTCGGCGGGGATCTTTTGCGAATGTTTGAATTGAAAGACCACTAGCCAAATATAAGTTTCTAGTGGAGTTTTGGATTTGACATTCGCTTCGCGAGCTTGCGGCCAGGTGGGTAGCGAATGTCAAATCCACTCCACTAGACGTAGATCGCCGGGAGAAGAGCCATGGCCCAGACCAGTAATCGCATTTTCGACGAGATGGCCCGTTTGATGAACGACGCGGCCGGTGTCGCGCAGGGCGTGCGGCGCGAGTTCGACACATTGTTCAGAGCCCAGGCCGAACGCATTCTGCGTGATCTTGATGTGGTGCGGCGCGAGGAGTTCGAAGCGGTCAAGGACATGGCGCGCCTCGCCCGCGAGGAAAACGAGGCGCTCAAGGCGCAGCTTGCGGCGCTGGAGACGCGCATCGCGGTGGTGGAAGGGAAGGCGAGCAAGCGAGCCGGCGCCACCGCCGCCGAGAAAGCCGCCAAGACGAGCAAGAGCGGAACGGGGGATTGAGTTCGCAGGCCGGCTGCGGCGCCGTTCCAAGCATGATCCCGAAAAGTGAGAACCGGTTTTCGGACAAGATCATGGGAGAAACCTATCGTGTGCTACTGACACACTTGATCTTGCTTCCTTGCCCTTTGCGCCGGTCGCCGCTATAAGTTCTGCGCAAGACGCGGTCCCCGGCACCCCTGGAGGCTTGCCGCGTTGCTTAAGCGGCTGAAAAGGCTGCTTTTTCCATTCGTTTAGTGCATGATCCCGAAAGGTGGGAACCGGTTTTCGGCAAAGCATGTCCTCGGGCCCGGCGCGAGGGATCAAGCGCAAGCATAACAAGCATCAAGCATAACAAGCATCAAGCATAACAAGCATAAAGTGAGGACTTGAATATGCCGACCGTCCAAGAATTGAAGGCAACGGCGCGTCCGAAAGGCGGCAAGGGGGCCGCCCGGGCCGCGCGTCGCGCCGGCCGTGTGCCGGGCGTGATCTACGGAGACAACAAGCCCCCGATGATGGTGTTTGTCGAACACGATGAGCTACGCAAACGCATCTATGCGGGGCGCTTTCTCACCACGCTCCATCAAATCGACGTGGACGGCAGCAAGCATCGCGTGATCCCGCGTGATTATCAGCTCGATGCGATCAAGGATCTGCCGATGCATGTGGACTTTCTTCGCGTTGCCGAAGGCGCCATGATCCGCGTCAACATCCCGGTGCATGTGCTCAATGCGGATCAGTCGCCTGGGGTGAAACGTGGCGGTTCGGTCAACATCGTCACCCACGCAGTCGAGATCTCATGCCCGGCCGACGCTATTCCGGAGTTGATTGACGTCGATATCGCCGCCCTTGAAATCAGCCACTCCAAGCATCTGAGCGACATTAAACTGCCGCCGAACGTGCGCGTGATTGGGCAAGGCGATCTTACGCTGGTCACCCTCGTGCCGCCGTCCGGTTATGCGGAAGAGCAGCGCGTTGCCGCCGAGGCCGCTGCCGCGGCTCCGGCTGCCGCTGCCGAGGCTGGCGCGGCCGCAACGCCGGCAGGTGGCACTGCGGCCGGTGCCGCGCCTTCCGGCGCCGCGCCCGCCGCCAAGAAGTAACGCGGCGCGTTTTAACGCATTCGCTTGCTCGGGGCATCGCACTATCAAAAGAGGTCGGCGACGCCATGCTGTTGTTCGTCGGCCTCGGCAATCCGGGCCCCCGTTACGCCGGTCACCGGCACAACATCGGTTTCATGGCGGTCGAGGCGATTGCCCGCCGCCACGACATCGGCCCGTGGCGGCGAAAATTTCAGGGTGTGGCGGTCGAAGGTACTATTGCGCGTGAGCGCGTCTTGTTGCTGTTGCCGGGCACGTTCATGAACGAATCCGGCCGCGCGGTGGCGGAAGCCGCGCGCTTTTACAAGCTCGCGCCGGTGCAGATTATCGTCTTCCACGACGAAGTCGATTTGCCTTTGGCCAAACTGCGGGTGAAAACCGGCGGCGGCGTCGCGGGCCACAATGGGCTGCGTTCGATCGCCACGCATATCGGCAATGACTACAAGCGCGTGCGCATCGGAATTGGTAAGCCGGACGAGAAGGAATTGGTGCCGATGCACGTGCTCAGCGACTTTGCCAAGAACGAAAAGCCCTGGGTGGAAGCCTTGTGCGACGTCGTCGCCGACAATGCCGGCCTGCTGGCTGAAGGTCGGGACTCGACATTCCAGAACAAGGTTCATCTTGCCATGACGGCGAAGGGGTTCGGCGACGGCGCAGCCTCCGCCGCCCATTCGCAACCCAAACAATGACACGCGGAATAATCCATGGGGTTTAAATGCGGTATTGTCGGTCTGCCAAACGTCGGCAAGTCGACGCTTTTTAACGCGCTGACCGAGACTGCCGCGGCGCAAGCGGCGAATTATCCGTTCTGTACGATTGAACCGAACGTTGGTGAAGTCGCGGTTCCCGATCCCCGTCTCGAAAAACTTGCCGCGATTGCTAAATCGGCCGAAATCATTCCAACGCGCCTGACTTTCGTCGACATTGCCGGCCTTGTGCGCGGTGCGTCCAAAGGCGAGGGGCTGGGAAATCAATTTCTCGCCGCTATTCGCGAAGTCGATGCCATCGCCCATGTCGTGCGATGTTTTGAAGACGGCGATATCGCGCATGTGGAAGGCAAGATCGACCCGTTCGCCGATATCGAGACGATCGAGACGGAGTTGATGCTGGCCGACCTCGACAGTCTGGAAAAGCGCGCCGAGACGCTCGAGAAAAAAGCCAAGGGCGGCGACAAAGAGGCGAAGGAAACGATTGACTTGATGAAACGGGCACTCGCGTTGTTGCGCGAGGGCAAACCGGCACGCGTGCTGCAACGAAAGCCGGAGGAAGAGAAAACATTTCATATGCTCGGCCTCATGACCGCCCTGCCGGTTCTCTACGTTTGCAATGTCGAAGAATCGGCTGCCGCCGCCGGCAACGAGTTTTCGCGTCAAGTTGAAGAGCACGCAAAAAAAGAAGGCGCCGGCTGCGTGGTGATTTCCGCCAAGATCGAATCGGAAATTGCAGTATTGCCGCTCGCCGAACGAGCCGATTATCTCGCGGCCGTGGGACTGAAAGAGCCGGGCCTCAACCGGCTCATTCGCGCGGGCTACGATCTGTTGCGCCTGGTCACCTATTTCACCGCGGGGCCCAAGGAAACGCGTGCTTGGACCGTAACCCGCGGCACGCGCGCGCCGCAGGCGGCGGGCGTCATTCATTCGGATTTCGAAAAGGGTTTCATCCGCGCCGAAACCATCGGCTACGACGACTACCTCGCCACCGGCGGCGAGAGCGGCGCGCGCGATGCCGGCAAAATGCGCCTCGAAGGCAAGGATTATGTCGTTGCCGATGGGGATGTGATGCATTTCCGTTTTGCGACCTGACGGTCTATCTTCCGTTCCGTCGCGACGACGCGCTGGAATTGAAACGCCATGTCAAAGCGCTATTGGGAAGACTTCAAACCCGGCACAGTCTCGATTTACGGCCCCCGCCTGGTAACGCGCGAGGAAATCGTCGCCTTTGCCGCCGAGTTCGACCCGCAGCCGATGCACCTCGACGAAGCCGTCGCGGCTCGTAGTTTGCTCGGTGGCCTTGGGGCATCCGGATGGCATACCTGTTGCCTGCTGATGCGTATGATTGCCGAGGGATTCGTGCTCGAGTCCAGCTCGATGGGTGCGCCGGGGGTCGAAGAGATGCGCTGGCTTAGGCCCTTGCGGCCCGGCGCACGGATCCGCGTCAGAGCGACTGTGCAGGGCGTGCGCCCGTCGAAGAGCCGGCCTACTATGGGCTTTGTAAGCTATTTATTCGAAGTCATCGACGAAGCAGACGAGATCATTGCGGTGATGCGCTCAAATCTGATGATGGGCCGCCGCGGCCAGGATACGTCTAGTGGTCCAATTCAAACATTCGCTACCCATTTCGGCGGGGATCTTTTGCGAATGTTTGAATCGAAAGACCATGAGCAAATATAAGTTTCTAGTGGAGTTTTGGATTTGACATTCGCTTCGCGAGCTTGCGGCCAGGTGGGTAGCGAATGTCAAATCCACTCCACTAGCGCATGATCCCGAAAAGTGGGAACCGGTTTTCGGGACAAAGATCATGCGCAAACAAAATGTTAGGAAGCGAAAACGACTCAATTTAAAGGGAACGTGCTCTAGGTGAAATTCTTCGAAGATATTCGCGTCGGCGACAAAGAAGAGCTCGGCCGCCACAGCTTTACGACCGATCGCATCAAGACATTCGCCCGGCGTTTCGATCCCCAACCGTTTCATCTCGACGAAAACGCCGCCGCGCGCTCGCATTTCGGCGCGCTTTGCGCCTCGGGTTGGCATACGGCGGTGATCTGGATGCGAACTCTTGGTCGACTATCGCCGTGACCTGGCCGAAGCGGCGCGCGCGCGTGGTGAGCTCGTTGCCGAGGTTGGGCCGGCGCTCGGCTTTCGCGAACTGCGATGGCTGAAGCCGGTCTATGCCGGAGATACAATCACTTACCACAATGAGATCATTGGGCTGCGGCCGTCAATGAGCCGGCCGGATCGTGGGCTGGTGAGCATTCGTTCAACGGGCACCAACCAGAACGGCGAACGCGTCATTTCATTCGTGAGCACGGCCTTTGTCGAGCGTCGCCAATGACACGGAAGCTGGTCCCTGAATCCGGCGCCGTTTCGCCGATGACGACAGATCAGGCGATCGAGCTGAAACAATTGGCACATGAGGCCTATGATCTCGAAGCTTTCGATCCGCAATTGACACAGGAGGAAGCACAACGCCGTATCGAGACCTTGCGGGCCAAACTGAAATTGCAAGGCGGGCCGCCGCACACTCTGTAACTCGCAAGTCTGTGATCGCGTCAGAGCTGTCCCTCGCCACTTTATGGTCCCAAATGCCGAGCCCGCGCAAACGGTCGAAGGCAGGCACGGTTGACAGCGTTTGTTTCAGGCCGGTCGGCCGTTCCGCCGTTACTGATCCCCTCGATAGAATTCGGCCGCGTCGGTGCTGAATGCCTTTCGCGATTGCGGATCCATGTAAAACATATGCCCGCCGCGATAAAGTTTGAGCTCTGCGCGGCCGGGTGGATCCGCCGGCGGCAGGTGATCGAGCACGTAGCGTGTCGTTGCGTAAGGCGTCACCAAGTCGAAATAGCCATTGGCGACGAGCAGGCGGAACGAGCGGCTGAAGCTGAGCAGCACACTCAGGTCGGCGTCGACGCCGATCTGAGCGCGGCCGCCCTTCCAGTCCCATTGCTGCGTCACGTCGCCGGCCAATAGCCGGTATGTCATCGTCGTGTCGAAGGCGAGTTCGTTGTGCGCGTAAGCCGAAAATGCGCCGCCGTAAGCACGGGCCGCACCGTCGAGAACGGGGTCCGGGCCGTGCGGGCCTCGCCGCTCGGGGAAGGGGTCGTCAACCGCAAAGCTCGCGTCGTAGCGACTGACGATTTTGCCTTTGCGGAGGGTCTTCACGTAGTTGTCGCTGACAAACCCGCGCTGATGGCCGATGGTGTCGATCGGCAGGCCCGTTATCTGCGCGACCCGCGTATAGAAAACACGCGCTGCTTCGCCCTGAAGAGGTGGCCCGGCGAGCGTCGTCAAATATTCGGTCATGGAGAATTTTTCCGCTGACGCCAGCGCTTCGAGTGTGAAGGCATGTTTGCGCTCAAGCTCGGTGGCGGCCAGCGATGGTAATTCCAGCGCCGCGCGTAATGCCGATTGATCGTCGCCAAATGTGAGCCAGCCCTCCAGGAGCGGTGAAAGCATGACAATGCCATCGATCACTATCCCCTGCTCGCGTTGGAGCGCGCGCGCGGTTTTGGCGGCGCGAAAGCCGCCATAGCTCTCGCCGAGCAGATATTTTGGCGAACTGGTCCTGTTGTTTTTCGAGACATAAAGGGCGACCACCTTGGCCATCGATTCAGCATCGCTACTGACATTCCAGAATTGCTTGGCTTCATCGGCTTTCGCCGCGCGGCTCCAGCCGGTACCGACGGGATCGATCAGGACTAAGTCGGTGAAATCGAGCCAGGTGTCGGGATTGTCGTGTAAGCGCGCATGCGCGGCATCATGGCCGCCCGCTCCAAAGTCAAGAATACGCGGGCCGACGAGACCGAGGTGAAGGAAAGCCGATGCGGCGCCTGGGCCGCCATTGAACACGAACGTCAGCGGCCGGTTTTGCCCGCCGCTCTTGGCTATGTAAGCAGTATAAAAAATCGAAGCGTTTTGCTCGCCCGATTGATCGTAAAGCGCAAGCGTGCCGGCCGTCGTCGTATAAGCAAGTCTGCCCTTCGATGTGTCGATCGAATGTTCGGTGACCGAGTCCGCGGGCAACAGCCTCAGCACGCCCCCGGCCGCTTGACGCTGTTCGCTGAGACCGCTGACCTGTTGGGACTTTATCTGACCGGGCGCGCGTTCCGGCCGCTGCTGTGCCGAAACCGTGCCAACGGCACCGGCGAGAAGAGCTGCCAGCGCGAGGCGCGCGATCGATGAGAATTTCATGGTTCGAGGAGACTCCGCTTGGGTCGAGAGCGCCAACCATTAATGGCCTCGGGCCCGACAATTTCCTGATCCCGACTAACGTCTGCCACGAAAAACGGGGCGACGTTGCGGTTGCGCCGATGACGGCGCGTCGCCCTTGTGGCGAAAGCTGATGCGGCCGCGCTGCAAATCATAGGGCGACATCTCAACGATTACGCGGTCGCCGACACCCGTACGGATGCGAAATTTACGCATTTTACCCGCCGTATAGGCCAGCACTTCGTGATCATTATCAAGCTTCACGCGAAAATTGCCGTCCGGCAATACCTCGGTTACCGTACCATCGAATTCCAGCAGTTCTTCCTTCGCCATCCAGTCCTCTCTAGAGTGTTTCAGCGCGGCGCGCGATTGCCTTGCGGTTTGGTTCGTTCGAGCGCCGCAGGAATGTAACACTTCCAACGCCGCTTGGCTCCCCTTGCGCGCCGGCTTCCGGGCGGGCTTGGGACCGGTCAGCATGATGGCCGTTTCGGTTTGAACGGTCCTGATGGCCGTTGCCGCTGTTACCATTGTGCCCACCGTGACTGCGCCGCTGCTGTTGGTTCCCGCGCTTATGGGGTCTGCTATTCTGCCGGTTGGCGGCATGACGATGCCCTTCGGCTTGTTCTGGCTTTGACCGTTCGCCGCTGCGCCGGTCTGTTGAGGGAATCGACATGCGGATCAAGCGTTCGATATCGCGCAAAAAGGCCCGCTCTTCGTGGTCGCAGAATGAGATCGCCACGCCTTCGCGGCCTGCACGCGCGGTGCGGCCGATGCGATGAACATAGCTTTCCGCCACGTTCGGCAGATCGTAATTAATGACGTGGCTGACGCCGTCGACATCGATGCCACGGGCGGCAATGTCCGTTGCGATGAGTGTGCGCAAGGAACCGGAACGGAAGGCTGCGAGTACGCGCTCGCGCTGGTTTTGCGATTTGTTACCGTGGATCGCCTCAGCGTCAAGCCCTGCCTTATTGAGCGTGCGGACGATTTTATCGGCGCCGTGTTTCGTGCGGGTGAAAACCAGCACACGGTCGATCGTCTCGGTCTTGAGCACTTCAGTTAGCAACGCCGCCTTCGCCGCCTTGTCGGCAAGAATGACGCGTTGTTCGACGCGCTCGGCGGTCGAGGATTGCGGCGTTACCGCCACACGCGCGGGATCGCTTAGCATAGAACCGGCGAGCTGCACGATCTGCTGCGGCATGGTGGCTGAGAAGAACAGCGTTTGCCGTTCTTTTGGCAGCATGGCAACGACCCGCTTGATGTCGTGGATGAAACCCATATCGAGCATGCGGTCGGCTTCGTCCAGCACCAGCACTTCAATCTGTTGCAGGCTGAGCGCGCGCTGGTTGACGAGATCGAGCAGCCGGCCCGGCGTTGCCACCAGCACCTCGACGCCGCGCGCGACCGCGCGGACCTGCCGATTGATCGGCACACCGCCGATGGCGAGCGCGACTTCGAATGGCCGGACATAGCGGCCATAGGTCCGAAAGCTGTCGGCGATTTGACCGGACAGCTCGCGCGTCGGCGACAGCACCAGCACGCGGCACGATTTGCGCTCCGGCCGCATGCGCTTGTTATAGAGGTGGTTGAGGATCGGCAGTGCGAAGGACGCAGTCTTGCCGGTTCCGGTTTGTGCGATGCCGACGACATCGCGGCCTTGCAATGCGAGCGGAATGGTCTGGGCCTGGATCGGGGTCGGGTTGATGTATTTCTCTTCCGCAAGAGCGCGAAGGATCGGCTCTGCGAGGCCGAAATCGTTAAATGAGGTCAAAGAATCTCTTTCTTATGCGGCGAAGCAGCCGGGTCGCCCAAAGCGAAACGGAGTATTCGCGGAGTTTTAAGACATCCCGCGTTGCCAGGGTTGTCGGTGACGTTGGAGAAACGGAAGAGGCGGGGCGAAATTCGTTCGATTGAAGTTCGTGCACGCAGCCCGCGAACCCGAATCCGGGTTTTTCATCCGCGTGAGTGATATGACAGGCAGCCATGCATTTTTCAAGACGCTGGACGGCTCACTCGGCCAAATCCCGTATAATATCGCGTATAATGATAAATAATTGGTGGCCCTGCTCGCTATCCGCCGATGGACAAGTCCGGGCAGATCGGGGATTGTCTGCCGCAATTGGCTTAATCGAACGATTTTCGTCTGTGGAGCTACCGAAATGCCGTTTCTTAGGGCCTCCGAGGCACTTTCCCGGTTTACCGTTCTCGACCTGACCCGAGTCCGTTCCGGCCCGACCTGCGTGCGCCAACTGGCCGACTGGGGGGCCAACGTCATTAAAATCGAGGCACCTCCGCATCTGGAAAAAGGTGAGGGGCCGGGCGGCCCGCGCAATGGGCCCGACTTTCAGAACCTGCATCGCAATAAGCGCAGCATCAATCTGGATTTGAAGTCGCCCTCGGGGCTTGCCGCCTTCAAGCGCATGGTGGCGAAGGCCGATATAGTGGTGGAGAATTTCCGCCCCGACGTAAAGGACCGGCTCGGCGTCGATTATGAATCACTCAAGGCAATCAACAAGCGCATCGTGCTCGCCAGCATTTCCGGCTTCGGTCAGGACGGGCCTTATCGCGACCGGCCCGGCTTCGATCAAATTGCGCAGGGCATGGGCGGGCTGATGTCGATCACGGGCCTCCCAGGTCAGGGCCCGGTGCGCGTTGGCATTCCCATCGCCGATCTCAGCGCCGGGCTTTTCTGCGCGCTCGGCATCATGACCGCGCTCTTGGAGCGCGAGGTTTCGGGCGAGGGCCAATGGGTCAATACCTCGCTGTTGCAGGCGCAGATCTTCATGCTCGACTTCCAAGCAGCTCGATGGCTGCAAGCGCATGAGGTGCCAAAACAAGCCGGCAATAACCATCCGACCAGCATTCCGACCGGCGTGTTCAAGACCAAGGACGGCCACATCAACATCGCCTCCACCGGCCAGGTGATGTGGGAACGCACCTGCCGGGCGATTGGCGCACCTGAGTTGATCGATCACCCCGACTATAAAACCGGCGCGCGGCGTTTGGAGAATCGCGATGCCATCAATGCTGCCATCGAAGCCAAAACGGTTGACAAGACCAGCGCTGCGTGGATCGAGTTATTCAACAAAACCGGCGTGCCTTGCGGGCCGATTTATTCCATCGACCAGGTATTCGCTGATCCGCAGGTGGAGCATCTCAATATTGCGCAAAGCGCAAGGCGGCCTGATGGCAGCGAGGAGATGTTCGTGGGTCAGCCGATCGCGCTCTCGCGCACGCCGAGTAAAATCGTTGTCACGCCGCCTGAGCAAGGGGAGCATACCCAGGAAGTGCTGAAGGAATTCGGGTTCGCCGATAAGGAAATCGCCGAATTGCAAACCGCCAAGGTGGTGTGACTTAAATCCGTCATCCTGAGTGGCGGCCGCAGGCCGCCCTCGAGGATGACGGGCACCAAATCCCGGGGCCGCCATCCTTCGAGGCTCGCGCTTTGCGCTCGCACCTCGGGATGACGGGTCATAGTCAGAAAAGGAAAATTGCAATGACCCAAACCGACAAAATGCTGTCTCGCAGAGAGGGTGGCGTCGGCTATTTGATCTTCAATAATCCCGAGCGGCACAATGCGGTGTCGCTGGAAATGTGGGAAGCCGCGAGCGGCTATCTCGAGGATTTCGCCAAGGACAATTCCATCCATGTCGTTGTGCTGACCGGCGCCGGTGGCAAGGCTTTTGTATCGGGCGCGGATATTTCCAAATTCGAAAGTGAGCGTTCCAGCAACGAGGCCGTCGATCGCTACAATGTCGCGGTCGATAAGGCCAATACGGCAGTTTACGAATTCCCCAAGCCGACAATCGCCATGATCCGCGGCTATTGCATCGGCGGCGGCGTGGGACTTGCGCTTTGCTGTGACTTGCGCCTTTGTTCGGATAACTCGAAATTCGGCGTGCCGGCGGCCAAACTCGGCCTCGGCTACGGCTACAAGGGGATAAAAAAACTCGTCGATCTCGTTGGTCCGTCGTTTGCCAAAGAAATTTTCTTCACGGCGCGCCAATTCACCGCCACCGAGGCGCTGCAGATGGGGCTTGTCAATCGCGTGCTGCCGGAAGCGGAGCTGGAGGATTTCGTCAAAGCCTATTCCGACGCCGTCAGCGGCAATGCGCCGCTGACGGTGAATTCCGTGAAATACATCGTTGGCCAAGCGCTCAAGGACGAAAGCGAACGCAACCTGACGCGCTGCGCCGATCTGGTCGCACAATGCTTTGCCTCGAACGACTATATCGAAGGCCGCAAGGCTTTTATGGAGAAGCGCAAGCCGCAATTTACGGGCTCGTGACGGATTTCTTTGCAAATTCGGAAAGCGCGGGGTCTTTGATAAAATCGGGCGGCAAGGGGAGGGGTGAGTGGCGTCGGTCGAGCTGCGAAATCTGAGCAAGCGCTATGGCAGCGCCGCGGTGGTCGACGATGTTTCGCTCACCATTCAGCACGGTCATCTGGTTTGTCTGCTCGGCCCTTCGGGCTGCGGCAAAACCACGACGCTGCGTCTCATCGCCGGCTTTGTCGAGCCGAGCGCCGGCGAGATTCGCGTCGGCGACAAACTCGTCTCATCCCCGGCGCTGACGCTGCCGCCGGAACGGCGCAATATGTCGATGATCTTCCAAAGCTATGCGCTGTGGCCGCACATGACGGTGGCCGAAAACATTGTCTATGGCCTCAAGCTGCGGAGGCTCGGCCGAGACAATATCGCCAAGAAACTCGACGCCATTCTTGCCACAACAAAATTAGCTTCGCTCGCGCAACGCTATCCCGGCGAATTGTCCGGTGGCCAGCAGCAGCGCGTGGCACTGGCGCGCGCGCTGATCGTGGAGCCGGAGACGCTTCTGCTCGACGAGCCGTTGTCCAACCTCGACGCCAATTTGCGCGAGGAGATGCGATTTGAAGTGCGCCGTCTGCACGATGCTTATCGTTACACCACGGTTTATGTGACGCACGACCAGTCGGAAGCGATGACCACCGCCGATCTGATTGCGGTGATGAATGGCGGCAAGATCGAACAAGCGGGTTCGCCGGAAGATATTTACGATCGGCCTGCATCCGAATTCGTCGCGCGTTTTATCGGTTCAAGCAACGTGATCAAGGGAAAAGGCCTCGACGAAACGCACGTCGATTTTGCCGGCGTCTCTTTGCGCTGCGTCGGCGCGTGCGTTCGGGCCGGGGCGCAGACGCCGATTTCCATTCGTCCACACGACATTGCGCTATCCGTAAACAAGCCGGCGCAATTCGATAATGTCGTGCCGGTCACAGTCGTGCGCCAGGTCTATCTCGGCGGCAATCGCGATTATCTGGTCGAGGCCAAAGACGGCACGCAATTACGTGTGCTCACCGCTGCCGATGAAAATATCACGCAAGGCAGTGCCGTATGGCTTTATCTGCCGCCGGAACGATGCCGGGCGCTGAGGGGGTAATAGGGCAAATTCTGGTCTCAAAATCGATGCGACGCAGGAAAGACAAAATGGTACGGGACACGGGATCGAAACTAAAATTTGGAAAAGGAGGAAACACCGAATGACAAAATCCAAATTCTCACGCCGGGATGTCCTGGCCGGATCAAGCGCGCTGGTTGCAGCCGGCGCGTTTTCAACGAAAGTGCTATCCGCCGCGCCGCCGGCGAGCGCGGTCACGCCGCAATTGATCGAAGCGGCCAAAAAGGAAGGCAAGGTCGTCTGGTATACCTCGATCGACCTCAAGCTGTCCGAACAGATCGGCAAAGCCTTTGAGAGCAAATACCCCGGCATTTCCTGTAAGGTGGAGCGCACCGGCGCGGAGCGTTTGCTTCAGCGCATCGGGCAGGAATATTCCGCCAATGTGCACGCGGTCGACGTGGTCAATTCGTCGGATGCCTCACATCTCGTGTATTGGAAGAGCCAAGACATGCTGGCGCCTTACGTACCCGAAGACGTGGCGAAATTTTACCCGGCTGCTCACAAGGACGCGGATGGCACTTACGCCAGCTTCCGCGTGTTCCTCTGCATCATCGCCTACAATACCAAGCTGGTAAAGAAAGAAGAGGCGCCGAAGAGTTTCGCCGATCTGCTCGATCCGAAGTGGAAGGGCAAAATCGTCAAGGCACATCCGGGTTACAGCGGCACCATCATGACCGCGACCTTCCAGACCTCGCGCGATCTCGGCTGGGGGTATTTCGAAAAATTGGCCAAGCAGAACGTTCTGCAAGTGCAATCGGCCGCCGATCCGCCGAAGAAGCTCGCCCTCGGCGAGCGCGCCATCCAGGCCGACGGCGTCGAATATCTTATCCTGAAGGAAAAAGAATCCGGCCAGCCGGTTGAACCGGTTTATGCCAGCGAGGGCACGCCGGTCATCGTCGGGCCGAACGGTGTGTTCAAGGCCGCGCCCAATCCGAATGCGGCGCGTCTGTTCCAGAGCTTCTGCTTCACGCCCGAGTGCCAGCAACTTTGCATCGACTTCGGCGGTTTGCGCTCGGTGCATCCGCAGGCCAAGGAAAAAGCCGGCCGCACGCCGCTCAGCCAGATCAAACTGATGAAGGACGATCCGGCTGGTGTCCTTGCGCACGGCGAAGAGATCAAGTCGCGCTACGTCAAGCTCTTCCATGTCTAAAATGGGTTCGCTACCTTTCCCCTCCCCCCACGCGCGCTTGCGCGTGGCGGGGAGGGGTCAGGGGTGGGCGGATCGAGCTTTTTCCTGCGCGCGCGATCAGATACCCCCCACCCCGATACTCATCGCTTGCGCGACGAGTATCGACCCTCCCCATCGCTTCGCGGGGGGAGGGTGGAGCATTCCGCTATGACCGCGCTCGCGTCTCCCGCTCCAGCCGACAGGCGATGGTTTCACATTGACCTTACGAAGCCGGTGCTTGTGGTCTTCGCATTGATTCTTTTTGCACTGATCGTGATGCCATTGTCGTGGCTGGTTTATTATGCCTTCACCGATAAAGCCGGCGTCTTCACGCTCGCTAATTTCCAGCGCCTGGTGGCGGACGCCGCCTATCTCGAGCCGCTACTGACGACATTTGCGCTGGCGACATTGTCAGCTGTGATCTGCTGCGCGGTGGCGGCGCCCATGGGCTGGCTGGTGGCGCGCACCGACTTGCCGTTGCGCCGCACAGTGCGTTTGCTGGTGACTGCTTCGTTCGTGACGCCGCCATTTCTCGGCGCCATTGCGTGGGAACTCTTGGCAGCGCCCAATAGCGGGCTGCTCAATCAGCTCTATCGGGACCTTACCGGCGCCGCGCAAGATGCCTATGCGCTCAATATCTATAGTTTCCCGGGGTTGGTCTTCGTCATCAGTTGCTACACATTTCCCTATGTCTTCGTGCTGGTCGCCAATGCGCTCGATCGCACGCCGGGCGATCTCGAGGATGCTTCCGCCATTCTCGGCGGCAAAGCCTGGGACACTGCATGGCGCATCACTATTCCGCTCGCGCTGCCAGCTTTACTCGCAGGCGCATTGGTCGCCTTTTTGCAAGCCATGACGCTGTTCGGCTCGCCGGCGATTTTGGCCATGCCGGCCGGATTTCACACCATGACGACGAAAATTTGGAGTCTGTTTCAGTTCCCGCCCCAACCGGCATTGGCGGCTGCGGCCTCTTTGCCCTTGCTTGTGCTCACCGTCATTTTGCTGCGGGCCGAACACATGGTGCTTGGGCGGCGCGGTTATTCGGTAGTGGGTGGCAAAAACAGCGAGCCGCGCATTGTGCGGCTCGGCCGATGGCGCTGGGTGATGCTGGCGGCGGCGATGCTGGTGCTGGCCTGCCCGGTGTTCCTGCCCTATCTGGCGCTGCTGAATGCGGCATTCTCGAAGGTCGCGTCGCAATTTGTTTCGCTGCATAATTTTACGCTGCAAAACATCCGTTTTGTTTTCGTCGATCTTTCCGCAACGCAACTTGCGCTGCGTAACACTTTTGTTCTCGGCATCTTGGCGGCGACGGCCGGTACGGTTCTCGCTTTGGTGATTTCGTACGTCACTACGCGCAAAGCCGTCGCCGGCTATCGCGTGCTCGGTTTTCTGGCCACAGCGCCGATGGCCATTCCCGGTATCGTTCTCGGCGTCGGTTTGTTTTTTACCTATACGAGGCCGCCTTTTGTGCTTTACGGCACCTTGTCAATTCTGCTGATCGCCTTCGTCACGCTCAGTCTGCCTGCGGCCTATCAACAGATGCAATCCGCTTTCAAAGCGGTACACCCCGAATTGGAAGACGCCAGCCGCATTCTCGGCGCCACGCGCTTGCGTTCGCTTTGGCAGATTACCGCGCCGCTCTTGCGCACCAGCGTGATCGCTACCTGGTGCTTCATCTTTGTCGGCGTCATCCGCGAATTATCAGCGGCGGTCATGTTGTTCACGTCGGAGACCAAGGTCTTGTCGGTGCTGATCTACGATCTCAACGAAAGCGGCGATCTTGCCGCTATTGCGGTGCTCGGCCTGCTGATGCTTATTCTCACCTCGGGCATTGTTGCGCTTGCCAATAGTTTGCGCGGCCGCGTCGCGCGCCGTGATGCAGCGGCGGGTTAATAATAATGGACGCAATTCTGCCGGAAGTATCGCTCGCCGAACATTTGGCCGAGCGCATCGTTGCCCTTGAAGCCGGGAAATTGCCGGAAGCCGTTCGCCGCAAATGCGAGGATTTACTCGTCGACGTGGTTGGCCTTTGTGTTACCGCGCGCAACGAAGATTATATCCAAAGCATGCTGGCGGGCCTCGACGATGACGGCCCTTGCACGGCAATCGGCCACGCGCGTGCTTTAAGCAGTGCCGGGGCTGCGCTCGTCAACGGCACGGCGGCACATGGCGAAGACTTTGACGATACGTTCGAAGGCGGCCCGGTGCATGCCGGGGCGGTGATCGTGCCCGCGGTGCTGGCGGCCTGCGAACGGCACAGACCGGATGGCGTAGCGGCGTTGCTCGGCATTGCTGTCGGCAGCGAGGTGATGTGCCGCCTGAGCACGGTCGTGCCGAAGGCCGTTCATAAAGCGGGCTTTCATCCCACGGCTATTTTCGGCGCCATGGGGGCTGCGGCCGGCGTCGGCGCGGCGCTCGGGCTGAGCAAAAAGCAGATCGTCGATGCGCTCGGCATCGTCGCCAGCATGGCCTCCGGCATCATCGAATATCTCGCCGAAGGTACCTGGACCAAGCGTATGCATCCCGGCTGGGCGGCGCAATCGGGCATTCGCGCCGCGCTGCTCGCGCGCGGCGGTTTTCTGGGGCCGCGCACGGTGTTTGAAGGTGTGCACGGGTTGTTTCACGGCTTCGCGCACACCATGAAAGGCAATTTCGGCGCGCTGATCGACGATTTCGGCAAGGCTTGGGTTATCGAAACGCTCGCCTTCAAGCCTTATCCGTGCGGCACCATGGCGCATCCTTACATCGATTGCGCCAGGCGTTTGGCCGCGCGCGGCATCAAAGCATCCGATGTGAAGGAGCTCGTTTGTGAAGTCGCGGAAGGAACCGTACATCGTTTGTGGGAGCCGTTGGCGGCCAAGCAGCGCCCGCCCAACGGCTATGCTGCGAAATTCGCAACGCCGTTCTTGCTGGCGAGCGGCTTCGTGCGCGGCGGCGTCGGCCTCGACGCCTTCACCGAGGAAGCGGTGCGCAACGAGACGGTGCGGACGCTCGCATCCAAAGTGCGTTACGTCATCGATCCGGATAATCCTTATCCGAATGGGTTCACCGGACACATTCGCGCGGTGCTCAACGATGGCAGTGTGGTCGAGGAGCGGCAGCCGCATTTTCGTGGCGGCGCGCATGAGCCGCTGACGCGCGCCGACATCGAAGAGAAATTCGTGCTGAATGCGCGCCATGGCGGCTGGGACGCCGCGCGCAGTTCCGCCGCGCTTAAACGGATGGCGGGTTTGTATGATGGCAAGATCGATCTAGCGGCGTGGCGGGGGTAATCACATTATGAACGAAGACAAACAACTCGCGGGCAAGGTCGCCGTCGTTACCGGCGCGGGACGCAATATCGGCCGTGCCATGGCGTTGATGCTGGTGCAAGCCGGTGCCAATGTCGTCATCAATGTGCGTTCGAATCAAGCCGAGGCCGACAGCGTTGTGCGCGAGATCGAAGCTGCAGGCGGCAAAGCCGCGAGCGTGCTCGGCGATGTCGGCGACGAAAAAACCGCCCTGGCGCTTGCCGATACTGCGCTCAAGCGCTTCGGCCGCATCGATTGCCTCGTCAACAATGCCGCGCTGCGCCGTGAAAATTCCATTGATCAAATCAGCTATGCCGAATGGCGTGAGGTGATGAACGTCATTCTCGACGGCGCATTTCGTTGCGTGCAGGCTTGCTTGCCGGCGCTCAAGAAAAACGGCGGGACGATCATCAATATGGGCGGCATGAGCGCGCATATCGGCTCGGCCGGCCGCACCCATGTCATGACCGCAAAAGCCGGTTTGGTCGGCTTTACGCGTGGGCTGGCGCATGATTTGGCAGCGAACAAAATTACCGTGAATTGCGTGGTGCCCGGCGCAATCGACACCACGCGGCCGACAACTTCATTAAAGCCGGCGCATCATTTCACCCATGGCACCATCAGCGGCGAGCGCGGCAAGCCGGAGGATGTGGCCGCCATGGTATGTTTTCTTGCTGGTCCCGGCGCGCGCTACGTTACCGGCCAAACGATCCATGTCAGCGGCGGCGCGTTTCTGGGGTCGTGACGGCTAATAAAAAATGCTAATCCAGGGCTGAGATCGTTCCGGGTAACAATGAGGTTTCCGCATGTACACCGAACTCGCGCTTTATATCGATGGACAATGGCTCAAAGGCGAAGGCCGTAAGGGCGAGGATGTCATTAATCCGGCGACCGGCAAAGTGCTGGCCCATTTGCCGCATGCCTCGACCGCCGATCTCGATGCCGCGCTCGCCGCCGCTGAAAAAGGCCTCGCCATCTGGAAGGCGACCTCGGCCTATGACCGTTCCAAGATCATGCGTAAGGCCGCCGATCTTCTACGCGAGCGCTACGACCATGTCGCCAAGGTGCAGACGCAGGAGCAGGGCAAGTCCTACGCGGAGTCGCGCGCCGAAGTGCTCACCTCCGCCGACATCATCGATTGGTACGCGGAGGAAGGCCGCCGCGCCTATGGCCGCATCGTTCCCGGCCGGCAAAAGGGCGTGCGTCAGATCGTCGTGCAGGAGCCGGTCGGCGTCGTTGCCGCTTTCACGCCGTGGAATTTTCCCACGCTCACACCCGTTCGCAAGATCGCCGGCGCGCTTGCCGCCGGCTGTTCGCTGATCATCAAAGCTTCGGAGGAAACCCCGGGCGGCTGTGTCGAATTGGTGAAATGCTTTGCCGATGCCGGTCTGCCGGCGGGTGTGCTCAATCTCGTGTTCGGCGTGCCGGCTGCGGTGTCGGAACATCTCATTCCATCGGATATTGTGCGCAAGATTTCCTTCACCGGTTCGATTCCGGTCGGCAAACATCTTGCCGGTCTTGCCGCCAAAGGCATGAAGCGTGCGACCATGGAGCTGGGCGGACACTCGCCAGTCATTGTTTTCGCCGATGCCGATGCGGAAAAGGCCGCCGACACCATCGCCGCGTTCAAATATCGCAATGCGGGCCAGGTTTGTATTTCACCGACGCGGTTTTATGTGCAGGAGGCCTCCTACAATAAATTTGTCGCGCGCTTTACCGACTACGCCAAGAGCATCAAGCTCGGCGACGGCTTGGAAAAGGGCACGACCATGGGGCCGCTCGCCAATGCGCGGCGGCTCGATGCGATGGAATCGTTCGTCAACGACGCCAAGGCGCGCGCCGGAAAGATTCAGGCCGGCGGTTCGCGTCATGGCAATCAAGGCTTCTTCTTCGAGCCGACGGTCATCACCGACGTGCCGGATGATTCAAAGATCATGACCGAAGAACCGTTCGGTCCCGTCGCGCCGATTGTGCCGTTCAAGACTTTCGATGAAGTGGTTGAGCGCGCCAACTCGCTGGAGTTCGGCCTTGCCGCTTATGCCTTCACGTCATCAAGCGCCACGGCAAATGCCATCGGCGACGCCATTCAGTCCGGCATGATCGGCATCAACAGCGTCGCCGTTTCTACACCGGAAACGCCGTTCGGCGGCGTCAAGGAATCGGGCTACGGCTCCGAAGGCGGGATCGAAGGCCTGCAGGCTTACTTGAACACGAAGTTTATCTCGCAAGCGTGAGGCAGATCTGGTGCTATACTAAACTAGTGGTCCGATTCAAACATTCGCTACCCATTTCGGCGGGGATCTTTTGCGAATGTTTGAATCGAAAGACCATGAGCCAAATATAAGTTTCTAGTGGAGTTTTGGATTTGACATTCGCTTCGCGAGCTTGCGGCCAGGTGGGTAGCGAATGTCAAATCCACTCCACTAGTGTGCTGCAACCGCACCGCTTTCGGTCGGCTGTTCAATCGCGGCGAGGCGGTTCCTCACCGCTTTCTGAACTTTTTCGAATGCACGCACTTCGATTTGGCGCACGCGTTCGCGTGAGACGCCAAATTCGCCGGCCAGATCTTCAAGCGTTATCGGCTCGTCTGCGAGCCGGCGGGCCTCAAAGATACGCCGCTCGCGCTCATTGAGCACATCGAGCGCCGAGATAAGCGCCTTATGGCGATTGTCGCTTTCCTCGCTGTCGGAAAGAATACTCTCCTGACTCGGGGATTCATCGACCAGCCAGTCTTGCCACTCGGCGCTTTCGCCATCATCACGAATGGCGGCATTGAGCGACGCATCGCCGCCGAGGCGGCGGTTCATGTCGATAACATCCTGCTCGGTGACGCCGAGCCGTCTGGCGATGAGTTGCACTTGATCGGGTCGCAGATCGCCTTCGTCGAGCGCGGAAATCTTGCTCTTCGCCTTGCGAAGGTTGAAAAACAGCTTCTTCTGATTCGCGGTGGTGCCCATCTTCACCAGCGACCAGGACCGCAGGATGTATTCCTGGATGGCGGCCTTGATCCACCACATGGCATAGGTGGCGAGGCGGAAGCCTTTTTCCGGCTCGAAACGCTTGACGGCCTGCATCAGGCCGACATTGCCCTCCGACACGACTTCGGAAATGGGTAAACCGTAGCCACGATAACCCATGGCAATTTTGGCGACGAGGCGAAGGTGGCTGGTGACAAGCCGGTGCGCGGCATCACGGTCGCCGTGCTCTCGCCATCTTTTGGCGAGCATATATTCTTCTTGCGGTTCCAGCATCGGGAACCGGCGAATTTCTTCCAAGTATCTTGAAAGGCCGGACTCGGCATTGAGCACCGGTATGACGGCTGTACGGGCCATTATAGCGCCCTCCTTATGATGTTTGCCCCCGACAATCTCGGCAGGCGGTGCGTGCCGCCGCTCATAAAGCCGACAGCACACCTAAAGCCGACAACACACCCTTTTTGCGGCCGCTTGCGGCGGACGCTAGTGTCCCACCTTCGGATTCGAGGGACACTGGAAAACCTATGATTCTAGTGTGGTTTGGTTCGGAAATCCTCTTGCAGAGGTTGCTGAAAGAATGAAGCGGATTTCCGAACCACCACTAGTGGAGTGGATTTGACATTCGCTACCCACCTGGCCGCAAGCTCGCGAAGCGAATGTCAAATCCAAAACTCCACTAGAAACTTATATTTGGCTCATGGTCTTTCGATTCAAACATTGTCTTTCAATTCAAACATTCGCAAAAGACCCCGCCGAAATGGGTAGCGAATGTTTGAATCGGACCACTAGTGCAGCATAACCGAAACGGTACCTGAATGAAAGACTTCCTTCGGTCACGTGTTCGTGCGGTCCGGTCTGCTCCAGCATGGCGCTTCATGCACACGGGTCAACAGACAAAGGCGCGCAACGTTCCCACCCGTTACATTAACGGGGGAAGCGTCACCGCAAAATCTGGCAAAATATAATTAACTAAATGTGAATAAAGGATAATCTTGTCAAGCCGAACTTCGGAATCGAAGCATATAGACTCAGAATCAAGAATGAAGGGCCGCGCGTAGGCGGGCGAGATCAGCCGGCAGCTTGGAATGAAATTCCATGACATGGCCGCTCTCCGGATGCGCAAAAGCCAGGTATTCGGCATGCAGAGCTTGGCGAGCGAGCGTGTCGAAACTGGCGCGGGCTTCGGCCGAAAGCCGGTTCGTCTTCGTCTTGAATCCGATTCCGTAGGTTTCATCCCCAAGAATAGGATGTCCTATGTGGGCGAGATGAACGCGGATTTGGTGAGTGCGACCGGTTCCCAAAGTACAGACGAGAAGACTGGCCACTGTCTTTCCGCCGTGGTCGCTGTAGCGCTCGGCAAGTTCCCAATAGGTCACGGCATGGCGCCCGCCTTCGCGCACCGCCTGCCGCTCGCGCGCAAAACGATGGCGATCGAGCGGTGCATCGATTGTGCCGCGCGGCTGCGCCGGGGCCCCCCATACGAAAGCAAGATAGCGGCGTTCCAGAGGCCCTTCGGCTTTGCTCGCAAATTGCTTGGCGAGCGCTCGGTGAGCGCGGTCCGTCTTGGCGACCACCATCAATCCGGTGGTATCCTTGTCGAGTCGATGCACGATTCCCGGACGTTTGACGCCGCCGATGCCGGAGAGAGTGTCGCCGCAATGGGCAATCAGCGCATTGACCAGCGTGCCCGTGGTGTGGCCGGCCGCCGGGTGGACGACGAGACCTTTCGGTTTATCGATGACGATCAGTGTGTCGTCTTCGTAAACAATGTTAAGCGGTATGGCCTCGCCTTGCGGCGCGGCCGCCTCCGGCGGTGGCAGATTCACAGTTATGGTGGTGCCGGAATTGACCTGAGTGGCGGGATCGCGGACTGTGCGCGCCTCGACTGTGACACGACCCGACAAGATCAGCGCCTTCAGGCGCGTGCGCGATAGGGCAGGTAGGTGCGCCGCAAGAACGCGATCGAGGCGGCCGCCGGGCTCGTGCGGCGGGAGTGTCACAATTTCAATGCCACTATCCATCATCACTCAGGAATTTTGTACCATCCATGTCGGAAGATAAGCCGCTCGATCTGGAACAAGAACGCTTCATCGCCAAGATACGCCGGCTGATGATAATCGCAACCGCGACGACCTTTATCGCCATCGCGGTGATTATGGTCATGATCGGCTATCGCGTTTCTCGCGGCGGGGGAAGTACCCGCCGAGAGCCAGACGTGACGGCTTTTTTGCCGAAAGGTGCACGTGTGATCTCAACGGCGGTGGCCGGCGATAAGGTTGTCGTCACTTTGGATACTGGGGCGAGCATCGAAATTCGCACGTTCGATGTCCGAGATCTGCATCCGACCGGCCGTTTGCGCTTTGTGAGCGAACCATAGTCCCAACTTGAATCGAAATCAAAAAGGAGAGCGGAAAGCCGCTCTCCTTGTGTTCAATGGCGGAAAACAGTGACCGAATTAGTCCTCGTCGCGATCGCCGTTCGGGAATAGATCCCACATCGGTGTGGCATTCTTGGCGTTCGCCAATCGCGGCAGACCGAATCCGTCTTCGATCGTCGCCAAGAGCGAGTAGTGGTTGAACGGTGTCGTGCTTGCGCTCGGCTTTTTGCTCTTCGTAATCATGACCATCGGAACGTGGCCGCCGCCAGGCTCGCCGCAGCAACCGAAATTGCTGAGATCGCTCTCGTCCCAAATGATGAAGATCGCCGAGCGGTCGGTGAACGACGGCGAGTTCATAATTGTCGTGACCGCCTCTTTCGCGAACGCGTCGCCGGCCTTGACCAGCCTTTCTTCGGCAAGCAAGCCCGTTTCGACGAAATCGCTCGTCGCGGGATCCAAATTGATGTCCGCGCCGGGGCAACGGGGTCCGGCGCCGTGCATGTCGTTGCACTGGTCGGGTGCGATGAAGACGAAGCGCGGCATCGTCTTGGGGTTGGCGAGCTCGGCCTGGAAAGCGGCGAGATCGAATCGCTTGAGCTTGGCAAGGCGATCCGGATTATTGACGATGTCGGAGAAATAGATGAAGGGGAAGTGCTTCGGCGCGTAAAGCCGTGAGCCGTCTTCCGCATTACCGCTTTTAGCAAGGACATCATTGGGCAATGATTGCGCGAGACCTTCCCAGTTGATGTGCTTGGCTTCGAGTTGATCGATCAGGTTTGGTGCATCGATTCCGGGGTGGCAATTCGAACTCGCGTTCGGCGAATTGCAGGTGTCGGCGTCATCTTGAATGCCGAAAAAATCGCCGCCGAAGAGCGCGATATAGTTCGGCAGGCTCGGATGCGTGACGCCGAAATAGTTCATGGCATTGCCGTGTTGCAGCGCCATCTGCGTAATGAACGGCGCGCTGAGGTTCTTGCCGACGAAATCGGTGAAATCGGGAGCGCCGATAACATCGTCGTAGCTTTTGTTCTCCATCTCGATGATGAAGACTCGGTCCAGATTGCGGCGATGATGTTGCTGGCCATTTTCCGCGTGGGCGGCGGCTGCGACGATCGTAACGCCCGCGATACCAAGGGTAAGAGCTATGGCCATTTTTGTTGAAAGAGATTGCATATTTTCTCGTCCTCGTCCGGTTTGAGTTGAGGAATGCCGAAATCCGGCATTGACGAGGCGAGTACTGCCCGCCGCATGTTGCGGAAAATCGTCTGTTTGATGAAGATCAGATTACAGTCCCGTATTTGCCCGTATTTGGCAGGCGCTTGCGCGTGCGGGGGATCGGGCGTATCCCAACGGCCCGCTCCCTTCGTCTAGCGGCCCAGGACGTCGCCCTCTCACGGCGAAAACAGGGGTTCGAGTCCCCTAGGGAGCGCCAATGATTTCCGTCCACAACACCCTCGCCAAACAAATTAGCGAAAATCATTTCGTTTGATCGTACAGCCCGCGGGGGTGTTGTCTCTCCCGCGGGCCTGCACTCTGGCAATTGCCGATCAGGGGCAGGGATGACGTTCCCCGTCATAGCCAAGGTAAGTACCCGAGGCTGGGTCGTACGATCGAAAGCGCTGCTCGCAATATGCGGCCGCGCCACCTTCAGGTGCGGCGTAGCCGTAGCCATATTCAGGGGCGAGAGCGCCGCCGAGCACCGTGCCTGCAGCGAAGCCCGCACGACCAGCGCCCCATCCCCGCCCGCCGTGCCAGCCGCGTCCGTGCCAACCCCCACCGTGCCAGCCGCCGCCGTGCCAGCCACGTTGTGCTTGAGCTGGAACCGCAGCTAGGAGGAGGCATTGTTCCAAGTGCGGCAGCTATTGTTGTAAGTTTCATTTTCATCAAATCTCTCCTGTCCGGAAGCGCCCCTGGTATTAACGTGGCGTTTTGGTCCACGTTCCCCCGTGACGTCAGGCGGACAGAAACTTTCGAATCATTCGTCGATAGAAGAGAATATTGCATTTGCGAAAAACTATTAGAGCTATTAGGCGACCGCTTTTGAACTGCGGGCGTTCGGAAGTGGAGACAGTTTTTGGTTCGAGCGCCGCCGATATGGCTTCCTCCACCCGTTCGAGCCAGATGAATTCCAGATTTTTTCTCGCGTCTTCAGGAATTTCATCGAAATCTTTGCGATTACGCGCCGGCAACATGACACGCTTTAATCCCGCGCGTGCCGCGGCCACCACCTTTTCCTTGATCCCGCCAACAGGCAGCACGAGACCGCGTAAGCTGATCTCCCCGGTCATGGCCGTATCGCTGCGGACCGTTCGTTCGGTCATGAGTGAGATGAGCGCCATAAACATGGCGACGCCTGCGCTCGGGCCGTCTTTGGGGATAGCTCCGGCGGGAACATGGATGTGAATGTCGTTCTTCCCGAACAATTCGCTGTCGATGCCGACGAAACCCGCCCGATTTTTGACGATGCTCAGCGCTGCTTGCGCGCTTTCCTTCATCACGTCACCGAGCTGCCCGGTCAGGATAAGCTTGCCCTGGCCGGGCACGCGCGTTGCTTCAATAAAGAGAATGTCACCACCGACCGGAGTCCATGCGAGGCCGGTCGCCACGCCGGGCACGCTCGTGCGCATCGCCACTTCGCTTTCGAATTGGTGCGGCCCCAAGATCGCGGCGAGATCGCCGCGATCGATGCGGACGGTTTCCGCGTCACCCTCGGCAATGCGCACGGCGGCATGCCGCAAGACTTTCCCGATTTCCCGCTCGAGCGCGCGCACGCCGGCCTCGCGTGTGTAATAATGAATCATTTCGCGCAGCGCGTCATCGGTGATCTCAACCTGGCCGTTTCTGATGCCGTTGGCCTCCTGCTGACGTCGTATCAAGTAGCGCAATGCGATTTGCAGCTTCTCGGCTTCCGTATAGCCGGCAAGGCTGATGATCTCCATCCGATCGCGCAACGGCCCCGGGATGGAGTCGAGTACATCCAGTTTTGCGGAAATCGGCGCATTAACCACCTTTCCACCTTCATTTGATATCGAAAGCGGGAAATTCAATAATGGCGAAGGTCGCCGCCAAAGCCGCTCGGGCTATTGCCTATGACATATGGCCGGCAACTTGGCCGGGCAACAATTCACCGGATGTTAGTGAATAGCGGGCACAAGTTTCGGCCCGACATGAACCGGAACGGGTGTGAGGCGTTGCTGTTTTCGTCATGAGGCTTAAGGAGAGTTCGAATGACCAAGTCAGGCCGTTTACCGACGCGTTTCCCGGAAGGCGCAAAATATGTCCTGGAAGCTAAGGGTGACCGGGTTCGCCGTTATGTCGAATTCCCCAATGGCCAAAAAGTGCGATTGCGCACGCGCAAAGCGATGACCTGCTGTGCGGGTTCGACAGATACCAGTATAGTGCCCAAGGTCGGTGCCGGTCTTTCCGATCAAACATATCGCAAATTTGCGCCGGCGCGCGCCCGCCTTCGCAGCAGGGCGCTTGAACGCGCTTGATGAGCGGACGTGGGCTCGTGACACGAGGTTGAAAACGCCTTTCGGCACGCGCGCGCATGATCCCGAACCGGTCTGCAAGTCTCTTTTGTTGGGGCCGCCGTTCTTGGAGGGCCGGCTTCGCCGGCCACTTCAGGATGACGGCGACGGATCCGGGCGAAACAAGCGTAGGAGTCTGGCTCGCGGAAAACCTCGGCACGGTCAAATCGCCATAGCGATCTCGGTTTGACCTTAAGGCGTTACACGAAGGACGCGACCATGAACGATGCCGAGGTCTGGCCGACCGAACTACGTTTGCACAAAGAGCGCACGATTCTCACGATCAGTTTCGACAATGGAGAGCGGTTTGATCTGCCAGCCGAATATCTACGCGTCAAAAGTCCGAGCGCGGAAGTGCAAGGGCATTCGGCGGAGGAACGCAAAGTCGTTTCGGGAAAGCGTAATGTTTGCATTCTCGAAGTTTTGCCGGTCGGCAACTATGCTGTGCGCTTGGTGTTTGACGACATGCATTCGACCGGCATTTTCGGGTGGGACTATTTGCGCGATCTCGGCCGCCACTATCGAAAATATTGGCAAGACTATCTCGACGAGCTTGCCGCAAAAAATTTGAGCCGCGATCCACCGGTTCGGCCCGCTTCACCGAGGTAACGGAGACGTTTGGCGCATCTCCTCGAGCCTCAAAAAGAACACGAACAAACTTCGGCGAAAGTTCGAGATGTGCGGTGCCACGGTCGCACCCTCTGCCGATGTGTGCCGGAATATGCGCTGCGCGCGCTGTTATAGCCATTGAGTTATGGTGGGCGCTATAGGGATTGAACCTATGACCTCTCCCGTGTGAAGGGAACGCTCTCCCGCTGAGCTAAGCGCCCGGTCTTTGCAGCCGGGCGATATAAGGAATGGCCTGGAGTTGTGTCAAGCAAAGCCGGCGGATGCCGTGGAATCATCCGGCACCGGCTTGTTTTTCCTAATGACGCGTTGTTGTACGCGCTATGTTGCGGCACGGGATTGCAGCGCGCGAATACGGTCAATGAGATCACTGTTTGACTCCGTCGCGGCGCTCTGCTCGACATCCCTCGCCGGCCCGGCGGCGGCGCGTTCAAGCCTCGTATTGGCGGCAATAATAACGTTGATGGCTGAGTCGGGACCGTCCAATTTCGCCGCGAGATGAGCTATTGCCGCGGCGATATCGGCGATGCGTTCCCGCAAATGAGCATTTTCCATTTGTGCTGTTGCATGGGCATGCTCGTTCTCTCTTTGCAACTGCTCGAACTCATGAGCAAGGCGATCACGCCCGGCTTGTGTCCGTGCGAGTTCGGAACGCAGTTGATCGTTCTCTCTCTTTGGTTCTTGATCGCCGAGTGATTTGTCGCGCGCCTCCAAAGCAAGGATGATGGCGGCTTTTTCGCTCAGGTCGATCTTCAATTGGTTGATCGCGTCCGTTTTTTTGCTCAGCTCCGCCAATTGGTTGGCACTCTTGGTTTTGAGCTGCTCGAGCGCCGTTTCCAGGCGCCGAGCCGACATGGCAAACGCGGCGCGAAGCCCATCTTTTTCGGCGTAAACCTCCGCCATTGACAAGGGCGTAACCGCCTCAATGCGGCGCATGGTCAGCCGCACAGCGCGATTGTGGACGAGGGGTGCGAGCACAAGCCCAATAAGGATTGCGACAAGAAATCCCATCGCGAAATACATGATCAAATCGACCATAAGACTTTCTCTAACGTAGCCGAGCTAACCGCGCATGGCGGCGACCGGGGTGCATAGGAAAGGCTAAACCAAATTTGACGTTTCGTCGCGCTTGAACGCCGTTAAATGTTTCAGAGATCCGTAAAGTCATGTGGACCGTCGTTCAGCACCTAAAAAGGATTCCACGTCGGTCGTCGCGTAAACTTCAAATAGCCAATATTGGCGCCGAGCCGAAAGCCGACCCCGGAGCGGATGGGCACCACGACAATATTGTTGGCCGTGAGTGCGGTCATACCGAAGCCGCCGACGAAATAGGCAGAGCCGTCGATGCCCGCAAAGCGTTGAAAAACCGCCTCCGTCGAAGGCAAGTTATAAATCAGCATCATTGTCCGTGCCCCTTCACCCCCCGTATCGAAACCCACCGAGGGGCCTTGCCAAAAAACGCGGTGGTCGCCCGCATTGCGCGTGTAAAGCTTGCCGTCGCCGTAGCGAAGGCCGACAACGAATGCGCCACTGCCCTCCTGGCCGAGGATATATCCGTTCGGCTCTCCCCAGCGGCTGACGGCGGTTTGTACGATTTCGGCCAGGCCCCGGGATACGGTCCCAAAAAAATGATGGCCCGCTCGAATAACCTCATCAGGTGAGAAGGTATCATGTTGCTCCCGACCTGCGTTCTGGCCTGCGGCCATATTCGTCGCCAAAACAAACAAAATAAGAGCCGGCGCCAAAATTCGTCCAATCGGTTGCATGGCATCCTCCGTTCGAATGAGAGCACCTAAATAGCAATTCAGGCGAAATTTCAGGACAATATGCGTGATTTCCCCGAATCAGTGCGAGGGTTACCGGCAACTATGACTTCTACGCGGCACATTGGCACGAGCTATCGACATCACGCGCGATCGACGCCCTCGCGCGCGAACGCCGCCGCTTTGGCCGGATCTCCCCAGGCGATGAAGGCCGGAACACGGAAATTGTCGTTGCGGCGACCATAGGTCAGGGGGGCGCCGTCAGGGGTGGTGACGATCCCTCCCGCTGCAGTCAGCAATGCGTGGCCGGCCGCCACATCCCATTCGCAAACCGCGGCAAAACGGGGGTAGACGTCCACAATTCCTTCGGCAATTTTGCAAAACTTGATCGACGAGCCGCTTGGCATGCGTGCTATGGGTTCGAGCCTCGCCAGAAACGCGTGCGTTGTCGGATCGAGATGCGAGCGGCTCATCATCGCCACCGCGCCCTCTGCGGGCCAAGCGCGTGTGTGAATTGGCTGCGGCGCGACTGCTTTACCGGCGACCAATCGCAGTTGCTCGGCACGGTGGCCGACAACGCCGCGCCAGACGTATCCTTGTTTTGGCGCGGCGACGATGCCGGCCAACGGCACGCTGCGTGTGATGATTGCGACATTGACGGTAAACTGATCGGAGCCTGCGATAAATTCCTTGGTGCCGTCGAGTGGATCGACGAGAATGAAACTTCCATTGAGTTCGGGAGATTGCGTGCGGGCGGCCATCTCCTCGGCGATGATGGGAATTTCTGGGAGCAACTGCTTCAAGCCTGCCACAATTGCCGCTTCTGCCGCTTCATCGGCCGCCGTCACGGGAGATCGATCGGGTTTGATCCGGTGCTCGATATTCTTGGCCGAAAGCGAGTTGATCACCGCGCACGCACCGATGACGATTTCGGTCAGCGCATCCAGCAGCGCGATCGCGGCATCGGTATGAATTTCGGGAGCGAAGGGCACGGTTTGCATTTTCGGTCCTCATCCTCGTTTTTCGATGTTCATGACGATTTCGCGTTCTTGGCACTCGCCGAGGCAAGGTGTATCACGCCAAAAAGTCGGCGCGATTCGCCCTCTCCTGAACGTTGCACGACCAGCGGAGACCCGTCTATGTCCGGTTCGTCCATCGATGCACTCGATCTCGCGGCCTTTTTATGCTCGCGTCTTTGCCACGATCTCATCAGCCCGGTGGGCGCGATCGTTAATGCTTTGGAAGTGCTGGCCGAGGAAACAGACGATGAAACCAAAAATTTTGCCCTCGATCTGATTAAAACCAGCGCGCACAAGGCATCCGCTAAATTGCAATTCTGTCGCATTGCCTTCGGAGCGGCTGGCCCGGCCGGCACCCAAATTGATCTTGGCGATGCCGAAAAGATTGCGCGCGGCTTTTTCGAGGATGGAAAAACGACGATCGACTGGAATTTGCCCGGCCTGCCTCTGCCCAAAAATCGGGTGAAACTGCTGCTCAATATGCTTTTGATCGCCGGTCAGTCGATCCCGCGTGGCGGAAAGCTCACCATCAATCCAATCGGCAAAGATGAGACGATGGACTTTGAAGTGAGCGCGACCGGCGTCAACGCCAAACTTCCTCCGCATGCGCAATTATTGTCCAACGAGGCTGTGCCCGAGAGCCTGGACGCACATTGTATTCAACCATTTTATACCGCGCTCCTGGCAAACGCGTGCGGCTTGAAGGCGAGCATTGCCGTGGAGAATGAAACGGTGATCATTTCGGCGCAATAGTGCGTTCTCACTTGGCATTGAATTAATCGAAGCCCGTCATAGCGCCGTCGGTTTTGAACGACGAGGTCTTGCGTTGTTCGAACCTCGATGAATTGCCCCGATTTAGCCGATAATTGGGCAGTGCGCGTCAGCAAAACGCCGCATTAAAACTTTACGTAGCGCGTTCGTGATGGATCGGGCTGTGGCCGTTGATGTCACCGCGAATGGGGGACTTCGTCGAAAACTAAGCATGGCGGGTTGCCGTCCCGGCCGATGGCCAGCGCCATGCGACGATTGTAAGCAACGGAGAGGAGTGATTCATGTTGGCATCGGAATTTGTCAGATGCGTGCTTTTTTTCGCAACGCCCGCCGCGCCTCCCTTCTTAGCCAGCGTATAACAGCCTGAAACATTGTCGGTTCATCGCTCACGGCGTCCTTGGCGGGATGCCGAGACCTCACTGCTGCGCCTTTATCTGCTGGAGAGCGACATGATTTCGCAGCGTGCGATTCACAAAACCGACACCGGAACGATCGTTCTGCACTGGATGCTGGCGATAACCCTCATGGTTCTCCTGGCCACCGGATTGCGGATCGCCGCCGATGCGGCCGAAAACAATTGGCTATTGGCATTTGATTCCGTCTTGCCGGCGCGGATGGTTTGGACCGCGCATATTCCCGCCGGGATCGTGCTTTTTGCGCTTGCGCTTGCCTACGCCTTTTATATCGGGCGTGCCGGTCTTTGGCGCCGCATTCAGCCCGATCGCGCGCGTCTTGCCGGACTGTTCAGTTTCCGCCGTCGCGGGTTCTTACGCGCGCTCAATGTGCTTCTTTATTGGGCGCTGTTTGCGATCCTCTTGATGCAGCTCATAACCGGCGCCTTGCTTTATTTCGGCTACGGCGCGGAAATTGTTTCACTGCATCTGTTCGCGACCTGGATAATTCTTGCGTTTATCGTCGTGCATATCGTCATTCACTTTGCGATCGGCGGTATCGGTCAAGTTTTGCGTATCGTCCAGCCCACGCGCCTGCTACCGGCGGCGCCGAAATTCGATCCTCTCGATCTTTGGGCGTCGATGAGCGACCCCGCGCACGGCGACGAAAACATGATCTCGCCGGAACAAACAGCGTCGGCGGAAGGGCGTGCGCGGATTCGCGCATTTCCACCGGCTCACGTCTTGCACGGACGTCGCGATATGCCTCACGGTCGGCGAAGGGTGCGCCGACGCGACACGACATTGCAGGCGCATCCGCTCGCTGTTGCCGTCGGTGTTGCGCTTACGGCCACCGGACTTTTACTCGCGGTCGAGCGGCAGACACGTGACAGCCTCGACATTCGTCTGATTGCGCCCGCCGACCGGCCGGTGCTCGACGGCGATATTGCGGATTCCGTTTGGCGTGACGCACCTGCGGTTACGGTTGCAACGGATCAAGGCGCGAACTTCGATGGCAAAGGCACGACCACGGTGCAAATTCGCGCCGTACATGACCGCGAGTATGTTTATTTCGCATTTGTCTGGGACGATCCTACGCGTTCGCTCAAGCACTTGCCGCTGGTCAAGAGCAAACAAGGCTGGCGTCTCTTGCAGGAAAAATACGCCCGGGATGACGAAGATACGTACTTCGAAGACAAGTTCGCGGTTCTGTTGAGTAGCTCCGACGACGTAATTCCCGGCGACCGCACCTTCCATAGCGGGCGCGCGCCGCTCGCGGGCATGCCGGCCAGTTCTTCGGGGCGCGGGCTGCATTACACGACAGGCAATGAAATTGCGGATGTGTGGGAATGGAAAGCGACGAGCAGCGGCGAGAGCGGTGCGGCCGACGACGACTATTTCGGTCCGCCGGTGGAGCCAACGCAAGCGCAAGAACACGGGCAACAGCCTTACAAAGGCGGATTTGCCGGCGACCCGGGCAGTGCCGCCTACGCGGATAATTTCGAGCGCCGTCGAGCCGGCGGCTATGATCGTCCGCTGCGGCCGCTCCGGCTGCCGAAAGACTGGACTAAACTACGTGATGCGTTCGGCGCCATCGACCTCAATCCCAATCACGGTGAGAGTGACAACGCGCGCTGGTGGATGAGTGAAAACGAGTTCGCAGCCTTACTCGGTCGAACTCGACGCGCAAATTCCCATCGGCGCGATCATTCCCGGCGTAATCGCCGCCGGCAAATACACCGGAGATCACGCCGATGTGCGGGCGGTCGCCCGCTGGTCAGCCGGCCGATGGACGCTTGAAATGGCGCGCCGTCTCAACACTGAGAGTCCTTACGACGTACCGATCGTGAGCGGCACATACTTACGCGTGGCGGCTTTCGATCACAGTCAGAGTCATCATACCCGCGCTGTTCGTCCCATTCGTTTGGAGGTGGAAGCATGCCGAAACTGTGCACAGTGTCCCTCAACGGCGAGACATTCTCCGCTCGTTGCGGAGAACTGCTTCTCGACGCGGCATTGATGCAAGGGCTGGAGCTTGCGCACGACTGCCGTTCCGGACATTGCGGAACCTGCCGCGCGCGCGTGGTGAAAGGACGTGTTTTTGGCGGCCGATGCGACGAGCGAGGTCTCGTGCGTGCCTGTCAGGCCCGAATCATGGGGGACGTTACGATCGAGACGGAGGCGACGCCGCCGATTTTGAGCACCCTGGGGAAGGTGCGTGCGCTTTCTCTCTTGACGCGCGACGTCATCGAAGTGACGTTAAAACCGGCGCGGCCGGTTCGTTACCTGCCGGGCCAATATTTCCAGATTTGCTTTCGTGGCTTTCCATCGCGCTGCTTCAGTCCCACCGTCGCGTTTGATGCACGCGAGGACGGCGCCATCCGCCTGCACATACGCCGCGTGCCGAATGGTCGCGTATCGTCGGCCTTGGGTGCTGTGATCGAGCCGGGCCATCGCGTCAAGGTCGATGGACCTTTTGGGTCGGCCTATCTGCGTGCGGGCACGCGTAATCGCCTCGTACTCATCGCGGGAGGCACGGGCTTCGCGCCGATTTGGTCGATTGCGGTGGCCGCGGTCAAGGAGAATCCTGATCGCGAGATCGTGGTCGTCGCCGGCGTTCGCTCGCTAGAAGACTTGTATATGACTCCCGCGCTGTGCTGGCTGGCCGAGTTTCCGCAGGTGAAGATTATTCCGGTGACCGACGTGCCGCAAACCGCAAGCTCGCTGATACGCGCGGGCCGCCCCACTGACCACGTGCCTCCCTTGAATGCGCAAGATACGGTCTACGCATGCGGCGTGCCGCCGATGGTCCAGGCGGTTCAAAATCTCGCGGCTGAAGCCGGCGCGCTTTGCTATGCCGATGCATTCACGGCGCCGGACCCAAATGATGAAAGTTTCCTATGGCGCGCGAAGGCATGCATGCCATCCCTTCGAACAAAGATTCCGATTTTCCGGACGCTCAGGCAGCACTATCCGCCCCGATATCTTGATAATTTTCATTAAAGAATTGCTCGGCTCGGACGAGCGCATGACCCTGTTCCTGATACGCAAAAAGCCCGATCCGTCGCCCGGGCTTTATTGCCACGATAGTTTTATCGCAAAGCGTTACGCGGGGATGCGCTCGTCGTGTTCGATGGGTTCGCGCAGGACGTAGCCGCGGCCCCAAACCGTTTCGATGTAATTTTTTCCCGAAGAAGCATTGGCGAGCTTCTTGCGCAATTTGCAGATGAACACATCGATGATTTTCAGTTCAGGCTCGTCCATTCCGCCGTAGAGGTGGTTGAGGAACATCTCCTTTGTCAGCGTGGTGCCCTTGCGCAAGGAGAGCAGTTCGAGCATTTGGTATTCCTTGCCGGTCAGATGCACCCGCTGGCCGCCGACTTCCACCGTTTTGGCGTCGAGATTGACGGCGAGATCGCCGGTATTGATGACGGACTGGGCGTGGCCCTTCGAGCGGCGCACGATGGCATGAATACGGGCGACGAGCTCATCCTTATGGAAGGGCTTGGTCATATAGTCGTCGGCGCCGAAGCCGAGACCTTTGACCTTGTCCTCGGTGCCGGCAAGGCCGGACAAGATCAGGATCGGCGTTCTGACCTTGGAGACGCGCAAAGTTCGCAGCACCTCGTAACCCGACATGTCGGGCAGGTTCAGGTCCAAAAGGATGATGTCGTAGTCGTACAGCTTGCCGAGATCGACACCCTCCTCTCCTAGTTCCGTCGCATAGACGTTGAAACTTTCGGATTTAAGCATCAGCTCGATCGAGCGTGCGGTTGCGCCGTCGTCTTCAATCAATAAAATGCGCATTTAGGTCCCCTCTTCGCCGCACCGGGCCGTAAGTTTTGAGCGCCGCGTGAGGCGGCCAGTGATGAAATGAAACGCGGTGGGAAACACTGATTTGACGCGAATTGATTTGTGGTTAACAAAACCTGATTCTCTCATGCAAGTGTCCTGCGCGAGCAGCAACGTTTACCGTCAACCCGCCAAGAGCGTTTTTTTAGCCACGCAGCAGTTCATACAATCGGTTCGAGACCGGACCAGATTCGAACGACACCCTTTCGTCCTGGCCGGGTGTTTCAGGGCCGTCGTCCCTAGTGGAGTGGATTTGACATTCGTTACCCACCTGGCCGCAAGCTCGCGAAGCGAATGTCAAATCCAAAACTCCACTAGAAACTTATATTTGGCTCATGGTCTTTCGATTCAAACATTCGCAAAAGATCCCCGCCGAAATGGGTAGCGAATGTTTGAATTGGACCACTAGGACAGTGACTCGATCATTAACGAGGCCGGTAAACAAAGCGTTAAGGCCTATTCAGGGCGTTAAGGCTGACGGCCGGTTTATGGCAGTACCTTGCCGCGCGAGAAAATTAACTACGGAAACCGAAAACTAACACAATGTGCCTAAGAGTACGTCCCGCTGAAAATTCCAAACCGACCGCGCCGGCGATCGCCAATTGGCGGCTGCGGAAGGAGACCGCCGAAAATGTCTATGACTTCGGGGAGTATCAAGTCGATGAAGTCACGCGAAACGCTCATCCGTTTACAAAAATTCCAGGTCGGCGAAAAACGGCGCAAGGTCATGCAGATTGAAACGATGCTTGCCGATTTCGATCGAATTGCCGGCGAACTGGAGCGCGAGATCAAGATCGAGCAAGACCGCGCGGGTATTCACGATCCGGCGCATTTTGCCTATCCGACCTACGCCAAGGCGGCCGCAACCCGCCGTGACAATATTATGCGCACGACCAAAGGGTTGCGCCAGCAGCTCGATGAGGCCAAAGCGAATCTGGGCGAGGCACTCGAAGAGTTGAAGAAAGTGGAAATGCGGGACGAGCGTGATCAGCTGCGTGAGAAAAGTGGCCGCGAAGCGGCGCCATTCGACGCCGTCGCCCATTGAGGTTGCGCACAGGCGCAATGCTCGCTCAACGTTTAAAATCTCAAAAGCTGCGGTCTTCGAGGAGGGTTTTTATTTTCTTCGGCTTCTTCGGCGAATGAGCGGCCGCTTTTTTTTCGATGCGATTATTGTACGGGAAAAGCCCAATCATCCGCCGCCGATCAATGCAAATATTGATGGCCATTCTGTTAAGCGCGGAGCGGAATTTTACCGACGAGGCTGTCAAGCGTTCACGGCATCATCGGATGACTGATTTCTTTTAATGTTGCCTTTTTATTGTTTATTTTATATGGCAATTTTTAGAAATGCTTTTGACTTAGATTTACTCTAACAAAAAAATACCGCAGTTTTAATGACGGGCATATATACCATGCTGCTAACTACGATGTGTTGTCTCCGTTTCCTGGCCTGTGCTACCGTGGGTGGGGTACCGTAAATCGACAACCTTTGATTGAACGAATGAAAATGGCAACGAAATCTCCGAATCCAATGGATAAATATGTTGGCTCGCGTGTACGAATGCGCCGGCTAATGTTGGGAATGAGCCAGGTTAAGCTCGGCAGCCTGCTGGGCGTTACGTTTCAGCAAGTCCAGAAATACGAAAAAGGGACCAACCGGATCGGCGCCAGCCGTCTTCAGCACATCTCGGAAATCCTCGGCGTGCCGGTTTCTTTTTTCTTCGAAAGTGTGCCGGAGACACGCCAACAAGAACGGCACGACGAAGCCGCCGCGGTGGCGGTTGCCCCCGATTACATTTCCGGTTTTCTGGCGAGCTCGCACGGCCTGGCGTTAACGAAGGCATTCATGGAAATCCACGACCCCAAATTGCGCCGCCGGGTCGTCGACCTCATCGAGGAAATCGCGCAGGGCAACCGGTGACGCGGGAGGCTGGCTGCAGAAGTCGTAGCCGCTTAGATGCGCACTCGTGTTTAGCGCATTCGTGATGCGACCGGTCATCCTTGCATTTGCAGCGCAGGTTTTGGTCCAAAACCTGTGCCGCACACGCCTACCTCCCCTTGTCAAGGGGAGGTGCGCCTGCGGCGGCGTCGAGTGGTTCGATTTGAACGGATCATACCCCTAAAACGCCTTGGCCAAATCGCGGGCGCCTGGGGCTTGTACGCCGCGCGTCATGTCGGCGGCGATTTCAGCAATGAGGTTGGCGACGAATTTCGTGTGCCGCGCGATGGGGTTGCGCTCGTATCCACGCTGCTGAAAAAAATTCGCGGTCGGCACGCGCTCACGCAAGCTCGTCGGCATCAGCAGCATATCGATGCCATTGCCATCGCCGGTCAGATTCATCAATTCAAGTTCGGGGGCAGCTAAAGTGCGGGTGTAGCCTTTGCTGCGGGCAAATTGCACCGAATCGATCAGTTTCTGCACTTGCAGCAGCGGTCCGATATCGACATCGAGCACGGCGGCATGAACGCCCCAGCCGCCGCGCGTTGTCTTGGCAATCCGGTCTTGTTCGCTCCATCTGGCGGGCACGGATTGGCAAAAAGCAATCATGCGGGCGAGTGCTTCGATCTTTCGCTCCATGCGGCGGCGTGCTTCGCCACGCTGCAATAGCGCCTTCATGCGCAAGATCGCCGTGTAACGGCGGCCATGCTCGGCCAGTAGCGAGACCGTGTTGGTGCTGAGCAATTGATTATAACCGAGCGCGGGCGAGATCGCGCGCGTGCGCGAGGCCGTGACGCCGGCTTGGGTTTTGTAGGTGCCCATGCCACCGGTTTCGAACGCATAAATGCCGACGATTTGATCTTTGTTCAAGCCGGCGGCGGCGGCGGCGCGCGCGTAAGCGAGTTTGAAATCGTTTTCGTTGCGCGGCAAATCCGGCGTAAAGCCAAATTCCTCGAAGGCGGCTTTGAGGAAGTCGGCGACGAGGGGGATCGGCGGCCGTTCATGCGGCGCGGGGCCGATGGCTTGTGGATCGATGGGTGGGCGCGGACCGGAATAGACCGGCGGCTGGGTGAGCACGTAATCGTTCGCGCCGATGGGCCTGTGTTCACGGCGCTTGGCATGGCGAAGCTTTCGCTTCTCGGCCACGGCTTGCCAATAGGCCGTCGCCCTGATCTCATAGGCGCCGTGCACCTTTTCGTAGTGTGCAAGTTGGGCGCGGTAGGTGGCAAGGGCGGCGGGACTTGCGGCAGGGCCTTGCGCGCCCGAAAGGGTTACGTTGAACAGCAAAGCCAAGGCAATCGAGCCGAGGGTGAGGCTGCGGGAGAAGATCGACATCACGGCAATACTGCAACTTTGAGATTTTTAGACGTGTGCGCTTTGAGTATGGTTAATCCGGCTTGGGGATTGCGAACTTGTACGATTTTATCGCCTTCGTTACAAATCAAACGCGCCGCAAATAGGGCGCGGGGCCTCTGCGAAAGTCTCATTCAAGCGGGGAATCGACATACAGAACAAGAAATAGGAATTTGTCATGACATTGCGAGAATCAACAGCTGCGATGGCACCATGGGCAGCGCGAGATGTTTATGCGGCGGTAAACGTCTATGAAGCCGTTTCGGGCACGTCTATTAGTGCCGCAAGCGCTTCCACCACACGCACGCCTCGTGCCGGATATGCCGCCATGCTTCGCAACGAAACGTCGCTAGGTGCTGTGTCTTCTGCCACGAGTGTACGCCCGGGTATTTCGGTGACCCCGGGAGAACGCCAGAAGCCGGCGCAAGGAAATTCGCGATCGCAGGTACCCACACGTGCAAAATCACGACGTGCAACAATAATACAAAAAGCCTCAAAACCCAACGCGGATGCTTTGGAGGCGCAGGCGAAAGCGGCGGTTTCCGATTGGCTAAAAGCGCAAGAACCCGTTTTTGAACTGGAAGCAAAATTAAGAGCTTTGGATGGAAGAACTTCCTGAAATTCAAAAGCGGCCCCGTCGCAGGGGACAAAACTATTAAATCCGAAATTGAGACTATGACAATTCATAGTAATGGCCTTTCAGATGCCATTAACGCCATCAACGCCAGTAACAAGACTCTCAAAGAGAGAGCCCTCAGCGCGGCATTGAGCTATCAGCAAGCACAGAGCAGCGCAAATCCACCGAACAACGCCAAACTAGCGGCCGCCCAACGCTTGGTGCGTCAAGTGCTAAGAACGCAACGGGGAGACGCGGAAATTGGCGAAGACAGGGCGCAAAAGATACTAAGTCAACTACAAACTTGGCAGGCTAAACTTGCGGAAAACCCAAACATTTCCAAAGCCGATCTCTTCGCATTAAATCATCTTCGTGTGCAGGCTCGCCTAATCGGACACCGCAATGTAACGGAATGGCTTATGTTGACCAACACGCTCAACAGTAAACCCGACGACGGGCAGTGCTGGACCGGATTTGATCGGGCTAGCACAAGGCTCGGCGAAATGAACAACGTTCTAGACCAGATAGATCATCAACTTAGCCTAAGCTCACGACAATCCGCGAATGTGTCAGCACCACCCGCGGGCTCGGCCGAATGACCACAAATTTGCGCCTTCCCGGCTCGAAAGGGCCGGGAGGCGAAGCTATTCTCCGATCGCCTCTACTGCCGATAATGCTGAATGCGTGTCGTGCGTAAGCCCGCAAGACCGTGCTGGTCGATGGAATATTGCCACGACAAAAATTCCTCGACCGTGAGCGTGTAGCGGGTGCAAGCCTCTTCCAGCGATAAAAGACCGCCGCGGACGGCGGCCACAACTTCGGCTTTGCGGCGAATGACCCAACGTTTGGTCGTGGGCGGCGGCAGATCGGCAACGGTCAGCGGGCTGCCATCGGGTCCGATGACATATTTGACCCTCGGGTGGTGAGGCTCCGTCATAGCTGTACTCACAAATACGCGACAAACAACTTGAAGTGAAATTACCGGCCACGCCTTAAAATTTGCCTAAACTGTGTCAAAATTCGTCGTAAGCCGCCCCGGAACAGGAAAAATACGGCCGCTCGTGTTAATTTTTCGGTTATGATTATACTGGAGCACGATCCGTTCTTGTTGAGTTCGATTTGAACGGATCATGCTAAGAGGGGAATAAGACCCGCGGGAACCGGCTCGTTCTGTTTTACGGCCCGCCCGTTTCATTGCCTCCCGCAGTCACTATTTATACCTGAACCCGTTATGCCACACGCACTCGATAGTCAGGGCCGGCCCGAGGAGACCCGCGTCGTCGTCGCGATGTCGGGGGGCGTCGATTCATCGGTGACCGCCGCCTTGCTCAAGGCCGAAGGATACGATGTCATCGGCGTCACCTTGCAGCTTTATGATCATGGCGCCGCCGTTCGCCGCAAGGGCGCCTGCTGCGCGGGGCAGGATATTTACGATGCGCGGGCGGTCGCCGAGCGCATCGGCATTCCGCATTACGTTCTCGACTATGAAAGCCGCTTCAAGGAAGCGGTTATGGATCGTTTTGCCCAAAGCTACATCGAAGGCGAAACGCCGGTTCCTTGCGTCGACTGCAACATATCGATCAAGTTCCACGATCTGTTGATCACCGCGCGCGAGCTCGGCGCGGACATTTTGGCGACCGGCCATTACGTCGCTTCGCGCGCATTGCCCGGCGGGAGCCGCGCGCTTTACCGCGCGCGTGAGGAAGAACGCGACCAAAGCTATTTTCTGTTTGGCACGACACGCGAGCAGCTTGAGATTTTGCGCTTTCCCCTTGGCGATCGCGGCAAAGCCGAGACGCGCCAATTGGCGCGGCAATTTGGTTTGGCCGTTGCCGACAAGCATGACAGCCAAGACATCTGTTTTGTGCCATCGGGTCATTATGCCGACGTGATCGAACGCTTGAAGCCTGGCGCGGCCGAGGGCGGAGAAATCGTCGATATCGAGGGCCGCGTCCTTGGTCATCACAACGGCATCATTCATTTTACGGTGGGTCAGCGCCGCGGTCTGGGGCTTGCCACGGGCGCTCCGCTTTACGTCGTGCGGCTTGACGCGCGAGAGCGTCGGGTGGTTGTGGGTCCGCGCGAGGTTTTGCGGATGAGCCGCATCGTGCTGCGCGATGTCAATTGGATCGGCGATGGCAGCCTCGATGAACTGCAGGCCGACGACCGCATTGAAGTCTTCGTGAAAGTTCGCTCGGCGCGGCCGCCTCAGCCCGCTTGGCTGCGGGCCGCAAATGGTGGTTACGAAGTTGAGCTCGCGGATGGCGAGCACGGCGTGTCGCCCGGCCAGGCTTGCGTGTTTTATGATGCCGCGGCGGGGCAGGCGCGAGTTCTTGGCGGCGGTTTCATTGCCCGCGCCACGGCGGCGATCGACAGCGAAGGCGCGATTCATCAAAAAACGCCGATCGCCATGGGTGGATGATCCGTTGTGGAGAAGGACCTCGACAATTGGGGCGTCGAGCGGGCCTATGCACGCTGGGCGCCGATCTACGATCTCGTCTTTGGGCCTGTATTCGCGTTGGGCCGCCGTGAAGCGATTGCGGCGGCCGAGCAAATATGCGGCAATAAAGGCGGCCGTATTCTCGAAGTGGGCGTCGGCACCGGTCTATCCTTGCCCATTTATTCGCGCGCCAATCGTATCGTCGGTGTCGATCTGTGCGAGCCGATGTTGCGGCAGGCGGCCAAGCGCGTCATCGAACACAAGCTCGCTCATGTGGAAACGCTTGCGGTGATGGATGCGGCGCGGCTGGCTCTTTCGGATGCCAGTTTTGACGTCGTTGTCGCGCAATTTGTCGTTACGGCATTGCCTGAACCCGAGCAAGCGCTGGACGAATTTGTGCGGGTGCTTAAACCGGGCGGCGGCATCATCTTGGTCAATCATTTTGCGGCGGAAAGCGGCCCGCGGCACTTCTTGGAACGGTGTGTCGCGCCGGCGGTGCGGAAGCTGGGCTGGCGGTCCGAATTCCGTTTCGCTCGTCTGGCCGCATGGGCGCAACGTCACCGCGATCTGCGGCTGGTCGAGCGCCGGCCACTGCCGCCCTTCGGCAATTTCACCGTCACCAGATTTAGACGCATTGGCGAGGGCATACGACGCAGCGCTTGAAGCGGAACTCGCCCGTCGCTGCACCCGATGATTGCCCACATGAAAACGAGCGCGCGGCCCCGCGCACTCTTCGTCGGTAGCTTTTGCAGTTGTCCGGTTTTGATACCACATCATATGTCCGCTTCTGTTTATATATGTCCGCTTCTGTTTGTTTCTGCGGTTGGCTTGTGGAG
Source organism: uncultured Pseudomonadota bacterium (assembly GCA_963697535.1). Classification (GTDB taxonomy): domain Bacteria; phylum Pseudomonadota; class Alphaproteobacteria; order Rhizobiales; family Xanthobacteraceae; genus Pseudolabrys. The sequence goes on along the minus strand of OY969085.1, from coordinate 563,125 downwards.
CTTGTGGCCGGGCGCGGGACGAAGGCCGTCACAAATCCACAAGGCCGGTCTGCAGCACACGAGGTGTCCGGTTTCGTGCCCTGTAAAGAGCGGGGACAATGAACCGGACAACTCACGTGCTACCTAATCCGGACAAATCGTGTGCTACTGACACTCCGCGCACTGCTTGCTTGACAGGGTTCAGCCCTGGTTCCTATATCGCCGCCATAGCCATGCATGCGCAGTGGCGGGGTAGCTCAGTTGGTTAGAGCAGCGGAATCATAATCCGGAGGTCGGGGGTTCGAATCCCTCCCCCGCTACCAAATTTCCGAAATACGAATTTGCATCTATGACGTTGCCGTCGGCCCGGCTTAAAGGTTCGTGCGGCCGCAAATGTCCGTCCCGCCCTTAAGAAACGGCGACGCGCGACCAAATGCTTGGGCGTGAAAAACGCCGGATCAGGACTCTTCGTCCGCACTCCGGCGTCGGCGCCGAGTCTCATCGAAAAAAATCCCCTGCAAGTCGATCCAACAATTCGATCGGCGCGCCGGTTCTGTTTTGTCGTTTTAATTTTCGCGAATCTATGCCGATCCGCCGACATCAACGATGACGAAGTCTCTTTGTTGAGACGCCATTTTGCGGGAATTTTTTTCCGCACAGATGCCGTCGTGCAGCGCACCGATTGAATTTGTTTGTTGAAATGAGCGCAATGCAAGTCGTGAAATTAAGCAAAACCAAATTTTGTATAGTTTTACCTCAGCGACAAAAGAAGAACTGTTAGCGTTCCGTACCCTAAATATTATGGTGCTGTCATGGCAATGGAGCATTTGGAAAAACCGATAAATGATCCAGCCGAAATAAATGATACGCGCTGGAAAGGCGGTCTTGGCCGCCGCAATAATCGCGGTCGCGGCGACAGCGGCTATCTTCGCTCGCCCGTGTTGAAAAGATCGGTTCTGATCGGACGTCATCGGACGAGTATCAGTCTCGAAGATGTATTTTGGAACGAGCTTCGGGCCATTGCGAAAAAATCGAACATTCATCTCTCGCAATTGGTTTCGCAGATCGATGCCCAACGAGAACATTGCAATCTTTCTTCCGCCATTCGCATGTTTGTCTTTCAACATCGCGCGACAAACGCCGGTTCCGACGAGCTACCGGCAAAAGACTGAAAGCAAATATAAGTCCGAGTGGACGGCCGGCTTAAATCAAGCGTGTACCTGTGGGATCGTTTGCGGCAGGTTGAGCGCATTCTTTGTATGATTGCGCCTTAAAAAATATTCGCATTTTTGGCTCTAAGCGAGACGATTATGTGGATAATTTTTTCGCGCAAAGTTTTCGGCTCCAAGTCGCGAGCATAAAGCCGTTCGAGCATAAAGTCCTTCGAGCATAAAAAATGGGAACAGAAAAATCGCGCAAACATATTTGAGGAGTCTCCCAAGCCAACCGCAGGTTTTGAATGATGGAATATTCGTGCGTTCTGGTGTCGCGGGCACAAATCAAAAATATTATTGCCACATTGTTGCGTCATTCGATTCCGAAAATCGTCCGTGCGAAAACGTCATCGATATAGGAAAACATCAGTGATGCGTACATTTGACCTACAGCAAACTGACCTACAGCAAACGAGGTCCGGGTTCCAAGGAGCTCAAGCGTCTGAATTTCACGATGCTGCGGATGTGCCGGAATGTCGGAATACGTTGCGCAGTTTGGATCCGTTCAAATTAGAACTGCAAAAAATGTCGGTAGATGACCTCTTGGATTTGCGAGATCAAGTTACGAAAATGCTATTCGACCGGGTGCAGCTCGAGCGGCGCGAGCTGGAATCACGTTTGGCGCGCTTGGCCGACGTAAAATTGGCCGAGGCCGGAAGCGACTCTCCTCGTCGTCAATTGGGCCGTGTGAGTCAACTCAAAGGGCGCAAAATACCCGCGAAATATAGAAATCCCGAAAACCCCCAGGAGACGTGGGCTGGTCGTGGGCGGCTACCGCGATGGCTGGCTGCGGCGATGACGAACGGCAAGAACTTGATCGAATTCGAAATCGGCGATCCCAGCGCGCGTGACCCGTGCAAAAGAGCCAAATAGGCCGCAAAGCCGCCGTCTTATTGCATCGGTCGTTTTTATGTGGTGGCCGGGCTCAACGGCAGTAAGAGCTCTGAAGCTACGTCGAATTCATGGCCAAGCTGGTGTGGAGATTCCAGAAGCGCAAGGCGCGCCGTCCACGCGTCGCGCGCGACATGAAACAGATCCACGATTTCGGCGGGCCGGCGTAACAGCGCTCGCAGCACCGCCGGCACATTAGTGCGGCCGTTGGGGAGCAAGCCGCTTAAGGCCGCTTGCGGTACGCGTCGCGTGGCGGGATCGGCCACGACGCGCAATACGGCGAAAGGCAAGCCGAGCTCGACCGCGACTTCTGCCGCAATGTGTGATTCCATATCGACCGCGACCGCGCCTGTGCGCCGGAAGTGTTCATTCTTGTCGGCGGGATCGGCAACGGCCTCGGGGGTGCTGAGAATGGGCGCATGGATTGCACGCGGGTGCGAGCGCAATAAAGATCCGGACCAGATTGCATCGGTGGCCGTGGTTCCCTTTGTTGTGACCACGCAGGAGGCGACGAGTTGCGCGCCGGGACGCAAGGCTGGGTCGAGGCCACCGGCAATGCCAAAACTCAGGATGCCGCTGCATCGGGGCCCAATCGCCGCGCCAAGGGCCGCGCCAAGGGCTGCGGCCATTTCGGGGCCGCGACCGCAGCAAACACGGGCTGTCCCATTGCGCCGGGCGATGCGCGCCTCGAAGAGGAGGCCGGCAACCACGAGGATAAAGGAATTTTGACTGCTCATTGGCGAGGTGGTGTAAGGCGACGGTGCGTCACTGTGTGAAAACAACGTACCTAACATCCGTCAACAGGGTGGGCCACAGAAATCGCATAACCGGACAAGCGATCATCCATAGATTCCGATGCAACGGAGGTTACACAAATGTCCGATAGCGGCAAGGTCTTGATCACCGGCGCGAGCGGGTTTGTCGGCTCGGCCGTGGCACGAAAACTGGTGGAGCGCGGCTTTTCAGTGCGGGCGCTGATTCGGCCCACAAGCCCGACGGCCCATCTAGCCGGCCTCGATTTGGATTTTGTCGTGGGTGATCTGCGCGACGCGGACTCAGTAAAACGGGCAATGAATGGAATACGTTGGCTTTTTCATGTGGCCGCGGATTATCGGTTGTGGGCGCGCGAACCCGCCGAGATCATAAACAATAACGTCCTCAGTACACGATTGTTGATGGAAGAAGCCCGCCGCGCGAACGTCGAACGCATTGTCTACACCAGCAGTGTCGCCACCTTGGTCTGCCGGCCAAGCGGCCCGCCCGGCGACGAAACCATGCCGCTCGAAAAAGACCACGCTATCGGCGCTTACAAGCAAAGCAAAGTCGCCGCCGAACGTGCGCTCGAAGCTATGGTGCACGAAGGTTTGCCTGCGGTTATCGTTAATCCATCCACGCCGATCGGTGCTTACGATGTGCGGCCGACACCGACCGGGCGCCTTATTCTCGAGGCGGCCGCCGGCCGTATGCCCGCCTTTGTCGACACTGGTCTTAATATGGTGCACGTGGACGATGTCGCGGAAGGTCATCTCCTGGCCTTCGATTGCGGCCGCATCGGCGAGCGCTACATCCTCGGCGGACAGAATGCGACTCTTGCCGAGATTCTAAAGACGGTCGCCCAACAGGTTGGACGACGCCCTCCTCGGATAAAAGTCCCGCGCGCTGCCGTGATGCCTTTGGCGGTCATGGCCGAATATTTGGCGCATTATACGGGCCGCGAGCCGATGATTACGCGCGACGGTCTGCGCATGTCGAAGAACCGCATGTTCTTCACCGCAGCGAAAGCCGAACGCGAACTGGGCTTTCGCGCGCGTCCTTATTCCGAGGGCATAAAAGACGCCATCGACTGGTTTCGCCGGGCCGGCTATCTGGGGCGTTGACGGTACCGTCGCGTCAAGCTCGATCGCTTCGATCGTATTGCGTGTCAAGAGGCCGTTGGCGCGTCCATTCCTTTCCTGTCAGTTTTTGACAGGGTGGGAATTCAAGGTTGCCCTGGCGAGCCAGGGATGGAACAATTGCGTTCATCGCTCTTGTTTAACCGAGAGAGCGGCTGCGAAATCCGTTCGACACCGGGTTATGGAGGCAAGAAAAATGGCGCGTCTTGCAATCTCGCCATCTCCACGAGATGCCGATCCGGCTTCGGCGCATGCCGCGCAAGCGCCGAGCGTTGATGACCTACGGACGAAATGGCGCAACGCGTTCCACGGCGTGCGCGCCGAAACAGAACGCCGCGCAGCGTATTTGTCGGCGGAAGACCAGACCGTTCAGTCGATGGCCGATGCCAGTCCGGCCAAATGGCATCGCGCGCATGTCACCTGGTTCTTCGAACAATTTTTGTTGGCCCCCCACGATCCGCATTACAAGATTTTTGACGAGCGTTTTTCCTATTTGTTCAATTCGTATTATGTCGGCGCCGGTCCGCGGCACGCTCGTCCGCAGCGCGGCTTGATCACACGGCCGAACAGCGAAGAGGTGACAAATTATCGCGACTATGTCGACACCGCGGTTGACCGATTGATCGAGAACGTGCCGCAAGCCGCGGCATCCCGCGTCTTCGCTATTTTGGAAATCGGATTGCATCACGAACAGCAGCATCAGGAATTACTGCTCACTGATATTCTGCACGCCTTTGCGCAGAATCCAACCGATCCCGCCTATGATCCGAACTGGCAGCCGCCGCCTTCGCCGCAGGGAATGGCTGAACTTGTGAACGTGTCCGCAGGCATTCACATGATCGGCCATGACGGCCGTGGATTTTGTTACGACAACGAAATTCCGCGCCATGAGGTTCTCGTTCCCCCAATGCGCATCGCGCGGCATCTTGTTACGAATGCCGATTGGCTCGCTTTCATCGATGCCGGGGGTTACGCGACCCCCTCGCTTTGGTTGTCGGATGGCTGGGCAGCCGTGCAGGCGGAAGACTGGCAAGCGCCGGGCCATTGGCGCGAGAAATACGGCGCTTGGCATGTGATGACTCTGGGCGGTTTGAGACCGGTTGATCCGGCGGCTGCCGTCATGCATATCAGCTATTACGAAGCCGACGCCTTTGCGCGTTTTGCCGGCAAGCATTTGCCGAGCGAGGCTGAATGGGAGGTCGCGGCGCGCGAGGGTCTCCTGGCCGATGCATTCGGTTTGGTGTGGCAATGGACGCGCAGCGCGTATCTGCCCTATCCGGGCTACCGCGCGGCCGAGGGGGCGATCGGCGAATACAATGGCAAGTTCATGGTAAACCAAATGGTGTTGCGTGGCTCTTCTCTTGCCACGCCGGAAGGTCATGCGCGTGTGAGTTATCGCAATTTTTTCTATCCGCCGGCGCGATGGCAATTTTCCGGCTTGCGCCTGGCCGAGTTCGTTTGACATTAAAAAGGAGCAGGCGACTTATCGCTGCTCGAAATGGTCGCTGCGGCAGAAGAAAAATTGAGAGGTCATTATGGTAGCGCTTGTCCGTTCACGCCGTCCGCTATCGTTGGGCGGTGAGGTGTCCGCTTTCGCGAGCGATGTTCTCGAAGGCTTGAGCGCGACGCCAAAACGGATTCCGGCGAAGTATTTCTACGATGGTGCCGGTTCGCGGTTGTTCGAGCGGATCACCGAGCAGCCGGAATATTACCTGACGCGCTGCGAAATGCAGCTGTTGCAAGACAAGGCCGCCGAAATCGGTAAAATCATTCCTCAAGGTGCCGCTGTCGTGGAGTTCGGCAGCGGCTCCAACAAGAAGGCGCGTCTTCTGCTCGCCGCCGCGCCGAAGCTTTCGGCCTATGTCCCCGTAGACATCTGCGGTGAAATGCTCGATCGAGAGGCTGTCGAGTTGCGTGGTGATTTTCCCGATCTTGAAGTTTTGCCGGTCACTGCGGATTTCTGCAAGTGGTTCGAATTGCCGGCTGGGGTACAAACGGCGCCGTTGCGCGTCGGGTTTTTCCCCGGCTCCACCATCGGCAATTTCGAGCCGCATGAAGCGGCGGCTTTCTTGCGCAATATCGGCCAAATACTCGGCGCCGACGCCAAACTCATCATCGGGATCGATCTGATCAAGCCGGCCGAGGTGCTCAATTCCGCCTACAATGACGCCGCCGGGTTCACCGCGCAATTCAATAAAAATCTGCTTGCGCGCATCAATCGTGAACTGGGGGGGGCATTCGATTTGAATACGTTCGAGCACCATGCTTTTTTCAACCGCGAGCGCAATCGCGTCGAAATGCACCTGGCGAGTCTCAGGCGGCAAAAAATAAAAGTGGCGGGCGAGACGACCGAATTTCGCGCCGGCGAAACCATTCATACCGAGAACAGCTACAAATACAGTCCAGAATCTTTTCGGGCATTGGCGCGCGGCGCCGGCTGGTTGCCGGCGGATGTTTGGCCCGATGCGAGCGGTTATTTTTCGATTCAAGCGTTCACGCTCGGCGATGAGCCGGCAAAAACAAAAGCAAGCCGCTGATCTTTTCCAGAGGCTTCGCTTGCGCTAAACCTAATGGTTGCGACCGGTCGCGGCCGGATGACCGTTGTTAAATGGGGCGGGACTCATGAAGATTGTCGGATTTGAAACCAATAGCGGCGCTCGCTTGGGCGTGCTCGAAGGCGACAGTGTCGTCGATTTACAGGCGGTTGACGCCACTATGCCGGCCGATCTCGGCGCCTGGCTGCGCGCCAATCATGGCGAGCTTACACCGCTCGCCGAGCTGGCCAAAAAGGCGCCGGCGTCTGCGCGCCAACCGCTCAGTGGATTGAAGTTCGGTCTGCCGGTCGCCAATCCCGGCAAAATCATCTGTCTTGGACTCAATTACCTTGACCACGTCAAGGAAGGTCCGCAGCGCGACAACATCCCGAAATTCCCATCCGTTTTCTTCCGTGTGCTCACCTCCATGGTGCCACATCTTGAGCCGATCATACGGCCTCGCGAATTGATTCAGCTCGACTACGAGGCCGAAATGGTCGCCATCGTCGGCAAGCGCGCCAAACATCTCACAAAGGATAATGCTCTGGATTGCATCGCCGGTTATTCGGTCGCGAACGAAGGTTCGGTTCGCGAATTCCAGCGCCACACGACGCAATGGGGCATGGGCAAGAATTTCGATCGTACCGGCGCCTTCGGCCCGTGGATGGTGAGCGCCGACGAATTGCCACGCGGGGCCGGCGGCCTCAAAATTGAAAGCCGCCTGAACGGCAAAATCATGCAGTCGGATAATACGAAGAACATGATGTTTCCGCTTCCCGAAACGCTGGTCTATCTGACCAAGGGCATGACGTTGGAGCCCGGCGACGTTATCTTGACGGGCACCCCTTCCGGGGTCGGCCACGCGCGCAAACCCGAGCCCGTGTGGATGAAGGCCGGCGACAGCTGCGAGGTGGAGATTGAGGGCATTGGGACGTTGCGTAACCCCATTGAGGACGAGACGTTTTGATGTGATAAGTTTTGGCGGACAGCGCATCGCGGGTTGTGCGGCCGCGGAGCGGTCACCGGATGCAGTTTGAGGGGGACGATATGGCCGATCAGCTTAATGTGGTCGTGATTTGCGGCTCGTTGCGCAAAGCCTCATATAACGCGGCGCTAGCGCGGGCGCTGCCGGCGCTCGCACCGCCGGAAATCACATTGAAGCCGGCGCCGCCGTTCGAAACATTCCCGCTCTACAATGCCGATATTCAAGAGGCGTCGGGATTTCCCGAAGAGGTCGAGAATTTCGCCGCCGCCGTGCGCGAGGCGGATGGCGTATTGATTGTAACACCCGAATATAATTGGTCGATTCCCGGCGCGCTCAAAAATGCGCTTGATTGGGTCTCGCGCATGAAAGACCAGCCGTTCAAGGACAAGCCGGTCGCCATCCAATCCGCGAGCCAGGGGCCACTCGGCGGTGCGCGCATGCAATATCATCTGCGCATGGCGTTGACCTATCTCAATTCATTTGTTTTCGGCACGCCGGAAATATTTGTCGGCAGCGCGCAGAACAAATTCGACAAGGAAACGCTGGAGCTGAAAGATCAGCCGACCAAGGATATCGTCAAACAGCAGCTTGCCGGTTTTGCGAAGTTTATCCGGCGGGTGAGGGGGTAATAGGTTTCCGTCGCTGGACGGTCCCGCAGTCTGCCGGTTGTATGAAATCGATGATTCGAGTACCGGTGATCGAGGGTACATTAGAATTGTAATTGGGGAGCTATGCTTCGGGGCGGGCTGTTTACGCGGGAATACCTGCTCGAAGGCATTAAGGAATCCGACGCCTGGAAAGCGCTCGATGATTCCGCCCTCGCGTCGCTTCACGCTGAAGTCGCAAAGTTCCTGACGGCCATCGAGAAGCTCAAAAAGCCTTCCGAAGCGGAAACCGAAACAGAGCTGATCTGGCCGGTCCTGCGAGCGGTCGGCTGGACGAATAGTCTACCGCAGCAAAACTTGTCGTTCGGTGGGCGGGAGAAGGTCCCCGATGGGCTGCTATTCGGCGACAGCGACAGCAAGGACAAAGCGGCAGCCGAAAAAGGAGCGAGCCGTTTTAGCCATGGCCTTTGCATCATGGAGGCCAAGCGCTGGAACCGGATTCTCGATCGCGGCGACAAAACCGACCAAGGCGATTCCGGCATACCATCGAACCAGATTCTCAGTTATCTGCGCCGTGTGGATGTTGTCACACGGGGCAAGCTGCGCTGGGGCATCCTGACCAATGGCCGGATATGGCGACTCTATTTTCAGGGTGCCGACTCCGTTGCCGAAGAATATTTGGAAATCGACCTAGGCGGCGTTTTCCGTCTGCCCGGTTATCAGGGTTCGTTAGATGACACCCCATTCTCGCCCGACCACGTCTTTCGTCTTTTTGTACTTCTGTTTGGGTGCGCCGCGTTTCTCTCCGCGCACCACGGCCAGACGCTGCATGCGCTGGTACGCGATCAGGGCAAGCATTGGGAGGCGGGCGTTGCCGCCGATCTGTCGCGCATCGTTTTCGATGAATTATATCCAGGTTTGGTGAAAGCAATCGCGGCACACGACCCGAACCAGGATGCCGGTCTTTCGACCGAATATTTGAGTGAGGTGAGGCAAGGCGCGCTGATTTTTCTCTATCGATTGTTGTTTGTGCTCTACGCGGAAGATCGCCATCTGCTCCCTATCGAGCGCGACGCCTACAAAGAATTTGCGCTGACGCGTCTGCGCGACGAAATTGCGAATAAATTTATTGGCCGTTCTGACTTTTCCGAACGCGCGACACTTTATTGGGCTCGGCTTGAAACGATTTTTCGCGCGATCGGCGAGGGCGACGATGCGCTCGGCATTCCGCCTTACAATGGCGGCCTTTTTCAGCCGACTGAGGCGCCGATTTTGGCGCGGTGCAAACTGCCCGACAAAATCCTGGCGCATATTATTTATCCTTTGTCCCATGAACAGGCCGAACCGCGGCCGAAATACATCAACTATCGCGATCTGTCGGTACAGCAGCTCGGCTCGATCTATGAGCGGCTGCTCGAATTCGATGTTGTTGCCGAAGACAAAGAAATAGTTATTCGGCTCAATCCTTTCGCGCGCAAAGGCTCCGGCAGTTATTATACCCCTGAGCCATTGGTGAGATTGATTATCGAGCGCACGGTGGGTCCACTGGTGACCGAACGCATCGAGCAGTTCCGCGCCAAAGCGGGCGCGTTGCGTGCAAGCCGTAGACCGATCAATCAGCGGCTGAATGAACTGAAGGCGCTCGACCCGGCAAGCCGCATTCTCGAATTAAAGATTTGCGATCCGGCGATGGGCTCCGGCCATTTCCTTGTCAGCCTGGTCGATTGGCTGGCCGACCGCGTTCTCGCCGCGATCGACGATGCCGCTGAAATGGCCGATTGGGCGGAAAAGACGCCTTATGAATTGCCCTTGATCAAGCGCATCGCCGTCATCCGCGAACGTATTGAGGCGAGGGCGAAGGAACACAATTGGCCGATACCCGAACGCCAACTCGACGAGCGCAACATCATTCGCCGCATGATCTTGAAGCGTTGTGTGTATGGCGTGGATTTGAATTCGATGGCGGTCGAACTCGCCAAGGTTTCGCTATGGCTGCACACTTTCACTGTCGGCGCGCCCTTGTCGTTCCTCGACCACCATTTGCGCTGCGGCAACTCGCTGTTTGGCGAGCATGTGCGCGGTGCGCTCGACTGGCTGGCGAAGCGCGGCAATATTCTCATTAGCGACATCGTCAAGAAAGCAAAAGCCGTCAGCGCGGGGATGGAGAAAGTTGAGGCATTGACCGACGCCGACATCACGGAGGTGAAGGAGAGCGAAAGTAATTTTGAGAGCGTCGAAAGCGGTATCCGGCCGATTGTCGCGCTGCTCGATTTCATTCACGTGCAGCGTTGGCAGGACCCCAAAAATGGCGTGGCCAAGACGCTCGTGAATCGATTTCTCGACGGCCAATTTGGTGACCCGCTGAATATTCTCGCCGGTCGGCCCGCGACCGATGCGGACTTTGCCAAGTTCTATGGGCAATGCCGGCAACAAATTTCCGAACAGCGTTTCCTACATTGGGAGGTGGCGTTTCCCGGCGTCTGGAGCCATTGGGAAAGTAGCGAGCCGCAAGGCGGTTTCGACGCGATCATCGGCAATCCGCCGTGGGACCGCATCAAGTTTCAGGAGGTCGAGTGGTTCGCCGCGCGCAAGCCGGAGATCGCGCGTGCCCAGCGCGCGTCAGATCGCAAGAAAATGGTCGATGCACTAAAGAAGAAGCACGATCCGCTGGCGCTCGCGCACGAAAAGGCCGTTGCTGCCGCCGAGGCGCAGGCGCGGGTCGCACGCGGCATGGGCGATTATCCGTTGTTGTCGGGCGGCGACACCAACATCTATTCGCTGTTCGTGGAACGCAGCACGCGACTGATCAAACCCGATGGACTGGTGGGACTGGTGACGCCGTCAGGTATTGCCTCCGACAAGACATCATCGGAATTTTTCAAATCCGTGGCCACTATGGGCCGATTAGCGGCATTATTTGATTTCGAAAACAGACGTCCCGATGACGATCCATTTTTTCCGGACGTGGATTCACGCTTCAAATTTTCTGCATCCATCATCGGTGGCAAGCATCGCATTTTTGAGGGTGCGCAATGCGCTTTTTTTCTGAGCAACGTGCGCCAAATCGAAGATCCCGACCGCAGTTTTGTCTTAGCGGCAAAAGATTTCCAGCGCGTTAACCCGAACACCGGCACGGCGCCGATCTTCCGCACCCGCCGCGATGCCGAAATTACCAAGGCGATCTATGATCGTTTGCCCGTGCTGGTCGATCGCTCCGGCCAACAGCCGGTCGCGGCTTATCCTGTTAAATATGTCCGCATGTTCGATATGACGAATGACTCACATTTATTCGTCACGCGCGCCGAACTGGAAAAAACCGCCTATCCGGTCGGCGGCAATCGCTGGAAGCGCGGTGATGAGGAGTTTGTGCCGCTTTATGAAGGAAAGATGGTGCAGGCATTTGATCATCGGGCCGCAAGCGTTGTTATCAATTTGGAGAATGTAAAACAGACCGGCGCAACAAGAGCGCGATCGACACCAGACGAACATCAGAATGCCGAACTTGGCTGCCAACTCCCCAGTTTTGGGTGTCGCAAGCAAACCATCGACTAGACCGCGTACGTCGCAGGAATGGGCAATTGGCTTTAAACATGTCACGTCACCGACGAATGTTCGATCGATGATCGCTTCACTCATTCCGACTTCGGCGGCCGGCAACATTCGTTGCCCTTGTGTTTTCGAAAACCGGATGAAAGGCTTCGCGTAGGACCATGTCGTCCCATTGCTGCTAGGCAATTTTAATGCCAGTTTCATTCGATTTTGTTGCTCAGTCAAAAAGTGCAAGGTCACACATCTCAACTGGTTCATACGTCGAACAACTCCCCGTCATCCCGCGCGACGCCTACGCACGCAAATTCGGCAAAAAATCCGCCGCGGACATTGTCAAAGCTGACGTGCTGGCGCTCAGCTACACCGCCCACGACATGGAGCCGTTCGCGCGCGACATGGGCTACACGGGCAAACCGTTTCCCTGGGACGAAGCCGAGCGCGCGCGCCGCCGCGCGCGGCTCGATGCGCTCTATTTCATGCTTTATTTCCCAAGCAGCACAAAAGCCGAAATCGAAAGCTTGCGCGATACCGCGCACTATATCTTTTCGACGTTTCCGATCGTCGAGCGCGAGGACATGGCCGCCCACGGCCGCTATCTCTCGCGCGATCTTTGCCTTGCTTATATCAACGCGCTCGCCGCAGGCGATCCAGATGCGGATATAGTGTTGTGAATATAACAAGAAAAATGTTGACACTCAGAGTAAAAGGTTCATGGTATGTTCTCCACCTCAAAAGAGGCACATCATGGCTACCAATCCACCGAAGGGTGATAATCATCGTCAAGGCGCGGTCCGAAATCGCTCGCAACGTTCAATCGCAAAGACGGAACAATGGGTGAAGCGTGAGGGTAATTCCGGCCGGTTCATTGACGTGAAGCAGGACGGTATGAGCTTTAAAGGGGTGCGCCGCGAGCATCCGAACGGCCGCTAAGTCATTCTGGCTGATGTGTCGTATGTTCTTGATTCCAATGAGCCAAGCGCGTAGGGCGGATTGGCGTCAGCGCAATCCGCCGTTTCGCCTTCGAGCGGCGCGTTACGCGTTCGCTAACGCGCCCTACGGCTAACCGGCATGACGCAGAGCGACGAACCGGATTTTTTCGAGAGCGAAGGTCAAGGCGACCTCTTCGGCCCCGCGGCTGCGCCCGTCTATCACCCCGATCCCGCCAAAGTGCGGTCGCGGCCTCATCAAATTCTCGCCGAGGCGCGGGCAGCGCAGAATTACCTTGGAAGCCGCGACCGCTTCGCTCTATCGCACCATCTTTCCGCAGGTGACGAATTGGCTGCCGGAAGAAGAGGGCGCGCAGTTGCGCTTTCAATTCGAAGAAGAATTGGCGCGGCTGGAAGCGGCGTAACTCCGCAGCCCGTGGGGCGGATTAGCGTCAGCGTAATCCGCCGTTTTGCCTTCGAGCGTTCGCTAACGCGCCCTACGGGCTATAAGCTTAATCCTGCGACTTTGGTAGCCCGTGGGGCGGATTAGCATCAGCGTAATCCGCGGTTCCGCTGCCGAGCGGGTGTGTGCGTGATATGCTGGCGCTGGACCGGTAGTCAGGGAAGTCGGCATGCGAAGAGTTGCGGGCAAGGTTGCAATCGTCACCGGCGGCGCGAAAGGCATCGGACGGCACTATTCGCTGGCTCTTGCTGGCGAAGGTGCGCGGGTCATGGTCGCCGATATCGCGGATGGCAGGCATGTTGTTGCCGAAATCGTTCTGCACCACGGCGCGGATGCCGCGGCGAGTTTTACCTGCGACGTGAGTGATGAAAGCGCCGTGCAAGCGCTGGTCAAGCAGGCGATCGATCGTTTCGGACAGATCGACATACTCGTCAACAATGCCGCGCTTTACGCCCCGCTCACGCCCCGGAATTTCAACGAATGGGATATTGAGACGTGGGACCGGGTCATGGCGGTCAATGTGCGCGGATCTTATCTGATGGTGCGGCACATTGCGCCGCATATGATCGCCCGCCGCTCCGGCAAAATCATCAACATCGCGTCGGGCGCCGCTTATAAGGGCGTTCCCCGGATGCTTCCCTATGTCGCCTCGAAAGGGGCGATACTCGCTTTCACGCGCGCACTCTCGCGCGAGCTCGGTGAGTACGGCATTGCCGTCAATTCACTATCGCCCGGCTATATTCTGAGCGACACGGGTTTGGAAAACGCGGCCCATGTCGAGGAAACGCGCGTTCCGGTGCGCAACAGCCGCGCCTTCAGGCGAGACGCCTATCCGGAAGACCTCCTGGGCGCGCTTCTGTTTCTGGCATCCGGCGACAGCGACTTCGTGACCGGCCAATCGCTCGTGGTGGACGGCGGTTCGGTCAATAATTGAACCTCATTCAATTGCGCCGGCGCAGGGGATTTTCCGATGTGTTCGTTTGCGGTATAAAGGCAGCAAATTCAACGATTGGAGCATGCCCATGGCGGTCTCAACCGCAACTGAACAGACCCAACCGGGTTCCAAGCACAATATCCAGAACGCGCGCCAGGCCTATTACGAGAAGATTTCCGAATATCACCTCGCCCCGCTCTGGGAGGTGCTCAAGGGTCTGGTGACGCCCGAGCCGAAAACGCAGATGGTCCCGGCACTGTGGAAGTTTCGTGAGGTCGAGACGCTGATGCTCGAGGCGGGCGAAGTGATCACGGCGGAAGAGGCCGAGCGCCGCGTGCTGGTCCTGGAGAATCCCGGCGATCCGGGTAAGTCGCGCATCACCAATACTCTCTTTGCCGGTATTCAGCTCATCATGCCGGGCGAAATTGCCGATGCGCATCAGCACGTCGCCTCCGCCATTCGTTTCGTGCTCAAAGGCAAGGGCGCCTATACGGCGGTCGAGGGCGAGAAATCGACCATGGAGCATGGCGACTTCATCATCACCGCCAATTGGGCGCCGCACGATCACGGCAATCCGGGCCAAGAGCCGGTGATGTGGCTCGATGTGCTCGACATGCCGACCGTCAATCACTTCCAGGCATCCTTTGCGAACCACTTCGACGAGAAGATGCAGAACGTCAATCACGAGGACGGCGACTCGTTCGAGCGTTATGCGACTGGAGTCCTGCCGGACGGCATGGCTGCCGACACGTTCATGAAACGCTCGCCGGTCATCAACTATCCCTACAAGAAGATGAAGCCGATCCTCGAGCGTCTGAAAACGACCGGCGATATCGACAAGCGCCACGGCGCGCGCGTGCGTTACGCCAATCCGATCAATGGCGGGCCGGTGCTGCCGACCATGGGTGCCCATCTGGCGTTGCTGCCGAAGGGCTTTAAAGGCGAGCCTTACCGGTCGACCGACGGCACCGTATTTGCGGTGGCGGAAGGCACGGGCAAAACCGTGATCGATGGCAAGCCCTTCGAATGGGCCGTCAACGACGTGTTCGTGGTGCCGCCATGGAAGCGCTATCACCACGAGATCGGCGGCGAAGACGCCGTGCTGTTCTCCATTTCCGACCGCCCGGCGCAAGAAGCGCTCGGCATCTGGCGCGAGGGGGAGTGAGTTCGGCCTTCTCGCCGCAACCTCTCCATTCCCTCCCCCTGAAAGGCAGGGCAATCGCATGTGGTACAGCGCCTCTTCTCCCTCCCCCATCCGAACTCGGGTTTACCCGAGTTCGGCACCTAACATGGCCGAAGTCGGATATATCCGACTTCGGCTGGGGGAGGGTTGGGGTGGGGGCAGGCTCGGAATTGCAAAAAAAGTCCCTCACCCGACCGCCTTCGCTGACGCTTCGGCGGTCGACCTCTCCCACCCGAACTCGGGTTTACCCGAGTTCGGTATTTAATAGTGATCAAAGTCGGATATATCCGACTTTGATTGGGAGAGGTGAAAGGAAGGCGGCCACATGCGATAGCCCTGCCCTGAAAGGGGGAAGGGGTCCTTCCCGAGTCGGAGGGGGTCCTTTTGGAGTTTATCGACAGTTACAGTCGACCCCCCACCCGCTCATCGTCGCTGCGCTACAATTGTGCGACCTCCCCCTTTCAGGGCGAGGCAAAAGAAAAGGAGCCCGCTCGCGCACGGCTTTGCCAAATCGAGGGGCGACGTCCTCACTATTTCTCGGCCGGATTTTTCGGCCGGAGAAATCGCGTGCGTGTCACATTTGGCAAGAGCGCAAAAACGGGCCGAGCCTCGAGATAGGCCCCATCGAGGGGCCCAAAAAAGAGATACCCGAGAAAAACACGCATCCCGTGTAACATTTGGTACACCGGCATCCGTGACGGTAAGGTAAACACATCACTGTCACGAGACGGCATATTAGCCGAGCAAGTGCCACCACAGTCCGTCATTTCCCCCGAGGTGGCGGACTGTGGTTTTTGCAAGCCGTAAGCCCGGATAAAGTCCGTAGCCCCGATGGAGCGTGAGCCGAAATCCGGGGAGCGGCCGCGCCGCGAATGAACCCGCATTCCGCTGCGCTTATTACGGATTGCTGAAGGTGCGAGCGACCACGGTCGCGAGCCTCGACGGGCGAGGCAACGATTCGTACGGTTATGGCGGCTCGTGGAAGTCGAACAGGTCCCGGTCGGTGAACGTCACCGCCTCTTCCGGCTCGCCGCGCGCACGCCGATGCATATTGTGGGCGATCTGCTCCACCATCACATGATTTCGCAACAAGGCTTCGCCAAGCGCCTCGAGCAGATGCAGCTCCTCTTCGCTGGGCATGTATTCCCGGTCGCACAGATAGTCGTAGGCGACCACGCTCGCATCGTTCACCAATAAAATGGCATCCGACAGCGACGGCTTCGGTTTGCGCCAAGATAGCATTTGGTCTCCCTTTCTCGCGCTTTGCGGTGAGGCGGTCACCAGTAATCGCACTGGTGACCGGGGAGTTAGAAAGCCGCACACGTACGGCCGCGCCGCCCTTTAGGCTTTCGCCCTGGACATGCGACAGCGCCTCCCCGGCCAGACGGCGAGGGAGGCATCACTGACGGCTGATGCCAGCCGACGTGTGAGGAGGTTTCTACGCCCCGGGACGCACGAATGTGCGTCTTGGGGCTGAAGATACGTGCTGGGCGCCCAATCGCAAAGGGATTTGTGCGCTACGTATCGCGGCTTCACGAGCTAGTGGTCCGATTCAAACATTCACGACCGGAATCCGGCCAGGTCTCCTGAAAATAGCCCGTAGGATGGGTCGAGCGGAACGCGAGACCCATAGTGCCCCCCACGAAAATAATCCTTGATAGGCTGTTATACCTAGGATAAACGACTGCTCATCCCGCCCCACCGCATGTCGGGTTTACCCGATATGCGCCAACTAAAAAAGCATGTCGGGTTTACCCGATATGCGCCAGCTAAAAAGCATGTCGGGTTTACCCGATATGCGCCGACTAAAAAGCATGTCGGGTTTACCCGATATGCGCCAACTAACAAAGCATGTCGGGTTTACCCGATATGCGCCGACTAACAAAGCATGTCGGGTTTACCCGATATGCGCCAGCTAAAAAGCATGTCGGGATGAACCATCGCTGGATGAAACCAGGTCCAGATTGGCGAATAGCGAACAGGGAGTAGCGAATAGAATCGGAAATCGGAAGACAGAAGTCAGAAATCAGAAATCAGAAATCAGAAATCAGAAAACAATGCTCGCCAAGCATCGCGACCACTATTCGCTCTTCGCTACTCGCCATTTTGTTTTCGCTATTCGCTATTTATTCGCTATTCGCTATTCGCTATATGTTAACGCCATGCGCCAATATCTCGATCTGTTGCAACACGTTCTCGCGACCGGCGTGGAAAAGAACGACCGCACCGGCACCGGCACGCGCTCGGTCTTCGGCTATCAGATGCGTTTTGATCTCAATGCCGGCTTTCCGCTGCTGACGACCAAAAAACTGCATGTGAAGTCGATCATTCACGAATTGCTTTGGTTCTTGGCCGGCGACACCAACATCAAATATCTCAACGAGCACGGCGTGCGCATCTGGGACGAATGGGCCGACGCGCGTGGCGATCTCGGCCCCGTTTACGGTCACCAATGGCGTTCCTGGCCGGCGCAGGACGGCAAAACAATCGATCAGATCGGCCATGTCATTACGATGATCAAGCGTCATCCGGATTCGCGGCGGCTGATCGTCACGGCGTGGAATCCCGCCGATGTCGATAAGATGGCGCTGCCGCCGTGTCATTGTTTGTTTCAATTTTATGTGGCGAACGGCAATCTCTCATGCCAGCTTTACCAACGCTCGGCCGATGTCTTTCTCGGCGTGCCGTTTAACATCGCCTCATACGCGTTGTTGACGATGATGGTGGCGCAAGTGACCGGCTTTAAGCCGGGCGAGTTCGTTCACACATTCGGGGACGCGCATCTTTATTTGAATCATTTGGAGCAGGCCAAGCTTCAGCTGACGCGGGCGCCGCGCCCGCTGCCGACCATGCGAATCAATCCGGCGGTCAGCGATGTCGGCGCTTTCCGCTACGGGGATTTCACGGTCGAGCATTACGACCCGCATCCGCACATCAAAGCCGAGGTGGCGGTGTGACAATGAGGGTTGGCAAGCGGACGATCGGCGCGGTACCTGTCATTTTCTCGCGTCCAGGAACGGCGTCGTGATCGATCACATGAAACTGGTTCTCGTGGCCGCCGTCGGCGAGAACGGCGTTATCGGTCGTGACGGCGATTTGCCGTGGCGCTTGCGCTCGGACTTGCAACATTTCCGCCGGATCACGATCAACAGGCCCGTCGTGATGGGGCGCAAGACATATGATTCGATTGGCAAACCGCTGACGGATCGAACCAATATCGTGCTGACGCGCGATTCGACTCTGGCGGTACCGGGCGTCATGATGGCCACGAGCTTGGATGCAGCGCTGGCGCTGGCGCGCGAGGACGCCGAAAAGCGCGGCGTCGATGAGATCATGATCATCGGCGGGGGCGATCTCTTCGCCGCCACCATCGCGCGGGCGGACCGGCTGGAGATGACTTTGGTGCATGCTTCGCCCGCGGGTGACGTTCGTTTTCCGCCCATCGATGCCAATCAGTGGCGCGAGACGGCCCGCATCGTTCATCGTCGTGGTTTGGAGGATGATACCGACTTCACGACAGTGACCTACGAACGGCGTTGGTAAAAAGGCGCCGCGCGCATTTTGCCGGCCATGGGTGGCGAAGCGGGCGCGCCGTTGCCATATCGAGGCGGTGTTTTCGTCGCGGGGAGGCGGCGCGGCATGAGCGCGCGTTGGCGTGGCGGCGCGTTGTAAGGGGCCATCGGCTCCCCTATAAGTCCGCGCTATAAGTCTGCGCTGAACAAAGGGCGTTCGGTGTGCAAGGCCGTGTGCCGGGAGAGTTTATCGATGCCATGGACAAATCAAAGCGGTGGCGGCGGCTCAAGTGGCGGACCCTGGGGTTCGTCTGGGGGCGGCAAAGGGCCTTGGGGTCCGGGGCAGAACCCGTCAGGTGGAACGCCACCCGATCTGGAGGAGATGCTCCGCCGGGGGCAAGATAAGTTACGCGGCTTTATGCCGGGCGGCGTTACTGGACGCGGCATTGCCTTGGGGGTTCTTGCCCTTGTTGCGATCTGGGCCTCCACCGGTTTCTTTCGCGTGGAGCCCGATGAGCGGGGCGTCGTGTTGCGCTTTGGTAAAGTCGTGCGCGAGGTGGATCCCGGCTTGAATTATCATTTCCCTTATCCCGTCGAAACCGCGCTGACTCCCAAAGTCTTGCGTGTTAACACGATCAACATCGGCATGAGCGTGGTCAATGACAGCCGTCGCGACGGCGCCGCCACGCGCGATGTGCCGGAAGAGAGCCTCATGCTCACCGGGGATGAGAACATCGTCGACGTCGACTTCTCGGTCTTGTGGAAAATAAAGCCGACCCGCGTCGATGACTATTTGTTCAATATTCAAAATCCGCAAAGCACCGTGAAGGCGGTGGCCGAAAGCGCCATGCGTGAGGTTATCGGCCATTCCGATATTCAGCCGATTTTGACCGGCGCGCGCCAGGTCACTGAAGCGGCGGTGCAGGAGCTGATGCAGAAGACGCTCGACCATTACGGCGCCGGCATCACCGTGCAGCAGGTGCAATTGCAAAAGGTCGATCCGCCGGCACAAGTGATCGATGCCTTCCGCGACGTGCAGGCCGCACGCATCGACCAGGATCGCTCGGTCAATGAGTCCCAGACCTATGCCAATCGCGTCATTCCCCAAGCGCGCGGCAAAGTGGCGCAGATTACGCAAGCGGCGGAAGCCTATAAGTCGCAGACGGTGGCCGAGGCCAAAGGCCAGACCGCGCGGTTCTTGAAGATCTACGAGGAATACAAGAAAGCGCCCGACGTGACCCGCGAGCGTATGTATTTGGAGACGATGGAGCGCGTGCTGGGCCGCACGGATAAGATTATCCTCGATTCCAGCGCCGGCGGCACTGGCGTAGTGCCCTATTTGCCGCTTGATCAGTTGACGAAACAGTCGGGCCCGTCGGTACCGCGCCCATCGACGCAAATCGGAGAGCGGCCATGAGATTCAATGTTTTGGGTGGCCTGATCGTCGTCGTCGTGGCTGCCGTCCTGGTCGTGGGCTATTCCTCGCTGTTTAGCGTTTATCAGACCCAGCAGGCCCTGGTGGTACGTTTTGGCAAGGTGGTGCGCGTCGTCAACGAGCCGGGATTGCATACCAAGGCGCCCTTTGTCGATGGTGTCATCAGTATCGACAAACGCATTCTCGATTTGGAGACGGCCGTGCAGGAGGTCATCGCCTCCGATCAGAAGAGGCTGCTGGTCGACGCTTTCGCGCGTTATCGGATCCGGGACCCCTTGCGCTTCTATCAAACGCTGGGGTCGAAGGCGACGGCCGATTCTCAACTTACTATTCTGCTCAATTCGGCGCTGCGCCGCGTGCTGGGCGAGGTCACCTTTATTCAAGTGGTACGCGATCAGCGCGCCGAGTTGATGGCGCGCATTCGCGATCTCATCAATCACGAGGCGGAGGCCTACGGCATTCAGGTCGTCGACGCGCGCATTCGGCGCGCCGATCTGCCGGACAAGAATAGCCAGGCTGTTTATCAGCGGATGCAAACCGAGCGTCAGCGCGAAGCGGCCGAGTACCGGGCGGAAGGGCAACAGCGCGGGCAGGAAATCCGCGCGCGCGCCGATCGCGACGTGACGGTGCTGGTCGCCGAGGCCACCTCGAAGGCCGAGCAAATTCGCGGCGACGGCGACGCCATCCGCAACCAGATCTTTGCCGATGCCTTTAACCAGGATCGGGATTTCTTCGCTTTCTACCGTTCGATGCAGGCTTATGACACCGGCCTCAAGACCAACGACACGCGGTTTTTGCTAAAACCCGACGGCAATTTCTTCCGCTACTTCAACAGTCCTACAGGCCGGTCCGGCGGGCCGGCTGCGGCAGTGCCGACGCCGGCAAAGTAAGGCGAAGGAAACGTAGCCCGTCTGACGCAGTTAATTGAGTCGATATGCCCTTGAATCGCCGGGATGCGAGTGCCATTTTGCGGCAGGCCCTTTGCAGGAGATATGATGCCCATGGGCGCCCTTTTTCATCCGCTGCGATCAGCCATTCACGCGAGCTTGGCGCTCGTCTTGGCCACCCTCGCATGGCCGGCTCTTACGACCTCAGCCCAAGCCCGTGGTCCGGAAAACATCGCCGACGTTGCGGAACAGGTAATCGATTTGGTGGTCAATGTGTCGACGCGTCAGTCGGTGGATATGGACACAAGCGCCTTACCCGATTTGCCGCCGGGCTCGCCGTTCGAGGAGTTTTTCGAGGATTTTTTCAAAAAACGGCACAAGCAGGGCGGCCCAAACGATAACGGTCCAAACAAACAAAGCGGGCGCGACGGCGAAAACGGCCGGAACAACGGCCCCGCCCGCCGCGTCAATTCGCTCGGTTCCGGCTTCATTATCGATCCGTCGGGACTCGTGGTGACGAACAATCACGTCATCGATGACGCCGACGAGGTCAGTGTCATTCTCAATGACGGAACCACCTTGAAGGCGACCCTTGTCGGACGCGATACCAAAACCGATCTGGCGCTGCTCAAGGTCAATCCCAGCAAACCGCTCAAGGCGGTGAAATTCGGCGATTCCGACAGACTGCGCCTGGGCGAATGGGTCATCGCCATCGGCAATCCGTTCAGTCTTGGCGGCACGGTGACCGCCGGCATCGTCTCGGCGCGCGATCGCGACATCCAATCGGGACCTTATGACAACTATATCCAAACCGACGCCGCCATCAACCGCGGCAATTCGGGCGGACCGCTTTTCAATCTCGGTGGTGAAGTGATCGGGGTCAACACCGCCATCATCTCCCCCTCGGGCGGCTCGATCGGCATCGGCTTTGCGGTACCGTCAAAAACCGTGATGCCCGTGATCGATCAATTGCGCCGGTTCAAAGAAGTGCGGCGCGGCTGGCTCGGCGTGCGCATTCAGCAAGTCAGCGACGAGATCGCCGACAGTCTTAATATCCGTCCCGCCCATGGCGCGCTGGTGGCCGGCATCGATGACAAGGGGCCAGCCAAACCCGCCGGCCTCAAGCCGGGCGACGTCATTGTTCAATTCGACGGCAAAGCGGTGAAAGAAATGCGCGACCTGCCGCGCATCGTCGCCGACACCCCCGTCGGCAAGGACGTGACAGTCGTGATCGTTCGCAAGGGCCAAGAAGAGACGAAATCGGTCAGGCTCGGCCGCCTGCAAGACGACGTTAAATTGGCGGCCATCTCGCCTAAAAATGTGACCCCAGACGACAAGAGCGCCGTCAAGAAGGCGCTCGGTCTCGGTTTGGCGGATATCACGCCCAAGCTTCGTGTCGAACATCAAATCAAGAACAATGTGACAGGCGTTTTGATCACCGGCGTGGAGCCGAATTCGATTGCGGCCGAGAAGCATTTGGCGCCGGGAATGGTGATTGCCGAGGTGCAGCAGCAGGCTGTGTCAAGTGCGGCGGATTTGCAGAAGCGAATTGAGCAACTGAAAAAGGCCGGTAAAAAATCGGTCATGTTGCTGGTTCTGTCTTCGGACGGCGATCCGAGCTATGTCGGATTGAATTTGCAATAATCTTAAGAGGCCTCGACGAGCTCGTCTTTCCGATATCCCTGCACATAAAGAAGTGCGGTGAGATCGGCATAGTCGATATGCGCATGCGCGGCTTGCGTCACTTTCGGCTTGGCGTGAAAGGCAATGCCGAGGCCGGCTTCGGCAATCATGTCGAGATCATTGGCGCCGTCGCCGATCGCCATGGTTTCTTCTTTCGCGAGGCCGAGTTCTTCACGCAATCCGATAAGCGCATCGCGTTTAGCCTGGCGGCCGAAAACCGGCTCGGCCACGGAACCGGCGAGCCTACCGTCACCTATGGTGAGCCGATTGGCCCGCGTCTCGTCGAAGCCGATCATCGCGGCGATGCGGTCGGTAAAATGCGTGAAGCCGCCCGACACCAGGCACGTGCGTGCGCCGTTGGCGCGCATGGTGGCGACGAGCGTGCGTGCGCCCGGCGTCAGCGTGATGCGCTCGCGTAGGACTTCCTCAACGACCGAGACCGGCAGTCCCTCCAGCAGGGCGATGCGCTCACGCAGCGCCGATTCAAAAGCGATGTCCCCGCGCATGGCGCGTTCGGTGATCCGCGCGACATGGGTTTTCAAGCCCACATAATCGGCGAGTTCATCAATACATTCCTGGCCGATCATGGTGGAATCCATATCGGCGAGAAGGAGCTTCTTGCGCCGTCCGGTGGACGCCTGAACGACGACGTCAATGGGAGCGCCGAGAAGGCTGCGCAACTGTTCGGATAGGGTGCGTTGGTCGACGGGCATATTGGGAGTAAAGGGAATGTCGGCAGCAAGTCCTTCGGCCAGCCAATTTCTATCACCGGCGTTTGGTAAGATGGTTCGAGCGCTTGTTATGAGCGCAGGATCAAGCGCGCCGGAGCCGGCAATAAAGGTCGCAATATGAGTCATGGCGAGACGAAACCAATCAAGGCGCTGCTTATCGCAGGGCCGACCGCCAGCGGCAAGTCGGCGCTGGCGCTTGAACTCGCCGAGAAGCTCGGCGGCACGATCGTCAATGCCGACTCTATGCAGGTCTATCGTGACTTGCGTGTTGTTACAGCGCGGCCTTCGCCCGAGGAAGAATCGCGCCTGCCGCACCGGCTTTACGGCCACGTGGATGCGGAGGAGAATTATTCGGTGGGCCGCTGGTGTCGCGATATCGGCATGGTGCTGCACGAGATTTCGGCACAGGGCCGCGTCGCCATTCTGGCGGGCGGTACCGGACTTTACTTTAAGGCGCTCACGCATGGGTTAGCAGCGGTGCCGCCGATTCCGATCGATATTCGCAAAGACGTGCGCGAACGGATTGCGCGCGAGGGCGCGGCTGCGTTACATGCCGAATTGGTGCAGCTCGATCCTGTCTCCGCCCAACGCCTCATGATCAACGACCGCTCCCGCATTTCGCGCGCGCTGGAAGTGGTGCGCGCGACCGGGCGCTCGCTCAGCGACTGGCATCGCGAAGGCCTGCCGCCGTTGGTCGACGGCAAGAAGGCGGTGAAGGTGTTCATCACTTGCGAACGCACCGCACTCGTGTGCCGCATTGAGGCGCGCTTTAACGCCATGCTGGCGGGCGGCGCATTGGAGGAAGTGCGCGCACTGGCCGCGCGCCAACTCGACCCATCTCTGCCGGCGATGAAGGCGCATGGCGTGCCCTGGCTCATGCGGCACCTTCGCGGCGAGATATCGCTTGAGGCAGCGACTGCGGGCGCCATCATGGACACGCGCCGCTATGCCAAGCGGCAGGTGACGTGGTTTCGCAACCAAATGCCCGGTTGGCGGTGGGTGACGGCCAAAGGGGCCATCGATGAAATCCTCAGTGAAGATCTATAATCTGTCTCGGTCAAAGGATCTCAAATGTCGTGCATGCATTGATGACTGACGGGCCCAGCTCTTTCTCGCGAGCCAGCGGCGCCCATGCCTGCGCAGCCACGATCTTCGCGCCTTTTTTTGCGCGGACGCAAACCGCATAAAGCTGCTCGCGATAGGGTCCCTGCAATCCGGCAGGCTTACTAACTCGCGCAACCCCGAACTTGCCGTCCGAAATATTGCCTTTTTCGATGAGTTCGACCTGTAGGCGGACCGCCTCCATTGCCGGATCTCCGGTATTGACGTTCGGTCGCGCCCTCGTTTCGAAAGTTTGAGCGATGATCTTCGGTATATTTGCGATGTCTTTGTCGCCGCACGTGTCGTTGCAGATCACCGTAAATTGCACGCCGGCAATCGCCTCGTTGTATTGGTCACGCAAAACGTATGATAGCGTGCCGGCGGTCCAAGCAGCCGGCACGCTCACGCGCAGCCTTGCGCCGGCGTTGCCATGAGTGATGGTCAATTCGCGGCTGACTGCCGGCATGGGCGCATTCTCTGCCGCCGACGCCGGAACCTGCCCACATGCGGCCAGTGCTGTGATGAGTAAGAAAAAACAGATGGATCTAATGTTTTTCATGTGGCGCTAATTACGGTTGGATTGGCTCGAAGTTCGAGACCTCGCACTGTTGATGGTCATCTTAAAACAAATTGACGGCTCGAAATTTAAACGATCGCCAAATCCCATCATTGTGTATGGACGATGATAATCACTTAACAAAACTGATAAACAATTTCACGTCTTGGAAGAAGTTGAATATCCGGGCAATTGGAATTTATTTGGTAAGAGCAAATCCGAGGCCAGACCCGACGAACCCGCATTTAGCTAAACAATGATGGCTGGCAGAATAATACTTGACCTGTCTCGCCAGCACCACTATAAGCAAAGAAAGTTCTGATGGAGATGGAAATGAGTAATATTATTACCCTAGTATGGGTTCGGGCGCGGCCGGGGTGCTCTTGATAAGAGCATCTCAGGGAAGCGTCCAACCATGGCCCTTAACGGGCCTTTTTTATTGCTGGCGCAGCGAAGCGAAGGGTGGGCAAAGGCGCCTCGGGTATTGCGGCTGCCCGAAGCCGTAGGGTGGGCAAAGGCGCGTTTCCGCGCCGTGCCCACCAGCCGATCCGGTTGAAGTTGGAAATGTGCTTTGGTGGGCACGGCGCCTGTCCGATCTCCTTCCGCGGACATCTGCAAACCGAGGCGCCTTTGCCCACCCTACGGCCTCGAAATTGTGAGTAGATAGAAGCCATGTCGAACACGACACGCGAAATGACCGGCGCGGAAATGGTGATCCAGGCGCTCGCCGACCAGGGCGTTGCGCACATTTTCGGTTATCCCGGCGGCGCGGTGCTGCCGATTTACGATGCGCTGTTTCATCAGCAAGCGGTGCGTCATATCCTCGTGCGTCATGAACAGGGCGCGGTGCACGCGGCCGAAGGCTATGCGCGCTCGACCGGCAAGGTCGGCTGTGTGCTGGTCACCTCCGGACCCGGCGCCACCAATGCGGTGACGGGCCTCACCGATGCTCTGTGCGATTCAATCCCGATCGTTTGCATCACCGGGCAAGTGCCGACGCATCTGATCGGCAATGACGCCTTCCAGGAATGCGACACGGTCGGCATTACGCGCCCCTGCACCAAATACAATTACCTGGTCAAGCGCATCGAGGATTTGCCGCGCGTGCTGCACGAGGCCTTTCATATCGCCGCCAGCGGCCGCCCCGGTCCGGTCGTCGTCGATATCCCCAAGGACATCCAATTCGCCAAGGGCCTCTATTCGAAGCCGAAGGAATTTGCGCATACCGGCTATAAGCCGAAAATCAAAGGCGACATCGACAAGATCAAGGCAGCGGTCGAAATGATGGCGCGGGCCAAACGGCCGCTCTTTTATACCGGCGGCGGTGTCGTCAACTCAGGCAAAGCGGCGAGCAATTTATTGCGTGAGCTCGTCAAGCTGACCGGATTTCCGATCACGTCCACGCTCATGGGGCTTGGCGCTTATCCCGGCGTCGATCCGCAATGGCTCGGCATGCTCGGCATGCACGGCACGCTGGAGGCCAATATGGCCATGCACGACTGCGATGTGATGATCTGCGTCGGCGCACGCTTCGACGATCGCATCACCGGCCGCATCGACGCCTTCTCGCCCGGTTCGAAGAAGATTCATATCGACATCGATCCGTCCTCGATCAACAAAAACATCCATGTGGACATTCCCATCGTCGGCGATTGCGCTCACGTTCTGGAAGACATGGTGTCGTTATGGCGTAAACACGCGCTTCACGCCGACAAGAAAGCGCCGGCGGCATGGTGGGCGCAGATCAACAAATGGCGCGCGCGCAAGTCGCTCGCCTATCGGCAATCCAACGAGGTGATCAAGCCGCAATATGCCATTCAGCGGCTTTATGAGTTGACCAAGGATCGTGACACCTACATCACCACCGAAGTCGGCCAGCACCAGATGTGGGCGGCGCAGTTCTACGGCTTCAACGAACCGAACCGCTGGATGACATCGGGCGGCCTCGGCACCATGGGCTATGGTTTGCCGGCCTCGGTCGGGGTGCAGCTCGCGCATCCGAACTCATTGGTCATCGACATTGCCGGGGAAGCTTCCGTGTTGATGACCATGCAGGAACTGTCGACGGCGGTGCAGTATCGCCTGCCGATCAAGATTTTCATTCTCAACAACCAGTACATGGGCATGGTGCGGCAGTGGCAGGAATTGCTGCACGGCGGGCGCTATTCGCAGAGCTATTCGGAAGCCTTACCGGATTTCGTCAAACTGGCCGAAGCCTATCACGCGGTCGGCATTCGCTGTGAGAAGCCGGGCGATCTCGATCACGCCATTCGCGAAATGATCGCGGTGGACAGACCGGTGTTGTTTGATTGCGTCGTCGATCCCAAGGAGAACTGCTTCCCGATGATCCCCTCGGGCCGCGCGCATAATGAGATGCTGCTCGGCGACGCGGCGGAAAAACTTGAGGACGCGATCACCGAAGAAGGAAAGATGCTGGTGTAGTTTTTTTTGTCATGGCCGCGCATAGCCGTTCGAACAACGGCGTCGCTTCGCGCGCCTATGTCGCGGCCATCCGCGTCTTGCTGTTTGAATCACCCTAAAGACGTGGATGCGCGGGACAAGCCCGCGCATGACGCAAGAGTAAAGCTCGGACCAAACACATGAACGCAAACCTGCCGACAACCTCGCACTATCCCGCCGCGCCGGCGGCGCAACGCGCGGAAACACACACGCTTTCCGTTCTCGTCGACAACGAGCCGGGCGTGCTGGCGCGCGTCATCGGCTTGTTCTCGGGGCGCGGCTACAATATCGAATCCTTGACGGTGTCGGAGACGGAGCACCAAAAACACCTCTCGCTTATCACCATCGTTACCACCGGCACGCCGATGGTGATCGAGCAGATCAAGAACCAGCTCGACCGGCTGGTGCCCATTCATCGCGTCGTCGATATGACCCTTGCGGGCACTTCGATCGAGCGCGAATTGGCGATGGTGAAAGTGCGCGGAAAGGGCGAACAGCGCGTCGAAGCGCTGCGGCTGGCCGACGCCTTTCGCGCGCGCGTCATCGATGCGACGACCGAGAGTTTCGTGTTCGAGATCACCGGCAAGAGCGACAAAATCGAGCAATTTATCGAATTGATGCTGCCGCTCGGGCTCGTGGAAGTCGCGCGCACCGGGATCGCGGCGATAAAGCGGGGGCCGGAGGGTTTGTAATCGGCAATGATAAGGTGGGGAGCGGAGGGTTTGTAATCGGCAATGCCCTCGAAAAACCCTGCCCATATTGGTCAAGTCATTCTTGAGCCGCTTTGGCGCCACGCGCATTCTTCACCTCTCCTTTGTGGGCGAGGTGAAGAGTGCGCGATGATGATTCAATCTGAATGCAACATGCTTTAGTGGGATTTGACATCCGTACGGTGTCTCCGTACGATGAGAAATGAAGATTGTGAGCTTCCGGCATAAGGACCTCGAACGCTTCTGGTGCCGGAACGATCCGAGAGGAATCGTACAGCAGCATCAAGGAAAACTTCGCGCAATGTTGACTGTGCTTGAGGAAGCGGAGAATATCACGGAGCTTTCAGCGGTTCCGGGCTGGCGTCTGCATTCTCTTAAGGGCGAGCGGAAAGGCGTTTGGAGTTTGACTGTGACACGTAATTATCGGCTCACTTTCAAGGTCGAGGGTTCAGTTGTTTCGGATATCGACATCGAGGACTACCACTGAGGGATTGGCCATGCCGATGAAAAATCCGTCCCACCCAGGTGAGGTTATTTATTGGGGCGTGTTGGAGCCTTTGGATATCAGCGTTGCCGAGGCAGCCCGCGCGCTGGGGGTGCGGCGCGCAACATTATCTGCTGTGGTGAATGGTCGTGCCGCGCTGTCGCCCGATTTGGGGCTCCGAATTGAAAAGGCGTTTGGACTCAGCGCCGATCTCATGCTGCGGATCCAGGCCGCCTACGACGTGGCGCGGGTGCGCAAACGCGTCAAGTCGATCAAGGTCAAACGCTACGTGCGCAAGGCGGCGTAAAAGACTTGGCTGTTGCCCTCTTTATTTCAGACAAGACCTATCTTGTTCCATTATTTTCGATCTGTGGGTCTATCCTTAAGGCCCCGCAGCCTGCTTAAAGTTGCTAACCGCAGCGTTTATAAACGGATTATTGAAACTCTCTAAGGCACGAGCCATTTGCGCGACATATTTTTTATGGTCAGGATCGACTTTCATTTGTCTCATACATTCTAACATAAAGGCCGCTAGTGGTCCGATTCAAACATTCGCTACCCATTTCGGCGGGGTCTTTTGCGAATGGTTGAATTGAAAGACCATGAGCCAAATATAAGTTTCTAGTGGAGTTTTGGATTTGACATTCGCTTCGCGAGCTTGCGGCCAGGTGGGTAGCGAATGTCAAATCCGCTCCACTAGTACCGGGCCATTAGGATGATCAGACATTTCGGAAGTAATGACAGCAACGATATCGTGGAATCGTCTTTGGTTCATTTTGTTTAAGTCAATTGTTTTATTCGCACCTTGATCGGAAAAGCGCTCCTTGAGTAAGAACTCCGCACATTTCTTTATAATTAAAGATGCTGGGGGTCTATTTAATCGAACTCGGAGTAGGATTTTGTTTTGCCAAAAGATCGACATAAAATTCGGCTGTGTTCTGCAAAGTATTGTAAACTTTATCGTAAATTTTTTGGAATTGTTCTGATGTTATTCGGTTATCTTTTTTTAGCCCATCATAATGATTTATGATTGTGTCGGCTGTAGCTTCGATGCGTTTCAAGTCTTGCGGAGAGCTTGACAGATCATCCAGAAAATTGTCGGGACTCATTATTCTATTTGGATGAGTTTGTCGAGATAGCCGGCGTCTCCCTCTCCCCCAAGAGCACGAGTAGCGCAAGCCCACCGAAAATCTGCGCTACAACATAGCGCAGATCAGATATCACTGTTTGCGTACGAAGTTCCGGTGTGACTTTTCCCTGAGACCAACTGGAAAATTGGTGCGGCACGGCGTTGTGGACGATTGAGGGAAGGATAAAAGCCGGCGGCATTTGGCGCCTTTGCTTGGCCTTTTGTTTGGCCTTTTGTTTGGCCTTTTGTTTGGCCTTTTGCCTGCCGCGTTTGCATGCCATGTTTTTTGATGACGAAGGCTGGAGGAAAAAACATGTTGATGCGCATCGCCGCTTTTTTCATCGCACTCATATTTGTCGCGTTTGTCGCGCTCGCAATTGCGGCGCCCGCTTCCGCGGCACCATGCGGCGGCGATTTCCGCACCTTCCTCGCCGCCATGGCGCGCGAGGCGCAAGCGGCCGGCATCTCGCGCAGCGTGACCGGCAATGCCTTCGCCGATCTTTCGCCGGACGGAAGGGTGCTGGCATTCGACAAACGCCAGCATGCGACGTTCCGCATGAGTTTCGAGCATTATGCCGCAACGCGCGTAACGCCGGGGCGCATCGCGCGCGCGAAGCGGCTGATGGCGCGTCATGCGCAATTGCTTGCGCGCGTCGAGCGGCGCTTCGGCGTGCCCGCGCCGCTTCTGATGGCGATCTGGACCTTGGAAAGCGACAATGGCTCCGGCGATATGGGGCGTCTGCCGGTCGTGCGCACGCTCGCGACCCTTGCGCATGATTGCCGCCGCAGCGAATTGTTTCAGCGCGAACTCATCGCCGCCTTGAAAATTCTCCAGCGCGGCGATTTGCCGTTGCGCGATCTCGTCGGCGCCTACGCGGGCGAAATCGGCCAGACGCAATTTCTGCCCTCGTCTTACATCAAATACGGCGTCGATTTCGATCGCGACGGCCGGATCGATCTGCGTCACAGCGTGGCGGATGTACTCGCCTCCACCGCCAATTTGCTGAACGTGAACGGCTGGCGCGCGGGCGCGCCTTACGGCCCGGGCACGGCGAATTTCGACGTCATGCGCCAGTGGAACGGGGCCGAAATTTATCGCCGGGCGCTGGTGTTGTTCGCCGAACGGTTGCGCGGTTAGCGCATGATCCCGAAAAGTGAGATCATCGAGGCCGCCGGGCACGAAAGAATTTCAGCCATCCGCGCCCGAATAACGCAAGGATAACGCCTCCATAAACCGCCGCGCCGAGGAGTCCGAGAACCGCCAAGGCGAGGAGATCGCCGAACCGATGTGCACCGCTAGCCCATAACAGCACCGGTTTGTCAAAAAACCAAAGCACCAGAATCAATGTCAACCCGGCTACCAAAAATTTGGCGACCGATTGGCGCAGTCGGTCGTCGATCCGTACGTAACCGGCACGCCGGGCAAACCAGAGCACAAGCCCAAGATTGATCCAGGCGCCGATAGAGGTTGCCAGTGCCAGCCCGACTTGCGCGAGCGGGCCCATGAGCAAGACCTTGAACGCAATGTTGATCGCAGCCGCAATCAGCGCCGCCTTGACCGGGGTCGTGGTGTCTCCGCGCGCAAAGAATGTCGCGACCGCACTGCGGATAAGCACAAACGGTAATAGACCGACGGCGTAAGCCGCGAGCGTGCGGCCTGCCGCCAGCGCGTCGGCGGCATTGAAAGCGCCGCGCGTAAACAGCGCTCGCATGATAAGATCGGGAACAATCAGAAATGCGGCGACCGAGGGAATCGCCAACAACAAGGTGAATTCGGCCGCGCGGTTCTGAGCATGCGCCGCGCCCTCATGATCGCCCGCAGCCAGGCGGCGTGACATTTCCGGCAGTACCACCGTGCCGGCGGCAATGCCAATCACGCCGATAGGAAGCTGATTGAGACGGTCGGCGTAATAAAGCGCCGACAATGCCCCGGCCGGCAAAAAACTGGCGATCATCGTATCGGCCAGTAATGCCAATTGCACGCCGGCTGAGCCGACCGTGGCCGGCCCAAGCGCGCGAAAGAATTGACGCACGCGAATGTTCAGTTCCGGCCAGCGAAGCCGCGGCAAAGCGCCGATGCGCCAAGCGCTGCCGCCGACGAGCAAGGCCTGAAGCAGCCCGGACATCAATACGCCCCAAGCGGCGGCGTGGCCCGCGCTGGGAAAGAAAGCGCCAAGCAGGAGCGCAACGATCATTGAGAGGTTAAGCAGGATCGGCGCGGCCGCCGCGACCGCGAAACGCTGCAATGCATTGAGGATTCCACCATAGAGCGTGACGAGCGTAATCAGCAGCAAATAGGGAAAAGTAATGCGGGTCAGTTGGAGCGCGAGCGCAGAGCGGCCGGGATCGCGTGCAAATCCCGGCGCCAACACATCAATAACCGTCGGCGTAAAGACGAGCGCGAGAGCAAGCACCACGACCTGAACTCGTCAGCAGTAGCGTAAAGATCGAATCAGCCAATCGGCCCGCCGCCTCCGATCCGTCTTGCTCACGGACGCGCGCGTAGGATGGCACGAAAGCCGCGTTAAAAGCCCCTTCGGCAAAAATAGCGCGAAAGTGATTGGGCAGACGGAGCGCGACAAAAAAGGCGTCGGCCACGGGCCCTGCGCCCAGAATGGCCGCTAAAATGATATCCCGAACGAAGCCGGTCAGACGCGAGACCAGCGTGAACCCACCAACCGTGAGAATGCGTTCGATCATATCCGGCTCTCGTAAAGGGCAAAAAGTGCCAAAATCTGGACCTGAGCGCTATCGGTAATAGCGATAGGCTGACAAATAGAACTGCTTAAGACGATTCTGCGGCCGAACATAGCCGTTCCCTGCCGTGTGGCCCGATGAAATTGATAAACGAAGCTAAGCCGTGAACGCTCAAGGTTCAAAAATTTTTCGTCGTTTCAGTTCATCGATCACTTGCCCGGCAAGCGCATGGGCGCTATCGGCGCCCGCCAGTAGATGCAGCTCGGCTTGGTCAGGCGTTTCATAGACTTGATCGACGCCGGTGAAGTTTTTGATTTCGCCCGCAAGCGCGCGCTTATAAAGGCCCTTCGGATCGCGCGCGATGCATTGCTCAAGGGGCGTGTCGACGAAAACTTCGATAAAGTCTTCGCCCACGAGTTCACGAGCCAGACGGCGCTCGGCGCGAAACGGCGAAATGAAGGCGCAGAGCACGACAAGCCCCGCTTCCATCATCAGTTTCGCGACTTCGCCGATGCGGCGGATGTTTTCGACACGATCCGGCTCGGTAAAGCCAAGATCTTTATTCAGACCATGACGCACATTGTCGCCATCGAGCAGGATGGTATGAATACCACACTTGTGCAAACCGAAGTCCACCAGGTTGGCTATGGTCGATTTTCCGGCGCCCGAATATCCGGTAAACCACAGAACCGCCGGCTTATGCCGCATAAGCTCGATGCGCTCCACTTTGCTGACCGTCAGTTTCTGGTAATGAATGTTGGTTGCGCGCCTCAAAGCAAAATCGATGGCACCGACGGCAACAATTTCATTTGTGTACCGATCGACCAAGTTGAAGGCGCCGCCACCGCGATTGCCAGCAATGTCGATGGGTCGCGCCAACGCCAAATTACAGGCGCCGACCTCGTTGATACCAAGAGTCTTCGCGGCAAATTTCGAGGATGTATCCGGATCAAGCCGATATTTGAGACTCGTGACGGTCGCGGCAACCGTGGCGCCGTCGATCTCCATGAGATAGGCACGGCCCGGCATCAGCTTTTCGCGCGACAGCCAAGTCAGATGCGCCGCAAACTGATCCGCAGTCGGCTCGCCGACACTCATGCCTCGACTATCCGCCTGACGGCATCGATGATGCGCGACTGATCCCCCTCGTCGAGATAAGCGTGCATCGGCAGACTGATAACTTCCGCAGCCAAGCGCTCGCTCACGGCCATTCCGCCCCTGCCAACCGGAAAGTCCTTATAGGCGACCTGCCGATGTAACGGAATCGGGTAATAGACCGCCGTGGGAATGCCTTCCGTCTTGAGCGCGGCCGCAAGTTCATCGCGGCGCCCGCCGGCAAGGCGTATGGTATATTGCGCCCATACCGAAACGCTATCGGCGGGCGCCATTGGCACGGTCACAAGATCGCCGAGGCCCTGCGCATAGCGGTTGGCAATGACATTGCGCGCCTCAATTTCATCAGGGAAAATCTGCAGTTTTTCGCTCAGAATGGCCGCTTGGATCGTATCGAGCCGCGAGGCAAGGCCAATGCGCACATTGTCGTATTTGTCCTTGCCCTGCCCGTGCACACGCAGGCTGCGAATGGCATCGGCTATTCCATCATCGTCCGTCAGCACCGCGCCCCCGTCGCCATAACAGCCGAGAGGCTTGGCCGGAAAGAAACTTGTGGTCGTCGCATGAGCAAAAGTGCCGATCCTACGGCCGTGATACAGTGCGCCGAAAGCTTGTGCGGCATCGTCGATGACGCACAAATTCGCCGCCTTCGCCACGGCCGCGATGGCGGCGTGATCCGCCGGCAACCCGAATAGATCCACGGGAATAATCGCTTTTGGTTTGAGGCCCGCCTCTTTCGCGCTCTCGATCGCACCGGCAATGGCGTTCACGTCGATGTTGAACGTATCGGCATCGACGTCGACGAAGACGGGTGTGGCGCCCACGAGCGCGGCAACTTCCGCTGTCGCGCAAAATGTAAAGGACGGGCAAATCACCGCATCGCCGCGGCCTATATCCATGGCTCGCAATGCAAGCACCAAGGCATCGGTGCCGCTGGCGCAAGTCACAGCATGGCGCGCGCCACAAAACGCGGCGAGATCGGCTTCGAAAGCGCGCACTTCCGGGCCCATAATGAACTGGCAATGGGTCAAGACACGCTTCACCGCGGTATCGATCGCCGATCCCAAACAAAGGCGTTGGGCGGCAATATCGATGAATGGAATTGATACCGGCTGGGCCCGCAAATTCATGACAGGATCCGAATAGATTAGCGCGCGGCGAGCCGATGCGCCATTCGTCGAGACGGCGCGGCGGCGGCCGATCCGGACGATAGGCAACGTGTGGCTATCTCAAGGCTGGCCACGCCTTCTTCGCCGGATACAGCCGGTGGCGTGCCAGACCGTACCGCGCGCAAAAAGGCCATAAGCTCCGATCGCAAAGGCTCGGCATGGCCGACCGATAAATGGCGCATCGAATAGCTGCCGTCCGCCTGGAAGCCGAAACATTCGGTCACCTGGCGCGTGAGCAAATCGCCCATCACGTATTTGCGGCGCGTCGCAATCGCCACGCTACGCGCTTTAAATGGCGTAAGCCAATTGGTGTTGATGTGGGCGAGCACGCCCAACTCGGTGCGGAATTGCAAGAGCGCGATGTCTTCGCGTTCCGCCATCGCACTGGATAGTTGCGGCTGCACCTCGATAATATCGGAATCCGTAAACCAACAGAATCAAGTCGATATCATGAACGGCAAGATCAATGACAATACCGACATTCGACATGCGCGGCGGAAAGGGGCCCACGCGCGTGATCGCGATAGAAAGGAGATCCTCGCCGCGGATGGCTTCCTTGATTGTTTCCACGGCGGGGTTGAAGCGCTCAACATGCCCGACCATCAATGTCACGCGGGCCCGGCGCGCCGCATCGATAATTTCATGTCCCTCGTCAACGGAAGAGGCAATCGGTTTCTCCACCATCACATGCACGCTACGTTCAATGCATGCCAGCGCTATTTCGCGATGCAGGTGCGTCGGCGCGGCAATCGTGACGGCATCGACGTTCAGGTCAAGCAATTCGCCGATATCGGCGGTCGCCGCACACCCGACCGTGCGTGCAATGAAATCCGCCTGCTTACGATTCGGGTCGGCAACACCAATGAGTTCGACCGCCGGCAAGTCAGCAAGAACACGGGCATGATTGCTGCCCATGACGCCGACCCCGGCGACCCCCACCCGTAAGGGACGCTTCCATCCTATCTCCGCTCCCCGATCCCCCATCCTGGCGTTCCCCCGCGTCCGATGGTACGGCCTAGCACGGCGAACGTGCGTCTGGCGAGCCATCCATGAACAATTGTGCGGACACGTTTTGATTCGCTCCGTTACAACACAATAGTGCAAATCTGGCCACGCGAACTCCGCTTGGGTAGTGTCTCAGTTTGAATTTTCCCGACCCTTATAGGGTCCGCGCTTGCTCGCATTCGGCAAATTCGCATCCACCATTTCCGCCAGATCAGACATGGACCATAACTTATCGCTAATGCCCGCGGCCATCGAAGGCGAGAGTCCCTTCAAACTCTTATGTTGTTTCACGTAATTGTACCAAACTGTATAGAGCGCGACCATGTGCATATGGTTCTCGAATTTCTTGGAGAACCCGTTGGTCAACCGGGTAAATCGGCGCATCTGCATCCGCATCGTGAGATTTTGTCGCTCGGCATAGCTGGTTGAAACGTGCTTGGGATCGGGATTGCCTTCGATCCGCTCTTTGCGGGCTCCCGTGCATTCCGCAGGGCTGTAGCGCCCCTTCATGGTTTCCGGCGCGTTGCCGTAAATCTTGACCAGCATCGCATAGTCGATGTCGCCGCCAAATGCGCCCTCAACGGCTTCTAGATAGGCCCTGTGGCCGTCGCTGGTTAATTGAACGCGATTGGCGAGACGGGATTTGAGATCATCCATAAAGCCCATGGCGTAGTCGCTATCGCGACCGCCGACCAGCCACGAAACAATCAGTTTCGAGTCGGCGTCGATTGCGGTCCACGTCCATGTGTCACCATAGGCAGGTCTTGCCGCTTGGCGGTCGCGACGTTCTTTTGTTTGGCGTATGTGAAGGACCAGATTTCATCGACCTGAATGCGGCGTGATTTAACGTCGCGGACATTGGCGTCGTGAAAGTTGGCGCAGGCTTTTCCAGCGTCGATCAGCAGCTTCGAAACCGTGTTGATCGATACATCGCACACCCGCGAGATCGACCGCATCGACGACCCTTCGCAGAGCATGGAAAGAATTTGGACCCGGGTTTCTACTGGAAGCTTGTTCATACCCCAAATTTGTTCAAAATGATCCGGCTTGTCAAGCATAACGTTCAGTTTAAGCCATTGCATTAAACCTACTTGAACTATATAAGGATCAATGTCATACGGCACAAATGGATATTGTGTTCGCCGACCCAGTATTGGCTTTGATTGAGACGGATGACGCGGGGCAAACCCGGCTTCCCGTCCCGGTTATCAAATCCGCTAGGCGAAAACTGATCGTTATCCGTTCCGCGCCGGATGATCGTGCACTGAGGAATTGGAAAAGCTTGCACTACGAAAAACTGAAGGGGAATCGTGATGGCTACAGGTCAGTCCGGGTCAATGAAAAATACCGGATCGTGTTCTCGCTCGACGAAACCACTAGGCCGCCCACCGTCACGATAGTTGCAATTGAGGATTATCACTGATGGCACAGGTCAAAATCGCATCCGTGGACCATCCGGGCACGTTCATCGCTGAGGAGCTTGAGGCCCGTGGTTGGTCTCAGACCGATCTCGCGTACATCCTTGACATGAAGGTCCAGCAGCTCAACCCGCTGCTTAACGGCAAGGCTAACATTACCCCGGATTTGGCCGCCGCGCTCGGCGACGCCTTCGACATGCCGGCAGAGTTTTTCGCGAACTTGCAGAAGCTCTACGAACTCAATCGGGTCAAACCGGTTGATCCTGGTGTTCGCACACGCGCGACTTGGACCGCATGTTTTCCAGTGCGCGAGATGATAAACCGTGGCTGGATTGAAGAAACCGAGCCGAGCTTGCTTGATGTTCAGATGCTCCGGTTCTTCTGCAAGAACCGGATTGAAGACATTCCCTTTGTCGGCTCGGGAACGATCACTGCCCATGCCGCGAAGAAAAGCAGAGGATACGACGATACAACGCCGATCCAGTATGCTTGGCTGCATCGGGTAATGACGATTGCCAAGATGCAGGAAGCGCCGCTCTATTCGCCCGAGACGCTTAAGAAAAACCTAGGACGGATAAGGGCGCATCTTCTCGACAAGGATGATTTGATCCGCATTCCTGAAATTCTTCGAACGTGCGGCGTTCGCTTCTCGCTAGTTGAAGCACTTCCAAAGTCAAAGGTAGACGGAGTATGCGTTTGGACCGATGGGCAGCCAGCTATCGGGATGACAACCCGACTGGATCGTCTCGACAACTTTGCCTTTGTTCTTCGTCACGAACTTGAACACGTCCTGCAAGGCGACGGAAGGGAAGAATCGTTCACGCCGGTTGATGAATTGGATGCCTCCGACGTGGCCGGGGCTTCCACCAAATCAGCGGAGGAAATAAGAGCGAATGATGCGGCAGCGGAGTTCTGTATCCCAAAGACGCAAATGCACTCGTTCTTGCAGCGCAAGGGGCAGTACATCTCTGAACAGGATGTCATCGGATTTGCCGCGCGGCTTGAAATCCATCCGGCAATCGTAGTTGGGCAAATCCAGCACAAGCGCCAAAACTATGCGTGGCTGCGGAAGTATCAAACGAGCATTCGAGAATACTTGATGGACTGGAAATACGTCGATGGTTGGGGGCGACTGGTCCCGACCGGACTTTAGTGGTCCGATTCAAACATTCGCTACCCATTTCGGCGGGGATCTTTTGCGAATGTTTGAATTGAAAGACCATGAGCCAAATATAAGTTTCTAGCAGCCTGCTGAAATAACATTCGCAACACAAGCTTGCGGTCGTTGGGTAGCGAATTCAATCCTTCTGTTCACTTTGGACATTCGGTCCCTTGTTCATCTGCGAATGTTTAATGAAAGTTTTTCAGCCAAACTGTTTCTAGTGGAGTTTTGGATTTGACATTCGCTTCGCGAGCTTGCGGCCAGGTGGGTAGCGAATGTCAAATCCACTCCACTAGAGCTAGAATGGCCAATTTCGATGAACAGTTGCTGCAAGCGTGGGACGAATGGGAAGAGATCACGGGCGCGGCAGCGAACGACCCGGACGACTTCATAGATTGGGCGGTCGAAAACAAGCGGCTTGCCCCGCGTCTGCAGGATGTTCGTAAGTTTCTGCGGCCGCAGGTTTCGCGGGCACTGCGGCAGGCCACACGCATGGACGAAGCTGGTTTCTCATACAGGGCCAAACAGTCTGTCCTTTCCCTTGAAGAGGACGGAAAACAGCACCGCATGTGGTTTGATACAGACAAGGGCGGAACCCCAAACCTGCGTCAGAAGGCCGTGCGTCAGCGTCGTGATGCCGTCGCAAGCGATGTTTACCGTGCCGTTTGCGATATGGAACACATGAACAAGGTGTTCCCTGAGGAACCGCAATTATCTTTCTTCTTCGATTTTGCGGATGATGTTGCGGAGCGCCGGGCTGCTGATCTATTAAATCTCGATAACGACGATGATCAGGATGAGGCGGCTTAATGCCCAGAGGCCCAAAAGGCGAGAAGCGGCCAGCCGATGTCATCGGCAACGCTATCCATGTCATGCGGATTGCGACCGGCGAGATTGAAGAGGATACCGGCAAAGCCCCGAACCGCGCTAAGGGCGGTCGGAAGGGTGCTAAGGTTCGTGCAAGGGTGCTGTCCCCTCAAGAGCGATCCGATATCGCCAGAGCGGCCGCGGCAGCCCGCTGGAAGAAGAGCTAAACTGCCGCCAAATTTCACACTGGATGTCGTTATTTGGCGGCGATGAAAACCGGCACGTTGAGCGCCAGACCTGCGTCGATCGAATCGTCGCGGAAGGCCTTCACCGCAGCCAACGACAACTCCGCGCCGGTCCGGGTGCCAAGATGCGGCAGCTTCTTCAGCACGTCGGCAGGAGCGGTAATGATATGACAGAACATTGCATCGGCTTCCACGACATTGAAGACTTCACGGGTGGAAGCCCAAATAATTTCGACATTGGAGGTTTGTCGCGCGCGCGCGACGGCATCTTGCAGGATTGGTCGATAGTCGATCCCCGCATCGGCAAGCCGTCCCGCAAAAACGGACACGCAAGCCGGGGCGCCGCCATCAAGCGCCTCGATCGCACCCATGACCTGTTCGGAAGTGAAGATTGCGGTCATATTCACCTTCACGCCGTCGCGTGAAAGCGCGCGCACCGTTTCGAACAAGGCTTCGCCCCGCGTCGTGGTGACCGGGAGCTTGACATAGACATTCTTGCCCCATTGCGTGATCAGGCGCGCCTGCGCGACCATTTCCGGAATATCGTCCGAAAAGACTTCGAATGAGATATGCCGGTCCGGCACGGCGGCGACCAAATCGCGGCCATAAGGCGCGTAGTCACGCACGCCGGCTTTTTTCAACAATGAGGGATTGGTGGTGAAACCGGCAATCCACGGCCGTTTAGCCATTTCGACAATTTGCGCTTTATCGGCGCCGTCGGTGAAGAGCTTGACC
Source organism: uncultured Pseudomonadota bacterium (assembly GCA_963697535.1). Taxonomy (GTDB): domain Bacteria; phylum Pseudomonadota; class Alphaproteobacteria; order Rhizobiales; family Xanthobacteraceae; genus Pseudolabrys. The sequence continues at coordinate 522,931 of OY969085.1, read as the reverse complement.
TTCAACGTTTCCAGTGTCGGCGTTTCCAGTGTCGGCGTTTTCAATATCGGTGTGGCCATGATGTTCTCGAGGTGGATGTGGCAACTCGCAATCCGGACCTAAAATGGCCCACTCATATGAACGATTGCAACCCCTCATATGAACGATTGCAACCCCTTCCTCCGGTTTGGTTCCGTTAATGGCCATGATAGGCGCGGTACCAAGCGACAAATCGGTAAATGCCGTCGGCAATGGAGGTTTTTGGCTTGAACCCTGTTTCACGCATGAGGTCGTCAATATCGGCATAGGTCGCAGGCACATCGCCCGGCTGCATCGGCAATAGCTCGCGCTGTGCTTTCTGGCCGATCGCTTGCTCCAGCAGGCACACGACCTCAAGCAACTCGACGGGGCTGTTGTTGCCGATATTGTAGACACGCCAGGGCGCGGCGCTCGAACCGGGATCGGGCACCTCGGTGGAGGCGGCCGCATTGACCGTCGGCGGACGGTCCACAAGCCGCACGAGTGATTCGACCACGTCATCAACATAAGTGAAGTCACGCCGCATGTGACCATTGTTGAACAGCTTGATCGGCCGCTTGGCAAGAATCGCGGCGGTGAAAATCCACATGGCCATGTCCGGCCGGCCCCAGGGGCCGTACACCGTGAAAAAGCGCAAGCCTGTGGTCGGCAGATTGAACAAATGCGCATAGGCATGCGCCATCAGCTCGTTGGCCTTTTTCGAAGCGCCGTAAAGGCTGAGCGGATGATCGACATTGTCATGCACCGAAAACGGCATCTTGGTATTGCCGCCGTAGACCGATGAAGAAGAGGCATAGAGTAAATGCTCGCAACCATTGTGCCGGCAACCTTCGAGAACATTGACGAAGCCGGCGAGGTTCGAGTCGACATAAGCGTGCGGATCGATCAACGAATAACGGACGCCGGCCTGCGCTGCCAGATGCACGACGTAAGGAAAACGATGCTTGGCGAAGAGCGCCGAAATGCCTGCCCGATCGGCGAGATCGAGTTTGACGAAATCGAACGCCGGAAATTTAGCGAGCTCGGCAAGGCGCGCATGTTTAAGTCCGGGATCATAGTAACTGTTCAGGTTATCGAGCCCGACAACAGTGCGCCCCTGCTTTAGCAGGCGCCCCGCCAAATGAAACCCGATGAAGCCGGCCGACCCGGTCACCAATACAGGATTTACACGCGACACGACCTTATGCCTTCCGGTTTGAAGACGCGCCTACGTTTGATGCCGGCCGCCGAATCATATCGTTGTATAGTGCAACAATTTGCTCGCCCACGTGCACTGCGGAAAACTTTTTTTCGACCAAGTCCCGTCCGGCCGCACCGAACTGCAGGCGTTCGTCCCGGTTCTGCGCCAAGCGTGCGATGGCGTCCGCGAGCGCAACCGCATCATCCGGCGGCACCAACAATGCATTCACGCCATGACGCGCGATTTCCCGGCAGCCCGGAACATCGGTGGCGACGATTGCGCGCCCGCAAGCCGCGGCTTCCAACAGACTCTTTGGCAGCCCTTCGCGGCGCGAAGGCAGCACGGCGATATGCGCGCGCTTCCACACGGTCCTTACGTCGGCAACATGGCCAAGTACCTCGATGCCGGGCCGGGCTGCCCAACCATCGACCTCCTGTTGCGGTATCGAAACCGGATTCGACGGATCAGCAACGCCCGCCACGAGAAGCCGTACACCGGGGCCGCGCCGCTCAACAAGATCGTGCGCCTGCACCAGAGTCCGAACGCCTTTATCGTCAAGGAGGCGCCCTACGAATCCAACAACGATGGTTCCGTCCGGCTCGGGCAAAGGGATGAAGTGATCAGTTTCCACGCCCGAGCCGAGGACGGTGATCTTGTCGGCGGCTACGCCTACAGCTTGCAGCGTGTCTCCGTCGTCGGGATTCTCCACCAAGACTGCTGTCGCTCGATTCCGGTGCAGCGTGCGCACAAGCATGCGCAGGAGCGGCCGTAACAGGCGCGCCTTCGCCGTTTTCGATGTGAAGACAAAGCCTAACCCTGTGAAAGCGTTGAGCCGCAAGCAGGGCAGACCGACGGCCGCCAGAGACCCGACGATCGTAGGCTGCAACGCCACGTGATGGACGATTGCCGGCATGACGGCCCGATAGATACGCCGCAATGCCACAATGTTCGACAGAAAACCGAAGGGATTGATACTGCCGCGCCGCCAGGCCAGTGAATGCAGGTGAAAACCCTCCGCTTCGATAGCGGCCGCGCCCTTACTCACCTTTGTGATGACATGCACATCGTAACCTGCACGCTTTGCCGCGCGCGCCATCGGCAGCCGATGCATTAAAAAGTACCAATCCTCGGTGACCGCGTAGGCCAGAACGGGTTTGGTATGAGTAGGGGAGTTAGAGCGCATTTCGATCAAACGGAGGCGAAGCGTGTACAGGCTTTTCCCTCCCACCTTGTGGGGGAGGGAGAGGGGTGGTGGTCGAGAGCGACTGAGCCGCGGCGGCAACGAGCACGTCCTCCCAAGCGCTGAGGATGCGGTCCGGCGACCATTTCGTAACGTGCTCGCGTGCTTGCGCGCCAAGCCTTGTGCGCAAATCGGGATCAGACATCAACCGCGCCAACGCATCCGCGAATGCATTATGCTCTTGTGGTTTTGGGACGACGAGGCCCGTGCGCCCATCGATGATGAGCTCCTCGACCCCGCTCACTTCGGCATAGCCAACGGCGGGAAGCCCGGTGGCCAGGCCTTCAGCGAGTGCATTGGGAAATCCTTCGTAGCGCGATGGGAAGGCCATGACATGCGCCTTGGCAAGCTCACCGTGAATATCTTGTCGTACACCTGGCAGCCGCACCCTGTCCGCCAAGCCGCGTCGACGAATGTCGGTTTCAAGGCGCGCACGTTCGGCGCCCTCACCAAAGATCGTCAAATCCCATAAGGGAAATTGATCTGCAATCATGGCAAAAGATTCGATGAGACCATCGTGACCCTTTTGCCGTGCAAGACGGCCGACCGCAACAATGCGAAAGCGCCCGTCCGCTCCCGGTCGCGCCGGTTCCGCGGCAAGCGCAGGGATTTCAATGGGATTGGCAATGACTGAAATCTTTTTTTGCAGACGTTTCGGAAAATAATTCGCCATCCGTGACGTCTGCGCCACAATGTGGCGCGCGTGCGGATAAAGAAGGCGGCGGGCCATGTCTTTTGCTCGGCCAATATCATGCCGATGCGGGTCGACCCGCTCGGCTACGACGATGGGAATGCGCAATCCGACACACGCGGTAAGCGCGAGAATATTCATGGTGTCCATGAAACTGAGGATTACATCCGGCCGCACGCGTTTTGCTTCGCGACGAACCACGGCAATCCGTTTGGCAACGCCCGAAATCCGCGCGCCTTTGAGAGGGCCGAATTCATCGGTCTTTAGAAGCGTTACTTTACTGGAAACGGAATAGAATGGCGGCTGGCCGCCCCAGGTCATCAGCACGATTTCATGTCTAGTAGACAGATAGGTCAAAAGACGGCAGAGGACACGCTCGGCCCCGCCCGGCCCTAGTTGCGAAATGAGCGCTAAAATACGCATTTGTTATTTGGACGCGTTGAGCTGAGTCACAAGATGATCGGACTTGTAGCCCGTTCCGACCACCGCCACGCGATCCAGGCCATTTTGCGACCGAACATATATTGAAGCGTGATTGCTTCCATCGTCGAGTGTGCGCGCCAAAACGAGAACGCCGCCAAAATCGAGAAGCGATAGAAGATTTTTCAGTCCGACGAGCAATTTATCATCCGAAAAATAGACTTTGTTAAGCAGATTCGCCGCGCGTATGACTTGAAAAGGCGCACCCTCGAGGCGAGGCGGGCTTTCAAATACGTCGAACTGGTGAAAAGAAATGTGGCTATTGCTTTCGGCGCGCCGCCTGATCGCCGGCCCGACCAGCATCACCGGCTTTGCCAAGCGTGCCAATAGCCGATGCGGCATCACGGCTTTAATAATACGAAAAACGCAAGCGCGCCACAGTGACCCCGACGAACTTGGAAATGCGAATTCGGCAATATCCGCCTGCAACAAATAGGGAGAAACGCCGGGTTCATAGAGAAACGTCAGTCCATTCCAAGCCGTCCACGAACCCCACATAACCAAATCGGCAACATGGAGCGTATGATCAACGCCGCTTTCATCAAGAGCCGCGCTCCATTCGGCAGACGAGATGCCGGAACTTGCCCCGACATCCAAAATCGCCGGCAAACGATGTATCCTTATGAACGGCAAGGCCGCAGCATTGACGTCATCAAGGCGACGCCGCGTCGTGGTCCGGTAGACCCCGTTCGACAATCGAATTCTTTTAAAATATGAAGTGTCGACGATATCGGGGGTTGATCCTGGTTGTTCCAATAATGCCTGACAAATTGTCAGAAAATGCATCGTCATCTTCGACTCGTCCCTCGCCGGCACGCACGCTAATGACCACGCCACAAACGCGGCAATTCATGGCTTAGTGTGCCTCTCGCCCCTTGTCTTCCTAACGATTGCCGGCGCACCGACCGCAACAGACATTCGAGGAATCCGGCCGCGGACGACCGACGAAGCACCGATGACACACCCCTCTTCAATATGGGCACCGTCGAGAATGACACAGTTGGCCGCAACCCAACAGTCACGCTCGATAGTGATTCCTTTGCCGCGAGTCCCCTGTTGGCGGATCGGAACATCGGTACGATCGAATTTGTGATTGGCGGGAATTAAAACAGAATGGCCAGCAATTGCGCAATAGTCACCGATCGTCAGGCCCGCCCCACCATATGCCAAAGTATACGGTCCGATTCCCGTGCACGAACCCATCCGAATAAATCCATTCTGAGAGTTCAAGTATGCTCCGTCGAAGATTTCACAATTCTCTCCAATTGAGATACCCGATCCGGACGCCGTGATGAAGCATTCCCCGATCCAGGTGCCCGCTCCAATCTTAAGGGAATAAGGCCAACGTATTCGCGCCCGCCGGGAAACGCGACATCGCCACCTAAACGACAGCCAAAATGCTACAAAAGTAGCCGGGCCGCCCCATCGCGCGGTACGGTATCGGATTGATTTCCAAATTCGAAAAGGTCGTAATTTTTGTAACATCAAACATCCACGATCGTGTGCCCCGCGCGTTCGCTTTGGCGAAAGCGCCGCCGCCCAAGAACCAATTGAATGGTCATGAAAGCCTAGTGGAGTGGATTTGACATTCGCTACCCACCTGGCCGCAAGCTCGCGAAGCGAATGTCAAATCCAAAACTCCACTAGAAACTTATATTTGGCTCATGGTCTTTCGATTCAAACATTCGCAAAAGATCGCCGCCGAAATGGGTGGCGAATGTTTGAATCGGACCACTAGAGGTCTGCTTTCTTGCTACGCAAGCGATGTAAGGTGAAAACCAACGGTTCGGAATTTCAGGAACCCCACGAAGTAGGATCCAAACAGCCTTGCTGATCCATGACGTCAGACGTTGGCCTATTTGAGGTGAGAGACGCGAACCACCCCCTCCGAAATTGAGAACATTGAGATTAATCGTTCCGATCAAACCGCAATCAATTATATCCAGGCCGCAATCGCGGTGGGCGTCCACGAGATTATTTTGATCCAAGGGGACGTGAAGATCGTAGATCGGTTTATTCAAGAACCGTTGAAGAGCACCGAGCGCGCCAGCCAAATTCGGTATGATTGTTATCATAAATCCACCCGGCTTGCAAAAGCGCGCCAGCGCCTCGACCGCTGCCGTCGTGGGACGAAAATGCTCCACAAGCCCCGAAGAAAAGACGATATCAAACGCGCCAATCATGTCAGACGGAGGATCGAACATATCACCTTGGCGAATATCCGCCGGAACACGGGCTTGGGCATTGATGGCTCGAGAGGAATCACAGCCATTCGGGGAATAGTCGAGACCGGCAACCTGAAATCCGTGCGCTTGATAAAAATAGGGAAGAATAATCGATCCACCGCAACCCACTTCAATGAAGTACATGCCTTTGTGGTTGAACGGCGCTATTTGTCCGATCACACGTTTAAAAAAACGGTGAAATTCCATATTTATAAAGTTATTAAGCCGATGATCATTTGGGTCGAGCGGCCACGGAATCGGACGTCCATCCCATAGTCGATCCCAATAGTCGACTTCGGTCAAACGTCCAGACATCGACCAGTTCCCTCAATTAAATTGCGGCCGCGATTTTGCGATGGTCTTTATTCAATGTAACCACCCGCTTAGATTGCGCCCTGTAATAGCCGAGAGCTTTGCGATGTCATCACGATAACAATCGGCAATTTGTTGTCGGAGCCGGTATTCGAGCGGCTCACGAGGTTTGTCGACCCGATTGGCGGAGCGCAAGAAATCAAGCGCGCCCCATTTTTTTATACCCAAGACCCTTTTCAGCTCCATGGCGGCCCGTGCCAAATGGGTGGGCGTCTTCTGGGTAAATTGCGCCACTATGTCTGACCTATGCTGCTTGTGCGCATTGATAACCGGAAAGTTGTAGCGGCGATCATTTGGCAATCCGAGAAAATCAAGAGCGGCGCAGTACACGGACGACGTATTGCTGGAAAAATCCTCGTAAAATATGATCATAACATGATCTCTTGGAAATTGAGCCAGCAGCCTTTCCAGCTGCTCCCCAAATCTGCCAACTTCATCGTAATATAATATTTTTGCTTCGCGGCAATTTTTTGGAATGGCGTGGCCTTTTTTTCGTGTTTCTATTAAACGCCAAGCTTCGGCAAAATCCGTTACTTGCTCCTCTCGGCTGTACAATAGTTGAGAATGGAACGAACGAACCATTTCCAGAGGGTTTCTCAGCATGACGATAAGCTTTGCATGCCGATTAAAGGCTCTGATCTTTTTAATGGCTACTTGCGATAAAAAATAAAATCCAGATGCTTCTCCAATACGCAGATGCCTATCTGTTGCACCGTCAAACATCGCAAGATAGTCAGTCTCCTCAGTGGCATACCGAAGCCGCGGAAAGTCGTGTGCAAAATAATGCGATTCCTTAATGGCAGACATAAAAACATTCGGGTGCTCACTTAGATAACGAGCAAGCGCCGTTGTACCGCATTTCGGCGCACCAACAATGAAGAAGTTTGGTTTTTTCATTAAGAGATCACATCGAGCTGAATACTTTCGACTGCTAATTCGGAATTAGGCCTTACAAGCCTCAAGGACTCACAAATGTGCATCAAACTGCCAGATAGCCCTTAGATCTCGGTTTAACTGTTTTGAGACCCGGTCAACATCGGTTGTGAGTTCTTTCCAAAGTAAGCGCCTGGCCTCCGGAGGCATCGGTGGCAGCGGCCGGTTGACGCGATTGAGTTGCGTCAAAGTATTGATCATGCGGTCTCGGGCAGGCTTTGGAATGATACGTTTAAGAGGCTCTTTCCATACCATGCGCTCATTGAGTATCCGCCGAACACAAGTGGATCTGACGCTCCCCGCCTTGTTGTGAGCTGCCTCGATCGGGCGATGGTTTGGATCGACATGGAGAACCTCCAACAACGTTCTGTAGAGGGGGAGACCGGGTTTGAAAAACTCCTCGAACAAAAAAACATGCACGCGTTCACGGCCAAATCGATCGAAATAACGTTGAAGCTGCGGCGCGTAGCGGGCTCGGGTTATATATGTCGACCTAAATTGCCAGTCTCCGGTTGATGTGTTCAAACGACGCGGCTCGTCGTTGACCGCGTCGAAAAAATTAAGTCGCTCCATACCTTCTCGCACTCGTTGACCCCAAAGGGAATATGCCATCTCGATCGGATTGCGTATCACTACGATGATGTCGATTTTTTTGCCTAGGGTATGTTCGATGCGCTCCGGCGCTTCCGTTGACATCAAATAAGAAACGGATGCTTCGCCGACTCGCTTAAACCCGTCAGCCTGTTTGAATAAGCAGCAATATTCTTCCCATGAGTGGATCCCGCCCACTACTTTCTCGTCAAAATGAGCAGGCTCTTTTATCCCGGGCATGAATATCTGGGGATGTGTCCGCAAATATTCGTAAAGCGAGGTCGTACCTGACTTCGCAGCACCAACAATGAGAAAATTCGGAAGCTTCATACTTCTGCCGTTTCCACTTCTGCGGCAAAAGTTTATGCTACTAGCGGTTTAATTATTCAATTAAAATAGTCTGTGGTTGTATCTGGATACCAAAAAGGTTTTAACCAAAAACGAGAGTGCATACATAACGCCTGTCGCAAGCGCGATGCCAGCCGCGCCAAATGAGGGAATTAGAAGCCAGTTCATCATAATCTTGACCAGCAGGTTCGTTGCGGCGAGAGAGGCAATCATGCCATAGCGGCCCGATGCCCCGAGCAACGCGGTCAAAACCAACCCACCACAGTAAAATGGGATCTGGAAAAGCGCAAAAGAGAATACCGCGGAGACCGCTCGCGTATTCTCGGCCGTAAAAGCACCACGCTGGAACAACTGTGCCACGAGGGAGGGCGCGAACCACAAGGCGACGATAGCTGTGGCAGCACCACCCAAAAACAAAAAGGCCGACCATTGCATCGCCAAGCGTGATAACGACGGGTCACGGCCGGCACGCATGCCTGAAAAGATCGGCAGAATCGAGCGATTCACCGTGAGTGCAATCAAAGAAAGCATGAGTGCGACGATGCGATTGGCATAACCGAGCGTCGCAATTGTGCCTGGGTCGAGCGCGGCGGCCATTACTTGGTCGATAACGACCGAAGCTGCGATGAGAGCGTGGCCCGTGGCCATCACTCCGATGTTGCGCCAAAACTGGCGCCATTCGGGTCCCCCGCCCGTAAATACAGGTGCGGTCGTCTCTCCGCTTTTGCGAAGGACGGCCACCAGCATCAGGACCTGCAGAATGAAGCCGACCAGCGTCCCCGACGCCAAAGGCACAACGCCCCCGTTCGCGAATAGGATAACCGCCACCATAATTGCCAACGGCGGAACCGCTTCAATCAGCGTGTTTATATATCGACCGGTCGCCATCACCCAGGCGGAATAAAATGAGACAACGAATCCGAACGGGACCATTGGCGCGAGCCAATTGGCCATCGTGCGCGCAAGCGCCGCGGTAGAAGCTGGAAAACCGATATATGGCAAAAGCAGGCCGGTACTCAGCAACAGCCAAAATAAAGTGGCGAAAATTATGCCAATAATGATCGATACCCCCAGCAAGCCGGAACGAAATCGTTGCAACGCAACCGCTCCATCGCCATTGTGGTGCAACCGCATCACGGTTGGGACGAGCACTACGCTGAGCGCGCTAAACCACACCGTGAACGGCCAGCTCAGCAAATTAAACACAAACAGATAAGCGTCGACGATCTCGCTCACGCCATAATGCGCGGCCATCGCCATTTCCCGTCCCGCCCCGATGAGCCGGGCGATGACGACGAAAAAAAGCGTCCAGCCGATACCTTTGGCGATTTTGAAATGCGCGTGATGGAGTGACGACAAACGCGCTCTCAATCGGCTGACGGTCCGCGCGCGCCAACCGCAATACCAGGCGGACAGACTCATCATCCAATCTCGGATTGCACGTCTCGTGGAAAGATGCGATTGGAGATACAACAAAAAATGTGGCGCAACAACGGCGCAAGTGAATGTCTGCATTGTTGCAAGCGGCCGACTTATTCGCGCTGTTTGGCGCTGCTGCGCTGACCAGCGCCGGACTCATCTTGGTTTTGCGGCCGCTCCTCGTTCGCTATGCCTTGGCCCGTCCCAACGCCCGTTCGTCTCACCAAAAGCCCACGCCGCAAGGGGGCGGCATTGCAGTGATCGGCGCCACAGCCATTGTGCTGGCAGGTGCCAGCCCGTTCATGCCGGCCTCCTTTGCCGAGCCGCTTAGATTGGCAGCCGTCTCGGCAAGCATCCTCGGATTGGCGGTGACCGGCGGGGTGGACGACATCCATCCTCTTGGCGTGCCCGCGCGGCTGTTACTTCAGTCCATCGCGGTCATTATCGCGCTGCTGTCGCTGCCGCCTGCGCTCCAGATATTTCCGGCCTTGCCGTTGTGGCTGGAACGCGCGCTGATGTTTGTCGGCCTGCTCTGGTTCATCAATCTCGTCAATTTCATGGACGGCATCGACTGGATGAGCGTTGCCGAGATCGTGCCGGTCACAGGAGCGCTGGCGTTTTTCGGGACGATGAACGCCCTTCCGCATGAAGCCGCTTTGGTTTCGCTGACGCTCTGCGGCGCGATGATCGGATTTGCCCCCTTCAACCGCCCCGTCGCCAGGCTATTTCTTGGCGATGTGGGCAGCCTGCCGATCGGCCTGCTGCTCGGCTGGCTGCTCGTTCTGCTTGCCGGCGAGCATCTCACCGCGGCGCTATTGCTGCCGTTATATTACCTTGCGGATGCAACCATCACACTAATGCGCCGCCTAAAAAACGGCGCGCCCCTGATGAAAGCACACCGCAGCCATTTTTATCAGCGAGCGACGAATAACGGCTTTAGTGCTTTCCAGATCGTCGCACGCGTATTCGTGGTCAATCTTGCTTTGGCCGGTCTGGCGAGCTTGACGCTTATTTCCTCCTCGCGCGCAATACATGTTGTCTGCCTGCCTGCCGGATGCGTGCTCGTCGCGGGATTATTGATCACATTTGCGCGCACAAGGAACAAAATCGGTTAGCGCGCGGATCCGGCAGCAAGCGCCTCCTCCATCGCCGTAATGACCGATTGCGACGGCAACCCATCCAAACACGCGCTGAAGCTCTCAATGCGCCGCTCACACCCTTCCAGCTGACACGGTGTGCAGGCAAACGCGTGCTGCACCAGCCAAACGTTGCCACGGCGCTGAATAGGTCCGCGCGCCGCCCAATATTGATCGAGCCCGCCGACGGGCCATGGCCCCCACAGGCGCGGATCGGTTGGGCCATACAGCGCGATCGTGGGGCATCCGGTTGCAGCGGCAAGGTGGGTCACCGATGTATCGGGTCCGACATAGACGCGCGCTTTGGCGAGCAATCCCGCCAACTGTCCCCAATCGAGACGACCGTCAAAACGGCGGACATTCATTCCCGTCCAGACGTCATCGAGATAACGGCGTTCCGCATCGGCCGGCCCGCCGGTCGCAACGACATTGAGATCGCGCGTGAGAAGCGCGGCAGCCACGTCGCGCCAGCCGCTTCTCGTCCACTGCTTGTAGCGAAACAAAGGGGCCGCATGAACAACGGCGTAATTGCCGGCCGGCCGTTCCTCAAGGAAAGCGGCACACGGCGCTACGACGTCCGCAATTCGAGGAATACCCAGCGCGTCAGCCAGCCGTAGAAGGTCGTCGACACGGTGAACGCCGCCTAACACCGGAATATTGCGCTGAAGCAGCGCGCGCTTCAGGCGGCCACTCAACCGATCCTCCACCGGAGCGACACGCTTACGTCCGGCCAAAATGGCGAACGCAACCGGCCTATCGCCGCTTTGCGTGGAAATGGCGAGATCATATTTTCTGAAAAGCCGCGCCGCCAGCGCCATGCTCTGCCTTGCCGATGGCCGCGCCGGCATCGCGACGACATGGTCTACGTCCGGATTGCCGGCGAGAATCCCGGCCGTGTCGGCAAAGACCAGCACGTCGATCATGGCGTCGGCAAATGCGTGCCGCAAGCTGCGGATCAATGGCGTGGTCAGCAGCACATCACCGAGCCTGCGTAACGCAATCACCAGGATACGCGGCCGCTCGGCGAGCGCGATGGGGTCTACCCTCGTCACGACGTCATATCGGACGGTCCGGCTGCAAGCCGGTTTTTTAGGACAACACCGCCGGCAACGCCGACGCCGATCACATAGACCCAACCCTGAACAAAATCGAACAAATGCGAATTGAATAACGAGCCGACGATATTTTGAACGACAACGACAAGACCGATCCACGCCGCCAATCCGGCGCCGCCAAACAGGCGCAGATGCGCAAGCCACATCGCCCATAATACGACGGCGCCGAGAATCCCGAGTTGGATCGCCACTGCAAAAGTCTGGTTGTGCGGATTGGTTGTCGCCGTTCCTTTCGCTCCGGTCTGTCCTATCGATGCTTTGGAAAATACCGAGTGAATTGAGCCCGTGCCGTATCCGATGACCGGCGCCGCACGAATGAATTCGATAGATTTTTTGGCAAATTCAACGCGTTCACCTGATGACGTCCGTTGATTGTTCATTTCATACTTTTGATAGTCCGTCCAAATTTGTTCGGTTCGATGGCGTAAATAGGGAGAGGCAAACCAAGTCAGCGCCGCGACCGCTACAGTGGTTGCAAATAGCATAAAAACTTTACGGGCGCTTAGTTGTTTGAATGCAAACACTGCCAACAAAGCAAGAAGGACGACGAGTGCTGTCCGGCCGTTGGTAACGAAGGTAATATTCGCGAGCATGACCAATATGAGCGCGGCACATGCCGCAAAACGGCGCCATTGTTGTTCTGTGCTCGCCTCGTAGGCGATATATGTCAGCCCAAAAACGCAGGTGACGAACTCGCCGCTTTGTGTGGGACCATTCTTCACCGGCACGCCGTAGGCGTCGGAAAAATGCGCCAGCGTGCCCGGCCAAAAAGCCCAAACGTAGGAGGCGAGCAACAATACAACACAGGAAAGGAGATATCCGCCGAATACCCAATCCGCGCGCTTCGAACGTTCGAATTGGCTCAACAAGACCGGAATGAGCAGCAATTTGGAAAATGAGGCGAGACCTTTCAAACGCTCAAACCAGGTCACATCGGCCCAAAACATGCCCGCGACCCCGAGAAGCACCAGCAGAACCGGAAGGCCGCCGGCGGACGTGCGCAATATGCGACGCAGCGATTGAAAGTCGAGCACGGCCAGCGAAAGAGCGAGCCAAAATCCAATAAAAATACCAGTTGCCGATGTCGACCACGGCAACGATACGGCCACCGCAAGGATCAAGCCGTCGGTGACACCATGCAATTTTTTTGTCGGAAGGTCCATCGACAAGCCTTTCTTCTTCATCCCGGTTCGCTGTTTAGTCGGAGTGAGGATAATCCGCGATTTGCTCGAACATGATCGTCGCGCATCACGCGTGCCAATTTTAATTGGTTCTCGTCGAGCCGCGACCGGTCTGCTTCCGCGTGCCAAAGATGAATGACGCCGGTTGCAAAGGAGCCATCTTTGCGCCGTATCCCAGCGTGCAAGAGACGGATGATAATGTCGGAATCTTCCTTACCCCAACCGATGTAGTCGGCATCGAAGCCATCCACGCGTTCAAGGTCGGATCGCCAAATGGCGAGATTGCATGATCGCGCTCCCTGCCAGGCGCGCGTCCGAATGCGCCGCAACGGGCCGAGCGGCAGGTATAAGAGCGCGGACAAGCGGTTGACACCGCCATGCCGGCGTTCCCGCAGCCAGCGTTCAATACCCCAGTTTTCCGGCTCCAACCGCTCGCGCAGCACTTTCTCAGTCGCATTTGGCGACAACAGCACGCGATTACCCGTAACAAAGCGGCCAGATTCGGCGAGCCGCCGGTGAGCCGCCACAAAATTCGCCCGCACGATACAATCGCCATCGAGAAAGATGCAATAAGCCCCTTGCGAAGCCAGCACCGCGCGGTTGCGGATTTCCGCCGCACGAAAACCGCGATCCTCATGCCAGACATGTGCGACGCGATGACCAAGCTTTGCCTTCCACATCTCGATCAAACTTGTCGTCGCCGGGCCCGAGCCGTCATCCGCCACCACGACTTCAAAATCCGCGTCCGTCTGATGCGCGAGCGAACGCAACACCGCGTCGAGCGCGTCCTCGCGGTTATAGCTGGTGACGATGACGGAAATTAATTCGCCCACCGGAGCACTTTCCATTTAGATTGAGTCGCTTTCGCTTCTCACATTGTGTTTGCGCACAATCTTTGTCCGAAAATCGGCTCCCCCTTTTCGGGATCACCATGTGCCCTGCTCTCTCGCGTAAATGAGGCTTTAGCCGATGTCGGCCGCGTCGACAAACCCCTAGGAAAAAAGCGAATAGCAATGCTAACCTGGCCGCTTATGAAGCCGATCAAGCGCCGGCGATCCAATGACAAAAATATCAGCCTATGTCCTCGGCTATAATGAGGCGGAGAAGATAAAGGCCGCCATATCCACCGTTCTGTGGGCCGACGAGGTGGTGTTGGTCGATTCGTTCAGCACCGACCGAACGGCCGAGATCGCGACGGCGCTCGGCGCGCGTGTGGTGCAAGTGCCATTTGATGGTTTCGGCGATTTGCGCAACCGCGCGATCGACGCATGCCGGTATGAGTGGGTCTTAAGCCTGGACGCCGACGAGCGTTGCACGGAAGAGGTACGCGACGAAATTCTTGCACTGATCGCAAGTCAACCCGCTTACGACGTCTATCGTGTGCCGCGGCGCAGTTACATGATGGGCCGCTGGATCAAAGGCTCCGGCTGGTATCCAAATTTTCGCCAGCCGCAGCTCTTCCGCAAAGGCAGCATGCGCTATACGCGCGAGCCGGTGCACGAGGGCTTCGAAAATCTCAGCGGCAAGCCTCTCGGCACGCTTAAAAATGCAATTTGGCAATTCCCCTTCCGCAATTTGGAGGAGGTTATCAATAAAATGAACCGCTACTCCTCGCTTGGCGTACAGAAAATCGCCGACAAGCGGGTGTCGATGGCAAACGCGCTCGGCCGCGGCGTGTGGTCGTTCGTCAAACACTATGTCTTCAAACGCGGTTTTCTCGACGGCTGGGCCGGCTTTGTTATCGCTTTCGGGAATTTCGAGGGCACATTTTACCGTTACGCCAAACGTTTCGAAAAGACGCGAGGCTGGAAGCCACCCGAGGTGAGACCGATCAGGCGCGACTCTAGCTCGTAATTTTGCCGCGCAGGCGCCGCGAAAAATTGCGCAGCCTTCGCGCCGGTAATGCGAGATAATATTTGCGCAGGATTTCCCAGCGGTTTGCACAAAACATCGGCGAGCCGGCCGGCACATACCAGCCGTTGTTCTCGTAGCGGCGAACAATGCGGTAGCCGGCGGCCTGCAAAAATCGGTGCCTTGACAGATCGCCGACATGATCTTCAAGCAAGATCAGCCGTGGGAGCCAGCGAGCGATGTCAAATCCACGCAATACTTCAAGTTCGTGACCTTCAACGTCGATCGAGAGAAAATCGAACCCTTCGGGAGCGCCCGCCTCGGCAAGCACGCCGTCCAAGGTTTTTACCGGGACCTCGATGATCGTTTCCGGGGTGGCGCTTGGCGCCATGCCCGCACGATCGAGCGAAGACAAAGGGCCCGCGACATGCAGCGGCAACCTTTGCCCGGCATTGTTCGGCGAGGAGCAAGCGACCGCAAAAACTTGCGCGGAACGCCTTGCCTTTAGCTCGCGCGCCAGATCGGGCTGCGGCTCGATCAAGACACCCGTCCAGCCGGCTTGCTCCAAATGCCAGGTTTGCGATCGTTCTTGTGGCTCATTGGCCCCGACCTCGACGAAATAGCCGCGTTTGCCGCCGAAGAAGGCGGCAACCATCGCCGTTTCCTGAGCATGGGACGTCAACGGTCAGCCTGCCGTAAGATGACGCGAGCGTTCGATCATCGACGTCGTCGAGTGTCCCGGCACGAGATCGATGAGCACAACTTCGCCGCCGTAGGCCTCGACGATCTCGCGGCCGACGACTTGATCGCGGCTGTAATCGCCCCCTTTGACCAGAACCGTTGGTTTGACACGCCCGATGAGCTCTAAGGGCGTATCTTGCTCAAAGACAACGACAAGATCGACCGCCTGAAGCGCCGCAAGCACCTCGGCGCGGGCCTCCACCTTCTGCACTGGGCGGCTCTCGCCTTTGAGCCGCCTCACCGAAGCGTCGCTATTTAAGCCAAGGACGAGCCGGTCGCAGGCCGCGCGGGCGCCGGCCAGCAACCTCACATGACCGGGATGCAAGAGATCGAAACAGCCATTTGTGAAGCCGATACGCAGACCCTGCGCATGCCAGTCGCCGAGATGTTCATCGAGGACGGCCCAATCGAAGACGATCTTTTCTTCCGGCGCGAGCGTCGACGCCGGCAATATGCGCGAACGAAGCTCGGCGAGTGAGACGGTCGCCGTTCCACGTTTTCCTACAACCACGGCCGCCGCCGCATTGGCCGCCCGCACCGCAGATTCGAAATCGGCGTTCATGGCCAACATGGCCGATAGAACAGCTACAACCGTATCGCCCGCACCCGAGACGTCACGCACGCGAATCGGATAGGCGGGAATATGGATCGCGCCGCGATCGCCCACGAGCGTCATGCCGGCTTCGCTGCGCGTGACCAACACCGCCTTCACCTTAAGCTCGTCTCGTAACTCCGTTGCTGCAACGGCGATCTCTTCATCGTTGTGCGCAAGCCGATGGGTGGCGTCGGCCAGTTCTTGCCGGTTTGGCGTAATCACGCTAGCGCCGCGGTAGATGGTGTAATCGCGGCCCTTGGGATCAACGATGATCGGCTTGCCCGCTCGATTTGCGGCATCGATAACGGTGCGCACCACACGGGGCGTTAATACACCTTTCGCATAGTCGGACAGCACCACTGCACCGGCGCGCGGCATCGCCCGAGTCACATGAGCAATGAGAGCATCTTCACTCGTAGCATCGATTGAACATGCCCTTTCCCAATCCGCGCGCAACAGATGGGTTGAGAAATGCTCGGAAACAAACCGCATTTTACGTGTCGTCACGCGCGCCGGATCTCGCACGAGCTGAGTTTCGATCAACGGATGCTTTGCGAAGGCAGAGGTCAAAACGCGTCCCGTGTCGTCGTCGCCCGTGACCGCGACGAAAATGCAGCGTGTGCCGAGCCCCGCCAAGTTCCGCGCCACATTGCCCGCCCCGCCCACCATCAGCTCGCTGCGCTGACACGCGATCACCGGCGTCGGCGCTTCCGGTGAAATGCGCGAAACCTCGCCATAGACGAATTCATCCAACATCAGATCGCCGACACAGAGCACGGTCTGATCGGCAAGCGCGGCGAGATGCTTATCGAAATCAAACATGAGTTATTCCTGACGCATGACTTTTTCTCATTCGTTACCGATACCGGTCGTCGCAATCGAGATAACCCGTGACGTATTTTGTGACGGCGAGATCCAACGGCGTGAATTCGCCGTTGTATCCCGCGCGCCGGAGCTTTGCGATCGAACTTTGCGTGAAATACTGATATTGGCCGCGAATAGCTTCCGGCATATCGACATACTCGATATTCGGCGCGCGCCCGAGCGCATTGAACATCGCGGTGATCATGTCACGAAAGCTTTTCGCCGTGCCGGTGCCGACATTGAAAATGCCGTTGACCGAATGATTCTCCATCAGCCAACGCAAAACCGCGACCGCGTCATCGACGTAAATGAAGTCACGCCGCTGGTCGCCGTCAGCCACGCCCTCTCTGTGGGATTTGAACAGCCGCACCGGCTGGCCGGCCTTGGCGCCGTCGAATATCTTCGAGAGCACACTGGCCATGTTATCTTTGTGATATTCGTTCGGCCCGTAGACATTGAAAAATTTCAGCCCCACCCAATGCGGCGGCAGCTTCTGCTTTTTCGCAAAGCGATCTGCCAGCGCTAAATCGAACAGATGCTTGCTCCAGCCGTAGAGATTCATCGGGCGTAGCTTGCGCAATGCTTGCGGCGTCCAATCGTCGTCAAAGCCCCGGCTGCCATCGCCATAGGTGGCCGCCGACGATGCATAGATGAAGGGGGTAGCGGTGTCGGTGCACCAATCGAGCAGTCGCAGCGGAAGACGGAAATTGTTTTCGATGACCAGATCACCGTCCGTCGCCGTCGTGTCGGAGACCGCGCCCAGGTGAATAACAGCGTCGAGCTTTCGGCCCGCCAGCCAATGCATTAGATGAGAGGGCAGGATGAAGTCGGCCAATTGACGCTTGGCGAGGTTGCGCCATTTGCGGTCATCGGCGCCAAGTGAATCGCTCACCACGACATCGGTGCGCCCTTCATCATTGAGACTGGCAATAACGTTCGATCCGATAAACCCGGCACCACCGGTCACCAAAAACATGCTGCTTTTGCCCCCGACATGCGTCTGGACCTTGATCTTTGCCTTAGTCCGCGCGCCGGCGCAAATATCTGGGCAAATGCACGCATAGATAGCCGGACTTGAGTTTAAATCGTGCGGCTGGACATTTCCCGGCCGGACCGGCTAAGGCCACGGTCAAAGCCAAAAAACCGATGGATCGACAGGGGCTGCCGCCAACGCATGAGCCAAAACTCGATTCGCGGCCGACGGCCGCTGCTGATCGTCCCCTATGTCTGGATCGGGGATTTTGTGCGCTGCCATTCGGTTGTGAAGGTTTTGCGCGCGCAGGCGCCGGACCGGCCTGTCGATATCCTCACCAATAGGCTCTGCGCACCCCTGGCCGATTATATGCCCGGCGTGCGGCAGCCGATTATCGCCGATTTGCCGCGCGGCCGTTTTGGTCTTTTCCGGCACATCGCCCTCGCCCAAAGGCTGCGCGAGGGCCACTACGGCCGGGCGATCGTTATGTCGCGCAAGTGGAAAGCGGCGCTCGCCCCTTGTCTGGCCGGCATTCCCGTGCGCACCGGTTTTCTCGGCGAAGTCCGTTTCGGCCTCCTCAACGATCTGCGCCCCGGCGAACGCCGGCTCCCGCGCATGATCGACCAGATGGGCGCGCTCGCGCTGCCGAAAGGCGCCAAACCGCCGCCGGACTGGCCTTTGCCCGAACTCAAAGTCCCGCCCGTCGAGATCACCGAATGGCGCGCCCGCCACGGCTTCGGAACCGAGCCAGGCCCCGTGGTGGCGCTCGCCCCCGGCGCGGTCGGCCCCGGCAAAGCCTGGCCGGCGGCGCATTATGCCGACCTCGCCCGCGCGCTGACCGGACAAGGCCTCGCCGTCTGGGTCCTTGGCGGACCGCAGGAAAAGGCCCTCGCCCGGCAAATCGCCCAAACCGGCGGTCCGCGTGTGCGCGACCTCACCGGCCCCGACCTGCGCAACGCCATCCTGGCACTGGCGGCCGCCGACCTTGCCGTCACCAACGATTCCGGGCTGATGCACGTGTCCGCCGCGCTTGGCACGCCAACGGTCGCCATTTTCGGCCCGACCAGCCCGTGGCATTGGCAGCCGCTCAACCCGCTCGCCGCCATTCTCGAACCGCCCGGCGATGAAATCGCCCGCGATAAAGCGCGCCACGAAGGCAACAAAGCCCTCGCCCACCGGCGTACCGCCGACGTGGCGGTGAAAACCGTGCTCGAGACGGTGCGTAAGGTGCTTGCCGCCTGATGCGCGTATCTTTCTATTTCTATCGTGTGCGATGCATCTTCTGTTATCCGCTCGCAGTGGTTGTTACCAATTCTGGCAAGCACAAAGACTCCAAGCACGAAGACTCAATGTGCCATTGAAAATCGTTCTCGATGATTTGGTTCGAAAGCATGCGCCAGCACTTTGCGCATCACGTTCGGCAGAGCTTCGTCGGCGAGATCATCGAGTTTCACCCACCGCGCGCCTTTGGGTGGGCGCGCCGTGCGTGGTGCATGCGTCAGAAACACCGCAAGCTCGAGTGGGAAATGCGTAAACACGTGCCGCACGAAGCCGGGCAAGCACCGCCAGTCCACGTTCGTCAATCGTGGCGCCCATGCAAGCGCGGTTTTGTCGTCGAAATTGCAAGACCAATCGCTCCCCGGCACTTCCATCATGTGAGCAAGCAGGCCCTTGCCGGGTCGCCGCCGCAACAGCACGCGGCCATCGGCACGCAGCACCACGAAAGCAGCGCCGCGCCGCAACGCACCTTCGCGCTTCGGCGCCTTGCGCGGAAAGGTTTCTTGATCACCGCGGCGCCGCGCCAGACAAACCTTATCCCACGGACATGCATGGCAAGCGGGCTTCTTCGGCGAACAAAGGCTGGCGCCGAGATCCATCAGCGCTTGCGCGAAATCACCGCTGCGTTGCAAAGGCAACAACGATGTCGCCAATTGTTTGATGATCGGTTTGGCCGCCGGCAAAGCCGCTTCGACAGCAAACAAACGCGCCACCACGCGCTCGACATTGCCGTCCACCGGCACCGCGGCGCCGTCGAAGGCGATGGCGAAGATCGCCGCAGCGGTATAATCGCCGATGCCGGGGAGTGCGCGCAGTCGTTCAAGGTCATGGGGCAGTTCTCCACCATGGGATTGCACGAGCATGCGCGCGCAGGCATGAAGATTGCGGGCGCGCGCGTAATAGCCGAGCCCGGCCCAAGCGCGCAGAACGTCGTCGAGGCTTGCCCGCGCCAAGTCCGTCACGGTCGGCCAACGCACCAAGAATCTTGCATAATAACGGCCGGCCGTTTTTGCTGTGGTCTGTTGGAGCATGATCTCCGATAACCACACCCGGTACGGGTCGGCGCGTTCCCCCCGCGCCACACGCCACGGCAGCACGCGCGCATTGCGGTCATACCAGGCGAGCAGCAATTGCGGATCGATTCCAGCCTTCGATTTAGACAGGGCTTGTTCCCTTCCCCAGACACCTTGGCAACAATGGCATTCCCCGCAAGAGCTGACCGTCGAAACTTAAATGAGCGCGGTCGGTACTATTTTTAATTTTCTCCATCGAGCGCCATGATTTAAGCTTAAGTCCGAAGCCTTGGCTGAGGTCAAAAATTTGACTTAGGCGGCGTCGCCCTCCTCGCAAACGGCCGATTTCTTTGATCCCGGATGGTGAATCACGCCTTTGGCCGGCTAGTGGAGTGGATTTGACATTCGCTACCCACCTGGCCGCAAGCTCGCGAAGCGAATGTCAAATCCAAAACTCCACTAGAAACTTATATTTGCTTCAAACATTCGCAAAAGATCGCCGCCGAAATGGGTAGCGAATGTTTGAATTGGACCACTAGTCCGATTTGCCCGGAATTTGATTTTTCGATAAGCAATGACTGAAACGCAATGCTGTAGTGGACGTGGAAAGTTAATTTCAATTATTCTTATCTATATAATATAAAGTTATATTTTTTGCGTCAATTCCATATATTTATTTTATTGGGACATTGATATGATGCAAGCTATGCGTTTTATGCATTGAATGCATGTTCCGTTCAGTCTAGCTGCTCCAGAAAAAAACTATATATTGCATTGCAACAAGTCGCGCGGTGCGCTGCGATAAATATAAGAAACTCCTAAGGAAACTGGGGACGCCTGGGGCATCTCGGATTTGGACAACAGGAGATGGAACCAATGGCCTATGCAAACACCGTGATCACCGGCCGTGATCTGCCGGTTCAGACGCAAACAAAAAAGAGCACGACCCCCAGGCGCAGCCTGTGGCGCCGTTTCCTCGATGCCCTGATCGAGGCGCGTACCCGTCAGGCCGAGCGGGAAATTGCCCGCTACATGGCGACGAAACGCTTCACCGACGCGTCGGAGCGCGACATCGAGCGGCGTTTCTCGTCAGTATCGAGATAAAGGGCTTTTTCGTGCGCGACGGCAGGCGTCCCGCATAACATCGGGAGAAAAAATGACGGCATTACAGCCCCAGGCCGGACACGTTCGGCGCCGGCCTGGTTTACCTTCGGATTTGGGCGTCTTGTTACCCTTTTGCAGACCATCTCCCTCGCCTCTACCAGACACGAAACGTTACTGCCGGATGGCAAGGCCGGATGGCAAATGGGCGCTATCCCTGTCGCGTCCGGTGAGGTCTCGGTTTCATCTCGTCGACTAATATCGCCGTTTTGCCCTGGTTCCGGCACTGCTTTCCCCAGGCGAGCGTAACGCAAGAACAATTACGGCTAGTGGAGTGGATTTGACATTCGCTACCCACCTGGCCGCAAGCTCGCGAAGCGAATGTCAAATCCAAAACTCCACTAGAAACTTATATTTGGCTCATGGTCTTTCGATTCAAACATTCGCAAAAGATCCCCGCCGAAATGGGTAGCGAATGTTTGAATCGGACCACTAGAGTAATCACGCCATCCGCAGGCATTTCAGCGCGCTGGCCATTGATTTGTGCTGGAAGTTTCGCGACGGACGTGGTTCCATCGACAAATCGGGGGACCCTCGCTCAGAAGGCCGGTTTCCTAGCTTTGGGATCTTACCTGCGGCAGCGTTTTTTATGCCTAAGACGTGGCTCGCGTTCATTGTCGTGCTCGTTGCTGCGCTCGCCGGGGTGACGATATCATCAACGGCCTCGCCGGCGTTCGACAAAGATAAAGACAAAGATAAAGACAAAGCGCCTTTCGTCGCTCTTGATGCCAATGGCAATCTCGCCGCGCTCATCAGCAAACATGCCGCCATCAACCATATCCCGGAAGACCTCATCCGCCGCGTCATCATGCGCGAAAGCGGCGGTAATCCCGGGGCCATCAATGCGGACAATTTCGGCCTCATGCAGATCAAGCTCGAAACCGCGCGCGGGCTCGGCTATCGCGGCGACGCCAGCGGCCTGCTCGATGCCGACACAAACATGACCTATGCGGTGAAATATCTTGCCGGCGCTTATCGCCTAGCCGGTGGCGATATCAAACGCGCCATCCATTATTACGCCGCCGGCTATTATTACGCGGCCAAGCGTCAGGGATTGTCCGTGATGGAGGCGGCCAATTCGGTTAAGCGCTTGGATACCGACAGTACTGACGACGCGCGCAGCTCCGGCGGTCCAGCCGCCAACCGTACAAACGAAAAATAGCACGTGTGGCAGGCAAAAGCGGCCGAACATGTCACGATAAGATTGGCTCTAACCCGAATTTGAGTTCGCCTCGGGTCTGCCTGCGGCGGATGGATTGGTTTTTTGTCTCGTTTTCGTTGCGCTCTGGGTCCGAATGACTCGGTTTTTATTTTTGGCCGCGATCGCGTTTGCATCGCTTGTCGTCCGATTTTCGGCGCCGCCAGCATGGGCCTGGTTTGCCGCGGCCGCAGCAGGCTTTTGCGCGGAGCTTAATCGCCTCTTTCTTTTGTTTCGGTTTGCTTTGCGATCCCGAGCAGCTGAGCCGTCGCCGAAGAGTATGCTCAGTAAGCCCGGCGCCGATTTTGTCGCTTCCTGTCGCGCTTTGGCGCGGCGGTGATGGGCCGAATCATTTGCGCTGCGCTCGGCGGCAACGGCCGGCGCTGAACGATCGACAATGCTGCTGTTGACGGCAGACGGCTCCGGACTCCTCGCCGCGTCATCAGGAGCGAGACCGCTCAATGTGAGGGACGCATTTTCCACGGCACTGGCCGGCGGATGCGCAAGCGACGTTTGCATTTCAGTGGGTGTCAGCTCCTCGCCGGCGGCGTTTTCAATCGAGCTGACGGCGGCCGGCGCCATTTCGGCGGGCGTTTCAGGAGCCGATTTGCCGAGCGCAACCGGCTTGGGTGGTTCAGGAGCGGGTTCGCTGACCGCGACCGATTTGGGTCGTTCAGGAGTCGCTTTACTGGGCATATCCAGCTCGGGCGGTGACGGCGCGGAATGGCTTGGGCTGTCCGATAAGGCGTGCAGCCGGTTGATTTCATCGGCGCGGCGCAAGGCGGCGTGAAAAATAAATTGCCGCCATTCGGGATGATCATCGCGGTCGATCAGCGGGCCACGCGCGCCGGCCATTTCAGCAGGCGCATAGGCGCGATGGAGCCGGTTTGGCGGCAAAAGCGCCAAGACCAGAATACAAATAGCGAGAAGGACGCCGCCCAGCGGAAGGACGCGAAGAATCAGCAGCATGATTCTACCCATAACCAAGTCGCGAACTTTGTCCAAAGCCATGTCGATGACGGGAAGGCGTTCTCGACAGGTCAATGAAGTTTCGAACAAAATGCGGCGTGCTGTGACTTAACGGTGACAGTCGATGCCCTCACTGATAAAAAGCCGTCGAGCACCCATCCGGGGAACGTGATGCATAAAAATCCGACTTGTCCGGTGATCGCCATTGAAGAGCACTATTGGGACGCCGACTTGACCAAGCATTACACCGGGGTCGAGGCGCCGCGCGGTCAGGACCTCGAGGCGCGGCTCTACGATTTGGGCACAATCCGCCTCAAGGAGATGGATGAAGCCGGCATCGACGTGCAGGTGATCTCGCACGGCGCACCTTCGACGCAAAAACTTCCGCGCGATATCGCTGTCGAACTCACCGTCGAGGTCAACAACCGTTTGGCGAAAGCCTGCGCGGCCAATCCCAAACGTTTCGCCGCTTTCGCCGCACTTCCGACCGCGGAGCCGGAAGCAGCCGCCGATGAACTTGAGCGCGCGGTCACTGAGCTCGGGTTCAAAGGCGCCATGGTCCACGGCACGGCCAATGGCGAATTCCTCGACCACAAGAAGTTCTGGCCGATCTTCGCCCGCGCCGAAACGCTCGATGTGCCGATTTATTTGCATCCGTCTTTGCCCAATGAGCAGGTGACGAATATCTACTATCAGGACTATGCGAAGGATTTTCCGCTGGTGGTGCGCCCGGCTTGGGGCTTTACGGTCGAAACCGCCACGCAGGCGATCCGGCTGGTGTTGTCGGGCGTGTTCGAAGCCCACCCTAACTTAAAAATCATTCTCGGCCATTTCGGCGAGACCCTGCCGTTCCTGCTTTGGCGCATCGATGCCGCGCTCAAGCGGCCGGGTCAGAAGCCGATGAGCTTTCGTGATATTTTCACGCGGAATTTCCATATCACCACCAGCGGCTTCTTCTCCGATCCGGCGCTGTTGTGTTGCGTGATGGAAATGGGCGTCGATCACATTCTCTTTGCGGTCGATTGGCCTTTCGTGCTCAATCCGCCGGCGATGGAATGGATGAAGGACGTGCCGCTGTCGGCGGCCGATAAAGCCAAAATATTGAGCGGCAATGCGCAACGGCTTCTGCGGATGTAGTGCGTTGTGTCCCCCGCGTAAGCTGATAGAAGGTTCATTTTGTTATTAGAGAGTGGTGTAGTTAATTTGAAAAGTGGCTTGTAGTAGCTTGAGGCTTGTAGCCCGGATGAGCGGAATGCGAAATCCGGGAGTGATTGATAGGCTGCCCCGGGTTACGGCTCACGCTTCACCCGGGCTACACTGATTAAACGGGCCCGTAGCTCAATTGGTTAGAGCCGACCGCTCATAACGGTCTGGTTGGAGGTTCGAGTCCTCCCGGGCCCACCACTACGCAAGCGGAGCGCCGCGAAGGCTGCCACGCCGAAACGCACAGTCCGTATGGGCAAAGGCGTGCGAGAAGCACGGCCCGTGGGCTGAACTCGAACAAGTGCGCGGTATGACGCGAACCACCAGGACGTCTTCGTAGTGCGAGCGATTGTAAATGACGACCTGCCCCTTTGCCGGCGCCGGCAGGTGCGCGCGCCAGAGAAAATCATGCGCGAGCTCGATTTTGCTGGGCTCCTTGAATGAAGCAACAATCATAAATGGTTCCGCAATCTCGCTGTGTCGCAGATCATCGCCGATACCATGGACGAGATGGGTTTGAAGCCGCCGCCGCCGCATGTGGACATCGAAGCTATCCGCCAAAAATATCACGCCGCCGCCAGCGCCGAACACAAGTTATCGGTCTCCAAAGGTTGACCGCGGTGTGTTCGCGTGCGGTATTTCGCTTCAAGGGCGGTTGGCTGATAGCCTGGCGGGCCCGGGTAGAGATTCAAACCCTACCGGACCCGCCAAGCCGGGCCCCGCAATCCTCGCGGGGCCAGCGCACCCCCCTGCGCTAATCAAACTGGTCCACACTAGCTGTGACACACAGTCGTCGTGGCGACGCGGATACCCGCGCTATCCCCACATGTGTTCGAAGTGATGCTGCACCGCCACGTCCACCAGTGGTGTGGTGTGTGCACTCTCCGCAGTCACGCCGGCAGCGGCGGGAGCCGCGGCCGCGGCGGCCGCGCCGGTGCTCGGGACCGGCGTTGACGTGGCCCCCGATGCAGAGGGCGCACCAGTCGCGGCAGGAAACGCGGTGACTGCCTGCGCCGCCGCGCTGTGCGCCTCTTGGAGCATTGGCCCGTCGGTGTTCTGAGGGCCATTGGTGACAGCAACGTTCGGACCGCTCGCCTCGGCAATATTCATAGGCATTTGCGTGTTTGCAGTTGTGCCCGGCGTCGATCCTCCTGAGGTCGCGATTGCCGGTATGGGCCCCTCCGGCGGTTGCGAAAGGACTTCGGCCGTGCTTCGTCCGTCGGTATTATACATTGTGCCATCGAAGCCGACATTGTTGCCGCCGACATCGGCGGCGTTTGCGTGCATCTCCTCGCCTGCAGCTGCGACGAGCCCAGCGTCGCCCGACTTGAGCCCTTTGATCATCGCCTGCACTTCGGCGCCGAGAGTGCTGTTTTTACCCAGAAGCTCATTATCGAATCTGGCTTCGAAAATGCCGCCTTGCGCCGCATCGAATTGGGTTACGTCTTGCTGGAATCCCTTTAATTGGGTAATCAGCGCATGGGTTGCGGCTTTGTCGCCGCTGCCGACGAGCTGTGCCGCTTGATCGCTGAACGAATTGGAATTGGCGATGAAATTAGCCCAGAAATTCGTCTGCGCCTCGTTGTCCTGATATTGCGGCGTCTCGTTGAGCGCATCCGGAAGAGGTGTGAACCCGCTGACGCCGTTTTGGCTGGCCATACGCGCCAAATTCTCGTCACCTTGGACAATATCGATGATGTCGAGCATGTTGTCATTGCTCGCGCGGCCGGCGACGGGATTGCCGTCAGCCTGTTTGATAAAGTCAAGCTCGAGCTGTAATTGGCGCATGACCGCATCGGCGTGAATGCCCGTCAGCCCGCTGAACGCATCCGGCTGATCGCCGACGAACTGCTTCATGTCGGTTAGAACAGCATGGATATCGCTCGATATGGCGTGTTTGTTGTCCGCGTTAACGCCGCCCATAATGCGGTTGGCGGCATCATCGAAAATCGAGCCGATTTCGGCCAGAGTGGCATGCGGAGCATTGTGCGGATTGGCCCCATCAAGTGTCGGCGGGACGGCCGTAAAGCCTGTGGCACCGTCTTTCGCCGCCATTTGCGACAAAGTCGCATCGCCGGCGACGGTCTTCAGAACGTTGATATGACTGTCGTGCAACGCCTGTTCGGCCGCGGCGACGTTTCCATAGGCGCCACCGCCATTGGTTGACGCCTGAGCGGCGGATATTGCCGTCGTAATATCATTGAGCATGCTCTGCGCATTTGCGAGCGCATCGCCGGTGAACGTGCCGGCCTTGATTTGCGCCTGGATTCCGTCATGCACACTCTGCAGATCATTGACGTAGCGATAAACGCTGCCGTTGCCCTGACCGCTTTCTTCAACAGCGGTCTGCCAAAGTCCGCCGACGAGTGCGCGAGTGGCATCATTGAAAACGACGCCAAGCTGAGCGAAGTCCGACGCGTCCGTGGTCGGCGGCGCCGGAGGTGCTTCCGGCGGGCTTGGAGGAAGGGGAGCGTTATAATGATGACGGTACATTTCATAAGCCATGTGTTTGCCTCCAGTCTAGCATTGCTCGTTTGATGAAATTGCTCGTCTTTATGAGAATGAATCACGAGGCGCGATTCAGGCGGGCGAAACTCTTGACCCAATATCTTGGCCAGGCGTCGGCTGAAATAAGAGCGTAGCGGAGCGATCGTGTGATCATTCGCGGGCGCTTTGAGGGCAAACATTGAATTGATTGCACGCGATCTTCCCGGTCTCGCCGAATTTTTGTCGCGATGATGCGCTAGTGGTCCGATTCAAACATTCGCTACCCATTTCGGCGGGGATCTTTTGCGAATGTTTGAATCGAAAGACCATGAGCCAAATATAAGTTTCTAGTGGAGTTTTGGATTTGACGTTCGCTTCGCGAGCTTGCGGCCAGGTGGGTAGCGAATGTCAAATCCACTCCACTAGTGTCCCGAATCCGAAGTCCGCTTCATTCTGCGGCATACTCCGGAGCGGACTTCGGATTCGAGGGACACTAGAAAACCTATGATTTTAGTGTGGGTTGGTTCGGAAATCCGCTTGCAGAGGTTGCTGAAAGAATGAAGCGGATTTCCGAACCACCACACTAGTGGTCCGATTCAAACATTCGCTACCCATTTCGGCGGGGATCTTTTGCGAATGTTTGAATTGAAAGACCACTAGCAAATATAAGTTTCTAGTGGAGTTTTGGATTTGACATTCGCTTCGCGAGCTTGCGGCCAGGTGGGTAGCGAATGTCAAATCAACTCCACTAGGTTCGCGCCTTCGGCACGTGAGAGAAGACCGTGAGTAATCGGGAACGGTGCCGTCGCAATCCGGCAGTCTTGATGGGGGAACATGCCGTCACTGAAGGAGAGGGACGATCCGCTCGCACGCCAATGGCGTGCGAGCGCGCGGCGCTTGGCGGGCGTTGCCGCATTCAGCGGGGTCGTCAACCTGCTGACATTGTCGGGATCGCTCTACATGTTGCAGGTATATGACCGGGTGATCCCAAGTCATGACGTCGCCACATTATTGGGGCTTTCGGCGATGGTGGTGTTGGCCTACGCGCTGCAAGGTTATTTCGACGCGCTGCGCGGCCGCATGTTGGCGCGCATTGCCGCCATGTTCGATGTCGCGTTACAAGGTCGTATTCATCATGCGCTGGTAACCTTGCCGCTGCGCGGGACGAAACCGATCCTGGCGCAACAGCCCATACGCGACCTCGATCAGATACGCGCATTCATCTCGGGAAGCGGACCAACCGCTTTTCTCGACATGCCCTGGATTCCGCTTTTCCTCATTGCGCTATTCGTTTTTCACCCGCTTATCGGTCTGGTGGCGAGCTGCGGCGCAGGCGCAATTGTTGCAATGACCTTTGTCACCGAGCGTCAGTCGCGGAGCGCGGCCAAGGTTTCGATGGAAAGCAGCGCGCAGCGGCAGGTGCTGGCCGACGCGCTGCGTCAGAATGCGGAAGTGGTTCGTGCGCTCGGGATGACCCGTCGTCTGGCAACGCAGTGGTCCCGCGCCAACGAGCATTACATTCAACACAGTACCCGCGTTGCGGACGTGCATGCCAATCTCGGCGCCGCGGCGAAGCTCTTACGTTATATGCTGCAATCGGCGGTGCTCGGTATCGGTGCCTATCTGGTGGTGATGGGACAGGCTTCGGGCGGCATTATGATCGCATCCTCCATCATGATGGGCCGCGCTCTGGCGCCGGTGGAAGTCGCGCTGGCAAACTGGAAACAGCTCGTTGCCGCGCGCGAGGGCATCGGCCGGTTGCGCAATATTCTCAAGGCCACGGCGCCGCCGCCTGCGCCCGCGGTGATTTTGCAACGGCCGCATCGCACGATCACCGCTGAGAATTTGAGTGTCGTCATTCCGGGTTCTGAAAGGACGGTCGTCTCGGATCTTTCTTTTGGCTTGAAGGCGGGAATGGGGCTTGCGGTTCTCGGCGCCAGTGCCGCCGGAAAGTCTTCTCTCGTCAAAGCGCTGGTCGGTATTTGGCCGGCCGCAAGCGGCGTCATTCGCCTTGACGGCGCGGCGATCAATCAATGGCAATCCGATGATCTGGGCCGGCACATTGGTTACCTGCCGCAGGACGTCGCATTGTTCGACGGCACGGTGGCGATGAATATCGCGCGCTTCGCCGAAAACGTAAGTTCAAACGCGATTTTAGAAGCGGCACATATCGCCGGCGCCCACGAGATGATTTTGCGTCTGCCGAACGGCTATGAGACGCGGATCGGCGAACGAGGCGCCGCCTTGTCCGCCGGTCAGCGGCAGCGCATCGGACTTGCGCGGGCGGTGTTCGGCCGGCCATTTCTTGTCGTGCTCGACGAGCCGAACGCCAATCTCGACGCTGAGGGCGAGAATGCATTGGTCCGGGCCATCGAAGCGCTCCGCAGCGCGCAGAGTATCGTCATTGCCGTGTCCCACCGACCCAATGCCCTGGCGGCGTTGAACATGGCCATGGTGATTTACGAAGGCCGCTCGATTGCCTTTGGCCCGCGCGAGGAGATTTTCGCCCGTGTCGCGCAATCGTCCGCGCGCGTCGCGGCGCTTCCCACAGCGAGCAAGCCCTCGCGTCTGGCCGCGGGCACAGCCTTATGAGTGGGATTGATGATCGGTCCGCCGATCGGGTGATTGGGGCCTCAAGCACCGCGCTCATTGCCGAATTACAACGGCTGCAAAAAGCGTTTGATCTGCAGCGCGACAACACATCCCGGCCGGTTGCGCGGCGCCTCACAGGATTTTCAGGCGAACGGCGCATTCAACCTCGGCGCAAGCGCCATGGGAGACTGGTGCGGCGCGTTCGCGAGCATCTATGGTCTGCGTCGGCCTTTTTGCTTGGGCGTCCGCTCGAGGCGCACGGACAGTTGAATTGCGATGCGGAAATTTCTACCAATCTCAATCAGGCCTTTGCACGCGAACTGCGAGCCGGACTTCGGGTTCTCATCGTGAGTGCCGGCATTCTCGGCGGCTGCGCCGCACTAATCCCGCTGTCGGGAGCGGTCATTGTTCCCGGCACGCTCGTGGTGGAATCGAGCGTCAAAAAAATTCAACATCCCGCCGGCGGTGTGGTGGCGCGGATTCCCGTGCACGACGGCATGCATGTGCAGACCGGTGAACTGGTGCTCCAGCTCGACCAAACGCAGGCAAAGGCGAATTACCGGGTTTTGAAGCAACAGCTCGACCAAATTCGCGCGCGCGAGGCGCGTCTGATCGCCGAGCGCGACGGGCGAACGGAACCGCAGAGTCCGCTACAACTTGGCGAGCAAGATGAAGAAGCAATCAAGCAATTATGGGCCGCGGAACTATCGCTCTTCAAGAGTTCGCGCGGCAGCGCAGCGCAGCGCCAAAGATTTGCTGCGCGGCCGCGTCGAACAACTTGACGAGCAAGTGTCCGGCCTCGAAGCGCAAGTCAAGTCAAAAGCCGAGCAGCGTGCTCTCATCGCGCACGAGCTTGAGGGTGTCGATAAACTTTTTAAGCAGGGACTGGTGCCGTTGACGCGGAAAACGGCGCTGGAACGAGAGGCAGCCCGCCTCGACGGCGACCGCGGTCAAGCCTTGGCGGCGATTGCCGAAACGAAATCGAAAATGAATGAGACGCAGCTTCAGGTGGTCCGGACTGATCAGGATTTTCGCACCGAAGTGATGAAGGAGCTTCGCGAAACCCAGGATAAAAAAGCCGAGCTCGTCGAAAAAAGCGTTGCGGCGGGAGATTTGTTGAAACGGGTCGATTTGCATGCGCCGACCAGCGGCACGATTCATCAGCTTGCGGTGCATACCATAGGCGGCGTCATCGCCCCCGGCGAAGTCATTATGGAGATCGTGCCCGACTCGGACGAATTGCAGATTGAGGCGAAACTGCCGTCCCGAGACGTCGATCAGGTGCATCTGGGGCAGCGTGCCTATGTGCGTTTTTCCGCCTTCAACCAGCGCACCACGCCGCAGCTTGCAGGGAAGGTGGCCTATGTCTCCGCTGATCTCACGCAGGATCGGCAAACGAACGCGGCTTATTACGGCGTTCGCGTGACATTGCCGGATCGTGAGCGCCGGCGGCTCGGCAAGCTGCAACTGATCTCGGGAATGCCGGCCGAGGTGTTTCTCCAGACCGGGTCGCGCACGATCTTGAGCTATCTCTTCAAACCGATCAGCGACCAATTGCTGCGCACATTTCCTTAACCCTTGATCGCTCCGCAAACGCCAATAACGTCGATCGCGTGCACGTACCGACGGGAGGATCAAGGTCTACCTTTGGCGGCGAGTTTTTTATCGATGCGCGCGAGGTCGACCACCACGCGCTCATGCGTGCCGCTGCCGATCTCTTCAACCTCGTCGCGCGCATGCACGTTAAATTCGACGCGGCGGCCGTCGACTTTGGTGACTTCCGCAAGCGCGACAACTTGATGCCCGACCGGCGTCGCCGCGAGATGGCGCACGTTTACGACTGTGCCAACAGCGCTTTCGCCGGGTTCAAGATAATCGCGGATGGCATTGAGCGCGGCATTCTCCATCGCCGTGATCATCATCGGCGTGGCGAAGACGGGCGGTAATGCCGCGTCCTTGAATTGATTGGCAAGATGCGCGGGTGTGATGCGCAACGTATAGGCTCCTGTGGCGCCGGTTGGAATGGGCCGCATTCGTCAAGCTCCTATTGGGCGCACATGGTTGATCGCCGGCGCTAAAACGGTCAACAATAGACCGCAAAGACCGATCGGCAGAAAGGCCAGAGCTGCCATGCCGCTCCAATCCCAGGCGATGCCGCTGAGAACAGGCACAACGACCGCGCAACTATAGCTGATGGTGAACATGGCCGCCGTGACCCTATGCACATCATCGGGTGGACTCAGCAAGGCTGGCAGCGCCAACACCAGGATCAAGATCGAAGCGGCGGCAAAGCCTTGCAAAGCCGACGCAACCACGATCCATAGACCGGAGCCGAATACGATTCCACCTGTCGCAATGATTTCGATAAGCGCGCAAATAACATAGGGCCAGGCTTTGCGTTCCAGACGGCCGGCGACGAGCAGCAATAGCAACGACGCCGGCAATTGCCCCGCATTCAAGGCCGACAGGGCCGCGCTGATCCATTCGGCTTGCCCATGGCTACGAAGATAGTCCGGCAAAAACGCGTTGGTGGCAAAATACACTGCGTTTACGGTGCCGAGCATGAAGCCCAGCCGCCAGATCAAATGATTGCGCCAATCCGGCCACCAGCGCCGCCTCGCCATCGCCGTGCCATTGTCCTTTGACGCGCGTGGAGCAGACGCGAATACCAACAGGGCTACGATGGCAACCGGTACGCTCCAGGCGACAAACCCCCACTGCCAACGGCCGCCGAGGAGCGGCAGCACGACCGGCAGCATCAGGATGACCGGCAAAAGTTCGCCGATCAACAATCCGTTCGTATAGAGGGCCGTGGCGAAGCCTATCCGATCGGACATCCAGTCCCGCACGGCGGAGGGCATGGCCACTTGCATGATGGCAACGCCGGCGCCGGTGGCGACGGTCATGGCATAGAGCCAGTTTATGTCCGGCACCGCGCCGCGCAAAGCGCCTCCCATCGCATTCAGCAGCAGGCCGAAAACGAGCGCACCACGTACACCGAGACGCGCGATCAGCAACGACCCCGGAACCGCGGCAAGCGCCAGCATCATCGAGGGCAGCCCCGTTAAAATACCGACTTCAGTCTCGCTTAAATTGAGCTGGTCGTGAATGAGCGGGATCACCGGGGGTACGGCCAAGAGCGTGAGCCGCAAGGCCATGCCCACAAACCACAGGAGCGCGAGCAAAATGAGCACGCGAACTTGTGAGTTTGTGCCGCCTGTCATCGTCGATGAGCTGTTCATGAGGAGGCAATGCTTTGGGGGTTTTACGACGCCAGCGCGCGAGCGACCAGGCTGACGAGATTGTCGGTCGCCGCATTGAAGCTAAAACCTTTGATGTTGAAGCTCGCGGCCGCAAGCAGGTCGCTTTCTTTGTCGCCGATCAAGAAACTCCGCTCGCGATCGATCGGCCGTTCGCGCACCGCCTGTTCCAGCAGACCGGTCGCGGGTTTGCGGCATCGGCATATCGTCGTATAGCGGGCGACGCTGCCCTGCGGGTGATGCGGGCAATAATAAAAGGCATCGATATGCGCGCCGCATTTGGCCAGCGCTTCCTGCATATGGGCGTGCAAGCGTTGAACGTCGGCCTCCTCGTAAAGGCCACGGGCGATGCCGGATTGATTGGTGATCACAATCGCCAAATGTCCCGCCTCATTGAGCATACGCACGGCCTCGGGCGCACCGGCAATCCATTCGAACTTTTCCGTCCGGCAGACATAGCCGTGGTCGACATTGAGCACGCCGTCACGATCGAGAAAGGCGATCGGATATAGGCCTTTTGCCGGATGATCTTGCCCTGCTTTGTTCATGAGAAGCGAAAAAGGCCGGAGCGGATGTGGTCGACGGCTCCATTTACACCAAGCGGGCGGCGCAACCAAGGCGTCGGCAAAATCGCCCGCATTCACGGAAAAATCGCTGTTTGCGACAGCACACCAATTTGGTACCTAAGCGCATGTGAACGCGTCTTCAACGCGCCTTTTGCCGGGGGTCGACATCTCAACAAATCCGCAATCAGCTCCAGTGTTCGATTCCGAAGTTCGCGTGATCTCGGGGGCCGCGCTCGTTGGCGAACGTCGGAATCGAAGGACATGAGCCAAGTTGTTGATAGTAATGCGGTTTGGTTCAGAAATTCGCCGCATGGACAAGCGGATGGAATGAAGCGAATTTCTGAACCACCATACCGGTTTTCAACCAAGATCCATTGTGCGAGCACGCTCGGCGGTCGCCTCGATCCGGCTCGCGCGTGGTTTAAGCGATCCGGGCTTAGATCTCTGTTCGGAAGATTGGCAAATGATTAAGGTGCAGAGGCTCACCCCGCGTCAGCTCTTGATCATCCTGCATGATCTGGTGGCAACCGCGCTGGCTATTGTCCTTACCTTCTTCATACGATTCGAGGCGAGAGGTCTCTATGAGCGGCTCGGCGGTCTCGAACTATTCTTTCCGTTCCTCGTCTATGCGGTGGCGGTTTATTTCATTCTCGGTTTGCATCGTAACAAGTGGCGGTTCACCTCGGTTCCCGATCTTTACAACATAGTCCGCGCGTCGACGATCCTCGCTTTCTCGTTGCTCGTGCTCGACTATATTCTGCTTTCGCCTCGTTTTTACGGCACATTCTTTTTTGGCAAGATCACCATTCTTCTCTACTGGTTCTTGCAGATGTGTCTCTTGGGCGGCTCGCGGGTAGCCTATCGCTATTTCCATTACGCGCGCACCATTCAACGCGCCAAAGACGCGGATGCAACGCCGACCTTGGTACTCGGCCGGGCCGCCGACGCGGAGGTTTTGCTGCGGGCCATAGAAAGCGGCGCAGTGAAAAAGATCTGGCCAGCCGGCATTTTGTCATCCTCGCCGACCGATCGCGGCCAGTCGATTCGCGGTGTTCCGGTTCTCGGGGATGTCGACGATCTCGAACGCGTTGTGGCCGATCTGGAGGGCCGCGGCAGCCGGGTCAGGCGCCTTGTTCTGACGCCGTCAGCCTTCACGCCGGAGGCGCGACCGGAAGTCATTCTCGTGCGCGGGCGCAAGCTCGGCCTTTCTGTCAGCCATTTACCCTCGCTCGATCGCGATGGGCCGGCTGTGCAGCTTGCCCCGGTTTCGGTCGAAGATCTTCTGCTCAGACCGAGCGTCAAGATCGATTATGGCCGCTTGGAAAATTTCATTGCCGGCAAGTCTGTCGTCGTCACCGGCGGCGGAGGCTCGATCGGCTCTGAAATTTGCGAACGCATTGTTACTTTCGGCGCCGCACGTTTACTGGTGATCGAAAATTCAGAGCCGGCGCTGCATGCAATTCTCGAACTATTGTATGCGCGACAGAGCGGGGTGGAAATCATCGGCCGCCTTGCGGACGTGCGTGATCGCGCGCGAGTCATGGGCGTAATCGCTGATTTCGAACCCGACATCGTCTTTCATGCAGCGGCGCTGAAGCACGTACCGATCCTCGAACGCGATTGGGAAGAGGGCATTAAAACCAACGTGTTCGGGTCGATCAATGTCGCCGATGCGGCTGTGGCGGCGGGCGCATCCGGAATGGTGATGATTTCGACAGACAAGGCGATTGCGCCGGTGTCGGTCCTAGGCGTGACCAAGCGACTCGCGGAAATGTATTGCGATGCGCTCAACCATCAGCTCGCCCGCGATGCGACCGGGAAAAATGCCACCCGCTTGATTTCCGTCAGATTCGGAAATGTGCTGGCATCCAATGGCTCGGTGGTGCCGAAATTCAAAGCGCAGATAGAGGCCGGGGGCCCGGTCACCGTCACGCACCCTGATATGGTGCGCTATTTCATGACCATTCGTGAGGCCTGCGATCTGGTCGTCACCGCTGCAAGTCATGCGCGGAGCGAAAAAGCGGCTGAGGTTTCGGTTTATGTTCTGAATATGGGTCAACCGGTGAAAATAGTCGATCTCGCAGACCGCATCGTTCGATTGAGCGGTCTGGAGCCCGGCAAAGACGTTGCCATTAAATATATCGGCATTCGTCCCGGCGAACGTCTCAATGAAATTCTGTTTGCACGCGATGAGAAAACGACCGACATCGGCATACCCGGCATCGTCGCGGCCAAACCCATGCAGCCCTCGCTGGAAACCGTTCGCGGTTACTTGGTCCAGTTGGAGCATGCCTTGGCGCACAGCGACCGCACACGCATCTATAAACTTCTGTGCGAGGCGGTGCCGGAATTCCGCGGCGCGGCGGCGCAAGTGTGATCTGGAAATTTCCAATTTGAAAAGAGAGTGAATCGTGGACGCTACCGCCTTTTTCAAAGCCGAATTCGCCGAACATTGCGACGTGGCGTGGCGGACCGAAGCGGCGCTTGCGGGCGCCTTTACTGGCCTGCTCGCGGCCTGCGGTCAGTCGATCCGCAGCGGCGGCAAGCTGATGTTCTTCGGCAACGGCGGAAGCGCGGCCGATGCGCAGCATCTCGCGACTGAACTCACGATCCGTTACACGCGCAATCGCGCGGCCATCGCCGCGATCGCCCTGACAACCGATACATCCGCGCTCACCGCCGCGGGAAACGACCTCGGCTTCGAGCAGATTTTCGCGCGACAGATAGAGGCGCTCGGCCGGCCCGGCGATCTCGCTTTGGCGATTTCAACATCGGGCAAAAGTCAAAATATCATTGCCGGCTTGCGCCAGGCTCGCGCGCTCGGTCTCGTCACGGCCGGCTTGAGTGGCAGAGACGGCGGCGGGATGCCGCCGCTCTGCGATCATTTATTGCTCGTTCCAAGCGGAACAACGGCCCGTATTCAAGAAATGCATATTGCGCTCGGACAGATGCTGTGTGGTGCTTTGGAAATCGAATTGAAGCTGGTTTGATGGAGCTTGCAGATAAAAGCTCGCCAGCGATCAGGCCTGTCGACTGCGTCTTGTTGTAAGACCCGCTTTAGAGAAACAGGGCGGCCGGCATAAAGAAATTTGAGCCGTTAGTGACAGGCGCGTACCCCGCAAACGGCTCGGTTGCCGTTGGAACCGCGCGCGATCGGCCACGTTGCTTTCGATTGGAGGCGAAGGCCTGGTCGAGACACCAATTAAAACGCTGAGGGCGTTGCGTTCGGCGGAAGCTAAATGCACTCCTGTCCTCTTTACAAGGATACAACCCAGGTGGTGCCCGGCGAGGGCGCAGCTCGCGCGCGCATCATGCTCGTCGGCGAGCAGCCGGGAGACCAGGAGGACAAACAGGGGCTTCCTTTCGTCGGGCCCGCCGGCCGGGTTCTGGCAAAAGCCCTCGCCGAGTCCGCCGAAATGGGTAGCGAATGTTTGAATCGGACCACTAGACTTGGAACGCAAGCTCATAAGGCCCGACGTGGTGATTGCGATGGGGGCCACCGCTGTGCGTAGCGCTTACGGGCGTTCGCTCGCGATCAACAAAATCCGTGGTCGGCTGTACCCCGTCTCCGGCGGCTACCTACCCGCCACAATACATCCTTCCTATATTCTGCGTATCGAGGATCGGTCGGACAGGCATGCGCAATATCATCGCTTCGTTGCCGACATCCGGGCTTGCACGAAGGCGTTGGCCAAAGGTGCCTCGCTTTAGCCCGTTATCCGGACGGAAACGTGCATCGCGAGCTCCGCCCGGACGAGACGAGTGAACTCCGGAAAGGAGGTTCCGATGGTTGTTCCCGTAAGCACCAAGACACCCGGAAGCACCAACAAAGAAAAACGGGTTGCAAAGGAAGCTGAAGACGATCGCGAACGCATGAAAAGCCACGCCGATGAAGTCACCATCAGTTCCGATGATAGCTTTCCGGCCAGCGATCCGCCTTCATTCAATCCCGGCGTTACGGGCGCGTCAGACGCCGGCAAAAGGAAAAAAAAGCCGTAGAACCACGCTTTTCAATTACCGTTCTAGTGGAGTGGATTTGACATTCGCTACCCACCTGGCCGCAAGCTCGCGAAGCGAATGTCAAATCCAAAACTCCACTAGAAACTTATATTTGGCTCATGGTCTTTCGATTCAAACATTCGCAAAAGATCCCCGCCGAAATGGGTAGCGAATGTTTGAATCGGACCACTAGTCGAAGAACGGCGGCGTCGCTTCGCTCGCCTATGTCCGGGCCATCCGCGTCTTGCTTGAGCGAGTTGCTTTGAAGACGTGGATGCCCGGCATAAAGCCGGGCATGACGAAGGTGGCGATTCAATAAGAAGGGGAGATGCGCTGGGTTTTTCGCTTGCGCGGGAATGAGCGAAGCAATTCTTGCAATGCGCTTTAGCGGCCGCCCCGATCCCAGTAGAGGCCGACCACGGCGACGAAAGCCGTGACTGTCGCGAGCAAGAACATCCATGAAAACAGGGGTCCTTCGACGGCCCAGCGCATCAGCCTCGCAAAATCGTAAACTGCATAAGCCGCGAAGGTGAATGCGAGGCCGTAAAGATACGGCCGTTGCCGGCGCGCGGCGAGTACCGCAATCACCGCGACGCAGGCTTCGAGCAAAATCGATATGGTCATCATCTTAAAATGCACCGATTAGCAAAGAAAAGGAATGATCGTGATCTTTTGAGGACGCGCAAACGGCGTATGCTATGTCAGCAATCGGCAGAGACGGTGGTAAGCCTGCGATCAATTCCATAGCCCGTACGCGACCCATTTATCTTCGGGAATTTCGCCGCCAACCGCGAATTTGAAGCCGAGGATCGCGAGATGATCGGGACTGGCGGTGCATGTGAAAGACAATGCATACCACTTCTTCCGGCTGCGGAATGCAGCACCGTTGGCCACAATCGTATGTTTGTCCACGCGCGGCTCGGCTAGCGCACCGGCCACCGCCCGATCGGGACGAAAATCGGTGCTTTCGCGAATATTTTTCATCGCGGCGTAGTCGCAAAGTTGTTCGAGACGATCAGGCAGCCCCAGCCTTTTCAAGCTTTGTTCGAACCGTTCGGAATAGGCGGCCGCATAGCTTGTCATCGTCACAAAGAGAGCCACCGCCATTGCCACAATACGCATGCAAAATAGTCCTCAAATGACGGAAAGCCGGGGCCACGTGACGCTATCCGGCCAAGGGTACCCCGTTATGTCCAAAAAACGGCGCGAGCACGAATGATGACAAAACGATTTACACTTGAATTTGGCATGGGCAAAGGGCCAGGCGACGTATTTGCAGTTGCAGGTCAGGAATATTTGGGATCACGCTCGAGCAACTCGATCGAAATGCCTTCCGGTCCGCGCAAAAAGCAAATCTTGATGCCTGGCCGCGGCACATGCGGTTCTTTCGTAAATTCCACGCCCTTGTTTTTCATCTCCGCCGCAACAGCATCGATATCGGAGACCCTGAGCCCGAAATGATCGAGCCCCTGATAGGGCGTCACGGGCGGCGGATTGACCTGATCGCCCGGCTGCACCTCGGCGATGAAGATTTTGGCGCCGCCCAGTTCAAGATCGATGCGGGGCTTGCCCTGTTGCGTCGAGCGGATGATTTCCGCGCCGAAGACCCTCTCGAACCACTGCGCCGCGGCTTCCGGATCGGGCGAGCGGAGATGGACGTGATCCCACGCATAAATCGTCATAGCTTGCTCCAGTTAGGCTAACCAATCACGCGGACAGGCTTGCCGTCCAACCACGCGCGAATGTCTTCGACGATATCCGAGAAATATTTCTGATAATTCTGCTGACTGACATAGCCCAGATGCGGCGTAATGACCACATTGTCCAGCTTGCGATAAGGGTGATCAAGCGGCAATGGCTCGCTCTCAAATACATCAAGCCCCGCGCCCGCGATTTTTTTCTCCTGCAGGGCCTTCAAGAGCGCAGGCTCATCGACGATCGGCGCACGCGCGGTGTTGATAAGATAGGCGCTCTGTTTCATCCTCGCGATGTCTTCGGCCGTAATCAGCGCGCGTGAACGCGGGCCCAGCTGATAATAAATCGTGATGAAATCGGCGGTGCGAAACAGCTCTTCTTTTGAAGCATAGCCGACGCCCGCTTCTTCGGCTTTCTCAGGGGTCAAATTCTGGCTCCAGGTAATCACCTTCATCCCGAAGGCCTTGCCCACGGCGGCGGAACGCCGGCCCAGCCTGCCGAGGCCGACAACGCCGAGGGTGAGGCCCTCGAGGTCTTGGCCGATGGTGACTTGCCAGGCTGAGCCGGCTTTCAGCCGCGCGTTCTCAAAGCCGATGCGGCGCGTC
Organism: uncultured Pseudomonadota bacterium; assembly: GCA_963697535.1. Lineage (GTDB taxonomy): Bacteria > Pseudomonadota > Alphaproteobacteria > Rhizobiales > Xanthobacteraceae > Pseudolabrys. The sequence goes on along the minus strand of OY969085.1, from coordinate 482,952 downwards.
AGTTCAAGTATCAGGCCGAAGACGATGCCGGTCGTCGGCGTGCCGACGGCGCCGGTGCCGCAAACCGTGATGCCGCGCTCGGCGGCCGCCTTCAGATCGAACGAATTGTTCTTGGCGCCCGTGGTAATGAGCAATTCGAGCTTGGGCAGAGATTCGATCACGGAGCGGGGAAACGGCGTCCGCTCACGCATTCCGACAATGATGGCAAAGTCTTGCAGGGCCTTAATGGCCTCGTCTTGGCTGGCAAAGGGATGATTGAAGACCGTGATGTCGACGTCCTTTGCAATCGTCGACCAATCGGCGAATGTCATCGCCACGTTCTGATAATCGTCCAAAATAGCGGCTCGAATGATCTCCATAAGGCCTCTTCTCCTGTCGCCCAACTCAAAGCGCGATAATTTACGACTGGGACGATGAAAAGATAGAGGCGTTATTGGGGAAGCTTAAGCCCGTGTTTTGCATGCCAAGCGGGGCCTGGGCCACGCATATAGTGCAATTCCGGCCGGTAGGGGCGAACGACATCGCAAGTCATTTCGCGCCAAAGACAAGTCATTTCGCGCCAAAGAGAAGAAAACAATTGGCGCAGCCGCCCCAAGGGCTCGCTCTGCTCTGCCACGCTCGTTTCGGAAATGGCTGACGGGATTTGCGCCATAGCGCCATGCTCGCGAGGTAACACAATTCGTACATTGCTGCCGGCTCGATCGGCCTTTGGCGCCGGCCGGCCTGCGCTCAACCGTTATTTAACGTCATGATAACCGATTTTGACGATGCCAAGGTTGAAAATGGGTCGCGAAAGGGCGGCTTGCGGGTATTTTTGCAATTATCGTTTCCAAACATTTAGCGGGCCGCACCCCCCGCTATCGGAGGCTCCTCATTTTCGGCAGTGGGGGAACAATTCACCGTGCGCCGCCGTTGACACAAAGCGCCGGCGGAGCCCTCGATGAAAATCGCACAGATCGCGCCCCTGATTGAAAGCGTGCCGCCGCGCCTGTACGGCGGCACAGAACGGATTGTCTCTTACCTTACCGAAGAACTGGTTCGCTTGGGCCATGACGTGACCCTATTCGCCAGCGGGGACTCGGTCACCACCGCCCGGCTCGTGAGTTGCGCGGCGACCGCACTGCGGCTCGATCCCAATGTGCGTGATTCAACACCCTATTATATGCTGATGCTGGACCGGGCGCGCCAATGCGCGGACGATTTCGATATTCTGCATTTTCACACTGATCAGTTCCATTTTCCGCTGTTCCGTCCGTTTGCCGATCGCGTCGCGACGACCTTGCACGGCCGGCAGGATCTGCCCGATCTGCGGCTTCTCTATTACGGGTTTAACGAGATGCCGCTTGTTTCAATTTCCGACAGCCAACGCGCCTCGATCCCAACCGCGCACTTTATCGCGACCGTCCATCATGGCATTCCGGCCGAGCTGCATCGGCTGACGTTCAATCCGCGCGGCGGTTATCTCGCCTTTCTAGGACGTATTTCGCCGGAGAAGGGCGTTGACCGCGCGATCAAAGTGGCGCGCGCATTGGGCATTCCTCTGAAAATCGCCGCCAAAGTCGATCGTGCGGACGAGGCGTATTTCAGGGCGGAGATAGCCCCGTTGCTCAGAGGGCCGGGAGTTGAGTTTGTCGGCGAAATCAATGAGCAGCAAAAGAGCGAGTTTCTCGGCCACGCCGTGGCCCTGATGTTTCTCATCGATTGGCCGGAGCCGTTCGGCTTATCCATGATCGAGGCCATGGCCTGTGGCACGCCTGTCTTGGCGCTCAATCGCGGTTCGGTGGCCGAAATCGTCGACGACGGCGTGACCGGTCATATCGTCGAGAGCCTTGAACAGGCCATCATGACGCTGCCTCGCGTTGTCGCGCTCGATCGCCGCGCCGTGCGCCGGCGTTTTGAGGCCCGGTTCACGGCGACACGCATGGCGAACGACTATCTCCGCGTCTACAACTCGTTGCTGGCAAGGACAAAACTCCAGCCGGTCTCGGTTCGAGACGAGCCGTTACCCACGACCGCCGCCGAGTTTGCGAATGAGCCAAGCGAGTCCGTCCATTGAGCACGGCCGCGGCGGGAATGAAAGCGGCATTACCGCCCGGTCTCACCGAAGAATCGTTCTATATCCCGGCGACCGCTTCGCCCTCCCGGCCGCGGCGCACGCTCAAATATGGCGACAGCTTTGCCGTGATGGACTGCCATGGCGACATTGGCGTCTCCACGGGGGGGCCGGACGGCGTCTTTCACGCCGACACGCGGCATCTTTCGCGTTTTGAACTCCTGCTCAATGGCATGCCGCCACTGCTGCTAGGCTCCAATCTGCGCGACGACAATTCACTCTTGGCGGTCGACCTGACCAATCCGGACATCTATTTCGACAAGCATCTCGCACTATCCAAAGATACACTGCACATCGTCCGCTCGCTGTTTCTTTGGCGCGCCTGTCTTTATCACCGGTTGAGTATTCAAAATCACGGCGAAAAGCGCATCAAGATCAGCATCTCGTTCGTCTTTGACGGTGATTTCGCCGATATTTTCGAAGTGCGCGGCATGCACCGCGCTCAACGCGGCAAAACGGAGACCTATACCGAGCCGGATGCCGGTCGCGCGGTCATCGGCTATGAGGGTCTCGACGGCACGCAACGCCGCAGCGTGCTCACCTTTAATCCGCCGCCTGACAATTTAGACAGGAATATCGCCTCTTACAGCTTGGATTTGCGGCCCGGCGAGCGCTGTTCGATTTTTCTCACCTTGGAATGCGACCACAACCCTCAAAAGCCGGCACCGAATTTTTTCGGCAGCATGATTGCGGCTGCGCGGGAGCTGAAGTCTGAAACGCGTCGCGCGGCGACCGTTGTGACGTCGAACACGCTGCTCAACAAGGTGCTTTGCCGGTCAATGGCCGATCTTTACATGCTCATCACTGAGACCGGACAAGGCTCATATCCTTATGCGGGGATTCCATGGTATTCGACAACATTTGGTCGCGACGGAATTATCACCGCAATCGAGACGCTTTGGCTGGATCCGAGCATTGCCAAAGGCGTGCTGCGACGCCTCGCGGCATATCAAGCCGTCGAATACGACGCCCGCAACGACGCCGAGCCGGGAAAGATCCTGCACGAAATGCGCATGGGCGAGATGGCAGCGCTGCGGGAGGTGCCGTTCGGACTTTATTACGGAAGCGTCGATTCGACGCCGCTCTTTGTGCTTTTGCTGGGTCTCTATGTGGAGCGGACCGGCGACGTTGCAACGCTGCGCGAATTATGGCCGAACCTCGAAGCGGCGCTGGCGTGGATCGACCACTATGGCGACCGCGACGGCGACGGTTTCATCGAATATCAGCGCGCGTCTGAGCAAGGCCTTTCCAACCAGGCCTGGAAAGATTCGGCGGACGCCATTTTTCATGCGGACGGCCGTCTTGCCGAAGGGCCGATCGCTGTTGCCGAGGTGCAAGGCTACGTCTACGCCGCAAAAAAAATTGCGGCGTGTTGCGCGCGGCGCCTGAAGGACAACGAACGCGCGAAAAAACTCGACGCCGAAGCCGACCGCCTCATCGAAAAATTCGACGCCGCATTTTGGTGCGAGTCCATCGGTAGCTACACGATTGCGCTTGACGGCGACAAAAAACCATGTCGCGTTCGCACCTCCAATGCCGGCCAGGTCTTGTTCTCGGGCCTCGCCAAGCCGGATCGCGCTCAAGCGGTGATGAAAGATCTCATGGAGCCGGCGTTCTTTTCGGGCTGGGGCATTCGTACGGTGGCGCGGGATCAGGTGCGCTACAATCCAATGTCTTATCACAATGGTTCTATTTGGCCGCACGACAACGCTTTGATCGCACTCGGTTTCGGCCGTTACGGCTTCAAGGCCGCGGTTGACCGTATCTTCTCGAGCATGCTCGAGGCCGCCACTTACATGGAATTCCAGCGCCTGCCGGAATTGTTCTGCGGTTTTCGCCGCCGCCCCAGCCGCGGTCCGACGCTCTATCCCGTGGCTTGCGCGCCCCAGGCATGGTCATCGGTCGCGCCATTTGCCTTGTTGCAGGCCTCACTTGGGCTGGAATTCGACCCCAGCACAAACGAGATCAGACTTCGCAATCCGCATCTGCCGTTGTTTGTCGACGCCTTATCGATCAATCGTTTGCGGCTCGGCGATGCCACCGTCGATCTGGCCCTGCACGGCCGCGGCGATGATTTATCCTTGCGGGTCGTGCGCAGCGACGGCAAGGTACAGGTGTCGACATTGTATCGATAGGTGCGTATCGATAGGCGCGTATCGATAGGTGCGTATCGATAGCTGCCCATCGATCGGCGATATTTCCGGCTAAGTGCCCCGCCCTTGCTCTTTGCGCGCCCTGTCGCTACATCAGCTCCCTTCTTCGAACAAGCGTTATCGGGTGTCGATGTCAATGAACGGCCGTCAGATTATCTATCACATGCAGGGCTTGTCCAAGTCTTATCCGGGCGGGCGCAAGGTGCTGGAGAACGTCAATCTTTCCTTCTATCCGGACGCCAAAATCGGCGTGCTGGGCGTCAACGGCGCCGGTAAATCGACCTTGCTGCGCATCATGGCCGGCATTGATACCGAATACTCCGGCGAGGCGTGGGTCGCCGACGGCGCGCGCGTCGGTTATCTGCCGCAAGAGCCTCATCTCAATGCCGGCAAATCGGTACGCGGCAACGTCGAAGTCGGTGTCGCCGAAAAGCGCGCGCTACTCGACCGTTACAACGAAGTGGCGATGAATTATTCCGACGAGACCGCCGAGGAAATGGCGAAGCTTCAGGACATCATCGATAGTCAAAATCTATGGGACCTCGATTCCAAGGTCACCCAGGCCATGGACGCGCTGCGTTGTCCCGATGACGACGCCGATGTCGCCAAGCTTTCGGGCGGCGAGCGCCGCCGCGTGGCGCTGTGCCGCTTACTGCTCGAACAGCCTGAACTCTTGTTGCTCGACGAGCCCACCAACCATCTCGATGCCGAAAGCGTGAATTGGCTGGAAGGGCATCTGCGACAATATCCCGGCGCGATCCTGATCGTCACACATGATCGCTATTTCCTCGACAACGTCACCGGCTGGATCCTTGAACTCGATCGCGGCCGCGGCATTCCTTATCAGGGCAATTATTCATCTTGGCTTGTTCAAAAGCAAAAGCGGCTTGAACAGCAAGGCCGTGAGGAAGAGGCACGTCAGCGCACGCTGGCCCGGGAGCAGGAATGGATTTCCGCCTCGCCCACGGCGCGGCAAGCCAAGTCCAAGGCGCGCTATCAACGTTATGAAGACCTGCTCAAGCAGGCGGCCGAAAAGCAGACGCAGAGCGCGCAAATCATTATCCCCGTGGCCGAACGGCTGGGTCAGAATGTTGTCGATTTCAACCGCCTTACCAAGGGTTTCGGCGATAATCTGTTGATCGACGATCTCACCTTCAAACTGCCGCCCGGCGGCATCGTCGGTGTCATCGGCCCGAACGGCGCCGGCAAGACGACCTTGTTTCGCATGATAACGGGACAAGAAAAGCCGGACAAAGGCACGATCAAGATCGGCGAGTCGGTACACCTCGGCTATGTCGACCAATCGCGTGACACGCTCGACGGCAAGAAAACCGTTTGGGAGGAGATCTCAAACAGCCAGGACCTCATCCTGCTCGGCAAAAAAGAGATGAATTCGCGCGCCTATTGCGCCGCTTTCAATTTCAAAGGCGCCGATCAGCAGAAGAAGGTCGGCCAGCTTTCGGGCGGCGAACGCAACCGTGTGCATCTCGCCAAGATGTTGCGTTCGGGAGCCAATCTCTTGCTCCTCGACGAGCCGACAAACGATCTCGACGTCGATACGCTGCGCGCACTGGAAGAAGCTTTGGAGGATTTCGCCGGTTGCGCGGTCATCATCAGCCACGATCGCTGGTTTCTCGACCGCATCGCCACCCACATTCTCGCTTTCGAAGGTGAAAGCCATGTGGAATGGTTCGAAGGCAATTTTCACGATTACGAAGCCGACAAAATGCGCCGCCTCGGCACCGATAGCGTCATCCCGCACCGGCTGAAATATAAGAAGTTCACACGCTGATCGATCGGTGCTATAATTATCTATATGGTTGAGACTGAAAACCGCATTGATCGGATTGAGCGACGGCTCGATCTGGTGTCGGCGTGAATGAAGGCTTTGTTCGCTACGGTTGTCCCGATAAGCCGTTTCGGTTGGGCGCTATTCACATTTATTGGACTCGCGGCGCCGGCCTTCGCCGACAGCCCGTTCCAGCAATGGCTGCAATCGACCTGGGCGGATGCGCAGAAGCTCGGCGTCTCACGCGCAACGTTCGAAGCGGCAACGCACGGGCTTGAGCCGGACTATTCGCTTCCCGATCTTGCGATTCCCGGCCGGCCGGAAAAACCGCCGCCGCAACAGCCGGAATTCGTACAGACACCGGCGCAATATCTGCGCGAGGTGACGTTGCAGCGGCTGGCCACGCGGGGGCGACTATTGGCCGCGCAGTATCGCGACACGCTGATGCGGATCGAGCGCCAATTCGGCGTGCCGGGTCCGGTCGTGCTGGCGATTTGGGCGCGTGAAACGGATTACGGCAGCTACAAACTACCGCTCGACGCCATTCGCACGCTGGCGACGCAAGCCTTTGCCGGCAAACGCAATGATCTGTTCCGCACGGAATTTCTTTATGCGTTGAAGATGCTGCAAGATGGCGTGCCGCGCGCCGATATGCGCGCCTCGTGGGGCGGCGCGCTCGGTCTGACGCAGTTTTTGCCATCGGAGTTTTACAAATACGGCGTCGATTTTGACGGCAATGGCCGGGTGGATATATGGCATTCGGTGCCCGATGCGCTGGCTTCGGCGGCCAAGCAACTCGCCGGCAAAGGTTGGCAGTCCGGTCAACGCTGGGCCTATGAGGTGCATGCGCCGGACAATGCCGATTGCAGCACGGGCGTTCCCACCTATGCCATGACGATCGGCGGATGGCTCAAGCGCGGTTTTGTTCCCGCTCATCGTCAGCGCCTTGACGCCGCCGAGCGTATGCAAAGCGCGTCACTGTTGCAGCCGGAGGGAAGCTATGGACCCGCTTTTCTCACGCCGAAGAATTATTTCGTACTGAAAGAATACAACTACTCCGATCTTTATGTGCTTTTCGTCGGGCAGTTGAGCGACCGGATCGGCGGCGGCATGGCGTTCGAGACGCCGTGGAGCAAAAATGCGCAACTCAGAACTCGCGAGGTGGAAGCCATGCAAAAGCGGCTTACCGCGCTCGGTCTCTACACGAACAAGATTGATGGCAAAGCCGGGATGCTCACGCGTGCCGCGCTCGGCATTTATCAGAAAAAGAACGGACTCAAACTCGATTGCTGGCCTACCGCGGCGGTGCTCAGGCACATGCAACACTATCGGTAAAACTCAAAACACGCGGAATTTCTCGGGCGCACGCACCACGGGCGAAGATTTTAGAGCGTTTCCCACGAAACGTTTACGCCATGGCCAGACTCTCAAGATGCGGCGATCCTATGCAGGCATTCATAGGTGTGATGGCGGACGATCAGCTCGCCGCCCGGCTTTTAGCCGGCTGGCGTGGCGCCGCCGGCGGATTTGGCGGCTTCTTCGGCCCGTGCTTTACGCTCCTTGCGCGGGACCGCTTTCTGCGGATTGTTGTGCTTTTCGCGTTTCGCCACGCCGGCCGCATCGAGAAAACGCATTACGCGATCGGAAGGCTGCGCGCCTTTCTTTATCCACGCTTGGGTTTTCTCAAGATCGAACTTCAGGCGCTCGCTCTTGTCCTTCGGCAGCAGCGGATTGAAATAGCCGAGCCGCTCGATGAAACGGCCGTCGCGAGGCGCGCGCGAGTCGGCCACGACGATGTGATAAACGGGCCGCTTCTTGGTGCCGGCACGGGCAAGGCGAATGACGAGAGACATTTCAGTTTTTCCTTTCGTTTTCAACTTATTGCGTAGGTGAACCGTCACCCTGAGGTGGCCGCGCGAAGCTTGGCCCTCGAAGGGCGACGGCCATCATCCTTCGAGGCTCGCCACCGATCTCGGGTTTACCCGAGATCGGTATTCCTAGTGGAGTGGATTTGACATTCGCTACCCACCTGGCCGCAAGCTCGCGAAGCGAATGTCAAATCCAAAACTCCACTAGAAACTTATATTTGGCTCATGGTCTTTCGATTCAAACATTCGCAAAAGATCCCCGCCGAAATGGGTAGCGAATGTTTGAATTGGACCACTAGAGGCCAAGTCGGCTACAGCCGACTTGGGTGGCTCGCGCCTTCAGGATGACGGCGAGAGATCGTGCACTTTCATTTCTTCTTCCCCCCGCCCGGCAAACCCGGCAATCCGGGAAACTTTCCGCCAGCGCCAGGCAGGCCCGGAAAATTCGGCGGCAACTTCGGCATGGTCGGCGGTAAGCCGCCGCCTGTCGGCAGGCCGGGCATACCGCCCGGCATTTTCTTGGCAAGCTCGGCCATCTGTTCAGGCGAAGGCATGCCGCCGCCCAACCCCAGCATTTGTCCGAGGCCGGCAAGCGGACCGCGCTTGCCCTTGCCCATGGCCTTCATCATGTCGGCCATGCCGCGATGCATTTTGAGGAGCCTATTGATCTGCTCGGGCGTCGTACCGGAGCCGGCGGCGATGCGTTTCTTGCGGCTGGCTTTGAGAATGTCGGGGCTGCGCCGTTCCTGCGGCGTCATTGAATCGATGATCGCCACCTGACGTTTCAAGACATTTTCGTCGAGACCGGCATTGGCGATCTGGTTTTTCATTTTCGCCACACCCGGCAGCATGCCGACGAGGCCACCGATGCCGCCCATGGCCTGCATCTGCGCGAGCTGTTCGCGCATGTCGTCGAGATCGAAAGTGCCTTTGCGCATTTTTTCGGCCGCGCGCATGGCCTTTTCGGCATCGATATTGGCGGCGGCTTTTTCGACGAGCGCGACAATGTCGCCCATGCCGAGAATGCGGCCGGCGATGCGCGCGGGATCGAATTCTTCCAGTGCGTCGAGCTTTTCGCCGGTGCCGATCAATTTGATGGGCTTGCCGGTGACCGCGCGCATTGAAAGCGCGGCGCCGCCGCGGCCGTCGCCGTCGACACGCGTGAGCACAATGCCGGTTAAGCCCACGGTCTCGTCGAAAGCGCGTGCGAGATTGACGGCATCCTGGCCGGTGAGGCTGTCGGCGACGAGCAGCACTTCATGCGGATTGACGGCGTTTTTCACCTCCGCCGCCTCGCGCATCATCGCTTCATCGAGCGTGGTGCGGCCGGCGGTATCGAGCATCACCACGTCGTAGCCGCCAAGCCGTGCGGCCTCGATTGCACGTCGGGCAATCTGCGGCGGCATTTGGCCTTCGACGATTGGCAGTGTGTTGATCCCAGCCTCGCGGCCGAGCACGGCGAGCTGTTCCATGGCCGCCGGGCGGCGCACGTCGAGCGAGGCCATCAACACTTTGCGTCTCTCGCGATCAGTGAGGCGACGCGCAACCTTGGCCGTGGTCGTGGTTTTGCCGGAGCCTTGCAGGCCGACCATCATGATCGCAACCGGCGGCGTGGCATTCAGATCAAGTCCTGCGCCTTGCGCGCCCAACGTCTCGACCAGTTGATCGTGCACGATTTTCACGACCAACTGCCCGGGCGTGACCGATTTCATCACCTCGACGCCGATGGCGTGTTTCTTCACACCGTCGGTGAAATCGCGCGCCACATCGAGTGCGACGTCGGCTTCAAGCAACGCGCGCCGTACCTCGCGTAATGCCGCATCGACATCGGCCTCGGAAAGCGCGCCGCGGCGGGTGAGGCGGTCGAGAATGCCGCCCAGTTTTTCCGACAGTGAGTTCGAACATTTCAGACGCGATCCTTGCGCTTCTGTTCCTCTCCCCGCTTGCGGGGAGAGGGAAAACACATAACGCGCCCGAGGGCGCAATCTGCGCTGTCGGGCGTTGGCCTCCGGCCTCACGGGACCGGTCGGCGGTTCAGGGCTTTCATATCTCTATCGAGAACGCCCGGAAACTAGGGGTGGGGTAGGCTTAAGTCAAGGCGGCCCCAAAACGGATTTGATCCGCGGGTTTGATGGTCCGCCGGATTAGCGATATGTCATCCATAGGTTAAAGAGTCCGACGTTTTGTACCCGTTAGCCAATCAAACCATGCCATGTGACAACCTTGTCCGAATTCTGGATACTGGGATTTATCGAGGATGAAGAGAAATAGAACTACTGCGCCAGTTCGTAACTCACGCTGACCTTCGCGCGCAACCTTTGTTCGCCGGGCGCAATCGGGACCGCCCGGTTGCGGTTTCCGGTCAGCGTCCGAGATGGCGCCGCGGAGCCTTCCTCCGTAATCAATATGACGCGGCCGAGTTTGCCGCCGGCGGCTTGCGCGTAGAGCATGGCTTTGCGGCGGGCATCGGCGATGGCTTCATCGCGGGCCTGATCGAGGAGCTTGGATTGCTCCGACACAATGAACTCGATGCCCGACATCTCATTGGCGCCGGCGCCGATCGCGCGATCAAGGATCCCAGGGACGCTGTCGATGTTATGGATCTTGACCGTCACCTCGTTGGTCACCTGGAAGCCGAGCAGACGCGCCGCGCCGTTCTTGCTCGTGTCATATTGCGGCTGCAATGACAAATGCGATGTCTGAATGTCGCCTTCGGCGATGGCGCTATCTTTGAGCGCGGTGAGGACCGCGGTCATTTTCCGGCTATTGGCTTCGCTGGCCTCACGCGCGGTCTTGCCCTGCGTGGTGACGCCGATACGAATCACTGCAAGGTCGGGGGTCACCGCCACAGTGGCGTCACCGGTCACGGTCACCAGCCGATCCACGGCACGCGCGGAAGGCGGGGCAAATACCATGAGAGCGATGATGAAGGCGATGAGGGTGCGCGGCATTGCGGGATCCTTTCGGGATTCTATTTAAGGGGCACAAACACGTTGACGACCAGCTGATCGGCGTTGGCATTTACGGGGTCGCCCGTGTATTCCTCAATGAACGAGTTCCCGGCTTCCAGATTCTTCTCGTCGAGAAAATTGGTGATTGCTTCATAGGTCGTGTCCATCGCATTGTAGGATCCGCGATGCACAAACTTAAGCGCCCGCCCGGATGGCGCTTGGGCAACCGCGATATCGCCTTTCGGCGGGTCCTTGGGCGCCTCGGCAACAGGTAACGCGGCCTTGAATTGGAACCCTAAATCGTCGGTTTGCGTGTAAATGGTCATTGCTGGGCCGTTCGCCTTAATGCCGTGTTTGTCGAAATAATCATGCAACGACTTGAAGGAATCAACCAGCGTCTCGAAGGCCGAGCCCCATTTGGCGCGACCTTCGATGTAGATGACGGTGCGCGCAGGCAAGTTCACCTGCTCGCCAAAGGCATCGCCCGGCAGTAGCGCGGCGGGTGTATTCGGACCCGCCGGCTCCGATGCCTCATTCGATGGCTCACTGAGGGGCGCTGTTAGCTCGCTTTGTGGTCCCTCGTCACTGATGGCAGTTCCCCCGGCAAGGCCGAACAACAAAGCGGCAGTCAGGGCTGCGGCAAGGCTCGCGCGAGACATTGGGCGCTCTCCAGATACGTGGCCGGATGACGGGCCTTGGCTAGTCAGCATTTATCCGCCATATAAATTGGGCAATAGCCGGACGGCTACTACCCGGACGTCGCAGTCGGGTGATACGCGCCGCATCCTTCGAGACGCCCTGCCGCCTCATCCTGAAGGCGTGGGCCACGGGCGCGCGTCCCGAAGGATGACGAGGCGGGCTTCTCATCAGGATGAAGCGACCTCAACTTGAGAATACCAATTGGGCCAAACCGATGGGCGCGTTCGCCAATCGATCCTTTATCAAAATGAACGGCATCGGCAACGAGATTGTCGTGGTCGATCTGCGGCCGTCCGCGCTGACTATCGCGGCGGACGAAGCGCGCGCGGCGGCGCAAGGCGTGCCCTACGATCAACTCATGGCGCTCTATCCGCCGCGCACGGCCGGCACCGACGCGTTCATCCGCATCTACAATAACGACGGTTCGGAGGCGGGCGCCTGCGGCAACGGCATGCGTTGCGTGGCCTCGCTTGTGTCGGAACAAACGGGCAAGGATAGGCTGACATTTGAAACCAATGCCGGCCTTCTCTCTTGCTGGAAAGGCAAGGACGGTTTGTTCACCGTCGATATGGGAATTCCCCGCTTTGCGTGGAACGAGATCCCGCTTGCGGAGGAGTTTAGCGACGCGCGCACGATCGAATTGCAGATCGGTCCCATCGATAAACCGGTGCTGCATTCGCCTTCCGTGCTCAACATGGGCAATCCGCATGCGATCTTTTGGGTCGAGGACGTCAATGCTTGCGATTTGCCGAAACTGGGTCCGTTGCTTGAACGCCATCCGATTTTCCCTCAGCGCGCCAATATCACGCTCGCGCATATCGTTTCTCGCGATCATATCGTCATTCGCACTTGGGAGCGCGGCGCCGGTTTGACCAAGGCGTGCGGCTCGGCAGCGTGCGCTAGCGCCGTTGCGGCAGTGCGGCTCATGCGTGCCGCGCGCAAGGCAAAGATTACTTTGCCCGGCGGGGAGTTGATGATCGAATGGCGCGAAAGCGACGATCACGTCTTGATGACCGGACCTGTGGAGTTCGAGTTCGCCGGCAAGTTCGATCCGGCTCTTTTCGCCGCCCAATCCTCGCCCGCAAGCCGAGGCGAGACAGGGAGTGCTCGGTGAGCCTCGATGTCGTTACATTCGGCTGCCGGCTCAATATCAACGAGTCGGAAGTGATCCGGCGTCATGCCTCCGCGGCGGGCCTTAATGAGGCCGTCGTTGTGAATACTTGCGCAGTCACCGCGGAAGCGGTGCGTCAGGCGCGGCAAACGATCCGCCGCATTAAGCGCGAGAAACCGGAGCACGCTGTCGTGGTGACGGGCTGCGCCGCGCAGACGCTCGCGCGGCAGTTTGCACAGATGCCGGAAGTCGACCGCGTATTGGGCAACGAGGAAAAGCTTTCGGCGGCGGAATGGGCAAAAACACGTGCCGTCTTGCAATCGCCCGCGCGCGAGAAGCTCTCCGTTTCCGATATTATGAGGGCCAAGGTTCAGGCGCCGCATCCCCTTGAGGGCATTTACGGTCACACACGTGCATTCGTGCAAATTCAGAACGGCTGCGATCACCGCTGCACCTTCTGCATCATTCCGTTCGGCCGCGGCAACTCGCGTTCTTTGCCGCTCGAGGATGTGGTTTCGCAGGTGCGACATTTGCGCGACAACGGCTATCGTGAAATCGTTCTCACCGGTGTGGACATCACCGGCTACGGAGCCCGCCTTTCAGGCACGCCGCGATTGGGCGCGCTGGTCAAACGTATCCTTCGGCATGTTCCCGAGCTTGAGCGGCTGCGCCTGTCCTCTATCGATGCGGTCGAGGCCGATAACGATTTGCTCGATGTGCTGGCAAACGAGTTGCGGCTGATGCCGCATCTGCATCTGTCGTTACAAGCCGGTGACGATCTCATTCTCAAGCGCATGAAGCGGCGGCACACGCGTGCGCAAGCCGTGGCGTTTTGCGAGCAAATTCGGCGCTTGCGGCCAGACATCGCTTTCGGCGCGGACATCATCGCCGGGTTTCCGACGGAGAGCGAGGATATGTTTAAGCGTTCGCTCGATCTCGTCGACGCATGCGGTTTGTCCTCGCTGCATGTATTCCCGTTTTCGCCGCGTCCAGGCACGCCGGCCGCGCGCATGCCGCAACTCGATCGCTCCATCATCAAAGATCGCGCGCGTCGTTTGCGCGAAAAGGGCGAGGCGGCGTTGCGCCATCATCTCGATGCACAAATCGGCAAGCGCAAGGCCGTGCTCACCGAAGCCGGCGGCATCGGCCGCACCGGGCAGTTCACGCCGGTGCGGCTGCACGCCGCAATCGCACCGGGCATGATTATTGAAATGACAATGACAGGACACAACGGTCGGCAATTGGTGGCAGAGCCAATTTGAGGCGAAGACGGTGCGAGCCGCGTTGAAACCCCGCCGGAGGGGAACGCGAAATCCGCGGTTCGTTCAATCCTTCTTTTCTTCCTTAAACGTATCGCGGAACGGATGTGCGGGATAGACACCGAGAATCGTCAGCTCTTTGGAAAAGAAAGCGAGTTCTTCGAGCGCAAAGACGAGTGCGCGATCATCCGGATGGCCCTCGATGTCGGCATAAAACTGCGTGGCAAAGAAATTGCCGCCAATCATGTAACTTTCGAGCTTGGTCATGTTGACACCGTTGGTGGCAAAGCCGCCAAGCGCTTTGTAAAGCGCCGCCGGTAAATTCCGCACCCTGAAAATGAATGTGGTCATGACTTTGCCGTTTCCCGGCTCGGCCCATGCTTTCTCGCGTGAGAGCACGACGAAGCGGGTCGTGGAGTGATTCTCGTCTTCAATATTTTCTTTCAGGATATCAAGCCCGTAAATTTCAGCGGCGAGGCGCGAGGCAATCGCCGCGCGGCTTGGGTCCTTGGATTCGGCGACTTCGCGGGCTGAACCGGCAGTATCGGCCGCCACAACAGGCTTTAACTTGAGCGCGCGGATGGCGTTACGGCACTGGCCGAGCGCCATCACATGGCTTTGCACCGTCTTGATGCTTTTCAAGCTGGCACCTCGTGGCGCCATCAATTGATTGCGGATCGGCAAAAACCACTCGGCGACGATGTGTAGATTTGCCGTCGGCATCAAATGGTGGATATCGGCCACGCGGCCGGCGACCGAATTTTCAATGGGGATCATGCCCAGATCGACATCGCCGGCCAATAGCGCGGCAAAACAGTCTTCAAACGTCGGGCAGGGTATGGGCTCGTGATCCGGATAGGCTTCACGGCAGGCGAGATGCGAGTTCGCCCCTAATTCTCCTTGGAATATGATTTTTTTCTTGGCCATGGTCCGGATTGCCCCCTGCCGATACGCGTTTGCATGCATTGTCGTCAACCCGCCAGAATTTGGCGTGCTTTCGCCAGATCCTCCGCCGTATCGACGCCGAGGGGGACGGATTTGACGACGGCAACGCCGATACGCATACCGGCGTCCAGCGCACGCAACTGCTCGAGGTTTTCCGCCCGCTCCCTGGCGGACGGCGGTAATTTGACGAACCGCTCCAGCGCGGCGCGCCGATAGGCGTAAAGCCCGATGTGATGATAATGCGGGCCGGGCCCCTCGGCATGGACGCGGGTGAAGACGGTGGCGTGAAGCCGAGCCGGCGCGACAAGCGTTCCTTGCACCTTGACCACATTTGGATTTATCCGTTCCATGGGATCTTCGATGACCGCGGCCAAGGTTGCAATGTCAACGGCGGGATCGGTCAGCGGCTCAAGTGCCGCGCGGATATCGGCGGGATCGATTGTCGGCAGATCGCCTTGCACATTGACCGCAATGTCGGTGTTGTGGTCGGGGTCGACCGTTTCCAATGCCTCAAAGATGCGATCGGAACCGGAGAGATGGTCAGCGCGGGTCATGATCGCGCGCCCGCCGGATTTTTCCACCGCTGCCGCAATGGCCTCCGAGTCGGTCGCCACCACGACCTCGCCAAGTCCGCTTTCCCGCGCCCGGCGCCAGACATGCGCGATCATCGGCGTGCCATTGATGTCGGCCAGGGGCTTGCCGGGTAAGCGGCTGGAGGCCAAACGAGCGGGAATAAGAATGAGGGTGCGCGGCATAGGATCGCATCGGCGGCAACAGCCGTAGGGGCTAACGCCTTGTCTTTGTCTGCGGTGCTTATACGGGTTGCCATAAAGGAGGCAAACCGGTATCTGTCCGCCGCCGTCGCCGAGTTCAATACTTGGCGACGAGCCCGCATCGCTTTGCTTCCCGGGAGACCGTTTTCAATGAATTCTTTCGAGCTCAATAAAATCTTGGGCGCAATTCTCGGCACGTGTTTGATTCTGCTTGCGCTCAATATTGGCGCCAATGCCATTTTCGCACCCGTCAAGCCGGCCAAGCCGGGCTATATGATTGCGGTCAAAACCGAAGACGAGGGGAAAAAGGGGCAAGCGAAGGAGGCAGAAAAGCCCATCGCAGTGCTGCTTGCCTCCGCCTCGGTTGATAAGGGCCAATCCGCCGCCCGGGCGTGCCAGGCCTGCCACAGTTTCGAAAAAGGTGGGCCCAACCGCGTCGGTCCGAATCTCTACGGCGTTGTCGGCCGGCCGCGCGCTTCGCACGTAGGCTTCAATTACTCGGCCGCCATGAAGGCGAAAGGCGGCGAATGGACTTACGAGGAACTCAACAAATTCCTTGCCAATCCACGCGGCTATATTCCCGGCACCGCGATGACATTTGCCGGCATTTCCAACGACCAGCAGCGGGCGAACGTGATCGATTATTTGCACACGCTGTCTGACAATCCTGTACCGTTGCCGAAGCCAACGGCGCAAGCAGCACCGGCTGCTGCACCTGAAAAAAAGTAATCCCAATTCTTCACACGGCCGGGCCTTGTGCATGGTCGTTTATTTTTTCTGTCATCTTTCGCCCGGACAATCGAATGCGAGCCTGTCCGCTAGGCGACGGCAGCTCGCTGGCATCAGCCAAATAGATGCATAACTAATGTCTGGTATCATGACGCCCGATTGAGGTTGGCTGCTGGAGTTTCGCTCCCATGAAATTGTCCCGACGTTCTGTTCTTCGTGGCTCGGCGGCCACGGCTATGACACCGAGTTTGGCCACGCTGGGTGTCATTCCGGTGATCGAACAGGCAGCCGCTCAAAAGCCGCTGTGGCGACACGGATTGTCGCTATTTGGGGACGTCAAATATCGTCCGGATTTCAAGCATTTCGACTATGTCAATCCGGCCGCTCCGAAAGGAGGTCTGTTGCGGCAAGTCGCGTTAGGCACGTTCGACAATTTTAATATTGTGGTCGCGGGTGTGAAAGGCACGCTCGCCAGCGGTCTCGGACTCCTCAATGAGACGTTGATGACCTCGGCGCTGGACGAGGTTTCCACGGAATACGGATTGTTGGCGGATGCCGTTCATTATCCGGACGATCGAAGTTCCGTTACCTATCGTTTGCGGGCAAATGCCCGCTGGCATGACGGTAGACCGGTGATGCCGGAGGATGTGCTTTTTTCCTTTGACACTTTCAAAAAGAACAGTCCTCAACTCGCGGCTTATTACCGGCATGTTGTGAAGGCGGAGAAGACAGGCGAACGTGAAGTGACCTTCGTGTTCGATGGGCCAGGCAATCGCGAATTGCCGCAGATCGTCGGCCAATTGCAGGTTCTGCCCCGGCATTGGTGGGACGGTATCGACAAGTCCGGCAAAAAACGTGATGTGACACAGACCACGCTCGAGCCGCCGCTCGGCTCCGGTCCTTATCGCATCAAAGATTTCGCGCCCGGCCGTACGCTCGTGTACGAGATGGTTGCCGGATATTGGGGCAAAGATGTCAACGTCAACGTCGGCACGAACAATATGGAGCAAATCCGCTACGAGTACTACCGCGACTCCACTGTCGCGCTGGAAGCCTTCAAAGCCGATCAGGTCGATTGGCGAACCGAGAACAGCGCCAAGAATTGGGCGACGGCTTACGACTTCCCGGCGGCGCGCGAGAAGAAGGTGGTCTTGGAGGAGTTTCCGATCCGAAACTTCGGAGTGATGCAGGCCTTCGCCTTCAATATTCGCCGCGACAAGTTCAAGGATCCGCGTCTGCGCCGCGCTTTCAACTTCGCCTTCGATTTCGAAGAGATGAACCGGCAAATCTTCTTCGGGCAATACACACGCATCGCCAGCTATTTTCAAGGCACCGAACTCGCCTCCTCCGGCATTCCGCAAGGCAAAGAACTGGATATTCTCAATACCGTGCGCGATCGGGTGCCGGCCGAATTGTTCACGCGGCCCTACACGAATCCCGACGGTAGTACACCGCAAAACGTGCGCAACAATCTGCGCGAGGCGCTGAAACTCTTGCGCGCGGCCGGCTACGAAATTCAAAACACCAAACTCGTCAATGCAAAAACCAAAGAACCGGTGACCGTCGAGCTTTTGGTTTTTGACCCCGCGTTCGAACGTGTGATGTTGTTCTATAAGCCGTCGCTGGAGCGCCTCGGCATTACCGTCACGGTTCGCACGGTTGACAATGCGCAGTACGAGAATCGCCTACGGCAATGGGATTTCGACATCATCATTGATTCCTGGCCCGAGACGCTCTCGCCGGGCAACGAGCAGCGCGCTTACTGGGGTTCGCAAGCCGCCGACATTCCCGGCTCGCGCAATCTCATCGGCATTAAGAGTCCTGCAGTGGACAAGCTCATTGAGCGTCTCATCTTCGCCAATAGCCGTGAAGATTTGGTTGCGGCGACGCATGCGCTCGACCGCGTGCTCTTGTGGAACGACTATGTCGTGCCGCAATGGACTTATGGCAAAGAACGCACTGCGCGCTGGGATCGCTTTGGCCGTCCCGACACCATGCCCAAATATGGCGCCTCGGCGTTCCCCACGATTTGGTGGTGGGAGGCCGATAAGGCCGCCAAGATACCACGCCGGTCATAAGACGCATGCAATTGAGCCGCCGCGCCACAGTCGGACTTTTCGCGGGGGCGGCTGCTATCGGTGCAAGTCATCGGTTTATCTTGCCGCTGGCCGCGCAAGAGGCCGAGCGGCATGGCATCTCCGCCTTCGGCGACCTCGCGTTACCACCGGAGTTTCAGCATTTCCCTTATGTTAATCCGAAGGCGCCGAAGGGCGGCCGCTATTCCGAAGTCGTGAGCAGTCGCGGCTATAATGGCTCGTTTCTCACCTTCAATTCACTCAACGGGTATATTCTCAAAGGTGATGGCGCCTTTGGATTGGATCTGACCTTTGCCACGCTAATGGCACGTTCCGGTCATGAGCCGGATGCCATGTACGGCTTGGCCGCGCGCGCGGTGCGTATTTCCGCCGATGGACTGACCTACACATTCCTGCTGCGCAAGGGAACGAAATTCCACGATCAAACGCCGCTTACCGCGCGCGATGTGGCCTGGTCGCTGGCGACCCTCAAAGAAAAAGGACATCCGATCGTCGCGCAGCTCTTGCGGGATATGAAAAGCGCGCAAGCGACTGATGATTATTCCGTGGTCGTTCGCTTTGCACCGAAACACGGGCGCGACGTGCCGCTCTTTGTGGCTTCCTTGCCGATTTTTTCGCGCGTTTATTACGAAACTCATCCCTTCGACCAATCGACGCTCGACAGTCCGCTTGGTAGCGGCGCTTATAAAATCGGCCGCTTCGAAGTTGGCCGTTTCATCGAATTCGAGCGTGTGAAGGATTGGTGGGGCACGGAGCTTCCCGTCTCCCGCGGGCTGAACAATTTCGATACGATCCGTTACGAATATTATCGCGACCGCGAGGTGGCCTTCGACGGATTTACCGCCGGCAATTATCTCTTCCGCGAGGAGTTCACGTCGCGCACCTGGGCGACGCGTTACGACTTTCCCGCGATCAATGACGGCCGCGTCAAGCGCGCGGTGCTGCCCGACGATACGCCCTCAGGCGCGCAAGGCTGGTTTATCAATACAAGGCGTGAAAAATTCAAGGACCGGCGCGTGCGCGAAGCGTTGATCGATGCGTTCGATTTCGAATGGACCAACAAAAACATCATGTACGGTTCTTACCGGCGCACGCAATCGATATTTGAAAATTCGCAGATGAAGGCGAACGACAAACCGGATGCCGCGGAATTGAACCTTCTCGAGCCGTTCCGCGGCAAGGTGCCGGATGAGGTGTTCGGTCTCCCCTATCTGCCGCCGGTGACCGATGGTTCAGGTCAAGACCGCAGCTGGTTACGGCGCGGCGCGCAGTTGCTTGTCGAAGCCGGCTGCCTGATCAAGAACGGCAAGCGCGTGCTGCCCAATGGTCAGCCGTTGACCATCGAATTTCTGATCGACGAGCCCACCATCGAGCCGCACCATCTGCCTTTTATAAGGAACCTGGGCACGCTCGGAATTGATGCGAGTCTGCGCCTTGTCGATCCCGTGCAATATCGCCTCCGCCTCGACAGCTTTGATTTCGACATTACGATTGAGCGTTTCAGTTTTTCCTCGACGCCGGGTGATTCACTACGAACTTATTTTTCCTCGCAGGCCGCGGGCATAAACGCTTCGCAAAATCTTGCCGGAATTGCCGATCCGGCCATTGATGCGCTGATTGATGCGGCTATTGCGGCCAAAAGCCGCGCGGAACTCATCGCTGCATGCCGGGCGCTCGATCGCGTTTTCCGGGCCGGTCGTTACTGGATTCCGCACTGGTACAAAGCGTCGCATTGGATCGCTTATTGGAACGTGTTCGATCGCCCCGCCGCGCAACCACGCTATTTCCGGGGGATTCCGGACAGCTGGTGGTACGATACGACAAAAGCAAAAAAGATCGGGAAGGCTGAGTAATTGTCCGATCCGGTGCGCCGGCATTCTTGAGTGGTGACGGGGACGACATAACGCGCTAACAGACTGTTCTCATGACAGCCTATATTGTCCGCCGCGTTCTTTTCATGATCCCGACCATGTTCGGCATCATGCTGGTTGCCTTTGTCGTGGTGCAGTTCGCTCCGGGTGGTCCGGTCGAACAGGTCATCGCCAAGCTCTCCGGCGCCGAAACCGGCGCTACGTCGCGCATTTCCGGATCGGCGAGCGGCGATTTCGCCGGCCGCGGTTTGGCGCAGGGCGCGTCGGCGGCGGACTCAGCGGGTTCCAAGTATCGCGGAGCGCAGGGCCTCGATCCTGAATTCATCAAAAAGCTCGAAAAGCAATTCGGCTTTGATAAGCCCGCGCCGGAGCGCTTCGGCCTGATGCTTTGGAACTATATTCGTTTCGATTTCGGCAAGAGCTATTTCCGCGACATCAGCGTGCTGCAGTTGATCAAGGAAAAGCTGCCGGTGTCGATATCACTCGGCATCTGGATGACCCTTCTGACTTACCTGATTTCGATTCCACTTGGCATCCGCAAAGCGGTCGATGATGGATCGCATTTTGATATCTGGACATCGACAGTCGTTATTATCGGCTATGCGATTCCCGGGTTTTTGTTTGCCATTCTATTGATCGTTCTGTTTGCCGGCGGTTCGTTCTTGGATTGGTTCCCATTGCGCGGTTTGGTATCGGAGAATTTCTGGTCGCTCCCTTGGTACGCCAAAATCGGCGATTATTTCTGGCACCTTACGCTGCCGATTATCGCGATGGCGTTGTCGGCCTTCGCGACCATGACGCTGCTGACCAAAAACTCGTTCTTGGAGGAAATTCGCAAGCAATACGTGCTCACCGCCCGCGCCAAAGGCTGCTCCCGCAATCAGGTTCTTTATGGGCACGTATTCCGTAACGCCATGTTGATCGTGGTCGCGGGGTTTCCCTCGGCTTTTGTCCATGCCTTCTTTACCGGAGCGTTATTGATCGAAACGATTTTTTCACTCGATGGCCTCGGTCTGCTCGGTTTTGAAAGCGTGCTCAATCGCGATTATCCGGTCGTATTTGCGACGCTTTACATCTTCTCTCTCATCGGCGTCGTGGTGAATCTGATTTCCGATCTGACCTATACGTGGATCGATCCGCGTATTGATTTCGAGACGCGGGAGGTCTGACGTGGACGCGCGTACCGCTGTCAAACCGCCCGAAGAAACGGCGGTCGGCATAACCGGCCTGGATGTGCCGCCGGAACGGCGGCTGATTGCCGTCTCGCCTCTGAACAAAAGACGCTGGGACAATTTTAAAGCTAATCGGCGAGGATATTGGTCGCTTTGGATTTTTCTCGCGCTGTTCGTGATTTCAATATTTGCCGAATTTATTGCCAACGACAAGCCGATTTTCATTCACGTCAACGGGCAATGGTTCTTCCCGGCCGTCGTGACCTATCCCGACACGGCTTTCGCCAAGACACCCGATCCGAATCTATTCGGAACGGCGGCCGATTATCGTGACGAGTATTTGATGGACTTGATCAAGAAAGAGGGCGGCACTGTGCTCTGGCCACCGATTGGCTTCTCTTACGACACCCAGGTGAGCAGACCTCCTTCGCCCTTTCCCTCCAAGCCGACTTGGCTGCTGACGCAAAAGGATTGCGAATTCGCCGCCACACACGGCTTCGCCAAATGCGGCGATCTCGAATATAATTGGCTCGGGACCGACGACGCCGGACGCGACGTGCTCGCCCGATTGATCTACGGGTTCCGAATCTCGGTGCTTTTCGGATTATGCCTGACGATTGTATCGTCCGTCATCGGCGTGGCCGCCGGTGCGGTGCAGGGCTATTTCGGCGGCTGGACCGATTTGCTGTTTCAACGTTTCATCGAAATTTGGACATCTATTCCCTCGCTCTATCTGCTGTTGATCATTTCCTCCGTCCTGGTGCCCGGTTTTTTCGTTTTGCTCGGCATCTTGCTGCTGTTTTCCTGGGTTTCATTGGTTGGTTTGGTGCGCGCCGAATTTCTACGCGGCCGCAATTTTGAATATATTCAAGCCGCCCGCGCGCTCGGTGTGTCAAATCCGGTCATCATCTTCCGCCACCTGCTGCCAAATGCGATGGTGGCGACCATGACCTTCCTGCCCTTCGTTCTGTCGTCCTCGGTAATGACGCTGACCGCGCTCGACTTCCTTGGTTTTGGTCTGCCGCCGGGTTCGCCTTCGCTCGGCGAACTTTTGTCGCAAGGCAAAGCCAATGTGCAGGCGCCATGGCTCGGCCTTACCGGCTTTTTTTCGATCGCGATTATGCTTTCGCTCTTGATCTTCATCGGCGAGGCGGTGCGTGACGCTTTCGATCCGCGGAAGACATTCCGGTGAGGATTGTGTATATTATGAGCGTCGAAAGGGTCATGAGCTATGAATAAAATCGTTCGCGAGCATTACCCGGCTTCAAAGCTTCCTGAGGATTTGCGTCCCAGCGAGGATCCGCATGCGTCTGTCACGATTACGATCGAAGAAGAAGAGAAACCTGAAAAAATAATGTCGCTCGAAGAGATTTTTTCGCTGACAGGCTTTCGTCGTCGAACGGCCGAGGAGATTGACGCCGATATTCGGCAGAGCCGAGATGAGTGGGATGACTGAAAGTTTTATCGAACATCCCGTCTATTTGGAAACGGATGTTTTCATCAAGGCTGTCGAAGGAACGGCCGAAACCGCTGCGGCGCCGAAAAAGCTGATAGCCTTTCTACGCACCCGTCCGGCGATGGCCACTACGAGCGAAATAGCTATCGCCGAGACCCTCGCTCCTCCGCGGAGGCCCGACGCCCTCTCGCTCCACATCAAACGTCGCGTTTATCTGGATTTACTGCTACGGAACGGATTAATTTCGTTAATCTCGGTCACTCGGGATCTTTTGATTGAAACAGCCCTATTTGCGGGCGGTAACAAGAATGAAACTGCCCGATGCAATTCATCTTGCATCAGCTATTCATGCTAAATGCCGCTATCTTGTCACGAATGATGGAGATTTTAAGAAATTGCCGGCCGGGATGATGTCTGCGAATACGGATATTGCGGGAATAGAGGGTCTTTTGAAGGCACTTACATGAACGGGCACCTTCTTTCGGTCCGCGATCTCTCCGTCGCCTTCGGACAGAATGCGCGGCAGGTGCTGGCCGTCGACCGCGTGTCGTTCGACATCGGCAAAGGCGAAACGGTGGCGCTGGTCGGCGAATTGGGGTCCGGAAAATCGGTCACCGCGCTGTCGGTGATGAAACTTCTCCCTTACCCGTCGGCACATCATCCCTCCGGTTCGATCAGGTTTAATGGCCAGGAATTGTTGACCATGCCTGATAATGAAATCCGGCACGTGCGCGGAAACGACATCAGCATCATCTTTCAGGAGCCGATGACCTCGCTCAACCCGCTGCACACGATCGAGAAGCAGATCGGCGAGATTTTATTGTTGCATCAGGGTCTGACCGGCACCGCCGCACGAAATCGTATTGTCGAGCTGCTGATGCAGGTTGGTATTCGCGATCCGCAACGACGGCTCGGCAGCTATCCGCATCAGCTCTCGGGCGGTCAACGCCAGCGCGCGATGATTGCGATGGCGCTCGCCAACGAGCCGGATTTGTTGATTGCAGACGAGCCGACCACAGCGCTCGATGTCACCGTGCAGGCGCAAATCTTGAAGCTGCTGAAGGAGATACAAGCGCGGCTCGATATGTCGATGCTTTTCATCACGCATGATCTCGGCATTGTGCGTAAGCTCGCCGACCGGGTCTGCGTCATGAGTTGTGGCAAAATTGTGGAACAGGGCGCGGTGGAGCGTGTGTTCACGGCGCCGGAGCATGCTTACACCCGCGCTTTGCTTGCCGCCCAGCCGAAGCCGGACCCCGCGCCACCGCAGCCGCAGGCGCCCGTCATTGTGCAAACCGACGATCTGAAAGTGTGGTTTCCGATCAAGCGCGGCGTGCTGCGCAAGGTGGTCGGGTACATTAAGGCGGTGGACGGCGTCAGTATTGCCTTGCGTAAAGGCGAGACACTCGGCGTTGTGGGTGAGTCCGGCTCCGGCAAGACGACGCTTGGTCTGGCGATTTTGCGACTGATCTCATCGGATGGCCCGGTGGTGTTCATGGGAAAGACCATCCAAGGGCTGAAGTTCAAAGAGATGCGGCCGTTCCGCCGCGATATGCAAATCGTGTTTCAAGATCCTTACGGCTCGCTCAGCCCGCGCATGTCGGTATCCGACATCGTCGAGGAAGGCTTGTGGGTGCATCATCCGCGTCTTACGGCGCCGGAGCGCGAGAAACGAGTCATCGCCGCTCTCAACGACGTGGGTCTTGATCCCGACACGCGCCACCGCTATCCGCACGAATTCTCCGGCGGTCAGCGTCAACGCATCGCTTTGGCGCGCGCTTTGGTGTTGGAGCCGACGTTCATCGTGCTTGATGAACCGACGAGCGCGCTCGATATGTTGATCCAGGCGCAGATGGTCGATTTGTTGCGTGATCTGCAGAAGCGGCATGATCTCACTTACATGTTCATCTCGCACGATTTGCGCGTGGTAGCGGCGCTGGCGAGCCGCGTGATCGTGATGCGCGACGGCAAAATGGTGGAAGAAGGAGCGGCGGCGGAGCTGTTCAAAAATCCGAAAAGCGATTACACGCGCGCGCTATTTGCCGCCGCCTTCAATCTGGAAAGCGCGGCCGAGGGCGTGGTGTCGCAATAGCTTGAGCTAACGCTGGATTTTTAGCGCATGATCCCGAAAAGTGGGAACCGGTTTTCGGAAAAGATCGTGCGCAAACAAAACGTTAGGAAGTGAAAGCGACTCAATCTAAAGGGAACGCGCTCTAGTGGAGCCGTTTCACGCCGACGACGCCGTTGCCTGCCGTCTTGATGCGCAAGAGAGCTTCGGAGGTTTTTTCGATGGCGACCATCATGTGATGAGCATTGGCGTGGATTAGGTGTTCTTCATCGCAAGCGACGGCAACATGGCCTTTCCAGAAGACGAGATCGCCGCGCCGCAACCGCGCCAGCGAGGATGTCGTGCCAAGCGCTAATTCCTGCAGGTCGCTATCACGCGGACAGGCATAACCCGATGCTTGCAGCGCGACTTGCACCAGTCCCGAACAATCAATGCCGAGCACGGTCTTACCGCCCCATAGATAGGGCACGTTCAAGAACCGTTCGGCAATTCCGACGAAATCCGGCTCCTTCGCTTTGATGAGCGCGAGATGGACGCCGGGCAGATGCCAGCCCGACGCGGTGACGGCAAAGCGTTCATCCTGCCGCGCGACCGTCAGTTGGCTCCCCATCGGCAGCGCGGCAATCGGCGGCAATTTAATATCCGGTCCTGGAAAAGCGAAAGTGCGCGGTACGGCAATCTTGTGCGTCGGTGCCGTGCTCGGGGCGCCAAGTGCGTTTGCCGGCAGCCAGCCGACATAGCCGTCGCGTTCAAGCTGACCCCACGCCCAGCCCTCCTCGATCATTTCGTAAACGGTGAACGTCTCGCCGAAGAGCGCCTGCGTGTCGAGGCTCGCTTGAGGCGACGGCATGCGGCGTAGATCGGTCAATGGTGCGGTGAGCTGGTAACGTTTACCTTCGACAAAGCGCTTGGCGTCGACCTGTCCCCGCAAATGCTCCGCCGCGAGCTCGGGACGAAACGGGTGAATGCGGGAATCGAGCGCAACCATGGCGTTTCACGCATAGCGTTTCGTCAGCATCGCGTAGAGCGCGCGCGCTGATTGGCATTCGCCGCCTTCGGGGCGGCCGGGTTTTGCCGTTGGCGTCCAGGCAAAAATGTCGAGATGCAGCCACGATTTTGCTTCGACAAACCGGCGCAAAAAGAGCGCCGCTGTGATGGCGCCCGCATAGCCGCCGCGGCCGACATTGTTGATATCGGCCACTTTCGACTCGAGCATTTGCGCATAAGGTTGCCAGAGGGGCAGCCGCCACAGTGGATCGCTTTCCGCCGTGCCGGCGGCCGCCAATTCTTCGGCAAGGCCATTATCGTCAGTAAAGTAGGGCGGAATGTCGGGCCCCATGGCGACGCGCGCAGCGCCGGTCAGTGTCGCAAAATCGACGATGAGGTCCGGCTTTTCCTCGTCGGCCAAGGCAAGTGCATCGGCGAGGATGAGCCGGCCTTCCGCATCGGTATTGCCGATCTCAACCGAAATGCCTTTACGCGCGATGAAGACGTCGCGCGGGCGGAAGCTCTTGCCTGAAATGGCGTTCTCGACCGCCGGAATCAGCACACGCAGCCGTATTTTCAAGCCGCGCGCCATCACCATGTGCGCCAGCGCCAGCGCGGTTGCCGCACCGCCCAAATCCTTTTTCATGTCGAGCATGCCGCTCGAAGGTTTGATGTCGAGACCACCGGTGTCAAAACATACGCCTTTGCCGACCAATGTGATTTTCGGATGACTGTTGTCGCCCCAAACAATGTCGATCAGGCGAGGGGCGCGCGCGGAGCCCATGCCCACCGCATGGATCAGCGGAAAATTCTTTTCCAAGTCCACACCGCTTGTGACCTGAATTGATGCGTGGTGCGCTTTTGCAAGCGCGCGAGCGGCTTCTTCCAGCTCCGCCGGGCCCATATCATTGGAGGGCGTGTTGATGAGATCGCGGCAGAGGGTTACGCCCTCAACGATCCGCGTCAGATCCTCGCCGTCCACGCCTGCAGGCGGAACAAGTTTGACGTTGCAAACATCGGCCTTGCGGTAGCGCGTGAATTGATAGGCGCCGAGCGCGATGGCCAAGGCGGCGAGCCGCGCGTCGTGAGGCACATTGGCGAAGCGGTAGATCCCGTTCGGCAGCAGATGGCTGAGTTGGCCGGGACGAAACAGGTCTTTTACCCCTGCATCGACGGACTCGATGCCAAACAGCACCCCGGCCAATCGGCCGTCCGCCGCCGGCACCATGAGGTGTTTGCCGGGATTCGGTTCATATCCCGCGGCCCGAATAAAGACATGCGCGCGCTCGTCCAGGCTCCGAGCCGTTTCGTCGAAATTTGACGACGCGACGAAGAGAATTGGCACTGCCGGCCCTTCGCCCCTCGGTGCAAAGAAGGCGTGCATCATGCCTCCGCTGGGCCTTTGTCCCGCCTCGCGGGCGCGCTCGATACAGGCCGGTTAGGTTCTTTGACGTTCGTCAATTTACATCTTTGATCTGGCGCGATGAAGTCCCGCTTTTCTGACATTTTCGACGGTCGTTATTTTTGAATCTCAATGCAAAAAGGCGCCGGAACCACTCTTGAGCAGCGCGAAAAGGCCTGCGCTGTTACTCGCGATGCCTTGCCCGATGGCGATGATGGCAAACGAAAGACCGGCGGCGATAAGGCCATATTCGATCGTCGTGGCGCCTGAAGCCTCCTTCATGAATTTTACAAAAAAATTCTTCATGGCGGGCTCCTTGTGCCTCGAGTTGACAGGAGCGAAATCGCACACCGGCTATTGCGCCGCCGTTAACTCAATCGAGGAAAAGCGGGGAGTGTTTTGAATTTGATCGGTATGGTTAATGAATTTCTATCGGCACTCACACTTTCACGCCGAGCGGCAGTTCGGTGGTCGATTTGATCCGCTCCATGGCAAAGCGCGAGGTCACGTTCTTCAACGGCACCGCCGCGATCAGTTTCTTGTAAAATGCGTCATATGCGGCAATATCCGGCACGAGGACGCGCAGTGTGTAATCGATATCGCCGGCCATGCGGTAAAACTCCATGACTTCCGGCATGGCGCTCACGGTCTTGGCAAATCGGTGCAGCCATTCCTCCGAGTGATCGCCCGTCTCAATGGATACGAAAACGGTAATGCCCAGGCCGACCTTCTCGGGGTCGACCAGCGCCACTCGACGTGTGATCACGCCGTCAGCCTCCAGCCGCTGCAATCGTTTCCAACACGGCGTCGACGACAAATTGACCCGTCGGCCGATTTCGGCGACGGAAAGCGATGCGTCCTGTTGGACCACGGAAAGGATCTTGCGGTCGATCGTGTCCACGGCGGATTCCCCCGATTTGAATTATTTGATCTGTAGTAGCAGAAAATAAGGAAAAAAATTCTTCCTTCCGCGCTTTATTGGCCAAGAAATGAAGATTTTTTCTACGTGAGCAGCCCGGCAGGCGCGGTCAGAAATGCATGCACGTTACATGGCCGCCTGCTGTTTAAGAAAAGCGTCGACTTCCTTACGCGTCGCCGCTCCCGTCAATCCGCCGAAGCGGGTGCATTTGATGGCTGCAGCGGCGCCGGCAAAACGCATCGCTTCGACAGTATCGCCAGCCTCGATAAGCCGTAAGGCGAATGCGCCGTGGAACACATCACCGGCCCCCAATGTATCGACGACCTTGACTTTGAAAGCGGCCATGTGACGCACAATGCCTTGATCGAGCCAATAGACTCCTTCGGCGCCATCGGTGACGGCGAGAAAGCCTTTATATTGCAACCCGAGTTTTTTCAAGGCTGCGGCAAGCTCGTTTGCGCCCGTCGCGGCGCGTAACGCTTCGGCGGAAGCGATGACATGCGTGCAAATTTGTAACAGCGGATCATGCGGCGGCGAGCCCCAATCAAAGTCGAGCACACGCGGAATGCCGCGCGCTTGCGCTGCTTTTGCGATCGGCATCACGAAATCCGGATAGCGGTTGTCAAGCAAAACAGCGTCCGCTGCGTCGACAATTTGGGTAACATCTGCCGGTGTGCTTCCGGTCAATTTTCGGCCACGCCGCGTGGCGATCATTTTTTCACCGGCTGCATCAATCATAATCGTCGAGACGGACGAGATCGCGCCGGGCACGCGTAAAGCATGGCGGCAATCGACGCCTTCGTGTTCAAGTGTGTGCACGACGCGATTGGCGATTTCATCGTGCTCATCGCCTAACGGCCCGGCGTAACTCACTTGCGCCCCGAGCCGCGCGGCGGCGACCGCGGCATTGCCGGACTGCCCACCGATGGTGATAAGAAACTCGGACGCTTGTACCTTGCTGCCGGGATCGGGAAATGTCTCGACGCGCATTATAATGTCTTGCACAGCGCCGCCGGCGCAAAGAATTGTCGGAGTAAGCAGGCTTGGTTCACTCAAAGCCTATCCCGTCCTCTATCCAAGCACGAATGATGTGGTGGGCAATCGCCACCGGTGGCGGCGCTGTCAGGCCGGCGGGATCAGCAGGCGAGGTCAGGGCGGAGCGCCGTTGCGTAGAAATTCGCACGCCGAATTGATGAAAGCAATGCGCGCGTCGTTGACTTGCCGTCTGGTGTGATCACCGAAAAAAGCCCTTTTATCTGGCCACCCAGACACGTATAATGTCGGCATGTCGAGACATATGGACGCAAAGAAGGTTCAGACTGCGTTCGCCGCGCTGGCGCAGCCAACCCGGCTGAAAGCCTTTCGCAAGCTGGTTGCAGCGCACCCGAGCGGTTTGCCGGCGGGCGAGATAGCGGCCTTCTGCGGGGTGCCGCACAACACCATGTCCACGCACCTTGCCGCGCTCATGCGCGCGCGTCTCATTAACGTCGCGCGCCTAGGCCGCTCGATGCATTACCGCGCCGATATCGATGGCTTTCGCGGTCTCATCGATTTCCTCATGCGCGATTGCTGCAACGGCCGCCCGGATATCTGTGCGCCGGTGGTCGAACGGTTTAACGCGGCGTGTTGCGCGCCGGCACGTTTGGAGAAGGTCGATGCCTGATCGTATTTACAATGTCCTGTTTCTTTGCACCGGCAATTCGGCGCGTTCGATTCTGGCCGAAGCGATTCTCAATAAGGAAGGGCAAGGGAGGTTTCATGCTTTCAGCGCCGGCAGTCAACCCAAAGGCAAGGTTAATCCTTACGCGCTCGACCTGCTGCGCACTGCCGGTTACGACATATCGTCTTTGCGTTCGAAATCTTGGAACGTGTTTGCGCAAGCCGATGCGCCGCAGCTCGATTTTATCTTCACCGTCTGCGACAACGCGGCCGGTGAGGCCTGTCCGCTGTGGCCCGGGCAGCCCGTAACCGCGCATTGGGGCATTCCTGATCCGGCCGCCGTTATTGGATCAGGCGCTGAGATCGCTCTCGCCTTCACAGATGCTTATCGGATGATCCAACGGCGTATCGAATTGTTCTTGGCGCTGCCGCTCTCGAAGCTCGATTCGCTCGCACTCACCGCGCGCCTGAAGGAAATCGGCGGCAGCGAAGGCGCCACTACGTTGGCGAAGACGGAATAATGGTCGAGCCCTTATCGCGCCGCTTGCTTGCCGAGGCCCTCGGCACCGCCTTTTTGCTCACCACCGTGGTCGGCTCCGGCATCATGGCCGAGCGACTTGCCGAGGGAAACATCGCGCTCGCATTGCTCGGCAACACGCTGCCGACCGGCGCAATTCTGGTCGTGCTGATCATCATTTTCGGCCCGATCTCGGGCGCTCATTTCAATCCGGTCGTCTCGCTGGCGTTTGCTTTGCGCAATGAGCTCGCCTGGTCCGAACTTGCGCCTTACGTAGTCATTCAAATTCTGGGCGGGATTGTCGGCGTTTTCGCCGCGCACGCCATGTTCGATTTGCCGATTTTACAATTATCACTGCACGTCCGCAGCGGAGCCGCACAGTGGTTTGCCGAAGTCGTCGCGACGTTTGGCCTGCTGCTCACGATCTTCGGTTGCGTCGCGCGCGCACCGCAAAGTGTAGCCTACGCCGTCGGTCTCTACATCACAGCAGCTTATTGGTTTACGGCCTCGACCTCGTTCGCCAATCCGGCCGTCACGATCGCGCGCGCTTTATCGAACACTTTTGCCGGCATTGCGCCCGCGAGCGTGCCGGGCTTTGTCATCGCCCAGGTCCTTGGCATGAGTCTCGCCGTTGTGGCGGTGAGAAAATTGTGGAGCAAGAAGCCGGTTCGAACGCCGCAATCGGCTTGAAACGTCGCGCATTGCGCTTTCGGCCGTCCCATGTTTAAGGTCGCGGCCCGATTTCGCGCATGGTCCCGAGAAGTGGGTACCGGTTTTCGGTAAAGATTATGCGCAGGCAAAAAGTGCCGGACTTTTGCATGGCTCGTGACCAGATCGACATGACCCCGATGGAGAGCCGCGACGAACTCGCCGCATGGCTCGAAGCGGGCTGTAAGCCGAAGGCGCGATTTCGCATCGGTACCGAGCACGAGAAGTTCGTGTTCACGATCGAGGGACACCGGCCCGTTCCTTACGCCGGACGGCAAAGCATTCGCTCATTGCTGGAAGGCATGCATGATTTGCTCGGCTGGGAGCCGATCATGGAAGGCGAGAACATCATCGGCTTGTTCGACGTCACCGGTGGCGGTGCCATTTCGCTGGAGCCGGGTGGACAGTTTGAACTCTCCGGCGCGCCGGTCAAGACGGTGCACGAGACGGCGTCCGAATTGTTTGCACATCTGGCGCAAGTGCGCGAGGTCGCCAAGCCTTTGGGCATCGGATTTCTCGGCCTCGGCATGACGCCGAACTGGAGCCGCACCGACATTCCGATCATGCCGAAGGGCCGTTACAAGATCATGACCGACTATATGCCCAAGGTCGGCACGCTCGGCCTCGATATGATGTATCGCACCTGCACAGTGCAGACCAATCTCGACTTCTCCTCCGAAGCCGACATGGTGAAGAAACTGCGCGTATCGCTCGCGCTCCAGCCGGTGGCGACCGCGCTATTCGCCAATTCTCCCTTCACCGAAGGCAGGCCGAACGGATATCTCTCATTCCGCGCGCATATCTGGACCGACACGGACAATCAGCGCGCCGGCATGCTGCCTTGGGCCTTCGAGAACGGCATGGGTTTTGAGCGTTGGGTCGATTATGCGCTCGACGTGCCGATGTATTTCATCAAGCGCGGCGACCGATATATTGACGTCGCCGGTCAATCATTCGGCGATTTCTTCGCCGGCAAATTGCCCGGCATGCCCGGCGAACGGCCGACTATTTCCGACTGGGCCAATCATTTGAGCACCATCTTCCCCGAGGTGCGGCTCAAGCGCTATTTAGAGATGCGCGGCGCCGACGGCGGTCCGTGGCGGCGCTTGCCGTCCTTGACCGCCTTGTGGGTCGGGCTGCTTTACGATGACGATGTGCTTGATGCTTGTTGGGATATCGTCAAAGATTGGACGGCGCAAGAACGGCAAAAATTGTGCGAGGATGTGGCGAAGCGCGGCTTTAGCGCGGAGATTCGCGGTCGAACGGCATTGACGCTGGCGCGGGAAATCGTGCCGCTCGCCGCGCACGGTTTAACGCGCCGCAAACGGCTCGACCGCAACGGCCGCGATGAAACGCGTTATCTGCGCCCCTTGGAAGAAATCGTTGCGCGCGGCATTACACCGGCCGAGGAACTGTTGGAGAAATTTTACGGACCTTGGCATGGCTCGGTGGAGCCTGTTTTTGACGAGTATGCTTATTGACGGGCACCTCCTGACCATGAATGAAGGAATTGCTTGGGAAGTTAAAATGACTAGACACATTCGTTCCGATCACGCCGTATCTTATTGTAATCCTTATGGGTACCGATCCACTTAATCCAAACGATGGCTTTTTCGAAATCGACAATGCTAATCAGCCTCGTGCCGGTTCAGCATCAACGCACCCCGCTGAAGAAGCGTGAAAACCGCAAGCCTTGCGGCCACGTCCAAATCGGCTGATGTTTCATGCCTAAATCCCAGGAGCCGATGATCGCATCTACGCGGCCGACCAGGTCGGAAATCGGCAGCATGCCGACGCCGCGCTCACCAAGGGGCACGCGGCTGTCGGCCGAATTGTCGCGATTGTCACCCATGACGAATAAATGACCCGGCGGCACGGTCTTTTCCGGCATGTTGTCGAGCGGACCGAATGTGCCGAGCTTGAAGATCGTATGTTTGCGCCCATTTGGAAGCGTTTCGATAAAACGCTGCACTGTCGTCAGCGAGCCGTCTTCGCCTTCGGCTTTTCCGGTGCCATCCGGTTTGAGGCTGACCGGCGTGCCATTGATCGACACGATGCCATCGTGCAGTGCGATGCGATCACCCGGCAGGCCGATGACGCGTTTGACATAGATTTGTGAGCGGTCGCCGGGCCAGCGGAACACGACGATATCACCGCGCTTGGGCATAGCGCCCATCAAGCGTTCGGTGCGCGGCAGCACGAAGAAAGAGGGCAGCGAAGCGCTGCTATAACCATAGGGATATTTCGTGGCCAACAATTCATCGCCGATCGTGAGCGTCGGCTCCATCGAGCCGGACGGCACGTAAAACGGCTCGGCAATGGCCGTCTTGGCGATTAAGATAATCAAAACAATCACGACAAGGTCGGCGATGTTCATGACCCAGCCGCGAGTGGACGGCGTTTGCTTTGGCATGCCTTTATGCTCCATCGTCTTATCTTGTTTCCGGCGTCATCCCTGCTCAATCCCGGGTGATCATGCGCTATGCCGTGCCGCCCACCGTAATCTTATCCATGCGCAGGCTCGGCTGGCCGACGCCGACCGGCACGCCTTGGCCGTTTTTGCCGCACGTCCCGATTCCGGGATCGAGCGCGAAATCATTGCCGACCATTGAGATGCGATGAAGATCGGTCGGTCCGTTGCCAATGAGCATCGCACCTTTCACTGGCGCGCCGACTTTTCCATTTTCGATTTTGTACGCCTCGGTGCATTGGAACACGTATTTGCCGGAGGTGATATCGACCTGACCGCCGCCAAAGTTAACGGCGTAGAGTCCATTCTTCACCGAGGCGATGATTTCTTGCGGATCGCGTTTGCCCGCGAGCATGTAAGTATTGGTCATGCGCGGCATCGGCACATGCGCATGGCTCTCGCGCCGTCCATTGCCGGTCGGCTTCATGCCCATCAATCGCGCGTTCTGACGGTCCTGCATGTAACCGACGAGAATGCCGTCTTCGATGAGCACGGTGCGGTTGGTCGGCGTGCCCTCGTCATCGATGGACAATGAGCCGCGGCGCTGTTGCATGGTACCGTCGTCGACGATCGTGACGCCCTTTGCCGCCACGCGCTCGCCCATCAGGCCCGAGAAGGCCGATGTTTTCTTGCGGTTGAAGTCGCCTTCCAGGCCGTGCCCGACGGCTTCGTGCAACATGACGCCGGGCCAGCCGGCGCCGAGCACGACGTCCATTTCGCCGGCCGGCGCCGCCACGGCTTCGAGATTGACCAGCGATTGGCGAAGAGCCTCATCCACCGCGCTCTGCCAGGAATGGGTGTCGATGAAACGCTGATAAGGCTCGCGCCCGCCGAAGCCGAACGAGCCCGCCTCCTGCCGCTCGCCCGCGCCGGTAACGACGGAGACATTCAGCCGCACCAGCGGGCGGATATCGCGATAAATCTCGCCGTCCGCACGCACGATTTCCACGACTTGCCAGGTCGCGGCAATGCTGGCCGTCACCTGACGCACACGCGCGTCTTTGGCGCGGGCATAGGCATCGATTTCCTCCAGCAGTTTGACTTTTGTTTGAAAGCCCGGTTCCTCGAGGGGGTTTTCATCGTCATAGAGCTTACGGTTGGTACGGCCAGGCGGCTGAGCATAGGTGCCGCTATAACCGCCTTTGACGGCGCGCACGGCTTCGGCCGCGCGGGAGAGAGCCGCTTCCGACATATCCGAGGCGTGCGCATAGCCCGCCGCCTCATCCTTGACCGCCCGTAGGCCAAAACCTTGGGCAGTGTCGTAGGTGGCTTGCTTCAGCCGGCCATTATCGAAGACAAGCGCTTCAGATTGCCGGTATTCCAGGAACAGTTCGCCGTCGTCGGCCCCTTGGAGCCCATATCCGATGAGCTGACGAACTTTGGCCCGGTCAAGGCCCGCGCGATCGATCAAAGAGGAAATGGCAGCATTCATGAGCACTAATTCTTTCGGTTTCGGGAATACCCTGTCGAGGCAACAAATAGGCCGTTTGCGGCAATTCTGCCAGGCTCGTCCGCACAGACGGCGAGGGGAAAACCAGGCATGGGTCATCACCGGCCAGGATGTGGCGCCAAAGAGCGCGCGAACCCGGAATGTATCTTTGATTTTCAAACGGCAAATTTATGATCCAGACATGCGTCATTGCCGCTAATGTAACAAGCGCGATGACGAAGCCGCTACATTCGGAAACCTATGCAAGGTTACTCACGGTTCTCGGGGATGGAGCGGACCGCGAAATCCGGGAACGATCGATAGCCGCCCCGGGGGGGCGTCGCTCGACGACCTGCTGGAACGCCAGCCCCTTTTGATTTATTTAGTCGGCAAAGTTAACTTCGTTATCTGGAAACGTCCATGACCATCCGCCTGCATCGCGGCGATCTGCCGGATCTCTCTGCCTATCAAAGAGCAGTGGCGATCGACACCGAAGCCATGGGGCTTGACCCGCAGCGCGATCGTCTCTGCGTCGTGCAGCTCTCGCCCGGCGACGGTTCGGCGGATGTGGTGCAGATCGGCGCCGGGCAGACACGCGCGCCCAATCTTGAGCGGCTCTTGACCGACAAGTCGGTCACCAAGCTATTTCATTTCGCCCGTTTCGATCTCGCCGTCTTGGCCAAGAGGTTCGGCGTGATGCCCGAGCCGGTCTATTGCACGAAAATTGCCTCGCGGCTGGCGCGCACCTACACCGACAAACACGGCCTCAAGGATTTAACGCGCGAGCTGCTCGGCATTGATTTGTCGAAGCAGCAACAATCCTCCGACTGGGGGGCCGAGTCGCTCTCCGACGCCCAACTGGCTTATGCCGCCAGTGACGTGCTCCATTTACATGCATTGCGCGAACGCTTGGACGCCATGCTCGCCCGCGAGAGCCGCGCCGAGCTCGCCGCCGCGTGTTTTCGTTTCCTGCCCGACCGTGCGCGGCTGGATTTGGCCGGCTGGGGCGAGCAGGATATTTTTTCGCACGCGACTTAAAAAAATCACTACGTCCATTGCGCAATGGAAGGGGACCAAAATGTATGTCCTATTTGTTGCATTGGGCTTCCTGGCGCTGATTTGGCTGATTGTGCTCCTTGCCGCTCCGGCGCTGGGTTCCGATCATTAAAACGCCGCTTAGTAGTGGCATGGTTACCTTTGCTCTATTCGTCCGGGAATCGTATGGCGAAAAATGACACCGGGGTCGTCATTGTCGGCGGCGGCGCGGCCGGCGTAGCGGCGGGCCGGCGGCTCGTGGAGGCCGGCATTGATTGCCTATTGATCGAGGCACGTGCCCGGCTTGGCGGCCGCGCGTGGACCAGCATTGGGACCGGCGCCGAGCCATCGGGCTTTCCACTTGATTTGGGTTGCGGCTGGCTGCATTCGGCTGACCGCAATCCGTGGACGGCTATAGCCGAGGCGCAAGGCCGCACGATCGACAAGACACCGCCGCCCTGGACGCGTCCTTCGCAAGGATTCGATATGGCGCCGGAGGAGCGGGTGGAATTCATCGCGGCATTGAACGCGTTTTACGAACGGATCGAGGAACTGAGCCGAGGGCCCGATGTGGCCGCGGCGGCTATGTTCTCACCTCAAAATCGCTGGAACGGATTAATCGCTGCCATTGGCACGTATATTACGGGCAGCGAGCTTGAGCGCGTATCGGCGCGCGATTTTGCTAATTACAAAGACACCGACGTGAACTGGCGCGTTGCGGAAGGTTACGGCGCGACAGTGGCCGCGCACGGCGAAAATCTGCCGCTGGTGCTCGATTGCCCGGTCACACAAATCGACCATGGTGGCCCGCGCCTCAAGATCGAGACCACAAAAGGCGCGCTTACGGCGGATCAGGCAATCGTTACCTTGCCGAGCACGATCATTGCCGAACATGAAACGCTGTTTTGGCCGGCCCTTCCCGAAAAAACCGAGGCGGCCGCCGGCCTGCCGCTCGGTCTTGCCGACAAGCTTTTTCTGTCGCTTAGGTCTCCTGACGAATTCGACAAGGACAGCCGCATGTTCGGCTCCATCGATCGCAGCGCCACAGCCACCTATCACATGCGGCCGTTTGGCCGGCCATACATCGAAAGCTATTTCGCCGGGAACCTAGCGCTTGAACTGGAAAGGGAAGGCGAACGCGGCTTCTTCGATTTTGCCGTCAAGCAATTGAGCGGTCTGCTCGGCAATGATTTTCCCAAACGCGTGAAGCCGGTCCACCTGCACCGTTGGGGCGCCGATCCATTCGCGCGCGGCTCTTATTCCTTTGCGCTGCCGGGCAAAGCGGATTGCCGCGCCCAACTGGCCGCACCGGTCGATGATCGCCTGTTTTTCGCGGGCGAGGCTTGTTCAAGCCATGATTTCTCCACCGCTCATGGCGGCTGGTTCACCGGCACCGCCGCGGCCGAACAGGTGATTGCGGTGCGAAAAAGTTCCGCTGTTTTCCCGGAAAGATCGTAAATCGGGGACGTTGCGCCAGGCGTCCGAAACGATTCCCCGGCGAGTGTGTTTTCGTCGAAACAACGAAATTCTTCCTGCGGCGATTTTATGCGTCACGTCCAAACTGCCGTTGCCGCGCAAAGCCGCCGCGTCGTCTCGCTGGACGCGCTGCGCGGATTTAATTTCATTTGGATTTTGGGCGGCGATGGTGCGCTCCTGGCGCTGGCTGAAATGTCGGAGCACAAGAGCTCGATCATTGGCGCGATCGGTACATTTCTCGGCGAGCAGATGACGCATGCGCCGTGGGAGGGCCTTCGTTTCTACGACCTTGTTTTTCCGTTGTTCATCTTCGTCATGGGCGCGGCGATTGTATTGTCGCTACCGCAGCTGATTGAACGCGAGGGAAAGAGCCGCGCTTACCGGCGCATATTCGGCCGCGCATTCCTGCTCTATGCATTAGGGCTATTCTACTATGGCGGCATCAGCCATCATTGGGGTGATATCCGCTGGCTCGGTGTGCTGCAACGAATCGCAATCTGTTATCTCGTTGCGGCGCTTTTGTTTCTGAATGTGGGCCGCCGCGCGATAGCCGTCGTCTTCGTCGCCTTGCTGGTGGGCTATTGGGCCTTGATGAGTTTTGTGCCGGCGCCCGGCATTGGCGCGGGGTCCTTCGGGCCCAATGCCAATCTCGCCAATTGGATCGATCGGCAATATTTACCCGGCCGCCTGTGGGACAAGACCGCCGATCCGGAGGGCCTCTTGAGCACGCTGCCCGCCATCGGCACATGTCTCCTTGGTGTATTCGCCGGGCTCCTCTTGAGGAATGAGCGACTTACGCCCGCGCAGAAATCGACCCGTTTGATCTTTGCCGGCGCGATCATGCTTGCCGCCGGCTATCTATGGGGGCTGCAATTTCCCATCATCAAAGCCATCTGGACCTCGTCATTCGTTCTTGTCGCGGGTGGCTACAGCGCGGTTCTGCTTGGCGTGATGCATCAGATTGTCGATGTTTGGGATTTCAAGCGTTGGGCGACACCCTTCGTCTGGATCGGCGCCAATGCGATCTTGCTGTATTTCATCAATGGCCTCGTCGGCTTCGAGCCATTGGCCCGCCGTCTCGTCGGCGGCGATTTCGCCACGATGCTTGATCGCGCGACGACGCCCGGGGCAGGCGCGCTGGCGACGCATTTGGTCGGGCTCGCTTTGGTTATCGCGCTCGCCGGCTTCCTCTACAAACGCAAGATCTTTTTGCGGGTTTGACAGCAAAAAACGCCAGCTCAGTTCTCTCTCTTGCGACCGGTAAAAACGGGTTTGCGCTTTTCCATGAAGGCGCGCACACCCTCGGCATAATCGGGCGTGCGGCTCGCCTTCCGCTGCAAGTCGCGTTCAAGATCAAGCTGCGCGTCGAGCGTGTTATTGGCCGAACCATCAAGGGCGCTCTTGATCAACGCCAAGCCTTGCGTCGGCGCCCCCGCGAATTGGGCGCATAGTTGGTACGCTTCATCCGTCAGCGCCGTGTCTTCGACGCACTTCCAGATAAGACCCCACTGTTCGGCTTTTTCCGCCGATAAGGGTTCGGCCGTCAGCGCCAATCCGCGCGCGCGTGCTGCGCCGACCAGACGCGGCAAAAAATACGTGCCGCCGGAATCGGGGATTAAGCCGATGCGGGCAAAGGATTGAATGAAACGAGCCGAACGCGCGGCCAATACGATGTCGCAAGCGAGCGCGATGTTGCATCCAGCGCCCGCGGCGACGCCGTTCACGGCGGCGATGACCGGAAAAGGAAGCGCGCGCAATTGGCGTATGAGCGGATTGTAATGTCGTTCCAGCGTGCCGCCGAGCAGAATGGTTTCAGGCGGCTTTGCGAGCCGGTCGTTGAGGTCTTGGCCTGCGCAAAAACCGCGCCCGGAACCAGTGATAAGCAAAGCTCGACAGGTTTCATCGGCTTGCGCTGCAGCGAGCGCGGCACGCAGATCGACATGCATTGCCTCGTTGAAAGCGTTGAGCCGCTCCGGCCGATTGAGAGTGATGACGCGAAAACCGTCGCGGATCTCGGAGAGAATGGGAGACGTGGTCATCGATCGATTCCTTGTCTTCACCCGGGCCCAATTGCGATATCACCATTCTGCCACGGTCGCTTGCTTCGGAAAGCCCGTGCGATATAGACGTAACGGAGCTACCTGGGTTATCAATTAACAAAGGCCCCGACCGGGGCCATAAAGGGGGGAAAGACAACATGCGTAACGCCTTGTTGGTTGCGGGCACCGTTTTGCTGCTCGCAGCGGGTCCGGCCGGGGCCCAGCAAAAGACGGTCAAAATCGGCTTTGTCTCGACGTTCAGCGGCCCCGCGGCCGTCATCGGCAATAATATGCGCGATTCATTCGAGCTCGCGCTCGACCACATGGGCCGCAAAATGGGCGGCTTGCCGGTGCAGGTCATCTATGAAGACGACGGCTTTAAGCCTGAAATCGGCAAGCAGAAGACCGAGAAGCTGATTGAGTCCGATCACGTCGATTTCTTGGCCGGTTACATTTGGTCGAATGTGTTGCTTGCCTCGCTCAAGCCGGCTGTCGACAGCAAAACTTTCATCATCAGCGCCAATGCCGGTCCCTCGCAAATCGCCGGCGAATTGTGCTCGCCTTATTTCTTCTCGACCTCGTGGCAGAACGATCAGACGCCGCAGGCGATGGGTCGATACATGAATCGGAAAGGCGTAAAAAGCGCGTTTCTGATCGGCCCGAACTATGCGGCCGGCAAAGATATGCTCAAGGGTGTTGCCTCCACTTTCAAGGGCAAAGTCATTGGAGAAGAACTGACCACTTGGCCTTCACAGCTCGATTTCTCGGCTGAGCTCGCCAAGGCGAAGGCGGCTGCGCCGGACGCGATCTTCGTCTTTTATCCGGGCAAAGCGGGCGTGCAATTTCTCAACCAGTACGCTCAAGCTGGGCTGAAAGGAAAAATCCCGCTTTACACGGCCTTCACCATCGACGAGCTGTCTTTGCCCTTGCAAAAGGATCTGGCGCT
The DNA here is from genome assembly GCA_963697535.1 of uncultured Pseudomonadota bacterium. Lineage (GTDB taxonomy): Bacteria > Pseudomonadota > Alphaproteobacteria > Rhizobiales > Xanthobacteraceae > Pseudolabrys. The sequence continues at coordinate 442,312 of OY969085.1, read as the reverse complement.
CGGTGTCCCGGGTGCGCAGGAATGGGTGAACGATCTGCCCTATGCGGCCAACAAAAAATTTGTCGCCGATTTCGAACGGAAATATCCGAGCAAAAAGCCGTCGTTCTACGGCGCGCAATCGTATGATGCTGCAAACCTGATCGCCTCGGCGGTTGCGGCCACGAAAGGCAATCTTTCGAATAAGGCGGCGGTGCAGAAGGCGCTGGAAAACGCAAAGTTCAACTCGGTGCGCGGCAGCTTCAAATACGGCAACAATCACTTTCCGATTCAAAATTTTTATTTGCAGGATGTGGTGAAAAACGCCAAGGGCCAATTCGTCCTAAAGACCGTTGCCACAATCATTAAGGACAACCAGGACGACTTTCACGACAAATGTCCGATGAAATAATTTGACGGCGAATTTGATGTGAAGCGGCAGAGGCGCTAAGCGTTGCTGCCGTTTCGTTTTGTGGAGAAGTCCGCCGGGGTGGGGTGATTTCTTACGAATGCCGCCCCCGCCCGGTTCGCTTCGCGAACAGAGCTCCTCCTCCGGGGGCGGTAAACATTATTTGCGTCACACTTGAACGCCATATGACCCTTTTCGTCGAGCAATGCCTGAACGGTCTGCAATTCGGTCTGCTGCTGTTTTTGCTGGCGGCGGGGCTGACGCTCGTCTTCGGCATCATGGACTTGGTGAACCTCGCGCATGGCTCGCTCTACATGCTCGGCGCTTATTTTGCCGCCACTTTTGCCGCTTGGACCGGTAGTTTCGTGTTTGGCGCGATGCTCGCGCTCATCGCCACGCTCTTCGTCGGCATGGCTGTCGAAGCTGTCGTCATGCGCCGGCTTTACGGACGCGATCATCTCGATCATGTGCTCGGTACCTTCGGGCTCATTTTATTTTTCGATGAAGCCGTGCGGCTGATTTGGGGGCCGGAAGGGCTTTCTCTGCCGCTGCCGTCCTGGCTCAACACATCGATTCAAATCCTGCCGGGCGTGCAGTATTCGGCGTACAAATTCGCCATCATCGTGGTGACGAGCGCGGTTGCCGCATTTCTTTACTTCCTGGTCATGCGCACGCGCATCGGCATGTTGATCCGCGCCGGCGCTTCCAATCGCGAGATGGTTGGCGCGCTCGGTGTCAATATCAAACTGCTTTATACGTCGGTATTCGGTCTTGGCGCGGCGCTCGCCGGCTTGGCCGGTCTGATGCAGGCGCCGATCCTCACCGTGCAGATCGGCATGGGGGAGAACATTCTCATTCTTGCCTTCGTTATCACTGTTATCGGCGGCATTGGGTCGATCCGCGGCGCGCTGGTGGCGGCGCTTCTTGTCGGGTTCATCGACACACTCGGCCGCGCCTTCTTTCCCGATCTCTTGCGTCTGGTGCTAGGACAGGAAGCAGCCTCGACAGCGGCGCCTGCGCTTTCTTCCATGTTGATTTATCTCCTGATGGCGATCGTGCTCATCGTAAGGCCGGAGGGCTTGTTTGCGGGGGGCAGCAAATGACCGAAAAACTCTCTTTGCGTACCATGGCTGTCGCCGCGCTGCTGATCGTGCTCACGCTGTTGCCGCTTTATGCGCAACTTGCCGACGATCGTTTCGTACTCACGCTATTTACGCGCATCATTATTTTGGCGGTGGGGGCGGTCAGCCTTAACCTCATCCTCGGCTTCGGCGGGATGATGAGCTTTGGTCACGCCGCCTATCTCGGCGTCGGCGGCTACGCCGTGGGCATGCTGGCGCATGAGGGGATTTTCAGCGGGTTCATCCAATGGCCGGTGGCGCTGGCGGCTTCCGCCTTGTTTGCGTTAGTGATCGGCGCGCTCAGCCTGCGCACGCGTGGCGTTTATTTCATCATGATTACCTTGGCCTTCGCGCAGATGGGCTATTACATCGTCTCCGGCATTGCCCGTTACGGCGGCGACGACGGCTTGACGATCTATAGACGCAGCCAATTCATTGCACCCATCGATCTCTCTAACAAAGTGCAATTTTATTATGGCTGCCTGGCGCTGCTTTTCGGTTCCGTTTATCTCGTCCGGCGACTGGTCAATTCCCGTTTCGGCATGGTGATCCAAGGGACGCGCGCCAACGAGCCGCGTATGCGCGCCATCGGTTTTCCGACTTATCGCTATAAGCTTACGTGCTTCATTATTTCGGGCATGATGTGCGGGCTTGCCGGTGCGTTGCTCGCCAACCACACCGACTTCATCAGTCCCTCGGTGATGTATTGGACGCGCTCGGGCGATCTCATCATCATGGTGGTGCTGGGCGGTATGGGTTCGGCGATCGGTCCGGTATTCGGCGCGGTGGTCCTCTTGGTGCTGGAAGAAGTCCTGTCGGGTCTCACCGAATATTGGCAGATCGTTCTCGGCCCGCTTCTTCTGTTGGTCGTGATGTTCGCGCGCGGCGGGATTGATGGTCTGCTCCGCCTGTTGAGCGACAAAATACGCGCCGAGCCGCTCGCAAAGGCGGTCGCAAAGGGCGTCCCATGAGCGAGACATTGTTGCAGGTCGACAGTCTTGCCAAACGCTTTGGCGGTATTGTCGCCACCGACGATCTCAGGCTCCACGTTGCCGACGGCGAATTGCACGCGATCATCGGTCCCAACGGCGCGGGTAAGACGACGCTGATCGCGCAATTGACCGGTCAGTTGGCGCCGGACTCCGGACGTATCCGCTTCGCCGACATCGATCTTATAGGGTTGCCGCCTTACCGGCGCAGTCTTTTGGGCCTGGCCCGTTCGTTTCAGATCACGTCGCTGTTTCTCGATCTCAGCGTCCTCGACAACGTGGCTTTGGCGGTGCAGGCGCGTGCCGGTCACTCTTTTCATTTTTGGCGCAATGCACGCCATGAGTCCGATCTGCGCGAGCCGGCGTACGAAGCGCTTGCGCGCGTGGGCCTCACCGATCGCGCCGAACGGCGAGCCTCCGCGCTCAGCCATGGCGAGCATCGCCTGCTTGAGCTTGCCATGGCGCTCGCAGGCCGCCCGCGCATGTTGTTGCTCGATGAGCCGATGGCGGGTCTCGGCCCCGAAGAATCGGCGCGCATGGTCGACATGCTGCGCGCGCTGAAAAAGGACTACACGATCCTTTTGGTGGAGCACGACATGGAAGCCGTGTTCGCGCTTGCCGATCGCATCACCGTTCTCGTTTACGGCCGCGCGATCGCCTCCGGCAATCCCGATGAGATCCGCAATAACACGGCCGTGCGCGAAGCCTATCTCGGCGAGGAAGAGGAGGGCGCCGTTCATGGCTGAACCCATTCTCGAACTCACCGAAGTCGAAACCTGCTACGGATTGAGCCAAGTCTTGTTCGGCATGTCGCTTTCCGTCGCGCCCGGCGAAATGGTCACGCTGATGGGCCGTAACGGCATGGGCAAAACGACGACCGTGCGTTCGATCATGGGCCTCGCGCCGGCGCGCGCGGGAACGATCCGCTTCATGGGGCAAGACATCCGTGGTTTGCCGGCCTATCGCGTGGCCAAGCTCGGCATTGGGCTCGTCCCGGAAGGCCGCCAGATTTTCCCGAATTTGACCGCGCGCGAAAACCTGCTGGCGACCGCTGTTGTGCGTGAGAGCGGTGAATGGACGCTTGAACGCGTGTACGATCTACTTCCGCGTCTCGCCGAGCGCACGGGCAGCATGGGCAATCAGCTTTCCGGCGGAGAACAGCAAATGTTGGCGGTTGGCCGCGCACTGATGACCAATCCGCGTCTCTTGATTCTCGATGAGGCAACCGAGGGTCTTGCGCCACTGGTCCGCCAGGAAATCTGGCGCTGCCTGGCGCGGTTGAAAGAGAGCGGTCTTGCCGTTTTGGCGATCGACAAAAATGTCGGCGCGCTGATGCGCGTCGCCGATAAGCATTTCCTCATCGAGCGTGGCCGCGTTGTGTGGAACGGCACTTCCGCCGCACTCGCCGCCGTGCCGGACACGCGGCATCGGTATTTGGGCGTTTAATTTCCAAGGCCTTTCCCGTTCTTCGCTCACTTCGCGCCGCCCGTTTTTTGTCCTGGTGGCCAGTCGGCAAGCGCCCGGCGGCCAGCGGGAGACATTTTGGCGGCGGCGGCCAAGAACACGCCCTGCAATATCTGATCGAAGTTTTGTCGCGCGGCGCGAGTCTTGGCCATAGCGGCACGCATGGCGTCGGCGTCAAAAGGATCATGCCGCAACGCGGCGCGGATCTCATCCTGGGCGGCGCGATAGTCCGTTTGTGCCGTCATGATTGCCTGCTTATTGCCGGCGATATCGCCACTCAACAGGTCAGAATCCGGTGCCGGCAGCGTAGCGGAAATGCGCTCCACGCGCACGAATACGTCGCGGTCCCAATAGGACGGCGCGGGTGCGCGGACGATCATTGCGAACGCGACGCCGATGAAGAAAAGATTGACCGCAAGTGAGCCGAGCAAAAGCCATCGCGAGGCGCCGCGCGTCATCGTGTTTGGCACAGTTTGGGCTATACTCATGGACGTGCCCCCGTCAGCGGCTCGGGTCCGAAGACAACCGAGCCGAGACCGCGATCGGCGACGACAAAGGGTGTGCCGAGCCGATCAAAGGGCCGGTCGAGCCCGGCCAGGCCGATGCCAAAGCCAATCGCCGCGCAAAAAGCCAGCGCCGCCAGACGCGGCCAGGCGGGAGAGAATTGCCAGTCGAGTAGGACCGCGGGCCAGTGCCTGAAGGGAGTCTTCTGCGGCGGCAACGCTGCCGTCAGACGCGCGAGCACGCGTTCGGCCGCCGCTTCATCAGCCTGCACACTTGGCTCACGGCGATCGAGAGCGGTTTTGAGAAATTCCTCAAACGGCTCACCAGTCATTTTACTCATTTTTACCACTCATTTTATCACTCATTGTTTCCAGCCACATCGCCAAGCGCGCGGCGCAAGTTCTGTTTGCCGCGCACCAATAAGGTTTCCACCGCCGATACCGAGGCGCCGAGAATTTCCGCCACCTGCGCATTGCTTAGGCCTTCGCCATACGTGAGCACGATAGCGCTACGTTGGCGTGCCGGCAGCTTGTCGATGGCGGCCATGAGCCAGCGCTCGCGTTCGGCGGTCTCGGATTTTTCGCCGGCACCCGGCGCCGGATCGGCGATTTCACCCACCGTTTCGAGCTCGACCCAGGACACGCGCCGCTTTCGGTCAAGACAAAGATTGACCACCACGCGCGTGAGCCATGTACGAAAAGCCGCCAATGGCCGCCAGCGCGGGGCGTTTGTCCAGACGCGCAGCATGGCCTCTTGCACCACGTCCTCCGCGTCGGCCGCATTACCGAGGATGCGGCGGGCAAGCCCGACCATCGCCGGCAAATGACGCCGCGCAAGTATGCAAAATGCCGACTCATCGCCGAGCGCAATGCGCCGCATGAGCGCTTCGTCACCGTCTTCCATCGCGGCTGAGCAATCGCCATTACAAAAAACCCGGCCATACTAGTGGAGTGGATTTGACATTCGCTACCCACCTGGCCGCAAGCTCGCAAGGCGAATGTCAAATCCAAAACTCCACTAGAAACTTATGCTTGCTTAGTGGTCCTTTGATTTTAACTTTCGCATGCAAGAACCGCCGAACCGGGTGCGAATGTTAAAATCGGACCACTGGCCCGTCTACGCATTTAACGCGCCTGGAGGCGGAATCCTGTGCAAGCCGGATATTGTTCCCGACGCTTCTAATAGTTTGTTTGCGCATGATCTTTGTCCCGAAAACCGGTTCCCACCCTCGGATCAAGTCCGAGCGCAGGCTTTTTCCGGGATCATGCGCTAATTGCTCTTCTGCTTTCGACTTGTTCTTTTTTCGACTTGTTCTTTGCGGCGCAGGGTACGCCATCCTTCCAACCGCTTCCCTTCGAGGGGAGCGGAGCGCCGAGAAACGTGAGATCTGATCCGTGGCGCACGCACCCTTGAGCGGTCGGCGCGGCCGCCCGACACGCTTTAAGCGACTTGTCCTTCCCGCGTGCGACAAGCGGGATATCGCCTCTCGGCGACAGAAAAGGCTCGCCGCAATGCATCGTTCCGATCGCGGCGAGCCCAATGCCCTACAAAGATTATGGGCAGATGAAGCGCGGGCGACTCCAGCCGACGAAGTTGCCAAAGTGGTCGTGCAGGCGGCGCCGCGCCCAATAGCCCCCCGGGCAGGCGACCGGATACGGCGCGCCGTAGCCCCCATAAACGACATAGCCAGGCGACGGCGCGTAATAACGCGGCCCGCTATTGGCGATGGCGCTGCCGACGATCGCGCCGGCGGCAACACCGCCGAGCACCCCGGCAGCCACGCCGCAGCCGCGGCAGCCTGCTTCGGCCGGTGCCGGAGCCGACAAAGTCGCCGCCGCAAGCATCGCGGCGGCTGCAATTGCAAAAACGGTCTTCTTCATCATTAAGCCCTCCAGTTAGATGACCCGAGACCCAACGCCCCCACCATCGAGGTCGCCGAATTTCCGGTCCGAGTTGGTCGCATGCAAAGCCGCCTCAATATGTCGGAAATTTGGTGCGGCAATCGTGACCAATGAAAAACTTACATCGGGTCCGATTTCGTATTTTCACGCAACTAAGGTGTGATTAACCCCCTGCCGATTACGCGTTGGTAGTCGTGTGCTTGTCAAGCGTTACTCACCCGCAGACCCATACACGGCGCCAATGCCATGCAAAATTGCGCCATATGCGCGTTCGCGTCCAATAACAGCCTGAGCCATAATAATAGGGTGCGTACCCGTTGTAGTAGGGTGCATATCCATACTGCGCGTATCCGTACGGAGCATATCCGTAATAATATGGATAATATGTTGCGCCCACGAGCGCGCCGGCCGCAAATCCGCCAAAGAAGCCGCCGTGATGGCCGCCGTAATAAAAACCTCTTGCTTGTGCCGCTTGCGGGACTGTAAGCGCCGCGAGGCCGAGCGTTGCAATGGCCGCGAATTTTGCCAAACTCTTCGTTATGTTACGCATGATACATCCTTTAGTGTTCACCTTTCATTTCGCTCAGTGAGCCATTGCTCTTATCGTGAGCGCAATCGCCTATCTTGGCACAATACTCGTATTTCTTTTGTGAACGCCGGCTGAACGGCTTGGCCACGATGATTAAATTTCGGCTAGGGTTAATGGCAGACTTCAAAGATATCTGCTTCCTTGGAATTTGATGTCTTTGCATGGTGACGGGGTGTGCCTGCAACCCGTTCTGCCTGGCGCAAAATCAATCGCCAGCTTCTGCCCCACCGCCACCTTGGCGTGGTTTGGCGGACGCTTTCAAAACTGCAAAAAATCACATGGATTGACCGTAGCTTTCAAACCGCCTACATCGGCCGGTGGGACACCCCTCCCCAACGAGGGGCGCCTATCTGGAAGGATAGATAAATGACAGCAGCAAAGCCCGGCGTGCGGCCGGCAATCCCGCATTTTTCCTCCGGCCCTTGCGCCAAGCGCCCCGGCTGGAATCTTCAAAATCTTACGAATGCCGTTCTCGGCCGCTCGCATCGCGCTCTCATTGGCAAGGCAAGGCTCAAGCGCGCCATCGATTTGACGCGCGAAGTGCTCGAGGTGCCGGCGGAATTTCGCATCGGCATCGTGCCTGCTTCGGATACAGGCGCGGTTGAATTGGCGCTGTGGTCGGTGCTCGGCGCGCGGCCGGCGAGCATGCTCGCATGGGAATCATTTGGTGAAACGTGGGTTACCGACGTCACGAAACAGCTCAAACTGAAAGACGTCTCGGTGATCAAAGCGCCTTACGGTGAATTGCCGGAATTGAGCAAAGTCGATTTCAATTCGGACGTGGTTTTCACCTGGAATGGCACCACCTCCGGCGTGCGCGTGCCGAACGGCGATTGGATCGCCGCCGGCCGCCAAGGGCTCACGATTTGCGACGCGACCTCGGCGGCGTTTGCGCAAAAGCTCGATTGGGCCAAGCTCGATGTGGTGACCTTCTCCTGGCAAAAGGCGCTCGGCGGGGAAGCCGCGCATGGCATGCTCATTCTCTCGCCGCGTGCCGTCGCGCGGCTTGAGAGTTACACGCCGCCGTGGCCGCTGCCGAAGATCTTTCGCCTGACCAAAGGCGGCAAAATCAACGAAGGCCTCTTCGTGGGCGAGACGATCAACACGCCCTCGATGCTTTGCGTGGAAGATTATCTCGATACGCTCGCCTGGGCGAAGTCGATCGGCGGCTTGCCGGCTTTGATGGCGCGTGCCAATGCCAATACGAAAGTGTTGACGGATTGGGTGTCGAAGACGCCTTGGATCGATTTTCTTGCCATGAAACCTGAAGCGCGTTCCAACACATCCGTGTGTTTGACAATCATCGATCCTGTGGTGATGCGGCTATCGGCCGACGATCAGCGCGCTTTCATCAAGACGCTTGTGGGCCTAATCGAAAAAGAAGGGGCGGGCTTCGATATCGCCAACCACCGCGACGCCCCGCCGAGCCTGCGCATTTGGTGCGGCGCGACGGTGGAGACAGCCGATGTCGAAGCGTTGATCCCGTGGCTCGACTGGGCCTTCCACGAGGCCAAAGCCGCGCTGCCCAAGGCGGCGTAGCGCTTAATCCGTGACTCAATCCGTCATCCTTGAGATGCAAGCGATCAAAATCTGTAGGGTGGGCCAAGGCGCCGTGGGTACCGCGGCTCTTCATAAGAAGACGCCGTATCGGCGCCGTGCCCACCATGAGAGCAGGCACTTTACGAGTCAGCCGGTGGGCATGGCGTGGTTACGCACGCCTTTGCCCACCCTAATGACGACTGACAGTCGTTAAAAGTCATCCGCGCCAAAGCAACGGATCATACCCATGCCCAAAGTTCTCATCTCCGACGCTCTCTCGCCCGCCGCCGTGCAGATATTCAAGGATCGCGGCATCGAGGTCGATTTCCAGCCGGCGCTCGGCAAGGACAAGGAAAAACTTGCCGAAATTATCGGCGATTTTGACGGTCTCGCCATTCGCTCGGCAACGAAAGTTAGCCCAAAAATTCTCGAGAAAGCGTCGAAGCTGAAAGTCATCGGCCGCGCCGGCATCGGCGTCGACAATGTCGATATTCCCGCCGCCACCGCGCGCGGCATCATCGTGATGAACACGCCCTTCGGCAATTCGATCACCACCGCGGAGCACGCGATCTCATTGATGCTTGCGCTGGCGCGGCAAATCCCGCAGGCGGACAGTTCGACGCAAGCCGGCAAGTGGGAGAAGAACCGCTTCATGGGCGTGGAAATTACCGGCAAGACGCTCGGCGTCATCGGTTGCGGCAATGTCGGCTCGATCGTCGCCAATCGCGCGCTCGGCTTGCACATGAAAGTGATCGCCTTTGATCCGTTTTTGTCGCCCGAGCGCGCGTTGGATCTCGGCGTCGAGAAGGTCGATCTCGATGAGCTGTTCAAGCGCGCAGACTTCATCACGCTGCACACGCCGCTTACCGATAAAACGCGCAACATCATCGATGCCAAAGCCGTCGAGAAGATGAAAACCGGCGTTCGTATTATCAATTGCGCGCGCGGCGGCCTCGTCGACGAAGCCGCGCTGCGGGCCGCACTCGATTCCGGCAAAGTGGCCGGTGCGGCCTTCGACGTCTTCGCCACCGAGCCGGCGACCGACAGCCCGCTCTTCGGCCACCCGAATGTCGTGTGCACACCGCATCTCGGCGCCTCGACGACCGAGGCGCAGGAAAACGTCGCGCTGCAAATCGCCGAGCAGATGTCGGATTATCTTTTGCGCGGCGCCATCACCAATGCGGTGAATTTTCCCTCGATCAGCGCCGAGGAAGCGCCCAAGCTCAAGCCGTTTATCGCTTTGGCCGAAAAGCTCGGTTCCTTCGCCGGTCAACTGACTGAAACAGGATTGAGCAAAGTGCAGATCGCGTATGAAGGCGCCGTGGCCGTCATGAACACCAAGGCGCTGACCTCGGCCGCGCTATCAGGTCTGCTGCGGCCGATGCTCGGTGACGTCAACGTCGTCTCCGCGACGGTCCTCGCCAGGGAGCGCGGCATCATCGTGGAGGAGGTGACGCGTGAAATGCCGGAGGACTATGAAAGCCTCGTCACGGTTACGGTCACGACCGAGCGGCAAACGCGCCACGTCTCCGGCACGGTCTTCGCCGACGGCCGCCCGCGCATCGTCAACATCAAAGGCATTCGCATGGATGCGGAGTTCGGGCCTTCGATGATCTACATCACCAATCTCGACAAGCCAGGCTTCATCGGCCGGTTTGCGTCAATCCTCGGTGAGGCGGGCATCAATATTGGCACTTTCCATCTCGGCCGCGACGCGCCCGGCGGCAACGCCATTGCGCTGATCGAAATCGACGGAGAATTGCCGGAGGAAGTGCTCGCCAAAGTGCGCGCGCTGCCGCAAGTGCGGCAGGCCAAGCGGTTGCGGTTTTGATTTATGTGCGGATAGAATTCGCTAATTTTTATTTTGCTTCTTCCGCCGCAACACCGAGGATTGGACAGGGATAAATATGATGAAAAAAATGATGACATTATTAGCTGTCGCAGTCAGTGGCGCCATTCTGTTCGGCTTCGTTGTCGTGAGACAATATTATGATGGTTATTATTTTGTCCTGAGCCCAATCGACCAAGCGAATGATCCGGAATTCCTCGTGTATCAAGTCGATAGTGACAACAAAATAATATACGGACACAATGTTGAACGCGTGCACGATAATGATGATAGGTACGACGTCGCTCTTTTAGTTAGTAACCGAGATAAAGTCGTTTTTAGGATGGCTTCAGTAGGCAGAACATGCCGAAGCTTACCGCAAGTCGTTTTATCGGTTCCTTTTTCAATAGCTCAAAAGTGCAACAATAAATTGTTGTGGCCGCGTGATTGGCTGGTTGGCGTCCCTCTTGGCGATGGTGTTAAAGGCAATCCTGAAGACTCATATTATTTTGGATCGGATGGCGTGGATATGGTGTATTCCTCGCCTTACAGAAAATATGCCCTGCACGTGAAACTCTAAGCCTCTCGTCGGGCGAGGGGCTGTATCCGGAAATCGAGTATCCCGGCGGAAAATCTCGGCTCGCCTTGCCTGGGGCCGTTACTTCCGTTATCCGGGGGGCATGCGGGTAGAGGATGGCTTATGGCGAACGTTGTTGTGGTCGGCTCGCAATGGGGCGACGAAGGCAAAGGCAAGATCGTCGACTGGCTGTCGGAGCAAGCAGATATCGTTGTCCGTTTTCAGGGCGGGCACAATGCCGGCCACACGCTCGTCATCGGCAACGCGGTTTACAAATTGTCGTTGTTGCCGTCCGGTGTGGTGCGTAAAGGCAAACTGTCGATCATCGGCAATGGTGTGGTGATCGATCCCCAGGCGCTGCTCGATGAAATCGGGACACTGGCAAAACAAGGTATCAAGGTAACGCCGGAAAATTTGCGCATTGCCGAGAATGCGCCGCTCATTTTGCCGCTGCATCACGAGCTCGAGGCGGTCCGTGAGAATTCTCACGCCCGCATCGGCACCACCAAACGCGGCATCGGTCCGGCTTATGAAGACAAGGTCGGCCGGCGCGCCATTCGCTTCATGGATTTGGCCGATTTACCGGCGCTTGGCGGCAAGATCGAGCGCTTGCTGACGCATCATAACGCGTTGCGGCGCGGCTTTGGTCTGGCCGAAATCGAAGCGAAGACGGTTTATGAATATCTCTCCGCTCTCGCGCCGAAGGTTCTTCCATTTATGGATTCAGTATGGTTGCTCCTCGACGCCAAGCGACGCGAGGGCAAACGCATTTTGTTCGAAGGCGCGCAGGGTGCACTGCTCGACATCGACCACGGTACTTACCCTTACGTCACTTCCTCGAATACGGTGGCGGCGCAGGCGGCGACCGGCTCGGGCCTCGGCCCCAACGCGATCGATTACGTGCTCGGCATCACCAAAGCCTATACCACGCGCGTGGGCGAAGGGCCGTTCCCGACCGATCAGATGCACAACGAGATCGGCAAGATGTTGGGCGAGCGCGGCCGCGAATTCGGCACGGTGACGGGCCGGGCGCGCCGTTGCGGCTGGTTCGACGCGGTTTTAGTACGCCAGACCGTGCGCACCTCGGGTATGGACGGGATCGCGCTCACCAAACTCGATATTCTCGACGGCTTCGATGAGGTAAAGGTCTGCACCGGTTACCGCCTCGACGGCCGCGAAATCGATTATCTTCCGGCGGGAGAACAGGCGCAGGCGCGGGCGGAGCCGGTTTATGAGACCATTGCCGGCTGGAAGGAGCCTACCGCGCGGGCGCGGTCCTGGGCGCAATTGCCGGCGCAGGCGATAAAATATGTGCGGCGCGTTGAGGAACTCATCGGTTGCCCGGTGACCTTACTCTCCACCAGTCCGGAACGCGAGGACACAATTTTGATGAAAAATCCGTTTGAGACTTGATTGCTGAAAAAAGACATGAAGTGGGGTGAGGTAAGGACCGGATTCAGATCATGCGAGGCGCATTTTCTGGAGACGTCATGAGCAATCAGGATCAACAAGTTCAAACACGCGATGTCAGACTATTTTCCTATTATCTCTCGCGCCGTGGACGGTCTCGGCGGCAACACGAGCGAAGACCGCCGTGTTCTTTACGAGCGCGCCCGCGCGGCACTGGCCAATCAGCTCCGTAGCGCGGAACCGCCGCTCAAGCCATCCGAGATCACGCGTGAGCGTCTCGCGCTTGAGGACGCGATCCGGAAAATTGAGGTGCGGGCCGTCAGACGGGCCTTTCTAAATAAGGGAACGCCGGCCCTGGAACCAGAGCAGGAACCTCCTTCATCGCCGCGCAATCATGCCTGGTGCGAATCCGACAAGACGGCAACCTATCCGGCGCAGGCCAAGCCCCTCGCGGATGAGCACGCTGTGATCTATTCAAAAGTACCACGCGATTATGGCCGTATGATCAAGCTTGCCGCCGTGCTCCTTGTACTCATTGGCGTGGGCGGGCTTGGCTATTGGCAGCGCGGGGCGATCTCCTCGATCGCCATGCATCTGCGAAGCGCGTCGCCGGTCGCGCCCACGCGACAATCGGCGCCGCCGGAGGCGGGCACACAGAAAATCCCCGATCGCATCAGACCGTCACTCGGGAGCGCGGAACAAAACCCCGCCGAGGCGGCGGCCATGGCAGCGGCGCAAAAGGTCGTCCTTTATGAGGAAGATGCCGCCAATCCTCAGGGCAAGCGTTTTGTCGGTTCGGTCACCTGGCGTACGGAAACGATCTCGCCTGGCGCGGGTCTTGCGCCTGAGCTTGCCGTGCGCGCCGACGTGGAGATTCCGGAACGGCACGTGCGGATGACCTGGTCGATCCGCCGCAACAACGACAAGGCCCTGCCCGCGAGCCACACGATGGAGATCATGTTCACCTTGCCGGCCGACTTCCCCGAAGGCGGCATTGACAATGTGCCAGGCGCCTTGATGAAACAAAGCGAACAGGCGCGTGGCGTGCCGCTCGCGGGGCTCTCGGTGAAAGTGACCAATGGCTATTTTTTGATCGGGCTTTCGTCAGCCGAGACCGACAAACAGCGTAACATCCAACTGCTCAAAGAGCGCGACTGGTTTGATATCCCGATCGTTTATGCGAAAGGCAAGCGCGCCATTCTCGCCGTCCAAAAGGGAGCCCCCGGCGCTCGCGTTTTTGCAGAAGCTTTTCGCGCCTGGGGCGAGTAAGCGAACGTGGCGCGAAATGTCACATCGTTTCGAACTGCAATTTCGCCAGCCGCGCATAAAGTCCGCCCCCCGCCGAAAGCGTCGCATGGGTCCCTTCTTCCACGATGCGTCCATGATCGAGGACAAGAATGCGATCACAGGACTGAACGGTCGCCAGGCGATGGGCGATGACAATGCTTGTCCGGTTTTGCATCAAACGCGTGAGGGCCTGTTGCACAAGCGTCTCACTTTCGGCATCGAGCGACGAGGTCGCTTCATCGAGCAGCAGAAGCGGCGCCTCACGCAAAATTGCGCGTGCTATCGCGATGCGTTGGCGCTGGCCGCCGGAAAGCGTCACACCACGCTCACCCACCTGGGTATCATAGCCTTGCGGCATACGCGCGATAAATTCCGCGGCATGCGCGGCATCCGCCGCCCGCATGACCTCGGCATCGCTCGCCTCCGGTCGTCCGAAGCGGATGTTCTCACTTAACGAGCCGGCAAATACGAACGGCTCCTGTGGCACCACGGCGATATTGGCGCGCAGCTGAGCGGGATCCGCGGCGGTCAGCCGCACGCCGTCAAAACTGACGGTGCCGGACAACGGATCGTAAAAACGTAATATCAGATGAAAAATCGTAGTTTTTCCGGCGCCGGATGGGCCGACCAGGGCCAGTTTTTCACCGGGATTTACGGTCAATGAAATGCCGTTGAGCACCGGCGCTTGTACGCGCGATGGATAGACAAAATGCACATCATGAAATTCGACCTCGCCGCGTGAGGGCGCCGGCAAGTTCACCGGCTGGGGTGGAGCTTTGATCGCCGGCTCAATGTCGAGAATTTCAAACAACCGCTCGGCCGCGCCGGAGGCTTGCGCGATTTCACCCCACACTTGGCTCAATTCGCCAAGACCGCCGGCGGCAAATACCGCATAGAGCACGAATTGCCCAAGACGTCCGGCTGTGATGCTGCGGCTAAGCACATCTTGCGCACCAATCCAGAGCACCACGACAACGCTGGCAAAAATCAGAAAAATGGCGATGGCCGTGAGCACGGCGCGCGCCTGTGTTGCCCGGCGTGCGGCCGCGTAGGCCTGCTCGACCGCGCCGCGGAAACGGAGCGTGGCCAGCAATTCATTGGTAAAGGCTTGCAGAACGCGCACCGCACCGATCAATTCGCTGGCATAGGCGGAGGCCGCGGCCAGCGTGTCTTGCGCCTCGCGTCCGCGTTTGCGCACCGCGCGGCCAAAGCCGACCAGCGGCAAAACGATGAGGGGAATCGCGGCAAGGACAAAGAGCGACAGCCGCGGGCTGGTCACCACCATCATCGCGCTGCCGCCGACAAACAAAACGGCATTGCGCAATGCAAGCGAAACGGAAGCACCTACGGCGGATTTGATTTGCGTGGTGTCCGCCGTCAGCCGCGAAATCATTTCGCCGGAGTGCACCGAATCGAAAAAATCGGATGAAAGCCGTGTCAGATGCGCAAATACGTCGGCGCGCAAATCGGCGACGATCCGCTCGCCCAACGTAGTTACCAGATAGTAACGCATGGCGCTTGCAAGGGCGAGGAGCGCAACCACCCCGATCATGACCGCGAAATAACTGTCGATCAGCGCGGCTGCTTTCTCGGAGAAGCCGAAGTCGATCATGCGGCGCACGGCGACCGGTACGACGAGCGTTGCCAATGCCGCGACGATCAGCGCGACCAGGGCGGCGGCAGCCCGGCCGCGGTAGCTGGCAAGGTAGGGCCGGAGTTTCGCGAGCGGCTTGAGTTTGAATTTGCGTTTTTCGCTCATAACCGGCGCACTCGCCGCGCTCAAGCCTCGCCCATCACTGCTCATTTCCATAGGATGCAACGCATTTTCGAGAACGCCCTGCCTCGGCTTCGGCAAACGGAGGGACAATGCCCCTGCGAGCGTCGACCCGTCAATCCACGCTGCTGTCAATCCACGCTGCTGTCAGTACACGCTGCTTTGCCGCCGCAACGCTCTTCATGTATAGAGCGGACCGAAATCAGCTCATTTTTGGTCCAAGATCGACAAAATTGTTTGTCAAGTTTGGATCCAAGGATGAAAAGCCGGAACCGAGCAGAGCGATGAAAGCCGATATTCACCCCGACTATCACATGATCAAAGTGGTTATGACCGACGGGTCCGAATTTTTCACCCGCAGCACTTGGGGCAGCGAAGGCGACACGCTTGCGCTCGACATCGATCCAAAATCCCACCCGGCCTGGACCGGCGGTCAGCAAAAACTTCTTGATCGCGGCCGCGTGTCTCGTTTCCGGGAGAGGTTCTCCGGCCTGTTGACGGGCGAGGAAAGGAAATAGCGGGGGCGCCTTCGGAGGCCGAACCTTCGCGCGTTCTCGATTGATGGGTTTGACCGCTTGCAACACGGCTTGCAACAATGCTTCAAGCGTTTCACCAATCGACCGCGGTTTTTAGAAGATCCAATTGCCGTTTTACCGGATTAGCGGCGACGCTCTGTTCGACGGCGGCGTGGTTATAAATGCCCGCGTCGATCCAGCTTATTTTATTTTGCAATAGCTGTGATTCCACGACCAAGGTGCGCAACCTCTCCGGCAGTAATTCGAGATTCTTCGGATCGTGTGAATCAGCTGAGGAAATCTTGACTTTCCGCTTTTCCTTGCTCGCCTGTTCGAGCGACACCTCGCCTTCGTTCACCGCGCGATGAAGCAGCAGCCAAGACGCAAGCTGCATCAGGCGCGTCGTCAGCCGCGTGCTTTCGGTCGCATAAGCAAGCGCCGCGGATCGCCTGAGGGCCTTCGATTCTTGCCGGCCGGGGCCGTCCAGATAACAAGCGGTCTCTTCGATCAGCCTCATGCCGGCACGAAATAAATCGGTGAAAACTTGCGATCGCGCGACCCGCACTCCAAAGGAGATGGGCTGGGCTCGGCCCTTGAACGAAATCTCAGACATAATACAACGCCTCACGCAACGCTTTACCGGCGCATCGTTAAAAACGCGCTTTTATACGCTCTCCACCTATACACTCTCCGCCAAGGGATATGAGCATGGCTTGACCCGTCCCATGATGTCTAGTGGATCGGATTTAAACATTCGTTACCCATTTCGGCGGCAATCTCTCGAAGCGAATGTTTAAATCCAAAGACTCCACTGAGCCAAACTATATAGTTTGGCTCAGTGGAGTCTTTCGATTTAAACATTCGCTTCGCGAGGCCTGCGGCCGAAATGGGTAGCGAATGTTTAATCCAGTCCACTAGCAGTTTACCGGAAAACCTCCCCCAATCGCGTGAGTGCCGGCCTTCCTAAACAGATTATTACAACTTCTACTATTAAAAAAGATAGTACGATCCTAAAAGTAGAATAGCACATTTGTGTCACCTTCGACACACCGGAAAACGCGCACTTGCAGCAAAGTTCTAATGGAAGTCGCGGATAAAAAATCCGTGGCCACTCCTTGTGAATACCGTGAAACTATGAAGGCGTGCCGGTGGGTGACGGAGGAAAAGCTGGCAGGCAGGTTGGACGGGATGTTCCTCGTCAACCGGATAGGGACACGAATGCGACAGCCGGTGACCGCAGGCCATCGGGAAGAACTCCGCCCGACGGATCGAAGGGCCGCGCCGCCATAGATAGGGCGCCTGCCAATCCTTCCAGGCAGATCAAATGGGTGGCGCCTGTTGCGACACACAACCCGGCCCCGGTCAGATCGACGTTACCGAACTCCGGCCCCGCGCGAGATGGGCTATTGGCGCGAGCGCGGCTGGAGAATCAGCAAGAGCCGCAATTAGCGAAGCTTCCGCCAGGCGAACGCGCGCGGGTCAAGCAGAAGACCGCCAAGATTTTCGATGCCGCGGACTGCTATTTGACGGGCTTTGATGCCGAAGACTTTAAAGCATGGCTGCGAAATGAAAGCCGGACGGATAACAATCTGGCTGTCACCTATCGGGACTATTTTGCGCCCTATGTTAACCAGCCGCATCTGCTCGATGCAGCCGAAGCACGGCTTCCCGATTCACAAAACATCGTGGAAGTCCTCAACGACCCTCATTCAAAATTTTATGACTTATCGGATGCCGCCAAAGAGAGGTTCATCGACCGCGCTCTCTCCGATTTTTCTCATTATGCTTTCGACAAGATCGACGAACTCGTCACCTTTGTTCAAGACACAAAGGTCGATGGCAATCTGCGCCGTCTTGTTGCCGGGCGGCTTTTGCGCCGCGCCATCGATCCGGGCGGCGACGCCGACCATCCGCAAACTCAGGCGCGCGCTTTTGCATTGGCATTCCGGCGCGCGACGCAAAACGACCCGCCGGGTTTGCGTGAGTTAATCTTCCAGCATTCACCGAACGAAGGCATCCGGTTCGCGCGTGCTCTTGGCACCGAGCCGCTGAAAAATACCGGCCTTATGACGACCGTCTCGCGGGTACCGCGCAACGATCCACGCCTCGAAGATGCCCGCGTTCTATCCGATGCACGCAACCAAGTTTTGGCCGCGCTGAATAATCATGTGGGGATTACACCGGCCAACAGGGCCACGTTCAATGCCGTCGTTTTGACTCTTCATCAAGAAATCTCGGTCCCCGATATTCTGCAAAGAACGCCGCAACTGGCCCACAACTTAGCCGTGGCCCTACTGTCCACACGCTATCCCGACAATCCGGCAAAAGCCGTTTCCGAAACACCGCGCCTTGAAGCTCTGATGCGCGGCAACCCCGCGTTGCTGTTCAGCGGCTCCCGCGAAAAGAAATCGGCGATGCTGGAGGCCGCTTTCAATGATCTGGACATTACCGCGGAGCTGCTTGCAAAGGGCGGCGATCCGGCAAGAACTCCGGAAGTTGCCGACGCGGTAGCGACCCAACTCATATTCGCCGCTGTCGAGGGAGGCGCGCATTGTGTCGGAGTTGTGTTCACGCGGCTTTCGGCCATCCTGGAAACCGAATATGGCCAAACCGTCATATTTAGCGATGCCATTCCGGCTCCAGTCCGGAGAGACGTGCTGGCGCTCCTTCTGATTCATCCGGAAATCACAGCCGAGACATTTAAAAAGGGGAAAGCCCGTGGCCCCCCGAACTTCAGAATTTCCTCGCGCAGGCCTACGCGGCGGAGGACGCGGAACACTATCCCACTAAAATACAACAACCGGTGCGCAACAGGGATGCCATTGCAAACCTGGTCGGCGCGATGTGCCACGCAAAACCAACCGATCCCAGAGCGACGCCAAGCAAGATTGCCGAATTGGAAATCGCCTGGAAAGAGGGCAGAGCGCCTGCATCCGACGGCGACTGGTTCTCGGCAAATGATGATGTCCAGAAAATCGTGGATGGACTCGTCGAAGCCGCCGGCGGCAAGTTTCCCATCAAAATGTCGCTCGTGTCGATTACTGATTTTAACGATGAATATGGCCCGATCAACTGCCCGCTCTTCAAGGTTGGAACTGGAACTATCGATCAAGACGGCAAACCCGCGTGCGCCTACGTCGATAATCTTGGAGCCCGCTACGAAAACTCCGACGAGTTCATACCGGAGGCTCAGATCACGATCCACAAGTCAGCGTATGACAAATGGTATGCGAAGAACCGGTTGCCCGATGGCGCGATATACGTCGACGGACACTATTTGAAGACGCAACCCGATGCTGGCGATAAGGCAGCACGCGCCCTCGACGCCACCGCGGCATTTGGCTGTACTGTCGGTGGCGTAGCGCTATTTATGGTGAGCGACGGAACGGCAGAAATCCTGCTTCCGCTGATCGGCACCGGTGAAGGCTGGCTGGCCTCTCGTAATATCGGCGACATGATTTGGCGCGCTGAGCATCATCTCAGCAATAATCCCTTCACCAATCGAGGCGCGTTGCGTTTGTGGTTGCGTACCATGACGCAAGTAACAGCCAGCGTCGGCGGCATTGCGGCGCCTGTCTTCGGCGCAGCGGCGAGAGCCGGCAGCCAAGCGGCAGCGCGAGGCCTCCGCATCTTCGAATTGGCCAACAAAATGACGTTTACCGCGGACATGGCCGAGCTGTTCGCGACCACGTGGCAAGACCCGGATAGCCTGACAGCCGGCGACGGCCTACAGCTCGCTTACCTGCTTCTGATGATTGCGCTTGGCAAAGCGGCGCGGCAGGCCGGGGAGGCGGCGCGACAGGTCGAGGAGGAGGAGGTCGATGCGAAAATTGCCCACTACCTGGTCCGCTCGCGAGAACTGGCTGAAGGGCTCTCCGGTTTGGCGCAGCGGGCGCCCGACAAGTTCGGCTGGCTCGATCCCTGGATCAAAAAACTCGGCGAGCTCATCGAAAATATCAGGCGCAAAATTGCGACGAGGACTCTCACGCGGCAGGATCTTGCGGGCCTCGAAGCAGCTCTTAAAAGCTTCAGGGATGAAGCAGTCGCGCGCTCGCCCAACGCCGCGCCGAACCCGTCAAACCACAATCGCACACGTCCGCCTGGATCACCAAGCAACAACGGCAACCCGGCGACAGGTACGCCATCGGGCAATCCTCAATCCCAATCCGCTAGTCCGACGCCGGGCGGCACTCCACACACGCCTGCGCCGCCGGCGCGGCCGCACGCCGGAGCAGGTCCGGTCGCCACACCTGCCGGCCACACGCCGCCAGCTGCACACCCTGCAATAGTAATGGGCATGGGACCACCCAAGCCGCCGCGGCCCCGCGCGCAAGGCACAAGACCGCCGCCTTTAGAACGAAGGAGACTGGCGCGCGGCACGAGCGCTCCGCCCAACAACGATCATCCGCAAATTGTTACGCCCGCTGCCCCGACTCCCCCAGCCGCACCGAGCGCGCCTCCCGGCGGCAATTCGAACACACCCGCTCCACCCCAAGCAGCAGCGCCACCGGCGCAAACTCCCCCCGGTGGCGGCACGCCCCCTGGCGGCGCGCCCCCTGGAGGCAGCCCACCCGGCGGCACTCCGCCCGGCGGCACCGGTGGTGGCGATGGCCCTTCCGGTCATCGCCGCGCCGGCAGAGGCAGCGGCGCGTCCGATCCCGGCAATGAGTTGGCACAACTTGGGCAAACGGCGCGGGCCGCCGTGCGCGCTCTCAACCAACAAAACAGGGCATACAGAATAGGCCCGACCGCAGAGGCGGCCGCCGCTGCGGCGGTTGAAGAATATGCGAAATTTGTCGAAAGTCATCTTCCGACCGATGATCGAAAGGCCGCTCTGGCGCGAGCGGACGTCGCGACGGTCCGGAGAATGTATGACGACGCACAGGCCGCCGCGCGAAAGATTGCGACGGCCCATCAAGCCCGCCTGGAAAATCTTCCGCCACCTGCACCCGCGCCGGAGAGCGGCGCTGTTCCCACTCCGGACGAACTCAAGCGCCTTGAATACGCACGCGATCTTGCTCTTGAAGCGTGTAATAGGGCGGCAAGAGAAAGGCAGCCGCAGGATATCATAGATGACAGCATAAAAGTATACGACAAAGCAGCTGCCGAATATAACGATGCGGTCGAACGACGGGATGAGGCACTCCGAGCGGCGCAGCCGAATCATTCCACCCCGGATCAAATCAGGCAGCTCGAACAGGCCCTCAAGGCTGCCACTGACGCGCTCAATAAGGCGACGACGGACGCACAACAAACAGGCAGGCCCGTCCCGCGTGGGATCAGACAAGCATATGAGAATGCAGCCAAGGCTTTGCATGCGGCGCAGGCCGCGGTCACGCACGAGTACCCGCCATCCGCAAATGTACGAAGCGGCCTTCTTCTCACACGAGATAACACCCGTGCGCTTGTCGAATGGTTCCGCGGGACGCTGCCTAAGGACACGCCGCTGGAAAGAACCCAAGCACAGAAATTCGAACAAGCGTTGATGAGCTGGATTCAGGAGCAATTGGCCGAATACAATGCCAGCTACGGTGTCGGCAATGTTCATAGTACTGTCACGCTTCGGCAAGTTTTAAATGCCATCCACGAGCGCGCGCGTGATGTGTATGGCGACCAGACCATAATCGACGGCGCGGGGAACGAGGTTTCCGTCGTCAATCATCTGGATGCGACAATGCATGAGGTGGTTGGTCACGAGTTGACGCAGCCGCACTTAGGCGTGACAGACCGTCCTGATCTGTTCAGACCAACCCTTGATGACCTGGTGCTGTTGCAGTTCATGCAATATTTCATGGATCATCCGCAGCCGCCATCGCCGCAGAATGGTAACGGCAACGGACCGAAGCAACCACCTTCATTACCGCCCACTGGCGCTCCACCTTCGGGTAACGGCACTCCGCCGCCGGCGGGGCCGCACGCCGGAGCAGGCCCGGTCGCCACACCTGCCGGCCCAACCGCACCGAGGGTGCCTCTCGGCGGCAACCACACGCCCGCTCCGCTTCATGTCATATCACCAAATTCGCCCGGTGGCGGCGCGCCCCCTGGCGGCACTCCCCCTGGCGGCGGTCCGCCTAGCGGCGGCGCGCCCCCTGGCGGCAGCCCGCCGAGTGGCGGCAATGGCAATGACCCTCCAAGACCACGGAGACTGGCGCGAGGTACGCCACCACCCCACCCGCCCGGCGCAGCGGCCCCACGCACGCGGAATGTCCCGGAGCGCCAGACTAGAATTCTTTTTGGGTTGCTCCGCGACATCGTTGTGCGGGTGACCCCTCCCGACCAAGTCGCCAGGCGACTAACCGACATCAGACAGCGGCTGATTGCTTGGATAGATTATGATCCGAGAGTTGCCTCTGTGACGGTCGAAGATTTTTTGATCGAGTTCCAAATAATTGTGGCAGACCTCGGAGGTCACAATTTGGATTCCGAGCGGAACCGGCTGCTAGAAGCACTCCACGCTCAGGGAATAAATTTTAATACCGACCACTTGCCACTCGGCCGCCACCTCAAAGATTTGGTGCAGGAGTTGTTAGTACCGCATGTCTCCCCGCAAGGATCGGATGGCCCGGCCCCGAGCGGCGGCCCCGCACCGGGATCACCACCGCAAACGCCCCCGCCAGTCGCCACGCCCGCGCCGATTCCTCTCAGTGGGCTTAGGGAGAGATTGGCCGCTCTTGAAGTCGTTCGTAACAACACCCGGCTTTCGCCGGACGATCAGCATCTCGTCGACAACGCTATCGACACGGTCAGGGCCCAAATACAGGCACTCAATGTGTTGCATCCTGACGCACCGGACGTGGCCAAGACAATTGATGCAGCTAATGTGTTAAACTTACAAATGACTCAGCTGGTCAACTACCTAAAGGCCGCACCTGAGCAACGTCGACTGATATTGAAATTCCTGGAAAATCAGGTCGCAAAGTTTGCCAAAGAAATCTTGAAATTTCAGAATGACAACGATCAAGCAATGGTCGATCAATATCTCATGGATCTCAAAGAAATACTCGAGAGATATGCTCTCCTGACCGACACCGCTCCAAGTGGACCTGCGGGATTCGCGACCGCTGGCCATCAAGAAGTGAAAATGATCGAAACGCTTGGTAAGGGCATTGATCGGGCAAATGCTGAGATCAAGAGAATAGAAGCTGAGATTAAACAGATTGACGGCCAACTCGGTCTGCTAGGGCCCGGTCGGGAGGAGCGCGCACGTCTCACGCGAGAGAAGGAAGGACTCGAGAACGAGAAAAGGGAATTTGAGACCAATAAGGCCATCTTTCAGCAGATTCAAGAGGAGTTAAAGAAAGGTGTATTGATGCAAATTCGCGAACATCAACTCGCCCCACCAGAGCCACCGCATGGACCGGCAAACTGACCGAACAAATCGAAGCCGGACTGTGCAGCCACGCGGGACGGCTCTATCACCTGGGCGCGCGTGAGATCTCGCGTTCGACTGCAAGGCCCGAACCATATAATTTTCGTAATCCGTGGCTTCAGTCGGACGTGACGTCCTCGATCGGCTCTATCGGGCAAAAAAAAGAGCCGCCGTTTCCGGCGGCTCGAAGTGGTACAGGGAGGCGTCAAAACAAAGTGGACAGGAGCCACTCTATGGCCAAGGATGGCCACGCACCAAGTAATGCTCAAGAAAGCTTAATTGATGGTTAACCGGCCGACATTCAGAGCCCAATTTTCCCCATGGTCGCATGTGGCGTGCAACAACTTTCAGCGCCTGAAGAATTGATCGGCCGCCGTCTTTGTGGCGCGTTTGCGACCCATATCAGCCTCCAGGCGCGCTATTTCGTCTTTAAGGAGCTGAACTCTATGGGCAAGTTCCTCCACTGACAGGAAAGTGAGGTCTTGCCCGATTTCGTGAACAATTTTCTTGGTCGGCCTATCGTCGTCGTCACTGATTGCCATGGCGCACTTCCGGTCCGAAGTTCGCTTACGAGGGTGCTGCAAGATCAAGCGAACGTCAGAATCGGGACACTAGCGCTGCGCTAGCAGGTTGTCACATCGGCAAGGCCTGCCTAAACAGATCACCGTCGGCCTATGCCGCGAACACGAGGATCCACCGATGACCGCGCTCCCCAGCCAAATGATCGCAATTGGCATAAAGGCCCCCGGCGGCGCCGAGGTGCTGGTCCCGCAAGAGCGGCCTATTCCCGCTCCGCGCGAAGGCGAAATGCTCGTGCGTGTACGCGCGGCTGGAATCAATCGGCCTGATATTATGCAACGCCAGGGCCTTTACCCGCCGCCGCCGGGCGCATCCGATATTCCCGGCCTGGAAATTGCCGGTGAAGTCGTCGCCCTCGGCCCCGCCGTAAAACGCTGGCAGACTGGCGACCGTGTCATGGCGCTCGTTTCCGGCGGCGGTTACGCGGAATATTGCCTCGTCCACGCGAGCCATACGCTGCCGGTGAGCACTTTGCCTTTTGTCGAAGCGGCCGGCGTGCCGGAAACTTTTTTTACCGTTTGGCACAATGTTTTCGAACGCGGTGCGCTGAAAGCTGGCGAAACGCTGCTCGTGCATGGCGGCTCGTCAGGCATTGGAACGACGACAATTCAATTGGCCAAGCATTTTGGCGCGCGGGTGATCGTTACCGCCGGCTCCGAGGAAAAATGCGATGCCTGCCGTAAACTCGGAGCCGACCTCGCGGTCAATTACAAAACCGAAGACTTTGTCGCTGCCACGAAAGAGGCCACGGAAAAGAAAGGCGCCGATGTGATCCTCGACATGGTCGGCGGTGACTATATCGAGCGCAATTACGAAGCCGCCGCGGTGGAAGGCCGCATTGTGCAAATCGCATTCCAAGGCAGCTCAAAAGCCACGGTCGATTTCCGCCGCCTTATGCTCAAACGGCTCCATCACACCGGCTCGACCCTGCGCTCTCGCTCCATCGCCGACAAGGCCGTCATCGCCCGCGCGATCGAGGAAAAAGTGCTACCGCTGTTGGCCGCGGACAAAATAAAACCAGTCATCTTTAAGACTTTTCCTTTTACCGCCGCGGCGGAGGCTCACGCACTCATGGAATCCGGCGCTCACATCGGCAAAATAATCCTAACCTTCTGAGAAGGCCCGATCAGGAATCACCTAAACTGTTCAGTCAAATCTCATAATCGCAAACGGGTCGCGAAATGGGCGCAATATCCGATAAAAAAGCATGACGGTTTTTGATTGACGGATTTCAGCGATGCCCCCTCTGATCCCAAGGCCAGTGCTCCCTACTAGTGGAGTGGATTTGACATTCGCCACCCACCTGGCCGCAAGCTCGCGAAGCGAATGTCAAATCCAAAACTCCACTAGAAACTTATACTTGCTAGTGGTCTTTCGATTCAAACATTCGCAAAAGATCCCCGCCGAAATGGGTAGCGAATGTTTGAATCGGACCACTAGCGACTCGCATGAGAACGCGCCGGCGGGTTCTGCGAGCATCGGAAGCGGGACGGCAATGTCGCCCATACCCCTGAGGGAACAAGCTTTGGTTTTGATGCGCCGCACGATGTTTTTTGCCGTGTGGTTGATTGTCGTGGCCGGGCTTTGGACCACGGGCTCCGCGCGCGCGGTCGAGGCGATCAAGGTGCCGCTCAGCACGCCCGCCATTGATCTGACTGCCGCTACCGAACAGCATACGACCGAAACCGGTCGCATTCAGGTTTCCACCGCACCCGAATCCGATGGTACCGTGCGCCGCATCGAGGTGCGCGCGCTGGAGCACAACAACCATTGGACCGTATTCGCACTCACGAATAACAGTGACGAACAAGTCGATCGGTTGATCGTCGTGCCGCACTATCGCATGGTCGGCTCCGGTTTATTGCGACCCGATCTCGGTCTTTCGCGAGTCGTGGCAATCACGCCGTCGTCCGGCGACCGTCCCATTCGGCAGGAAAGCACGACAGCGGATATTTTTCGCATCACACTCGACCCGGGCACAATCATTACCTTTGTCGCTGAATTGCGCACCGGAAATTTACCGCAAGTCTACCTGTGGGAGCCGGACGCCTATAAGGACAAGGTCAACTCATTCACTTTGTATTACGGCATCGTCATCGGCATTGCCGGGCTTTTGGCGCTCTTCCTCACGATTCTCTTCGTGGTGAAAGGTTCCGTCATGTTTCCGGCCGCCGCGGCGCTCAGCTGGGCGGTGTTAGTCTATATCGGTATCGATTTTGGTTTTTGGGGAAAAATATTCGAGACGACGGCTGAGGCTGAGCGTGTGTGGCGTGCATGCGGTGAAGCGGTATTGTCGGCGACACTGCTTGTGTTTTTGTTCGCCTATCTCAATCTGTCGCGCTGGCATGTTCGCTATGCCCACATCACGGCAGGCTGGCTCGCCGCGCTGGCGGCGTTGATTGCGGTCGCCGTATTTAAACCCGAAATCGCTGCCGGCATCGCGCGTCTCTCTCTTGGCGGAATTGCCGTCTTTGGCCTTGCGCTCGTGATTTACCTTTCGACCCACGGCTTCGACCGCGCCGTTTTGCTGTTGCCGACCTGGCTGCTGTTGGTGGTCTGGACCGTAACGGCCGGTTTGGCGGTCACAGGCCTTGTCACAAACGATATTATTGGCCCCGCGCTGCTCGGGGGTCTTGTGCTGATCGTCATGCTGATCGGCTTCACTGTCATGCAACATGCTTTCGCCGGCGGCATTACCCACGGAATCGTGTCCGATGTCGAGCGCCGTGCGCTGGCGCTTACAGGCAGCGGCGAAATCATCTGGGATTGGGATGTCTCCGCCGACAAGATTTACACAAGTCCCGAGGCCGAGCACATGCTGGGTTTGAAGCATGGCCACCTCGAAGGACCGGCGTCGACCTGGCTCAACGTGCTGCACCCCCTCGATCGCGACCGTTTTCGCGCCTCGCTCGACGCTGTGGTGGAGCAACGTCGCGGGCGACTTAATCAGCACTTTCGCCTGCGCGCGGCCGACGGTCACGATGTCTGGGTTTCACTGAAGGCGCGGCCCGTCGTCGGCTCCGATGGAGAAGTGGTACGGCTGATCGGCACAATGACCAATATAAGTGATTTCAAAAATGCCGAAGAGCGGATGTTGTTCGATGCCGTGCACGACAGTCTTACGAGACTGCCCAACCGCGAACTGTTTCTCGATCGCATAAAAGTCGCCTTTACGTCCGCGCAGGCCGATGTTCAAAAGCCGCCAGCGGTGTTGGTCATGGACATCGACCGTTTTAAAGAGATCGACGAATTGGTCGGCTCCGCGGTCGGAGATTCCATCTTACTCACAATCTCGCGCCGCCTGTCTCGACTACTCAAACCGCAAGACACGCTGGCGCGGCTGCTCGGCGATCAATTCGGTTTGATTTTGGTGTCGGAACGCGAGGCAACACAAATCGTTCGCTTTGCTGAGACGTTACGGAGAGCGCTGCGCTCACCCATCGCATTTAACGAGCATGAGATTTCTCTCACGGCCTCAATCGGATTGGCGCTCGCCGACGACCGATCGCAGGCATTCGATGACGTGCTGAAGAACGCGGAAGTCGCAATGCATTATGCCAAAACGCTCGGCGGCGACCGTATCGAGATTTACAAGCCGGCGATGCGATCGCGAAAGACCGACAAAGCGACGATCGAGTCCGAATTGCGCCACGCGATCGAACGCGGGCAAATCGACGTCCTGTTTCAGCCGATCGTGCGGCTAGAAGATCGCGCTACCGTCGGATTTGACGCCGTCGTCCGTTGGAAGCATCCCACGCTCAGCCGAATGCCCGAATCCGAATTATTTTCGATCGCCGAAGAAATCGGGACCATTGTGGAGCTCGGATTGTTCGTTCTCGATCGCACGGTCCATCAACTTTCGGAATGGCAAGCGGCCAACCGCGCGCGTGCGCCCGTATTTGCGACTGTCAATATCTCCTCGCGCCAATTGCTGCGTCGCGACTTAATCCAGGACCTGCGCAACGCGCTCAGCCGCAAGTGGCTCGCGCGCGGCACGCTAAAGCTAAAAATACCCGAGTCCCTGGTAATGGAGAATCCGGAACAAGCGGTGCAGCTGTTCGCCCGCCTCAAAGGACTTGGCACGGGACTCTCGCTCGGCGGCTTCGGCGCCGCTCATTCCTCGCTCGCTTATCTGCAAAGACTTCCTTTCGATATGATGGAAATCGATCAGACCCTCGTGCGTACCGACGCCACGGGAAAACGGCCGGCGATTTTACATCCGGTTATCGGGCTCGCCCACGAATTGGGTCTGGAAGTGGTGGCAAAAGGCGTCGATACCGACTCCGATGCCGTCGAACTTTATCAACTCGGTTGCGAATACGCTCAGGGCGCGGTGTTCGGCGAGCCGGTCAGCGCCGGCGCCGCCTATAAACTGATCGCCGTCCGCCGGACGGCAGCGCAGGCCCTCAGCACTGCGGCCCTCGGATAATGGCCGCTCAAATTCTATTTCAAGCATGACCCGCTTCACTTGACAGCATACCGACATCAATGCCTATTTTACGCAACGCTTTCTCATATTTGCCGTTTGCATCCCTACCGAAGATCAATTCCGGATCCGCGTCGCAATGTAACCAGCCATTTTGCTGAATTTCCTGTTCGAGTTGGCCGGGCGCCCAGCCGGCATAGCCAAGAGCAAGGACGGCGTCGTGCGGGCCGCTACCATGCGCGATCGCCTTGAGGATATCGAGCGTGGCGGTCAGGCAGACGCCTTCGTGAATAGGCAATGTCGAATTCTCAATAAAGAAATCGGCGGAATGCAGCACAAATCCTCGTCCGGTCTCCACCGGACCCCCATTGAGGATTTTGACGTCATTGGCGGCACTTGCCAGATCAATACGCTCACTTGCCGGAATGACCTCGAGCTGTGCCAACAAATCGAGAAAATTGATGTTTCCCGCCGGCCGGTTAACGACAATACCCATTGCGCCTTCCGTCGAATGAGCGCAAACATAAATGACAGCACGCGCAAAACGCTCGTCGGTCATCGCCGGCATGGCAATCAACATCTGACCGTTGAGATAGCGGTCGGTCCTGTTCGACCCTGCGCGCTTGTCGCCGTTCTGCAAGGTTTTCATGGCAATAGAGTACCCAATGGGTCTATCGTTGCAAACGATGCACTCTGTCAAAAGTTTCAATTGTGGCGGCATCGCCGCCGGGTGCCGCGCGGCATTCACCAGACGCTCACGATCAATTCAATGGTTCAATGAACCTTGACCGGCTAAATCCGCTCTATGCCCAATATTTTGACGTCCTTTTACAAGCTGTTCGTAACCCTGGTGACTACCTGCTGCCTTGCCGCGGCCTACCTCGCGGCCGCACATGCGAACGATGCATCTCCTTGGAGCCAGGACAATAAATCGGCGATACGCCTCATCGCAGGCACTAACAAAACGTCCATGCCTTTGGTGGCCGGCGTCGAGATCGCGCTGCAGCCCGGCTGGCATACTTATTGGCGTTACCCGGGCGATTTGGGTGTTCCGCCTCATTTCGATTTTTCTGCATCTTCCAACGTGAAAGCGGTCGAGGTGCGCTACCCGGTGCCGCGGCTATTGCGCTTCGACAAAGGCGGGCAGTCACTCGGCTATGAAAATAATGTCATCTTCCCCCTGGAAGTGACGCCGACCGATCCCGGCAAACCGGTGCGGCTTACTGTCACGCTGGCCTACGCGGTTTGCGAGAATCTTTGTATTCCGGCGACAGGTCATGCCGAACTGCCCCTTGAACCCGGCGAGAGCACCCAGGAATTGAGGGTGAAAGCCGCGCAAGCCCGTGTACCGAAATCGGTGTCCGCGGCCGAGCTTGGTCTTTCCCTCCGGCGCGTCGATCGGCGCGCGCGGCCGTCTGTCGCGGTGGACCTGAAGGTACGGACCAATGAACCCGTGCAATTGTTTGTCGAAGGACCAACACCGCAATGGGCGCTACCCATCCCCAAACCGGAGCGGGGTGCGCCTGCCGGCCAGGCGCAATTTACTTTTGAGCTCGACGGACTGCCGCCTGGCGTCAATCCCAAAAATCCCCTCGATTTGACGTTTACTGCGGTCGAAGGCGGCTACGCGTTCGAAACGAAAACTCATCTCGACTGACGCCGCGTAAGCGCGTAATGAGAGCTCCGAGTCGCATTTTTTCAGCTCCATCCAGCATATGAGGCAAATGATGACGATAAAAGTCGGGGATCAATTACCGGAAGCCAAATTGCGCGTTATGACGGCGGACGGACCCGCCTGGAAAACAACCGATGAAATATTCGGTGAACGCAAAGTGGCGCTGTTCGGCGTGCCGGGCGCGTTCACCCCGACATGCAGCAATCAGCACTTGCCGAGTTTTCTGACCAATATCGACGCCATCAAGGCCAAGGGCGTCGACAGCGTTGCCGTGGTCAGCGTCAACGACGTCTTCGTCATGGAAGCGTGGAAAAAATCCAGCGGCGCCGACGGCAAAATTGAATTTCTCGCGGATGGGAACGGCGAATTCGCAAAAGCCATGAACATGGAGTTCGACGGCACCGCCGGCGGTCTCGGAATTCGGTCGCGCCGCTATTCAATGCTCGTCGATGCCGGGATCGTAAAGAAACTCAACATCGAAGACGCGCCGGGAAAATGCGAGCTTAGTAGCGGCCGGACCTTCCTCGAACAGCTCTAAATATTCGGAAAAACGCCTTAAGCAATGGCCGGATATTCGTCTGGCCGTTTTAATGCTTCTTGGCCCGCGCCGCGGCCAAACCGTCTCGGGCGAGCTGGTCGGCTCGTTCGTTCATATCATGCCCGGCGTGCCCTTTGATCCAGTGCCAGTGAATCCTGTGCCGCGCGAGTGCCGCATCCAATCGCTTCCACAAATCGACGTTCTTCACCGGACTCTTGGCGGCCGTCCGCCACCCATTTCTTTTCCAGCCATGAATCCAGCTCATGATGCCATTGCGCAAATATTGGCTGTCGGTGTGAATATCGACGATGCAAGGGCGCTTAAGCGCTTCCAATGCCGAAATTGCCGCCATCAATTCCATGCGATTATTCGTGGTGTGAGGCTCGCCACCTTTCAGCTCTTTCTGGTGATCGCCGAACGTCAGAATGGCGCCCCATCCCCCCGGTCCGGGATTACCGGAGCAGGCGCCGTCGGTATGGATCGTGACATGCGATTCGCTCATTAAAGTTTCTCTTTCGCATGACCTCTAGTGGTCCGATTCAAACATTCGCTACCCATTTCGGCGGGGATCTTTTGCGAATGTTTGAATCGAAAGACCACTTTTTTTTGAAATTTCGCGTTTGTACCGTCGCGCATTAATCAAATCCGTAACCGGCCGTATCTTCGACCGATTGATGAAACCGCAACTTACGATAATATTCGAGCGGGTCCTTCGGCTTGACGAAGGCGCCGTTCGGGACGGCCAGCCAATCCACCAGACGCGTCAGTAAGAATTGTATCGCCGCGCCGCGCGCCAGGACCGGCAGAGCATTGCGCTCGGCCGCCGATAGGCCGCGACCCTTTGCATATGAATTCAGCAATGCGCGACCCTTCGTCACATTGAAGGAATGGTCCGGTTCAAAGCACCAGGCGTTCAAGCAAACGGCGATGTCGTAAGCGAGCGTGTCGGTGCAGGCAAAGTAAAAGTCGATCAAGCCAGACAACGCATCGCCGAGAAAAAATACGTTGTCGGGAAACAGATCGCCATGAATCACCCCTTGCGGAAGGGCGCGCGGCCAGAGGCGTTCGAGCGTATCGAGTTCGTTGGCAATTTCCGCGCAAAGGCCGGGCCGCACGGTGTCACCGCGATCGCGCGCCTGCTCGTAAAGCGGGCGCCAGCTCGCCACCGACAAGGTGTTTTTTCGTTGCATCGGAAAATCGTCTCCGGCGAGATGCAGCCGCGCCAAAGCCTCGCCTAAAGCGGCGCAATGCCGCGCGCTCGGCCGCCGGATCCACAGACCATCGAGAAATGTAACGATCGCCGCAGGCCTGCCGGCGATGTGGCCGAGCATGCCGCATTGTTTGTTTTTGACCGGTTGGGGACAATTGATGCCGCGCGAGGCGAGATGCTCCATCAGCTCGAGAAAAAACGGCAAGTCTTTTTCCGCGACCCGTTTCTCGTAGAGCGTGAGGATGAAGTTGCCGCAGATCGTATGCACCAGAAAATTCGAATTCTCGACCCCCTCGGCGATTCCTTTATAGGACAGCAATTCGCCGAGATCGTATTGACTTAGGAATTGATGGAGATCGTCCGTCGTGACGTCGGTGTAAACAGCCATTAATCCGTTACTCCGCCGCCTGGGGCTCCCGCAGGGGGCGGGGTAACGGGAAGAACATCGCCTCCTCGGCGGCGGAGATCGTCTCCACGTCCATGAGGTAGCGGGCGGCGAAAGCATCGAGGATTTTCTCAACGAGTATCTCAGGCGCCGAAGCGCCCGCGGTCACGCCGAGCCGGGCAATATTGCCGAAAATGGTCCAGTCCAATTCGGCGGCGTTGTTGACCAGCGCCGCCCGCGGACAACCGGCCCGCTCGGCGACCTCTTTTAGCCGCTGCGAATTGGACGAGTTTGGCGAGCCGACAACAACCATAGCGTCGACGATGGGTGCCACGCGGCGAACCGCATCCTGCCTGTTCGTTGTGGCATAGCAGATGTCTTCTTTGTGGGGGCCGACAATTGCCGGGAAACGTTCCTTCAAACGTTCGACCATGGCTGTGGTGTCCTGCACCGAGAGCGTCGTCTGCGTCACGAAGGCAAGATTATTGGCATCGCGCGGCCGAAGACGCTCCACACCGTCGAGATCCTCGACCAATGTGATGCTCCCGGGCGGCAATTGGCCCATCGTGCCGACCACTTCCGGATGATCGGCATGCCCAATCAGCACGATTTCACGCCCGCGCCGGTAATGGATGTCCGCCTCGCGATGCACCTTTGTAACCAGCGGACATGTCGCGTCGAGCGCCCGCAAGCCCCGCCGCGCCGCCTCTTCGGGAACCGAACGCGGAACGCCGTGGGCGGAGAAAATGACCGGTGCCGGAGAATCGGGAACTTCACTCAAATCCTCCACGAAAATCGCGCCTTTGGTCCTCAATTCGTCAACCACATATCGATTATGAACGATCTCATGCCGGACATAGACCGGGGCACCGTAGAGCGCGAGCGCGCGCTCGACCGATTCGATCGCGCGCACGACCCCGGCACAGAAGCCTCGCGGTGAGCATAGCAACACTTTGAGTCGGGGTTTTTGCACGTTGACGCTCATCCGCGGAGGTCCTTACTTCGGGCTAGTGGAGTGGATTTGACATTCGCTACCCACCTGGCCGCAAGCTCGCGAAGCGAATGTCAAATCCAAAACTCCACTAGAAACTTATATTTGGCTCATGGTCTTTCGATTTAAACATTCGCAAAAGATCCCCGCCGAAATGGGTAGCGAATGTTTGAATCGGACCACTGAGATTCACGTCCCTGGCAGAGTTCGACATGGGACGGCTCGCCCGGCCATGTCAAGGCGGCGATCGCATCGGGCCGCCGACAGTATCCGAGATAGTATCGGGCCGAGATAGTTGCATGGGAACGGCCCAATCTCTATATTAAACTGCATTTCCGGTCATCCCCGATGATCTATTGCTTGTCGTCCGCTGGGCGGGCGAGGCTGAGAGGAGATTTTGCCATGACGACCGCAGCACCGCTGATGCCGAAAGCTACCGCCGTGTGGCTACTCGACAACACCGCGCTGTCGTTCGACCAGATCGCCGATTTCTGCAAGCTGCATCCGCTCGAGGTCAAGGCGATCGCCGACGGCGATGCGGCCCAGGGCATCAAAGGCCTCGATCCGATTTCGACGGGCCAGCTCACCCGCGAACAAGTGGCCGAAGCGGAGGCCGATCCCAACAGGCGCCTGAGCTTGGTCGCGCCCAAAGTCGTGACGCCGGTTTCGCCCGGGCGTGGCAGAAAAGGCATGCGCTACACGCCCGTTTCCCGCCGGCAGGACCGGCCCAATGCCATTCTTTGGCTGGTGCGCAATCATCCCGAACTCAAGGACAGCGCGATCATGCGCCTGGTGGGCACCACAAAATCGACCATCGCATCGATCCGCGATCGCACGCATTGGAACGCCGCCGCGCTCACACCCATGGACCCGGTAACGCTCGGCCTCTGTTCGCAGATCGACCTCGATTTCGAGGTCGGTCGCGCCAACAAGGAGAAGCCGGCGCCCGCCGATACCGGCGCGACTTTGCTTCCGGCCGCCGAGACCACCGCGCATAAAGAAGCCGAAGCGGCTTCGGCCGCATCCGATGCGCAACAAAAGCCGGGTGCCGATCTGGACGTCAATGCCGTCTTTGCCAAGCTCAAGCAGCTCGGCGGCAAGCACGCAGAGAAAGAGGACGAATAGGCGTCATTGCTGTCCAAACCGTTCAATGCGAATGGCAGCTCTTGCCCTCCCGCCTTCGCGGCTGCTCGACGTATACACCGAGAGCGCGAAGGAGGATTTGACCAATGCCGACAAAGATGACAATCCGCAAGCTTGTCGCAGCGCTCAACGCGCAAGCGTAGCCCCATAGGCGAGCAGAAGCATCGCAAACAAGTTTACGCAGTTTGCGAAAAAGAAAACGCCGTCCTTCGGAAGGTGAGGGGCCGCCGTTTGGTCGCGGGGCTCAATGAGGCGCACGCGCACGCGCACGCGCACGCGCGCGGCGAACTGGCTTTGCCAAGCTACACCGTGACGGTGCCCGAAAGTGTGGACGTCGCCAAGCTACATCAGCTTGACTTGTCGCAAGCCGCCTTCGCGCGCGCCTTCGGCCTCGGTCGATGAAACTGGCAGAGCCAGTCCCGGTTGTCTGAATTGATTCTCCGCATCGATAAGTGAATTACTGACCAACAGCTTGAATGCTGCTGGGGCAGACCGACGATGCTGAGCACTATGTCTACGCTATCGCCCTATGATCCGCGGGACCGAGGGAACGCGATCGCCAGGGGATGGTTCCGGCGCACCCCTTTGTCATCGGCGAACTCGCATTGGGCAACTTGCGTCAGCGCGAAATCGTGCTGGAGGCACTGCTGGCGTGCCGTGCCCCATAGCTGCCGACGGGAGCGGCGGAGGATAGCAAGGCGCGCTGCAAAGGTGACCGACCTGGTACAATCTGTTACCTATGTCTCCGGGTCGGACAACGGAAAGCCTGGCGGAGGGAGAGGGATTCGAACCCTCGATACGGTTTCCCGTATACACGCTTTCCAAGCGTGCGCCTTCAGCCACTCGGCCACCCCTCCGCTATTGAAATCTCTTGAAGGCGCACGCAGCTTTTTTTCAAGTCAAAGAGGCGCCGTGAACGGACGCTGTTGCGCTTTCAGCCACTCGGCCACCTCCACTTCTTGCCGGCTCAATGGCAGCGAAAACCGTTTTTTGCAAGCGATACCCGACAAGATGCGCCATAGCGTCGCTCTTCCCGCACAACCGATCCTATAACCTTAGGCTATGGGCCAGGCCGACACGGTCCTGCTCGACCGATGTTCTTTCGCCGGAATGACGCGCTCCACTTGTAAACCAGATATGTTCGCATCCATTTTCTAATCGTGTACATATAAAATACAATATGTGCTGCCGCCTGCGAGTTGTTCAAAAATACCCGGCCTGCACAAATAAAGGATTGCAAACGAGAATGATGGGCGACGGCTCCGCTTTGCATCTGGTGCTATCGGGTGACCCAGGCCTCTATGCTGTTGTGCGCCTTTCGTTAGTCGTGAGTTTGAGCGCCGTGTTTTTCGCCGCCGTGGTCGGTGTGCCGATCGGCGCCCTATTGGCGCTGGTGCATTTTCCCGGCCGCGGAACCACGATTGTTTTGCTCAATGCGATGATGGGCCTTCCGCCTGTCGTCGTCGGATTGGCGGTTTACCTGATGCTGTCGCACTCGGGGCCCCTCGGACCATGGGGCCTGTTGTTTACGCCGCAGGCGATGGTGATTGCGCAAACGATATTAGTGGCGCCGATAATCGCCGCGCTCGCCCGCCAGACCATCGAAGATCTTTGGGCCGAATATCGCGATGAATTGACCGCGATGAAAATCGGCGCGGCACGGCGCGTGGCAACACTCATATGGGATGCCCGTTTCTCGTTGGTGACGGCCCTGCTCGCCGGCTTTGGCCGCGCCGCCGCGGAAGTCGGCGCCATTATCATCGTCGGCGGAAACATAGAAGGCTTTACCCGCACGATGACAACGGCGATCGCGCTTGAAACTTCAAAAGGCGATTTGCCTTTGGCAACCGGCCTTGGCTTGGTGCTCATTTGCATCGTTATCGCTATCAACGCGCTGGCCTGGGCCGTGCGCCGCTCGGCCGAATACCATTCGGGATGATCATGCGCGCACCAGGCTCGGACTTACCTGTGACATTCACCGACGTGACGATCGACGCAGGCGAGACACGCATCCTCGATACTGTCTCACTGACAATTTTTTCCGGCGCCCCTACCGTTTTGATCGGTCCGAACGGTGCCGGCAAAACAACGCTTTTGCGCGCGGGTATGGGGCTCGTTCCCCTTTCATATGGCCGCATCAGTTGGGGTGGACGGGATGAAGCCACGATACCGGAAAAACGCGCGATCGTGTTTCAACGGCCCGTTATGCTTCGCCGAAGCGCCAGGGGAAATATCCGATACGCGTTGTCTGCGGCCAGCACACCAGGTGCCGACCGCGCCGAACGCGAGAAAAAACTGCTGAACCTGGTCGGACTTAAAGGTCTGGGACACCGCCCCGCCCGGCGGCTATCCGGCGGAGAACAGCAACGCTTGGCGCTCGCACGCGCGCTCGCGCTGGATCCGGAGCTGCTATTCCTCGACGAACCGACCGCGAGCCTCGATCCGGCCGCTACTAAAGCAATTGAGGACGTCATCCGCGCTGTTACCGCGCGCGGCGTCAAAGTCGTGATGGCAACTCACGATCTAGGCCAGGCCAAGCGGCTGGCTGGCGATATCGCCTTGCTACATCGCGGACGGTTGATCGAAAACGCGCCGGCCGCGGAGTTCTTCGCGACGCCGCGCACGCACGAAGCGCGGAGATTTGTCGTTGGTGAATTGCTCGTCTAAACCAAAGAAGAATGGAGGATTACCATGGTGCACCCTCGTTATCTGATTGCTGCTGCCCTATTCGGCGTCCTGCTGTTCGCTATCCCGCAGAGCTACGCACAGGACAAATCGATCGTGGTCGCTTCGACAACGTCGACCCAAAGATTCCGGTTTGTTCGACTATCTCTTACCTCTGTTCCACAAGAAGACCGGCATCACGGTCAAAGTCGTCGCGCAAGGCACCGGAAAAGCGCTTGATACCGGCCGGCGCGGCGACGCCGATGTGGTGTTCGTGCATGCCAAGGCGCAAGAGGAAAAATTCCTCGCCGAAGGCCAAGGCGTAAAACGCTATCCCGTGATGTACAACGATTTCGTCCTGATCGGACCAAAGAGCGATCCTGCCGGTATCAAAGGCATGAAAGATATCGCCAAGGCTTTCACGGTGATCAAAAACAAGCAAGCGCCGTTCATCTCGCGCGGCGATCGCTCGGGCACGCATAGCGCCGAACTCCGAATGTGGAAAGCGGCCGACATTGATATCGCGAAGGACTTAAGCGCCAAGAATCTGGGGCCTTGGTACAAGGCCATCGGCCAGGGGATGGGCGCGGCGCTGAATACGGCTTCGGCGAGCAACGCTTACGTGCTGTCCGATCGCGGCACCTGGATTTACTTCAAGAACAAAGGCAATCTCGAAATCCTCGTTCAGGGCGACAAACGTATGTTCAACCAATACGGCGTGATGCTGGTGAACCCGGCCAAGCATCCAAACGTTAAGACTAAGCTCGGCCAGAAATTCATTGATTATCTGATCTCGCCGGAGGGACAGAAGGCCATTGCGAACTACAAGATCAACGGCCAGCAGCTTTTTTATCCGGATGCCAATGATGCGGGCGCGTGACCGGCACGCTTTCCGGCGGCCGTAGACACTCAAAAATGCGCGTGGCTTGCTACAGCCTCTCAATTATCGTTGCGATTTATGCTATAAGGCGGCCATGGCCCAGACCGACCCTTATATCATAAAGCCCGATCCGCAGGACCCGCGGCTGACCGAGCGCGTCACAGGCATCGACCAAACCGGCGCCCGCATTGAAACCGCCGTGACGGTCGAATGCGCTCTGACAATTTTCCTCAATGCGCAGGAGATCGTCACGGCGATGACGATCAACGACTATCCCGAATATTTGGCCATCGGTTATCTGCTTAACCAGAATATGTTGCTGCCGGATGACGTCGTAACCGGCGTCGATTACGACGAAGAACTTTCCATCGTTGTCGTGCGAACCGAACGCAAGACCGACTACGAAAAAAAACTGAAGAAGAAAGTGCAGACGTCCGGCTGCGCGCAAGGCACCGTATTCGGCGATTTGATGGAGGCGCTGGAGAACGTCTCGTTGCCGAAGGCCACCTTGCGCACATCTTGGCTTTACAGCCTCACCAATGCGATCAACACCACACCGTCGCTTTATCTCGAAGCCGGTGCGATCCACGGCTGCGTGCTAGCGCACGAGGACAAACCGCTCGTCTATATGGAAGACGTTGGCCGCCATAACGCGGTCGACAAGATTGCCGGCTGGATGTTTCTCGAGAAAGTACCGGGGGCCGATAAGATGTTTTACACGACGGGACGGCTTACCTCGGAAATGGTGATCAAAACCGTGCGCATGGGCATCCCGATTCTGATTTCGCGCTCGGGCTTCACCGCTTGGGGCGTGGAATTGGCGCGCAAAGCAAATCTCACTTTGATTGGCCGCGCGCGTGGCAAGCGCTTCGTGGCGCTTGCGGGTGAGGATCGCATTATATTCGATCAAGACCTTACCTATATCGAGGAAGAAAGCGCCAAGCATCGACGTAAAGCCTCAGTGCATGAGGAGTGATAAGCAGTTTCGACGCGCCCCACTTCACCCTCCCCTGGAGGGGGAGTTGGCGAGCATCGAAGATGCGAGCCGGGGTGGGGTGGCGGCATCAAGAAAATTCACCCCCTCCCGCCAGCTACGCTTGCTTCGGCTTGTGCGACCTCCCCCTCCAGAGGGAGGTGAAGAGAGCGTGTCGCAATGACCATTCTGTCACCACCAACCATTGGTCTCGTTCTCGCCGGCGGCCTCGCGCGGCGCATGGGCGGCGGCGACAAGGCGCGCATCGAGATCGGCGGTATTACAATTCTCGACCGCGTGCTAGCAACGTTGTCGGCGCAATGCACCGGCATCGTCATCAACGCCAATGGCGATCCCAAGCGGTTCGCCGATACCGGCCTCATTGTCGTGCCCGATAATGTAAGCGGCCACCCAGGGCCACTTGCCGGCATTCTCGCCGGGCTCGATTGGCTGGCGGCTCAAAACAACGGCATCGAGTGGATGTTGAGCGTGCCGGGTGATTGCCCGTTTTTGCCCGAAGATCTGGTTACGCGGCTGCATCAGGCGCGCCGCCAAATGGGCGCCGGCGTACCGCTTGCCTGCGCACGCTCCGGCGAATGGCGGCATCCGGTGGTAGGATTATGGCCGCTGGCCTTGCGCGCGGACTTGCGCAAGTCGCTCGTGAACGAAGACTTGCGCAAGATCGAGGTGTGGACAGCGCGGCACGGTATTGCCATCGCCGACTGGCCGGACGAACCGATCGATCCATTCTTCAACGTCAATACGCGGGAAGACGCCGCCAAAGCCGCCTGCATCGCGGCCACAAGGTTTTAAGGAAGGCCGGCGGCCAAATAGCGCAGCTTTAAATTGGGCCGCCCGGTTTCCATATTTTGTAAACGATCCGGTCTGATTGAAACACGTTCCGCTTATTCCGGCGCAAGCGGCGATCGAGCAGCCATATTGTAGGCTCGACCATTTTGCGCAGGGGTCAGGCTGTCACGGTTACGAGCGAACAATTGCATGATTCCTTGTGAACCGATCATGCTATAATGAAATTTTAGGATAGAGAGGAGCAAGACTGATGAAAGCATTCATTCTCGCCTGCGTCGCCGCCGCCATTGTTGCGCTTGTCGGTGTCGCGGTGCTTGACGCCTATCAAGAGCCGGTGTCTGAAGCCTACAGCACCAACGCGGTGCGGCTGGGCGCGTAACCTAACTGGCAGCGACGGTCAGCTGATCAAGGCCGCATATGATAAGAAGCCGATGCGGGCGCCGGCCTCGATTGTCGTCATGTCCTCGTCAAATTCCAAAAGCCCGTCTGTTTCGGTGAGCGATGTGATGACACCGGCGCCATCCTGTGGGTGCTTCACCGCTTCGAGTTCGCCGTCGACGCCGCGCTGCAAGGCGACACGCACATATTCGCGACGGTTTTTCTTTTTTTTGTAGGCAAAAGCAATACGCACCGGCAGCGGCACCAGTTTTTGCGGCCGCGCGCCCGATAACTGGCGCAGCAGAACTCTCACCACGCGCGTGAAGGTCACGAACACCGCAACGGGATTGCCGGGTAGACCGACAAAGACCGCATCGTTTCCGGAAGCGCGGCGGATGACCCCCAGCGCCACCGGCCGTCCCGGTTTAATGGCGACGCGCCAAAACACAAGCTTTCCGATGCGCTCGAGCGCGCCGCGTACGTGATCGGCTTCTCCCGTTGATACGCCACCGGAAGTAATGATGAGATCGTTATCGTCGGCGGCTTTGCTCAATGCACCGGCGAGAGCTTTTGGGTCGTCGGCAAGTATGCCGAGGTCGCTGATTTGCGCGCCGACACGTTGCAGCAATTCGTACAAAAGGTAACGGTTGGCATCGTAAATGGCGGCGCGAGGTAACGGCCTGCCCGGTTCGACGACCTCGTCGCCGGTGGAAAAGATCGCAGCTTTCAGCCGCCGGCGCACTTTGATTTCGACCAGGCCGAGCGCGGCCGCCAGAGCGATATGTTGCGGCTCCAAGACCGTGCCCGCAGGCAGCGCCAAATGCCCTTTGCTCGCGTCTTCACCGGCGAGCCGCCGGTTGGCTCCGCATTTCAATCCTGACGGCACAATCACGTGATCGCCTTTTATGCCGACGTCTTCTTGCATGAAAACGGTATCGGCGCCCGCCGGCATCGGTGCACCGGTAAAAATGCGGATGGCATCACCGGATTTTAGAGACAGCGGCTTCTCTCCGCCCGCCATCAGCCGTCCGGCGACCTTAAGCTTCGTCGGCGCGTTGCGATCGAGATCGGCATGGCGGACGGCATAGCCATCGACGGCAGAGTTATCGAAAGGCGGCAGATCTATTGGTGCGACAATATCGGCGGCGGTCACGCGCTGGCGCGCGCCGGAAAGCGGCACGCGCTCGGTTTCCGGAACGCATGATATACGTTCTCCGATCAGCTTCTCCATGTCATCGAGCGGCAAGAGCGGCCCGGAAAATGCGAAGCAGTCGTCGGTGAGTTGCGCCATCAAACACTCCAAAACAGTCGTTTGATTTCGTCAAGCGGCTGCGCATAGTTGAGCAGCAAATTGGCGATGGCGTCGATGTCGTCGAGATCGACCCGCGGCAGCTGAGCGGCAGGCAGCGGACAGTCGGATGCGACGGCGACAATATGCGGGTCGTCCGGATGGAGGAACGGCTTGCCGTTGGCGGCGCGATAGATTTCGAGCTTGGGAAATGGGTCCCGCTTGAAGCCTTCGACGAGGACCAAATCGACCGGCGACATCTTGGCAACCAAGGCGCCCAGGTCCCATTCCGGCTCGTCACGTAGTTCGTGCATCAGCGCCCAGCGCTTCGACGAAGAAATAACGACTTCAGTCGCCCCGGCGGCGCGATGTAGAAAGGAATCCTTACCCGGCTGATCAAGATCGAAGCCGTGATGGGCATGCTTGAGGGTGGAGACCTTAACCTCCCGGGCTCTGAGACACGGAATTACCTTGGCAATCAAAGTGGTTTTGCCGGAGCCGCTCCAGCCGGCGAGACCGATAATGCGCATAGGCCCCTGTATAGGCCGGCCGGGCTGCCTTCGGCAAACAGAGGCTTCCCCCCCGGCCGGGGCCGTTTTATTTTTTCGGTGTAAATCGCTACTCGGCTGCCGTCGGCGTAACCAGCGGCTCACCGCCGCGGCGCTCGCGCGCGATCGCTTCATCGACCCAGAGCCGGTGATGCTCCTTGGCCCAATTATAATCGACCGTACCTTCCCCCATCGCTTCGAAGGCCCCTTCCATGCCCAAGGTACCAAGATAGATATGGCCGAGGATCAGCGCGATGAACAACATGGCGACTACGCCGTGGAAGATTTCCGCGACCTGCATATTGTCGACGTTAAGCCCGCCATAGAACGGGAACAGCAGCATAAAGCCGCTGATGATCATCGCCGCGCCTGCAAGCACGATCAGCCAATAAAGCAGCTTCTGGCCGGCATTGAATTTGTACGCCGGAGCATGCGGCCCGCCTCTTTTCGTGAACATGCCACCGCCCATCTTCAACCAAGTCATGTCGGCGGAGGTGGGGAAGTTTTGGCCGATCCACATGAGGAACATCAGGATGACGCCGATGGTGAAGGCAAAGCTGACATAATTATGGGTGTATTTTGCCCATTCTGACCAGGCGCTGAAGGACTCAAGCCCGAGCCAGGGCAGAATCACGCCGCGACCAAACGTAACATTGAGTCCGGTGATTGCGAGAATGACAAAACTCGTTGCCGTGAGCCAATGCACGAAGCGTTCAAAACCAGTGAAGCGCACGACCTTGCGGCCCGAGCGGCCCTCTTCGATGCGAATTGTACCGCGCCAAGTGTAAAAAGCCGCGAGCAACACTATCATGCCAATGATGGAAACAACGCCAAGCCATTGCAGCCACACCGTACGAAACTCACGCCAGTTGCGGCCGGCCGGCTGCTCCAGCACGTAGGATTTGACATCCGGAATTGTGCCACGGCCTTGGATTGTCTTGAACTCTTTCAGTAATTGTTGCTCGCTCGTGGCGGCATTGGGGCCCGTCTGCTGGGCCGATGCGGGCGCAACCGGAGTCCACGTCACAAGGATGAAGGCGAACGCAATGGCCCCGAAGATCGAACGGATCCGGCTTAAGACTTTCGCCATGGCTTTCCTCTCCTGTTTAACTTCGGTTCTCAAGATCAAAGCACCGCTTTAAACCGTCAGGTCGAAATCGTTTCACGATAGGCCGTCTGCCAACCCCAGGCACCGGAGCCGTAACCGCGCTTGGCGACGCGTTCTTTGTAAATCTGCGCAATCACCTCGCTGTCACCGGCAAGCAGCGACTTGGTCGCGCACATTTCCGCGCAAAGGGGCAGCTTGCCTTCGGCCAAACGATTGGCGCCGTACTTCTCGTACTCGGCTTTGGAGCCGTCGGCCTCGGGGCCGCCCGCGCAATAGGTGCACTTGTCCATCTTTCCGCGCGAGCCGAAATTGCCCGTGCGCGGATATTGCGGCGCGCCGAACGGGCAGGCGTAGAAACAGTAACCGCAGCCAATGCAGATATCCTTGGAATGCAAAACGACGGCATCGGCCGTGGTATAGAAGGCGTCCACCGGGCACACTGCGGCGCAAGGTGCGTCCGTGCAATGCATGCAGGCCATGGAAACCGAACGCTCGCCCGGTTTGCCGTCATTGAGCGTGACCACGCGGCGGCGGTTCATGCCCCACGGCACTTCGTTTTCGTTCTTGCAGGCGGTGACGCAAGCGTTGCATTCGATGCAACGATCCGCGTCACAGAGAAATTTCATTCGCGCCATCGTTTCGTCTCCTCAACGCATTTGCCGGACAAAATGCGTCACTGTTTATGCCGCCGTAATCTGACACAGCGTGGCTTTTGGTTCCTGCATGCCTGTCGCCGGGTCGTAGCCGTAAGTGGTGATTGTATTCGCGCTTTCGCCGAGCACGATCGGGTCGGCATCTTTCGGATACCGGCCGCGCAAATCGTTTCCTTCGTACCAGCCACCGAAATGGAAAGGCATCCACGCGACGCCCTTGCCGACGCGCTCGGTGATCAGCGCCTTCATCTTGGCTTTGGAGTTGTTCTCCGCGCCCGTCACCCAAACCCAGCCGCCATCCCTGACGCCGCGCGCGGCCGCATCGGCAGGATTGATCTCGATGAACATCTCCTGCTGGAGCTCGGCAAGCCATTTGTTCGAGCGCGTTTCTTCGCCGCCGCCTTCGTACTCAACGAGGCGGCCGGAGGTGAGGATAAGCGGGAATTGTTTGACCACACCTTTGTCGATCGCATTCTTTTGTACGGTGAACCCGATATTCGGTAAGCGGAATTGCACGGCGTCGGGCAACGTCGGATATTTCGAAACCAATTCAACACGCGGCGTATAAATCGGTTCGCGATGGACGGGAACGGGATCGGGTAGATTCCATGCGATCATGCGCGCCTTGCCATTCCCGTACGGCACGCAATCGTGCTTCAGGGCGACGCGTTGAATACCGCCGGAAATGTCGGTGGACCACGACACGGCATCGG
Source organism: uncultured Pseudomonadota bacterium (assembly GCA_963697535.1). Taxonomy (GTDB): domain Bacteria; phylum Pseudomonadota; class Alphaproteobacteria; order Rhizobiales; family Xanthobacteraceae; genus Pseudolabrys. Next base: position 398,098 of record OY969085.1, on the reverse strand, counting down.
GCTTGGCCGGATTGACCTTATTGATCACCGCCATTTCGGCTTCGGTCAAATCCTTGTCCCAGCCAAGTTTCTTCAAAACGGCGAGGGTAAATTCAGGATAGCCGTCCTTGATTTCCGAATCCTTGGAATAGGATCCGTCCGCGAGCAGACTGACCTTCCGCGTGCTGCCATCCGGCAGCTTCTCTTCACGTTCAATGCCGAAGCGCGGCCGGAACGTTCCACCACCATCCATCACCGCGAGATTGGTGTTGTAGAGAAGCGGCGTTCCCGGATGCTTGACCTCGGGCGATCCCCAGCAAGGCCAGGGTAAACCGTAATAATCGCCTTTGTTCGGTCCCGTCGTTGCGCGTTGCGTGCGCATGTCGAAGTCCGCCTGATGTGCCATATGCGATTTCAAGCGCTCGGGCGATTGACCGCAATAGCCGGTCGACCAGCTGCCGCGATTCATCTCGCGCAGAATGTCCTCGGCTTCAGGCAAATTGTTGTCCACCTTGATGTTTTTGAACAACTGATCGGCGAAGCCGAGCTTCTTGGCGACGCGGTACATAACCTCGAGATCGTCCTTCGACTCGAAGATCGGCTTGACGATCTGGTCGCCCCATTGAAGCGCGCGGTTGGAGGCTACGCGCGAACCCTTGCATTCAAATTGGGTGGCGACGGGCAGCAGATACATGTTGTCCTTGCGGCCAGCCTGAAGCGCGAGCGATGCCCAGGTTGTCGGATGCGGATCGGCGACCACCAAAAGCTCGAGCGCCGCCATTCCTTTCAGTGATTTAGGAATGCGGGTGATGCTGTTGCTGGCGTGGCCTTGCACGAACATGGCCCGTACATTGTCTTTCTGCTTAACTTGATCTTTCGGGAGCAGCACGGCATCGAACCAGCGGGTCAGCGGAATGCCGGGCGTTTCCATGATCTTCTTGTTGTCGAAGCGCCCGAGGAGGAAATTGTAGTCCACATCCCAAACGAGCGCCCAATGCTTCCATGCGCCTTCCGTCAGACCGTAATAAAACGGCAGAGTCACGACATCGAGACCGACATCGGTCGCGCCCTGCACGTTGTCGTGACCGCGGAAAATATTGGCGCCGGCGCCGGCGGCGCCGACATTTCCGGTGAGCAGCAGGGCGATGCAGCTCGCCCGCACATTGGCGGTGCCAACCGTGTGTTGCGTCTGGCCCATGCACCAAATCAGCGTCGCCGGTTTCTCGGTGGCGAACATTTTAGCGACGCGCTTGAGCTGTTCGCCGGGAACGCCGGATACGCGCTCCACCTCCTCCGGTGGCCATTTTTCAATCTCTTTTTTCAGCTCGTCGAAGCCATAGACACGCTGTTTGATGAATTCCTTGTCTTCCCAGCCGTTTTTGATGATGTGCCACATCATCCCGTAGAGCACGGGGATGTCGGTGCCCGGCCGCAGACGCACATATTCGGTCGCGTGCGCGGCGGTGCGCGTTCGGCGCGGATCGACGACGATAAAGTTTGCGTTATTGAGTTCTTTGCCTTCCAGCAAATGTTGAAGCGATACCGGATGTGCCTCCGCCGGATTGCCGCCCCAAATGAGCTGGGTCTTGGCGTTGCGAATGTCGGTGAAGCTGTTGGTCATCGCGCCGTAGCCCCAGGTATTGGCTACGCCGGTAACCGTCGTCGAGTGGCAGATGCGCGCCTGATGGTCGGTGTTGTTGGTGCCCCAGAAAGCGCCGAGCTTGCGGAATAAATAAGAGGCCTCATTCGTCATCTTGGCGGAGCCGAGCCAATAGACCGAGTCCGGCCCTGACGTCTCGCGCACTTGCATTATCTTGTCGCCGATCTCGTTTATTGCCTGGTCCCAATTGATACGGGTCCATTGTCCATTCACGAGTTTCAGCGGATATTTCAGGCGCCTCTCGCCGCTCACCAAGTCACGCACCGCCGCGCCTTTGGCGCAATGGGAACCGCGATTGATGGGGCTGTCCCAACTCGGCTCCTGGCCGATCCAGACGCCGTGCAAGACTTCGGCCGTCACCGTGCAGCCGACCGCGCAATGAGTGCAGATGTTCTTGCGTCGTGTGGCCCCGGACGTAAGCGGGCCAGCATCGGCGGCTTTGGCCTTACGCACGCTGGCGAGCGGCAAGGTGCCGAGCGCGGCAAGCCCGCCGGCCGCCAAGCCGGAGCGGGTTAGGAAAGCACGGCGATCAAGCCCTTGATGGCCTTCGGCAGCGAGTGCGGCGGCTGCGCCGCGACGCGCTTGTCGTTCTGCTCTCTTGATCAGCACGGGATGTCCTCCCTCATTTCGGATAGCTGTTGACGCGATAAAAGGCTTTGATGTCCGCGGAATTCGGATTGTAGCGCGCCTTGCGCTTCTCGGAGTTATTCTCAGAATCCGCCTGTGCTTCGGTGACCAAGACGGCAGGCGTGACCACCGCCCCGGCACCGACGCCTAGCACGCGCAGCACATCGCGGCGCGCAAGTTTGGCTTTTTCATCCGTTTTCATCGCGGTATCCTCCATCAAACCCATTGGCTGCGCGCCATTCCTGCCGATCATGAATCCGGTCGCGCGAACGCCTCCATTTCGATCTCGATGAACAGCCGCCCGACGATTGCGACCCGGCGGTAAAAATCCGCGCTTTCAGCGCCTTCCAAATCGGCGAAGAACCGGCCCATCCAGGGTGCAAGATGTTTTTCGAAGACTTGCCGGTCCGCGCCCGCGGGCGCGCCGAAGTCACCGCTTACGAGACCGGACATAATTTCGCAGAGTATTGCTGCTTGGTCTTCCGGTTCGTGCTCGCCATCGACACGCTCGATGCCGAGCCGGACGAGATCCTCACGCAGCCGCGCCAGCGGGCGCTCGTGCAGAAAGCCGGTGATGTAATAGGAGCCGTAAGGCGCCACTTCGCCGCGCCCGATGCCGATGAACAGTTCAAAAAATTCTCGTTCGATATGGGTGGAATCGGCGTTTTCAGCCGCCTCAGCCAAAACAAGATGCGCGACACCAAGCGGGCTCGCATCGCCTCGCAGCTTCGCGAGACGTTTGAGCAGGCTCGCATCCGGCGCACGCGCAAGCAATGTGGCGAGTAACGCATATTCCTGCGCGCGGCCGAAATCGACGTCGTCCCTGGGGAATTTGTCACGATAAAGATCGGGCCTCAGGATCGCGCGATGAATGCCTGATAAGGCTTCAACCGACAGCACCCGCTCAGCCGGGACGCGCGACCAGTTTGAAACCGAAGGCTGGGAGATGCCGAGTTGACGCGCAAGCTCTGTGACGCCGCCCACGGCGCGGATCGCTTCCTGAAGGCCCTTCTCGGTCATTGCCCTGGCTTTACTAACCGCTCTTATTTGTCGGTCATCTTTGTCAGTCATCAATTTCAGATCGGAAAATCTTTCAGCAACGAATTCTCTAAGCTGAATTCTATCGGCCCGACCGGCAGCTAAGAGCAATTTAAGAATTATTATAAGCTTATTGGCGAGGGTCAATAGCCAAAGGCTATTATGTCGCATAATCGATTGGATGGCGCGACTATTTCGGCAACGCGCTACCATGCCGGCGACGCGCCCGCGCGCACTGATCGCCCGCACCTGCCTCTGGTTCTTTTTGCAACGCAATATCAGGCTCGTCGGTCTCAGCGACGTGACCTAAATCGTCACTGCCGCACGGCGGCATCGGCGCTGCGGCATGACCGGGCTCATCAGACGGCAAGGTCTGATTGCTTGAGCATGATTCCGCTAACGCAGCAGCATCCGCGGCGCCGACCGCCGCCTGCGCATCGTCGGCCTTTTCCTGTTGCGATGCGGGAGCGCCAATGGCCCGGCGGAGCAAGCGTGCAGCGTCTTCGCCGGCCGGGAGCGCCCCAAAGCCCAGAATACCGTCGGGGTCGTTAAAGTCCCAACCATTCTCGACCAAGCCGATGTAATCGCGAATGGAAGGATCCGCCGACCAAGCCCGGCGGAGCGCCGCCAGCCGCAGTTCATCCGGAACGCCAGCCTGCAGGAAAATGCTGAGGTCGGTCTTTGCGTCGATCGATTCGATTGGCGGCAGATCCGCAAGATTGAAGGGCTTGTGATCAGTCTCACGGTCCGCGGCATCATGGTCCGGGACCGGTGGTGTCGCGTGGGCAGCCGGGAGCGTCGTCTCGCTCGCCTCCGGCGCTTCGGACAATCCCGCGGCATTGCGCTTGCGCCGCGACCAGCGTCTCAAGAATTTCTCCGACTCGCTCATGGTTTTCTACCACCGCGTTGCGCCATTCCGCGTGCCAGCGCTTCGGGATCGGCGCGGTCCCGCTGACGCTTGATGAATGGCTGTTCGACATGATGCTCCGCGACAAAGGCCGCAAGGATCTCCTGGATCAGCTGGGGCATGGGCACGCATTCGACCAGCGCAGTTGCGGCTTCGGTAAGGCTTTCGCACTCCGCCGGATCGGCGGTAACCGCCGTTACCCGATATGGCGGCTCGGCGTCGGTTGCCTCCAACACGACCCACAAATGCGGCATGCCGGACCCAAGGTTATCGCGATAATATTGCGTCTCGGTGCGGTATAATTCGATTTCGGCGGCGCCCGCATAGAAGATCGCGCGCGCGCCATCGTCCGATAGCTTACTCCATGGCGGCGTGTCGGGCGCGCCGATAAGCACGCTCACCGGACACCAGTTAAACTCCGCCCACGGGCCGCTGCCCTTCGTGCGTTCCATGAGAACGCCAACTGAAATCGTGACCAGCGGCAATACGATACTCAACCGAGGGCCTCCAAATGGCGGACCGGAAGACCGGTCACGAGATTGTGCGGCTTCATGCGAACGGTCTTGTCCGGCGCCATGGCCAGAATCATATAGACCGGCTCGCCTCTGACCTGTTCAATCATCAGCGACGGATCGCCGAACGAGAGCCGGAACAGCGCAATCACGCGCGATCGTGTGGCCTCGTCGATGTCCTCATCGCGCCACAACATATCGCCGATTTTGGTGCCTTCGGCGTCAAGGCCGACATACCAGGCGAGATCGACATCCTTTAGCGCTTCGAGGCATTCGATTTCCACGTCGATACCGAGAATATGCCCGATCCAATGCTGCATCGCTTGCGCCAATGCGTCGAGACCTTCGCGGCCGGCGGTCAGGTCGAGCGCCATATTGAATTGATCGCTGCGCACCCAGTAATGCGTGGCATTGGCTTTGCTGATGACATCGATTTGCGCCTCGGATGGAATTCCCAACATCGACACCAAGGGCGTGACCGGCGCGCTCGTTGTGCCGCCGATCGTCTCCTCATCGGCCGCAATCAACGAACCATCATGCAAAGTGATGCGCTGGGTGCGGAAGAATAATTCGGCGGCCCGCAGCACGCGCGGATCGTTCACGCCGTCAAGCGCGTTGCGCAAAATCACATGAACGAGCTGATTGACGAATAAGGTCGGCACATGGTCGAGGCCGTTGCGAACCAGATCGATGTAGGCGGCTTCCAGCGTCACGTGGCGCAAAAGGTGATCGCGAAAGGCCATCAACAATTCCCAATTTTCACGGGCATCGGCATCGGCAATCGCCGCGATGTCGGCGGGGGAAACCGTCTTGCGCGGATCGGCGAGCAGCGCGCTATGCAGCGCGCGCTCGGCCGCGCAGGCCTCCGGCGGCGGCATCAATTCCGGTCGCGCCAGATAGACTTTGACGAAATCGTCGGTCACCTTGAGCCCGCCGGATGGGTCGCGGTCGAGCAAATGATGGCCGCAAGAGAGCCAGAAATCATTCATGGGCGCCTCCGCCCAACCAGCGAGACGAGGTCAACAAACTCGGCAGGCCCGGCCTCATCCTCGCCTTCGACCTCGAGAAACGAAAAGGCGCGCGCGGGCTTTTCGCCGTGGCGCGGCCGCAGTGTGCGAAACGTCTCACGGAAATCGTCATTATCAAAGCCGCGATGCACGGCAATCAGCGTATCATGTGGTGGCGTGCAAAGAGATTCGGAGAAGGCCACCTCCTCTTCCGCGGCGGCGCGTGCCGCATTTAGATCCGGCGCACCGAAATGCGCCACCAATTGCCGCGCCAATAAGGCAACCAGATCGTCGCGATCGCTCTTGCCTGCTTCGACAATTTGCACCAGCGTCGAACGGCCCAATGAGGCGACACCGAGAAAGCCGCTACGAAACGCGGCGCGCTCTTTGCCCTGCAATTGCGCCGGATCGCGATGCCAGAAGACGAACGCGCCCGATACCGCCCATTCGCCGGGATTGGCCGGCGCATCGAAGATGAACGTATCAGATGCATCGAGCCGTATGGTGCGCAAGAGCTTCATGTGCGCGGTCCCCTGGCGGCGGGATCGAACCACGAAGGCTGCGCCAATCGCGGCAGCAACGGACACCGTTCGATCTCGCCCGTGGCGATGCGGCTCATCAAGAGGTCGCCGTTGTCGTCGAGCTCGCGGCGCACCCCGCTTTCGCGCGACAGACGTTCGAGATAATGCTTTGCCATCGCGGCAAAACCGCTTTCGCGCCACACATCCACCGCGACCATAAAGTGGCGGGCAAAGCTTTCCACCACATGGCTCGAGAGCACATCGGTCAATCCTTCCTCCTCCAGCGCCGTGACCAGCGGATTTAGGCCCGGCTCGACACCGGTCATGGAAACGGTGCGGATCATACCGCCGAAAACGAGCCATGCCGGCACATCGTCTTCACCCGCATCGTTCGGCCAGGCGAGACGGCCGCCGCCGACCAACCCTTCATTAATTTTGATGGCATCCGGCCAGGCGATGGTGACCGTGGTTTCCGGCTCGGCATGGGCGATCAAGGCGTCGGTCAAAGCTATCATGCCGGCGAGAAAAGCGCGCCGGGCGAGCCGCAGCGGTTCCTCGGGTTCCAATACCAGCGCAAATTCGGCCAGATCGAAGCGCCCGACGTAAACCAGCGTGCCGGCGCCCTGTTCGGGCGCCACCGCAATCGCGTGAGCAAACGCGTCACCGACTTCGCGCAGCCGCACGAGGCTGAAAGGCGGCGGCAGCGTCATATCGGCCACCGTTCGCGCCTTTGACCGAGATGTCGCCAGCGACATTGGACCTCATCTACCCTTCATCGATAACTCATATAATCATAAATGTGATAGGTTAAGTTTGGATGCCAGACCGGCCCCGCCAACGAGCGTGCCGGCCAATGCAAAGGTCAATGATGCCAATGGCCGCAGGACCGCGCCATATTTTCCTCTGCTCGTGTGAAGACACGATAAATCCGGACAGCGAAATGGTGCGTCGCGCCTGCCGAGGCGCGCAGGTCATCGAAGGCCGTCAACTCTGCCGCACCGAACTCGACCGCTTCCGCAAAACCGTCGCGAAAGGCGAACCGATCACGCTCGCCTGCACGCAAGAAGCGCCGCTATTCGAAGACGTCGCCGCTCACGATGCAGGCGGTGGCGCCGCCCTGACTTTCGTCAATATTCGCGAGACCGCGGGATGGTCGAAAGATGCAAACGCGGCCGGCCCGAAAATGGCCGCGTTGGTCGCAGCTGCAGCGGAGCCTGTGCCTGAGATCCCCTTCGTCGATCTCACGAGCGACGGCGTGGTCTTGCTCTACGGCGCGGACGAACGCGTCTTCGAAGCCGCCAAACTGCTGAAAGACCATCTCGACATCACCGTGCTCATCAAGCCAACCGGCGATGTTCCACCACCGCGGGTGACCGAATTCCCGGTGGCGAAGGGCACGATCCGCGCCGCGAAGGGCCATCTCGGTGCATTCGAGGTGACGATCGATGACTACGCCGCGCCGAATCCCGCCTCGCGCGGTTCGTTCGTGTTCGGGCCGTCGCGCAACGATACGGTGTCGCATTGCGACATTCTCATCGATTTATCGGGCGGCGCGCCGCTGTTTTCCGCTGCCGATCTGCGTGACGGCTATTTGCGCGCCGATCCGGGCGATCCGGCGGCGAGCTTGCGCGCCGTGCTTAGAGCGCGTGATCTCGTCGGTCAATTCGACAAGCCGCGCTACATTGCGTTCACCGAAGACCTTTGCGCGCATTCGCGTTCGAATATCGTCGGCTGCCGCCGTTGCCTCGACCTCTGCCCGACCGGCGCAATTGCGCCAAATGGCGACCACGTCGCCATCGACCCGCAAATCTGCGCCGGCTGCGGACAATGCGCCGCCGTCTGCCCAACCGGGGCCGCCGCTTACGCATTGCCGCCCGCCGACGCCTTGATGCGTAAGTTGCGAGTTTTGCTTTCGATTTACGCTCAAGCGGGCGGCCAACGGCCCGTCGTCATGTTTCATGACGGCGACCACGGTCTCGATTTGATCGACGCGCTCGCGCGTCACGGCGATGGTTTGCCCGCCAATGTTTTGCCCGTCGAAGTCAACGAAATCACGCAAGTGGGGCTGGAATCGGTGGTCGCGTGCTTTGCCTACGGCGCGTGCGCGGTGCGCTTTCTTCTGCGCAAAAAGCCGCGTCACGACGTCACCGGCCTCGTCAAAACCCTCGCACTGGCGACACCAATTCTGGCCGGGCTCGGCTTTGACGGCAATCGCCTCGCCACGATCGAAACAGACGACCCCGACACGCTTGGCGAGGCTTTGCGCGGCGTCGCACCGATGAGCGGCACGGCCAAGCCTTCCACGTTTTCCGCGATCGGCGGCAAACGCGAAGTTCTTCGTCTTGCTCTGCGCGAACTGCACGCCGCCGCCCCGCGCCAGATCGATGTCATCGCGCTGCCGGCAGGCGCACCGTTCGGCACGGTCGAAGTCAATGTCGAGGGGTGCACGCTTTGTCTCGCCTGTGTTTCGGCCTGCCCGACCGGCGCGCTCGGCGACGACCCCGACCGGCCGACGTTGCGCTTCACCGAAGACGCCTGCGTCCAATGCGGCCTATGCAAAGCAACCTGTCCCGAGAAAGTCATCAGCTTGACGCCACAGCTCGACTTCCGCGCCGCCACGGCACAAAGCCGCATTATCAAACAAGAAGAGCCCGCCGAATGTATTCGCTGTGGAAAACCGTTCGGCGTGAAAAGCACGCTCGAGCGGGTGATCGCCAAGCTCGAAGGCAAACACTGGATGTTCCAGGAATCAAGGAAACTCGATGTCATCCGCATGTGCGATGACTGTCGCGTGCAGACCATGGCCGAACAAGAGTTCGATCCCTTTGCCGCTCCGGCGCGGCCACGCACGCGCACCACGGATGATTATCTGCGCGAGCGTGAGCAAGAAGGCGAAGGTTGAAACAGCCCGCGCGCGGGCTCGGTCCGACCCTCAAACCGATGAGCTTTGAAATGTTCTTGCGAACGCCTTTTCTCCCGACGGCGAAAAGCGCATGACCCGCGAGCCTGGTTCGCGCTTGGCCCAGCCCTTGGCCTCAAAACAGCTTAGGAAAGCGCGGCCGAGACTGCCCGCCAAATGCGACCGGCGCTCGCTCCAGTCGAGGCATTCAAGACAAAGCGGCGTCTTGCCGGCCATCTTGCCGGCCATCTTGCCGGCCATGAGAGCATCGACGTCGATACCGAAGTCGTTTGCGAAAATCCGTCCTTCTTTCGATAGATCGAGCGTGCCGTTCTTCGTGCGCAGAAAGCGGCCCTTAACAAGACTGTCGAGGAGCTGAACGCCCATGTCGCCTGCCAGGTGGTTGTAACAAACGCGCGCTTTGCGAAGCGCCGGCTCCTTTGGACCGGTGCGGCGGCGCAAGTGGCCAGATCCGGCGGTAAGCCCCATCAGCGCCTCAAGAACATGGGCAACATCGTCATTGGCGAGCGCGAAATATTTGTGCCGGCCCTGTTTTCGCTGGTGCAGCAACTTGCCCTGATCGAGTTTGGCAAGATGGGCGCTGGCGGTCTGCGCTGTCACGCCGGCCTCCTGCGCCAATTCCGTGGCGGTCAAGGCCTTCCCGCTCATCAACGCGCTGAGCATATTCGCCCGCGCGGGGTCGCCGATCAAAGCGGCGATCGCGGCGATGTCGGGGCCATATTTCATAGTTCGATCTTGACCGAACCATTGGCCCAGGTCAATCGGGTAGCCTGAGCGCGAAAACAAACAATCTGCGACATGCAATCCAAAGGCAATCTGAAAACCGAATTTCTTCTCTTGGGCTTGCTCGCCTTGCTGTGGGGTTCATCGTACCTGTGTATCAAGGTCGCGGTCGCCGAAATTCCACCCATTACGCTGATCGCCCTGCGCGTCACCGGCGCGGCACTATTTCTCGGCGCCGTTATGTGGCTGCGAAACGACAAACTCCCGCGCGACGTCCGCACCTGGCGCATGCTGTTTTTACAAGCCGTCTTCAACAGCATCGGCGCGTGGACCATCCTCGCCTGGGGCCAGCAATTCGTCGACACCGGGCCTGCCAGCGTTTTGAATTCAACGTCGCCGATTTTCGTGTTTCTGTTCACCGCGCTAATCACGCGCCATGAAGCCTTAAGCGGATGCAAGCTGCTCGGCGCACTCGTTGGCTTTTCCGGCGTCGTTCTCATCGTCGGCGTTGACGCACTAAGAGGGCTGGGCACGCAAGTGGCCGGGCAACTCGCCGCTCTTGCCGGAGCAGTGCTTTATGCCTGTGCGGCGATTTACGGGAAGCGCTTCAGTCATCTTGCCGCTGTTACGAGCGCAGCCGGCGCAATGATTTGCGCGACCGTAACGCTTGTTCCCCTAGCCTTTATCGTCGAACGACCCTGGGCGATAAAGCCTTCGTTTGCAGCTATTGCCGCGGTATCGGCCTTATCAATTCTGTGCACCGGCGTGGCGCTACTGCTCTATTTCCGCCTTGTCCGGACGATCGGCTCGATGGGCGTGGCGAGTCAAAGCTATCTGCGCGCGGGCGTCGGTGTTCTCTTGGGAATGGCGCTCCTCGGCGAAACCATGACCTTACCCATCGCACTCGGGATCGCGGCGGCTATTCTCGGCGTCGCACTCATCAACTGGCCGGCACGAAAGCGCACGCCGAACGCCTGAGTCAAAACATCACTTTGTCCGTGTCGCCCGGGCGAGAAAGTCCACCAGCGCCTTGCGGTCTTCCGCCGAACCGATCTTTTGCTCCGGCATTTTGGTGCCCGGCGTGTAGGTCATAGGACCAAGTTCGAACATCTTTGCCACTTTGGCCGGCGTCCACACGATGTTCATATGTTTGAGCGCCTGCGAATAATGATAGCCGGGCAGCGTGCCGATTTTACGGCCGAAAATTCCGGCGAGACTGGGACCGGCCTTATTGCTTTCACCGGGCTTGAGCGTATGACAGGCCACGCAAGCGCGGAAGACTTCCGCGCCATGATCGCCGGCATAGGCCGCGAGCGGATCTTGGCGCGCGCTGCCGACGAGATTTGAATCCAGCGCCTCGCCCGTTGCCGCATTCCAGCGGCGGATCACCCGGTCCGTGCCGCCGGTCAATAAAGTGCGGCTGTCAGGAAAGAACACGGCCGACCAGACCGGCATGCCGGGACCGACCAGCGTGCGCGCAAGTTTGCGGTTGCCACGGTCGATCACCGCCACCGCGCCGCGGATGCCGGCGGCGGCAATCAGCTTGCCGTCGGGCGAGACGGCGATATCGATGATCGGCGTCGGCGATGCCTGCAACGAGGCAACCACGTCACCCCTCGGCGAGAGAAAATAGACTTTGCCGTCCGCGCCGGCGGTCATGATTTCCCCGTCGGGCGCAAGCGCAACTGCATTGAGTGGCGTCGGCAAATGACGAATGATTTCATTGCCGCTTGGCAAAGGCCAGATGCGGATCGTCGTGTCGTAACCGGCGCTCACCACCGATTTGCCATCCGGCGTAAAGGCCACGCCATTGACGTTCATGCTGTTGCCTTCGAGCACACGCGGCGTGCCGCCCGCAAGCGGCCATAGGCGTACCGTGTGATCCCACGATGCCGAGGCCAGGAGCTTGCCGTCCGGCGACACGGCGAGCGCCACAATCGGCCCACGATGACCATCGAGTACCGTGTCGGGCTTATCGCGGCCGGGCGTCCAAATCGCAATATGCGCGTCCGCGCCGGCGGTGACGATGCGGCCATCCTTCAGGTAAGCAACCGCATTAACGGCGTCATCGTGAAAGCGCAGCACTTGAAGAGCGACATTGCGCTTCAGCGACCAGCGAATGGCGGATGTATCGAAGCTGCCCGATACGGCGCGCGTGCCATCGGGAGAAACGGCCAAAGCGCGCACCGGCCCGCCATGACCGCGCAACTGCGCGTAAGCCGATCCCGCCGCCAGCGAGAACAATAAAGTTATAACAGTCAGGGCTTTGATGCGAAGCGTCATCGCCGCTTCAATACGCCCGCGAGACGGCGAAATTTAGCCTTCCGTTAGCTCCATGCCGATTGCGCGGATGCGACTTCGGGTCGCGTCATCGCGCAGAGCCGCCAAAAAGGCTTGCACGGCCGGCCGCGCACGCCGGCGCTCCACCACGAGGAAGTCGTAATGTTCCGGCGCGACCGGCAAAAAACCGAGACCGTATAGGCGCGCGAGGGGTTCGATCGCGATGCCCCAGTCTGCGCGCATTTGCGCGATCGCGGCGGCAACCGCGTTATGCGAGCGCGGCTGATTGGCATAGCCGGCGGGCCGCGCGCCTTCGAGCAGCGTGTCGATGAGCACGCGCGTGCCGGAACCGGCATTGCGGTTGACCATGAGCGCGGCGGGATCGGCGAGAGCCGCCTTCAGCGCTTCGCTTGCGCGGCGCCGCTCGAAGCGCGCGTCGCCGCGGCGGAACAGAACACCCTGCATGCGCCGCCATCCCGGCACGAGCGACAAGCCCGATCCAACCAGATGCACATTGTATTGCCCGCTCGCGGGATCGATGAGATGGACCGGCGCGATGTCGCATTCGCCCCGGCCGGCCGCCGCAACGCCGCCAAGACTGCCGATGGCGATAATGCGCGCGGAAAAGCCGCGCTCGGTGAGCGCGCCGACCACGACATCGAGCGCGATATCGTGACTGCCCATGATCACAAGATCGGGCGCGTGCGCGGCGCTGCCAATCAGGGTCACGCGCGCGTTCCGCCCCGCCTCGAATGAAGACGCCAGCGCTTCGATCTCGAAGAAACCATCGGCTTGCGAGAAACTCGTCACCGAGCCGGAGCCTTTTCCGGTTGGGAACGCGGTGGTGCCGTCCTCGCTTGCAACCAACGACACCAGCACGAATTCCTTGCGGCCGAGTTCCGACCCCACATGCACCGGCACGCGTGCCGTCACCGTTGCCGCTTCTTCTTCGGGAAGTCCCGCGCGCGCCCGGATTAGCGGCGCAACAAAGGTGTGAAAGGTAAAGATCGCGGAAGTGGGAAAGCCGGGCAGCACGATGATGGGTTTGCCGCCGGCAACCGCAAGACAAAGCGGCTTGCCTGGCTTGAGCGCAACCCCATGCACAAGAACACCAGGCTTGCCGAGACGCGAAACGATCGCATGCGACAAATCGCCCGCGCCTTTCGATGTGCCGCCCGAGAGCACGACCATGTCGCAGGCGGCGAGTGCCTCGTGCACGGCTTTTTCCAGTACCGCCGCGTCGTCTGGAAATGCGCCCATCACGACCGGCACCCCGCCGGCTTCGGTCACGGCCGCGGCGACGATCGCGCTATTACTGTCATAGACACCGGCCGGTTTGAGCGGCTCGCCCGGCGCGACCAATTCGTCGCCGGTGGAAAGCACTGCCACTTTCGGTTTGCGCACCACTTCAATTTGCGCAAGTCCGCAGGCGGCCAGCATGCCGATCTCGCGCGAGCCGATGCGCGCGCCGCGCCGTAACAGCGCCTCGCCGCGCGCAATGTCGGAGCCTGCATAAGAGATGAACTGCCCTGGCGCGGCAGCGCGGCACAACGCAATGCGCGGCGCACCTTCCTCGATCAGCTCCGTATGTTCGACCATCACCACCGCGTCGGCGCCGCGCGGAATGACACCGCCGGTGGCGATGGTCGTCGCCGTGCCGGGCGCAACCTCCAACACCGGCGCGTGCCCACAGGCGATCACCTCTGTATTCAATGTCAGCAATATTGGCTGGCTGTCACGCGCGCCGGGCGTATCGGCGGCGCGCAGCGCAAAGCCATCGACATTAGCGCGATCAAACGGCGGCGCATCGACCGCCGCCGTCACATCGTGCGCGAGCACCCGCGTCAGCGCCTCGGCGAGCTGTACTGTTTCGGCCCCCATCGGCGACAGATCAAGATGCTGCGCAAAACGCGCCCGCGCTTCCTCAGCTGAAACGACTTCAAGGAATTGCTCCTGGCGCGCGGCGGCGCGCACCCGAGCGATCAACCCTGAACTCTCGAGCACCTGTCGTTTTTCCTCATTCGAATGCGCCCGGCTCATGGCCACGGCCTCACCTGAACGCCGGCGCCGGCGGAATAGCCCTCGCTTTCCGCGGGCACGAGGACCCAGCCATCGGCCTGCGTCAGCGCTGACAAGGGCAGGTATTTCGAAGCAAGCGGTTCGGCCCGCCCAGCCCGACACCGCACCGGAACGAGTTCGGCAAGTCCCACGGTGGAGGTGATTTTACGGGCAAGCGTCAATATCTCTGTACCTTCGTCTTCTTTATTCGCAATGTCGGCGAGGCGCGCAAGTATTGCCCGTCCGACGGTCAGCCAAACACTCAGTGCGGCATCGAGCCGTCCAGGCAAAATCAGCACGGGCCGCAAACCGTTAAATCCAAACGCCGCCGTCTCGCCCGGCGTGAGCGCGAGGCCGTGCAGCGCCAGCTCACCCTCACGCGCCAGCGTCTGCACGCTTATATCTCTGAGCCCGCTGCCGGTTCCGCCAAGACCGACAATGGCATCGGCGCCATCCGCGGCGAAGGCAAGCGCGAGGCCGCCTCCGTTTTCGTCAAGTCGCGCCGCGCCGCCGTAACGCTCGATATCGGCGGCAATCGCGCGTGCAGCCGCGTTGACGATGGTGCCGGTGCGCAACGGCATGACCCGAATGCGCGGCTCGCGCACCGTGACGCGCGCTATCCCAGCGGCCGCCAAGACGGCGAGATCGGTAAGGCGTAAACGCGCGCCGGCTTGGCGTAAGGCAATGGCCGGATCGCTATCGCCGCCCGTCGGCAAAACCCCTTCGCCCGGAAAGACCGTGACCAGGACTTCGGCACGCCCATGATCGATCTTGACGGCATCAAGCGGCGCCACGCTGTCGGTGCCGGCCGGCATAGGCTGACCGACCTCGACGCGTGGCGGTGTCCGCAACAAGAGCGCCGGAGTATAACTTCCCGCGCCCAAGGTCTCGGCGGCATTCACCGCCCAGCCATCGCCTAACGCGATCGCCGCCGGCGGACAGGCGATCGTTGTCACAGCTTTGGCCAGAACACGACCGGCGCTTGCGCCGATATCGAGCGTGCGTGGCGGCACCGGCTTCACCCGCGCCTCGATCAACGCCAGCACATCGGCCAAAGGCGTCAGCCGTGCGATCGTCTGAATGGTTTCGGACACCGTTGCGATATTTCCGTATCTGAAAGGGCTCGGATTATCGCCGCCAGTTTAGCCGAATGCGATGGCGCGCGCACGAATTGAGCAAGCTGTAGCCAGGCTTGAGCGGCACGCGAAAGCCGGGACCGACATGCGCTCGCGCACAAGTGCGATGGCCCCCGGAATCATACACGCGAGGCCTTTTCCGGGTCATGC
The DNA here is from genome assembly GCA_963697535.1 of uncultured Pseudomonadota bacterium. Taxonomy (GTDB): domain Bacteria; phylum Pseudomonadota; class Alphaproteobacteria; order Rhizobiales; family Xanthobacteraceae; genus Pseudolabrys. The sequence goes on along the minus strand of OY969085.1, from coordinate 382,580 downwards.
ACGGCTGATATGACGCTCGCGCGATGACTCACCAAACGATAAGCTTGCGCGGGTTGAAATGCCCGTTGCCTGCTTTGCGCACGCGCAAATTACTCGCCGGCATGGCGAGCGGCGATACGCTCACCATCGAATGCACCGATCCCTTGGCGGCCATCGATATTCCGAACCTGCTACGGCAAACCGGCGACGTGCTGGAAGCGCAAAATCAGGCCGATGACGTGCTGACGTTTCGGATTAGGAAGAAAAAAGGTTGATGTCAGAGCGCAACCGGAATGCGGGACGAACCTCTTGATCGTTCCCGGGTTTTGGTTCGCTCCACCCAGGCTCCGGCTTGCTTATGCATCCTGCTCGCCAAAAACAAAAAATGACACTACGAAAATTATCGCATCTCTCCGGTATGCTGGAAGATAAGCTCGATCAGTACGAACTAGTGGAGTGGATTTGACATTCGCTACCCACCTGGCCGCAAGCTCGCGAAGCGAATGTCAAATCCAAAACTCCACTAGAAACTTATATTTGGCTCATGGTCTTTCAATTCAAACATTCGCAAAAGATCCCCGCCGAAATGGGTAGCGAATGTTTGAATTGGACCACTAGGAAAGAATGAAATCCGCTTGGACCAATTGCTCAGGATTGCCTGCTCGCTGGAGGGAGGGTGCAAAAATTGATGGCGTAGCGAGCCATAGCAAGTAGATGGGGTAATGGGCCTTGGGGCCTGCCCACCAAGGCACGCTCGCTACGGCGCTGTTGAAAGCGCGCTTCGCCAAGGCCCGTTACCCCATCTACAGCTTGCTACAGCTTGCCGGATTCACGAAAATACGCCCGCCTGTACAATCAACTTGCTTCGTCTTCTGACATCTGACTTCCGAACATCCGACATCCGATCACGCCCAAGGGCGGGTTGTTTTGGCCTTTTGTTCGTAGCTTTCGATTTTGCTCCGCTTCTGATGCGTCAATCCGATATCGTCGAGGCCGTTTAGCAGACAGTGTTTGCGGAACGGATCGATGTCGAATTTGATGGCGCCGCCGTCGGGTCCGCGAATTTCCTGTGCTTCGAGGTCGATGGTGAGCGTGGCATTGGCGCCGCGCTCGGCATGGTCGAACAGTTTTTCGAGGTCCTCCGGCGAGACGCGGATTGGCAAAATCCCATTCTTAAAACAGTTGTTGTAAAAAATGTCGCCGAACGAGGTGGAGATCACGCAGCGAATGCCGAAATCCATCAAGGCCCAGGGCGCGTGTTCGCGGCTCGAGCCGCAGCCGAAATTATCGCCGGCGATGAGAATTTTCGCCCGCCGATAAGCCGGCTTGTTAAGCACAAAATCCGGATTTTCGGCGCCGTCATCCAGATATCTTTGTTCGGAAAACAAACCTTTGCCCAATCCGGTGCGTTTGATCGTCTTCAAATATTGTTTGGGGATGATCATGTCGGTATCGACATTGATGATCCGCAAGGGGGCGGCGACGCCCTCAAGTGTGGTGAATTTTTCCATGGCAGCCCCGATCTCTCGCGTAAGCTTCGTGGACGCTTTCTAACGCGAACGCCAGATCCACGCAAAGCCGTTCAATCCGCTCCCCGCTCGATGGCTTCGATATCCTCGTCCGAGAATCCGAAATGATGCCCGATCTCGTGCACCAGCACGTGGGTGACGACGGCGCTCAGGGGGTCATCGTGTTGGGCACAATAGTTGAGAATGGGCATGCGGTAGAGCCAAATTCTGTTGGGCAATAATTGCGGCATCGTCGCGAATTGACGGGGCAGGCCGACCCCTTGGAATAAGCCCAGGACCGAGAATTCGCTCTCAAGATGCAAGGAGTCCAATACCTCCCGGGTTGGAAAGTCTTCCACCCGAATGACGAGATTGTCGCACAAGCGGCGAAAATTCGCCGGCAGCCGGGCGAAGGCCTCGGCAGCCATCCGCTCGATGTCGGCCAGCGAGGGCGCCGTCATTTCGCGCCGATCCGGAGGGTTGAGTTTGCGGCCCGCCATGAGTTTAAACTAAGACAACATCTCTAACATAATCATCAATGTCCTCCCGCACCCGAGTTTGGGTATGCTTGGCCATCGAAATCTGCTTTCACGCGTAAAATGGCGCTTGGCGAATTCTACCATCCAGGACGTGACGGGCGCCATTCTCTCGGGCAGATTGCGATTCAAATTTCATCTGACGATGGTGAGGCAGATGCGCTTCGCGTTTCGTAAACGAAAACTCGCCGCGAGCGTGAGGTAAAATAACTTTCGACTAACGGTCTCTGTGTACAGACGTATTGAACCATAATGGTTCCATTGTTCTTCCTCAATCGACATGAAATTCCCCGAATGTTTCAAACCAGAGCAAGGAGGATATTGTATGGATTGGTTACTCAACGCGTCCGAAGAATATCGCTCGCAACTTCGACAGGGGCCGTTCTTCCAAAAAATCCGGCGCGCCGAGCGCGCCAACGATCTGCAATGGGTGCATCAGCTTATCCATCAGTCGCGTGAATTCACCCAAGCCTTGTGTCTGCGCTACTCACTTTGTCATGACAAAACTTATCAGCCGGTCTTTGCCGAACATGCTCTCGAGGAGGCGGACCATCCCGACCAACTCATCGCGTGGATGGAAGAGCATGGATTCCTAAACGGTACCGGACCGGGCGAGGTGCCGGCCACCCAGGAAACGCTCAATTGCCTTGCATTCTCCTGGCGTAGCGCCGTGTACGAGCCTCATGATGTTCAAGTTGTGGGGCTTAATTTGTTGAGTGAAGGTGTCGCCTTCGATTTTTACTCCGCCGTTATTCCGGTGTTGGATCAATTGAAAATCCTAAGCGGGAATTATTGGAAGGTGCACACCGACGTCGACCAGCATCACCTGACGATGGGGCTCGATTTGTGCGGGAAGGTGGAGCCCGATTCGGCAAAGGGCAGGCTTTATCAGCGCGTCCTATGGCATTCGGCTTCCCTTTATCATCAGATGCTCAGTTCGTGGGTTGGCGAGCATGTCAAACCGCTGCCGCGAAAGCAGGCCTTTAACGCCTAAGCTTTTGAATCCTGAGTGAGAGCGACCACAACCGGCGCCGCCCCGTGTGGCGTCGCGCCGGGGTTTGATTTCTTCGCCGCTTGCGTCTGGCGGCGGGCGGGACAGTCAGGGTCCGGAGAGAGACAAAAAATATTCTATTTTCAATAACTTGCAGTATTTCCACACACCAAGACTATGCCGCGTGTCGTTTGTTCAGCTCCCGTTCAGGTCTGTTCGCCCAATCATTTAGCAAGCGAAGCTTCCATGAGCTGCGCACCTGTTTCGGCGTTTATTCGTCCTTTTATAGGGGGTAGGGCTCAAGACCTGACATGCGGACGATGAGACAATTTCTCGCTCTTATTTTCGCTCTTGCGCTCGCCACTCTGCTGGTAGCCGGAAGCTTGGCGGCCGGCACCGGCGCGGCTTTGGCAAAGGGTGGCGGCGGTGGCGGCGGTCATAACGGCGGTGGTTCAAATAACCATGGCGACCACAATGACCGAGGCGGTAGTGGTCATCAAGGCACCGGCGCCAAAGAAGCCACGAAAAATCAGTTGCGCCGCTGTCTCGGCTATACATGTGGTTTTTCGAAAACGATTGATAGCGCCTATAAGAAGGTCAAGGTCTGGTAACGCATTATGCCAATTTCGGCGGGACGCGAGAGGTGCACCATTGCGCCCCGTCATCGGCCGCTCTTGCCGGTCTTTAAAATATCCGCTTGGATCGCCATGCGCACGAGATCGGACAGGCTGTTGGCCGCCATTTTGGTCATGACGTTGGCGCGGTAGATTTCGACCGTGCGCGGACTGATGCCCAAATCGAAAGCGATGTTCTTGTTGGCGTGTCCGGCAACGAGCCCTTCCAGGACTTGCCGTTCCCGGTTGGACAGGGCCGCGAGTTTTTCGTGAATGCCGGCGATTTCAGCCTTGTGGCGGGCGACAATGGCCTCTTTATCCAGCGCGGCGCGCACCGCCGACAATAATAGCTCGTCGTCGAACGGCTTTTCCAAAAAATCGGCCGCGCCGATTTTCATCGCCTCCACCGCGAGCGAAATGTCGCCGTGCCCGGTGATGACAATGACCGGCAATTCCGCGCCGCCATCTTTTATGCGGCGCAGGAGATCGATGCCGCTTATCTCCGGCATGCGCACGTCGGTAATGACACAGCCGGCGTCGATCGTCGGCAGCACATCGAGAAATGCTTTCGCCGAATCGAAACTGCGCGTCCGCACGCCGGCGGTCTGCAATAAAAACGCGAGCGATTGGCGCGCCGCGTCGTCGTCGTCGATCACATAAACGATCGGTTCAGTCTGCATGATCGAAATCCCGTTCGTCTACGATGGGCAAGGTAAAGTGAAAAATCGTTCCCCCGGCCGGATTCGGCTCAGCCCAGATACGCCCGCCATGAGCCTCGACGATCGTGCGCGAGATCGACAGGCCAACGCCCATGCCGTGACGCTTGGTGCTGACGAACGGAGTGAACAATTGATCGGCGACATCGGGCGTAATCCCAATGCCGGTGTCGCCGACACCGACGCGAGCGAATTGGCCCTCAATTCGTGCCGTTGAGATCGAAAGATTGCGGAGGGACGATTCCTCCATTGCATCGACGGCATTGCGGATCAGGTTGAGCAAGACTTGCTGCACCTGGACGCGGTCGGCCAGCACCGAACCGACGGCGGGGTCAAAATAAAAGTGCACGCGGATATCACGATCTTTGACGCCGACCAAGGCCAAGGCGCTCGCCTCCTCAACCAATCTGGTTATGTTTTCGACGCGCCGTTCGCTTTCGCCGCGCGAAACAAAATCGCGCAAGCGGCGAATAATGTGGCCGGCGCGTATGGATTGGTCGGTGGCTTTCTCCAGCGCGTCACGCAGAATGGCGGAGCGCTCGTCCGTGTCGTCCGCCAATAGGCGGCGCGAACCCATGAGATAATTGGAAATTGCCGATAGCGGCTGATTGAGTTCATGGGCCAGGGTTGAGGCCATCTCGCCCATCGCGCTGAGGCGCGAAATATGCGCAAGCTCGGACTGCAATTCTTGCAATCGGGCCTCGGTCTTTTGCCGCTCGGTCAAATCGCGGATGAAGCCGGTGAAGAAACGCCCGCTTCCCATCGTCATCTCGCCGACGGCTAGCTCCATCGGAAAAGTCGATCCGTCTTTGCGCTGACCAACGGCAATTCGGCCCACACCGATGATGTGGCGTTCGCCGGTATCGAGATAGCGTTGCAGATAATGGTCGTGACTTTCACGATAGGGGGACGGCATGAGCATTTTGATGTTGTGCCCCACGGCTTCATCGGGCCGGTAACCGAATAGCCGTTCGGCGGCGCTGCTGAAGGATTGAATGACGCCGCGTTCCTCGATGACGATCATGGCTTCCGGCACGGTCGCGAGAATCGATTGCAGATGCGCTTGGCGCGACAGGGCGTCATGCGTCATCAATGATGCTCGCCGGCGGCTACGGCGAAGTAGTTCTCCGGCCCAAGCCATGCCTATTCCGATCAGAGCAAAAAGCCCGCCGTCGATAATGGCGCCATGCACGACGGCCGGATTTGCGTTGGTGGGATTATCCTGGAAAACGAACAGGACGGCCGCGCCGATGCTCAGGCCGGTGGCCAGCAATCCCGGACCCATGCCGCCGATCGCGGCGGCGACCAATGCCGCCGGCACAAAATAAAGAAACGACATGTCGCCACCTGCGGTCCGGAAAAAAACAACAGAGGCGGCGAGCGACAGCAGAACGGCCGCGGCGGCCACCCCATAGCGGACAGGCCAGCTTTGCGGCGGACCGGGAAATCGATGTTTTTCAACAGGTTCAGCCATCTCTGCAATGTCTTCTGCGAAATCTCCAGACGCCACCTGAGCTTTTAGCACGCTCTCCCGCCTCTCGCGGCGGCTGCCGCCTCATCGCGGTGGCCGCCTCCGGTAAATCCCCTAGGGGGATTATCTGAATTTCCGCTGCCTGGCGCCAGCGGTACCAACGGTCATGAAATTTAAACCCACCCTATGAAAGGGAGATTAAGCGCCATGTACACACAGACCGCAACGAGCCGCCGCAGCGCATCAAGCCAGGTGCAACCGCATCGAATCAATTCGCAATCGGCCGCCGCAGCATCGGTCTTCGACCGCGCGACTGAGTTGATGGGCGCAACCATGCCCTTCGGGCGCAACGCCGAAATTTACGGTGAGAATGAACCGGCTGACTATCTTTACAAGGTCCTGAGCGGCAGCGTTCGCACCTATAAAATACTCAATGACGGTCGTCGCCAGATTGGCGCTTTCTACTTGCCCGGCGAAGTGTTCGGCTTTGAGGCGGGCGAAGAGCACACGTTTTCGGCCGAGGCCATCGACGACTGTAAAATCCTGGTCATGAAACGTAGCGCGCTTGTTTCGCTGGCCGCGCGCGATAGCGGAGTGGCCCGCGAGCTCTGGATCATGACGGCGGCCGAGCTGCAGCGCGCGCAGGCGCACGTCGTGCTGCTGATCAAGACCGCGCAGGAACGTGTCGCCGCTTTTCTGCTCGAAATCGCCAAACGTTCGGCGGTCATGACGGATGTCAAATTGTCGATGTCGCGACAGGACATCGCGGATTATCTGGGCCTGACCATCGAAACCGTTTCGCGCACGCTGACGCAGCTTGAGAATTCCGCGGCGATTGCGATTCCCACCTCGCGGCACATCGTGCTGCGCAACCGCGCTGCGTTGGCGCGATTGGACGCGTAGACGACGTGGCTGATGAGCTTCTTTCCGACCAATCGCGCATGAGGAGGATCTCGATGAAGGCCAAAGATGTGATGACCGGCACTATCATGTCGGTCGATCCGGATTCGACCGTTTTGCACGCGGCCCGGCTGATGCTCGCCCACCACATCAGCGGCTTGCCGGTGATCGATAAAGAGGGGACGCTGGTCGGCATATTATCGGAGGGCGATTTTCTACGCCGGCGGGAAACAGGCACCGAACACCGGCGGTCGCGCTGGCTCGAATTTCTCATGGGTCCTGGCAAGATGGCGACTGAATACACCCGTTCGCACGGCAGCAAAGTCGGCGAGGTGATGACCTCGCCTGTCCATACGGTCGAGGAGGATGCCTCGCTCGAAGCGGTCGTTGAATTAATGGAACGTCACCACATCAAACGCGTACCCGTCATGCGCAAGAACAAAATGGTCGGGCTCATAACACGCGCCAATCTCATGCATGCCTTGGTCGCTCTGTCGCACTCGGAGCCGCAGAATGAGGCGGATGATGCGGCCATTCGCGAAAAATTGCTCGCCGAATTGCGAAAACAGGACTGGGCGCCGACCGCCATGACGAACGTCGTCGTGCATGACGGCGTGGTTGAATTCTGGGGCGCGATTATCGATGAGCGCCAGCGGGAGGCTTTGAAAGTGGCGGCGGAAAACATTACCGGCGTAAAGGCCGTCAAGGATCATTTGGCCTGGGTCGAGCCTAACTCTGGGTTTGTGATTGGAGCGCCGGAAAACCCATCGCTCTCTTGAACACGGGCGGCCTTATTTGAGATTCCGCAAGGAACGCCGATCCGACCTATTTTACTTAACAAGCGATGCCGCGATGCACCGGCATTGCAGATCACGCAAGCAAATGGAGGTCGTTTATGCCGAAATCTCTCATTCCCATCAGCCGCGAGCGAGGCTTGTCCGCAGGGCGTAATCCTTTCACGTCTCTGCAGCGGGAAATCGATCGTCTGTTCGACGATTTTACGCGCGGGTTCCCGACGTTTCCGTCGCTTCAGCCCTTTGCCGCGGGCCCGTCCGGGATGATGCCGGACATGGACGTGACCGAAACCGACAAAGAAATCGAAATTACCGCCGAACTGCCCGGGCTCGAGGAAAAGGACGTGCAGATCAACGTTTCCGATAATCTCCTCACCATCCGCGGTGAGAAGAAGGCCGAAAAAGAAGAGAAGGACAAAAATTACCGGCTCGTGGAGCGCAGCTATGGCGCTTTCGAGCGCACGCTGGAACTTCCTCAGGGCGTCGACGCGAATGCGATAAAAGCAAGCATGGCCAAGGGGGTGCTGAAGGTCAAAGTGCCGAAGCCGGCCCCGGCGCAATCCAAAAAGATCGAAGTGAGCTCCGCCGCTTGAACAAAGGAGCGCGCGCAAATCCCGTAGCCACCGCCGAACGAGGCGCGCGGCTACGGGCCTTGTCTTGCAGACATCGATAAAAGGCCCCGCAAGAATGCAGCAAGAATGCGGCAAGGCAAGAATGCGGCAAGGCAAGAATGCGGCAAGGCAAGAATGCGGCAAGGAATGCGGAACATGCTTTGCGCCGCGATCGAGGCGGCCGCATCAGTTTCTTTTGCCGGCGTCCGCCACCGTCACCGGCTTATCGCGCCACACCTCCGGAAACAGCTTCTTTAAATTCTCCACCTTCGGCGCGTCGTTGTACAAGATGTACGGCTGATAGGGATGGCGGATCGCGTAGTCCTGGTGATGCGCCTCGGCCGGAAAAAACGCCGCCGTCATCGTGCCGCTCCTGGTGACGATCGGGCGTTTGAACACGTGCGCCTTTTCAAGTTGCGCGATGTAGGCGTGCGCGGTTTTCTTCTGCGCCTCGCTCTGCGGGAAAATCTCCGAGCGATATTGCGTACCCGAATCCGGCCCCTGACGATCGAGCTGCGTCGGGTTGTGCGCGACCGAGAAATAAATCTGCAAAATCTTGCCGTAGGAAATCCGGCGCGGGTCGAAACTTATCCGCACGCTTTCGGCATGGCCGGTGCGGCCCGAACTCACGGTCTCATAGTCGGCGTCTTTCTGCGCGCCCCCGGCATAGCCGGCGACGGCATTGGTCACGCCTTCGACGTGCTGATAGACGGCCTGCACGCCCCAGAAGCAGCCGCCGGCGAGCACGGCGCTCTCCAGCCCGGCGCGTTGCGCCGGCGTGTCCGCAGCGGGCGGCGGAATGACGACGGCGTCCTCGCCCTGCGCGGCAAAGGGCGCGAAAGCCAAGACGGCGGCGAGAAGAAAGGTCGAGCGGAGTTTCATCATGGGCGCTCCTCGCGTTGTTCATGCCTCAAATATGGGCAAAATCACAAGGCGGCACCACACGAAGTTACACATCTGCGTGACGAGTGGAGAGGGATGTCGGCCGCAGGCCATTCACGTCTCCTTTCGACGGTACTTCAAGATACTGCAAGATACTGCAAGATACTGGGTGTCGGGGCCCATATTTTTCGATGACTGCTTAGTCATGCGTGAACGGTTTCATATTTCGAGAAAACGATCCAGCTGGCGGCAGGATTTTCTTTTCCGATAAACTGTTTTATCTTGTCAAGCAGATCTCGCTCTGCCAACGGCACGGTGTAGTCGCCAAGGATGCCGTATCGCGCCACGACTTCGGCCAATATCGGTCGAGCTATGCCGCTATCGTACAAATTCTCGAGCAGACTATAAAGGGCATGAAATTCTTTTTGCGGATCTTTCTTGGCCCAGTGAGGTATCCATGATGCCGCACAAGAGAGAGCCGTATTCGCAACACGAGTTTGTATGATGCGACCTCGACGGTCGACCGTGACCTGAGGCGGACTCAATATTTTCGTGGTTAAATCGATATAAACATCGCCAACAGCCGTCCGGAGAATGTCTTCTTTTATTGGATCGCCCCCGGAATGTGCAATGATCTGGTCACCTTTTTCTTCGACGGTGCGCGTATCGGTGCTCCGCGGAAACATCTCGCGTTCGATAGCTTCCACGAGCTGGTCCCAAGCGTCATCTTTTGAATTTTCGTTCGCAACTTTAAACGACAGGTAGGCTAAGTCGATTGGATCAAAATTTATCGATCGAGGATCTTGCTGCACGGGCTGCGTTTGGACAGAAGCCGCCGGCGCGGCGGTGGCCCCTCCTACTCCAGGCCCCACCTTGAGCGTCCTGCTCGTGTTGTTTTCTTCCTTGTGCGGCGGACGAAATGGCGTGGGGCCTGACCTGTGCACGATCGTCATCGGCGCTGTTCCTTTACGCATTCACATTTTTCAGCAGGCCCAAACTACCCTCATTTTGAAGGTGCTGCTGTACCAAATGTTACATAGGCAAACATGAGACGCGCACATCGTTAACAGCGATTCCACACGTGATGCGCCGGCCTGATGTTTCGGATAGGTGCTCTGTCGGTTCCTGGCCGAGCGATCCATATTGCATGACATGATTGCAGCAATGCCAATTGCATAGCAATTCAATGCATTAAGCATATGTGAAAGAGTTCCACGAGCGATTGGCTTGGGCCCGCGCCAAGAAATATGAAACCGGCACCAAGGCAGCGAAAGCCATGGGCTTGCCGCCGGCGACCTATCTCGCTCACGAAAATGGCAGTCGAGGGGGCCGACGCAGCGCTGAAAGATATGCGCGATTTTTCGGGGTCGACCTGCTATGGCTTCTCACCGGCAAAGGCAGGCCAAACGGTAATGACCTCCAAATTCTCTACGATGAGCTCCCGAGTCGGGAACAGCAGGAAGCGCTAGATTTTCTCAATTATCTTAAGACACGCACCAGGAAACGGTAGATCCCTGTTTATGCACAGATGCCATTCATACGTATTTTTCTATGCATTTTGCATTGTATTATGCTGGTCGTTGTGCGTAGAATTATTGCAATTTTACAGCAGGTAAAGCACACCATGGATAAATCGATGCACCCGATCGACCAATATGTCGGCGCGCGAGTCCGCATGCGGCGCATTGAGTTGAAGATGAGCCAGGTCGAATTAGGCCAAACGATCGGTGTCTCGTTCCAGCAGGTTCAGAAGTATGAAAAAGGCAGCAATCGGATCAGTGCAAGCCGATTGGAGAAGATCGCCGCGGCACTTCAAGTGCCGGTGTCGTTTTTCTTTGACGGTTTGCCGGACGAAGGGGAGGCGATGACCACGAAGCCTTCTCCCGATTTTCTGGAACTCATGACCGCATCCGAGGGCTTGTCGCTGGTCAAGGCATTTATGCGCATCAAAAGCAGCAGGATGCGACGCTGCATCGTCGAATTGGTCGAGTATATGGTCAATAGCAACAACGCTTTCGATCGTGAGGGGCCACTTCAATGAAGCCTGGCATCGGTTTTCCGTTCGCGCCGGGGCCGGCCGTTATGTGTGGCCCGGATGGAGCGGAACGCGAAATCCGGGAACGACCGATAGGCCGCGCCGAGCTAACACGTTCTCCGACGGGGCTGCAAACCAAAGGGCTGTACTCGTCGATCAGGTTCGCACGATTGATCGAACGCGACGTATGTTTGGCCTGATCGAGACCGTACCCGACGAGGTTGTTGCCCAAGTTCTGGGAAAGCTTGCCAGTCTTCTCGGGATAAACCTTTTTGCCGTCGGCGCCGGCTCTGACATCATCTGATGATTTGTATGATGACGTTCGCGCCGACGCCGGTCCTGGCCAAAAATGTACCCCCCTCGGCTCTTGTCGGCTCGGCCAGAGCATCCTAGAAGCAGTGGGCTAGAAACAATGCGCCGACCGTTTGCCGGTACATAGAGGAATTATCATGCGAGTGTACTACGATCGCGATGCCGACCTGAACCTGATCAAGGGCAAGAAGGTCGCTATTATCGGCTATGGCAGCCAGGGCCATGCCCATGCACTCAATTTGCGCGACTCCGGCGTGAAGGACGTGGCCGTGGGCTTGCGCAAGGGATCGGCCGGGGTGAAGAAGGCCGAGGCCGAGAAGTTCAAGGTCATGGAAGTGGCGGAGGCCGCCAAATGGGCCGATGTGATGATGATGCTCACCCCTGACGAATTGCAGGGCGACATCTATCGCGACCATCTCCGTGACAACATGAAGAACGGCGCTGCGCTGATGTTCGCGCACGGCCTCAACGTGCATTTCAACCTGATCGAGCCGCGCGCCGATCTCGACGTGATGATGATCGCGCCGAAGGGGCCCGGCCACACCGTGCGCTCGGAATATCAGCGCGGCGCCGGCGTGCCCTGCCTGTTGGCGGTCAATGCCGACAAGTCCGGCAACGCGCATGAGCTCGCGCTGTCCTATGGCGCCGCAATCGGTGGCGGCCGGGCCGGCATTATCGAGACGACCTTCAAGGAGGAATGCGAGACCGATTTGTTCGGCGAACAGGCCGTGCTGTGCGGCGGCGTGGTCGAACTGATGAAGGCGGGCTTCGACACGCTGTGCGAAGCCGGCTATGCGCCGGAGATGGCCTATTTCGAGTGCATTCACGAAATGAAACTGATTGTCGACCTCATCTACGAGGGCGGCATCGCCAATATGAATTACTCGGTGTCGAACACCGCCGAATACGGCGAATATGTTTCGGGCCCGCGCGTGATCACACAGGAGACGCGCGCGGAAATGAAGCGCATTCTCGGCGACATTCAAGCCGGCCGCTTTACCCGCGATTGGATGCTGGAGAACAAGGTCAACCAGACCTCGTTCAAGGCCACGCGCGCCAAACTCGCCGAGCATCCGGCCGAGAAAATCGGCGCCAAACTGCGCGAGATGATGCCGTGGATCAAGCAGCGCGCATTGGTGGATAAAGCCAAGAATTAGAGCGCGGCAGTCATTTCCCTCCTCCGCGAATCGGGGGAGGGGTGATTTGCTGATCAAATGACCGGTACCGAATGAATAGACTTTCCATTGTCGTGCCCTATCGCGATCGCGCCGCTCATCTTCAGCAATTCATTGGGCACGTGCGGGCTTATTTTGCCCGCGATAAATTGGACCGCGATATCCCCTATCGCGTTTTAATCGTGGAGCAAGAGCAGGGCCTGCCGTTCAACCGTGGCATGCTCAAGAACATTGGCTTTTTGTTGGGCACCGACGAGTCCGACTACACCTGCTTTCACGACGTCGACTATCTGCCGATCTGGGCGGACTATTCGTGGATCGATTGGCCGTCCATGATCTTATGGTATGGCGCAGAAAGCCGGCCCGTGGCGCCGGGCCGTTCCAAAGTATCTATAGCGCATAAACTCGATGAACTTTTTGGCGGTGTCGTGCTCATTCCGAATGAGCATTTTCGCGCTGTAAATGGCTTTGCGAATGACTATTGGGGTTGGGGCCATGAAGACACCGATTTGAGAAAGCGTTTTGAGCGGGCCGGCATTGCATTTGGACGACGCAACGGGACGTTTATTGCGCTTGAGCATGACAATGAGGGGCTCAAGATCGATGGTTCGCCGAATGAGATCGCGAATATCCGGCCGAGCGAGATTGCGGAAGTGAACGCTCTTCTTTTCAAAGAACGATGGGGCAAGCAGGGCGGCGCCGTCTCTGCAGACAGCTTTATCCATGACGGTCTCGCTCAAACCGGTTTCAAAATTTTAGAACGCAAAATTGTACCCGAGCCCAAGCCCGAACGCGCGGCTGTCTGGGAACAAGTTTTGGTGCGGCTTGATGGCCGGCCCGGCGCGGCTCAAGCGGAGGCTTATGGCAAGAAGGCGACGGGCAATGGCGACGCCAGCCTCGGGAGTGACGCAATCGCCATTGACGTGCGATAAGCTTTGCGCCTTATAGTAATACAAATGCCTAACGAGGGGGGAAGTCATGAAGGCAGTAAGTGGGGTTATCGCGGCGTTGGCCGCGGGGACGTTTTTATTTGCCGGTGCGGCGCAGGCGCAAGGACCGTTCGCGCTGACATCGAAGGCGTTTAAGGACGGCCGGCCTCTGGCAAAAAAGTACGCCGGCAATGTTAAGACAAATCCGAATTGCGTGGGTGCAAACGTGTCGCCGCCGTTGGTCTGGTCGAACCCGCCGGCGGGGACCAAGAGTTATGCCCTAGTCATGGTCGATCCGGACGGTCGGAACGGCCTGGGCGTTGTGCATTGGGTCGCCTATGGCATTCCCGCGTCCGTGATGTCGTTCAAGGAAGGGGAAACCAGTCAGCCATCTGACAAGTTCGTCGGCGGCAAAGGCACGGCGGGGCATACTGTCTATCTCGGCCCGTGTACGCCGCCGAATACGACTTATCATCATTATACGCTGACGCTTATTGCGACCGACCTTGATCCCAAGGCGCTGCCGGCCGGCCTGACGCGCGATGAATTGCTTGCTCAGCTTAACGGCCACGCCAAAGGCGCGACCGGCCTGATTGGCCTGTTCAAGCATCCCTGATCGGGGTGCCATCCCTGAGGGGCGCGCGACGGGTCTTCGTCGACAAAGGGAGGAGTTTGCATCTCATGGCGAGATGCCGGGCTCCTCCTATTGCAAGTTCTCGTAGTGATAATATTCATTGCGATTTGGTATGCGGTTTCCACTTTTCTGGCGCATGGGCACATTCTTTTGCCGCCTTTCCGGATGCGGCCGCCACGCGCGGCTGAGTGTGTAAGCGATATATTGTTGGCCGGTTTGGGAATTTCCGGCGCAGCCAGCTGAAAGTTCGTCAAACTCGGGTTGCTTTTATGCCCCGTTCGTTGATACTCTAAAGTCCATGAAAGCAACGAGGATTGCAGCAATTGCGCGAGGAAATTTTCCATGTTGAAAAAGATTACGGCTTTCTCATTTGCGGCGCTTGTGTTCGCCTCCTATGCAACGGCTCAGACGCAACAATCGCCGATTCCGCAAGGATATAACTGGCCAGGTCCTTGGCATTACGGATGGCCTTTTTGGTGGATGTTCCCGATGATGATTTTGTTTTTCTTTGTCGTTTGCGCGGTAGTCATTTTCTTCGCGCGCGGCATGTGCGCGGGCGGACCGTCCCATTGGGGACCCCGCATGTGGCACGACCCAACTCAATCGGCGCTACAAATCCTCAACGAACGTTTTGCGCGGGGGGAAATCCAGAAAGAGGAATATGGCGACCGAAAGGCGACAATTCTCTCCGGTGGGAGATAACAGACAACGATCGTTGCTCTCGCGCGCTCCTCGCTCGACCCGACTTCGCTATCGCTCTTGCGGAGCGATCCCTCCCCGAGACTTTCCGCCTTTTCGGAATCGGGTGCCGAATGCGACGCTTGATTTAAGCGGGCACTTTCTTGTAAAAATCGAGCGCGCCATTATTTAACTGGCACTTTGGTCGATTGGGTTTGGCGCTAAAACGAAGGTCTTTTGCAAGACATGTCGATGTGCCGTGATATGAGCACGATCGAGCGGGCGGCCGCCACGGCTAGTGGAGTGGATTTGACATTCGCTACCTACCTGGCCGCAAGCTCGCGAAGCGAATGTCAAATCCAAAACTCCACTAGAAACTTATATTTGGCTCATGGTCTTTCAATTCAAACATTCGCAAAAGATCCCCGCCGAAATGGGTAGCGAATGTTTGAATCGGACCACTAGTGTTGCGGGCTCCCTCGCCATTAGCACGCTCCTTCTCCTTACGCGCCCCTGAGGGCCGGCTGGGCATATGTGCCTGGGCACTCGGGGGATGAAGGCAAAAATCACCCTTAAGAGCGCCGCCAACGGCGCATTCGACGAGAAGGACCCATCCAATGGCTACACAAACCCCGTCCGAAAAGGACCGCATCGTCATCTTCGACACGACTTTGCGCGACGGCGAGCAGTGCCCCGGCGCGACCATGACCCACGAGGAAAAGCTCGAGGTTGCGGAGCTGCTCGACGACATGGGTGTCGACGTTATCGAGGCCGGTTTTCCGATTGCTTCGGAAGGTGATTTCGAGGCCGTGCGCGAGATCGCGCGGCGTTCCAAGAATGCCGTCATTTGCGGTCTCTCGCGCGCGGCCTTCAAAGATATCGACCGCTGCGCCGAGGCGATCCGGCCGGCCAAGCGCAAACGTATCCATACGTTCATCTCCACCTCGCCGGTGCACATGAAATACAAGCTTCAGAAAGCGCCGCACGAGGTTTTTGAGATGGTGGTCGCGCAGGTTACGCGCGCGCGTAAATTTACCGACGATGTGGAATGGTCGGCGGAAGATGCCACCCGCACCGAACACGATTTTCTCTGCCGTTGCGTGGATGCCGCGATCAAAGCCGGCGCCACGACCATCAACATTCCTGATACGGTCGGCTATACCATGCCGGAAGAATATTATGCGCTGGTAGAAATGTTGCGCGCGCGCGTGCCCGGCGCCGACAAGGCGGTGTTTTCAACCCATTGCCACAATGATCTCGGCATGGCGGTCGCCAATTCATTCGCCGGTGTGAAAGCCGGCGCGCGCCAGATCGAATGCACCATCAACGGCATTGGCGAGCGTGCCGGCAATGCCGCGCTGGAAGAAATCGTGATGGCGATGAAGGTACGCAACGATTTGCTCCCATTCCATTGTGGGGTCGACGCGACGATGCTCACCCGTGCATCAAAACTGGTCTCGGCGGCGACCTCCTTTCCGGTGCAATACAACAAGGCGATCGTGGGACGGAATGCTTTCGCGCACGAGAGCGGCATCCATCAGGACGGCATGCTCAAAAACGCGCAAACTTATGAGATCATGACGCCGGAATTGGTCGGCGTGAAACAGACATCGCTGGTCATGGGCAAGCATTCGGGACGTCATGCCTTTGCGCATAAATTGGAAGAGCTCGGCTATCGACTGGCGGGCAATCAGCTCGAAGACGCCTTCGTGCGATTCAAGGCGCTGGCCGACAAAAAGAAGCAAATCTACGACGAAGATATCGAGGCGCTCGTGGATGAAGAGATCGCCACCGCGCACGATCACATCAAGGTATTCTCGTTGACGGTGATTGCCGGCACCATGGGGCCGCAAACGGCGACGCTGACGCTGGATATCGACGGCGGGCACGTCACCACTCAGGCGACCGGCAACGGCCCGGTGGACGCCATCTTTAACGCAATTCACGCTCTGGTACCGCACGACGCCACGCTTGAGCTTTATCAGGTGCATGCGGTGACGGGCGGTACCGATGCACAGGCGGAAGTCTCTGTGCGTCTGGCTGAACATGGCCGCTCGTTCACCGCCAAAGGCGCCGATCCGGATACGTTGGTCGCTTCGGCGAAAGCCTATATCGGCGCGCTCAATAAATTGATGAGCAAGCAAAGCAAGCTCATTAGCGATGGCGTTGCTCGCATTCATTCCACGGATGCGGGCTAAGTCCGCGGCCAAACAATTGTTACGGCCGAAAATAGTTCGGTATCAGTGCGCCGGACGCAAGGGACTTCTTTGCATTCGCGGTACCCTGTTGCCTTGGTGCGCTTGACACAAAAAATTGCACGTTAGATCGTTGTTATTTGCGAGTCCTGCTGTGGGGGGACCATGGGAGGATACGATGAAACGGAACATTTTTTGTCTTCTGGCGGCGTCAATCTTGCTCGCCGCGCCTGCATTCGCCGCCGACACCATCACCATCGGATTTACCGCATCGCAAACCGGCGCTCTGAACAACAACTCGACGGCGCAAATGCGCGGCATTGAACTGTGGCGCGACGAAGTCAATGCCAAAGGCGGCATTAAGGCGGGCGGCAAGAGTTATCAAATCAAAACCGTCAGCTATGACGACGAATCGCAGAATACGCGCGTGCAGCAGCTTTACACGCGCTTGATCGCGCAAGATAAAGCACAATTTCTCATCAGCCCTTATTCGTCGGGATTGGTGGCAACCGCCGCGATCATTTCCGAACAATACGGAAAGGTGATGATCACCACCGGCGGTGCGCTGGAAAAAACCTATAAGCTCGGCAATAAGCACCTATTCCAAATATATACGGGTGCCAGCAAATATCTTTCCGGTGCACTTGCGGCTCTGTTAGAGAAGAATCCTCATCCGCGCATCGCCTTCGTATATGAAGACGACCCCTTCAGTAAGGGCGTTGCCACCGCGATCCGCGACGATGCCAAAAAGAAGGGTCTCTCGCTTGCGGTTGATGAATCTTACGCGCGTAGCACGACCGATTTCTCACCGCTCATCAACAAAATAGTGTCGGCGAAAGCAACAGCGCTGCTCGGCGGCGGCCACTACGCGGACGGCGCGACATTGGCGCGACAATTGCACGAGCAAAAGGCGGGGTTGAAGTGGGTCACTCTGCTGGTGGCTCCCGACAGTCCGAAATTCGCTCAATTGGGCGAGGCGGCCGAAGGCATTTCCGTGCCGTCGCAATGGGAACCGCAAGTCACTTTCAAACCGGATTTCGGACCGACGCCGGCCGTTTTCACCGAGGCATTTCGCGAGAAATATAAAATCATGCCGGGTTATCACGCGGCTGGCGGCTATGCGGCTGGTTTGATTTTGCAACACGCCATAGAACAAGCCGGCTCTATTGATCCGGACAAGGTAACGCAAGCGCTCAACAAGATGGATGTGACCACATTCTTCGGCAACACGAAATTTGCAACCGATCCGAAAGAACATGGCTTGCAAATCGGCCATCAAATGGTGCTTGCGCAATGGCAAAAGAAGAATGGGCAGCTCGTAAAAGAAGTCGTTTGGCCGGATGCGGCTAAAACCGCCAGTATTATGTATTAGACGGACGAGCCGAAGATCATCCGGCGGCGGCATGGCGCTGCCCGATGGCCAAGATCATGATTGGACTCATCGCTTCGATTGTCGACGGCATCCTCATCGGGGCGGTCTATGGGCTCGCCGCTATGGGCTTAACGCTCATTTGGGGAGTCATGAACGTCATTAATCTAGCCCATGGCGCCATCATCGTCATGGGCATGTTTCTGCTTTATGTCGTCGTTCACATGCTCGGCCTGAACCCTTATGCGGCCGTGCCGAGCACGCTCTTAATTGGCTTCGTGTTTGGCATCGTCTTATATTGGATTGCCGTGCATCGGGTGATTGGGCTCCCGGAATTGATGAGCCTGCTATCGACCTTTGCCGTGAACATGGTGCTGATCGGGCTCGGCACCGCCTGGTGGAGCACCAGCCCATATAACGTCCCTGTGAATATGCCGGGCATAAGTTGGCGGGGCTATACTTTTACCGGGACGCACATCGCCGCGGCCGTCGCCGCGGTGATCATCGCGGGGCTGCTTTATCTGCTGCTCTATTACACGCGCATCGGCAAAGCCATCCGCGCCGTTGCCGATAACCGGGAGGCGGCGGAGCTCTCCAGTATTCCAACGACGCAGATTTTATCGATGGCCTTCGGGCTTGGTGTCGCCCTTGCCGGCGCGTCCGGCGCGCTGATTGCGACCTTGTTTCCGTTTACGGTTCTCTCGGGAGAAGCTTATCAGCTCAAGAGTTTCGTGGTCACCGTGCTTGGCGGGTTGGGTAATCCGGCCGGCGCCTTGGTCGGCGGTATTGCGCTCGGCCTGGTCGAAGGCACGGCGACACCGTTTATGCCGGTGAGCTGGATCCCGATCTTGGAGTTTGTGCTTTTTGTTGTCTGCCTTATCGCGTTCCCGCGTGGAATTTTCGCATTGACCAAGGCTTAAAGACGTGTGGCGCCGCCCGTTTCCATGGTTAGTTCTCGCTGCAGCGCTGGCCTGTGCACTTTATCCTTACATCACCAATGATGTTGGTTTGCGCGAAAGTCTGTTGCTCGCGGCGGTATACATCATTTTGGCGACCAATCTCAATTTGATGATTGGCTATGCCGGTTACGTCAATTTCGGCAACATCGTTTTCTTCGGGCTTGGCGGCTATGTTTCGCTCTTTCTCATCAACGCGCTGCAGTGGTCGATGATATTGGCCGCATCGATCGCCGGGGTTGCGGTGAGCCTGGTCGCGCTATTATTCGGCCTCGGTATTTTGCGTTTGCGCGGCGCGTTTTTCGCGCTGGCCACGATCGGCGTCAATCAGGCCGTTCAGCAACTCGTCGTCAATTTCGAGCCTTGGGGCGGGGCGAGCGGCATCTATTTGTCGCTTGATGCCTACAACTCGTTTGGCGGGGCCATGCAGGCGCTTTGGTTTACCTATGTGTCAATCGTCGCCGTGGCGGCGACATCGATACTGCTCAGTTACGCGATCAAGAATTCCAAATTCGGTCTTGGTCTGATCGCGATCGGTCAGAATGAAGATGCGGCCATGGTGCTCGGTGTGCCGACGCCGCTTTACAAGGCCGCGGTTTACAGCACGTCGGCCTTTCTGCCGGCGGTGACTGGCGGGCTGTATTTCTTCAAGAGCGGGATCATTGAACCGGAAAGCGCGTTTAACTTGCAAACCTCGATCGAGGCCATCGTCATGGTGATGCTCGGCGGCGCCGGCACTGTCCTTGGACCGGCGCTCGGTGCATTCCTCTATGAAGAGCTGCGCGGATTTTTATTGACCACCGCGGCTTTCGCGCATTTCCAGCTCGTCATTGCCGGCATTCTCCTGTTGTTCATCATTCAATTTGTTCCAGGTGGTTTGATTGGCCTATTGCACCGCTATTGGCCGCGGACAAAGCGGTGGTTCGAATGAGTGCGCTCTTGGAGCTTGTCGCAGTCAGCAAGAAGTTCGGCGGGCTGCAAGCCGTCGACCGGTTGAGCATCACGCTAAACGAGGGAGAAATCATCGGGCTCATCGGCCCAAACGGTGCCGGAAAGTCAACCGTCTTCAATTTGATCAATGGTGTTTATTCGCCTGACGAAGGGCAAATCATATTTGCCGGCGAGGATATTACCGGCGATCCGCCCTATCGGGTTGCGCGACATGGTATCGCGCGGGCGCATCAAATCGTTCAGCCCTTGATGGGTCTCAGCGTCCTCGACAATTGCACTGTGGGTGCCTGCTTCGGCCGGCAAGACCTGCCGCTTCGCCAAGCGCGCGACATTGCCTTCGAAGTCGCTACGATGATCGGGCTTTCCGATCGTGCTCACGCCATGGCGGGATCTCTCACGACGGCGGGAAAAAAGCGTTTGGAAATCGCGCGCGCATTGTCGGCGCGCCCGCGTTTGTTGCTCTTGGATGAAGTCCTTGCCGGGCTAAACCCCGCTGAGACCGAAACCATGATTGCGACGGTTCGTAAAATTCGCGGCAACGGCGTCTCGATTCTCATGATTGAACATATCATGCGCGCCATCATGAGCCTTTCCGATCGGATCGTTGTGCTCAATCTCGGGGCCAAGCTCGCGGAAGGAACGCCGCAAGCGGTTGCCAGTAACGAGGCCGTCATTACCGCCTATCTCGGCGATTCCGAGTTGTTGACGGTGAGGAGGAGTGCACGGTGAGCGAATGCGTTTTGCAGGTCGAGAACATCGAAGCCGGCTATGAGGATGTGCAAGTCCTGTGGGGGATTTCGTTCACCGTTGCGCGTGGCTCAACGACAACCCTGCTCGGCGCGAATGGAGCGGGAAAGACTACGAGTCTGCGGGCCGTCACCGGCGTCTTACGGCCACGCGGCGGAAAAGTTGTCTTCGCTGGAGAGGATGTGACGTGGCTGCCCACGCACATGAAGGCCGCGCGCGGCCTGGTGCTGGTGCCGGAGGGGCGTCAATTGTTCGGCCATATGAGTGTTGAAGAAAATCTCGAGATGGGGGCGTTTTCCCGCCGCGCGCGTCGGAGGTTCCATAACCAGCTCGATCAAGTGTACACGCTGTTTCCCCGATTGAAAGAGCGGCGCCGTCAGAAGGCGGGGACATTCTCGGGCGGTGAGCAACAGATGTTGGCGATCGCCCGCGGTTTAATGGCAGTGCCCGAAGTTTTGATCGTCGATGAATTATCGCTTGGTCTGGCGCCGGTTGTCGTACAGCAGTTGGTCGAGACGTTAAAGGCGTTGAAATCGGCGGGCGTCACAATTTTGTTGGTCGAGCAAAATTTACACCTTGCACTGGCGCTTAGCGATTACGCCTATGTGATTGCGGAAGGCCGGTCTTTTCTCGACGGTCCCAGCGATCAAATTGCGGCCGATCCGAAAATCCGGCAAGCTTATTTCGGTCTTTAAGAGCGAGGACACACGTTTTCGTAATTAACCGCAAGCTTATCTGGGCCTTGATATCGTTTTTTTTAGCTTGACTGCTTACTCCAATCGCATCAAATTAAATGCCATCGAGTAAACTCAGGAAAAAAGCGAAAATAATACTCCCGTAAATTACGGGAAGTATTGCTTTGAATAAAGGGGGGATCGTCCATGCGTAAATGGCTGCTCGTTGTGGCTTTGCTCGGGCTTTTGACAAATCAAAAAGCTGCCACCGCACAAAATCCGCTCACCATAAAATTCAGTCACGTGGTCGCCGAAAAATCCCCAAAGGGGCAGGCGGCGCTGAAGTTCAAAGAAGCAGCCGAGCGGCTGTTGCCTGGCAAGGTCAAAGTCGAAGTCTATCCGAATTCGCAGCTGTTTGGCGATGCCAAGGAGATGGAAGCGCTCGCGCTTGGCGACGTGCAGTTCATTGCTCCATCTCTTGCCAAATTCGACAAATTCACCAAAAAAGTGCAAGTGTTCGATCTGCCGTTCATGTTCAAGGACATTGACGCCGTTGACCGTTTCCAGCAGAGCGAAATCGGCCAGAACCTGCTGCATGCGATGGAAAACCGCAATTATCTCGG
The DNA here is from genome assembly GCA_963697535.1 of uncultured Pseudomonadota bacterium. Taxonomy (GTDB): domain Bacteria; phylum Pseudomonadota; class Alphaproteobacteria; order Rhizobiales; family Xanthobacteraceae; genus Pseudolabrys. The sequence goes on along the minus strand of OY969085.1, from coordinate 360,300 downwards.
GCTTGCCTATTGGCACAACGGCATGGCGCAAATGTCGGCCAACAAGCCGTTGCTGATGCCGGCTGACGCCGAGGGTGTGAAATTCCGCATTCAGCAGTCGGACGTGATCGCCGCGAGCTACGAAGCCGTGGGCGCCAACGTGCAGAAGCTCGCCTTCTCGGAGGTCTATCAGGCGCTGCAAGTCGGCACCGTGAATGCGCAGGAGAATACTTGGTCCAATATTTATTCGAAAAAATTCTATGAGGTGCAAAAAGACTTCGTTGAAACCAATCACCGCGTCATTGATTATATGGTGCTGGTGAATGCAACCTGGTGGAAAGGTCTACCGGCTGATATTCGCGCCGGGCTGACCAAGGCGCTGGCCGAGGCAACTGAAGCCAACAACAACACGGCCAATAAGCTCAATACCGATGCCAAGCAGAAAATTGCTGCCTCAGGGGTGACCACAATTCATGAGCTTACTCCCGCGCAGCATGACGCATGGGTGAAGGCCATGCGTCCTGTTTGGAAGAAATTCGAGCATGAGATCGGCGAAGATATTCTCAACGCCGCTGTGGCATCGAACAATCCAAAAACCAACTAAACAGAAAAAGCGGCTGCGGTAAAATCCGCAGCCGTCTTTCTTCATTGTTTGAGGGGGGATGCCGGTGTCGCTGCGAGAGGCGGTGCACCGCGTCGAGGAAGGGTTGATTGCGCTGATCCTCGGCGTGATGACTGTACTGACATTTGTGCAGGTCGTTCTGCGCTACGGATTTGATTCTGGCCTCGTTTGGCAGCTTGAGGCCAATTTCTATTTGTTTTCGTGGCTGGTGATGCTCGGCATTTCCTATTGCGTGCGTGTGCATGCGCATATCGGGGTGGATGCTGTGGTGCGTCTATTGGCGCCGGAGCTGCGCCGGACCGTTGGTGTTTTTGTTCTATTGTTGGCGTTGCTCTACGCCGGCCTGATGCTGTACGGCTCGGTAAAATATATTCATCGCATGATGATCATCAGCGTCGAGGCCGAAGATATTCCGGTCAAGACTTGGATTCTGAGCCTCTGCTTGCCGTTCGGGTTTGCCCTATTGCTCATCCGTCTCTTGGAAATGGGATGGCGCATCGTCACTGGCCGGTCGCAAGGCTATGAACTCGCGGACGAGGCGAGAGAGGCCGTGCGCGACATTACCCACGATCAGCATCCCGACGCAACGACGGTCCAGCGATGAATACCGTCTTTTTATTTGTTTCGCTATTCATCATGCTCGGGATTGGCTTGCCGATCGCCATGGCACTCGGACTGTCATCGATTCTAACGATTCTCATATTTGAACACGACAGCGTGGCGTCACTAGCGCTTAAATTCTTCCAAACCATGGACCAGTTTACGCTGCTCGCCATCCCCTTCTTCATATTGGCGGCCACTTTTCTGACTACCGGCGGGGTCGCCAAACGCATGATTAATTTCGCGATTGCGGCGGTCGGGCATTTGCCGGGCGGCCTCGCCATCGCCTCGGTGCTGGCCTGTATGTTGTTTGCGGCCGTTTCCGGTTCGTCGCCCGCGACGGTCGTGGCGATCGGGTCGATCGTGATCGCCGGCATGGTGCGTGCCGGCTACACGCAATCCTTCGCGACCGGGGTGATCGTCAATGCCGGCACGCTGGGCATTCTCATCCCGCCTTCGATTGTCATGATCGTCTTTGCGGAAGCAACGGAGAGTTCGGTCGGCCGGCTTTTTATGGCCGGCGTGATTCCGGGCATCCTGTTGGGCCTCTGCCTGATGGTGGCGATCTACGTCGCCGCTATGCGCAAGAAGCTGCCACGTCAGCCGAAGGCGACCTTCCGCGAGCGTTTTTGGCTGTTTCTCGACGCGTTCTGGGGCCTGCTGCTGATCTTCATCGTAATGGGCGGCATTTACGGCGGCGTATTTACTCCGACGGAAGCCGCGGCGGTGGCAGCGGTTTATGCTTTCATCGCCGCCGTTTTTATTTATCGCGACCTGAATATTGGTGACGTGCCACGGGTCTTGCTCGATTCGGCGCGGGTCTCGGTGATGTTGATGTTCATTATCGCCAACGCCTTTTTGTTTGGCCATGTTCTAACGACGGCTCAGATCCCGCAAAGCATTTCAGAGTTGGTTGTTGCGGCGAATCTGTCGCCGTGGCAGTTCCTGCTGATCGTCAACGTAATTCTGCTGATCGCCGGAAATTTCATGGATCCGTCGGCGATAGTGCTGATCACCGCGCCAATATTGTTTCCGACTGCCGTGAAGCTCGGCATCGATCCCATCCATCTCGGTATCATCTACGTGGTCAACATGGAAATCGGTCTGGTGACGCCGCCGGTGGGGCTCAATCTGTTCGTCGCGTCCGGCATCACCAATATGCAGCTCACCGAGGTCGTGCGTGCCTCTTTCGGTTGGCTGCTGATCTTGCTCATCTTCCTGATATTTGTGACCTATGTTCCGCAGATATCGCTTTACCTGCCCAATCTTTTGTTCGGCAAGCCGATCTGACACCATCCGTGCAACGAGCGAACAAGTGATTTCCTGCGCGATTGTCTGCTGAAATGTTTGTGACCAAATATTGCGCTCCGGTAATCTCTGTCCAAATTTTAACTTGATAAGGCGAAGCTTGGTTCTTCTACTCGGGAGTATCTGAAACTCCTTTGGAGAGAAACCATGTGGAAGAATGTTCTTGCCGGCACGACCGCCATGGCGATCGTTGGTGGCTCGTTAGCTTATGCCCAACAAATGCGGGGCGGCCCAGGCGGCGCCGAGCATTGGCACCCCAACGCTGAAGACATCACCGCGTTTGCCGACGCGCGTATTGCGGCACTACACGCCGGATTGAAACTTAATGCCGATCAGGAGAAGAATTGGCCAGCTGTCGAAAGCGCCATGCGCGAGCGCGCCAAGCAACGCGCCGCGCGCTTTGCCGCCCGGTCCGGCACTGAACGGCCGAAAGATCCGATCGAGCGTCTTAAGCTGCGAGCCGATATCATGGAGCAGCGCGGCGGTGCATTGAAGAAGTTTACCGACGCAATCGAGCCGCTCTACAAAAGCCTGGACGAAGCGCAGAAACACCGTTTTGTCATGCTTGCCCGGTTCAACCGGCAGCGGTTCGCCGGACTCATGGGCGAGGATGGGCGCCACGGTTACCATGAATGGCGCCATCATGGTTCGGGCGGAGCCGGCGGCGGACAGGGAAAGACGAACCAGCAGCCACAATAAAATCGATCGACATGGGGCGGACGGTTAAAATTAGTAACTCCGCCTGTAAAGCTGTCGGCTTTCCGTGGCCGGCAGCTTTTTCTTCGGAAGTTGACACGCTTCGTTTGGCTTACGTTACGATTGATCGGTTGCGACAGTTTTGCTCTTCGCTGGACACGCCCGCTTGTCTTTGCTAGAGGACCCCAACTCGGGTAAAAGCCGAATGCATTTGCGGCGATGCGGGCGCATAGCTCAGTTGGTAGAGCAGCTGACTCTTAATCAGCGGGTCCCAGGTTCGAGCCCTGGTGCGCCCACCACGCCGAGATAACGACCTTTCAATAGTCTCTTCAATAGTCTCTCGATCGCGACAGCGCGTCGCTCGCCGGAACCGGTATCGGGCGTGAGTGTGTGCATTGCATCTTGCGGCAGGCCGCAGCGGCACGGCGTTAAACAAATTGGATAAGTTGCCTATAATAGCATGATGCGTAGAGGTTGATCCGGCCCCGTCGCTGTGCGCTCTTCTCCCGCAAGGCGGCGAGGGGCGCAATGCCTGCTGCGACTGTTGCGACCTAAAAGCACCTAGTGGAGTGGATTTGACATTCGCTACCCAGCTGGCCGCAAGCTCGCGAAGCGAATGTCAAATCCAAAACTCCACTAGAAACTTATATTTGGCTCATGGTCTTTCGATTCAAACATTCGCAAAAGATCCCCGCCGAAATGGGTAGCGAATGTTTGAATTGGACCACTAGCATATCGGCAAAAGTACTCCGTATAGGGATAGTTTAGCCGCTGTCCTCGCCGCCGGTGCAGCCAATCTCCCCGAGCCCGGCAGCCACCGGTCTCCCCGAGCCCGGCAGCCACTGCAGCCGCTGGTCGAAAACCATATTAGTTATTGGTAAAGGGGAACCAGGCCGGCTACGAACGGGTTAATTTTGGCGATCTGTTTTGGAGGTTGCCAATGGCCCCGCGCGCTTATTGGAAGGGCTATCTACGGCTCTCCCTCGTCTCCTGTCCGGTCCAACTCTTCCCCGCGACGTCTGAACGGGAAAAAGTCCGCTTTCATCAGCTCAATCGGAAGACCGGCAACCGTATTCGATACCTGAAGGTGGATGCCGAAAGCGGCGAAGAGGTTGCCTCTGACGAGATCGTAAAAGGATTCGAGATATCCAAGGGAAATTATATTGAGCTCGAACCTGCCGAATTGGAAGCGGTGGAGCTCGAGAGCAGTCATATGATTGATATTGACGTCTTCGTGCCCAGAGATGAAATCGACGAGATCTATTTTGGCAACCCCTATTATATTGTTCCTGACGGCGAAGTGGGCGCTCAAGCCTTCGCCGTTGTTCGTGAAGCGATAAAAAAAGAAAATATGGTCGCGCTTGGAAAGGTCGTTTTCACAAATCGTGAGCACGTTGTTGCAATTGAGCCACGCGAAAAGGGGCTTCTGGCCATGACGTTGCGCTTTCCATACGAAATCCGCAATGAACGCGATTACTTCGATGACATCCCTGACGAGAAAGTACCTAAGGACATGTTGGAACTCGCGGTTCATATTGTTCATGGCAAAGAGGGACACTTCAATCCGGAAAAATTCGCGGACACATACGAAGGGGCGTTAAGGGAATTGATCAAACGCAAACAGCATGGCGAGAAGGTAGAAGCGCCGAAGGAGCGTAAGCCGGCGCAGGTGATCGATCTAATGGAAGCGCTTCGCCGTAGTGCGAAGGGCGATGCGGCGAAGCCGCGGCGAGGGGCCGCTCAGCGCAGCGCGAAGAAAACGTCGCGCTCCGGCGTTCGCCAACGAAAGGCCGGTTAATTTTTCATCCTCGCGCGGAATTGGCGATTTGCGCGATCATCGTCCTTGATAAGCCGGCGTACGTACGACAAGACCGTCAAGCGCCTCCGTCACCCTGATTTGACAAGCCAGGCGGGAGTTCGGCCTGACGTCAAAGGCGCTGTCAAGCTGCTCTTCTTCGTCGGGCGAAGGCGGACCGACAACGGCACTCCAGGCATCGTCGATATAGACCATGCAAGTCGCACAGGTGCATCCGCCGCCGCATTCGGCAACGATGCTCGAAATGGCGTTGCGCAACGCGGTTTCCATGACGGTCGAATCGATTTCGGCGTTGACCGTATGCGTGGTCCCGTCATGTTCAATGAAAGTGATTTTTGGCATGGCCGTCGACGCTCGCGAATAGATCAGGTGTCTTGACGGCGCACGTTAGGCCACGCCGAGCTTCTTTTGCAGGCTGGTGGAAGAGGTGGTGTATTGAAACACCAAACGCTTATCCGGATAAACATAATGATGCGCTTTTTGCGCCATCAACGCCGCTTCATGAAACCCAGAGAGAATGAGCTTGAGCTTGCCCGGATAGGCATTGATATCGCCGATTGCAAAGATGCCGGGGACGCTCGTTTCGAAAGCGGTGGTATCGACCGAAATCAAATCCCCCTCCATTTCGATGCCCCAATCGGTGAGGGGCCCAAGCTTCATGGTAAGGCCGAAGAAGGGCAGCAGGGCTTCGCATTCGACGCGGCTGAGAGCGCCGTCATCGCCTTTCACAGAGACGGCCGAAAGCTGGCCGTCGGCGCCTTCCAGCGCGGTCACTTGACCGATCCGCAAATCCATCGCGTCCTTGGCGACCAGCGCGCGCATTTTGTTGACGCTGTCGGGTGCGCCACGGAAGTCGTTGCGTCGGTGGACGAGCGTCAAGCGTTTCGCGATCGGCTGCAAATTGAGAGTCCAATCGAGTGCGCTATCGCCACCGCCCATAATGACAACGCATTTGTCACGGAAGACGTCCATCTTGCGCACAGCATAATGGACCGACTTGTGCTCGTAGGGTTCGATGCCGTTGATCGGCGGCCGTTTAGGCTGAAAAGAGCCGCCGCCAGCGGCGATCACCACGGCTTTGCATTCGAAGGTCTTCCCGCCATCGGTGATTACGCGGAATGAAGCTTCGCCTCGTTTTTCGACGGTGGTCACCATTTCGCCGAAATGGAATTTCGGGTCGAACGGCCTGATCTGTTGTAGCAAGGCGTCGGTCAGGTCATGGCCGGTGATGATCGGAATGCCGGGAATATCATAGATCGGCTTTTCCGGATAAAGCTCGGCGCATTGGCCGCCGGGCTTGTCGAGAATGTCGATCAAGTGGGCCTTAATGTCGAGCAGGCCCAGCTCGAATACGGCAAACAGACCGACCGGGCCGGCGCCGATAATGACAATGTCGGTCTTAATCATATCTTTCATTTTTTTGCCCTGCCTTGCCTCTCTTTCGTGCCGGTTGGGCGCGCCGCTCCCAGCTCTTATATGGGTTTTTCTGGCCGTTGGCTCGGCCTGCCCTTCCCAAGCGATTATCGGGAACCGCGAGGCTAGGCAACAACTACCATGTTCAAAAGAGCACAATTCAAATGCATAATGAATTCAAATGCATAATAATGCCGATGAATAATGCCGATGAATAATGCCGACGAGGGGAGGATGGTGGCTGGAATCCCGCCGCCGGGTCGCATCATGCAAACAGTCGATTTCCAGACCGATCCATCGCGCTATCGCCACTGGCGCATCGAGCGCGATGGCGATATTGCTTATCTCGTTATGGACGTCGATCCGACCGGCGGCCTGACCGAGGGCTACGAGCTGAAATTGAACTCTTATGACCTCGGCGTCGACATCGAGCTCAACGATGCCGTGCAGCGCTTGCGGTTCGAATACCCGGAAGTGCGCTGCGTCGTCATCAAATCGGGCAAGGACAATGTGTTTTGCGCCGGCGCCAATATTCGCATGCTCGGCAAAGCCACGCATGGGCAGAAGGTGAATTTCTGCAAGTTTACAAACGAGACACGCTTTGCCATCGAGGACGCTTCGGAAAATTCCCAGCAGTTTTATATATGTGCGATCAACGGCAATGCAGCCGGTGGCGGCTATGAACTGGCGCTCGCCGCCGACCACATCATGCTGGTGGATGACCGCCGTTCGGCAGTGGCGCTGCCGGAGACGCCGCTTTTGGCGGTGTTGCCCGGCACCGGCGGTCTCACCCGTGTTACGGACAAACGGAAGGTGCGGCGCGACCGCGCCGACGTGTTCTGCTCAATTGAAGAAGGCATTCGCGGCACGAAGGCGGTGGAATGGCGTTTGGTCGATGAAGTCGTGCCGACGTCAAAATGGAAAAATGCGGTCGCTGCGCGTGCCCATGAAATGGCCGTGCGCTCCGACCGGCCGAAGGATGCTAAGGGCATTAAACTGACGCCGCTGTCGCGCAAGATCGAAACCGATCGCGTGTCCTATTCGCATATGGGTGTCGAAATTGACCGCGCGCGCGGGCTTGCGACCTTAACCGTTCGTGGACCGTCACAAGCCGTGCCGGCTTCGGCCGAAGCCGCGCAGGCGCTCGGCGATAAATTCTGGCCGCTCACCGTCGCGCGCGAATTGGAGGATGCCATCCTGCATTTGCGCGCCAATGAAGCGGCCATCGGCGCCGTGCTGTTGCGCACCGAAGGTACTGCGCAGAGCGTGCTGGATTACGATGATTTCCTTGCCAGGACGCAAGGTAACTGGCTTATGCGCGAAGTGCGACACTATCTGAAGCGCGTACTCAAGCGTATCGAGGTGACGCCGAAGAGCTTCATCGCACTGATCGAACCGGGATCCTGCTTTGCCGGCACGCTCGCGGAGCTTGCCTTTGCCGCCGACCGTTCGGTGATGCTGATCGGCACACGCGAAGGCGACAAGCGCGCGCCGGCTGCAATAACCCTGAGTTCAGGTCAATTTCGGCTTCTATCCGATGGGTAATGGGCTCACGCGCTTGCAGACGCGTTTTTTTGGTGAACCGACGCAAATCGACGGACTCAAGGGCAAGATCGGTGTGCCCATCGAAGGGGAAGAAGCTGCCGACCTCGGCCTTGTCACCATGACCTACGAGGATTTTGACTGGGACGATGAATTGCGCGTCATGCTGGAAGAGCGCACGAGCTTTTCGCCCGATGCAATGACCGGCATGGAAGCAAATCTGCGCTTCGCCGGTCCCGAAACCATGGAAACGAAAATCTTCGGCCGTTTAACCGCGTGGCAGAATTGGATCTTCCAGCGGCCGAACGCCATCGGCGATCAGGGTGCGCTGAAACTCTACGGCAGCGGTATATCGCCGACGTTCAACAGGGAAAGGGTGTGACAAACACGAGCCGCGCCACAGCGCACCTCCCCCGCTTGCGGGCAGGGCTATCGCATGTGGCCGCCTTCCTTTCACCTCTCCCAATCAAAGTCGGATATATCCGACTTTGATCACTATTAAATACCGAACTCGGGTAAACCCGAGTTCGGGCGGGATAGGTCGACCGCCGAAGCGGAAGCGAAGGCGGTCGGGTGAGGGACTTTTTTACAATTTTGAGCCTGCCCCCACCCCGACCCTCCCCCAGCCGAAGTCGGATATATCCGACTTCGGCCATGTTAGGTGCCGAACTCGGGTAAACCCGAGTTCGGATGGGGGAGGGAGAAGAGGCGCTGTACCACATGCGATAGCCCTGCGCTTGCGGGGGAGGTCGACCGTCGAAGCGTCGGCGAAGGCGGTCGGGAGGGGGCTTTTGGATATTCCCCCTCCCCAGCCCCCCGCAAGCGGGAGAGGGGGCATTGCTCCGTGCCCGCATGACGGATGAAAGGACAAAGCCATGAATATCACCGCAGTCGACTATGACGGCCTGATCCCCAACAATGTGGCGCTGGGTCAAGACGTGCGCGTCAAACGGGGCCTGGAGAAATGGCACCCCGGTTACATCAATTGGTGGAATGACATGGGGCCGGAAGGCTTCCAGGAGTTGTTGGTTTATCTGCGCACGGCGGTCAGTGTCGATCCCAAAGGCTGGGCCAAGTTCGATTACGTGCGCATGCCGGAATACCGCTGGGGCGTGCTGTTGGCGCCGCAAGTCGAGGATCGTAAAATTCCTTTCGGCCGGCACAAAGGCGAGAGTGCCTGGCAGGAGGTGCCGGGCGAATATCGCGCAATGCTGCGCCGTCTGGTCGTGATCCAAGGCGACACGGAGCCGGCCTCGGTCGAGCAGCAACGCCATCTCGGCAAGACCGCGCCGTCGCTTTACGACATGCGCAATCTCTTCCAGGTGAATGTCGAAGAGGGTCGTCACCTCTGGGCGATGGTCTATCTCTTGCAGAAATATTTCGGCACCGATGGCCGCGACGAAGCGGAAGCCTTGCTCAAGCGCCGCTCGGGCGACGCCGATTTGCCGCGCATGCTGGGCGCTTTCAACGAGAAGACGCCGGATTGGCTGTCGTTCTTCATGTTCACTTATTTCACCGATCGCGACGGCAAGATGCAATTGGAGGCACTGGCGCAATCCGGTTTCGATCCGCTCTCGCGCACCTGCCGCTTCATGCTCACGGAGGAAGCGCATCATATGTTTGTCGGCGAGACCGGCGTGACGCGCGTTATCCAGCGCACCTGCGAGGCGATGAAGGAGGCGGGCATGAGCGATCCTTACGAGGTCGAGAAGGTGCGTAAGCTCGGCGTCATCGATCTGCCGACCATGCAGAAGAAAGCAAACCTGCACTTCTCGCTGACGCTGGATTTGTTTGGCAACGAGATTTCGACCAATGCCGCCAATGCGTTCCATGCCGGATTGAAAGGCCGCTATCGTGAAAACCGGCTCGACGACGATCATCAATTGGAAAGCAGCACTTATCCCGTGCTGCGCCTGATCGACGGCAAGATTCAGAAAGAAGATTTGCCGGCGCTCTCCGCGCTCAACATGCGGCTGCGCGATGATTATGTAATCGACTGCAATACCGGCGTCGGCCGGTGGAACAAGGTCATCGAAAGCTTCGACATTCCGTTCGAGATGAAATTGCCGCACGTCGCCTTCCATCGCCACATCGGCGAGTTCTCGAACGTCAAAGCCGATGTGGGAGGCAATCTTCTGAGCGATGCGGAATGGCAGAAAAAGTGTGGCGATTACCTGCCGTCGGACGGCGATAAAGATTTCATCGAAAGCTTGATGCAGCCGCAATACGAGACGGGGAAATTCGCAAGCTGGATCGCGCCGCCGAAAGTCGGCATCGATAATAAGCCGGGCGAGTTCGAATACGTGAAGATTGTATAGGCCGCGCTTGGTCCCTGTCGTTCCGTCTAGTGGAGTGGATTTGACATTCGCTACCCACCTGGCCGCAAGCTCGCGAAGCGAATGTCAAATCCAAAACTCCACTAGAAACTTATATTCGGTATAGCCGTCCACGGCCACCACATCGCCGTTGCCGAATTTGTGGGTCGAAACACGCGCTCGCCCGGTTCGGCTGTTATTCCGCGGCGTCGGCGATCTCTGGCATCGCAACGAGCGCGACCATGTGGTCGTGGAGGTCATCTGCGGCGTTGGGGTCCTGATCGACATCGTCGCCGGCCGAAAAACAGCCGGGCAGGTCGGGGAACCAGATGCCGATGGCGGTCTCAGGCCCCGCATCTTCAACGATGGCGACATAGTGCGGCATGCAAACGCTCTCAATCGAATTTCCAGCCTGCATATTTATAGACTGTTCGAAAGCGTCCTGAAGCAAACGACGTATAATATCACGGCTATTGGTCAGCATGGGCAATCTCCCCTAAGCTAGACTGGGGGAGCTAAGCCCATCTAGTGGAGTGGATTTGACATTCGCCACCCACCTGGCCGCAAGCTCGCGAAGCGAATGTCAAATCCAAAACTCCACTAGAAACTTATATTTGGCTCATGGTCTTTCAATTCAAACATTCGCAAAAGATCCCCGCCGAAATGGGTAGCGAATGTTTGAATCGGACCACTAGGCTGCATCAACCAATGCAATCCACCGCTTAATTTCACGCCGCCGCAACTACTATTCGCGCCGCGTCAGCGAGCCTCTGGCGACGTCGATTTTGTGAGTCATGTGAAGCGTGCGCAGGTGTTCATACGCGACGGAGAGTTTGAGAACACGCCGTTCGCCATGAACAAGCGGTTCTACTTTTTTAGTGGTTTCCGTTGGGCGGCCCACCGCTGTTATATTTCCCTGCCGGTCGTGCCAGACGAAAGCTTCCACGTCAGCCATGGCGCTCTCCTGTTAAGTGGTTTCGGTAAATCGTTTTAGCCCCACTGAAATGTAAGGCTGCGGGCCTATGGTTTGATTCTGCACCCACAACGCGCGCGCCACATCGCCAAAGAATAGGTAAGTAAGGCCTTCGGTGAGTTGCGCTGCAATCTGCGTATATGCGACCGTGGGTTCGTTGGAGTGCAAGTCCACGGTTATGCAAAAGGAAGTGAACTCGTTTTTGCCGTAAGGATGGATGAAAACGCCGACCGTCTCATTGGGCCCTATCACATCCCAATGAAAATCTTCGACCGCGAAGCCCATTTGATGCTCCTGTCGATTTAAAATGTAATTTTCTCAGGCGAGCATCTAACTATCAAAATCTGTAGTTGTAAATGCGTAGGCCGTTACCATTCCTCGTGAGACTTAGCGCATGATCCCGAAAAGTGGAAACCGGTTTTCGGAAAAGATCATGCGCAAACAAAATGTTAGGAAGTGAAAGCGACTCAATCTAAAGGGAACGCGCTCTATTCTCACACCCTCTCCACAAAACTATCCACCACGCGTTTTTCGCCGGCCTTGTCGAAGGCAATGGTGAGCTTGTTGCCGTCCACGGCGGTGACATTGCCGTTGCCGAATTTCTGGTGAAACACGCGCTCGCCTACGGCAAAGCGTGACGCGGCATTGGTGGATTTGGCGACGATTTGGCCTTCGATCAGTAGAGGCGGGCGTTTCACCCCCTCCCGTCGCGCTTCGCGCGCCGACCTCCCCCCTCCAGGGGGAGGTGAAAAAGAGTTGTGCCGCGCTTGCCCGCCGAAGCTTTTGGCGGAGGCGGGTTCATCCTCCTCGTCGGCATGATCGAACACGCCATCGGGCACGTAACGAGGTTGCCCATTGTCGGAAAAGCCACTGTTGTCTTTGCGTGTGCCTTTGCGCGTTTGCGCGCGTTGCCAGCCGGGCGTCGAATAGCTGGAGCCGAATGCGCCCGCTTGGTCGAAGCGTGAGGGGCCATAGCCCGATAGGCCGAAGCCGCCGGTGCCGCCCGGCGCTTCCTTCACCTCCACATCCGCTTCCGGCAATTCGTCGAGAAAGCGCGAGGGCACGGTCGTGCTCCATAGGCCGTGGATGCGGCGGTTGGTGGCGAAATAAATCTTCGCGCGTTTGCGCGCGCGCGTGAGGCCGACATGCTTAACGGGCGCGCTGAAGCTGATGGGCGAGGGGCTGGCCGGACGCGGCGACGAAGGCTGCGGCGTCCTCGCCGTCAGCGAGGCCGTCTTCGAGCGCCTCGAGGCAATCCCCGAAAGATAATCTACCTTAGATACGTGTATATTATTTTGGTCAATGTTGGGATGTCTTTCGTTTGACACTCCCAAATAATAAGCACATCCCAGCCCATTCTTCGGAGTTGGCTGACATTACGAGAATCTCGTTTTTTATTTTCGAAGAATTTGTTCTTCCAAAAATCTGAGCGCGTCTTTGGAATAGTCGATTTTGAACAACCCTTGTGACGATGCCAAAAACAACCATGAACAAAAATTACTTTGTTTTTTGAGAGAAAAACAAGATCCGGACGCCCTGGTAGATCAGCCCGATGAAGTCGGAAGCGGTAGCCTAACCTATGAGCTGTCTGCCTCACGATTATTTCAGGCGCCGTGTGTCGTTGTCCGATCCCCGCCATTAGTTGGCTTCGACGGGGGTCAACTGGCGGCCCTAGAAACAAATTCCTCTTTAAGTTCACTTGGGGCCTTTCTTGGCTCGACATTCTAAGTTGAATGCGAGAAATTGCCGCCGACTTGGGGGTGTAAATGGCCACTTTATTTCCGCTTCTGGCTGATCTCGATGAAGTCGCCAAAGTCGTACGGGATGCTCGTCGTGAGGTTCGCTACGTCATAACTGACTTTTCGGTCGAACTCGTTGTTTCGAAATTCAAAGAACAAGCAGAGGCAGAAGGGGACATTTACGTTCCTGACTACCAAAGGGCGTTAGCTTGGACCGCCGAACAGAAATCGTATTTTATCGAAAGTCTGTTGCTTCGTGTTCCGATTCCTCCGGTATTTTTCTATGAGGTAGAGGGCCAACTCGAAATCGTGGATGGATCCCAGAGAATTAGGACAATTGTTTCATTCGTGCGTGATGGATTTCCACTCACGGGTTTGGAAAAGCTCGACATTCTAAATGGGTTTGAATTTTCTAAATTGCCGATAGCCGTGCAACGGCAGCTTAATAACACGCCTATGAGATCATACGTCTTAGATCAAGGCACAGATGAAAGCACTCGGGTTGATCTCTTTAGACGATTGAATACTTCTGGAAAGAAGCTTCAAGATGCTGAAATTCGCAAGGGAGCATTCAGAGGACCGTTCCTTGACCTTGTGATTGATAGTGCAGCTTCTGATCTTTTCTTGCGCATCACACCCCACATCGGAGGAAACTCAGACGCAAAGAGCGAGAGGCAAGAACTCGTAACACGATTTTTCGTCTATGCGGAACGGTATATGGATTTTCGGCACGATGTACGAAAGTTTCTCGATGCAAACATGGTTTCGTTCAATAAATCGTTGTCAGCATCGCCGGCAGAATTATCCAGAATGCGTGCTGAGTTTGATTTTACAATGCGGTTTGTATCGGACAACTATCCGAAGGCATTCTACCGATCTGAAAAGGGACGGCGTGTGCCTAGAGTTAGATTCGAAGCCATAGCTGTGGGTACGACCCTTGCGCTTCGACAGAATCCCTCGCTGACAATTCAGAATTACGATTGGTTGCGGTCGCCAGAGTTTGAACAACTGGTACGCACGGACGCCAGCAATAGCGCGCCAAGGCTTCGTGGAAGAATCGAATTTGTAAGAGATAAGTTGCTTGGGGCGTGAAATGGAAGTCGAGGTTGGATTTCGCACGAGGGCGCGGGAAGTCCGTGCCTATCTCCGCTCTTTGAAGTCGCTGGAGCAGAACATAAAGCCCGGGCGGAGCTTTTATGGGGCTACGGCTGCAATTACAGCCTCTCGTGCAGCCGCATTTATTATGATTTACAATTCAGTTGAGTTCGCTACTCGGGAAGCATTGATCGAACTAAGGAGTGACATCGTTTTGAGCGGCGAAACATTTGACAAGATCGTCTCTCATTGGCGTCATGAGATCTTGAAAGCGCATTTTTTTGATCGGCTGCGGCAAGGAACAAATTTTGCAGAGTTTTTAAAGGATTTGGCCGCCTTTTTTCCCGGAAAACTCGATTGGAATTCCAACGACAAGGAGTTGCCGTTTTCTGGTAATATTGATCATGAAGAACTCTTTCGGTTTGTACGCCGTATTGGATATAGTTGGAGGCCGCCGCGTGTTTCATTAGGTGGCACGGATCTTCAACTCGTTCGAAAGATGCGCAATGATCTTGCTCATGGGCTGGAATCGTTTGAGGCAGTAGGCGCTCAATTCACTACGGATGACATTATGCATAAGTTTGATCGGATCAGGAAGTTTATGTTGTCGTTTCTTAAGATGATGAGCCGCTATCAAACTAGGCGGCTTTATTTGCAATAAGATCTAATTTTCCACAATATTTTGCCAAATCAGTTTTAAAGGACGCTTCGGCCTGTAATGGGCTTTCGACGAGCCTCTCTAAGAATCCGGATGCGGCCCGCAGTGATAACGGCTTTTCATCTCTAAATTTGAAATTTGATATTAGCGCGTGCTTTGATTTTGAGGGGCCTTCAATAGCAAGGAACGTTTGGGTGAAGGTACGACCAGGTCCTCCCCAGCCTATATTCGCTCGTCGAGAATGAGGCTTTTCTGGAATTTCTGTGCGGCCTAATGTTCCCGCGTCGAATGCCTTGAGGCGCCTCCCGACCCAGTAGGCAATGGGCACGCTAACGGCATTTCCTATAAGTCGCCAACGAACTCGGTCTTGCAGACCTGCCTCTATGACTGGCGCTGTCCAATTAGGTTTGAAGCCCTGAAGCTGTTCGGCATCAATTATTCCAGGGCAAAAAAAAGTATGATTTCGACGATCCCAGATCGCAGGAGGCGACGGAATTGAAAGTCCAGAGCCTCCTTTTAGAGGTGGAATCGCTTCTGGGGTCCAACCGATACCACGATTGCCTTCAGTCCAGTAAAATCCAACCTTATCCGGTCTGGGATCTTTCTGAGCCTGCCCAATGCCGTCGAATAGGATAGAGACGGGATTCTCTTCACGTGTAGCAATTATAAAAATCCGCCTCCGACGCTGCGGCAGTCCGAACTCACGAGTGTCTAAAATACGAAATGCCCAATTATAACCGAGTGACTGAAGCATTTCGGTGACATGGCGGATTGCCTTGCCAGATTGCAGATGTAGGGAAAACGCGACGTTTTCGAGAATAATAAATCGCGGCTTGCGTCCGGTTTTATCCAGTAGTCTAAACATCTCGTTTATAAGCTTTGATCGTGATCCGACAATACCTTGCATACCACCTGCTTGACTCAAATCTTGGCACGGCCAGCCGGCGGCCAGTACATCGCAGGTTGGAAGTGTCTTGAGTTCGGTAATATCTCTTCGGTACGGAATTCCTGGAAATCGTTTTTTTAGCACAGCCAGTGCTGCGGGATCATTGTCACAAATCATGACAGTTTCGAAGCCAGCTTTTTGCAAGCCAACTTCAAATCCACCAATCCCAGTGAAAAGACTGCAGACGCGCAAATCGGTCATTGATCCCCATTCTGGGGGCATTGCTAGCACTTTGTTTGCAGAAACTCGAGCAAAAAATCAGACCTGCTCACACCCTCTCCACAAAACTATCCACCACGCGTTTTTCGCCGGCCTTGTCGAAGGCAATGGTGAGCTTGTTGCCGTCCACGGCGGTGACATTGCCGTTGCCGAATTTCTGGTGAAACACGCGCTCGCCTACGGCAAAGCGTGATGTTGCGCCGGTAGTTTTGGCGACGATTTGGCCTTCGATCAGTAGAGGCGGGCGTTTCACCCCCTCCCGTCGCGCTTCGCGCGCCGACCTCCCCCCTCCGGGGGGAGGTGAAAAAGAGTTGTGCCGCGCTTGCCCGCCGAAGCTTTTGGCGGAGGCGGGTTCATCCTCCTCGTCGGCATGATCGAACACGCCATCGGGCACGTAACGAGGTTGCCCGTTGTCGGAAAAGCCACTGTTGTCTTTGCGTGTGCCTTTGCGCGTTTGCGCGCGTTGCCAGCCGGGCGTCGAATAGCTGGAGCCGAATGCGCCCGCTTGGTCGAAGCGTGAGGGGCCATAGCCCGATAGGCCGAAGCCGCCGGTGCCGCCCGGCGCTTCCTTCACCTCCACATCGGCTTCCGGCAATTCGTCGAGAAAGCGCGAGGGCACGGTCGTGCTCCATAGGCCGTGGATGCGGCGGTTGGTGGCGAAATAAATCTTCGCGCGTTTGCGCGCGCGCGTGAGGCCGACATGGGCGAGGCGGCGTTCTTCTTCGAGGCCGGCGCGGCCCTGGTCGTCGAGCGAGCGTTGATGCGGAAACAGGCCTTCCTCCCAGCCGGGCAGGAACACGGTGTCGAATTCCAATCCCTTGGCCGAATGCAGCGTCATGATGTTCACCGCCTGCTCGCCTTCGGCGCTGTCGCGGTCCATCACCAGCGAGATGTGTTCGAGAAAGCCGCCTAAATTCTCAAATTCTTCCATCGAGCGCACGAGTTCTTTTAAGTTCTCTAGGCGGCCGGCGGCGTCGGCACTTTTGTCCTTCTGCCACATCTCGGTATAGCCGCTTTCGTCGAGCACGATCTCGGCGAGTTCATTGTGGGGAATTTTGTCGCTTTGCTCGCGCCAGCGCGTGAAGTTCGCCATCAGCTCGCGCAATACGAAGCGCGGTTTGGGCTTCATCTCGTCGGTTGAGGAAAGTGTGGCGGCGGCTTCGGTGAGGGAAATGCGCCGTTTGCGCGCATAGTCGTGCAGCATTTGCACGGTGGCATCGCCGAGGCCGCGCTTGGGCACATTGACGATACGCTCGAAGGCAAGATCGTTGGCCGGCTGCGCGATCACGCGCAGATAAGCAAGCGCGTCGCGGATTTCCATGCGCTCGTAAAAGCGCGGGCCGCCGATCACGCGATAGGGCAGGCCTAGCTGGATGAAGCGCTCCTCGAATTCGCGCATTTGAAACGAGGCGCGCACGAGAATGGCGATTTCATCGAGCGGATGGTCTTCGCCGCGTTCGCGCGCTTGACGCTGAAGTTGCTCGATTTCCTCGCCGATGGCGCGGGCTTCTTCTTCACTGTCCCAGGCGCCGGTCACCTGCACTTTTTCGCCCGGCACGTCCTCGGTGCGCAGCGTCTTGCCCAGGCGGCCTTCGTTGTGGGCGATGAGGTGGGAAGCGGCCGCGAGGATATGGCCGGTGGAGCGATAGTTGCGCTCCAAGCGCACGACCTTCGCGCCGGGGAAGTCGTGTTCGAAGCGCAGGATGTTGTCGACCTCCGCGCCGCGCCATCCGTAAATCGACTGATCGTCATCACCGACGCAGCAGATGTTTTTTTGCAGAGTTGCGGATGAGTCACGCGCGTGCGGCACTCTCGGCGTGACTCCCTCTCCCCATCCGAACTCGGGTTTACCCGAGTTCGGCATGTTAGCTTGGCCGAAGTCGGAAACATCCGACTTCGGCGTGGGAGAGGGTTGGGGTGAGGGGGGTGCTGACTTCTCGTTCAATCGTTACCCCCTCACCCGGCTCGCTTCGCTCGCCACCCTCTCCCCTTTGGGGAGAGGGTGAAGCCGTGCCGCGTTGCTCCGGCCTTCCGCTTACGGGCGCATCGCTCCCCGCCTGCGCCAGTAGCCGCAGCCACAAATACTGCGCGACGTTGGTGTCTTGATACTCATCCACCAAAATGAATTTGAAACGCTCTTGGTATTGCCGCAAAACGTCCGGGTTTTGCCGGAACAAACGGATGCATTCGAGCAGCAGGTCGCCGAAATCGACGGCGTTGAGGGTCTTCAAGCGCTCCTGATAGGCCGCATAGAGCGCGCGGCCTTTGCCATTGCCGAAGCTTGCCGCCTCGCCTTTGGGAATCTGATCGGGGGTCAGGCCGCGATTTTTCCAACCGTCGACGAGGCCGGCGAGCATTCGCGCCGGCCATCGTTTGTCATCGAAGCCCTGGACTTCCAAAAGCTGTTTGAGCAGGCGGATTTGGTCGTCCACGTCCAGGATGGTGAAGTCGTTCTTGAGGCCCACGAGCTCAGCGTGGCGGCGCAGGATTTTCACGCCGATGGAATGAAACGTGCCGAGCCACGGCATTCCCTCGACAATTTGTCCGACCATGAGGCCGACGCGCTCTTTCATTTCGCGTGCGGCCTTGTTGGTGAAGGTCACGGCGAGGATTTGGCTGGGATTCGCCCGCCGCAATTGAAGAATGTGGGCGATCCTCGTTGTTAGTACGCGGGTCTTGCCGGTCCCCGCTCCCGCCAGCACTAATACGGGGCCGTCCAGCGTCTCCACGGCGCGGCGTTGTTCGGGATTGAGGTCGGCAAGGTAGGGCGCCGCCCGCGCGGCCATGGCGCGCGCGGCAATGCCGCCGGCGGCCGGTTGAGGAGAGGCGGAGACAGGGTCGTTACGTGTCGGCTCGGCCATTGGGTTCCCTGAAAATTGGCCCCTCAGGCCATTAGTGATTCTTCATGAGCGAAAAATGGCACCCGTGCACGGCAATTTCGAGGGCCGCTGCCGTGGCTGTCGACGTCTTTCCCGCTCTGACCGCAATTGACAAAAGTCATTGTGGGTCGACGCATTCGATCTGATCCGTCATATTTGCCATATTACAATAAAACCGAATTGGTCCGGCGGCTCAAGCGATGGCAAACACGAACACGACGCAACGATTTGGCGATCCGACCGCATTCGCGGCGGCGATCGCCGCTTTGACATCGGCTTTCGGCGATCGTCTCGTCACCTCGCAAGCATCGCGTGAACAACACGCCAATACCCTGACCTGGCTCGGCAATCAGCCGCCCGATGCGGTCGTATATCCGCGTAATACCGATGATGTCCAAACCATTGTGCGTATTTGTGGCGCGCACGGCATGCCGATCATCCCTTTCGGGGCCGGTTCCTCGCTCGAAGGCCACGTCAATGCGCCATTCGGGGGTGTGTCGATCGATTTGCGCGACTTGAACAAAATATTGGCCGTGCACGCCGACGATTTCGATTGCGTGGTCGAACCCGGCGTCACCCGCAAGCAACTCAACGAATATTTACGCGACCGCGGTTTGTTCTTTCCCATCGACCCAGGCGCGGATGCCTCGCTCGGCGGGATGGCGGCTACGCGCGCCTCCGGCACCAATGCGGTGCGCTATGGCACGATGAAAGATAACGTCTTGGCGCTGCAAGTCGTATTGGCCAGCGGTGAAATCATCGACACGGCGCGACGCGCGAAAAAAACCTCCGCAGGTTATGATCTGACGCGTCTGATGATCGGCTCGGAGGGCACGCTGGGCATCATCACCCGCCTGACATTGAAGCTGTCGGGCATTCCGGAAGCAATTGCCAGCGGAACAGTTCCCTTCCCCTCGGTGAAAGCCTGCTGCAATGCCGCCATCCAAACCATCCAAGCCGGCATTCCGATCGCGCGCGTTGAGTTGCTCGACGCCGTGCAAATCAAAGCATGCAACGCTTATTCCCGACTCGCATTGCCGGAAGTCCCTACGTTGTTCGTCGAATTCAACGGCACCGACGCCGGTGTCGCCGAACAATTGCAGCGCTTCAACGCTATCGTTGCCGAACTGGGTGGCGGTCCGTTCCAATGGGCGACGAAAGCGGAGGATCGCAGCAAGCTCTGGCAGGCGCGTCATGATGCTTATTGGGCGGCACGGCATCTGCGGCCGGGCGTTTCTGCTTTTGCCACCGACGTGTGTGTGCCGATCTCGCGGCTGGCCGAATGCGTCACAGAAACGCAAGCCGATCTCGAGAAAAGCGGTTTGCTGGCGCCGATCGTCGGCCATGTCGGCGACGGCAATTTTCATCTCACTTTGCTGATCGACATGAACGATCCCCACGAAGTCAGGCGTGCCAAGGACTTGTCCACGCGCCTGGTTGAACGGGCGCTCACGATGGAAGGCACCTGCACGGGGGAACACGGCGTGGGTCAGGGTAAGATCGAATATCTTTTCGCCGAACATGGCCCTGCGGCGTTGGGCGTTATGGCTTCAATCAAACGCGCGCTCGATCCACGAAATATTATGAACCCCGGTAAAGTCGTCGTGCTTTGAGTTGAGCCGATGGCTGCCGCTCGCAGATGAACGCACCCCGTTACCGGCGCGCAGCTCTGACCACCGTGCTACAATGTCGGCGACATAGATTTGCCGCTTCCAGGGATCAGATTCCAGATTACAGTATTCAGTAATCAGATTGCAGTAATGGTCAGTAGTCAGCATTCCGATAACTTAACTGATCACTGATCGATACTGATCACTGATCACTGTTTGAGGAGCCGCACCCGCGTTGAAGTTACAGACTACCCTTCTCGGATTGGCGATGGTGTTAATCCTGGCGCTGGTCACGGCGCTTGTCGGCCCGTTGTTCATCGATTGGAATCAATATCGAGGTTTGCTCGAAACGGAGGCAAGCCGTCTGGCGGGCCTTAGTGTCCGCGTCACCGGGCCCATTACCGTGCGGCTGTTGCCTTCGCCGCGGGTGAGTCTGCACGATATTGCGATTGGAGACGGGAAGGATGCGATCCGCGCGCGTTCCCTCGCCATCGAATTGGCCCTCGGACTGCTCACGCACGGCGTCATGCGTGCCGAAGAGCTGCGACTCGACGGACCGGAAATCGCGCTCACGCTCGACTCGTCGGCTCACGTCCGAGTGCCGAATATTCCCGTCGGCTTTGATCCCGGTGCGCTCTCGATCAACCGGCTGGCGATTGAGAACGGCAAGATCATTCTCACCGATTTAAAGACCGAAACGCATGTGAGCTTCGAGCACGTCCGGTTCAATGGCGAGGCACGATCGCTGCTGGGCCCCTTGAGCGGCGAGGGAACGCTCGTCTTCGGTGATGAACTTTATCCCTATCGCGTCTCCACGAGCCGTTACGGCGCCGACGGTGGACTTAAAATTCGTCTCAATGTCGATGCGGTCAGACAGCTCCTGAATCTCCGGGTCGATGGCCGGCTCGCGTTCACCGATCGCGCGCCACGTTTTGACGGCAATCTTACCGTGCTGCGGCCGGCAAGTATTCTCGCGCAGCATAAGGACCAATTGGCCGAGCCTTGGCGCTTGAGCAGCCAAATCAAAGCAACCGCGCATTCTGTTTTAATGGACAATGTTCAATTCATATACGGTTCTAAAGAGCAAGGCATCAACGTCACGGGTGCGGCTGACTTGACGTTCGGCAATCAACCGAAATTAAACGCCACGTTGTCGAGCCGGAAAATCGATTTCGATCGTCTTTTGGCCGGCGGTCGGCGAGCGAGCCCGATAATTGTGTTTCAGCATCTGGTTCAACTGGCCGACGATAGGTTTCAATCAAATATTCCCCTTCGACTCGCTTTCAGCGCCGATGATGCGGCATTCGGTGGCGGCCAGATACAAAACCTCCGCGCCGAGATGAGTTCGAATGCTCACGGCTGGGATTTGCACCGGCTTGAGTTTCGCGCACCGGGTTTTTCCAGCGCGCGGGCAAGCGGCACCATTACTTCCGGTCACGGCAAAGTCGCATTTACCGGCCCGACCGGGATCAAGATCGGCGACCCCAAGATATTCGCCGCCTGGCTGGAAGGACGTCCCGCTGCGACGCAAAGCGAGCTTCACCCGTTGAATTTGCGTGGCGACCTCACGCTCGGCAGCGAGGAAGTGGCAATCAAAAACTTGAACGCCGAGTTCGACCGCAAAAATGTCACCGGCCAAGTGTCGTTTTTTCCGGCCAGGGGTGATCGGCCGGCCAGACTAGAGGCCGCACTTCAAGCGCCTGAGCTCGACGTCGATGCCGCGCTCGGGTTCGGCCACTCGCTTCTCGGAGCCGTAAAGTTCGAATGGCCACGCGACCTCAAGATTTCAGCCGGCATCGCTCGTGCCACCATCGGCACCGTTGCCGCGCGTGACATCAATGTGCGGCTGAGTGCAGACGAAACAGGACTAAAGATCGACAGGTTCTCGGTGGCTGATCTCGGCGGCGCTGCCTTTTCGGCCCAAGGAGGCGTCGCGTTCGCGGGGCCGCATTCTCCCCAGGGCAATCTGAATGCCGATCTTGACGCGCCGGACCTAACACCTGTCATCACCTTGTTGTCGCGCTTTGCGCCGCAAACCGCGCTGATGATGGGGCGGCGAGCGGCTGTTATGTCTCCGGCAAAATTGCATGTCCAATTTCTGCTGGACGGTGCGAAGCCGGCGCCTATTGGTACAGTCGCCGCCAATGGAAACCTTGGTAAGATGCATTTGACCCTGAACGGGCGGTCCAAGATTGACCTTGACGCACTCGATGTGGCCGACATGCACTTGAACGGAGAGCTTAACGTTGCGGACAGTCGTGCGCTGATCGGAATGCTCGGTCTCGATCATGTTTTATCCGCGGGCAGCGGATCGGGTGCTTTGACAATAGCAGCCGACGGTCCTGCGCTCGGATCGCTTCATCTCAAAGGCAGGCTTGCGGCGAGTGATTTCGAGGCTGACGCCGCCGGCACGGCCACCATCGTTTCCGAAAATCCATCACTGGTGCTTGATCATTTTGCCGCGCGCGGCAATGTTTTGCCTGGGCCCGATAGAAATGGCCAGCCGGCGTTGCCATTCGCTTACGCGGGGCGCGTTGTTCTTGGCGGCCAAAAACTCAGCTTAAGTCATATCGACGCCAAGCTTGGGATGAAGTCTTTGCATGGAAAGATCGAGGTATCGCTTGCCCAACCCCATCGCGTGCGGGGAGAAGTCGAGGCGGACGATCTCGACGGCATCGATCTCATCGCTCCGGTGATCGGCTTGCCGTTGCAACCCGGGCGCGGAAGCCAGAGCCGGTCGTGGTCGCGTGAACCGTTTGTTTGGAAACCATTTGGCGACTATGTCGGTGCGATTGCGTTGACGGCGCATCGTATGAATTTGTTGCCAGACCTGACAGCGCGCGATGTCCATGCGACGTTGCATCTGAGCGATGATGAATTTTCATGCGATGATGTAAGCGGTACTGTCGCCGGTGGAAATTTCGCCGGCGTCGTGTCGTTCCGCCATGCTGAAGACGGGATGAAAACGCACGCCAGGTTTTCACTCGCTAACGCGGATGCCGCCCGACTGCTATCGTTCGGCGCGCCGCCGGCCGTTTCGGGCTCATTGGCCGTCAGCGCGGAAATGGAGGGAGCGGGCTTGAGTCCGCGCGCCTTGATCGCCTCCTTGCGAGGGGCGGGCAGAGTTGCGCTCTCGGATGCAAATCTATCTGCTCTCAATTCGCAGGTTTTTGACATCGTTATCGGAGCCGTGGATAGGGGCACGGCCATCGACCAGGCGCATATTGCCGATGCCGTCGTAAAAGCGCTGAAAGGAGGCCGCTTGCCGGTGAAGCATGCGGAGGGTCCCGTGACTATTGATGCCGGACAAATTCGAGTGAACCAAATCAGGATTGCAGGCCTCAATGGCGATTTATCGCTCGATGGCACGCTCGATTTGACGGATGGTCTTCTCGACAGCCGTTTGGTGTTGTCAGGCCGGCGCGAAGCTGCCGGCGCTCGGCCGGACATTTATGTCTCTTTGCAAGGGCCCTTGGCGGCGCCTGCACGTCACATCGATGTGTCCGCACTGGTCGGCTGGCTCACATTGCGGGCGGTGGAAAATCAAACGAAAAAAGTAAGGGCCATGGAGGAGACCTCGCGCCGCTCCGGCAATCATAAGCCTCCGCTGCCGGCGGATGTGCCAGCAAGCGCGTCGCAGCCGCTTGTTTCGCCACCGCTTCTATTCCCAACGGCGCCGGACGGCCCGGCTTTGTTTCCGCCGGTGTTGCCGGCACCGATGGTGCCCGCCTCGCCAAGCAACTTGCCAAGCAACTCGCCAAACACATTCGGCTTGATTGCGCCCGTGCAGGACGCAACTCATCAGCCGGCGAGGCGCCGGTCCAACACAGTCTCCACCCCTATTTTGTCCACGCCAGAAAGGCTTTTATCCGGGGCACGGTAGTGAAGAAGAAGCGTTGGCGTGCTCGGTTGCGATCACTTGCGATTGATCGGCCTTGTTTGGCGAATCACCGGCCTGAACGCGGTAATGGTCGAGAACGAATAGGCGAATAGCGGACGACAAATTGCCGTGGTGGCGTGCCGTATCGATCGTGGCCACCAAGTCCGACAGAGTTAAATTACGGTCGCTGGCGATTTTTCTCAGCCCTTTCCAAAATGCATCTTCGAGACTGACGCTCGTCTTGTGACCAGCGATAACGATCGAGCGTTTGACAACGGGAGATTTCATCGGGCGTCTCCTTTGTCGATCAAATGCGGGACCCAGTAACACCGGGAGCAGCGCGACTTATAAGTGGCCCAAATGAAAATTTCAACACGAAGTTGCTTGATGTACCCTTTTTTTACCGTTTTTTGACCCGTAACCTACTTAACTCAACTAATGGTTGCCTCGCGGTCGAATCATGGCCTCGGGCCGAATCAGATGGTCGAATTCGGCAGCCGTGACGAAGCCGGATCGCACAGCTTCCTCGCGCAAACTGGTTCCACGCCGATACGCGGCTTTGGCTATCTCTGCGGCCTTGTCGTAACCCACTTTGGGCGCCAGCGCCGTAACCAGCATCAGCGATCGTTCGAGCAATTCACGGATGCGTGGCTCGTTGGCCGTAATCCCCAGCACGCAACGATCGGTGAAAGAATTGACCGCGTCCGTCAGCAATTGAATCGACTGCAGCATACAGTGGGCGAGCAAAGGCTTGTAAACGTTGAGCTCTAAAGTTCCTTGACTGCCGGCCACCGTAATCGTGGTCTGATTGCCGAATATTTGACAGCACACCATCGTCAGCGATTCGACCTGAGTTGGATTGACTTTCCCCGGCATAATCGACGAGCCCGGTTCGTTGGCGGGTAAAATCAATTCGCCGAGGCCCGAGCGGGGGCCGGAGCCGAGCAGGCGGACGTCGTTGGCGATTTTGAAGAGCGCGACGGCCGCGGCATTGATCGCGCCGTGCACAAAGACATAAGCGTCGTGCGCGGCTATTTGTTCGAATTTGTTGACGGCACTCGTGAATGGAAGTTTCGTCAGTTGGGCAACGCGTTTGGCAAAGCGCTTTGCAAATTGCGGCTCCGTGTTGATCCCGGTGCCGACCGCGGTGCCGCCCTGCGCCAATGGATAAAGCTCGCGCGCGGCGATCGTCAGCCTCGCCAGGGCCGATCCGATCTGCGCGGCGTAGCCGGAAAATTCCTGGCCGAGCGAGAGCGGCGTCGCGTCCATCATATGGGTGCGGCCGATCTTGATGATTTTTTTAAATTCCTTGCTCTTTGTGTCCAGCGCTTTTTGCAGATGCGAAAGGGCGGGCCAAAGGCGCTCTTCTATCTCCATCGCGGCGGCGATATGCATGGCCGTTGGGATAGAGTTGTTCGACGACTGACTCATATTGACATGATCGTTCGGGTGCACCGGCGATTTCGAACCGAGCACGCCGCCGAGCGCTCGACTGGCGACGTTGGCGATCACCTCATTGAGATTCATGTTTGTCTGAGTACCCGAGCCGGTCTGCCAAACCGAAAGCGGGAATTCGTCGTCTAATTTTCCATCGGCGATATCCTGGGCGGCGGCGATAATGGCGGCGGCAGTTTTGCGATCGAGGCTTCCAAGATCGCGATTCACCTCGGCGGCGGCGCGCTTGACGAGACCGAGCGCGTGAATGAGCGCAAGCGGTATGCGCTCGCTGCCGATCGAAAAATTCCGCAGCGAGCGTTGGGTCTGTGCACCCCAGAGCTTGCCGGCCGCGATGGCGATCGGCCCAAAGGCATCGCTTTCCATGCGCCCATTCGCGCGATGTCGACCGACTTGCCGGCGGATCTTTCCCATCTACTTCTTGCGAAAGCGATCGAGGCGGACGACTTCGGCCCCGCTGGGTTTCTGCGGCGGCTTGGGGTCGTCTTGTTGTACCGTTTTTTTTGCCGTCTCGCCCTTCGGTTCATCATTTGACGTTGAGAGGGCCGCGCCCGACCGAGCCGTTTTTGGCGAGGTCGAATTGGGCCTGGATCCGGCTGCGTTCGGCTTACGGGTAGACTTCTCTTTTGGCTTGGCTTCGGTCTCGTCATCGGCGTCTTCGATGACCTCTTCGAATTGCAGACCGAACTGCACCGACGGATCGAAAAAGCCCCTGATGGCGTCAAAAAGCACAAACAGCTTTTCCGGTATTCCGCCAAAAGAAAGCCCGACCTCGAAGCCGCGCTCGGTGACGGACAAATCCCAATATTGGTGCTGGAGGACGATTGTCATCTGCTCGGGATATTGCGCGCGCATACGCTCCGACAAACGCACGCCCTCGGCCTGGGTGTCGAAGGTAATGTAGAAATGGTGATCGCCGGCCAGGCCTTTCTTGGCGGTCTCCGTGAGCACGT
Organism: uncultured Pseudomonadota bacterium; assembly: GCA_963697535.1. Lineage (GTDB taxonomy): Bacteria > Pseudomonadota > Alphaproteobacteria > Rhizobiales > Xanthobacteraceae > Pseudolabrys. The sequence continues at coordinate 333,602 of OY969085.1, read as the reverse complement.
TGCGCACCACGCCGCGTAGCGCTTGTTGAGTGAGCAGGTCGTAACGGATGTGGTCGGTCATGGTCGTATGAATTCGCTCGATATGATTCGCAATAATGCTAACGCGTTCAATGGCGAAAACCATCCCCGCGCGGAACTTTGTCGATATTTGGTAACCTGACCGGCTGAGGGAAGTGGAGGCTTCTGTTGCCAGGTGCCTCCGAACCCCGCCTGACGGTGCTAACCCGTCAGGGCTTTGAGATCGGTCTTAGGCCGCTGCAAGTGCAGGGGTTTCGACCATAGCATAGTTGTTATTGGCAACTATGAGATTGGCCCGATAACGGCGGAACCATGCCGGGCAAAAGCACGTCCTTTACGCCCTCGTCGATCCTATTTCGGCCCCATATCAGGGGTCAGGTATCAGCGATCAGGTATCAGCCATTCCGAAAAATTTCGCTCGTCCTGATCCCTGCTACCTGTCTCCTGATCCCTGGAATTGGTGGAGCCGCCGGGTACTGCCCCCGGGTCCGAAAGGTTTATTGCGACGGCCATTTATCGCCATAGCCGGGTTGCCCTGGCACCCTTAATATAGTCCCTGCCGTACAAAGAATGAAGTGCGCGATAGAGGCTTCCCCAGCCTCTGCGTCAGCACGGTCAGTTACAAGCATAGGCAAAGATGTGGACATGAAGCGCCGCAAACTCGGCTTCACCTCTCCCCGGTGGGGAGAGGTCGGCGAGCGGAACGCGAGCCGGGTGAGGGGGATCGGACGCTTGAAACGCCAGAACCCCCTCACCCGACATTCTCGCTGACGCTCGAATGTTGACCTCTCCCCGCCGGGGGGAGGCGAAGGAAGAGCGCGGCAACGCGTTGCATTGTCACCGGACAGCCGTGGAACAACGAGTCCGGCCATGACGGCGTCGAGCGGTTCGATTTGAACGCATCATGTGCTAGTGGTCCGATTCAAACATTTGCTACCCATTTCGGCGGGGATCTTTTGCGAATGTTTGAATTGAAAGACCATGAGCCAAATATAAGTTTCTAGTGGAGTTTTGGATTTGACATTCGCTTCGCGAGCTTGCGGCCAGGTGGGTAGCGAATGTCAAATCCACTCCACTAGCCGCTGACGCTTATGCCATGTAAAGCTCAAGCCCATGTCCGATTCCGCTGATGCTCCTCTCGCGCCGACCGCGACCGCCCCCCTCCGTCCCGCTTTGACCGACGTATTTCGCGCCTTTGTCGGCGTGTCGCTGTCGGGTTTTGGCGCGCCGATGCCTTGGGCGCGGCGCATGATTGTCGACAAAAAACGCTGGATGACGGGCGAGGAATTCAACGAGACGTTCGCGCTCTCGCAGTTTCTTCCCGGTCCGAACATGGTGAATTTCTCCGTGGTGTTCGGCGCGCGTTTTGGCGGTGCGCCGGGTGCTGTGGTGGCGCTGGCCGGTTTTCTGGGGCCCCCGCTCGTTACGATTTCAGTGCTGGCTCTGCTTTATGCGCGCTATGGTGAGCTGCCGGTGTTGGGGCGCATTTTTTCCGGCATCACGGCATCGGCCGCCGGGCTGTTGATCGCCACCGTAGGCAAGATGCTTGTGCCGCTATTCAAGCGGCTGGATTGGCGCGCGATAGTGGCGCTGCTGGCCTTCCTGGGTGTTGCGCTGATGCGCTGGCCCTTGCCGTACGTCTTTTTCGCGCTCGCGCCGCTCGGCTTTGCGCTGGGCTGGCGGCAAACCTCGGCACGAAAATGAACGGCAATCCGCTCATCTCACTGCTTGTCTATTTCGTGACGCTGTCGCTGTTCGCGATCGGCGGCGCCAATGCCGCGCTCCCCGATATGCATCGCTTTGTCGTCGATGTCATGCACTGGATGAGCGACAAGCAATTCGCCGACAGTGTCGGGATAGCGCAAATGGTGCCGGGGCCGAATGTGATCATCGTCGCGCTGATCGGCTTTCATGTGGCGGGTTTTGCCGGCGCGGCGACGGCAACCGTGGCCATGTGCGGCCCCACTTGCGTGCTGGCCTTCGGCCTCTCGCGCGCGTGGGATCGTTTCAAGGATGCGCGCTGGCGCATCGCCGCGCAAGCGGGTCTGATACCGGTTTCGTTGGGCTTGATCGGCGCCAGCGCCTTTGTCGTCGCCCGCGTCGCCGATAACAACGTTTATGCCGTCGCGCTCACGGCGGCAACCGCCATCGCCGGCTTTGCCACGCGCATCAACCCGCTATGGATTTTCGCAGCCGGCGGCGTGCTGGGTTTGACGGGGTGGTTATAGGAGCGAGCGGTAGATGGAATATAGAAGCGTACAGGCCTAATGGTCGTAAAGGCTGACGGGAGTGGCTGCCATCGCCTCCCCCTGAACCTCGCGATCATGCAAGCTCGCGTCATATAGTGCTGAGAATAAACGTCAAATGCCAAAACTCGCACTTTTCATCGAAAAAGCGCGGCCCTTCATATTTGGCTCATGGTCTTTCGATTAAACCTCATTCGTAATTATGAAATGGCATAGTCCGACCAGGTTGGCTGCCAAGCACGTCTGTAGTGGCTACAGCCATGCAGCTTCCTGTAGGAGAACGATAATGGCGCCAATAGTTTGCGGATACTCAACCCAAGATCAGAGGTGTGAAGCAACCGCTGACCACGCGCTGCGCCAATCCCTAATCTCGCCCCCACAGGTTGCCCTGCAGGGTTCTATAAATACCCGCCTACTGGGTAGCGGATAGCGCCAAATAATCTGAATTATCGGCGCATTTGTCGAGCCAAAAATAGCCGCCGATTCGATTTTGAACCAATCGACCGAGCCAAATCCCCCCTTCGAATCTCACGATCATACAATCGGGCGTGGCGTAAAGCGCTGATAAAAACCGCTAATTGCCGCAGAATCGCACTTTTTTCGAAAAAAGTGCGGCGCCTGTCACATTTGGCACAACGCTCATCCGAACGCCAAGCAACGTAAACGTGGTCCCGTTTAGCACCGGTTTCGATAAATGCATCGCCCTGAATAACGGCAAACCCTATGATGGTAAAAATTCAGAAGTCGAAGCCTGTCTTGCTCGGCTTGACGGGTCATTTAATGACGAAAATCAAACCGACTTTGAATCGTTTAGCCAAACACTGGTTTCTTTTAATCCTGCTCCAAGGCAAGCTGCTGTGAGACAAGCTGCTCCAGTACAGACCAATCCAACGTTCCGCTCCATGCCGGGCTACGACTTTCCGGCCGGAAAATCGCCTGCGTGTGACATTTGGCACAGCGGCCTGCGCGGAGTGCCATTAAGCTACGTGCCGTCATGACGGGTACCGCGTATCGGATCGAAGCTGAGTTGTGAGCGCGTTGGCAAGCCGTCGAAAACTTTGAAGGAGACGGCCGATGGGTACAGGTGAAATCGGGCGCGCGTCACATTGCCATGTAGACGCCTCTCGTTGCGTCGAAGCGCGCCCTTCTCCGCGCACTCGTCGAACAAGCGCTCCCACAGCACGGCCCGCTCACGCTCGGCACAAAAAGGGCGGATCACGGCGCACCGTGCACCCGCCAAAGCCAGGCCTTGCGGCCATTCAGCTCGATCTCTCTTCGCCGGACCCGAAGCCTTTTCTACCGGCGATCTGCGATCAGACTATGGGGCCGACGATCGGTAAATTAAACCTGGCCGTCCGGTTTAGGCACGACGGCCGCGATTTCGAGGAAGGCGGGAAACCGCGCTCTCCCGATCGGGTGATCGATGATATCATTTACAGCGCTACGGGAGGGCCCAACGTTTCGAGATCTGATTACGTGGCCGAAGTACAAAGCGGCAGATGCATCGGCGTCAGTTTTTCCGGACAAGACCCCGCGCAAAATTATATTTACTGGACCCTCCTCAGCGCCCAAGCCAATAAACTCATTCCTACCCTGATCGCATTCAGTGATGGTGATTGGGCCGCCAAAGAAATCGGCCGAAACCTTCTGCTCGCCGACGCGGCGGATTACGTGCGCGGTGACCGCCCTGTCGCGGGTTCAAAATCTACCGGTAGACCCTCAAAAGAAGAACAATTCGCTCGCCTCGAATTTCTAATATACGAGCTTAAGGCGATTAATCCGCAGCTGTTTGCACAGATGGTGAAGAAATGCGCCGAGGCCATACACGTCACCTCCGATGAAGCCATGCTGAAAAAATTGCAATCGGTGGTGAAAAAGATGCAGCAAGGGCGAATCCAGAATGTGCCCTTGAACCAGTGGATCACCGACAGGATGTAGGACCTTCATCATGGGCGATTGCGCCATCACGGCATGTAGGGCAGGTCAGCCGACTTGTCCCGCCCTCTCCGTTCCCTCCCCCTGAAAGGGGGAGGGTCAGGGAGGGGGTCGCACAGAGGGGGGTCGCGCACCAGAATCTGGGTCCTTCCAAACTCCATCGACATCATTGCACTTGGCCGCCCCCCCGAATTTCAGTTGGCCGCCCACCCGAATTTCAGTCGATCCCCACCCGATCATCATCGCTGCGCGACGATGATCGACCTCCCCCTTTCAGGGGGAGGTAAGAAAGCGGCATCACGGCATGTAGGGCAGGTCAGCCGACTTGTCCCACCCTCTCCGTTCCCTCCCCCTGAAAGGGGGAGGGTCAGGGAGGGGGTCGCACAGAGGGGGTCGCGCACCAGAATCTGGGTCCTTCCAGACTCCATCGACATCATTGCACTTGGCCGCCCCCCCGAATTTCAGTTGGCCGCCCACCCGAATTTCAGTCGATCCCCACCCGATCATCATCGCTGCGCGACGATGATCGACCTCCCCCTTTCAGGGGGAGGTAAGAAAGCGCCATCACGGCATGTAGGGCAGGTCAGCCGACTTGTCCCACCCTCTCCGTTCCCTCCCCCTGAAAGGGGGAGGATCAGGGAGGGGGTCGCACAGAGGGGGGTCGCGCACCAGAATTTGGGTCCTTCCAGACTCCATCGACATCATTGCACTTGGCCGCCCCCCCCGAATTTCAGTTGGCCGCCCACCCGAATTTCAGTCGATCCCCACCCGATCATCATCGCTGCGCGACGATGATCGACCTCCCCCTTTCAGGGGGAGGTAAGAAAGCGGCATCACGGCCCCGCCGCTCGCGGGGCGGTTTGTTTTTGCCCACGTCCCTGCATCCAATTCAGCACCAGCACGGCAACCGCGCCACCAAGCCCTATCCAGTCGAGCATGCCGGCGCCGGGGAAGGCGTGCTGGGGAATGAGGATGGCCAGCGCCGCCGCGCCAAAGGCAAGCCGCATCGGCTGCGTCATCGGCGCAAAGGCAAAGCCGACAATGCCGGCGGTGCCGACAAAAATGCCCAATAGATTGCGCGCGAGATTCCACGCAATCTCGACGGCGCCGCCGTTCATCAACAGCGCGGGTTCGGTTACAAACAGGAACGGAATAAAGAAAGTGCTCCAGCCCACCACCACCGCGGTCCAGCCCGCGGTCCAGCCCGATACGCGCGCGATATTGGCGGCGGCATAGGCGGCAATCGCCACCGGCGGCGTGATCATCGACAGCATGCCGAAATACATCACATACATATGTGCCGCCATCGGCGATACGCCGAGCTTGACGATCGACGGCGCCAGCAGCGAGGCGGTCAGCACATAAACACTGACGGTCGGCATGCCCATGCCGAGAATGATGCTGATGATCGCGGTCAACAGCAGCAACACGAACAAATTCTGTCCGCTCAGTTCGATGAGCTGCAGCGTCAGGCCGAACGAAATGCCGGAGACGTTGAGCGCCCCGACCACCATGCCCGCGGCGGCGCCGATGAGAATAATATCGAGCGCCGCGCGGCCGGTGTCGAGGATCGCGCGCAGCATCTCGCGCGGCGTTACGCGTGCGCCGCGATAGCCGAAGGTGAGGCTCAGCACGACAAGCATGGCGGTTGCATAGATTGCCGCCCGCTCGATGGGGATCTGGAAATATTCTGGCCACACAAGCGTGGCGACCAGGAATGCGACGGGCAACGGAAAATGCCAGCCAGATTTCAGCACGTCACGAAACGGGGGAATGTTTTCGACTTGCGCCGCGCCGATCTTTTGCTTGGCCGCTTCCAAATCGACATGCATGAACAGCGCGGCGTAATAAAGCAGCGCCGGAATGACGGCGGCGATCAATACGGCGCCATAGGGCACTTGCAAAAATTCGGCCATGATGAAGGCGGCCGCGCCCATCACCGGCGGCATCAATTGTCCGCCGGTCGAGCCGACCGCTTCGATCGCCGCCGCGCGTGTTGGGCTGAAGCCTGAGCGTGACATCAAGGGAATGGTGACGATGCCCACCGCCATGACGTTGCTCACCGCCGCGCCCGAGATCAGGCCGAACAGGCCCGAGCCGACAACCGCAATTTTGGCCGCGCCGCCGCGACGATTCCCCATGGCCGACATAGCGAGATCGGCGAAATAGCTGGCTCCGCCCGTGCGCCCGAGCACCTGGCCCATCAATGTAAACGGGACCACGATCAGCACGGCGACCGACAGGATTGCGCCGATCATGCCATTGGTGTCGAGTCCGAGGTAAACCAAGAGCCGTTCCGGCGAGACCGGACGTGTGGCGAAATCGCCGGGCATATGCGGCCCGATGAAGACGTAAGCCGAGATAACCAGAATGATGCCGACCAGCACGCCGCCGGCCGAGCGGCGCGTTGCTTCCAGCACCAGCAGGATGAGCAAAGCGCTGCCGATGATGCCTTCGATGGGCAGGAGCGCGATCGACAGCGTCAGCGCTTCGTAGCGCACGGCGATCGTGCCGCAGATGATGAGCGCAGCCACGGCGCAGACCCAACCAAGCCATGCGCGAGCAAATTTCGCATTGATGAAGGACAGCGCCAGGCTGAGGCCCAGGCACACCGCCAACAATTGTTCCGTATAGAACGAAACGCCGAACAGACGTCGCGGAAGGTCGAGCACCCAGCCGACGACGCAGATGAGTAACACCGCCTGCAAAAGATCGGTGGCGATCGTCATATATTTCGACGCGGCGGATGATTTCGCCGCGTCGGGCATAGCATGCAGATCGCTCACCGGACCGCCACGGCCGTGATGTTGTGATCCTTGAAATATTTCAACGCGCCGGGATGATAAGGGATATCGTAACCCTTATAAAGTTTTGCGGCTTCGAACTCCCGTAGGGCCGGCTGTACGGCGACGAGATCGGCCTTGTTTTTCTCCAGCGTGTCGATGACTTTGTACACGAATTCGTCTTTTGCGTTGGCGTTGGTGAAGATCATGTTGTCCCAGGTGTAAACCTTCATGGGATGATCCACGCCCACGAAGAAGGGGCTGGGCTTTGCCGGCGTGAGATAGCCCTCGGGTAAAATCTTTTTGGCGGCCGCCATTCCGCTGTCGGGAATTTCCAGCGCTCTGATGCCGCCGGCGGTCGCGTCGACTTCGCGCACCTTCGCCGCGCCGAAGGCGAAGAAGAACATATCGGCCGCACCGGATGAGAAGTCCTCCGCGCCGCGCACGACATTCGGCACCAGCACCGGTTTCACGTCCTTCTCGGTGAGGCCGCCGGTCGCCAGGATTGCTTTGACCAGCGGATCGATCGTGCGCATCGCGGAGAAGCCGAGCGCTACTCTCTTGCCTTTCAGATCGGCAATCGTCTTCATATTCGTGCCTTTGCGGACCCAGAAGGTGCCGCGCAGCGCATGCAGCGAACCGATCAGCCGCAGATTGGGATTGTTCTCCATCGCTTTGCGCACTTCAAAGATATTGGCGATGCCGAGGTCGGCTTCGCTGCGGTTGACCATGGGGATGAGCGTTGTTTCACCCGCGGTCGGCTGCACCAGAACGTTCAGCCCGCCTTTTTCCTTCAAGACTTTGGCGATGGCCGATGCGCTGGTGTGGCTGAGCGTGCCCGGCTGCATGGTGGCGATACCGTAGGTCTGCGCCGGTGCGGCACCGGCGCCGAATGCGACTGTGGCAAGAGCGGCAAAGCCTGCCGCAACAAAGTGATAGGTTTTGGCTCGCATCGTCATCAAACAGTCCTCCCTGAACTCGTTCTGGCCATTAGAATGGCTCGGATCAAAATTCGATAGTTCTTTTTGTTTGTAACTGTCCCCGATTTACACCGCCTGTGCAGGTCTGACAAATTTTGCACAGGGTGTTCGCTCTGGTGAGCCGGGTGCTGGATCGGCGGTGACCGACCGTATAAGCATCGCGTGGGGGGATGCCCATTGAATTTTTTCCACGTTGCTCTTCAGCCCTCACAAAGAAGAGGAAGCTCATGCAGTTGGAGCAATTGACCGCCGGCCATGGCGCGCTCACAGCCGTACGGACCGGTCAGGGGGGCGACCTCGTCATTCTTCATTCGTTGCTCGCGGACCGCCATGCCTTCGATCCGGTATTGCCGCAACTTGCGGCCAAGCACCGCGTGACGCTGTTCAATCTGCCCGGCTTCCACGGTTCGCGACCTTTGGCCTTAGCCTTGATGGATGCCTATGTGGCCGCCATCGAAGGCGGATTTCAAGAGTTCGGCATCGCCAGCGATGCGGTGCTGATCGGCAACGGCTTCGGCGGCACGGTTGCGCTTGCCTTTGCGCTCGCGCATTCCGAACGGATCTCGAAACTCGTTCTTAGCGATGCCGCGGCCCGTTTCCCGCCGGAAGGGCGCAAGCAGTTCGAGGCGATGGCGCAGACAGTTGCCGAAGGCGGGCTGGGTGCAATTGCCGAAATTGCCGCCCGGCGCGTTTTCTCGCCGGCTTATCTGGCCGCGCATCCCGAGAAGATCAACGAGCGCAAGGATGTGCTGCTCAAAATCGATCCGAAGGCGTTTGACGCCGCCTGCCGCATTTTGCAGCAGACCGATCTGGTGCCGCTCTTGCATCGTTTGACCGTGCCGACACTCGTCGTCTGCGGCGAATTCGATCAAGCAACGCCGCCGCCGCTCAATAAAGAAATCGCCAACAAGGTTCCAGGCGCACGCTATATCGAAGTGCCGGGTTGCGGCCATTGCCCGCCGCTCGAACAGCCGGAAGGCTTCATCGCGGCGATCAAGGATTTTCTGGGGCTGTAGTGCTTCGTCACCCTGATGTCCGAGCCAACGGGTTCGCGCAAAGCACCGCCGATGATAAATTCCGCGAGCCTCGAAGGGTAACGGCCCACGCATTGCAGTGACTTTTTTCGTTAGTCGAAGAGATCGAGCATAGGCTGTTTAGGTGGGTAAAATAGCCCCACAATAATCCAGTTCTTCGGGTGCTGATGAACGGTCCCGACGAAAAAGTGAGTGTCGTTTTTTTCGATCATGTCGCGTTCAAACCGCTGGCGAAAAATTTCTTCCCACTTATCGTCGTATCTCGTCCGCCATTGACGATACGCCTCCGCCATTTCCCAATCTGTACAGCTCATCGTATGACCTTTGCAGTCAAATTCAGCGCATACAAATTCGTACTTGAACTTAAACGGTATTTTTTGAAGGGTTAGCGAAGGTGTCTTTTGAAAAAGATCGTCTTGTTGGAGAGTCGCGATTTGATCGGGACTCCAATCCGGATCGTCAGGTTCTAGAATCAAACGTTTGATACGACCTGGCCGAAATACTCCCAATGTTGGAAATCCGTGAACATCTTGCTCTCTATGAATTTCGCACATGGATTTTCGTAAAAGTGACTTGATTGCGTCTTTTCGAGCGCGCCAGCCATCTTCGGTCCCGAGCTTGTTTCCAGCCTCGATAGTTTCATTGTTTAATTTGTAGCTTTCCGGCCGAGCATCGTTTGTCGCCTTAATTGCGTCAGTGTTAATCCACTGCCATTTAGAAAAGCGATTTTCCTCAGCCATCAACCTGAAGGGTATGGGGAAGAGTTGAATCCACTTCCCATCTTCCGTAATTCCTGCCGTACAAGAAGCTTCAATGCTTTTTGTTGCCGGAACCGGATATGTTCTAACAGTGATCAATACGCGCTTGTTGCCCCAGCCAGTGGCCATTAGCCTTGCCTAATTAAAGATCAAATCCGCGCAATCCCTGCTCTTCCAATGAAAGAAATATCCTATGCCTGTGGCACTCAGTTGGATCACATTCCATGCACATCATAGCAACAGGGTATCCAAAATTTAGGAAGCGATGCAGGTTGCGATTGAAATTAGGGGCTACGACGCTTTGGTCATACCAATCCCAAATCGTTTCCCTGGTTCCGGTATCAATCGCACGCGCACGAATATCGCGCGGCACGCCCCATTCGCGAAGATGCAAGTACTCAATACCCAAATATGCAAGACGCCGCTGAAGATTCGACTTGCTAAATTCCGGCCGGTACATGCTAACCGGATTATATCGAATATCCAGCACACATTGAACACCAGCCGATTGCAGGCTCGCAAAAATGTCGTCCGTTGAGCGACCTTCGTAGCCGAAAGTGAAAAAATCAGCCCGCTCTGGCGAGCGGGCTTCATTCCAGAGCTCTTTACTTTCGAATCGGGCGCGAGCTGATTTCGATGGGAGTTTGAGAGGGCGTTGCACTGCGGTCAAATTGCGTTTCCTTTATTTTATTTGCCAGTGGATTATGCCATCACTTTCTCGGCGTCTGCTTAATCCAATGTCGCGTTCCATTTGATGCACCCAATGATTATTAGGGAACGCCTGTGGAAGCGATGCCATGGTTCTAATCTCTGTCCAAGTCAGAGGCCTCCCCGCATCCTTCAAGATCCCGACAATCTTCGATTTGAAGTTCTCATAGGACATCCGTGCCTTTTTTTCGGGCTGATTCCAAAGTTGGCTATGACACTTAGGACAAACTCGAGGCTCTTCCTCCGTGCCGCCACGCGGAATCCATTCGTGACTACACCGGTCACAGCGAAAGCCCATAACCGTGATTGGTACTCGTGCCATATTTGTTTTCTAAATATTGATTAGATAATAAATATTATATAGTATACACGGTATAATCAATAGCTTATTGAAACAATCGATGCCGCTGTCGGATGATCGAGCTCTTATCGCGGGGTCAGTTTATCTTCGCGCCGGAAAACTTGACGACCTCGGCCCATTTGGCCGTATCCGCGACGACAAATTTGTCGGCTTCGCTCGGACGGAGCGGAAAAGGGACCCCTCCCAAATCGGCCAGGCGCGCTGCGATTTTTGCTTCACGCAAACTTTCGTTGAGGGCACTATTCAATTTCATAATAACCTCAGGCGGCGTTTTTTTAGGGGCGCCCAGTCCAAACCAGCCGCTCGCTTCATAGCCGGGCACGAATTCCGCTACGGCGGGGACATTCGGCAGCACCGGTGAACGCTCTTTGGTGGTGACGGCGAGGGCGCGCAATTGCCCGTTCCGGATATATCCGATTGAGGTCGGCATGTTCGCAAACATAACCTGCACCTGCCCTGCTACTAGATCGGCAAGCGCGAGTCCGTCGCCTCTATAAGGCACGTGGACCATCGACACACCCGTCATCATTTTAAACAATTCGCCGGCGAGATGACTGCCTGTGCCATTACCCGCAGACGCCATATTGGCTTTATCCGGATTGGCTTTGGCGTAAGCTATAAATTCGGCGACGGTCGTGGCGGGAACCGATGGATGAACGGCGATCACCAGAGGGCTGCGTATGACGGTCCCGACCATGGCGATATCGTGAATGAAGTTGAATTTGAGGTTGCTATAAGAGACTCGCACCGACAGTATTATTCGCTCCCGCCAAGAGAAGCGTGTACCCATCGGGCGTCGATCTTGTGACGATCTCTGTGCCAACATTGCCGCCAGCCCCGGGATGATTTTCTACGACAATGGATTGGCTGAGGCCATCCTGCATCCCCTGTCCGGCCAGTCGTGCGATGATGCTGCCAACTCCGCCCGGAGCAAAGGGGACTATAATGTGCACCGGCCGTGCTGGGAAATCCTCCGCTCTCGCGTGGCGTGCCATGATCGGCAGAGTGGCTGCTGCGGATGCAAGATGCAGAAATCGGCGACGTGGAAGGATCATATGTTCATGCTCCATTAGCTGCTTTTGATTGGGCGTGCCGCCGCATATATCTCATCAATAGATTGGCGGAGGGTGAAGGAGTGTTATGCGGATAAATAAATGCAACAGATGAAGTTGGATTCGGATTGGTTGCAAGTTCTCGATAGACGACGTTTGGAATGTTAACCTGTGAAATGGGGCGAGGCACAACACCGATGCCATATCCCACGGATACATATGTTAATATTGTAATCAGATCGTCATCACGTTTTGAAATATGAGGTGTGAATTTTCCAACCTTTGCGACTGCATCGGTGTGCCCCCAAAAACCGACATCAAGTTCAGGTGCAAAATTTACGAATGTTTCGTCTTTCAGGTGGGCGGGACTGATCTTGCTGTGACGTGCGAGAGGATGCTGGCTTGGCAGCGCAAGCATTAGAGAGGGACGATAGATTTCAAAACCGTCGATTCCTGACGGATATTTGGAAGGGGTCCGCGTGAAACCAACATCCAAATCCTTGCGCAGGATGCCCGCGATTTGAGCCATGGGCACGAGCCTGTGCATGACAATCTCAATCGCTGGATTTTCCTGCTGAAATCTGGCTAGCAATTTTTGCATCACGCCGGCGCAGGTCACAGCCAGCATGTATCCTACTCTAACCCGCCCAATTTCCCCGCGTGCGGTACGCTGTGCGATGAACTTCGCTTCTTCGACTTGTTGCAAAATAGGGCGGGCGATGTCGAGAAGCCGGATTCCGGCTTCGGTCAGCTCGACATGCGTGTTCCCTTTGCGTTTGAAAAGTTTTGTGTTTAATTGACCTTCGAGCTTCTTGATTTGGTGCGTGAGCGTTGGCGGCGTGATCCCGAGCCGCAGCGCCGCACGCGAAAAATGCTGCTCCTCCGCGACCGCGACAAAATATCGAAACAGCCTGGTTTCAATGTCGCTCATTCGCCTGAGACACCATCTAACGAACCATCGAAATCCGTTAATGAACGCACGCTCCCGGTGTGCTTTGGTTCGTCGACGTCTTTAGACGCGTAGTCCGCGAAGGTGTTCTTTTGGCTTGCAAACTCAATGGCCGCCATCGCCAACAGATAGGCCCCGAAACTGAATCCATTCTTTTTCGCAAGTTGCGCGAGTTGATCGCACATGGTCGCGAAGTATTCGGCGCAAGCGCGCTTGTCGTCGTCCATCGTCTGCCCCCCTGCGCGGTCTCCAGCGCACTCGTCATTAGAGCCAGCTCGCGGCCGAAGGTCAACTTTAAATTGTGTGTTTTGGATAAATGCACGCCTATTTACGAATTCGCGTTTCTCAACTCACGCAGTTGGTGTGTGATTTAGCAAATGGCCATATCCCGATGACATATGAGCGTCGAATTCGAATTGTCCCGAATGAAATGCCAAAAAAGACTCCTGACCCCACTGCAAAAAAGACTCCTGACCCCACTGATAAATACGTCGGCTCGCGCGTTCGCATGCAGCGGCTGTTGCTGGGCATGAGCCAGGAAAAGCTTGCGCTCGGGCTTGGGCTTACGTTCCAGCAAGTGCAGAAATACGAGAAGGGCACCAATCGCATGGGCGCCAGCCGCCTGCAGCAAATCGCCTCGATTTTGCTGGTCACGCCTTCGTTCTTCTTCGAAGGTGCGCCGACGATGTCGGGCGCAGAGTGGGAACCAACGGTCGTGCCGGTGCCCACCTATATCTCAGACTTCCTTGCCACAAATGAAGGCCTTCATTTTGCGAAGGCGTTTGTCCGTATCAAAAATGCGAAGCTTCGCCGTTCGATCGTCAATTTGGTCGAGCTCATCGTTCCCGAAGAAAATTCAAAAGAGTTAGCGCATGATCCCGAACAGCCGGTTCTCGGAAATGATCGTGCCAAGCAATATGCACAGTGACTTAATCTAAAGGGAACACGCTCTAGATTTCGATGTGGCCCATTGTTCGAGTGCCTGCATCGCCGCCTCTGCGCTTGGATCTGATTGGTCAGCGTCGGCGGCGTAATGTTGAGCCGTTCCGCTGCGCGCGAAAAATGCATCTCCTCGGCCACAGTCACGAAATACTTCAGGTGGCGTATTTCCATAGGAAAAACTTTTTCGGTCCGCATCAAAGGCTTGCCAAAGGCGCGAAGCAGCGCAATAATTGCATCATAATACTTATGCAACTTAAAAGGCGATAAGTGATGCGGATTTTTTCCCAATCATGCCGTGCCCTTTTTATTGCGCTTGCGCTGACGGTGTTGTGGCAGCCCCCCTCCCGCGCGGACGATTGGCCGTCGCGGCCGATCAAATTCGTCGTGGGGTTCGGCCCAGGCTCGATAACGGACGTGACCGCGCGGGCCGTCGCGCAAGAGCTTTCAAAAACACTTGGGCAGCCCGTAGTCGTCGAAAACAAACCGGGAGCCGGCGCGGTCCTTGCTTCGACTGTCGTCGCGAGGGCGCAACCTGACGGCTACACATTATTGCTGACCGCAATCGGGCCCGCTGTGCTCAAACCATTGATGGACGATAAATTACCCAGCATCGAGAAAGATTTCACGCCAATTGTAATGATTGGGGAAACACCCAATATCATTGTGACGAAGCGTGACGGACGCTTCGCAAACATCAAAGATTTAATTGCTTATGCAAAAAGAAATCCCGATAAATTGACGATCGGCCATCCTGGCGTCGGAACCATGGGCCAGTTGATAGGGCTTTTATTTGCCGAGCAAGCCGGCATAAACGTGAACTTCGTCGCCTACCAAGGATCGCCGCCGGTTGTTGCGGATATTGCAGGCGGACACATCGATGCGGGATCGATTGCATTTGGGGCTTCAGTGAAGGCTGTGAAAATCCTCACCGCTGCAACGGATCGGCGGATCGGTTTTTTGCCGAATATCCCAACGACGGGAGAAAGCGGCTTACCGAACGTTATTGGTAAGACATGGTTCGCGATGGTCGCCCCCGCAGGTTTGCCTCATAGCATTGTCGCAAAGCTTAATACGAAAGTGAATGCGATCCTCAAGGAAAAAACATTCCAAGAGAAATTTGAAATTGTCGGCTTTCGATTACTTGGAGGAACACCTGAGCAGCTTGTCCACCAAATAGAAGACGACCGCCTCAAATGGTCGAAGGTGATTGCGAAGGCTCATCTCAGTCAAAATTAAACCGCTTGTTGTATTTGTATCAGTCTACAATGTTTAACTCGCCATCTTTTTGCGCAGCATATTCAAGAACGCCTTCACGATAGGTGCGTTTTCGCTTTTTCGGAATGTCACCGAGTGACTGACATATTTATTCGGTATGTTGATTTTACGAAAAACAACGCCCGGAATGGATATGCGCGATAATGGTTCTGACAGAACCGCAACGCCCAAACCGGCTGCTACTCCACTGAGGACCGAAAAAGCGTCGGGATATCGTGCCGTGATACACAAGGGCGTATTCGGTGACACGACAGCCATAATACTATTCGAAAACGCGACCTCCGCTTCGATGTGCATCGTGACAAATGCCTCGCCCTCCAATGCTTTCGGTTCAATGATCTTGTGACGAGCCAAGCGATGGTCTTCCGGAATCGCAAGACAAAGCGAATGCTGGCCAATAACAAACCCGGTCAATTCCATCGGATAAACGCGGGGCGTTCTCATGAAGCCGATATCGATAGCACCATCAACAAGCGCCTTGAGTTGCGGAACGGTTTCCATCTTGCGGAGATCAAAAAAAACGTCCGGATAGAGGTTCCTGAATTCCACGATTGATGACACCACTACACCACTGCATACCGCCGCAAGGATATACCCGACCGTAATCGAGCCAGCTTGCCCACGTGCCGCCCGTCGACCGACACGCTCGACCTGCTCGAACTGCTTGACCAGCGCGCGCGCTTCCACGAGAAAATCCTTGCCGAAATGCGTCAGCGAAACGCCGCTGCTGGTCTTTCGCGTGAATAGACGCGCGCCCAGCGTTGTCTCCAAGGCTTGGATCTGATTGGTCAGCGTCGGCGGGGTAATGTTGAGCCGCTCCGCTGCGCGCGAAAAATGCATCTCCTCGGCCACAGTCACGAAATACTTCAGGTGACGTATTTCCATAGAAAACTTTTTCGGTCCGTATCAAAGGCCTGCCAAAGGCGCGAAGCAACGCCATAATTGCATCATAATACTTATGCAACTTAAAAGGCGATAAGTGATGCGGTTTTTTTCCCAATCATGTCGTGCTTTTCTATTGCTGCCAGTTGTTACGGATATTGCAGGCGGACACATCGATGCGGGATCGATTGCATTTGGGGCTAAACCGTCGAAATGGCCTGACTTCAATGTGCTCAATTCTTTTGAAGTACAGTCTAATAAGTTACCCGAAAGCTATTAATTACATACACGCTCACATTGTATTCGTTAACAATAACATTTGCTCTCTAGTGGTCCGATTCAAACATTCGCAACCCATTTCGGCGGGGATCTTTAGCGAATGTTTGAATCGGACCACTAGAGGGACGTTCGGGCTTTAGACCGTTTTTTCGCATGAGTTAAGCGATGCTAAAAAAAACTCCTGACCCCACTGATAAATACGTCGGCTCGCGTGTTCGCATGCAGCGGCTGTTGCTGGGCATGAGCCAGGAAAAGCTTGCGGTCGCGATTGGGCTTACGTTCCAGCAAGTGCAGAAATACGAGAAGGGCACCAATCGCATGGGCGCCAGCCGCCTGCAGCAAATCGCCTCGATTTTGCTGGTCACGCCGTCGTTCTTCTTCGAAGGTGCGCCGACGATGTCGGGCGCAGAGTGGGAACCAACGGTCGCGCCGGTGCCCACCTATATCTCAGACTTCCTTGCCACAAATGAAGGCCTTCATTTTGCGAAGGCGTTTGTCCGTATCAAAAATGCGAAGCTTCGCCGTTCGATCGTCAATTTGGTCGAGCTCATCGTTCCCGAAGAAAATTCAAAAGAGTTGTGTTAGATTTGATGTCATTTAGCTTGACCGAGTGCTCGCATGACCGCCTTCGCAATCGCCGCTGTGCCGTCGCGTCCGCCAAATTCCATCGGTTTGATGCCTTGCACATAAGCCTTGTCGATCGCGCGCTCAATGCGCAGGGCGGCCTCGGCCGCCGGCTTGTGATTGTGTTTGTCGGCAAGCCAATCGAGCATCATCGCGGCGGATAAGATCATCGCCGTCGGATTGGCTTTGCCTTGTCCCATGATATCCGGCGCGGTGCCGTGGCAGGGCTGAAACACCGCGTGCGTGTCGCCGATATCGGCCGATGGCGCGATGCCCAATCCGCCGATAAGACCTGCGGCGAGATCGGAGAGGATGTCGCCGAACATATTCTCCATCACCATCACGTCGAAGTCCCAGGGTCGGCGCACCATCATCGCGGCGCAAGCATCGACATAAATACGGCCGGTCTCTACCTCGGGAAAAAACTTCGCCCGCTCGTCGAAGATCGAGCGAAACCAGGCATAGGCCTTGAACGCATTGGCCTTGTCGACACAGGTGCAGAGTCCGGGACGTCCGCGTTTCTTGCGCCGTTCGGCAAGCCGCAGCGAAAAATCGAACAAGCGTTGCGAGGTCTTGCGCGTGATCACCAGCGTCTCGCGCGCTTCGTCCTGCGTCACCACGCCTTTGCCCATGGAGGCGAACAGGCCTTCGGTCGATTCGCGGATCACGACGAAATCGATGCCGTGCTCGGCCGCGCCGACAATCGGGCTCGGCACGCCGGGAATAAGCCGAGCCGGCCGCACGCCGGCATAGAGATCGAAAATGAAGCGCAGCTCAACCTGCGGCATGATCTCGGTATTGTCGGGATAACGCACGCTGGGCAGTCCGCAGGCGCCAAGCAGGATCGCATCGGTTTGTTCGCATAGCTTGATGGTGGATTCGGGCATCGATCGACCGGTTTCACGGTAATGAGTGGCGCCGGCCGGCGCTTCCGTGAAGCGAAATTGAAGGCCCGGAGTCGTCGTCTCCACCTGCCGGAGAATGTCGATGGCGGGCATCATGACTTCGGGGCCGATGCCGTCGCCCGGCAGAACGGCGATATGGAAGGCGGAATTCGCGGACATGGCTGATTTGGTCTTTGGAGGGCGGATTCGCTAATGACCATGTAACGGGATCGACCGCAAGCTTTGTTCTGGTCTCGGAAAAAGCCATAACGCCGCTCGTTCTTGCGCGTAGTGAGTTCGGCGAAATGGATATTGCCGTTGTGGTCTTCGTTCCCCAACGCGGTTAATGATAAGAAGATTTAAAACTTCGGTGCTGTCTTCTCGGCGCGCTTGAGATTTGGTAGAAACACCCCCATGGTGGGCCACGACAAAGGCACCGAAAAAAGCGTGTCCGAGGGGCAAAAATCGCTCAAAGACGCCCTGCGTGAGGCGCGTATCGAGACGGCTGAGCGTTCGGCCGTCATTGTCGAGCTGCGCGACGCCGAGCTCGCACGCCTCGAGCTTTTAGATGAAGCTCTCGATCCCCTGTTTAAGGATATCCCTGCAAATGTCGAACTGTTCGATCGCGGCATCAGCCGGGGCGACGTTCCGCGTCTATGGATTGATGCGATCGCGCATATCGATATGGGCCGCGACAAACGGCAATATCGCTTCGTACAGGAAACGAGGTATGGTCGCACCGTTCTGGCGGAGTCCTATGAAGCGGGCGTAATCGTGGAGGCGGTCACGAACTACGTTGCTCGCCGGATCGTTGAACGCGAGCGTGCGCTCGCCGATGGTGCCGATCGAGACGCGACGGTTTTGCGCGCCCAGTTTCATGGCGATCGTTGGCGCATGGTCGGCGCTTTCTTGTTTGGACTAATTCTCGGTATCGGCGCCTTGTTCGTGCTGGCGATGTTTTTCGTTACCTAGTGGAGTGGATTTGACATTCGCTACCCACCTGGCCGCAAGCTCGCGAAGCGAATGTCAAATCCAAAACTCCACTAGAAACTTATATTTGGCTCATGGTCTTTCGATTCAAACATTCGCAAAAGATCCCCGCCGAAATGGGTAGCGAATGTTTAAATCGGACCACTAGTGCATGTTGCTTTTAGGTTGAGTCGGGAACGAGCGGGAATAGCTCTATCCAAATGCAACATGCTCCATCGGCGGAGTTCATGGCGAACAGGCTGCCGCTTCGCAGGATCGGCCTCTAAACCATCAACATCATCCGCTTCTGCAGCTTCACCTCTCCCTCGCTCGTCATTCCTCGTGAAACCAATTCGCAAGTCCAGGCGCGGGGTGAACCATCAATTTGGTAGAGATTGTAGGCGGCGACATGTTTGGCCCTGCCGGGCATCGCGGAGGCCGAAGGCACGCCGACCGCCGGTATGCGGCTGCTGTTTGGGCCATCGAGCCAGTTGATCATATGCAGATGATCGTGCCCATGGATCAACAATTCGGCGCCTTGTGCGGCAATGACGTGCAGCAGAGCGGCTGCGTCTATCAGGCGCTTGTGCCATGCCGCCGCGCTCACCGGTGGATGATGCACCATCACCGCACGAAAGAGACCTTCGCGTTTGCATTGCTCAAGCGCCGTCGCCAAACGCGCGAGCTGTTGGCCACCAATTCTGCCGGTTGCGAGAAACGGCAGTGTCGGCACACCCGTCGAAATGCCGATCAACGCCACATTGCCGCGACGGCGTACAAAAGGAAATCCTGATGCGTCGTCATCGCCGCTCATATAAGCGCGCCACTCGCGCGTGGCAAAAGCAAGACCTTGCGTGCCATAGGCGTCATGGTTGCCGGGCACAAAGCTCACATACGGGGCGCTTCCTAAATTTTTCAGCCATTTGGCTCCGCGCGAAAATTCCGCGGCCAGCGCGATATTGGCAATATCGCCGGTGACAGCGATGTGGTCGGGCGTGTGCGCTTGCACATCGGCGATGATTTTTGCCAGTACGGCCGGACTATGAATAAAGCGCCGCTTGCGCCGCCAATTGAGGTAGCCCGTCACGCGCTTGCCGGTCAGTTCGCTCCAGTGGGGCTTGGGCAGCGGCGCCAGGTGCGGATCGGAAAGATGAGCGAGGGTGAACATAGTCACTGTTCCGCCGACCGAGCTATTCGCACCTTGGCCGTGGTGGACGCGTCAGGCTGCGAATTTTGCGCGATCATGAGATGCTGTGAAGTTCAGTTGTGGACCTAAGGGAACGATGCCGGTGGGGTTCACCCGGCGTTGGCTATAATAATAGTGTCGCTTAATCTGTTCGAGGCCCACGGTCTCCGCCACACCCGGTATTTGATAGAGGTCGCGCACGTAATTCGACAGATTCGGATATTCGTAGATGTGCTGCCGATTGCACTTGAAGTGTGAATAGTAGACTGCGTCGAAACGGATCAACGTGCAAAACAGGCGCCAATCCGCTTCGGTGATGGTATTACCGACGAGGTAACGGTGTTGCGACAAAAGCTGCTCGATTTCGTCAAGCGTTTTGAATAGGTTTAGAAACGCTTGTTCGTAGGCTTCTTGCGATGTCGCAAAACCGGCGCGGTAGACGCCGTTGTTGATGTTCGGGTAAATCAATTCATTGAGCTTGTCGATCTCGGTGCGCAACTCTTGCGGATAAAAATCGGTGCGCACACTGGTAAATGCGTCAAAGGCCGAATTGAGCATGCGGATAATTTCAGAGGATTCGTTGTTGACGATCGTCTTGCGTTTCTTGTCCCAGAGCACCGGCACGGTGACCCGGCCGGAATGGTTTTTGTCCGCCAGCAAATAAATTTCATAAAGCTTGCTCTTGCCGTTGACATCATCGCCGCTCGATCCCGCGTCTTTGTCGAAGGTCCAGCCGTTTTCGAGCATGTCGGGGGAGACGATCGACATCGAAATAACTTTTTCCAGCGCCTTCACCTTGCGAAAGATGATGGTGCGGTGCGCCCAGGGGCAGGCGAGCGAGACGTAAAGATGGTAACGGTTTGCCTCGGCGGCAAAACCGCCTTCGCGTGAGGGGCCGGGATTTCCATCCCGGGTCACCCAATGGCGGAAGCGGGTGGGCGGGCGGATGAAATGCCCGTCCTTGGTTCGCAACCCCTCTTGCTGCCAAACCCCGTCAACTAAAAGGCCCATCGCGCTCACCCGTGCTGATATCAAACGACGATGGACCAGAATCGCCTCAAATGCTATCCGGCACCGGCACGACGTTGTCGTGATGTCGATCGAAAAAAGCCGTTCCCGGCCAGGGAGATGCTTGTGAGATGATGACCGAACTCGCGCTGACAATCGTCCCGGAAATCACCGAAGATGCTCTGGCGCTCGAACGGTTGCACGAGCGAACCTTCGGCCCCGGCCGTTTTGCCCGCACGGCTTATCGAATTCGCGAAGGCCGCGGGCACTTACTCGAACTGTCATTCACCGCGCGCGTCGGCACGCTCCTTGTCGGTTCGATACGGCTGACACCGATTTGCATCGGCGATACGCCGGCATTGCTGCTGGGGCCGTTGACGGTTGAGCCGCCATTTCGCTCACGTGGCATCGGCCGCGCACTGATTGAACGCGCGTTGCGTGAGGCAAAAGCCAAAGGACACAAGCTCGCCCT
The DNA here is from genome assembly GCA_963697535.1 of uncultured Pseudomonadota bacterium. GTDB lineage: Bacteria > Pseudomonadota > Alphaproteobacteria > Rhizobiales > Xanthobacteraceae > Pseudolabrys. Next base: position 312,257 of record OY969085.1, on the reverse strand, counting down.
CTTGGTGGGCGATGAGCCATATTATCGCGTGGCCGGCTTTAAGCAGATTCCCAAGGGCCAAGTGAAAATGCCCGGGCCGGTCGATCCCGCGCGCCTCTTGGTGGCGGAACTAGAACCGGGCGCGTTCGATGGCGTTGGCGGCCTCATTCGGCCGGATTGGGAAAAATGAGCTGGCGCATGATCCGGAAAAAGTGGGGAACCGGTTTTCGGGACAAAGATCATGCACACACAAAATGTTAGGAAGAGAAGGCGACTCAATCCAAATGGAAAGTGCGCTAGTGGTCCAATTCAAACATTCGCTACCCATTTCGGCGGGGGTCTTTTGCGAATGTTTGAATTGAAAGACCATGAGCCAAATATAAGTTTCTAGTGGAGTTTTGGATTTGACATTCGCTTCGCGAGCTTGCGGCTAGGTGGGTAGCGAATGTCAAATCCACTCCACTAGCTAGCGTGCGATACGAAAATACCTAACGGCCTTCGCGCACCCAGGTCGCTGCCAACGACCCGATGAGCAGCAAAACTCCGATCAAACCGGCAAAGACCGGCAATACGCCGATGTCGCGCACGACAGAGGCCTCGCGCATTTTCAGGCCGATCCAATCATCGCCTTTGAAAGTTGAATTGGAATGCACCGGCAGAACACGCGGCACGCTAAGCTTATGGCCGTTAACCAGCCGGCGCGCGCTACCGCCGGTCGCGGCGGCAAGCTCGCTCAGCACCGCGGTTGTCGACGTGACAGCCTGGAATTCGCGCGGATTGGCGGGGCCGACATTGGCCAACGAAGTGAGTTTTCCGTCGCTCGCGCGCCAGAGGCCAAGCTCATTTACCGAAAGCGACGTGCTCCAGACGCCCGGCCGATCGGCCTTGAGTTTGAGCGAGCGCGTCACGCCGCTCGGTGAGGTCAGCGTTATATCGTCGACGGAATCGGCCATTGTCTGACGCAGCACGGTAATGTCTTGGCCGTCCACCAAGAGCCGCAATGCTTCTTCGTCGAGCTCCGGCTGCTTCATCAGCCAATGAGAGAGGCGGCGCAGCAGAGCCAAATGCGGTCCGCCACCGTTATAGCCGCGCGCCCATAGCCAAATCTGATCGGAGAGCAATAGCGCCACGCGTCCCTTTTCTTCGCGGCTGAGTATCAAAAGCGGTTTGTCGTCCGGCCCGTGCATCACAACGGTGCCGTTGGTGCGTTTGGCATTGACCAGGCGAAACCATGGGCTCCAACCCGGCGGGTTCGCGTTCGCACCTTCGAGACCGCGCGTGACCGGATGGCGTTCGCCGGCTTGCGTCAGTCGCGCAAAAAACGGCTGTTCCGTCATTTCCCCGCTGGGCTCCGCCGGTAGAACCACATCGAGCGGCGTGCGCCAGATGCTTGCGGGGCTTGCATAGTCTGGACCGGCGGCGACTAAGACGGCGCCGCCATTGCGCACATATTCCGCGATATTTTCAAAATAAGCGGTGGGCAGCACGCCTTGCCGCGCGTAACGATCGAAAATGATGAGCTGAAACTCTGAAATTTTCTGCTGAAACAATTCTCGGGTGGGGAAAGCAATGAGCGAAAGTTCGTTTATCGGCGTGCCGTCCTGCTTTTCCGGCGGCCGTAAAATGGTGAAATGAACAAGATCGACCGCGGCATCGGACTTCAACAGATTGCGCCACGTGCGCTCTCCGGCATGCGGTTCGCCGGAAACAAGCAAGACACGCAGCTTGTCACGTACTCCGTCGATCGAGACGACCGCCCTGTTATTGACCTGCGTCAGCTCGTTTGGGACCGGAGAGGCTTCAATCTCGACCACGTTCTGCCCGGCATGCGGAATAGGCACGTTCACCTTCACGTCGCTGCCGACCGCCGCGCGGATTTGGTCGACGAATTCGCCGTCGCGGCGTATGGTGACCGTAGCCCAGCCGGCCGGCACGCCATTGTCCTCTATACGGAAGCCGACGGTTTGCGACTGGCCGACAATGCCGAAGCGCGGCGTTTCCGTCAGCACGACACGCCGGTCAATTTCGTCCTTATCGCCGGTGATGAGCACATGCAGTGGGGCAGCAAACCCGAGCGCACTCGCCTGGGCCGGCACGTCATGCACGCGGCCGTCGGTAATCATGATGGCGCCGGCGATACGGTCCGGCGGCACGTCCGCAAGCGTGGACGACAGCGCCGCAAAGAGCCATGTCCCATCGCGTTTGCCGTCCGTCTGATCCAACTCGGCAACGCGCACTTCCAGTCCCCGAATGGCCTTGAGTTTTTCGAGCAGCGCCGCGCGCGCGGCTTCAGTCTGCCTACGACGATCGGCTAAACCTTGGCTCGCGCTTTTGTCGACGATAACGACGGCAACCGATGGAAGCGGATCGCGGTTCTCGTGAACGAGAGATGGATTGGCAAGCGCCAGCATGATCAGGCCAAACGCCACGATGCGCAACGGCGCGCCGCGGCTACGCGCGATCAACAGCATGACCGATATCAGCGCGACGGCGGCCAACGCCGCCCATACGACGTATTCGGGCACTAAGGGAGTGAATGAGACGCCAAGGTTCAATTCTTGCTCCTACTGTCCCAAGCGTTCGAGCAGCGCCGGAATATGCACCTGATCGGCTTTGTAATTGCCGGTGAGTGCGTACATCACGATGTTCACGCCGGCGCGGAAAGCGAATTCACGCTGCCGCGGATCGTCGGTCTCCATCGGCAGCATCGGCTCTCCGTCCGGCCGAACGGCCCATGCGCCGGCGAGATCGTTCGATGTAATAATGATCGAAGAAACGCCATCGCCGGCGCGAGCCGGGCGGTCATTGCCGTCTTCCGGTTTGCTCGGCAACGCCTCGACCCAGAGCGGACCACTCGTGAAGCGGCCGGGAAAGTCATGCAGCAAGAAGAAAGTTTTGGTCAAAACGTGATCGTCGGGCAATGGCTCGAGCTCGGGTATATCGAGCGAGGAAACTATCGAGCGCAGCGCGACCATGCCGGAGCTCTGCGCCGCGCTTCCAGGGCTGGGCGGCGCGTTGATGGCATCGCGTGTATCAAACAGCACCGTGCCACCCTGCTTCATATAGGCATCGATATGCTCGAGCGCGACTTTCGACGGCTTCGCGGCATTCGGTGATACGGGCCAATAGATCAGGGGAAAGAATGCAAGTTCGTCACGCGCGGGATCGAGGCCGATCGGCTCGCCCGGCTCGAGCGCGGTTCGCTGGGCGAGAAACAGCGTGAGCCCTTCCAATCCCGCTTTGGTCACTTCGTCGACCGCCGTGTCGCCGGTGACGATGTAGGCGAGATGGGTTTGGCGCGTCGCCTTCATGGCGAAATCGCGCTGTGCCTGCGTCATCTGCGGCATCGCTTGTTGTGATTCTGACGATTGCGCGTGCGCCGGACCATGCAACGCGAACGCGGTAACAAGACCGCCGAGAAGCAGCGACGCGGTTGCACGGCGTCGCGGCCGAAGTCCGCCGAATCCGCCGCTCAAGATGATGACAATGAGCGCGTCGACTAGAAACAAGGCCAAGGCCGCGACGAAGATGGGGCCTCGAAGATCGCGCGGTTCGCTCTGGCGGTAGGCATCGACGCGGGCATTGAGCGGGGAGAGATCGAGCGGCGCCAACCGGTCGCGCGGCGCCAGGGTATTGACGGCAACCAGGCCTTCGGGTGGTCCATAAAATCCGGGTGGATGGTCTGCCTCGGCGCGCGCTGAGAAATCGGCCGGAATAGGCCTTGCCGTCGTCGGCGGCGTTGTGAAGGCTCCGAAGCCATCGAGAATGCGCGAAGGCGGAACGACCGGCGCAGCGCGCTTAGGCGAGGGCGCTTTTTTGTTGTCATTCGCGGCTGAGCCGGCGAGAGCGACAAGGTGGCGGAGCATGTCGACGAATGTCCCCGATAGAGGCAAGTTCGACCAGCGCGGATCGGCGGTTACATGAAATAGGACGATGAGACCCTTGCCGCGGCGCTGCGCGGTGACCAAGGGTGTGCCGTCGGCAAGCGTCGCCCAGGTGCGGTCGAGCAGCTGCGCGTCCGGCTCCGCCAAGACCTGGCGGCTAACAGAGACGTCGCTCGGCACGCGCATGCCTTCAAACGGACTATCACGCGAGAAAGCGGCCAGCGGCTGCGGCTTGTCCCAACTCAAGCTGCCGCCGAGGATACGGTCGCCGCGACGCAATTTGACCGGCAATAACGTATCATCGGTTGCCGCCAAATGCGGGCCGGCGAAGCGCACCAAGACACCGCCATCATCAATCCACCGATTCAGAGGTGCAAGTGCATCGGCAACATTGCCGACGTCGGCGAGGAGCAGCATCGGCAAATGTTGACCGAGGAATTGGTCGATGGCCTCCGCGGGCGCCACGCCTTCGGCGCTCTTTGCATCGGCGAAAGGACTGAGCGCGCGTGTAAGATAATAATCCGCGCCGAGGAGTGGCTGCGAGCGGTCGGCCGCTGCGCCGGAAATGATACCGACCGTTCGCCGGCGCCATCGCTTGTCGAGCAATTGCACGGCGCCGGCCGACCGTTCGCCGACGATTTCAAGCCGCGCTATGTCATTGCGAATTTCGACCGGTAGATCGATCTTGGCTTCGCTCTCGCGATCGGCCGGTTTGAATGTGAAAGCTGCTTCACCGAGCGGCAGCCCCTTGATGTCGAGCGCATTAATCATGCCGGTCTCGGACGCGCCGGTTTGCGCGCGTAGCACTTTTACCGTCAGCGCGCCCGCTTTGTTGTCGACGTCGGTGAGTGCGTGTGCAATGGCAATGCCGCCTCGAACGACGGTGAGCGGATGCTCACCGATGGTCTTTTTCAAGCCACCGACGAAGGCGTTGCTTTGGCCGAGATTGGTACCATCGGACAGCCAGACGAGTCCGACATTTGGAGATTTGGCAAGGAAACGTTCGATTGCCGGCAGCGCCTCGACGCGGTTGATCGCGTAAGGTTTCGGTTTGAGTTCTTTGACGTGAATACGCGCCGCCGCCGCCGTCTGCAGCGAAATGTCCGAGTCCCGTGCCGACAACGGCAATACGGCGACACCGCGTTTGTCGGCGTCCGCCCGTGCGATCAGTTCGTCGGCAGTGCGCAGCCGTGCGTCCCAAGCCGCGGCGGCCGACCAGCCATCGTCCAAAAGGACAAGCAGCGGGCCGCCGCCTGTCGCGGTTGCAAGCGGCGGATTCCATAGCGGTTCGGCGGCGGCAACGATCAGTAAGGCCGCCAAGATCAGCCGCGATAGTGTAAGCCACCAGGGCGTTCGCGCCGGCGTTTCTTCTCGCGGTGCAATCTCGAACAAAAGCCGCGTCGGCGGAAAACTAATGCGTCGTGGGCGCGGCGGGATCAGACGGAGCAGCCACCAAAGAATGGGCAGGCCGAGCAGGCCAAGCAGGACAAGCGGTTGCGCAAATCCGAGCGATAAAACTCCGGTCATGTCGCGCTCCCCGCTTGAGCCAGAGCGGCCTGCGTCCGGTCTGCGGCGGTCGGCGTTGTCGCGCCCATGCGTCCGTGTAGCATGAGCAGAAGTTCGCTCGCCGGGCGGTCTGTACGATGAATAGTAAAGCTCCAGCCGCGGCGGTCGGTTTCCTCGCGGATGGCAGCGCGATGGCGCGCGAGCAGTCCTTGATAATCGTTGCGCCAGGTCTCGGCACGACCCGCCGTAACCTTACCCCCGCCTTCCGGTTCGATAAATTCAATCCGGCCGGAATAGGGGAAGCTCTCTTCTGCCGGATCGACGATCTGCACGGCATGGCCTCGCGCGCCGGTCGCGGACAATTGTGCCAAAGCGCGCCGTATGTCTTCGATTGGGCTCCACAGGTCTGATAACAAAACGAGTTCGGCAAGAGGTGATGGCGCAAAGGATTGCGGCAGGCTGGTGCGCTCGGAGCCGTCGTGCAAAATGGCTTCAGCCATATTTTCGATGATGTCGCGGCTTGCGGTGGGCCGCAAAAGACCGGGCATGCCGACGCGCTCACCGCCTTGCACCAGAATTTCGGCGAGCGCAAAAGCAACGACGAGCGAGCGCTCGAGTTTGCTCACCTGTGCGAGAGCGGAGGAAAATGCCATCGACGGGGAACGATCGGGCCAAAGCCAAATCGTGTGGGAAGCTTCCCACTCACGTTCGCGCACGTAAAGATGCTCGTCACGCGCCGAGCGGCGCCAATCGACGTTCTGCGCGGGTTCGCCGGACATGAAGCGGCGGTATTGCCAGAAATTCTCACCGGGACCGGCGCGCCGGCGGCCATGTAAGCCGTGAATTACGGATGCCGCCACGCGCCGCGCTTCGAGCACCAGCCGCGGCATGGCATCGGCGGCAATCCGGGCATCGGCTCTCGCTCGCCCAACCACTTTGTTTTCGCTGTCATTTGACGGCGATGCGGCCATCGTCACGATCCGATGCGCGCGGCAAGGCGCCGGATCACGCCGACGATCGTCTCACCTTCCGCGCGCGCGGCAAATGTGAGCGCCATGCGATGCTTGAGCACGGGTTCGGCAAGTTCAAGCACGTCATCGATTGACGGCGCGAAGCGGCCGTCGAGCAAGGCACGCGCGCGCACGGCCAGCATGAAGGCTTGGCTCGCGCGCGGGCTCGGACCCCAGGAAATCAGTTTGCCGAGTTCGCCGCCATCGGGACCCGGGCGCGCCGAGCGCACCAGCGCAAGAATGGCTTCGACGACCGTTTGACCGACGGGCAGCCGGCGTACCAAGCGCTGAGCGGCGAGTAGGTCATCAGCCGTCATCTCGGCTTTGGCATGGGTGTCTTCCGCCCCGGTCGTATCGAACAAGATTTTGCGTTCGGCGTCGATGTCCGGATATTCGACGTCGATTTCCATCAAAAATCGGTCGAGTTGCGCTTCGGGAAGTGGATAGGTGCCTTCATGCTCCAGCGGATTTTGCGTCGCCAGTACATGGAAGGGCTTCGGCAAATCATAGCGCGCGCCCGCAACGGTTACGTGCTGTTCCTGCATGGCTTGCAAAAGTGCCGATTGCGTGCGCGGTGAGGCGCGGTTGATTTCATCGGCCATCAACAGCTGAGCAAAGACCGGCCCGGCAACGAACCGGAAGCTTCGTTTACCGCCTTGGCTTTCCTCGAGCACTTCAGTCCCGAGAATGTCAGACGGCATCAAGTCCGGCGTGAATTGCACGCGGCGCGCATCAAGCCCGAGCACCACCCCCATGGTTTCGACGAGCTTGGTTTTCGCAAGCCCCGGCACGCCGACCAAAAGTGCATGGCCGCCGGAAAGCACAGTTATGAGTGCGCGCTCGACGACGATATTTTGCCCGAAAATGACCGTGCCGATTGCTTCCCTCGCCGCCCGTACATGGGCCGCGGTGGACTCCGCTGCGCGCACGATCATGTCTTCCAGCTTTTCCAGGCTTTCGCCGCTTCCCACCGCCATGATTATTCGTCCTTTCAGGCTCGTTGACACCGCTGGGCCAAGAAGGGTCATCTGGCCCGTCCGAGGGCTCGGCTCAAGATATGTCCCGTGCCGGCTCGGGAATCGCCGAGAATGCGAGCAGGCACGGACAATTTTAAAAATAAGGGAAAACAATGGCGAAGGGGAGGCGGAAAACTTAGCCTCGGCCACCTTGTCAGCCTAAGCTAGTGGTCCGATTCAAACATTCGCTACCCATTTCGGCGGGGATCTTTTGCGAATGTTTGAATTGAAAGACCATGAGCCAAATATAAGTTTCTAGTGGAGTTTTGGATTTGACATTCGCTTCGCGAGCTTGCGGCCAGGTGGGTAGCGAATGTCAAATCCACTCCACTAGTGGTCCGATTCAAACATTCGCTACCCATTTCGGCGGGAATCTTTTGCGAATGTTTGAATTGAAAGACCACTAGTAAATATAAGTTCCTAGTGGAGTTTTGGATTTGACATTCGCTTCGCGAGCTTGCGGCCAGGTGGGTAGCGAATGTCAAATCCACTCCACTAGGGTCGCAAACTTAAAGCGTGTTCTTTATCATATTTACCTTAAGTACCTCCGGCGCCCGGAACGCAAGCGAACATGAAAGAAACTGTGGTGACGAGCCTTCCTGGGGCCGAATTTTTCCAGCGCGTGAGCGATCGGCTGACGCTTCATGTGCCTGCCGGTCTGACTGATGCCGGCGTGGTGCCGAAGCGGGGCGACCATGATTCCGATCCGGTGATGGCCAAGATCGCGGCCGTGCGGCCGATTTGCCCCGCCGCGGTATTGGTGCCCGTCATAGACCATCCCGAGCCGACCGTTCTGCTCACGCAGCGCGCGCAGCATCTTCCCGATCATCCGGGGCAAGTGTCATTTCCTGGCGGCAAAATCGAGCCAAGTGACGCAAGCCCGCTCCATTCGGCGCTCCGCGAGGCGGAAGAAGAAATCGGTCTCGACCGCGCCCATGTGGCCCCGCTCGGCTATCTTGACCTTTACCTGACGACGCTTGGCTATCGTATTGTGCCGCTGGTCGCCCGAATCCGCCCCGGTTTTACATTGAGGCTGAACACCGCGGAGGTCGACGCGACGTTCGAAGTTCCACTGAAATTTCTGATGAACATCGACAATATGCAGCGAAATGCGCGCAATTGGCAGGGTATGACTCGGCATTATTACGTGCTCACCTTTGATGGACGCACAATATGGGGTGTAACAGCGGGAATACTGAGAAACCTTTGTGGCCGGATTTATAAGTGATGCGTCCAATTCTCCTTGAGCTCACGCTTTTTTTGACGCCCTTCGCGCTTTATGCGGTGTTCTTGTGGGCGACGAGAGCAAGCGCTTTGGATCGTAACGTCTGGCAACTCCGGCACGTTCTAAGCCTTGCCATCGTCGCACTCACACTGGTACTCGGTAGTTTCGTTTACTTCGCCCATTACACGGGCGCGCCGCCCGGATCGGCTTATGTGCCGGCGCATATTGAAGACGGCAAACTCGTGCCGGGGACGACGCAGTGAGAAGACCGATTTTAGGAAAAATGCCGTCGTCCTGAGTGACGGCTGCACGCCGCTCTCGAAGGATGACGGCAATGTTCGGCCGCACGGATCGTAAGCTCGGCGGCGCATGGCTTGATGCCGGCGCATTGCCGCGGCTGCTTGATGTGCTCGATCGCGATGGCGAGGAAGCGCGTGTCATCGGCGGCGCGGTGCGTAACGCGCTGCTGGGTCTGCCAATCCACGAGATCGACGTGGCCACCACCGCGCTGCCGGAGGAGGTTGTGCGCCGTGTTGAGGCAGCCGGATTTAAAACGGTGCCGACCGGCATCGAGCATGGCACCGTCACGGTGGTCGTCGACAAGCATCCGTTCGAGGTAACGACGCTGCGCCAGGACGTGGAGACCTATGGTCGCCACGCGAAGGTCGAATTCGGCCGCGATTGGGCGGGCGATGCGCATCGACGCGATTTCACCGTCAATGCCTTTTCCGTCACGCGCGACGGCACGATTTACGACTATGTCGGCGGGCTCGCCGATCTCGAAGCGCGCCGCGTGCGCTTCATCGGCGATGCGCATCAGCGCATCGCGGAAGATGCGTTGCGTATATTACGCTTCTTCCGGTTTCATGCCGCTTACGGCAGCCACGATCACCCTGATCCCGTGGGACTTGCGGCTTGTATTGCCGGACGCGCGGGGCTTGATCAACTATCACGCGAACGCGTGCGTATGGAGATGATGAAGCTCGTCATTGCGCCGCACGCGGTGCCGACGCTTATTGCCATGACCGATGCGGGCCTTTTGCTGCGCGTGCTGGGCGGCGTGAGCTATCTCGGCAGTTTTGAAAACGTGGCCAAGGTTGAAGCCGCCGCCGGCCTTGCCCCCGATCCGGCGCAACGGCTGGGCGCGCTCGCCGTGGCGATACCGGAAGACGCGGAGCGCCTTTGGCGGCGCCTTCGCCTCACCAATGCCGAGCATGCGCGACTTTCGGCGATGGGCGCGCAATGGCGGTGCATCTCACCAGAAATGAGCGAGCAAGCCGCGCACGCGCTGCTTTACCGGCTTGGGCCGACGCCGTTCACCGATAGTACACTGTTCGCTTGGGCGCGGTCGCCGGAAAGCGCAAACGATTCCGTCTGGCACGCGCTTGCCACTTTGCCGCAACGCTGGACCGCGCCGATGTTTCCATTGAAAGCGGCAGACTTCATCAAGCGGGGCGTGCCGCAAGGCCCGGCGCTGGGCGCCGCTTTACGCGCATCGGAGAAGGCATGGGTCGAGGCGGATTTTCCGGGCGAGCGCGAGATACTTGATGCGATTGCGGATGAGGCTGTTCGGATCTGGCGTCAGTCCAAAAAATAAAAGCCCCGAGGTTTTGTCCCGGGGCTCTTATTCGCGTTGCATTAAGCGTGATTACCAAAACTTATAGCTGATGCGTCCGACCACTTCGTTAATTCGCGGCTTGCCTTCAAAGGTGAAAAAGCCGAGACCGTGGCCGAGTTCGTGAGTCCGTGTTTCTAGGCCGATATAGTCATATTCAATGCCCAAGATCCAATTTGGCGTCAAGCCATATTCAACGCCAACGCCGGCCGTCCAGCCACTTTGCCAATCGGACTCGCTGCCAAACCCAAAGATATTTGGATCGGAAACGCTAAATTTTACGTCCGCACCGGCATAGCCGCCCTTTCCATAGAGCAGCCAATTGTCCCACGCATAGCCTAGGCGACCCGTGACCGTCGCTACGGAGTCAAGTTTCGTTGTAAACGTGGGGTCCAAGTTGACCAAAGTGAACGTTCTCTCACCTTTGATTGAGGTGCCCGCAAAGGTCCCCTCTATTCCAAACACCCATGGACCGGTCTGGTAATTACAACCAATCTGACCGCCCCCGATAAAGCCACTCTCACTACGGGTGAAGCGCGGAAAGAGATTGCCATTAATGTCGTCAACTGTGTTGGTCCATTCGAACTCGGGCCCAGGCACCTCCGGCATGCCCACCGATATAACAACCAGTCCAGTTGTAACGGATGATAGGCGCAACGATTGGCGCTTTGACCGGCAGTTCAGCGGCATTGGCAACTGCCACGCTGAAGGCCGTGGCACCCAAGGCCGCAACAAGAATTCGATGCATTTTTCCGTCTCCTTCGATTGAGTGAGAGTTTTTGATTGAATGGTAGCGGGCAGCGGTAGGTAATTTTATACCACAGATTTTATCTGTAGGATATTAGGGCCATCAGGAACCCTAACTCAAGCGAGAATCGACAATCATCACGTGTTCACCGTTAAAAGTTCGCGCGTGTTGCTAAAACACAACAACTAGAAGTAATATGTTACGCAATGTCGTGAGGGCCTGTGGATTTCGCCGTCTCGTTCGCGGCCTAATCCCCCGCTTGAAAACGCATTTGCCGGACCAATCTTTATTCTTCAGAGAAGAATCGGTCTGATGCAGCCAAATGAGCGCCCGAAAGACCTCGCCCAGCGTCTCGCGCAAGCGAAAGGCCGCGGAAAGCTCGCGCGCAGCAGCCTCCGGCGCGAGACTTTCGTCCTCCCGCGCGAGGCCGCGCGGGCCAAGGCGCGTGAATTTTTCGTACGGTATCCCAAGGCTGCGTACATGACGGCGATCGAAAGCTGGCATGAGCTGCCGAACGGGGACATCGAATTCACAATGCGGCGCCTTCCGACAGCAGACTAGTGGAGTGGATTTGACATTCGCTACCCACCTGGCCGCAAGCTCGCGAAGCGAATGTCAAATCCAAAACTCCACTAGAAACTTATATTTGGCTCATGGTCTTTCAATTCAAACATTCGCAAAAGACCCCGCCGAAATGGGTAGCGAATGTTTGAATCGGACCACTAGTCGAGATGTTCACACATAATTGCCGATCAAACTTCGCGCGACAGCACCGAGGCGGCAACGGCAACGGAGAGGGTGAAATTGACTGTGGCAGTTGTCCCCATTTCCATTTTCACTTCAATCGCAGCGGCACATTCAATTCACTAAACCGACGGATCAATTCAGCAACGCTGTTGCAAGCCGCTTTCTCTCTCAGCCGACGGAGATGCGTATAGACAGTATTGAGGCTAACACGGCGCGTGCTGGCATAAGCGCCGGTGGTCATGCCCGCACATAGCGCTTGAGCCAAATGTGCTTCGGCTTCGGTCAGACTGAATAGTTGTTGCAGCATTTGTCTCGCTGCAATGTTACGGCTCAGCGGATCGTGCACGAGCAGTATGATGGTCGCTTCCGGATGATCACATTGTCCCCGCAGAAGTGGGCGCAAGGAGATTGTATATGCGGGCATGCCGCATTTGCGCGCTAAGGGAAAGTCAGCCGGGGGAGCGTTCAACGAAAGATGATTGCGCAGCATTTGCATATTGCTGAACGTGGTATTGAAATGGTCACGTGATTCCGGCCCGAAAAATTCGATGGTTCGTTCGACAATTCGAAATCCGTCGCCGCGTTTTGCGAATGTATAAAAAGCCTCGTTGGCATAAACGATCCGCCCGTCCGCGCCCAATAATGCGATGCCGTCTGTCAACCACTCCAGGGTGTGTTCCAAAGCAGCATGGTTTTTGCCCGCGTCTTGCAAGCGCTCCGCGGTTTCATGCGCACGTTGAAAGTGCGGAACAAGCCGCTGCATGATTTCGATTTCTTGCTGATCCACATGCCCTTGTTCAGGCGCGCGATGAACGGTGAGCGCCGTCATTCTTTCGGAGGTCTGTTCCAGGATTCCGGCAAGGAAATAGCGTATGCCAAGATGAGGCAGGAATTCTGCGTAAAACGGATCGTTCGCCATTTCCCTTTCATCCAATACCTGTCGGTCCCAGGCGACGTGGCCGGCCGGACGCTGAAGGGAAAACGGGATCCGCGGGTTTAGCGCCGCAAACTGCTCAATGTAAGGGGTTCGGGCAAGCGTCGGTGCGCCTACCGACCACAAATGCGTTGGACGATGTGTCTCTTTGGCGATGATTTCCAGCGTCGCCCCAACGCCGCCGACAAGACGATTTGTCGCCTCGAGCACCGTTGAAATCTGGTCACGATCGACGACGCTTGCATAAATCGTATCGATTGTCTGCAAGATCAATTCGTGGTCCGACATTGCCGCTCCGCAGAAATTCGCGAAGTGTTATACCAGCAAGGCGTACATATGTTCGATTTTTGATGCGCTCTAATATATTTTCGTCCGGGTTCCCCAATCTTGCCGATACGGTACCATTATATGGATGATTTGCGATACACTCGAAACCCGATGCGAATAAACTGATCGCAGCCAAAGGCGTTAAGTCGATTAATTTTCATGCAATATATTTGATTACTTCAGCCGCAGCGGCACGTTCATTTCATTGAATCTGCGCGTTAGATCAGCGACGCTCTTGCAATCCGTCTTCTCTCTCAGCCGACGGAGATGCGTATAGACTGTGTTGAGGCTTATGCGGCGCGTGCTGGCATAAGCGCCGGTGGTCATGCCCGCACAGAGCGCTTGACCCAAATGCGCTTCGGCTTCGGTCAGACCGAATAGTTGTTGCAGCATTTGTCTCGCTGCAATGTTACGGCTCAGCGGATCATGAACAAACAGCATGGCGACAGCATCGGTGGCATATCGCGGCAACTGTATTTGCCCCCGCACGAGCGGCCGCACGGCTACCGTGTAGGCCGGCGCACCATCCTTACGCAGTACCGCAAAGTCGGTCGGACGCGCATCGACCAAAAGGTCGTGTGGATCGCGCGATACGACCGTCGAAAAAACTTTAATAAAGCGCTCTTGCGCTTCTGATGATATGAACTCAATTGTTCCTCCATTGAGGAAGAATCCATCACAGCGGCGGGCAAGTCTACACAGAGCTTCGTTCGCGTAAGCGATGTCGCCATCGGCGCGTAACAGAGCAACGCCGTCGACGAGCCACTCGAGCGCATTTTCCAACGCCCCCCGATGACCGTCGGCCACCTTAAGACGCGATGCCATATCGTAGGCCCGTTGAAAATGGGGGCAGACACTTTGCATGAGCGCGATTTCACGTTGCTCAACGTGACCTTGCCTGCTTGTCCGTTGAGCGTAGAGCAACACCAACTTATTCGGCGTTCGCTCAAGCACGGAGCCAATGCAATAGCGCAGATCCGCGGTTGGCAGAAAGTCGGCATAGAAAGGGTGCCGCTTCATTTGATTTTCATCAAACAGCTGATAGTCCCAAGTAATCTGCCCCTTTGGCTGGCTTGATGCGAATTGTATGTGCGGATTGATGGCAGCAAACTGCTCGAGATAACTGGCGCCCACTTTCGAAGGCGCGCCAACGGCAAAGAAATCGGTGTGCTGGCCTTTTGTCGCGTCCACGATTTCGAATGTCGCGCCGGCTCCGCCCAGCAACTGATTCAATTTATCGAGTGCAGCCGTTAGATGATCGGTTTCCACGCCAGCCGCGTAGATGGCATCGACGGTCCGCAGAAGTAGATCATAATCCGACATCGTTCCTCCGCAGCGAATTTCTTAATTATACCATTTGACGCCTGCGGGCCAAGCAGCATGACGGCGGCGGACCGGTTATGGCCATCTCACGATCGGCGGTAAAGAGGAGAGAATCGACTCCACATTGCCACCCGTGCGCAGGCCGAAAATAGTTCCGCGATCGTAAAGCAAATTAAATTCGACATAACGGCCACGCCGGATCAGTTGCTCTTCCCGTTCGTCGTGATTCCATGATTTGGCAAAGTTCCTTCGCACAAGGGCGGGATAGACGGCGTGAAATGCGCGGCCGACGGATTGCGTGAAGGCGAAAGCCTCTTCCCAGTCCGCTTCAAGATAGTCGTAAAAAATGCCGCCCACGCCGCGCGGCTCGTTGCGGTGCTTGAGGAAAAAATATTCGTCGCACCATTTTTTTAATTTTTCGTAAGGCGCAACGCCTGCGTGTACATCGCAAGCGGCCTTCATCGCAGCATGGAAGGCTTTTGTGTCGGGATCGTCTTGCGTGCGACGCTTCTCGAGCACAGGTGTCAAATCGGCGCCGCCGCCGAACCAGGCTTTGCTGGTGACGACAAACCGCGTGTTCATGTGAACGGCCGGCACGTGCGGGTTCTGTGGATGCGCAATCAATGAAATGCCGGAGGCCCAGAATTCGGGATCGTCAGTGGCACCGGGTATGTCGTTGCGGAACTCGGGCGCGAATTCGCCGAATACGGTCGAGCAGTGGACGCCTATTTTTTCGAATACGCGGCCATGCATCGTCGACATGACACCGCCTCCACCCGGTGCGCCGGTATGGTCAGTGCGGCTCCAAGGCGTTCGCGCAAAGCGGCCGGGCGCGCGCTCTGCTAAGGGCGCCGAAGCGGGCAGGGCATCTTCCAATGCTTCGAAACTCGCGCAGATATCGTCGCGCAATGCCTCGAACCACGCGCGCGCGTGCGTTCTTTGTAGTTCAAGATCGGTGCTGCCCATTGACGTCCACGCTTTATTACAAACACGATTACTCGAAAATTCCGCCCATCTGCCGCAGCGCCTCGCCTGCGACCATCGCCACCGCCATCGCGACATTAAGCGAACGCAGGCCGGAGCGGATAGGGATGCGCAAACGACTGTTTGCGCCTTGGTGCACGGCCTGCGGCACGCCTGCGCTCTCCCGGCCAAAAAGGAGTACCTCCTCGTTGCCAAAGACATGGTCGAGATAGGAGCGCTCCGCCGCCGTGGTCAGGAGCACCAACGAAAGCCGTTCGCCCAGCCGCCACTCTTCAAATGCTGCAAAGGAACTATGGCGGGTGACGGCCACTCGGTCGAGATAGTCCATTCCCGCCCGGCGGAACGCGCGGTCGGTCACGGGAAACCCGGCTGGCTCGATAATGTGGGCTTCGGCGCCCAGACAGGCGCACAGGCGCAGAATCGTCCCGGCATTCTGGGGTATATCGGGTTCATAGAGGGCGATTCGCATCCGCAATCCCGTGTTTTCACGTAGCCGTTCTGCACAAATGGTCCAAATGGTCTATGCACTTGCCAGGCGCTGCGGCGATAGCGGGCTTGCGCTATTACCACAAGGGTGCCAATAGAACGCACCCGAGGCGTCAACCTGCCTGGGGCGGGGCCGCTGCAAGCGGTCCGCCTTGCTGCCGCGGGATCTGTCGCGTAGTGGCTTTGAGCCGTGTGCGGATGACATAGCCAGCCGGGGAGAGGATTTTAGACGTGACGACCGTGTCTTACGCGGAGCACACGCGCCGCGACTTTTTATATATAGCAACCGGTGCCGTCGGCGTTATAGGCGCCGCAGCCGTAGCGGTGCCGTTGATCGCACAGATGAATCCCGATGCATCGACCATTGCGGCCGGCGCGCCGATCGAGGTGGACCTCGCGCCCATCGCCGAGGGGCAGATTATCAAAGTATTTTGGCGTTCCAAGCCGATCTTCATCTTCCATCGCACGAATAAGGAAATCGAAGAAGCCAAGAAGGTCGATGTGGCAAGCCTACCCGACCCGCAGCCCGATTCGGAGCGCGTGAAGCCGGGACGCGAGCCGTGGCTGGTCGTCATCGGCATCTGCACCCATCTCGGCTGCATCCCGCTTGCCCACCAGGGCGAATATGATGGCTGGTTCTGCCCCTGTCACGGCTCGCAATACGACACTGCCGGCCGCATCCGCAAAGGGCCGGCGCCAAAAAATCTTTATCTGCCGCCCTACACATTTCTTTCCGACACCAAGATCCGGATCGGTTGATCCGCGACAGGTTGCCCTAAAAGGTTCGATTATGAGCGGAGACTCGACGTACCAGCCGCAAAGCAAATTTCTGCAATGGCTCGAGAAGCGGTTGCCAATCGGCGGCCTCATTCATTCTTCCTTCGTCGCTTATCCGACGCCGCGCAACCTGAATTACTGGTGGACGTTCGGCGGCATTCTGGCCTTCATGCTCGGCGCCCAAATCGTCACCGGCATCGTGCTGGCGATGCATTATACGCCGCACGTGGATCTCGCCTTCAAGTCGGTCGAAGACATTATGCGTGATGTTAACTTCGGCTGGCTTTTGCGTTATCTGCACGCCAATGGCGCATCGATGTTCTTTTTTGCCGTTTATGTCCACATGTTCCGAGGCATCTATTACGGCTCTTATAAGGAGCCGCGCGAAGTTCTCTGGATCCTCGGTGTCATCATTTACCTGCTGATGATGGCAACCGGCTTCATGGGTTATGTGCTGGTCTGGGGCCAGATGAGCTTCTGGGCGGCAACCGTTATTACAAATCTGTTCTCCGCTATTCCCGGCATTGGCGATACGATCGTGACTTGGCTCTGGGGCGGTTACGCGGTGGGCAATCCGACGCTGAACCGCTTTTACTCGCTGCATTACTTGCTGCCCTTCGTCATTGCCGGTGTCGTGGTGCTGCATGTCTGGGCGCTACACGTCGCCGGACAAAACAACCCCGCCGGCATTGAGCCGAAATCGGACAAGGATACCGTGCCATTCACGCCTTATGCGACGGTGAAGGACGCATTCTTTCTGGCTTGCTTCTTGGTCGTGTATGCATGGTTCGTGTTCTACATCCCGAATTACCTCGGTCACCCGGACAACTACATTCCGGCCAATCCGGCGGTGACGCCGGCGGAGATCGTGCCGGAATGGTACTACCTGCCGTTCTACGCGATCCTGCGCTCGATCCCGAACAAGCTTTTGGGCGTCGTCGCGCTGTTCTCTTCGATCTTGATCTTGGCCTTCTTGCCTTGGCTCGACACATCGAGCGTGCGCTCGGCGCGTTATCGGCCGCTCTTCAGACAGTTCTTCTGGCTCTGGGTGATCGCATGTATCGGCTTGGGCTGGCTTGGTTCTAAACCGCCGGAAGGCATTTACGTCGTCCTCGCGCGCCTCTTTACCGCGTATTATTTCGGGTTCTTCCTCATCATCCTGCCGCTGCTGGGCATCTTTGAGAAACCCAAGCCGCTTCCGAAGTCGATTTCGGAATCCGTCTTGCGCGCGAAAGCTTTTAAGGCGGGAGGGCGGTCGTGAATAACAAACATAGACTCTTCGTCACTGTTCTCGTCGGTGCGCTACTTGCATTGGCTTTGCCAGCCGCTGCAGCCAACGAGCAGGTGGCGCCACCGCAGATTCAGTGGTCATTTGCCGGACCGTTCGGCAAGTATGACCCGGCGCAGCTTCAACGTGGATTTAAAATCTATCGCGAAGTCTGCTCGAATTGTCATTCGATGAATTATCTCGCATTTCGCAACCTCGCCGACGTGGGAGGCCCCGGCTTCTCGGAAGCGCAGGCGGCGGCGGTCGCGGCAGCCTACAAGATCAAAGATCTTGATGATCAAGGAAACCCGAACGAGCGCCCGGGCCGCCTCGCCGATTATTTTCCGCCGCCCTTCCCCAACGAACTCGCCGCAAAGGCGGCAAACGGCGGCACCGCGCCGCCGGATATGTCTACGCTCGCGAAGGCGCGGGGCTACAGCCGCGGCTTTCCCTGGTTCGTATTCGATATTTTCGTGCAATATCAGGAGCAAGGGCCCGACTACATTGCAGCGATCTTAAAGGGCTACAAGAATCCGCCGCCTGGATTCAATGTACCCTCGGGCGGCCACTACAACGAATATTTTCCGGGCCACAACATCGCTATGCCGCCGCCCTTGCAGGATGGTCAGGTCGCCTATGACGACGGCTCGCCGCAGACGCTTGAGCAGTACTCAAAGGATATTGGTGCGTTTTTGATGTGGGTGGCCGAGCCGCACCTCGTCGCGCGCAAGCGGGTCGGCTTCCAGGTCGTGATCTTCTTGTTCGTGTTCGCGGGGCTCTTGTACCTCGTGAAAAAGAAGGTGTGGTACGAGGTCGAGGCGCCGCGTGAAATCGCCCACGGTCAGGATCCGGGCAAGACCTCGATCTAATTTCTGTCTGGCGAGAACGTCGGTTCATTGAGAAATCATCATGCGTTGCTCCGTGCGGAGCGTGCCGCGAGAGTTGCCATGACGAAATCAGTGCTCGGCGTCATCGGCGGATCGGGCGTTTACGACCTGCCGGGCCTTGAAAACGTCCGCGAGGAACGCATCATAAGCCCTTGGGGCGAGCCGTCTGGTGCGCTGCGCATCGGAGAAATCAGCGGGCTGCCGATCGTTTTTCTGCCGCGCCACGACAAGGGCCACCGACTGTCGCCCTCGGACATCAATTATCGCGCCAATATCGACGTGCTCAAGCGTGCAGGCGCGACCGACCTCGTCTCGCTGTCGGCCTGCGGCTCATTCAAAGAGGAGCTGCCGCCCGGCACTTTCGTTCTGGTCGATCAATTCATCGATCGCACGCATTTGCGCGCGACGTCATTTTTCGGCAAAGGATGCGTGGCGCATGTGTCAATGGCGCATCCGGTTTCGCCGCGGTTGCGCATTCACCTTGCCGCAGCGGCTGAAGCGGAAGGCATAAGGGTGGTGCGCGATGGCACCTATGTCTGCATCGAAGGGCCGCAATTTTCAACTTACGCCGAGAGCATGACTTACAAAGCGCTCGGCTATTCGGTGATCGGCATGACCAATATGCCGGAGGCCAAACTCGCGCGCGAAGCTGAACTTTGCTATGCGACGGTGGCGATGGTGACCGACTTCGATTGCTGGCATCCGGATCACGATGCGGTGACGGTGCAAGACGTCATCAAGGTGTTGACGGTCAATGCCGAAAAAGCCAAGCAATTGGTTGCGCGGCTCGCGCGCGATTTCCCGCGCGAGCATGAACCGTGTCCGATTGGCTCCGATCGCGCGCTCGACACGGCACTCATCACCGCGCCCGAAGCACGCGACCCCGAATTAATGAGAAAACTCGATGCGGTGGCAGACCGGGTACTCACGAGTTAGAAAGATCCGTAGGAGATTCTTAGATGACGCCTGAAGCATATACGGATGAGGTCATCGTTCCTACGCTCAATGAATATTTTTCGAATATTCAAGATCGTAGAAGAGCTCTTCTCGCATGCATGACTCTAATTCACCTGCACGACGCATTAAAGGTAAATAAAAGAAGGCCAACCAAAGAGAGCGCCACGAAATTTTTTGAAGACCTAAAAGTGGAATGCCCCGAATGTTGGTCTGTTTATTTAGTTGGAATATCGGCGAAACACATGCGTCATGACAGGTCAGGATTTGTTATCGATCAGGTCGTTCAACGACCACCTGCCGTCTATGGAACGGCTGTCTACGATCGAAGTCGATATGATGATGCTGCGGGCTGAGTTGAAGCGTTGGGATGCGGAGTTGAAGCGGTGGGATTGGGTGTTAGTGTTGATCATTCTTTACGAGTCGCATTTGAGTTTTTGAGCAAAAAATTTCTAAACCCCAATAATATGCACGTGAATGAGCAGCCATGATCACTCTCGACCGCCATACAGAACTCCGCGAAACCGTTCGCTCAATCCCGGACTACCCTAAGCCCGGCATCATCTTTCGCGACATCACGACATTGCTCGGCAATGCGCGTGCCTTTCGCCGCGCGGTGGACGAGTTGGTGCAGCCCTGGGCCGGCATGAAGATCGACAAAGTCGCGGGCATCGAAGCGCGCGGCTTTATTCTTGGCGGCGCGGTGGCGCACCAGGTGTCAGCGGGATTTGTGCCGATCCGCAAGAAAGGTAAACTTCCGCACAAGCGCGTGAGCGTCGCCTATGCGCTGGAATACGGCGAGGACGAAATCGAAATGCATGCCGATGCGCTGGTCGCAGGCGAGCGCGTCGTGCTGGTGGACGATCTCATCGCCACCGGCGGCACGGCGGAAGCCGCGGTAGCGCTTTTGCGCGGACTCGGCGCCGATGTGCTGGCCGCGTGTTTCGTGATCGACCTGCCCGATCTCGGCGGCGCAAAACGCCTGCGCAAGCTCAACGTGCCGGTGCGCACGCTCATGTCATTTGCGGGGCATTAAAAAGCAGAGGAAGCCTTTCGGCTCGCTTATAAAACCAAGGGGAGCCTTTCGGCTCCCCTGGCGCTTCACTCCCCTTTCGGGGTAACGGACATCCGGGTGATCGGAGCCGCGAGTGATGATTACATAAGACAAAACGTCCTAGCTTTCAACCCCAAACGGTTTTGGTAACCATTTCAATATCTTGATCAAAATCTCATCGAAATCAGCCTTGGGCAACCAGACCATTCCTTTATTGAATTGTATGAAGCGACTCGATGATACGGTTGCTGGATGGTTGCAAATCGCCCACGACGTTACACCATTTCCCTCCAGCTCTATCGAGAGTTTGTGAGCCCACAAATTCTTTGCGTTTTCCGGCTCGGTTGATGTCGGAATGATCAAACATGGTCCACGAAGCGTATTCTTATAGGACACGACAATCGCTGGTCTTGTTTTCCACATTTCGGGAAGACGTGCATCTTTCCAATAATCACACCAATAAATTTGTCGGATCTTCGGAGCGGCTTGAATGCGCGGTTCGACCCATTTGGGTTTGGCCAGAGCGATTGATGCCTTTTCCTTTTGGACAGTGCGAACGGGTTTCGTCGATCAATTCATCACCTCGATAATGACATTCGGAATTCGAACTCCCTTATCAAGGCTGTCACGCGTCGGTGGTGGCACACTGTTCGCAAAGTGCATACCAACGACATTAACTGGTTCATTCGGCGCAGACATAATTGCGATGAGATCGGATGGCTCGAGTTTTTTAGCGGCATCAGCGTTGGAATTTGCGCTCGGCTCGCTCCAGGCAATTTGTGCACAAAAAGCATAAATGATACATGCGCTAACCAAACATTTTTTCATTCTTAAATTCCATTGATTCAAACGAAAACACTATCAATTGGCAAAGGATTATTGGCCGTCCATCTTTCGTTGCAATGGTGGAGACGGAACGAGGATCACCTGCGGCGCTTGCTGTTTGGCTGCCGTAATACTGGCCGCCAATGTTTTGGTTAGGTCGCGAATCTCAGCACTGATCTTGCTCGGCATATCATTCACTTTTTCGGAGAGCTGATCTATTTTTCCATTAAAATTTTCAGAAATCTGATCTACTTTTTCAGAAAGTTGATCAAATCTCTGGAGACCATAAATGCTAAATCCGGCGATAATCGCGCCGACACCGAGCACGGCAATCAGCGTAAAGTCCTGAACGCGTTTCAGGCCGTCCACTGTCGATTCGAGTTTTGTCAGGCGCGTATTCATATCGGGCGGCACCTCTCCGTCGTCGCCACCGTCCGCGGCCGCAGGGTTATCGGCTCGCGAGCCAAAGCGCCTCACTCTACTATGTTCGGCCTTTCCGGTCATTAAATCGTGAGCCTATCCATGCACCCTTCGCGGGCGTTCGATGTATGATTGCAACCTAAATACAACTATAGATAAAGTCAAATTAGGTAATGGTTCTTGGCGAGCCGCCTGCCGCAGTCACGAACGCCGCCCGCCCCACGGGCCGTCGCGGTCATCATCCGAATCGGTTGGCGGCTCGTCGAGATGAGACCGGCGCGGACCGCCTTCGTTCGGCACGCTGCCGTGAGATAGCTCTCGATTCCATGGTCCTGACGGGCCATGCTGCGGCGCATCGCCCCACGGACCTTCGACGCCTGTGTCGTCGTCGGCATACCCATCCTCCGGCGCTTCCAACATGAGCGGACCCGGATCGTGCCCGCCGGCATATTTCACCAGCGCCTCCACTCGCGCGTCGACGGAAGGATGCGTGGCGAAAATATCGGAAAAATCCTCACGCGGATTGTCGACGCACATTTCCATCACGGCCGAATTGGCGGCGTGTAATTCGCCGCGTCCTTCGATCTTGCGCAGCGCCATGATCATGGCGTCGGGATTTTTCGTGAGTTCCACCGAACCGGCATCGGCGAGAAATTCACGCTGGCGCGACAGCGCGAGACGAATGACAATCGACAGCACCCATGAGACGACAATCAGCGCGACGGCGATGAGGATGGCAAGGCCCGCCCCGCCGCCTCGGCGCTCGCCATCCTCACGCGAGCGGCGGCCGCCAAAGCCGCCGTAAAAGCTGGCTTGAAAGAACAGCCGGAAAATCATCTCGCCGAAGAATGAAATCACGCCGGCGATGACCACCGCGATCACCATCATACGAACATCGCCATTACGAATATGCGTAAGCTCGTGCCCCAGCACGGCTTCCATTTCTTGATCGTCGAGCACGTTCATGAGCCCACGCGTCACCGTGATCGAATATTGCTTTTGGTTGAGGCCGGTCGCGAAAGCATTCAGCGCATCATCATCGGCAATGCGCAGCGTCGGCATGGTGATGCCGCGCGAGATACATAGAGTCTCGAGGAGATTATAAAGTTGCGGCTCTTCGCGTCGCGTGACCGGACGAGCGCCGGTTACCGCATCGATCATCGCTTGGTGGAATTGATAAGCAATCAGAATCCAGACAATCGTGCCGACGGTCGCAAACGGCAGGGCTTTGATGAAATCATATCGGGCGGCGCGGATGAGATAATCGAGAGGGGCGTTGACGGTCAGTGCTTCGGCCAGCAGAGCGCCGGCGAAAATCATCACGTAGACCAAAACGAACAGCCCGATCAGCAATGCGATGGACCGGCGCCGATTCGACTTGATGTGCGTATAAAGACCGTAGGCGGCCATAGTTTCTTCCTTCACCTCCTCCTGGAGGGAGGAGGTCGGCGTGCGAAGCACCCCGGGTGGGGGTGATAAGATACCTCACCCCGGACCGCCGATCGGCGGTCCGACCCTCCCCCATCAGGGGAGGGTGTCAGAACTTCACCGTCGGCGCCTGTTCGAGTTGGCCGCGGCTTTCACCGAGATCGAAAAACGTTTGCGGGTGAAAACCGAACATGGCCGCGAACATCGCCGCGGGGAACTGTTGAATCCCGGTATTGTATTCTTGCACTGAACTGTTGAAAAAGCGCCGCGAGGCCGCAAGCTTGTTCTCGATATCGGAAAGATCGCCCTGCAATTGCTGGAAATTCGCATTGGCCTTTAGATTCGGGTAGTTTTCCGACAGCGCAAATAATTGCCGCAAGGCGCCCGAAAGCACATTCTCCGCGGCCACGCGTTGGTCGACGCCGGGCGCGGCGATGGCGGCGTTACGGGCCTGGACAACCGCATCCAGGGTTCCGCGTTCATGCGCGGCATAGCCCTTCACAGTTTCGACCAGATTGGGAATGAGGTCGTGTCGCTGTTTTAGCTGCACGTCGATGTCCGCGAAGGCCTGGCTGACCCGCTGCCGCATGGCGACAAGGCCATTATAGACCATCATCGTCCAGACAACGATCAGGACAATGACACCGAGAATAATCCAGGCGATCGTGGACATTTAACACCCCAGTCGACAGTACATCAAAGAGCGAATGTAATGGCCCCGACGGTAAGAGCAACAACTTCCGCAGCAGCTCGCAACGGATAAAAAATTGATAAAAAAAAGGCCCCGAGTTAAACTCGAGGCCTTTCGCCGGACGGCTATTCGGGGGGTAAGGGGGGAGCCGCCCGACTGATCTACGTCAGACAAACGTCGGTGGGTTTCTTTGGTTCCTGAGAAACTTATCGATTCTGAAGAAATTTTTTAAAAATCGGCGGGTTCCGCAAAATTTACCGCTGCGACACGGTGTTACGGGTACGCCCTGGCTATTCTCACTGGAACTATGTGAAATTTGGGGGAGCAGCGCACAAAGCTGCGCGACACCCTGCCAGACGGACAGCGCTCACGTTCCCCGGCGAGTTCTGCCGAGAGATTGGACCTTTAGGAGGTCACAAAACCAGAATGCAGGCAGCTCTCCTCTCCGATCGCGGCGTCGTTAAAGTTACCGGTGAGAATGCCCGGCACTTTCTCAATGGGCTTGTGACCATCGACATGAACAAAGTGACGCCCGCCAATCCCCGCTTTGCCGCGCTGCTCACCCCGCAAGGCAAGATCGTCGTCGATTTCATCGTGACGGAAGCGCCCGCCGAGGACGGTGGCGGCTTTTTTCTTGATTGCCCAAAGGCTCTTGCGGGCGCACTTACGGAGAAGCTCAACTTCTACCAACTGCGGGCTAAGGTGCTTTGTGAAGATCTCTCCCAAGCGGTAGGCGTCATGGCCGTTTGGGATGGCACGGGCGAAATCGAATATGGGCTCTGTTATGCCGATCCACGGCTTGGCAAGTTGGGCACACGCATCATGCTGCCGCCGCATCTTGCCGCGGAAACGGCGAAGGATATCGGCGCGGCGCTTGTCGACGGCGAATCTTACGATACGCACCGCATTGCGCTCGGGGTGCCACAAGGCGGCGCTGATTTCAGCTATGGCGATACCTTTTTGCATGAAGCCGATATGGATCAACTGGGCGGCGTCGATTTCGACAAGGGCTGCTATGTCGGCCAGGAAGTGGTCTCGCGCGTCGAGCACCGATCCAGCGCCCGTAGCCGCGTGATGCCGATTACTTACGATGAATTTGCGCCGAGCGCAGGCCTGCCGGTGATGGCAGGCGAAAAGGAAATCGGCCACCTGGGTTCGACCGCGAACGGCCGGGGGCTCGCGCTGTTGCGGCTGGACCGTGTCGCCGACGCGCAAGCCGCAGGAACGCCGCTCACCGCCGGCGGCATTGAAATTCACGTTATGAAGCCCGACTGGGCCAAGTTCGCTTGGCCGGGCGAGAAGAATGCGTGCGGGTGAGAAAAAGCCGATTGTCAATGACGGAGCATTTGGCGAATGTCCTTGAGCAGGACGAACATGTGAAGCGGGTCGGTCGGCGACGATACAAATCCGAAATGTCGATAGAAAGCCGCAGCGTTTGCATCTTTTGCGTGGGCGGCAAGCGCTCGCAATCCTGCAATTTCCGCCGCGCGCTCCGTTCGGCTAATAGCATCGCGCGACAGGCCGGCGCCAATCCCCTGGCCCTGCCAATCGCGGTGCACAGCTAATCGTCCGAGCACCATCAACGGAATCGGATGGCGCGCAAGACCCTTGGACAATCGGCTGCTCGCTTCGGCATGATCGATATCGCCAAAAACGAGCGTATAATACCCGATAATTTTGTCGTGCGAGCGACCGACATAAGTCACCGATCCGTCGGCCAATTGGGCCATCAAAGCGTATCGTTTGAGGAAGACGTCAAGTTGAGCCCGGCCGCACACAAAATCATCCACGGGGTGATCGCGCCGCAGTTTTTCAACGACAAGAGCTCCGCTCACTTGCTGTCGCTTTGATCGAATATGCTTGGTCTTCGCAGGAGGCGCTTAAGGCGCGGATGTTCCTGGGGTGGCGCATCGAGCGCCTTTTGGAATGCAGCCCACGCTTTGGCGTCAAGATAAAAACGCCGCCTATCCGGCAAACGATCGTCCGCCCGCAGCAAGGCGCTTTCGAGTACAAACTCCGAAACAGACTGTTGTTCGGCCTCGGCCGCCAACTGCAATTTGCGCTTGGCGTCAGGGGGAAGCCGCAAATCGAGTTTTTCGCTACGAATGGCCCGTTTGCGGCGGGCAGAGGGGCCAAGCATGATTTGCTCCTTCCTGGTCGAGCAAGCTATATGGCATCTTTGCCAGACCTTGTCATGACAAAACTTGCGATGCTCTTGCTTTGGTGGAGAGCTCTTAACAATTTAAAGTCAGAGGCATCATATTGAGTCACTCAACTCCGGCCTCTGGTAGAATACCGCTAAATGTAGAACCGCTCATGCTCTTAACGCTCAATCCCTCCACCGTCCGCTCCCGCTGCCCGTGGCCGAAGCAAGACCCGCTTTATATCGCCTATCACGATCGAGAATGGGGCGTGCCCGAATATGACGACCGCGCGCTTTACGAAAAACTCGTGCTCGACGGTTTCCAAGCAGGACTTTCCTGGATCACGATCCTGCGCAAACGCGAGAATTTCCGCAAAGCTTTCGACGATTTTGAACCGGAAAAAATCGCGCGCTATCCGAAGCGCAAAATCGAAAAGCTGATGCAGGACGCCGGCATCGTGCGCAACCGGGCCAAGATCGAGGGCGCGGTTTTATCGGCGCAAGCTTGGCTCGACATCATGGAACGAGGGCCGGGCTTTTCAACGCTTCTGTGGGATTTTCTCGATGGGAAACCGAAGATCAACCACTTCAAATCGTCCGCACAAGTGCCGGCGGAAACCGAGATTTCACGCAAGATGTCGAAAGAACTTGCCGGGCGCGGGTTCAAATTCGTCGGCCCGACCATCGTCTACGCTTTCATGCAGGCCGTGGGCATGGTCAACGACCACCTGATTACGTGCCACCGGCACGAGGCTTGCGCCAAGCTTGCTCTTTCGTCTTCACCTCCCCGGACGGACACGACCTGTATCTCTCCCCGCCGCGCCGGGAGAGGTCGACTTCCGAGCGTCGGCGAGGAAGTCGGGTGAGGGGGCGTATCCATTGAGCTCAAAATTGTGGAAACGCCCCCTCACCCCCCAACTCTCTCCCCGCAAGCGGGGAGAGGGAGCGGACCCGCCGCGCCACAGGCGATATCGGCCCTTCACAAAGGGAAAGGGAAAAAAGAAGTACGCGCGTGGCAACGTATGTTGTCCGGGCGACGGCTCGATCTGCTCGATCCCTCCCCGCTCGATGTCGAACTGGAGGACATTGCGCATGGGCTGGCGCGCGTGGCGCGCTGGAATGGGCAGACCAAAGGCGCGCATATTTTCTCGGTCGCGCAACACGCGCTCTTGGTAGAAGCGCTGGCGGACGAGAAAGTGCCTCGGCTCGACAGCAAAAGCCGACTCGCTTTGCTTTTGCACGACGCACCGGAATATGTGATCGGCGACATGATTTCGCCGTTCAAGGCGGTGATCGGCGACGATTACAAAGTCGTGGAACACCGGCTGCTTGCTGCCATTCATTTGCGCTTCGGCTTGCCGGCGAAATTGCCGGAGAAATTGCAAGCGCTGATCAAAGCCGCCGATCGCAACGCCGCCTACCTGGAAGCCACCCGGCTGGCCGGCTTCGCCGCCGAGGAAGCGCGCAAATTCTTCGGCCCGCCGCCGAAATTCTCCACCGCGATCGAGCGCGACTATCTGACGCCCTGGCCCGCCGGTACCGCCCAGGCCCGCTATATCGAACACTTTCAAAAGCTGCTGCGCCGCTAATCGATCCGCCGCCCGCGGGAATGGTCGCTGTCAATGACGGGCGCGCGTAAAATCGTCTTTTGCTTGCCCACTTCTCCCGATCAGGCTCATATCATAGATATGAGTCGGAAACCGATTTCGTCCCATGATTCACGTTTGCTCGCTCTCGCGCCTATACGCCACGATCAGTGAGACTGGTGCTCGGCACATCATCACACTTTTGCGGTTGACCGAGCGCGTGCAACGGCCGAGCCACATTGCGCCGGAAAATCATCTGGTTCTCGCGGTGGACGACATTACGGCGCCTCTGGAGGGCTACACCGCGCCCGCCGAAGAACACGTCAAGCGGCTGATCGATTTTGCGGGTGCGTGGGACCGCGCCGCGCCACTGGTGGTGCACTGCTTTGCCGGCATCAGCCGCTCGACGGCCGGCGCCTATGTTGCGGCTTGCGCGGTCAATCCAAGGCGCGACGAATTGCAAATCGCGCAAGCCATCCGCAACGCCTCTCCCACGGCCCAGCCAAATACGCGCATCGTCGGCATTGCCGATCGTCTTCTCCAACGCGAAGGTCGCATGGTCCGCGCCATCGAGTTGATCGGCCCCGGCGATGCGGCGATCGAAGGTACGCCATTCCGCCTCGACATTGAATGAGCGCGAATATCCACAGCGTTGCGAGCCCCATATCTTCTTGAGGTAATCGCTCAAAGCGTATGGACATTTTTGGGGATGCTCAGCGCTGAAAGGCCACCCCGGGTTCGCGCTCAAGCTACAGCTCGTTGCAGAGCGCTGTCTCCCTGATTCAATTGTCAAACAGCGAATTTCGATTTCGATTTGTTGCCGCCATGGTTCATCGCCATCTGTTTACGCCGGACATGCGTCATCGCGCTGTGGCGGGCGGGCCACGGTCGCAGCCTTTTCCGTCGTCCTGAAGGTGCACGCATCCGATCTCGGGTTTACCCGAGATCGGATGATGAGTGTGCAAGCCGGCCATTGCTAGTGGAGTGGATTTGACATTCGCTACCCACCTGGCCGCAAGCTCGCGAAGCGAATGTCAAATCCAAAACTCCACTAGAAACTTATATTTGGCTCATGGTCTTTCGATTCAAACATTCGCAAAAGATCCCCGCCGAAATGGGTAGCGAATGTTTGAATTGGACCACTAGCACGATGCTTTTAGGTTGAATTGTGGAGACGCCTTTCCCCGTCATCCTGAGGAGCGAGCGGAACGCGAGCCTCGAAGGATGATCGGCCACGAATTGGGACGTAAATTCGGGGCCGTCGCCCTTCGAGGCTCGGCCACCCAAGTCGGCTAAAGCCGACTTGGGTACTAAAAGTATCGATCTCGGGTTTACCCCAGATCGATGGCCGAGCGCCTCAGGGTGACGGTGAGAGGTCTGCGCCGGCATAGTGTGCGAGTCGCAGTCGGGGAAGTTACAAGGGAGCACGCAGTGCCTGCGGCTGGTTTAACCTAAATGCGTCACGCCCTAGAAGCTAATCGGCGTCGGCGGTCAAAGAGGGTCGCAACCGCGGCGGCTGCGAAGGCGGCTGCGGCGGCATTTGTGAAGGCGCCGGCATATGCAAACGCATCGGTCCGTGGACATTTAGCGCTCTGCTTGCATTAAGCGCTCTGCTCGCATTAAGCGTTCCGCCTGCGCTCGCGTTTCGCCCCTGATGACGCGCGAAATCGCAATAAGCGAATCCAAGCCCCGTGATCGAACCGCGGAAATGGTTGTTGTCGACGCGCTCGAGACTAAAGCAAGGTTCGATCGGCAGGCCCCGGAGTGACGCGCAAACCGCTTCACCTTTCACCCGAAGCGTGCCGGCGGGCAGATGGGCATAGCGTACCTGCCCCTGCCCTTGGAATTGGACGGAGCCGAGGACGGAGCCGTCGGGCGATACGCGGCCCAAGCCGCGCGTCCCCTCAAAGCATGTGTAGCTGAAGACCTTGCCAACAACGAAGTGGCGGGCCTCTTCCGCGCTCATCTCACCGGCTATCGCCGGAAGGGCGGCCATGAGGCCGACGAGTAACGTTAACATACGCAACATGACCGCAACTCCAACCAACTCGAAGACTCTAGCGAACAACGGTTCGCGCTATTTTCCAACCCTAAAATAATAGTCTCAATTCGTCGCTAAATCCTGAACGTGGTTACCCGATCTTGACCACGGTGCGGCCGCGGACCTGGCCCGCCAGGATGGCGGCGGCCGCTTCCGGTACCGCCGAGAGATCGATCTCACGCGTTATCGCGGCAAGTTTGCGGCGGTCGAGGTCATTTTCCAGCCTTTTCCATGCCTGCCGGCGGCGTTCGATCGGGCACATGACCGATTCGATGCCGTAGAGACACACCCCGCGCAAAATGAACGGGGCAACCGATGTGGGCAGATCCATACCGGCGGCGAGGCCACAGGCGGCAACCGCGCCACCATAACGGGTCATGGACAGCACATTCGCCAACACGGTCGAGCCGGCCGCATCGATTGCGCCCGCCCAGCGCTCTTTGCCGAGCGGCTTAACAGGGCCGGTGAGTTCCTGCCGCGGCACAATTTCGCAGGCGCCGAGATTCTCGAGATAGGCCGTCTCCTGCGGCCGGCCGGTCACCGCATGCACGGCAAAGCCCCGCTGGGCGAGAATGGCAACGGCCACCGAGCCGACGCCGCCGGCCGCTCCCGTCACCGCAATGGGCCCGCGCTCGGGCGCAAGCCCATGCCGTTCGAGTGTCATCACCGCGAGCATGGCCGTGTAGCCCGCCGTACCAATAGCCATGGCATCGCGCGTGCTCATGTGTGACGGCAGCGGAACCAACCATTCGCCTTTGACGCGCGCCTTTTCGGCATAGCCACCAAGGTGAGTCTCCCCGCAACCCCAGCCATTGAGAATGACCTTGTCGCCCGGCTTCCAGGCGGGATTCTCAGAGGCTTCCACGGTTCCGGCGAAATCGACGCCCGCGATCATGGGAAAACGGCGCACCACCGGCGCTTTGCCGGTGACGGCGAGCCCATCCTTGTAATTGACGGTTGAGTATTCGATCCGGACGTCGACATCTCCTTCCATCAGATCGGCTTCGTCGAAATCGGTAAGGGCAGCCTTGGTGCTGCCATCGACCTTATCGATCACAATCGCTTTGAACCTCGCCATAGATCCTCGCAGTTAAATGACCCCTGAGCCGTGCCAATTACGCCTGGCTCGCCGCTAATCGACTAAGTGCGGCTTGCGCCGCCGCCAGACGCGCAATCGGCACGCGGAAGGGCGAGCAGGAAACGTAATCGAGATTGGCTTCATGGCAGAAGGCGACGGAAGCGGGATCGCCGCCATGCTCGCCGCAAATGCCGACTTTCAATTTCGCGCGCGTCTTGCGCCCCCGCATAACACCCAGCTTGATCAATTCCCCCACGCCTTGGCGGTCGAGGGATACGAAGGGATCGGCCGACAAAATGCCGCGCGCGGTATAGATACGCAGGAAGCTCACGGCGTCGTCGCGGGAGATGCCGAACGTGGTTTGGGTCAGATCGTTGGTGCCGAAGGAGAAGAACGCCGCGCTCTCGGCGATCTCGTCGGCCAAAAGACAAGCCCGCGGCAATTCGATCATGGTGCCGACCTGATAATTCAATTTGCTGCTTTGTTCTTTACACACGGCTTGGGCTGTCGCGTCGATAAGGGCTTTGATCAAGTCGAGCTCCGCTTTGGTCGCGACAAGCGGCACCATGACCTCCGGCATGACAGCTGCGCCGGTACGGCGCGCGGCTTCGATCGCCGCCTCAAAAATCGCCCGCGCCTGCATCTCGGCGATTTCCGGATAGGCAATCGCGATGCGGCAACCGCGAAAGCCCAGCATGGGGTTGAATTCGGCCAACTCATGGGCGCGAGCCGCAAGCTTCTTTGGATCGGCGCCCATGGCGGCCGCGACCTCGGCGACTTCCTTCTCGCCATGCGGCAGGAATTCATGCAGCGGCGGATCGAGCAGCCGGATCGTAACAGGCCTGCCGCGCATGATTTCGAACAGCTCGATGAAATCGGCGCGCTGCATCGGCAGGAGTTTGGCAAGCGCGGCGCGGCGCGATTTTTCGTCATCGGACAAAATCATTTCGCGCACCGCCTGAATGCGCTCCGCATCGAAAAACATGTGTTCGGTGCGGCACAGGCCGATGCCTTCCGCGCCGAAGCGTATGGCCGTACGCGCGTCGGCCGGAGTGTCGGCATTGGCGCGCACGCCGAGTTTGCGCGCTTTGTCCGCCCAGCCGATCAGCGTTGCAAACTCTCCGGCGAGCTCAGGCTCGATCATGTTGATCTTGCCGGCCAATACCTGGCCGGTGGAGCCGTCAACGGTGATATACTCGCCTTTTCTGAACACCTGGCCGTTAACGCTCATTGTGTCGCCGGCGTAATCGACTCGCAACGAGCCGGCGCCCGATACGCAAGGTTTACCCATGCCGCGCGCCACCACCGCCGCATGCGAGGTCATGCCGCCGCGCGTGGTGAGAATGCCCTCCGCCGCGTGCATGCCGTGGATGTCTTCCGGAGATGTTTCGACGCGAACCAAAATCACCTTGTGGCCTTCCGCTTTAAGGTCGGCGGCTTCGTCGGGGGAGAAGACGATTTCGCCCGAAGCCGCGCCCGGCGAAGCCGGCAAGCCGGTCGCGATGACGCGCCTGTGGGCGCGCGGGTCGATCGTCGGGTGGAGGAGCTGATCGAGCGACATCGGATCGACGCGCAGCACCGCCTCGTTTTTGCTAATGAGACCCTCGTTCGCGAGTTCAACCGCGATACGCAGCGAGGCCTTAGCCGTGCGCTTTCCGGAGCGCGTTTGCAGCATCCAGAGTTTGTTTTGCTCGACCGTGAATTCGAGATCCTGCATGTCGCGATAGTGCCGCTCAAGCACGTTGTAGATGCGCGTGAGTTCGGCATAAGCCTTGGGCAGCGCCTTCTCCATCGATGGCCTGTCGGAGCCGGATTCGATGCGCGCAGCCTCGCTGATCTCCTGCGGCGTGCGAATGCCGGCGACGACATCTTCACCCTGCGCATTGAGGAGAAATTCGCCGTAAAGCTTCTTTTCCCCGGTCGAGGGATTGCGTGTGAACGCAACGCCTGTGGCGGATGTCTCGCCCATATTACCGAACACCATCGCCTGGACATTGACCGCCGTGCCCCAGCTTTCGGGAATGTTGTGCAGTCTGCGGTAGGTGATCGCGCGTTGATTCATCCAGGAGCCGAATACGGCGCCGATGGCGCCCCATAACTGCTCATGCGGATCCTGCGGAAAAGGCCGCGCTAATTCATCCTGCACGCGTTTTCTGTAGCGCTCGGTGAGCTCGACCCAGTCCTCGGCGGTAAGATCGGTATCCAGCGAATAGCCTTGCCGCTCTTTGTGCCGATCGAGCAGTTCTTCGAAATGTTCGTGGCCGACACCGAGTACGACATCGGAATACATGGTGATGAAGCGCCGATAGCTGTCATAGGCAAAGCGCCGATCGCCTGATTTCTTCGCCACCGCTTCCACGGTCTCGTCGTTGAGACCGAGATTGAGCACGGTGTCCATCATCCCCGGCATCGAGGCGCGCGCACCCGAGCGCACGGACACAAGAAGCGGATTGGATTTGTCGCCGAAAATTTTTCCGGTAATGCGCCCGATTTGCGTCAGCGCTTTGGCGACCTGGGGCTGCAAGTCCTTCGGATATTGGTTGCTGTGCGTGTAAAAATAGGTGCAAACGTCGGTCGTAATCGTGAAGCCGGGTGGCACCGGCAAACCGAGATTGGCCATTTCGGCAAGGCCCGCGCCCTTGCCGCCGAGAAGGTCGCGCATACTGGCTTTGCCTTCGGCGCGGCCGTCGCCGAAACCGTAGACCCATTTGCCTTTATGAGGCGCTTCGGTACGAAGTGCTTCGGCCGTGGCGGATTTTTTGTTTGCATGCGCCGGCGAGCGCTTTGCCGCGCGCGCGGATTTCGCTTTGGCCGGCTTGCGGTCGCGCACGGCGGATTTTTGCTTAGGCGTTCTAGCCATGACAGGGGGAATCCGGATGCGCCGATCTCGTCATTAAAGGCATATCGGAAGAAAAGCATCCTTGACGCGACACGTGCAAGCCTGATTTCCGGGACTTACCGAATTATTCCAAGCCCGAACAAGCCGACAATAATCAGATAGGCCGCGACAATGTAATGAAGCAGACGCGGGACCATCAAAATCAAAATTCCGGCGATGATGGCAATGATCGGCTGCAAGTGATGGATGTTGATGGCCATCTGAAGTTCCCCCCAATTGAATGATTCGGTAAAATGGTAGTCGGACGGTAAAGTTTCTCTAAAGCTTTACATGACTCGCTCGTTATACGCATTTTTTACGCATTTTTTAGCTCTCAATCCGCGAGAAATCGGCGACCGCGCGTGTTGCCTGGCGAATCTCGTTGAGCAATTTGAGCCGGTTCTCGCGTAAGTCTGCATTATCAACGTTATCAACGTTCACGGTGACCTTGTCGAAAAAAGCATCGACCTTGGGCCGCAGTTTGGCGATCGCGCTCATGGCGGCGGCGAAATCTTCGCGTGCGACGGCAGCGGCGGCATCTTTCTTGGCGATGTCGATGGCCTCGGCCAGCGCTTTTTCTTCAGCGAGTTGATAGAGCTGCGTGTTCGGTGCGCCGGTGTAGTCGCGTTTGTCTTTCTTCTCTTCGATGCGGATGATGTTGGTCGCGCGCTTGTAGCCGGCGAGCAGATTCTTGCCGTCCTCGGTGTCGAGGAATTTGACCGAGCGCCTCGACGCGGCGGACGATGAGAAGAAGATCATCTTGCACGCTTTTACCCTCCCCCTTCCTGAGGGAAGTCGAAGAAGCGCCGAGCGCGAACACCGCATCGACCAAATCGTGCCGCGCACCTTGCTCACGCAGTTGGACTTTCAGGCGGTCTTTGAAGAAGTCCTGCAAACCAGAAGCGCCAAGTCCGTTAACGACGCGCTCTAAAGTTTCGCGAACACTTCCAGTAGATTGTCTTGCTTCGGCGATCCACGCATCAACTCCCGCGATGACATACTTGTTGCCAGCCTTTCGATAGACCAATGTAACCGATGAAAATAAATCCCAGAGTTGAATCCGGATTTCGTTATTCAAAATAATCCGGATCACCCCCAGCGCCGCCCGTCGCAGCGCGTAAGGGTCCTTGCTGCCCGTCGGCTTTTCATCGATGGCCCAGAAGCCGACCAGCGTGTCGATTTTGTCGGCGAGCGCCACCGCAATCGACATCGGATCGGCGGGGACGAGATCGTCCGGCCCCTTCGGCTTGTAGTGATCCTCGATAGCATGCGCGACGGCTTCGTCTTCGCCCTGCGCTTCGGCGTAATACTTGCCCATCAAGCCTTGCAGCTCGGGAAATTCGCCGACACATGTCGGTGAGCAAATCCGCCTTGCAGAGTTGCGCCGCGCGCTCGGCTTTAGCGACATCCGCGCCGACCAGCGGCGCCAGCTGGCCTGGCGAGCGCGACGATGCGCGCGATGCGTTCGGCTTGCGTCCCGAGCTTTTCGTGAAAGACGATCTGCTCGAATTTCGGCAGACGATCTTCGAGACGGGTCTTAAGATCGGTATCGTAGAAAAATTTGGCATCCGACAGCCGCGCACGGATGACTCGTTCATTGCCTGCAATGATGGCTTGGCCGTGATCGCTCGCCTCGATATTGGCGACGAGAATGAATTTGTTGACGAGCTTGGCCGTCTGCGGATCACGCAAAACGAAGCATTTCTGGTTGTTGCGGATCGTGGCGCGGATCACTTCATCGGGGATCGCCAAGAAAGTTTCATCAAACGAACCCATCAGCACGACGGGCCATTCGACAAGCCCTGCGACTTCCGCGAGCAGCCCTTCGTCCTCGACCAGCTCAAAGCCTTGCGCAAAGGCGAGGTTCTTAGCGTCTGTTAGAATCGCATCGGCGCGACGCGCGGGATCGAGCACGACCTTGGCGTCGTGCAGCTTCGCCACATAATCCTCGAAACGCTTCACCGTGAAGGCGCTAGGGGCCATGAAGCGATGGCCGCACGTCTCGTCACCGGATTTGATGCCGTCGACCTCGAAGCGGACGATTTCCGGCTCTTCGGTTTCCGGGCCAAAGGTTGCGACGATGGAATGCAGCGGACGCACCCAATTGAGCGCGCCGTCTCCCCAATGCATCGACTTCGGCCAGGGAAAGCCGCGTATCACCTCGGGGATGATGTCCGCGATCACATCAATGGCGGGGCGGCCGGCCTTCTCGACCACGGCCACGTAGAAATCCCCCTTTTTCGGGTCCTTGTCGATTTTCGCTTGATCGATTGAGGTTAGGCCCGCCGCCTTGAGGAAGCCGGCAATGGCGCCTTCCGGCGCGCTGACGCGCGGCCCCTTTTTCTCTTCCCGGATATCCGGTTGGCGCGCGGGCACGCCATGCACCGTGAGCGCCAGCCGGCGCGGCGTGGCGAAGGCCTTGGCACCTTCATAGACAAGCCCGGCATCGATCAGCTTGCCGGTGATCAGTTTACGCAAATCCTCCGCCGCCCGCGCCTGCATCCGCGCGGGGATTTCTTCGGAAAATAATTCAAGCAGAAGGTCAGGCATGGTTTTATGCGCTGTTGGTGCCACAAGGCCGAAGCCGTCGCGCTACGAGCGTCCGTTTATCTGCGCGTGATCGCGGCATAATACCCCGCACCCCCGACCCTTCCCCGCCGCTTCGCGGGGGGAGGGGAGCGCGCCCGTCGTGCTGAGAAGCCTGCACCACTTAAGTCACCTTCCGCCTTCCGTTTTAAGCCACGCCTCGCCGCAAGCCTTCGCCAAGTCGCGCACGCGCAAAATATAGCTCTGCCGCTCGGTCACCGAGATCACACCGCGCGCATCCAGCAGATTGAAAATATGGCTCGCTTTGATGCATTGATCGTAAGCGGGCAACGCCATGAGATGACGGCTCTTGTTGTTGTCCGCCCAGCCCTCGGCGAGATATTTCCGGCAAGCCGCCTCCGCCATCTTGAATTGCTCAAACAGCATAACGGTGTCGGCGAATTCGAAATTGTGCCGCGAATATTCCTGTTCGGCCTGTAAGAAGACGTCACCATAGGTGACTTTCTTATCGTCGGTGCGGCCGTTGAAGTTGAGATCAAAGACGCGATCGACACCCTGCACATACATCGCAAGCCGCTCAAGCCCATAGGTGAGTTCGCCCATGACCGGCGAACATTCAAAACCGGCGACCTGCTGGAAATACGTGAACTGGGTAACTTCCATGCCGTCGCACCAGCATTCCCAGCCCAGACCCCAAGCGCCGAGCGTCGGACTTTCCCAATCGTCTTCGACAAAACGTATGTCATGCAACCTTGCATCGATGCCGATAGACTTCAGCGAAGCAAGATAGAGATCCTGAATGTTGGGCGGTGACGGCTTCAAGACCACCTGAAACTGGTAATAATGTTGAAGGCGATTCGGATTGTCGCCGTAACGGCCGTCTTTCGGCCGGCGCGAGGGCTGCACATAGGCGGCATTCCAGGCCCGCGGTCCCAGCGCGCGCAAAGTCGTCGCCGGATGAAACGTTCCGGCCCCGACTTCCATGTCGTAAGGCTGCAAAATGACACAGCCGCGATCGGTCCAATAGCGCTGCAGGGCCAGGATGAGACCCTGAAACGATCGCGACGGATCCAGGTTTTCCGGATGCGGAACGTCACTGTCTAGAAAATCGGCTTCAGCCATTGTGCCACTTTTTTGCATCGGGCCCGGCGCGGCGCGACCCTATCGAGCGCTGGCAGACGCGGTCAAGCCACTTACAAACCATAACGCGACCAAAGCGCCCGGATCTCCAACGCCGAAATCACATCGTCCGCAAATGACCTCTGCTCACGAAAAAAATTCGGACCGACTCCGGGGATTCGGCGGCCAAAGAGGCTGCGCTCGGCTTCGATCAAGGGTGTGCGCACCTTCGGGCCAAAACGTTCGCGCAAAATGGATCGTAAATCGCCGATGCGATCGGCTAACCCGAGTTCGACGGCTTTCCGCGCGGTCCAGAATTCGCCGGAAAACAAAACATCGTCCTTGCCGTTCAACTTGCCGGCGCGGCGTTGCTTCACCAAGGCGATGAAATGCTCGTGAATGTCCTTCTGAATTGCTTGTAAACGCTCAACGTCCTCCGGCTTTTCCGGCTGGAAAGGATCGAGGATCACCTTGCGATCGCCCGACGTATAGATACGGCGTTCAATGCCGAGCTTTTCCATCAGCCCCGGAAAGCCGAACGAGCCGCCAACCACGCCGATCGAGCCGAGAATCGAATATTGATCGCAAATGATTTCATCGCCCGCACAAGCGAGCATATAGCCGCCGGAGGCCCCGACATCCTCGATAAAGACCAGCACGGGGATATTCTTTTCTTCGGCCAACTGGCGAATGCGCCGAAAGATCAGATTCGATTGCGATGGTGAGCCGCCGGGCGAATTGATCAACAGTGCGACCGCGCGCGCATGACGTAGTGCAAAAGCCCGCTCGAGCGTTCGCGCGATCGTGGCGAGCGTCAAGCCGGGCCGCAAGGGCGTCACCACGCCGATCGCTCCCGACAGACGCACCACCGGCACGATGTCGATCGCCGCGCGAAAGGGCGGCGGCAACAACGTCTTCAGAAAATCCATTATACGGGTCACGACATTCGGCATGGGGGCTCCGGCGAGAAAATTAATCGATCCATCATGTTTTAAAAAGACAAAGGCTCACCGCCACGCAAGACGGCTTCGGCTGCTTGCGTCGGCCGCCCAGTATCGTCGTTGAGGACAAGCCCCGGAATATTGGTTTGTTCACCGTCCCCGCCTTTTACCGCCCGCACGATGATGCGGATCGCCGGCGCATGGGCGCGCGGAAAGATCGGCATAACACAGATATCGCCAAAATCCGGTCCCAGCCCCGCGACCACATCGGTCAGCGCATCGGCGCGCCAGATGAGTGTCAGCACGCCAAGCGGCTTGAGCAGCCACGCGGCCGTCCCCGCCCAGCGGGCCAGCAAACCGGCGGGTGCCACATGCGCCAAACGGCGGCGCGGATCGGGCGACATATTTTGCCGGAGCGGATCGTTGAACGGCGGATTCGTCAGCACACAGTCCGCAACTCCGGCAAACAGGCCGCGGGCAAGAAGCGCGTCTTTCTTTTCGACATCGTCTGCGATGATTCTTCACCCGGCCGTCCAAGCCGTTGGCCCGCGCATTTTCGGCGGCCAAAGCGCAAAGCGCCGCATCGATTTCGATCAGCGTCATGGCGAGTCGAGGGACCCGCGCCGCCACGGCCAGCCCGGCCGCTCCGACGCCGGCGCCGAGATCAGCCGCATGGTCGCCGGGGCGTGCATCAGTGGCCGCCGCCAGTAAAATAGCGTCATGGCCAACCCGGTGCCCGCGTCGAGGCTGGCGCAGCCGTAAACGGCTGCCGAGAACCGCATCCTCAGTCGTTTCGAGTGGACCGGCTTCAGGGCCCATCGGGGCGCAGCTCGTGCCCGAAGCCGGCATCGAGGAGAAGTTGCCGCGCGCGTGATGCATGATCGGCCGCCACTAGCACCCGCCGCGGCAAAATGCCAAGCGAGCCTTCCAGCACGCTCATATTTTGATCGAAGACCAAAGGGCGAATCCCGGCGCTTTCGAGAAGGGCGACCACCGCCGAAACAAGAACTGCGTCATTCGTCCGAATCAGTTCACGCATCATTTACAGCCCGGTCTCGGCAATCATGACCCGTGCGGCCCGTTCAAGCAGTCGGTGAATTGCTCCGGCTCGCAATGGCATACAAAGTACACGGGGCCGCGGTTGAATTTCACTGCCGCTCGATGGTCCTTAATACCGCAAATCCATGCCGCAGTCCAAGCCGATCGAACAGAAGCCGATCGAACAGAAGCCGATCGAACAGACTTGCCGCATGAACACAGCGTTTCTATGCTCGCCTGCAACTCAATAAGCCCTGGAGACCCGAGTTTGGCCGTCGTCGTTCCTTTTGAAAGCCCACGCGCTGCGTCGCTCAATCGACTCGTCGAGCTCGTAGCCATCGACATGGAACGTGTCAACGCGACAATCCTAGCCCGCACCGGCTCGGAAGTGGCCATGATTCCGGAGGTGGCCAACCACCTGATCTCGTCTGGCGGTAAGCGGCTGCGCCCCATGTTGACCTTGGCGATGGCGAAGCTTGCCGGCTATGCCGGCGAGGGCCACATCAAATTCGCCGCCGCGGTCGAATTCATGCACACCGCGACGCTCCTGCACGACGATGTCGTCGATCAAAGCGACATGCGACGCGGCAAGCTCGCCGCACGTATGCTTTGGGGCAATGAGGCGAGTGTTTTGGTCGGCGACTT
Organism: uncultured Pseudomonadota bacterium; assembly: GCA_963697535.1. Classification (GTDB taxonomy): domain Bacteria; phylum Pseudomonadota; class Alphaproteobacteria; order Rhizobiales; family Xanthobacteraceae; genus Pseudolabrys. Next base: position 272,154 of record OY969085.1, on the reverse strand, counting down.
CCTGCTCGGTCAAGCCTTCAAGATGATGGTCGAGGTCGGCAATTTACATGCGCTCGAAATCCTATCCTCGGCCGCGGCCGTGATCGCCGAAGGCGAGGTCATGCAACTCGGCACCGCCAAAAATACCGCCACCAACGAAGACGAATATCTTGCGGTGATTCGCGCCAAAACGGCCGAACTGTTCGCCGCCGCCTGCGAGGTCGGCCCCGCTCTGGCGGGCAAGGACAAGGCGGCGCAGGCGGCTTGCCGCTCCTTCGGCATGAATCTCGGCATTGCCTTTCAGCTTGTCGACGATGCGCTCGATTACGGCGGCAAGGCCGCAAAGCTCGGTAAAAACGTCGGAGACGATTTCCGCGAGGGAAAAGTCACCCTGCCAGTCGTGCTGTCCTTCCGTCGCGGCGGCGAAAGCGAACGAGCTTTCTGGAATCGGACCTTGGCGCAAAGCGAGGTTAGCGAAGGCGATCTCGACACCGCCATGGCGCTCCTGGCCAAGCATCACGCTATCGAAGACACGATCGGCCGGGCGCGCCATTATGGCGCCATTGCCAAGGACGCGCTGGCCTTGGCACCGGATTCAGCCATCAAACAGGCTTTGGAGGAGGCCGTCGATTTCTCCATCGCGCGCGCGTTTTAAGGCGCGCGCCGGCGCGGCCGCAAACGTCGCCCCCTCTAATGCTGCGGCGTATAGCCGGTATCGGGATCACGAAGCAGTTGAGAGCGAATATAAGGATCTGGATCCTGACCAATATAGTCGGCGCCCGAAAAAACCGGCGGAGCGCAACCATTGGGCTGCGGCTTGGTGCCAAACAGAAGTTTATGTAACGAAAATCGCAAGGGGGCGTCGACACATTGGAGTCGTGTTCTGTGGACCCACCTGATGTGCCGCGCATGGGCCGAATGGGCGGAGAGGCCGGTGCCGCCGACGATAAGAACGGCACAAAGAACAAGAAGCCGCCGAAAATTCATTCACATCTCCATGACCGAATCTCTTTGACCGAATCTCCAATATCGCACGCCGATCCTTAGCCGAGACGCGTGGCGCAAAGCCACCAGTCTTTGTGTTTGGCCGCCAAGTCGTGCGCGGCGGCCACTGCCGCGCTCATCGACGAAAACAGCGCAAAACACGTCGATCCCGAGCCTGACATACGCACCAGCAATGCGTTTGGCAATGCACGCAATGCGTTCAACACTTCATCGATAACTCCAGCACAAACCGTCGCAGCCGGCGTGAGGTCATTGCCGTATTCGCCGAGAAACGCGATGAGCGCGTCGAATTGTTGCGGAATTTCCTGCGCCGGCGCGCCCGGCATTGTCGGGCCGCGCTCGTGCTCCGACCAGCGGCCGAAAACATCGCGCGTGGCGACCGGCACGCCGGGATTCGCCAGCAATGCCGGGAGACTCGGCAGCTTAACCGGCGGCGACAATATTTCACCCACGCCCGCCATGATGCGCGCCTTGGATTGTATGCAGATGGGCACGTCGGCGCCGACGGCGCGCGCGGCGGCGAAAAGGCGGGCATCGTCGAGGGCAAGAGCATTTGCACGCGCCAGCAGGCGCAGTGCCGCCGCCGCATCGGCCGAACCGCCGCCAATGCCGGCGCCGACCGGCAAGTTCTTCTCCAAGGCAAAACGCCCGCCCATGAGGTTTGGGACACGCTCCCGCAAAGCCGCAAAAGCTTTCAGCACGAGATTGTCGGCGTTAGGCCCGCAAGCGCCCGCATAAGGCCCGGTCATGTCGAGGGAGAGGGCGCCCCCCGGCTGTAACGTTAGCGTATCACTCGCTTCGGCGAAAGCCACGAGGCTTTCCAACTCGTGATAGCCGTCCGCGCGGCGGCCAACGACATGCAAAGTGAGATTGATTTTGGCGAAAGCCCGTTCGACCAGCACTGCGCTCACACGATGAACCTAGTGGAGTGGATTTGACATTCGCTACCCACCTGGCCGCAAGCTCGCGAAGCGAATGTCAAATCCAAAACTCCACTAGAAACTTATATTTGGCTCATGGTCTTTCGATTCAAACATTCGCAAAAGATTCCCGCCGAAATGGGTAGCGAATGTTTGAATCGGACCACTAGCCTCCGCTTCCGACCTTCCTGCCGGCCTTGGCCTGCGACGAACTTTCTTCGTGCAAGCCATTCTTCAACTTGGCCTCAATCTTCGGCAGCTCGTCCGGTTCGGGCTTGAGATCGCGTGCGTGCGCCCATTGAAACTTCGCCTCGAGCTCGCGGCCGACGCGCCAATAGACGTCACCGAGATGATCATTGATGGTCGGATCTTCCGGTTTGAGCTCAATCGCGCGCTCGAGCTGCTTCAGCGAGTCATTGTAATCGCCGATTTTAAAATACGCCCAGCCGAGCGAGTCGACGATGTAGCCGTCACTCGGCCGTTGTTGCACGGCTTTTTTAATCATGGCTAAGCCTTCGTCCAGATGCACGCCCTGATCGATCCAGGAATAGCCGAGATAGTTCAAGACTTGCGGCTGATCGGGCAAAAGTTCAAGCGCCTTCTTCAGGTCGGCTTCCGCCTCCGGCCATTGCCGCGAGCGCTCAAAGCAAATGCCGCGGAAATAATAGAGCACCCAATTCGATTTTTCGGGTCGCCTCAGCGTGGCGGCACCTTTGGAGTAGACGTCCGCGCATTCGGCAAATTTCTTGCGCCCGCGCAAAACATTGCCGAGCGCAACGATGGCTTCGAGATCGCCGGGCTCACGCTTGATGAGCTTCGACAAAAGCTCTTCGGCCTCTTCCGAGCGGCCAAGAGCGTCAAGATCGGATGCCATCTGGATTGCGGCATCGCGCCGCAATCTCGAACTCGCCGGCACATGCCCGTAAACCTTGATGGCAAGTTCGGGCTTTTTCAGCGTTTCATAGAGGTCGGCAAGCGACATGAGCGCCGACGGATGATTCGGCACGAGATACAGAGACAGTTGGAGGTAAACCAGCCCGACGTCTTCGCCGCCATGCCGGCCGAGAGAAGCGCCGAGGCCGTATAAAGCCTCGCCGGCGCCGGCTTGCGCCGTCGATACCAAAAGCGGCGGCTTTTCGCCGCTCTTGAGTTTCTCCATTGCCTCCAGCACCAGCGGGTGATTGGGCAAAACTTTGTTAAATGACTCCAAAATCTTCAGCGCGCGAGGCGACGAACGGTTGCGCGAAAGCCAGCCGGCGTAGGCCTGAACCACGCGCAAGGCAGAGCCATCGAGTTTATAGGCGTGCTCAAAACGTTTGCCGGCCTCTTTCTGATTGCCGGCGAGATCGTAGATCATGCCGGCATGCAGTTCTTTGAAAATGCCGTACCAATCTGGACCGGTTAGCCGATCGAGGGTTGCTATCGCATTTTTCGTCTCTCCGGCGCCGAATTGGCTCCACGCCATCAATAGCGTCGCGGTCAAGTCAGTGACCGGACCGTAAATCGACTGCGGGAAGTCGCGTCGAGCGGCAGCATAGCGTCTGTCCTTCAACTCGCGGATACCGAGCACGAGGTGGGCGATGCGATCGTTTTTGTCGGCCTTTAGCACACGCTCGGCAAATTTGCTTGCGTCCTCGATATTGCCGCCGATAAGCAAGGCCAGAAAGGCGCTGTCGAGCAATTCGACATTGCGCGGATCACGTTCAAGCGCCGCTTTGTAATAGGCAGCGGCGGCGGCGGCATCGCGCGTTTGGGCCGCATGCCGGGCCGCGAGATAGCTTCCGGACGAAGTGAGCCTGACCGCTTCACGCGCAGCCATTGCCTGAGCCGCGGCATGCGCAATCGACGCTGCGGTAAAAAAAACAGCAAGCGTAACGCCGACGCACGGCGAAAGTTTCAAACTCACAGAGGCCTCCCACAGGTCCAGCAGCTGTCGTAAGTCATGGTCCCGCCCGAACTTTGCAGCCGAGAATGGCCCTTTTACCGCCGCCCTGCAAGAACGGTCCGGCTGCAAGTGGCCTGGTCCAAAACGATCCCCCTGAATGGCGCCGTTTAGGCCTTCAGACGGGCATGGTCATCACATATTTGGGTAATTGGGTCCCCCGCCGCCCTCGGGGGGAACCCAGGTTATGTTTTGGTTGGGATCCTTGATATCGCAAGTTTTGCAGTGAACGCAGTTTTGGGCATTAATGAGAAATTTCGGCGAGCCCGCCTCCTCCACCCATTCGTAGACGCCGGCCGGACAATAGCGCGCCGATGGTCCGGCAAAGATGTCGTGCTCGGACCTCTGTTGCAGGCCCATGTCCCTTACAAGCAAATGTGACGGCTGATCTTCCTCATGATCGGTATTCGACAGATAAACCGACGACAGCCGGTCAAAAGTGAGCACGCCATCAGGCTTGGGATAGTTGATGGGTCTAGATTTGGCGGCAGGGTCGAGTGCGGCGTAATCAAACTTGCCATGCCCGAGCGTGCCGAACAGCGAGAAGCCAAGCGTATTGGTCCACATGTCCAAACCGCCAAGAGCAACGCCCGCAAGAGTGCCGAAGCTGGACCACAAAGGCTTGGCATTGCGCACTTTCCAAAGGTCTTTGCCGATGTGCGACTTACGCCAGCCGCTTTCATAAGCGATCAGTTCATCATGCGCACGCCCGGCATTGAGCGCTGCCGCCGCGGCTTCGGCGGCCATCATACCCGAAAGCATCGCATTATGACTGCCCTTGATGCGCGGCACATTCATGAAGCCGGCATCGCAGCCGATGAGGGCACCGCCGGGAAACGTGAGTTTTGGTACCGACTGATAGCCACCTTCGGTGAGTGCGCGCGCGCCATAGGCAAGACGTTTGCCGCCAGCAAATGTGTCGCGTATCAGCGGGTGTGTCTTCAAGCGCTGGAATTCATCGAAAGGCGATAAATAGGGATTCGTGTAATCCAGGTGCACGACAAAACCGACCGATACCAAATTCTCGTCGAAATGGTAGAGAAATGAGCCGCCGCCGGTTGAGCGATCGAGCGGCCAACCCAATGAATGCTGCACCAGACCTTTGCGATGCTTCCCGGGCACGACCTGCCACAATTCTTTCAAGCCGATACCGAATTTTTGCGGCTCACATTTCTCGTCAAGCGCAAATTTCGCGATGAGTTTCTTGCCGAGGCCGCCGCGCGCGCCTTCGGCAAACAGCGTATATTTCGCGCGTAATTCCATGCCGCGCGCAAATGAGTCCTTGGGCTTACCGTTTTTGCCGATGCCCATATCGCCGGTCGCTACGCCTAAGACCGCGCTGCCGCCGTCGTCATAGAGCACTTGCGTTGCGGCGAAACCGGGATAGATTTCAACGCCAAGCGCTTCCGCTTTCGTCGCCAGCCAGCGGCACATATCGCCGAGCGAAACAATGAAATTGCCGTGGTTGCTCATGAGCGGCGGCATCATCACGTTCGGCAGCCGAAGAGCGCCCGCGGCGCTTAGCCAATAGAAATAATCGTCGCTCACCGGCGTCTTGATCGGGGTTTCCTCGGAGCGCCATTGCGGCAGCAATTTGTCAAGCGCGACCGGATCGATCACGGCGCCTGAAAGAATATGGGCCCCAACTTCAGAGCCTTTCTCGACGATGACGACTGATAGGTCGGGGCTGATCTGTTTGAGACGAATGGCGCTGGAGAGGCCGGCCGGGCCGGCGCCGACGATCACCACGTCGAATTCCATCTTCTCGCGGGCGCGCGGCTCAGTCATAGGTGAACTCCTTCGGATTTATTGTCCATTTTTGCAACCCTGCGGCAATATCGTGTAAAGTCAAAGATGATGATATCTCGCGAACACAAATCCGCTCATGCACTGCTCGACTTCTATCTGGAAACCGGCGTCGACGCGCTGCTCGGCGAGACGCCGTTCAACCGTTTCGTGTCGGATTTAGCCCCGGAAACGAAGGCCGTCGGCCAAAGCCCGCCCGGTGGCGCTACGCGAAAACCGAGCCAGTCGTTTTCAATGCCGGCCGCCTCTCCGCCGCTTCCCCACAAGGGTGAAAGCAGCAAGAGTCCGGCGCTCGTCGCTCCCGACGCCGCAGCCATGGAGGCCCGGGAGGCCGCTAAGGGCGCCAAGACGCTTGATGAGCTGCGCGCAATTCTTGAAAGCTTCGACGGCTGCGCCCTGAAGGCAACCGCAACGCAACTCGTATTTGGCGACGGTAATCCGCAGGCGCGCGTGATGTTTGTCGGCGAAGCGCCCGGCCGCGACGAGGACATCGAAGGCCGGCCCTTTGTCGGCCGTTCCGGCAAATTGCTGGATCGCATGCTGGCCGCAATTGGTCTTGATCGCGACACGGCCTACATCGCCAATATCGTGCCTTGGCGCCCACCGGGCAACCGTACGCCGACACCGCAAGAATCGCAGATCTGCTTGCCGTTCATCCAAAGGCAGATCGAGCTCGTCGATCCCGACATTCTCGTGTGTCTCGGCGGTCCCGCGGCGCAAACACTTCTCGGCGTCAATGAAGGCATTACGAAAACACGCGGACGATGGTTCGAATATCATACCGCTAAACGCGACATTCGCACCATGCCGACGTTTCATCCCGCGTTTCTGTTGCGGAGCCCGATACAGAAACGTTTCGCCTGGCGCGACCTGCTCGCCGTCAAGAAGGCCTTGACCACTCCCTCATGATGACGCGCCCTTAAGTCACCGATCCTGTGAAAGCCGGTACCAACCGGAAGACCGTCTTTGACGAGCGCTGTTGTCGCATAATACCTTGCCGCTTCGATTTAACGCAGCTTGCTGGTACTATTCATTTCATGAATCGCCGCGTTTCGACGCTATAATTTTGCTCCACCTGATCAGAGGCCGCGATGCATTTCTTCGACCCCGTTTTGTTGTCCCGGATTCAGTTTGCGTTCACGATTACCTTCCACATCATTTTTCCGACGTTCACGATCGGGCTATCGGCCTATATTGCCACGCTGGGCGCGCTATGGCTGCGCAGCGGCAATGACCGTTACCTTCAGCTCATGCGCTTTTGGACCAAGATTTTTGCGGTCTCCTTCGCCATGGGCGTCGTATCCGGCATCGTGATGTCCTACGAATTCGGCACCAATTGGAGCCAATTCTCCCGTGCCGCGGGCAATGTGATCGGACCACTGATCGGTTACGAAGTCCTCATGGCGTTCTTCTTGGAGGCGACGTTTCTCGGCGTGTTGTTGTTCGGCTTTAATCGTGTACCGCCCTGGCTCTATGCGATGTCGGCGGCCATCGTTGCCATCGGCACCGCCATGTCGGCCTTCTGGATTCTGTCCGCCAATAGTTGGATGCAGACGCCGGCCGGCTATGTGCTCAAGGACGGCATCGCCTATCCGACCGACTGGATCGCGGTCATCTTCAACCCGAGTTTTCCGTATCGTTTCGCGCATATGCTCAATGCCGCCTATCTCACCACCGGTTTCGTGGTGCTGGCGGTGGGCGCACGTTTCCTGGTCGAAGGCCGTCATCTGGAAGAAGGCCGGACCATGCTGCGCATGGCGATTGGGCTCACCGCGATTTTGGCACCGTTACAATTGGTCATCGGCGACCGGCACGGCCTCAACACGCTCGAATATCAACCGATCAAAGTGGCGGCGATGGAAGCCCATTGGGACGATTCAAAGCCCGGTGATTTCCATATATTCGCCTGGCCGGATGAGACGGCCGAGAGCAATCGCTATTCGGTTTCAATCCCTAACGGCTCGTCGCTTATACTGACCCATAAACTCAACGGTCTGTTTCCCGGGCTGAAAAGCGTGCCGGCCGACCAAAGGCCGCCCGTCCGCATCGTCTTCTTTGCATTTCGTATCATGCTGGCGGTCGGCCTGTTCATGATTGCCGCCGCGCTCTACGGCGCTTTCTTATGGTGGCGCGGCACGTTGTTCGAGACACGCTGGTATTTGCGTGTCATGGCAAACTCCTGGTGGGTCGGGTTTTTGGCGGTAATGGCCGGTTGGGTGACCACGGAAAGCGGCCGCCAGCCGTGGATCATCGAAGGCATCTTGCGCACCGTCGAGGCCGGCTCGCCGGTGACGGGCGGCAATGTGCTTGCGACATTGGTGCTGTTTATCCTCGCTTACGGCGTCGTGTTCTCGTTCGGCATCTATTATATCAACCGCCTCATCGTTCGCGGACCGCGCGGGCCGGAAGTCGAGACAGTTGAATCCTTCGCGGGCAGCCCCATCACGGCCGCGCATGACACCGGGCGCGCGGCCGTGAAACAGAGCTAACACGCGAGCGCATTGTCACGAGGGGTCTCGTTATGGAATGGTATCTTCCCGTGATCTGGGCCGGGCTGATTGGCACGGCCGTGGCGATGTATGTCATTCTCGACGGCTTCGATCTCGGCATTGGAATCCTGTTTCCATTCGCCGGCAGCGACGCCGAACGCGACCAGATGATGCGCTCGGTGGCGCCGTTCTGGGACGGCAATGAAACCTGGCTTGTTCTCGGCGGGGGCGGCTTGTGGGTGGCGTTTCCGATCGCCTATGCGGTGATCATGCCGGCCCTTTACCTGCCGGTGCTCGTCATGCTGCTTTCATTGGTGTTTCGCGGCGTTGCTTTTGAATTTCGCACGATCTCGCGCAGCAAGACATGGCTCAACTTTGCATTCGCCGGCGGATCGATGCTTGCCGCTTTCAGTCAGGGAATCATTCTCGGCGGATTGATCCAAGGCATTGACGTAAAAGACGGCGCCTTTGCCGGTGGGCCATTCGATTGGGCGACGCCGTTCGCATTCTTCTGCGGCGTCGCAATTATCGCCGGCTACGGCTTGCTCGGTGCGACTTGGCTGACGATGAAAACCGAAGGCCCGGTGGCGGCGCGCGCGCGCGATCAGGCAAAATTATTGTTAATCGCGGTGCTCGTCTTTATGGTCGTGGTAAGCCTTTGGACGCCATTGACGCAAGCGCGCATCGCGCAGCGCTGGTTCGGCGTGCCGAATATTTTCTATCTGTGGCCGGTGCCGGTCGTGACTGCGTTTGTCGCTTTCTTGGTGTGGCGCTGGATTGAAAATGGCCGAGAGGCCCCGGCCTTCCTCGGCGCCATCGCACTTTTTTTGCTCGGTTATCTTGGCTTGGTGATTTCGGATTTCCCGTATCTGGTGCCCCCGTCGCTGACGATATGGGACACGGCTGCCGTGCCGGCAAGTCAAATCTTCATGCTGCTCGGCACGCTTGTCCTGTTGCCGATGATCCTCGGTTATATCGCTTACATCTATTGGCTCTTCCGCGGCAAAGTGCGCGAAGGCGAGAGTTACCACTAAAGTATATTTCGATCAGACGGACTTATGGAGTTGAAGCACAAACATCATCGCGAAATCGCTGAACTTATCGCGCGGGGTGGGGGGCGTTTTTTGTTTGCGGCCGTAAGACCGCCCAGCCGATGCGGATAGGCGGCAGGAATCCCTGCACCGATCGCAAAAAGGATTGCGGCACTTCCGGCACCATCTCCGGAAACTGCTTTTTGAGCGCGGCGGGCGGCGCGCCCGCAATGTCGGTAACAGGCCAAACCAGCACGCCGCCGTCCTCGCGCAGATCGGATGGCGAAGCCCAAGGACTGCGCTTTGGCGCCCAATCGAAATAGACATGCGGACGGCTCGGCGCGCCAAGCGCAATCGGCAATGCAAACTGCGGATCTCCAGCCACAAAACGAAGCGGCTTTCCGGTACGGCGTTGAAAGGTTTCCGCAAAGAAGCGTCCTTCTCCATTGGCCGGCTGCGCAATGGCGAGATCGGTCGGCATCGTCCAGGGCATGGCCAATATTCCGAATACGACCAACAGGGGCGGCGCGACCAACAAGGCCGTCCAAGCACACGACACCCAATGCTCACGATAAAGCCGCATGTGATCGCCGGCGGCAACAACCACCGCAAGACCGGAAAGAAGCACCAGCGGCGCGACGTGGTCGAGGAAACCAAGCCGCCCGGTGACGAAGGCAATGACGATGGCGATCGATGCGGGCGCAATGGCAAAGAAATAAACATAGGCCTTGGCGATCGGCGGCACGGGCTTGCGCTCGATTTCCAATGCTTGCCGGTGTTTTCGCCGCGGCCAGCCGCTCGCCAATCCGACCAACAACAAAAGGCCGGCGTGGGCGAATACAAGGGTGATGCAAAGCCAAAGACCGGCCGCCCACGAGCGCATAAAGGCGGTACTCTCATTCAGGCCCGTCAGCACGAGTTCGCGCGAGCGCGCGAGCCAGACCGCGTGCGGAAAAATGACGATTGCGAAAAACACCGAGGCAAGCCACGGTTCATAGCGCCGCAATTCTCGCCGGCCGCACCCCGTTGCAAGCGTGAACACCGCCAATAAAACAACCAGAACAAGCCCGATATAACTCGTCAGCAGCAACAGACCGAGATCGATCGCAAGCAAGAACCAATTGCCGCGCCATCTTTCGCCGACGGCGCGCCAATAATGCAACAAGGCCAAGGCCCAGAGCGGCATTGCCAAGACGGCGGGCCCGAATTTCGGGGCCGGCACGGCGAAGACCGAAATGCCGGCGAGTAACAACACGCCGATGGCCGCGTGGCGGGCGCCGACGATATGGCGGCCAAGACTGAAAACCGCCCAATAGGCAACCACGATGCAAATTTGCGCCAAGGCGTAAAGGCCGAAAACGCCGCCCAGTCGAAATGCAATCTCGCCCGCCCAAAAGGCCAGTGGCGGCCCAAGATAGCTCCCGAGCATGAATTCATGGCCAATGGCGAGCAGCAGCGGCACCTGATCGGGCGGCGTGCTGTAGAACAATGCCGGCACAAGGGTCCATGTGACGGCTTGCGTCAGCGCCATGGTCCAAAACACCGCCGCCGGACGCACGCGTAGGAATTCGACGAGTAAAGGAACGTAATACATCGGCCTCACACGTGGTGAGAGACGAGCAGAAATTGAGAAAGCGGCTAAAGAGGCAGCAAGCCCGAGATAACGTCGTCCGAAGCACCGCCGAGGCTAGTGGAGTGGATTTGACATTCGCTACCCACCTGGCCGCAAGCTCGCGGACAGCGAATGTCAAATCCAAAACTCCACTAGAAACTTATATTTGGCTCATGGTCTTTCAATTCAAACATTCGCAAAAGATCCCCGCCGAAATGGGTGGCGAATGTTTGAATCGGACCACTAGCAAGTTTGGCCGCGACCGGCGCAAAAGATTTGCGATGATGGATCGTCGGCCCGAGCTTGGCGAGCGCCTCGAAATGCTCGGGCACACTATAACCCATGTGACGCTCAAAACCGTAACCGGGATGCGCCAAGCCGAGCCGTATCATCAGCCGGTCTCGGGTAACCTTGGCCACAATGGAGGCGGCGGCGATCGAAGCAACCAGCCCGTCGCCCGATACCACCGCCTCACAGTCGCACCCGCAATCGATTTTCATATTGCCGTCGACAAACACCATCTTCGGCCGCATTGGTAAGGCTTTGACGGCGCGCGCGAGCGCCCAGAGCGAGGCGCGCAAGATATTGTCGCGATCGATGCGATCGACCGCGCCAAAGGCCACCGCCACTTCGGCGCTGGCGCAAATTCTGTCGTAAAGTTTTTCGCGCGCCTGCGCGTCGAGCTTTTTCGAATCATTCAGCCCGCGCGGGATGCGTTGGGGATCGAGGATCACCGCCGCGGCGACCACCGGCCCCGCAAGCGGGCCTCGACCCGCCTCGTCGCAGCCGGCAATGGGAAAGACCCCGCGCGCCAGCCAGCGCCGCTCGCGCCGGAAGGTCGGGCGTAAGGCGGGCTCCTGAAGCGGCAAACGCGGGTCGGATGCGGGCATGCGGACCATGATGTCGGATCAGGGCTCGGCGGCGCCGCAATGTCAATCGTCGCGCGCAAACGACTGTGGAGGAACAACGGAAAAATCGCGGCGTTTGTCCCAATTCCTGCGACCTTGAAAGAGATTCCTTTGCCATTTATCTTAATGGTTCCGGACTGGTTACATTTGTTGTCGATTTCCGCGTTGGCGGTCGGTGCATTCTGTGCCCTCCTCCTCTCGTTTGACGTTTGGCGGCATCCGCAGCATATGTGGATCATGAACGTGGTTTGGCCCGTCAATGCATTATTTGCCGGTCCATTTGCACTGTGGGGCTATTTCAAATACGGGCGTCTTGCCACGCATGAGATGGCAAAGCCGGCGATGGAGAGAGACGAAGAACCGCCAAGCAAACGATTGACGCCTTTTCCGGTGATGGTCGGCAAGGGCACCGCGCATTGCGGCAGCGGCTGTACGCTTGGTGACATTGCGGCGGAATGGCTGGTATTTTCTTTTCCGGTAATCGCAATTTGGTTCGGCTATCGCCATACCATCTTTGCCTTTCTCGCTAACATTCCCCTTAGTCATTTCATCTTCAATCCATTTTTCCGGATAAAATCTTCCCCGCGTGGATTGTCGATTACATATTTGCGTTTACGCTCGGCATCATGTTTCAATATTTTACCATTGCGCCCATGCGCGGACTTGGATTGTGGCAAGGCATTGTTGCGGCGCTAAAGCGGATACGCTTTCGCTGACGTGCCTGGCAGATGGGTATGTATGGTTTCATGGCGCTGGCACAGTTCTATTTCTTTCGCACACTCATCGGCACAAAGCTCGACGTCAACACGGTCGAGTTTTGGTTCATGATGCAAATCGCAATGATTTGTGGTTTTTTGACTTCCTATCCGGTCAATTGGTGGCTGCTCAAAGCTGGGCTAAAAGAAAAAATGTAATTTGCAGGCTCAAATGCGCGCTTGTCTCCGTCATCGTTCAATCATCCGTCGTCTCAATTCATTTCAAAAAAGGCTGAGCTGTTCGCCTTCGCCGCGCATCGGCCGAAACTGACTGGTGTCGAGTTTGCGTTTTTCGACGTTTAATCCGAGCTTTTGGCAAGTCAGTTCAAAGCGCCGCCCGATCATCCAGGCATAAGGCCCTTTGCCCTTCATGCGCGTGCCCCAAGTGGAATTGTAATCCTTGCCCTCGCGTATGTCGCGCACGAGCGCGAAGACATGGCGATAGCGATCCGGATAATGGGTCATCAGCCACTCGCGAAAGAGGTCGCGCACTTCCAGCGGCAGCCGCAATACGATGTAACCGGCTTCCTTTACGCCAGCCGCTTGCGCGGCATGGAGAATGCGCTCGATCTCCGAATCATTCAGCGCGGGGATCACGGGCGCAACCATCACCGTGGTCGGCACGCCGGCCTCTGACAAAGAGCGCAATGTTTGCAGCCGCCGGCTGGGCGTTGCCGCGCGCGGCTCCATCGTCCGCGCCAGCACAGGGTCAAGCGTTGTGACCGACAGAGCGACTTTCACAAGATTGCGCTCGGCCATGCGCGAAAGAATATCGAGATCACGCAAGATGAGCGCCGATTTGGTGACAATGCCGACCGGGTGTCCAGTACGCTCCAGGACTTCCAAAATGCGTCGCATCACTTGATAGCGGCGCTCGATCGGCTGATAAGGGTCGGTATTGGTGCCGATGGCGATGACTTTCGGACGATAGCCGAGCGCCGCTAATTCTTTGTCCAAAAGCGCGGGGGCTTCCGGCTTCACCAGCAATTTCGATTCAAAATCAAGCCCCGGCGAAAGCCCGAGAAAAGCGTGCGTAGGCCGTGCGAAACAGTAGATGCAGCCGTGCTCGCAACCGCGATAGGGATTGATCGAGCGGTCGAAACCGATATCGGGCGATTCGTTGCGGCTTATAACCTTGCGGCTGGCGTCGATACTGACTTCCGTCTTGAAAGGCGGCAGATCGTCGAGCGTGTGCCAGCCGTCATCAAAGGCGACCCGCGCGTGCGCCTCATAGCGGCCCGCGGCATTGCTTTGCGCCCCGCGCCCGCGGCGGCGTTCATGCTCGACCACAACGCCGAGCAGTGTGCCGACGTCGTCGTAGACCGGATTGCCCCCCGCCGGCGCGGAGGGCAGATCCTTCGCCGGCGGGGACATTTTGACTGCGGTTGATCGAGTCATGTCCTGACTTTAGCGGTCTAATGTGAACATAACAAGAACATTTTTAGAATAATTCGCTCTGCTGTATCTCGTAGGGAGTTCCGATAACTCTCCCATGATATGGTTACGGCCATCAATTGTGACGGCCGGGAAATGCTCAGCGCCATCGTCGCCACCCACGAATTGGAGCGCAGCCTCGTGCCGACCTTGGCGGCGCTCGTGCCGGGCGTAACCGCCGGCTTGCTGAAAGAGGTCGTTGTCGCCGATGCCGGCTCGAAGGACGCCACCGCTGAGATCGCCGATTTTGCCGGTTGCCGATTCATGACCTCTGAAAAAGCGCTGGGTGTGCGGCTGATGCTTGCCGCTAATACTACGCGGGCGCCGTGGCTCTTGTTTCTACGCGCCGGTACGGTCCTGGAGCCAGGCTGGGTCGGCGTTGTCGGTGATTTCATCGAAAAAGCACATCGGCGTGGCGACGCAGGAGACGCCGCTGTTTTTCGGCGAATGGCGCGTGGCTCATTGGGGTCCGGCTTGTCGGATCTGTTCGCTTTGGCGCGCGCCACGTTCATGGGCCCGCAGCCCGAACAAGGCCTGCTGATTGCGCGCCGCATCTATGATCAAATCGGCGGACATCGCGATGAGGCAAAAACCGAGGCCGCCCTCTTGTGGCGACTTGGCCGCCAAACCGTCACGCTTCGCGCGGGCGCGCATATTTCCCCGGACTTCGCTTGACGCGAAGTCCGGGATACGGGTTACGTCTTGCCCCGGCGCAAATGCTCGTCGAGTTGCGGCAGAATCTCCACGAAGTTACAGGGCCGGTAACGATAGTCGAGCTGGTGGAGGAGAATCTCGTCCCACGCATCTTTGCAGGCGCCGGGCGAGCCCGGCAAACAAAAGATGTAAGTCGAATTGGCGACACCCGCCGTTGCGCGTGTCTGAATGGCCGATGTGCCGATTTTGGCCCGGCTCACGAGCAGAAAGAGCATCGCGAAAGCATCCATCCGTTTCTCGAACAGCGGCTCGACGGCTTCGGGCGTCACATCGCGCCCGGTGAAACCGGTGCCGCCGGTCGTGATGACAACGTCGATGTTTTTGTCCGTGATCCAGGCTTTCACCTGCGTGCGGATTTCGTCGCTATCGTCCTTGACGATGGCGCGGGCGGCGAGCACGTGGCCTGCACGCTCGATACGTTCGGCCAACGTCGCGCCCGATTGATCGCCGGCGATGTCGCGCGTATCGGAGACGGTGAGCACCGCGATTTTCAGCGGGATGAATTGCTTGGTTTCATCGATGCCGGGCATGGTTCTTCCATCCGTTGATTTTTTACAATGGTTTGCGTTCTGACGTGATGCGGCAGAAGTCATGCAATCAAATCAAAACGTAAATGAGATTTATACATCATAAACGCGAATAACACATTCCACCGATTGTTGTTGAGACGAATTACGATCTGCAATTGCGCATAAATTTAACGCTGCGAAAACAAAACTGTCATCAAATGTAATATTGAACACACTAAAGTGCACGCCAATAGGGTATGACTGTGCGACCCTATACACTGAAGTAAATTGGAGATGATGATGGCTGCGGTTACCCCTTATTCCAAAATGCCGACGAGGTTTGACACGTACGCCACTCAAAACACGCCTGCCGCGGGCACCGATAAGGCAGGCGCGATGACTGCCGCGAAACTAACGCCGTCTTCTAACCGAGATGTGTCGGCCGGTTTGGCTGCTGACCCTAGCGCCAAAACATCGCCTCCAGTTTTATACGAAAAAACGGAAATGCGGACTCGGGGTGGGGAGATTGCAAGTGAGCGAGTTAATGTCGGCCGTGAGCAATTGAAGAAGATAGAAGACGCGGCTGCGCGGTTTATTACAGCACAAGAAAATTATGATACTGCAACGGCGATGACCACTCCTGTATTGTCGGCGCAGAGAATTGATGTTGCAACAATTCACGCCAAGTCAGTGGCGCAGACTGACCTTTACAGCGCAATTTTGAGCGTAATACCGAATTTCGGGTCTGGCCCTACAATTTCTGATCTCCGCTTGCAACAAATTAAAACAGTTTGTGTTCGGAGGATATATCAGAATGAGGGTGGCCCTTTACAAAAAGGGCACCCCAAGGCCGTTGAGGTAGCGAAGGCATTTGATGCTTTACGTAGGGATGTAATGAAAATAAAACTACAATCAGCATTGACACGACCCAACGAGCTCAACGAGGCGCTCGCAAATGCGGCCGTTTGGGTGTGCCCAGATGAGATACTAGCGGCCAAAATAAATCTGAGCGGTGCCGAAGATATCAGGCCGGAATTTGAGCAACGTTTTGCCTTCGCGAGATCACTGGTCGCCGGTGACCGCGATGTTGAAAATCAGCTGATAATTAGCGTCAATAAAAGGCTGAGTGACCTAGGCGTCAATTCAACAACCAATGCGTTTTGATTTGAGCAAGCAATCGTAGTCCCGGATGTTTGTTGTTTCGGCGGTGATGAGCCTACAACGCCCCCGCCGCAAATGTATCGCACGCCGAGAGCCTTCCTTCTTTCAGACCAATCGCGAACCAGTGCCGGCGCTGCGCCGATGTGCCGTGGGTAAACGCATCCGGCACGACAAAGCCGCGCGCCTGTTTTTGCAAACGATCGTCGCCGATCGCCGCGGCGGTTTGCAGAGCCGCCTCCACGTCACCCGGCTCGATCGATCGCCAGCGCAGATTGGAGCGATGGGCCCACACGCCCGCAAGACAGTCGGCCTGTAGTTCAAGCCGCACCTGGACGCGATTGGCGGTTGCTTGACTGCCGGCGATACGCTGCATCTGTTGCGCTTTTGGCAAAATGCCGAGCAGATTTTGCACGTGGTGACCGACTTCGTGCGCGATGACATAGGCCTCGGCGAATTCGCAAGCCCGCCCGGTACAGCCGTGGAATCGCACGCGAATATCGTCGAAAAAAGACGTATCGAGATAAATGCGCCGGTCGCCGGGGCAGTAAAAAGGCCCGCTCGCGGCGCGGGCGAAGCCGCAGCCGCTTTGCTCCGTCCCCGAAAAGAGACGAAGCTGCGGCGGCCGATAAATCTCCCCGCTTTCCCGAAAAATGACACGCCAAGTGTCTTCGGTATTGCCGAGCACGGCGGCGACAAAATCGTCCATTTGGTCTTTTGGCGTGCCGATGCGATCCTTCGGCGGGGCATTGTGAAAGGTGATCGACTGCGCGGTGCGCTGCAAAGGGGGAGCGGCGGACGCGGCCGGCCGGCTATTTGTCACAGTGGGCGGATCGATCCCGCGAGCGTAGCCGATGAGGGCGAGCACGATCGTCGCGCCGACCGCGATCCCGCCCAGGCCCACCAGACTCAAGCTTGTAGCGAAGTTTAGACAGAAATTTGTGCCGAGGTTTCGCCCATGACGATCCCCGCGCTCATCATATTCGTCAGCATTATCGTCGCTGTCGCTTTCATAATCGTGGCTTTGGCGGCGGCCGACCGCCACATCGTCGCTGCGGCGAAATTCATCCCAGCGCATTCTCGAACTCTCCTGCCGCCATTTTCGCGCCAAAATCGGCGACAGCGTCAGTAGGATGCTAAGGAACCGGCGAATTTTTTTCGGCAAATTTAATGTCCGCCGTAGAATCTCCATAAACCGTTTTTTCACTTTAGCAGAGCATAAGGGGCGCATGCCGGCTGTAGGTCCCGCGTCTGCCGGCCGCGTCACCTGAGTTTAAGAGTGCGTTAAGTCATGCTCATGTCGCGCCACGGGGCGCCCTCACGGGCGCCCCGTAAAACTTCGAAGAGTGTTGAGCCAAACGGCGCCAAGCGGCACCGCGTCATCATCGGCGACTGCATCGCCGAAATGGCGAAGCTGCCGGCGGGCTCCGTCGATATGATCTTCGCCGATCCGCCCTATAATCTGCAGCTCGCCGGCGATCTCAAACGTCCGGACAATTCGCACGTCGATGCGGTGACGGATGATTGGGACAAGTTTACGAGTTTTGCGGCTTACGACGAATTCACCAAGGCGTGGCTGGCCGCCTGTCGCCGCGTGCTCAAGCCCGCCGGCACGATCTGGGTGATCGGCTCTTATCATAATATTTTCCGTGTCGGCGCGCTGATGCAGGATCTCGGTTTTTGGATCCTCAACGACGTTATCTGGCGCAAGAGCAATCCGATGCCGAATTTCCGCGGCCGGCGTTTTACCAATGCACATGAGACGATGATTTGGGCCTCACGCGGCGCCGAGGCCAAGGGCTATACGTTCAATTATGAAGTGTTGAAAGCCGGCAATGACGATGTGCAAGTGCGTTCCGACTGGACGATACCGCTATGCACCGGCGAGGAACGGCTCAAAGGCGGCGACGGCAAGAAATTACATCCGACGCAGAAACCGCAAGCGCTGCTTGCCCGCGTGATTCTATCGAGTTCGCGCCCGGACGATCTCGTGCTCGATCCCTTCAGCGGCACCGGCACCAGCGGCGCGGTGGCAAAACATCTCGGCCGCCGCTTTGTCGGCTTCGAGCGCGACGCCAATTACGCCAAAGCGGCGCAAAGGCGCATCGACGCCGTCAAACCGCTGGAAGCGCCGTCGATTGCGCCTTTCATCAGCGCCCGCGAGGCGCCGCGCGTACCGTTCTCCGCGCTCGTTGAGCGCGGCCTGGTCACGCCCGGGGCGCAATTGGTCGACGCCAAGAAATGTCACAAGGTTCTGGTTCGCGCCGACGGCGCCGTAACGCTGGGCGATCGGGTCGGCTCGATTCATCGTATGGGCGCGCTGGCGCAAGGCTTGGAAGCCTGCAATGGCTGGACGTTTTGGCACATTGAGACCGAAAAGGGTCTCACACCGATCGACCGCTTCCGCGCCGTTGTGCGCTCCGAAATGTCGGAAGCGGCGGAATAGATTGCGGGCGCAACGCGCGACACGGAACCAGTGTTGCGACTCCAGCGCTTGTTTCGCCGCAATCCATCTCCGCTGCCCTGAGGTGGCCGCCGAACCCCGCTTTCGAAGGACGACGGCCCCCAACGAGGCTTTTATGTCCTTCGAGGCTCGCACGCGATACGCGTGCGAGCACCTTAAGGACGACGGAAAAGTTCGTGACTCATCCGTCAGTGACGCAACACGAGTAGGCGTTCGGCAGGCCGGCGTGTGAGTGGCTCACGGCAGACTTGCCATCGTTGCCCCCAATATCACACCCGGTTTTCCTGGAGTGCCCTTCTGCACGACGACGGCAAGACGGTCGATCTCCTTCAAGGAAAAGGTGGAATTGGGAAGTTCGGAAAGCGCCACGTTGAACTCCTCAGCCTTGCTGTCCCAAGTGCCAAGCGGGATCCAGCGGCGCACGACATTGTAATACGCCAATCTCCGGCCGCGGTTTTCTCCGCGGCCGATGCTGACCTCCGCCCGGCTGCTCACCGGAAATAACCAGACCTTGGCGCTGCCCGTGGCATTCGCCGCCGCGGCTACGCGCACGGTCACTTTCTCGCCCGCCACGGCCACGGTGACCGGCAGGTTCAGCTGAGCCTGCCGGTGCGTCTGAGCAATGGCGTTTTCAATTGCCGCTTTGTCGCTGCCGAGCGCATGCATGATACCGTTGACAACAGCCTGGGGCGTGTAAACCTGACGATCGCCGCGAGCGGTGGCGTAATCGCGCTGCCGAGTGGAATTGCCGTGCAAAGCGAGCGTGTCCTTCCATCCGAGGTAATCCCAGTAATCGACCGGAAAGCTCAAAGCGACAAGCGTGGAATCCTGCGCGAACTGGCCCATGAGACGGTCGGCCGGCGGACAGGAAGAGCAGCCTTGACTCGTGAATAACTCGACCACGGCGCGCGGCTCGCCCAAAGCGGCGGACGAAATGCCGCAGCAAGCCAAGGCTGCGATAAAAGCAAAGTGGCGATAATTCATGGCAATGTCCGTCCCCATACGTCGGTGCCCGCGCCCAACTCGGCGCCATCATAAAACACGCAATAGATCACCCGCCATTCACGTCGCGGTGAACAGAGTCGGCGCAGGATCTTAAAAAAAGCCTGCTCTCGGACTTGATCCATGGGAGCCGGTTTTCCGAAAAGCCTGCCCTCGGACTTTTGATTCGGACTTGGGATCATGCGCGAGCAAAATGTTGGGAAGCCAAAGCGACTCATCGGCGCAATGACGGGACTCAGCCCGCTAACTGTCGAAGCACATACTGTAAAATTCCGCCGTTTTTGAAATAATCAAGCTCATCGAAGGTATCGATGCGGCAGATCAAAGGCACGCGCTTAAGCGTGCCATCGCCCATCACGATCTCGGCGATCAGCCGCTGACGCGGCTTGAGTTCGCCGTGCAAGCCGCGGATGGTGACCTGCTCGTCCCCTTTGAGGCCAAGCGATTGCCACGAGGTCCCCTCCTCGAAGACCAGCGGCATGACGCCCATGCCGATGAGATTGGAGCGGTGGATACGCTCGAAAGATTGCGCAACGACGGCGCGGATTCCGAGGAGCACCGAACCTTTTGCGGCCCAGTCGCGCGAGGAACCGGTGCCGTATTCCTTGCCCGCGAAAACGACCAAGGGGACGTTCTCGTCTCGATACTTCATGGCCGCATCGTAGATCGGCATACGCTGTTTCGACGGATAGTGCAGCGTGACGCCACCTTCGACACCCGGCACCATCTGGTTCTTGATGCGGATATTGGCGAAGGTGCCGCGCATCATCACTTCGTGATTGCCGCGCCGTGTACCGTATTGATTGAAGTCGGCCGGCTTTACCTTGTGTTCGACCAGGTATCGTCCGGCCGGCGAATCGATCTTGATCGAACCAGCCGGCGAGATGTGATCGGTGGTAATCGAATCGAGCAATAATGCCAGCACACGCGCCTCGACGATGTCCTCGAGCGGTTTCGGCTGCTTGCCCATCCCGACGAAGTAAGGCGGATTTTGCACGTAGGTGGATTTTTTGTCCCAGGCATAGGTCATGCCGCCCTTGACGCTGATCTTGCGCCAATGAGCATCACCCTTGAACACGTTGCCGTAACGTTGCGCGAACACTTTCTTCGTGATGTTTTTGGCAACGAAGCTGCCGATCTCTTTGTTCGATGGCCAGATATCTTTAAGGAAAATTTTCGTGCCCTTGCCGTCGACGCCGAGCGGATCCTTCGTCATGTCGACATACATCGAACCGGCAATCGCATAGGCGACGACCAGCGGCGGCGAGGCGAGATAGTTGGCGCGCACATCGGCATTCACGCGGCCTTCGAAATTGCGATTGCCGGAAAGCACCGCGGCCGCCACGAGATCATTGTCGTTGATCGCCTTCGAAATCTCCGACGGCAGCGGGCCGGAATTGCCGATGCAGGTCGTGCAGCCAAAACCGACCAGGTTGAACCCCAATTTATCGAGGTCTTTTTGCAGGCCCGACTTGTCGAGATAGTCGGCAACGACTTGCGAGCCGGGCACCAGGGACGTTTTTACCCATGGCTTGGTGGTCAGCCCCTTGGTCGCCGCTTTACGGGCAAGCAAACCGGCGCCGATCATCACATTCGGGTTCGAGGTATTGGTGCAGGAGGTGATTGCGGCAATCACGGTATCGCCGTGGCCGAGGTCGTGGTTCTTGGCTCCGACCGGCACGCGCTTGCGAAGCTCGGACCCTTTGCCGAACTCCTTCTCCATCGCCGTTGTGAAACCGATCTTCACGTTCTTCAAGGCGACACGATCCTGTGGACGTTTCGGCCCGGCGAGCGAAGGCTCGACGGTGGCGAGGTCGAGCTTGAGGATGTCGGTGAAAACCGGATCCGGCGTTGTTTTCACGCGGTACATGCCTTGCGCCTTGGCATAGGCCGCGACAAGCGACACCACTTCCGCCGGACGCGCCGTGTCCTTTAGATATTTGATCGTATCGTCATCGATCGGCGAGAAGCCGCAGGTTGCGCCGTATTCGGGCGACATATTGCCGAGGGTCGCACGATCCGCGATCGTCAAATGCGCGAGCCCGGCGCCAAAGAATTCGACAAATTTGCCGACGACGCCATGTTTGCGCAGCATCTCCGTGACCGTCAGCACGAGGTCGGTGGCCGTCATACCTTCTTTGAGCTTGCCCGTGAGTTTGAAGCCGATCACTTCCGGCAGCACCATCGAAAGCGGCTGACCGAGCATCGCTGCTTCCGCTTCGATCCCGCCGACGCCCCAGCCAAGGACGGACAAACCATTAACCATCGTGGTGTGGGAATCGGCACCGACCAGCGTGTCCGGGTAAGCGATGTCGATGGCCGTCTGTCTGCCCTCGATCTTGACGCGTTCCTTGGAGGTCCAAATCGTGCGTGACAGATATTCGAGATTGACTTGGTGGCAGATGCCTGTGCCCGGCGGCACGACGCGGAAATTGTCGAAGGAACGCTGGGCCCATTTCAGGAACTCGTAGCGTTCCCGATTCTGCCGGTATTCTTCGTCGACATTTTTTTTAAATGCGTCCTTGCTGCCGAAATAGGTCACCGCCACCGAATGGTCGATGACCAGATCGACGGGAATGAGCGGGTTGATCTTCTTCGGATCGCCGCCAAGCGCTTTCATTGCGTCGCGCATGGCTGCCAGATCAACGACCGCCGGCACGCCGGTGAAATCCTGGAGCAATACGCGCGCGGGGCGGAACGCGATCTCGTGGTCGGAGGTCTTCGTCTTCAACCATTCCGCGACCGCTTTGAGGTCGTCCTTTGTTACCGAGCGCCCGTCTTCGTTGCGCAGCAGGTTTTCCAAAAGGACCTTCATCGAGAAGGGCAGACGAGAAATGCCTTTGAGACCGTTCTTTTCGGCGGTCGGCAGGCTGTAATAACCGTAGGTCTTGCTGCCGAGTTTGAGCGTCTTGAAACATTTGAAACTGTCGAGAGAGGTCATTTTGATGGTTCCATTCTCAAGCCAGAATACCGGCCCCTCCGGCTCTCAATGAGCGGCCGGATTTCGCCATTTCGGCTCGCCGCGCGAAGCACAGTTTTGTGGCGCCGCGGTTAGGGGCTTATAAGGTCTTTTAAAACGCAACGCCACGTTTACCAAACGAGTCTTAAAAGATAGGCAAAAGTTTAAATTTTCCGCCGTTACTCGGATTAGCCAACGCTCCGCCGCCCTGTTCTTTGAACGGCGCGGGGGACGCCGGCCTTCTTGTCCCTTCCCCTCCAATAATTGAGGGGGAGTGGAGCGCCGGGAAATGCAGGAGCGCGTGGCGCACGCGCTCCTTGAGCGGCCGGCGCGGCCGCTCGACACGCCTTGCGAAGGCGTGTGCTCTCCGCTTGCGATCGCGGAGAGACGCCTCTCGGCGCTCCACACCCGGACCAGCTTACGCAGTCCGGGCTCATTTGCCGGCGTTTTTTGTCCCGGTGAGACCGCACTTCCGGGCGCAAGCGCCAGAGGAAACCCTTGTGGGCATTTCCTCGAGGGTCCGGGCGGCTTATCGGTGCCACCCTTCTTCGCCTGTCCCGTCCAGCCGTTGAAGGCGGCCGGTCTTGAGTTGCCGGCGGACGGCATTCCACGGGGCCTCCCGAGCGGCGGTTTGCGAAACCAGCCCGCGGGCGCCGCATCCCGGCTCCACCATCAAGACGCCTCATGATGACGCCCTCGATGAACCGGACGGATGTCGGAAACTATACACTGGGACTATTGTCAAGAGAACAAATGCATGGGCCAGGGTAGCCCCAGCATGACGCGTAGCGGACTGCGGGACGGACCGATCCCGGCCTTCGCTCACGCGAAGTCCAGGCTAGTGGAGTGGATTTGACATTCGCTATCCACCTGGCCGCAAGCTCGCGAAGCGAATGTCAAATCCAAAACTCCACTAGAAACTTATATTTGGCTCATGGTCTTTCGATTCAAACATTCGCAAAAGATCCCCGCCGAAATGGGTAGCGAATGTTTGAATCGGACCACTAGAGCATTTTTCCGGCCACTGGCATCAATAACATGCTGGTGTCTTTCGACGCCGAAGTTCGCTAATGACAATGGAGCGAGTTCAAGCGAACCTCGGAATTCGGACATAGCAGGTAGGGCATGTTCAAATACATGCAGCTTTCAGCCGACAATTTGGTGTGCAGGCGCGGCAGTCGCACGGTGTTTTCCGGCTTAACTTTTAAGCTGGCGGCCGGGGAAGCACTTGAAGTGACGGGACGTAATGGCGCCGGCAAGTCCTCATTGCTACGCATGATTGCGGGGCTGGTACGCCTTACCGGCGGCCGACTCACACTAGAAGGGGGCGAGAGCGAAGCTAGCATCGCCGAGCAGGCGCATTATTTGGGCCATCAGGACGCGCTCAAATCGTCGCTCTCAGTTCTTGAAAATTTGATGTTTTGGACGGCATTTCTAGGTGACGGCCGCCCGGCCGTGCAACCGGCGCTAGACGCCGTCGGTCTCCTCCCTTTGGCCGGCTTGCCGGCTGCTTATCTCTCCGCCGGACAAAAAAAGCGGCTTTCGCTGGCCCGGCTGATGACGGTGCGGCGGCCGATTTGGCTTTTGGACGAACCGAGTTCGGCGCTCGACCGGCCATCGCAAATACGGCTCCTCGATCTGATGAAAGGCCATTTGGCCGGAGGTGGCCTTATCCTCGCCGCGACGCATGGGCCGACGGGTTTGCCTGCTTCGCGCGAATTACGATTGGGGGCGGCGGGATGATCGGCACCGCTATGCGTTCTTCCTTCACCTCTCCCCGCCCGAACTCGGGTTTACCCGAGTTCGGCATTATCAAGTGGTCGAAGTCGGATATATCCGACTTCGACCGGGGCGAGGTAGAATTCCGAGCGCAGCGAGGAATTCGGGTGAGGGCGTTCATGCCAATCCAGCGTCTGATCCCCCTCACTCGGCTTGCTTTGCTCGCCGACCTCTCTCCATTGGGGAGCGGTGATTGTGCCGCGTGGCAACGCCGATGACGGCCTTAACCGCTCTTCTGCTCCGCGACATGCGGATCGCCGTGCGCGCCGGCGGCGGCGCGTTGATGGGGGCGTTGTTCTTTCTGATCGTCGTCACCATGATGCCTTTCGCGCTCGGCCCCGATCTCAATCTGTTGGCGCGTATCGGCCCGGCGATCCTGTGGCTCGGCGCGCTGCTCGCGAGCCTTCTGGCACTCGACCGGCTGCTCGCCATGGATCACGAGGACGGTTCGCTCGATCTCCTGATGATGAGCCGCATGCCGCTGGAGGTGGCTGTCGCGGCCAAGGGCCTTGCGCATTGGCTCAGCACCGGGCTTCCGCTCGTGGTCGTTGCACCGGCGCTGGGGGTGATGTTGAACGTTGAGCCGGGCGTCATGGGCGTTGCGGCTTTGACGCTCCTTGCCGGAACGCCGGCATTGACCTTTATCGGCCTCGTCGGCGCCGCGCTTTCGGTGGCGCTTCGCCGGGGCGGCTTATTGCTTGCCGTCCTGGTATTGCCACTGACGATACCGGTCCTGATCTTTGGCGTCGCAGCTGCCAACGCGGCAGTCGTCGGGGCCGGATCGTTTGGTCCGCCTTTCACGATCCTTTGCGCATTATCCTTGGCCAGTCTCGTGCTCGGCCCTATTGCCGCAGCGGCAGCGCTGCGCCACGGACTCGAGTAACGGCCGTTGGTTCCCTATTTGATATATTTGAGACGAGTTCTCCGGTTAAAATGCAGTTTTTATTGCTCATGTCACACGAGGCAACTAAAACGCATCCATGCCTTTGATCGATTTCGCCAATCCGACACGCTTTTTGAACTTGGCCAATCGCATGCTGCCGTGGCTTAGCGCCGCGACAGTGGCGCTGTTTATGATCGGTTTGTTGCGCGCGGTGAATGCGCCCGACGATTACCAGCAGGGCGCTACCGTTAAGATCATGTTCCTGCATGTGCCGGCGGCCTGGCTCGGTATGATGGGCTGGGGCCTGATGAGCGTCGCGGCGTTGGGGACTCTGGTGTGGCGCCATCCGCTCGCCGACGTAGCCGGCAAGGCCGCAGCCCCGATCGGAGCCGCTTTCACTTTCATTTGCCTTGTCACCGGATCGCTCTGGGGCCGCCCCACCTGGGGCACCTATTGGGTATGGGACGCGCGCCTGACCTCGATGCTCGTTTTATTACTGCTCTATTTCGGGGTGCTCGCACTTTATTGGACCGCGGAAGATCCGAACCGCGGGTCGCGTGCCGCGGCGGTCTTGGCGCTGGTGGGCGCGGTCAATCTGCCGATCATCAAATTTTCCGTCGATTGGTGGAACACGCTCCATCAGCCGGCCTCTATCTTGCGCATGGGCGGCTCGAGCATCGATCGATCCATTCTCGTTCCGTTACTGATCATGACTGCCGCTTTTACGTTATTGTTCTTTACGTTGCAAATTGCGGTCATGCGCAATGAAATTCTGCGCCGGCGGGTGCGCACGATGCAGTTGCGGAAAGCGCAAGAGTTGACGGAGGCCGGCGCGTGATCCGAGGAAGAAGCCTTGTTATGAGAGCCGGCGTCGAAAAGGAAAATTCATGAACCTGGGACAGCACGCCGGTTTTATTATCGCCTCTTACGCGGTGACGGCATTTATCGTGGCCGCGCTGATCGCTTGGGTCGTGCTCGATTATTCGGCGCAGCGGCGCGTGCTCGGCGAGTTCGAAGAGCGCGGCATCACGCGCCGCTCGCGCAAGGAAATATGATGCGCCAAGTCTCGAGCGAACGCCAAAATTCGCGCCGCATTTTCCTGCTGTTGCCGCTGGCGGTCTTTCTCGCGTTGTCGGGGCTGTTTTTGTACAGACTTGGTAGCGGCGATCCCGCGCGCATTCCATCGGTCTTGATCGGCCGTTCGGCGCCTGCGACCGAGCTGCCGCCGGTGCCGGGATTAAATCGCGACGGTCGACCGGTCCCCGGCCTCACCAACGCGGGTTTCAAAGGCGCGGTGACGCTCGTGAATGTCTGGGCCTCATGGTGTGTGCCTTGCCATACCGAGGTGCCGTTTCTCGAACAACTCTCGAAGGACAGACGCATCCGACTGGTCGGCATCAACTACAAAGATTCGCCCGACAATGCCCGGCGTTTCCTCAACCGCTACGGCAATCCCTTCGCGGCAACCGGGCAAGACGCCGACGGCAGCGCCTCGATCGATTGGGGCGTCTATGGCGTGCCGGAAACGTTCCTGGTCGGCCGCGACGGCCGTATCGCCTATAAATTAATCGGGCCGATCACCGCCGACAATCTCAAGCGCGCACTCGGGCCGGAAATCGCGAAGGCTGCTGAGGAATAGCTATTTTGCTTCGGGATCGGCGCTATACTTCGTCAGCAGAGGGTATTGCAGCGCGCCAAACAAAAAGGTCAGCGGGACCACACCGAACAATTTGAAGCTGACCCAAATGTCAGTCGAGAAATTACGCCACACGATCTCGTTGAGAACGGCCAGCGCGAAGAAAAACAACATCCAACGCCAAGTAAGCTTGCGCCAGCCCTCAGCCGTGAGATGAAGCATCCGGTCAAATAGAATACCGAGAAAAGGCTTATCGAGAACGAGCCCCGCAAGCAACGTGCCGCCGAACAAAGCGTAAATAATCGTCGGTTTGAGTTTGATGAACGCGTCGTTGTGCAGCGCCAGCGTCAGCGCGCCGAAGATCAATACGATCACCGCCGTGACGAGCGGCATGATCGCCAGATGTTTGGTCATGACATAGGATACGGCCAGCGCGGCAAGCACCGCCGCCATGAAAGCGCCGGTGGCGACAAAGATTCCGAACTTCGCATTGGCGGCGAAGAACAGGACCAGCGGTCCGATGTCGAGCGCCAGTTTGAAAAGCGGGTTGAGTGGTTTTTTCTCGGCCATGTCTGTCCTCACGGATTCAATGTATCGAGCCCCGCCAGCGCGCGCGCGAAATCACGCGCGGTAAACGGCGCCAAATCGTCAACGCCTTCGCCGACGCCGATGAAATGCACCGGCAAGCCAAAGCGCGAGGCAATCGCAACGAGAATGCCGCCGCGCGCGGTGCCGTCGAGCTTGGTCATCACCAAACCGGTCACGCCCGCGGTCTTGCCGAAAATCTCCACCTGATTGATCGCGTTCTGGCCGACGGTGGCATCCAGCACCAGCAATACCGCA
Source organism: uncultured Pseudomonadota bacterium (assembly GCA_963697535.1). Lineage (GTDB taxonomy): Bacteria > Pseudomonadota > Alphaproteobacteria > Rhizobiales > Xanthobacteraceae > Pseudolabrys. The sequence continues at coordinate 244,326 of OY969085.1, read as the reverse complement.
TGCGGCGCGGTCGGCTCCGCCTTGCGTATGACGCGCACCATCTTCTCCAATTCGCTCATCAACTCGGCGCGATTTTGCAGCCGTCCGGCCGTATCGACCAAGACCACCTCGAGGCTTTGCGCCTTGGCGGCGGTGATCGCATCAAAGGCAAGCCCCGCCGCATCAGCGCCCGGTGTGCTCGCGACGATGCTTGCGCCCGTGCGTTCGGCCCAGATTTTAAGTTGATCGATCGCGGCCGCGCGGAAGGTGTCGCCGGCGACGACCATCACGCTCTTTCCCTCACGGCGAAACCGGGCCGCAAGCTTGCCGATGGTCGTGGTTTTGCCCGAACCATTGACGCCGGACACGAGAATAACGAATGGCCGCGCCGTGATCTCCAAGGGCTTGGCAATCGGTGTCATGATTGTCTCGATCTCGCCGGCAAGCACCGCCTTGATGTCGTCGGGGGCGAGGCCTCTTGCAAAGCGGCTGTCGCCGAGCACTGATGCCACCCGCATGGCGACATCCGGCCCGAGATCGGCGCGGATGAGTTCACTTTCGAGATCGTCCAAGGTCGCGGCATCAAGCTTGCGCTTGCTGACCAAATCGGAAATAGCGGTTCCAAGCGATGCGGAGGTGCGTCCAAGCCCGCCGCTCAAGCGCTTCCACCAGCCATGGCCCTGTGTATTGTCGCTCATGCGATGCATAGATAGCTCGTTCCGAGGCTGTTGGGTAACCGATTATGACGCCGCTTCGCTCCACGGGCCGCAGCTTGCTAAGGCCGGCTAAAGGGGTGCTATAAGCCACCACGTTGAAGAAAGGTTTCTCCATGCTCCGCGACACCATCAACAATGCCGTGAAAGAGGCGATGAAGGCCAAGAACGAGCGGGCGCTCTCCACGCTGCGCATGGTCAATGCCACGTTAAAGAACGCCGACATCGAGGCGCGGGGGACGGGCAAGCCGCCGCTCGGTGATGCCGAGGTGTTGGGCATTCTGCAAAAGATGATCAAGCAGCGCCAGGAATTGATCGAACTTTACCAACAGGGCGGCCGTGACGATTTGGTGAAGCAGGAGCAAGAAGAGATCGCCGTCATTTCCGCCTATCTGCCGAAGCAAATGTCCGACGATGAGATGAAGGCCGCGATCGACGCGGCGGTTGCGGAGACCGGGGCCGCCGGCATGAAGGATATGGGCAAGGTCATCGGTGTGTTGCGCGCCAAATATGCCGGGCAGATGGACTTCGGCAAAGCAAGCGCCATGGTGAAGGCGCGGTTGTCCGGATAAGCTCGTAGGGCGCGTTAGCGGAACGCTCAACTCGCCGTTCGCGACGGGTGCCTTAGAGAAGATGGCGGATTACGCGCTTCGCGCTAATCCGTCCCACGCGCTCGGACACGCCTTGCGTTAATTTTTCAATTTCAAATACCAATAGACGATCCAACAAATTCCCAAAAATATCAAAATTCCACCAATGTACTTCTTGCCCGGATTCGAAATGAGCGGAACGTTTAAGGTTTTCCTTTTTCTAAAACTGAAAGAATAGATGATTGCGCCAATTGAAATTGCCGAAAGCGCTGCTGCTATCGGGAACATAACTATTTCCGACAACCGCTAACGGTTCAGGGTTTGTGATTTTTTGAGATCATTCGGCGTCATCACAAGCGGCGGAAAACATAAGAATGAACGAATATGCGCATAGGCGCTAGCCATCATGCAGTCGATGCCATATGCAGAAAACCAACGGTTTTCCGACCGGATATAAATTGGATGATTATCCATTGGGAAACATTTTTGTAAGAGCTTTTCTGCGCCTTGCGGCGTTATTGCGTAGCCACAAGTGCCAAAAGCAAGTTTTAGACGAACGAGTCCCACCTCGTCATTATTTCTCACGAATTCGGACAATTGTGAAGCTTCGGGATAGCGCACGGTGAACTCTCCAAAAAAATCAACTCCATCGATAAAAGCCAATTGCAAAAGCGAATCTGTATTGCATCCAAATAATATTAGCTCCCACGAATGGCGCTTGAGTAGCATCTCGTATTGAGAATTGAGGTCATGGCGGAGATATGCATCATCCTCGAACACCAGCATGTTTTCTTTGGACGAGACGCATTGTTTCCAGAGCGATAAATGTGACATCGCGCAGCCAACTGCGCCTTTCGAGTAGCCGCGCGCGCCCTTCGCCAATATGTCCGGTATATTGCCGATATCGGTTAGCTTCGAGCCATCCACCGCATTAAAGTGATGAAACCGAATGCCTGTCCCCTTGTTGCGAGCGCAAAAGTCGGAGTACTTGTCGCTTGTCAGGCTTACAACAAAGCACTTCGGATTCAGTTTGTCTTCCAAATCGGAACGTGCCTCAGGAATAGTTTGCATTTCACCCGCCATCTCTTTCCCTTTTTTATAAATATTTTCGGTAGACAAGCAATCATACGCGTATTCAGCCATAGCGAAATTGCTTATCATCGGCCTGTTCGCAAGTGAATTCTGTGCGGGGACATGGAGTGAAAAACTCCACAGCTGTTTTTAACACTTGCTGCCTTTTGAATTGCCGCAAAAGGATCAGGGAGCTCGTAGGGCGCGTTAACGGAACGCGGAACGCGCCGTTGTCGCGGCAACCGGCGCGCTTTACGTTTCGTCGTCCATCGGGACCATCGCGGCGTCTTTTGAATTGCGCAGAACCAGCGAGGTTCTCACGTTGCGCACATGCGGCGCGGCGGTGAGCTTTTCGACAAAGGCTTGGAAGGTCTTTAAGTCCGGCGCCACGCATTTGAGGACAAAATCGATGTCGCCCGACAGCATCCAGCATTCACGCACCAGCGTCTCGGCGCGTACGAACTCCTCGAAAGCGGCAAGATCGCTTTCGGCCTGGCTTGCCAAATGCACCGAGGCAAATACGGCGACCTCATAGCCGAGCTTTTTTTCATCCAGCAGCGCGCGATAGCTTTTGATAAAGCCGGTCTCTTCCAGCGCGCGAACGCGACGCAGGCAGGGAGGCGCGGAAATACCCACACGACGCGCCAATTCGACATTCGTGATTCGGCCATCGTCTTGCAGCTCTTTGAGGATTTTGCGGTCGATGGAATCGAGACGGGCAGGCAAGGATCTCTCCGGGAGCTAACCAATCGGACCCCATTCCATACCGCGAAATAAAGTTTCGCGAAAGAATATTACGCCGCCATGAACAGAAGAAGATCAGGACTCGCCCGCCCATGGGCTGCGTGCCTTGCATAGCTCAGCCTAAACCCGTACATCCGCAAGGGTCTCGGCGACAGAGCAAGGCTTCGAGACAATCGGGGTTCCGGGCCGCGATCCATTTCCCCGATGCGCGCCAAGGAAAACTTAGGAATGTCGAAAAGTGCTCATGCCAAAGTCGTCATCATCGGCTCGGGGCCGGCCGGCTATACCGCTGCGATCTATGCGGCGCGTGCCATGTTGGAGCCGGTTTTGATCCAGGGCATCCAGCCGGGCGGCCAGCTCACCATTACGACGGACGTGGAGAATTATCCGGGCTTCGCCGAGGTCATCCAAGGCCCCTGGCTCATGGAGCAAATGCTCGCGCAGGCAAACCATGTCGGAACGAAGATCGTCACCGACACGGTCAATAAGGTCGATCTTGGCCAGCGGCCATTCCGCCTCGAATGCGATTCCGGCGCTCTTTACCTGGCCGACGCGCTGATCATCGCGACCGGCGCGCAAGCGCGTTGGCTCGATTTGCCATCGGAGCAGAAATTCAAGGGCTATGGCGTGTCCGCCTGCGCCACCTGTGATGGTTTCTTTTATCGCAACAAAGAGGTGATCGTGGTCGGCGGCGGCAATACGGCCGTCGAAGAGGCGCTCTTCCTCACTAACTTCGCCAGCAAGGTCACGGTGGTGCACCGGCGCGACCAGTTTCGCGCCGAGAAGATACTCCAAGATCGACTATTCAAACATCCGAAAATTGAAGTTGTGTGGGACACGGTACTCATGGAGGTGCTAGGGCGCGATCGTCCACCAAAAGTCGACCGCGTGCGGCTGAAAAACGTCAGGACCGGTGCGGTGACCGAGCGCGATATCGATGGCGTGTTTATTGCCATCGGCCATCAGCCGGCGTCCGAACTTTTCGCCGGTCAATTGCAGATGAAACCGTCCGGCTATATCGTCACCGCCGCCAATTCCACCGCCACGTCGGTGCCCGGAGTTTTCGCCGCCGGCGACGTCACCGACGATGTCTACCGCCAAGCGGTGACCGCCGCCGGACAGGGTTGCATGGCGGCGTTGGAAGCGGAGAAATTTCTCGCCGCGCGTGAACATCGGCGCGCCGCCGCGGAATAGAGCGCATGGTCGCCAGCAGTCATTCGATGGATTGGGACAAGTTGAAGGTGTTTCACGCCGCCGCCGAAGCGGGCTCCTTTACCCATGCCGGCGAACGGCTTGGGCTGTCGCAGTCGGCGGTCTCGCGCCAAGTCTCGGCGCTCGAAGGCGAGCTCGGCGTGTCGCTATTTCATCGCCATGCCCGCGGGCTCATCCTCACCGAGCAGGGCGAAATGCTGTATCGCACCGCGCATGAAGTGTTCATGAAGCTGGAAGCGGCGCGCACCAAACTCACCGACAGCCGCGAACGGCCGAACGGCGAATTGAAGGTCTCGACGACGCCCGGCATCGGCATTCATTGGCTGCTGCCGAGACTGGGCGAGTTCATCGATCTTTATCCGGACATCCAGGTCACGTTGATTACGACGGATGAGGAGCTTGATCTCGCCATGCGCGAGGCGGACGTGGCGATACGTCTGCGGCAGCCGAGGCAGCCCGACCTTATTCAGCGCAAGCTCTTTTCGGTGCATTTTCACGCCTATGCCTCGCCGGATTATCTGAAACGATTCGGCACGCCGCGCACGCACGAAGAACTTGACGATCACCGCATCGTGTTGCTCAGCGGGGCGGTCCCGGCCCATTTCGCCAACCGCCGTTGGCTCCTGGAAGTAAGCCGCGACAGCAAAGGTCCCCGCCTGCCCAGTCTGACGATCAACAACGTGCTCGGTCTTTTGCGCGCGTGCCAACGCGGCCTTGGGGTTGCGATGCTACCGGATTATCTGGTGGAAGAAAACGGCGGTCTCGTGCAGCTCTTCGGCAGCGAGGAAACGCTCGCCCTCGATGCTTATTTCGTCTATCCGGAAGAGCTTAAGTCGGTGGCGCGAATCCAGGTCTTTCGCGATTTTCTCGTCGCCAATGCGCAGCGCTGGAATTTCTGAACCGGCCGCGCAGGCCGTGGCCGCCGATCAACGAAACCGTGCAATGGTGTAAGCGAGATCGACGATCTGCGAATCGCTAACCGGCGCCAGCACTTCGGCCATGGCGGCATCGTAACCGTGGCGGGTATTGTCTTTGTATGCACGCAGCGCCTTCAAGAGATAATCTTCGCGTTGATCGGCAATATGGGGGATGTTTTCGCGGCCGGTCAAATCCAGCCCATGGCAGGCATTGCACCGATTCTGCGCAATTAAAGTGCGACCGCGTTCGAGCCGGGCGGGATCGGCGGGATCGGCGGGAGGCTGGGGCGGCGGCAATTTTGACAGGTAATCGGAAAACGCCCGCAAGTCGTCGTCGGTGAAATCCTTTGCCATCGCATTCATGATTTCGTTCGCCCGTTGCTTCTCGCGAAAAAGATAAAGTTGGATGAGAAGATAAGACGCGGATTGACCGCCAAGCGACGGCACGTCCGGGTTCTTGGATTGACCCTTTTCGCCATGGCAGGCGAGACAAGGTGCCGCCCGTTCTTCAAACGGCGGGGCGGCCGAAGCATTAGCCGTCATAAGCATGAGCGCGAGAGCGCTCGCAACGCATTTTGAAATCGCTGTTGTCATTTCGAGTCGTCTTGTCGTCCGTCTCACTGAACAAAGCCGGAGCACATCCCGCGTGCTCCGGCCCATCGGCCGACGGCTTAGCGATGCGCGCTATGGCCCGCGCGGCCATAGGTGATGCGATAGACAGCGCCGTTCCAATCATCGGATACCAGCAGAGAACCGTCTTTCATGATCTCCACGTCAACCGGCCGGCCGATGTATCGATTGTTCTCGATGAAGCCCGTGAGGAAAGGTTCGGTGGATTGCACGGTGCCGTTTTTGTCGACATGGACCACAAGGATATCGCCGCCGAATTTCTCCGACCTGTTCCACGAACCGTGGCGGGCAAGGAAAATCGCGTTACGATATTTCTTCGGAAACATCTTGCCGGTGTAGAAGCGCAAACCGAGACCGGCCGAGTGCGGGCCGGTCAGCAGGATGGGCGGCACGAATTCGCTGCACGAATGGCCCCAGCCGAAATCCGGATCGGGCAGATTGCCCTGGTAGCAATAGGGCGCGCCGAAATCCTGACCCGCTTTGCTGACCCGATTGAGCTCGTCCTGAGGTGCGTCCTCCGACATCCAGTCGCGGCCGTTGTCCGAGAAGTAGAGCTCTTTGTTCACCGGGTTCCAGTCGAAGCCGACCGAATTGCGCACGCCCAAGGCCACGATTTCGGCGCCGCTTCCGTCAAGATCGATGCGGCGGATCTGGCCGTGATCCTTATCGTGCAGCACGTTATTGCCGGCCTGGCCAATCGGGACATAGAGCTTGTTGTCGGGGCCGATGCCGATGAATTTCCAGCCGTGCGCTTCGTCCTTCGGCAAGTCCTTGTAGATCACCACCGGTTTAGGCGGATTGTCGAGCACGTTTTCGACATTGTCGATTTTGGAAATCTGCGACAGTTCGGCAATATAGAGTGTGCCCTTGTGGTAGGCGAGACCGTTCGGACGATAAAGACCCGAGGCGATCGTCTTCAACTCCGTTTTGCCGTTCTTCTTGACGATGGCTGTCACTTTATTGCCGAAGCGCGTGCCGACAAACACCGTACCTTTGTCGCCCACGCGCAAAGACCGTGCATTGCCGATGCCGCTGGCATAGACCTCGATCTTAAACCCGGCCGGCAGTTTGAGCTTCGCGGTCGGCAATTTGTCCGCTGGGGTCGGTAACGGCGGCGGCGCCACCGGCGCAAGCTTAGCCGCGGCTTCGTTCCCGTCCGGACGACCGATCAACGGCGAGCCCGGCGGCAGCGCCGGTTTTGAGGGAGCGCCAGCAAGCGGTGTCGCCATAGAATTTGGCGGGCGTTGTTGACCAAAACCGCCGGAGGAAAAAAAGATGGCACACAAAACGGCCGCCATTCCGGCAAGCGGAAGGCGGTATCGGTGCAAACTACGTCGCGTCATTGATCAATTCCCCTCATGGCAAAGCGTTGTTTTTCACCGTCGGAATCCAGGCGCCTTGCGGTCCCCGATTCCGCTTCGTTGGCAACATTACAATGTACGATTGAACGAGACAATTCAGCCGATTCAAACAGGCTTGCTTTTTGTCGTGCGGCTCTCCTTTTTTGTCTATCGGCAAAGGGGTGTAGCGGCGCACCGAAACTTGGTTTGACAGTCGTGCCGGCTGAGGCGGTCACGCAAAAGTCATCGAAAAATAGGTAAAACGAACGTTGGTAGCATGGCGTGTGCTGCGTTGAGGGTTCTAATAGTAATCTAGGTGACAGCGAGCCGGGCCGATTAGGTCTAATAAAGGCTCGCCGCCCGAGGGTGCCGCCAGAATGCCGCCTATGCAAAATGGCCACAGTCAACGGCAAATCGCATCAGGTTTGTTGTGAAATGCGTAACCCATGTTTGACGAATAGAGTATACAGCTTAATCAACACGCTGCCCCGCACATTTCACATTTTAGGAGAGATTAAGTGAAAAGGGTTTGCTTCAACTATCTGCTGGTTTCATCCACATTCGGATTGATTCTCACGCTATCCAATCACCCCGGATTGGCCCAACAGGCCGACAAGATTGATTCGGCGGTACCCATGCCGGATATGGCGCTGCCACCACCGCTCACGGCCAAGGATGTCACCACGCCGATCCAAGCCGGGCCGCCGATGCCGGCCAAACCGAACGAGGCTTCGGCCGCCGAACGGGCCGCGACCACGCCGTTCAAGGGGACAAAAATGGATGCCGCGCCGGGCGGCACGGGGGCATCCGACGCAAAGCAGGTCGGGGCGGACCGGATGACTGTCTCCCCCACAACCGAACCAGCCGTGATGACGGCACCGGTTTTTTCCAGCCCGGTCGCGGAGAAACTGCACAACGTGATCACCGGCGAGGCACTTGCGCGCCTGGTGAGCCGGAAAGAGGACCGCGAGGGGATTGAAGCCTTCTACAAGGAACGCAATTACGCCCCGATCTGGGTCGACAAGGCTGGCAGCAATGCTCGCGCCAAATCGGTCATCGCCTATCTAGGCCGTGCCAGCGAAGTTGGCTTGGACTCGGCCGATTATCCGGCGCCCGAGATGCAATCGACCGCCAGCCCCGACGCGCTCGCCGACGCCGAAATCACGCTCACGAATTCGGCTTTGACCTTTGCACGCCATGCGCAGATCGGCCGCATCCATTTCAGCCGCGTCGCGGGCGATATTTCGTTTAACCTGGTGCCGCCGGACCCGGCCGCGGTGTTGATTGAGCTGAGCGCCGGCGACGATGCCGGCAAGGTGCTGGATGGCTTCAATCCGCCGAATCGGGAATTTCAAGGCCTTCGGGCCAAGCTCGCCGAGCTGCGAAGCCAGCCGGCAGAAAGTCTCGACAAAAAAGAGCCTGCGCCGGCTGTTCGCATCAGGGAGGGCAGGACCCTCCGTCAGGGCATGAAGGATCAGCGCGTGATCGCGCTGCGGCAGCGCCTCAACGTTCCGGGCGATCGGAACAGCCCGGTTTATGATGAACAAGTCAAAGAGGCGGTGAAAGCGTTTCAATATTCGTCGGGCATGAATATAGACGGCACGCTCGGCGGTTCGACCGTTCGCGCGCTCAATGGCGATGAGCGCATCACGCCGCCGTCGCGTGACGAGATCATCGATAAGATTGTCGTGAACATGGAACGCTGGCGTTGGATGCCGCGCGACCTCGGAAATCCCCGAGTTATCGTCAACGTGCCTGACTATACGCTGACGCTCTGGAACGACGATCAAGTCTATTGGAGAACAAAGATCGTGGTCGGCAAGCCGGGCAAGGCGACGCCTATGACCAGCGCGGAGATGACGCACATTACGGTCAATCCGACGTGGAATGTGCCGCCTTCAATCATTGAGAAGGAGTATCTCCCGGCGCTGGAACAGGATCCCGACGCGCTTGACCGGATCGGCTTGCGAGTGTGGCAGGACCCGGACGGAACGGTGCACGTCTCGCAGCCGCCGGGCGCGCGAAACGCGCTCGGGCGTATACGCTTCAATTTCCCGAATAAATTCCTCGTCTACCAGCATGACACCCCGGACAAGTATTTGTTCACGAGGGAAAAGCGCGCATACAGCCATGGCTGTATGCGTGTGGAAAATCCGCTCACCTACGGTGAGAAGCTCTTATCCCTGGCCATGCCGGAAAAGAATTATACGGAAACGAAACTGAAGAGAATGTTCGGAAGCAACGAGATCAACCTCAATTTTGAGAAGCGGATCTGGGTGCACCTGACCTATCAGACGGCTTTCGTTGACGAAAAGGGTGAACTGCAGCTACGCGATGACATCTATCGCCGTGATGCCAAAATGCTTTCCATTCTCAAGAGCAAGGAGCGCAAGGTGGCCGACGTCGCTGTCTATCGCCGGCCCGACACGTCATCAAAGCCGGTGCGTCTGGCGCCGGGCGAACTTGATGGATATGGTCCATCGGATGGATCAAATTTCATGGATTGGCTGTTCGGTGGCAGCCGTTCCGGCTATCGCTCCCGCGGCTATGGCGGACCGCGATTCCTCAACGGCCCGCATGTTTTCAACGGCCGCTACAGCGCACGTTGATTTTGCTATCATACCGATTAAACCAAGCGCCGGCGAGAAATCGCCGGCGTTTTTTTAATATCGGATATCCCTTAATGGCTGCCGATTGCGCCAAGTAACATGCTAATGTGGCCATCGCCCCACATCGGCAACAAGATGCGCGCACGGGCCGGCCCGCGACCGCCTGAATCATTGCGATAAAACGTGGGAGTGCGCGCTTCGACCGTGGCGCTGCATTGCGCGCGCAAATAGGCAAAGCGATCAGGTAGATCGATTTCATCGATGAATTTGCCGGTCAAGGTTTGGCCAACATCTTGCATCAAACGGCCGGTAAGCTGATCGAAGCGAAAACGTTCCGGCTTTTCGAATACGTCGACGAGAAACAACGTCGCTGATGGCGCGGATAACGCCGACAGGTTAACATCATCCCAAAAGGGCATCTCATTGCCGGCGCGACGCAATCCCAGCCAATAATTCAACACCGGCGAGAGATCGCGTTCTAAGGTTTTAGGAAGCGGAAAAGGAGAAGCCGCGGCTTCCATCGATTTCTCCCTCGTGGCTTCCCAGCACGACATCGACCTTAAAAAGGCAGGTGGCCGCAATGCAAATGGTACAGCTGGGTGGACTCGAACCACCGACCTCTGGTTCCACAGACCAGCGCTCTAACCAACTGAGCTACAGCTGCGCGGCTTCCTCCGGGCTTGCCGGGTGCGCCCGAAACTAGTGGAGTGGATTTGACATTCGCTACCCACCTGGCCGCAAGCTCGCGAAGCGAATGTCAAATCCAAAACTCCACTAGAAACTTATATTTGGCTCATGGTCTTTCAATTCAAACATTCGCAAAAGATCCCCGCCGAAATGGGTAGCGAATGTTTGAATCGGACCACTAGTGGAGTGGATTTGACATTCGCTACCCACCTGGCCGCAAGCTCGCGAAGCGAATGTCAAATCCAAAACTCCACTAGAAACTTATATTTGGCTCATGGTCTTTCGATTCAAACATTCGCAAAAAATCCCCGCCGAAATGGGTAGCGAATGTTTAAATCGGACCACTAGTGTTGTGACTCTAACGCTTGTTTCGCCCGGATCCATCTCCGTCATCCTGAGGTGCTCGGCCATCGATCTCGGATTTACCCGAGATCGATGCTTTAGCGGCCAAGTCGGCTAAAGCCGACTTGGCTGGCCGAGCCTCGAAGGATGATGGCCCCCAACCGAGAGGTCCAGGTCCTTCGAGGCTCGCGCGCGAGCGCCTCAGGATGACGGAAGAGTTTGTAAATCATCCATCAGTGACACAACACTAGGAGCCGCACCCCTGTTTGGCAAGTTTTGCAACGGCGATCGCTCACCGGAATGCATAACGGCAACACAGCCCGGACACAAGCGCCCGGGACTGTGTTTAGGCCGTTTCAACAATGTGGACGCTCTCGAGACGCCGCGCCCCCAAAACTTTCCTTTTGAGAGCGCGGGACGCGCTAAGCTACTTTGGTAAAATTCGAAAACCCGTCGCGGACAGGACCCATCGAGTCGGCACAAATTTTTTGTGCGTGCTCGGCAAGGTCTTTGCCTTGCTCCGTCACGCGACTAAATTGAACGCGCGTATAGGCCGTGGTTTTCTCCACCACGTCGGCGTAAGATTTCGCCGCCAGCAACTCGCCGAACAGGTCGAACGCGGCATTGCTGTTGACGCGCGTGGCCTCGATCAACTTCAAACCATAATCCGCGTAGCCTTTCGAAGCCATCGAACAGGTTTCTTCCATGACATCGGTCGCCTGCTCGGCGACGTTTTTCACCTTTTCGTAAGTCTCTCTGGCCTGCGCGACACTTTTTTCGGCAAGTTCACGGAAAGCGGCGGACATTTCCATATTTGGCACCTCGAATTTCGGCATTTCAAATGTCGGAACTTCGAATCGGGGAAATTCGAAATCTTGACGGGTCAGATATCGGGCCAGCTGTTGAAGCAGCTGGCTTTTTGGTTTTCGGCGAAGAAGCCGAAACGTTGGTTGGATCGGCCATTACAAGCACTCCTATCTTGCAGAATGAAATTCGTGATCTGTGGGACGCTATGGCTTGCGACCCGAATATCTGTTTTTCATTATATACATCTCTTGACGCAATGCAACATTTATTTTTTGCGATGCACAATAATGGTATTATTATACGTTCAAATTGGCCTGCCGCCGCAGCGCAACCTCGACCGTGCGTCTCAATGGCCTTGGCCGGCCATTTTCGCCGCCCGTTCGCTCAGTTCCTTCGCTTGGTCCGCCAACGTCGCGATCTGGGCCTGAACATAGTCGGCGTGCAATGCGGCCACTTGCGTGGCGTCTTTTGCCTGCAGCAGACGCTGCGCGAACTCGAACGAAGTGGTGATGTTGCGTTCGGCAAAACGCAGCGCCAGTTCATTGACTTCGCGTGCGCCGCTTTGCGTCTTCACGGCCTGCGTCCGCGCGGTTTTCATGGCCTGCTGCGTTACGGAAATCAGATTATCGACGGCCTGACGAGCCTGATCGATACTTTTTTCCGCGAAGGTCCGTATTTCCTCCGGCATGTCGAAACTTGTCGTGTTTTCTTTAACCATGGCAAACCTCCTGTGGATCGAACCATCGCTGATCGTTAAAGCCATTTAGGTCCATGATCGTAATTATGCCATTAGATGCGCATTAACTTTATCGCCGCCTTACCATCGCTGACAATGGTCGCGGCATGGACGTGTCAGCGGACAAGCCTTATTAAACTTATCGATCCCTCGACCGCGACATTGAGATTGTTCTCCTGCCGCGACGAGTACAAAGTCTGATGAGTGTATTAAAGTTCCATAGCCAACCGCAGCGGCCGCGCGTGCCCGTCCGATTTGTCTGGCGGATGGATGAAAACAATTGCTTCACGGAAGGCGTCGAGAATTTTGCTCAAGTCGTAGGACCGGCTTTCGCGCCGGTGCTCCGCCGTCCATGGACGGAAATCGCAAATGCGCTCGGGCTCGACCCCAGCGGTAAGATCGTCAAGGCGCTGTTTGCGCGCGAGACATGGACGAGCGTCGTCATCCAATGGCCGACAAACGGAACAAATAAGCGCGTCGCCATCGAGATGTCGGGCTTACCGGCATACGACCTCACTCGGCGCTTCATCGGCTATCGCGGTTTCGGCATTTGTCGTGACGGAAGTCGATCTCGGTCCCTGGGACGACCGTCCATTCAAATAGCAGCGGCGCAAATCACCGACGCCGTGGAGCCAGAGGTTACCTCGCATGCAGAGCATCCGCCTAAATCGCCCATATTGAGCCCCAGCGAAGAAGGCGCATTCCGGGAGCTGGCGCGCGAACTCATCGGCCGTCTCAAACAAAGTCCGGCGCGATCACAAGACAAATCAATAACCGAGGTCGAATCGTTTGACGTGTCCGGCCCCTTCTATCGATCGCAAAATTCATCTCATGAAAACAATAATACCGCGGGCGCTACGCCCCGCTTTCAGCCCGAATCCACGTCCCTATATGCCGGCGAAGCAGGAGAAATGCTCCTGCACCGCCTCGAACAAGAGAACGCTGAATTGAAAGCGGTCCTTGACACCGCCGCGGATGGCATCGTCGTGCTCGACCCGTCGGGCCGCATATTATCCGCAAACCGTAGTGCGCAGGCGTTATTCGGTTACACCGCAAGCGAGTTCGACGAGCGTAGGTTTGTGGATCTATTCACGGCCGAAAGTCGGAAGGGCATGCTCGAATACTTCGACCGCCTCGATCGGGAGCGCGGCACCCGAATGCTTGAGGCCGGCTGCGAGGCGATCGGCCATGCGCGACAGGGCGGACTCGTGCCGCTTTATGTCATCATGGGCCGGATCGAGGGCAACGAAAAATTTTGCGCTATTTTACGCGATGTGACCGCGTGGAAGCGAGCTGAAGAAAAATTGGTATCGGCCCGGCAGGAAGCCGAGCGCGCTTCCACAAACAAATCGGATTTTTTGGCCAGGATCAGTCACGAAATCAGGACGCCGCTGAGTGCCATCATTGGCTTCTCCGAGGTGATGATGGAAGAGCACTTTGGTGCATTCAACAATGAACGTTATCGCCAATACGCGAAGAACATCCATACGTCCGGCCGACATTTATTGATGCTTCTCAACGATCTGCTTGATCTGTCAAAGATCGAATCTGGCAAACTCCGCCTCACCTTCGCCGACGTGGATCTCAACGCGTTGCTCCGGGACTGTGTCGCCATCATGCAGGATCAGGCGAACCGCGAGCGCATCATTATTCGTACCTCTTTTGCCGACCAATTGGCGCCAATTGTCGCCGATGCGCGTTCGGTGCGGCAGATCGTGCTAAACATTTTGTCAAATTCTATAAAATTCACCCAAGCCGGCGGCCAGGTGATTGTTTCAACCGTCATCGACGATGCTAACGAGGTCGTTTTGCGCATCCGCGATACCGGCATCGGTATGAGCGACAAGGACTTGCAAGTTGCGCTTGAACCCTACGGCCGCCTGTCACCGTCCCCCGATTGGGGCGCGGGCGGCACGGGCCTCGGGCTGCCCATCACCAGGGCTCTGGCACATGCCAATCGTGCAAGGCTGCGCATCGACAGCCAGCTCAACGGTGGCACCTTGGTGGAAATCACCTTTCGCATGGCGGGAGCCACGAGCCAATAAATGGGGTATTTTTATCGCCAATCGGTAAACTCTTAATTATGATATTGGAGGCCATGAAAGCGTCACAGAGCCCCACCAAAGTCAGCCCTTTGGCTAGTGGTCCGATTCAAACATTCGCTACCCATTTCGGCAGGGATCTTTTGCGAATGTTTGAATCGAAAGACCATGAGCCAAATATAAGTTTCTAGTGGAGTTTTGGATTTGACATTCGCTTCGCGAGCTTGCGGCCAGGTGGGTAGCGAATGTCAAATCCACTCCACTAGATGACCTTTTTGCGCTAAACGCCAGAATTGGGACCCTCCTCCTTGACGGCCATTATCGGCTTCCGACGGCTCGGCTTTATTATAAGTGCCTTGATCGCGATCATGGTCGCCGTCTTCGCAGGTGCGAGCTATCTCGTCTCGGCCGACGTGGTCCGTCGACAAACGATGCAAGAAATCCGCGCAACGACTGGCCTCGATGCAATCCTTCGGGGGCAGGCGAGAGTTTCTCTCTTTCCCACCGGCTCGGTAAGTTTTGCGGACGTCGTACTTGGAGACCCCGGTCACCCGGCCCTTACTGCAGGGCGGCTCACCGCGCGGCTTCGTTTTTTCCCGATGCTGATCGGACGCGTACAGATTGCCGACATATCACTGGAACGGCCGACCATCATTATCGACGTGGCACGGAACGGGCAATCGAATTGGTCCGGTCTCATCGATGCACTTGCAAAGAGTCAAAGGCCGGAGGCATCAGAAGCGACCGCGTTCTCGGAAATACGCATTAAAAACGGAACCGTCGTGCTGCGTAATCCGGCGCGGCACATTTCCGAAGTTCTTGAAGAGGTGGAGTTCTCGCTCGCCTGGCCATCGATCTCAAAAAGCTTTGGGGCTTCGGGCCGTTTTGTGTGGCATGAGGAGCCCGTCGATGCCAGCCTGACCCTCGGCGATTTCCGGGCAGCGCTCACCGGCGCTCGTAGCGGATTAAAACTACGCCTCTCAGCCCGCCCTATCAAAGCGGCCTTTGAAGGCGCGATGAGTATCAAGCCGACGCTCAAAGTCGAAGGTGCGCTCGCGGCCGAAGCGGCCTCGCTCCGAGACGCGGTGATCTGGAGTGGCCACCAATCCCTGCCCGGCGGCGGCTTCGGCCACTTTGCCATCAAGGCTCAGGCGGGCGTCGTCGACGGCACGATCGGCCTTTCCGGAGTCAATATCGAGCTTGACGGAAACGCCGCCGAAGGCGTTCTCACCTTTGCCACCAATGGCCGGCGGAACTCTCCAGGGCACACTTGCGGCGGACACGCTCGATCTTTCTCCTTACCTTTCCACGATCCATCTGCTTACCGCCAATCGACTTGTTTGGAACGACGCACCGATCGCGCTTGACGGCCTAACCGGCACCGATTTCGACCTGCGACTATCGGCCGCCAAAGTGACTATGGCGAACGCCGAAATTGGCCGCGCGGCCATCGGCGCGAATTTGCGCGGCGGCCATCTTGTCGTCACCATAGGCGAGGCGCAAGCTTATGACGGCGTGATCCAAGGTTCGTTGTCGCTTGCAAGTTTCGAGCAAGGCGTCGCCATAAAATCGCAGCTGCAACTGACCGGAGTAGATTTACGTCCTTGCCTCGCCCAATTGTTCGGAATTCGTCAGCTTGAAGGCAAAGGCAATATTTCGGTCAATATCGAGGGCATGGGCCAAAGCATATTGGCGCTCACCGGCGCGCTAAACGGCACCGCAAGTTTGATCGGGGAGCACGGGGCGCTTTTAGGCCTGAATGTGGAAAAAGTTCTGCGCCGCCTCGAGCGCCGCCCCCTCTCCGGCGGCGGCGACTTCCGCACCGGCAGCACGCCATTTGACAAGATTGCTATTGGGTTAAAGATCAAAAACGGTGCGGTGGCCGTCGATGACCTTAAAATCGACGGCTCAACCGTGAAGGTATCGATCGCAGGGTCCGCCTCGATTCCGGCGCGCGAACTCGATTTGAAAGGCTCCGCCGCTCTGCTAAGCGTGTCGGGTCCGGGCGCAGCGGCATTCGAACTGCCCTTCGTCGTGCAAGGCTCTTGGGATGACCCGATCATGCTGCCTGATCCGGAGGTGCTCATACGGCGTTCGGGCGCCGCCGCGCCGCTTCTGCGCGCCATACGCGAACATGGAGCAACCGATAAAGTGCGCTCCGTGATCGAACGCCTGACCGGTAAGCCCGCCGCCGGTGTGCCGCCGGACGCGAATTAAGCGCGTGTTCATTCCGGCGTCGACATGGCGGAAAAGCTTTTGCGAGGAATGGGCGTGGATTTTAACGGAAAGCATGTCGTTGTGACGGGCGGTACCGGCGCACTCGGCACAATGGTGATCACGCGGCTGCTGGCTGCGGGTGCGTATTGCATTGTTCCTTACCGGCACGAAGTGCACGCCGAACGCTTCCCGCATCGCGGCGACACAAATGTCGATTTGATCGCCGCCGGCGACTTGTCCGAGGAGGCCGCCGTCGCCAAGCTCTACAACGAATTGACCCCCTGGGCTTCAATTCACCTCGCCGGCGCTTTCGCCGCCGACGGAATTGTGGAGACCGATAGAACGGCGTTCATGGCGCAGATCAACGCTAATCTTGTTTCGTGCTTTTTGTGCTGCCGCGCGGCGGTGAAAGCGATGCTGGCCGCAGGCCAAGGAGGCCGTATCGTCAACGTGGCGTCGCGGCAGGCCCTGGAGCCCCGTTCCGGTGCAGGCATGAGCGCTTACACGGTGGCCAAGGCCGGTGTCGCCGCGCTCACGATGGCGCTCGCCGAGGAAGTGGTTAAAGACGGTATATTGGTCAATGCCGTGGCGCCGTCGATTATGGACACCGACGCCAATCGGAAGGCGATGCCAAACGCCCCATTCGATATGTGGCCGAAGGTCGAGGACGTCGCTGCGACGATCCTCTTTTTGGCCTCACCCGCCAATCGCGCGAACTCGTGGCGCGGTCGTAGCGGTGTACGGAAAGGCGTGATTGTTTCCGCCAATGCCGCCAACCTTGCACGCGCAGCGTTTGCGGTAACGACCCGAGCCAACCCGATCACCCCTTGACCGGGACCAATTCCAGTGGCGCACGCAGGTGCCGCTGGACTGCGGCGGAGGCAACGACGGTGCGGTGTTCGGCGAAAGCTTCGTGGTTCTTTTCGATGTCATCGAGATCGTATTGGTAGTTAACCATCAAGCCATGCGCCTGCGTCATTGCCTTGGGCGAGGTGTCGGCGAGCCAATTAATGCGCTCGAGCCGCGCCCCGTTGCCCAGATGGAAACGGGCAACCGGATCAACCGGCAATCCGCGTTTGTTGCGCGCTCGCAAAAAATAATAAGCCGCCGCCCGCAGCACGGGATCCTTCAATTGCTCGGCCATTCCGGCATCGCTCCACCAGTCGGAATCGAGGGCTCCGAGCGCCGCCTGGTCGGCTTCGCTGATTGCCTGGAATTTCCCTGCGCGCTCACCGGCCAGCCAAGCAGCGAAATTTGTGACCGGCGATAATGTTACAAAGGTGTTGAGCTTCGGCAATTCCCGGCGGATTTCCTCGACCACTTGTTTGATCAGAAAATTTCCGAAGGAAACGCCGCCAAGACCTCGCTGGCAATTTGAAATGGAGTAAAACACCGCCGTTCGCGCCTGATCGGGCTCGATCATCACGCGATCGGTTGAGAGGATCGGCGCAATCGCCGCGGGAATTTCGCGCGTGAGCGCTACCTCGACGAAGATCAGCGGCTCGTCCACGAGTGCCGGATGAAAGAAGGCGTAGCAGCGCCGGTCCGGCGGATCGATGCGCCGGCGCAAGTCTTCCCAGTCGCGGATCGCGTGGACTGCCTCATAGCGAATGATTTTTTCTAGTACGATCGCCGGGGTCGACCAATTGATGTGACGCAATACAAGAAAGCCGCGATTGAACCAGGACGAAAACAAATGAACAAAACCATCGTCGACCGCACGAAGGTCGTCGCGATGGTCGAGCGTCTCTATCAATTGTTCGCGCATACGCACGAGCGCCGCGGTGCCGCCGGGCGCGAGATTGATCCGGCGAAACAATTCCTGGCGCCGCGGCTCCGAAGCCAAGTGCACTTCCGCCGCCGTGCCGTCGGACGGTCTCTCAAGCCAGGCGCCGATCGCCTTTTCAATGCGCGCCGCATCGGCGCCAAACCGCCGTGCCAGCGCCTCAAAGAAGGCGATGCGCGGACCGGTGGTGAGGGCTGCGTAGCGCAGGAGAATTTCGCGTGCCAGCGCCACGCCCGATGCTTCACCGCGGCCCGACAGCAGTTCCTCGCAATATTCGACCAAACTGTCGGAGTGTGCGGAATCGGCGGCACGCCTTTCCCCGCGTGCTAACAGCGCGCGGCCGCGCTCCGAAATCGTTTGCAACAATTCACCGAAGAACGAGGTATTCATTTTCAAGCTCCCGTGACCGGCGGGCCGGTCCGGCAGCCCTCCGTCACTTTCCGGGACCCATCAACAGGGTTGGCAGCCATGTGGCGATTTCCGGAAATATGGACAAGATGACGATGCCGATCATCATCATAACAACATAAGGCAACGAACCCCACAGAACTTTGCTTGTCGGTACGTCGGGAACAATCGCGTTGACCACGAACAGGTTGAGACCGACCGGCGGCGTGATAAGGCCAATCTCCATGTTAACCGTCACGATTACGCCGAACCAAATCGGATCGAACCCGGCCGCGGTAGTAATGGGCAGCAGGATCGGCGCAGTCATTAAGATGATTCCCGCCGGCGGTATAAAGCAACCGCAAACCAACAAGAAGATGTTGATCATCCCCATCAGCGCCCATCGGTTGACGTGAGCGTCGGCGATCGACTGCGCCAGCGTCTGGGTGATGTAAAGCGAGGTCAGCATGTAACCAAACAAGGCAGCCGCGGCGATGATCATGAGGATCATCACCGACTCACGCGTCGTGGAGCGTAAGATTTCCCACCAGGCTTTCGGACTCCACATGCGATAGATGACGATGGCAAGCAACACGCAAAGGGCGGCGCCGACGCCCGCGGCCTCGGATGGTGTGGCGACCCCGCCATAGAGCGTGTACATCACGCCCACGACGATCAGCACAAAAGGCGCCACCTTCGGCACGGATTCGAATTTCTGTTTCCAGCTAAAACGAAAATCCGGCGCATAGGCGCGAAAGCCCTTGAACCAAATGTAAACGAGGGTCCAGGCCATGAAGAGCGCGGTCAAAAGCAGGCCCGGCAATACGCCGGCGAGAAACAGACGTCCGATCGATGTTTCGGTCGCAATACCGTAAAGAATAAAGGTAATCGACGGCGGGATAAGAATGCCAAGCGTACCGCCGGCGCAGATAGAGCCGGTCGCGACTTCGTCCGGATAACCGCGCTGGCGCATTTCGGGAATGCCCATCTTGCCGATAGCCGCGCAGGTGGCGGGCGAGGAGCCGGTGAGCGCGGCGAAGATGGCGCAAGCGCCGAGATTCGACACCACGAGCCCGCCCGGCACGCGATAGAGCCAGCGGTCGAGCGCCTCATAAAGATCTTTGCCCGCGGGCGAAGAGCCGATGGCCGCGCCCATCATGATGAACATCGGAATGGCAACGAGGGTGAACTCGTCAAGGCTGGCATAGAAGGTCTCGGCCACGACCTGGATGCTATCGAAACCGTTGAACAGCACCAAAAATATGATGGCGATCGCGCCGAGCCCGAAGGCCACCGGTATGCCGGAAAGCAATGTGGCAATGGTGGCGAGGAGAACGATAGCTCCTTGCGTTATCGGGCTCATATGCCATGCTCTTGATGGCCGAGCGCAAAGGGAGCCATGCGCCCCGTCGCCACCGCAATCAGATCGGAAACATATTGAAGGACAAGAAGCCCGAGACCGGCCGGCATCGAAAAATAAGGCACCCACAAAGGCGCACGCCAAACGGTGTCGGAATGCCAATCGTTGATCCAGGACTGATACCAAAACCTTGTGCAGAGAATGAACAGCACAAGAGAGAAACCAAGCGCGAGCACATTTGCGAGGATAGCCAGCCAGTAACGCGCGCGCGGGCCGAGATACATCGGCAGAATGTCGACATTGACGTGGCCGCGCGTCATTAAAACATAGGCGCTGCCGATAAAGGTCGTGGCGATGATACTGTAAGTCACCACGTCGAGCTGCCAAATCGTGGTACGATTAAAGATATAGCGCTCGACCACCATGTCGCAGATCACCAGCACGGCAAGAACAATGAAAAACGCTGCGGTCATGCCGGCGATACGCGACAGCGTGCTTACCGCCCGGATAAACTTATCCATAATAAAAATTTTCCAGCTGGGTTTTGGCGCCTTTTGGCCGGCCGGTGAATTCAGGGACCGGCCGGCCGCAAGCAAAGGCGCCGTTATTTCACCGCGAGAGCAGCATCGATCAATTTTTGCCCATTCGGCACTTTCTTGGCAAAATCGACATAGGCGCTCTTTTTTGCGACCGCGAGCCAAGCTTGATAATCGGCATCGCTCAGCGTCACGACTTTCACATTATGGTTCTTGAAGGCCGCAATCGCGTCTTCGTTTATCTCGTCGGCTTTAGCCTCATAGAAGGCCTGAGCCTTTTTGCCGGCGGCGACGATCGCCTCTTGCTGCTTCTTGTTGAGCTTGTCGAAACTTTTCTTCGACATCAGCGCCGGCTCATACATAAACCATAGCGCGTTGTTGCCCGGCGCCGTGAGACAGTCGGTCACTTCATACAATCGCATGGATTGGAAGCTGCCGAGACTCGTGTCGGTGCCATTGATGACGCCGCTCTGGAAGGCATTGTAGATTTCATTCGACGGCGGACTGACGATGCTGGCGCCGGCCGTGCGCCACATATCGGCAAAGGTTATGCCGGCGGAGCGGAATTTGCGGCCTTTCATATCGTCCGGCTTGGTGATGCAACCGTCTTTCGAGGCCATGCCACCGGCAAACCAGGCGTCCGACAGCACCACGACGCCGTGTTTTTCGATTTCGGCATGGATGTCTTTCATGAACGGCGAATTATTAATTCGCTTGGCGCGATCCTGGTTGCGGATGAGGCCGGGCATCAAGGTCGCGCCGAAAGCAGGCACTTTGCCACTGGCATAATCGAGCGGGAATAGCGTGATATCGAGCTGGCCATTCACCAAGGCATTCCACTGTTCTTTCGGTTTGAACAGTGATGCGCCGGGAAAGACCCGCACGTCGACGCCGACATCGGCGTCCTCAACCTCTTTGGCGATCATCTGCACCATGTCGTCACGAACATCGTGCTTGCCACCGGGGAATTGGTGCGAGGCCTGCAGCTTTGTCTGTGCATTTGCGGTTGCCGTCAGCAACAGAACTGCCGCGGCGGTAGCGAACAACGTCTTTGTCATCTGCATTTTCCGTTTCTCCCTAGTCATTTTTTAATCGGCGAAAGCCTGCCACTGGGTCGATGATTAACCAGAATAAGCAACATAGATTGCATGTTTCGCGCCTCTTGCACATTGGCGGTTAACGGCGCAATAGCCGGTTTATCAAATTGCCGGTAAGCGCCCTTCCAGCTCGACTGTTTCGCTCTGGCCAGTGCAAGCCGATGGTTTTATAACCCTCCGCCAACCTATGTCCATTCTGAGCCTTTCCAAGGAGATTTCCAACTATGTCGAAGCCGTTGGCCGGTCTGCGCGTTCTTGAACTTGCCCGGGTCTTGGCGGGCCCCTGGGCAGGGCAGATACTCGCCGATCTCGGCGCCGATGTGATCAAGGTCGAACGCTCGGGAAGTGGCGATGATACGCGCGCCTGGGGACCGCCCTTCATCGAAGGCGCCGACGGGCATGATATCGGCTCGGCCTATTTTCACGCCACAAATCGTGGAAAGCGCTCGATTGCGTTGGACTTCGACAGTGAGGAGGGTCGTCGCATCGTCCGCAAGCTGGCGGCGCGCTCGGACATTCTGATCGAGAACTTCAAAGTCGGCGGGCTTGCCAAATTCGGCCTCGACTACAAAAGTCTCGCGCCCGAATGCCCACGGCTCATTTACTGCTCGGTGACCGGTTTCGGTCAGGACGGCCCTTATGCCAAACGCGCCGGCTATGATCTCATGGCGCAAGGCATGGCGGGGATCATGGATTTGACCGGCATGCCGGACGGCGAGCCGATCCGCGTCGGCATCCCCGTCTCCGACATTTTCACCGGCTGCTATTCGGTGATCGGCATTCTTGCCGCACTCAGTGCGCGCGGGAGAACCGGTCGGGGATGCTACGTTGATACGGCGCTGGTTGATTCCACCGTTGGCGTCCTTTCAAATCAGGCGCTCAATTATCTCATCTCCGGACAAGTGCCCAAACGTATTGGCAACGCGCATGCAAATATCGTGCCCTATCAGGTCTTCCCGACCGCCGACGGCTATGCCATCGTCGCCACCGGCAACGACAGCCAATACGTGAAATTCTGCAATGTGCTGGGCGCGCCGGACCTCGCTCGGAATCCGGAATACAAGGACAATGTCGGCCGCCTCAAACACCGCGAAGAGCTGATCGGCAAACTATCGGCGCTCACCGCACGCATGAAGCGCGATGATCTCCTCGCTCAATTGGAAGCGGTGGGCGTGCCGGCCGGCCCCATCAACAATGTCGAGCAGGTGTTCAGCGATCCACAGGTCGTTCACCGCCGCATGCGGCTGGAATTGCCGAGCAAGGCCGCCAAAGCCGGAAAAATTCCGGGCGTGCGCACGCCGATCGTGTTTGACGGCTGGAAAGCGGCGAGCGACAAACCAGCGCCCTTGCTCGGCGAACACACGGCGGAGATTTTGAAAGAGATCGGGGAAGCTTGAGAATTTGGCCAGCCGAGTGCGCGCCATAATGCGCAACACGTATGTGGAGGTGCCGGCAAGGAAGCACGATAGTTTGTGGGTGTGAACGACGCGGCGACCGACCCCTCTCCGTCGCCCGTGAGGTGCGCGATCGAAGGCCGAGCCTCGAAGGGCGACGGGGACAAGACTTCCGTCATGGCCGCGCTTGGTCCGCGGCCATCCACGTTTTCCTGCGATCGTGGACCGGGACGGTCGATAGGTTTGCGCCCCGGCCCGTTACGCCATCTACAACTGGATATACGAGCCAATTTTTACAGTGACTTTCCTCGCATCGAATGACCTATTAGTCGATAACTAAATCGCGGCTCTCGCCGGCGACTGGTGATTTTTCGTCGGGTGAGTTCTACCTCTGCAAATTCCAGGTCGAGCTTCTCCGCTCTCATCCAAAAGAGAGGCTGCAACATCTGCATCAATTTGTCCTTTCAGAATGGATCCGTCCTGCGCATGAAGTTCAAACCGGCGGCTATCCGGAAGTAAGTAGAACGTTCCGGAAATAGAAACGGTGTCCTCATCGATTTGCAACTCGTCAATCCGGCGGCTTGCAGTTTCGATTGCTTCGCGCTGAAGTGAAAAATCACGACTGCCTTCCACTACGCGCAATGTTGCTCCCTTATCATCGATTAACTTGATAAATACCTTCACGCTTGTAAGTACTCGATTGTCGACGTCTTCAATTGCCGCTTCAAAATCTTCTTCATCCGGCGAGGCGCGTCCATGAATTAAATTGATTATGCTTTCAACTGCAGTTTTAACATGGCTATCGATAAGGTCGCCTTGATGAGCTTCCTCTAAAATGAAACCAAGTGAACCGCGAGCCAAGTTGGTTAGCAGCATCGGTTCTTGTGCCCACTGCCGTAACGGGCCACGACTTCCAACTGTCTCCGATAGTCCGGCTAGGCGTGTGCTCACTGCGGTTTGAAATTGTTGAAGCGCCTGGCCTCCAAAGTCTGCTTCTATTCCGCGGCTGCCAGAGACGGGCCGGCCGCCAAAAAACAAAGCTACTGAAGCTGTCGTGTCGAGCCTCTTCTCTAAAGTACCAAGCTGTTCGGTAATTTCATTTCGTTTGGTCTGAAAATGTCTCCATCCGATTGGGTCTTCGTCTTCAGTTCGACTGTCAAGCAAGGAATCGATTGCGGCTAGATCAGCCAGGAGCGCATCCTGTTCCAATTTTTTCATCTAAGCCTCCAAGAGCAACGTTCTGGCGTGTTGGTCATCAGAGGAAAACGGGAGCTCAAGCATGCCTTTCCATATAGAGGTCAGCCGCTGGTGTGAAAACAATCCAAAGAAGTAAGTAGTATCTGCGATTAGCAGTTCCGAACGTTTGCGCGTGTCTAAAAAATAATGATCACATCCGAAAATGGTTTTCGTGTGCTGCGAATAGAAAAGGTTCTGGTTTTGATCCACTGTTTGTCGCCATTGAGCTTCGTCAAGGATCGGACGAGCCGCGAAAGTGACTACATCAATGTCGGCGGGCGCTCGCCCTCTCAGCGCTTCCACGTTTTCGACAAAGCTGCCATCTATCCATTGCGCACCTTGCGTAACTCCGAGTTTGCTTAGGGCTTGTCGTAAGTCCAACAATCCGATCAGTAGCCGTGTTCGTTCTGGAGTTGTTGCGAATCTGTTCACGAGTTCGGTGGCCTGTACTCGGTATGGCGAGCAAGTAGGCTTGTGGACCGGATTCGTACCGGCAAATTGAGGCAATACTCCAGACAGATTAAACGGCGAGCTGGAATGCGACAAGAAGTCAGATTCTGAGCCGGGACCAAGCGGCCCCCGCCAGTGCATACGGATCCCGATTATGAACGGGCCGAGGAAGCCACCGCCGCCGCCAGCGAAGTGGAAAGCGGCCAATCGGTTTGGCCCGATGAATTGACCGACGAGACTGTGCTCGACGCAAGAGGCGATCACCTCACGCTGCCTTTCCCCTATTGGCTCTGCGTCCCTTGCCGGGCCATCTGTCGATGCCGACGCCGTGTCCCCCACCATTTCGGCATCACGCCGGCACAAATTTCAAGGCCACGCCATTGATGCAATAGCGCAACTGGCTGGGCGGCGGCCCGTCGGGAAAGCGGTGTCCAAGATGGCTGCCGCATTGACGGCAGTGCACTTCGACGTTCAAATCGCCGTACACGGGATCCTTCCTGTGCCCCACGGCGCCTTCGATCGGTACAAAGAAGCTTGGCCAGCCCGAGTGGCTTTCGTATTTGGTTTGCGAGGCGAAAAGCGGCTGATCACAGCCGGCGCAAACAAATGTGCCGTTCCGTTTTTCGTGATTGAGAGCACAACTGCCGGCAGGCTCGGTGCCGAACTTACGCATGATCATGTATTGCTCGGGCGTAAGTCGCCTGCGCCATTCGGCATCGCTGTGCGTGACCGGATATTGCGATTTCATGGCCAAGCCCTTCCTGCTAGACCGGACAACAGGAAAAAAGCAAGCTTACTCACCTGCGTCCAACGCGGGCAACGGATTTTTTGAGCTCCGCATGCGCATATAAATTTGTGTTCCAATGAGGATTACACATAGCGCGATGAATACCGCGCTGATGGGACGTTCGACGAACACGCCCATATCGCCGCGTGAGATCAGCAAGGCACGACGGAAGTTCTCCTCGAAGCGCGGGCCGAGCACAAACCCGAGCAGGATCGGTGCCGGATGAAACCCCAGCCGCAGCAATACGTAGCCGAGCAGGCCGATGACGGCCGTCTCGCCCACCTGGAACATGTCGTTATTGGCGGCATAGACGCCGATGCAGACGAAGAACATCGCGCTCGAATAGAGATATTTGTACGGGATCGTCAGTAGTTTCACCCAAACCCCAATCAGGGGCACGTTCAGCACCACCAGTATGATGTTGCCGATCCAGAAACTCGCCACCAGGCCCCAGAAAATATCCGGATGCTCCTTGATGAGCTGCGGCCCCGGCACGATGCCCTGAATCATCAGCGCGCCCAGCAGCAAGGCCATGACCGCATCGCCGGGAATCCCAAGGCTCATGGTGGGGATGAAATCCCCCTGCACGGATGAGTGCGTGGAAGCTTCCGGGGAAACCACGCCTTCGATCATGCCGGTGCCAAATTTCTCCGGTGTCTTTGAAATCTTCTTTTCGGTCGCATAGGCGACGAACGAAGCGATGGTCGGACCGGTGCCGGGAATGAGCGAGCACAAACTGCCGACCAGCGTGCCGCGAATCATCGGAAAGAACGACCGTTTCATGTCCGCTTTGGTCGGCCGCATGTCGCGTAGGCGCACATTGGCGTATTTCGCGTTGACCGTTGAAACCTGATTAATACTGTTCATGAACTCGCCGATGCCGAAAAGTCCGAGCGCGAGCGCGATCAACTCAATGCCGTCGTCGAGGTGGGTCATGCCGAAGGTAAAACGTTCAGCACCCGTCTCGATGTCGGTGCCGACAATACCGAGCATCAATCCCAACACCGTCATCGCCACGCCTTTCAAGGGCGAACCGCGCGCCAGAGTGGATCCCGCGAGCAATCCCAACAGCATCAGCGAACAAATTTCGGCCGGGCCGAATTCCAGCGCCACTTTCACCAGCACCGGCGCGAGGAAAATCATTTCGGTGATGCCCCAGGATGCGCCGACGAACGAGGCGAATACGGTAACGCCCAAGGCAACACCACCCCTGCCTTGTTTCGTCATCGGAAAACCGTCGAGACAGGTTACCGCATGCGGCGGATGACACGGCAAATTCAGCAGGATCGAACAGATCGCGCCGCCATATTGCGCGCCATACATCACGCCCGCGAGCATCAAAATGGCGCCGACAGGATGAATGCCGAAAGTCAGAGGCAAAAGAATAGAGATGGTTGCCAACGGTCCCATGCCGGGCAACACGCCAACCATATTGCCGACAACCACACCAACAAAACACCAGAGTATATTTTGCCACTCGAGTGCGACACCAAATCCGTGCCAAAGATCGACTAATGCGGTTTCGATCACAGGCCTCTCCACTCAAGCAGCCGCATCGGAATTTGCAGCAGGAAATGGAAGAGCCCGACACCGAAAACGGTAACGACTGACGCCAAGATCGCCGAGGTCTTCGGGCTTGCCGTTCTATCCCCGAGCGCGGCGACAAACACACAGGCAAAGGTTCCGGGAATCAGGCCGCCCAAAGAACCGAAGACGATGAATGCCACCGGCGAGGCCAGAATGCAGGCCCAGCCCCACCACTCAGGCTGCTCGGGCAGAATGTCTTCGTCTTCGCCTTCCGGAACCTCCCACGCGGCGGCGGCGATGGCGATCCCAAGAGAAACAAGGAGCACGCCGAGCGCAGTTGGCAGAAAGCCCGGTCCCATATGCATCAACGTGCCGAGGCGATAGGTTGGCCCTTTCAGGGCCATGACCGAACCGAAAAAGATCATCAGCGCGCCCGCGTAAAAATCACGCTTGCGCAGGAAATTACGAATAGCGGCCGCAAGCCTATGCTCGTAATGCGGATTTAGCGCCGCCTCCCTGATTTTTTAAAATTGAATATTATTTTTACCATTAGCCATAAATGTCTGAGCGGCCACAATCAATCCCTGTTACGGGCGGGTTCCTGTCAACGCCTCATGAGGCAATGACACAGGCCGGCCACAAAAACCGCTCGCCGCAACATTTATGCACTAAGCTGGGAACATGGATTTCGTCATCAACCGTCTGCGCTTGCGTTACGCCGCGGCGATCGCATGCGGGCTAACGGCAAGTCTCACCGTCTATGTCATTTGTCGCTCGCTCGGCATTCACCTGATTGGATTTTTGCCAAAAGGCGAAGGCGAGCCTCAGCAACTCTTCGATGCCGCCGTCGCTTGGTGGACGATGGCGGGAGCGGGAGTTGTCGTCGCCTGGGGAGTGCAAATTTATCTCGTTACCGCCGCGCGTGAACGCGAATTTATCGATCGCTTAATGCAGCGATCTCTCGTCGTGACCGCCTTTGTCGTGGCCGCGACGGGGGGAATCATCAGCGGCGGCGGAATGGGCACAGACGCCGACGTTGTCGCGGGCCTGATCGTGCTCGGAGTCGGTTTCTTCTGCGCGTCTTGTGGGGCAAGGCTGGCCTAATGACAGGGCCCCGCGGCGATAACGTCCGCCACTCTGCCAAGCCTCGGAATAAAGAAAACATTAACCAAATCGCAATAAGAACGGTACGATTTCACCGGCGGTAGACGGCTAACGATCATTTGCTGCCGGGACGAAGTACAAGCTTGCAAAGGGGGGTTGGAACCGTTCGACGTGGTTTGTTTGCGCATCATCCTTTTCGCCAAAACCGGCCGCTGGCCTCGGATCACGTCCGCCGGTGGTTCGAATCATGCGCCGACCGCCTCGGTTCGCATGGAGGTTCGATGTCTCAACAGTCGAGAGCTTTCGCAATCGTGGCCCTTCCCCTGGCGATCGTCGCTCACGCCATCATTGATCAGGCCCAAGCACAGCAAAAAGCACAGCAAAAAGCACAGCAAAATCGTCCGGCGCAAGCCCCTCTGCACCAGCACCAGGCGCATCCGCCGCGCCTGCGCGCAGGTCATCGCATGGTCGTTTGCGATCAGCGCGGTTGTTCCGATCAAGCAAAACGTAAAACTTATCGAGCGGGCAGGCATGTCGCACTCCAAGCAGCGGACCCGGTCGCGGCCGATCCGGGGACGGCGGACGCCAACGGCAATCGTATCGTCGGCAGCCGGCCGGGCGGTTGTCCCCATGCGTTTTGCGGCTGTGAGGCGTCACGTTACGTCTTTGGCGCAATCCGTCCCGAGCTGAATTTAGCCTCGAACTGGATCGTCAAATTTCCTCGCACCTCGCCGGCACCGGGGATGGTGGCGGCGCGCCCCCACCACGTCATGGTTTTGATGCACCATGTCGAGGGAAATAGGTGGTTTACCCACGACGGCAATTCGGGCGGAGGCATGACGCGCGAACATATCGTGTCGATCAAGGGCTATGTCATTGTCGATCCGCACGTCGCGCGCACCGCGGCCGAACCTTCTTCGGGGCGCACCGCGCAGACGAATTGAACAGCGAAATTATTATACGCTTGATTTAGCGTGACGCAGGCCGCTGTTTTTGATGTTGCAATTCTCTCGCCGCGTCCGCACCAGCATAGGCGATGCGCAGCATGTTGGTCGCGCCTGGGGTGCCGAGCGGCACGCCGGCGACCACGATCACGCGCTGGCCGGGTTTTGCGAAACCTTCCCTAACGGCGATGTGGCAGGCGCGGTCGACCATATCGTCCTGGTCGTGCGCGTCCTCGGTCACCACGCAATGGACGCCCCAGACCACCGCGAGCTTGCGGCCGGTCGCCATATTCGGCGATAGCGCGACGATCGGCGGGCGGGGGCGTTCGCGCGCCATGCGAAGCCCCGTGGCGCCGGACGACGTCCAGCAAATGACGGCGGCCAAGTCCAGCGTGTCGGCGATGTGGCGGGCGGCGTCGGCAATGGCATCGGCGCCGGTCGCCTCGGGCGCGGCGCGTTGGGCGTCAATAATACCGCGGTAATTGACGTCGTTTTCAACCTCTTCGGCGATGCGGTTCATCGTGGCCACTGCTTCTACCGGATACTGACCGGCCGCCGACTCTGCCGACAGCATCACCGCATCGGCGCCCTCGAAGATCGCCGTGGCGACATCGGAAACCTCGGCCCGCGTCGGCACCGGCGAGGCAATCATCGATTCGAGCATCTGCGTTGCCACCACCACCGGCTTGCCGGTTGTGCGGCCCATGCGCGTCATTTGTTTTTGCACGCCGGGCACTTGCTCGAGCGGCATTTCCACGCCCAAATCGCCGCGCGCCACCATGAGCGCATCGGCAAGCTCGATGATTTCCGATAGTCTGGCGACGGCTTGCGGCTTTTCGATCTTGGCCATCACCGCAGCGCGACCGCGTGTCATCTTCTTGGCTTCGGCGATGTCTTCGGGGCGCTGAATGAACGAAAGGGCAATCCAGTCGATTTCGGCTTCAAGCGCGGCTTCCAGGTCCGAGCGGTCCTTTTCCGCCAATGCTGAAAAAGGGATCGTCGTATTGGGCAGGCTCACGCCTTTACGGTCGGACAGCTTGCCGCCAACTTCGACCCTTGTTGTCATCCGTTTTTGTTCCGCGTGAACCACGGTAAGCCGTACTTTGCCGTCGTCGATCAACAAAGTATGGCCGGGTTCGACGGCGGTGAAAATTTCCGGATGCGGCAAATAGGCCCGCGTGACGTCGCCGGGCGCAGGATCGCGATCGAGCGCGAACGTATCGCCGCTTTTTACGATCGCGGAGCCGCCGGCGAAAGTGCCGAGTCGGAGCTTTGGCCCCTGGAGGTCGACCAAGATGCCGATCGGCCGGCCGGCATGGTGCTCGACTTGGCGAATCATCGCGATGATCTCGCGCATGCGCTCCTGGCTTGTATGGCTCATATTGATGCGAAAGACATCGACGCCCGCTGCGAACAAGCGCGCGATCATCTCCGCGCTCGAGGAGGCGGGCCCGAGCGTGGCAACAATTTTGGTGCGGCGCAGGCGTCTCATCGCCTCATGCCCCTCGGCGATACCGGCAATGTCAACGGTACAGATCCCGGCGGCGAGGTCCGCGGCAAATCGATCGGCGCGCCTAACACCGATTGACCATGCTGATCTTGCGCGGTGGCGTCGGTGAGTTGCACGGTCCAAGAGCTTTGCTTAGCCGTATCGACTTCAAAGAAGCCCGTGCGATCGTAACCGCGCGCCAGGCAGTTTCCGGTACCGCGAATGGTGAACTCCTTTTCACGTGAACACATGAACGCCTGGCCCGACCATTCGCCGCCGCGATCATAGTCCACCGCATAAATATAATAATAGCGTGCGACTAATGCGCCGCGCAGAAGCGTTTCGCAAGCATGCGTGGAAATATTCCACCATCCTTCCGAGGTCCAGCCTTCCGGGCCCTTATAGCCAAGGGCAACGCCAACCCGGCTGCCGGTGTTGTTACATAGGCGGAAATCGGCTCTTGCGGACAGCGCGGAGAGCATCAGCGACATTGCCGCGGCGGCTGCGCCGGCCATGAGACGAGAAGTTACGGATGTCGCGGGATTGAAAATCAATCGGCTCACGCGCTGATTTTATTGGCTGACGCGGTTGTCGTGTAACACTTTATACCCCGTCAATGACGATAGCGCGAAAGTCGTTTACGTTGGTAAAGGTTGGCCCGGGACACAGCAGGTCGCCGAGGCGGGCAAAAAAAGCACTTGAATCATTGTTGGCGAGAAAAGCGGCCGGATCGAGGCCGAGTTCTTTCGCCCGCGCCACGGTTTCTCCATCAACGATCGCGCCGGCCGGGTCTGTTGCAAGACCGATACCACCATCGGTGCCGTCGGTGTCGCCGGCGATGGCGGCGATTCCGTTAAGACCACCGACAGCCATGGCCAGCGCCAGAGCGTATTCCTGATTGGGGCCGCCTTGTCCCGTGCCTCGGAGCGTCACCGTCAATTCGCCCCCTGAGAGAAGCACGGTTTTCCTGTTGTCGCTGCACAAGCTGCGTGCAAGTGTCGCGTGTGCCTGCGCAACCTCCCGTGCCTCACCCTCAATATCGTCGCCAAGCATCACGCAGTCATAACCGGCGGCGCGGACCGCGGCTTCCGCCGCGCGCAGCGCATCGGCTGGGCGCGCGGCAAGGGCGAAAGAGCTGCCGGCAAACTCCGGATCGCCCGGTTTGGGCGACTCGTTATTCGGATCGTCCAAGGCGCGGGCGATCGTTTCGGGTATTGCGAGCCTATATTTGGCGACGATGGCGCGCGCCTCCGCAAGCGTCGATGGATCGGGGACCGTGGGACCTGAGCCGATCACCGCCGGGTCGTCGCCCGGCACGTCCGAAATCGCAATCGTTGCAACGCGAGCCGGAAAAGCATGCCGCGCGAGCCGGCCGCCCTTGATACGCGAGAGATGTTTGCGCAGCGTATTGATCTCGCCAATATTGGCGCCTGAGCCGAGAAGCGCCCGAGTCACAGCCTGTTTATCGGCGAACGAAACACCGGCGGCCGGCGCGACCCAATTGGCTGACGCCCCGCCGGAGATCAGCACAAGCACGAGATCGTCTACGCGTCCCGCATCGGCGAAGGCGAGTGCGCGGTCGGCCGCTTTTAACCCGGCGGAATCGGGAATCGGATGTCCGGCTTCCACCATCGCGATGGCGCGCGTCGGCCGCCCATAGCCATGGCGCGCCACGGCGATGCCGTTAAGCTTCTCGGCGGGCAGCTTCATTTTGTCCAGATAGAAACCTTCCGCGACCTCGGCCATCGAACCGGCCGCCTTGCCCGCCGCCAGCAGGATCAGCCGACCTTTGGGCGGCGGCGGCAATAGTGGCGGCAGACATGTTGCCGGATGGGCGGCCGCAACCGCGATTTGATAGAGTTTCTCGACGAACCGGCGCGCTTTGGTCATGGCGCCGATACGGCCGTTTTTTTCAGGCTATGGCAAGATAGAACGTGAATTATTATCTCAATGAAAAACGAAGCGGAGCGTTCGCAAATCATGGATGAGAAGACGCGTACCGAGCTGGAAGCCGCCGTTTACCGGCGCCTTGTTGCGCATTTGCGCGCGCGGAGCGATGTGCAGAACATCGATTTGATGAATCTCGCAGGTTTCTGCCGCAACTGTCTGTCGAATTGGATGAAGGACGCCGCCGAGGCCATGGGCGTCGCCATGACCAAAGAAGAGAGCCGCGAGATCGTTTATGGTATGCCTTACGGCGAGTGGTGCGCTCAATATCAGAAAGAAGCGAGCCCTGAGCAAAAAGCCGCGTTTGAACAAGCAAAACCGGAGCATTCGTGAAAAGTCCAGGCCGGGCTCTCCACGCATGTGAACAGCGTGGATGAATGTCTCATTGTCTTGACCTAGGGGCGCGGAATTTCGAAATGTCTTTGGACCCGAGCCGGTGGCCTTCGCCCCCGTCAATGCCAAGGAGAGATCGATGTCTTCTGCCGCCGCGGCCGAAAAAGAACAAACCGCACATCGCTTCGCCAGGGATCAGCTCAAGTCCATCATCGAGCGCATTGAACGGCTCGAGGAAGAAAAGAAAGCGACCGCCGACGATATTCGCGATGTCTATGCCGAGGCGAAAGGCAATGGTTTCGATACCAAGGCGTTGCGGACCATTGTGCGGATGCGCAAAATGGACAGCGACGAGCGCCGTGAGCAGCAGGAAGTATTGGATACTTATCTGCACGCGCTCGGAATGTTGCAGTAGGTTTGCCGGGTCTGACGACGCGCTGTGAATCGTTGCCGAGCGTCCGGCGGCGCTATTGCAGCGACGCCGTTCTCTGCCGCGTGAACGAGGTGGTGGCGAGAAACACGACCGCCGCGCCGGTGAAGCGGTCCGCACGCATGCCCGAAGCCGGATCGGCCGAGAAGGCCATGCTTACCGATTGTGACGGTTTGTACATCAATCCCGCCAACATGCGCATATCCGTGGGGCCCATCGGGGTCGCGGTCATGAAGCCGCTAATTGTCGGTGCGAGCAAGGCCGCGCGAATCCAAGGATCGTCAATCGGGGCGTTATGACTGGCTGAGTTCAACGGGGCTTTGGCCAGTACGCTCGTTGCGCCGCGCTGCGATAACATCCGCGTCTTTTGCGCAAGTAAGGGTACCGAATGGGCCATCGGCTGCACGCGGCCGGCCGGTACCGATGTCGACGTTGGGGCGTAGCTCAAGATTTTATCGGCGCCGCCGATGGCGGCTGGTTCAAGTGCTGCGATGGCGAACGGCGGGACGAGGGCAACGGCTGTCGCCGGGCCGCCCTGGCCTTGGTCGACCGGGCTGGTCCATATACCGCGACGATCAAAGTTATTGTCGAGGGAGGCGGTCGCGACAGTCTTCGGCGGCCGCGCGATGGCGACAGCAAAGCGCGGACGCGCGGTCGGCAGCGGTACGTGTCGTGCGGCGAGGCGCTTGACCGCCTCATGCGATGTCGCCGTCGCGGCTACCGCTTGCGGATGCAACGTGGTTGGCGGTCTTCCGCGTCTTCTCGGCGCGGCCGGCGCGAGCGCCGCTATGCGTCTATGTTTCGACGCAACGGCGGGAGTGGACGTTTCGTCCTGAGGTTCATCGAGGCCGAACAGACTCTCAAAAAAAGTGCGCACGGGCGAACCCGCATCGGCTTCGGCAACCGTTGTCGCCCGATGTGTCTCGCTGGCGGTAATTACGCCGGCGTCGCGTGCCGCCTCAAGCGAATTGGCGTTCGGAATCTTGCCGCGCCGCTTGATCTCCGCCAGCGCCTGCGCATAGCCGGGCAGCGTTCGCCCGTCCGCGGCAACATGGACGGTATGACCACGAGGGAATACTTTGGCGAGCTCCGCATAGGTCATGCGCGGCCAGTAGCGGACACTGCCAGTGTCCAGATGCACAAAGGGCGAGCCCGATGTCGGATAAAATCCGACTCCGCCGCGTTGAAGCTGCAGACCGATTTCGCGAACTTTCTCCAGCGGCACGCCCGGAATGAAAAAATCCATGGCGTGACCGAGCATATGCTGACTGAATTGGGCGACACCGCGAGAGCGCGCGCGTAGCATCGCGTTCGTCGCCGGTGAGCGATAGCCGCACACGACTTGAATCGGCTGTGCCGCATGAACGTCGCGATAAGTGTCCCACAAGACGTCGAACAATTGCGGGTCCATGTGAATGGCTTCTTGCTTGCGCCAATCGCGCATGAACCAATCAAGCTTCTTTAACGCGGCCTCGTCATAGCGGCCGTTGCGCTTATAGGTAATGGTGATGTCTTCGCCGGTGTGAAGGTGATGGAACGACAGCGTGCGGGTGTCGCCTTTGGCGATCGCATTTTGCAGTGAATGACTGGCGCCGAGCAGGATCACGCCGGCCAGACCGATTCGCGCGCCAATGCGCGTAAGCAGCGGTGTGTGGGAAAAGCGACGCACGGTACTCAACAGCACTGTTCTATCCTGCACAAAAGCCATCGTGCCACGAACCTTGGCATGCCCAAGCCGTCGTGGTGACGACTTAGCCAGTGTTGTCGGGATTGGTTAACGAGCGATTAGTGAGTGACCATCCCCCCGGAAGAAAACCTGCTTAGGTGCCGACCATGGCAAAAAAAGGCCCGGTCTGAGGCCTTCCGATAGCAAGGATGCGATGAATAAGTGCATGACACAAGGCGGGAATGAGGGAAGACAATGCGGGGCCGGCGCAGTAGAGTTTGCCGCTCCGCCAGCGAATGGCTAATCACCGACCTCTCAGAACAATTCATCAACCATGGCCAAACTTCCCCCAAAAGCCAAAAAGAGACCGGCTATGCTTTCCTCCAAACTCGGCGCTTTGCCCGAGTGGAATCTGAACGACCTTTATCCCGGCATGGACGATCCCGCGGTCAGGCGTGGTCTTGAAGAGGTCGATGCGGACTGCATTGCATTTGAACAAACGTTCAAAGGTAAACTCGGGTCAATGGCGGCGGGTGAGGGAGCGGGCCAACGTCTTTCGGAAGCCGTGCAGCGCTTTGAGGCCATCGAGGACAAGCTTGGCCGTCTGTACTCATATGCGTCGCTTCTCTATGCGGGCGATACCACCGACCCCACGCGCACGAAATTTTACGGCGATGTGCAAGAGCGGATCACGGCCGCTTCGCTGCATCTATTGTTTTTCACGCTTGAGCTCAATCGTATCGACGACAGCGTGCTCGAATCGGCCATGGCCGATCCGGCGCTTTCCCACTATCGGCCGTGGCTCGAGGATGTGCGTAAAGAAAAGCCTTATCAGCTCGAAGACAGGGTCGAGGAGCTATTCCACGAGAAGTCGATTACCGGCTATTCGGCCTGGAACCGGCAATATGATGAGTTGGTCGCCAGCCTGCGCTTTACGATCGGCGGCAAGGCGCTTGCCATCGAGCCGGCGCTGAATTTGTTGCAGGATGCCGACGGCAAAAAACGCAAAGCGGCGGCGCAAGCGCTGGCCAAGACTTTCAAGGAAAACTTAAGGCCGTTCGCGCTCATCACCAATACGCTCGCCAAGGACAAGGAAATCTCCGACCGCTGGCGCGGGTTTAAGGACATTGCCGATGCGCGCCATTTGTCGAACCGCGTCGAGCGCGACGTGGTGGAGGCGCTGGTCGAGGCGGTGCGGGCGGCCTATCCGAAACTCTCGCACCGCTATTATGCCTTGAAGGCGAAATGGTTCGGCAAGAAGCGACTGGCGCATTGGGATCGCAATGCGCCTTTGCCGAAAGTCGCGCAACGCACGATTCCTTGGGCCGATGCGCGTGCGACCGTCCTCACCGCCTATGGCGCTTTCTCGCCGAAGATGGTTGAGATTGCGGATCGTTTCTTCGAAAAGAATTGGATTGACGCACCGGTGCGGCCGGGCAAGCAGCCGGGTGCTTTCGCGCATCCCACTGTGCCTTCGGCGCATCCTTATGTGCTGCTCAATTACCAGGGCAAACCGCGCGACGTGATGACGCTCGCGCATGAATTGGGCCATGGCGTACATCAGGTGCTGGCAGCGCCCAACGGCCCCTTGATGGCGCCCACGCCGCTCACATTAGCCGAAACCGCCTCGGTGTTCGGCGAGATGCTCACCTTCCGCAAACTGCTCGCTGACGCTGCCGATATGAAGCAACGCAGGGCAATGCTCGCGGCCAAGGTCGAGGACATGATCAACACGGTGGTGCGGCAGATCGCGTTTTATACGTTCGAGCGCAAAGTGCATCTTGAACGCCGCAACGGCGAACTCACGGCGGACAAAATCTGCGAATTGTGGATGTCGGTGCAGAGCGAAAGCTTAGGTTCCGCCATCGAGCTAAAGCCCGGTTACGAAACCTTTTGGACCTACATCCCGCATTTCATCCATTCGCCGTTTTATGTTTACGCTTATGCCTTCGGCGACTGCCTGGTGAACTCGCTTTATGCGGTTTACGAAAAATCCGCGAGCGGCTTTGCCGAGCGATATCTGGACATGCTCTCGGCGGGCGGCACCAAACACCACTCCGAACTGCTCGCGCCGTTTGGCTTGGACGCGCGCGACCCCAAGTTCTGGGACGGTGGCTTAAGCGTAATTGCGGATTTGATCGGGGAGCTGGAGGCGCTGGATGTTTAGGGTAGCGGCTTGGTGTTTGATTGAAACCATTTAACCAACGCGTCTTCATCAATTTGGCTAGCCGCCAAACGTAGCCATATTTGTAGGCGCTCTGCCTCTGACGCGGTTACATCATAGCCACTCAGCCGCAGAAACAGCCTGCTGACCACTGCTGACGTGCGTTTGTTGCCATCAATAAAAGGATGATTCTTGGCGATCCCAAACGCATATGCTGACGCAAGACACGCGATGTCGGGATCGCCATCGCTATAGGCCGCTATGTTTTGCGGGCGCGACAACGCAGACTCAAGAAGACCGGAATCGCGGACACCAGGGGAGCCGCCATGCTCCGCAATCTGCTCGTCATGGATCGCGAGCACAACGGCTCGACTCACCCATTCGATAGGCACTATTTCGCCAGCTCGCGAAGGAGATTTCGATCTTGTTTCATAATCTTACGAGCTAACATCATTTGACGCTCAAAACTAGGATCATAGGGCGTGAGCCGAAACCCGTCCGGGGCGGGAGTTAAAAACACCGTATCTCCCTCATGAACCCCAAGTGCAGTGAGCGCCTCTTGGGGGAAAGTGGCTCCCACCGAATTTCCGACTTTTCTGAGTTTCAGGGCGACCATGGCCTTATCCGTTAGTTATAACCAAGGTTATAACTATAGTGAAATGCGAGTTCCTGCAAGGTCAATTTGGCTGACGCGATGTGCGAGTGTATTTAAAAATACAACCTTGGGGATAGCTAATGAACCTCGAAATTACGAGAATTGGTGGTTCGGACCGTATCATTCTTCCGCGCGAATTGATGAACGCCTTAATCTGAATCAGGCCAGCAGCTTCATGTGAAAGAGTTACCTGATGGCGGCTTTCAGGCGTTGCCCTACGATCCCGATTTTGAAAATACGATGAACATCGCCGACGAGATTATGGACGAATATCGGGATACCCTGGCGGCGCTCGCAAAGTAATCTGTAATGACCGAGCCCACAGAACCTACGTGGATCACATACGAGCAAGCCATCGCCATTCATAGTCGTCAGCTTCGCCGCTTCGGCGGCGCGCCCGGATTGCGTGACGAAGGCATGCTCAGATCCGCTCTCGAACGACCCGTCAATAAGTGGCAATATGAGCAGGCTGAGTTAGCCGTGCTCGCAGCCGCTTATGCCTTTGGCCTCGCGAAGAACCATGCGTTCGTCGATGGCAACAAGCGCATCGTCTTCATGGCTATGGCGACATTTCTGCGCAAGAACGGCATTCGTTTTGCTCCAGAACAGGCTGTTACGACAAAAATGTTCTTTGCGCTCGCCGCCGGCGAGGTGAGCGAAGACAGTCTTGCGCGTTGGATCAAAGACAATTGGCCGAAATCAAAGCAAGTAGCCTCAGGTTGAGCGGAACGCGAAATTCGCGAGAAAATAAATCGGGCTTTTAGAATTCCCCGATTTCGCGTGAACGCTCAGTCCGGGCTGCGCTTGTTTTAAGCTCGATCTGGGTTATGCTTGTTTGTATGGAAAATTTTATGTCCAAGAGAGGGGGAGACATGATTGAATTTTTACAAGCGGTCGTAAGTGGACGGTGGCGTCCGTGGGCGATTACATTTCGCGCTTACCTCGCGTGTTACGCTATCGCGATCCTTGTGGCGAGTTACGCAAGCACTCCAGCACATGCCAATCCTCCCGGGACTTCACCCGGAAAAGCCAGACTCTTGCTGACACGCGTAAATAGTTTAGTGGGCTTCAGGACACCGGCTAGGGTGAAAGTCAACGGAAATCAGGTCGCGAGACTACGGTCGGGCGGTTCGATAGTCGTCAATATTCCCTCTGGGCGTACTGCTGTAACGGTCGACGCGCCATTAGACCTGGGTGAGTATACCATCAATCTTGATGCTAAATCGGGTAAAACTTATGCGCTGGAAATATCTCCGCGCGGCGAACGTCTTGCAGCTGCTGTAGTGGCGCCTGGGGTCGGAGCACTTATAGATGCCGCCGCAAATAAAAATGGCGGTGCATTTCAGGTGCGTATTCTGCCGCATTAGCCTATAGGGTAGATCCGAAGGCGTGTAATCCACCATTAGAACTTATCAAACAGTTTAGCCGTGGGTTACGACTACCGCCCTTTGCCCTACCCTACAGCGCTGTATTTACGTTACTACTCCTTCACATTTTTGATAGCCGTGGAGATAGCGGTGATGTCGTCATCGATGCCGGCATCGTTGTTTTTAACACGCACCGTTTCTAGACGAGACAACAATTCTGCGCGTTCCTTTGGAGTAGCTATAGGCGCCCATACGGGCGCAGTGTCGCGCAACGCTGCTGCGATCAGACGGACATTCTCTAGATTGAGAGGGATCGTAATCATTCCAAGCATGCTTGTCGCCGCCTGTACAAAGTATCGGTTACTTTGTTCAATCATTTCACGTGCTTGTGCGCGCCGATCAGGCGGCAAGGAATTAAAATACGTCGCCATCGTGCTTAGGGAACGCGCATCTAGACGCAAATTAAAAGCCGTAGCAGGTAAGGTATAACTCTGGTGTTCAATTCTGTTGCGTCGGGCGGTTTGATCTGTCATGTTTTTTGCGCCAAACATGATCATCGCCCGATAGGTCTGGCCAACGGAAGCTGACCAAACTTTTAACCAACGCATATCTTCGGCTTTCGGAGCTGGTAACTTCGCAAGCGTGTCGGCATCGAATACACGCTTGAGATATTCGGAAGCCGGCGGTTTGGAATAATCCGGCTGGCCTCCGTTTTTTTTCGAGATCGCGTAGATAGGTTTGCATATTGACAGCCGCTTCCTTTGCGGCGGCCGCGGCCTTCGGCCCATCTTGGGCGAATGCTGAGACATTAAACGCTGCTACCAACAGCAATAGGCTGGCGGTCAGCGCTTTGCTAAAATCAAAAATAGACAAAACACGCGTTTTCATAGATGGCACCCCGCAAATCCATAAATTACATTTCGGCCACAGCTGTCACGCGCCATCCCCACCAACGCCTGTTTTTCATGTACACTACGTTATCTTTCCGCTCACACCCGCGTAAGCGGGTGTCCAGTTTTATCTTTTGCTGGATTCCCGCGTGCGCGGGAATGAGCGGAATGGGGATTCTACACTTAAAACCGGACAACTGTGCATTGTGCCGAGTTATAGCAGGTGAAGTTCCAGCGTCCATGACCGACACCGAACGCAACCGCTTCTCCGCCCGCGCCCGCCGCTACGCAAAAGTCGGCACCAAGGTCGGCGGCGTGGCCGCGCGCATGGCGGGCGAGCGCTTTCTCGGCCGTGCGCCGGACCGCGCCGGCAACGCCATCGCGCTTGCCGCCGCGCTGGGCGGCTTGAAAGGCCCGATCATGAAGGTGGCGCAACTCATCGCCACCATTCCCGACGCGGTACCGCCCGAATACGCGAGCGAGCTTATGAAGCTCCAAAGTCAGGCGCCGCCGATGGGCTGGGCTTTCGTCAAGCGGCGCATGACCGCCGAGCTGGGGCCCGACTGGCAAAGCAAGTTCAAGGAATTTGAGCATCAACCAGCTGCCGCCGCATCGCTCGGTCAAGTGCATCGGGCGCGTGCGCTCGATGGCGCGCCGCTCGCCTGCAAACTGCAATATCCCGATATGCAGTCGGCGGTCGAAGCCGATTTGCGCCAGCTCAATTTGCTCCTCATGCTGCGCAAGCGCTTTGATCCGGTGATCGACACGTCCGAAATCGCCATCGAGATCGGTGCGCGTTTGCGTGAAGAACTCGATTACATACGCGAAGCAAAACACGTCGCGCTTTACCGGAATATGCTGGAACATGAAGCGGCGATCCGCGTGCCGAATGTGTGGCCCGATCTTTGCACCGACCGGCTTTTGACGATGGATTGGCTCGAGGGGCGCAAAATACTTTTATACAAAAACGAGCCGCTGTCGCTGCGCAACCGCCTCGCCACCGCCATGTTCACGGCTTGGTGGTTGCCCTTCAGCCGCTTCGGCGTCATCCACGGCGATCCGCATCTCGGCAATTACACGGTCTTCGACGACGCCAAGGGCAAGCCCGCCGGCATTAATCTTCTTGATTACGGCTGCATCCGCATTTTCCCGCCGCGCTTTGTCGGCGGGGTGGTCGAGCTTTATCGCGGATTGCTCGAAGGGAGAGATGAGCGAATTGTGCACGCGTATGAAACCTGGGGCTTCAAGCGCCTCAACCGCGCACTGATCGACGCGCTCAATATTTGGGCACGCTTCATCTATGGTCCACTGCTCGACGATCGCGTGCGCACGATTGCCGATGGGGTGAAGCCTTCGGAATATGGGCGAAAGGAGGCGTTTCGGGTCCATCGGGCGCTCAAAGAACTGGGGCCGGTCACCGTGCCGCGCGAATTCGTGTTTATGGACCGTGCTGCCATTGGATTAGGCGCCGTGTTCCTTCATTTGGCAGCGGAGCTAAATTTTCATCAATTATTCAATGCGGCGATTGAGAATTTCGATATTGCCGCGGTAACCGCGCGCCAATCCGCGGCTTTGGCCGCGGCCGGCCTTTCGTCATCCACCGGCGTGTAAGCGGCAACATTGCCCTGGCGTGCCAATTGCGCTAACCCCACTATGACCTAAGCATTTTTGCGAGACTTGGCTTCCTTGTGAGATTTGGAGAGCTTGCCCCATGGCCGACCACGCCACCGTTGAATATGCCACCGCAACCGGCAACGACTATCCGGTGCACGAGAACACCTATGAGCGCTTTGTTCAGTTCACCTTTGTCGGTATTGTCCATGTGGTCAATTTGCTGCTCGGGCTCGCCACCGGCGGTGTTCTCGGCCATTGGCTTTGGGCGCTGGCGATTTTCATCGTCGCGGTATTTGGCGCCATTCCCGGTTTTGTCAGCGGTACGCGGACCTCAAGTTATATCGCCATTGTGCTTTGCTTGCTGATGTTTGCCTATAATGCATTAGGGGCCTGACTGATCCGGCGTGACGCAGGGAGAGCATGGCATGCGAATTGCCGTAGCGCGTGAAGGTGACGCGAACGAGCCCCGCGTTGCGGCTACACCGGAGACGGTCAAAAAATTCATCGCGCTCGGGGCCGATGTTGCGGTTGCGCGCGGCGCCGGCATGGCTTCCGGCATTCCGGATGCCGACTACGAAGCGGCCGGCGCCGAAATCGGCGATGACATCGCCAAGAATGCGGATGTGGTGCTCAAGGTGAGCAGGCCGTTTGCCAATGAACTCGGTGGCTACAAGAAAGACGCGCTGGTTGTCGGTATCATGGATCCTTACGGCAATGAGGCCGCACTTCAACAGATCGCGCAAGCGGGGGTCGTCGCTATCGCCATGGAACTGATGCCGCGCATTACCCGTGCTCAGTCAATGGACGTGCTCTCCAGCCAGGCCAATCTCGCCGGTTATCGTGCCGTCATCGACGCGGCGGAAGAATATGGCCGCGCGCTGCCGTTGATGATGACGGCGGCCGGGACAGTGCCGGCCGCAAAGGTTTTTGTCATGGGCGTGGGCGTTGCCGGTTTGCAGGCGATCGCGACCGCGCGCCGCCTTGGCGCGATCGTCACCGCAACCGACGTGCGGCCCGCGACGAAGGAACAGGTAGAAAGTCTTGGCGCGAAGTTTCTTGCGGTCGAGGACGCTGAATTCAAGAACGCGCAAACCGCGGGCGGTTACGCCAAGGAAATGTCGAAAGAGTATCAGGCCAAGCAAGCCGCTCTCGTCGCGGAGCACATCAAGAAACAAGACATCGTCATCACCACGGCGCTGATCCCCGGCCGTCCGGCGCCACGGCTTGTTTCCAAAGAAATGATCGCTTCTATGCGCCCCGGTTCCGTGCTCGTGGACCTTGCGGTCGAGCGCGGTGGCAATGTCGAGGGCGTGCAACCGGGTGCGGTTGCGAATGTCGGTGGGGTCAAGATCGTCGGTTATTTGAACGTGCCCGGCCGCCTCGCCGCTTCGGCGTCGGCGCTTTATGCCAAGAATTTGCTGACTTTCGTCGAGACATTGATCGACAAAAAAGAAAAGAAACTCGCGGTCAATTGGGATGACGAATTGGTCAAGGCGACCGTGCTGACACGCAATGGCGCGGTGGTGCATCCGAGTTTCCAGCCCAAGACGGTGTGAGATGAACGCGGCCATGCCACGAGCACTCTTTATCCCTCCCCTTGAAAAGGGGAGGGTCGCCGAGCGAAGCGAGGCGGGGTGGGGATCAGCTTCGGACCCCACCCCGGCTCGCCGCGTCCGCGGCTCGCCACCCTCCCCCTTGCAGGGGGAGGGATAAGAAGGAACGCGCCCATGTCTGAACTCGCAAGTGCAGTCGATCCTTTCGTGTTTCGCCTCTCGATCTTCGTTCTCGCCATCTTTGTCGGTTATTATGTCGTCTGGTCGGTGACGCCGGCGCTGCATACCCCGTTGATGTCGGTCACGAATGCCATCTCCTCGGTGATTATCGTCGGCGCATTGCTTGCCGTCGGCGTGGCGCTGGCGACGAACGATCAAGGGCCTTTGTGGGCGCGCGCGCTCGGTTTCGTCGCGCTGGTCTTTGCCTCGATCAATATTTTCGGCGGCTTCCTCGTCACGCAACGCATGCTGGCGATGTATCAGAAGAAGAAGTGATGATTGCGATGGGCAGCAATTGCAAACCTTTCTCCGTCACCCTGAGGTGCTCAGCCGAAGGCCGAGCCTCGAAGGGCGACGGCCCGGGACTCGGTGCCCGTCATCCTTCGAGGCTCGCTGCGTTCGCACCTCAGGATGACGGTGACAGGGAGGGGGTCTGATGTCTCCCAACCTCGTCGCGCTCCTTTATCTTCTCGCCGGTGTCCTTTTCATTTTGGCATTGCGTGGGCTATCGAGCCCGGACTCGAGCCGGCGCGGCAATTTGTTCGGCATGATCGGCATGGCCATTGCCGTGGCGACCACGCTCGCTTCGCATGCGCCGGCGGATGGCGTTGCTTGGGCTCTCGTGACCGGCGGCATTACGCTCGGCGGCGGGATCGGCGTTATGATCGCGCGCCGGATCCCAATGACGTCGATGCCCGAATTGGTGGCCGCATTTCACTCGCTCGTGGGCATGGCCGCGGTCTTAGTCGCGGCGGGAGCCCTTTATGCGCCGGCAGCGTTCGGCATCGGCGAAGCAGGGCACATTCACCAAGCAAGCCTGATCGAGATGTCGCTCGGCGTTGCCATTGGCGCCATCACGTTCACGGGGTCGGTGATCGCGTTTCTTAAACTTTCGGGCCGCATGAGCGGCAAGCCGATCACCTTGCCTGGCCGCCATCTCATCAATCTCGCGCTTGTCGTAGGCCTGATTTTTTTCATCGGCCGCTTTTACACGCTGCAAAATCCGGTGGAGTTTTGGGTCGTCGTCGCGCTCGCCTTAACG
The DNA here is from genome assembly GCA_963697535.1 of uncultured Pseudomonadota bacterium. Lineage (GTDB taxonomy): Bacteria > Pseudomonadota > Alphaproteobacteria > Rhizobiales > Xanthobacteraceae > Pseudolabrys. The sequence continues at coordinate 199,713 of OY969085.1, read as the reverse complement.
TTCGGCATTTCGATTATCATCCCGATCGGCGGGGCCGATATGCCGGTCGTTATCTCGATGCTCAATTCATATTCAGGATGGGCGGCGGCCGGCATTGGCTTCACGCTCGGCAATTCGGCGCTGATCATCACCGGCGCGCTGGTCGGCTCGTCGGGCGCAATTCTGTCCTATATCATGTGCAAGGGCATGAACCGCTCTTTCATTTCCGTTATTCTCGGTGGTTTTGGTGGCGAAACGGCAGGGCCGGGCAGGGCTGCCGAGCAGCGCCCCGTCAAGCGTGGCTCGGCCGAAGACGCAGCTTACATTCTGAAAAATTCGTCTAAGGTCATCATCGTGCCAGGCTACGGCATGGCTGTGGCGCAGGCCCAGCACGCGTTGCGTGAGATGGCCGACAAGCTCAAGAAGGAAGGCGTCGAGGTGAAATACGCCATCCACCCGGTGGCGGGCCGCATGCCCGGCCACATGAATGTGTTGCTCGCGGAAGCAAACGTTCCCTACGACGAAGTCTTCGAATTGGAAGACATCAACTCGGAGTTCGCGCAGGCTGACGTCGCCTTCGTTATCGGCGCCAATGACGTCACCAATCCGGCGGCGGAAGACGATAAGAGCTCGCCGATCTATGGCATGCCGGTTTTACAGGTGTGGAAAGCCGGCACGGTGATGTTCGTCAAGCGTTCGCTGGCCTCCGGCTATGCCGGCATCGACAATCCGCTGTTCTACCGCGACAACACGATGATGTTGCTTGGTGACGCGAAGAAGATGGCCGAGAGTATTGTCAAAACGATGTGAGTTTGCCGCCGTATTGTGCCGCTCTGGATCTCGTGGTTTAAGAAAAACATGAGCACAAAACCAAATCATCGTCGGGGTGAGGGTCGGAAGTAAGACCACGGCTCCTCAAGGGAAGGCGAGCCGAATGATGGTGGGGAAGGCACTCGAAAAGCCTGTAGGACGTGGCGGCGTCTTCGCGCGCGCGGAACGCCGCACCGGAAAGGCGAGCAAGAAGTTCTTTGGTGGATTGCGCGTGCGTCCGGCAAATGAAATCAACGATGCCGAATGACAGTCCGCGGACGGGTAGCATTGGCGTTTTGATCTTGATCGTCAAGAAACTAAGTCCGCGCCGTTAACGCACCTCATCGGGCAGCGGCACGATGCAATTCACGCGCAGACCGTCGGTCAAAAATTCGACGCGCGTCGTTGCCTGGACTTGCCCGGGCAGCACGATTTGCAGGAGCCGCGAGCCAAATCCTTGACGTGAGGGTGCCGCCACCGGCGGTCCACCGCTTTCCACCCAATCGACGTTGAGCGTGCGCCGGTCGGCGCCAATGGTCACGCTCCAGTTGACTTCCACCTTTCCGCCGTAAACCGACAGCGCGCCGAACTTCGCGGCATTGGTGGTGAGTTCATGCAAGGCCATGCCCAACATGACCGCCAGCTGTGATGGCAGCTCCACCGGCGGGCCGCTCAGCCGCACGCGCGTCTCGCTGCCGTCGTCGAAAGCGTCGAGTTCCTTGCGCACGATATCGGCAACATAAACAACGCCGCCTTCGTCGCTGAGCAGCAAATGCGTCTTTGCCAAGGAGCCGATACGGTCGATCAGTGCCACTCTAAATTCTTCAATGGTGGTGGCGGAGCGCGCGGTGGATCCCATGATCGCTTGCACAGTGGCGAGCGTGTTTTTGACCCGATGGTGCAATTCGCGTGTCAGCAAGGACTGCTGCTCCTCGGCGCGTTTGCGGTCGGTGACATCGACCAGCATGTTGATCGCGCCGACAAGCGAGCCGGATTCATCGAAGAGTGGCGTCGGGTGGGGTAGAAATGGCACAAGCGTTCCATCGGTACGCTCAGCCACGGCTTCTATACCGCGAATTGCTCTTTTCTCTTTTATGGCCAGCGCCATGGGGCACTCCTCATGGGGCATGGGCCTGCCGTCCGGCCAATAGAGCTTCCAAGAGCCGCACCATTCAGTGGTGCCCAGAAGGGGATGACGGCCCCATAAGCTTGTTGCTGCGGCATTGTAATATGTAATGCGGCCATCGGCGTCGGTCACGTAGACCGCAACCGGCAACGCATCGAGAAGGTTGTAGAAATATTTGCCGTCTCGCGCGCCGGCGCCATCGGTGACCGGCTCTCGGATCGCGTCCGAAATCGGTACGATCTTATGGTCCGCTGTCAGGGCGGATTGAAATGCGTCATTGACGCGCCCCCGCTTCTCCATGCCAGCTGTCCTTACGCCCAAAAGGCGCCCCAAACTTACCACTTCTGCAAGCCAAACGCTTCCCAGCGCCATTTCGTTGCCTTGGGGCGGGCCGAATTCACAACTTTATGCAAGAGAAAGTAAACTAAATCTTGGTGAGCGCTTGCGCCAGGACGTATCTTTATGCAACTTTTAGTTGCATTTCCAGGGTAGCCTCGTTCGCGCGAAACGCCGATGGCGCTGTCAATTCAATACAACCGGACGATGTGACGATCTTTAGAGACAAGAGGACATTAGCGGTAAAAGAACATTTGCCGGTAGGCGCCGATCGCTGGATCAGCCCATGCGGCGTGAACCGCCACGCGCCGCCGCGCCGGCACCACCAGGTCCGCCCGCACCAAAGGCCACGCGTGGCTTTGATGGAGGCGCAAGGCCCTCACGCTGCAATTTCTTGCGCGCCAATTTGCGCGCCCGACGGATCGCTTCCGCCTTTTCCCGCGCTCTTTTTTCCGACGGCTTTTCATAATGGCCGCGAAGTTTCATCTCGCGGAAAATGCCCTCGCGCTGCATTTTCTTCTTCAGCGCCTTGAGGGCCTGGTCGACATTATTGTCGCGAACAAGAACTTGCACGCTTGCTCCTTTGTTGGTGGGTCGGACTCGCTACTGATCGGCGACTTACCGCTCAAAAAACCGTCAGAAAGACCGGTTTGAGGGAGGGGTCTTTAGCAGAATTGTGGTCAAGAGTTTATTCGTCATCGTCTCCAGAGATCCAGTACCTCGGGCCCGGTTATTTCGACCAAACCCGGGTGACGTGGCCCATTTTGCGGCCAGCACGTGCTTCGCCTTTGCCGTAGATATGGACCGATGCGCCGGGAACCGTGAGCCAGCGTGACACTTCGCCGATCTCATGACCGATCAGATTGACCATCTCCACCCGGCCGAGGCGCGTCGGTTTGGCCAAGGGCCAGCCGGCGACGGCCCGGATATGCTGCTCGAACTGTGAAACGGTCGCGCCATCGATCGTCCAGTGTCCGGAATTATGCACTCGCGGCGCGATTTCATTCACGAGCACGGTTTGCTTTCCTCTGTCACGGACGACGAACATTTCGACGCCCATGACCCCGATGTAGCCGAACGCTTCTGCGAGCCGTGTGGCAATGCGGCGGGCTTGCCTGGCGACGATAGGGCTCACTTTCGCCGGAACGCGTGAGAATTTCAAAATGTGGTCACGGTGTTCGTTCTCGGTGATTTCAAAACATTCCGCCTGACCATTGGCGCCCCGCGCGGCGATAACCGAAACCTCGCGTTGGAAATTGATGAATCCCTCCAAAATGCAGGGCGCGTGGCGAAGGCTTCGCCAGGCGGACAAAGCATCGCGGCTTGTGACGATTTTTGCTTGGCCCTTGCCGTCATAGCCAAGGCGTCTTGTTTTGAGTACGGCGGGCAGCCCAACTTTCTCGACCGCCTCGGCAAGCTGCGTGGCGCTATGCACCGGTGCGTACGGTGCCGTCGCGATGTTTAATTCGGCGATGAAATTCTTCTCCACCAAACGATCCTGGGTCAGTTCTAGGACCTTTGAATCGGGCAAGACCGGCTTGCGTTGCGACAAGAAGGCGGCGGTTTTTGCCGGTACATTTTCGAATTCATAGGTGATGACGTCCACGCTGTCGGCGAAACTGGCAAGCGCACCTTCGTCTTCATAGGCCGCGCAGGTGCGCGCATGCACGACATCGAATGCGCAGGCGTTCTGCTCGGGCGCAAAGACGTGACAGCGCAACCCCAGCGCCGCCGCCGCCAGCGCCAGCATGCGAGCGAGTTGGCCGCCGCCCAGAATTCCAATGGTCGCGCCGGGTTTCAGCACACCACCCCCCGCTCATTCCCACGGGCCGACATCGGGTATACGCCCGTGTCGGCAACGATAAGTGCGCAAGTCCGGTTTACGCGACTTGCGATGGGAATCCGCTATCCTTATTTTTGAGTTGAAAAAGTTGTCGCCATGATCCCCGCTTTCGCGGGGAAGGGGGGTTAGAGAGTGCGGCATGTTCAGTCCTTCGGCCGCTTCGCCACGGCTTTTGTTTGCTGCGCGCGCCATTGATCAAGCCGCTTGGCGATCTTGGCGTCGGACAAAGCCAGCACGCGTGCCGCGAGCAGGGCTGCATTGATCGCGCCCGGCTTGCCGATGGCTAATGTGCCGACCGGTATGCCGCCCGGCATCTGCAAAATCGACAGCAGCGAATCCTTGCCCTCGAGCGCATGTGTGTTCATAGGCACGCCGAAAACCGGTAATGGCGTCATCGAGGCCGCCATTCCCGGCAAATGAGCCGCGCCGCCCGCGCCGGCGATGATCACTTTGAAGCCTTGATCACGGGCGCCATGGGCGAAGTCGTAAAGCCTGTTGGGCGTGCGGTGTGCCGAAATAATAAGTGCTTTGTGCCCGATCTTGAGCGCATCGAGCGTCTCGGCCGCGTGTTTCATCGTGGCCCAATCCGATTGGCTGCCCATAATGATGGCGACCGGTTTCGACGACATTGCGCCCCCTTAAGCCAATCCAAAAGGATCATGTCCGAACTCGTATCCCGCCAGGTCAAATGGAGGGAAGCGCGGGATTATAGGTTGAGGTCGCGCGCTGGCAAGGCGGAAGCAAGATGCGTGTGGCAGGCACAACGCCTCCGAAGGCAATCTCTCGCGGGCGTCAAAAAGGCGTTCGAATATCAGGCGATGATATCCGGCGTCAGGGTATCTTCAATCGCGCGGATCTTGTCGCGAAGCACCAGCTTACGCTTTTTCAGTCGCTGAACTTGGATGAGATCCGAGCTCGGCGATGCCGCCAAAGCAGCAATGGCCGCGTCGAGGTCACGGTGCTCTTGTTGCAGGTGCGCCAACTGCTCTCGCAACGTACGCTCTTCCTCGTCCGTCATCGCTACCGCTGATCATTTTCCAGGCATTTGAGCTTAGCCGGCACAAAGATTTCCAATGTTATCGCATTTTTCTACGTGTTCGTTCATCGAATTATTGTATGATTTGAGCTCGCGGATGTTCCCGTTTGGGTTCCACGCGGCCGCGACGCGACCATCGCCCGCATTGTGATCGGGCACTATATTGTTTTTGATGACCGATTTGGGAGGCATAAGGCATGTCGGTGCGAACGCATCTTGAAGAATTAGAGAAAAAGCATCAAGCGCTTGAGAACGAACTCAATGAGTGTTTGTCGCATCCAGGTGTCGATGACCTCGTCGTTCGTGACCTGAAACGTCGTAAGCTGCTGGTTAAGGACGAGATCGAACGTCTGCGCCACGACACGGCCGCGCGCCTTCACTAAGCCTGACGATGGTAAGGGCGCAATGCCGGTTTGCATGCGACCGAGTCCGCTCGATGCCAGTTCGCCCGAAATTGTTGTGGATTTTGCCGTTCATCAGACCTATTGTACCGGCGATAATCCCGGCCTAACGCGTCTTCTTTTTTCTTCCTGCGAACCTAAATTCCGAACCATCAACGAGGCTGTGATGAATTTCGTTCACGCGCATGGCTTGCGCCACTTCGTTATCATCGCCGCCGCCTCAATGGGCCTGATGCTGACGGCCGTGAGCGCGGCTTCCGCATTCACGTTGGAAGGCCCGGCGGAAGGCAATAGCGACTATCGCGGGTTCACGGATTTGCAATTGCCGGGCAATGCACCCTCGGCACCCTCGGATTCACGATCGCCACTGTCCGAGTCCAACGACAAGTTAATTGAGAGCGGCAACACGACCGTTCAATTCGGGGCGCCGCAATCCTTTGGGCAGCGATACAATCCGAGCAATTTATTAGACCCCTTTGCTCGCGAGGGGCGCTGACGCAAGCCTCCGCGTAATTTCTCAATGCGGAATGCGTTCGCCTTATAATTTGTGCCCCTAACAGGCTGGTCTTCCGAAGACGTTTTAAATCCTTCGTGTGCTTAATCCGTGGCATTTCCGTCCTTCGTCGCTTATTCGGACTTTGCCAAGTCTGTCACCCCTTTCGCCGCCTCCCGCAGTTTGAATTTCTGTATCTTCCCCGTACTCGTCTTCGGTAGTTCAGTGAAAACTACATAACGCGGGCATTTATAGGCGGCGAGATTTTTGCGGCACCATTGCATTAATTCATCGGCGCTCGTATTCGCGCCGGGCTTTAATTCGACGAAGGCGCAAGGCGTCTCGCCCCATTTCTCGTCGGGCTTTGCCACCACGGCGGCAGCGGCGACGGCGGCATGTTTATAAAGCGCATTTTCCACTTCGATCGATGAAATATTCTCGCCGCCGGAAATGATGATGTCCTTCGACCGATCTTTCAGTTGGAGATAGCCGTCGGCATTTATCACCCCGAGATCGCCGGTGTGAAACCAGCCGCCGGAGAAGGCTTTTTCGGTTGAGACTTTGTTTTTGAGATAACCTTTCATCACGATGTTGCCCCGCATCATCACTTCGCCCAAGGTCTCGCCGTCACGCTTGACCGGCTGCATCGTGTCGGGATCGAGCACGTCGAGCGCTTCCAACGCGCCATAGCGCACGCCTTGGCGCGCTTTCTTCGCGGCCTGTTCGCCGGCGGATAGCGCATCCCATTCCTCGTGCCAGTCGTTGATGACGGCAGGGCCGTAAGATTCGGTCAATCCATAAAGATGCGTCACATTGAAACCGGCTTCCTTCATTCCGGCGAGCACCGCCTCCGGCGGCGGCGCGGCGGCGGTGAAGAATTCCACCGCGTGCGGCAAGGGCTTCTTTTCATTGGCGGGCGCGTTGAGCAGCGTCGCCATGACAACGGGCGCGCCGCATAGATGCGTGACCTTATGCTCCGCGATGGCGTCATACATCGCCTTGGCGCGTACGCTGCGCAGGCAGACATGCGTGCCGGCCGCGACTGAGATCGACCAGGGAAAACACCAGCCGTTGCAATGGAACATCGGCAACGTCCACAAATAGACGGGATGCTTGCGCATGCCGCACGTGACGACATTGCCGACGGCCAGCAGGTGCGCGCCACGATGATGATAGACCACGCCCTTGGGATCGCCCGTCGTGCCGCTGGTGTAGTTCAATGAAATGGCATCCCACTCGTCGGTTGGCATTTTCCAGGCGTGATTGGGATCGCCTTGCGCGATGAAGTCTTCGTATTCGATCTCGCTCAGCCGCTCGCCCGCTCCACGATATTCCGGATCGTCGTAATCGATGACGAGTGGCCTCACTTTGCATAAGGTCAGCGCCGCCTTCATCACCTTGGAATATTCGCGATCGATGATAACCGCCTTGGCCTCGGCATGGTCGAGCGAGAAAGCGATGATCGGTGCGTCGAGCCGCGTATTCAGCGTGTTGAGTGCGCCTTGTGTCATTGGCACACCATAATGGCATTCAAGCATGGCCGGCGTATTGGCGAGCATCACGGCAACCGTATCACCGCGCGTGATGCCTCGTTGGGTGAGCGCAGACGCAAGCCGTCGCGAGCGGGCGTAGAATTCGGCGTAGTTGCGCCTGAGCGGCCCGTGAATGATGGCCACGTGGTGCGGGAATACTGCGGCTGCTCGCTCGAGAAAACTGAGCGGCGTCAGCGGTTGATAGTTCGCGGGATTGCGATCGAGATCGATATCGTAGGGCGTTTTCGCCATGGCCGTTTCCCCTCTGGCGATAAAGTTAGCGAACAAGCGGGGTAGCAGGCAATGCTGTCAGTGGGCGGTGGCAGCCACAAAAAATCACTTAACCAGATGTTTGGCGAATTCCGGCAGCGTGCGGAAGGCGATGTGCATGTTGTCATTGAAGGACCGGACTCGGCAGCCGTGACGCTCCCATGCCTGGACGAGAGCGCGGCGGCCAAACATCGAGACGTGCCCGTTGCGCGGGCCGACATACCACCATTGCAGCCCAAGTTTATCGAAGTCCTGGGGCTGCAGCAGCGTCGAAAACAACACCAGTCCTGGTTCGGTAAGCTTCGCCACAATGGCGCTGATGCCCGCCAGCGGATCAGGCATATGCTCGAGCGTCTCGAAACAGGTGATGAGGTCGAACTTTCCCTCCGGCTGTTGCGCGTGTTCGGGCACAAACGGATCGTAGGTCATGGCGACCGGAAATCCCGCCGCCCGCAACTCCTTGCATAGTACGTCGTTGCCGCCGCCGTAATCGAGGACGCGCCGATTCGCCTTGTGCGCGCCAAACAGTTTCTGCACCAGGCCAGCACTGCCGCGCGGTCGTGCCTCCATATAGTCGGGATCGACCTTGATATAGTCGTCGTTATAAACGTGCGCCTTGAAGTCGGCATGGCTCCAGTCGTCGAACGCGTCGGTGAACAGGAAGCCGCAGGACTGGCAACGGCGATAATAAACTGGGATGCCGGCCAACGGCAGGCGCAGGCCGCGTAGTTCCTCGCAGCTTTTGTTGAAATCGACGACGCCGTAAAGCGGCGCGTCTTTCGCGCAGATTTTGCAAGGCGCGGGCTTGTCTGATACCGGCTTGAGACTCAGCATATCGCCATCTTCACGGCTGCCGCGGGATAGTCAAATCGGGTGTTGGCGCCGCTCTGGCGTAGCCCGCCGATCCAATTGTGGAGCACGAAGATAATTGTCGTGCCGCCGATGAAGACGCGCACGGCCGCGTCGGAAACGTAGGAGGCGAGCCATCCGGCAAGTGCGACGCCGATCAACGCACCGGAAGCATGATGGCGAAGATACGTCTGTCTCATTCTTTCCGGTAGACCCAGACGGCGCTCCAGTCCTGCACGATCATGATCGGTAGCATGATGGCGGCGGCGTCGAGAGGTGGCATAACCAGCGCCAGGATCGGCAGAGACATTTGCCCAACGCCGGTAAAGCCGCCCTTGGCCAATCCGAGCGCTATCACGCCGGGTACGGCAAGCACATAGAAGAGGGGGTCGGAGATGATAGTCACTATGCTTCCTCGTCTCTCCTGAAATGACGGGGTTTGCCGGCATCTCGAATACGCAATCACCGGAAGCCTCACCAGTCTTGTTTGCGCATGCCGGACGTTCCACAATCGCGGCTCGATCGTTATCCTTCGGGGGGGCGCGGGCCGCAGCCATCTCAGGATCACGGTGCGGGAGGCAACGACAATGGCTGTTCCGACGAGCCGTTATCACGAGGTTTATGCGCAATGGCAGCACGACCCGGAAGGATTTTGGGCCGAAGCCGCGCGCGCCGTCGACTGGTACGAGGCGCCGAAGAAAATCTTCGATTCTTCTGCCGGCATTTACGGCCGCTGGTTTCCCGATGCCGTCTGCAACACCTGTTACAACGCGGTTGATCGCCATGTATTGGGCGGACGCAACAACCAAGTCGCACTAATCTACGATTCACCGGTCACGAACACGGTAAAGACTTTCACCTACGGCCGGCTGCTCTCCGAAGTGCAGCTTTTGGGCGCCATGCTGCGCGATTTCGGCGTGAAGAAGGGCGATATCGTCGTCATTTACATGCCGATGGTACCGGAAGCGGTGTTCGCGATGCTCGCCTGCGCACGCATCGGCGCCATCCATTCGGTCGTGTTCGGCGGCTTCGCGCCGAAAGAACTCGCCACGCGCATTGACGATGCCAAACCCAAGCTTATTCTTTCGGCCAGTTGCGGCATCGAGGCCGCGCGCGTTGTGGCATATAAGCCGCTGCTCGACGAAGCGATCGAGCTTGCCCAACACAAGCCGGAAGCTTGCCTCATTCTTCAGCGCCCGCAATGCGAGGCGCCGCTCAAAGAAGGTCGCGATCACGACTGGCGCAACGTGTGGGAGCACGCGGTCGCATACGCCAAGACGTCTGAATGCGTGCCGGTCGCCGCCACCGATCCGCTTTATATTCTTTACACGTCGGGCACGACCGGTATTCCCAAAGGCGTCGTGCGCGACAATGGCGGTCATATGGTCGCGCTTGAATGGTCGATGCAAAATTTTTACGGCGTCGATCCCGACGAAATTTGGTGGTGCGCGTCGGATATCGGCTGGGTGGTTGGGCATTCTTACGTCGTCTATGCGCCGCTACTGCATGGCGCGACTTCCATTATTTATGAAGGAAAACCCGTGGGCACGCCCGACGCCGGCGCGTTTTGGCGCGTGATCGCGCAACACAAAGCGGTTGCGTTGTTCACCGCACCGACGGCGTTCCGCGCCATCCGCAAAGAAGATCCGAATGCGAAACTGCTTTCGCAATATGATCTCTCACGCTTCCGTGCTCTGTTTCTCGCCGGAGAGCGCGCCGATCCGCCGACCGTGCAATGGGCGGAAGACAAGCTGGACGTGCCGGTGATCGATCATTGGTGGCAGACGGAAACCGGCTGGTGCATCGCCGGAAATCCTGTGGGGCTTGGGCTATTGCCGGTAAAACATGGTTCTGCCGCTGTCGCCATGCCGGGCTACACCATCGACATCGTCGACGAATCCTGCCGAGTGCAGCCGGCCCACAAAATCGGTTCGATCGTCGTGAAACTGCCGCTGCCGCCTGGCTCGTTTCCCACCTTATGGAATGACGACGCGCGCTTCCGTCAGGCTTATCTCACCGAATTTCCCGGCTACTACAAGACCGCCGATGCCGGCTTCAACGATGAAGACGGTTACATCTATGTGATGAGCCGTACCGACGACATCATCAATGTCGCGGGCCATAGATTGTCGACCGGTGGCATGGAAGAAGTGCTTGCCTCGCATTCCGATGTCGCCGAATGCGCGGTGCTCGGTATCAAGGACGAGTTGAAAGGCGAGGTGCCTTGCGGTTTCATCGTGATGAAAGCCGGCGTCAATCGCCCGCCGGCTGAGATCGAAAAGGAAATCGTCGCGCTCGTGCGCGAAAAGATCGGCCCGGTGGCGTCGTTCCGACTTGCCGTTACCGTTGCGCGTCTGCCGAAAACGCGCTCGGGTAAAATCCTGCGCGGCACCATCAAAAAAATCGCCGACGGCGATCCCTGGACGATGCCCGCGACAATCGACGATCCGGCGATTTTGGATGAGATCGGCAGCGCGTTAAAGAAACGGGGCTTGGGCGCATCTTGAGCGAAGCCATTTTAAGCGCCGCAAGTCGGGTAAACGCGAAGGCTTCGTTTTGCAAACGGAGCTCAAACATGCTGACCGCCATTGATATGGATCTCGGCCCCGTTCACGTAAGACGATGTCTCCGTACATAACACGTAGATGATCTTGGCCACTTCATCGGGCGTGCCCAGCCGGTGCATCGGAATTTGCTCGACGATCTTATCGGTGCCGGGAGAGAGAATAGCGGTATCGATCTCGCCGGGCGCAATCGCGTTAACGCGGATATCGAGGCGGCCGAAATCCGACGCCATTTCACGCGTAAGCGCGGCGAGTGCCGCTTTCGATGTTGCATAGGCCGCGCCGGCGAAGGGATGCACCCGCGATCCGGCAATAGAGGTGACGTTCACTACCGAGCCTTTCACCGCCTGCAATTCCTTGATCAGGCCACGCGCCAATATAATGGGGGCGAAGAAATTGACTTGAAACACATGATGCCAGACATCAATGGTCGTATCGAGCGAGCCGAGCCTTTTGCCGCCGTTCGCCTTGGGCGAAATAGCGGCATTGTTCACAAGCGCGTGGAGTTCATGCGTGTCTAAGCGCCGCTTGATCTCATCAACGGCATCGCGCGTGTTGGCCTCATCGGCGAGATCGACCTGGATATGGTCTTCGGGTCCGGCATCCCATGGGCAATTTTCCGGAAATGGATGGCGCGAGCAGGTGATCACGCGCCAGCCGGCGGCCGAAAAACGCTTTACGGTGGCATGCCCGATGCCGCGGCTTGCGCCTGTCAGCAGCAGGGTCCGGCGCGGCTGATTGGATGGCGAACTTGGCATAAGCGTCCTTGATGTCATCGCCACGGGCGAAACGGTGGCCCGATGCTAACGAAGTGGCCTGTTCAGGGATAGAGGCGGATTTTACGCCACGGGTCATCCGGCTTGGTGCGCCTGAATTCGATCCGGTCGTGCAGGCGGAAGGGCCGATCCTGCCAAAATTCGATCGATAGGGGTATGATTCGATAGCCCGACCAATGCGGCGGTCGCGGCACCGCGCCGAGGGCGTATTTGGCGGCATAACGCGCGATGGCCTTTTCAAAGGCGAAACGGCTGTCGAGCAGTGCGGATTGTTGACTTGCCCAGGCGCCGATCTGGGCTTGCCGGGGGCGGCCGGCGAAATAGGCGTCGGCCTCGCTTTCGCTCACGCGCTCGGTAAAACCGCGCACGCGCACCTGTTTGTTCAGCGATTTCCAATAGAAGACGAGTGCGGCTTTGCCGTGAGCGTCCAACTCCCGCCCCTTTTGGCTGGTTGTGTTGGTATAGAAAACAAATCCATTCTCGCCGGCCTCTTTCAAGAGTACCATCCGCGCATTGGGAAGGCCATTGGGGTCGATCGTCGCAAGTGTCATCGCATTGGGGTCGCGTGGCTCGGATGTTGTCGCTTGATCGAGCCAGGCGGCAAAGAGCTGAAACGGGTCCTCGGCGGCGGTGAAATCACCAGTCGTTAACCAACTCGGGTGTTGAATTGGAATTGTTTTTGACATCGTCTGGAGTACACCGTTTGACTGGGGAGCCAAGCCTTTCATCCTATCGGTCCTTATATAGGTTATATAGGCGGTGTGGCGATCCGCGCCCATGGCAATGGCTATCCCTGAGCGCTTCAATCATGCTCGCCGTGGTGGGTAGCGGTTGCAGCCTGTCCTCCCAACTCGACAATTATTTTGGTGGCGAAAAGACTAACCGCCTCTCGGCGGTCTCAATCGAGCAGAACGCGGAAACAACGATGCCGGCCGATGATTTGGCTTATGCCCGCGCGGCGGCGGCCGAGGTGCTTCGGGGCGGCCAAAAGGATGCCAGCTTGCCATGGGAAAACCCTCGGTCCGGCGCGCGTGGAACGGTGACGCCCATTGCCACGACCTACACGCAGGATGGGCGAACTTGCCGTAATTTCTTGGTAAGTTACGTCAATGGTCGCGCTGAATCCTGGATGCAGGGCGAAGCCTGTCGGGAACGTGAGGGTGCGTGGGAGGTACGCTCGCTCAAGCCGTGGAAGCGCTCGTGAGCGAACGCGGGGAGGGCGCTTGGGTGTTCGCCCTTACGGGGAAAATCTTGCATTGCAGCAGCGTTTTTGCGCACCACATTGATGTTGTTTGAGCGCCGTGTTGGTGATGCTATCGCCACAAAATAGTTGATTCGCCCACGCGGGGACATTTTTCACGGAGAACGACTGACGATGCGTGACCCCTACGAGGTCTTGGGGGTTTCCCGGACGGCCAACGAGGCGGAAATCAAGAGCGCCTATCGCAAGCTTGCCAAGAAGCTGCACCCCGACGCCAATAAGCATGATCCAAAGGCGGCGGCGCACTTCGCCGAACTTAATGCCGCTTATGAAATTGCAGGCGACGAAAAAAAACGCAAAGCTTTTGATCGCGGCGAGATCGATGCGGAAGGCAAGCCGCGCGTCCATGGATTTGAAGGTTTCGGCGCGCGGCCCGGTGGCCCGCGCGGCCCGCGCGGCAGCCATTTCGAAAATTTCAGCTTTGGGCCCGACGGATTTCAACGTGGGGCCGGAGTGAGCGGGTTCGAGGGCTCCGGCTTTGAGGACATCCTGCGCGGAATGTTCGGCAGCGGTGCCGGTGCGCGCCGCTTCGAAGCCGATGAGTTTGGCGCGGCGGCGGGCGCCGGGCCAGATCTACATGCCTCGCTCACGATAACTCTGGCGGACGCGGCCAAGGGTTCCAAGGCGCGCGTGCATTTGCCGACGGGCAAAGAGGTCGAGGTCAAAATTCCCGCCGGGATCGCCAGCGGCCAGCAGATCCGGCTCAAAGGTCAAGGCTGGCCGGCCGCGACAGGCAAAGCGGGCGATGCGCTCATCACCGTCAATGTCGCCCCCCACCCGCTGTTCAAGCCGGATGGCTCCGACCTGCGACTTGATTTGCCCATCACGCTCTACGAGGCGGTGCTTGGTGGCAAGGTGCGGGTGCCCACACTCGATGGCGCGGTGGAACTCGCGGTGCCGGCCGGCACCAATTCCGGCCGTACCTTTCGGCTGAAGGGAAAGGGGCTCAAAGCCAAGAGCGGCAGCGGCGATTTACTGGCGACCGTGCGCATTATGCTGCCGGATGCCGCGGACGAAGAGCTCAAGGCGCTCATGAAGGCGTGGCGCGATAAAAAGCCCTATGACCCGCGTGGCCATTGACGCTGATGCCGGCCACGCCGCGGTTGCGAAAATAAAGACGGGGCGAATGGTTATGATTTCCGAGCACCAGCTTGATCGACCTGTTCGTAAACGGTCTTGCTGATCTTCTCGAGCTCGTCGCGCCTGGCCGGCCCGCTTACAACATAGGCGCGGTTATCGTCGACCCAGTAAAACGCCGCGACACGATCATTGCTCTTATAACGCAGCGCGGTTTGCGGCGCGCTTGCCTTGCCGCAATAAACGGTGAAGCGTTCGCCAGTCGGGCCTTCATACATATAGAAGGCGGCGGCGCCCGTCGGCCCCGGCAGTAAACGTCCGCCGACCAGCTTCAAACCGAGCGATTCCAAATCAGGGACCGGTTGTTCGTAACCGAGGCGCTTCGATAGCCATCGTCCCATATGCTTGACGTCGCTGCCCGGCACTTCGACGGGATGATGTACCTCGACGGCATAAAGCTTGTACGCATTGAGCGCCTCTGCCGTGAAGGTGTTAAATGTGGTTGGCGTTGCCGACGAAACGTCGCGTGCCATCCAGCCGGTCGCTCCACCGGCGATGAACGCAATGATCGTTGCGGCCGCGGCGATCGCCATCCAGGAACGGGCATTGCCGCGAATTGCGCGCATGACATTGTCGATCTTCAACCGTTCAGGGATCGCTTCGTCTTTCACCGCGCCGAAACGGACGCGAATGTTTCCCGCCTGCGCCTGCCACGCGGCGACTAAAATCGCATGTTCAGGATGATTGGCAAGCCATTGGGCGACCTCTTCACGCCGGTGAGACGGCAGTTCGTCATCGACATAGGCGTGAAGCTCGTCCTCGCTCACGGGTGAATTGCGGTCAATCATGATCGTACCTGTCATTCATTTCACGCGGCGAAGCGCTGGGCGCTCGCCGTCGAGGAAGCTTTTAATTTGCGCCCGCGCCCGCGCCAGGCGTGACATCACCGTACCGATCGGCACATTTTGCACCTGCGCGACTTCGCGATAGCTGAGGCCTTCCAGCACGACGAGCAGCAGCGTATTTCGTTGCTCTTCCACGAGTGCGGCGAGTGCGCGTTCGATATCGCCGCCGCTGCCGTCAGGGACACTCGAATCGGGCGCATCATTTTCGTCGATCGAAGAAAATGGCGGACGCCTTGCCAGCGAGCGAAGCCGATTACGGTTGAGGTTGGTTAGGATCGTATAGAGCCAACTGCGCACTTGCTCGCCCTGGAACAGATGTTCTGAGCGTAAGGCCCTCACCAACGTGTCCTGCACCAAGTCATCGGCAATTTCGGCATCGCGCGTCAGTGAACGGGCATAACGGCGCAATGCCGGGATCGTTGCCTTGACGTTCTCTCGGAACGCGCTCAAGCCGAATCTCCCGTAACTTGACCCCGAACTAATTCGAAGCGGGCGTAAGTGCGGCCATTGCCCATCCCGTGCACCCGGCGATGAAACCCCGCATAACTATGCATATTCCCAAATCGTGCTGAATTAACAGTGGTGACGCGTCCCAGCGTGCCTTGCTTGCTGACCCTAATCCCCTATGCCATAGGAAGCGGCCGGTCATCGGCCAGTTGAGGGGAGCGAAATGGCGGAAAATTCGGGTCTGATGCGCGGCAAACGCGGCCTGATCATGGGCGTGGCGAATAATCGCTCGATCGCCTGGGGGATCGCCCGCGCTTGCCGTGACCAGGGCGCCGACCTCGCATTTACCTATCAGGGTGATGCGCTGAAAAAGCGGGTTGAGCCTTTGGCCGAGGACGTCGGTGGCGTGGTTGTCGGCCATTGCGACGTGACCGACCCGTCGACCCTCGACAACGTGTTCGGGGCGATCAAATCCGCCTGGGGCTCGCTCGATTTTGTACTGCATGCGATCGCTTTCTCCGACAAGGACCAGCTTGACGGCCGCTACGTTGATACGAGCGCGGATAATTTCAGCAAGACGATGCTGGTGAGCTGTTATTCGTTTACTGCGGTCGCGCAACGCGCGGAAAAGTTGATGCCAAACGGCGGCTCTCTTCTGACGCTTAGTTATTATGGCGCCGAGAAATGGATGCCGCATTACAACGTCATGGGGCTTGCCAAGGCCGCGCTGGAAGCCTCCGTGCGCTATTTAGCCGCCGATCTCGGGGCGAAGAATATCCGGGTCAATGCCATCTCGTCGGGTCCGATCAAGACATTAGCCGCATCCGGCATAGGCGATTTTCGCTATATTCTGAAATGGAACGAATACAATACGCCGCTGCGGCGTAACGTGACGCTGGAGGATGTCGGCAAGACCGGCGTGTATTTTCTGTCCGACATGGCAAGTGGTGTCACGGGCGAAGTGCATCACGTGGATGCCGGGTACCACATCGTCGGCATGAAACACCCGGACGCTCCTGACATCGCCGTTGGCAAAGAAGAGTAGTGTTTTTTTCGCTCCCGGCTGCGGTTTAAGCATTTTGGTATCGCAACGGCGGAAAAGGGCTTTTTTAGGCTTGCGCTTTGTTCGCGACGCACGGCCGGTACGCCGCCATTTGACCGCCGGAATGGCTCGCGGTATCAACGAGTTAACGGCGGAACGCGCATGTCATTCAATACTTTTGGCCGTCTTTTCCGGTTCACGAGCTTCGGCGAAAGCCACGGGGCGGCGATCGGCTGCGTGGTTGACGGTTGTCCGCCGCTTATTCCGCTGCAAACCGCCGACGTTCAGCATGACCTCGACAAGCGCCGTCCCGGTCAGTCGCGCTTCACCACGCAGCGGCAAGAACCCGAACTCGGTGAGAATCATGTCCGGCGTATTTACCGATGAATCGACAGGTGTGCAGGTCACCACCGGCACGCCGATCATGCTCATGATCGAAAATGTCGATCAGCGGTCTAAAGATTATTCCGAGATCAAGGATAAATATCGGCCGGGCCATGCCGGTTACACGTACGACGTCAAATACGGCATTCACGATTATCGCGGTGGGGGGCGTTCTTCGGCGCGCGAGACTGCGGCGCGGGTGGCGGCCGGCGCCATCGCGCGCAAAATTGTGCCGGGCGTCACCGTGCGCGGCGCGCTGGTGCAGATGGGGCCGCACAAAATTGATCGATCGCGCTGGGACTGGAACGAGGTCGAGCAAAATCCTTTTTTTTGCCCGGACCCTGTGCGGGCGAAATTTTTCGAGGACTATCTCGACGGCGTTCGTAAGTCCGGTTCCTCGATCGGCGCGGTTGTCGAAGTGGTGGCTGAAGGAGTGCCGCCGGGCTTAGGCGCGCCAGTCTATGGGAAACTCGACGCCGAGCTCGCGTCGGCATTGATGGGCATCAACGCCGTCAAAGGCGTGGAGATCGGCGATGGGTTTGCGGCGGCCGAAACGACCGGCGAAGCCAATGCCGACGAAATGCGGATGGGGAACGATGGTAAGCCGGTTTTTTTGTCGAACCATGCCGGCGGCATTCTCGGCGGTATTTCGACCGGTCAAACCATTGTGGCGCGCTTTGTGGTGAAACCGACCTCGTCCATTCTCATTCCGCGAAAGACGGTTGATCGTTTCGGTCGTGACACGGAGGTCATGACCAAAGGGCGCCACGATCCTTGCGTCGGCATCCGTGCGGTGCCGGTCGGTGAGGCTATGGTGGCCTGTGTACTCGCCGACCACTATCTCATGCACCGCGCGCAAATGGGCGAGGGCACAGCCCGGCCGTTTTCTTCTCGAAATTGAGAAGGAGGTATTTCGCGGATCGGCTTGCCTCTTTTGCCGACGATCTCGTCAGCGAAAGTAGGTATTATGTTTAGGCGCCGGTAAGCGCCGGACCATCTGCAAACCGGGTATTTTCGTCGTGCTTAATTCCCATAGCCGAGTCGAAGCAGCGCTCAGGGCCTTCGCCAAAGGTGAGATTATCGTCGTCACCGATGATGATGACCGCGAGAACGAAGGCGATCTGTTCGTCGCCGCTTCGCTTTGCACGCCGGAGAAGATGGCTTTCGTTATTCGTAACACATCCGGCATCGTGTGCGCGCCGCTCTCCGCAGATCTTGCGCGGCGGTTGCATCTCGAGCCCATGGTGGCCGAAAACGATGCGCCGCTCGGCACTGCCTTCACTGTCACGGTCGATGTGCGGCACGGGCTGACCACCGGAATTTCGGCGGAAGAGCGCACCAATACCGTGCGCGCGCTTGCCAATGATAATAGCGGCGCGGCGGATTTTGTGCGTCCGGGCCATGTCTTTCCGCTGATTGCGCGTCAGGGCGGGGTCCTCATGCGCTCGGGCCATACCGAGGCATGCGTTGATCTTTGCCGGTTGGCCGGTCTGGCGCCTGTCGGCGTGCTTTCGGAATTGATGAATGACGATGGATCGGTGATGCGCGGGCGGCAAGTAGCGGCATTCGCCGCGAAGCACAAGCTGGCGCAGCTATCGATCGCCGATTTGATCGCCTACCGGCAAAGCCGCGATAAGCTCGTCGAGCGTGTCGGTGAATTTCAGGTTGCATCGGAGATCGGTCTACTCGAGGGCTATGCCTATGTAACGCCATTTGATCGGGTGCATCACATGGCTTTCGTTTACGGTGACATCGGTAATGGAAAAAACGTATTGGCGCGGCTGCATCGCGCCGATGTCATCGGCGATGTGTTCGGTGGCGCCAGGCCCATTCATGCCGCGCTGAAACGCTTCAAAGCTGAAGGCTGCGGCGTTGTCGTTTATTTGCGGGACGGCACCGCCGGGGTGCCGGTCGCGGAAATCCCGCATGGCGATACCGAAACGGACGCCGCACGCTCGCGGCACTGGCGCGAAATTGGCCTGGGCGCGCAGATTTTGAAAGATATCGGAATTTCCTCAATCCGGCTGCTTGCATCCAGTCAACGCACTTATGTCGGTCTTTCAGGCTTCGGTATCGAGATTAAGGCGACCGAGCCGCTCGACAGCTAAGCCGCTAATAATCCGCTGCTTTCCCGAGCCACGATATCCGGCGCCGGCGGCCGTTTAACGGCGCTTTTTTGTATCTCCGGCATATGATAAAAATTTCTAATGGTCCGCTTGGGCAGCGCGCGCGGTCTTTTTCCATGGGGTGCCGCAGTTTTTGCGGCGCTGCTGTTTGCGGCCTTTGCGCCGCGTTTTGCCGGAAAGAATGCAAGCGACATTCCTGTCGACGTCGAATTGGTGCTTGCGGTCGACGTCTCCTATTCGATGGATCCGGACGAGCAGGCGTTACAGCGCGAGGGCTATGTTCGGGCGCTTACGTCAAGGGAATTTTTCCAGGCTTTACGCGAAGGCGCAAACGGCAAGATTGCAATCACCTATATCGAATGGGCCGGACAGAGCGATCAAAAGATTGTCGTGCCATGGCATCTGGTCGACGGTCCGGAATCCGCGGATGCCATCGCCGCCGAAATTGCGCAAGCGCCGTATCGCCGTGCTTCGCGCACCTCGATTTCTGGTGCTTTACGCTTTGCCAAATCATTGTTCGGTCACAGCGGCTATCGCGGATTGCGTCGGGTGATCGATGTTTCCGGCGACGGTGCGAACAATTCGGGAGAGCTGGTGGTACCCGTCCGAGACGAGGTCGTCGCAAGCGGTATCACAATCAACGGGCTGCCGTTGCTGCTCAAGCGAGCGGGACTGGGCACGCTCGATATCGAAGATCTCGATATTTATTTTGAGGATTGCGTCATTGGCGGGCCGGGTTCTTTCGTCTTGCCTATCCGCGAACGCCGCCAATTTATTGAAGCGACGCGTACGAAACTGGTGCTCGAAATCGCCGGCCGCCAAGTAGCACCGCGCGCGTCCGCCATATCGGCAAAATCGCCGCGCATTTCCTGTTCGATCGGAGAGAAGCGGTGGCAAGACCGTTGGGGTGGCGGGGTCGACTTCCAATAGCTGAATCTTCAACGTTCGAACTTCGCCACGATTTCGACGTGGTGCGAATAGCGGAATTGGTCAATAGGTGTCACATTGATCAATTTATATCCGCCCGTCAACAAAATCTTTGCATCGCGAGCAAACGTCGCCGTCTCGCATGAAACCCCAACGATCGTTTTAATATTGGTGGAAGCGAGCTCGCGCGCCTGGGCCTCCGCGCCCTGACGGGGCGGATCAAACACCACGGCATCAAAATCCTTCAACTCGGCGGCTGTCAAAGGATGGAGGAAAAGATCGCGCGTCAAAGTATCGATCGGTTTTAGTCCGGATGTTGTTGCAGCCGCGCGCTCCATGGCCTTGACCGCGCTCGCCTGGCTTTCGACTGCGGTCACGCGCGCTTGCTCGGCAATTCGCAGCGCAAAGGTGCCGACGCCGGCGAACAAATCGGCCACGCGCTTCGCATTGCCGATGTGTCGCACGACGAGCTGTGCGAGCGTTGCTTCGCCTTTTGCGGTCGCTTGCAAGAACGCGCCGGGCGGCAGCGGCACCGACGCACGTCCGATTTTCAGCAGTGGTTGTACGCGCTGTGTGACGAGTTCGCCATGACGGGTCAGTCGCGCCAATCTGTATTCCTCGCCGAGGCGCGCAAGCTTGGCGATGCGCTCCGGTGCCAACGGATCGGAGCCGCGCACGTCGAAATCAAGGCCGTTGTCGGCGGCGGTCGCTTGGATGTCGAGCGGCTTCCGTGTGATTTTGAGCGCTTCAGCAATCGCCCAGGCGGTCTTGACGGCGCCGTCGAGCGAAGGTGCGAGGATCGGGCAGGTGTCGATGGCGACGATGTGATGGGTGCGCGGCGCCGTAAAACCCACTTCCAACACATCGTGAGGGCCACGCCGCGCATGCAAAACTGCGCGCCGACGGCCTTGCCCATGAGCGTCGATGGTATAGTCCACCGGCGCGATAATATCGGCTCGTGCCAATGCCTCTACAATCAGACTGCGCTTCCATAGACGATATTCGGCCGGCGACCAATGCTGGAGAGCGCAGCCCCCACATTGACCGAAATGCTTGCACTCCGGTGTCACGCGTTCAAGGCTTGGCTTGTCAATATGGTCGAGATGACGGCGATCGGGATGTCCGCTCGCCCGTTCGACCGTGACGATTTCGCCCGGCAACGCGTAAGGCACAAAAACGGCTCCTGTCGGCGTGTCGGCGATACCGTCGCCGCGACGACCGAGGCGATTAATGGTAAGTCGTTCAGTCAAATTCGTAACCCAGCAAGAACTCCATTTTACCCCCGCCGCCGGTCGCGGGCGAGGGATGAGGCTTTGAACACGGCACGGACATTTTACGTGCCATTCTGCCTGACGCCGCGAATTATGTTAGGGGGCGTCACATACCCTTCTCGTTGGTCCCAAATATATTTTCTGGTGACCCCGGCATCGAGGCTCTCTATCGCCTCGACAAATTATTGAATGGTTTAAGCAGAGATCGAAGGCTTGCTGATGCCGATTTACCGGCAGAGGTGATTAACGCATGCGCCGGCAACATGCCTAGAATTAATCATTCGCCTACGCCCGATCAGCTAAGTTGGATGGTCCCTGCTATAGAAAAACTCGCTGAAATTATACAACAAAGTCCTCACCAAACGAGATATCAGCAGGCACATAAGCTACTCGAATATTACCGGAGTGTAACGATGACAATTATTAAACGCTAGTCTGATTTCTTTTATCCATGCTGGCAGCATTTTAGGAATCAAGCGCAACCCGGCAGCAACAATGGCGCGACCGAAAGCTCGTCGAGCTCCGAAGGATTGCGGTCGTCATATTTCGAAAATCAAGATCAAACTGGCGCTGAACGAATGTTCTCACGTCACTATTAACTAAAACCTCGCCACCACGCCGCCGAGCATCGGTTTCGGCGCGCCGGTGGTCGACGGAAACGTGATCGGCAGATCGTTAAGCGTGCGCACCGCGAGATAAGCGAAGGCCTGGGCTTCGAGCGATTGCGAGAGCCAACCGACGGCGTCTGCCGTTTGCACCGTGGCGGGTGCCAGCCGCTCGGCGAGCATTCTCATCAATGTCGGATTGCGCGCGCCGCCGCCGGCGACAATCCAGGATTTGGGCGGCACCGGCAGATGCGGCACAACGCGCGCCACCGATGCCGCCGTCAGCGCCGACAAAGTTGCCGCGCCATCGGCGACCGAAAAATCCGGCAGTCCGATATTGGCAAAGGCAAAAGCATTGCGGTCGAGCGATTTCGGGCAAGGCCAATCGAAAAACGGGTGCGCCAGCACGCGCGCGATGAAAGCCTCATCAACGCGCCCACGCGCGGCCTGATCGCCGTCGCGGTCGAGCGGCGCGCCGGTGCGCGCGCGCATGAAGTCGTCGATCAGGGCATTGCCCGGCCCCGTGTCGCAGGCAATCGGAGCGCCGCCATCAACCCATGTGACATTGGCGACGCCGCCGACGTTCAAGATAGCGATCGGATGCGAAAGCTTAAGGCCTCTAGCCAACGCTTGATGAAAAACCGGCACCAGCGGCGCGCCTTGCCCGCCGGTTGCAATATCGGCGGCACGAAAATCATGGGCCACGGGCATTCCAAGCCGGCGCGCCAATTCTTCGCCGTTACCGATTTGCACGGTGAGCCGCTTCTCGGGCCGGTGCAGCACGGTCTGGCCATGGAAGCCGATGATGCTCACATCGGCTTTGGATATGCCTTCCGCTGCAAAGAACGCCTCGATCGTGTCGGCATGCACGCGCGTGACGAAAGCCTCCGCCTCCTTGAGCACGCCCGGGCGTTGCCACCGGTCGGTGAGCGACGCACCTCCCACGAGTGCCTGGCGCAACAAGTCCCGTTCGGCATCGGAATAAGGCCGATATCCGGTCCGACCGAACGAAGTGATCCGTTCGCCGTCGGTCTCGATCAGCGCCACATCAACGCCGTCGAGTGAGGTCCCGCTCATCAGCCCGATGGCCCGCACAAACCCCAACGCCCGCCCCTTCATTTATTCGCCGGACCTGTTACACCAGTTGCCGCAGCGTTTAACATCGTCTTACCCGGCTTTATGCCGGGTATCCACGTCTTACGAAAAAGAAGACGTGGATGGCCGGGACAAGCCCGGCCATGACGAAACAGATCATCGCAATGAGAGCCTACAAATCCGATTTCCTGAATATTCTCGCCGAACGCGGCTTCATCCACCAGGTTTCGGAGCCCGACGCGCTGGACGCTCTTGCCGCCCGCGAGCGCATCACCGCCTATATCGGCTTCGATTGCACGGCCGCTTCGCTGCATGTCGGCTCGCTTTTGCCGATCATGATGCTCTATTGGCTGCAACAAACCGGCCACCGGCCGATTGCGCTGATGGGCGGCGGCACCACGCGCGTCGGCGATCCCTCCGGCAAGGAC
This sequence comes from uncultured Pseudomonadota bacterium, assembly GCA_963697535.1. Classification (GTDB taxonomy): domain Bacteria; phylum Pseudomonadota; class Alphaproteobacteria; order Rhizobiales; family Xanthobacteraceae; genus Pseudolabrys. The sequence continues at coordinate 176,130 of OY969085.1, read as the reverse complement.
GAGACCCGGCGCATTCTGACCGATGCGCAGATTGCGGAGAACCTCAAGGGCATTCGCGCAATCTTTTCGAAATTTCTGAAATTCGAAGCTGACGGCGGCAACGCCATCATGGCCAACAATGCCGACTGGCTGAACACGCTCAACTACATCGATTTCCTGCGCGACGTGGGCCGGCACTTTTCCGTCAACCGCATGCTAGCGTTCGAACTCGGTGAAGCTGCGACTCGAACGCCAGCACGAACTTTCGTTCCTCGAATTCAATTACATGATTTTGCAAGCCTATGATTTCGTGGAGCTGAACAAACGCCACGGCTGCGTGCTGCAAATGGGCGGCTCCGACCAATGGGGCAATATCATCAATGGCCTCGATCTCGGCCGTCGCATGAACAACGCGCATTTGTTCGCGCTGACCTCGCCGCTGCTGACCACTTCGTCCGGCGCGAAAATGGGCAAAACCGCCGCCGGCGCGGTGTGGCTCAACGCCGACATTGTGAGTCCTTACGACTATTGGCAATATTGGCGCAATACGGAAGACGGCGACGTAACCCGCTTCCTCAAGCTCTTCACGGTTTTGCCGCTGAATGAGATCGCGCGGCTCGAAGCGCTCAAGGGCAATGAAATCAACGAAGCCAAGAAAGTGCTCGCGACCGAAGCGACGACGCTCGTTCATGGTCGCCAAGCGGCCGATGCCGCCGCCGAGACGGCGCGGAAAACCTTCGAGGAAGGCGCGCTGGCGGAAAGCCTGCCGACCGTTGAAATTTCATGGGCCGAACTCGAGAACGGGCTCGGCGTGCTCGTCGCTTTCGCTCAAACAACCTCCCTTGTGACCTCGAACAGCGACGCCCGCCGTCAAATCAAAGCCGGCGGCCTGAAGGTGAACGATGCGACGGTGACCGACGAAAAGATGTTGCTCACCGGGCGAATGCTGACGTCCGAAGGAGTTATCAAGCTTTCGCTTGGCAAAAAGAGGCATATTTTGCTAAAACCAACATAGTCTCGCCGATCGGCGAACGTGCCGCCGTCCACACAGAATATTCAGGCCGGCCGAACTTTGCCTCTTTGCGGGGGGCTGCATGCCGTCTACAATCCTGCACGGGGGACGATATTAACCTCATGATTCAATTTAACGGCAAGGTCGAGGTTTGGCTCAATGGCCTCGACATTAGGGAGAGATCGCATGAAGAAGCTGTTACACATGGTTGCAGGAATATTGCTCGGCGCCGGAATTTCAACGACTGCTTTGGCGCAGACGAAATGGGATATGCCCACACCATATCCGGACGGCAATTTCCACACGAAAAATATCGTTCAATTCGCCGCCGATGTCGAAAAGGCGACCAATGGGTCGCTCAGGATCGTGGTGCATTCGGCCGGTTCGCTGATCAAGCATCCCGAAATCAAGCGCGCGGTGCGCCAAGGCACCGCGCCGATTGGTGAAAGTCTGGCATCGCTCGCCGCCAATGAGGCGCCTGTGTATGGCGTTGATTCCATCCCTTTTTTGGCGAACGGCTATGACGACGCCAAAAAGCTCTATGCGGCGCAAAAGCCTTATTTAGAAAAGCAGCTCGCTTCCGAAGGGCTGATGTTGCTCTATTCCGTGCCGTGGCCGCCGCAAGGCCTCTATGCGAAAAAGGAAATCAAGTCGATTGCCGATTTGAAGGGCCTTAAGTTCCGCTCCTACAACGCCATGACGGGACGCATCGCCGCGCTTGTCGGCGCTGTCCCGACGCAGATTGAAGTGCCCGATTTGCCGGCGGCCTTCGCCACGGGGCGCGTCGACGTGATGATGACATCGGCATCGACCGGCGTCGACACCAAGGCGCAGGATTACCTTACGCACTACATTGACACGCAGGCCTGGCTGCCGCGCAATATCGTTTTCGTGAACAAAGCGGCCTTCGACAAACTGACGCCGGCGCAGCAGAACGCGGTTCGAGAGGCCGCCAAAGCCGCCGAGGTGCGTGGCTGGAAAATGTCGATGGATGAAATGACGGTCAAGACCAATGCGCTTAAAGCTGCCGGCATCAAAGTAATCGAGCCGAGCAAAGAGTTGCGAGACGCCTTTCATGCGATTGGAGGCACGCTTGCCTCGGAATGGGTCAAATCGGCCGGGGCGGCAGGAGGGGCTTTGCTGGTCGCCTATAAGAAGATGTGAAGCCTTGGCCCCTTCCAATTTCGAGAGGCAAGCAATGGCGCTTCGGCTTGCGTGTGGTTATCGTTGCACTGATCGCGGGGCGCGGTAATGCGTTGCATTCTCGACCAACTCTATCAAATAGCCTTGGCCGCTTCGGCATTATGCTTGTGTGCGATCGCCTTGCTGGTTGGCGCCCAGCTTGGCGGTCGCTTGCTTGATGGCGCGCTCGCGCTCATGCATTTTCGGCGCGTGGATTTCGTCATTCTCTCGCTCGCCGAGATTTGCGGATATCTTCTGGCGACGGCGAGTTTCCTGGCGCTTGCGGGAACCCTGAAGGCCGGCGCGCATATTCGCGTGACTATGGTGCTCGGCTTTTTAAACGAAGCCTGGCGGCGTTGGGCGGAAATTTGGGCCTTCGGCGTTGCCGCTGCGGCCTCGGCCTATATGACCTGGCATCTTGCCAATTTCGCCTGGGTTTCGTTCCGCTTTAACGAAGTGTCCCCCGGTGTCGTGCGCGTGCCACTTTGGTACCCGCAGGCGGCGATGGCCTTGGGCGCTCTCATTTTGACGATCGCGCTTATTGATGAGCTTATCATCGTTGTCACTCGCGGCCGCCCGAGTTTCCGCGCGGCGGAAGAGGCGATCACTCTCGGCAAGGAGGGGTGAGGACATGACGGTCGTCTCGCTCTCTCTCGTCTTAATGCTGCTCCTTTTTGCAGTGCTCGGCTCCGGCGTTTGGATCGCGCTGGCGCTGTCCGTCTGCGGCTACATCGCCATCGTCACCACCATGTCGACGCCGCCGGGGCAGGTGCTCGCGACTTCGATGTGGGCGGGGTCTGACTCGTGGGATCTCACCGCGCTGCCGATGTTCATTTGGATGGGCGAAATTCTCTATCGCACCAAATTGCCGGATGACATGTTCGAGGGCTTGGCGCCATGGATGCAGAAGCTACCGGGACGGCTTTTGCATGTGAACGTGGTCGGCTGCGCCATCTTCGCCGCCGTCTCCGGATCCTCGGCGGCGACCTGCGCAACCATCGGCCGCATTGCTCTGCCTGAACTTCTCAAGCGCGGTTACGATGAGAAAATGGCGATCGGCACGCTGGCCGGTTCCGGCACGCTCGGGCTTTTGATTCCGCCTTCGATCATTCTCATCATTTACGCGACCGTCACCGAGCAATCCATCGCGCGGCTTTTCATCGCCGGTGTTCTTCCCGGCGTTTTGCTCGCGGGCTTGTTTATGGGTTTCATTATGGTGTGGGCGATGATCAATAAATCGCGCATGCCTCCGGCGGAACCGGCCGTGCCGTTTTGGAAGCGCGTCTATACCTCGCGCCGGCTGCTGCCGGTGATGTTGCTCATCCTCGGGGTCATCGGTTCGATTTATGGCGGGCTTGCCTCCGCGACCGAAGCGGCGGTGGTCGGTGTGTTCTTGTCACTGGCCTTCTCCTGGTGGTCGGGCACACTAAACAAAGCGAGTTTTATCGAAGCCCTCATGGCCGCAACGCGCACGAGCTGCATGATCGCGTTTATTCTTGCGGGCGCCGCTTATCTCACCGCGGCGATGGGCTTCACCGGCATTCCCATAGCGTTGGCGGATTGGATTAGCGGCTTCAAACTGGCGCCTTGGGCGCTGATTACCGTGCTGACGGCATTCTACATCGTTCTTGGCTGTTTTCTCGACGGCATATCGATGGTGGTGCTCACCACGTCGATCATTATTCCCTTGGTGGAAAAATCCGGCTTCGACCTGATTTGGTTCGGCATCTATGTCGTGTTGGTCGTCGAAATGGCGCAAATCACGCCGCCGGTCGGTTTCAATCTCTATGTTCTGCAAGGCATGACCGGCCGCAACATCTTCAGCATCGGCGCCTATGCGCTGCCACTGTTTTTGCTGATGTGCGTCGCTGTCGCGCTTGTGGCGCTATTCCCGGGGATTGCCGTATGGTTGCCGTCGACGATGCTTGATGCCAGGTGATCAACGGCGCGGTATCGTCTTGGCCGGCGCGGATCAGGTCGGCCGTTGACTACGGTCAATGCGCGCAACTTTTACTCGCCTCAAGCGTAATTTTGGAGGTGTGTCACTATTTCGGGGAACGAATCATATGTTGGTGCCGGATGCAGGGCGAGAGGCACGAGCCTTCAAACTGGCCTCGGTCGAGGACTACGAGGCATTTGTCGGTCCCGAGACCGTCGACCGATTGCTGAAGAAAGCTGAAGCGGTCAACGATCTGCATATTGTCAACGTCAATTCGACCTATTACGGCGGCGGCGTGGCCGAACTTTTGTCGTCGTTGACATTGTTGATGAATGCCTCCGGCATCCGCACCGGCTGGCGTGTGATCGAAGGGCGTCCTGATTTTTTCAGCGTCACCAAGAAAATGCACAACGCCTTGCAGGGCGGCGACATCAATCTTACCGATTTGAAGCTGCAAATTTACGAGGAAGTGGCATTCGAGAATGCCGCGCGCTTACACCTCGATCATGACGTGGTGATCGTGCATGATCCGCAGCCGTTGCCGCTGATCCAGCACTTTCGCAAGAAAGCGCCTTGGATCTGGCGCTGTCACATCGATCTTAGCAATCCTCATCGGGACGTCTGGGAGTACATCGCGCCACTCATCGAACGCTACGACGCCGTGGTGCTGTCTCTGCCCGAATATGCGCAAAAGCTCGGCACGCCGCAGCGCTTCATCATGCCAGCGATAAACCCGTTCTCCACCACCAACAAGGAGCTCTCAGATACCGAGATCAAGGATCGGTTCGAACGTCACAATATTCCGGTCGATCTGCCGCTGGTGGTCCAGATTTCGCGTTTTGACAAGTGGAAAGACCCGCAGGGTGTGATCGATGCCTTTCGGATTGCGCGCAAGCAAGTGGATTGCACGCTGGTACTGGTCGGCAATGTGGCGACCGACGATCCGGAAGGGCAGGAAGTGTTCGCATCGCTGTGCCGTTGTGCCGAGGATCGCATCCGCATTCTGTCGGTGCAGGACTCTGCGCTTGTCAACGCACTGCAACGGCGCGCCACGGTCGTGTTGCAAAAGTCGATCCGCGAAGGCTTCGGGCTCACCGTCACCGAGGCGATGTGGAAAGGCGCCGCCGTCATCGGCGGCAATGTCGGCGGCATCAAGCATCAGATCCAAGACGGCGAGAACGGGTTCCTCGTGAACAATATTGAGGAGGCTGCCAAGCGGATCGTGCAATTGATCAAGGACAAAGCTTTGCGCGAACGGCTCGGCCGTAATGCGCGCGAAACCGTGCGCAGCCGTTTTCTGATGACGCGTTTGATGGAAGATTGGCTCGATCTGATCGGATCGTTCGAAGCCAGATTCCAGTTGAAGGGGGCAGGCCACTGAATTGAAGGAGATCGTCATGAGTTCGCCGCATGTGCTCTGGTTCGAGCAGGTCGGCCGTGGCGATGTCGCCAAGGTCGGCGGGAAGAATGCCTCATTAGGCGAAATGGTCGCCAATCTTGGGGCCAAGGGCGTGCGTGTGCCGCCGGGTTTTGCCACCACGTCCGACGCTTATTGGCGCTATGTCGACGCCAACGGTTTGATGCAGAAGATCGCCGATGCACTGGCCCGCCTCGGCGCCGGCAGGGCGACATTGGCGGAAACGGGCACGGCAATCCGGCAAATGTTCATTCAAGGCGAGTGGCCGAAGGAGACCGCCGACGCTATTTGCGCTTCTTACGCAAAACTGTGTCAGCGTGCGGGTAAAGAAGATGTCGACGTAGCGGTGCGTTCAAGCGCGACTGCCGAAGACCTGCCGGAGGCGAGCTTTGCCGGGCAGCAAGAAACCTACCTGAACATTCGCGGCGATAAGGCGCTGCTCGATGCCTGCCGCCGCTGTTACGCCTCGCTGTTCACGGATCGGGCGATCAGCTATCGCCAAGCCAAGGGTTTCGACCACATGAAGGTCGCTCTCTCTGTCGGTGTGCAGCGCATGGTGCGTTCCGACCTCGGCGGCTCGGGCGTGATGTTCTCCCTCGACACAGAAAGCGGCTTTGACAAAGTGGTCCTCATTAATGCCGCCTGGGGATTGGGCGAGAATGTCGTACAAGGCGCGGTCGATCCCGACGAATACGTCGTGTTTAAGCCGCTACTGGCCAATTCTTCGTTTGTGCCCATCATCGAAAAGTCTGCCGGCGAGAAGGCAAAGAAGATGATTTACACGGTCGACATCGCGCAGCCGACCAGGAACGTGCCGACGTCGAAAGCGGAGCGCGCGGCCTTCGTACTCGCGGATGACGATATTTTGCAACTTGCGCGGTGGGCCGTTCTCGTCGAGCAGCATTACGGCCGGCCCATGGATATGGAATGGGCCAAGGATGGCGAAAGCGGCCAACTCTTCATCGTCCAGGCGCGGCCGGAAACGGTGCAATCGCGCCGCAGCGCCGGCGCCTTTCGCAGCTACCATATCAAATCGAAGGGGCGGAAATTGGCCAGCGGTTTGAGTATTGGCGAGGCGGTGGTGGCGGGCAAGGTTTGCATCATCGACAGCCCAAGAGAGATCGACCGCTTTGTCGATGGCGCCGTGCTGGTGACACAGACCACCGATCCGGACTGGGTGCCGATCATGAAGCGCGCCGCGGCCATCGTCACCGATCACGGCGGACGCACCTCGCATGCCGCCATCGTCAGCCGCGAACTGGGCTTGCCGGCCATTGTGGGCACCGAAAACGCGACCGTCGTTTTGCACGACGAACAGGAGGTGACGGTTTCGTGCGCCGAGGGTGAAGAGGGATTCGTCTACGAAGGCGTTGCCGATTTTGAGTCGGATGAGATCGACTTCACCAAAACGCCGCAAACGCGCACGCAAGTGATGCTCAATATGGCCAATCCGGCGGCCGCGTTTCGCTGGTGGCGCATTCCGGCCGACGGCGTCGGTCTTGCGCGCATGGAGTTCGTGGTGAGCAATCACATCAAAGTGCATCCCATGGCGCTCGTACGTTTCGATACGTTGAAGGATGATGAAAACAAAAGCCTGATCGAAGTACTCACCGCGAACTATGCCGACAAACGGGAGTATTTTATCGATCGCCTTTCGCGAGGTTTGGGACGGATTGCCGCCGCCTTTCATCCTAAGCCGGTGATTGTGCGCATGAGTGACTTCAAAACCAATGAATATGCTGGCCTAATCGGCGGCGCCGAGTTTGAGCCTAAGGAAGAAAACCCGATGCTCGGTTTCCGCGGCGCGTCGCGCTATTACTCGCCGCGCTACAAAGAAGGTTTTGCGCTGGAATGCCAAGCCATTCATCGTTTGCGCGAGCGGATGGGATTCACGAATGTCGTTGTCATGATTCCGTTCTGCCGTTCAACCAAGGAGGCTGATCGCGTGCTCGCGGTCATGGCGGAGAATTGATTGAAGCGCGGCACGAATGGTTTGCAGGTGTATGTCATGTGCGAGATCCCGTCCAACGTCATTTTGGCCAAGGAATTTGCGCAACGCTTCGACGGGTTTTCGATCGGTAGCAACGACTTGACACAACTGACGCTCGGCGTTGACCGGGATTTATCCGAGCTCGCGGGATTGTTCGATGAACAGGACGAGGCGGTGAAGTGGATGATCCACCGCGTGATCGATGCCGCGCACCAGGCTGGCGTCAAAATCGGGCTTTGCGGGCAGGCGCCGAGCGATCATCCCGTGTTTGCCGAATTCTTGGTTGATTGCGGCATCGACTCCATGTCGGTGAGTTCGGATAGCTTCCTCGCCGTTAAGCAACGCATCGCCGCCCGCGAGGCCTCGACCACCCGTCCTCGCGCGCGCGCGCCCGAGGCGCGGAATGGTGTGGCATGTCAGAACTGAGACAAGATCGTACCACTGGCGCCTGGGTCATTGTTGCGCCTCGACGAAGTGAGCGGCCGAAAACGCATGAGCTAGGTGAACGCCCGCCGAAGCGGCCGCGCTTTGATCCTGCGTGCCCGTTCTGCCCTGGGAATGAGTTCCAGCTTCCCGCCATCGTCGCCGAGACGCCGGCGCAAAATGCACCCGGTTGGAGCGTGCGTGTCGTCCCCAACATGTATCCGGCATTGGAACTTCAGGCGCGCGCTTCCGCTTTCAGCGGTGCCCACGCCCGGCCCGGTTACGGCGTTCACGAGGTCATTATCGAAAGCCCACGGCACGATAGCGAGCCCGCGACGGCAGCGCTCGACGAACTGAACGTGCTCGTTGAGGTCTATCGCGAACGTTCGCGCAAGCTGCTTGCGCAACATGGCGTCGCTGCTGCCATCCTGTTTCATAATCATGGACCGCAATCCGGCGCTTCGCTCGTTCACGCGCATGCGCAGATTGTGGCGCTCGATTTCGTGCCCCCGCGCGTTGCGGCCGAGAGTGCTTGGGGCAGCCGCTATTATGAAGAGCACGGCCGCTGTGGCATGTGCGATGAACTTGCCATAGAGCGAAAGGATATCGTGCGCGTGATTGAAGAAAACGACGGTTTTGTTGCGCTGGTGCCGCGGGCGGCGGAGCATCCGTACGAGATTTGGATTGTGCCGAAACAGCATCAAGCATCGTTTACGCGGCTTTGCGACAATATGCTTCGCGAATTCGCCGCGCTACTCGGCCGCAGCTTGCGGCGTTTGACAATTGCGCTCGGCGATCCGTCTTACAACTTCGTCGTCGATACCGCGTCCAAAAGCGAATGCACCGCCCCCTATAGGCATTGGAAGTTGCGGATTGTTCCCGACGTCGCTATCTGGGGCGGATTTGAACTTGGCGGCGGTTTGCCCATTAACCCCTCAAGCCCGGAGAACGACGCGCGGGTGCTGCGAAGCGTGTCGCTCGGATAATGAGGGTTACTCGTGAAAATTGCCGTTTTCGACATCGAATTGCGTGAGACCATGGCTTTTGACGTCTTGAAGGAAGAGCACGAGGTTGTTCTCACCGAGCTCGCGTTGCGAGAGGACAATGTAGCTCAGTATGCCGAGGCCGGTATTGTCTCGACCTTCATCTATTCTAAACTTGGCCGCGCGATTTTGGAAAAGCTGCCTGCGCTTAAATTGATCGCCACCCGTTCCACCGGCTACGACCACATCGACATGCATTATTGCGCCGAGCGCGGCATCACGGTCTGCAATGTGCCGACCTATGGCGAGAACACCGTGGCCGAACATGTGTTCGCGCTGCTGCTTGCCATAAGCCACCGCCTGCCTGAATCGATAGAGCGCGCGCGTTCAGGCCGGTTTACGCCGGAGGGATTGGAAGGTTTCGATCTTCAAGGCAAAACGATCGGCGTCATCGGCACCGGCAGCATCGGATATCACGTTATCCGCATCGCGCGAGGTTTCGGCATGAGGGTGGTGGCTTTCGACGTTAAACCCAGTCCGAAGCTCGTGGCAGAGCTTGGATTTACCTATTCAAGCATGAATGAGCTGTTGTCGATTTCCGACATCGTCACTTTGCACGTGCCGGCGCTGGCGCAAACGAAACATCTCATCGATGAGCGCGCCATCGCACGCATGAAACCGGGCGCTATCCTCATTAACACCGCACGCGGTTCGATCGTCGATGCCCGTTCTTTGATCGAGGCGCTACGCAGCGGCAAGCTTGCAGCCGCCGGCCTTGACGTGCTCGCTGACGAGCCGCTGATCCGCGAAGAGGCGGAGCTGATTTCTTCGATCTATGCCGACCAACAGGACGTCCGCGAACTCCTCGCCGATCACATCTTGCTCAACATGCCGAATGTGATCGTGACGCCGCACAGCGCATTTAATACCCGCGAGGCCATCGCGCGCATTGTGACGACGACAGTCGCCAATATCGCGTCATTTCTCGACGGCGCACCGGCGAATGTCGTGACCGTGCAGCCGCAACCTGTTTCGTGAGTTGAATTCACAGCCCCAAAATTGGCGGAGGCCCGGCGGTTTTCCCCCGAGCCTCCTGTAGTGGCATCAGCCGGCCTATAAGCCGGGTTCTGTATGGCCCGCGGTTTCTGACCCGCAGACGTGACGGCCATTCCTCTAGCGCGCCGGTTACCCGACGCATCATGCAACCCACCCGAACGGCTGATCGGGACTGATCGGGCTTTCGCCCCCGCCGTTCCTATTCGGTTTTGCTCCCGGTGGGGTTTACCGTGCCGCTTCCGTTGCCGGTAAGCGCGGTGCGCTCTTGCCGCACCGTTTCACCCTTGCCGTGGTCGATACGCGACTTGGCCGCGGCGGTTTGTTTTCTGTGGCACTGTCCCTGAGGTTCCGTTTCGCTTGCGCGAAACATTATCCTCGCCGGACGTTATCCGGCACCGTTTGTCCCCGGAGCCCGGACTTTCCTCCTCGGCCGCCTTTCGGCTTTTGGCACAAGGCGGCCGTCCAGCCGACTGACACAATAGGGATGGGGGCTAAGAGGCGTGGCGTCAAGGTGCATATTTTGCCGTTTTTGCTTTTCAATCCTCCAAGGAACTCCTTCACTGCGTGCCGGCTTACTAGTGGAGTGGATTTGACATTCGCTACCCACCTGGCCGCAAGCTCGCGAAGCGAATGTCAAATCCAAAACTCCACTAGAAACTTATATTTGCTAGTGGTCTGCTGAAAAACTCGATTTCGCCATGAACATAACCGAATCCCGGGGTGAACGAATTGGAATTGGAACGAGAACATCGTTCTGTTTTTCAGCAGCCTGCTAGTGGTCTTTCGATTTAAACATTCGCAAAAGACCCCGCCGAAATGGGTAGCGAATGTTTGAACCGGACCACTAGTGTTCCTCGGGACCTGTTCCCTTTGATTCCGGTCAAATCGGCAAGCGATTTCCATGCCATAATTAGTTTTTTTTACGAACGACGCTCTTCATTTGCGAGCGTCCTCATCTGTGAATGTCATGCTCCAGCATGATTCGTGCGAAACGGTTACGCAAGAGGTGATTATCGGTCCGCAGCGGCTGGCGGGAGATCTACGCGTGGCTCCGGGGGCCGACGCGCTCATCGTGTTCGCTCATGGCAGCGGCTCGAGCCGTTTTAGCCCGCGAAACCGCGTCGTCGCCGAGGCGCTGAATGAGCAAAGCATGGCGACTTTATTGTTCGATTTGTTAACCCCCGAGGAAGAGCAAGATCGGGCCAATATCTTCGATATTCCTTTGCTCGCCGAGCGGATTGCGAATGTCGTCCAGTGGCTTGACAGCCATGAGGAGCTCGCGCGGCTGCCCCTCGGCCTCTTCGGCGCGAGCACCGGTGCGGCGGCGGCACTGGTTGCCGCGAATACCTTGGGCAGACGAGTTGGCGCAGTTGTCTCGCGTGGCGGCCGCCCCGACCTTGCTGGTCGCGCACTACCGGCTGTCGCCGCCGCTACGCTTCTGATCGTCGGTGGACGCGATCATGGCGTGATTAAGCTTAACCAAGAGGCTTTCGCAAGGTTGAGAAGCGCAAAGGCATTGGAGATCGTGCCCGGCGCGACGCACTTATTTCCCGAACCTGGCGCAATGGAAGCAGTGATCGCGCTCGCTGCGCGATGGTTCAAAAAATATCTTGTTATGCCTTCGCGCGTTGACCGAGAGTAGTAGGCGGAGCTTTGTATGCCATTCAGGGATCGCATCGACGCCGGTCGGCGCCTCGCCGAGGCGCTTGGGCGCTATAAAAATCAGAAGCCGGTAGTGTTGGCCTTGCCGCGCGGCGGCGTGCCGGTGGCGGCGCAAATCGCCGCAGCGCTAAAAGCACCCCTCGACTTGGTTTTGGTTCGCAAGATCGGCGTGCCGTTTCAGCCGGAGCTTGCGATGGGCGCCGTGGTCGACGGCGCAAAGGCCGTGACCGTGCGCAACGAGGACGTTATCGCCCACGCCGGAATCAGCGAGGAAGAATTTGCCACGGCCCGCGATGACGAGCTCGCGGAGATCGAACGCCGTCGAAAAATTTATCTCGGGTCTCGCGCGCATCCTGACCTTGCCGGACACGCCGTTATTGTCGTCGACGACGGTATTGCGACCGGCGCCACGACCCGCGCCGCATTGCAAGCCTTGCGTCTTCATAAACCAAGCAAACTCGTACTGGCCGTTCCCGTGGCACCGACCGATACGTTGCATAAACTGCGCGACGATGCCGACGAGATCGTTTGCCTGGAAGAATACGAGGACTTCGGCGCGATTGGATTTTTCTATGCCGATTTCCGGCAGATTCCGGACACGGAAGTCGTCGAATTGCTGGGGCGGCACCCGGTAAAGTCCCCGGCCGCACCCGACTGACATCGATGTGATTTTTTAAGGCGGGCATTTATCGATTTCGGCCGACAGGCAAACGAAACACCGGGTCGTCTACGCTATCCGTTTGCGGCCTAAAAAATAATCCGGTTGTTCACGAATGTCCTGCGTGAGTGCCCCAATCACCGACGTCCACTCCCTGGGTTTCGGCTGCCGGTAAAGCCGCACGCTCGGATACCACGGGCTGTCGCTGCGATGGCGCAGCCAGCGCCAATCGGGCGCAAAGGGTAGCAAGATGGAGGCCGGTCGATCAAGCGCGCCGGTCAGATGGGCGACGGATGTATCGACGGTGACGACGAGGTCGAGATTGGCAATGATCGCCGCCGTATCCGCATAATCTTTGATTTCCGGCCCCAAATTGATGAGCGGCGCCGCCCCGTAATAGCTGCCGACCTGCGCGCCGCCAGCGCCTTTCTGCAAGGATATTATCGTTACATCCTCTAGTGTTGCGAGCGGAGCGAATTCGCTGAATGCGATGGAACGGTTGCGATCGTTGAGGTGTTGCGGCCGCCCCGCCCAAACGAGGCCGATGCGCCTGTGACCGGCCATTGTCAGCGCTTCGAGGCGTTGACGCCAGCATTCGGCGCGCTCTGCGTCGGCTTGCAGATATGGTGTTTCGGCGGGAATGGTATTGAGTTCGGTACCGAACAAGCGAGGAAGGCTCGAGAGTGCCATATAATGGTCGAAGAAAGGAACCTCTTTCCAAATCTGAAACATCCGCACTGGCTTGGAAATTTTCTCCACCATGTGCGTGATGAGCGGCTTCACTTCGACGCTGCATGCGACGACGAGTTCGCGGCATCGTTCTGCGGCGCGCGGGATGTAGCGCATGAATTGGATCACGTCGCCGAAACCTTGATCGGCGATGAGGAGCAGCGTCTTATCGTGCAATGGCTCGCCGTTCCAACCCCGCCCGGCGCCGACATCCGCGGGAATGAGCGTCGGTATGCCCGGCACTTTCCAGGCCCATTCATACTCTTCCCAGCCTTCGCGGAATTGCCCGGCGAGCAACAGCGCTTCGCCTAATTCGAAATGGGCCGCCGCATGATCGGGCCTGAGCTCGATCGCTTGGCGCTCGTGGGCGATTGCCTCGTCGATTTCACCGCGGTCGGAATGAATGAGTCCGAGATTATAGTGCGCATCGGCATTGTCGGGACTGAGCTTCACCGCGCGCTTGCAGTGACTTAGTGCCTGATCCAGGCGTCCTTCGACACGACACATCTCGGCCACGTCGCTATGCCAAATGGCATTGGCGCCCGGCAGGGCGATCGCGCGTTCGATATACGCAATGGCGCCCGGGCCATCACCGCGCCGCCATCGGATAAGGCCGAGCAAATGGAGCGCTTTGTGATGATCGGGATTGGCGGCAACAACTTCGGTGGCGGCTTGTTCCGCCGCGTCGAGCCGTCCCTCGCGCAGATGTTTTTCGGCGATCTCGAACATTAGTCGATGCTATAGCCGAGGCGCCGAATCACCGGCTCGAGAATGGGCACGACCGGCGCGAGATGTTTGAGATAAGCGCGATAACGATAGCGCGATCGGTCGTAAAGTTTCTCGGTGACCTGGGCATAGCTCGCCGTGCGCGCGTAACGCCGGTTCTCGTGAAAATCGAGGCAACGGCGGTCAAACGGCGCGCCGATGAAGGTCAAAATCCTGCGGACATGCGTTTCCTGATTGGAAACGACATCTTCATAGCGAACGGGAAGATATTTGAGCGTCATCTCGCGCCGGTAATGCTCGACCAGGTCCATGATCAGCACGTAATGATGCGCGATCGTTTCCAGATCGTAAGCGCAATAGAATCCATGCGTGAGATGGTTGGAAAAAACCGAGAGGAGGACATCAAGCGGGTGGCGGAGCAGGTGAATGATCGGCGCATCCGGGAAGATCAGGCCGATCAATCCAAGATGGGTCTCATTGAGCGGCATCTTGTCCGTAAACCAGCGCGCATTTTTGCCGATGGCGCCCAATTGCCGTGCACGCTGAAGATAATAATCGCGGATATTATCGAGGGCTTCGACCTGATCGCCGAGCCACAGATCGGCGAAAGCTTCCGGATAGGCGAGCGGGCTGCCGAGCATGCGCGGGACCAAACCGGTGATTTCGTTGATCGTGGGCAGTTCGTCGCCCGCGGAAATGCGCGGATGCGCGGTGAGCGTTTGTTCGACCATGGTCGTGCCGGAGCGCGGGAATCCGATAATGAAAATCGGCTGTGCCGTGTCGGAGCGCACCTTGGCGCGCGGCAAAATTTGCAAACGGCTGGTGGTGAAAAAAGAACGTAAGCGATTGACGAGTGCGTTTGCTTCCTCGGCGAGGTATTTTTGCCCCGTCAATTCGCGGAGTCTTCTTTTGCCTTCGCTAAATGCAACAAAGGCTTCGTCATAGCGCCCCATCTTGTCGAGCAATTGCCCCTTTTCGGTCAACTCCATCGGTCCGAGGCCGTTGCCGCCACGTTGCCGTTCGATATCATCAAGGATACCAATCGCTCTTTCGTATTCCTTGGTGCGACCATAAAGCACGGCTTGCGCCAATCGCGTATTGGGATGGTTGGGCGAGGCTTTGTCGGCGGCCTCGAGCAATTCACCGGCTCGGGCGAAGTTGCGATCTGTTTCCTCCATCCGCGCCCAACCATAAAGCGTTTGGTAGACATTCGGCGCAAGCTGCACGGCTTCTTCGTAAAGTTTGCGCGACTCTTCCATGCGGCCCTGATTTTTCAGATTCCAGGCGAGATTCGCCAAAAGAATGCCATCACGGTTAAGAGATAATTCGAGGACGCGGCGATAATGATATTCACCGATCTGCGGCCGGTTGGCCTCGGTCATGATCATGCCCATCAAATTGTGTGATTGCGCATTGGCCGGCGCGAGGCGCACGGCGTTTCGGGCATGATACTCCGCTTCGGCCATGGCGCCTTTGTTGAATAGCAACAAAGCGAGGGTTTGCGTGGCCAAGAGATTATTGGGAACGAGCCGCACGATCCTGGCCAGAAGAGCCTCGGCCGCCGCCATTTGATTCTGGGCCCGGCGAATCTGGTAAAGCAGATCGAGCGCCGACAGGTGACGGGGAAACCGCTCCAAAAGCTCGATCGTTATCCGTTCGGCTTCCGCCGTATAGCCGCTTTTCCAGGCGGCCTGCGCACTGTCAAATTCAGGGGTCTCGCGCGGCGGCGCAGGTTGCTCCGACCAATCGAGCGCACAGCAACGCTCAGGCCGCAGGCCGCTTCCGCAACGACATTTTTCCGGCGCCTTCATGGTTTCCGGCGCGGCGGGTGGTGTGCCGGGGTCACCGATGTTGGTGGATGCTTCCGCTATCATCGTCGGTAGGCCGCTCATTTGAGATATTGCGTGGTTGAGTTACGGTCGCAAGGTATGAAACGTTAGAAAGCCTGCGCACCCCCCCCGACCGGAAGCTTTTAAGCGCAATTTCTGATACAAGGCTGCCGCTAGCGTGTCTAGGCCGGGTTTATATTTCGCCAATAGCTTCGATCGACGTCCATGTGGCCGACCGGGCGAAAGGGTAGTCGGGATGATTTTTCCTTTGCGCGTGGGCTGATCTATTGTTCGGGGGACGGGTAGGGCTTGCATGAAGCATAAAATTTATCCCGATTCGACGGCGGCACTTGCGGGCCTTCTCAAGGATGGCATGACGATTATGGCCGGCGGCTTCGGCCTGTGCGGCATTCCGGAGACTCTGATCAAAGCCATACAGACATCTGGCGTCAAAAATCTGACCCTGATTTCCAACAATGCGGGTGTGGATGGCATAGGCCTTGGTCTCTTGCTGGAAACCCGCCAAGTCAAAAAAATGATCTCGTCTTATGTCGGCGAGAATAAATTGTTCGCCCAGCAATATCTCGCCGGCGAGCTTGAGATCGAATTCAACCCGCAGGGCACGCTCGCCGAACGTATCCGCGCCGGCGGTGCCGGCATTCCCGCCTTCTTCACGCGCACCGGCGCCGGCACCGACATCGCCAAAGGCAAAGAGGAGCGCGAATTCGACGGCGAGCGCTACATCATGGAGCGCGGGCTGATCGCCGATCTGTCGATCGTGCATGCTTGGATGGGCGATTACGAAGGCAA
Organism: uncultured Pseudomonadota bacterium; assembly: GCA_963697535.1. Classification (GTDB taxonomy): domain Bacteria; phylum Pseudomonadota; class Alphaproteobacteria; order Rhizobiales; family Xanthobacteraceae; genus Pseudolabrys. The sequence goes on along the minus strand of OY969085.1, from coordinate 159,735 downwards.
TCTCGTCTACCGCAAGACCGCGCGTAACTTTAACCCGATGATGGCGACGGCGGGAAAAGTGACGGTCGCCGAGGTCGAGCACCTCGTGCGTTCCGGCGAAATCGATCCCGATCACATCGTCACGTCCGGCGTCTATGTGAAGCGCATTATCCATGTGCCGAATGCCGTCAAGCACATCGAGCAGCGCACGGTGCGCAAGCGTGCCGCAGCCGCCGCGACCGGAGAGGAGGTCTAATCATGGCCTGGACCCGCGAGCAGATGGCCGAACGCGCCGCGAAAGAATTGCGTGACGGCTTTTACGTCAATCTCGGCATCGGCATCCCGACTCTGGTGTCGAACTACATTCCCGAGGGTATGACCGTGCAGTTGCAAAGCGAAAACGGCATGCTCGGCTTCGGGCCGTTTCCTTACGAGGGCGAGGAAGACCCCGACCTCATCAATGCCGGCAAGCAGACGGTGACCCAGTTGCCGACGACCAGTTACTTCTCATCGGCGGATTCCTTCGCCATGATCCGCGGCGGCCATATCGACATCGCGCTGCTCGGCGCCATGCAGGTGGCCGAGAACGGCGATCTTGCCAATTGGATGATCCCCGGCAAAATGGTGAAGGGGATGGGCGGCGCCATGGATCTCGTTGCCGGCGTCAAGAAAGTGGTGGTCATCATGGAGCACACGGCCAAGGACGAACCCAAAATTCTTCACCGGTGCACGTTACCCCTCACCGGCGCCGGTGTCGTCGACATGGTCATCACCGATCTCGGCGTGTTCACCATCGACCGCAAAAGAGGCGGCATGACGCTGATCGAGCTTGCCAGCCGCGTGATGGTGGACGAAATCACTCAGAGGACCGAGGCGAAATTCACCGTCGATCCGGAGCTGAAGCATTAGGCTACTTGTCTGTATTTTCGCGGCGGCTTTTCAATTTATCCAATGTTATTTCGGTACGGCGGTGGAGTTCATCGTGCAACTTTTCCAGATCGTCCTCGCTGAGGTCTTCTATCGAGGCGAACTTGTCTTGCGCGCCTTTCATCGCCAGCACCAGCTCTGACAATTTGATCTGGACCGCTTTCATATCGCGGTTTTGCGTGTTCTGGATCAGGAACACCATCAGAAAGGTGACGATGGTGGTTCCCGTGTTGATGATGAGCTGCCACGTATCGCTGTAATTGAAAATCGGCCCGGTCACGATCCAGGCGACGATCACACATAGTGCGAGTGCAAAAGCAACCGGATGGCCACTCCAAGTGGCTACGGCCTGAGCGAATCCGGAAAAATGTGTGCTCACCCATGCGCCTGTTTTGGTCTTTGTGTGAACGCGACTGCTGTTTTTCGAGACCATAACGAGGCCTTTCTACCGATCCTCAGGGAGATTCCCGATAGCCGCTTGCACAGGCGATTAACGCGTCGCGTTTTGCCACGGTTCCCGTAGACCCGTCCAATTATGTCAATTGCAGGTGATGGCGAAAATCGGTCATGACGCTAATTAACGCGTTTCCACGAAATCGATTGGCAGGTCATTCCGAATTTGATGACCGCGAACGATGATCGACAACGATGGAAAAGGCAATCACCTGCGATCAAGCCGTCATGACGCCGGTCAACCGGATGACGACAGAGTCGATTTCATCGCGCGTCGTTCCGCGACCCAGGCTGAAGCGGATGGCGCCCATGCCCACATCGGGTTCGACCCTCATGGCTTTAAGAACGGGCGAGAGCTCGACGCGCCGCGAATGACACGCCGACCCCGTCGTGGCGGCGACCCCGTCAAGCCGCGCCAATATTTCGGCTCCGATCTGGCCAACAAAGGAAACACTGAGCGTGTTAGGCAAGCGGTGCGTCGGGTGTCCATTGAGAGCGATCCGATTGCCAAATCGTTTCTGCAATTCCATCCAGAAGCGGTCACGCAAGGCGCGCACCAGATCCATCGCAGTAAGATCGCCCGCAAGCTCGCAGGCTTTGCCGAGGCCGACCGCAAGCAAAGCGCTTTCTGTCCCGGCGCGACGACCGCTTTCGTGTCCGGCGCCGTGAATGAGTGGCTCAAGTGCTACGCCACGGCGAACGAACAGGGCGCCGATCCCTTTCGGGGCATAGACCTTGTGACCGGCAATCGAAAGAAGATCGACGCCAAGTTGGTTTACGTCGGTTGGAATCTTGCCGATGGATTGCGCCGCATCGGTGTGAAACAAAATGCCGTGCTCATGAGCGATTCGAGTACATTCATCGATCGGCTGGATCGTGCCGACTTCGTTGTTGGCGTGCATGATGCTGACCAGGATCGTGCGTGGCGTAATAGCCTTTCGAAGATCATCGGGGTCCACCCGGCCCGAGCTGTCGACGGGCAGAAACGTGACGCGCGCGCCGAGGCGTTCGAGAAACCGACAGGGTTCGACGATTGCCGGATGCTCGATCGCGGTTGTGATGATGTGGTCACCCTTTTCGCAACGTTTGAAGAACGCCCCCTTGAGCGCAAAATTGTTGGCTTCGCTGCCGCCGCTGGCGAAGACAATTTCGTCGTTATGGCAGCCCAGCAGCGCCGCCACTTGTCCGCGCGCGGTTTCGAGGGCGGCCTTTGTCCCCGTCGAAGCCCAATGCCCGCTCGATGGATTGCCGAAATGCTCTTCTAAAAACGGGCGCATGGCGGCGGCGACCGCCGGATCGATCGGGGTGCTGGCGTTGTAGTCGAGATAGACGCGTTGCATGCTCAAAACACCAAAACCTTGTCTGCCTCTATTGTGATCGCTGCCAGCTCATCCATCGTGCTACGGCGCGCGCCGGCTATAAGAGTAGCGCCGTCAAGGCCGCGTGCGTCCATGCAAGTTCCGCACAGCAACACCTTTCCGTTGCCGGCGAGCAGGCGCTCGAGCATGTGCTCAATGTTGTAATATCCCTCAGGCGTTTTTTGACCGGCCTTGGCGGCGGCGACAGAGTCGGCCATCAGAAAAATTGTTAGGTCCGACTGCGGTTCTTTTTTCAGCAACGCCTGCGCCAGCCGGAGAGCGTTATAAACACGCTCGGCGCCATAGGGCGGGTCATTAAGCACGAATAGCGTTCTCATGCTGAATGGATCACCGTTTCGTCTCGTGCATGAGTAAGCCCACGATCGCACCGGAGAAAAAAGACAATCCGGCGACGATCATGATGGCCCACGACATTCCTAAAGTATCCGCAATCACGCCGGCGGAGAGGGCGCCGATGGCGTAACCAAGGTCGCGCCAAAAGCGATAGACGCTTAGCGAACGCGCCCGCCAAGAAGGATGCGAAGCATCCGAGACCGCGGCAATCAAAGTCGGATAAACCATCGCGGTGCCTAAGCCGAGCAAACCGCTCGCGAGCAGCCACCACGCGAAGGTTTGGGTCATGCCGATCAAGAACAGGCCACAACCCTGCACCCACATTCCGGTCATGATCAGACCCTTGCGGCCCCAGCGGTCACTCAGAGGGCCGGTCACGGTTTGCAGGACGCCCCATACGCCGGGATAAACCGAATTGAGAATTCCAATCCGTCCGACGGCAAGACCAAAGCTCGCGAAGAAGAGCGGAAAAATCCCCCAGCTCATTCCGAAATTCAGATTGTTGACCAGCCCCGCCTGCGATGTCGCCAGCAGATTGCGGTTCTTGAAGGAAGCGCGCCCAAAGACTTCCCAGAACCCAAGCTCCTCATGCGCCGACGCATGATGGTGAGCGATTTCGTGTCCCACGTGATGCCGGGTATCGCGCACGATGAGGGCGGAAAGAATAAGCCCAAGGATCGCATATCCCATTCCGAGGTAGAACGGCTGCGGTCGAAGACCATAGTGCTGGGCGATATAACCGGCGAAGAAGGCCGTCAGACCCAGGGACAGATATCCCGCAAATTCATTCAGCCCCACAGCTAGCCCGCGCGATCTGGGGCCGACCAGGTCCACTTTCATGATCACAGTCATCGACCATGCAAAGCCCTGATTGATACCGAGTAACGCGTTTGCGGCAATGATCCAACCCCAGCTCGGCCCCCAAGCAATCATGAAGGGAACCGGCAGGCCGATGAGCCAGCCGAGCACGAGCATGTGCTTGCGGCCGTAAATGTCGGCGAAATGCCCGGACACCAGATTGGCAAAGGCTTTGATGAGGCCAAAGCTGACGATGAACGAGAGCACGGCCGTCGTTGAAGCGATCTTGAATTCCTGCGAGCCCACGAGCGGGACGATTGTGCCTTGCAGACCCACCATGCCGCCGACGAAGGCATTGATGAGGACGAGGAGAGAGAATTGCTGCCAATTGGCGCGCAACCCGAGGGTGATGCCACTATGCGATGGATTGGAAACGCCGGCGTTCATTATGCTGCCGCCATCAATCCGGAATTGATCGCGCGGACCTGTGCTGCTTGTGGAGGTGGCACCGGCACGTCAGCCATCATCGCCTGCACAAACTCGTCTTTGTCGTCGATGCAGAAGGCTTTGTTGAAGCGCTTCTCGAATCCGATCGTCGATGTCGGCTTTCCACTCAAGCTGCGCCCGCACACCGATCCCGAAAAAGCTCCAGGCAGGATTTCCAGATGATCCGGCAGCGCCTTCAATCGTTGCACGCTCTGGAACAAGGCGCGTGCCCCTTCTTCGGCGCTGGTCGCAAGCTCCGTTCGGCCAAGGTCGCCCACCATCAGCGTGTGGCCGGTAAGCGCAAACCAGGGTTCATCGGAGCGTGTTCGATCGGTGACGAGGAGAGAGATGTGCTCCGGCGTGTGTCCTGGCGTATGCAGCACTGTGATTGTCACATTGCCGAGTTCGAGGATGTCGCCATCTCGCACGCCGCGGAATGGAAACGTCACTCTCGCATCGGCGAACAACACGTAGTCGGCGTCGGCGGCGGCCGCGAGGTCGCGGCCTGTAGAAACATGGTCGGCGTGAAGGTGCGTGTCGATAACGTAGTGAATGCGCATCCCGGTCGCCTCGGCCGCACCAAGATAAAGAGAGATGTCGCCCACCGGATCGACGACGGCCGCCGTGGCGCGGCCTCCGCAGCCGAGCAGATACGAGGCTGCAACGGGGTCGAGGTGAAGAAACTGGCGGAGGATCATAGAAGCTCTCCTACGAAGGCTGAAATCTTAGAATGAACAAAGGCTTGACAAAAAGCCAATAGTCATTCAATAATTTTATTGAATGATATAACTTGCTCAACGTGACCATGTCAAGGCAAAGTCCAAAACAAGCGCTGTTTGCTCAATTCGCCACCGTCGCGAAAACGCTGGGCCATGCCCATCGCCTCGAACTGTTGGAGCAACTCGCTCAAGGCGAGCGCAGTGTGGAGGTGCTTGCCGATCGGACAGGGCTGTCGATCGCCAACGCCTCGCAGCATCTCCAGCATATGCGGCGCGCCGGCCTGGTGGCTAATAGGCGCGACGGCAAATACGTCTATTATCGGCTTGCCGATGACGCCATTCTCGAATTATTGGCCGCGCTTGGTCGCATTGCCGAGCGGAATTTGGCCGAGGTCGAACGCGTGATCCGCAGCTACTTCGGCGCGCGTGACAGCCTGGAGGCGGTCTCGCGCGAAGAGCTTTTGCAACGATCCCGAGCAGGCGCGGTTACGATCCTCGACGTGCGTCCGGAGGATGAGTTTGCATTGGGGCATCTGCCGGGGGCGTTGAACATCCCGCTCCGTGAACTCGAAGCGCGCCTTGGCGAATTAGATCCCAAGCAGGAGATCGTCGCATACTGTCGCGGTCCCTATTGCGTGCTTTCATACGAAGCGGTCGCAAAGCTTCGTGCGCGCGGTTTTGAGGTACGCCGTCTGGAAGACGGTCTGCCGGAGTGGCGCGCTGCGGGGCTAACTGTCGTTGTGGGCGATGATTGATCCGCGCGGATGGGACGTGATCGCGAGAAAAACCGGGTTGGTTTTTAGGGCCGGTGCGGAACTAAAACACCAAGGTTTTCGCTCCGCCGGCGCGAAAGGCCGATCGCCTCGACCGATGCGGCCCATTGGGCGCCCGCATTTTTTGGTTTCTGCTAAATTCGCTCCGCCACATTTGTGCAAAAATAGTCTATTAAATCCGCGTCACATCTAGGGGCGTGATTTGACGGCATTTTGCCTAAAGCTCGCCGGACCGGCAGGGGCGGTCGGACCTCGAACCCACCATGGCTATTCAAGAGACGAAACTATCGTCCGTGTTCCCGCCGGGGTTTGCCCGGAGGGAATCCGGTATTCTTGCGTTTTCCGGCGCGCAGATTGCGGTGCTGACCGGGCTTATGCTGCTCGTGGCATCGATCCCGATCTGGACCAATCCGCTCCCGCCGCTGTCCGATTATGTCAATCACCTGGCGCGGATGCAGGTGATCGCGAAAATCGCTCATGACGCCAATTTGGCGCGTTTCTACGAAATCGATTGGCAGGTCATTCCAAATTTGATGATGGACTTGATCGTGCCGCGCCTGGCGCGGGTGGTGAGCGTCTATCACGCGGGTCAGATCTATTTGATCAGTATGTTCGCGCTGATCGTATCGGGCATGCTGGCTCTCAACCGTGCTCTGTTCGGCCGCTGGTCGGCGTTTCCGCTGGCCGCTTTTCCGCTTCTCTACAACCACGTCTTTCTAATCGGATTGACCAATTACATTTTCGGTATCGGGCTTGCTCTGTGGGCGCTGGCAATTTGGCTCTTATTGCGCGAACGCCATTGGGCGCTGCGGCTGAGCGCATCGGCCGTTTTTTGTGCCCTGCTGTTCTTCTGCCATTTCTCCGCTTTGGGTGTGTACGGCGTCGGCCTTTTGGCGGTGGAGTCTTTGCGCATGTGGATGCGTCGCAAAGAGCGTATCCTGCCGCGGCTTTCGGATTTTTTGGCGACGGGCTTGCCATTCTTGCCGCTTCTTCCGCTTTTATGGATCAGCCCGACCTTGCGGCTGGTGGAAGAAAATTACTGGGAGCGGCTCGGCAAAATCGATGGCCTGATCTATGTGATCGAGGTTTATTCTGATTTCTTCGCCTTTACATTGCTGGCGATCACCATTGCGGGCGCGGTCTGGGCGATACGCCGCAATCTGTTGCGGTTTCATCCGATCTTTTGGGTGCTGATGTTTATCAGCGGCCTTGTCTATCTCATGATGCCGCGTGTCGCATTTGCCACCTATATGGCGGACCAACGGCTGCCGATCGCCTTTGTTTTCATGTTGGTCGCTTGCGTGGACATCAATTTGCGCCATCGCATCGTGCGCCGCGGGTTTCTCGCTTTGCTGGTGGTCACGCTCCTGGTGCGGGTGATCGAAGTCGACGTGTCGTGGGCAGACCTGTCAACCGCGACGAGCGAATTTCGTGCCTCGGTCAAGCGGCTCAAGCCGGGAGCGAAGGTCCTCGTCGCCTACGCCAAGGGCGATGGCGGCGACGATGTCTCCGACTACGGCCTCGTTCACGCTGCGTGCCTGGCCATCATCGAAAAGTCGGCGCTGGTGACCACGGTGTTCAGCGTCAAGGGCAAGCAAATTCTGCATGTTCGGCCCGAATACCGCAGCATCGTCGATAACGAGGACGGCACGCCACCGACGACGGCGCGGCTGCTTGTTGCGGCGAACAAGACGAATTTAGACGCTCCAAAATACTGGGATCTCTGGCCGCAACATTTTGATTATTTGTATCTCCTGTTTACCCCGGACGACGCGCCCAATCCCGACCCCGCCCATTTGACGCTTCTGCAGGATGGAACGAATTTTCAGCTCTATCGGGTGAACAAATAGGCGAAAGAGGCGGCATCCGTTATGGAATTTTGTTTTCGCCTGCGTCGCAAGCCTGTTTGCATAATTCGCGAATCAGTTTAGATGAAGTTAATCAGCAAAAAACTTGTGCGTTGCGTGCTTGCGTCGTTGCCAGCCGGCCCGTTCCGCAACAGCCGAATCGGCTTGTCCGCTGGCCTCCACGAGGGGGGTATGCATGGCGGCAAGCAATATTGGATTCCGCATGGAGGAGATCGCGCACCAATGGCTCGTTCTCACCGAACGGCGTCTCGCTTACTATCAAGAGCTTTATCGCAGCGGGCGTTGGACCCGCTATTATCCCAGCCGAGAGCACTTCGCGGCCCGGATGCTCGATGTGATGCGGGTCGTCAAAACCTTTCGCGCCTTGTCCGAAACGACAGGAATGCGAACGCAAGCGCCGGCCATCCATTTTCGTGCCCGGAACGGCAGGCGAACGCCGGCATGATGATCGTCCGCGCCGGCTTGCTGGCAGCAATTGCGCTGGCGATCGCCGCATGGCCGGTCATTGCCGAGGACGATGTCGAAAACGGCCGCGCGATCCTGCAAAAGAATTGCGCAAGGTGTCATGCCATCGGGCGCACCGGCGAGAGCCAGCATCGCCTCGCTCCGCCGTTTCGCACACTCGGCCGGCGCTATCCGATCGAATCGCTGGAAGAGGCGCTGGGGGAGGGCATTGTGTCGGGCCACCCCGACATGCCGGAATTCAAGTTCGATGCCGAGGAGGTCGGCGACATTATCGCTTACCTGAAGTCCATTCAGCAGCGTTGACCGCCGGCGAGCATGGAGCCCCACGACGGTTAATGCCGACGAAACCAAACCTCCGCTCAGCTTCCGCGAAAGCGGCGGTCCGCCGCAAAGTCTATGAAAGGCAGCATTTCACTGGACTCCCATTGGCCGCTTCGGTCCCGCGGTTGTGCTTGTTGATGCGCTTGCAAGGCGTACGATCCCGAAAGAAACCGGCTTTCGGGACGGTCAATCAGCTAATGCCGAAGGATCGATCGTTAGAATTTCGTCTTTTGTGAGAAGTCCATTTTTATATTGTGACTGAAGCGCTGGGTTTAACATTGGTCTCAAACGGTAACATTCTTTGCGCACACTGTCGTATTTCGTGTTCTCGCACAACTTATCGAGCACACCAAAATCGTCAGCTCGATGAGCCAGCGATGAATTCGGGTCCATGATATGGTTGACAAGCGTTGATACCCGCGCGAAATCACCTACCTCCCGACGCGAAACCTCCCAACCCGAGATGCCGGGACCAACCTGCCGGCCTGACGACGGGCTGCGACCGCTTGAGGCGTCCGCGCGCTCAGTATTGACTACGGGCGTTGCAGGCCGGTTCGCCTGGGGTCCAGAAACACCGTCTGCCATCGACGTTTTCCTTCGGTGCGTGTCAATTGTTCATTCTCGTCTGTATTTACGTAGCATCAGTCAGCCGAGCCTCGGTGTGATAAATGTTACACGCTGAAGCACATTTTCCCGCTTTGGCATCGATGCCCAATGCGCGGATCGGCCAGGATTGCATCCTGTGCAATGACATCATAATGAATTCATTATGATGGATTTGTCGGCATAGCGATTTTACCGGGGGTTGATCGTGACAAAGAAAACGCAAAAACAAGAATTTGACCTGACTTGTTATGTCCTTCCGGGTTGGACACCATTGGTTCGCCCGGCGCTCGCCACACGGCGATGGATGGACGATACACCGGACTCTTTTGCTTATCGCTGTCTGCCGCTCAACATCGCCAATGCGCATGGGTGGGAGGTTCTCAACCCGCATGGCCTCGAAGCGATTTGGAATGGCGGCCGTGGGGCCGATGCGGTGACTATTCGACACGATGCGCAGGCCCCCGCTGAAAAGACAGCGGTGTCCATTTTCGGGCAGGGAGTGCTCACCTTTCATGTCTACGGCATTTTCCGCACCCCGCCCGGCTGGAATCTTTGGGTTGGCGGTTCGCCCAACCGGCTCAAGGATGCGATTCAGCCACTGACCGGCATTGTAGAAACCGACTGGTCGCCTTTCACCTTCACCATGAACTGGCGTTTCACGCGCCCACACACGCCGATCCGCTTCGAAGCCAACGAGCCTTTTTGTTTTGTCTTTCCGCTCGAACGCGCTGCGGTTGAATCGTTCAAACCGCAATTCGCGCCCATGGCCAATGAGAAAGCACTGGAGGAGAAATTTCAGGCTTGGAGTCAAGCGCGCGACGGCTTTCACGAGAAAATGCGGCGTGAGCCGGCAAAATTCCCCTCCGCGAGCTGGCAAAAACATTATTATCGCGGCACCGACGTTTCCGGCCAGGTTTCGGTCGAAGATCACCGCGCCAAGTTGCGGCTCAAGCCGTTCGATGCGTCGCAGACGCCGGACATGCCGGTTGCTGCAATGGAGGACGTAACGCCTCGAGCGCCGGCGCAGGCTGCGCCGACATCTCTTACCATATCCGGCAGCTTTGCTGCACCCTTCGCCTTTGCCGCGCCTGCTTCCGAAGAAAGCCGGCGGCAGAGTGTGGCGCTGGCTAAGCGCGAGTGGCTTTTGGAGACGTTGGAACGCCAACGAGAGCTGGCATGGCCCGGTCAAGGCATCGAGCGGTATAGCGGTCTCACAGGGGACCAATTCCTCAAGCATTTTTATGCAGTCAATCGCCCCGTCGTTCTTCGCGGAGAAATGGCAAGCTGGCCCGCTCTCTCGCGTTGGACGCCTGAATATTTAAAATCGCGGGTCGGGCCTCGAACGATCGAATTCCAGGGCGGACGAAAAGCCAATCCGCTTTTCGAATTACAGAAGGATGTTCATCGCCGTCAGGCGCCATTCGATGCTTTCGTCGATGAGATTTCGCGCCGGGGTGCCGGTAACGACGCCTACATCACCGCCTACAATTCTGCGCGAAACAGTGAAGCGCTGACGGTCCTGCACGAGGACTTGGGCCGGCACGAAAAATATCTCGATTCGAGTTCGCACGGCATGATGTGGATCGGCCCCGCCGGGACGCTCACGGCCCTCCATCACGACCTGACCAACAATTTCATTGCGCAGCTCGTCGGCCGCAAAGAGGTGATCATCCTGCCGGCTTCCGAGGTCGGGCGTCTCTACAACAATACGCATGTGTTCAGCGACATCTCCGACCTCTCGGCCGGACTTGATCTCGCGCGCTATCCTCGTCTCGCCGGTGCTCGATTCTATCGCGTTATTCTCGAACCGGGCGAGGTCCTGTTCATGCCGCTGGCCTGGTGGCACCAGGTGAAGTCGCTCGATTTCAGCGTGACCATTACCTACACGAATTTTCGCTGGCCAAACAACGCGTCGGCGACGTATCCAACGGGTTGAATGCGAGGAGTCACGTCCCAAGCGTCCTTTACATCGCCACGTCCGCTGGGATCCAACGCGAGCGCGAAAGCCAGAATGCGCTCATATTTTCAGCAACTTGGCAATTTTCTCCACCGCTAAAGTCGGCGCCAGTTTGCCGGCGGCGACTTGAGCTTCAGTTTGGTGAAGCTGCTCGCGCACGGCGGGATCGTTGCGCAAACGGTCTGTGAGGCGTTCTTCCAGCATGCACCACATCCATTTCACCTGCTGCGCGCGCCGCCGTTCGTTTAATTCGCCGGAAGCGGTCATCTTTTCTTTGTGCGCGATCACTTGCGCCCATAATTCGGCGATGCCGTTGCCGGTGAGCGCCGAATACGTGACGACCGGCGGTGACCAGTTCGGCGACTGTGACGTGAGGATGTTCAGCGCGGCGCGATAATCGGCGGCGGCGAGTTTTGCGCGTTCGATATTGTCGCCGTCGGCTTTGTTGACCGCGATCATGTCGGCGAGCTCGACGATGCCTTTTTTCAAGCCTTGCAATTCGTCGCCGGCGCCGGGCAACATCAGTACGAGAAAAAAGTCGGTCATATCGGCGACGGCGGTTTCCGACTGGCCGATGCCGACCGTCTCCACCAGGATCACGTCAAAGCCCGCCGCTTCGCAGACCAGCATGGTCTCGCGCGTTTTGGCCGCGACGCCGCCGAGCGTGCCGGAAGAAGGCGAGGGGCGGATGAAGGCGTTGGCGTCCATGGCAAGCCGCGCCATGCGAGTCTTGTCGCCGAGGATCGATCCGCCGGTGCGCGTGGACGACGGATCGACCGCGAGCACCGCGACCTTATGGCCTTGACCGGTGAGATAAGTGCCGAGCGCGTCGATGGTGGTGGATTTGCCGACGCCCGGCGCGCCGGTGATGCCGAGCCGCACGGCTTTTCCCGTGAACGGCAAAAGCTCTTGCACAAGGCGATGCGCCTGCGCGCGATGATCGGCGCGCTTGCTTTCAATCAGCGTAATCGCGCGCGCCAGCGTGGCGCGATCACCGGCGCGGATAGAAGCCGCGAGCATGGCGACATTGGTCATGGGTTTCGACTGTCGCTCAGAATGTGTTCAATGAAAGCCTTTAGCGGCGGCAAGTCTGATTTAACGACCCCGAAGAGTATTTCAACATCGATCCGGTGATAGGCATGTCGTAATCGATTACCGAGTGCGGCCATTGCGGGCCAATCGATTTTTTGTTCTGTGGCTTTCACTTGCTCAGGAATTTTGCGCGAGGCCTCACTGATGATTTCGAGTTCACGCTCGAGCGATAATCGGAGGTGACGGTTTTTCAGGATGTCGGCCTGTGTTTTTCCGGCCAAGAGCTCCTCAATACTGAGGATTGCTTCGAGAATATGGATGAGACGATCGCTAACGGTTGGGGGCATGTCAAAATACTTCGATAATGTCGTTCGTAATCCGCTCGGCAAAACGTGGCTCTAAGGAGCGGCGCATTTCAGCCTGCGTTTCCAGACCCGTTGCATCTTTGATGATGTGTTCCACGCCAATCAGATTGAGCAAGGAAAATTTGATACCCGGTCGAATCTCCACCAACACATCAAGATCGCTGTCGTCGCGCGCATCGCCGCGCGCGCGCGAGCCGAAAATGGCAAGGCTGGTAACCCCCTTCTCACGAAGGGCCGGCTCAAGTGCGCGGAGGTGCCGGACTATCTCGTCGGGGCTAAGATCGGTGCTCACAGTCATAGGCAAGACTTTCTCTTCGAACAGGGCCGATATTTACGCCGCCACTCCTGATGTTCAAGCCGTTTGACCGGCGGTTTGAACCTCGTTTCGGCTGCCGGTAATGCCGAGCCGCGTGGCTTTGCCGGTGGAGAAGGCGCCAGCGCCAATTCACCCATCTTCAATAGTTCCTGGCTTGATGCTATTCCGCCACATCGGATCGAAGGCTCGTACCTTTTTCTCCGCAAGCACAGCAGCGCGGATCTTCTTGGCGAGCGCTTGCAAGGTAGGGCCACCGCTAGCGACTTCTTTGAATAGGGACCGAATGCTGACGCGTTTGTGAACGCTGTCATCCCAAATGACGGTGCTTATTCTGTAATTAGGATGTGCACCAGGATGGTCAAAGGTATCTTTGCGTAGGATGCTGACATAGCGTCCCACCATCGACCGCTGAATGTAATGACGGTGATAGTTGAAACGGCCGTCATCAAAGAGATGCGGATATTCCTTCCGATCTTTGTCGGCGTCAACGCGCCACTTCGCCAATGTGCGGCGCCTCTTCTCCCTCCCCCGTTTACGGGGGAGGGTTGGGGTGGGGGCAGGCTCAAAATCGTAGAAAAAGCCCCTCACCCGACCGCCTTCGCTTCCGCTTCGGCGGTCGACCTCTCCCGCAAGCGGGAGAGGTGAAAGGAAGGCGGCCACATGCGATTGCCCTGCCCGCAAGCGGGGGAGGGAGCCCGCCGCGCATCGCCGCGCGCGCGCGCCGGAAATGGCAAGGCTCGTCGCGCCCGATTGTTCACGACGGCAGCAGCAGAATGTCGAGCCGCTTGGCGCATTGGCGGACATCGCCGTCGATCGTCGCCAATGTGGCGTTGTTCGACAAGGCAAGCTCGACATAGATCGCATCGTAGACGGTCAGTCGCTCGCGTTCCGCAAACTCCACCAAGCCAGGCATCCGTTCCAGCGAGGGAGCGGCATCAATTCTCGGTTTGAAGGCGAGGAGATACTCGGCCGCCGTGCCTACCATCTCCGCGGTGATCCTCCCGCGCCGCTTGTTCGTCCAGAGCGCGTTCGCGACCTCGGCAGGCCAGTGTGCCGGCACGCCGAGCTGCGTGGTGCGCAGGAGATCGTAGATGGAGACGGGGTCGGCGACGTTGTCCTCGCGAAGAATAAGCGCCACGATCAAAGAGGCGTCGGCGACAATCAATGCCGGCCCTCGTTGATCCAGCTTTTGATTTCCTCTGGCGTCGCCTTGATGTTGATCCGGCGCGAAAGCTCTCTGAGACCTTCGATCGCCGCGCGCCGCTCTTCGATCTCTTCCGGCGTCAGTTCGGGCTCGGCGCGCACAAGCTTCGCCACGGGTTTGCCGTGTCGCGTGATGATGACCGACCCGCCTTTTTCCACCTCTTGGACAAGGGCGGATAGATTGGTTTTAGCTTCGAACATGCCGACTTGTTTCATGGCGACAATATAGTTAATCTAGCTAGACTAGTCTAGCTAGTGGTCCGATTCAAACATTCGCTACCCATTTCGGCGGGGATCTTTTGCGAATGTTTGAATCGAAAGACCATGAGCCAAATATAAGTTTCTAGTGGAGTCTTGGATTTGACATTCGCTTCGCGAGCTTGCGGCTAGGTGGGTAGCGAATGTCAAATCCACTCCACTAGAATTTGCGGCTAAGATCGGTGCGTACGGCGATAGGCAAGACTTTGCTCTTCGAACAGGGCCGATATTTACGCCGCCACTCCTGATGTTCAAGGCGTTTGACGGGCGCTTTGCGCCGCGTTTCGGCTGCCGCGATTCAAAAAAAACGCAAAATGCTAATAGCGCATGTAAATGGGCGTAGCGCATGTAAATGGGCGCGAAACTTGCGAATGCACCGATACCCTCCCGTCGTGCCTCAAGGTACTCGCGCGCGAGACTAATCTACGAACATACCGCTCTTTCGTTCGGCGGCGTATTTCGCGAGCGCCAAGAAACGATAAAGCCCATGCACAAATTTTCCGTAAGGAAGGGTCGCAAAAAGCCCGAGCACGAGCCCAAGATGAATTGCAAGCATGATCCCCATGGCGTCCGTGTCGCGAAAGACCAGGAGGGAAAAGCCGCTTAGGCTCGTCAAAAACAGCATCACGATGAACGCGGTATTCATGCTTTTGTGCGATGGATCGGTCAAATCCGACGCGCGCCTTTGCGACAAAACGAATAGACCCGCAGGCCCGACGAGCAAGCCAAGGCCGCCGATGATGCCTAAGACGACCGGCAAGCTCGTCAACGCATAGGGCGCTTGCCAGCCGAGTGCATAATGATAGACGGTGGCCACCAAAGTGGCCGCGAAACAGAAGATAAATCCGTAAAACGTGACGTGGTGAAACAAACGCCGCGCGGATGAGGGCGTCTCGCTTTCGCTGGTGCAGCCGCCGCCACCGCCATGCATATAGGTCAAATGGACTGTATGCCCCACCGCGCGAAGGAACGCGGCAAAACCTACGCGAGGCACCTCGCCATGGATGTCTTGCCAGAATGCGCGCAGACTTAGCGACAGCGCAAAAACGACCCCGACCATGAGGGCCCCGAAAAGACTTGCCATCATGGTGTGCGGCATGAGGCGATAAAAATCGCCGGCGTTCGGCGAAAACAGCGCCGCCGGATCGGCGAACACGACAAAGCCGATGATGAATGCCGCCACGCTTGCCGCTGTTGCGAGGGTGACGACCAGGCCGTTACGGGGAAAGCTGCCGGCGAAAACGCCTGGCCACGCGTAGTGCGCATAGCTTTCGTTGCGCACGGCGGCGAGCGTGGCCGGGATATTGACGTTGAATTCATGCGGCGGCGCATATTGGCAATCGGTGTGGCAGGCGCCGCATTGGTGGCAGAGATTGGCAAGATAGTTGAGATCGCCGGCCGTGAATGTTCGGCGCATCTCCATCGCCGGAAAGACCGCGCAAAGGCCTTCGCAGTAACGGCAAGCGTTACAAATCGTCATCAGCCGCTCGGCTTCGCGCAGAGATTCACTTGCACGCATGCGCCGCCGCTCCCTCTCCGGCCAAACGGCCGAACACCGCACCAATGGTCATGCCGATACCGGCGAGATAGCCTTTGCCAAGGACATTGCCGGCCATGATCTCGCCGGCGGCATACATGTTGGGCGACGGGGTGCCATTTTTCAGCACCATGCGCGCATCTTCGTTCACGCGCACGCCGAGATAGGTGAAAGTGATGCCCGGCCGCAGCGGATAAGCATAATAAGGCGGCGTATCGATCTTGCGTGCCCAATGCGATTTGGGAATGCCGAGGCCTTCGGTGCGGCAGTCGTCGCATATCGTGTGATCGAATGTGCCCGGCCGCACCGCGGCATTGTAATTGCTCACCGTTTTCTCCAGGGCGCGCGGATCGAGTTGAAGTTTGATAGCCATCGCATGAACGCTGTCGGCTTGGACCGCGGGAAAGATCGATGGCATGAAAAGGCCGATCGACCGGCTGTCGACAATGGAATAAGCAATCTGTCCCGGCTGCTGCGCAATCAATCGGCCCCAAATGGCATAACGCTTTGGCCAGATATCTTCGCCTTCGTCGTAAAAGCGATTGGCCGCGCGATTGACCACGATGCCAAAGACGATGCTGTCAAGGCGCGTAGCGATGCCGCCGTCGAATTTCGGCGCGCGCGCGTCAATCGCAACGGCATGACATTGCGTCGGGTCGCCGACGGGCATGACACAGGAGTCCAACAACATGCGCAGGACATCGCCTCGATTGTAGGGCGTCCCTCGAATCAGGAAATTGTCGGCGGCCGTTCCCCAATATTGTTTTAGCCACGCGATATTCGCTTCGAAGCCGCCGGCGGCGGCGACCAGCGCCTTGCCGTGAATTGAGATTGGCCGGCCGTCACGCTCAAGGACGGCGGACAAAAAACGGCCGTCGACGAGGTTCAGGGCTTTGACGGGTAAGTCGTAACACACCGAAACACCGAGCGCTTCGGCGCGGCGATAAAGCGCGTTCAACATGCCGCGGCCGCCGCCGAGAAAAAAGGCGTTGGTTTTACCAAGGCTCAGCGTCCCGCCGAGGGGCGGCTGGAAGCGGACACCTTGTTCGTTCATCCAGTCAAGCAACGTGCGCGACCGGGCGATGGTGAGTTGGGCGAGGCTCCGGTCCGTTTTCCCTTCGGTCACGCGATCGAGATCGTCGAGGAATTCCTGTTCCTCGTAACGGCCCGTCATGGTCGGTGCGGTGCCGTCTTGCGCGCAACGCAGATTGCGGGTGTGCCGTGTATTGCCGCCGCGATAAAATCGAGGGGCGCTTTCGAAAATGACAACGCGTGCGCGCTTGCGCGCAGCCGCAATCGCCGCGCAAAGCGCGGCATTGCCGCCGCCCACCACGACCACGTCGTATTCCTGAAGCTGTGGCCTGGTACCCAGACTCATTGGTCCGCGAAACGTCCGCATGCGAGGTGTGTTCCGAGTCACACTTCAGGAATATTGGGTATTGGCCATTTTAACGCTTTGTCAACGACTGAAAGCAACCGCGGCGTTGCGTAGGAAGTGACGTCGCGAGCCTGTCAATGCCTTTATTCGGCGGCGGTGGCAATGGCGATTTATTTTTTTAAATCCAATGTCGCTATTCGCATTTACCGGTCGTTAGTCAAAGGGCGTTAGGACTTCTTAACCAATCCGAAGCGCCGAACCAGAAACAAAATTTTGCTTGTGATGGCTTGCATTCGTGATGCCGCTGCCGGCGATGCGCGCGAATGACACGTTCAAGATCGACAAAATCCATCGCAACGCTTCGGTAACGTTAATCGTTCTTAAAGTTTCATAGGTAACAAAGAACCACGCGCCAAGATTGCTCGTGGGTCATCGCGGCGATTTGGTGAATCTTGAAGGGGGTAACTATGCGAACTTTTTTTCGGATCGCCGCGGCGGTTTTTCTGTTGTTCGCCGTTCGCCATGAAGCTAGAGCCGAAGCATACTTGATCAACGATGCCATGTCGCAGGCCATCCTGACGAATCCCAGCATCGGGGAGGCCGCGGCCAATCGTCGTGCGACGGAAGCCGAACTTCGTCAGGCGCAAGGCTTTTATTTGCCCCAGGTGCGACTGCAAGCACTCGTAGGTCCGGAGAAATTCACGGAGGCGGTCAACCGACCCCCGATCGGCAGCGGCAAGTGGTTCAATGGCCGCGAGGGATCTATCGTCATACGCCAGATTTTATTCGATGGCTTTACGTCGATTCATGAGATCTGGAGACAATCGGCGCGCGTCGATTCGGCGGCATTCCGTGTTCGCGAACGCACGGAATTGATCGCGCTTCAGGCCGCGGAAGCCTATATCGATGTTGTTCGATTTCAACGACTGGTCGCGCTCGCAAATCAAAACGTCGCCAATCATGAGGAAATACTCTCAAATGTGAGGTCGCGCTTTTCCGGCGGACGCGTTGGCGAAGGTGATCTCGAGCAAGCACTCGAACGTGTCGAGGCCGCGAGAGTGGCGCTGGAAGATTTCCGGCAAGGTCTTGACGATGCGCGTTCGCGATATCGCAGCGTCGTGGGTGTCGAGGCGATCAATTTGCGTTTCCCCGGCCCGTTGCCCGGATTGCCGGGATCGAAAGACGACGCTCTTGCGATCGCGCTACGGCACAATCCCGCACTGCTCGCAGCCGGATTTGACAGGGAAGCGGCAAAACAAGCGTTTCATGCCACCGCCGGGGCCTTTGTTCCCAATGTCGCCTTGGAAGGGAGCGCGTCGCGCGGCTTTGACATTAATGGGATCGAAGGCCGGCGCGACGACGTCTCCGGCAAAGTGGTCGTTACCTGGGACATTTTCCGCGGCGGTCAAGATCTTTGGCAGCGGGCCGAGACGGCAGAACGCTATACGCAAGCATCAATGGCCGAGGCTAGCGTGCAGCGAAACGCATTGGAATCGATCGACAAAGCCTGGGCGGCGCGAACGATTACGGTCGGCCGGGCCGTCGCTTTGACGCGCCAACTCCTCGCCGACAGGAAGACGATTGCCATTTACCGCAAGGAATATGAGATCGGACAACGCTCGCTGATCGATCTCCTGAATGCTGAAAATCAGTATTTCAACGCGGCCGTCCAATTGACATCGACGCGCGGGGTGATTGTCTTCGCGGACTACCAGCTGCTCGCGGCCATGGGCGCCCTGCTTGAATATCTCAAAGCGCCGGCCCCGATCGACGCGGCTCCGCTCGATACGATCCCGCTCGTCGTCTTGCCGCTAAAAGCGCCGCCAATCCTCTTCGGTCTTCCGCCGGTCGGATCTGAACCGCTAAATGTGGGCGCCTGGGCATGGGGAAATCCGTTCGACATCAGCGAACCGGTCGCTTTCGACCAGCGCTGGCCGGCGGAATGGCTGGCGAAAAACGCCGAGGCCGGAGCCGCGGCGGGGGCCGGAGTGAAGGTGGCCACGGCCACTAACGGTCAATCCGCGGTGAAGACGAAAAACACGTCGGCTGAAACGAGAGAAAACGGTCCAAAGGTCGCGGTAAATTAACCTTTGGCTTTCCAATACATAAAAATGTGAAGCAAAGGGGCGCGTGTAGGCTAAGCTTGATACACTCGTCTTCGGTCAGCCTTAGGGCGGCCCTTTTGTGAGGAAAGTCACATTGAACCAGCAGGTCGCGGCCGCAATCATCTCGGCAGAACCGATCCCGTCTCCGGCTGCTGTCAGCGATCGGCCGGACGCGTTTTCCGACGCCCTTCTCTTTCTCGCGGCTTTTCACGGCCGCGCTATTACGCGCGATGCGCTAGTCTCCGGTTTGCCGATCGAAAACAACCGACTTAGCGCCGTCTTATTCGACCGCGCCGCGCGCCGCGCGGGCTTGGAAGTCGAACTTGTGGAGCGGGACATTGCCGACATTCCGGCCCTCGTGCTTCCCGCCGTCTTGATCCTCAAGGACCAATCGGTCCGCATTCTGACCGGTATTGACGGCCGCACACTGACCATCGTGGATCCGACCTCAGGCAGAGAGACGGAGGTTGGCGCGCCCTCGCTTGAAGCCGATTACTTCGGCTTTGCCTTCTTCGTCCGGCCTGTTACGGCCACAAACGAACGAATGCGTGCAGCCGGAGAGATTCCCAGATCGCACTGGTTCTGGGGTGTGGTGCGCCGTTTCGCGGCGAATTACAGCCACGTCGCTATTGCCGCGTTCGTCGTTAACACACTCGCGCTGGCGGCGCCCCTTTTTTCGATGAGCGTCTATGATCGAGTCTTGCCGAACGGCGCAGTCCCTTCCCTCGTTGCGCTTGCGATCGGTCTTGCTCTCGTTATCGTTTTCGACTTCGTGCTACGAACCGTCCGCGCGCGCATTATCGACATGACCGGCAAGAAACTCGATGTGGTTCTTGCCGCCGATATTTTCGAGCATGTCCTTTCGATCAAGATGGCAAAACGGCCGCTATCGGTCGGCGTCCTCGCCAACCAAATACGTGACTTCGACTCGGTCCGGGAGTTTTTTACGTCGGGTACGGTCGTTTCGGCCACCGACCTCCTATTCGCCGTGATTTTCATCGCCGTCCTGTTCATGGTCGCCGGTCCTCTGGCTTGGATACCGATCGTTATGCTGCCTGTGATGATAATCGTCGGTTTGATTCTGCAACGTCCGCTTGACAGCGCCGTCAAACAGCTGCAGGCGGAGTCGAACGTCCGCCATGGCGTCCTGGTCGAATCCCTCGCCTGGATCGAGACGGTGCGTGCGGCGGGCGCCGAAGCACGGATGCAAGGGGCCTGGGAAAAATCCGTGGCTGCGACGGCTCGTTCCGGCGAGGACACGCAGTTCTGGTCGACAATGTCTCTGACGTTCGCCAGCACCGCGCAACAGTTTACGACCTTGCTGACGACGATTGTCGGCGTGTTTTTGATTCTGGATGGCAAACTCTCAATGGGCGCCCTGATCGCATCGAACATGCTGGCAGGCCGCGTTCTTGCTCCGATCGCCAGCATTGCCGCGGTCATTACGCGCATGACGCAAACGATTACGTCGTTGCGCGCCATTGACAAGCTTATGGCGCTCGAACGTGAGCGGCCGTTAACACGCACCTATGTGGCGCGTCGGATCAACCGTGGCTCCATCGCATTTGAAAACGTGAAATTCAAATATCCCGAAGCCGTCACAAACAGCCTCGACAATGTGTCGTTTTCGATCAAGCCGGGTGAGCGCGTCGGCATTATCGGCCGCATCGGATCTGGAAAGACGACGGTGGGGCGCCTACTCAGCGGCCTTTACGATCCCGACGAGGGCCGCATCCTTGTGGATGGCGTCGATTTACGTCAATACGATCCGGCGGACCTGCGCCGTGGAATCGGTTATGTCCTCCAAGACGTCGATTTATTTCTCGGCACCCTTCGCGATAATGTCACTCTCGGCGTTCCCGCCGCGACCGACGAACAAGTTCTCGAGGCGGCGCGGCTCGCAGGCGTCGAACAATTTGCTGCAACTCATCCGCTCGGATACGGCCTTCGTATTGCGGAAGGCGGCCGCAGTTTGTCCGGAGGACAGAAACAGGCGATCGGGCTCGCACGGGCGCTCATTCGCAAACCACGAATCTTGTTTCTGGATGAGCCTACCGCGCATTTCGACATTCGCAGCGAAGCGGAGTTTCTCGAGCGCTTAAAAATTTTGGCGAACAGCAGGATGACGATCTTGGTGTCGACACATCGGCTGTCGGTGCTGACGCTCGTGGATCGCCTTCTGGTCCTGGAGCAAGGCCAGCTTATCGCGGACGGCCCTCGCGACCAGGTCATCGCCGGAACTCCAGGCGACTCGGCGGGGGCCAACCTCCCAGCCGCAAGCGCCCGTGGAAAAAAATGCAGCAGTCTGATTTTGCTTTCGTCAATGATATCCGCGCCGCATCGACGCTGCGTACCCCGCGCACGTCAAGAATGCTTTTGTGGGCGACCTTAATACTGTTGTTCATGGGAATCACTTGGGCGCATTTTGCGGTTCTTGACGAGGTCAAACGTGGCAGTGGCAAGATCATCCCGTCACGCCAAACCCAGGTTCTGCAAAGCCTTGAAGGCGGCATTGTCCAGGAAATTTTGGTTAATGAGGGAGCGATTGTAAAACAGGGTCAGGTGCTCATGAGGATCGACGACACCAAATTCTCGGCCGATCTCGGCGAGGTGCGCGAGCGGCGTGCCGCCGCAGCGGCGCGCGTGGCGCGACTGGCCGCTGAAGTCGGGGGTGGCGGTAAACCGGTCTTTCCTGCCGATCTCGTCGAGATTGCGCCCAGGGCTGTTGAAACTGAACGCAACGTTTTTGATGCGAGGCAAAACAAGCTTCAGAAGGACATCGATGTCCTGGTGCAACAGAAAACGCGCCTGACCGAATCTCTAAAACTTCTCAATCGCCAAGTCGAATTGACGCGTAATCTTTACATTCAAAAAATCGTCCCTGAAATCGAAATGCTTCAACTCGATCAGAAAGCCGCCGACATGCGTGGTCAGCTCGCTGAAGTGGAATCACGCATTGATAACGTCAATGCGGCATTCCGTTCGCAGACAGAGGAAGACCTGGCCAAGTCCCGCGGTGAGCTTGCTGTCCTTGATCAGGCTATCAAGTCCGCCGAGGATCGCGTACGCCGTGCCGCCTTGCGCTCGCCCGTCAATGGCGTCGTCAACAAACTCAACGTCACGACTGTCGGTGCGGTCGTTGCGCCGGGCGGAAACGTGATGGATATCGTACCGCTGGACGACACATTATTGGTGGAAGGCCGCATCCGCCCCCAGGACATAGCTTTCATTCGTCCGCAACAAGACGCCGTCGTAAAGTTGAGTGCTTACGATTCCAACGTGTTCGGATCGCTCAAAGGCAAGGTCGAGCGCATCAGTGCGGACACGATCGTGGATGACAAATCGAAACTGACCGACCGGAACGAAACATTTTATCGCGTCGTGATCCGCACCAAAAAAAATCACCTTGGAACTGATGAAAACCAGCTCCCAATCCTTCCAGGAATGATCGCAACCGTCGAAATTCAGACGGGCCGAAAATCGGTGCTCGATTACATCATCAAACCGGCGCGACTGTTGCGCGATGAAGCGCTTCGAGAACGCTAGTGGTCCGATTCAAACGTTCGCTACCCATTTCGGCGGGGTTTTTTGCGAATGTTTGAATTGAAAGACCATGAGCCAAATATAAGTTTCTAGTGGAGTTTTGGATTTGACATTCGCTTCGCGAGCTTGCGGCCAGGTGGGTAGCGAATGTCAAATCCACTCCACTAGTCAAAGGTCGGATGACAGAAATTGGAATAGATCTCCGTCATTCTCCATCATCCGATTTCTGTCATCCGACCTCTGATCTCCGCGTTTCGATCAACGCGCGCAGCGTGAGCAGTGTGGATGCGTCGGCGATTCCGTCGATGCGCGATTGGCGGAAATGGCGTTGGAACGCGGTGACGACATCGCGCGTGGCGTCGTCATATTGGCCGGTTTCGCCGACGCCGTAGCCATACCCGGCAAGCTCGCGTTGGAGCCCCGATACCGCCGCACCCCGATCGCCCATCGTGAGCGTTGGGCCCTTGGCGTCGAGCGCGGCGTCGCGAACCCAATGACCAATGCCGGACTCATGAAGCAGATTCCACGGAAATTTTTCGCCCGGATCTTGTTTGCGCGAAGGCGCAACGTCGGAATGAGCAAGCACGCGATCGGCGCGGATGGACTCATGTCGCTTCAATATCGTCTCGCATAAGTCGATGACCGCTCCGATCTGCCGCATCGGAAAATCGCGATATCCGAGTTCATGTCCCGGATTGACGATCTCAATGCCGATCGATCGCGAGTTGATGTCGTTTTCGCCCGCCCAAAACGACACACCGGCATGCCAAGCGCGCAAATGTTCGGGCACACATTGCACTATGCGTCCATCCTCGAACACAAGATAATGTGCCGATACTTTGCTCTCACTCGCGCACAAGCGTTCGAGCGCCGCCTCGCCCGTGTTCATTCCGGTATAATGCAGAAGAAGGATATCGACCGATCCATCATCCTTGCGCTCGTCGAAATTAGGGGATGGCACGACCGCGCTGACGAGGAAGGAATTGGATTTGAATGCCGACATGATGGCTGATATGGGGCCGATACGTTCGGTGTGGAAATTATAATGGGAGTGAAAGTCAATACGTTTCCCTGTGCCGCGACAAAAATCAAGACTACACCCCGCGCGGCTTGTCAAAATTGTCGTCCAGGCCGCGCGGGGAGGCTTCAGCGCATGAGCATGCGATCAGCGGCCCGACGGCGTCGTACTCGTCGGAGGCTGACCGCTCCGTTCACCACCACTGCCCGTCGTGGTCGCGCGGGGCGGCTCGTAAGGTTTGAAATTTTCCGCTTGTTTAAGGTCGTTCTGGCTCATTGCGATTTTGAGCTTTTGCTCAGCGCCATTTTGCCCCTGCACAATCTCAAACGCGTTTGGCGGCAAAGCTACTTCTTTGGCGCCCATGCCAAGAAAACCGCCGGTACTTACAACATAGGCGAGAATCTTTCCTTCTTTGTCGAACAGAATATCGCCGATTTCGCCGATTTTCTTGTCGTCCGTGCCCAGCACCTCGGTGCCTCTGAATTTCGATGCGAGCCACTGATCCGGCTGTTGCGATGTCACGACTTCCTTGCTTTCCGCCAGCGTGGCCGCGGATGGCTTTTCCGTCGCCGCCGGGGGTGTGGTGGGTGTGGAACTCGGGGCTGTGCCCGGCGACTGCTGTGCCAGGGCCGCCGAAGTCATCAGCGCGCCCATTGCGGCGCCGATAAACAAACGCTTGATCATGGTGGCCTCCCTCTCTGCACGATGGGACTCATCGCGTTCTCTTCAAGGGCGTGCGAAACACCCTGTCGGCCAACCCGCAGGGTGCAGTCCGGTTCCCTGAACGGAATGCGAAGGGGTCTTGCTTCGTGAAAGGGCTGGGCGACGATGGCGAAGCGAGGGAAGAGCGTTTTGACAACAAAATCTTAAGGTTAAGGACCATTATAGAACCAGGAACGACACTGCATGCTCCATTGAAAGCGATTGCCACTCCATTGACGCCCATATTTTCCCATGATATCCCATTTCCAAGCGATGCTTGTCCGCCAGTACTTCTTTCCTGGCCACGGCCAGGCGAAAGGCCGGAAGGTGGGCAAACCTCAAGGGTTGAGTATTGGTTAGGGGAAATGGATCGCTTCGTATCGAACGTTACGCTGCGGCTCGACTCCAAGGGACGCATTTCGATTCCCGCGTCCTTTCGAACGGTGCTTACCCGCGATGGTTTCGAAGGGTTGTACTGCTATCCGGCGCTCGATCGTTCGGCGATCAACGCAGGGGGAAATGCGCTGATGGCGGAAATCGAGGCATTAATCGAGCGCTATGCTCCGTTCGCGGAGGCGCGCGAACAGTTCGCCCTTGCTCTCTACGGCACGAGCGAAACGTTGAAGCTCGATGGCGAGGGCCGGGTCGTGTTGAGCGAAACCCTCAAGCACCATGCCGGGATTACCGATGCTGTCACCTTCGTGGGCCTGGGTCACAAGTTTCAGTTCTGGGAGCCGGGCCGGTTTCAAACAGAGCTCGCAAAGGCCGCCCAAAAGGTGCGCGCTCTCAAATCCGAGCTCGGCTCGCTGGGAGCGGAGCGCACCGTGCTTACCGCGCGTGGAGCACGGGAATGACAGCGGGCGGGGGCACCGCCGTCATCGCCGGCAGACCAGCCCCTCACATTCCCGTGCTCGCCCGCCCGGTACTCGACTTTCTGAATATTCGCGACGGCGGCCTTTACATCGACGCGACTTTTGGTGCAGGCGGCTATTCACGCGCCATGCTGAGCGCAGGCGACACGAGAGTCATCGGCATCGATCGTGACCCGGCGGCCATCGCGCGCGGGGCCGAACTCGTAGCGCAGGCGCGAGGCCGTCTCACTTTGATCAACGATCGATTTTCTCAGCTTGCACGGATCGTGCGGGATTGCGGCTTTGCGGTGGCCGACGGCGTGGTGCTGGATATCGGCGTCTCCTCGATGCAGCTCGATACGCCGGAGCGGGGATTTTCTTTTCGCTTTGACGGGCCGCTGGACATGCGCATGAGCGGAGAGGGGCCGAGCGCGGCCGATGTCGTCAATCGGGTCGGTGAACGCGATCTTGCCGACATCATCTTTCATCTCGGGGAAGAACGTCTTTCGCGTCAGATTGCCCATGCCATTGTGCGCGGCCGCACGGAGAAGCGGATCGAGACGACGTGCGCACTCGCTGAGCTGGTGGGTTCGGCGGTGCGCGGCCGGCCGGCTGATATTCATCCGGCGACGCGTACTTTCCAAGCGCTGCGGATTTTCGTGAATGACGAGTTGAGAGAACTCGTTGCCGCGCTTCTAAGCGCGGAAAGCATTTTGAAAGCATGTGGGCGCTTGGTGGTCGTTTCATTCCACTCGCTCGAAGATCGAATTGTAAAATCTTTTTTTGCGTCGCGCGCCAAGCCACTCGCCGGCTCGCGGCATGCGCCGGAGATCAAAGGCCTCGCGCCGAGTTTTACTCTTTTGACCAAACGGCCGGTCATTGCGGATCAGGCTGAAATTGCGCGCAATCCGCGAGCCCGCTCGGCCAAATTGCGCGCCGCGGAGCGCACGGATGCGCCGGTGCATGCCGATGACGGCGCCGACCTGTTTGCGCACCTACCGTCACTTGCCGATCTATCGAAAGGACGTTGAGACATGCGATTGCTCAACATTCTGGTTATCTGCGCGCTGATAATGGCCGCGTCCGTCGTCTACAAAATTAAATTCGATTCCACCTTGCAAGCCGAGCGCGTGGCGAAGTTACGCCGCGAGATAGGCAACGAGCGCAACGCCATTGCCGCGTTGCGCGCCGAATGGAGCCGGCTCGATGCGCCCGCGCGTATTCAGGGCCTTGCCGAGCGACACCTGTCTCTGAAGCCGATGCAGCCAACACAATACGACGATCTTTCTCGTTTGCCCGAACGCCCGCAAGAAACCCGGCCGGTGCCGCGCTCCGATCCCATCGGCGCCGTGCTGGCGCCTAACAGTCCCCTTTCGGCGCCCCATATGTCGGCGCAGGCAGGCGGGTGATGGCGATGCGAGGCTCGATGGAAACGCGTTGGCAACACTGGCTGCGTTTGCTTCTTTATGGCGACAATGTCGATCGAAAGATCAAAGCGGAAGCTCGGCTCGGCCTCGTCATTGTTGGTTTTGCCGCCGTTTATGCCATTATTGCCATACGTCTCGTGCTCTTTGCCGCGGCGAGTAACACTCATGATTCGCCGCGAACCGCCGGCCAGGATGCGGTTGCAACCGCGCGTCCGGATATTCTCGACCGCCACGGTGAAATTCTTGCGACAGACGTGAACTCACCCTCGATATTTGCCGAACCGCGCAAGATCATTGATGTCGATGAGGCGGTGGAATTGCTCACCGCGACATTGCCCGAGCTGGATGCCAAAGAGCTGCGCGAACGTCTTTCGTCGAAACGGGGCTTCGTATGGCTTAAGCGCGAGATCACACCCAAGCAGCGGCTCGCGGTGCATCGGCTGGGTATACCCGGCATCGGCTTCTTGAGTGAAAACAAGCGCGTCTATCCGAACGGCCCAATCGTTTCCCACGAACTTGGCTTGGTGAATATCGATAATCAAGGCATCGCGGGTCTTGAGAAATGGTTGGATGGGCAAGGGCTTGCCGCCTTACACAGAGCGGGTCTGGCCACCGACCGTTTGCAACGGCCCGTCGATCTTGCGCTCGATCTGCGCGTGCAATTTGCGCTCCGCGACGAACTTACAAAGGCGCGGGAAAAATTTAAGGCGAAGGCATCGGCGGGCATCGTGCTTAACGTCAATACCGGCGAAATCATCGCCATGGTTTCCGAGCCAGACTACGACCCCAACAGTCCGCGCGAGGCCAATAATCCGAGCCGCATCAATCGGCTGACGACCGGCGTTTACGAAATGGGCTCGACATTCAAAGCGTTGACGGTGGCCATGGCCTTGGATTCGGGAAAGGCGAGCTTTGCATCGAGTTTCGATGCACGTAAACCGCTGCAATATGGGCGCTTCGCCATTCACGATTTCGAGCCTCTGCACCGCTTTTTGTCGGTTCCGGAAATTTTCACATATTCGTCCAATATCGGCGCCGCGCGCATGGCGCTCGCCGTTGGCGTTCAGGAGCACCAAGCCTTCTTGAGAAAAATGGGGCAACTTGATCGATTGCGCACAGAACTGCCGGAAAGCGCTGAGCCGATCCTTCCTAAACACTGGGGCGAGCTTAACACCGTGACCATTGCCTTCGGCCATGGACTGTCGGTGGCGCCCTTGCAAGCGGTCATGGGCGTGGCGGCGACAATTAATGGCGGGTTGCTCATTCGGCCCACGTTTCTCAAGCGCAGCGAGGCTGAAGCGAAGGCCATCGCCAAGCGTGTGCTCAAGCCGCAAACCAGCCGCGACATGCGTTATCTCATGCGGCTCAATGTAGAGAAGGGCACCGCGACAAAGGCGAATGTGAGCGGCTACTACATCGGCGGTAAAACAGGCACGGCGGAGAAGGTCGTTAACGGCCATTATTCCAAGCACAAGGTATTGACCGACTTCATGGCTATATTACCGGCGGATAAGCCGAAATATCTCATGCTGATCATGCTTGACGAGCCGCAACCAACGCCGCAGACGCATGGGTTCGCCACGGCCGGTTGGAACGCGGCGCCGACAGCCGCCGAAGTGATCGCACGTATCGCACCGCTGATCGACATCGAACCGCGTTTCGATTTGCCTATCTTGGCTAACGTGGCCGCAAGTCAATAATCGTTGGCTGGGCGAATTCACGAGCAAAAGGTGAGCGGAAAAAATATCCATGAAACTTGCCGACCTGCCGCTACCAAACGCTTCATTCGACTCTCGCTTTGCCGCGCGCGAAATTGGCGGCATCGCATCGGATAGCCGCAAGGTGAAACCGGGCGATTTATTTGCCGCGATTGCGGGCGTCAAGGCAGACGGCCGTGCTTTTGTATCGCAAGCCGTCAAAGCGGGCGCGGCTGCGATTATGAGCGAACAGCCGGTCGAAGCGCCCGCCAATGTGCCCGTGATCCAAATCGCAAACATACGACGCGCATTGGCGCTCGTGGCGGCCGCGTTTTTCCCTCGTCAGCCGAATAGGATTGTTGCCGTGACCGGGACCAGCGGCAAGACATCGGTGGCCGTTTTCGTGCGTCAGATTTGGACGGCGCTCGGCTTTTCGGCCGCAAGCATCGGTACCGTGGGCGTGGTCTCGCCGTCAGGCGAACGCTATGGCTCGCTCACCACGCCCGATCCGATCGAATTGCATCGCACGCTTGAAGCGCTTGCCGGCGAAGGCGTCAGCCATCTTGCTTTGGAAGCGTCTTCGCATGGTCTTTATCAGCACCGGCTTGATGGCGTGCGCATCGCCGCCGGCGCGTTCACCAACCTATCGCGTGATCATTTAGATTTTCACCCGTCGATTGAAGCCTATCTGACCGCAAAGCTGCGGCTGTTTGCTGATCTGATCGCGCCGGGCGGTGCCGCCGTAATCAATGTCGATGATTGCTATGCCGGACGAGTTGTTGAAGCGGCACGCAAGCGCGGCCTGAATATCGTGACGGTCGGTAAACATGGTGACGATATCAAGATCATCGCCGGCCACATCGACGGTTATGCGCAGCGTGTGACGATTGCGCATGCGGGACGTCGATACGCGGTGAAGCTGCCGCTGGTCGGAGGCTTTCAGGCGCAGAATGCGGTGGTCGCGGCTGGTCTTGTGATTGCGACAGGTGCCGAGCCCGCGCGCGTCTTTGCCGGCCTTGAAAAACTCACCGGCGCTAAAGGCCGTCTTGAATTCGCCGGCACTTATAACGGCGCACCGATATTTATCGATTACGCGCATAAGCCGGATGCGCTCAAGAAGGCCCTCGCCGCATTGCGCCCTTACACACAAGGTAAACTGGCAGTCGTATTTGGCGCGGGCGGTGACCGCGATACGGGCAAGCGGGCGCTGATGGGCCGAATCGCCGCTGAAAACGCGGATCGAGTCATCATTACCGACGACAATCCACGTAGCGAGGACCCGGCGAAAATTCGCGCGGCCATTCTAACTGCGGCGCCTGGCGCCACTGAAATTGCCGATCGAGGCGAATCGATCCGTCAGGCCATCGCCCTCTTGCAATCCGGTGACGTATTATTGATCGCCGGTAAGGGCCATGAAACCGGCCAGATCGTGGGTCATCGCACGCTGCATTTTTCCGATCATGAGACAGTCGCAGCCGCACTGCAGGAAAAGGCCGGATGAACGCGCTTTGGGCTATTGACGAGATGGTAAAGGCCATGGGCGCGCAACGCGTCGGCACCTTACCGGCGGCGATTTCCGGCATTTCCATCGATTCGCGTGATATCGCCAGGGGCGAAGCTTTTTTTGCCATCCAAGGCGAGAACCGCGACGGCCACGACTTCGTTGAAGACGCCATAAAGGCCGGAGCTGCGCTTGCTGTTGTCGCGCGCGCCAAATGCGAACGTTTTGCCAGTGAGATCCCGTTGTTGATTGTCGATGACGTGCTCGAAGCTTTATGCTCTCTCGCGCGAGAGGCGAGAGGGCGCATGGCCGGCAAGGTCATCGCCGTCACGGGCTCGGTCGGCAAGACCAGCACCAAGGAAGCATTGCGGCTTGCGCTTTCCGCTGACGGCGAGACTCACGCCTCAGCCGCCTCACATAATAATCATTGGGGTGTGCCGCTTTCGCTCGCGCGGTGTCCCGCACATGTAAACTATGCGATTTTCGAAATCGGCATGAACCATGCCGGCGAGATCACGCCGCTTGTTGCGCTGGTGCGCCCGCACATCGCCATCATTACGACGATCGAGCCGGTCCATCTGCAATATTTAGGCTCACTGGAAAAAATCGCCGACGCGAAAGCGGAAATCTTTTCCGGTCTCGTATCTGGCGGCGGCGCCGTCCTCAACCGCGACAATGCTCACTATGAGCGCCTCGCCGCCGCGGCCGGAGCGGCCGGTGTGACCCGCATCGTCACATTCGGCGAGCACGAGGAGGCAGAGGCGCGGCTCATCCGCTGTGTGCTGCAACGGGATGGTTCTGTCGTCGACGCCATCGTTTTGGACCAGCCGGTGACCTATAAGCTCGGGGCTCCCGGCCGCCATTTTGTGCTGAATTCGCTTGCCGTGCTGGCGGCGGTATCGCTTGCCGGCGCCGATCTCGCCCTTGCCGCACTCGCGCTGCGCCATCTGCAGCCGGCGGCCGGCCGTGGCACGCGCTCGACACTAGATTTGCCGGATGGTGGTAGCGCGCTCCTGATCGATGAAAGCTACAACGCCAATCCGGCGTCGATGCGCGCCGCGATCGCATTGCTGTCGCAGGGCACCGCCGGGCCGCCGGGCCGCCGCATTGCCGTGCTCGGAGACATGCTTGAATTGGGCGATCAAGGCGCAAGTTTGCACCGCGACTTGCGTGAGCCCATTCTCGAAGGCGGCATTGATCTTGTTTATTGTTCCGGTCCGTTGATGAACGCTCTTTGGAAGACACTTCCCTCCCATCTCCATGGCGGCTATGCGGAAACGTCGGCGGTACTCGAGCCGTTGATAGTCGACGCCATTCGCGCCGGAGACACCGTCATGGTGAAAGGTTCGCTGGGCTCGAAAATGGGCTTGATCGTGGAATCGCTAAGGCGCCGCTTTTCCCGCCGAATGTCGTCCAGCACGCATTTTGTGAAAGTCTAAACCGATGTTTTATTTTCTGGCCGAACTGTCGGATAGAATCTCGTTTCTCAATGTTTTTCGCTACATCACCTTTCGCACCGGGGGCGCGATCGTCACGGCTTTAGTTTTCGTGTTTCTGTTTGGCGGTCCGATCATCGATTTGCTGCGCATCAAACAAGGCAAAGGCCAGCCGATCCGTATTGACGGACCGCAATCACACCTGGTCACAAAAAAAGGCACCCCCACAATGGGTGGCTTGATGATTCTTTCCGGCCTCTTGGTGGCGACATTGTTATGGGCGAACCCGGCCAATCTCTATGTCTGGGTTGTGCTCGGTGTCACGATTTCTTTCGGCCTCATTGGTTTCTATGACGATTACCTCAAAGTCACCAGGCAAACAAATGACGGGTTCGCGGGCCGCGTGCGGATATTTGCCGAAACGGCCATTGCCGTGGTGGCATGCACCTTATTGGCCCAACTCGGCAAACCGCCGATCGCCACCTCGTTGGTATTTCCGTTTTTCAAGGAACTGGCATTCAATCTCGGCTGGGTCTTCGTCTTGATGGGAGCCTTCGTTATCGTCGGCGCCGGCAACGCCGTCAATCTGACCGATGGCCTCGATGGGCTCGCGATCGTGCCGGTGATGATCGCGGCTGCAAGTTTCGGCTTGATCTCCTATGTCGTCGGCAATGCGCACTTTGCAGACTATTTGCAACTTCACTATGTTGCGGGTACCGGCGAACTCGCGGTGCTCTGCGGTGCCGTCATTGGCGCAGGCCTCGGCTTTCTCTGGTTTAACGCGCCGCCTGCGTCGATTTTCATGGGCGATACCGGTTCACTTGCGCTGGGCGGCTTGCTCGGTTCGGTGGCAGTGGCGATCAAGCACGAGATCGTACTCGCCATTATCGGCGGACTATTTGTGCTGGAAGCGGTCTCGGTTATCGTGCAAGTGGCTTCATTCAAGCTCACGGGAAAGCGCGTTTTTAAAATGGCGCCGATCCATCATCATTTTGAGCAATTGGGCTGGACCGAGCCGCAAATCGTGATTTGTTTTTGGATCGTTGCCGTGGTGCTGGCGCTGGCCGGTCTTGCCACGCTGAAACTGCGATGATCCACGCCACTATTTTTGTCGGCCGCCGGGTCGCGGTTTTCGGTCTCGGCGGCTCCGGCCTGGCAACGGCGCATGCGTTGCAAGAAGGCGGTGCCGAGGTGATCGCCTTCGACGACAGCGAAGGCAAACTTAAGGAAGCGCAAAGCGCCGGCATCACGACGCAAGATCTGCGCCAACTCGACTGGTCGACCGTCGCCGCTTTGGTGCTGTCGCCCGGTGTGCCGCTCACGCATCCCGCGCCGCATTGGTGCGTGCCGCTTGCGCGCAACGCCAAGGTCGAAATCATCGGCGACATTGAGTTATTTTGCCGCGAGCGCGCCAAATTCGCCGGCGAATGTCCGCTCATCGCCATCACGGGTACCAACGGCAAATCGACGACCACCGCTCTTATCGCTCATGTGATGAAAGCCGCGGGCCGTGACGTGCAAATGGGCGGCAATATCGGCGTGCCCGTTCTGGCGCTTGAGCCTTTCGCACCTGGACGTTGTTATGTGCTCGAAGTGTCGTCCTACCAGATCGATCTTGCGCCCTCATTGCATGCGAGCGTGGGCGTTCTTCTCAACGTATCGGAAGATCATCTCGACCGACACGGCGACATGGATCATTATGCCGCCGTCAAAGAACGGCTCGTTGCTCATGTGGAGCGGGGGGGCGCGGCCGTGATCGGCATCGATGACCGCTATACGCGTGCGGCGGCCGATCGCATCGAGCGCGACGGCAAAACCGTCTTGCGCGTATCGGTCCGCTCGCCTTTGCCCGACGGCTATTATGCCGAAGCCAACTGCGTCATACGCGCGAAGAACGAGAAGGCGCAGCCGGTGGCGGAGCTTGGCGGCATCGGCTCCTTGCGTGGCGCGCACAATGCGCAAAACGCGGCCTGTGCCGTGGCTGCCTGCCTTTCCCTCGGGGTCGATCTTGCCGCTATTCAGAAAGGGCTTATGAGTTTTCCAGGCCTTGCTCATCGCATGCAGCAGGTCGGCCGCAAGGGACGCACTCTCTTCATCAACGACTCGAAAGCGACCAACGCCGATTCCGCCGCCAAGGCCTTGGCCAGCTTTACCGATATTTTCTGGATCGCCGGCGGTAAGCCGAAGTCCGGCGGCATCGACAGTTTGGCGGTATTCTGGCCGCGGATCCGCAAAGCCTATCTGATCGGTGAAGCGGCGCCCGAGTTTGCGAAAACGCTGGACGGGAAGGTGCCTCATCAAATTGTGGGCGTCATGCCGGCGGCTGTTGCCGCGGCGGCGCGTGATGCCGAAGCCTCCGGCCTCGATCAGCCTATTGTGCTGTTGTCACCCGCCTGCGCCAGTTTCGATCAATACCCCAATTTCGAAGTGCGCGGCAAAATCTTCACCGATCTCGTGCTCGCGCTGCCGGGCGTGAATCCTGTATTGTAAACGATCCTTGCCCGCTCTAATTTTGTCATCGCCCGCGAAAGCGGGCGATAGGGCGGCAGAAGAGTCCCATGCGCGTCTTTCCGGAAAATCATACAGATTTTATTTGCACGCTGACGCGTTCGAGGCGTTTGGTATCGGCCCCGTATCGTTGTCCACGTTGATCGCCGCCTATTTGCTGATCCGTAATATGCAACGGCGATCCCCCGACTGACGGGCGTTAATGTTTCCTAAACCGTGACGCGTCAGCTTTGCGCCAAAGGGGAACGGCAATGATCTCACGTGCGCAACGCACGCCTTTCGGCGAATGGTGGTGGACGGTCGACCGGCTGACACTCGCCGCTCTCGGCGCGCTCATGCTTGCGGGCGTGGTGCTTTCTCTGGCGGCGAGCCCGCCCGTGGCGACACGTCTCGGTCTTCAGCCGTTTTACTTCGTCAACCGGCATATGCTTTTTCTTGTCCCAAGTTTAGCGGTGCTGCTCGGCATTTCATTTTTTAGTCCACGCCAGATTCGCCGCTTGGCGGTCATCGTGTTTGCCGTCAGTCTCGTCATGGTCGCGGCGGTACCGTTTCTCGGCCCGGAGATCAAAGGCGCCAAACGCTGGCTGATTATCTTTGGCGTGAATGTTCAGCCTTCGGAATTCCTCAAACCTTCTTTCGTTGTCGTGGTCGCCTGGCTCTTTGCTGAATCGGCTCGGCGGCCGGACATGCCGGCCAACGCAATCTCACTCGTGCTGTTATTGCTGGTGGTCGCGTTTTTGGTCATTCAGCCGGATTTTGGTCAAACCATGCTGGTCGTTTTGGTTTGGAGCGCGCTGTTTTTCATGGCCGGAATGCGCTTCATCTGGATGTTTGGCATCGCCGGTGTGGCCTCGCTCGGACTAGCCGTCGCCTATTACACGGTGCCCCATGTTGCCGGGCGCATTCAGAAATTTTTCGATCCGGGCTCGGGTGATACGTTCAACGTCGATATCGCCATCGAAAGCTTCATGCGCGGTGGATGGTTTGGCCGCGGTCCGGGCGAGGGCACCGTGAAGCGGCTGCTGCCCGAAGGTCACACCGATTGGGTTTTTGCCGTCGCGGCGGAGGAATTCGGTATCGTTCTATGTCTTGCCCTGGCGATGCTATTTGCTTTCATCGTTCTGCGCTCGCTTTTACGCGTCATGCGCGACGACGATGCGTTCAGCCGTTTTGCCGCGGCCGGACTTACCATTCTTTTTGCCACCCAGTCGGCCATTAATATGGCCGTGAATCTGCGTTTAATTCCGGCCAAAGGCATGACGTTACCGTTTATTTCTTATGGCGGCTCGTCCATGATTTCGCTCGCCTATGCCATGGGCATGTTGCTGGCGCTTACCCGCGAGCAGCCGCAGGCGGCGATATTGCCGGCGTCAGAACTCGCATTGGCTGAAAACGCCGTGTAAGTTGCGGCGGGTGGTAAGATTTTATGGTGGCATCCGACTATTCAGACAAGGCGCCGCTCGTTCTTTTAGCAGCCGGCGGCACGGGCGGGCATTTGTTTGTAGCCGAGGCGCTTGCGGTTGTGCTTCAGAAGAAGGGCGTCGCGGTTGAACTTGCCACTGATCGCCGTACGGCGCATTTCAAATTTCCCGCCCGCAATATTCATCTCATCCCGAGCGCGACCTTACGGGGACGCAATCCCATTGCGGCCGCGCGCGCAGTCGCTTTGCTCGCGCTTGGCACACTGAAGTCCTATTCTCTCATTGGCCGCATCAAGCCGAAGCTTGTCGTCGGTTTCGGCGGCTATCCGACCGTGCCGCCCGTTTTGGCAGCGGCTTGGCGCGGCGTGCCGACACTGCTGCACGAACAGAATGGCGTGATGGGCCGCGCCAATCGCCTGTTAGCGCCGCGTGTTGCGTGCATTGCCACCGGTTTTCGTGGCCTGAAAAATCTCACGCCCTCTTTGCAAGCAAAGACCGTCTTCACCGGCAATCCAATCCGCCCGCAAGTGATTGCCGCCTCGTCGATGCCCTATGCCGCGCCGAAGCCGGAAGGGCGATTTCATTTGCTCGTTTTCGGCGGCAGCCAAGGTGCGCAAATCATGGCTCAAATTGTGCCAGCGGCGGTTGAGCGTCTCGACGCGGCTTTGCGCGCGCGGCTTTACATCGTTCAACAGGCGCGCGCCGAGGACGTGGAGACTGTATCGGCCATTTATGCCCGGGCCGGAGTGGCCGCGGAGTGCGCGGCCTTTTTTGCCGATTTGCCACAGCGCATGGCCGAGGCCCATCTTGTCATTTCACGCTCCGGTGCTTCGACGGTGGCCGAATTGGCGGCGATCGGGCGGCCGGCGATCCTCGTCCCGCTGCCGCACGCGCTCGACCAGGACCAGTTTGCCAATGCCGGTGTACTTGAAGCCGCTGGTGGTGCGACAGTCCTGCGTCAGTCCGATTTTACGCCGGAGCATCTCGCCGTGCGGCTTGCCGAGCTTGCGCAGGCCCCCGAGCGGCTTGCGCGCATGGCGGTGCAGGCGAAATCCGCCGCGGTACTCAATGCGGCCGAGCAATTAGCCGAATTGGTTGTGCGTCTAGGGAGAATTTAAACAGCAAGCATGCGGACTTGCCCCCCAGGCAGGCGTCCCTGCATGACATGATTGAACCATGAACCGGGCGTAGTGCTGATGCCTGACATAAGGACGATTTCATGAAACTGCCGCGCGATATCGGACCGGTGCACTTTGTCGGCATCGGCGGCATTGGCATGAGTGGCATTGCCGAGGTGCTGGCCAATCTCGGCTACGCCGTCATCGGCTCGGACGTGACTGACAGCGCCAACGTTAAGCGCCTGCGCGAGAAGGGCATCAAAGTCGCCATCGGCCATAAGGCTGAGAATATCGACGGCGCCGACGTGGTGGTCGTCTCCTCCGCCATCAAGCGCGACAATCCTGAGCTTGTGGCCGCCCGCGCCAAGCGGCTGCCCGTCGTACGCCGCGCTGAAATGCTGGCCGAGTTGATGCGATTGAAAAGCTGTGTTGCCATCGCCGGCACGCATGGCAAGACGACGACCACTTCAATGGTCGCGGCGCTCCTCGATGCCGGTGGGCTCGACCCCACAGTGATCAATGGCGGCATCATCAACGCTTATGGCACGAATGCGCGCCTCGGCGCCGGCGATTGGATGGTGGTGGAGGCGGACGAATCCGACGGCACCTTCTTGAAGCTGCCTGCCGATGTTGCCATTGTCACCAATGTCGATCCCGAGCATCTTGACCACTTCAAAACATTCGACGCGGTGCAAGATGCGTTCCATGCCTTCATCGAGAATATTCCATTTTATGGCTTTGCGGTGATGTGCAGTGATCATCCGGTGGTGCAGACGCTGGTCGGCAAGCTCGAAGATCGCCGCATTCTCACTTATGGGCAAAATCCACAAGCTGATGTGCGGCTCAGTGACATCGCCCATCAAGACGGTGCGTCGCATTTTTCAGTGTCGTTCCGCGATCGCGAGGGCAAGACCACCCACGTCATCGATAAGCTGATGCTGCCGATGCCGGGGCGGCATAATGCACTGAATGCGACGGCGGCGGTGGCTGTGGCGCATGAACTCGGCATCAAGGACGACGTTATCCGTAAGGCACTGTTGGCATTCGGTGGCGTGAAGCGGCGTTTCACCCGTGTGGGCGAATGGAATGGTGCTGTCATTATCGACGACTACGGCCATCATCCGGTCGAGATCGCCGCGGTGCTGCGCGCCGCGCGCGAAAGCGCCAAGGGCAGGGTGATCGCGGTCATGCAGCCACACCGCTATACACGCTTGCACGGTCTTTTCGATCAGTTCTGCACCTGCTTCAACGACGCCGATACGGTGATCGTCGCGCCCGTATATCCCGCTGGCGAAGCGCCGATCGCCGGCGCCGACCGTGACGCGTTGGTGCACGGCTTGCGCGCGCATGGTCATCATCAAGCCATGCCGCTCGATGGCCCCGAACATCTCGCGCCGCTGATCAAAAGCTTGGCGCAGCCCGGCGACTACGTCATCTGCCTCGGCGCCGGTTCGATCACGCAATGGGCTTATGCGTTGCCAGGGGAGATGAAAGGGCTGCGATGAAAGCCTATTGGCTCAAAATGCAAGGTAGGGGTCTTGGGTTTGGAATCACGGCCCGAGACTAGCGGTCCGATTCAAACATTCGCTACCCATTTCGGCGGGGATCTTTTGCGAATGTTTGAATCGAAAGACCATGAGCCAAATATAAGTTTCTAGTGGAGTTTTGGATTTGACGTTCGCTTCGCGAGCTTGCGGCCAGGTGGGTAGCGAATGTCAAATCCACTCCACTAGTGCACGCTCCATTGCGAATGCCTCGTCTAGGCACTATCCTTGTTAAAGACGGTAAAGGTTGAATCGATGAACAGAGCGATTATGGATGAACTGATGCAACTCAGCCCGGCTGAGCGCCTCGACATTGCAGAGAAGCTTTGGGAAAGCGTTGATCCAAACGATCCGAATATTGTTGATGATCTCGCTCCGCTGAGCGAAGAGCAAATGCAGGAAGTTCGCAAGCGGATCGCCGAGCATGAACGCGATCGAGGGTCCGCGATCCCCTGGGACGAGGTCCGCACGCGGCTTTGGTCTCGCTTGAAATAATGCGTCGGCTCGTCTTCCGGGCGCAAGCCGACGGGGAACTTGCCCAGGCAGTCGAGTGGTATAGGGTCCGCGACCAAAGGGTCGCGGTCGACTTCGTTGAAACGATCGAGCGCATTTTGCAATCCATTCAGGATAATCCCCTTCAGTATCAAGCTATCGAGGGCGGCATTCGTCGAGCTATGATGCGGAATTTTCCCTACAAGCTTGTTTATCAAGTTACGGAAACTGAATTGATCGTCGTGTCGTGCTTTCACGCGGCGCGCGATCCGGGCATTTTACGTGATCGGATTCGATGACCTTCGCCGAAATCGTTCCCGACCTCAAAGCGGTCCTGCCGCAATTGCGCGGACGCCTGCTGACGAACCAGCGGCTCGGCGATTTGACGTGGTTTCGCGTCGGCGGGCCGGCGCAGGCGCTGTTCATGCCGGAGGATGACGACGATCTGGCCTATTTCATGCGTAACCGGCCGCGCGATTTTCCTCTCACTGTTATGGGGGCCGGCTCCAACCTCATCGTGCGCGATGGCGGCGTTGCCGGTGTGGTGATCAGGCTCGGCCGCGGTTTCAATGAGATCGCTATCGACGATGATAAGCGCGTTACCGCAGGCACAGCCGCACTCGACGTGATGGTCGCGCGCGCGGCGCAAAAATCGTCCATCGCCGGTCTCGCTTTTTTTAGCGGCATTCCCGGCACCGTCGGCGGCGCGCTGTGCATGAACGGCGGTGCCTATGGCGGCGAAACCAAAGATATTCTCATCGAGGCGCATGCCGTCGATGCCGAAGGCAAAAAGCGCATCATCAGCAACAGTGAGATGGGGTTTTCATACCGCCATTGCGGCGTGCCCGAGGATGTCATTTTCACGCAAGCTGTCTTCCAAGGCCGCGACGGCAATGCCGATGACATCGCCACTGAGATGGCCGCCATCAAAGAAAAACGCGAAGCCAGCCAGCCGCGCAATCGTACCGGCGGCTCCACCTTCAAGAATCCGCCAGGCCAAAGCGCGTGGAAATTGATCGATGAGGCCGGCTGTCGCGGGTTGAGAATTGGCGGCGCGCAGGTCTCCGAATTGCACAGCAATTTTCTCATCAATCTGGGCAATGCCACGGCCGCCGATATCGAGACGCTCGGCGAAACGGTGCGCGAACGGGTGAAGGCGCATTCGGGCGTGACGCTGGAATGGGAAATCAAACGGATCGGGGTGAAATCATAGACGTGCGACCGGAGCGCCGCCTGCCGATTTCAGCTGCCGTCCATTGTCGAGCACACAATCAGCCGTGCCGTGCATTTTGACGCATCCAGAGCCAGCCGCCGAAGGCTCCGAGCGCGGGGCTCAGCGGCAGCAAGGTGAGATGCAGCAAAACATGGCGGGCCGCGCTGCCGCTAATCAGGCTGTACAGCCCGCTCCCGGCACAAAGGATCAGAGCGCCCCGTTCAGCAATTCGTCGTGTTTTGCAAGGCGAGATGAAACGTAGCCGCCCAGAATGGAACAGAGTCCGCCCAAGATTCCGGACGAGATATTGAAGACTGTGCTTTCCTTGAGGATTGTAGTGATAGAATTGGCGACATCGTTGGGCGCCACCGCCGACTTTGATGAAGCCAGGATGTAGACGATCAAGGGCAATATGACGATATTCGTAGACACGATATCGACGACGTTCCCTATAGCAACACCCTTTAAGGATACTCGTTTCATCCTATGCTCGCTTCTTGAGACATCTCTGCATAATGTAGCTCTAAGGACCTAACGTCCTATGTTTACTTTGCTTATTGAACTGGCGCTATTGCTTGTCAACAATGACTCGGAAGTTCATCGGATGGTCGAGCAATTGAGAACCCCACCCCGACCGCTTCGCGGTCGACCCTCCCCTTTCAGGGGAGGGATAGCGCCAAGAATACTTGAATGAAACACATCGCAGTCCTAATGGGCGGCTGGTCGGCCGAGCGCGAAGTGTCCTTGCGTTCGGGCAAGGCTTGCGCCGATGCGCTGGAGCGGCTCGGCGTCTATCGCGTCAGCCGCATCGATGTGACGCGTGAGATCGCCGCGACGCTCGCCACGCTCAAGCCAGATGTCGCCCTCAATGTGCTGCACGGCCGTCCCGGCGAGGATGGCGCGCTGCAAGGTCTGTTGGAAATTATGGGCATTCCCTACAGTCACTCCGGCGTCCTGGCCTCGGCTTTGGCGATGCAGAAAGATGTTGCGAAGACAGTGCTGAAAGCGGCCGGCGTGCCGGTACCCGGCGGCATGGTGGTTTCGCGCATGCAAGCGGGGAAAGAGCATCTGTTGCCGCGGCCTTATGTGATCAAGCCGGTGGCGGAAGGCTCCAGCGTCGGTGTCTTCATCGTGCGCGAGGATCATGCGCATCCGCCGCAGGAGCTTACGCGCGTGGATTGGAAGCTCGGCGAGACAGTGCTGGTCGAGCCGTTCATTCCGGGCAAGGAGCTCACCTGTGCGGTGATGGGCGACAAGGCGCTCGGCGTGATCGAGATCGTGCCGACGGCGAAGTTTTACGACTACGAAGCGAAATACGCGCCCGGCGGTTCGAAGCACCTTTTGCCCGCGCCGATTTCTTCCGAAGTCTACGAAGAATGCCGCCGGCTCGCGCTCGCCGCGCATCGTGCGCTGGGCTGCCGCGGCGTCACGCGCGCCGACTTCCGCTACGACGATAGTCTACCGGGCGCGCAAGGGCTCGTCTGTTTGGAAGTGAATACCCAGCCCGGCATGACTGAAACGTCATTGGTGCCCGAACTCGCCGCCGATGCGGGCATCTCCTTCGAACAACTCGTGCAGTGGATGGTGGAGGATGCTTCGCTCAATCGTTAAAAACTTACCGCAAACACGCTTGCGATTGTGCGGATATTAGCCATTTCCGGAAGCCTGCGGGCAAATTCGTCGAACACCTCTGCGTTGAAAGCGGCGGCGATGCTTGCACCGTCGAACGTTGAAATAGTCCTTTATACCGGGCTTGGCGATTTGCCTCACTTCAATCCCGATTTGGATACGGACAGCCCGCCGGAAACAGTGGCCGCATTGCGTCACCAGGTTGGGCGCTGCGACGGACTATTAATTTGCAGCCCCGAATACGCCCATGGCGTGGCTGGAGCGATGAAGAATGCGCTGGACTGGCTGGTGAGCAGTCTGGAATTTCCGGGCAAGCCGGTTGCGCTTTTCAACACATCGCCGCGCGCTACCCATGCGCAAGCGCACTTACGCGAGACGCTGAGAACGATGTCGGCAAGGCTGGTCGACGAGGCGTCGATTACAATTCCATTTTTTGGACGAACTCTGGATCACATCGGAATTGCCTCTGATGAAGATCTCGCCAAGCCAGTTCGTAATGCGATTGAAAATTTCGCGAGATCAATAGGCATGGCCCAGGTTTAGGTTTACCAATCGTTTACTAAATAGCCCGAAGACTATCGCTTTAGGGCAAGGCCCGCGCGCGATTCTGGCGTGCCGTGCCGAAGCTCATGGCCGACTTTGGCCAAACTTCACTCAAGAGCCGGTGGCGATGGATCGTCGAGAAGCTTTGACTCAGACGCGGACGCCCGTGAAAGGGCAGAGCGCGCTTGCACCATCCGCCTGGCCGACCGGCCGTCTCGGCTGGACTCGCCGGCTGCGGCGCGTCGGCTCCTCGGCTTTGACCTTGCGTATCCCGCGCGGCCTCGGCGCTTCCGCCGCAGCGCTCTTGCTATTGGTGAGCGTTGTTTATGGCGCGATCTGCGGCGGTCATGTATCGGATATCGCCGCCCATATGCGGGATATCTGCAATAAAGCTGCCGACAACTTTGGCTTCCGGATTACCGAGGTCGCGATCACAGGCGAGCACCAGCTCAGCCGCGCGCAAATCATCGGCACCGCGGGACTTACGACCAGTTCGTCGCTTTTGTTTTTCGACGTGGTGCAAGCGCGCGCGCAACTGTTGAACAATCCCTGGATCGAGCAGGCATCCGTTTTTAAATTATATCCTGGCCGGCTTCAGATCGTCGTCAATGAGCGCGAGGCTTTCGCGCTCTGGCAAAAAAATGGCCAGATCGTATTGATCGCCAAAGATGGGACGGTCCTTGCGCACGATGTGCCGCAGCGGTTTACGTCGCTGCCGCTTGTCGTCGGTAAAGGCGCCGACCATGCGGCGCCCAACCTGTTGCGGTCGGTTGCACGCTTTCCCGATATTGCCGATCGTGTCGAATCCGCCGTTCTGGTTGCCGAGCGCCGCTGGAATTTGCAGCTGAGGGATGGCGTCGAAATTCTATTGCCGGAAGACGATGTGCCGCGCGCCTTAGGCGTCTTGGCGGCTCTGGCTCGCACCAAAAATCTGCTTTCGCGTGATATTGTCGTCATCGATCTAAGGCTGGCGGATCGGCTCATCGTGCGGCAGTCGGAGGCGGCCGCCCAAGCGCGGGACGCCGAAATCAATGCAGCCAAAAATACAAAGAAAAAGAACGGAAGCGACGCATGACCGGCAATGTTGTGCGTTTCGGCGTAACGCCCAAAATGAAGCCGGTTTCGCCGAAACGCGCCACCATCGCTGCCGCGCTCGATATCGGCACCAGCAAAATCGTTTGCCTGATCGCCCGGCTTGAGCCGCAGGCGCCGCAAGACGCGCTTCGCCGGCGCAGCCATGGTGTGCGCATTCTCGGTGTCGCGCACACGGCGGCGAGCGGCGTGAAGGGCGGCAGTGTCGTAGACCTCATCGAAGCCGAACGAATGGTGCGCAACGCCATCGATCTTGCCGAGCAATCGGCGCAGCTTCAGCTTCAATCCGTCGTGGTGTCGCTCTCGGGCGGCCGGCTCGGCAGTGAGCGGTTCATCGGTGAGATGGAGCTTGACGGCAATGCGGTGAAGGATGGCGATATCGCCCGGGTTCTGGCCGCGGCCAGCCGGCAGTCGGTGCGCGATGGCCGCGCGGTGCTGCATTCCTTGCCGATGGGCTACCGGCTTGATGCGGCGCGGGGCATCCGTGAGCCGTGCGGCATGTTGGGACATCGTTTCGGCGTCGACATGCACATGGTGACGGCAGACGTTCCCACTGTGCGCAACCTCATGCTGACGATCGAGCGCAGCCATTTGTCGGTCGAGGCGATGGTCGCCTCTCCTTACGCGGCTGGTCTTGCGGTCCTCGCCGACGATGAAGCGGATCTCGGCGCCGCGGTTATCGATCTCGGCGCCGGGACGACGACGGCGGCGGTATTTTCCGGAGGGCGCTTCGTCCACGCCGATGGCTTTGCTCTCGGAGGTCATCACGTGACGATGGATCTCGCCAGAGGCTTGAACACCGGCATCGCAAATGCTGAGCGAATCAAAGCGATCTATGGCAGTGTCATCGCGGCTGGGTCTGACGAGCGCGACATGATCACTGTACCCCCGGTTGGAGAGGATGAGCGCGAGCCTGCGCAATTTGTTTCGCGGGCGGGTTTGGTGCGCATCATGAAGCCGCGCGTCGAGGAAATTTTTGAAATGGTGCGGGATCGACTCAATGCATCGCCATTGGCCGCTGAACCGCGGGCACGGGTCGTGCTGACCGGCGGTGCCAGTCATCTCGCGGGGATCGCCGATTTGGCGGCGAGCATCTTGAATCGCCCTGTCCGTATTGGCCGTCCGCTTGGTCTATCCGGCATGCCGGACACAGCCAAGGGGCCGGCATTTGCGGTGGCGGCGGGTCTATTGGTTTATCCGCAGGTTGCGCATCTCGAACATTTTGGAGCGCGGCGAACAAGCCAATTCATGACCGGTACGCACGGCTACATCGCGCGGATCGGACATTGGCTGCGTGAAAGCTTTTGACATGTCGAAGTCACCCCTCAACCCGCCTCAGAGCCTCCTGACGAATAGCGTTTTCGCTAGTGGAGTGGATTTGACATTCGCTACCCACCTGGCCGCAAGCTCGCGAAGCGAATGTCAAATCCAAAACTCCACTAGAAACTTATATTTGCTAGTGGTCTTTCGATTCAAACATTCGCAAAAGATCCCCGCCGAAATGGGTAGCGAATGTTTGAATCGGACCACTAGTGGAGTGGATTTGACATTCGCTACCCACCTGGCCGCAAGCTCGCGAAGCGAATGTCAAATCCAAAACTCCACTAGAAACTTATATTTGGCTCATGGTCTTTCGATTCAAACATTCGCAAAAGATCCCCGCCGAAATGGGTAGCGAATGTTTGAATCGGACCACTAGTCTGGCCGGTGCCAACGCACTCTCACG
Organism: uncultured Pseudomonadota bacterium; assembly: GCA_963697535.1. Classification (GTDB taxonomy): domain Bacteria; phylum Pseudomonadota; class Alphaproteobacteria; order Rhizobiales; family Xanthobacteraceae; genus Pseudolabrys. The sequence goes on along the minus strand of OY969085.1, from coordinate 115,016 downwards.
CGCAGAGGTTGGTCTGCTGCCGTGCAATCAAAAGGTAAGCCCATGACAATCAATCTGACGATCCCCGATATCCATGAAATGAAGCCTCGCATTACCGTTTTCGGTGTGGGTGGCGCGGGTGGTAACGCCGTCAACAACATGATTACCGCCGGGCTGCGCGGCGTCGATTTCGTCGTCGCCAATACCGACGCGCAGGCGCTGACGATGTCCAAGGCCGAGCGCATCATCCAAATGGGTACGCAGGTCACCGAGGGGCTCGGCGCCGGCTCTCAGCCGGAGGTGGGCCGCGCAGCCGCCGAGGAAATGCTCGACGAGATCCGCGATCATCTTTCCGGAGCGCATATGGTTTTTGTCACCGCCGGCATGGGCGGCGGGACGGGAACGGGTGCGGCGCCGGTGATCGCAAAAGCGGCACGTGAGCTCGGCATCCTCACGGTGGGTGTCGTCACCAAGCCCTTTCAGTTCGAAGGCCAACGCCGCATGCGCTACGCGGAAGCGGGCATCATCGAATTGCAAAAGGTCGTCGACACCCTCTTGGTGATCCCGAATCAAAACCTGTTTCGCGTGGCGAACGAAAAAACGACCTTCGCCGATGCTTTTGCGATGGCCGATCAGGTTCTCTATTCCGGCGTGGCCTGCATCACCGACCTCATGGTCAAAGAAGGCTTGATCAATCTCGATTTCGCCGACGTCCGCGCGGTGATGAGTGAAATGGGCAAGGCCATGATGGGTACCGGAGAGGCCTCGGGCGAAAAGCGGGCGCTTACCGCGGCCGAGGCGGCCATTTCCAATCCATTGATCGATGATGCGTCGATGAAGGGCGCGCGCGGGCTGCTTATTTCCATTACCGGCGGCAAAGATCTGACCCTGTACGAAGTGGACGAGGCTGCGACGCGAATCCGCGGCGAAGTTGATCAGGATGCCAATATTATTGTCGGTGCAACTTTCGATGAAAGCCTTGACGGCATCGTTCGCGTTTCGGTGGTGGCGACCGGCATCGACAAGGCCGGGGATACGTCCAATGCCGTGCCGGCAGAAGGGGCGCTTAAAGAGCTCGCCGGCAAGCTGCGTAACGATGGCCGGCGCCTTGCGGATGCCGGGACACGCTTTGCACCGGTGCAGGCGCCCATTCCAAATGTTGTTACCGCGCGCGCCGCGGCATCGGTCGAAAACGCGGCGCGTGCGGCGGTGGCGGCGGCCATTTTGCCACAAGAGGGCGTTGCGGATGTATCTATTCGCCCGATGCCGGATAAGCCGTCCCTCATCGATGCCGCTAGTGTAAAGTCGACATCGGCCGTAGCCGAAGAACCGCCTCAACCGGGTGCTTTCATTCCGCCGTCGCCCGAACGTGCCATGCGCGCACGCCGGATGCCGCGCATCGATGAATTACCCTTCCCGGCTCAGAATGAGATTCGCGCACGGCGAGGCGAACTTACCGACGATCATCATCCCGACAAGCGTCGTATGTCGCTGATGCAGCGGCTTGCCTCGGTCGGGCTCGGACGGCGGGCGGAGGAAAGCGATTCAGCATCCGTGCCACGCACGGCTCAACCGACCCCGCAGTACGAGCGTCTGCAGCAGCCGGCCGGCTTTGCGGCTGAGTCGGGATCGTCCGTGTCAGATTATGCGCGCAGGCCGCCGGCGCCGGGTCTTGAAGCGCATAATCGACAAGCGCCTGTGCATAAACCCGGAGATGACGACGAGCTTGAGATTCCCGCCTTCCTTCGCCGGCGGGCGACTTGAAGCAAGAGGTCCCGTTTAGCGCGGGGCCTTCTTGTTTCGCTTGTCCTTTGACCAACGAATTAAGCTCCTGAAATCAAACGCTATTTCAAGAAATAAAGGCCAATACAGGCTGCGTTGTGGCTACTCGGCCATAAAACGATGCGCTTCGACCATCTGAACTGTGGCAAAAAAGAGTAACACTCAGTAAAAAAGCGTGAGTTGGACGATACCGCGGCTTTGGCTAAGTTGCAGCACGTAAAAAGACTTTTCAGTCCGTTGGGACGTGTTTCCGGAAGTTGCGCCGGTTCCCCATCGAAGGCTGAAATATGGCTCAAAAGAGCCGGGGGGCCGCTGGCGTTCCGTAACGGACCGGCGGTATTTGGGGTCAGATGAAGGGCGCAAAGCAAACGACGCTGCGTGAGCGGGTGGCTATTTCCGGCATCGGTGTCCATTCTGCCAAGCCGGTAACGCTCACTTTGCTTCCCGGTGATGACGACAGCGGAATTGTCTTTCAGCGCATCGCCGCCGATGGCTCTATCGGACGTGAAGTCCGCGCCGATGTACGCGCGGTGACCGCGACCGAATTTGCGACCGTTCTGGGCGATGCTTCCGGTCCGCTATGTTCGACAGCAGAGCATCTGCTGGCCGCGCTTCGCGGGCTCAATGTGGATAATGTGGTTGTCGAAATCGACGGGCCGGAAGTACCGATTATGGACGGCAGCGCTTCGGCTTTTGTCGATGCGCTCGATCAAGCCGGTTTGACCACGCGCGCATTGCCGCGCCGCTTCATCGAAGTGATCAAACCCGTGCTTGTATCCAAACATGGTTCGCTCGGTGAACTGCGCCCCTATCAGCATGGCTTTCGGGTCGAAGCCGAAATCGATTTTGATCATCCCCTGATCGGCAAGCAGGCGCTTTCACTCGATATTGGACCGAAAACGTTTCGTAACGAAATAGCGCGCGCGCGCACGTTCGGCTTCATGAAAGACGTGAGCCAGTTGTGGAGTGCCGGATACGCGCTCGGCGCTTCCATCGACAATACGCTGGTTGTCAGCGAGGACCGCGTGCTCAATCCAGACGGTTTACGCTATTCCGACGAGTTTGTGCGGCATAAAGTGCTGGACGCGGTCGGTGATTTGGCGCTGGCCGGGCTGCCCTTGCTGGCGGCCTACCGCACCGTGCGGGGCGGTCACAAGCTTAATCATGCCGTGCTGTGCGCGCTTATGGCGGATCCGACCGCTTGGCGAGTCATCGAAGCTGCCGAGCCCGCGCGCCGCAGCCGAAGCCATGCCGACGCCTTGAGCGGTTTGGCGGCCCCGGTTTATGCTGCTAATTGATTACCAAAACTTTTTAATATGCCGGCTGCCTTAATCCCGGCCGAATGACGGCTTAATCGCATGGCCGAGCCATGCTCTTTTAGTTAAATGGGCGTCGATCATTGTCAGGGGATTTTTGGTTTTTTGAGAATGTCCGAGGGATTTGTGCAGAAAACGATTACGCATGAGGAAGTCGCGTCTGGGCGTGCTCGGCCGGGACCTTGGTGGCGTGTTGTTGCGGTTTTCCTTTTGGCCGCAAGCCTCGGTGCGTGTAGCAGCTTTAGCGGGCTGGGCAATTTTAGCGGGTTCAATCTTTTCGGCTCCAAAGATGACACGGCTGCGGACGAACCGCCGGATCGTCTTTACAATGAGGGTCTTTTTTATCTTAGTTCGAAGCACAATCCGAAAGACGCGATCAAGAAATTCGAAGAGGTCGATCGCCAGCATCCCTATTCCGATTGGGCGCGTAAATCGCTCGTCATGGCGGCATACTCTTACTATCAGGCGGGTGAGTACGACGATTGCATAGCGACGGCCAAACGCTACATCACGCTGCATCCTGGCAGCCCAGACGCAGCTTACGCGGAATATCTGATTGCCTCCTCCTATTTCGATCAGATCCCCGACATCACGCGCGATCAACAACGCACGCAAAAAGCGCTGGATGCGTTCGAAGAAATCATTCGCAAATACCCCGGCACCGAATATGCCAACACGGCCAAGCAGAAGATTCAAGTCGCGCGAGATCAACTGGCCGGCAAAGAAATGGAAATCGGGCGCTATTATCTTCGCAAAAAGGACTACACCGGCGCCATCAATCGGTTCAAAGTGGTCGTGACACGGTATCAAACCACGCGCCAGGTTGAGGAGGCGCTGGAACGCCTGACCGAATCCTATATGGCGCTCGGAATTGTCGATGAGGCGCAAACCGCCGCCGCCGTGCTCGGGCACAATTTTCCCGACAGCGAATGGTATAAGCACGCTTACGCGCTCGTGAAAACCAACGGGGCGGAGCCTTCCGAGAACAAGGAATCCTGGATCAGCAAGGCATTTCACAAGATCGGCCTCAGCTGACCTCCCCCCACGGACCTTTGCTGACCTATCCCCGCAAAAATGCGTTTTCGCTGCATTCTTTCCGCACGATCTTCGACTTACCCACATGGCCATGGCTGGGCTTGTCCCGCTCAGCTATGTCTTCGATGATGCCGAATTGGTGAAGATGTGGATCCCGGGGCATTTGGCGGAGACAGCGCATTCCGCGCCTTTTGGCCGGGCATCATGAAAGGTCCGACCGCGGCAAGCCACCATGCTCTCCCGACTTTCGATCCGCGACATCGTTCTCATCGACAGGCTCGATATCGATTTCGCCAATGGCCTTGCCGTTCTGACCGGCGAGACCGGCGCGGGCAAGTCGATTTTGCTCGATGCATTTGCGCTCGCCTTGGGCGGGCGCGGTGATCAATCCTTGGTGCGGCAGGGAGCGGAGCAGGCACAGGTGACGGCCGTCTTCGAGCTTACAAGCGAGCATCCGGCGCGTGCTTTGCTCAAGGCCAATGATATTGCCGAGGAAGACGAGCTTATTCTCCGCCGCGTTCAATTTGGCGATGGGCGCACCCGGGCCTTCGTCAACGACCAGCCGGTCAGCGTGCAGGTCCTGAAAAAGCTCGGCGATGCGCTCGTCGAAATTCACGGGCAGCATGACGAGCGTGCGCTTGTCGATCCCGGCACGCATCGCCGGCTGCTCGACGCATTCGGCGCGTTGGAGCCCGATGCCGTCAAAGTCGAAATTCTGTGGGAGGCGCGCCGCGCCGCGCAAGAAGCGGCCGACAGCCATCGCGCGCAAGTCGAGCACGCCAAGCGCGAAGGCGATTGGCTGCGTCATGCGGTCGAGGAGCTTGGCAAGCTCGCGCCGCAAGCGGGCGAAGAAACCGCGCTTGCCGAGCGCCGCTCAGTCATGATGCAATCGGAGAAGGTCGCCGAGGATCTGCGCGATGTGCACGAGGTTATCGTCGGCTCTAGCTCATCAGTGCCGGCGCTGGCCGCCGCCATCCGCCGGTTGGAGCGGCGCCGTGCCCAAGCGCCGAGTCTCGTCGAGCCTTCGGTGAAATCGCTGGACGTGGCGCTTAACGCGTTGGAAGAAACCCGCGCGCATCTTGAAGCGGCCCTTCGCGCGGCCGACTACGATCCGGCCGAGCTCGAGCGCATCGAGGAGCGGCTTTTTGCGCTTCGCGCCGCGGGGCGCAAATACAATGTTCAAGTGGACGATCTCGCAGCGCTTGCGCATCAATACAAAAACGACATTGCATTGATCGATGCCGGCGAGGACAAGCTCAAGGCGCTTGCGGCCGCCGCCAAACAGAGCGAAATCGCCTATCGCGCCGCCGCGCAGGCGCTCTCCACGGCTCGCATCACACTGGCCCTGGCGCTCGATAAAGCGGTCGATAGCGAACTCAGGCCGCTGAGGCTGGAGCGCGCCAAATTCACGACCGCAATCGTCAGTGACGAAAGCGCGGCGGGCCCTCAGGGCATCGACCGCGTCGAATTTTGGGTGCAGACAAACCCGGGCACCAGGCCCGGGCCGTTGATGAAGGTGGCCTCGGGTGGCGAATTGGCGCGTTTTCTCTTGGCGTTGAAAGTCGTACTGGCCGACCGCGGCTCGGCGCCTACGCTCGTTTTCGATGAGATCGACACCGGCGTGGGCGGTGCGGTCGCCGACGCGATTGGGTTGCGGCTGGCCGAACTCGGCCGCGGCGTGCAGGTGCTGGCGGTCACGCATGCGCCGCAGGTCGCGGCCCGCGCCGACCGGCACTATGTCATCAGCAAGGATACGCTTGAGAAGGGCAAGCGCGTCGCAACGCGTGTCACGGAAGTGGCGGCTGAACGCCGCCGCGACGAAATTGCCCGCATGCTTGCCGGCGCCGAAATCACCAGCGAGGCGCGCGCGGCGGCGGAACGGCTGATGAAAGCGGCGGGGTGAGCCGCGGGCGATCGCCGGCAGTGGCAATCACGTCGGCGCGGCCGCCGCCGCAAAAAGGTGGGTGAGCCACGGGGCGATCTTTCGCAATTGCTCCCTTGAAGATGGGGCGGGGGCCATTTTATCGGATTCGGCGGCTGACGGACGGGGAGAACATTAAAAATCTGTTGCTTTCATGCCACAAGTCCGAGGAAAAAGCGCGAGGGGGCAAGGAGAGTTTTCTTAGCACATTGATTTCAAAAAGCTTTTCACTCTAATTTTCCTTTTCATAAACCGTCCTTGGTATTGCCGCCCTATTGCCATGGTTTGGGTTCCGTGGCAGATATTTGTTTGAAATCGTCGAATTTCGGGGGAGACGATGAAGCGGAGCGCCCTTTTGCGGCCTCCGCATCGTCTATTGGCGACTGACGAGTTAGAAATAACGAGTTAGAGCGTGTCAGAAATTCAGAAATAACGAGTCAGAAATAACGAGTTGGAAACACGGCTGCTGGGGGCGGTGATCATGATCGACCATAGGACGAATAACATGGCGGGCCAAAATGGGGGCTCGACCATGACAAAAAGCGTGGACGTAGCCAGGATTGAGCGCAGCACCGTAGCCCGGCTTGAGCGCAGCGAAAGCCGGGATGTGTCCGTCCCGGACGTCGCTGCCGCTCCGACCACGCTACGGCTGCTGGCCAAATCCCGCCGCAAGCAGAGCCTGCTGCGCGGCACCTCCTCGCTCGCACTCGCCACCGCTTCGGTGATTGTGGCTTTGGGAGTTTCCTTGCCCAATAAGGCGCGGGCGGCGGGTTTTGCTTGCGGCCCTCGCGATCCCAACACCGGCTATGTCGTATGCAGCGGTACTCTTGGAGGGGTTGTTCCCGTCGGGGGATACACTCTCAAGGCTACTAACAATCCATTTGATCTAGATAGCCAAACAAGTATCACTGCAGTTACCGATGCAATTCATGGTGACATAACCGGCGCCGTCTGGACGATCAAAAATGAAGGTTCCTTGTTTAGCAGCCAAAGTGGAATTTACCTCAAGCAATTGGGCACTATTACAAATGACGGCCATATTGAGAGCCTTAATAGCGACATAATTCCAATAACCGACGCAGGTATAGTGCTGCTTGAGGGGGGTAATATTACCAACAACGCAAATGGTGTAATTGCCGGCTACATTAGTGGCGTCCTTATTAAGGATGGTACGGTCGTTAACCGCGGTAGCATCCGCACCACCTCCGACTATATAGATGTGTTTGCTGCTATCCAATTTAGTTCTGCTGCTGGTATCGGTAATACAGTTGATAATCAATTAGGCGGCGTCATCACCGGGGGGCAATACGGGGTCTTCAATGCCACCACGATCTTCAATCGCGGTTTGATTAGCGCGACATATCCTGGTGATACGAACGTCAGAAACATTGCCGCTCTTGTTAACGACGACGGATTTGTCAGGAACAGCGGCGGTACTTTCAAAGGTGAAATCGCTGTAGACATTCGGTCTGGTGGGACAGTCGACAACGTTTCCGGTCTCATGCAAGGCACATATAGTGACGCCATAGTGCTTCAAGCCGGCGGGAGCTTCACCAACGGCCAGGGTGGGGTGGTCGAAGGAAAAATCAATGGCGTTCATGTTGAGAGCGCTGCGGGCACCGTGTTTACCGCCGGCAGCATCACCGGCACCAATGGCGACGCCATCAATATGGAGGCGGGCGGCAGTGTCGACGTAAGCGGCGGCTCGGTCGAGGGCGGCGTGAACGGCATACGTATTGCGCGTGCGGCGGGCAAAGTGACCCAAGGGGCCGGAAGCATCAAGGGCACGACCGGCGACGGCATCGATATAGAAACGGACGGCCTTGTCGACCAGACCGGCGGATCAGTTACTGGCGGCATGGACGGCATCTTTGTCGGCGGCCTAGCATTACAGTTGCTTTATCGGAAGGTTTCTGAATCCATGGGCAACCATGATTCGGAGATCGTGGACGCGGGCAGCGTCGATTGAAGAGACGCTTGCGCTGTGGGCGGCGTCGTTTCGGGAGATCAAGCAGCGGATACGTCCGTTGTTCAGGCAAGAGCGTGTCGCGGCGAATGCAGGCCTGTTTCTGGAAGGTCTTCTCGGCGATGAGCAACGCAAGACCGGTTGGATGCGCGCGGAGGCGGCTGGCGATCCCGGCCCATGGCGGCAGCAGGCGATTTTGGGTCGCAGGGACTGGGACGCCGATGCCTTGCGCGATATCGTGCGCGATTATGTCATCGAGCATTTGGCGGATGACGATGCGGTGCTGGTGATCGACGAGACCGGCTTTCTCAAGCAGGGCAAGGCGTCGTGCGGAGTGGCGCGGCAATACACTGGTTCGGCGGGCAAGATCACCAACTGCCAGATTGGGGTGTTCGCTGCCTACGTTTCGCGCCACGGTCATGCCTTCATCGACCGCGCGCTGTATCTTCCGAAGGAATGGACCGACGATCCAGATCGCCTGGAAGCCGCATACGTGCCTGCCGATATAGGGTTTGCGACCAAACCAAAGCTTGCAACGGCAATGATCGCGCGCGCGATAGCCGCGTCTGTACCATTCCAGTGGGTTGCCGGCGATACCGTCTACGGTGTTGGCGATATCGAACGGCAACTACGCCGGGCAGGCAAAGGCTACGTGCTTGGGGTCAGCAGCGCTCATGTGTTTCGATCCTGGGGCAAGCAGCGATCGGTCGCCGGCAAGGCCGCAGACATCGCCCGGGCACAGCGCCCGTCCGACTGGAAGCGTCTGTCGGCAGGCGCCGGAACCAAAGGACCACGGCTGCATGATTGGTGTTATCTCGAATTGGCCGATCTCGAGGTCGAAGAATTCAGCAGCCCAAATCAAGATCTGTGGACACGCGGTCTGCTGATCCGCCGTCGTGTTGCCGATAACGATCTCGCCTTCTTCACCACCTGGTGTCCAGCGGGAACATCGATCGAAACGCTGGTGGCGGTCGAAGGCAATCGCTGGGCGATCGAGGACAGCTTTGAAACCGCGAAGAACGAGTTCGGGCTCGATCACAACGAGAGCAGGTCATGGCATGGTTGGCATCGTCACGTGTCACTGGCGATGCTCGCCTTTGCCATGATGGCGGCGATCCGCCATCGCGCCAATCCCCCGCCGCCAAAAAAAACCAACCGCCGAACCACGGGAAAAACCAAGGCATCGCCACGCCGTCATTGATCCGTTGGTCAATCCAGGAAATCCGCCGCATCGCCATCAGACTTGCTCGAAAGCGGATTCAGCCAGCGCATGTCATCGCATGGTCATTCTGGCGCAGGGCTCACCAGGCCGCCGCTCAACGCGCCCACCTCAACGCAAAAAGGCAACTGTAATGCTAGGCTCGGTGCATGTCGCCGGCAGCGTGACCGGCATGGCTCGCGATGGCATCCGTCTGCTAGCGGGCGGCAGTGTCGACCAAACCGGCGGCTCAGTCACAGGCGGCACGAACGGCATCTACATGTCGGGAACTCCGGGCACGGTGACCGTCGCCGCCAGCGTGACCGGCACGGCTCGCTTCGGCATCGATCTGGAAACGGGCGGCAGTGTCGACCAGCTGGCCGGCTCAGTCATGGGTGGCCAAGAAGGCATCCACATCGGTGGCAATGGCACAGTGACGCAAGAAGCCCTCGCGACCCAGCCGGCCAGCTCGATTACGGGCGGGCAGGACGGCATCTTTGTCGGCGGCCTAGGCTCGGCGCGTGTCGCCGGCAACGTCACCGGCACGGCTCGTTATGGCATCACTGTGGGGACGGGCACTGTTAGCCAGCTGGGGGGCTCGGTCTCGGGCGGGCAGGATGGCATCTTCGTCGGCGGCGACGGCACGGTGATACAACTTGCCGTCACGGGGCAGCCGGCCGGCTCGATCATGGGTAAGCAGGACGGCATCCACATCATTGGCAGGGGCATGGTGGGCGTCGCCGGCAGCGTAACCGGCACCAATGGCCACGGCATCGATCTGCAGGCGGATGGAAATGTGAGCCAGACGGGCGGCTCAGTTTCGGGCGGCATGGATGGTATTTATATCGGCGGCGCGGGTTCGGTGACGCAGCAAGCCGGCACCTCGCAGCCGGCCGGCTCGATCATGGGTAAGCAGGACGGCATTTTCGTCGGCAGCAATGGTATGGTGAGCGTTGCGGGCAGCGTCACCGGGACCAACGGCCACGGCATTGACGTGCAGGCGGACGGAGTGGTGAGCCAATCGGCCGGCTCGGTCATGGGCGGCATTGACGGTATCTCCATCGGCGGCGACGGTACGGTGACGCAGCTTGCCGCTACAGGGCAGCCGGCCGCTTCCATCACGGGCGGGCAGGACGGGATTTTCGTCGGCGGCATCGGCACTGTGGGTGTCGCCGGCAGCGTGGCCGGCACCAGCGGCCATGGCATCGATGTGCTGGCAGACGGAATGGTGAGCCAATCGGCCGGTTCAGTCACGGGCGGGCAGGACGGCATCCACGTTGGCGGCGCGGGCACTGTGGGTGTTGCCGGCAGCGTGGCCGGCACCAGCGGCCATGGCATCAATGTTCAGGCGGATGGAATGGTGAGCCAGTCGGCCGGCTCGGTCATGGGCGGGCAGGACGGCATTTTCGTCGGCGGCATCGGCACTGTGGGTGTTGCCGGCAGCGTGGCCGGCACCAGCGGCCATGGCATCAATGTTCAGGCGGATGGCCTGGTGAGTCAGACGGCCGGCTCGGTCATGGGAGGCAAGGACGGCGTCCACGTCGGCGGCGCGGGCACGGTGATGCAACTTGCCGCTATGGGGCAGCCGGCCGCTTCCATCACGGGCGGGCAGGACGGGATTTTCGTCGGCGGCATCGGCACTGTGGGTGTTGCCGGCAGCGTGGCCGGCACCAGCGGCCATGGCATCAATGTTCAGGCGGATGGCCTGGTGAGTCAGACGGCCGGCTCGGTCATGGGAGGCAAGGACGGCGTCCACGTCGGCGGCGCGGGCACGGTGATGCAACTTGCCGCTATGGGGCAGCCGGCCGCTTCCATCACGGGCGGGCAGGACGGGATTTTCGTCGGCGGCATCGGCACTGTGGGTGTCGCCGGCAGCGTGGCCGGCACCAGCGGCCATGGCATCGATGTGCTGGCAGACGGAATGGTGAGCCAATCGGCCGGTTCAGTCACGGGCGCCGTGGATGGCATCTTTGTCGGTGGCAAGGGGGTGGTGGGCGTTGCCGGCAGCGTGAGTGGCGCCAATGGCGATGGCATCAATGTGCGGGCGGACGGAATGGTGAGCCAATCCGCCGGCTCGGTGATGGGCAATGTCGAGGGCATTTTCGTCGGCGGCACGGGCACGGTAATGCAGCAAGCCGGCTCGGCAGAGGGCGGCGTGGACGGTGTTTATATTCGCGGCGCGGGCACGGTGACCCAGCTTGCCAGCGCGGGGCAGCCGGCCGGCTCGATCAAGGGCGGCATCAATGGCATCTTCGTCCAAGGCACAGGCACGGTGATAACGGATGGTTCTGTCGAGGGTACCGCCCGCTACGGCATCCTTGTCCGAGCCACTGGCAATGTTGCGCAGAAAGCCGGCTTCGTCTCGGGCGGCATCGACGGCATCCGCGTCGGCAGCACCGGCACGGTGGACGTCGCTGCCAGCGTGAGCGGCGCCAGCGGCCACGGCATCAATATTCAGGCGGATGGGATAGTGAGCCAATCGGCCGGCTCGGTCTCGGGCGGCTTGGATGGTGTCCATGTCGGCGGCGCGGGTACGGTGATGCAGCTTGCCGCTGCGGCGCAGCCGGCCGGCTCGATTTCGGGCGGGCACGATGGTCTCTTCGTCGGTGGTACCGGCACGGTGTTCAGTGCGGGTACGATCAGCGGCACGAACGCTTCTGTTGAATTTGCCGGTACGGGTACCAACCGGCTCACTTTGACGGCCGGCTCGAAGCTGACCGGCGATGCGCTGGGCAGCACCGCGGCGACCGCCAATCAACTGATCCTCGAGACTCAAGGCCAAGCCGACAACAACTTCCGCAAGTTCAACTCATTGGACGCCAATGGCTCGCAGTGGACGCTGAACGGCGCGGCCATCGATGTCGCTACCGCGCACGTTAACAGCGGCCTTCTTATTGTCGGCGATGCGAGCCACGCCAATGCCAATCTCGACGCCAGCGGCGGCGGGGTGACGGTAGCCTCGACGGCGACCTTGGCGGGGGCGGGTAAGGTCACCGGCGCGGTTTTCGTCAACGGCATCATCGCGCCGAGCGCGGGCGCGGGCGTGGGCAATACGCGCAGCTTGACGGTGGCGGGCGCGATGAATTTCGCCTCGGGCTCGGTCTTTGCGCTCAATGTGGCGAGCACGGGCGGGGTGGACCGGCTCAATGTTTCGAGCGCGTCCCTTTCGGGCGGCACGGTTACGGTGACGACCAACGGCACGCAGGCCGAGTTTGCGGTGGCGCTGGCGCAGCCGGTTGATATTTTGCACTCCACGACGGGCCTAAACACGCGCTTTGCCGGCTTGAGCTCTCCCAATACGATGGTCTTCTTGACGCCCAAGCTGACTTACGACCCCAACAATGTCTTCCTGTCGGTGGCGCTTAACTTCGTCACCCCGGCCATGACGTTAACGTCGAACGAGCGGGCGGTGGCGACGGCGCTCGATCAGGGCCCGGCCGCCAATCCGCTGATTGCGGCGGCGCTGGGGCTGAGCCCTGAGGAAGCGCCGCATGCCTTTGACGCGCTGTCGGGGGAGATTTATGCGAGCCTCCACAACACGCAGGCCGAGTCAGCGCTGATGACGCGCGATTTGATTCTCGATCGGCTGCGGCAGGCGGCCTATTACGCGGCGCCGGGCGAGCTTTCGGCGCTGGGTTTGGGCGGGCCGGCGCTGGCCCATAATGCGGGCGAGGGAGTCGCGAGCAACGCCGAAACGGCGGAAAGCGGTCCCGCTCGCCAAGCGGGCAACGGGGGCAACGGCCGTGCTGCTTATGCAGCGGATATCGCTCCGCCGCCCGTGAAGGCGCTGGTTCAGCCGGGCCCGCGGGCGCCGAAATATACCTTCTGGGGGCAAGGTTTTGGCGGCTGGGGTCATGTTGATTCAGACGGCAATGCGGCGGCGGTGACGGACAATTTTGCCGGCTTCGTCGGCGGCGTCGACGAAGGCCTGGCCAATTTCTGGCGCGCCGGTTTTGCGGCGGGCTATACGCATGCCAATTTGGATGTGGCGGCGCGGGCGAGTAGCGCTAATGTCGACTCCGGCGTGGTCGGGCTTTATGCCGGAGGGCCGATTGCCGGGCGATTCAACTTGCGCGCAGGCGCCACGCTGAGTTTCGACAATGCCGACGTGACGCGCACGGTCAGCTTCACCGGCTTGTTCGACAAGACGCGGGCGAACCTGAACGGCAATGTGGGGCAGGTCTTCGCCGAGTTGGGTTACGGCATGGCGTTTAGCCGCATCGCGGTGGAGCCTTTGGCGGGCTTGGCTTACGTGCATGTGCACACCGGCTCGTTCTTTGAGGACGGAGGTTTGGCGGCGCTCATTGGTGCGCGCGGGGACGAGGACCTCGGCTACACGACGCTGGGCTTGCGGGCGGCGACGGTGCTGCCGCTGGCCAATGGCATGGCCTTGACCCCGCATGTGTCGGCGCAGTGGCAATATGCTTTCGGCGATGTAACGCCGACGCTGGGGCTTGCATTCCAGGCGACCGCGGCGCCATTTACCATCGCCGGGGTGCCGATTGCGCGCAATGCAGGCCTGATCGATGCCGGGCTCGATTGGCGCGTGACGCCGCAGGCCAAGCTCGGCGTCTCCTATTGGGGCGATCTCGCCTCCGACGCCCAGGTCCACGCCGTCAAAGGCAGCTTCACCTGGGATTGGTAGGAGCCCGACCTCCCCTTGAAAAGGGGAGGTCGACCGCCGCCGAAGTCGGATGTTTCCGACTTCGGCCACTTAAATGCCGAAGTCGGATGTTTCCGACTTCGGCCACTTAAATGCCGAACTCGGCTATAGCCGAGTTCGGATGGCGGTCGGGTGCGGATCTCTTGTTGGGTGGGGATCTCTTGTCAGGTGGGGATCTCTTGTCAGGTGGGGATCTGGTGTCGGATTGAACCGCGAGGTTTTGATCCCCACCCGGCGCTAACGCGCCGACCTCCCCTTTTCAAGGGGAGGTGGACCCTGCGGCGGCGCTTTCATTCATGAGAGCCATCAGCAGGCGTAGGGTGAAAGGCGCGCAATGTGAATTTGTAGGATGGGCAAAGGCGCGCATAAGCGCGTTTACGCGCGTCTTCAACGCGTTATGCGCCGTGCCCACCGGCTGACTCACAAACAATTGCATTCAATCATTTGCGAAAGTCTGTGGTGAACCGCGAGGTTTTGATCCCCACCCGGCGCTGACGCGCCGACCTCCCCTTTTCAAGGGGAGGTGTGCCTCGCGGCGGCGCTTTCATTCATGAGAGTCATCAGCAGGCGTAGGGTGAAAGGCGCGCAATGTGAATTTGTAGGATGGGCAAAGGCGCGCATAAGCGCGTTTGCGCGCGTCTTCAACGCGCTATGCGCCGTGCCCACCAGCGGCAATCAAACAATTGCGAGTGTCTGGCGGTGGGCACGCTTCGCTTTGCCCACTCTACGGGCTCTTTGCGTTGTCCATCATGTCTTTGCGTTGTCCATCATGTCCACAGTCTAACTCCCCCACCCAGCTCCCCCCGATCAAATTGGGGGGAGCCACCCTCGCCCGCATCGCGGGGAGGGATAAAGGAACGTCGGCAACCATTAGAAACAACGCCGGTTTGCCGTCATGCCCGGCTTTATGCCGGGCATCCACGTCGTAATAGAGCGTCACAAAGCAAGACTGGATGGCATCGTGCGGAGCCGCAAAAGCCGTGGGAGAATCGATCCCGGGTTCCCTACGAAAGTAGGTGGGCGCCATATGTCCGAGCCCACGAGCCCGGTCAGGGACGGCTCCCTTAAGGATCGATAAGGCCCCGGGGAATGTGTCTCCTTCACGAAACCCCGCAGCCCCGCGGATCAAATCTAGTGCCAATTGCGGCGCGACGCCAGCCGGTTCACATTCCGCCCGCTCGACACTGCGAGATTCACACATCTCCGAAACCGACTCGAAAACAGGCATTTAGTTGACCCCCGGTTCGGAAAAGCATGTGCTGCAGGCCGCGTACGAAGATTGAAATGACTCATGTTTTTCCTCCGTGCCGATCGCCGGTCAAAAGATACGTGCATCTCGTAGCGCTCGACATGAGGGAGCGGCGCAACTTAGCCAATTGCCGCGCGCGAGCCATTGCCAACCGCCTGGTTGAGTTTCTTGGCAATGGTCTCAATTCGTTCGGCGGCGGAATGAAAGGCGTTCACCACCCCGTCGGCGGCGGCTTTGGCATTGTCCGCATCACGCCTGCGCGCCTCCAGGAGCGACGCGATCTTTTCGTTGAGCTGTTGAATTTTCCGCTCTGCTTCCAATAATTCGTCTACCAGCATCAAGGCCGCCATCACGGTCAACCGCGTATCACCGATCTCGCCAAATTTGCGGCGCAAATCGACCACGCGCGCGTCGACGGCTTTTGCGAGCAATTGCAAATGCTCTTCCTGGCCTTCATCGCAAGTAAGGCGAAATTGACGTCCGGCGATGATTGTGTTGACGAGGGGCATGGTCGGGATTGTTGCCTTTCATACGGCGAGTTGTCATTCAAATATTCGCATCCCATCTCGTCAGGACCGTTGCGAACGTTTGAATCACTGGAGCACTCTCCAATGCCGTTGGAGCTACGGATTTGACATTCGCTTCGCAAACCCGCGGAGAGAATATCAAATCCACGCCACTCGCGTCCCGATTCCCAATTCGCCGGACACGCTGGCGCATTTGCCACGCGAAGTTGGGGTACGGGCTATTAGTGTCCCCAATCCGAAATCCGCTCCATTTTGCGGCATACTCTGAAGCAGACTTCGGATTCGAGGGACACTGGAAAACCTATGATTCCAGCGTGGTTTGGTTCAGAAACCCGCTTGCAGAGGTTGCTGAAAGAATGATGCGGATTTCGAACCACCACACTAGTGGAGTGGATTTGACATTCGCTACCCACCTGGCCGCAAGCTCGCGAAGCGAATGTCAAATCCAAAACTCCACTAGAAACTTATATTTGTTAGTGGTCTTTCGATTCAAACATTCGCAAAAGATCCCCGCCGAAATGGGTAGCGAATGTTTGAATCGGACCACTAGTGGAGTGGATTTAACATTCGCTACCCACCTGGCCGCAAGCTCGCGAAGCGAATGTCAAATCCAAAACTCCACTAGAAACTTATATTTGGCTCATGGTCTTTCGATTCAAACATTCGCAAAAGATCCCCGCCGAAATGGGTAGCGAATGTTTGAATCGGACCACTAGGTTGCATTCCCATTCAGCACGGCCTGAATCGTACCGATCGCACGATCAAGCCGCTCGGCCACACCAAGATTTACCGCTTTCCATTTGCGCGCGCGCGCCGTTTCATTGTCAAGGGCTGCCGCCAGTTTGGAGCGGTCTATACTGAGCGTTTGCACCTGCTCGGCCAGTGACTTGATGTCGCGATCGGTCGCAAGTCTGCGATCGACCGCGGCATCCAGCCCGTCAAGCGCAAGCGCTAATCGTTTGACCGCTGTGTCGAGTGCACTTTGCTCCATCGCCGGCTTTATCCGTGTAGAAAACTGTTGTTCCACAGAGACTTAGGACAAGAAGCTTAGGTGCGACTTAACGTCAAGGTCAACGCTCGAATGTTGATATACCCACCTTTTCACCTGCTTGTGTATGGCTGCCCCCATGCCGGGCGGTCACATTGACTTAAGGGATGCACATGCTATCCAGCATACCAAATAGGCATTTTTCATGACTGCATCAGCCTCGAAGGCAGCCGCGGCGTCTCATGAACGCCACGAGCCGGTGGCCATACCGTCCGCCGTTGCCCATGCGCGCATGGCCAATGCCGTTCGTGCGCTGGCCATGGATGCCGTCGAACTGGCCAAATCCGGCCATCCCGGCATGCCCATGGGCATGGCCGATGTCGCCACCGTGTTGTTCACCCGTTTTCTGAAATTCGATCCGGCTAGCCCGACCTGGGCCGACCGTGACCGTTTCGTGCTCTCCGCCGGGCACGGCTCGATGCTGATCTACGCTCTGCTCTATCTCGCTGGCTACGAGGCGATGACACTTGATCAAATCAAACGCTTCCGCCAGCTCGATTCCAAAACACCGGGCCATCCGGAAAACTTCGTCACCCCGGGCGTGGAAACCACCACAGGTCCGCTCGGGCAAGGACTTGCCAACGCGGTCGGCATGGCGATCGCCGAGCGACATCTGGCGGCCGAGTTCGGCGGCGACGTCGTCAACCACAAAACTTATGTGATCGCCTCCGATGGCGATTTGATGGAAGGCATTAGCCAGGAAGCGCTCGCGCTCGCGGGACATCTGAGGCTGAACAAGCTCGTCGTTCTCTTCGACGACAACGATATTTCAATCGACGGCGCGCTGTCGCTTACCGACTCCGTCGATCAAATAAAGCGCTTCGAAGCGGCGGGATGGGCCGCCTCGCGCATCGACGGCCACGATCCAGGAGCCATTGCCGCCGCACTTGAAAAAGCGCAGCAGTCCGAGCGACCCGTCTTGATTGCCTGCAAAACAACGATTGCCTTCGGCGCACCGACCAAAGCGGGCCAATCCTCGTCGCACGGTTCGCCGCTCGGCGCGGACGAAATCAAAGGCGCGCGCGAGAAACTCGGCTGGACGTCGCCGCCTTTCGAAATCCCGAGCGACGTTCTTAGCGCCTGGCGCGCGGCAGGCAGCCGCTCGAAGGGCGAGCACGCGGCTTGGTCGAAACGCCTTTCCACGCTGGAGACCCATAAACGCGCCGAATTCGAACGCCGCATGCGCGGCGACATTGTGCAAAGCGCGCTTGATGGCGCCGTGCGCATGGTGAAGGAAAGCCTCGCCGCCGCCCCGAAAGAAGTTGCCACCCGCAGCGCCAGTGAGTTCGCGCTCGAGAGCCTAATCCCCGCACTACCGGAAATGATCGGCGGCTCGGCCGACTTGACCGGCTCCAACAATACGCGCATCAAATCGATGAAAGCGATCTCGGCGTCGGATTTCTCCGGCCGCTTCATCCATTATGGCGTGCGTGAGCACGGCATGGCCGCAGCGATGAACGGCATGGCGTTGCATGGCGGCATCATCCCTTATAGCGGCACCTTCCTGGTGTTCTCCGATTACTGCCGTCCGGCCATCCGCCTTGCGGCGCTGATGGGCATTCGTGTGATCCATGTGATGACGCACGATTCCATCGGGCTTGGCGAAGACGGGCCGACGCATCAGCCGGTCGAACAGCTTGCCGCCTTGCGCGCGATTCCGAACCTGCTCGTGTTCCGCCCTTGCGATGCCGTGGAAACCGTCGAATGTTGGCAGCTCGCGCTCGACAATAAGAACCGTCCGAGTGTTTTGGCGCTCACGCGGCAGAACCTGCCGCAGCTCAGCCAGAATTTCCTCGCGCATAATCGTTGCGCCGCCGGCGCTTACGAGATTGCCGCCGCCGAAGGCAGAGCACAAGTATCGATCTTCGCCAGCGGCTCGGAAGTTTCCATTGCCGTCGAGGCGAAGAAACAGCTGGCGGCAAAAGGCGTGCCCGCGCGCGTCGTCTCGGTGCCCTGCTTCGAACTTTTTGCCGAAGCGCCGGAAGACAAGCGCCGCGCGGTGATCGGCGATGCGCCGATCAAAATCGGCATGGAAGCCGCGGTGCGCCAAGGCTGGGACGCAATCATCGGTTCCGACGGCATCTTCGTCGGCATGCGCGGTTTCGGCGCCAGCGCGCCGTATAAGGAACTCTACACGAAATTCGGCATTACCGCGGAGGCAGTAGCTGAAGCGGCATCAAAGAGACTTGGGAAAAAGTGGTAAGGAACGCAAAGTCTTTTCCCGTCATGCCCGGCCTTGTGCCGGGCATCCACGCCTTCCTATTTGAACAGCCAAACAAGACGTGGATGGCACACACAACTCGGATTTATCCGAGTTGCGCAAAAGGCGTAAGTACCGCAAATCGGGTATACCCGATTTGCCGGGACGAGCCCGGCCATGACGGAAAGCGAACAGAGACCGGTCGGGAGCACTTTCAATGACAGTCCGCGTTGCCATTAACGGGTTTGGCCGTATCGGCCGCAATATTTTGCGCGCCATTGCCGAGGCGAAGCGCGACGACATCGAAGTGGTGGCCGTGAACGATCTCGCCCCGGTTGAGACGAACGCGTATCTCTTGCGCTTTGACTCGGTCCATGGCCGTTTCCCCGGTGAAGTTATCGTGAAGGGCGACATCATCAGCGTCGGCAACGGCGCGATCAAAGTGCTCGCCGAGCGCGATCCCTCAAAGCTGCCGTGGCAGGACCTCGGCGTTGACATCGCAATGGAATGCACCGGTATGTTCACCGCCAAGGACAAGGCCAAGGTTCATCTTAACGCCGGCGCCAAGCGCGTCCTGGTTTCCGCACCCTCCGACGGTGCCGACTTGACCGTGGTCTACGGCGTCAATCATGACAAGCTCACCAAAGAGCATAAGGTCGTTTCCAATGCTTCCTGCACCACCAATTGTCTTGCGCCGATCGCCAAGGTGCTCAACGACGCCGTCGGCATCGACAAGGGCTTCATGACCACGGTGCACGCCTACACCAATGATCAGCACCTGCTCGATCAGGTGCACAAGGACCTGCACCGCGCGCGCGCCGCTGCGATGTCGCTCATTCCGACGTCTACCGGCGCGGCGAAAGCCGTCGGCCTGGTGTTGCCGGAGCTGAACGGCAAGCTGGATGGCGTGTCGATCCGTGCGCCGGTGCCAAACGTCTCGGTGATCGATTTCAAATTCGTCGCCAAAAAATCCACCGACAAAGACGAGATCAACGGCGCCATCAAGCGCGCCGCCGAACAGCAGCTCAAAGGCATCCTCGGCTATCACACCGCACCCAATGTCTCGATCGACTTCAATCACGATCAGCCGTTCCTCGGTCTTCGACATCGAACAGACCAAGGTGATGGACGGAACGCTGGTGCGCGTTATGTCCTGGTACGACAATGAATGGGGCTTCTCCAACCGTATGGCCGACGTCGCCGTGGCGATGGGGAAGCTGATTTAACCTCAATCCGTCATCCTTCGAGGCTCGCGGCTTCGCCGCGCGCACCTCAGGATGACGAGAGAGAATTTCACCATGGTTTGGTCAAACATACTCAGCATGGGCGCATTGATCGTTTTGCTCAGCGTTATTGTCTATGGGTTCCGGCCAGGGCTTCCAGGTCAGACCGGAAGAGAATGAAGAGCGAAAGCAGAGCTGGTGGGGCTGGTGGAGCGGGGGCAGCTAAGACTGCAATGAGTAACGCGTTCCGCACCCTCGATACCGTCGACGTCAAAGGCAAGCGCGTGCTTGTGCGCGTCGATCTGAACGTGCCGGTGGAAAACGGCGTGGTGGTCGACGCAACGCGCATCGAGCGCGTCGCGCCAGCGCTGACCGAACTCGCCGACAAAGGCGCCGAGGTCATCTTGCTCTCGCATTTCGGCCGCCCGAAGGGTCAGCGCGATCCGCAATATTCGCTCAAGCCGGTGGCCGCTGAAGTCGCCCGCGTCATTAAACGTCCGGTGACATTCGTCGATGACTGCATCGGCCCCACCGCCGACGCCGCCGTCACGGCCATGAAGCCGGGCGACATTATTTGTCTTGAAAATACCCGCTTCTATCCCGGCGAGGAAAAGAACGACCCGGCTTTCGTCGAAGCGCTCGCCAAGCTCGGCGACATTTGGGTGAACGATGCCTTCTCCGCCGCGCATCGCGCGCATGCTTCGACCGAAGGCCTCGGCCATAAACTCCCCGCCTATGCGGGCCGCACCATGCAAGCCGAGCTCGACGCACTCAGTAAAGCGCTCGAACATCCGCAGCGTCCGGTCGCGGCGATTGTCGGCGGCGCCAAGATTTCCACCAAACTCGATTTACTCGGCAACCTGCTGGCGAAGGTGGACACGCTGATCATCGGCGGCGCAATGGCCAATACATTCTTGCTCGCGCAAGGCAAAAAAGTCGGCAAATCACTTGTCGAAGCCGAACTCATCGCCACCGCGCGCGACATCATGGACAAGTCGAAAGCAGCGAAGCGCGAGATCGTGTTGCCGGTCGACGCGGTGGTCGCGGAAAAATTCGAGGCACATGCGCCATCATGCGCCGTTTCCGTCGACGCGGTTGGCGACAACGACATGATCCTCGACATCGGACCACGCAGCATTGAGCAGGTTATCTCCGTGCTCGCGCGCGTGAAAACCCTTGTTTGGAACGGCCCTTTTGGGGCCTTCGAAAACGAGCCGTTCGACAATGGCACTGTCGAAGTCGCGGAGGCGGCGGCGGAACTCACGCAAGCGGGTAAGCTCATCACCGTGGCCGGCGGCGGCGATACGGTTGCCGCTCTGAATGTTGCAGGCGTTACCGATCGTTTCACCTATATCTCGACTGCGGGCGGCGCATTCCTCGAATGGCTGGAAGGAAAAGCCTTGCCCGGCGTCGAGGTGCTGCGGGTAAAGTAACGACGAACGTTTTTAGTTTTACGGATGCGAGGGAGAGAACAATGAATGTCGATGAATTGAACAGAGTGGCGCAGGCCATGGTCGCGCCCGGCAAGGGCATCCTCGCAGCGGACGAATCCTCCGGTACCATCAAAAGGCGTTTCGACGCCATTGGCGTAGAATCGACAGAAGACAATCGCCGTGATTATCGCGAAATGCTGTTTCGTTCGGCGGAAGGCATGAAACACATTTCCGGCGTCATCCTTTACGACGAGACCATTTGGCAAAAAGCAAAAGACGGTACGCCGCTGGTCAAATTGATCGAACAGGCGGGCGCAATTCCCGGCATCAAAGTCGACGAAGGCACCAAGCCGTTGCCTTTCTATTCCGGCGAAGTCATTACCGCCGGTCTCGATAAACTGCCAGAACGCCTGCCGAAATATTACCAACAGGGCGCGCGCTTCGCCAAATGGCGCGCGGTGATCGACATCGGGGCGGGCATCCCGAGCTATACTTGCATTCACGCCAATGCGCACGCGCTGGCCCGCTACGCCGCGCTTTGCCAGGTGAACCAGATCGTGCCGATCGTCGAGCCGGAAGTGTTGATGGATGGCGACCATGACATTGAACGTTGCACCACAGTCACCGAACTCGTTCTCAATCTGACCTTCGAGGAACTGTATTTCAACCGCGTCGCCCTTGAAGGCATCGTGCTCAAGCCCAACATGATCGTACCGGGCAAGAAAAGCGCGAAGAAAGCCTCCGTGCAGGAGGCCGCGGAGCGCACCGTGAAAGTTCTGAAGAATTGCGTCCCGGCCGCGGTGCCCGGCATTGCCTTCCTCTCCGGCGGGCAATCGGACGAAGAAGCAACCGCCCATCTCGATGCCATGAACAAAATCGGCCATCTGCCGTGGCCGCTCACCTTCTCTTACGGCCGCGCATTGCAGCATGCGCCGCAAACCACCTGGAAGGGCAAGTCGGAAAATGTTCCCGCCGCGCAACATGCCTTTTCACATCGCGCCAAAATGAACGGCCTTGCCGCGCTGGGACAATGGAAGGTAGATTTGGAGAAGAAGGCGGCGTGAATGACTCTGTCGCGGCGTGGCTAAGCCGCGCGATTTGGGTAAATGACTGCCGCGACGTCATGGCCGGGCATAGAAGTTCGAAGGACGGCGTTCTTCCAGAACGCCTATGTCCCGGCCATCCGCGTCTTGCTTTCTTCGTAGGGTGGGCTGAGCGGCAGCGAAGCCCACCTGCCGACTCTCGCAATTTTTCAATGTTGCTGGTGGGCACGGCGCTGACGCGCCTTTGCCCACCCTACCTTGCCCGCCAGATTCTCGGAAAGACAAATCGAGTCAGCATCAACGATTAGCTCCCCCACCAAAGGAAAATCACCGTGATCGATCTCTACACTTGGACGACTCCCAACGGCCGCAAGGTTTCCATTGCGTTGGAAGAACTTGGGCTCCCGTACACCGCGCACCCAATCGACATCTCGAAGGATGAGCAATTTCAGCCTGCCTTTCTCAAAATTTCGCCGAATAATCGCATCCCGGCCATTGTCGATCGCGACAACGACATGTCGCTGATGGAATCGGGCGCGATCCTTATTTACCTCGCCGACAAAACCGGCAAGCTCCTGGCGAAATCCGGCGAAGCCCGCTATAAGGTCATCGAGTGGCTGATGTGGCAGATGGGCGGCCCTGGCCCCATGCTCGGCCAAGTGCATCATTTCGTGAAATATAATCCGGGCAAAGCGCCCTATGCCGAGGAGCGCTATCTGAAAGAAGCGCACCGGCTTTACGGCGTGCTCAACAACCGCCTTGAGGGCCGCGACTTCGTCGCAGGTGACTATTCCATCGCCGACATTGCCGTTTGGCCGTGGATCTCACGCTTCGAATGGCAGACCATCGATATGAAGCAATATCCAAACGTCAAGCGCTGGTACGAGAGCATCGCGGCGCGCCCGGCCGTGCAGCGCGGCTACAAAGTGCCGAAGGATATGGGACCGATCCCCATGCCGTGAGCGCGCCGATCGTCGCGGATCACCGGACGCGAAGCCGCCCGGACGGCCCTCAAAAATCCCAGGTGAAGCTGCCTTTGACGGCGTGGACCTGGGCGTCGGAGGCGAGGTCGCCCCAGTAAGAGACGCCGAGCTTGGCCTGCGGCGTGACGCGCCAGTCGAGCCCGGCATCGAGAAGCGCCGCATTGCGAGCGATCGGCACGCCGGCCACGTCAAAGGCAATCCCCGTCGATTGGAAGGCGAGCGCGGCCGAAGGGCTCACATCGCCGAAGGCGTGTTGCCACTGCGCCGTCAGATGCGGGGTGAGCACCGCGCCGTTCGACAGCGGCAACAGGGTCGCCAGCCGCAGGCCCAGCGTCGAATAGCCGGTGTTCTCGCTGCCGCTCGCCACATTGAGCGCCGCCAGATCGACCGTCGTGTCGTCGCTCTCGGCAAAGCCGCCGGTGTGCACGTTGACGTAAGCCAAGCCCGCCAAGGGCTCCACCGCGAAGCGGCCAAAGCTCATGCCGTAACCGAGCTCGGCAAAGACCTGGGCCGCATGGCCGTTGAAACTCCCCTGCGTCGCATCGAAAAAGCCGGGGAAGATGATCGAGCGATTGGTGTCGATATTGTCGAACGTATACGTGCCGCCGAGCCGCAGATTGAAGCGCCCGGCCACGGGCCCGCCGGCATAAAGCCCGACCACGCCACTGTCGATATTGCCGCTGGAATGCCGCGCATCGACGCTCAGATCGGCATGGGTATAGCCGGCGGTCAGCCCCGCCCGCCAGAGACTGACCCTAAGCGGGTGTCGACCCCGGCGATGAAGCCGGCGAAATTATCCTTCAACGCCGCCGCATTGCCGTCTGAATCGACATGGCCCCAAGCGCCGAAACCCTGCGCCCAGAAACTATAGGTCGGTGCGCGCGGGGGGATTAGAAGCGGCGCCTTCAGCGGCAATTGTGCCGGTGGCGCCATGTCGGCGGCGTAGGCCCCCTCACCCCGACCCTCTCCCCGCCAGCGGGGAGAGGGGGCGCTGGCGTCATGGCCGCCGCTTGCGCCGCTCGCATCGTTGCTTGCGCCGCTCGCATAGTCGCCGCTCGCGGCCTCGTTCGTATTATAGGCGAGCGCCGGCCCGCCATAGCCTAAAGGCCGCAACGCAGCCGGCGCATCGTCATAAGCCGCCGCGCGCAGGCGATCGAGGATCGTACTGCGCACCAGCAGTGCATCCTCCGCCTGCACCGTATGCACACTGGCATAAACCTCGCCCGAGAGCGCATCAAAAGCCTGCCGCGCCCCCTCCGCGCTTTGCCCAAGCACGGCCCCCACTAGCCCGCTGTCCGTCGGGCTTTGTGCCAAGGCCGCCGCCACCGCGCGCTGGTTGGGCGTGATCGCCACCGAAGGAAACGCGTTCGCGTTCACCGCCAGCGTCAGGAATACGTCGTTGGGATCGTAGGTCAGCGTCGGCGAAAGGAAGGCGAGATCGCTGGTGACATCGCCAAAGGTCGTGCCGCCGAGGCCGTCGGTGGCGGTCAGGATCGTGTATTGGGTCGAGGGCGCAAAACCGGTGCCGCCGGCCAGAACTTGCACGGTCCCGCCGGTCAATATGGCCGTCCCCGCGACGGCGAGCTTGCTGGCCGTATCGGGCGCGACGTTGACCGCAAAGGTCGAGCCGGGCGCAAAGCGGGCGTCGCCCGCGACCGTTAGCGTCTGGTTCGCAGCGCCGGTACCGGGCCGGATCGTAGCGCCGCCGAGGACATCCACATCGCCGATGATCGTTCCGATACCCGCCAGCGTCGATCCCGAATTCGCCGTGACACTGCCAACGAGGGTGGCGCTCTGATGATCACCATCGCCGACCGTCAAAATACCGCTGTTCAAACTTGCCGTGCCGACCTCGGCGCTGCCATTCAACCCCCAGGCGTCACCCGACATGACCAGCGAATTGAAGCCGATGAAATTATTATCGGCCCGGCCGGCGCCCTGCAGCACCAGCGCATTGCTTGCGCCTTGCGTGCTGCCGCTGGCATCGCCGATCAGCTTCGAGCCGGTCTGCAGAATGAGCGTATTGGTCCCACTTGCGCCGTTGAACGCCACCGATGCCGTGCCGCCCGAGATCGTGCCGGCGTTGCGTACGGTGCCCGAACCCTCGATCGCATTGGTCCCGCCGGCAATCGACGCGCCGGCGTCGTTCGTGATGTCGAGCGTGGCGGCCGAAATGCCGGTGGTGCCCCCGCTGATGGCGCCGCCGAACAGATTGTGCACCGTGGCCATGCTTTCAGCCCCAATGGCGGTCCCGCCGGTCGCCATCGCCTGAATGATCTTTGAATTGGTGATGTCCGCATTGCCCGCATAAATGGCTTTGCCCCCCGTGCCCGTCGCCTCGATCAGGCCGTTGTTGCCGCTGAGGGTGACGCTTCCGTACCGGGCACGGATCGCGAAACTGTCGCCGGTGATGGTGCCGGCGCCATTGGTTACGCTGGCGTCGGTCTTGGCATAAACGGCCGTGCTGCTGGTACCCCTCGCCTCGATCAGGCCATTGTTGCCGCCAAGGGTGACGCTTCCGTACCGGGCACGGATCGCGAAACTGTCGCCGGTGATGGTGCCGGCGCCATTGGTTACGCTGGCGTCGGTCTTGGCATAAACGGCCGTGCTGAAGGTGCCCCTCGCCTCGATCAGGCCGTTGTTGCCGCCAAGGGTGACGCTTCCGGTCCGGGCACGGATCGCGAAACTGCCGCCGGTGATGGTGCCGGTGCCGTTGGTTACGCTGGCGTCGGTCTTGGCATAAACGGCCGTGCTGCTGGTACCCCTCGCCTC
Organism: uncultured Pseudomonadota bacterium; assembly: GCA_963697535.1. GTDB lineage: Bacteria > Pseudomonadota > Alphaproteobacteria > Rhizobiales > Xanthobacteraceae > Pseudolabrys. The sequence continues at coordinate 88,678 of OY969085.1, read as the reverse complement.
GACCAGGCCGTTGTTGCCGCCAATTGTGACGCTTCCGGTCCGGGCATAGATCGCGTATTGGTCGCCGGTGATGGTGCCGGCGCCGTTGGTCACATGGGCGTCGGTCTTGGCATAAACGGCCGTGCTGTAGGTGCCCCTCGCCTCGACCAGGCCGTTGTTGCCGCCGAGGGTGACGCTTCCGGTCCGGGCAAAGATCGCGTAACCGCCGGCGGTAATGGTGCCGCTGCCGTTGGTTACGCTGGCGTCGGTAAAGGCGTAAATGGTGGTGCTGTAGGTGCCCCTCGCCTCGATCAGACCGTTGTTGCCCTTCACCGTGACGTTGCCGGTGGCGAAAATCGCGTTCACATCGCCGATGATGGCGCCGCCGGCGTCATTGCCTTCCAGCGTGACGTTGACGGGGGGGCTGCTAATGACCGCGTTAGAGCCAAAGATGGCGATGCCACCCGGGCCCGTCGCCCGAATCGTGCCCGTGCTGTTGGTGATGGTGGCGTCGCCGAAGGCATAAATCGCCCTGCCGTTCGTGCCTCTGGCCTCGATCCGCCCTGTATTCCCGGTGACGATGACGTTTTTCGCGCTAATTGCAGCTGCATCGCCCTCGATAATGCCCGTGATGTTACCGTCGCCGAGATTGGCCACCGTCGCGGTGCCGTTCGTCGCGCTGATGGCCACGGCGCCCGGAGCAAGCGCCGAAATCACGCCGGTATTGGCGCCGGAGACGTTCTGGTTGACGTTCACATCGCCGTTGTTCGATTTGACGGCGAAGGCGCCCCCGCCGAGGATGGAGCCGCCCGCGAGATTGTCGAGCGTCACCAGACCGTCGGCGACGATGGCCATGCTGCTTGCCTGAATGACGCCCTAGATTATTGTTGGTGACACTCGCCGTGCCACCCGCCACGCTCGCGTCGATGGCCACCCCGCCGGTGATGCCCATGCCGATCCCGGCCTCGATCGTGCCGGAATTGCCGGTAACGTTGATGGTGCTGTTGGCGCTAAAGACTTTGATGGCCCTGCCGTTATTGACATTGGCGCGGATGACTCCGTTGCCGGACCCGTCGCCGTTGCTCACAGTGGCGGTATCGGTGGCAGAGATGGCGATGCCGTCTGTACCGGTGGCTTCGATGAGGCCGGTGTTGCGTGCAACAGTGACATTCTTCGCTTGGATGGCCTGGCCGTTCGCAGCGATATTGCCGTCGCTCAGATTCGTCAAAACAACATCATTGTCGCCGAAAATGCCAGCAGCGACACCGATAATAGCACCCGAGTTTGTAATATTAGCGCTGTCAGCTTTAAGACCTTGGACCCCGCCAGACACCGTGCCGAAATTATTGAGAATCAAATCTGCGCCAGCTTGAATGCCGTTATTCTCACCCTGTACTGAACCCGAGTTGGCAACCGTCCCGTCGTGAATCGAAATTCCCTCTCCGTTTTGGCCATTCCCTGTTATCGTCGCCCCGGTCAGCACATTGATGGTGATACCGGTTTCGAGGCCGGTGCCGAAGCCGTTGGGATCGTTCTGGTTGGTGACCGTGCCCGAGCAGGTAATGATCGCGCCGGGGGCGACCGGTGTCATCGGCGTGCAATCATTTGCGGCTCGCGCCTCCCCCGGCAAACTCACCCCCAGCGCCACGATCACCGAGGCGGTGGCGAGCGCGAGCGCGGAGGTGCCGAGCATCAGGCTCGCCTTGCGGCGGGATTTGACTTGCACCAATTTTCGTCCCCCGCTATCGGAAGAAGCCTGCGTCGATGCGCGATCAAGAGCGGAATTTTGCCGCGCGACTTTGTTCGCAACTTTGTTGGTGAACGCAAAGCGCGTCATTCTCCGAACTCCCGTCGCTTGCGGCCTTTGCCGGTGCACGATCCAAGCCTTCCGCACACTCATTATCGTCATCTTCGTCATCTTCGTCGGGTGGGTTGGCGCCACTTGGATCGGCGCTGTCCGCGCCGTCCAAATGCAGGCTCCAGCGCGTAATCCACCCTGCAATCAATCCTTCTTCTGCAATCAATCCTTCATCACGCTTTGCCTGTGGGCTAGGCGCGGGTCATCCGCGTCCAACCCAGCCTTCGCGCTCAATTCGTCGTGGAGTGATAATAAAAGCCCCGAGTCGTCCCATTAACCGACGAAAATCAATGCCATGGAACAGGCCCATCTGCAACGGCCGCTCGAGACGGCGCAAAGGCGACAATTTCAGCTTATTTTGCAGAAATACAAATAAAATCAGTGACATCGCTGGCGCCACGAAAGTTTTAAATCTTCATTTTTTTCCAAAGAGTGACTAAAATATCACAATCATAATGTGAATATCGCTTATCACCCCATGCAAGGATCGATAAAACCGGGCAAGAGAGCGGCCGGAGAGAGGGGCAATGCCTTCGCCGGCGGTGCAAAACAACGAAAAAGCCCAACTGCGCGCCGCCGTTCTGGCGCGGCGTGACGCCTTGCCACCCGCCGCGCGCCAAGCCGCCGCCGAAGCGATCGCCGCGCGGGCCTTTCCAGTCCCTGTGTCGGCCGGCACGGTTGTCTCCGGTTTCATGCCGATGAAGAGCGAGGTCAATCCGCTGCCGCTCCTGCGCAAGCTGGCGGACGCCGGCGCACAACTTGCCCTTCCCGTGGTGCAGGGACGCGGGAAGCCATTGATCATGCGCGCGTGGAATTTCGGTGAGCCGCTCAAAGCCGGGCAATGGGGCATTCGCGAGCCGATGCCCGATGCACCCGTGGTCGATCCTGACATGCTCATCGTGCCGCTCGCGGCTTTCGATCGCGCCGGTCATCGTATCGGTTACGGCGCGGGCTATTACGACATGACGATCCAGGCATTGCGCGCGCGGAAGCAGGCTCTCGCCGTCGGCATCGCCTTTGCTATGCAAGAAATTCCGCGAGTGCCCTCCACGGAACGCGACGAGCGCCTCGATCTCGTGCTAACGGAGCGCGAGGTGATCGATTTTAGAACATAAAGCAAGTATGGGAAGCGCGCGGCCAACATCATTACCCCCCTCCCTAACCCTCCCCCACGAGGGGGGAGGGAATACGCTGTGCGCGTGGTGAGCCCGCCACATGCGTATTCTCTTCATTGGGGATGTCGTCGGCCGTTCGGGGCGCGCCATCGTTCTTGACCGTCTGCCCGGCTTGATTGCGCAATGGAGCCTCGATTTCGTCGTCGTCAACGGCGAGAACGCCGCCGGCGGTTTCGGCATCACCGAGGCGATCTATCACGATCTGATCGATGCCGGCGTTGACGCGATCACGCTTGGCAATCATGCGTGGGATCAGCGTGAGGCATTGGTGTTCATCGAGCGCGCGCCGCTTTTGATCCGGCCGCTGAATTTTCCCAAAGGCACGCCCGGCCGCGGCGCGGCATTGATCGAGACCAAGGGCGGCAAGCGTGCGCTTGTGATCAATGTCATGGGCCGCATCTTCATGGACCCACTCGACGATCCTTTCGCCGCGACCGAGCGTGAGCTTGCGGCCTGTCCGCTACGCACGGGCGCCGACGCCATCGTCATCGATATGCATTGTGAGGCAACCAGCGAGAAACAAGCGATGGGCTTTTTTTGCGACGGCCGCGCCAGCCTGGTCGTCGGCACGCATACGCATGTGCCGACGGCCGATCATCGCATTTTGCCAGGCGGCACCGCTTTTATTTCCGACGTGGGCATGACCGGCGACTTTAACTCGGTCATCGGCATGGCCAGGGACGAGCCGCTCAATCGTTTCTTGCGCAAAATTCCGACAACGAAATTCGAGCCGGCCATGGGGCCGGCGACGCTGTGCGGCGTCGCGGTCGAAACCGATGACGCCAGCGGGTTGGCGATGAAAGTCGGCGCCGTGCGGCTTGGCGGCGCGCTGGAAGAAACGCGGCCTCGGTTTTGGCAGTGAGTATTTGTGTCTGTTTATTTTTCGCAAGTGCCGGCCTATATAACGCTCGCAATCACGCGCTTTTGAAAACTCGACTTACGGTTTCCGCCATGGCCGGTCATTCGCAATTCAAGAACATCATGCACAAAAAGGGGCGCGCGGATAAAGCGCGTTCCAAGCTGTTCTCCAAGCTCGCCCGTGAAATTACGGTGTCGGCCAAGCTCGGCATGCCCGATCCCGCGTTCAATCCGCGCCTGCGCGCGGCCATCATTGCGGCCAAGACCGAGAACATGCCGAAGGATAATATCGAGCGCGCCATCAAGAAGAGCCAGGGCGGCGACGCCGAGAACTACGACGAAATCCGTTACGAAGGTTATGCGCCGGGTGGTGTCGCGGTGATCGTGGAGGCGCTCACCGACAATCGCAATCGCACCGCCGGCGAGGTGCGTTCAATCTTCACCAAAGCCGGCGGCAATTTGGCGGAGACCGGCGCGGTGTCCTTCATGTTCGACCGTGTCGGCGTGGTGGACTATGACGCGAAAGTCGCGAGCGCCGATGTGATGCTGGAGGCGGCCATCGAGGCGGGTGCCGAGGATGTCGTGTCGGGCGATGATGGGCATCAGATCTTCACCAAGACCGATACGCTTGGTGACGTCACCAAGGCGCTGGAAGCCAAATTCGGCGAGCCGCGCCAATCGGCGATGACCTGGAAGCCGCAGAACACGATCGCGGTGGACGACGAAGCCGGCGAAAAAATCCTCAAGCTCATCGAGACGCTCGACGACAATGATGACGTGCAAAATGTCTATGCCAATTTCGAAGTCTCCGACACGCTCATGCAGAAGATGAGTGCGTGAACTATGCGGGCCCCGATAGCTGCGGCGACGTGCTTATCGCTGCCCCGTAAACAGGGTTGCTCTTTTGCCCCTCCCCCGTAAACGGGGGAAGGGACGCAAAGAGGCGCACGCGCGAGCAGATGCGAGACCGTCAATGATCGGCGAGCCCCACGGCATCTATTCACCGGCCTTCTCCGCCGCTATCAACGAAATATGGCTCATGCCCCGATTCGCATTCTCGGCATCGATCCGGGCCTCCGCCGCACCGGCTGGGGCTTGATCGAAGCCATCGGCAATCGGCTGATATATGTCGCCTGCGGGTCGGTTCACACCGAAGAGCGCGACGAATTGGGGCCGCGATTGGTGACGCTTCATGACGGCTTGGCAAGCGTGATTGAACGTTATCAGCCGCATGAAGCGGCGGTGGAAAAAACCTTTGTCAATAATAACGCGGTCGCGACGCTCAAGCTCGGACAGGCGCGCGGCATCGCCATGCTGGTACCGGCCAAGGCGGGGATTATGGTTGCCGAATATGCGCCCAATTTGGTGAAGAAAACCATCGTCGGCGCCGGCCACAGCGAGAAGGCGCAAATTCGGGCGATGCTGCGTGTGTTGTTGCCGAAGGCTGACCCCGAGAGCGATGACGCCGCTGATGCATTGGCGATTGCCATTTGTCATGCGCATCACCGCACGAGTGCGATGTTGAAGGCGGTGGGGCAATGAGAATTGCTTGCACGGTACGTTCCCCGCCGATGGGCACTGCCTGCTCCCTCCCCCTGAAAGGGGGAGGGTTGGGGTGGGGGTCGATCTTGATTACTGCAATGGACCCCCACCCGACCGCCTTCGCTGTCGCTTCGGCGGCCGACCTCCCCCTTTCAGGGGGAGGTATAAGGCGGAGTAGCCGTCCATGATGGGCAAGCGCACATGATTGGAAAGCTTCGGGGCGTCGTCGACTTGTATGGCGAGGATTACCTCATCCTCGACGTAAACGGTGTCGGCTATCAGGTGCATTGTTCCGCGCGCACGTTGCAAGCGCTGGCCGCGAAGGGCGAAGCTGCGATGCTGTCGATCGAGACATACGTGCGCGAAGATCAAATCAAACTGTTTGGTTTTGCCAGCGATACCGAGCGCGAATGGTTTCGTCTGTTGCAAACGGTGCAAGGCGTCGGCGCAAAGGTGGCGCTGTCGGTGCTCGGCACGTTGAAGCCGGCTGAGCTCGCATCGGCAATAGCAATGCGCGACAAAGCGATGGTCGCGCGCTCGCCCGGCGTGGGCGCGAAAGTGGCCGAGCGGATCGTGACGGAGCTCAAAGATAAGGCGCCCGCTTTCAGCGATTTCGATCCGGCCGTCGCACACCTTGCGGGTTCGCTCGATGAACAACGCGCGCCGAAGCCGGTGGCCGATGCTGTGTCCGCGCTCGTCAATCTCGGTTACGGCCAGCCGCAAGCCGCCGCCGCCATCGCCGCCGCGGCGCGCGCGGCGGGTGAGAACGCCGACACCGCGACGCTCATCCGGCAAGGGCTGAAGGAATTGGCTCGATGACGTGGATTTATGAACCTGGCTGGAGCCGGGCTATCGTAAGAGTCTTTTTGCATATTGCTGTTTTTGTTGCGGTCGCACCAATTATCGAGGGTCTTATTTGCGCGCTACTTGCAGGTATTTGGGCGCTGGTTCGTGGCATTACATTTGATTACCCTGCATTTTTTCTCACATTCTATTGGTTCACTATATTTGGGTACATTTTAGGTCTATCCGCAGCATTCACCGGATTGTTCGTTGCAATTGCATCGACTCGGATTGTGCGATCTCGATGGCTATTTATATTTGCGTCCGTTATTTCCAGTCTTTCATCAGTGGCTAATTTTGTCATTGTGGTGGGCAGCGGGGAATTCTCTTCAGATCTTACAGGCCTCGCCGAGTTTATTGTTGGTGCTGCAACGGCAGCTGCTATCTGCACAGCTTTGACGAAGCGGTTTCGGCGAAACGGGAAAGATATTTCCATCCAAACCGAACCTCATCTGGACATGCGCGCATGACTCCACCCCGCCCCGTGTCACTGCCGAATGCCGCGACGATCATGTCGATGCTTCCCGCGAGCACAGCGCGCTCCCTCCCCCTGAAAGGGGGAGGGTTGGGGTGGGGGTCGACTTTCTTGTGTTTCTTGAGGCGCATACAAATGACCCCCACCCGACCGCCTTCGCTGTCGCTTCGGCGGGCGACCTCCCCCTTTCAGGGGGAGGTAAAGGCGGAGAGGCTCGCGCATGAATAGCCCGCCTCGCCTTGTCACCGCCGAAAAACGCGACGACGATGTCGATGCCTCGCTGCGCCCGCAGAGACTCGCCGAATTCATCGGCCAGGAAAAAGCGCGCGCCAATCTCGCGGTATTCATCGAGGCCGCGCGTGCGCGTAACGAAGCGCTCGATCACGTGTTGTTCGTCGGCCCGCCGGGCTTGGGCAAAACCACGCTGGCGCAAATCGTCGCGCGTGAACTGGGCGTGAACTTCCGCGCCACTTCGGGTCCGGTGATTGCCAAAGCGGGCGATCTCGCAGCACTCCTCACCAATCTCGAACCACGCGATGTTTTATTCATCGATGAAATTCACCGGCTCAATCCCATGGTCGAGGAAGTGCTCTATCCGGCGATGGAGGATTTCCAGCTCGATCTCATCATCGGCGAGGGGCCGGCGGCGCGCTCGGTGAAGATCGATCTGGCGCCGTTCACACTGGTGGGCGCCACCACGCGCGCGGGGCTTCTCACCAATCCGCTGCGTGACCGTTTCGGCATTCCGGTGCGGCTTAATTTTTACACCGAGGCCGAGTTGGAGCTGATCGTCAATCGCGGCGCGCGCGTGCTGAGGCTCGGCATGAGCGCGGACGGCGCCAATGAAATCGCGCGGCGCGCGCGCGGCACGCCGCGCATTGCCGGGCGCTTGCTACGGCGCGTGCGCGACTTCGCGCATGTCGATGGCGCGGCGAAAGTCGATCGCACCATCGCCGACCGCGCGCTGGCGGCGCTGGAGGTGGATGCCGCGGGCTTGGACGCCATGGATCGCCGTTATCTTTCCACCATCGCGCTCAATTACGGCGGCGGGCCAGTGGGCGTCGAGACGATGGCGGCGGCGTTGTCCGAGCCGCGCGATGCCATCGAGGATATCATCGAGCCGTTCCTCATTCAAAAGGGCTTCATCCAGCGCACCCCGCGCGGGCGGCTGCTGACGGGTGCCGCGTTCAAACATCTCGGCCTGGCGGAGCCAACGCGCGATGCCGCGCAGTTCGGGCTGTTCGGGGAGGGGGAGGAATAGGTGGCGTCCGGCCTTTTGGAAAAAATGCGCCGTAATCCAGCCGGCGATTGGCGGATGCGTGACGTTGAGGCGCTTTGCCGCGAATATGGATTACTTTTTCGAGCCGGTCATGGAACCTCCCATTGTCATGCGAAGCATCCATCTGCGCGCGAAATTCTAACAATTCCGGCCCGAAGGCCAATCAAACCGGTCTACATCCGCAAGCTGGTGCGTTATATTGAGGCCCACGGAGGCATTCGATGAAACTCGAATATGCGATTCACATCGAGCGTTTGGCGGAAAGTGACGGCGGTGGCTATCTCGCGACCGTACCTGATTTACCTGGATGCATGTCGGACGGAGAGACCCCCGAGGAAGCGCTGAAGAACGTGCAAGAGGCCATTGATTCGTGGATTGAGGCGGCCAAGGAATGGAAGCAGGATATTCCCAAGCCCTCCCCGCCTTTGGCGCGCGCGGGCTAAGATTTGTCATAGTGCTGTTTTACACGATCGTGTAACGCCAATGACAGCGTTACACGTTAGTATTGTCTAAATTTCCTGTTCCATGATCTCACGCCGTCAATTTCTGACATGGTTTGGCGGCCTTGCCCCGCCCGCTCCCGCGTTCTACGCGGCTTTTGTCGAAACCGGGCGTCTTGATGTGACGCGCTATCATCTTGAACCTGCGAACTGGCCGAAGGGCTTGCAGCTAAAAATTGCCGCCGTCGCCGACGTTCACGCCTGCGAACCTTGGATGACGCCGGATCATATCCAATCGATCGTTGAAGCTACCAACGCGCTCAAGGCCGATCTCATCGTTCTTCTCGGTGACTATGTTGCCGGTCACCCTTTCGTCACCGGCCATGTGGATTCGGCCGGCTGGGCAGCAAGTCTTTCCGGCCTGCGCGCGCCGCTCGGCGTGCACGCCATTCTCGGCAATCACGATTGGTGGCAAGACCGAAAAGCGCAGCGCGAGGGCCGTGGGCCAATTGATGCGCGGCGCGCATTAGAACGGGTGAGTATCCCAGTCTATGAGAATGATACGGTACGCCTGTCGAAAGACGGTCACACGTTTTGGCTCGCGGGACTGGGCGATCAATTGGCCTTCGTGCCGTCGATTCGAAGGCATCGCGGCCGTCGCCGGGGCGTCGACGATTTGAGCCGCACGCTGCGTCAGGTGTCCCGGCACGAGCCGGTGATTTTGCTCGCCCATGAGCCGGACATTTTGCCGAAAGTGCCGCCGTGGGTCGCGCTCACCTTGAGCGGCCACACCCATGGCGGCCAGCTACGCCTGTTCGGCTGGTCGCCTGTTGTGCCGTCGCGTTACGGCAATCGCTTCGCTTATGGGCATATCAGAGAACAATGCGACTTGATCGTCTCCGGCGGTCTTGGTTGCAGCATCGTGCCCGCACGGCTCGGCGTGCCGCCGGAAATCGTGCTGGTGACGTTAGGGGCGGCGTGAGTTCGTAGGGCGGAATAGCGTAAGCGTATTCCGCCAAATTTTACGTTATCAACACGGCGGGTTACGCCTTCGGCTAAGCCGCCCTACGGGCTATGACTATCGTAGCTGAATTTAGTTTAATCTGTCCGTTTCGGTGCAGAGATATGCCGGTCTGCTTGTATTTGGGCGTGAGAAAAACCAGATCGACATGAGCGGAGTTATGCTAATATGCCGGCCATGAAAACATTCACCGAGCGGGCCGCTGAGGCCTTGGATCTCCTCCCTGAGCAAATGCGGGAGCCGGCGGTTGCATACCTGTTTGAGCAGGCGGAGAAATTTCGCATGTTGAAGATGGAAATCGACAAGGGCCTTGCCGATATCGAGGCGGGCCGCGTGCGTGAATGGGACTTTGCCGATTTCCTGCGCAGGGCGAACCTTAGCGAACTAGATACAAGTCCTGAATCAGATAAAAAGTCTGAATGAGAATCATTTTCTCAGAACAGGCTGACTCTGACTTGTTACAAATTCTTACCTATTTGGCTGCTCGAAACCGAGCGGCTGCAAGGGATTTGGCAAATCTATTCAGCATGAGAATTGAACACTTGGCTCAATTTCCTTTCATTGGCCGAGAGCGCTTTGCTTTTGCACAAAGACTTCGAAGTATTGTTATCGAGAACTACGTCGTCTTCTATCGCGCCGAGCGAGAACACGTGATGATCGTGCGCGTGCTCGATGGACGCAGAAATATCAAATCGGAATTCCAACAATGAAGGCCGTTTCCCTCGACGGCTCCATCAGCGACGGCAAGCACCATCAGCCGATCCGTGTCTATTACGAGGACACGGATTTCTCCGGCGTCGTTTATCACGCGAGCTATCTGCGCTTCATGGAGCGCGGGCGCACGAATTATCTGCGCCTCTTAGGGGCCGATCACCGCGCGCTGTTCGAGCAGGCGGCGCAAGAGGCGCCTGGCTTTGCTTTTGTGGTGCGGCACATGGCGATTGATTTCAAAAAGCCTGCATACATGGATGACCTGCTCACGATCGTCACCATGCCGAAAGAGGTGAGGGGTGCGTCCGTCATGCTGCATCAGCAGGTGGTGCGCGGCGGCGATATGATTATCGAGGCGCGCGTGCAGGTCGCATTCGTATCGGCAGGCAAAGCGAGGCCAATACCCAGGCCGCTGCGTGCGGCCATGAAAGCGGATTGCGACATCATTCAATCCGCCCCGCCGATTGGCTCCGCGAAACCTGGATAAACCCGTTTCGCGCTAACGATTCTTTAAGCATAATCGGCGCTGATTATAGGTCCGGAACAGGGGGCGGCGCCCTAGTTTGGTCAAGTTCGCGGGGATTTCATGCATTCTCTCGGCTGTGGGGTGCCTTAGATTTTTGCGGCGGTTATTTTAGCCGCGAGCAATATTGTTTGGCCTGTGGGTGCATGGGGGTTCACGAAAATGCATCGCGGTGGCCAGTCTCAACGACCCCCCTCCCTAACCCTGCCCCACAAGGGGGAGGGAACAGGCTGCGCATGTTTCGACTCCGTCTGATCGAAGAATTCTTTAAAAAGAAGGGAAAGGGACCGCGCCAATGAATCCTGCCGACGTGGCACAGTCGGTTTTGCCGCTGACGTCGTCCGATTTGTCACTATTCACGCTCTTCTGGCATGCCCATTGGATCGTCAAGCTGGTGATGGTCGGCTTGCTCGTCTGCTCGATCTGGGTATGGGCCATCGCCATCGAAAAGACCGTGCTCTATGCGCGAAGCCGCCGCGCGATGAACCGTTTCGAACACATGTTCTGGTCGGGCAATTCGCTTGAGGACCTTTACCGCTCGGTCTCGGTCAAGCCCAGCCATTCGATGGCGGCGCTGTTTGTCGCGGCGATGCGCGAATGGAAGCGCAGCTTCGAGGGCGCGCCCCGCTCGATTGCCGGCTTGCAAATGCGAATCGAGAAAGTCATGGAAGTCACCGTCGCGCGCGAGGTCGCGCGCTTGGATCGCGGCCTTTTGGTTTTGGCGACTATCGGCTCGGCTGGCCCCTTCATCGGTCTCTTCGGCACGGTCTGGGGCATCATGACCAGCTTTCAGTCGATTGCCGCGTCAAAGAACACCTCGCTCGCTGTGGTGGCGCCCGGCATTGCGGAAGCTTTATTCGCCACGGCCATCGGTCTGGTCGCCGCCATACCGGCGACGATTTTTTACAACAAGTTTGCCTCCGAGGTGAACAAACAGAGCCAAAGACTCGAAGGCTTTGCCGACGAATTTGCGGCCATCCTGTCGCGGCAAATCGATGAGCGCGCATGATGAGCCTTTACACGGGAGACGAGGGGTAGGCCTATGGCGGGTAACGCCGGCACACCATCGATGGGGGGCCGAAAAAGACGGCATGGCCGTCGTGCTGTGATGAGCGAGATCAACGTCACGCCCATGGTTGACGTGATGCTGGTCTTGCTGATCATCTTTATGGTGTCGGCGCCGTTGCTTACCGTCGGCGTTCCCATCGATTTGCCGCAGAGCCAAGCCAAAAGTCTCGAACAGGATAAGAAACCGCTCACCATTTCAGTGACGGACAAAGGAAATGTGTTTTTGCAGGATAGCGAAATCGGCACCGAAGACATGATCGCCAAATTGCAGGCCGTGGCGCAAGCGCGCGGCGGCACCGAAGCGCAAATCTATGTGCGCGGCGACAGACACGTCGATTATGGAACCATGATGAAAGTCATGGGCCGGCTTTCAGCGGCCGGTTTTCATCGCGTGGCGTTAGTGACCGAGTTCGAACAAAGCGCGATAGCGCACTAATGCAGATGAATAAGGCCACAGCGATTTCGATTGGACTTCACGCGGCGGTGCTGTTGTGGGCCCTTGTGTCGTTTTCGGGAAGGACCTTCGAGGCAACGCCAGCCGAATCCCTTCCCGTGGACTTCATTAGCGAAAAGGATTTCTCACAAATGACCAAGGGCGTGAAAGACGCGCCCAAACGGGACAATGCCAAGCCGCTTGTCGAAAAGAAAGCTGACGAGCCCAAGCCCGTTGAAGAGCACAAGGTCAAGGTCGCCGACAAAACCGAGATCAAGCCAACGGCCGAAAAGCCCCCGCCGCCGCCAATGCCGGAGTCAAAACCGGAGAAGAGTCAAAAGCCGCAAAAAACCGCCAGTTCCACGCCAGAAAATCCGCCGGAGGTCGCAGCGACGCATCAATCCGATCCGATCGCCGAGAAGCTTACGCACGACAATGAACAAAAGCACGATCATACGAAGCGTGCGAAGGTGAAACAAAATACGCCGAGGCGCCGGCCGACGCGACCGCACGAGCCGCCTCGAAAGTTTGATGCCACCGAAGTCGCAGCTTTGCTCAATCAGCAAGCGCCACGCCGGCAGGCATCCGCCGGAGATATCCTCAACTCCGAGGCCGGGCTTGGCCGTGTCAAAGGCATGGCCGCGCAATTGTCACAGAGTGAAATTGATGCTTTACGCGCGCGCATCAGCCAATGCTGGCAGCCGCCGGTCGGAGCCGAGGACCCGGACGTGAAAGTGGTTTTCCACATGCTCTTTGGTCCGAATGGCACCGTGCAGCGTGGCCCCGACGTCATCGAAGGTACACGGTCGGCCTTGGGTCCGATCTTCGCCGAAAGCGCCAGGCGCGCCATTTTACAATGTCAGCCCTATACAATGTTGCGCCCCGAACATTATGAACAATGGAGAGATATGACCGTGGCTTTCACTTTAGGGGACATGCTCCATTAACCCGAGAAATCGAATCCCAATGACCAATATGTTTTTCCGATCGTCTTTCGTTTCCCGTCGCCGGTTGCTGATGCTTGCGGGGTGCAGTGCATTAGGAGGTGTTGCTGGCTTCACGCCACGTCCGACATGTGCCGCGGTGCGTATCGACATCACGCAGGGCAATCCGCAAGCTATGCCGATCGCCTTGCCGGATTTTCTGGCTGGGTCGCAAGGTGAGCGCGACACCGTTCATAATCTCACCTCCGTTATTGCCAACGATTTGCGGCGCAGTGGCCTCTTCGCGCCAATAAACCCGCAGGCCTATATCGAAAGGATCGCAAATTTCGATGCGGTGCCGCGTTTTGCCGATTGGCGGGTTATTAATGCGCAAGCATTGGTGACGGGCCGCATGACAAGTCAAGGTGATGGGCGGCTTAAGGTCGAATTTCGGTTATGGGATGTCTTTGCCGGACAGCAACTCGAAGGCAAACAATATTTCACGACGCCGGACAATTGGCGCCGCATCGCGCATATTATGTCGGACGCGATTTACGAGCGTCTCACCGGTGAGAAGGGCTATTTCGACAGCCGCATCGTATTCATCGATGAGACTGGACCGAAGCAGCGGCGTATCAAGCGCCTCGCCATTATGGACCAGGATGGTGCCGGCGCTCGTTACCTCACGCGCGGTGACGATCTGGTCCTCACGCCGCGATTTAATCCGTCGACGCAAGAAATTACTTACATGTCCTACGGTCAGGGACAGCCGCGCGTCTATCTCCTCAATCTCGAGACGGGCCAGCGTGAAATCGTCGGTAACTTTCCCGGCATGACATTTGCGCCACGATTTTCACCCGATGGCCAGCGCGTGATCATGAGTTTGCAGCAAGGCGGCAACGCCAACCTGTTTGTGATGGATTTACGATCGAAACAAACCACGCGTCTCACCGATACGCCGGCGATCGATACCGCGCCAAGCTATTCGCCTGACGGCACCCGCATATGCTTTGAGAGCGACCGTGGCGGCTCATCGCAGATTTACGTCATGGCGGCGAGCGGCGGGCCGGCGCAGCGCATCAGCTTCGGTGAAGGGCGCCACTCGACGCCGGTATGGTCGCCGCGCGGCGACTACATCGCCTTTACAGGACAAGCAAACGGGCAATTCTCGATCGGCGTTCTAAAACCGGACGGTTCTGGTGAGCGCGTTCTGACGCAAGGCTTCCACAACGAGGGACCGACTTTTGCGCCGAACGGCCGCGTGCTGATGTATTTCAGCGATTCTGGTCCGGGCCCCTCGCTTTACACAATCGACATCACCGGCCGCAATCAATTGAAAGTGCCGACGCCAAGTTATGCGTCCGATCCCGCGTGGTCACCGCTTTTGTCGTGATCTTTGTCCTGATCTTGCCTTTTTTACCATGTTTTAACCATGAACATCGGTTTTGGCGGCTCGGGCCGATTTTTCAGCCGCTATGCAAGGTTTGGTCAAGGTTGATAGAGCATTCACTTAATGAAATCTGTCAGGCGAGTGGCTGGTGCACATGGCTAAGACAATGTGAATTCCAGCTCTTAAGCAAAGTTATGCGGCACGTAAGTCCGGTCAATGCGCAAGAATGGAGTTCATCGGTATGATCGATATCGCGAAATTGGTTCACGGCTTTCGTTTGGCCATTGTTTTGACGACGGCTCTTGCGGTTTCAGCATGCGTTAGTCGCGGCACCGATAATCGGGCTGGTGGAAGTGGCGTAGTGGCGCAGGGAACCCAGCAGGACTTCATCGTTAATGTCGGTGATCGCGTGTTTTTTCAAACGGATTTGTCGGAATTGACGCCGACGTCGCGCGCTACCCTTGATAAGCAAGCGCAATGGCTCAATACCTATTCAAAATATGGTCAGTTTACGATTGAGGGCCATGCGGACGAGCGTGGCACCCGTGAATATAACATAGCGCTCGGGGCGCGCCGTGCCCAAACGGTGCGTGATTATCTCATCTCACGCGGCGTTCCCGTCAATCGCATGCGCACGATCTCCTACGGCAAAGAACGCCCGGTCGCCGTGTGCGATGATATTTCTTGTTGGTCGCAAAACCGCCGCGCGGTCACCGTGCTCAACGCAAGTTCGTAAGATTGCGACTGGGGTGGATCGACTATATCGCTGTAAAGCGCTCCAAACTTGGAGTATATTGCGTTAAGATGTTTTGTATGAACCTCGCGATGGCATGTAATCAATCTCGCCGCCACCGGGCGTATATCATACCGTCTTCGGCGCTTGCCGCACTCATGATATTGACGGGTGCGGCACAAGCGCAAGAAAGCGGGCGGGGGTTTCTCGACAATCTCTTCAATCGCGGCGAGCCGGCACAATCGCGTATGGAGCCGAATGCGCAGGTCCCGCAGACGAATGAAAATGATCTCGCCGTTCGGGTTGATCGTTTGGAGAATGCTTTGCGCCAAGTCACAGGTCAGATCGAAGAGTTGCAACATCGCAACCAACAGCTTGAGATGAAGATTGAGCGCCTCCAGGAATACGCCGGTTCTCGTTCCCCGCAACCAGGCGCAAAGGAGGATGCGGCGCGCCTGAATACGCCGCCGGGCGCAACACTGCCGGCGCGCCGCGGCGATGCATTCGATCCCGCGGCACATCCCGATGCGCCCGGTGCGCCACGCATACTCGGCTCACAATCGTTCGTCTCGCCGCGGGAGAACTCAGTGAACAGAGGGTCGGGGGGCGTTTCCGGCGGGCGCGCTGCGGGCGCGCCGCTTGATCTCGCGAATGCGGCCGGCCCAAGACAACTCGCAACCTTGCCGCCCTCGGCGCGGCCGCAAGACGAATATGATCTGGCCTATGGTTACGTGCTGCATAAGGATTACGCGCTGGCCGAACAGGCATTCCGCGATTTTCTTGCCAGATATCCGAACGAGCCGCTGGTGCCCGACGCCCAATACTGGTTGGGCGAAGCCTTGTTTCAGCAGCAACGATACCGTGAGGCGGCGGAATCATTCCTGGCGGTTTCCACCAAACATGAGCGAGCCGAAAAGGCGCCCGAGTCATTGCTGCGTCTGGGGCAATCGCTCGTGGTACTGCAAAAGAAAGATGCGGCTTGTGCGACGTTTGCGGAGGTCAATCGCAAATACCCGCAGGCCCCCGCCGGCGTGAAACGCAGTGTTGCCCAGGAATTCAAACGTGTGCATTGTTGAGACATCACCGGTCTCGACTGCGGAACTTCCATCCTTATTTCGTGAGATTGAAGGTGCGCCGGCCGTGGTGCTGGCGGTATCCGGCGGCGCGGACTCCACGGCCTTGATAGTGCTCGCGGCGCGCTGGCACGCGAGGCTCAAATCACCACCAAAATTGAGTGCGGTTACGATCGACCATGGTTTGCGCAAAGAAGCACGCCGTGAAGCGGCGGACGTTGCCAAGCTTGCGCGTCGGCTCAAGATCGCGCACCGAACCTTGCGCTGGACCGGCAAGAAACCGAAGACAGGCCTTCAGCAGGCGGCTCGCGCCGCGCGGTACCGCTTGCTGGCCCAAGCCGCGCGGCGAGCAGGCGCGACATTCATCGTCACCGCGCACACGCGCGACGATCAAGCTGAGACGGTGCTGATTCGTATGTCCCGGGGGAGTGGCATCACCGGATTGGCGGCGATGCGGCGTGTCACAATCCTTCCTTATTCGCCACCCCGAAGAAAAGGGTCGATCGCGCCAACGGGCCCGCGCGAAGCGCGGCCCGGCGACGGGCGCCGCGCGATCAAGGTGGGGCCAATGATAGATGCAATGACCCCCACCCGCCATGCTGCGCATGGCGACCTCCCCCTTGCAGGGGGAGGTATGGAAGTTTACCGCGAGGGCGCAGCGATTTTATTATGCCGTCCCTTGCTCGATATTCCCAAGTCCCGACTTGTCGCCACGCTTGGAGCGGCGAAAATTCCGTTTGTGGACGATCCTTCTAACCGCGATCCGCGCTTTACCCGCGCGCGACTGCGATTGCTGATGACGAGCTTGGCGGCAGAAGGGCTCAGCGCTGAAAGGCTTGCGATCTTGGCGCACCGGCTTAAGCGAGCCGACACTGCGCTTGAGGCCGCTGTCGATCATGCGGCAGCCGAAGTCAAAGCCGAGCCGGGTCCGCGTGGGGCTGTTGTCTTCGACATGACCGGTTTTGCGCAATTGCCGGCTGAAATCGCCCTCCGGCTTCTCGGACGGGCGATTGCGCAAGTCGGCGACGAAGGGCCGGTCGAGCTTGCAAAATTGGAAATATTGGCCGAAAATCTCGCTATGGCGCAGAAATCTGGCAGGGGCAAATTCCGGCGCAGCCTGGCCGGTGCGATCGTGACGTTGCGGCCGCCACGCATTCTTGTCGAAAGGGCGCCCCCGCGCCAAAGCCGGGCCTTCGACAAGGGCTCCGTAGCCAAGCGATGAAAATTCGCTATGATATAAATTTAAAGGCCTTTCCATGCCGAGGCAGCCTGCCTAGATTATAAAGACGTGAAGTTGCCATGAATTGTGGCCATTAATGAGCGGCGGAACAGCGGCGAGTCCTGTCTAATGAATGCTAATTTACGTAATTTCGCCCTGTGGGTGATCATCGTCCTCCTCTTGTTGGCTTTGTTCACGCTGTTCCAGAATCCTGGGCAGCGGACAACCGCGCAGGACATCTCCTTTTCGCAGCTGCTGTCTGAAGTCGATCAGGGCCGCGTGCGTGAGGTCGTCATGCAGGGGCCGGAAATCCGCGGCACCTTCTCGAATGGAGCCAACTTCCAGACTTACGCGCCAAACGACCCCGGTCTGGTGCAGAAGCTATATTCCAAGGGTGTCACCATCACGGCCAAGCCGGTGTCCGATAATGTGCCATGGGTTTCATACTTGTTCTCATGGTTGCCGATCCTCGCCATCATCGGCGTATGGATATTCCTGTCGCGGCAAATGCAAGGCGCGGGGGGCAAGGCGCTCGGTTTCGGCAAGTCGCGCGCCAAGCTTTTGGCCGAAGCGCATGGCCGCGTGACGTTTGAAGACGTGGCAGGCGTCGATGAGGCCAAGCAGGACTTGCAGGAGATCGTCGAATTTCTCCGCGATCCGGGCAAATTTCAGAAATTGGGCGGGCGTATCCCGCGCGGCGTTTTGCTGGTTGGCCCGCCGGGCACCGGCAAGACGTTGATCGCGCGCGCGGTCGCGGGCGAAGCTAATGTGCCTTTCTTTACGATCTCCGGCTCCGATTTCGTCGAAATGTTCGTCGGTGTCGGTGCCAGCCGCGTGCGCGACATGTTCGAGCAGGCGAAGAAAAATGCGCCATGCATCATTTTTATCGACGAGATTGATGCCGTCGGCCGTCATCGAGGCGCCGGTCTAGGGGGCGGCAATGACGAGCGCGAGCAAACGCTCAACCAATTGCTGGTCGAGATGGACGGTTTCGAGGCGAACGAAGGCATTATTCTGATCGCGGCTACGAACCGGCCGGACGTGCTCGATCCGGCGCTGTTGCGCCCCGGCCGTTTCGACCGTCAGGTGGTTGTGTCGAATCCCGACGTTAGCGGGCGCGAGCGCATCCTCAAGGTTCATGTCCGCAAAGTGCCGCTGGCGCCCGATGTGAATTTAAAAACAATTGCCCGTGGCACACCCGGTTTTTCCGGCGCGGACTTGATGAATCTGGTCAACGAGGCCGCGCTTATGGCGGCGCGGCGCAACAAGCGCATGGTGACTCAGGCCGAATTCGAGGACGCCAAGGACAAAGTGATGATGGGCGCCGAGCGCAAATCGCTGGTCATGACCGAAGAAGAAAAAATGCTGACTGCCTATCACGAAGGCGGTCATGCGATCGTGGCCATCAGTGTGAAGGCGGCCGATCCGGTGCACAAGGCAACCATTATTCCACGCGGGCGCGCGCTCGGTATGGTGATGCAATTGCCTGAGGGTGACCGGATTTCCCATTCGCGCGAATGGTGCGTCTCGCGGTTGGCAATTCTTTTCGGCGGACGCGAAGCCGAAATCCTCAAATTCGGCCCCGACAAGGTGACCAATGGCGCGACCAGCGATATCCAGATGGCGACGCGGCTTGCTCGCGCCATGGTTATGGAATGGGGCATGTCCGACAAACTTGGCCGTGTGCGTTATCAGAGCAACGAGCAAGAGGTGTTCCTCGGCCATTCGGTGGCGCAGACCACCAATATTTCCGACGAGACCGCCCAGCTGATCGACGGCGAAATCCGTGGCCTTGTCGAAGACGGCGAGCAGGAGGCGCGTCGTATCCTCACCGAAAAGCGCGAGGACTGGGAAAGGATTGCACAGGCGCTGCTCGAATTTGAGACGCTGTCGGGCGATGAGATCAAGGACCTGCTCGCCGGCAAGCGGCCGAATCGCGAGTTTGCGATCGAACCGGCGGCGCCGCGCGGATCGGCAGTACCGACCGCGGGCAAGCCGCGTCCGCGGCCCGAGCCGCCCACGGGCGAAATTGTGCCACAGCCGCAGACCTAGTGGAGTGGATTTGACATTCGCTACCCACCTGGCCGCAAGCTCGCGAAGCGAATGTCAAATCCAAAACTCCACTAGAAACTTATATTTGGCTCATGGTCTTTCAATTCAAACATTCGCAAAAGATCCCCGCCGAAATGGGTAGCGAATGTTTGAATTGGACCACTAGCTATTACTTCAGCAACGCGACTTTCGCTCGACGCAGCGTTTCGTCCGGTGCGCCGGAGGCATCGACTTTCACCCAATCCATCGGGCCGAGTTCGTAATGCTCTTGCGCGCGCGCAACGGCGACGTCGGCATCGGAGATGTCGTGCTTGCGCGCGCGAACGCGCGCGATCCGCGTCTCAAGATTGGCTGTTAGAAATAAGCCGAAAAACTTGCGGCCGACCGCTACTTTGCGTATCTCGGCCCGCGCAAGCGGATCGGCAAAAACAGCATCAATGATCACCGAATGGCCGGCTCTTAAGATACGTGCCGCCTTCGCGGCGAGCCCGGCATAGAGCTTTTGTCCGGTTTGCGGGCTGTAAGCATTGGGCGGCAGTCGCTCCGTTTCATCAACGTCAAACATGGCTTTGCGCTCGATATCACTGCGCAACACGATGGCGCCAGGCGCCGGCACCATGAGGGGCGCAAGCGCATGCGCCAAATGTGATTTGCCCGTGCCGGACAAGCCGCCAACGGCGATCAATTGCGGCTGGCGCGGTGCGATCAGGCGTTCGGCTAGCGCGAAATAATCGCGTGCTCTTTCCGAGACTTTTGCGGGCGTCTTGGAATAAGCGCGCCGTGCCGCCGTCACTTTCGCCCGGATAGCTGCGCGCACCGCCATAAACAACGGCAGCGCCGCAAGCGTATCGAGATCGCTCGTGTGTCGTGTCTCCACAAGGTAGCGATTGAGCACAATGTTCGCGGCTTGCTGCAGGCCGCGCTGGATCAAATCCATCAGCAGAAAGGCGAGATCGTAGAGCACGTCGCCGGTCGCCGTGCGTTCGTCGAACTCTATGGCATCAAAGAGCACCGGCTTGCCATCGATGAGCACGATATTGCCCAGATGGAGATCGCCATGACAACGCCGTACAAAGCCGTCGTGTCCGCGTTCAACTAAAAGCGGGTGCACGCCTTTGAGCGCATCATGGGTTCGCTCGGTTAACACGCATAATGCTTTTGGCACGAATAGATCTGGGCATGTAGCCAATTCGGCATCGTTTTGGGCAATGACGTTTTCAAGTGCCGCAGAAAAGTCGAAACGTTCAATCGTGGCTGCGAGCGCATGAGCGTTGGCGGTCATTCGCCCCAGCGCTTCGGCCAAACGCGAATCGATACGGCCATGCTCGGCCAAATGATCGAGTGTTTGGCTCTCGTCGAAGCGGCGCATGTCCACCGCCCATTCAACAGCAGGACCTTTGCCGCCGATGGCAAGATGGCCGTCGTTTTCACGTGTGATTGCGAGGACACGCCGATAGATCGCAGGCGCGAATTTTCGATTGACGTCAAGCTCGGCTTCGCATGCGCGTTTGCGCTTTTTCAATGTGGAAAAATCCAGGAAGGGAAAGCGCAGCGCGCGTTTGATTTTGATGGCGCGCGTACCGGCCAGAAATACAATGGCCGCGTGGGTCTCGATGCGTGTAACCGGCAGCCCATCATGGCTTTCGGGGCGGGAGAGAAAATCGATCACCGGCTGTTGCGAAATTTCGGCCGTGCGCATAGTTCATCCTTGTGGCGCAAGTAAAAGATGCCTAACTGATCCAAATCAATACGCCCCTATGGAGGGGCGGGCAGGTTGCAGCACGATCAATCGTCCCCTCGTCAAGGAGGCTCTCTCGTGCCCACACTGCCGCATTCATTCAAACGCATTAAACTCAATTTGGCGCGTTCCAAGGAGTTCCCGGAGGGATCGGCGCGGCACGGCTACGAATTCGTCGCGCCTCTCGACGACAACGATCATATCGACGTGGCCCAGTGGCGTCAGCATCGCAGGAATTGTCGCGTGCGGCGTTTTTGGGAAGGCGAAGACGACGAGGTTGGTTTTGTCGTGTATCGGCCGGGCGGCCCCGAGCACAGGCGTTGGATCTTCGACTATGACCCCGCCGCCACGGAAGACGATGAAAGCGGCTATCGTTTCGGCGCCCACGCCTTTCGTGTCGGCGAATATGTCTCGATCCGCGATGAGAGCGGCGACATGCACACTTACAAAGTGATTTCGGTGGAATCGGCGATTTAAGGGCCGGGGGTCCGCTTTCCGCCAAGCAAATGTTGTGACTCTAACGCTTGTTTCGCCCGGATCCATCTCACCCGACATCCGATCCAAAACTACGCAAGTCGGCAATAACCGACTTGCGATGGCTCGCGCGCGGTTCGCGCGCGAGCGCCTTGAGGCACGACGGAAGAGTTTGTGAATCATCCGTCAGTGACACAACACTAAAAAGGCTAAGTCCCCGATTCAGAAGTTCGCAATCGAACGCGCGGGCGAAGGTTAGCTATTGACCGGCGGCGCCTGGGTCATGACAGTGCCCCGGCGGTCAAATCCGACGGCCTTTCCAAGGGAGGAGCGCGTGCTCTTAGACGTCCGTACCTACAAATGTCTACCTGGCAGAATGCAGGCGCAACTCGAACTCTATAAGAAATACGGCTATGCGGTACAAATTCGCTATCTTGGCGCGCCGCTCTGTTATGCGGCGGCCGAAAGCGGCGATTTGAACACAATCACTCATATTTGGGTTTACGAGAGCGCCGCCGATCGCGAGGCCAAGCGTGCGAAAATGGCGGCCGACCCCGAGTGGAAAGTTTTTCTGGCCGAAAACGCCAAAGCGGGAAATCTCATTGGACAAACGAATTGTTTGATGACGCCGGTGGCGTGGGCGCCCCCAATCCCGATGCCGAAGATGACGATATGATCTGCCGATTCGGAGGCGAGCAATTAGCGTGCTCTTTACTTTCTTCCCGCTTGCCGACGGAGCCACCGCATATGCTTGCCGGTCTGTACCTCTCCCCGCCG
Source organism: uncultured Pseudomonadota bacterium (assembly GCA_963697535.1). Taxonomy (GTDB): domain Bacteria; phylum Pseudomonadota; class Alphaproteobacteria; order Rhizobiales; family Xanthobacteraceae; genus Pseudolabrys. Next base: position 66,094 of record OY969085.1, on the reverse strand, counting down.
TGCAGGTCGAGTGAGGGGCGCTTTACGATTCTGCGTCTTTGGCGGCCCCCTTGCAGCGAAACATCCTATGCTATACATGTCTAGCGACAAGGAGATCGAGATGCTTGCTTTGCGATTGCCGCCCGATATTGAAAAGCGGCTTGATGTGCTGGCCAAGAAAACCGGCCGCACCAAAAGTTTTTACGTACGTGAAGCCATTTTGCGTCAGATCGAAGACATTGAAGATCATTATCTGGCGCGCCGTCGCCTTGCACGCGCCGAGCCGCGTGTGACGCTTGAGATGCTTGAGCTGCAAGCGAAGAAGCGCGCGGCTAGCTAATGGCAACACAGGACTGGCGTGTTGAATTTGATCGCGGCGCCGCTCGCGACCTACGCAACCTTGGTGCGGAGGCCAAACAAATCATTTTGCCTTTTTTGCGCGAGGTTATTGCCGGCTCAAGTGATCCACGCCGATTTGGTCAAGCGTTAACGAGTGATTTGAAAGATCTTTGGCGCTATCGCATCGGGGACTATCGTATCGTCGCCTGCATCGAGGATCACCCTTTCGTGGTGCTCCTCGTGACCATCGCCCGAAATCGTGAACCCGAAATCTGAAGTCAGGGGTCTTCCTTGTCCCGCTCCCACCCGGTGGGGGACCTTATTTCCGCCCTGAAACCTAGTGGTCCGATTCAAACATTCGCTACCCATTTCGGCGGGGATCTTTTGCGAATGTTTGAATCGAAAGACCATGAGCCAAATATAAGTTTCTAGTGGAGTTTTGGATTTGACATTCGCTTCGCGAGCTTGCGGCCAGGTGGGTAGCGAATGTCAAATCCACTCCACCAGCGCGATTATCGTGTGGCGGACTCGCGTCCCGCATTCCGGGCTTCGCCTCGAATGTCACTCTCCCGCAGGCGGGAAAATGCTATCCCTCTTGCAATCGTTGACCGAGGGCTTTTATGGAATCGAAGAACAGCACGCGCACCGGCGGCGAAATCCTGGTCGATCAATTGGCGATCCATGGGGTGCGTAACGTATTCTGCGTGCCGGGTGAGAGCTACCTCGCGGCCCTCGATGCTTTTCATGACAGCAACATCAAGCTCACCGTTTGCCGCCATGAAAGCGTCGCCGCCATGATGGCTGAAGCCGTCGGTAAGGTCACCGGCCGTCCGGGCATCTGCTTCGTCACGCGCGGCCCCGGCGCGACCAACGCCTCCGCGGGTATTCATATCGCGCGCCAAGACTCCTCGCCGATGATCGTCTTCGTCGGTCAAGTGGCGCGCGACATGCGCGAACGCGAGGCGTTCCAAGAGCTCGACTATCGTGCCGTGTTCGGCACGGTCGCGAAATGGGCGACGGAAATCGACGATCCGGCGCGCATTCCCGAACTTGTCTCGCGCGCGTTTCACGCTGCGTGCAATGGACGGCCTGGACCGGTGGTGATGGCCTTGCCGGAGGACATGCTCACCCAGCGCGTGACGGTAGCCGATGCGCGCGCTTTCGAGCCCGTCGAGATATGGCCGGGCGCGGCCGATCTGGAGCGCTTGCAAGATCTATTATCGACGGCCAAGCGGCCGATTGTGGTGGCCGGCGGCAGCCGTTGGTCGGAGCAGGCCTGCGCGGCGTTCATGAATTTCGCCGAGCGCTTTGCGCTGCCGGTCGCGACCAGCTTTCGCCGCGCGCATTTGTTCGATGCTTTGCATCCCTGCTACGCTGGCGATTTGGGCATCGGACCAAACCCGAAACTGTTGGCGCGTATAAAAGGCGCCGACCTGGTGATTTTGATCGGCGGGCGCATGGGCGAAATGCCATCGCAAGCCTATACGGTCTTTGACATCCCCGAGCCGCAGATGAAACTGGTGCATGTGCATCCGGGCGCCGATGAACTGGGCCGCATCTATCATCCGACGCTCGCGATCAATGCAACGCCGGCGGCGCTGTGTTCGATCTTGGATATGCTCAAGCCGCCGCGCGAGATGGCGTGGCATGGCGAGGCGACAGCCGCGCATGCGGAATTTCTGGCGTGGACCGATCAAGCAACGCCGCAGCCGGGCGGCGTCAATCTCGGCGAGGTTGTGGTGTGGTTGCGCGAGCATCTGCCGGCCGAGGCCATTGTGACGGTGGGCGCCGGCAACTTCACCGCTTGGGTGCATCGTTTCTATCGCGTGCGCCGATATGGCGGTTTAATTGGGCCGACCTCGGGTTCGATGGGCTATGGCTTCCCTGCCGCTTTGGCCATGCAAACATTGAATCCCGACCGCACCGTGGTGTGCATCGCCGGCGACGGCGACTTCCTGATGACCGGGCAAGACTTCGCCACCGCGGTTCAGGAAGGCTTACCGGTCATTGTGGTGATCGCGGACAACGGGCTCTACGGCACGATCCGCATGCATCAAGAGCGCAATTATCCGGGCCGCGCGATCGCGACGCAATTGCGTAATCCGGACTTTGCCGCTTACGCGCGGGCGTTCGGCGGGTTCGGCGTGACAGTCGAAAAAACGAACGATTTTCCGGCCGCTTTCACCGCCGCCAATGCCTCCGGCATGCCGTCGATCATTCACTTGAAAATCGATCCCGACGCGATCTCGCCGGCAACAACGTTATCGAGCATCCGTGAAAAATCGCTGGCGGGGAAGGCGGAAACACATCGGCGGAAATAGCTGTCCTCATCGCCACGCATCGTGCTCTGAAATGGAATCGGAGCCGTTCTGTTACGACAGATGGAGCGGATAATGACGATCAGGACGAGACGAAAGATCTAGTGGTCCGATTCAAACATTCGCTACCCATTTCGGCGTGGATCTTTTGCGAGTGTTTGAATCGAAAGACCATGAGCCAAATATAAGTTTCTAGTGGAGTTTTGGATTTGACATTCGCTTCGCGAGCTTGCGGCCAGGTGGGTAGCGAATGTCAAATCCACTCCACTAGTGTTGTGTCACTGACGGATGATTCACAAATTCTTCCGTCGTTCTGAGGCGCTCGCGCGCGAACCGCGCGCGAGCCGGGCCGATCATCCTTCGAGGCTCGGCCTTCGGCCGAGCACCTCAGGATGACGGAGATGGATCCGGGCGAAACAAGCGTTAGAGTCACAACACTTAGATATGCCCAGCACGGACCCTGATATGCCTACAAGAGCGGGATAGGGTTCCAGCAGCGATAGAGCTTGTCCTTTCGGGGTAAATCATCGTTCACTCCGTAATGCCTTATCATCGCACCGAAAGCGTCATTCGCCGCTTGGCCGCCCGCAAAAAATCCATCCTTGCGGCGGCAACCGCTTTAGCTGGCGAGGGCGGTATGGCGGCGGTACAGATCGCGGCGGTTGCCCATCGCGCGGGCGTCGCCGCCGGTACCGTCTATCGTTACTTTCCCGCCAAAACCGACCTCGTCGCCGAGATGGTCGCCGCCATTGGCGCACGCGAAGTCAGCTCCCTGGCGGCGGCGGCCGACGCCGCGCCGGGGCCGTTGTCGGCGTTGGCGGCGGCTCTCGCGGCCTTCGCCGGGCGCGTGCTGGCCGAGCGCCGGCTGGCCTGGGCCATCCTGGCCGAGCCGGTCGATGCGGAACTCGGCGCTCTGCGGCTCGATTTCCGCAAGTCGCTCGCGGCGGAATTGGAAACGCGCATCAAAATAGCCCTCACGCGTCAACTCCTGCCCGATCAGGATGCGCATCTCGCAGCAATGGCGCTTATCGGCGCGCTGGTGGAAAGCTTGCTGGGACCTCTAGCGCCGGCTTTTGATGATGACGCCGCCGCGCGTGAATTGGTCCAGGCGACGACCTTGCTGGCCTTACGTGCGCTCGGCGTTGGCGATCCCCGGGCCCGCGGCCTCGTCGCCCAATACGGGCCGAGAGAACCCGCGCGTCAATGCAGGACGTCGGTCGCGACTTGATCCAAGGGCAGGCTTACCTCCCTGACGCCGCGTTCGTGCGGATCGGTGCGGCTGCTAAAGCCGAGTTGTGCGCACATATCGAGCATCGTGGTGTTTTCGGGCAGGACTTGTCCGCGTATGACTTTGAGTCCCTTGGCTTTGGCATTGGCGATCATGTGCTTCATCAGCAGCCAGCCAAGACCCTGACCTTTCAGCCGTGTGCGCAGCAGAATGGCAAATTCGCCGCTGCCTTTATCGGGATCGTCGTGCAAGCGTACCACGCCCAGCATGCGGCCGCTGTCTTCCTCGATCGCAATGAAGGCCATGGCCTTCGCCGGATCGTAGTGGACAAGCCGGTCGACCAACGCGGGGGATACTTCCTGCATCGCCGCGAAAAAGCGCAACCGCAAATCTTCCGATGAGACCTCGGCAAGGAACTCGGGATAAAGGCAGGCATCATCCGGCCGTAACGGCCGGATGAAAACTTTTTCGCCGTTGCGCAGTTCGACGTGATGTTCTTGCATTGTGCGCAAGGCAGCGGCGCTAATGCGACATCAGCACCGGAACGGTCATCGAGTCGAGCAAGCCGCGAGTGGCACCGCCGAGGATGAATTCGCGAAAGCGCGAATGGCCATACCCGCCCATGACGATCATATCGGCGCTCGAGTCGGCTGCGTAAGATAAGATGGCCGAGGCAACGTCGATCCCGGGCGAGGTAATCCGTTTGACCTCGACGTTCAGGCCGTGCCGTGCCAAATGCTGGCCGAGGTCGGCGCCGGGTAATTCATCGCTCTTTGGCTTTTCGCCGGCGACGATCACGACTTCCACCCGTTTCGCCTTTTTTAGGAAAGGCATGGCATCGGCAATGGCGCGCGCCGCTGTGCGACTGCCGTCCCAGCAGATCATGATGTGATCGAGTTTCAGCGGCCCTCTTTGAATGTAAGGGACGAAGATCACCGGCCGGCCGGCCGCGAACAGGACGCCTTCATCGACGGCTTGCTCGGCCGATTCATTCTCGCCTTGGGCTTGGCCCAAAATGACCAAATCGAAACGCCGGCCGATACGGCCGAGTTGGTCCGCCGCGGCGGAGACGCTGGTGGTCAGAGTTTGATGCTCCATCGACAGGTTCGAGCGCCTCGCATTCGCTTCAAAGCGCTCCACGGCAAAGCGCGCTTTTTTGTCGGCTTCGGATCGGGAAATCTCGATGTATTCCGGCGGAATGCCGCCCATGATGGTCCCCGGCATGATGGGCTCATAACAAAAGGCGACGCCAAGGACATGCGCATCGAAAGCTTCCGCCACCGCGATGGCATAATCACCGGCCGGGTCGCGTTCGCCTAGTCCGAGATTAACAACGATATCTTTGATCATGATCATTCCTCCTTGGACAATCGTTCACAGATAAAAAGCAGGTTGCGTCACGGGCGGCCTTGACCGAGGTCAAATTGGAGCCGGGTGCAAGCGGCTCCGCCACCCGAATGCGGCGGCCGAAGACCGTCTTTTGATCCACCATTTGAAGGTCGCCTCGGTCCGAACGGCACCGGAAGCTTAATCGGCATCGGCGGGTAAACAATCTTAGCGCGGTGCCTCGGTGGTTAAATTTTCCGGTTTTTGCCTTATATCTCGTACCATGAGCTCATTCGTGGGCATTTCGGTTTACATAGATATGGGGGAAGGCGGCCGATGTCGCTGCTGATGCCCGAACTAGACAACGCGGTTCTTAGCCGGCGCGAGAAGATTGTCGCCGCGCTGCGCGCCATCGTGCCGGGCGAGGGCGTCATCGTCTCGACCCGCGAAATGCGGCCTTATGAAAGCGACGGGCTTACCGCCTACCGCCAATTGCCGATGCTCGTGGTTTTGCCGGACACGACCGAGCAGGTCTCACAGGTGCTGCGCTATTGCCATCAGGAGGGGATAAAAGTCGTGCCGCGCGGGGCCGGCACGTCGTTGTCCGGTGGCGCGCTTCCGCTTGGAGACGGCGTGCTGCTCGGAATGGCAAAGTTCAATCGCGTAAAAGAAATCGATTTTGCCAATCGCGCGGCCGTGGTGGAGCCCGGGGTCACCAATCTTGCCGTGAGCAATGCAGTTGCCGAGGCCGGGTTCTACTACGCGCCCGACCCGTCATCGCAAATCGCTTGCACAATCGGTGGCAATATTGCGGAAAATTCGGGAGGCGTGCATTGCCTGAAATACGGCATGACCACCAACAACGTGCTCGGCTGCGAGATCGTGCTGATGAGCGGCGAAGTTCTGCGTCTTGGCGGCAAACATCTCGACGCGGCAGGTTACGACCTGCTCGGATTGATCGCCGGCTCGGAGGGGCTGCTCGGTGTCGTCACCGAAGTGACGGTGCGGATTTTACGAAAGCCAGAAACCGCGCGCGCGCTGTTGGTGGGTTTTCCCTCGTCGGAAGATGCGGGTGAATGCGTTTCCCGCATTATCGGTGCCGGCATTATCCCCGGCGGTATGGAAATGATGGATAGGCTCGCGATCCACGCCGCCGAGGAATTCGTCCATGCCGGTTATCCGCTGGACGTTGAGGCACTGCTGATCGTGGAGCTTGACGGGCCTTCGGCCGAGGTTGATCACTTGATCGGGCGCCTCGAAGCCATTGCGCGAGAGTGCGGCGCGGTCTCGTGTCAAGCGTCCAGATCCGAGGACGAACGGCTCACATTCTGGGCGGGGCGCAAGGCCGCCTTTCCGGCGGTGGGCCGCATCTCGCCGGATTATTACTGCATGGATGGGACCATTCCGCGCGCGCAGCTGCCCCTGGTGCTGCATCGTATGAAGGCGATGTCGAATAAATATGGCCTGCGCGTTGCCAACGTCTTCCATGCCGGCGACGGTAACTTGCATCCACTGATCCTTTACGATGCCAATAAGCCGGGCGAGCTTGAACGCGCGGAAGCGTTTGGAGCGGAGATCCTCAAGCTTTGCGTCGAGGTGGGCGGCGTGCTGACCGGCGAGCACGGCGTGGGCGTTGAAAAGCGCGATCTAATGGGAGCGATGTTTTCGGAAATTGATCTGAACGCACAGCAGCGCGTGAAATGCGCCTTCGATGCGAAAGGCTTGCTTAATCCCGGAAAAGTATTTCCGACGCTGCATCGGTGCGCCGAATTGGGCCGCATGCATATTTCCGGCGGCAAGCTGCCGTTCCCCGATATTCCGAGGTTTTAGCGGTGAGCCTCGCAGCGCGCCCGATAACCGACACCCTTAAGCCTCGCGACAGCAATGACGTTGAGGACGCGATTCGTTGGGCGGTTGGCAACCAAAAGCCATTGGCGATCGTAGGGGCGGGGTCGAAACGCCGCATCGGCCGCCCGCATGACCATGATGCGACACTTGATTTATCGCGGCTCACGGGGGTTACGCTTTATGAGCCCGCGGAGCTGGTCCTGTCCGCGCGCGCCGGAACGCCGCTGACCGAAATCGAGGCGCTGCTTGATCAGCAGCATCAGGAACTTGCTTTCGAGCCGATCGACTACGGTCCCCTGTTGGGACAAGCCGCGGGGCAGGGCACGCTCGGCGGCGTGATTGCCGCCAATCTTTCGGGTCCGCGCCGGATCAAAATGGGCGCCGCGCGCGACCACTTCCTCGGTTTTACGGCAGTGACCGGCCGCGGCGAATTCATCAAGTCGGGCGGCCGCGTCGTGAAGAATGTCACCGGCTACGACCTGTGTAAGCTTCTGGCTGGCTCGTGGGGTACTCTCGCGGTCATGACTGACTTGACGTTGAAGGTGCTCCCGAAAGCAGAAACCGAAACAACCGTGCTCATCGTCGGTCTTAGCGACGCCGAGGCCGGCAGAGCCATGGCTGCGGCCATGGGTTTGCCTTTTGATGTATCCGGCGCGGCGCATTTGCCCGATCATGTGACGTCGTCATTCGATTGTTTGCCGAAGGCGAAATCGGCCATGGCGTTGCGGCTGGAAGGCTTCGCGCCGTCGGTTCGGCACCGCAAAGAAGCATTGGTTGCGTTGATGAAGCCCTTCGGGCGGGCCGCGCTGCTCGACGAGCGAAGCTCGCGCGCGCTGTGGCGGGATGTCCGCATGGTAAAGCCGTTCACCGCCGAGGGCTCGCTGGCACGGCCGCTGTGGCGCATTTCCGCGCCGCCGGCCCAAGGGTATCAACTCGCCGATCTGATCACGCCGGCGGCGCAAATGTTTTATGATTGGGCCGGCGGCCTCATTTGGCTCGCGATGCCGTTTGAAAACGAGCCCGATGCCCGAACCATCCGCGCCGCGGTGGGTCGGCTTGGCGGCTATGCGACGCTCATCCGCGCGCCGGAATCGGTTCGCGCGGCTGTGGATGTTTTTGAGCCCGAGGCAGCCGGTATTCGCGCCTTGAACAAGCGCGTGAAGGAGAGCTTCGATCCGCAGCGCGTTCTCAATCCGGGCCGTATGTGGGAGGGGATCTAGCAATGCAAACCTCCTTCAGCCTGGTGCAATTGGCCGATCCGCAGACCGCTGAATCCGAGAAAATTCTGCGCGCCTGCGTGCATTGCGGCTTCTGTACGGCAACCTGCCCGACTTATGTTCTGCTTGGGGACGAGCTCAATTCGCCACGCGGGCGCATCTACCTCATTAAAGAGATGCTTGAGGAGGGGCGCCCGGCCACACGCGAGATCGTAAAACATATCGACCGTTGCCTGTCCTGTCTTGCCTGCATGACCACCTGTCCTTCGGGCGTGCATTACATGCATCTGGTCGACCACGCCCGCGAATACATCGAAAAGACCTTTAAGCGCCCCCTTGCCGATCGTTGGCTGCGCGAATTCTTGGCGAGGGTCCTGCCAAATCCGGCCTTATTCCGCCTTGCGATGGTCGGGGGACTTTTCGCCAAGCCCTTTTCCCCTTTCTTGCGGGCGCTGAGATTGAAGCGTCTGGCGGCGATGGTGAAAATCGTTCCCGTCCGTATGCCCGCGCCGCCTGCGGACCGCCATGGCAAAGTTTATCCGGCGCAGGCTGCGCGCCGCGGCCGGGTGGCGCTGCTCGGCGGCTGCATCAATCCCATTTTGGCGCCGTCGACCAATGAGGCGGCTATCCGCCTGCTGAACCGGCAGGGAATTGACGTGGTCGTCGCGCGAGGGGAGAGCTGCTGCGGTTCGCTAACACATCACATGGGCCGGGAGGCCGAAGCCTTGGTGAACGCGCGCAACAACATCGATGCCTGGATTCGCGAGATCGAGGGAGAGGGCCTCGACGCCATCGTGATTACAGTCTCGGGGTGCGGCACGACGGTGAAAGACTATGGCTTTATGCTGCGCACCGATTCGGCCTATGCGGCCAAGGCCGCGCGCGTTTCCGCGCTTGCCAAGGACATTAGTGAGTACCTATCCACGTTAAACTTGTCCGAGCCGATGGCGCATGAGAGGCTTACGATTGCTTATCATTCGGCCTGTTCGCTACAACATGGGCAGAAAGTATTGCGTGAACCAAAAGATTTGCTTTCCAAGTTTGGTTTCATCGTCAAAGATGTACCGGAGGGGCATTTGTGTTGCGGCTCGGCGGGCACGTACAACATTCTTCGGCCTTCGCTGGCGGAAGCATTACGTGACCGGAAAGTCGCCAACATAGAAAAGCTCCGGCCGGATGTGATCGCGGCCGGTAATGTCGGCTGTATCACACAGATTGCTGCCGGCACCGTTATTCCGGTCGTCCATACGGTCGAGCTTCTCGATTGGGCGAGTGGAGGGCCGGTGCCGCCGCCGCTTAGGCGGCGGCTCGCCGCGGGCAAATCGGTCGGCCCTGCGGCTTAAGACCGGCTTAGGCAACGAGGCCGAAGCGCGGATCGCTTCGGCCCGTCTGTGGTGTATGCGTTGGATTTTAACGTTGAACCAATCCAGGGGATGATCACCATGGCGAAGAAACGTAAGAAAGCAAAAGCTAAGAAATCCAAGAAGGCGAAAGGCGCGGCTTCAGCGAAGAAAAAGGGGCTGGCAAAGAAAAAAGGAATGAAAAGACCCGTCAAAAGGTCGACGAAGGCGGCGGCTCGCAAGAAGAAGACCGTCGCAAAAAGGAAACCGGCGGCGCGCCCGGCACCCTCGCCGGCGATGCCGCCAGCAACCCCCGCCCCGGAAAGGCCGGCATTCGGCGGCTGGATGGGCGGAAAGACCGAAGAAGAATAGCCAGCCGGCACATGCGCGGCCGCTTTGCCTTCAAGGCATGGCGGCCGCTTTTTCGGTCTGATTTTCAACAGACGACCGAAGTGGTAGGGCGGGTAGTCCCCGATTGCATCGACTGCCCTGGCCGCATAGCATGCAAGCCACGCGGGACGAACGGCGTTGCGCCGGAACTCTTTCAATTTCCAACGTTGAACGGACGGGAGCGGTAGTTATGCCGACAACTTACAAAATCCTCATGATGGGCGCGTCCTACGGCTCGCTCCTGGCTTCGAAAATCCTTTTTGGTGGTCACTCGGTCCATCTCGTTTGCCTGCCGGCCGAGGCTGCTTTGATCAATACCGAGGGTTTTCGCGTGCGCTTGCCCGTGAGGGGCCGTAACGAGCCGATCGAGATCGACTCACGTAAGCTGCCGGGGAAAGTCACCGCCGGCGGTGCCGACGGGGTCAATCCCGCCGACTACGATCTTGTGGGTCTCGCGATGCAGGAGCCGCAATATCGCTCACCGGGCGTCCGTGAATTGCTGGATGCTGTCGCGAAATCCAAGGTGCCGTGCATGTCGATCATGAACATGCCGCCGCTACCCTATATCAGGCGTATCCGCGGCCTCGACTATGAAGCCCTCATGCCGGCCTATACCGATGCGAGCGTGTGGGACAATTTCGATCCCGGCCTCTTGACGCTCTGTAGCCCGGACCCGCAGGCGGTCCGCCCACCGGAGGAGAAGGTCAACGTGCTGATGGTCACGCTGCCGACCAACTTCAAGGTGGCGAAGTTCGAAAATGACATGCATACCGCAATGCTACGCCAGCTCGAAAAGGATATCGATGCGATACGCTTCGATGCGCCGGAAGGAAAAATCGAGTTACCGGTCAAGCTGCGCGTGCATGATTCGATTTTCGTGCCGCTGGCAAAATGGTCGATGCTGCTCGCCGGCAACTACCGTTGTATCACCAAAGACGGCATACGCACTGCGCAGGAAGCCGTGCACAACAATATCGAGGAGTCGCGTTCAGTCTATAATTTTGTGTTTGACCTTTGCGTCAAACTTGGCGCCTCGCCCGGCGATCTGGTGCCGTTCGAGAAATATGCAGCCGCCGCGCAAAGTTTGACTCGTCCGGCTTCCGCCGCGCGCGCTCTCTACAATGGCGCGCCCAATATCGAACGGGCCGATAAGCTGGTGCAGCTCATTGCGCGGCAGAAGGGTCTAAGCCATCCGACTCATCGACGCCGGCGTCGCGCTGGTCGATGAGATTTTGGCTGCAAACCGCAAGAAAGCCGCAGCCTAACCTGACGCCAAATCATCATATTCGTATTAATGCCTACTGTTAAACTTCCTTGCCGTCCCGCTTGTAGCAGGCAGGACGGCAAAGTTTTATGTCGTAAGGTTTTGCGTACTTCATATCTGCACGCACTGATAGTGCGCCTAAAAAGGCGGCAATCTGCCGATCTTTTCGCCTTGCTGAGTCCCGTGTAGCGAGTCCAAATCCCTCGGGGCATTGCAGGTCCTCTTGTGCCGAGCGGTTTTTCGTCGAGCTGCAAAAATCGGCCATGCGCGGAAATGTTGCCCGATCCCGCATAAGCGGGATCGTTGGTCAAATTGGGGGGACGGACTTCATGAGTAAAATTAGGCTTGTTTCAATCTTCGTTGCGGCGCTTGCCATGGCCGCGGCACCTGGTTTTGCAGCCGAGTTGCCGGTCAAGGCCGTCAAGGCGCCGACGGTAGCGCCAAGCCCATGGGATATTGGATTCGGCGCCGCAATCATGAATGACTACGTCTGGCGCGGCGTCACTCAGTCGGACCACAAACCGTCAGTGGCCGCCTATTTCGAACCACGCTACAATATTAATCCAAATTTGCAGCTTTATGCCGGCATTTCGGGAGAAAGCATCAAATTTGCCAATAATGCCGCAGCCGAGATCGACTTTTACGGCGGCATTCGCCCGACCATCGGGCCTTTCGCCTTCGATGTCGGGTTCTGGTATTATTACTACCCTGGCGGGACGTGCTTTTCGGGGGGCGCTTTCCCGAACTGCCCCGCTTCAATTTTCAACGGCAATTTTGCCAAAGCCAATGCCAGCTTCTATGAAATTTACGGCAAGGTCTCGTATACGGCCGGCGATTGGGCCTTAGGCGCGAACGAATATTATTCGCCGAATTTCTTGAACACCGGTGCGTGGGGCGATTACGCGTCCGCCACGATCAAGTTCACCGCGCCTGAGAGGATGGCGTTCGGGCCGTTGGGTTGGTATGTGTCGGGTGAATTCGGTCACCAGTGGCTCGGCACTAGTGATGCCTTTTACGGCGTTCCCGCCTTTCCAAACGGCATCGATTATAAGGATTACAACACCTGGAACATCGGGCTAGGCTTTACTTGGAAAGTGTTCACGCTTGACCTGCGCTATTCGGACACCGATCTCAATAAAGGTGATTGCAACGCCTTCACCAGCGATCCGACCGCGAGCGGCATCAGCGATGTCACGCCGATCAATCCGAGTGGCCTGGGATCTAATTGGTGCGGCGCAAGCTTTATCGCCAAACTCTCCGCTGATCTCACCCTCGGCAGTCTCAAGTGAGCTTGTACCGGAGCTTCGTCCCGACAAATCGTGAAAATGGCGACCACTTGCTCAAGAGTGGCCGCCATTTTTTATTGCGGATCACTACATTGGCGGCCCGGTCATGCCGCGTCGCAGCAGCTGTTCCTTCCGCACGTAGAGTCGAATTTGACGCGGCGTTTCGCTAAAAAATTTTGGGAACATTGACGCGATGTGTCGTCGCTGCCCTCACGCTGCCATTGTCTGATAGCTCCCTGACGGAGTCCGCTCGGCGGGACCTTCGTTCCGTTGCGAATAGGACGCGAGAGCATATTGCCTTTCGTATCAAAATCGGCTCTTTAGCGGGGTAGACGGACCCCATTTCACGGAGATTCCTCGCCACACATGTAAAATGTTGAATTTGGGCTTGTCGGCAATCAAAAATAATTACAAACTAAACCGATTTCGTGTAGTTGTCTGAAAAGACATTCACAAGCGAAACGCAAAAAACCGGAAACGGCTGAAACTTCAAATTGGGAGGGAATCTGATGACCAAGAAAAAAGCGTCTACGGCAACGCGCCGTAAATTCCTTGGCGGCGCCGCTGTTGCCGGCGTGGCGAGCATCGCTATGCCGCAGGTTTCGCGCGCGCAGACGGTGACATTGAAGATGCAGGGCGCTTGGGGCGCCACCGACATCCTCAATGATTATGGCAAGGACTATGCCGCCAAGGTGAATCAAATGGGCGGCGGCCGTCTTAAAATCGACTACCTCAATGCCGGCTCGGTGGTGAAGCCGTTTTCGGTGATGGATGCGACCTCGCAAGGCGTGCTCGACGGCGCGCACAGCGTGCCGGCCTACTGGTACGGTAAGCACCGCGCCGCCTCGCTGTTCGGCACCGGTCCTTGCTACGGCACCACGGCCAGCAACTTCATGGGCTGGTTCTACTACGGCGGTGGCGAGGCGCTCTATCGCGAGCTGACCCAAGACATTTTGAAGCTGAACGTCGTCGGATTTTACGTCTTTGCGATGCCGACACAACCACTCGGCTGGTTCAAAGGTCCGATCAACGGACCGGATGCCTTTAAGGGCCTGAAATACCGCACGGTGGGTCTTGCTTCGAACGTGATGCAGGCCATGGGCGCCGCCGTCGCGCAACTGCCGGGACCGGAAATTCTTCCCGCGATGGAAAAGGGCGTGATCGAAGCATTTGAATACAACAACCCGACTTCGGACATGCGCTTTGGCGCCCAGGATGTGGCCAAGTACTATTACCTTGGCTCCTATCACCAGGCCTCCGAGGCCATCGAAGTTGTCTTTAACAAGTCCAAGTGGGACAGTCTTGCCAAGGAGCAGCAGCAGATGCTGCGCCTTGCCGGCCAAGCGGCCAATTCGGACGACATTTGGAAAGCGTGGGATATTTACTCTCGTGACCTGGAGACGCTCCAGACCAAATATGGCGTTCAGGTCAAGCGTACGCCTGCGTCGATCTTCAAGGCGCAGTTGGCCGCATGGGACAAAGTGGTTGCGCAGATCAGCGCCGATCCCAACCAGGGTCCTTTCATCAAGAAAGTGCTTGAAAGCCAGAAAGCCTGGGGCAAGCGCGTCGGCTTCTACAACATCAATAACGATGCCGACTACAAAGCGGCCTGGGAGCACTACTTCGGCCCGATGAAAGTTTAATCCGCGCTAGGGTCATTCGCCGGGGCGGCGCCGCCGTCCCGGCGAATTTATATCCTGATCGGTTGTTGCGAGATTCTCCTGTGGAAAAATTCCTTCTCTTTATCGATCGCCTGAGCGCGGGTGTCGGAAAGGCGTTCGGCTGGTGCATCGTCATCATGACGATGGGAACCTGTTACGACGTGTTCATGCGCTACGTGCTGCGCGCGCCCACCGATTGGGCGTTCGACATGAGCTATTTCATGTATGGCGCGCTGTTCATGATGGCCGGCGCCTACACGCTGTCGCGTAACGGCCATGTGCGCGGCGACGTGATCTACCGCCTGACGCCCTACCGCGTGCAGGCGGCGATCGATCTCGTACTCTACCTTATATTCTTAGCTCCCGGTTTCACCGCACTGGTTATTTACGGCATTCCTTATGCGCAGCAGTCCTGGGCCATTCACGAAGTCAGCATTTACGCGCCGACCGGCGCGCCGGTTTATCCGCACAAGACGCTGATCCCGATTGCCGCCGCGCTGATGCTGATTCAATGCTTTGCCGAGATTATCCGCTGTGTCATTTGCCTGCGCGACGGTGTTTGGCCGCAACGGCTGCACGATGTTGAGGAAATGGAATCTGCCATTCTTGCCGAGGCGGAAGATCGTCGGCGTACCGAAGAAGAGATGCATCTGGGAGCCAGCCGATGACGTTGACCAATCCTGAAGTGGGCATGATTCAGCTCACTTCGTTCATTGTGATCGTGCTGCTCGGCTTCCCGATCGCCTTCACGTTGGTGGCGATGGGCGTTTTCTTCGGCTATTACGCGATGGGCACGCGGATTTTCGACCTGCTCGTCACCAATACTTACGACGTGATGTCGAACGATGTGCTGACAGCGGTGCCGTTGTTCCTCTTTATGGGTTATGTGGTCGAGCGCGCCAATATCCTCGACCGGCTCTTCTATTCGATCCAGATGGCGGCCCGCCGCGTGCCGGGAGCGCTGGCGGTTGCTACGCTGGTCACTTGCGCGCTTTTTGCGACAGCGACCGGCATCGTCGGCGCGGTGGTCACGCTGATGGGCCTGCTTGCCTTTCCGGCCATGCTGCGCGCCGGTTATGATACGAAACTGGCCGCGGGCGTGGTTTGCGCCGGCGGCTGTCTCGGCATCATGATTCCCCCGAGCGTGTTGTTGATTCTTTATGGCGCGACCACGTCGGTATCGGTGGTTCAGCTTTATTCCGCGGCGTTCTTCCCTGGTTTTATGCTGGCAGGCCTCTACGTCGTTTACGTGGTCGGGCGAGCGATCCTTAATCCAAAGCTCGCGCCGATGCCCAAAGAGCTCGATCGCCCCATACCGGTTCGCGAAGTGGCCTGGGCGCTTGCAACCTCTTTTTTCCCGCTCGCCGTTCTTATTCTTTCGGTGCTCGGGGCCATCATTTTCGGCTTGGCGACGCCGTCGGAAGCCGCGGCGGTGGGTGCCGCCGGCTCGGTGGCCTTGGCCGCGCTTTACAGGGCTTTGACCTTCCAGCGCTTGAAGGAAGCTGTGTTTCTCACCGCGCGGGCGTCGGCGATGGTCTGCTATTTGTTCATCGGGTCCTGGACCTTCTCTTCGGTGTTCTCGTATCTCGGCGGCCACGAGGTCATCGAGCATTGGGTCGATAGCATGCATCTATCGGCAACGATGTTCCTGATCCTTGCTCAAACGATCATCTTCCTGCTCGGCTGGCCGCTGGAATGGACGGAGATCATCATCATCTTTGTGCCGATCTTTTTGCCGTTGCTTAAGCATTTCAACATCGATCCGATCATCTTCGGCATTCTGGTCGCGCTGAACATTCAGACATCGTTCAATACGCCGCCGATGGCGATGGCTGCTTACTATCTCAAGGGGGTGGCGCCGCCGCACGTGAAACTGACCGAGATCTTCGCCGGCGCATTGCCGTTCGTGGCCATGGTGTTCCTGTCGATGGCAATGGTTTACATCTTCCCCGGCATCGCGCTTTGGCTGCCTCACCAACTTTATAAGTGAGTGGGGATGGACGGCGACCTTGTCGAACTGACCGCCACCGAAGCGGCCGAGCGGATCGCCAACGGCGATATGTCGGCCGAGGAATATGTCAGCGCTTGCATTGACCGCATCGCGGCTGTCGACGAGCGTGTGCATGCTTTCGCTCATTTCGATCCCGACGACGCGCTGGCGCAGGCGCGCGCGCTCGATGAACGCCGGCGCAACGGTTACGCGATCGGCGCGCTGCACGGCATCCCCGTCGCCATCAAGGATATTTTCGACACGGCTGACTACCCGACCGAATGCGGCTCGCCGATCCTGAAGGGCCGGCGGCCGATGCGCGATTGCACTGCGGTTGCGCGTCTGCGCGAAGCGGGTGCGGTGATCATCGGCAAAACGGTGACCACCGAGTTCGCCTATTTTCACGCCGGTCCCACCCGCAATCCGCATGATCCGGAGCGGACGCCGGGCGGCTCGTCGTCGGGCTCGGCCGCCGCAGTTGCCGCGGGCATGGTGCCGCTTGCTGTCGGCTCGCAGACCAACGGATCGGTCATCCGTCCGGCTTCCTTTTGCGGCGTATGCGGGTGCAAGCCCACGCATGGAACGATTTCACGTCACGGCGCTCTGCAATTGTCGCAAGCGCTCGATCATGTGGGGGTGTTTGCGCGCTCTCTCGCCGACACCGCGCTTATTCTCGAGGTGCTGGCGGGTTACGATCCGAAAGATAGCGACACGCGCCCAGTCGCCGCGCCGACATTCCTCGAAACCGTTTCCGACGAGCCCCCGTTGCCGCCGCGCTTTGCTTTGGTGCGAACGCCCGTTTGGAACAAAGCCGAGCCCGAGGCGCAAACCGCTTTGGAGGACTTTGTCGCCAGTCTCGGCGAGCAAGCGCAAGTCGTTGATTTACCGGACGAGTATGCCGCGGCTTGGGACGATCAGCGCGCCATCATGGCCGCCGATATGGCGCATAATCTCAATCGAATCGTGGCGCGCGGCGGTGAGGACTCCTCGAGCAAAACGCTCCGTGATTTTCTGGCCGAAGGCGCCGATGTGAGCGCCGTGCGTTATCTCGCGGCGCGCGATAATGCGCGCCGTTATGCCGCGGGGATAGCCGAGATTTTCAAGGAATATGACGCGATCATCACCCCCGCAACGACCGGCATCGCTCCCGAGGGAGAAGCCACCGGCAGCCCGGTATTCTGCTCGTTATGGAGTCTCACAGGCCTTCCGGCGCTGTCGCTACCGCTGCTGAAGGGCGGGGATGGCATGCCAATCGGCGTACAATTGATTGGCGAATGCGGCGATGACGCGCGGCTTTTGCGCACCGCGAACTGGCTGGTTGAGCAAGCGTAACTGGCTGGTTGAGCAAGCGCAGGGTGGGCAAAGGCGCGCACGCGCCGTGCCCACCAGCGGCATTCAAACAGTTACGAGAGTCTGCCGGTGGGCTTCGCTTCGGCTCACGCGCACCCGGGCTATAGAGTCCCCGTGAAAAATCCTTAAGCTCGTAGCTCGTAGGATGGGTCGAGCGACGCGAGACCCATCATAAATGGTGTCGCATAGGCGATGGGTTTCGCTCACGCTCAACCTATCCTACGGGCTGGTTGCGCAAATAGCCGAGTAGGACGCCCCGAAAGGCTTAAAGGATCACCACAGCCCGCGATCACTTGGTGCGACTGACGATCGCCTTCCAGTCGTCAGACCAAAATGCCCAAAGCATCAAGCCCAGTCCGATGAAACAGACGATCCAAAGTGGCGGGGTGGCAAGCTTGGCAGCGATCAGCAAAATATAGCCGGCCATAATAATGGCGCCGATCAGTGCGGTGATTGCGTCGGCCATTCATTCCTCCCATAGGATAGTTTCTTTATAAGATTAAATCACCAGTCTAGCTATAGGCTTAATAATCCAAGCCGATCATTCTTGCTCTGCGGCGAGCGGAGGGCGACAATTTAAACACATCCACCCTGGAGAACAACAGATGAAGCAAACCTATACTGGCGGCTGCCAATGCGGAAAGGTCCGCTATGAAGTCGCGCTCGATCTGGTGGGCCCGGTCGTTGCCTGCAATTGCTCGCGCTGCGGCAAACTCGGCTCCTTATTGGGCTTTGCCCCGGCTGCCGATTTCAAAGTTATCTCGGGCGAGGGCGCCACGACCGACTACCAATTCAACAAGCGCACCATTCATCATTTGTTTTGCTCCACCTGCGGCATTGAATCCTTTGCGATGGGCAAACAGGGCGGAATGGACATGGTCGCGGTCAACATACGCTGTCTCGACGGCGTCGATCCGGATTCCCTGACAGTGCAGAAATTCGACGGGCGCAGTCTTTAGCACGTGAGTGGTTAGGCGAAGAAGCAGGAAGAAAAAAGGACGCATTAAACCAAGGATTGATCCGAACCTGTTCACGAACGTGTTTGTTCAGTGTGTGAAGGATATGGTGATGCTTGGCGGCCTCACGCAATTCTACCCAATCAAGCATGGCTGGAGTCTGCGAAATGTAGCCGTGGATGGGGAGGGAACCGCCTGCGCGTGCTAGCGCCTTGCAAAGACAACTCGCAAAGCCAAAAAGACCGCCACGAAGGCGGTCTTTTCGTCACACTTGAAGGTGCCGGGCGTTGTTTAGAAGCCCATGCCGCCCATGCCGCCCATGCCGCCGCCCGGCATCGCCGGAGCAGGGGTTGCTTCCCTCGGCACTTCGGCAACCATGGCTTCCGTGGTGATCAGCAGACCCGCGATCGAGCCTGCGTCTTGCAGCGCGGCTCGCACGACCTTGGCCGGATCGATAATCCCCTTGCCGACCATATCGACATATTCATCGTTCTGAGCGTCGAAACCGAAAGTTTCCGATTTCTCGTCGAGGATTTTTCCGACCACAATCGAGCCTTCCATGCCGGCATTTTCCGCGATCTGACGGATGGGGGCTTCCAACGCCTTGAGCACGATATTGATGCCGGCTTGTATATCGGGATTTTCGTTGGTGAGACGGCCGACAGCCTTCTTGGCGCGCAACAGACAAACGCCACCGCCGGGCACGACGCCTTCTTCGACCGCGGCGCGGGTAGCGTTGAGCGCGTCATCGACGCGATCTTTCTTTTCTTTCACCTCGATCTCGGTGGCGCCGCCGACGCGGATCACGGCAACGCCGCCTGCGAGTTTCGCCAGACGCTCCTGGAGCTTCTCACGGTCGTAATCGGAAGTTGTCTCCTCGATTTGCGCTTTGATTTGCGCAACCCGCGCCTCGATTTCGGCTTTCTTGCCGGCACCGTTGACGACAGTAGTCTTTTCCTTCTCGATGACTACCTTCTTGGCGCGGCCCAGCATATTGAGCGTCACGTTTTCGAGCTTGATACCGAGCTCTTCCGAGATCAACTGTCCGTTGGTCAGAATCGCGATATCCTCGAGCATGGCCTTGCGCCGATCACCGAAGCCCGGCGCCTTCACGGCGGCGACTTTGAGGCCGCCACGCAGTTTGTTGACGACCAGAGTTGCAACCGCTTCGCCCTCGACGTCCTCGGCGATGATGACGAGCGGCTTGCCTGATTTCACCACGGCCTCGAGAACCGGCAGCAGCGACTGTAAGCCGGATAGTTTCTTTTCATGCAGAAGAATGTAAACATCCTCAAGCTCGGCCAGCATCTTCTCGGCGTTGGTAATGAAATAAGGAGAGATATAGCCGCGGTCGAATTGCATGCCCTCGACGATCTCGACATCGGTCTCCATCGACTTGGCTTCTTCGACGGTGATGACGCCCTCATTGCCGACTTTCTGCATCGCTTGGGCGATTATTTTGCCGATTTTGGCGTCGCCATTGGCCGACACCGTGCCGACTTGCGCGACCTCTGCCGAACTGGAGACCTTTTTGGCGCGTTTTTCGATGTCCTTGATCACGGCGTTGACCGCCAGATCAATACCGCGCTTGAGGTCCATCGGATTCATGCCCGCGGCCACGGATTTTGCGCCTTCGCGGACGATCGCTTGAGCAAGAACGGTGGCCGTCGTGGTGCCGTCACCGGCGGCATCATTGGTTTTTGAGGCAACTTCGCGCAGCATTTGCGCACCCATGTTTTCGAACTTGTCTTCGAGTTCGATCTCCTTGGCAACTGTGACGCCGTCCTTGGTGATGCGTGGCGCACCGAAGCTCTTTTCGATCAGCACATTGCGGCCCTTGGGGCCCAACGTCACCTTGACCGCGTTGGCGAGGATGTCGACGCCGCGCAGCATTCGATCGCGTGCGTCGCTGGCAAATTTTACGTCTTTGGCAGCCATTTTAATGAACTCCGATTGGGTTTGCTTTGATCCGTCATCCTGAAGGTGCGAGCGAAGCGAGCCCCGAAGGATGACGGGCAGGATCTTGGCCGTTCATCCTTCGAGAACCGGCTGCGCCGGCCGCCTCGGGATGACGGGTCAGAGGCTGTCGTTCAGCCGATCACGCCCATGATGTCGGACTCTTTCATGATGAGAAGCTCCTCGCCATCGAGCTTGACCTCGGTGCCCGACCATTTGCCGAACAATACACGCTCGCCGGCCGTAACAGCGAGCGGGGCGAGCTTGCCGGTTTCATCGCGCCCGCCGGGTCCGACAGCGATGACTTCGCCCTCCTGCGGTTTTTCCTTGGCGGTGTCGGGGATAATGATGCCGCCTTTGGTCTTTTCTTCCGCATGGATGCGGCGCACGACGACGCGGTCGTGCAGGGGACGAAATTTGGTTTTGGCCATGGCTTCCTCTTGAGGCGCTGCCGCGCACCTTGTTTTCCGGAAAATATCGATTGTTCAGTCCATTAGCACTCGTGGAAAGGGAGTGCCAGACCAGGCGGGGATATTGCGTTGTGGGCGAGGAGTCAAGCATGGCAATCAATCGACGCAATTGCGTGCTTGCGCTTCTTGCTGATGCCCCGCAGAGTCCACGTTCGTTCGCGAGGAGCCTCGATGACACGCTTCACCATATACGCCGCATCATCGTCAATTGTCCGTGCCTCAACTTGGGTGGGTGTTGCCACGCTTGCGCTGGGGCTTGGCGGCTGCCCGCGACCGCCGGAAATCTCTCCAGCCCTGCAATCACCGCCTCCGGTTGTGCCGACATTGCCGCCGCCTTTTCCGCCGCAAGAGCTTGTGGGCAAATGGGGCCTTGCCGCTTATCACAGCGAAGAAGATCGTGCGCGCACGGAGCTGGCGGCCGTCAATCAATGCCGGCAGCCTTATGTCATCACCCTGGGGTCGACCGGAGGCGTGATGATGCACCTTGCCGACGAAGCGACATTGACCGAGCTTCGTCTGAAGGGGTCTCCCAGCGGCAAGACCTATGTCGGGCCGGCCGATCAGCCACCCGGCAGTATGAAAGATCGGGAATTTGTTGTCTTTAATGAGCGGGAGATGATTTTGCGGTGGATGGACCCCGAAGTGCAGGGCCGTTACGGGACGATGGTTTATATGCGCTGTACGCCGGAAAGTCCCAAACGCAGAGCGCCGCGTGCAAAATCGCCGGCCAATCCCAAAGCGCCGGCCAAACCTGCAAGCTGACCCGCTGGCGCTGACAGCGATGACATACGTGCACGCTTATAGGCAAGACAAAAGCTCCGATGGACTGGCTGTCATTCCATGATTGCCATGCGCGATGTTTTCGGTGGTCCCTGGCGCGCGGTGCCCGTGCTTGGTGTCACCCAGATTATTGCCTGGGGCAGCATTTATTACACGCCTGTGCTGGTGCTGCCGCGGATTGCAGCCGAACGTGGCTGGTCGATCTCGTTCGTTATGGGAGGTTTTTCGGCCGGCCTCCTGGCTGCGGGGCTAAGCGCGCCTTATGTCGGCCGCTCCATCGACCGCTTCGGCGGCCATGTGACTATGACCGCAGGCTCGTTGATCGGCGCGCTCGGTCTCGCACTCATGACGCAGGCCGCAGATCGCATCGGTTATTATGCGGTATGGATGGTGCTTGGTCTTGCGATGGCCGCGAACCTTTACGATGCGGCCTTCGCCACGCTGGGCCGTATCTTTGGCGCCGCCGCACGACGGCCCATCACCATGCTTACGCTTGCCGGCGGATTTGCATCGACCGTGAGCTGGCCGGCGACGCATGTCCTGCTTGAAAGCATCGGCTGGCGTGGCGTGTATTTGGTTTACGCCGCCCTGTTCGCCTGCGTGTCCGCGCCGCTGCATGCGCTGATGCTGCCGCGTGGCCGCGCCGATGTTTGGCCAGCTCGCTCAGGCCAAAAGCAGACAGTGGCTAAAGTCTTGCCACCTTACGGCCTGCCGTTCACTCTGCTGGCTGCGGCTTTTTCATCCTACGCTTTCGTACCGTCCGGATTGTCCGCTCATCTGTTGGCGATCTTTACGCGCTCGGGCATTGATCCCAGTGCTGTCGTATGGATTGGCGCACTGTTCGGGCCGGCACAGGTTGGCGCGCGGCTGATCGAGTTTACGTTCAGCGGCGGTCTGCATCCGCTCTGGGTCGCCCGTTTTGCTTTGAGCGCATTGTTATGCGCGTTCGTCGTTTTGTTATTGTTTGGCGTCTCGCTGCCGATGGCGGCGGTTTTTGCCGTCGTTTTTGGCGGCGCGAATGGACTTATCACCATCACACGTGGCGCATTGCCACTCGCGCTGTTCGGTGCCTGGGGATATGGACACGTTATCGGACGCCTCGCCGCTCCGTGGCTCTTCATGCAGGCTGTGGCGCCACTACTCATGGCCTTGATGGTGGAAGGCGCCTCCGATTCCGCAGCCCTTGCATTGGCTGGGTCGCTGACTGCGCTTGCGTTCATGTGTTTCGCGCTGATCAAGATGCCTGACTGAATTAGTCCTTTACGCCATCTGGACGCACGAGTGCAAAACCGTGTTTGGCCAGCATTTGCGGAAAAATCTCTGAGCTGAGAAAGGAAAATTCATGCTCCCGCAAGGTGGTTAAGGAGTTGCGCTCTATCAATGCGGCGTCGACAAAGCCCGGATGACACATGATGAGGCCGCCATCGGGCAATCCCGTAAGAAAACGGGAAAAAGCTCGGGCAAAGCGAGCCCGCGGCGTGAAACTGTAAGTGCCCGCGAAGGCCGGATTGGTGGCAAGTCCCAGCCGTTCAGCGTGATTGCGAAAACCAAAGCTCAACAAATCGAGCGCGAGCGCCTTCGGATCGCGAAGGCTTTGTGCCGTCGCTGCCCGGCGGCATTGCCGCACCCAGGCGCTCGGCGCGATTTCGGCCACCACACGCAGAAATGCATGACGTATTTGCGGCAACAGATGCACATGTTGATGACCATCGACAAAGTCCGGTAGATGACCGAATGCCGCGACGAAGGCTTGCATCTGCGCGGCGATCTCGATCGCGAGCATGTCCGATTGCAAGCGGCGCATCATCGCGAGCCGCCCCATTTCCCTGATCGTCAGGAAGTGCCGATCCCGTTTCGGCGTGAAACTTTCGCTGATGGGTTTGAATGGGCCGGTGAGTGTCACATGCAAGCCGATTGCGGCCCGCTTGCTGCCGAAATTTAGAGACTTTAGTCGATCTGCATCGACATCAGACGAAACCACCATTACGGACGTGGCGTTGAGCCGCTTGCGCAAGATGAGCTCGCGGATCGCTTCATTGACGCCCGGCGATAGGCCGTAATCGTCCGCGCACAGCCATATGCGGCGTGGTATTTGCGCCATCTCGTCTATTCCGCCGCGTGCAAAACCGCGGGCGGTGCTTTGGGTGCTTGTTTCGCGATTTTCACACTGTGGTCGGCGATGAAATAAACGGGGCGCCCTTTAATCTCCGAAAGCATTTTACCGACATATTCACCGAGAATGCCGATCATCATCAGTTGCACGCCTCCGATCACCATAAGGCCCACCACCAGCGACGGGTAGCCGGGAACATCCTTGCCGAATAAAAGCGTCTGCAACAGGATCAAAACGCCAAAAATCAATGCGCTCGCCGCCAACAAGAAACCCAGCAGGCTGGCGAGACGAAGCGGCGCTACGGTGAATGATGTCAGTCCTTCGATGGACAGGCCGATCAACGTCCATAGGTTCCAATTCGTTTGGCCATGCTGGCGCGGCGCCGGCTGGTAATCGACCCGGGTCTGCCGAAATCCGATCCAGCTCGACATGCCCTTGAAGAAACGGTTGCGCTCCGGCATCTGCCGAAAAGCGGCGACTGCGCGCGGAGACAACAGGCGGAAATCCCCCGCATCCGCGGGGATTTTCTGGCGTTGCCCCCAATTGATGAGCATGTAAAACCACTTTCCGCCCAGGCGGCGCGGCCACGGTTCTGCTTCACGATCTGCCTTTGCCGTATAGACGACGTCGTAACCATCATCCAACCAGCGAGCCACCAAGGTTTCGATGAGAGCATGCGGATGTTGGCCGTCACCATCCATGAACAGCACGGCACTGTGACGGGCATGGTCAAGGCCGGCCAGCAGGGCCGCCTCCTTGCCAAAATTTCGCGATAACGTGACGACCTGGACGTCGAGTGCCAAGGCGGGCAGTTCTTTGGCGACCTCACTCGTCCCATCGCTGCTGCCGTCGTCCACATAGACGGCTTCCACGTTCAGACCGCGCTTGTTCCGGAGGAAGCGCGCCACCTCGGCGAGGCGCTCATGAAAACTGGGGAGTGCTCTCGCCTCGTTGAATACGGGAACCACAATCGACACTCCGGCCGTCGTGCCCTTTGCCGCCGTCGCGCGGATGCCTGATCTGGTCGTTCTTGCCACCATTTCCTTTTGCCCGTCGCTATTCTACTCGATTTTTGCCCGGGTTCTATACCGTATTCCCGTAGGCGCATCCGGTCTATCGGCAGGCGCCATCTCATGCTAAGCGGGAACGCCATGGTTCGGGCATCTTTGCTAAAAATCTTTGATCATTTGACCACCGCCTGGCACGAGCGCGCGCTCGTGCTCAAGGCGGTCAGTTTTGCTGCCGTCGGACTTGTCAATACGGCCGTCGATTTCAGCATTTTTTGGGCGACCGCCAAGTGGCTGGGGTGGCCGCTTATACTGGCCAATGTATTCGCTTGGAGCGTGGCCGTGAGTTTTTCCTACATGATAAACTCAATTACAACCTTCGGTCCAGAATCCGGCCGGACATTGCGCTGGCGCGATTATTTGACCTTCGCGACGTCGGGTGTGGCCGGCATGGTGACGAGCACAGCCACGCTGTTCGTGCTCTCGTTTGTCACGCCGTTGATATTGGCAAAACTCGCCTCGGTCCTGGTCAGCTTTGCCGCCAATTTCTCACTCTCGCATTTTGTGGTGTTCCGCCCGCGGCACCGGCGCGAAAGTGCCGAGTGATACGTAGTTCGTGTTGACGCCCTGTAGCGGATGCCTTCACGCGCCTAACCGCGCACGAAACTTGTTGTTCCCGAAGCGGCGTTCGATATTGAAGATATCATTGGATCTCCAAAAACAATTCGCGATCAGTCATTGAGATGCTCACGGCGATGAGCGGTCCCTCATCACCGGATACATTTTTTACGCTCGCGCCCCGCGAACCCGGGCATTCGATTGTTGCGTTAACAGGGTGGTTTTTTTGTTGCGCCCACGCCACCTTATAGATGGCACACTTGTTTTCGGAAGAAACAGTCGATGACCTCAACATGACACCAACAAATACGAACGCGGACAGATGGCCCGCGCTGTCCTACGCAAAATGGAAAGACACGCGCGACACGCTTCATTTGTGGACGCAAGTGATCGGTAAAATCAGATTGGCGCGGGCGCCGTGGCAGAACCACTCCTGGCACGTCGTGCTTTATGTCACTGCGCGAGGGCTCACCACATCGCCCATTCCCGACGATGCGCGTGAATTCCAAATCGATTTCGATTTCATCGATCACGTGTTGTGGATTCGCACGAGCGATGGGCAATATCGGCAAGTGGCGTTGTGCGCCAGGCCGGTGGCGGAATTTTATTCCGAAGTCATGGCCGCACTCACGCAACTGGGCATAGGCCTTTCGATCAACACCATACCGGCCGAAATTCCCGACGGCATTCCATTCGAAGACGACTTCACGCATGCGAGCTACGACCCCGATTATGCGAACCGTTTCTGGCGCGTGCTTTTGTCGGCGCACGAAGTACTTTCCCATTTTCGCACCGCGTTTATCGGCAAAGCGAGCCCTGTGCATTTTTTCTGGGGCAGTTTCGATCTCGCCACGACGCGTTTTTCGGGACGCACGGCGCCGCGTCATCCCGGCGGTGTGCCGCATTTACCCGATAAAGTCGCGCGCGAGGCTTATTCGCACGAAGTTTCGAGCGCTGGCTTTTGGCCGGGCGGCGGCGGGCCGGTCGAATTCGCGGCGTTTTATTCCTACGCTTATCCCATGCCGGAGGGTTTTGCCGACGCGAGCGTGCGCCCTCCCGAGGCGGCGTTCTATTCCATTGAGCTCGGCGAATTCATTTTACCTTATGATGCGGTGCGCCAAGCGCGCGATGGCGATGCCACGCTGATGGAGTTCTTAAAAAGCACCTACGAGGCCGCCGCCGATCTCGCGACGTGGGACCGCATGGCGCTGGAATGCGCGCTTGGCGAAGCGGGCAAGGTGAGGGTGGTTTAGCAGCCTGCTTCGCTCATGTCGGCGTAAGCGAGCATCCAAATTTTTGCGTGGCGCCATTGTATGGCGCGCTGATCTTCACCTGGATTTCCAACGACAATCGGCGTTCCGCTATTGAGACGGCGTCCGCCGGCAGAAAGTAAAAATCCGTTCCGCGTGTAACATTTGGCACACCGTGGTTCGGGTGACTGATGTTACGGTCATCGCATCGCGAGCGAAGAGCAGCATCGAGTGCGCATGATAAGGAGCCTGTTTATGTCTCGACCTATTTAAGATGCCGCTCGTGCGGATGACGTATCTATCGATTAAAGCCGCACGAGGCTCGCCCTCTGCCGAGTAGTCGTCGCTCGTCACTGGCTTCGCGCTTATTTCGTGCGCTTCCGTGCGCTTATTCCGTGCGATGACGATTCCATCTGATAGCCATTCAGCCACGACAGGAGAATTCATGCGAACCTTCGCCACACGTTTTACTTACATCACCGCGCTTCTCGTTGCGCTACCCACACTCGCCCAAAGCGCATCGGCGCCAAAGTGGGTCGCTGCGTTGCGCCATGGCGGTTATGTCATCGTGCTTCGCCACGGTGCGACCAACAGCAGCCAGTCCGATGGCGCCAATACGCAGCGCCAGCTGAGCGACAAAGGCCGCGCCGAAGCCAAGGCGATCGGCGAGGCCATGCATAGGATGGAAATCCCGGTGGGGCAGATTCACACCAGCCAACTCGATCGCGCGGTCGATACCGGCAAGCTGCTCGGCTACGAGGTTGAGGGCATGACCACGGCCGATCTCACCGAGGCGGGCATGGGCCTCTCGCCGGACGAAAACAAGCACCGCATGACGGCGCTGCGAACGCTGATCGGCACCAAGCCCACGGCCGGCACTAACGCCGTTATCGTCACGCACAAGCCAAACATCGTCGATGCGCTCGGCAAGGATTGGGTGGACGTACAAGAGAGTGAGGCGTCGATCTTCAAGCCGAACGGCAAGGGCGCCTTCAAATTGGTCGCGCGTGTGAAAGCGGCCGATTGGACAAAAATCGCGAAGTAAAGCGATACGCGGGGCGCGTTTTGCGCCCGCGATTAAAGCGGTGCGAGGCGGTATCGCCGCTCCACCTTTCGGCCGGGCAAAAGCCCGGCCATTTTTTATTGTTGTTGTCGTGCGTAGGCGCGTTAGCCGCGGGTCCGCGCAAATCGCGGCCCGATGACAGGCTACGCGTAACGCGCCAGGACGTAGGGCGCGTTAGCGATAGCGTAACGCGCCATCGTGTTGAAAATGGCGGAATACGCGGTCCCTACTGGCTACGCTTGCTTAGGAATATGAGAATGGCGTCTGAGCGTCGTTCCGCGCCAACATAAAATCAATCACATGGGCGACTTCGACCATGTCGACGGCATGGGCGCGGCGGCCGAGCGCGGCCAGTTCGCGGCGGATGGCCCGGCGCTCACGCGCGGGATTGTCAGGCTTGTCGGGGAGGGCAGGCGCTTTTTCCATTTTCTTCTCCGCTCGCATGTGGACTCCACGCATAGTCATGCCTTCGCCCCCGCTGCGGCAGGCGCGCGATGTGATAGGCTCACACGCGGGGGATTCTCCGGGCCCCCGTGCGCAACGTTGAAAAGCGCAAAGTGATTCTTGAACTTACTAATATATCGATAGCTTAATGTAGATGCAATCAGAAATCTGCACGCGAAGAAATCCGCATGATGGTTGATCGCATCTTGAAAAAGCGTTTCCGCGCGAAACGGGCGGTGCCGCGCCTTCAACAAATTGGCGTCCTTACGATCATTTATATGTTGCAGGGTGAAGACAAGCCGGTGACGCAAAGACGTATTGCGACGATGACCGG
Source organism: uncultured Pseudomonadota bacterium (assembly GCA_963697535.1). Classification (GTDB taxonomy): domain Bacteria; phylum Pseudomonadota; class Alphaproteobacteria; order Rhizobiales; family Xanthobacteraceae; genus Pseudolabrys. The sequence goes on along the minus strand of OY969085.1, from coordinate 37,567 downwards.
ACAATCGGAAGGCACGGTGGGGCACTCAGCTGAAAAAACTATTCAAGGTCGAGACTTATCGAACGCAAAAAGATTTTGAACAAACAAGGCCGTGGTTATGCGTGGAGCCTATTGATTAAAGACAACGCACAAACGCGCGCGCTCGTGAAAGCCATCGACAAAGGCGCCGCGAAGAAGAAGCGGTGAGGGCTTCAAATGCCTACCAAAGTTCGTGATGGCATCTACCCTTGCTATATTTGCCAGAGCCGTTGATTTATTATCTCGTTTTTGCTATATAGCAAAAATGCGCTGGACGGCTGAGAGTCTTCAATGCCGCCGTCGCGGCGGAGATCGAGGCCTTGCCGCGCGACATGCGTGGTCGGCTTGTCCGGCTATCCGCCATTATCGAGGAGCATGGATTTGAGGGTTTGCCGCGCGATGCGGTGAAGCATCTCGAAGGACGCCTTAGAGAGCTTCGGATGAGCGGCGGCGATGGAATTTCGTGGGCGATTTATTTAACCGCGTCGGGAAGGCGGGTCGTCATTCTGCGGGTGTTTGTCAAAAAGACGCAGAAGACGCCGCAGCGCGAATTGGAGCTTGCGCGGCAGCGCGCGAAGGAGGTGCTATGAAAATCAGCACGTTGCATAAGAAGTGGATGAAAGACCCGGAGTACCGCAAGGAGTATGAGGCGCTGGAAGAAGAATTTGCGCTGATCGCGGCGGTGGCGAAGGCGAGGGCCCGCGCGGGCTTAAGTCAGGAGCAGCTCGCCAAACGCATGAAGACTACGCAGAGCGCGGTGGCGCGGCTGGAAAGCGGTCGCGGCCAGCCATCGACTCGCACTCTTGCGCGCTTCGCCAAGGCGACGGGGCACAGGCTGAAAATCAGCTTCGAGCCGGTGAAGGGGAAGGGCGGCGTGAAGAGGCGCGCAGCATCGCGGTGAGTTTGCGATGCGTAACGCGTTAGCATAACGCGCCGTGGAGTAGAGAATGGCGGAATACGCGTTCCGCTATTCCGTCCTACGGCTGCGCGATGGGGGCTGGTGAATGAGTAATATCGTTGTATATTGAAGCCATGAACAAAGAGCAGGTAAGAACCGTTCTCGACCGCGTTTTGACTTGGCCAAGCGAGCGCCAGGAAGATGCCGCCAAGGTGCTGGCCTTGATGGAAGCGCAGGATGACAGCGCCTATCGGCTCACCGATGAGCAGGTCGAAGAAATTTATCGCCGGCGTTCGGACAAGAACGCCAAGCGGCTGACGCTCGATGAATTCAACGAGCGCCTGCGTCGTCTCACCGGCGCATGAAAGTTATCGTCCGCGAAGAAGCGGCGCTCGATCTCGAAAATATTTTCACCTGGATTTCCAAGGACAATCCGCGCGCTGCTATTGAGATAGTGGAGCGCATTCGGCTCCGCATCAATCGTTTGGCGTTTCCCGGTCTTTCGCACATCGGGCGGCCCGGACTGGTCGAAGGCACGCGCGAATTGGTCGAGCCGCCCTTTATCATTGTTTACATGGTGGATGAAAAGGCGGACGAAATCGATGTGCTCGCCGTGATGCACGGAGCAAGAAATCGCGAACAGGAAAAGTAATGGGATGCGCGATTTCCGATAACTCCGCCGTCATGGCCGGACTTGTTCCGGCCATCCCGATATTTGTGGCACGGCCTTACCTTCTCCTAAGCGGGATGCCCGCGACGAGCGCGGGCATGACAGAGTGTGTTGCGTTTTTTGCCGCTCACTAACGCAGTAGTCTGTAGCGCCGTCACGACAAGAACCAAGGATTTCGCTTCGCTCATCCGGGCTATGCTTGCTACGCTCCATCCCGGCTGCGAGAAGCAGGGCCACGCTTTAAGCGTCTGGGGATGTATTTTGGACGGCTAAACAAGGCTACGCTATTCCACTTCATGTGTTAGGTTGATACTATCCCCGATATATTTCGTTTGAATTTTGGTGAATCCCGTGATGCACAACGACGCAGAAATTGAAGAGTTATTTCGGGCAAATGAAAGCGATCTTGTCGAACGGAAAAGATCTACGAATTTGAAAGAAGAAATTCTTGAGGCAATTTGCGCATTTGCAAACGATCTGCCCGACTATCAGCGTGCTGGAGTAATATTTATTGGAGTAAATGATAATGGCACCTGTGCAAACCAGACACTCAGCGACAAAACAAGACGCGAAGTCGCAAATTGGCGCAATGAAGGCAAAATACAGCCGATTCCGTCTATGGTCGTAGGTACTCGCACCATCGATAATTGTCCTGTCATTGTAATTCAGGTTATGCCCTCGGATATACCGCCCGTCCGATTTGAGGGAAGAATAAAGATCGGCGTGGGACCAACACGAACAAATGCTTCACTCGCCGATGAGATTCGGCTCAATGAAAAGCGTAGCGCGCGAGCGCGACCATTCGATTCACGTGGGATCGTGGGGTTGTCAATAAACGACTTGGATATTGCCCGATTTGAAACGGAATATCTGCCCAATGCAGTGGCTGCTGACATCCTTGCTGCTAACGGTAGAACGACCGAGCAACGGCTCTCGGCATTACGGCTAACCGATCAAAAGGGCCATCCAACTCCAGCGGCAATTTTGGTGCTTGGAAAAACGCCTCAAGATGTTTTTCCGGGGGCGTACGTACAGGCTTTGCGTATTCAGGGTCGTAATTTAACGGATCCAATAGTTGACCAAAAAACGATCACTGGAACGTTGATAGACCAAGTTCGAGAGCTCGATTTATTGGTACGCACATGGAATAGAACTAAATCTGATTTATCGGGGTCGGTACGTAAAGATGTGTCAGATTATCCAGAATTGGCAATTCGGCAACTCGTGCGAAATGCGGTGATGCATCGAAGTTACGAAATGACAAATTCTCCTGTGCGGCTTTCGTGGTATGAAGATAGAATTGAGATTTTAAGTCCTGGCGGTCCGTTTGGCATTGTGACGCCTTATAACTTTGGCGCCGATGGGTTGACTGACTACCGAAATCCAAGCCTTGCAGATGCAATGAAGACGCTCGGTATTGTTGAGCGATTTGGCTTTGGTATTTCAGCGGCACGGCAGGCTTGTAGCGCGAACGGTAACGAGCCACCTGAATTCGAGGCTCGGTCTACTCATGTTCTCGCGCGCTTAAGGGTGCATATATGAAAACAATTGCCTTTTTTAACAACAAAGGGGGAGTGGGAAAAACGTCACTCGTCTATCACATTGCATGGATGTTGTCGCTTCTAAAGGAGCGCGTACTTATTGCGGATCTGGATCCGCAAGCGAATGTGACAAGCATGTGTTTGGCGCCAGAAATTATAGAAGATTTATGGGATTCTGGTGCGCGCAGAACAATGTTTGGTGCGGTACGACCGTTAATGACAGGTGAAGGAGATGTTGGTTTTCCTGACCCGGTTCGCATTACTGATAGGCTTTTTATAGTTCCTGGTGATCTTAAGTTGTCGCTTTTCGAAGATCAGCTTTCGGAGACTTGGCCAAAATGTTTGAGTGGGGATGAACGAGCATTCCGAGTTACTACTGCTTTCCATCGGATTTTGGTAGAAGCGGGAAAAAAGTTTGATGCCACAATTTGCTTAATCGATGTTGGGCCTAATTTAGGGGCAATAAATCGAGCAAGTCTCGTCGCAGCTGACTTCGTGATAATACCGATTGCGCCGGATTTGTTCTCAATAAGAGGCTTAGAAAACGTTGGCCCCACTATGCAACGTTGGCGCCACGATTGGCAGAAGAAACTCGGAGAGTGGCCTGACGAGTTGAATTTTGGTAAGCCTCCCGGCACGATGGTGCCATTGGGATATGTCGTTTCGCGTTACACGATATTTGCTTCTGGTGCCGTTCGCGCATATCAGCGGTGGCTTGATCGGGCACCATCCATTTATAGAAATGCCGTAGAAGATGCCGATGCCCCGCCGACCTTGACGGTCGACACGGACGATCGACGAATTGCACAACTTAAAGACTATCGCTCGCTTATGGCTATGGCTCAGGAAGCGAGAAAGCCCATGTTTTTGCTACGTGCGGCGGATGGAGCAATCGGCGGCCACCAAGCGGCAGTTAGGGAATGTGGTGAGGACTTTAAATGTTTGGCTCGTGAGATATTAAAGCGTATGAGGCACGACACTAAATCATCCGTTCAAAATTTTGATTCGGTTGGAGAGGTATCGTTCTAATGAACGCCCCCACCATCACCCCACTTCCCCCCTACACCCACACACCCCTTTTCCCCCTTGGGCCGGACAAGACCCAATATCGCAAGATCACGTCGGAAGGCGTGAAGGTCGAGAAAGTGATGGGGAAGGAGATGGTCGTCGTTGCGCCGTCAGCGATCAAGGCGCTGTCGGAAGCGGCCTTCATCGACATCAATCATCTGCTGCGGCCCGCGCACCTCAAACAGCTTCGCGCCATTCTCGACGACCCCGAGGCGACCGCGAACGATAAATTCGTCGCTTACGATCTGTTGAAGAACGCGAATATTTCCGCAGGCTTCGTGCTGCCGATGTGCCAGGACACCGGCACCGCGATCATCATGGGCAAGAAAGGCCGGCTCATTTTCACCGACGGGTCGGACGAGGCCGCGCTTAGCGAGGGCGCGCGCGATGCGTACCTGAAGAAGAACCTGCGCTATTCGCAGGTCGCAGCCGTCTCGATGTTCGAGGAGAAGAACACGCGCTCCAACATGCCGGCGCAGGTGGAGATTTACGCGGAGGGCCAAGGAGAAAATGAATCCGCTTATAAGTTTCTCTTCATCGCCAAAGGCGGCGGCTCGGCCAACAAGACATTTCTCTTTCAGGCGACGCCGTCAATTTTGACGCGCGAACGGCTCTCGGCGTTTTTGAAGGAAAAGATTTTGACGCTCGGCACCGCGGCGTGCCCGCCTTATCACTTGGCGATTGTCATCGGCGGCACCTCGGCTGAGTTGAATTTGAAAACGGTGAAGCTCGCTTCGACCAAATATCTCGACGAATTACCGACCAAAGGCGGCGAGGACGGCCACGCCTTCCGCGATCTCGAGATGGAAGCGGACGTGTTGACGATGACGCAATCGCTCGGCGTCGGCGCGCAATTCGGCGGCAAATATTTTTGCCACGACGTGCGCGTCATTCGGCTGCCGCGTCATGGCGCGTCATTGCCGATCGGTTTGGGTGTGTCGTGCTCGGCCGACCGTCAGGCTTTGGGCAAGATCACCCGCGACGGCGTGTTCCTGGAGGAGCTGGAGCATAACCCTGCGCAATATTTGCCGGAGGTCGATCAGGAAAAACTCGGCGGCGAGGTGGTGAAGGTCGATCTCACGCGGCCGATGAAAGAAATCTTGGCGCAGTTGTCGAAATATCCGGTGAAGACACGGCTCTCGTTGACCGGCACGTTGATCGTTGCGCGCGACATGGCGCATGCGAAATTGCGCGAGCGCTTGGAAGCGGGGCAGGGCCTGCCCGACTATTTCAAGAACCATCCGATTTATTATGCGGGCCCGGCAAAAACGCCGGACGGTTACGCCTCCGGTTCGTTCGGGCCCACCACCGCGGGGCGGATGGATTCATTCGTCGAGCAATTCCAGGCGGCAGGCGGCTCGATGATTTCGCTGGCCAAGGGCAATCGCTCGTCGCAAGTGCGCGAGGCATGTAAGAAATATGGCGGCTTTTATCTCGCCTCGATCGGCGGCGCGGCGGCGAATTTGGCCGAGCATTGCATCAAGAAGATCGAAGTGCGGGAATTCCCCGAATTCGGCATGGAAGCGATTTGGAAAATCGAGGTCGAAGACTTCCCCGCCTTCATCGTCATCGACGACAAGGGCAATGATTTTTTCAAGGAGCTGAATTTGGGGTGAGGCTGAGGATTGTTTCGTGGAGACGGCGGAGGAGGGCGAATTGTTAGCCACAAGCCCCGCTCATTCCCGCGTGTGCGGGAATGAGCGGAGTGTGTGGCACTTTAACCCGAAAAATCCCCGGTTTCGCTCACCCTCAACTGGGGCTGCATCCATGCCTCGTTATGCCTCGACGTAATCGGCAATGCTTGTCGGTTTTGGCACAGGTAGGCCGTCCTGCTTCAAACCATCGATGTGGAAGCGGATAGCCTTGCGAATTTCATTCTCCGTCTCGGCCACCGTTGCAGCCGTTGCAACGCAACCCGGCAAGTCCGGCACATAGGCTGAATAATTATTCTCCGCCCTTTCGATTACGACCGCATAGCGCATCGAGTTTACTCCTTCATCCCCGCTTGCTTGAGAATACTATTAAATGTGCCGGGCGCCAAATCATCCGATGGCTTGCCCGCGACGGTCACCCTGCCCGATTTGGCCGGATGCTTGAACTGGCGATGACTGCCGCGCGTGTCTACCAAATACCAGCCGTCGTTTTCAATTATACGAATTGCCTCACGTACTTTGGTGGGCATTTGAAGTCCCTCGCCGTTAACACAAACCCCGCTCATTCCCGCGCAAGCGGGAATGAGCGGAGTGTGTGGCGATTCAATACGAACAAATCATGTTTTGATTTATGAGCTTTTCAGTCGACCCAGCATCCGCGGGATGTTTTCATCGCTTGCTTAATATCTGAGTAACAAATTTTTCAGCACCCTCCGCCATAGGTACACCATCCAGCCGACATTGTTCGGCTAAGGCCACCAATACGTTCTTATCGATGTTCATGGCATCCGCGTAATTTTTTATGTAAGTTTCCAAGGACCATCGTGTAGCGGAAGAGCTGAAGGAATTTTTTAATGATTGTGCTAAGTCTTCGATTGATTTCGCTACATAGTTAATCATTGCTTTTGCTTGATTACTATTGAGTGCCAGCTGATGGCTAGTATAGGCAAGGCTAAGCCTATTCATGTAAACGTCGCTCCTACCAAGTCTTGACTGTAGAATGGCGGAGCGAATGTCATTTACTCCAGCGTCGGCAACGAAAGCAGCATAAATTCTTTGTTCGGTGCGGCTTGCATCATTGGGGCCTTGGAAGACCGGTAAATGGAAAATCCATTTTACAAGAGTGAGTGTATATTTGGTCGTCTAGGTTTTTTAGAAGTGGTCCCCAGGCGCCGCTAGCTGTCCCGGCTTTCTGTTTTTCTTCGAGCTCTTGCAGAGAGGCGGTTATGTCCTTCAATTCAGGAGGTGTCGGGCTGCAGGTCTGTGCGTTTTTCGTCGGGGAAGTGCCTGTTGATTTCCCCATCGGCTGCGGCGGAACGGATGGTGCGGGGTCGTCTGGCGTAAGAGCCAATAATCCGCCGCCGAGGAATGATCTGTTTCCGGAGAGTGTCACCGGCCGATATTTGCGTCGCAGGCGAAGAAGTGGTCGTATAGGTTTCTGTCGTCATCCCCGCTTTGCCGATTTCGCTCGTCGCCATGTGCAAACCCCTCTCCGAAGATTCTGTAGTTTCCTCTTTGCTTTTAGCGCGGTCAAGCTCATCGTAATGTTAAAATATAGCATCAAGTTAGGGCTTGTGCTGTGCTAAATGTTACGCCGGTTTGAAAAAATCCTTCGTCGCTTTGGACTTCATTTCTACGAACGAACCATTTCCTCTTTCCCCGTATAAATGGGAGAGAGGAAGCCGGTATGATCGGCGGCAAGGGCAATGACTTTTCAAGGAGTTGAATTTGGGGTGAGTCGTTTTCCCTGGGAGGTCTGAGATTCTGTAGGGTGCGCTGAGCCGAAGGCGAAGCCCACTGGCCGACTCTTCTAATTGTTTGAACGCCATTGGTGGGCACGGCGCGTTCCGCGCCTTTGCCCACCCTACACCTGGGTCTCATTGCGGAAAATATATCCTGCAAATACTTCGGCTATCACCCGCGGCGATCGGGCTGAGCTTTCGCTCAAAGCCGGCGTAGCGAACCAAGAAGGCGCCCGGCACGTCGATCGTCGCGCGGATATTTTCGCCAGCAATTCGTCGAGCGTTTTGGCGTCAGCCGGCTGCCGGTATGTCGTCGCAATGCCCGCTACAGATCAACGCTTCGTCGCGCCGGGATTCGATTTTAGAGTATGTTCCGCACGCTCTCTGCGAGCGGCGAACCAATAAGGTCCCCGGTACGTTGTCAGTCCGGCTGTAATATGATGCAGTGCAAAAAATAAATCGTGCAAAATAAATCGTGGCTTCGGTGCCGCCTATGTGCTTCGAATGTTGACAAATGGCATTAATCACAGTGGCATTGCAGCTCCATGGGCGTAAAACGATGGTCGCCTAAGGGGAGGCCCTGCCGGATTGCGGCACGGGCCGAGATTGGGGAGGTGTTACGTTAGGCAATAATCATGCCAGTTCTTGTGTTACAGAATAAATGATGAGCCAATCTTTTTCGATATTCGCGGGGGCGACTCGAAATCAAATCCAAGGGAGGATGATGTAATGCAAAAGGACAATCGCGATGATCTCCTCGGCACGACGACGATGTCGCGCCGCACGGTGCTTGTCGCCGGCGCAGGGCTTGCCGGCGGCGCTATCCTGCCGGCGATGCCGGTTTTTGCGGCCGAACATCCGCCGATCGGCACCTGGCCGGCCGGCACCCAAGGTTCCTCGGTGACGATCGGCGCGGCCGTTCCGCGCACCGGCGCTTACGCGGTGCAGGGCGAAGACGAGCTGAAAGGCATGCAGCTTGCCGTCGAGCACATCAACAGCAGCGATCCGCTGATCAAGAAGATCGCCCCTAAAGTCAACAAGGGCGTGCTCGGCAAGCAGGTGCAGCTGGTGGTCGCAGACAGCGGCGCCAAGCCGAACAACGCGGTGCAGGCGCAGCAGCGCTTCATCAACGAAAACAAGATCGTCGCCATGACCGGTTCGACCTCGTCGGCGGTGGCGGTGGCGCTCAACAAGTTCGCGGAGCGCGAGAAGGTTCTTTATCTGGTGGCGATCTCCGGCTCGAACGACACCACCGGCAAAGACTGTTCGCGCTATTCGTTCCGGGAATGCTTCTACGGCGAGACGGCGGCCAATGGCATTGGTCCGGTGCTGCTGAAGAACTTCGGCAAGAACAAGAAAGCGGCGTTCATGACGCCGGACTACACCTATGGTCACACCGTGACCAAGTCGATGAACGACTTTCTGACCAAGAATGGCGGCTGGACCCAAGTGACCAATCAAGTTTCTCCGCTCGGCACGCAGGACTTCAGCCAATATCTGACCAACATCGCGAACTCCGGCGCCGAGTTCATCATCAACGTGAACTGGGGCCGCGACGCCGTGCTCTCCATTCAACAAGCCCGGCAATTCGGCCTGACGCCGAAAATGAAAATGGTGGTGCCCTACCAGATCCCGTTCCTCGCCAAGGAAACGGGGCCGGAACTCACTGAAGGCGTCTTCGCCGCCACCGACTTCTGGTGGACGCTGGAAGACAAGTACCCCTTGGCCAAGATGTTCGTCGAGGCCTTCAACAAGAAGTATGGCTATCGGCCCGAATGGGGCGCCAACAACGCCTATATGCAATTCGCCACCTGGGCGCGCATGGTTTCGGAGGCGGGCTCCTTCTATCCGCCCGACGTCATCAAGCAGTACGAGAAGGGCGAGAAGTTCGACTCCACCGTCGGTGAAGTTCATTTCCGCCCCGAAGATCACCAACTCGTCCGTCCCGTTGTCATCGTGCGCGGCAAGTCGCCCAAGCAGATGACGAACAAGGAAGACTACTGGGAGGTGCTCGAAGTTCTGCCCGGCGCGCCGCTGATGCAGAAGCCCGACGCTTTTGGCTGCAAGCTCGGCGATTACGTCTAGCGATCCCGGGTATCCGCCTTCTCCGCATCGAACGATGCGGAGAAGCCTTTCCATTGTGTCATGGCTGCCACAAGTCGGATATATTCCCGACTTGTGGCAATATACGATGCGGAAGTCGGGCAAGCCCGACTTCCGGCGCCATCCACGTCCGCATAGAAACTGAAAAGAAAGAAAAGAAAGATCTGGATGCCCGGCATAAAGCCGGGCCTGACGATGTCAGGACGAGAGGCATGCATTAGGCAGGTTGCGGACAATAGCATGGTCAACTGGGCTACCTTCATATCGCAATGTTTCAACGGCCTGGTGCTCGGCGCACTGCTCGCGCTGATCGCCTCCGGCTTGACGATCATTTACGGCACGCTGGGCGTGCTCAACCTCGCGCACGGCGCGATGTTCATGCTCGGCGGCTATGCCGGCTGGGTCGCCTACACCTATACGAATTCGTTCGTTGCCGCCGTGATCGCCGGCTCGCTTTTCGTCATGCTGGTCGGCGTGGTGATGGAACGGGGAATTATCCGCTATTTTTATAAGCGGCCGCATGAGGACCAATTGCTGGTCACGTTCGGTCTCGGTATCGTCTTTGTTGAAACCGTGCGCTTTTTCTTCGGTAGCCTGTCGAAGTCGGTCCCGCCGCCGTCGGCGCTCATGGGCATCACCAATCTCGGATTCATGATTTATCCGACCTATCGTCTCGCGCTGCTCGGCATCGTCGCCGTGGCGCTCACCGCGCTTTATCTCGTGCTCTATCGCACTCGGATCGGCATGATCGTGCGTGCGGGCATCGAGGATTCCATCATGGTCGATGCACTGGGCATCGACGTCTATAAGGTGTTCATGCTGGTGTTTGGCATTGGCGCCATGGCGGCCGGATTTGCCGGCATCGTCTATGCGCCGGTGGTCTCGACTGCGCCGGATGTCGGCGAGCAGTTCCTGGTGCAAACCTTCGTGGTGGTCGTCATCGGCGGCGTCGGCTCGTTTTTGGGCGCCGTGCTGGGCGGTTTGATCGCCGGCGAGATCATCAGCATTACCTCGATGTTCAATCCCGGTTACTCTTACGTCATGCTTTTCGTGGCGATGACGCTGGTGCTGGTGCTGCGCCCTTACGGCCTGCTCGGCACGGCCGGCCGCGAATAAGCGTGGTCAAACAATGGTCAGGAAACATCCCCATCTCGTCGAGGCGCTGACGGCGGTTGGGCTGGTTGCGGCGCCGTTCGTCCTCCCCCATCTCGGTTTTTCTCCGACCACGGTCAATCGCATCCTGGTCTGGGGCCTGTTCGGGATCGGCTTCGATATTCTGTTCGGCTTCACGGGTCTCTTGTCGTTCGGCCAATCGGCTTTTTTCGGCACCGGCGGCATGATGGCCGCCTATCTTCTCACGATTGCCGGGTTTCCGCACGTGATAACGGCGGTATTCATCGGCACGATCGCGGCGGCGGTCGTCGGCTATCTGGTCGGGCTGATCGCGCTCAGGCGCACTGGCATTTATTTCGCCATGATCACGGTGGCGATCGCGGAAGTCTTCTATTTCATCGAATTCAATCCGCTCTCACGTTACACCGGCGGTGAGAACGGTCTGCCCGGCGTGCCGACGCCGACGCTCGATCTCGGCTTCAAGACGATCGAATTCAATACGGACTGGTCGCTCTATACGTTTTTGGCCTTTTGGTACTTCGTCGGTATCGTGCTCGCGCTGCGTATCGTGCGCTCGCCCGTTGGGGCGGTGTTGCGTGCGATCCGCGACAATCCGCTGCGCGCCGCCGCCGTCGGCCACAATATCCATGGCTATAAGCTCACCGCTTTCGTGATTGCCGCCGCCTATGCCGGCTTTGCCGGCGGCTTGCTCGGCTTGATGCAAGGCTTCATGCCGCCGGAGGCCTTCACGTTCGATACCTCCGGCCAGCTTGTCATGCAAACCGCCATCGGCGGCACCGGCACGTTGTTCGGGCCGCTCGTTGGCGCCACGGTGTGGCTCTATCTCTCCGACTTCTTCCAGACGACGTTGCACCTCGGCGCAACCTGGAAACTGGTGCTGGGTATCGTGTTCGTGCTGCTGGTTGTCTTCCTGCGCCGCGGCATCGTCGGCGGTCTTGCCGATTTGTTTCAGCGCGTGCGACGTGGCGAGGCCGAGCCGGTCGAAGAAGTGTGGACCACGGAGAGTTGTGCGCCGCCTATGTCTATGCCGATGCCGGAGCCGGTTCAATCGACGGCCGCAGCCGGCCACGGCGAGCCGATCTTGGTGGCGGAAGCGGTGACCAAGCGTTATGGCGGCGTGATTGCCAATAGCGATATCGATTTCAGCGTCCGGCGCGGCGAGCTGCGCGGCATCATCGGTCCGAACGGGGCGGGCAAGACCACCTTTTTCAAAATGCTCACTTGCGAGATTCATCCGAGTGCCGGCCGCATCCTCTTCGAAGGGCGCGACATCACCGGATTCAACGTCACGCGCGTCTGCCAGCTCGGTCTCACCAAGAGCTATCAGGTGAATCAGCTCTTCACGAATTTGACCGTACGCGAGAACATTTTGATCGCCGCACTGGCCGAAAAGCGCGGCGCCTTCCGGCTTGATCTCTTCCGCAGCATCGGCCGTGTCGAGGGTCTGGAAAAGCGCATCGAGGAGACGCTTAAGCTCGTACATCTGGCCGCGCGCGCCGATCTTCCGGTTTCCGAACTTGCCTATGGTGAAAAGCGGCGGCTGGAGATCGGCTTGGCGCTCGCCACGTCGCCGCGCTTGTTGTTGCTCGATGAGCCGCTCGCCGGGATGAGCCCGCGCGAGCGCCTCGAGACCGTCAAGCTGCTGAAATCGATTGCGCGCGGCCGCACGATGATTGTGATCGATCACGACATGGATGCCATTTTCGAATTAGCCGAGAAGATCACCGTGTTACGCGAGGGCTCGGTTCTGGTAGAAGGTACGCCGGAAGAGATCAAAGCCAATGCGGCGGTTCAGGAAGCCTATCTCGGCGGAGTACACGACTCATGAGTTTGCTCCAGGTGAAAGGCCTGAACAGCTATTACGGCGACTCGCACATTCTGTTCGATGTCAGTCTGCATGTGGAGGCTCATGAGGTCGTGGCCTTGCTTGGCCGCAATGGCGCCGGCAAAAGCACGACGTTGAAAAGTCTTATGGGCGTTGTGCGCCCGCGATCCGGTTCGGTGCTGTTTGACGGCATAGATATTGCGGGACACGCGGCGCACCGCATTGCGCAAGTCGGCATGCAGTTGGTTCCGGAGGAGCGGCGTATTTTTGGCAGTTTGAATGTCGAGGAAAATCTGCTGCTGGCGGGGTTGACGGCGGACAACAGATGGCCGCTCGCACGAATTTACGAGATGTTCCCGCGCTTGAAAGAGCGCCGCTTAAGCCGCGGTACCGATCTTTCCGGCGGCGAGCAACAAATGCTGGCCATTTCGCGCGCGCTCGTGCGCGATCCGAAGATCGTTTTGCTCGATGAGCCGTTCGAGGGCCTGGCGCCCGTGATCGTGCACGACCTGATGGAAGCGTGCCGTCATCTTGCGGCGGCGGGGCAAACGATCGTGCTCGTGGAACAGAACCTTCCGGCGACACTCGCGCTCGCACACCGCGCTTACATCATCAATAACGGCCATGTCGTGCACGAGGGACCGGCATCGGAGATCAAGACCGATCCGCAGGTGCTCCAACGCTATCTTGGCGTTTAAACGTTGCGCTAAAGATTAGTTGGCGCGCATTTGGTCCTGACTCGGCCACTGTCCGGTTTGCGCCGAATTTTGGGATGGCTGTTGTCCGATCGCCTGTTCACGTAAGTGCTGAAGGACGTAAACGCGAATCGCCGAGGAAAGATTGGCGTTTTGCCGGTCATGATCGATGCGATGAAGTAATGTCGATACCGTCATGTGCCGAGATTTGGCGATGGCCTGGACTTCATTCCAGAAAGGGTCCTCAAGGCTGACACTCGTCTTATGGCCACTAATAACGACCGATCGCTTGGCGACCGCGGATTTCATATCGGATGTCATGGAATGCCCCGTTTTATGGTGTGCAAATGGTAGTGGTTCGTCCGAAACGCACTCCCTAATGCGCAGGCGGCGGAAAGGTTCCCCCGCAGCGTTGCGCGGGTAACCGGGCATGTCTCGTGTCAGGTCGCCGTGGCGGGATCGGCCGACCAAGGCGCCGGTTCCTGCTTTCCTGCTGCGGTTGCCGGGGTTCTCAGACCATGTTCCGCATGGAAATGTTTGAAAACATAGACCCGGATGGCCGAGGACAGATTTCCGTCGCCACGATCGCGATCAACCTGACGGACGAGATTCGACAGGTTCGTTTTTTGCGTCTCGGCGATTTCGCGAAGCCCTTCCCAAAATTCATTCTCGAGAGAGACACTCGTTTTATGCCCGTTGAGAACAACGGAACGCTTGATAATGGCGGATTTCATTCTTTCTCCTTTCTCAGCACGGGGTACGCGTCGACAACTCGTTAGTGTCTCGTTTCAGTTCCGTGAGGCAAAATGTTCGCCTCGTTCCCCCCGGTTGAGTGAGAGCGAAAATCGATTTTGAACGCCCGCCAAGAATGCGTTGCAAGACTTTGCCAAATGAATGCGCAATAGCTGCCTTTTTTCGACGATGACGCGACAGGCCGACGGCTTGGCTTTTTTCAATTGCGCTTATATAGCGGAGCTTTTTCGATGCCACATGCGTCAGATCGACGCCCTTGACTTCGGTTCCATAGTTCCCATTTCGCGCTGCATGGTTTGCGCCTGCAAATGGGTCGGATGAAAATTTGATCTAAGTCAATTCCTTGAATTTGCTCGCGCCGCAGGTGCAAAAAAATCGATCTTTCTGATGTACGTCAAAGCGGAAGACGACAAGGACCGCATAATTTTCATTATGTGGGAGACGATTACCAACGCGCCGTTTGATTGCGATCTGGAGTTGGCCGTGTTCGACCACGAGGGACCGCATGCGCTCGTGTTTCCGTGCCGGCGAATTCTTGGCGGCTGGATCAACGCGCAAACGCGCGCGCGCCTCGAGGTTCGTCCGACGCACTGGCGGCCATGGCCAAAGGGGGACGAAGAGAGCCGGTCTTCCGGGAGCTTCTCGGATTAATCGCCGCCCGGCGCCTTCATAACAATTTAGCGGATTTTGGTCGCTGATCGCCGACCGATCGTCCTCCGTTTTCAGCTACTGTCCCGATTCCGAAGTTCGCTTGATCCTGCAGTACCGTTTTTAGCGAACTTCGGAATCGCAGGACACTAGTGGTCCGATTCAAACATTCGCAAAAGATCCCCGCCGAAATGGGTAGCGAATGTTTGAATCGGACCACTAGTTCCCGAGTATATTACCGGCTTTAATTCCTCACCCCGTATCGGCGGTGTCGCTTTTTACTCCCACGGCAAAGACGGACTCGCTCGTTGAGGTTCCGCTTGTGTGGATAACGCCGGGCGACATCCTCGCAAAGTGGTTCGACATCGGAAATATAATCTGCGCTTGGATCGAATTGGGACCGATCGTCTGACCACAAGAATAAAATTGCTGGCGGCGGATGGCACGCGCCGATGGCCCGATTGGGCTCCTTGTGTTGGGGCGACGAAAAAACCGGCAAAAACGCGTCATGCTGCTGACGATTACAACAACCTATGAGCCGGCCACCGACATCGGATATTTGCTGCACAAGAATCCAGATAATCTGCACACGATACAGCTGTCGTTTGGGGATGCATACGTGTTCTACCCCGAAGCAACGCCACAACGATGCACGGCGGCCTTGCTTCTCGATGTCGACCCGGTCGGATTGGTTCGTAAAAATACGCCGGCAGGAAACGGATTTGCGCTTGAGCAATATGTGAATGACCGCCCTTATGTGGCATCGTCATTCATGAGCGTGGCCATCAATAAGGCGTTCGGAACGCTGTTTTCCGGCAAGAGCAAGCACCGGCAGGATTTGGTGGAGCGGGCGATCCCGCTGGAAGTTAGGCTCACCATGTTGCCATGCCGTGGCGGCGAAAAACTACTTCGCCGCTTGTTCGAGCCGCTTGGATATGACGTGGAAGCGCAACGGCACGTCCTTGACGAAAAATTTCCTGAGTGGGGAGACAGCTCTTATTTCACCGTTACTTTACAGCGTTGCTGTTCGTTGCGTGATTTTCTAACTCACCTCTATGTACTAATTCCAGTGCTGGACAATGATAAGCATTATTGGATTGGTGACGACGAAATCGTCAAACTATTAAAATTTGGCGAAGGCTGGCTCGGAGAACATCCTGAAAAAGATCTTATTGCGCGTCGTTATCTCAAAAATTTCAGATCATTGGCAAATGAGGCCTTGGCGCGTTTATCGGAAGGCCAGCCGACGGAGGAAGGCGGTGAGCCCGGTGACCCCCTCGTAATGCAAGAAGAAACGCTTGAGAAAAAAATAAACCTCAACCAAGAGCGTCTTGAATGGGTTGCCGCCAAGCTCAAGGCGCACCGTGCGAAGAGCGTGATTGATCTTGGCTGTGGTGAAGGAAAGCTACTAAAAATACTGCTGCAAGATAATTCTTTTGTGCGAATGACCGGTGCAGATGTTTCGCTTCGCTCTTTGGAGATAGCGAAAGAACGTCTGAATGTCGATCGACTGCCGAGTCTTCAGAAAAAGCGTATTAGTCTGATGCAAGCGGCGCTCACCTATCGTGATAAGCGTCTGGCCGGCTATGATGCGGCAGTGCTTGTTGAAGTCATCGAGCATTTGGATTTGCCGCGCCTGGATGGGTTAAAGCGCGTCGTATTTGAGTTCGCGAAACCTTCGCTGGTTATCATCACGACGCCAAATGCGGAACACAATGTGTTGTTTGAAAGCTTGCCCGCGGGACAATTTCGTCACTCAGACCACCGCTTCGAATGGACGCGCCAGGAGTTTCGACATTGGGCGAATGATCTTGCCGATAAATTCGGTTACGGCATAACGTTTGAAAGCATCGGCAACAAGCATGAAACGCTGGGCGCGCCGACGCAAGTTGGGGTTTTTGTAAGAAATGATTGATAGCGTTATTAAAATCCCCGAGCTTTCACTTGTCATGTTGGTGGGACCTTCCGGGTGCGGCAAATCATCTTTTGCCAAGAAGCATTTCAAGCCGACAGAAATCATCTCCTCGGATTATTGCCGTGGGCTGGTTTCGGACGATGAAAATGATCAGGCGGCGACAAAAGATGCATTTGAGGTGCTGCACTTCATTGCATCCAAAAGGCTGATTGCCGGAAAGTTGGTGGTCATTGATGCCACAAACGTACAGCCGGAATCTCGTAAATCGTTGATAGATTTGGCGCGAAGACTTCACGTCATTCCGGTGGCGATTGTGCTCAATTTGCCACGAGAGATTTGCCACGAGCGAAATCAATCCAGGCCCAATAGACAATTTGCCAAGCACGTCGTTTGGAATCAGAGCGACCAATTACGCCGTTCGCTTAAAGGTTTGCGCAGGGAAGGAATAAGTCAAGTTTATATCCTCAATTCCGTTGCGGAAGTTGATAGCGTCACCATCGAAAGAAATCCGCTCTGGAACAACTTAAAACACGAGAAGGGGCCGTTCGATATTATTGCTCCATGCGCGTCGTCGCTCCACGACAATACACTCGTCAACGCGTTAGGTGTGTCCTGCTCGGGGCCCATAAACGAGCTACCAAGCTTATTCAACTCACTCACGGCACGCCGCACCGCAATAGTGGCATCAACATAGGCGCGCGTATTCGTCGCCAAAGGCTCAAGCAGGAGCACGGATTTCGTTGGAGGTCTTAACCAGGTGGTCAGGCTTTGCCGTAGCTGCCCATAGCAGCCGATTATTTCATCATATCACGGATGACTTGAGTGTAACCCGACGGAAACGACCGATTACACAAAGAGGTTTTGTCGGTCGATCTGTGGTGCAAATATTCTCACGGAGAACCTTCGATTTTTTTGGGGATTATGTTGAGGCGAGAGAGAACCCCGCAGCTTGTTGTCTAGGACTTATTTCCAATAAAAAGAACATATTGCGAACTTGGAACAAATAGTGTACAAGCTCTTTTACTGGAAACCGATGACGCGGGCGAGGGGGCTTCGTTGTCGGAGGGTTGAATCCCCGCCATAAGGAGCGCAACACATGAGTCAGCCTGCCCTGCGTCTTGTTGAAGGATCGTCCATGGACAAGTCGAAAGCTCTCTCCGCCGCGCTGTCCCAGATCGAGCGCCAATTCGGCAAAGGCTCGGTGATGAAGCTCGGCAAAAACGACAGAGCGATGGATGTCGAAGCGATTTCCTCGGGCTCGCTTGGGCTCGATATTGCGCTCGGCATTGGCGGCTTGCCGCGCGGCCGGGTGGTGGAAATCTACGGACCGGAATCATCCGGCAAGACAACGCTGGCGCTGCACACCATCGCGGAAGCTCAGAAAAAGGGTGGCATTTGCGCCTTTGTCGATGCCGAACACGCGCTCGATGTGGTTTATGCGCGCAAGCTCGGGGTTAATGTCGACGAGCTTCTGATTTCGCAGCCCGATGCGGGCGAACAGGCGCTGGAAATCGCCGACACGCTGGTGCGCTCCGGCGCGATCGACGTGCTGGTGGTGGATTCGGTCGCCGCCCTGGTGCCGCGCGCCGAACTCGAGGGCGAGATGGGCGATGTGCAGCCGGGCTCGCAGGCGCGGTTGATGAGCCAGGCGCTGCGCAAGCTCACCTCGTCCATCAGCAAATCACGCACCATGGTGATCTTCATCAACCAGATTCGCATGAAGATCGGCGTGATGTATGGTTCGCCGGAAACGACCTCGGGCGGCAATGCGTTGAAATTCTATGCCTCTGTGCGCCTCGATATTCGCCGCATCGGCGCCATCAAGGAGCGCGATGAGGTCATCGGCAATCAGACGCGGGTCAAAGTCGTCAAGAACAAGCTGGCGCCGCCGTTCAAGCAAGTTGAATTCGATATTATGTATGGAACGGGAGTCTCCAAGCTCGGCGAGTTGATCGACCTCGGTGTGAAGGCCGGTATTGTGGAGAAATCGGGCGCCTGGTTTTCTTATGATAGCCAGCGTATCGGTCAGGGCCGGGAGAACGCCAAAAACTTCCTCAAAGAAAATCCTGAAATGGCCGCCAAGATCGAAATGATGGTGCGGCAGAATTCCGGTTTGATTGCCGAGGCGATCATGGCCGGTGTGGGCGGAAACGACGAAGGTGAGGATGACGAGGCGGTGGAGGCGTAAGGTTTCAAAACGGCGGGGACTGGCGGCCGAGCCCTTGCGGCGCCGCCGTCTTTGCGGTTTTTCCAGGTTAATGGCGTGGGGAAGGCTGCCGATGGTTTCCTATCGCTGAGCCAGGCATATTATCCTTCTGCGTATCCGCCAGTAGCATGAGGCGACGACATAACAGGCTTCCTTTAAGAAGCTAAGGTCCTTTTAGGAAGCGCACTGCACTCTTTTAGGAAGCGCTCTTTTTTCTCTTTTAGGAAGCGCTCTTTGTTGGCTCGTGCCTAACTGCCTCTTTCCGTTTTTTCCGCCGGCAGGGAAAGAGGAAGCGCTTTCCTGGACTTAACGCCGCCCCGCCGCTAAATATTCGTTGAAACATCAGGGCCGGGCGCGGGGTCATCTCTCGTCCGAAGCCAGCGTGGTTTTTTCGATGAGCGGCGTCAACGATATCCGCAAGCAGTTCCTCGATTATTTCGAGCGCAATGGGCACACGCCCGTGGCCTCGTCCTCGCTTGTGCCGCGCAACGACCCGACCTTGATGTTCACTAATGCCGGCATGGTGCAGTTCAAGAATGTTTTTACCGGCTTGGAGAGGCGCCCATACAGCCGCGCCGTGACCGCACAAAAATGCGTGCGTGCCGGCGGCAAGCACAATGACCTCGACAATGTCGGCTATACCGCGCGACACCATACTTTCTTCGAAATGCTCGGCAATTTCTCGTTCGGCGATTATTTCAAGGAGCGCGCGATAGAGCTGGCCTGGAACCTGATCACCAAGGAATTCGGGCTTCCGCTCGGGCGTCTTTTGGTCACCGTCTATGTCGACGACGATGATGCCTTTTCGCTGTGGAAAAAAATCACAGGGCTTCCCGACAACAAGATCCTGCGCATCGCGGGGTCGGATAATTTCTGGGCCATGGGCGACACGGGGCCGTGCGGACCGTGTTCGGAAATTTTCTACGATCACGGTGAACACATTCCGGGCGGCCCTCCGGGCTCGGCTGAGGCGGAGGGCGATCGTTTCATCGAAATCTGGAATCTCGTTTTCATGCAATACGAGCAGCTGGCCAACGGCACGCGCGTCGACCTGCCGCGGCCTTCGATCGACACCGGCATGGGGCTTGAGCGCATCGCCGCGGTGCTGCAAGGAACGCATGACAATTACGCCATCGACCTTTTTGCGACACTCATTCGCAACATCGCCGATCTTACCGGCGTTGAGCCCGATGGGCCGCAAAAAGCCTCGCATCGAGTCATCGCGGATCACCTGCGCGCGTCATCGTTTCTCATCGCGGACGGCGTGCTGCCTTCGAACGAAGGGCGTGGCTATGTGCTCCGCCGCATCATGCGCCGCGCCATGCGCCACGCCGAACTGTTAGGGGCGAAAGAACCGCTGATGTGGAAGCTCGTGCCCGCGCTCACGCGCGAAATGGGCCAAGCCTATCCCGAACTCGTCCGCGCCGAGGCGTTGATCTCTGAGACGTTGAAATTGGAAGAAACGCGCTTTCGCCGCACGCTGGAGCGTGGTCTTGCTATTCTCGAAGAAAAGAGCGGCGCCCTGAAGAAGGGCGACATGTTCGACGGCGATACTGCCTTCACGCTTTACGACACTTACGGTTTTCCGCTCGATTTGACGCAAGACGCGCTGCGCAACCGAGGCATCGGCGTCGACATCGCCGCCTTCACCGACGCGATGGAACGCCAGCGCGCCAAAGCGCGCGCCTCGTGGTCGGGCTCGGGCGAAACGGCGCAGGCCGCCGTGTGGTTTGCGTTGCGCGAAAAATTGGGCGCCACCGAATTCCTCGGCTACGAAACCGAAACGGCCGAAGCCGTTGTTGCCGCGCTGGTGCGCGACGGCAAGGAAGTTTCCGAACTGAAAAAAGGCGACAGTGGCGTCGTGCTCGTCAATCAGACGCCGTTTTACGGCGAGTTGGGTGGTCAAGTCGGCGATACGGGCGAAATGCGCCGCGACGGCGTCCGCCTTGCGGTCACCGACACGCAGAAGGAGGCCGGCGATCTGTTTGCTCACTTCGTTACCGTGACGCACGGTGCGGTCAAGGCCGGCGATCCGCTGCTGTTGGAAGTCGATCACGCCCGCCGCGCGGCCGTCCGGCAAAACCATTCCGCCACGCATATTTTGCACGAGGCCCTGCGTCAGGTGCTCGGCGATCACGTCGCGCAGAAGGGATCGCTCGTGGCACCCGATCGTTTGCGCTTCGACTTTTCGCATCCCAAGCCGATCAGCGCGGCCGAGCTCGAGCGCGTCGAGGACATCGCCAACGACATCGTGCTTCAGAACGCGCCGGTGACCACGCGGCTGATGGCGCTCGAGGAGGCCCGCGCCTCCGGCGCGCGCGCGCTGTTCGGCGAGAAATACAGCGACGAAGTTCGCGTCGTCATTATGGGCGAAAGCTCCGGCAACACCATGGGCTGGTCGGTGGAATTGTGCGGCGGGACTCACGTGAAGCGAACCGGTGATATCGGCCTCATCAGCGGTCTCGCCGACTCAGGCGTCGCCGCCGGCGTGCGCCGCCTGGAGGCGCAGACCGGCCGCGCGGCCCGCAAGGTCGCTCACAAACAACTTCAACTGCTTAAAGAGACCGCTGCTGAACTTAAAGTGCGGGTTGAAGAAATGCCGGCACGGATTTCGTCTCTCATGGACGAACGCAGGAAACTGGAGCGTGATCTCTCCGAGGCGCGCAAGAAGCTTGCGATGGGCGGCGGTGGCAAAGCGGCGGGTGATGTTGATGCCGCCGTGCACAGCGTCGGCGATGTGAAGCTGTTTGCGCGTGCGGTGTCCGGTATCGATCTGAAAGACCTGCGCAGTCTCGCCGACGAAGGCAAGAAAAAAGTCGGATCCGGCGTGGTGGCCATCGTCGGTGTGTCTGACGATGGCAAAGCGGGTATTGTCGTGGGCGTGACCAGCGACCTCACCCAACGCTTTAATGCTGTCGATCTGGTGCGCAAAGGCGCCGAAGCGCTTGGCGGCAAAGGCGGCGGCGGCCGTCCCGACATGGCGCAAGCCGGCGGCCCCGACGGCTCGAAGGCGGATGCGGCGTTGAAGGTGATCGAGGCAGCGTTGACGGGGTAATCGACGAAGTCGGGTGTCACGACATATGTGTCATGACATAAGCTGGGTTACGATTTTAATAAATGAGGAAGTTTCTAATGAAACTCATATTCCTTCGCTTGGCCGTCACTGTGCTGCCGGCGATTTCCATCGCGCAAACGACGTTGATGCCGGCTCAGGCGGAGTCACAGCCGGAGAAGACGACGGAAGCAGAGACGCTGAAACCCAACGACTTCTGCGGCCGGCACTTGACCGAACCGCCGGCTGCGTTCCTTGAGCGGCTTATCAAAGCCGAAGGGGCTACGGTCATCTCACGCGGCCAGGAATTCACGGCGGTGCGCGATAAAGCAGGCGTCATTTGGAATTTCACCACTCCCCACCATCGGGCGCATCCATCGGTGGCTTGCCGGAAGGTCGTAATGGTTGGAAAACAACCCTCCATTTACACGAATATAGATTGTCACGCTAATAAACGAGCCTGTGACCAACTCGCCGCCGATTACAAATTACTGGATAAGCGCATTATTGACGGGATCAAGAAAGAACATCCTAAGAAATAGCCCGCGCGAGACACTTTTAACCGCAGTTCAAGCCGCGTCGCGCGCCACTGACATCGCGCTCGCAGGTTGATGCGGGCACCTCTTATACCTACCCTTAAGGCACCTCGTATACCTCCCCTTGAAAAGGGGAGGTCGTCCGCCGGAGCGCGGGACGCGCGAAGGCGGACGGGTGGGGATCGTTTGCATGTGACCTCCACCCCACCCCTTTCCGGCAAGCGGGGGAGGGAGTGTGCGGCGCCCTATTGCCCATTGAACGACACAAAGAGGGTTTCCGCCGCTAGTGGAGTGGATTTGACATTCGCTACCCACCTGGCCGCAAGCTCGCGAAGCGAATGTCAAATCCAAAACTCCACTAGAAACTTATATTTGGCTCATGGTCTTTCGATTCAAACATTCGCAAAAGATCCCCGCCGAAATGGGTAGCGAATGTTTGAATCGGACCACTAGCGCATGATCCCGAAAAGTGGGAACCGGTTTTCGGAAAAGATCATGCGCAAACAAAATGTTAGGAAGGGAAAAGCGACTCAATCTAAAGGGAACGCGCTCTAAATGTAGTAACATCCGAGTGGTTTAAAGCGGAGTGCCCTTAATGGCACGCAACCAAATCAAAGAACTACGCCGGCGCATTTATATGGTGCTCGAACAAGGTTCTGTGGGTGAGCGCGCCAGCGTGGTCGTTGCCCGGTTTTTGGTCGCGCTCATTCTGATCAATCTGGTCGCGGTGGTGCTCGAATCGGTACCCGACATCGAGGCCCGCTACGCGCGAATTTTCAGTCTGATCGAAGCCGTTTCGCTCGTCGTCTTTACCATTGAATACGGATTGCGGATTTGGTGCGCGGTTGATTACGGCCAGCACCGGCATCTTTCGCCGGCACGCGCGCGGCTGAAATATATGCTCAGCCCGGCCGGGATTGTCGATCTCGTTGCCGTGCTGCCATTCTGGTTGGCGCTCATATGGCCGGTCGAATTACGCGTCGTGCTCGTATTCCGGATTTTGCGTTTCTTCAAGATCGCGCGCTATTCGCCGGCGATGCGCTCGCTGCTCGATGTGCTTTATCGTGAGCGCCGCGCGCTGTTCGGCTGCGTTGTCATCACGATGAGCACTGCATTGGTTTGTGCCGCGCTGATGCATCTCGCCGAAGGCAAAGTGCAGCCTGACAAGCTGGGCACTATTCCCGATGCGTTGTGGTGGGCGATCGTCACGTTGGGCACCATCGGCTATGGCGATGTGGTGCCGCTGACGCCGCTCGGCAAGCTGATTGCGACTGCGACCATTTTCCTCGGCATCATCATGATCGCGCTGCCGGTCGGTATCATCGCCACGGCATTTGCCGAGCAAATCCATCGCCGCGACTTCATCGTCACCTGGGGAATGATCGCGCGGGTTCCGCTGTTTGCCGAGCTCGATGCCCATGAGATTTCCGACATTATGGAGCTTTTGCGCGCGCAGGTGGCGGACGCGGGAGAAGTCATCGTGCGTGCCGGCGATGCGGCCCACTCGATGTATTTCATCGCGGCCGGCGAGGTCGAGATTGTCCTGAAAGACAAGCGGGTCCGGCTTGGCGTCGGACAGTTTTTCGGGGAGGTGGCGGTGCTGCGGCGTGCACGCCGGTCCGCAACGGCTACGGCCCTAACGCGCACCAAGCTTCTTGTCCTCGATGCCCAAGACCTGCACGCACTCATGCGGCGCGACCCGCGCATCGCCCAACGCGTCAAGGACGTTGTGGCAAAGCGCGTCGGCCATGAGGTGATCTCGCCCAAGGGCGATATCGTCACTGAGGAGATTGAGTGATTTTCTTATCCCTCCCCCCGAAGAAGGCACAGGGCTATCGCATATGGTCGCAGCCTGTACCTCTCCCCGCTTGCGGGGAGAGGTCGACTTCCGAGCGACCGCAAAGGAAGTCGGGTGAGAGGGCGTATCCATTGAGCTCAGAATTGAAAAAACGCCCCCCTCACCCCGACCCTCTCCCCAATCGAAGTCGGATATATCCGACTTCGATCACCTTTAATGCCGAACTCGGGTAAACTCGAGTTCGGGCGGGGAGAGGGAGAAGAGGTGCTGTGCCACATGCGATAGCCCTGCCGAAGAAGGGGAGGGATCTACGCCATCGCCTTTTTCAGATTCTCATCGACCTTATCGAGGAAACCCGTGGTGGTGAGCCACTTCTGGTCCGGACCGATGAGCAGCGCGAGGTCTTTGGTCATAAAACCGGATTCAACGGTGTCGACGCACACTTTTTCCAAAGTGGCGGCGAAATTCGCGAGCGTCTCGTTATTGTCGAGCTTGGCGCGATGGGCGAGCCCGCGTGTCCAGGCGAATATCGAGGCGATCGAATTGGTCGAGGTCGCGCGTCCCTCTTGATGCTCGCGATAATGACGCGTGACGGTGCCATGCGCGGCTTCCGATTCCACGACTTTGCCGTCCGGGGTCATCAGCACCGATGTCATCAGGCCGAGCGAACCAAAGCCTTGCGCGACAATGTCCGACTGCACATCGCCGTCGTAATTTTTACAAGCCCAGACATAACCGCCGGACCATTTCAACGCCGCGGCAACCATGTCGTCGATCAGCCGGTGCTCGTAAAACAGCTTCCGCTTCTCGAATTCCGCTTTGAAGCGTCCGTCATAGACCTCCTGGAAAATATCCTTGAAGCGGCCGTCATAGACTTTCAGGATAGTATTTTTGGTCGAGAGATAAACCGGATAGCCGCGCGCCAAGCCGTAATTGAACGACGCCATGGCGAAATCGCGGATCGAGCTGTCGAGATTGTACATAGAGAGGGCGATACCGGAATCGGGGAAGTTGAACACTTCGTGCTCAATCTTTTGGCCGTCCGGGGTTGCGTAGCTCAGCGTAAGCGTCGCGTTCGCCGGCACGCGAATATCGGTCGCGCGATACTGGTCGCCATAGGCATGGCGGCCGATGACGATGGGTTTGGTCCAGCCCGGTACCAAGCGGGGCACGTTTTTACAGATGATCGGCTCGCGGAAGATCACGCCGCCGATGATGTTGCGAATGGTCCCATTGGGGGATCGCCACATTTTTTTTAGATTGAATTCCTTTACGCGCCCTTCATCCGGTGTGATGGTGGCGCATTTGACGGCGACACCGACCCTCTTGGTCATTTCGGCGGCCTCGATCGTGATCTGGTCGTCCGTCTCGTCGCGCTTTTGAACGCTGAGGTCGTAATAGAGGAGATCAATATCAAGATACGGATGAATCAACTTGTCCTTGATGAGTTTCCAGATGATACGAGTTCATCTCGTCGCCATCCATTTCGACGACAGGATTCGCCACCTTGATTTTCGCCATTGTCGATTAGCCTTTTTAAAATTACGCGGACGGGTAAAAGAGCCTGTGCCGAGCCGCCCCTATAGCATTCGCGACTATAAGGCGGAAGCGGCCTTTTCGGACAATGTTTCCGATTGGTAACCGGCAAGCTACGCCAAAAGAGGGAGTTATCTATGCCGGGCGCCGGCACCGATAAAACCAAACGCTGGATTGCGCGGCCGGCGCCCGTGGTTGTGCTGGTCGAACCGCAGATGGGCGAGAATATCGGCGCAGCCGCGCGCGCAATGGCGAATTTCGGCCTTTCGCGGCTGCGCTTGGTCAAGCCCGTGCAGAGCTGGCCGAATGAGAAGGCGCGGATCATGGCCGCGGGCGCCGACCGTATCTTGGACCGCGCGGAACTCTACGGCACGCTTGCCGAGGCGATCGCTGACTGCAATTTCGTGCTCGCCGCGACCGCGCGCTATCACGACCAGGCCAAGCCGATGATCAGCGCGACTAAGGCGGCAGGCGAAATGGCGCCGCGGGTGGCCTTGGGCGAAACGGTCGCCATCGTCTTCGGCCGCGAACGCAACGGTCTGGAAATCCGCGAAGTCGCGCAAGCCGATTGCATTGTGACGCTGCCGGTGAACCCGGCTTTCGCTTCCCTCAATTTGGCCCAGGCCGTGGTCATCGTCGCCTATGAGTGGTTCAAAGTGGCCGGTGGCGAATTACCGTTCGCCATGCCAAACAAGTCGCCGGCGGCGGCCAAGCAGCAACTTGCGGCTTTCTTCGCCGATCTCGAACGCGAGCTGGAGAAGGTTGAATTTTTTCGCCCTGAAGAAAAGCGCGGCACGATGGTGGTCAATCTGCGCAACATCTTTCAGCGTATGGCGCCCACGCAGCAGGATATCCGCACGCTGCATGGCGTGATCACGGCGATTGCGCAGGGGCGCAAAGGCCCCGCGCGCGGCGGCGTGTTAGACGCGTCGGAGGCGCAGATGCTGCGCGAACTCATCGCCGAGCAACGCCACGGCCGCGCGCCGACGCGCGGGCTCGCGAAGCTTTTGCGGCGCAATCCGACCGAGGCCGAACGCATTTTATGGCACGGCATCGTGAATGACCGTCGTCTCGCCGGCCGCGGCTTCAAGCGTCAAGTGCCGGTGGGGCCACATGTGAACGACTTCGTCTCGTTCCCGCTCAAACGCGTGATCGACATCGTGCCGGTGGATGAAACGGACGAAGCCGCACGCACACGCGCCGAGAAGCGTAGTTGGCTCGCCGAACACGGCTATCGCGTGTTGGAGGTGAGGGCGGCGGACGTGAAGATGGAAATAGGAAAGATTTTGGATCGTCTTTCCGCTCTCGTTTTAGCTGATCGGTAGCGCATTTACAACTCAATTCGTTCTGGATAAAAGTACCTGAACCTCCGGCTGTTGAGGTTCGGGCATTGCGGGAGGATACGATATGGGGGGACCCGGGAGTGATGGGGACAAGACCCACCGCGCACGCGGTGAGATCACAGCCCGTTGTTTTTTCGAGACCAGCAGTGCATCCACCGACAGCCAAGGCCGTTGCGCAGGCGAAGCCCGCTCAAGCGGGGTCTAGGCCGGGACCCGCGAACCCGCCCATAGGCCGAGGCAGCGGCGCGGACGTCAACTCCCCAGCAAACGTTTCTAGAGGTCAGGCTACCCAAGATCCTGTTTCACGGGCAAGGGCCGAGATTGTCGGCTATAAAAAGCAGTTAACAAAAAAGCTTCGGACGAAAGATCCGGAGAAATGGGCAAAACTTCAGAAGAATCTCGGCTTTGCGTATGCAAGGCTCGGTATCATCTCCCGCAACAGTGAAGAACTCAAGAACGCCCTGGCGGCCTTTGATCAGGCTTTAACAGTATTCAAGCCTGGCTCGCCCAAATGGGCTGAATTTCAGTACTATCGCGGTATTGTACTTATACAACTCGGTGAAATACTCCTCGTTGGAAAAAAAGAACTCAAAACGGCCCTCGAGGACTTTAAAGAGGCTTTAAAGGTCGAGAAAGAAGCCTTAAAGGTCGAAACCAACGATCGCACACGCGCTGAAATTCAGAACTTTATCGGTATTGCACTTCAACATCTCGCCGAGATCACGAAGGATGTGGATGAGACTAAGGCCTTTAGTTTGCTAACGGATGCGGCTAAGGCATATAGCGAAGCGGTTAAATCTGAGAAAAAGGCTTTAGATGCAATTATAAAAAATGCTACAGGTCGTGGTGTCGATAAACACGACAATGATATAGATACATTGAACCAAAATATTAACAAGTTCCAAGGGAATTTGAACGCTGTCAAAAGTTTGGGTGTGCGGTGGGGAGTCCAATGGAAGGATTGAGCGCTTGCGATTGGATCATGTTAACCCCTGGGGGCACCGCTTGCATTTGCCGACATCGAGTATACGCGATGATTGCGGGGCAATGAGCAGAATATAGACGGTATTTTATACCTTCAACGCCCTCAACTGCGCCGCCGCCCCCGTGCGCAGGATACTGAGATCGCTGCCGATGGTGATAAAGCGAAAACCACGCTTGGACATGGCCACGGCACGCTCGGCATCGGCGCAATAAATTCCGGGAATTTTGCCGGCCTTCGTAGCGGCCGCGCAAATGGTGTCGATCGCTTGCTCCACCTCCGGTGCGGTCACGTCTTGCGCGGTGCCGCCGCTTAATGCCGTGGAGAGATCGTAAGGGCCGACAAAGAGCGCATCGATCCCCGGTGTCGCGGCGATGGCGTCGACATTCAACAAAGCGGTCGCTGTTTCGATCATGGCGAGCGTGAGCGTGCCCTCATTCGCTTCGCGCAAATAGTCGGTGGGCATGGCGCGCCCCTGCAAGGCCATGGCGCGGTGTGGTCCCCAACTGCGTTCGCCAAGCGGCGGGTATTTGGCCGCTCCCGCAAAAGCGCGGGCATCATTGGCATTGTTGATCATCGGTGCAATGATGGCCGCGGTGCCGAAATCGAGCGCGCGGGCGACAAAAGCAAAATCATTGAGCGGCGCGCGCACGATGGGTGCGGCGCCGGCGTGATGCACGCCACTCACGCCGGCAATGATCGACGTGATGTCCCACAGTCCGTGCTGGGCATCGAGCACAACGGCGGCAAAACCTTCACGCGCCATCGTCTCCGCGACGATGGGTGAGCCCAGCGTGCACCACGACGAAACCACGGTCGCACCAGCCCGCAGCTGGCGGGCGAGAGAGAAGCCCGTTTCCATTGCCATGTAACCGCCCCCGCGCAGGCCCGTCAGCCGCTTTTTTTGATCTGCGCGGCCGCCTGCGCCAGCAGCGTGATCATCTGGGCGCGAATCTGGTCCTCGGTGACGCCTTTCGCGGACAAATCGGCGAGCAGCTTGCGCACGACGTCGTCGTGGCCGGGTTCCTCGAAATCGGCGAGCACGACTTCTTTGGCATAGGCGTCGGCGTCAGCGCCGCTCTTGCCGAGGACGCCTGCCGCCCAAAGGCCAAGCAGTTTATTGCGCCGGGCAATGGCCTTGAATTTGAGCTCCTCGTCGTGGGCAAACTGTTTCTCGAAGTTCTTTTCGCGTTCATCGAACGTGGTCATGCTGTCCTCTGCCGAAGTCAATGAGCTTGAACCGTATCCCGGCCGATCTTGCCTCGGATCATAGCAGCGGCCGAGCGATTCCTCGACAGGATTCGCTCCGGTAACGCGCGCTTGCAATGCCGCCGCGGCGCTTACACATAATATGCTCAATAACCTTTGCGGCTTGCATATCGCCGGGACAGGGTCAAGGCAACAGCGCGTGCAACCTTTGCGGCAAAATTGCGAAGTGGAAAACGTGTGGCGCGATCGATTGTGCTGGCCCGATCGATCGGCTAGGTTCTCGCTTGTTCCCACGCCAGCAGCGCGGGAGCACGCAAGTAATGTTCGGTCTAGTCGCCGCGGATCTCGAGCAAGTCATTAACAGGAGCCACGGCCATTCGATGGACTTCCAAAAACCACGGTACATTCCCATGAGCCGCCGTCGCCGCATTTATGAAGGCAAGGCGAAGGTCCTCTATGAAGGCCCCGAGCCTGGAACGCTAATCCAGCACTTCAAGGATGACGCCACAGCCTTCAACGCCAAGAAACACGAAGTCATTGAGGGCAAGGGCGTTCTCAATAACCGCATTTCGGAATATGTTTTCCAGCACCTGAACAACATCGGCGTGCCGACGCATTTCATCCGCCGCCTCAATATGCGCGAGCAGCTGATTCGCGAGGTGGAAATCATTCCGCTCGAAGTGGTGGTGCGTAATGTCGCCGCCGGTTCGCTTGCGACCCGCCTCGGTATCGAAGAGGGCACGCAGCTGCCGCGCTCGATCATCGAGTTCTATTACAAGAACGACAAGCTCAACGATCCGATGGTTTCGGAAGAGCACATCACGGCCTTCGGCTGGGCGAGCCCGCAGGAAATCGACGACATCATGGCGCTTGCCATCAGGGTCAACGATTTCCTCTCGGGCCTTTTCCTCGGTGTCGGCATTCGTCTGGTCGACTTCAAAATGGAAACCGGGCGACTGTGGGAAAACGAGACCATGCGTATCGTGGTCGCCGACGAGATTTCGCCGGACAGTTGCCGGTTGTGGGACATCAAGACCAACGACAAGCTCGACAAGGACCGTTTTCGTCGCGATCTCGGCGGCCTCGTGGAGGCTTACACGGAAGTCGCCAAGCGGCTCGGTGTGATGAGCGAGGGCGAGCGTCCGCAGGGGACGGGACCGGTGCTGGTGAAGGGGTAGAGAAATAGTTTCGCCACTCGTCCCCGCGAAAGTTCGTAGGGTGGGCAAAGGGTGCGGTTCGCGCGCCGTGCCCACCAACGGCATTCAAAAATTTGCGACCTAATACGAGGTCGTTACGCCAAACCATGAAAGCCCGCATCTCCGTCACCCTGAAATCCGGCATTCTCGACCCGCAAGGTAAGGCGATCGAGGGCGCGCTGCGCTCGCTCGGCGTGGAAGGTGTGACTGCCGTGCGCCAGGGCAAAGTGTTCGACATTGAGATTGAAGGCGCGGACCGCGGTGAGGCCGAAGCCACGCTCAAGCAGGCGGCGGACAGGCTGCTGGCGAATACGGTCATTGAGAATTATCGGGTCGAGGTGCTGGAATGAGTTTGATCCGTCACCCTGAGGCGCGAGCGAAGCGAGCCTCGAAGGGCGACGGCCACTGCAAGTCGGCTGTTGCCGACCTGCATCGGCAAATATAGATGCCGATCTCGGTTGCATCCGAGATCGGTGGCCGTTCATCCTTCGAGGCGCGCCGTTGGCGCGCACCTCAGGATGACGGGGAGAGAATCTTATGAAAGCCGCTGCCCTTGTCTTCCCCGGAATCAATCGCGAGCGCGACATGGCGCGCACGCTTCGCCTCGTTTCGGGCCGGGCGCCGGCGATGGTTTGGCACACACAGACGGAACTGCCGCCGGGCACCGATCTCGTCGTTATTCCGGGCGGTTTTTCTTACGGCGATTATCTGCGCTGCGGGGCGATTGCGGCGCGCGCGCCGGTGATGGATGCCGTACGCGCCTTTGCCGCCAAAGGCGGGCTGGTGCTCGGCGTCTGCAACGGTTTTCAGATTCTGTGCGAAGCGGGGCTTCTACCCGGCGTGTTGATGCGCAACGAGAACCTGCGCTTCATCTGCCGCGACGTTTATTTGCGCGTGGAGCGCTCCGACACGCCATTCACGCGCGGTTATAACGCAGGGCAAGTGATCCGCGTGCCGGTCGCGCATGGCGAAGGCAATTACATCGCCGATGGCGAGACCATTGCGCGGCTGGAAGGCGAGGGGCGGGTGATTTTCCGTTACTCTTCACCCGACGGCATGATCGATCCCAATTGGAACCACAACGGCGCCATCAATGCCATCGCCGGTATCGTCAACGAGCGCGGCAATGTGCTCGGCATGATGCCGCATCCGGAGAATCACGTCGAAGCCTTGATGGGCTGCACGGACGGGCGCGGGCTGTTTGCGGGGCTGGCGGAGCATTTGGCCAGGGCGGCGTGAGCGCGAATTCGCAGAGCGGCGCCCACCCCAAACATGTGCGCAAGGTGCAAGCGGAGCGGATTACGCTCGCGGAAAAATTGTTGCGTGGTTAGAATTGAAATAACTGACTTTACGTTCAAGCAAATCGTCTAAGAGAAAGAGAGAATAAATATGACCGAACCTATTAAACCAGCGCCGGTGTGGAAACGCGGGACCGCCGCCACGCTCGACTTGATCACGGCGTTTTTGGGATTCGGCTGGCTAATTGCTTATTTCACTGACAATACGAAAGGGCAATACTTCCATCTGGACAATTCACTGGCCTTGCTCGGGCTTGTCGTTACTGTGGCCTATTTTTTCATTGGGCGGCGCTATTGTGGAGGAACGCTTTGGGACCGTATTTTGGGCATCGGCCGGCCGCAACCGAAGTATTGAAAAGCGTGGATGGAGAGCACCGAGGCGTGAAATCGCAGAGAAACTCCACTAAATAATCGGCGTGATTCCGAACGATACCCCCATCACCCCCGAACTGGTCGCCCAGCACGGCCTCAAACCGGATGAGTACGAGCGCATTCTCAAGCTGATTGGCCGCGAGCCGACGCTCACCGAACTCGGCATCTTCTCGGCCATGTGGAACGAGCATTGCTCGTATAAATCGTCCAAGGTGCATCTGCGCGGGCTGCCGACGAAGGCGCCATGGGTGATCCAAGGGCCGGGCGAGAATGCGGGCGTCATCGACATCGGCGATGGGCTTGCGGTTGTGTTCAAGATGGAGAGCCATAACCACCCGAGTTACATCGAGCCCTATCAGGGTGCTGCCACCGGCGTCGGCGGCATTTTGCGCGATGTGTTTACAATGGGTGCGCGGCCGATCGCTTGCCTCAATGCATTATCCTTCGGGGCGCCGGAACATCCCAAGACGCGGCATCTGGTGTCGGGCGTCGTTGCCGGCATCGGCGGTTACGGCAATTCGTTTGGCGTGCCGACGGTGGCGGGTTCGGTGCGGTTTCATTCGCGTTATGACGGCAATTGCCTCGTCAACGCCATGGCGGTGGGCATCGCCCGCAACGATCGGATTTTCTACGCGGCCGCCTCCGGGGTCGGCATGCCGATTGTCTATCTCGGCTCGAAGACGGGACGTGATGGCATTCACGGCGCTTCCATGGCCTCGGCGGAGTTTGGTGAGGACTCCGGGGAAAAGCGCCCGACTGTTCAAGTCGGCGATCCGTTCTCCGAGAAACTCTTGCTTGAAGCGTGCCTGGAGATCATGGTCAAGGATTGCGTGATTGCGATTCAGGACATGGGCGCGGCCGGCCTCACATCATCCGCAACCGAAATGGGCGCCAAGGGCAATCTCGGCGTGACGCTCGATCTCGACCATGTACCTTGTCGCGAAGAGGGCATGACGGCCTATGAGATGATGCTATCCGAAAGCCAAGAGCGCATGCTCATGGTGCTCAAGCCCGAGAAAGAAAAAGATGCGGAAGCAATTTTCCGCAAATGGGGACTCGATTTCGCGGTGGTCGGTGAAACGACGCCGACCAAGCGTTTCATCGTGCGTCATGGCGGCGAGGTGATGGCCGATTTGCCGATCATCGAACTCGGCAGCCAGGCGCCGGAATACAATCGGCCTTTTGTGAGCACGTCGAAGCAGCCTCGCGTCGATGCAGCGAGTATGCCGACGCCGCATGGCATTATGGATGCGCTGGAAAGACTGCTTTCCTGTCCTGATCTTTGCTCCAAGCGCTGGGTCTGGGAGCAGTATGATTGCGTCATTGGCGGCAATACCGTGCAGCGGCCGGGTGGCGATGCCGCCGTCGTGCGTGTCGAAGAGGGGCCGAAAGGATTGGCGCTCACCACCGACGTGACGCCGCGTTACTGCGAAGCCGATCCATTTGAGGGTGGAAAGCAGGCGGTCGCTGAATGCTGGCGCAATCTGACCGCGGTGGGCGCCAAGCCGCTCGCCATCACCGACAATCTCAACTTCGGCAATCCCGAGCGGCCGGAAATCATGGGTCAGTTCGTAGGGTCGTTGCGCGGCATTGCGGAAGCCTGCAAGGCGCTCGATTTCCCGGTCGTCTCAGGCAATGTCTCGCTTTACAACGAGACCAATGGACGCGCCATCCTGCCGACGCCATCGATCGGCGGCGTCGGTGTTCTGGAGGATTTTACTAAATCAGCAACGCTTGCTTTCAAACGCGAAGGTGAAGCGATCCTGCTGGTCGGCGAAACAACCGGCTGGCTGGGGCAGTCGATTTACTTACGCGAGATTTGCGCGCGCGAGGAAGGCGCGCCGCCGCCGGTCGATTTGGCAACCGAGCGCAAGAACGGCGATTTCGTGCGCGCGCTCATTCTCGATGGCATCGCGACCGCCGTGCACGATGTTTCCGATGGCGGGCTGCTGGTGGCGCTTGCCGAAATGGCGATGGCCTCCAGCATCGGCGCCGTGCTCGCTGCGGTTCCGTCCGAGATCAGTCCACACGCCTATTGGTTTGGCGAAGACCAGGCGCGCTATGTCGTGACGGTTCCCGCGGATGAAAGCGATAGGGTTCTGGCGCGCGCGCATGCGGCAAGCGTGCCCGTGTGGCGCATCGGGGTTACCGGCGGCGACGTCTTATCGCTCGTCGGGCAACGGCCGGCCATGGTCAAAGCCTTAAGCGAACGTTTTGAATCCTGGCTGCCGCTCTACATGGCCGGCAAGGTATAGATTTTGCATTTAAGCTTCTTTCTACGTCAAAAGTTTTGCAGGGGGCCGGAGAAGGCTTGGTCGCGGCGGGCAGCGACATTTCCGATTGCTCCAAAAAAGGAGTGCTCCATGTTAAACGTTTCCGAATTCAAACGCGAATGGAACAAGCTGTCGCTGTACGAACGTTTCCAGCACGTTACCATTCGTATAATCATATTGTTTGTGTCGCTGCTTATTATTTACGCGCTCGTGCTGGCGGCCGTTCAAATATTCAATGATTTTCAGCTCGGTTTCGGAATTTCGGAAAAGGTCTTTATGCAGGATATTTTTGGTTCGATTCTGACGATCCTGATTTTGCTCGAGTTCAATCATTCCATTGTGCTGGCGCTGATGAACAAATCGAGTGTGATCCAGGCAAAAGCCGTCGTTTTGATCGGTATTCTAGTGGTGGTAAGAAAGATAATTCTGATCGATTTTTCATCGGCAACGCTGGAAAGCCTGCTTGGTTTTGCCGCAATGGCACTCTCTCTTGGTCTTCTTTATTGGCTATTGCGCAGTACAAACGTTTAGATGCACTACAAATTAATCGCGGGACGCGATATTGAAGCACGACGCGCCGATATGTCATCTCGAAATAATTTGGTGCAAGTTGTTCTTGAATACTGATACGCCGATGGAAGTATCCAAGGCTCGAGGAGGTCCACAATGCCGATGGACGCGCGCGAAATAGAGCGTTTGATCAAAGCAAGCATTCCGGACGCGCAGGTTAGCATTCGCGATCTTGCGGGCGATGGCGATCACTATGCGGCGACCGTGATCTCCGCTTCGTTCAAGGGCAAATCGCGGGTACAGCAGCACCAACTTGTATACCAGGCCTTGAAAGGACAGATGGGCGGCATCCTGCATGCCTTGGCCTTGCAAACCGGCCTGCCCGACAACTAAAGGCTCGCTTCGCCCGTTTGCGGGCGGCCTCATGGTCTAGCGATGAAATTTGCGTTACATATATCGACGATGGGCGATGCGATCGGCGCGCGGCGTCGTTTAAAAAGGGTGGAATTCCAATGGGTATCGAGAAATTCATCGACAATGAAGTGAAGAGTAACGACGTGGTGCTTTTTATGAAGGGCACCCCCCAGTTTCCGCAATGCGGCTTCTCCGGTCAGGTCGTGCAAATTCTCGACCACCTGGGCGTGACCTATAAAGGCATCAACGTGCTGGAATCCGACGAAATCCGGAACGGCATCAAGACCTATTCGAATTGGCCGACCATCCCGCAGCTCTATGTGAAGGGCGAGTTCGTCGGCGGTTGCGACATCGTGCGTGAGATGTTCCAGGCGGGTGAATTGCAGGGCATGCTCAAAGACAAGGGCGTCGTGGCCGGGGAAAAGGCGTAGATTGCAGCAAAGCCGTTCATCCCCGCGTAGCTGATGAACTGGCGGGGCGGGTTAAGGCGTGTTGGCGTCGCGCCCACCAACAGCTTTCAAACCATTTGCGAGAGTCGGCCGGTGGGCACGGCGCCTATGCGATGTCTTCGTGGGGGAGCTGCAATAGCAAGGCGCCTTCGCCCACCCTACGCTTGCTACGCTTGCTAACCCACATACGGGCTCCCGGACTTCGCTTCGCGAAGTCCGGGTTACAGCTTGCTTATTCATAAATCCCTTTGCTAATGCGCCGCCGGGACGTATCGTTGCGCCCAAGGCGCACATCCGTGCGTCCCGGGGATTTTACAACCCTCTCCGATAGCGGCTGGCATCAGCCGTCAGTGATGCCTCCCTCGCCGATTGGCCGGGGAGGCGCTGTCGCATGTCCAGGGCGCAAGCCTAAAGGGCGGCGCAGCCGTCTATCGGCGGTTTGTAAACTCCCCGGTCACCAGCTTGGACTGCTGGTGACCGCCTCACCGCAAAGGCGAAAGGGGAATTGAAATGGTCTTCGAGCGCAAACCGAAGACGTCATTGTCGGACGCCATTTTTTTGGTGAACGATGCGAGCGCGGTCGCGAATGAATATCTACGCGACCGGCAATATTTGCCCAGCGAAAAAGACCTGTGTTTGCTCAATGTCCTTGTCGAAGCGTTGTTACGAAATCATGCGACGGTGGAGCAGATCACCCGCGATCTGCATCGGCGCGCGCAAGACAAGCGCGATGGCGCGAAGCAATTGACCGACCCGAAGGTGCTCGACTTCCCTAACCCGCGATGGCGGCGAACCCGATGGCAGAGGCCGTAGCCCGGCTTGAGCGGCTCGCGAAAAGCCCGGGGAAAAAACCTCTGCGCCGATGCGTTGCCTGGCAAGGTCACACACAGACACACACAGCGAGATCACACAGCGCACAGCGAGATCGAATATTACCGAAAAGCCGGTCCCCGGCCTTCGCGCATCTGTTCACCGCAACCGCCGACCCTTTTCGGTGGAAAGGATTTAATGACGGCCGCTGTGGTATTGTTCGAAGTCTACGCCGACGAACTTCTCTCCATCAAACTCGAAAGTAATGCGCCACGCCGCATCGACACGACACGCGTAAACCCCCGGCCGGGAAGGCTTTAATTCATGGAAACTGAGCCTCTCGATCCGCATATCCTCCGGCCCCCGCGCTGTATAGAGTTTGTCCAATATGAATTTCGCTTTAGTTAGTAATTTAAATTCCATTTTATCAGTCCTGCCTTCGACAAGTAGTTCTTTCAACGCTTTGCTCTTGAAGCTTTTTATTTGGCCATATGTTATGCGAGCGGGTTCATTTGGGACTGGCGCAAATGTTTTTAAGCCGGAGTTACCCGCAACAAGCTGCTTGCGGTGACCATTTTCCGGCGCACCTGTTTTGCCATGATGGACGTTACGATTTCCGGACCCGGGTGCGGAGCCTTGCGTCTGTGTGGGATCGCGTGTTGTCGACCCCGTGTGATCGTTGCCTGTTCCAAGCGACGCATCCCCGTCATTGGCGGCTTTTGCAACAACAGGCATCACCTGCGGCTGCCCCTGCGGCGGGTCTTTCTGTTTGTCCTGCGCCTCTGTCGCCCGGCGCTCCGCCTCTGTTAGGGGCGGCGTTTTCGCCGGCGTCGTTTTATTGTCCTGCACCTTGATCGCACGATCATCGACCGCTACTGGTTCGTCCGGCGTCGCGGGCGGCTCAACATGGGGCGGCGGCCC